>CAVSEQ010000004.1:0-637946 GCA_963727095.1 Candidatus Aminicenantota bacterium | reverse complement strand
GCCTTGAACCCGAATTCTGCCTCAGCCCGGGCAACATCGAGCATCCTTCTGGGTTGCCCGTCAGGCTTGCTGATATCCCAACGGATAGATAGTGGATGGCCCATCAGTTTGATGATGAGTTCGGCCAACTCCTTAATTGTTATTTCAATGCCGGTTCCAAGATTAACCGGTTCAGACCCGTTGTACTTTTCTGCTGCCAAGAGAATCCCTTCTGCCGCATCCTCAACAAACAGGAATTCTCTAGATGCTTGGCCGGTCCCCCAAATTGTTATGGTTTGCTCGTTATGGATATGGGCATCGGCGCACTTTTTTATAAGTGCGGGGATTACATGGGAGGTCTGGGGGTCGAAATTATCCCCAGGTCCATAGAGATTGACCGGCAATAAAAAGACGGAATTGAATCCATATTGCTGACGGTATGCCCGGGATTGGACGAGGAGCATTTTTTTAGCCAAGCCCATATGGAGCATTTGTTTCCTCCGGGTAGCCATTCCAGAGGTCATCTTCTTTGAAGGGGACGGGCGTATTCTTGGGGTAACAGCAGACTGTCCCCAGAATTACGAGCTTTTCGATTCCCCGAAGATAGGCTTCATGGATAAGCTGGATTCCCATGATCGCGTTATCATAGAAAAACTTCCCTGGATTCGCTTGGTTCGCTCCTATCCCCCCGACCACAGCCGCCAGATGAATCACGATGTCGGGCTTCTGATCGTCGAACATGCGTCTGATCTGGTTGAGGTCCCTTAGGTCGTATTCCGGCAGGTCGGCGACAAAGACATCGGCACACCTGCGGTCCTCTTTCAGCTTGCGGACGAGATGCGTCCCGAGGAAGCCCCTGCCCCCCGTGACCGTGATCCGTTTCGTTCTTAAATCAATCATATTGCCCCGGGAAGGACGTTCCACTTAAAGCCTTTATTAAGGAGAGCCTTTTTGCCTTCGCCCCAAGGCTTGAGCCCCATCATTTCCATGTCGGCATCGACCATGATTCTGACGAGCTCTTTGAACGTAATCCGCGGCGACCAGTTCAGCCGCTTTTTGGCCTTGCTGAAGTCGGCCCTGAGCTCGTCCACCTCCGTCGGCCGGTAATAGCTCGGGTCGATCTCGACATGCTTATGCCAATCGAGGCCCATGTATCCGTAGGCCTCTTCGACGAATTCCTCGACGGAGTGCATCTCGCCGGTCCCGATGACATAATCGTCGGGCTCCGGCTGCTGGAGCATGAGCCACATGGCCTCGACATATTCCGGGGCGTATCCCCAGTCCCTTTTGGCTTCGAGGTTCCCAAGATAGAGCTTCCATCCACTGCTTTTCATGGTTTGGGCGACACCGCGGCTGATCTTCCGGGTGACGAAGTTCTCTCCCCGCCGGGGCGATTCATGATTGAAGAGAATCCCGTTGCTGGCGAAGAGGCCGAAGCCTTCGCGATAATTCCGTGCCATCCAGTAGGCATAGACCTTGGCCGCGGCGTAGGGGCTCCGGGGATGAAAAGGCGTCGTCTCGTCCTGGGGTGCGGGGGCGTCGCCGAACATTTCGCTGCTCGATGCCTGGTAGAACTTGGCCTTCGTTTTGCTTCTGCGGAGCGCCTCGAGGATTCTCGTTGTTCCGAGGCCGGTGATGTTCCCCGTGTATTCGGAAAGGTCGAAGCTGATCCTGACGTGGCTTTGAGAGGCCAGGTGATAGATTTCATCGGGCCGGATATTGAAAACGATTTCAGTGAGCTGGCCGGAATCGGCGAGGTCACCGTAGTGAAGGAAGAGGCGGGTTTCAGGATGATGGGGATCTTCATAAAGGTGATCTATGCGATGCCGGTTGAAGGAGCTTGACCGCCGGACGATGCCGTGGACTTCATAGCCTTTGGAGAGGAGGAGCTCGGCGAGGTAGGAGCCGTCCTGTCCGGAGATGCCGGTGATGAGGGCTTTTTTGCGGTCGGCCATCGTTTCACTTCCTCTTCGCTTTTTTGACCTGCTCGGCGACCCAGGGGTATGTGAGGCCGATGCCATCCTTCAGGAAATACCGGGCTTTCCAACCGAGCGAATAGATTTTGGCGTTGCTAAAATTGCGCGACTGGACTCCCACGGGGCCCGCGATCCATTTGGCGTTGATGCTCTTGCCGGCGGCACGGGCCACGGTTTCGACGAGTTCCTTGACGGAGACATACTCGGGACAGCCGATGTTCACGGGCACCTTGAGGTCGGAGTGCATAAGGAGATAGATCCCCTCCAACATATCGTCGATATAGGTGTAGGAGCGGATGGCCGTGCCGTCGCCCCACGCTTCGATTGTCCCGCCGTCTTTGGCCTGGGCAACCTTTCGGCAAATGGCGGCGGGGGCTTTCTCGCGGCCCCCGGTCCAGGTGCCCTCCGGGCCATAGCAGTTCTGGAAGCGGGCGATCCGGATTTCCATCCCGGAGCGGCGCCCATAGGCGAAGGCCATTCTCTCGGAATAGAGCTTTTCCCAGCCGTATTCGTTGTCGGGAAGGGCCGGATAAGCCTGTTCCTCGGTCATTTCCGGCTCCCCGGGCTTCATATCCCGATAAATGCAAACGGAAGAGGAGAAAAAGTACCTGGGAACTTTGGCCTCGGCGGAGGCGTGGATCATGTTGACGTTGATCAAAAGGCTGTTGCGCATGATCTCGGTTTCGGCCGAATGGATGAAGCCCATCCCACCCATGTCGGCGGCAAGCTGGTAGACTTCGTCGAGCGGGCCCGAAACGGCTTTCTCGGCGTTGGCCTTTTCACGCAGGTCCAGAATCATGAACTCGTCGGCCGCCGTCGCGGAAAACTCGGGATGCTTAATGTCAACGCCGCGAACCCAGAATCCTTCTTTCTTCAGCTTTTTCACGAGATGGCTGCCGATAAAGCCGCCGGCGCCGCATACTAATGCCCTTTTCATGAATTACTCCTCGGATACAGTTTGATGAGCTCGTTTTTGAGACCGAGCTCTTTTCGAATGGTATTCTCGATATCGGATTGAAATACTCTTGAGGAAATAAAAATGGGCTCGCGCCGCTTGCGCAGATCCGCCGGAGCGAGGATAGGTCGGCCGTGGAGCTCTTTGCCCTGGTAGCGAGGATTGGAATCCACAAAAGCAACGATATTCGCCTGCGCCAGCCGGCTTGTCTCGAGCAAACGCAGCGTGTGAGTCCCTACGCCCCATACGACAACGGCCCTGCGGCTCGCGGCGAGATCATCGATCTTCTTCAGTATGGATTCGTCGGTTTGGCGCGATTGCGCGATGTAATCCGGCGAGCCCGCGCTCCGTTTCGGTATCCCGGGTGATTGAGGGAACGACCGGCTGCCCGCCGCGCCTAAAGACAGCGAATACCACGGGCATGACCGTGTTATCCGATTGGTTGCGCGCGATATGCTGGCTGGAGACCGGGGTAAAGGAGAACTTGGTCATCAGGTTATTCAAGGAAACGGCCGAAAAAAAGTTGATATGCTCGGTGCTGAACTGTTGAAAGGGTGCGTCGGGCCAGCCCGCGAAGTCAACGGCATCCGGGACTTCAACGTAGACCAGCCCGCCGGGCAAAAGCAGTTCCCGGACACCTTTGAGCGATGAATCAAGATCACGGATATGCTCGAGAACTCCGATAAGAATGATGAAATCGAAAGGCGGTTCGGAGGCCTTGATTTCTGCGGCATTAGAAAGCCCGCCTGTAAGAACACGAATGTCGAACGTCTTGCGGGCCACGCGGGCGCAGGCCGCGGAGGGGTCAAGACCGGTAACATTGCTGAATCCTGATTCCTTAAATAAAGCCAGCAGCTGTCCCGTTGCGCAACCGACATCGAGGAGCCGGGCATCCATGTCTGAAAGATACGGCCGGACGACATTGACGACAGCCCTGAAACGCGCCTTATCATGCTCGCTGACTTCCCCGCCCTTGTCTTGGTGTTCGTACTTGGACATGTCGCGATAATACGCGTCGAATGCCGATTGCTCTGGAATGCGGTCGGCATATCCGAAGCCGCATTTCTCGCAGACGACGACGTCGTAGCCTTGGAGCAGACTGCCGCTCGACATTTCGGAAAAGGTCTGCCGAAACAAAAACTTGCTCGCTTCACTGCTGCAGACGGCACACGTGCGTTTGGGGATATCGGTCGTAAAAAGGAGTTTCGGTCATTGTTACTTTGGCTTCTTGCTAAGCCGGCATTTTGGAACAGCATAGCAAGTCAGGTCCCACGTCGGCATCGCATGAGGCCGCAGATAAAACAAGTATTGGTCGCTTAGGGAAGCCATTAAAAGCGGTATTTTCCAGAGGTGATCAAAGCTATGATAGGCGGAAACCGCAATTAGGGGGCTATTCTCTGAAATGATCTTGGAGGCCCCGCTGAGCGCCTCTAGTTCGTAACCCTCAACATCCATTTTAAGAAACGTAGGTTTTTTCCCGACTAGCACATCATCCAATGCGACGACATCGATATCAGTATTGCCTTCGCCTTTGATAGCTGATTGCGTTGTCCCTGACGACTCGAAGCGCACCCGGCCCGACTTGACCCCAATTGCGGCAGGGTAGAGAGTAATTCTCCTTTTAAGCTGCTGATCTAGTGACAGTACGTATTTATTAAGTCTTGAGAAATTTACGGCATCCGGCTCGAAAGCAAATATCGCACAAAACCGGCCTTTGGTTAGCCTTAGAAACTGCCTCAGCGTGTCGCCATCAAACGCACCGCCGTCGACGAACACTTCAGTGTTTAGAGGATCATAAAGGCCATCCGGAAAGTATGTAGCCCCAGCTACCGGTTGATGCAAGCGCGAGAAATCGAGATGTAAGCGCCACTTAATCTGTGCTAAGAATTCCTGCCTTGAATACAAATCGGTCCATAAGGATAATGCTGTTTTAATCTTTGCGGCTTGTTCAATAGTTTTGTGAGGCAGATCCAAGGAAAAATACGGCAGGAAGGTTGATGGATATTTCCAGTACAATGAAGCAAACGAAATGACTTTAGCGGCGCCATACTCATTCAACTGCCCGGCGACCTCTTGAAGCGGGTGCCCTATCCCATCGCTCCATATCGAAACAATGAATGCGGCCCGAGAGCCAAATGTCTTTACGGCTTCAGCAGGTGGGACCACGGCTAGTCCATAGATCTTTTCCCCCCAGATGGCTGAATTGTTGTCCGAAAAAGCTAAAGGTTCAATGCCCAAACGTCGCAGCCCAGCGGCAGTCCTTTGACCCAGCCCTCCTGCACCAAATAGAACGAAGGAGCCGTCAAACGGCAAAGCCATTTTGTCAAAGGTCGATACTTCGCGCTCATGAACTGAAGCGAGGCTCTCCTCCAACAACAGGTCGAGTTCGGCTGCCAGCTCTTCTTTTGTTCGCATTTGCAGCGGGATCCTCAATCAGCCATGAGCCATATCTGCCAGAGTATCGAGAATCGATGACAATGACGTACGCCCGTCATTCCATGGTCGCGGCATGATAAAAGTCTTGATTTCTAGATCGCAGGCCGCCTTTATGTTATTTGGATTATCGTCGATCATGAAGTTGGCTTTCCCAAACCAGTTTAGAAAATCGCGTTTCGCTGGATCATAGATGGGCAAGGATTCCTCGAGCCTCGCCGAAGGAATGAAATTAAAGGAGCGGATCCACGATCCGAAGTGCTCGATAACCCACCGCGCTTGATTTCCTGCCGCTCTCAAGGGAACGGCCGTTAAGGCGATGTTCCGAAACTCACTCCCGTGCGCCCGGAACCAAGCGAGAACTTCGGGGACTGGTAAGAGTTTCGTTAAATTGGAAGCTCTGAAGGCGTCCAGAGATCGGAGATAATCCGCAAATTCGATACCCAGGAGCCTATGGGGAGGATTCTCAGTTAAATCTTCATATGTTACATTTTGCTCTGGATGCCCCGGTAGCCAGGACTCTTCCAGCCATACACGCATCAAGTCGTTCAAGACGTCATCAACGTCCCAAATTATCGTTTTCATCGTATCAAGCTTTGCCTCAATCATCAGGCAAAGGCGGAACAATCATATTATCGATAAACTCTTTGCGATTAAGGAGCGGGGATAGATCCTCCAATGGTTTGGACGTCATCCTGCCGTCCGGGTGCAAAATGCTCGAGGCTTTGGGAGCCACCTGTTCATCCGGATCGACCATGACCTCGCAAAGGAACGGGCCGGACCTAGATAGAGCCTCCCGGGCTTTTTGTTCAAGCTCGTCGACTCTGCTGATCCTGTTCCAGGGTATCGAGTAGGCCTCTGCCACCCTGGATATTTCGGGCAAGGTTAACCCGCTCCCAGGGTCGCTGGCGACATACCTGCCCTTGAAGTAGTTCCGTTGAGTCGCGCGGATCGAAGCGTATCCCCCGTTATTTAGATAGAAGTACTTGATGGGAAGATTGAGCCGCTGGACAGTCTGCAAGTCTTGTATGTTGAGCTGGAACCCTCCGTCACCATTTAGACATATAGTCCGTCTTCTTCCGCTTGCCAGGCAAGCTCCGATTGTTTGCGGAATGCCAAATCCCATGGCTCCGAGTCCCGGGCTATTTAGAACTCTCTGCCCAGCCTTTACGCGTAAAGCTTGCATGGAAATATCAGAACACGATCCAGAGCTGCCCGGCACGAACAAATCGTCGGGAGCCATCATACCAGAGAGCACATCAACGAGAACGTAAGTGCTCACTCCCGATGCCTTCGCCCGGTATTCCGGAAGGACGACCGGATAGCGGTTCTTCCATGTTCGGCATTGGTCGAGCCACGGCCCCCAATTGCTTTTTCTATGTTCGGATAATTCGGAGGAAAGCTCGTTAATAAATAGACCCGCGTCTGCCTGGAGCGAAATTTCTATTGGAAATGTGAACTTCGATAGTTCGGCCTGATCGATATCGACGATGATTTTTTTTGCCGCCCGCGCGAAAGTGTCTGTTCCGTAGCCTATCTGGCCGAAATCCAACCGCGCGCCGAGCGTCAAAAGTAAATCGGAATTCTGGAGAATAAAGTTGGCGCCGCGCTGCCCTACTGTGCCCGGCCGGCCAAAGTAAAGGGCATGATCTTCAGGCAAGAGGTCGCAAGCCTTCCAAGTCGTTAGGACAGGAACGCCAAGTGCGTCTGCCAATTCTACGAAGATTCTCGCGCTGTGTGAGAGCCTAATTCCACAACCCGCAAGGATTACCGGACGGAAGGAGCGGGAAAGAAGCTTTAAGGTGTTCTTTGCAGCTTTCTGGATATCCGGCTGCGCCGTCTCCGGTTCTAAAGCCAATTCGGAAGGATCAAAGCCACGAAGCTTGTGAGGCTCAATCGATGCCGCCTGTATATCGAGAGGGACGTCAACCCAAACGGGTCCCTTGCGCCCGGATCTGGCGAGGAAAGCAGCTTTTTCAAGATGGTAACGGATTTCATTGGCGTCTAGGACGATAGCTGCATACTTTGTTATCGGGCGGACCATCGAAACGATGTCCACTTCTTGGAAGCCTCGCATTCTCATCTGAGGGCCGGTCTTGAGATCGGATGTTTTGACTTGTCCCGAGAGTATCAAGACTGGAACGGACTCTGCCCAGGAACCTGCAACACCCGTGATAGCGTTAGTGCCTCCAGGGCCGGTCGTGACCAAAGCGACGCCTAAATTGCCGGAGTATTGAGCGTAGGCGTCTGCTGAAATCGCGGCGGTTTGCTCATGCAAGCAAGCCACGAACTCCAGCCGTTCTTGCCGACCCACAGAGTCAACCAGGTGCATATTCCCTCCGCCTGGGAGGAGAAACACGTAGCCCACCCCCTGCTCGACGAGAAAAGAGGTGACGTAATCGGAAAGTTTCATGCTGGCCGCTCAGTCTTCCTTTTCATCCACTTCCATCCACTGGGGCCAAATCGTTAATAGGATTTTCCGACTATCGTTTTGGCCAATCCTTTCATCTTCATAAATCGAGTCACCTTTGATGTAAGTTGTGGCGATTTCCTCAATTACAGCACCTTGCTTCGTTCGAAAACTGTGCGGCGCCTGTCGCGGAACGGAAATCAAGTCCCCCGACTTCATGTCTCGATGCACGCCGGCGACCTCGATAGCCAGATCACCAAACAAGAGATGATAACTTTCTTCTTTTTCTTTGTGAAAATGCCTAGGATATGACTGACCCGGGAACATGACGACAAGCATCTTCGAGTAGGCGCGATTAAGTATCTTGACAAGGATGGCCCCGGACTCGTCGAACTTTTCGATCCCATAGTGTGTTGATATTTCAATATCAACATACGGTGGGAGAACGACTCGGCTGTCCTTGAGAATGAGCTTTAGCCGGTTGAGGATCTGATAAACATGTTTTCGGAGTTCCTTTTTCTGGACATCCTTGCCCATTATGGGAAGGCCGCTTCGTATGTCGCGGTCGGCTATGAGTTCATTGTACTTCGATAATTCCTTGGCAACGATCTGCCCAGGAACGTTTGGCATGGCGAGAAAGATATCCTCTTGTCGCAGGCGCTCCCCTTTCCGGATATCACGACGGGCATAGGCTCCGCGATAAAGGGGTTCGATATCCGCGATCTCCTTTGCCGAAATATCCTTACGGCGGCCAATAACTCCGCACATCTTGAAAGAGTCGTCAGCGGCCCCTAGCCATTTCTCAGCCTGTTGGGGCGTAGCGGAATATGCGTTGAGAGAATACACGTCTGTGGGAACTCCGACATGTTTTTCGAATATCCCAGCTCCTTTAGCTACGGCAACCCGGATGCTATCGAAGTTCTCCGGCTCCTCGTGCGTGGAGTAGCCGACGAGAACTCCGGGATACCGGCGTCGGAATAAGTCGATTTGGTTGAGTTCAAGGTGGTCACGCAAGCAGGGATATTCACCCACGCAGTGCATGATAGCGAACGCTTTATTGCGGTGCGATAGAAATGCCACTACATGATCGATGTCATCCAGCGTTGCACCTGCCGTGGAGGCAATAATAGGTAGGTCAGACTTGGCAACTCGTTCCAAAAGCGGCCAATCAGTGAACGAACAGCTGGCGATTTTCAGAATATCGAAACCGAGTTCCTCCATGAGATCGATGCTTGGTTCGTCCCAAGGCGTGCACATCGAAATGAAGCCGCTGGTCGTGATCTCATCCTTAAGGCGTCCGAAATCTTCCCGGCTAAGTTTCGTCTCGGAGAAGCGCTTGATGTATTTATGGTCTTTCCGATTTCGATGATCAGGATGAATATACGAAACGTCCCTATGCTGGAGTTTGAAACTGAAATGGAAATCGTAGCCGCCAATAATCTTCTTGAATTCCCGGATTATGCGGATGCCATGTTCGATGTCCCCCATATGATTGTTGGCCATTTCGAACACGAAAAGTGGAGTGGGAATAGCATTTGACATTTTCGCGTACCCCTAGATGGCTTTCCGACGATTCTTGTCGTTTAAACTGCATCTCATTCTGATGGAAACGCGCCTAAGATCTGCATTGCGCTTTAATTCTAATCTCGCGGTCCCGCGGGTCGTATGTTTCCGATTTGCCTGTGCCAGGCGATCGTTTTGCGCACGGATTGTTCAATTTTAGTCGTTTGGCGAAGGCCCAAGGCCTTGGCGGCCCTGCGGACGGAGGGCACATATCTTTCGGGCGATGCGCCGGGTTCAGCTTTTCGGGCAATCTCGACTTCAAGCGGCTTCCGAAAACAAGACGCCACTGTGCGGGCCAACTCGCCCACGGAAACGGCATGTTCGGAGCCTACGTTATAGGGCACATACGCTTCACCGCGGAAAAGGATCGTCCACAGCCATATGGCCAGGTCGGCCGCATAAAGATACGAACGGTAAGGCGTACCGTCTCCGGTAACGCGGATCGGCCCGCCGGCCAAGCCGTCCCGGATGAAATTCCCGATGGCGAAATGGACGTCGAGCGGGAGGTACGGCCCGACGAAGGCGAAGCCGCGGGCGATCTTGGGCTCGAGTCCGGCATGCCGTGCGGCAACGCAGCAGAGCGTTTCAGCGGCCCGCTTCCCTTCCCCATAGGCCGAGATCGGATCTGTGGGGTCGGGGCCGCCCGAGTATTCTTCCGGGATGTTGGTCATATCCGCCGGCTGTTTGCCGTAAACGGCGCCGGAGCTGATAAACAGGAGCTTCTTTGTGCCGGCGCGCGCCGCAAAATCGAGCACGCGTTTGGTGCCCATGACGATGACGCTGAGCATGGTGAGGGGGTCTTCGGTGTTAAGTTTCGTGCTCGATTCAGTGGCGCCGTGGATGACGAACGCGAATTCGTCGGCGGGGTAAATAAAGGATCTGATGTCGCCGCGATGGAACCGTATGGCGGCGTGATTGGCCAGATGGGGCGCCTTTTTCCTGAAGGGCTCACTGTCCCGCGTAAGGACGACGGCTGAAGATCCGAGCCCCAGCTTGTCGTTCGCCCAAGCGAAGCTTTCGAGGAGCCAGCTGCCGACGAAACCTGTCCCGCCGGTGATGAATATCCGCCGCCCCCGCAATTCTTCCCACAGAGGACGCGTGTGTTCGAGGATATGGTCGAGGTCTTTGGCGAGCCGGTTGGTCTTCATTCGCTTATTCCCAGGCATCCACCCGGATATTTTCTTCAGCGATGCCCTCCCGGCCCAGCCCCTTCTCGAAGGCTTGGATCATCTGGGGAGGACCGGAAAGATAGAACACCGCATCCTTGGGTCGTTCCGTTTTTTCGAGAATCTTGTCCAGATCGAGCATCCCGCCGAAAGAATCGGAGGCCGGCCGCCGGCGCGGGGGATCTTCAATAAAAAGCCCGCAGCGAAAATTCGCAAGTTTTCCCTGGCACTCCTCAATGACCGATTCAAAAATGATCCGCTCTTCGCTCCGGACGCCGTACCAGAGGTCTATGGCCGTATCCGTACGGTTATCCATGGCATATTCCAGGAACGAGATGAAGGGCGTGATGCCCGTGCCGCCGGCGATCATAACGATGTGCGCATCATCCGCAGAACACGTGAAGCTGCCGAAGGGGAGCTTGAGCCAAACGGCACGGTTCTCCCGGACATCGTCGAACATCCTGCGGGTGAATTTTCCCTTTGCGGCGAATGTGATCCGAAGCGCCTGGCTTCGGGTCGGCGAGTTGGCGATAGAAAACACTCTCGATTCGGGCCAATGCGAACTCGGGTCATAAGAGTCAAGCGCCAGATGGAGGAACTGCCCGGGTTTGAATTTCGGCACCTGTCGGCGCGGCCTCAAGATAAAGGTTTTGACGTCATCGGTGTGTTGGATGACGGATTCCACAGTCGCGGAGATCTTTAGCGGGGTCGGCATGTTGCTTAGAGCGAGTCGAAAAACCCTTCGAAGGTCTTGAGCACGAAATCGATCTGCGGCCGTCCGATCCCAGGATAAAGGCCGATAAAAAATGTGTTGTTCATGACGTAGTCGGTGTTTGTGAGTTTTCCGGGAACGCGCTTCTTGATGCCCGAAAAGGCGGGCTGGCGCGTCAGGTTTCCGCAAAAGAGGTTCCTCGTTTCGATTCCGTTGGCCTCGAGGAATGAAGTCAGCTTATTCCTGGAGAATCCGGCGCCATCCTTGATCGTGATGAGGAAACAAAACCACGATGGATCGCTTCCGGGAGTCGCCTCCGGCAGCACGAGTTTCGCCTGGTAGCGCGCGAGGCCCTGATGGAGAAGGGCGAAGTTTTCCTTGCGCTTCTCGGCGAACCCGTCGAGCTTGTCGAGCTGAGCGGCGCCGATGGCCGCCTGCAGGTCCGTCATCTTGAGGTTATAGCCGATGTGGGAATAAACGTACTTGTGGTCGTAGCCGGGAGGCAGAGTGCCGAATTGCTGGGAGAAGCGCTTGCCGCAGGTGTTGTTGTCGCCCGGGACACAATAGCAGTCACGCCCCCAGTCGCGGAAAGAACGGGCGATGCGGGCCAGCGCTTCGTCGTTCGTGACGACGCAGCCGCCTTCGCCTGTCGTGATGTGGTGGGCCGGGAAGAAAGAGACTGTCGAAAGGTGGCCGAAGGTCCCCGTGAGCTTGCCGTGGTAGCGGCTGCCGAGCGAATCACAGTTGTCCTCGACGAGCCACAGGTCGTACTTTTTTGCGAGCTTGAGGACGGCGTCGACATCGAACGGGTTGCCGAGCGTATGAGCCAGGAAAATCGCCCGCGTCTTCGGCCCGATCGCCGATGCGAGCCGGCGAGGGTTGGCGTTGTAGGTTCCGATATCGATGTCCACGAAAACCGGGACAAGGTTATTCTGGATGATGGGGGCCACGGTCGAGGGGAAGCCGGCCGCGACGGTGATGACCTCATCGCCCGGCCTGAGCCGGCGGTCGCCGAGCTTGGGAGAGGTCAGCGCGGAGATCGCGACAAGGTTGGCCGACGAGCCGGAGTTGACGAGGATGACGTCGGAAGCCTCGAAGTAATCGGCGAGCTTCGACTCGAACTCCTCCGAAAAACGGCCGGCCGTGAGCCAGAAGTCGAGCGCGGCATCGACGAGGTTGATCATCTCTTTCTCGTCGAAAACGCGGCCGGCGTAGCGGACGGGCGTCTTGCCGGCGACGAAGGTGCGGTCGCGATACTTGTAGCGGTAGAGATCGCCGACCAGGGCGAAGATCTTTCGCCGGATTTCTTTCTCGCGGTCGGTCATTGGACGGTCATTCTCTCCATGTAAGCAGCGATTTGGGCGCGGCAGAAGTCGGGGATGCCCGCGCCGATGATTGCAGGCTCTATCTGCTTATACCAGTCAACTGTATTCTTCACGGCCTCCGCGACATCCAGGGACGGCTGCCAGCCGAGCTCGGACTTCGCTTTGGAGATGTCGAGCGACAGGAGCCGGGCTTCGTGGGGGTTCTTTTTCTCGTCCGCCTGGACCCACTCCCCTCTCCCCCAGTTCGCGATGACCAATTCGACGAGCCGGCGGACTGAGACCATCGTGGATTTTTCCGGCCCGAAATTCCAGGCGCCTGAGAAATTCGCGGGCGCGGCGGCCATGCGCGCCCCAAGCAGGAGGTAGCCTCCCAAGGGCTCGAGGACGTATTGCCAGGGCCTGATCGACTCGGGATTGCGGACTTTGATGGGTTCGTTCTTGAGAAGGGCTCGAATGCAGTCCGGGACGAGCCTGTCTCTCTGCCAATCGCCGCCGCCGAGGACGTTCCCGGCCCGGGCCGAGGACAGCGCTTTTCCTGAACCGGCAAGATGCGGGTTCTCGAAAAAGGAGCGGCGGTAGGCGGCCGTCACGATCTCCGAGCAGGCTTTACTCGAGCTGTAGGGGTCGCGGCCGCCGAGGGTGTCGGTCTCCTTGAAGCCGCGTTTGCGTTCCATGTTCTCGTAGCATTTGTCGGAAGTGACGTTGACGATGGCCTTGACGGAATCGGTGAGGCGGCAGGTCTCGAGCACATTGACCGTGCCCTGGACGTTGACATCGTAGGTTTCTTTGGGATTCTGATAACTTTCGCGGACGATGGGCTGCGCCGCCAGGTGAAAGACGAACTCGGGTGAGGCCTCGCGGAAAACCCGCTGGAGATTCTCGAAATCGCGGATGTCGCCCCGGACATCGGTCGCGACGCGGGAGCAGTCCGAAAGGAGGAAATTGTCGAGGGGCGTGTAAGGGTCGAGCGCATAGCCCGTGACACGGGCGCCCAGAGCCCCGAGCCAGAGGGTGAGCCAGGAGCCTTTAAAGCCGGTGTGGCCCGTCACGAGGACGCGCTTGCCGTGGTAGCAAGCGGTAAGGATATCAGGCGCGGAGGGCATATACGTTCGTTCTTTTTTGTTTATTGCGGGCGCGCTATTTCCACATCTTCCAGGGCGCTTCGCCCTTGTGCCAAAGGTCGTTGAGCAGCCGGACATCGCGCAGGGTATCCATGCATTGCCAGAAGCCGCCGTGCTTATAAGCGACGAGCTGGCGGTCGCGGGCCAGAAGCTCCAAGGGTTCTTTTTCGAAAAGGGTCGTATCGTCGGCGATATAGTCGAGGACCTTCCGCTCGAGGACGAAGAACCCTCCGTTGATCCAGCCCTCGCCGATCTGTGGCTTTTCCAGGAACTCGGTGACGAGCCCATCCTCCAACGCAAGCCCGCCGAAGCGTGACGGCGGCCGGACGCCCGTGATCGTCGCGAGTTTCCCGTGCTTCTTGTGGAAGGCGACGAGCTCGCGGATGTCAAGCTGGGCGACACCGTCGCCGTAGGTCATCATGAACGGCTCGTCCCCGATCCAGGACGCCAGGCGCTTGAGACGGCCGCCGGTCTGAGTCTCGACGCCGGTGTCGACGAGATGGACGATCCAGTCCTGCGTCGATTTGTGGTGCATCGTCATGTGGCCGTTGGTGAGGTCGATCGTGAAGCTGTTCTGGGTATAGAAGCACTTCATGAAATAGTCTTTGATGATCTCGCCCTTGTAGCCGAGTGCGACCACGAACTCCTTGAAGCCGGCGTGGGCATAGATGTTCATGATGTGCCAGATGATGGGCTTGCCGCCGATTTCAACCATCGGCTTGGGCCGGATCTCGGTCTCCTCGCTCAGGCGGGTCCCGAGGCCGCCGGCTAGTATCACGACTTTCATGGTTTGGCTCCTAGAATATCCATTATCGCGTTTATTTGCAAGCGGTTCCGAGTATTCGGCGGCGACGCTGCTGGAAAATGTAGGGGCTCGCATGGACCCTAGGGTATCAGCACTTTCCGCGGCCTGCCGCGCGGCATCGCCGAGAGCCGCCTCCCCGTCTGCTCCTCGAGCATCCGGACGAACTCACCATCCCCCGCGGGCCGCCCGGTTTTGAGGCTCTGGCGTATCCGGCTGACGGTCGGTTCGTCCTTCTCCCCGGCCAGGTATATCCGCCAATCGTCGATCTGTTCCCCGAGCGACGCGCCGTCGCTCAGAATCGGATCCGGCACGCCAAGCACGTGGCTCCGGGCGCTTGACCAGGCATAGTCTTCGGCCTGCTTGACCAGGCCCCAGCGGACGGGATTGTTTTCGATGAAGCGAACCTCCTCGAAGGCGCTCGGGCCGTCGAGAATGCAGGACAGGAATCTCCCTTTCCAGAGCTGCCCGGTGACGCCTCTCCTGTTGTTGAGGAACCGGGCATATCGCATGTGAACGGTGTTGAAGGTTCGGGCAAGCCCGTCTTCGGTCCCCGGGACGCAAACATAATGGACGTGGTTCGGCATCAGGCAGTAGGCCGAGATGGACACGGAGTAACGGGAGGCGCAATCCCCGAGGTATTCGAGGTAGCGGCGATAGTCCTCTTCATTCTCGAAAACGGTTTGATCACAGTTGCCGCGCTGGGTGACTTGGTGCGGAAAGCCGATCACTGTGGAACGGGCGAGTCGGGCCATGTTTAAGCTCGAGGGACCATGCACACGGGGGGGCGGACGCATTCCAAAGAATGCGGGCACCTCCCCGTGCAGGCTACCGCCGTTGGATGCTCGAAGGACTAAGACTTGTCCGCGAGCGGCGAGGTGTGCAGGAAATACACACGACCATCGGCCGCAGTGGCTCTTTAGAGCCGCGGTTTTCCGTCACTGAGGTTAATCACGGCGAGCTCGGGGATCGAAAAAGGGCGTTTGAACTACCCTTTCCTCAGTGATTTTTGGTTCCACAAAAAAACCCTTCCTCTTTGTTGTTCGATGCGAAAGGTGTCTGGAATTTTACTGAAAGTCAGGAGGTCGTGTCAAGCAAAATAATAGGGACAGCGCAGATTTTGGGGACGGACCAAGGTATCGTACTGCAATCGCACCAAATAGGCCTCTTTGAAAGCGGCTTTTGGGCCCTAAGTATTAGTTTTCGCGGCCGAAAACGAATACTTAAGACGCCTCAGACCTGCCTGATCCGCAATCCAGATGCCGAAGCCGCGCGGATCTGGCGGCGGTCGGAAGAGACGAAAAGGTCGGCTTTCCATTCGATTGCCGTCGCCACGTGAAGGGCGTCCATCGTGCGGAGCGCGTGCGCTTCGAGAAGATCGACGGCCTTAGAGACGACCGGAACGGTAATCCCGCAGATCGATATGTCTTCCACATCTTCAAAAAGCGCGGCTTTCGCCTGCTCGTATTGGGGATCCGAGAGCATAGCCTGCCTTCGGAGACGGCTCAGGGCGGAAATAATTTCGGGAGGGCAAATCAGGCTGACGGCGACCTCCGAGGCCTCGGCGAGGATTGATTCCAACGCGTCGCTCCCCTGCTCACGGATATAGCGCTTCGCCAGGCCCGAGGAATCGAAGAAAGTCCTCACCTTTCGCCGCGCTTCCTTTCTCTCAGGATTTCGCGGCTCAGCGAGGCCCCTCGGCCGGCTGTGAGTTTGATCCCAGGGCGCTTCCACGACAGCACCTTGTCGGGATGCGGCAAGGGAACGACCTCCGCGATCGGCTTGCCGTGGCGGAGGACGACGATCGTTTCGCCTTTTTCGACAGAATTGAAAAGCGTCGCGGCGTTGCGCCGGAATTCCGTGAACGAAACCTGTTTCATGGGCTACTCCCGAATCAAGCCGCCGTAATGCCCCTAGCTTAGATTCTGTACACAATTGTACATTTTTCCAATCTTCGGGTCAACCTGTGCGCGGACGGGAGTTTTCACAATAGACAGGACGCTCGGCGAAAGCCGATCTCTCACTGCTTGGCGCCGGGCCCGAGTATCGGGTTATCTGAAGCGCTAGTCCTTCAGGCTTTCTCTAATGTCGCTGAACTCCTCTTTGAGCTCGACAAAGACCTTGATGATTTCGGGATCAAAGTGCGTCCCGCTTGAATTGATGATGATCTCCGCGCTCTCCTCGTGAGAGAAGGCGGCCTTGTAGCAGCGCTTCGCCCTCAGGGTCTCGTAGACGTCCGCAACCGCCATGATGCGCGCGCAAAGCGGGATGGCCTCGCCGGCCAAGCCCTGGGGATATCCTTCGCCGCTCCATTTTTCATGATGGAACCTGGCGATGGCGATGCCCATATCGAGGAGCGCGTTCCCCGGGAATTTCCGCTGGACGGCCTCGAGCTTCTCGGCCCCCAGCCTGGCGTGGGTTTTCATCACTTCGAATTCTTCAGGCGTCAGCTTGCCGGGCTTGAGGATGATGCGGTCCGGGATGGCGACCTTGCCGATGTCGTGGAGGGGGCTGGCGTGAAAAATGTTCTCGATGAATCTCGCGTCGACCTGTCCGCCGAAACGGGAGCGTTTGGCCAGCCCTTCGGCCAGCCGTTTGCAGAAGGCCTGAACGCGTTCGAGGTGCATCCCCGAATCATCGTCCCGGGATTCCGCGAGCTTGGCCAAGGCGAAAATCAACGCCATTTGGGTGTCCGAGATCTTCTTCACTTGGGATTGAACAAGCTTCCCCAGCTGCTTGTTGTGCTTCTCGAGCTCTTTCTGCAGGTGCCAGAGCTTCAGGTGCGTATCGACGCGGGCCTGGACTTCGTCGAATTGGAACGGTTTGGTGATGTAATCCACCCCTCCGACGGAAAAGGCCTTGACCTTGTCCAGCACCTCGTTGAGAGCGCTGATGAAGATGACCGGGATGTCTTTCAGCTTTTCATCGGCCTTGAGGCTTTGGCACACCTCGAAGCCGTTCATCTCCGGCATGTGGATGTCTAGCAGGATCAGGTCCGGCGGGTCGCTCAGAGCGGCTTGGAGGGCCAGCATGCCGCTCGGGACCGGCCGCGTTTTATACCCCCGTTCTTTCAGCATATTCGTCAGAAGTTGGAGGTTCGCGGGCGTATCGTCCACGACCAGAATGTCCGGCTTGTCCGGATAAGTGAGGGGTATTTTCATGAGTCGCTCCTTTTTTTTTGCAAAAGTTCCAGAAGTTCCCGGTATTCGAAACGTTCGACAAGACCCCGGAGAACCTGGGCGACGGGGGCGCCGGCGCCTTCGACGCCGCCGATGAGTCCCATCATCGCGTCATAGTCCGCCTGGATAACGGCCCCGCGCATTTTCCGGACGAACTCCACCGGCAGGGCCGCCAAGGCTTCTGCCGTCACCGTGCTCATGGCGGCGGTGCGGGGCGTGTATCTCTCCGCGGCCGTCTCCTCCGAGAAAACATACTCGACGCCCAGCAGCTTTCCAACCTTCTCAAAAAGTACGGCCTCCCGAAAGGGCTTGGCCAGGAAGTCATCGGCGCCGGCTTCGAACGCTTCCCTGCGGTTCTCTTCGAACGCGCTGGCGGTCACGCTGATGATCTTGACGTCTGCGCCCCCCGGGCCTTCCCGGATGCGGCGGATGGCTTCACAGCCGTCCATCACCGGCAACCGCATGTCCATCAGAATCAAGTGCGGCTTCCAGGCCGCAAAACGCTCAACGGCTTCCTTGCCGTTGGCCGCCCGCCCCGTTTCGAATCCGATGTTGCCGAGCATCTGAGAGACGAGGGCGCCGTTGATGTCTTCGTCATCGACAATCATGATCCGGAAGCTTGGCTGCCCGGGCCGCAGGCTTTTGATCCGGCAGAATTCCGATTTTTTTTCGGCCGCGGCGATTTCGCCTTCGCCCAGCGGAAGATGGAATTTGAAGAGGCTCCCTTTCCCGGTCCGGCTGCTGACCGTGATGTCCCCGCCCATCAGCCGGAGAAATTCCTTGCAGATGGCCAGCCCCAGGCCGGTGCCCGAGCCCATCATGCGGCCGCTCTGGGTTTGCTGAAAAGGTCTGAAAAGGGTTTCCTGTTCCTTCTCCGGGATGCCGGGGCCCGTGTCTTCGATTTCCGCTTGAAGTCGAAGCCCGTTCGCCCCCTCGGGGTCCGTGCGAACCCTCACGACGATGCGCCCCGTCTCGGTGAATTTTACGGCGTTCCCCAGCAGGTTGATGAAAATCTGGCGCAGTTTGCCTTCATCCCCTTCCACATACCATGGCATGGGGTCGAGGCATTCCACCGCAAAATTGATATTTTTCGCGTCCGTACGGGGGCGAAACATCCACTCGAGATCGTCAAGCATCGCCCGGAGGCGGAAGGTCGTCGGATTGAGGGTAATCCGGCCGGCCTCGATTTTTGACATTTCCAGGATGTCCGTGATTACGGCCAGCAGGTGCTCGCCGGCCCTGTTGATCACATCCAAATGCCGGCGCTGCTGGGGGGCCAGCGTGTCATCGCGCTGCATCAACTGGGAGAATCCCAGGATGGCGTTCATCGGGGTGCGGATCTCATGAGACATATTGGCCAGGAAAACGCTCTTCGCCTTATTGGCCGTGTCGGCGGCTTGCTTGGCCTCCTCGAGCTCCTTGGTCCGCTCTTTGACGAGCTGCTCGAGATTCTCCCGGCGCTTGGCCAGCTCGTCCTCCGATCGCTTGCGCTCGGTGATATCCCTGGCGACTCCGAGCGCCATGGTTTGGCCGTCGACTTTGGCGGGATAGGTGCTGATTTCCACCGGAACCTCCGTCCCGTCCTTTTTTTTCAGCACCAACTCGTCCGGTCCGGTCGGTTTGCCAAGGACGCTTTTGGCCAGAAGAACCGTGGCTTTTGGGACCTGATTGAGGGGCAGCAGTCCGGCGGTCAGGAAGCTTCGCCCGATAAGCTCTTTCCTCGAGTAGCCGGTCAATATCTCCGCCATTCTGTTGGCGTTGATAAACGTCCCTTTCATATCGCTTAAATAGATGCCGTCGGGCGCGTACTCGAAAATGATCCGGAAAATCTCGTGGGAACTGTGCAGTTCTTCCTCGGCCTGCAAACGCTCCGTGATATCCAGAAGCTGCAACACGGTTTCGGGCTTTCCCCTCGGATTATTGATCAGGGAGGCTCGACATTCCACGGACCTGCGCTCCCCGTCTTTTCGGACGAAAACGAATTCATAGCGTGACGGGCAGTACTCGCCGCGCTGTCGGCAGTTATGATAGTACCTCGTCAGCGGCATGCTCTTGTCATCGACGAATGTCAGGAAATTCCGGTCGACGATTTCCTCGCGAGGAAATCCCGAGATTCGGACGGCCTCCCCGTTCGCATAGAGGATCCGAAAGATCTCATCCATGATGAAAATCGCCGCCTGCGAGTTTTCTACGATAGACGAGAATCGTTCCTGGCTGTCCCCCAGTTGTTCGGTGAGGGACTTCGATTCAATCGTACGCGTGCTCATTCAATAGTCCGCTTGGGCTCCGAAGTTCCAGATGAGCTTCGTGCCTTTGGTCTCCTTATGCGAGGTTTCCATCGGACAATATCATGCTCAATGCGGCACAGGCCGCGCAATCGCCTTTTGCGATGGAATGGGGGGGAGAAAGGCACTTCAGGTCGGGGCGTTCCCCATATGGGGTTGGCTGACGAGGGCGCCCCAGGAAAAGACTGCAGCCGCGACGAAACCCTGAGCAAACAGGCCGCTTAGAAGCGTCTAATATGTATCAGAACCGTTCGGAACCCGGGGGCAGGTTATTAGCAGAAGCCTTGACATGATATCATCATTGTGATATATATAGGCCAAGGTGAGAAGGATGGCAGTCATGACAAGGATGATCATCTCGATCCCGGTTGACGAGAAGGAGTGGCTCGAAAGCTATGGCCGGCGCCGCCGTATCTCCGGCGCCGAGGTCATTCGCCGCGCGATCAAGGAATACCGCGCCAAGGAATCCCAAAAAAGCCTCGCCGGAGTCCTCCGGGAGACGGCCGGAACCTGGACCTCGGTCAAGGGCGATACGCGCGATGAGATCGCCGCGTTGCGCGATGAGTGGGAACGATAAGAGGACCATCAAGACATGAAACCGGCTTATCTCCTCGATTCGACGGTTCTCATCGACCACCTGCGCGGAATCGATAGGGCGACAAGCTGGTTGCGGAAACTCCGGGAGGGAGAAGCCGTCGTTTCGGTCATCACAAGGGCGGAGGTGCTGTGCGGCGGAACCGAGGAAGAATCGCTCGCCGCCTACGAGCTTTGCGAGCAGTTCGAGTGTCTGCCCTTGATAAAAGAGGATGCGACAAGGGCCGCCGAGTTGAGGAGGAAAAACGGCTGGAAGCTTCCGGACGCGTTCCAAGCGGCTGTGACGATGCGGAACGGTCTCAAATTCGTGACCCGCAATTCCCGGGAATTCGACAATAAGAAGCAACCGTTCGTTCTCATCCCCTATCGGCTGGAGTGAAGAGGCGAACGGGAAAGAATCGTGTTTCCCCGATCCTCAAGCGCGGTTGATGTCGTTTACCATCAGACGCAGCGTTCCGACGTTTTTGCGGTTGAACTGGAGTGTCAGGCGCGGCATGTCGGGATACTCATTGTCTTCGCCGGCGACCGGTCCCGCGCACTGCTCGATCTTCCCGCCGGTGACGATCTTCCCATACAGGTCGTTCAATCGCTCGAGCGCCTCCGCCGGCAGGGGCGAAGTGAGCCTCAGCACAAGCTGCGGGCCCACGTACCGCATCGAGTGGTAGCGGCGGTAAAATCCCGTGATCTCTTCGACCGCGACGTCGATATCGTCGGTGATCCTGAACAGGTTCATGTCCTCTTCGCTGATCATTCCGTTGTGAAGCAGCTCGGCCTTGATGTACGTACGCCAGTGCTGCCAGTACGTCCCCCCGGGTGAGTCGACCATGACGATCGGCATGAGGGTGGTTTTCCCCGTCTGAACCATGGTCAGAGATTCGCATCCTTCGTCGTGCGTCCCGAACCCGCCGGGGAAAAGGCAGATCGCCGAGGCTTCCTTCAGGAACAGGATCTTGCGCGTGAAAAAATACTTGAACGTGATCAGCTTGGGATCGGCCATGATGACGTCGTTGGTCTTCTGCTCGTGGGGGAGGCGGATGGCGACGCCGAAGCTCGCGGCGCGCCCGGCCCCGGCCTGTCCGGCCCCCATGATCCCGTTGCCTGCGCCTGTGATGACCATCCATTTTCGGAGGCGCATGAGGCGCGCGAACGACTCGGCCTGGATATAGTCGGGATGCGTGGCCGGCGTCCGGCTCGAGCCGAAGATGCTGACCTTGCGGATGTCGTGATAGGGGGCGAACACCTTAAACGCGTAGCGCAGTTCCATGAAAGCGGAAGTGAGGAGCTTGAGTTCGCCTCGATCTGTCTTGTCGCGGGCCAGGCGGGTGATGGTGAGCATGATCTCGGCCAGCAGGTCGCGGTCGGGGGAATCGGCAAACCTGTCGAGGAAGTCGCCGATGGCCTGGTCGCGCTCCGCGGCCCATGAGCCGGGAGCCGGAGGCGAGATGACGGCCGCGGGCGAAGCGGGTGCCGCTAAGGGTGCCGTTGCAGTGGGCGCCGCGAGGGCTGGCGCGGCGGGTTGGATTTGTCGGACATGCGCTTTTTTATTCTTCGGCATTTTGGTTCACCTTTAGATTATTCTAACATGGCGCGCTCGTTTTCCGGGAGTTAAACCCAACCAACAACTCCTGCGAGTGAGAGTCGCCCCGAATCTTCACGTCCTATTTATTGTTAGGCGGATATAACCGCGATTTGACAGAGATGCCTTGTTTATGCATATCTATGCATATGAGGACCACGATTAACATTGACGACGAAATCCTGAACCGAGCCGCGGCCATGACGGGAATTAAAGAAAAAACGGCCCTCGTGAGGAAGGGCCTGGAATCGCTTATCGCGCTCGAGAGCGCCAGGCGGCTGGCCGCGCTCGCCGGGACAGAGAAAGGCCTCAAGGCGATGCCGAGGCGGAGAACCAAACCCGCGCGAGGAAACCCGGCCTCCAAGTGAGACGATGATCCTGGTCGATACGTCCGTTTGGGTCGAGCACTTGCGGCATGGGAGCGAGAGGCTCGCCTCTCTCCTCAACGAAGGGGTCGTGCTCTGCCACCCCCATGTCATCGGCGAGCTGGCCTGCGGAAACCTGCAAAACCGAGCTGAAATTCTGCGGCTCCTGCAATCCCTCCCGCAAGCGCCGGTCGTCGGCCATGAAGAGGTTCTGCATTTCGTCGAGATTCGCGGGTTGATAGGGATTGGCCTGGGCTATATCGATGTCCATTTGCTGGCGTCCGCCGTACTCGGGATGGCGCCGCTTTGGACCTTGGACCAAAGGCTCAACCGCGCGGCCCAAAAATTGGGGGCGGCATATTAGCTATTTCTTTGTGCTGATCCGATAGACCACGGGGACGAGAATTGAGGGCGAGCCGAAAATCAAACGATGGCGTCGATGTCCTTGATCTTGCGGGCGAGACGGACGGCGGAAATAGGAAAGGCCGTTTTGACCTCGGGCGCGAAGAGCGAAACCTTGAACTCTTCGACCATCCACCGGAGCTCGCTTACGGCTTGGCGTTTTTCAGGCGGGACGGCGGGGGCGGCAGAACTTAAGATAGGGCCAGGTCTACTTTCTGCTAATTTTGGCGAAAAGTAGACCTGGCCCTTTCTTGTTTTTTCGGACGGCGTCATGTCGGCCGCGAGCTCGCCGTCTCGTGCGATTCCCACGTCTTCCTCCAGACGCTCAAGTGCGAATGTGTACGGCTCAAGCTGCGCCTCTTTGGTTTTGTCTTTTTCGGGATCGATCCGGGCCCGCTCCAGCCGGATTTTCATCGCCTCGAGATAGCGCGGCAGCTTGAGGACCTCGTCGACCCGATAAATCGCAAGAAAGTTCTTTGGAACAAGCCGCTCGAGATTCCGGTCGAGCGATTCGATGTACGGCGGGATGACCGGTTCCTTCAGGCGGCTGAGCTCATAGAGGCTGAGAGTTTTTGCCTTGGCCGACGCGCCGCCGCTTGATGCTCCGACCGCACGTCCGGCCACCGCCGCTGTGCCTTTCTTTCCCTTCGCGAGCTCCGTCCCCAACCGGGCGTGAAGATCGAGAATTTTGAGCACTGTTTGAGTCAACGCGTGCCCCTTTTCAAAAAGTGTTCGCCCGATCTCGGCTTCGTAGGCGTTGTATTCGGATTCGGTGCGGATGTTTCGCTCGAACGCTTCCCGGGCCAAGGCCTGCTCGATCGCTGACTCGATGGCCGGCCGCCCGCCGAAAAAGAGTGCCGACCCTTCAAACTCGGCCGGGACCCGGTGGTAGCGCTTAACGAATTCGAGCTCCTTCCCGAATTTTCGCATCAGAAGCGCGCGCACGCCGGCCCGGTGCGACGCCTCGGCCTCGGCATGGGCCGGGAAAAGTCGTATCGCCACGGCCTCGGATTCGCCCGATTCCAGGCCCCGGACTTGCTCGGCCGGCCCTGTGGCTTGATCCGTAGACGGCTTCCCCGTCCTCCCGGTCTTCATCTTCTTCAGCTCGTCGAAAGTCAGCGGCTTGGACCTCTTCTTCGCGGAAGAGGGGGCTAAGCCTGTACCTCTAAGAATATTGGAGTGTTCAGGCTTTGCCCCTTCTTGATTCTCGGCTCGGGCCGGCTCTCCGCCCGCCTCGCTTCCGCCCGCCGCCTTTTCGACGACGAGCGCCGGGTAGCCCGTCAATGACGTCCCCACGGTCAATTTCTCCGGCAGGTCGCCGAAATCCCACGCGGTGATCCCCGTCCGCTCCCAGCGGGCCCGAGCCTCCTTCCACGCGGGCGACTCGACCTTGGACGGCGCCCTGTCCTCGGCCCCGATCTTGCGCTTCAGAAGGTCGACGTCGCGGCCGGCGTCGATGACCCTTCCCGCCCGGTCGGTCACTGCCACGCGCATGCGCAGGTACTTCGGGACATCGGCGACCGCCCACTCACGCGGCGGGATGTCCGCGCCGAACCTCCGTTTGACGAACTCGGCCACCGCCTTGAAAAGCGGCACTTCCTCCGGCGCTCGCGGCATCTCGGTCGCGATCGTTTCGGCCTTGTCGGCGACGGGTACGAGGAGCTTCCGGTAGCGCTTGGGGAGGCCCTTGATCAGCGCGGCGATTTTGTCCTTATATTGGCCGGGCACGCCCCACTCAAGCCGCTCGGGCGGGATGACGCTGAGAATGGAAGCGGGCACCTGGAGGGTGACGCCGTCATCCTCCTGGCCGGGCGCGAACCTGTAAACGGCCTTGAACGGACGGCCGGCCACCTCAACGCTATCGGGGAAGGCGGCCACGTCGTCGGCGGCGGGGCGGCGGGCGAGCAGGTCGTCCTCGCTGAGACGGAGCCAATCGTCCCCTCCCCTGTCCTTGATGAGCTTGGCGAGCGTGCGGATGTCGAAGATGCCCGGGATGCGATCGGAATAGAATTTCGCGATCGCCGTCTCGGCGACCATGATGTCGCGATGCCGCAGCTTTTCTTCCATCGCTTCGACCTTGAGCTGGAGGGCGAGGTTATGGCGCAGAAACGGCGGCGCATCTTCGATGTCGCCGGCCGTGAGACCGGTCATGACGAAGATTTCATGAGCCTCAATCGGATTGATGCGGCCGTAGGAGACGCGCCGGTCGCGAACGATCTCGAGGCCGAAAAGCGTAACGCGCTCTTTGGCCGTGACCTCTCCACGCGCCCGGTCCCAGGCGGCGTCGGAGTACGAGCGTTTGCAGAGCGGGCCGCCGAGATCTTCAAGCCACGCCGGGTCGATCTTGGCGGCGGAGCGGGCGTAAAGACGTGAGGTCTTGACTATTTCGGTGGCGACGATCCAGCCGGCTGTTTTGTTGAAGAGAACCGAGCCGGGCCAGAGCATGACTTCACGATTTTTGGCGGCCGCGTACATATTTTTTTCTTTATGCACGGCGATGTTTGAGAGAAAGCCGGCCAGGATCGCGCGATGGATGCCGGCGTAGAGCACCGGCGAGATGTCCGCGTGCGGGGCTGATAAGAGAGGGCCAGGTCTACTTTTTGCTAAAATTGGCAGAAAGTAGACCTGGCCCCTTCTTAATTGGGCAAGGGCGCCGGCGATCTCCTCGTGGAGGTAAACCCACTCGCGCATCCGCGGGAATGAGAGGAAGTGCTCGTGGCAGAAGCGGCGCTTCTGGGCTGCTCCCGCGAGCCGCTCGAATTCGCTGTGATAGCGGTTCCAGATGTTGAGGAGAACAAGGAAGTCGGAGTTGGGATGGCCGAAACCGGCATGGGCGGCGTCGGCTTGGGCGGCCTGCTCGGGCGGGCGCTCGCGCGGGTCGCGGATGCTGAGGGCGGCGGCTAAAACGGCGACCTCAGACAGGCAGTTCTCGTGCTCGGCTTCGAGGAGCATCCGCGAAATGCGCGGGTCGAGCTGCATGCGGGCCATGCGCCGGCCTTTGTCCGTGAGGACCCAGGTAGGGCCCCGCGCCGCAACCTGCGTTTGCTGATCCTCCGCCCTCCTCCGCCCCGCCATCTCCCTCCGTCCCGGCGGCTCGCTCACGGCAACGCGGCGGACGGCGCCGAGTTCGACAAGGGTCTCGTAGCCGTCGCGGACCGTCTTCGAAGCGGGCCTGTCGATAAACGGAAACTCCAGCGGCTCGCCGAGGTCGAGGTCGATCATCCGCAGGATGACCTCGGCCAGGTCGGAGCGCAGGATCTCGGGAGCGGTGAATTCGTCGCGCGATTCATAGTCCGTCTGCGAATAGAGGCGGACGCAGAGGCCTTCGCGGACGCGGCCGCACCGGCCCTTGCGCTGGTCGGCCGAAGCCCGCGAAATGGGGCTGATGGGGAGGCTGTTGATTCGCGTGCCCGGCTGATAGTGCGCGATGCGGGCGACCCCGGTGTCCACGACGTAGCGGATGCCGGGGATCGTGAGCGACGTCTCGGCGACGTTGGTGGCGACGACGATCTTCGGCCCGGTGACGCTGTACACCATGCGCTGTTGCCCGGCGGGCAGGCGCGAGAAAAGCGGCAGGATCGTCGTCACCGGAAACTTGCGGCCCTCGAGGATGCGGCAGGTTTCGAGGATATCCTGTTCGGTCGGCATGAAGACGAGGATGTCGCCCGGCGGCTTTTCGCGGCGGATGGACGTGACGGCCTCGACGGCCTGATCCACATAATCCTTGTCCTCGGCCTCATCACGGTCCGGCGCGCGGTATTCGACGTCGACGGGATAGAGACGGCCGCTGACTTCGATGACGGGCGCGTTGCGGAAGGCGGCGGAGAACTTCGCCGTGTCGAGGGTGGCCGACGTGATGATGAGCTTGAGGTCGGGCCGCGCATCGACGAGCTTGCGCAGGATGCCGAGGAGAAAATCGATGTTGAGGGAGCGCTCATGGGCCTCGTCGATGATGATGGTGTCGTAGTCGCTGAGCCGGCGGTCGCCCTGGGTCTCGGCGAGGAGGATGCCGTCGGTCATGATCTTGATATACGCGTCCGGCGAGGTCCGGTCCTGAAACCGGATCTTGTAGCCGACGGACCGGCCGAGGTCTTCGCCGAGCTCTTCGGCGATGCGGTAGGCGATGGTGACGGCGGCGAGGCGGCGTGGCTGAGTGCAGCCGATGAGTCCGGCGATGCCGCGGCCGGCCTCCAGGCACATCTTGGGGATCTGCGTGCTTTTGCCGCAGCCCGTCTCGCCGGAGATGATGACGACGCGATGGCGCGTGGACCGGATGGCGGCGACGATCTCGCCGGCGCGGGCGGCGATGGGGAGTTCGCGAGGGTAGCCGACGCGCGGCCGGGAGCGGTAGCGGGTGTCGCAGCGGCGGGCGGAAGCGGCGAGCCGCGACTCGAGGGCGGCCAGGTCGCGGAGGAGGGCGTCTGTAACCGGGCGGCCGCGTTGGCGGCTTTCGAGGGACTGGAGGACGGAGCCTGAGCGGGCCTTCTCACGGAGCATCGCGCGCGGAATGAGCCCACGGATGCTTTTCAGGTGGGCGACGGCCCTGGCGTTCGGCGTCGGCTCGTTTTTCTCCATCGCCCAATCATTTTACTATAACTCGGAGCCGGACCTAAGCAACTTACTGTAATTATTGAACATAGCCTAGAAACTGGCAAAAACTCGCCAAATTACTGATTTTCTTCCAGTCACTTCAGCCCGACCTCAATTCTTCAATTTTATCCGCCGCGGCCAGCCGCTCGCCGATCGGCGGGTGCGAGTAATAGAGAATTTTCACCCACCAGGCCGGGTAGGCGTTGGCCAGGTTTCGGTTGGCGAGCCCGGCCAGGGCCGTGACAAAGGCGTGGCTGTCCTTGACGTGCGTCAACACGTACCCATCCGCCTGGGCCTCGAAATGCCGCGACAGAGCGTTCCCGAGCGGTCCGAACAGGAAACCCGCCAGCGCCCCTCCGACAACGGCCATAATCGGGACCAAGGCCAGGTTCTCGCGCACGCCGCCCGGAAATCCATGGAACAGGGCGCGCATCGCCTTATCAAGGAGGAAAAATACCGCCAGCTGCTCGACGGTTCCGATCCCGATGCTCTTCCAAATGTGCCTGAATCGATAGTGGCCGACCTCGTGCGCGATGATCGATGTGATCTCGGGAACAGACATGTTCCTGACCAGGTTGTCGCCGAGGACGACCCGCCGGGTCCTTCCGAGCCCGGCCAGGAACGCGTTCTCCTTCTTCGTCCGCCGGCTCATATCCTCCTGATAGAAACCGCCGCTCTTCAATCCTTCCTGCGTCAGAATCTCGGCGAGCGAGCCGGTCAGATCTTTGTCCTCGATCGGCGTGTAGCGGTGGAAGATGGGCAGGATGATCACGGGAAAAAGCGTCGCCATGATCACGCTCACCAGTGCCATCGCCGCCCCCGCGACGAACCACCAGCCGGCCGGGAAGCGGGCCATGATCCCAAGTAGCAGCGCCAGGACCGCCGACCCAAGGACGAGCCCCACCGCGAAGGACTTCGCCTGATCGGAAAGCCAGCTTTTGATCGACTGCGTCGAAAAATTCCATTTGTGTTCATGCCGATATCCGCCGTAATACGCCAAGGGAAGCCCGAGCAAAGTGAGCCACGCCAAAAAGCCGGCGGCGTAAACAAGAAATGCCCACACGAACGGACGGTCCGGCCACAGGAACGCCAGCCGCCGGCCGAGTCCCGTGAGATAAAAAGCCAGCAGCAGGACGAGCGAAAGCGCGCTGCCCGCCAGCCCGAACAGTCTCTTTTCCTTCTCGTAGCGCTTCGCCAGTTCCTGTTTGTGGGGGTCAAGCAACGGATGCATCGGAGCGATTATTCCGCCGTCCGCGCAGGAAGTCAAACCCCTCGAGTGCCCGGCATGAATGCCGGGGCTTAGCGTCGGCGAACGGGTCAACTCTCTCTCGTTCTCGGGAGGGAGTGGCAACGCGAAGAGATAATGTCGAGGCTTAGAATCGCCAGAGGTAGCTGATTTTAAAGAAGAAACCTTGCTTGGTCTGGAGGAATCGGTTGGCCTGAATGTAGTCGGCGCCATTCCATTCGACCCGCTCGTACGCCGAGCCGTACCCCACATAGAAGACGGTTCCGGGGATGTACGTGAATGACGCCAAAGTGTCCACGGTCAGGCGCTTGTAATAGAGGTTGTACTCGGGAATCACGCGCAGGAAGAGGTATTTATTGAGCTGGAACGTGTTCCGGTTGTGGAGAATCGTATAATCGTAGATTTTTGTGTGATCAAGACTGCGCCGGAAATCCTCGAAAGCCACGCTCAGGCTGATATCCAGTTTTTCGGTCGGCTGATAGTCGAGCCCGGCCTGGATCCTGCCGCCGTAGCCTTGATACGGCGCCGCCGGGTCGTAATAGATCGCGCCGGTCCAGCGCGCAAAAACCTGGACGTAGAGCCGCTTGACGATCTGCGACTGCAGCTGCATCCCGGCGCCGCTCCGCCGGAATCTCTGCCCGGCGAAGACCTCGTCGGCCGCGACCGCATCGAACCGGATCTGTGTGCTGCGCGGCAAGTAGAACCTGGCCGTGAACAGGTTGAACGTCTCCCACATGTTGTAGATCGTGTCGTACAGCTGATAGCCCCAATAGAACGGCTCGATCTTCTGGATGAACGCGGATTTCGGATAGATCTCGTACTCGATGAACGCTCCGAGCCGCCGCAGCCCCGTCCGGGTGACGAACCCCGAGTCGACCTGGAAGTCCTTCGAGATGTCCTGGTAGCCGAGGTCGAACACCCATTTGCGCGTGTTGTAGGTGTACTCGATGCCCAGGGCGTGGTCCTTGTTCGTGGGGTCGCCGCTCTCGCGCCGCGTGAGGGAGCCGAAGAGATGGAAGGAGAGGACCGACGGCTGGCCCAGCCGGAAGCGGCCGTCGAGTCCGCCCACGCGGTTGAACACCGACCCGGATTCGCGTCCTGTGTAGAACCCGCCGATATACGTATCGCCGTTCATAGCGTGCTTGTAGCGGAAGATCGTGAAATCCGGATGGACGTCAACCGTATCCCCGGGCAGGTTGTCCTTGGCGTAGATCGCCGCCACTGTGTCGAGCGCGCTGACCTTGCCCGTCAGCCGGAAGCCGTAGGCCGGGTCGACGATGGTCCGCGAGTAGAAGAGGGCCTGGAGCGGCGCTTCCTCCATCATTCCGCCGAACTGCCAAAGGTCCTGCCCCTCGAGGAAGAAGGGACGCTTTTCCGGGTAGAAATTGGCGTAGCGCAGGTTGATGTCGATCTGGCCGGCGTCGGCCTCGACCTGGCTGAAGTCGGGATTGTAGGTGCCGTCCATGGTGAGATCCGAGGTGATGCCGAACTTGCCGGTGAGGCTGGTGACGTCCTTGAACTTCGTTGCTTCGGTCTGGACCATGGCGCCGTTCTGGGCCTCGCGGATGCCCCGGTACGTGACGGCAGGAATAAGCTCCGCGACACGGTGGTAGTGCAGACCCGACACATCGATCGCCTGCCCCTGGGCGAGGATGTTGCTGTTGTTGGGGTCGAGGGGAGGATAGCTCGCCTGTTCGGACGTCCGGGTGATCCAGCGAAGGAAGAAGGCCCGCATCGTTAGCGTCTTTTTGTTCGGGAAGCGGATGCTCTGGAGAGGGATGCGCGCCTCGACTGTCCAACCCTTGTCGTCGATGACACCTTTGCTGAACCAAACGGCGTCGTAGCTGACGTCGACATTTCCCTGGACGTTCATGGTGCCGTCGGCCTGGATGCCGAGCGGGTTGAGCATAAGGAACAGGCCGCTCTGCTTATCGTTGAACATGTCGAGGATGACGGCGACGACGTCGTCCTGCATGATCGAATCGCGCTTGCTGACCGAGGATTTGATCTTTCCGGCCTCCGTGTCGTAGCAGCGGAAGGCGAAATATAAGTTTTCGGCGTCATAGGACACGTAGGCTTCAGTGCGTTGCGAGGGATCCTTGCCGCTGTCGGGCTTGAAGGTCTTAAAGGCGTCGAACTTGAGCGCCCCGGACCAGATCGCGTCGTCGAGCTTGCCGTCGATGACGGGAGCGGCGGCGGCGGGGACAAGGACGAGCGGAGACGAAGGATCGAAAGCGGCATTGGCGAGGGCGCGCGAGGACGAGGAATCGGCGGCGGCATGGCTCGGTTTGCCGGACTCGGCCGAGGCGGATGACGCGAGGAAGAGCGTCAGGCCCGCCACGGCCAGTCCGCGCAGTATGTCAACCCCTCGAGTCCCCGGCATGAATGCCGGGGCTTGTTCGGGGTTAACCCTGAGCCTCGCTTCTTGTCCCCGCCTTGAAAGGCGGGGCTTAGCATCGGCGAACGGGTCAACCACGGGCGTTCCCTTGCGGATGATATTCATTTCTTCCCTCAGAGTCCGCGGGTTTCGCAGCATCTCTCGATTTCCTTTCCGGTCTCTCATGCGCTTTTTCCTTGTTCCTTCCAACAATGACTACGCTGCAGGGACGTCGAAGGTTCCCCCCCGTCCAAAGATCGACGATTTAAAACTGGGGGGAAAATTGGGTCCAAAATTGGGGTCGTCCAAAATTGGGGTCGGACCATAAACTCCTTTCTAATTTGTTGATAATCTTTGCAATAGAGAAGCAGCCGCCCGAATAAGGGGGCTTAAGTGCGACTATTTGAGGGCAAAAACGAACACTTAAGCAGCGTGGCCTTAAGTCTTTCTTTTAGTGCCCAAAAAACACGACTTAAGCCAACAAAGATGGCCCGACTAAAATGTAACTCTAGTAATTTGTTCGCATTAGGAGGCTATTTTATGGTCCGACCGCAAAGGCTATTTAGATACTTAAATCTCAGTTTGTCCGACCCCACTGTTAAGTCTTCCCTGTCCTGAACGACATTATGCGTCGTTTTGTCTCGTTGATCAGCTTGGTGACTTTTATCCCGCGCGGGCAGACCCTTGTGCACTCGAACTTGTTCTCGCACGGCCAAACCCCGTTCGGGTCGTCAAGAACGCCGAGCCTTTCCTCGAACCCATGGTCGCGGCTGTCTCCGACGAAACGGTAGGCCTGGACGATGGCGGCGGGGCCGAGGAACCGGGGGTTGACGGTCCGCACGATCGGGCAGGCCGAATAGCATGACGCGCAGAGAATGCAGTTCGTGGCGTCGTCGATGACCCGGCGCTCGGCCGGCGTCTGGAGCTGCTCCCCTGCCGCCGGCGCCTCACCCTCCACGAGGTAGGGCTTGACCGCCTTGTAGGTTCGAAAAAATGGCGCTTCGTCGACGACAAGGTCGCGCATGACGTCCAGGGTCCGCAGCGGCTCGACGGTGACCACGGCACCGTCCTTATCCGCCACGTCCTTCACGAGCGTCTTGCACGCCAGCCTCTCGCTCCCGTTGATGATCATCGCGTCCGAGCCGCACACGCCGTGCCCGCAGCTCCGCCTGAAGCTGAGCGTCGGGTCGATCCGCCGCTGGATAAAGATGAGCGCATCGAGCAGCCGGCTCGTAGGCTCGGCTTCGACCGCAAACGTCTGGAAGCGTGACCCGCTCTCGACACCCCCGCCTCGAGTCCCCAAAGCGCCCCCCGCTTCATCGCTCGGTCGTCCCTTATCGGGCTGGAAGCGCCGGATGTTCAGGATAATTTTCATCAGTACGTCCTCGGCGCCGGCGGCCAAGTCGAAAGATTGACGCTCCGGTACGCGATAGAGACCTTTTCCCCTTCAAAGCGCGCCATCGTATGCTTTAGCCACTGTCCGTCATCTCGCTCCGGACAATCCTCGCGGAAATGGGCGCCGCGGCTTTCGGTCCTGTTCTCCGCCGATACCGCCGTCAGGAGCGCCAAGTCAAGCAGGTTCCCGAGCTCCAGGATCTCCAGGATCTGGCGGTTGAACTTGCGCGCCGTGTCGCAAGCACGCAAATCCCGCCACATCCCCCGCAGCGCCAGCAGTTCCTCGACGGCTTTGGCCATGGCCGGCCCGTTGCGGTAAATACCGACCTTCTCCATCATGCAGCGTTCCATGCGGTCGCGCAGGTCTTCGGGCTCCGGACGCGCATCCCCTGCCGAACGCGCCTTCCCGCTGCCGACCATCCCTCCGTTCCCACCGCTCCCGCCGTCCGGCCGCAGACGCGCCAGTATCGCCGCCGCCCTTTCCTCATCATCGCTCCGAACGCGCGGCATGTCCGACCCCGACGCGAATTCGGCCGCATGGTCGCCGGCCCGCCTGCCGAAGACGACAAGGTCTACGAGGCTGTTCGTCCCCAACCGGTTCGCGCCGTGAACGGAAACGCAGGCGCATTCGCCTGCGGCATAGAGTCCCGGGTACGGCTCGTCCGGCCGCAAGCCGATCACGCGGCCGTATGAGTCCGTCGGGATCCCGCCCATCGCGTAGTGAGCCGTCGGCAGCACGGGGATCGGGGTCTCCGCCGGGTCGAGGCCGAGGTATGTGCGGCAGAAGCCGGTGATGTCCGGGAGTTTCGATAGCAGCGTTTCTTTTCCCACGCCGGTCGCGTCGAGCACGATGTAATCGTCCGCGGAACCGTCGCCGATGAAGCCCCGGCCCTCGCGGATCTCCGTGACGATCGCCCGGGAAACGATGTCGCGCGGCGCGAGGTCGAGAAGCTTCGGCGAATAGCGTTCCATGAACCGCTCGCCGCTCCGGTTGCGCAGGACACCGCCCTCGCCCCGCACGCCCTCTGTGATGAGGATGCCTAGTTTGCGGAGCCCGGTCGGGTGGAACTGATAGAACTCCATGTCCTCGAGGGCCACGCCGCGGCGGGCCAGGATGGCCGGGCCGTCGCCGGTGTTCGCGAAGGCGTTGGACGTGACCCTGAACATCCGGCCGAAGCCTCCGGTCGCGAAGAGCACGGCCTTGGCATTGAAAATGTGGAGAGCGCCGGTCGCCAATTCCACGGCCGCCACCCCGGCGCAGGTCCCGCCGTCGAGGAACACATCGACGACATGGAACTCGTCGAAGAACGCAACGCTCCTCTTGATGCACTGCTGGTAAAGCGTCTGGAGAATCATGTGGCCGGTCCTGTCGCCCGCATAGCAGGAACGGCGGACCGGGGCCTCGCCGAAGTTTCGCGTATGGCCGCCGAAGCGGCGCTGGTCGATGCGGCCGTCGGGGGTGCGATCGAAGGGCAGGCCGCGGCGTTCGAGGTCGATGACGGCGTGGACGGCTTCCTCGGCGAGGATGACCGCGGCGTCCTGGTCGGCGAGGTAGTCGCCGCCCTTGACGGTGTCGAACGCATGCCACTCCGGCTTGTCCTCCTCGAGATTGCCGAGCGCGGCGCCGATACCGCCCTGGGCCGCGCCCGTATGAGAGCGAAGCGGGTGGACTTTGGACAGGACGGCGGTGCGGACACGGCGGCTCGCCTGAAGCGCGGCATAGAGCCCTGCCCCGCCCGCGCCGACGACGACAACGTCGAATTGATGGCGTTCGGGAGGATGGCCCGGAGGGTTCAGGTTCATCGTGAAATTCGGACCTTTTTGCCGGCGCGTCCGGGTTTCGGAGCTCGGCGAATCCCGTCTGATTTGCGTGGGCCGGCGGCGCGCTGCAGCAGGCGCTCGTCCTTTTTCCCGGGCAGCCTACGGCCCGGCGCGCCCCGACGGAACGCCGGGATGCCGGGCTCCGTCATCGCGGCCGGATCCAGGATGCGCTCAAGGTCCCGCGCGCCGAGAAGCCGGCGATCGCGGACGATCGCGGTCAATGATTTTCCGGACCGCAACGATTCCCGCGCGATGTCGGCGGCGGCGGCATAGCCGATGAGCGGCGAGAGAGCCGTGGCCAGACCGAGACTCGCTTCGGCGTAGGCGCGGCAGCGCGCGCCATCGGCCGTGATGCCGTCGATCGCGCGGAGGCGGACTTCGCGCAGGGCATTGGCCGTAATCGTTATCATGAAGAGGAGGTTAAAAGCGACGACGGGCATCATCACATTGAGCTCGAGCTGTCCGGCCTGCACGGCGGCGCCCACGGCGAGATCGCAGCCGATGACCTGGAAACAGACTTGGTTGAGCATCTCGAGCATGCTGGGATTGACCTTGCCCGGCATGATGGACGATCCGGGCGCGACCTCGGGGAAAGCGATTTCAGCCAGGCCTGTGCGCGGGCCGGATGCCAGGAGGCGGAGGTCGTTGGCGATGCGGATGAGCTCGAGGGCGAGGTTGCGCAGGGCGGACGAGACTTCGGCGAAGGGCCGCAGGCTTTGCATGGCCTCGCGCGGGTCGGCTGCGGCAGTGAGAGGAAACCCCGATTCGGCGGCGAGGAGCGACGTGACGAGGCGGCGGTAGCGGGGGTGGGTGTTGAGTCCGGTGCCCGCGGCGCTTCCGCCGAGACCGATGGCGCGCAGACCAAACGAGGCCCGGCGGAGTGAGGCCCGCGCGGCGCGCACGGCTGCGGCGTAGGCGGCGAATTCCTGGCCGAGACGGATGGGGACGGCGTCCTGAAGGTGGGTGCGGCCGGCCTTGAGGATCCCGTCGAATTCGCGGGCTTTGCGGCTGAGGGCCCGCTCGAAATCGCGGAGGGCGGGGTCGAGCGCGGCGTGCAGAAGTGACATCGCCGCAAGCCGCATGGCCGTAGGATAGACATCGTTCGTGCTCTGACCGATGTTGACGTGGTCGTTCGGATGGACGAGCCGGTAATCGCCGCGTCGGCCACCGAGGAGCTCTTCGGCGCGGTTGGCGATAACCTCGTTGACATTCATATGAAACGAGGTTCCGGCGCCCATCTGAAAGACATCGACGACAAACTGGCCGTCCAATTTGCCGGCGATGATCTCGTTACAGGCTTTGACGATGGCGGCGGAGCGGGACGCGTCGAGGAGGCCGAGCCTGCGGTTGGCCAGGGCTGCGGCCTTTTTGACCCGGGCCGCCGCGGCGATCAGGACGGCAGGAGCGCGGAGTCCCGAGATCGGAAAATTCTCGACGGCGCGCTGAGTTTGGCTTCCGTAATAGGCGTCCACGGGAACCGAAATGCGGCCCAGGGAATCGATCTCCTGCCGCTTTTTGGCCAATGAACGCTCACCCCTGCATCAATGAATATCAATTTTGCCGAGAAAAATCCAGCCCGGACGCCTTAAGTCCGCGTTTTGACGGTCAAAAACAGCGAGTCAACCCCTCGAGTCCCCGGCATGAATGCCGGGGCTTTTTCGGGGTTAACCCTGAGCCTCGCTTCTTGTCCCCGCCTTGAAAGGCGGGGTTTAGCGTCGGCGAACGGGTTAAGGCCCAAAAACTACGATTTTTATGGCCAAAACTGTTTCTTATCAATAAGTCGTTTGGTCCGACCCCAATTATCCCCGACCCCAATTATCTGACGCGGATGGGGAACGCGGGGCGGCTGGGTTTCTTCGGCGGATTTTTGGCCAGCTCGTCCATCACCACTTGGATCGCACGCTCGAGTTGCGGGTCGTGCCCGGCCATCACATCCTTCGGCGTCTGCTCGACTTCGATGTCGGGCGGAACGCCGACGTTTTCCACGACAAATCCGTCCTCGGTCCAGATGGCCAGGTTCGGCGCCGTGACAAGTCCTCCGTCCATGAGCGCCGGGAATCCCAGGATGCCCACGAGGCCTCCCCAGGTTCGCGTTCCGATGAGCTTGCCGACGCCGAACTTCCGCCACATCCACGGCAGCAGGTCGCCGCCCGATCCGGCCGATTCGTTGATCAACATGACCTTGGGTCCCTGGATCGAAGCGCTCGGCGTTTTCAGGTCGGCGCCGTAGCGCATCGCCCAATAAGCGCTGACGGGCTTCCTCAACCAATCGAGGTAGTAGTCGGCGACCGATCCGCCGCCGTTGAAGCGTTCGTCCACGATGATCGCGTCTTTATCCGCCTGCGGGAAGAAATAGCGCTTGAAGTAGATGTAGCCCGCCGTGCTCGTGTTGGGAACGTAAACGTAGGCCACCCGGCCGTTCGTGGCGGCTTCGACTTTTCTGAGATTCCCTTCGACCCAATCGCGGTTGCGGAGCCCGCTCTCATCGGCCAGGGGAACGACTTTGATTGTCCGCGACCCTGAGCCATCCGGGTTGGGCCCGACCGTGATTTCCACGATCTTGCCGGCCGTCGTCTCGAACCGGGCGTAGAGGTTGTCGGGAACCTTGAGGTCTTTGCCGTTTACGGCGATCAGGTACTCGCCGGCCTTGACTTCGGAGCCGGGCTCGGCCAAGGGCGCCCGCAGGTCGGGGTTCCAATCGAGCCCTCCGTACACTTTCTTAAAACGGTAGCGGCCGTTCTCGATCGTATAATCCGCCCCCAGCAGGCCGCCGGGAACGCGTGAGGGCTGGCCGAGGAAATCCCCGCCGCCGACGCGATGGTGGCCGACGGCGAGCTCCGAGCACATCCACTGGATCAGGCGGTTGAGGTCGGCGCGGCACGGCACATCAGGAATGAAGCTTTCATACTTGGCCTTTATCGCCTTCCAATCGGCGCCGTGCATGTGCGGATCGTAGAAATAATCCCGGTTGATCCGCCAGGCCTCGTTAAAAATTTGGCGCCATTCGAGCTCGGGGACGACGCGGACTTCGATGGCGTCGGTATTCAGCCGGCCCGCGCCGGGCTGGATCTTGCCGACGGGAACGATGCTGGAACTCTCGCGGGAGCCGAACAGCATCTTCTTCTTATCCGCCGATATGGTGAAGCCGTCGATGTTCGTGCCCAAGACCTCATCCTTGCGCGTCGCGAGATCATAGACGTGGAGAGAGCCGGAGGGGTTCTCCCCCGTCATGGCGGCCGCCAAGCTGACGGGGAGGCTGAAACTCAGGAAATAGACCTTTCCCGATTCGCCGATGACGAGATTCTGGTAAACGCCGGCCGGTATCGGCACGGCCACGATCCGGCGGTCGAGCCCGTCAAAATCGATGCGGAAGGTCTCGGGCGGCTTGGCCGCCGCTTCCTTTTTCGCCTCGGGCTTGGCGGCGGGTTCAGCCTTCTTCTCCTCTTTGGCCGGCTGGATTTTTTCCTCGTCGCTCTCCTTGGCCAGCGGATTGGGAATATCTTTGCGGAGGGCGACAAGGTAGAGCGAGCTTGTCTCGTGAACGTCGGCGTTCGACATGTCGAACCACTGTCGCGACGGGCCGGCGTCCGTACTGGCGAAGAAATAAAGATACTTTCCGCTCGGGTCGAAAACGGGCTCGGAGACGTCGCTGAGCCCATCCGTGATCGGGAACGATTTATCCTGATCGAGCGAATAGACGAAGGCCCGCCGGAAATAGGTCGGCGTGCTCAACGTGTAAGCCAGCCATTTGGAGTCGGGACTCCAACTGGACGAAACCTGGGCCTGTCCGCCGGGCTGATAAATGTACTCGGCGCCGATTTTCCTTTGGGCCCCGGTCTTGAGGTCGATCCAATAGAGGGTAAGGGAGTTGTCGGCATAGGCGAGCTTCTGTCCATCGGGGGACCATTCCGGAGAGCCGTAGAAGCCGGCCCCGTTGAGCTTGAATTTTTTCGCATCAGTGCGGCCTTCCTGATCCCTGATGCAAAGTTCGTATTCGCCGGACTCGTCGGAGAAGTAGGCGATCGAAGCCCCGTCCGGCGACCAGATCGGCGAGCGCTCGTTGGCGCCGGGGGTGTTGGTGATGTTCCGCGCGTCGCCCTTCTCGGCGGGCACGGTAACGATCTCGCCGCGGAATGCGAAAACGGCCCGGGCGCCGGAAGGAGAGATCGCGGCGCCTCTGATCCAGCGGCTGCCCCGGGCGTACCTCTCGCGGACCTCGGGAAGGTCGGTGGCGATGCCGATCCTGAGCGGCTGCTCCTGGTTCCTGGCAACGTCGAAGAGATGAAGGACGCCGGCCTGTTCGAAGACGATGCGGCCGGCCGCGGCTGAAGCGTTGAGAATCGGGTGATCCTTGAAGAAGGTGAGCTGCTTGACGTCCTTGGAGGCGGGATCGTAGGAGAAGAGGTTAAACTCGCCGTTCCGGTCCGAACGGAAATACACCTTACCCCCGACCCACATGGGGCCCGGGTCGTTCGAGCGGCTTTCGGGCTGAGGGATCTTTTCGATGGACGAGTCGGCGGTGTTGAAAATCCAGACGCGCTGATTCGTGCCGCCGCGGTAGTTTTTCCACTGAAGAAAGACGTCGCCGAACGGATTATAGGCGATGAACTTGCCGTCGTCCGAGTAGGCGGCCCGGGTCGCGTAAGGAATCGGGATTTTGACGGGATTGCCGCCGGCCACAGGAACCGTATAAAGGCTCGCGTAGGAGCGGACGGGTTGATCACGCGCCGTCATGAAAACGACGGACTTGCCGTCGGGCGTGAAGCCCTGGACGATATCGGCCCCGGGGTGCCAGGTCAGGCGCTTCGGGATTCCGCCGGCGGCGGGGAGGACATAGACGTCCGTATTCCCGTCGTACTGGGCGCTGAAGGCGATGAGGCTCCCGTCCGGCGAAAAGGCGGGACTCGATTCGACTCCGATATCCGACGTCAGACGGCGGACATTTTTGCCGTCGAGGTCGGCCGTCCACAGGTCGTTGGCATAAACGAAGGCGACCTGGCGGGCGCTCAGGGCCGGCTGCGTAAGAAATCTCGTGTTGACTGTGTCGACAGCCGCAGCGCGGCCGGCGAAGGCAAAAATAAAGATGGTGGAAAGAACGGCACAAATTGTTTTTTTCACTCGACCCTCCGGATAATGATCGTCTCGATTTCTATCGTTCCAGTGACTATAACATACAACGACATCGGACTGAAGACGGTTTACTCCCTCTCAGCTCTTAAATCCCCGTTTTCAACCCTTAAAATGGCAACACAAGGCCGAAATTGAACCTGCCGTTTCAGTGAGCTTTACTATTTAAATCAGAAATTTCCTGAGCTCCGACCCCAATCGTACTGAGGAATGGCGCAGGGGTGTATCCCGGAGGAGGGCGTGGGAAGGCTGAGCGGCAGGGAGCAGATTCTAACAAGCGACCTGCACTACCTCAGCTTTGCTGCAGTGGTGGCATGGGTGGGGGAAACGCAACGGGGTCAAACCTACACTTTTCACTTTTTGCCGGGGTCGTGGTCGTGCGGCGGTTTACTTAAAAAGTGAAAAATGTGGGTTTGACCCCCAGCTCGAAGGCTCTGTTCGGATATTTCCCACCAGCGAGGCGTCGAGCCACTCCGCCTCACTGGTGCTGGTCGCTCCAAAGACTCCGCTCCCTGCCCGAGGGAACACCCCGAGCTCATCCCATCGCCTAGAGTGACGGTACTAGCTTTGGTCCTACGCCCATTCTGTAGTATCATGAGCCGGACGTCAGAGGCATGGTCCCACGAGACTTTTATGAGATCCAGGAAAGCCAGCGGGCGAAAAGCCTCCTGCTCTTCGGCGTCCTGATCGTTTTCTATTTTGTCGGCTTGGGCCTTATCTCCCTCGCCTTGATCGCGAGCTTCGGGCTCATCCTGTCGCGTCCTCTTATGTCGTCCGGCCACTTCTGGCTCCGGTTCCTCGCGTTCGACTTGGCCGCCGCCATCATCGTCGCCGTGCTCCATTTCCTGGATGCACGGCGCAACGGCGCCCGCTATATCCTCTGCCGGCTGCAGGCCGCGACGCCGGACCCGGCCGACCGCTACCACAAACAGTTTCTCGATACCGTGGACGAAATCCGGATCGCCGCCGGCCTCCCGCGCGTCAACGCGTACGTCCTACCCTCTTTCGCCGTCAATTCCATGGCCCTCATCGAGGTCGACGGCACACCCGCGGTCGCCGTGACCGAAGGCCTGCTGGCCGACTGCACACGCGACGAGCTTCAAGCCGTCGCGGCCCATGAAATCGCCCATATCGCAAGGGGCGATGCGTTCTATCTGACCCTCGTCTGCTCTCTCGCCAACCTGTTCGAGAAGCTCAGGGAAGCGCTCGAGCCCGAGCGGGAAAGCTCGTCGGGATTTCGGGGTGGTTATGCGGAACGGGAAGCCGCCGGCGCCCCTCCGTTTCTCCTTTATTTCGCGGCTAGCCTGGCGGCGCTCGTCATGCATCTTCTGAGCGCCCTCATCAGCCGGGAGCGCGAGCTTCTGGCCGACGCCGCCGCCGTCGAGATCTGCCGCTCGCCTGAATCACTGGCTCGGGCCATCTACAAGGCGCATGTCAAGAACTCGTTCGTCGGCGACTTTTCCCAGACGTACACGCCGTTGTTCATCATCCCTCCCGATGCCCGCGACATCCCCGACACACTGGCCGGAAGAATATTCAATACCCATCCGCCGCTCATGAAGAGGATCGCCGTCCTGGCGGCCATGGCCCGCAAATCCCCGGCGGAAATCATCGACGAGGTCCACGAGAGCGAACGGACGCGGGGCCGGGCGAGGGGCATCCTCCATTCTTTCGAAGAGATCAAGCGAGGCCAGCTTGAGCTTTTCCCCGGATCGGGAATCGCCGGCCCGGCGGCCGGCTCAGGGACGAGCGTTCCAGAAGCCGGCACAGGCTCCTCCGCGGGCACGGAGTCATTGACTCCCGGCTCTGGTCCAGCGAATGCTCCCATCGCCGCCACCGGCACCGCCGGCGAATCGAGGGTCTGGCTTATCGGATCGCCGATGACTCAAAAATGGGACGGCCCCTTCACGCTGGCCGAACTCTTCAACCGGCCCGGATTTTCCCAGCTCATGACGATCAGGAACGTCCAGGAAGGCATCGAAGCCAAGGCCCGCGAATTCCCGCAGGTCCGGCTGGCCGCCCGGATGACGGCCGCGAGGCTCACCCTCGATCCTGCCCGCCGGAACAAATGTCCCCGCTGCCATGTTCCTCTCATCGAAACCTTCTACGAGGGTGTGGCGATCCGGCTGTGCCCCGGATGCACGGGGAAGCTCGTGGACATGGCCACGATCGACCGCATCATCGCCCGTCGCGAATTGGGCTTTTCGGAGGACCTGAAAGCGAAGGCCCGTGCGTTCAAGGAAAAAGTGCTGCTCAACCCCATCAAGAAGATGAAAATGAACGATGCGACCGGGGGCGAGATTCCCTGCCCGAACTGCGGCTACAGGATGGTCCTCAGGCCGTACAACTACCAGTACTTCATACCCGTCGACAAGTGCCTGTCCTGTTCAAAGATCTGGTTCGATTCCGATGAGCTCGAAATTCTCCAGATCCTCATCGAAGAGCACCGGCCGTAGCCGGTTCCCCGGTCCGGCTTCCCCCGCCGCCACACGCGACAGGAAATGTCGTATAATAAGGCCGGCTTTGAAATCCCATGACTCTGAGAGATCTAACCGACCATTCGCCGAAGCGGCGGCGCGTTCTCAAAGCGCTTCTGACGGGAACGGCGGCCGCGGCCCTGGCGCCGCTCGCGGCCCGTTCGGGCTCCAGTGGCCGCCAAGCTGAGCCGGGTCGGATCCGGAAAGACGGCATGATCTACCGGCGCCTGGGGCGGACTGGGTTCATGATTTCAGAGATCGTCCTCGGCGGCAGTCCCTTCCCGGACTGGTCGCTTCTGCGCGAACTCGTCGAACGGGGCGTGAACTATTTCGACACCTCGGAGAGTTATGAAAACGGCAACAGCGACCGCCTGCTCGGCCGGCTGTTCAAAGACATCGGACGCGACAAGGTTTTCGTCCACTCCCGGTTTCATCTCAGCGGCCGCTCCACGGCAGCCTCAATCATCGCCTCGGTCGATGCGAGCCTCAGGCGTCTCGGCTCCGAATATGTGGACATCCTCGGCATCCACGGAGTCGAGCGTCCCGATGATCTCACCGACGAGCGTGTCCTTAACGCCTTCGAAAAGCTCAAGGCCCAAGGCAAATTCAGATTCAGGGGCATCACTTGCCATATCAACCAGCACACCGTTGTGCCGCGCGCCGTCGAGTGCGGCGTCTATGACATGGTCCAGTTCGGCTATAACATTTTCGACATCCAGGAAACGGAAAAGGACGTCCGGAGCTACAGCGATTACCTAGGCGAAAGCGGCGGACGGAAGCTCATCGAGCTCGCCCACAGTCACGATGTCGGGGTCATCGCCATGAAGGTGCTGAAGGTCGGAGGCCGCCGGCAGGACCTCACGAAATACCGGACCGGAGGAGTATCACCCCATCAGGCGATGCTCAAGTGGGCGCTGGAAAACGACAAGCTCTCGGCGGTCGTGACCGAGATCCTCAATCGGCGGCAGATGGAGGAGGACCTCGGCGCCATAGGCCAGCCGCTCGCGCCGGCAGAGAGAGAAGCCCTTTTCGCCATGGCGGCCGCGAGTGCGCCCGGCGTCTGCCACATGTGCGGGCTCTGCCAAACGGCGTGTCCGGCGGGGCACAAAACCGCGGACATCATGCGTTGCCTTGCCTATTTTGAAAGCTACGGCAAAGAGGAACGGGCGCGGTCCGAATACCGCGAGATTTTCGCAGGGATGTCGGCGCCGGGAGATGCTACTATCACCTTGGAAACGTGCCGCGTCTGCGATGCCTGCGATCGCGCCTGCCCATATGGAAACCCCGTCAAGGAGCACATCCTCAGGGCCGGGGTCCTTCTAGCCTGAGAGCCGGCCTCCGGAAACTCCAGGCGGCAAATCTCCGGGATTAAGCTCACCCCTCAATCGAACACTTTCTCCAGGGCCTGGTAGCGCGTGTGCACTTTTTCAACGGCCAGCCTGAGAGCCTCGGGGCCGGCGTTCTTGTCCAGGGCAGCGAGCTCCGACGATGCATCAACGAGGGCCTTGGCCGCGGTTTGGAAAGCAACAGCCTTGGGCTCCAACCGTTTGGCAAGCTGAGCGTTCGCGATCGCGACGGCTTTGGCCTTCAAGTCGGGCGCGGCGGCCCGGACGTCGTCCCACATCTTGCCCGGGAGATCCGTATGATAGACAACGTAAAGAACCTTGTGGAAGGCGTCCATCTCCGGGAGCACGGGCCGAATCACACGGACCAGCATTTCGTACCGCATGTGGAGCGTTTCGGCCGCTTTGAGCAGCGCCTGGTCGTCGCTGCCTGCGGCGGAAGCATTGTAGGCCTCAACGGACTTTTTGAACTCGGCGAGGCCGGCCTTCCACTTTCCTTCTTTCTCCCGCAGAATGCCCGGAAGCCGGGCCTCATAGACCTTGGCCGCCAGGTCGTTGATCTGGGGAACGTAGCTTTTCAGCGCGGCGATATCCTTCGTGGGATAGGCGGTGTGCCAGATCGGATAGATGATTTCGTGAAAGGCCTCGAGAGCGGGGATGTTGCTCTCCGTTTCCGCGGCGCCGCCCTTCTGCCCGGCGGCAATCCCGAAGGCGGTCAGAGTGAGGGTGATTGTCATAAAGGCCGTCAGACGCTTTGTCATGATACGTACCTCCAAGTGTTATGAATTGAAAGAACGCGGCTCGCCGCGCTGTCGCAAGATCTCAGGCATTCTACGGTTGAAACGCGCCTGTGTCGATCCACTCCTTCTTGAGGACGGACCAGAAATCCTCTGCCAGACCACGGGCCAGATATTCGTAAGGCAGCCAGCCGTAGCCCTTCTCGCCCCAGCCCGACCCCCAGGAATTCCGGATGAGCAGGGCGCCCGTGGTTTCACCGCCCGTCCTGTTCCGGATCTTCATCGCGTCGTCATATCCCATTGTTACCACGGCGTGGCCGCCTTCGATCCTTTCATGGGCCGACGGAAAGGGGATTTTGCCCGTGGTCCCGGCCTGCTCGATCGAGTTGTAAACCGTGAAGCCGAACATTGCGGGATGTCCCGCGGCCAGGTAGGTTTTAAGACGCCCCAGAACCTGCGCCCGCGACGACCCCGGCGGATCGTGGCGGTAATAGAGGATCGTTTTGTAGTTCTGGGCGAAGGCGTAGCAGAAGGCGGGAGGTTCCTTGTCGAACTCCTGCTCTTTATCGGTATAAGGCCAGAATTCTTCGGGTGGGACGCCGAAAATGACCATGGCGCCGATCGTAGTCCTGAGATGGCCGCCCGTGTCTCCCTTCACCTTCATCAGATTGCGGGTGACTTTGTAGAGAAATAGTCGCGAGGCATCGATGTGCCGGCCGAAGGACTTCCTTTCATAATACTCGATGACGCCGGCGCCTGCCTGGGCCGTGCATGATCCGAGCTGGCCCTGGTCTTCGATGGGAGACGCCCACTCCCTCAGGTCCACCTCAGCCGGCGGGCCCACGCGCTTTTTGCCTTTGGCCGCCGCACCTCGATCGGCGCGAACCCCGGTCGGCCGCAGGATGGCCTTGACTTCTTCGGTCCCCTCGGTATAATCCCGGAAGTCTGGAACATCCGGAATCCAGCCCAGGCCGTGTTTGAATGATTCACTCATCCTCAAACCCCTCCTTTGGGACGATTTTCCCGATTATAAGGGAATTGCCGTCCGTGAGCAACCGGATGACGACGTCGGCCTCAGGGCCGGCGAACCGGGGGGAGAATCTCATCCTTTAATTCACCTCTAAGGGTGATTGACCCCTCAACGGGGTGACGGAAAATAGGCCGCGTAAGGATTATTCAGACAGCGCAGAGGTTTCGCCGGATGGGCACGAAGAAAATTCTTGTCATCGATTACGACCAGGCCGTGCTGGCGTCCCTCCACAAGATTTTGTGCGACAAGGGATACCAGGTCATACTGGCCGCCGACGGAAAGTCCGGCTGGGAAAAATTCGAACAGGAAAGTCCCGATCTTGTCCTGACCGAAGCCATGCTCTCCAAGATTCACGGCTTTGAGCTCTGCGAGAAAATCACGAAGAGTTCCGGCAAGAAGGTGCCGGTTTTTATTATGACCGGCGTCTATCGAGACAGCGTTTACCGGACCGAGGCGCTCCGCACGTATGGGGCCTCCGAGTACTTCGAGAAGCCCCTCAAGATGCCGGACGTCCTGGCAGCTATCCGCACCGCGCTCGGCGGCCGTGCCGGATTTCCTGTCGAAGAAGACGGCAGCGAGATGGAGCTTCCGAAAGCCCGTCCAACGAACGGGGGAACACCGAAGATCGAGATCCCGGTTCCCGACGTCCGTTCCGTCGCGAATCCCAAGCCGGCCTCTCCAGGGAACGGAGGCCGCACACCCGCCGCCGTGCCGCAGAAGCCGGCCGGCCGTGAAGCGACGGGCCCGGCTCGCTCAGCGGAAGGACGAGTCAAGGCCAAGAACTCGCTCGACCTCAACTTTGTGACCAAAGAGACGCTGACCAGACCACCCGCTCCCAAGCCGGATGGCCTTCCCAAAAGGACCGCTCAGACTCATCCGACCGCAAAGTCCGTCTTTCCAGAGAACCTCCTGGAAAAATCTCGCGATGCCGGCAGGGCAGCGGAAAAAAAGGAAGTCGCAGGGAAAGAAGTCGACCTCCTTCTCGCATCGACCCTCGCCGATTTCAACCTTGGGCCTGACAAGAAGAAGCCGGGCGAAAAACCAAAACCGGTTCCGGTGCCCTCCCTGGCCGGCCGGACGGGGGCATTGCCGAACATATTGGGGATTTATGAACGTCCCAAACCGGCGCACTCCGTGCCTGGTCAGAAACCCGCTCCCGCACCTGCGCCCCCTGCGTCAAAGGCGGATCGGACGCCCGGATTGAAGGCGCAGACAACAGAGAAGGTGCCGGCTCCGCAACAAGCGCCGGTCGTGCCTCCCGGAAAAACCTCTCCCTCCTCAACCGCTCCCTCGGCGCCGAGCGCGGCAGCCCACCCGGAGTCGAAGCTGCGCCCGGCCCTGAACGAAACGCGCAATGAGGATTGGCCGACAAAAGAAGAATTCGCTCAGGCGGCCGCGCTTGAAGCGGAAAAGCCCTCCCGGCTGTTTACGGATATCTACGAACCCGAGAAAAAGAAGACATCCACCCTCACCATGGGGATCGGCGCGACGGTTATTGTCTTGGCCGCGGCCGCGTTCTTGTTCCTTAAGCCCAAGCACGTACCCTCTTCCCAGGAAATGAACGTGGCCTCCGGCCAGGCTCAGACCGCGACGTCAGACGTCCAGCCGCAGGACCCGGCGCCTGTCAAGTCCGAGGAGAAAATCAAGCCCCCGGCGCCGAAGCCCAAGGCGGCCAAGCCTATTGCTCAACCCACGGCGCCCGCGGCTGAAGAAGCGATCCTCCCCCCGCAGATCGCCGGCGCGGCTTCGGCGATCATTCCCGCCCTCAGCGAGACCAAGGCGGCGCCTAAACCCGAAGAAACGAAACCAATGGAAACCCCTGCGCAGGGTTTGGATGGACAGACGGCAGGCAACCCGGCGGCCGTCGCCGCGAAGCCGGATCCAGCGCCCGCGTCCGGTCTTCCTGCGAAAGCCAAGGCAGGTGACCTCGTCGCGCTGGAGGCCGTCGATGTCCAGCCCAGAGCCTTGATGACGGTGAACCCCACCTACCCGGCCCAGGCCCAGAAATTCGGTCTGGAGGGATCGGTCACAGTCAACGCCCTCATCAACGAGAACGGCGACGTCATCAGCACGGGCATCCTCAAGGGGCTCAAAGACGACGGGGGCCTGGAAAAAGCCGCCGAAGCGGCGGTCAGAAAATGGAAGTTCCAGCCGGCCGTAAAGGACGGCGTGAATGTCAAGGTCTGGAAGGCGTTCGCCATCAACTTCAAAGCGAAAGGCGCGAACCCCACAGGCGAATAAGGCCATGAACAGCAATAAAAAGGAGCGTATGATGGCACTGAGCAAGGAGCAGGAAGAACTCTATCGGCGGACTATGGATGAAGTCAAGGGCCAGCTCGATAATCTCGACGAGGAAGTCGAGAGGGAGCTTCAAAAAGTCAGAAAGCGGCTGGCCGAACTCCAGGAATCCAAGAAAAGCCTGAAAATGGTTTACGAAGGCACCGCCAAGCTTCTGGGTATCGAGGTTTCGTCCGACGAGGAAGAAGAGGCGGAGCGCGCTCCGTCCGTCAACAACAAGATGTGACCGGGCCGCCAGGCCCGGCTGCGGTGCGGCGCGCGCCTCCTTCACCCCGGCCTGGATTCCTTGTCTCTGGCGCCGTCCGCTCGTTTCCCATCGCCCACTCTAAGGAATTCCCGGTCAATTGACTCCCCGCAAGGGACTGCTATAAAATAGTGTTCCATGTTTATCGGGCTGGGTCTCCTGATCGGCTTTTTGGCCGCCATCCCCCTGGGGCCGGTCAACGTTTTCGTCATTTCACAAACTCTCAAGCGGGACTTCTTCCACGGCGTTCTGGCCGGACTGACCACGGCCATTCTCGACCTCATCTACTGCCTCGTGGCGATGGTCGGGTTTTTCCGGATCAAGTTTGACCTGAGCCCGATCTTCATGTCGGTTATGAAGGCCGTGGCCGGCTTGATCATTCTCATCATCAGCTACAAGCTGATCGGAGAGTCCAGAACGTTCAGCCTTCCTCAAAACGGGGACAAGTTGCCGGCAGCGTCCCACCGCCCGATCCTCGGTGTTGTGCTTCTTTACGTATCCAATCCGTCGCTCTACATGTTCTGGTTCGCCGTGGCGGGCACGGTGACAGGGCATAATCTGGTCGGTCACACAGGACTGACGCCGGTCCTCTTCGCCGCGGCCTGCGGCCTGGGCTCCCTGATTTGGTATACGGGTCTCGTGCGGATCGTGTCGCGGCACCAGGCAAAACTCCATCCGATGAAGTTCCGCAAGGTTCTCCTCTACCTGGCCCTGGCCCTGACCGCGTTCGGGATCTATACCATCGCGTCGATCTTCTTTTAGTTCCAGTATCCCATGACAAAACGAGAGCGGGTCGAGGAAACGTACCGGCTCGGAATCCCGGACCGCCCTCCCTTTGTTCCGGCCGTCTATGAACATAAGGCGCGGCTCATCGGCAGGTCGCCCTCGGAGGTCTGCTGCGACGTCGGGCTCCTCGAAGAAGCGCTGCATAAGGAACTCGAGACGTACGACCCCGACATGCTGGTTGTCGGAGTTGATGTCTATAACGTCGAAGCCGAGGCGCTGGGATGCGCGGTGCGCACCTTCGAGGATTCGAACGACGTGCCATCGATCCTTGCGCCGCGGCTCGACAGGCCCGGTGATCTAGGAAAGCTGGGGTTGCCTGATCCCGAAGAAGACGGCAGGATGCCGCTCTTCCTTCAAGCGGCGGAGCGTCTCGAACGGGAGCTGGGCGGCTCCATGATCATCCGCGGCGCGCTAACCGGACCCTTTTCTCTGGCCTGCGCCATCGCCGGAACTGAAAACGTTCTGGCCGCCACGGTGGAGGACCCGGATTTTGTGCGGCGCCTGCTCGAGTTCGCAGGCCGCGTCACCATCGAGTACGGCCGCGCTTTTTTGGCAAGGAGTGTAGAGGTCATCCTGTTCGACTCGAAGGCGTCGCCGGGGGCGGCTTCGCCCAAGGTGTTCCACGAACTTGTCCTTCCCATCTACCGGGATATCGTGGTGCCGGCCCTCGTCCAATCCGGAGCTCGTTTTCTGCCGCTCATCATCGGCGGGGACACGACGTTGATTTTAGAGGACTTAATCGCGACGGGCGCCACCCAGCTTCTTTGCGACGCAGGCGCAACCGTCGAGCGATTTAAGCTCGCCTGCAGAGAGGCGAGGCGCTCATTCCGGGTGAGCGTCGATGCCCGGCTTGTCCACCGGGGCAAGCCGCACGAAATCCAGGCTGAGGCCCACCGGCTCTTGGCGGCAGTCCAAGGCCAGCCCGGGCTTCTGTTCGGCTGCGGCGTCGTGGCCTACGATACGCCAGTGGAAAATGTCCTGGCCTTGAGAGATGCGCTCTTCATCTTCTCCGGGTATCGCCCCTGATAGACAACCACTCTGTATCTGCGCGCCGCATTTCCCCCCCAGTGCCAGCGAGATCGTTCCGGCAAACTTCCGCGGACTAGGCAAGCAAAAATAGTCCCCTCCAAAAAAACGCGGCGGCGGCTATTTCCTAACTTCGTTTTCTTTGATGGCGATCCCGCGGGCGAGGGAGCTGCCGTGGCGGCGGAGGAGAGACTCTACTGCGGCGGCCGAGACCGAAGTACTCGCGCCCACGCCGCCGCAACAAACGGCGCCGCATGCCGAGGCGTAGACCAGGATGCTCTTCCAATCCTCGACGGTAGAGTCGGCCTGGCTTCGGCTAGATGTCGGGGCCCGGCCGGCCGCGCGCGTTCCATGGATCTTGAGCATGAGCCCCGCCGAGAAAGCATCACCGGCGCCGGTGGGCTCTACGACCGGCACCTTGAAGGCCGGGACGTGCAGGACGGCGCCCGGGACTAAGGCCGCAACACCCTTCTCCCCCATCGTGATGAAAACGTGCCTCGCCCCCATCTTGTGAATTTTCTTCAGAGCCTTGTCTTGGTTCCTCTCGCCCGTAATTGCGGCGGCTTCGTCGTCGTTGCAGTGGAAGAAATCGGTCCACGGCAAAGCTTTCTTTAGGAACGTCCAGCTTTGCTTGTATGGGGTGACCACATCGACAAAGGTCCGGGCGCCAGCGCGCTTTGCTTTCCTAAGGACCGCGTCGAGTTTGGCATCCAGCCGATTGAGGAGCCCGGCGCCGCCGACATAGAAGAGCCTGGGACGATATTTCTCGATCAGCGCCGAGACCCGGCCGGCAGGCATGACGATGTTGGCCCCGGGGTCGACATGAAACCGTCTGTCCTCGCCCTTGGCCACCAAGATGAGGTCGAGCGACGTGGGCGTGTTCCCGGTCATGACCGCTTCGGCACACACTCCCTGCTTCCGCAGGGTATCGATGATGTAGCGCCCAAACATGTCGCGGCCGGCGGCGAACACGACCCTCACGTCGGATCCCGGAAGCCCCAGCCGGGCGAGGTCCGTCGAGACGTTACAGGCGTGCCCCCCCAGCGAAATCCCGATCGAACCGAAAACGAGCTCGCCCGGCGCCGCCACGCGCGGCAGGCCGCTCGCGATCATGTCGACCACGGCGATTCCGCTGATGAGGATCACCGGCCCTCCCCGAGACCTGTCACGCGAAATGAATCTTCAGCTGCTCGATTCTCTTGCCGATATCGATGCGGCCTCGGCAGTGCGCCTGGCACGCATCGCAGGATCCGCACCGGACCAGGCCCCGGTCTGCGGGCAGGCTCTCGAGCGTATCCCTGGCCTGGAAGACGTTGGGATACCGGAGATACATATGGGCCCGCATCAGAGTCCGTGTGTCCACGCCCAAGGGGCACGTTTCGAGGCAGCCGCCGCACTGGATGCAGTGGGCCATGGCCAGTTGGACGTTCCTGTCCGCGAGGAACTTTTTCTCCATCTCGTTGTACTTCAAGTCGCGGGCGACGGAGAAGTCTTCGTCGAGCTCTCGGAAGTTCGTGAAGCCCGGGACGGCGCAGGTGATGAACTCGTGCTGAAGCACCCACTTGAGGACGGCCGTCTGGACGATGGTCCCTCCATAGAAGGACTGCAGCTCGGTCGGCAGTCCTTCCCTGTACCACGACTGCATGCACTGGGTTTTCATGGCGACGATGCCGATGCCTTTGGCGGCCGCGTTCTCGAAGGAGCGCCGCAGTCCCGGGTATCCCGCCAGCGCATAACTAAAGGAAGCGAGGACGACGTCATAGAATCCGGTCCGCGCGGCTTCATCGAGCGTCGGCCCCATGTTCTGGTGGGTGGAGAAACCGACGAACCGGACTTTCTTCTGCGTCTTGAGCTCGGTCAGGGCGTCGAGGAATCCCTGGCGGCCGAGGTCCTCGACCTTGCTCACGTCGTGGATATAGAGGATATCGATGTAGTCGGTCCTGAGGCGCTTGAGGCTGCCTTCGGCGACCCGGATGAACGCGTCCTTGAGTTCCGCAGTAGAGAGGGATGCGACCTGGGCAGGCCGGATGTTGACCTTCGTGGCGATGATGGCCTGCTCGCGGGCCTTGAGCGATTCGAGGACCGTACCGACCATCTCTTCGTTCCGGCCGCGCTGATAGCCGGCCGCGGTGTCGAAGTGGCGGATGCCGACTTCAAAGGCCTTGCGGACGAGTTCGGGATTATCGGCGTTCATAACGCCCATATTGACGACGGGAAGCTTGATCCCCGTCTTCCCCAGCGTCCGAGTGATGATGGGCATGGACGCGGGGGACTTGCCCGCTGCAGTCTGGGCCTGCGCCGCCCCCGGTTTGCCCACGCCTCCGAGTATCACAGCGGCGCCCGCGCCTGCTCCCGCCAGGCTCCGGGAGATGAAATCGCGCCGGTTCAGAGTTTTTCTGGAATCTCGCATGAAATCACTTCTCCTTCGGGCCTATTGTACGCGATTTCGCGTTTTATGCCACGAGTTTTTGGCCTTGCTTCTCTCGTCGTCGCCCTCCATTGAGCAGAAGGGCCCAGGGGTGCTTCCCGGAGGAAGGCGTGGGAAGGCCGAGCGGCAGGGAGCGGATTGTTAGAAGCGACCAGCACCACCGCAGCTTTGCTGCAGTGGTGGCACGGCTGCTCATCAAAGCGGCGGTGAGGCCTACCCGTAAGCCCCCGTAGCGGAGGGGGACGGGGGAACCGACGGGACTGGTTCCCGGGGGAGCGGTAGCGCGGGGGCCAAGGGTAGGCTCACTGCCGCTGAGCGAGGCCTTTCCTCGAGCGGGTTTGACTCGCCGGGGCAAACCCGCGACCTGACGGAGGGAATGCCCCGAGCCCTTCACGTCGGGATGGGGAATGGCAGTCCGTGTGAACCTTTGGAAAATGTTTATCGTATAATAAGACGAGGAGTTCGTGCGATGACAAAGTTTCTGCTGTGGCTGATCCTTTTGATTCTCTGCTGGCCCTTGGCGCTCGCGGCCCTGTTACTTTTTCCGATCGTTTGGCTTCTGCTTCTCCCCTTTCGGCTTCTCGGGATCACGGTCACAGCGGTCTTCGCCCTGTTCAAAGCCCTCATCATGCTGCCGGCCCGGATCATCGGCGGCCCATCGCGCCTGTAGAACCCGCCCCCGAGCTCGATATCGTCATACGATTAGGCAACGCGCCGGGCAAAACATTGCGTTCGGAAGCGGCACGCACCTATAATACCGATCCATGGAAGTTCAGGAACATTTCTACACCGACGACCCCGCCCGGGCCCCCGCGGACGCAACAACGACGCTCCCCGGTGTAAACTATCTTTTCCTGGGGAACGGACTCATCCAGGCGGCGGTCCAGATCTGTCCCCGTGGTCCCGCGACGCCGGTCGGCCTGCTCATCATGGACCCCGAAAGGCTTGGTCCGAAAAGAAAGGCCCTGACCTTCGACCCGGGCTCCGGTCTCAGAGAGACCATGATTTTGCTCGCCGAAGGCGGAACTGTTCACAAACCCAAGGGCAGATATGTCAGGGCCCGCTGGATGCCGACGGTTGCCATGCCCGTCGTCGAAGTCAATTGGCGGAGCGGCGATTTCCGGGTCGAGGAGCTGTTTTTTTGTCCGGATGAAAAGACTCCCCGGCTCCACCGCCGAGTCACGGCATATCACGGCGCCGCCGGGAAAACCATGGTACGGCTTAAAACTCGCGCGGGCGCGTCGGCCGTCGAACTTCCGATGGAGTTCGACGGAAAATCCGAGAATTCCATCCTCCTCGAATACCGCATTGTCCGCAAAAGCGGAACCCCTGTCGTCGAGCTTTTAGAGGCCGACGGAACGGGAGATGTCCCCGGCTCTGCTCCGCCCGAATGGAGCGAGGCCGCCATCCTCGGCTCCTCCGACCCCGCGCTCGAGAGTTTCTTCAACGCCGCGAAATTCCAACTCCGCGCGGCGGTCGCACGGTCGGGCAAGCTCGACGGCGGGATATGGCAGTACAACCTTGAGTGGGTCCGAGACCAGGCGTTTATCGCCATGGGCCTCACGATGGCCGGCCGGCCCGATATCGCTCGGACAATTCTCGACCGCCTGTTCCGGGAATTCGTCAGCCCGGAGGGCGCAACGCTCGATTCGAGCCGGCTGCGATCCTGGCAGGAAAGCGAGTTCGACCAGAACGGCGTGCTGCTCTTCGCCCTTGAGACCTACGTCAATTGGACGGGCGATACGGCCATTCTTTCGCACCACTGGGAAAAAATCATCAAGGCGGCCCGATTTCCACTGAAGGCCACTTTCCGGCACCCCGACTCCGGACTCTTGCGCAATCGTCGCGAGTTCTGGGAGCGGCATTCCGCCCACGGCATTAGGGACGGTATGGAACTCGCCCATCAGCTTTTCGTTTCCATGGGGCTGAGCGCGGCATCCCGGCTTGCGGCGCGTCTCGGCGACAATCGGAATGCCCGCGCCTGGCGCCTGGCCGGGGAGCAGTTGAGGCGGGCCATGCTCGCTCCCGGAGGTTATGGCCTGGTCGAAAACGGCCGCTTTATCAAAAGGCGCGATGGAAAGGGAAGCGTCCAGCGCACAATTCGGCCGGCTCCTGACTTGGGTTTCCCCGCAGGGATGCCGCTTTTCGCCAAAGGACGCCACTGGATCAACCCCGATTCTTCGGCCGCGCTCCCCATTGCCTGGGAGTTTATCGACCCCACGAATGTCGTTGCCCACCGCACTCTGGCTTGGCTCGAAACCCTTTGGAACCAGCGGTGGAAGGGCGGCGGCTACGGCCGCTATCACGTGACCTCGGAGCCCGATTCGCCGGGGCCGTGGCCATTCGCCTCCCTCTTTATCGCGCGGGCCTGGTTCGAGGCGGGCGACGACCCGAAGGTGCGGAGCGTTCTCGAATGGCTCGGGCGCCTCCCCGGAGCTCGGGCCGGCTCGTGGTTCGAATTCTACGGCCCACGGCCCGTGCCCCCTTATCCCCAGGTCGGAATCGTGCCCTGGGTTTGGGCCGAGCTCATTTTCCTCGTCATCCATCACATGCTGGGAGTCAGGCCCGCGGAAAATTCATTGAAGCTCCGAACGAGGCTCCTGACCGGGGTGGACTCACTCGACGCATCGCTCCGGCTCCGCGGCGGCCGGCTTGATATCGCGGCGCGGCGGGCGCGAGCGGGCGAGAAGCCCGGTTACATCATCGGCGATTCGTTCCATCCCTTCCGGAAAAACGGCATCGAGCTGGATTTCCCGAAGGACTCTGGTACGATACGCGTTGAAGCCGTCCTGCCTCGGGCCGGTGGGGCGTGATCGCCCGTCGTCAAGCGAGGCCGCAGGTTATGCGGCCTCGTTCGACGGCTGCGAGACGGCGGCATGTCCGGCCGTCAGTTTTTAATGAAAAGGAGGCCGCCATGGCCCGGAAGAGAATTCACCTTATTTCAAACGCCCACCTTGATCCTGTCTGGCTGTGGAAGTGGGAAGAGGGCGCCGGCGAAGCGCTCTCGACCTTCCGGCAGGCCGCCGAGTTTTGCGAACAGCACCGGGGCTATATCTTCTGCCATAACGAGGCTGTCCTCTACCGATGGGTCGAGGATTACGAGCCTGCGCTTTTCCGCCGAATCCTGAAGCTCGTCCGGGCCGGAAAATGGCACATCATGGGCGGCTGGTACCTCCAGCCGGACTGCAATATGCCGAGCGGCGAATCGATCGTCCGCCAGATTCTGCTGGGCCGGACATATTTCCGTGAGAAGTTCGGCGTCGAACCCCTGACCGCTGTCAACCTCGACCCCTTCGGCCACAGCCGCGGCCTCGTCCAGATCATCGCCAAGAGCGGCTACCGCTATTACCTCTGCTGCCGCCCGGGGCAGAAAGAACTGCCGCTTCCCTCCGATGAGTTCATCTGGGTCGGCTACGACGGTTCCGAGATTCTCGCGAACCGGGCCTCGGCCCATTATTGCTCGATCGGAGGCAAGGCGCGGGAGCGGCTCGAGGAGTGGCTCGCTCGAAATTCAGAGAAAGACCTTATCATCCATCTGTGGGGCATCGGGAACCACGGCGGAGGCCCTTCACGCAAGGATCTCCAGGACTTCGAGCGCATGAAAGTGGAAAGAACGGAATACGAGATCATGCACTCGACGCCGGACGCCTATTTCGCGGAACTCGAACCGAGGCGGACGGCCCTGCCGCGCCGGGAGAAAGACCTCAATCCCTGGGCCGTCGGGTGTTACACCTCCATGGCGCGGATTAAGCAGGGGCATCGCAAGCTCGAGAACGAACTCTTCTCGGCCGAGAAAATGGCCTCCGCGGCCTGGAGCCAGGGCCTGATGAAGTACCCTCAAGAGGATTTTAATAAGGCTATGGAGGATCTGGCTTTTTCGGAATTCCACGACATCCTGCCCGGCTCGGCCGTGCCGGAGGGAGAGGAGGCCGCCGGTCAGCAGATCGAGCACGGGCTGGAGATCTTGTCACGCGTGAAAGCCAAGGCGTTTTTCGCGCTGACCGGTGGAGAAGCCAAAGCCGGGGCCGGAGAGATGCCCATTTTTGTTTTCAACCCCCATCCCTTCCCCGTCCGGTCCATCGTCGAGTGTGAATTCGAACCGTGGGAGCCGAACTACGAAAAGTCCGGCTTTTGGGATCCCAAAATAACCGTGAAAGGCAGGGATTTGCCTTCCCAAGCTGAAAAGGAAGCGAGCAACATCAGCCTCGAATGGCGGAAGAAGGTCGTTTTCGAGGCCGAGCTCAGCGCGTCCCGGATGAACCGGTTTGACTGCCGGCTCGAAAAGGCGCTGGCCAAGCCGGCGTTCGCGGCCCGCGAGGAGAACGGATTTATCAGTGTGCTGACGGCCGACTTGACCGTTTTGGTCAACACGCGGACCGGCCTTCTCGACAGATACGCCGTCCGAGGCATGGACCTGCTGGCACCCGGCGCGTTCGCCCCTCTGGTCATCCTGGACAACGCCGACCCCTGGGGGATGAAGGTCCGAAGCTTTAGAAAGGTCGCGGGGCGCTTTGCGGCGGCCTCTCCGGAGGAGGCATCCCGGTTCTCGGGGCTCGACGCCGACCCGGTCCCGCCGGTCAGGGTCATCGAAGACGGCGCCATCCGTACGGTCATCGAAGCCGTCCTCGCCTATGAAAAATCCATGGCCGTCCTCCTCTATAAGATTCCGAAAAGCGGCACGGAGGTCGAGGTCGAGGCGCGCGTATTCTGGGCCGAGAAAGACAAAATGCTCAAACTCAGCCTAGCGACGACGATCGCCGGGCCGCGGTTCATCGGCCAGGTCGCTTACGGCGCCGACGAGCTGCCCTCGAATGGCGATGAGGCAGTCGCCCAGAAGTGGCTGGCCGTGGTCTCGGAAAAGGCCGACGCCGCGTTGACCGTGATCAACGACTGTATTTACGGGTCGGACTGGAGTGACGGCGAGTTGCGGATGTCCCTTCTCCGGTCGCCGGCGTACTCGGCCGATACATGGGAAGACAAGCTCGTCGTCGCCGGGGACAGGTTCATCCCGCGGCAGGACCAGGGAGAACGCTCGTTCCGGTTCTGGCTGAACGGCGGGCGCGCCGTGGAGCGCATGGAGAGCATCGACCGCGAAGCGCTGGTCAGGAACGAAAAGCCGTACGTCCTTCCCTTCTCGCCTCCGGGCGCCGGCAAAAAAGCCAAACCCGGAGTCACCGTAAGCGGAAAGTCGATCCAGGTCACCGCGTTCAAAAAATCCGAGGCCGGCAACGACCTCGTCATCCGTCTGTTCGAACCGACGGGCCGGGCAAGGCGGACGACGCTCAGCCTGCCGGCTTTCGGCGTCAGAAAAGACATCAGGCTGGCGGGGTTCGAGATTAAAACGCTCCGCTTCAATCCAAGGACGAAGGCGTTCGCCGAGACGGACCTCCTCGAGCGGCGGCCGGCCAAAAAATGACCTCAAAGGAACGCGTCGCGGCGGTCCTCGACGGCCGCATTCCCGACCGGGTGCCGTACGCCGAGTTCGCCGTGGATTTCGACACCGTCGAGAAAATCATCGGCCGGGAAACCTACCTCAGGGCCAAGGCTAGGTCGCAGATCGCGTTCTGGGAAGGCCGCCAGGACGAAGTCGCCGAAAGCTGGATCAAGGATCATATCGAGCTTCATGCCAAGCTCGAGCTCGACATCGTCACCTTCCCTATGGCCACCTGGGAGATGCCGGCGCCGACAGACGACCCGCCGCCGCGCCGGGTCGACGCGACGACGTGGGAGGATCGCTACGGCCGGGTTTACAAGCTTTCGGACATTACGCACGACATCACCTGCATCCGTGATCCCGTCCGCGACGCCAGGGTTTGGAGCGCCCCAGAGTTCGACCGGAGACCGGAACGGCCGGTCCGCGACGAAAGGTCGTGGGCGATCCTCGATGCGGTGATCCAGCGGCTCAAAGGGGAGAAATATATCTGCGGTCCTTCGGGCGGCTCGATTGGAATCGTTCTGCTCGGCGGCCTGGAACGCGGACTTCTCGAAATCGGTGAAAATCCGGAGGTCGTTCGCGCCGCGACCAGGTTCCTCGTCGAGCAGCAGAATCTTGCCGACGAAGTCCTCGTCCACCCGGATTCGGACGCGGTGATGTGGGCCGAGGACCTCGGCTACAACGCGGGGCCGTTCGTCGGCCCGGCCGTCTTCCGCGACCTTTTTCTCGAAGCCAATAAAGCCAGGGCGGAGAACATCAGAAAGAAGTTCGGCAAGAAGATCCTCAAGCACTGCTGCGGCAATGTGAAGGCGCTGCTCAATATGTTCATCGAGATCGGCTACGACGCCTATCAGTCCATCCAGCCCACGGCCGGCATGGATATCTGCGTCCTGAAAAAAGAGGTGGGAGACAAGATGACGCTTTGGGGCGGTGTCGCCGTCGAGAATCTGGTCGGGGGAAGTGCGGAGGCCGTCCGGCGCGACGTGCGGCGGGCCATGGCGTGTGCCAAGCCGGGCGGCCGCTTCATCCTCGGCGCGAGCCACAGCGTCGCCGTCGGAACGGATTACGATCATTACATGGCCATGCTGGACGAGTACCGGAAACTGTGCAAGTATTGACGGCATCCACATGTCCATTGCGATAGTTCTGGTCGGGATCGGCGGCATGGGGGCCGTCTATGTCCGGGAACTCCTGGAAAAGCGGGACGATTCCATCTTCACAATCGCCGGGGCCGTCGACCCCAGGCCGGAGAGATGCCCTCAGCTTGCCGAACTCCAGGCGCTCGGCGTCGCGCTCTCGCCGGACCTTGCGGATTTCTACAAGGACCGGAGGGCCGACTTGGCCGTCGTGGCCTCTCCTCACCAGTTTCATTGCGGCCAAACATGTCTCGCCCTGGAATCCGGAAGCAACGTCCTCTGTGAAAAGCCGGCCGCGGGAACGATTCAGGAAGTCCGCCGGATGATCGCGGCGGAGAGCGTTTTCGAGAGACGCTTTGTCGCCGTGGGGTACCAATGGTCCTTCAGCCGGGCCATTCAAAATCTGAAGAGCGACATCATGGCCGGCCGGTTCGGCGCACCGCGCCGGATGAAGTGCCTCTATCTCTGGCCGCGCGACGAAGCCTACTACCGGCGGAACGACTGGGCCGGAAAAAAGAGAGATGCGGCGGGAGGCTGGATCCTCGACGGCCCGGTCCAAAACGCCATGGCTCATGACCTTCACAACATGTTCTACCTGCTCGGCCGGGACACGGAGTCGAGCGCGGCGCCGGCCGAGGTCGAAGCCGAGCTCTACCGGGCGTACCCCATCGACAACTACGACACGGCGGCGGTGCGGGCCAGGACCGATGACGGCGTCGAAATCCTGCTCTACGCGACCCACGTGCCTATGAAGGAAAAGGGACCGGTCGTTTGTTTCGAATTCGAAGAGGGAACCGTTCTTTGTACCAGCCGGACTTCAGGAATATCGGCGGAATTCCGGGATGGAACGCGCAAGGACTATGGGCTTCCGGACGCGGAGCCGATGGGCAAGCTCTGGCAGGCGGTCGAATGCGCGAAAACCGGCGGCCGGCCTGTCTGCGGGATCGCGGCCGCCGCCAGCCAGACGCTCTGCATCAACGGCATGCAGGATTCAATGCCGGAGATCGTGGACTTCCCGCCCGAGTTTCGGCGCAGGCTCGACGGACCAGGCTCCCCGAGGCTCGGCATCGAAGGGCTGGACGAAGCCCTGGATGCCTGCTACGACGCCAACGCTCTGCCTTCCGAACTCGGGCTCGGTTGGAGCGCCAAGGGGCGGCTCATCAAATTGGGAGCAAACTACCAATTTCCAAACTGCTGAAGATCAATAAGGTGGTCTATCCGGGAAGGCGGCTGGGCCTCGAAGAAGGCAAAGTCGTGTTCACCGACCGCGGCCTTCCGGGCGAGACTGTCGAAATCGAAATCCTCAAGGATCGTCCATCGTTCAGCGAAGCGCACACCGTCAGGATCGTCGAGGCGTCGAACTCCCGCGTCGAGCCGCGGTGCGGCCATTTCCTGGCGTGCTCGCCGTACCAGGACATGGACTACGGCCTGCAGCTCGAGGTCAAAAGAGGCCAGGTCGCGGAAATCCTCGGCCGCGAGCTGAAGCAGGAATTCGTATCGATCCCCGTAACGCCCTCGCCGGAGGTCTGGGGTTATAGGAATAGAATCCGGCTCGGGTTATCTGGAAGGGCGAGAAGGCCTCACTGGCCTACCACGAGCCGGGGCAGGAGGCCGCATTCGTGGCGGTAGACAAATGTTATCTCGTCCCGGAGATGATGAACGACCTGTTGGCCGAACTCCGGGCATTCATCGAGGGGAACGATTGGCGGGCCGTTACGGAGGTCGAAGTCCGCGAAAGCCGGGCCCGGGCAAGATCGCTCGTCATTGTCCACGCCGCATCGGCCGCCAGGCTCGAGGAGATGGCCAATAAGCTCCGCGGTCTCCACGAGCGGTTCCCGCTGTCCGGAATCGTCGCCCTCATCGATGATGGGAAAACGGCGCATGAGGAAATTTTGGGTGGCGTTGCGCGCCTCGACGAGGTCATCCACGGCCTCACCTACCGGATCGGGGCCCGGTCGTTCTTCCAAGTCAATATCGGCATCCTCGACGCGGTTTTCGATGATATGGCGGCGGCGGTCAAGGATCTGGCCGGAGAGTCGATCGCCGATCTGTATTGCGGCCTGGGCACCTTCGGGATTTCCCTGGCCGGGCAGGCTCGGGAGGTCTTCGGCGTCGAATCCGATCCGGCGAACGTCGTCTACCTTAAAAAGAACCTGGCGCTGAACAAGACCGGTAATTTCACCGTCTGCGAAGGTTCGACCGAGGAATGGCTGGGCTGGATCCTGGAAAAGAATGTTGCCGCCGTCATCCTCGACCCGCCACGGCGCGGCGTCGATCCGGGGATGCTGCGCGAGCTGGCCGCGAAACCCGTGAGGAGGCTTCTCTATCTATCCTGCAACCCGACGACCCTGGCCCGGGATTTAAAAATCCTGCGACCGGGCTATTCGATCGACTCCGTCCGAATTTACGATTTCTTCCCGCATTCGCCCCACATCGAAACCTTTGCGGTACTGTCGAGGCAACGGGGAGTTTGACGCGGGGATAATGGCCGCCCAGAAAACCCTAAGAACAAGACTCTACGAAGAAGCAAAACTCTGTTCGACCATTTGCCAGGGGTGGAGCCGAGTCGCAACTAAGAAAGAGAAGTAAGCTCTAAGACTCGTTTCAGATATTTCCCATAGTTGAGGCTCCGTGCCGCTCCGCCTCAATTATGTTGGTCGTTGCGAAGACTCCACTCACCGCCGGAGCGCGTAGGGGTGTTCCCGGAGGAAGGCGTGGAAAGGCTGAGCGGCAGGGAGCGGATTCCAAGAAGCGACCAGCACTACCGCAGCTTTGCTGCAGTGGTGGCACGGACCCCGCCCAAGGGGCGGGGGTGCGAGGCCTTTCCCCGAGCGGGTTTGACTCGCCGGGGCAAACCCGCGACCTGACGTAGGGAATGCCCCGAGAAGCTCCTCCTCGGCACAACTATAAGCCCTATCCCGACGCAAGTGGGCGCGGCGGGATAAGCGCCGATTATGTTTGGCCGTCTCCCTGCGCCAGCCTTCCCGCAAGCTGGCCGCAGGCGGCGGCGATGTCCGCGCCCTTCGATTCCCGGAGCGTCGCGCGCACGTTTCTCTCTTCCAGCCGGCGCTTGAAACGGGCGACCACGGCCTCTGAAGGGGTTTCGAACCCCGGACCGCAGACGGGACTGTAGGCGATAAGATTGACCTTGGCCTTCAGCCGCCGGGCGATTCCGGCCAGGCCGTCGGCGGCATCGAGTCCGTCATTGATATTCCGGATGATGATGTACTCCAGCGTGATCATGCGGCCGCCGGCGCGGAGATACGCCTCACAGGCTTCGACAAGTTTTTCAAGAGGGTATTTCTTGTTGATGGGCATGAGGCGCGTCCGCAGCTTGTCCGTAACGGCATGCAGCGAGATGGAGAGGTTGATCTGGAGGTCGAGCGTCTTCAACCGCTCGATGCCCGGAACATGACCTGCCGTGGAAACCGTGATGCGCCGGGCCGCGATGGCCAACCCTTCCGGGGCATTCATGATCCGGATGGCCGCGGCCAGGTTGTCAAAGTTATCCAGCGGTTCCCCCATGCCCATAAAGACATAGTTCGTGATGGCCGCACCCGTTATTTTTTTGAGAGTGAGAATTTGACCGGTAAGCTCGGCGGGCGTCAGGTTCCGCTTGAACCCATGCAGGCCGCTGGCGCAGAAGGCGCACCCAAATTTGCATCCCACCTGAGTCGACAGGCAAACCGTGTGCCGGCTCCCGGCCGGGATGAGGACGGTTTCGATGGCTTGACCATCGGAAAGCCGGAAGAGGAACTTGACCGTCCCGTCCTTTGACTCCATGCGGTCGACGGGCTCCAACCGGCCGATCCCAAAACGGCGGCCGAGCTTCTCGCGAAGGTCCTTGGGGAGGCTCGTAAACTCGTCGAAGCTCGACGCCCCCTTCTGATAAAGCCAGAAAAATATCTGCCCGGCGCGGAACGGCCGTTCGCCGAGGGCCTCGAGCTCCGCCTTGAGCTCATCAAAGGTCAGATCTCTGATTTCTCTTTTCATATGTTCACCGGCCTCCGGCCAGGACTCCCTGGTGAAGCAATTCGACGAGGAATGCCTTTTGCGTGAGAAGGTCTTCCGCGCTAGGCGGGTTCGGATTGGCGCTGAGCCCCTCGAAAATATCCAGTATCGTTGAGGCCACGATCGTGACGCCAAACCTTTTTCTTAATTCCGGACGGATGATCCCCTCGAGCGCCTGGGAGAGCAGTCCGACCATTTCCCGCTTGCTCCTGACGTGCCACGCCATATGCTCGTCGATATCCTCGTGGATGACAAGATGCTGCTCCCGGAAGTACATCCGGAGGAAGTCCTTCTTCGCATCCAGCCACGCGAAGTACTCGTCGATGACGTCCTGGAGTATCTGGACCTTGTCCTTGTCCAGAGTCAACCCCTCGACTTCCTGGCATGAATGCCGGGGCTTGCTCGGGGTTAACCCTGAGCCTCGCTTCTTGTCCCCGCCTTGAAAGGAGGGGCTTAGCGACGGCGAACGGGTCAGCAGGACCTTGATCTTGTCGTAGAGGCCCCTGTACAGCCTTTGATAAAGCTCCGTGAATATTTCGTGTTTGCCATGAAAATAATTGTAGAGCGTCGGCTTGGACAGTCCGCAGGCCCGAGCGATCGTGTCCATTGAGGTTCTCATGTAGCCCTTGGCGATGAACAGCTCCTCGCTGTGGTCGAGGATAAAATGGCGGACGAGCTCTTCCAGATTCTTGGGCTTGACACGGCTTTTCGGGCCGCCTGGATTTCGCGGTGTCGGAATTTCAGTCTCTCCTTTTCCCGTTTTAGAAATAAACCCGGAACGAAAGGTAGACGAAGTCCGGGTAGCTTCCGAATTCAGACCGCAGCTCCGGCGGGACCGATCCGCCGAAAAGAGGCGTCAGCGGCCGCCGCCCGATGCCGAGATAAACGCCGCCGCCGAGGTACATGTTCTGCGCGATGTTGTAATCGGCTTGGGGAGAGAAGGCGAAAGATCCGTCGGCCGCGTTCCAAATGACGAGCGCCGTAACCGGGATGAGCGGCGAGGCCTGATAGGTCGTGCCCACGGTGGCGTAGTGCCGTCCCATAAGGTAGACCGTTCCCCGGGTATACGCGGGCGTCCCAAACAGTCCGGCGTAGGACGCGGGCTGCGACAATCCGGCCGAATTGAAATGGTACTCCACGAAAGCATAGACCTTGGCACCGAGGCTTCGGTCGATGCCCACCGTCAGCCTGGCGTAATTCGCGGGCTTCGGCTGGTTGGCGTTGAGCGCGTCCGGCAGGACATAGGCCGCTTCGAGCCATACGCCGGACCCGCCGACGGAGCGCGCGATGTCGAGACCGATGAGGAGGTCCTCCTGAAATCCGACGGCCAGCACGCTCAAGTCGGTTTTGAAAACGTGCACCTTGCTCCTCAGGAAAAATGCGCTGAGGTCGAAGCGGAAGCTTTGACCGAAGATATAGCCCATGTCGAGCTCGCTCAGATTCGACAATGGGACGCGCAGCCGGACCGCGTCGACGCCGAAGCGCTCTTCCTTGTCCAGGTCGTAGAAGGAAAAGGGCGCGATGATGTCCGTCGGATTCGTGACCTTGCCGCTCCCCCAGGCCACCGGCTGGCGGCCGATGATCAGGTCGCCCAAGCCCGTCTTGACCGTCACCGACAAGCGGTCGAGGTTGTGATAGAGCCCGAAACTGCCGGTGGGAGAATCCGGGCCGGGGACGATGGGATTCCGGAAATCCGCCAGCCGGTAACTTCCGGTCGAGATCGAAACGGCGAAGGGAGACGACCGGAAAAAGAACGGATCCTGGATGCGCGGCGAGATGTCGTAGGCGACAAGGAAACTCAGGGAATCTTTCGGCGAATAGCTCAGCGAAAGGCGCAGCCGGGTATTGGACTGGGCCAGCAGCGGCTCGGATGTTTCGCCGCCGTTGTCGAGCGGGTTGGCCAGGCTGAAGACGATCGAATAGTTCTTAATATAGCCGCTGAACTTCAGCGTGTTCTCGGCCGGCGCGGCCGATCCGGCAAAGGCCAGCGACAGGATCGCTATCGCCCACCGGCCGGCTGCCTGGACACGCATGGCTCAGCCCCGGGCCTCGTCGCTCGCGATGAGCCCGTCCCGGATTGTGACGGTCCGCCGCGCTTTCTCCACAATCATCCGGTCGTGGGTTGAGAAAATGAATGTCATGCCGCGCTCCTCGTTAAGACAGCGCATCCTATCGAGAAGATCGGCGCCCGTTTTCGAATCGAGGTTGGCCGTAGGCTCATCGGCGAGGATCATCAGCGGCCGCGAGACCATGGCCCGGGCCACGGCCACGCGTTGCTGCTGGCCCCCGGACAGTTTGGCCGGGAACCTCTGGGCGAAGCCCTCCATCTCCACATCGCGCAGGATCTGGCTGACGCGCTTCTGACGTTCGGTCTTCGGAACGCGCTGGAGGAGCATAATGAATTCGATGTTTTCTTCTACCTTGAGGACAGGGATCAGGTTATAAGCCTGGAAGATGAAACCAATGTGGTCCCGGCGGAAGTCAGACAGCTCCGCGCCGCTCATGGCCGAAATGAGCTTCCCGTCGAGCCAGACCTTTCCTTCGCTGGGCCTGTCCAGGCCCGAGATGATATTGAGCAGAGTCGTTTTTCCCGATCCCGACGGGCCGACAATGGCCGTGAACTCTCCGGCCCGGATGACGAGATCGATGCCCTGCAGGGCCGGAACCTCGACCCCATTATCGCGGTAAGTCTTTTTCAGCCCCTCTGTTTGAATCAGGATTCTTTCGCGTTCTTCCATGGCAATTCTCCTTCAGAGCGTCCGCTTCATGGCGCCGGTCACAGACATCCGGGCCGCATAAGCGGCCGGGTAAAGTCCCACAAACAGGGTGAAAAGGAGCACGGCGGCCGGATAGACCAGGAACTGCCGGAGCTCGAGGACCGGGTAGATGAGCTCCTTGATGGTGACGCCGCCAAATTCCATCCCTTTGTAGTCGATCCCCGTATGCGAGACGACGACGGAGATGACAAAGGCAAGTCCTACGCCCAACACGATGCTCAGGAGCGCCAGCGCTCCGGCCTCCCCGACGACGAGCTTGCGAATCCCCAAAGGTCTGGTGCCGACGGCCCTCATGACGCCGAACTCAAACATCCGTTCGTAGATCGACATGAAGAGCGTATTGATAATGCCCAGGGCGACGACGGCGAACAGAACCAGGCCGAGGATCGAGATGGCGACCTGGGAAAGGTCATAGACGGCCTTGAGAGCGGGAAAAAGTTTGGTCCAGCCGAGGGCTTCGTTGCCCTGCGTTGAGTACTTGGCCCAGAACGGATTCGCTTCGTCCCGGGAGACGCGGGGGTCCTTGAAGTTCAGGGCGATCTCGTTCACCCGGTGGTCGAGTCCGAGAAGCGCCTGCGCCTTGGCGATGCGAATGAAGGCCAGACCGCGGTCCAACTCGTCGATCCCGAACCGGTAGATGCCCGAGACCCGGAAAAGGTCCTGGGAAAGGGTCCCGCTCCCCGCCTGGGAAACTGTGACCACCAGACGGTCTCCCAAGCCGACCTCAAGGAGCTCGGCCAGCTTGCTCCCGATGATGATATTCTGAGGATCGTCCTTGGCAAAATAACTTCCCTGGACCAACGTGTCATCGACCTGGCTGACCCCTCTCTCCGTCTCCGGCTGAACGCCGGCGAGCATGACCCCCTCCACGCCGGATGTCGATGTCACCATGGCTTGGCTGAGCGTTCGGGGCGTGAAGTTCTTGACGAGAGGATCCCGGCCCAGCTCGGAAACGATAGCGTCTCCGTCGGAGATTGTCCTCGCCGCGTCACGGGATTCGAGAAATCCGCGGCCGTGGATTTGCCCTTCGCCGCTGAATGACGCGGTGGCGGAAGCGATCATGTTGTTCTCCATGCCGATATACAGGCCGTCGAGAAAGATCAAGGCGGCCAGTCCGACCGCGATGGCCGCGCCGGTGATGTAGGTCCGCCGCTTGTTCCGGAAAATATTGCGCCAGGCGAGCTTGATATACAGACTCATGACGGCTCTCCTAAAATATCCGGATGGACCTGGCCGGCTCGGTCCGCGCGGCCCGGATCGCGGGCAGAAGACTGACCAGCAGCGACGAAAGGAGGACGATGACGGCCGGGATGAGGAAGCTCCTGGTGTTGAGCTCCGAGGTGAAGGTCGAGAATTGCATGCCTCCGAACGTCATCGGCTTGGCGACCGGATAACGATAATTATGCAGCGAGAGAAAATAATTGATCGGCAGGCTGAGGGCGAATCCGAGAATGATGCTGCCCACGGCCAGGACCTGGATTTCAAGAAGGATCAAGCGGAAGATCTGGCGGGGCCGAGTGCCCAGAGCCTTCATGACGCCGTACTCACGGCGGCGCTCCAGGACCGACATCAGGGCCGTGTTCAGGACGCCGATGGCTACGATGAAGAACAGCACCAAGAGGACGATCATGTTCCCCTTGAGCTTGGCCTGCATGGCGGTATAGAAAGTCTTGGCGAACACCCGCCAAGGCTGGACGTCTAGGGAAAACGGCGCCAGCTCGCGGCTGAGCAAGGTGTTGAGGGCGTCCACCGCCTTGAGGGAGCGGGCGATGACGACGATTTCATGAACCCGGCTGTCCAGGACAAGAAGGTCCTGCGCTTCACGGATATCGAGATAGAGCGTTGTGCGGTCGCTCGCGAGATCGCCGGACTCGGCCAGCCCGACCACGCGGTACTTCTCGTTCGCGAGCGATCCGTCCGCGCCCTGGGTGACGATGACGACGTCGTCGCCGAGGGAGGCTTTCAGGTTTTGATCAAGGCCCGCGCCCAGAATGACTTCCTTGGCAGGCTGCCCGGAAAATCCGCGGCCACGGACGATCTTCTTGTCAAAGTTCGTGGCCTTGGCCTCAAGGGCCGGGTCGATGCCGACGATACGGACGGCGTCGGTTCTCTCCCCTACCGACACGAGCCCGGCCGAGTAGACCCGCGGCGCCCAAGCGATCGCGTCCCGAGCGGCTTCGATCGTCCGGCCGACTTGTTCGGCGTTGCCGATTGTCTTGTTCAAAGTGGGGCGGTCGAGATACCCGCGGGCGTGTATCTGGATATGGCCCAACCGGTTCCGCGTAAACGTGTTGATGAGGCTGTTGAACGTCCCGTCCGCCAGACCGATGGCGAGGGCGGCCAGAGCGAAGCCGCCGAACATGGTCAGGGCGGTCAGGATCGAGCGCCGCTTCTGGCGGAAGACGTTGCGGAAAGCCATCTTGAACATCGCGCGCTCCTACTTGGCGGACTGCAGGTTCCTCAGCGAAAAGACGCCGTCGTCCAGGGCGAGGTCAAATTGCACCTCCTTGTACCGGAGGACGGTCTTATAGCCCGTCTTGGTCTGCGGGATCATCTCCATGACGGAGGGGATTGTCCGGCGGCCGAAGGTCTTGACCTCGGTGTAGGTCATGAGCCGGGCGACCCGGCCTTTTTCATCAAAGAACTTTTGCCAGACCGGCAGGTCGTCGGATTCGCGCACGGCGATGACGATCTTATCCCAGACGATCGGCACGCCCGGCTTCGGACGGCATTCGACATAAGCCAGCCCCGCCTGGGCGTCGTCGGGGGTCGTCATCGCGAAAATGAAATCATGGACGAAGGTGAACTCCTTGACGAGATCGTCATTGGTGAAGTCCGAGCCCATCCAGGAACTCATCATCATCGACGGCGGAATCTTGATGACCTTGTCCGTGTTGGGCAGGTAGTTCCACATCTCGTTTCCAATGCGGAGAGTTCCCACGCCCGCCTCCTTCTTGGGTTCAAGGATGCGGATAAGCGCTTTGTCGAGGCCCTTGGACCAGGCCCGAAGAACGAGCGTTCGTTGCCAGTCCGGAGTGATCACCTCCATGGCGAGCTGGGCATAGCTGCCTTGGCTGCGATAGAGGTCGTCGATGGCGCGGACGATCTTCAGGGCTTTGGCGTCGGCGGCGGTCTGAGAAGCGACGGAGACGGACACAAGCAGCGCGGCGAAGGCGATCAGCACAAATGAACGATATCGCATCTGTCGCATCATGGCGGACCTCCTTCCCGGCGCTCGGCTCGAATCAGGGGCATTTACTCAAAGACAATAATTTTTACTCCAAGTATATTAGGCCGGCACCTTGCCATTGTCAACCCCTCGAGTCCCCGGCATGAATGCCGGGGCTTGTTCGGGGTTAACCCTGAGCCTCGCTTCTTGTCCCCGCCTTGAAAGGCGGGGCTTAGCGTCGGCGAACGGGTCAAGAGCAGTGGGCGCTGGTCGGAATAAAACGGCGAGATGCCTACCCGCAAGCCCCTGTGCCCGCCGCAGGGGTGTTTCCCGGAGGAAGGCGTGGGAAGGCTGAGCGGCAGGGAGCGGATTCTAAGAAGCGACCAGCACTCCCGCAGCTTTGCTGCAGTGGTGGCACGGCTGCTGATCAAAGCGGCGGTGAGGCCTACCCGTAAGCCCCCGTAGCGGAGGGGGTCCCGGCGCCTGGCGACGGGGGAACCGACGGGACTGGTTCCCGGGGGAGCGGCAGCGCGGGGGCCAAGGGTAGGCTCACTGCCGCTGAGCGAGGCCTTTCCTCGAGCGGGTTTGACTCGCCGGGGCAAACCCGCGACCTGACGTAGGGAATACCCCGAGAGCGGGCGCAAGGTGCGGCCCGGGGCTAAAGATGGGCTCGCCGCAACCGAGCGAGGGCAGGAACAAGCTACTTGATGCTCACCATGAGATAAAGGAGGGCGATGATGACACCGACAAGGAGCCAACTGATGCTGAACCCCAGGACGTCGGCCCGCGCCGGTTTCATGAATTCCCAGTTCGAGCCCGGCTTGAGCTTCCGCGCGTCTATCTCCTCCGGATGTGCGACCGCCCGCCGGAGCGCTTCACGCTCCGCTTCGGGCGTCGGCTGCACCGGCGTATGGACCTTGGCGAAAAACCGGTCCAGGTCCTCCTTGGGAACCGGCCGCGTCACGGCGCTCAGCAGGAAAAGCAAGAGGAACGGGAACAGCGCATCAAAGCCGAATCGGAGGGCGCTCAATTGGGCCTTGGACGCTCCGGAAAAATCGATCCCGAACCAGCTGAGGACCCAGATTTCGGCGTTGAACCGGCCGATGCCGATGCGGGCCGACTGGGGATTCTGCGGGTCGACGCGGGCAATTCTTTCATAGTAGATGCCCTCAGGCGGGTTGACGCGCTCTTTGCGGATGGCCTCGCCGACGGCTGCGGCCCGGCCGGCCTCGATGTCTTCCCGGACGGCTCGGGTCGTTATGGTCACGACCTGCGGCCTTGTTTCGCGGAGGAAGGCCGGATGCGTTCTGGCCCACGTCAGCGACTGGAAAACGGTCGGGACGAGGGCGTAGACCGCGAAACAAACAAAAATCTGGATGATGACGGCCCGCTTCGTCAGCCGCCGCCATAGGAACCCCAGCCAGATGGATGCGCCGAAGATGGCCGGCAACGAGATGAAATACTTAAACAGATCAAGGAGGTTGCCGACGAACAGTGCCGCCCCGACCCCGCCCAGGAGCGTGACCGCGATGGCGACGCGGCCGACGTTGATGAGGTGCCGGTCCGACTTCGGCTTGACGAACGGCTGGTAGAGGTTACGGATGAAGAGCGCGGAATAGGCGACGCTCGACCCGGCCAGGCTGGACATTTTGGCCGACAGGACGCCGGCCATCATCAGGCCGATGGCGCCGGGAAAGAGCAGGTCCATCGTCATATGGCCCCAGATGAGGTCGGGGTCGTGGAGCTTGCCGGCGTAGAGGGCAATGGCCAGCAGTCCCGTCAGCGCCCAAAAAATCATGATGAAGCGCTTGAAGAACATCCCACCGATCATGCCGACCCGGGCGGTCATTTCGTTCTTGGCCGAGCCCGCCGTCTGCATACCCGATGCGACGGCGATGATCGAGACGAGGTTGGCCAGAACCATGGCCAAGATGGTGTACCAGGCGTATTCGCTCGTGGCGGAGGACCCGAAGAGCCGGAACATGAAGTCGGGAACAGCGGCGTGCAACCCGGCGAATCCGCCGACCCGCGCCAGCGCGATCGGGATGAGCATGAGGGAGAACGTCGTCAGCAGGATGCCCTGGATGACGTCGGTGATGGCGGCGGCAAGGAATCCGCCCATCATCGTGTAGATGGCGACGATCACCGTATACACGCCGTAAATGGCGACCGGATTGGTGTAGGAGATGAAGGACCGCAGCTCGTCGCGCTTGGCCCGCTCGCCGAGTTCGTCGAAACGCTTCTGCTCGTCCGCAGAAAGTCCCGCCACCGCCCCGGACCTCGTCCTGAGTGTTTGATATTCACGGAAGAGCTCGACGCTGAGCTTTTCCTGGACCGTGTACTTCGCTGCGGGTTTCGGCGTCAGCGCCATCATCGTTTTGGTCGCGACCATGTATCCGACCCCATTTCCCAGGAAGGCCATAAACAGGGTGAACACTGCGAAAGCACCCCCGAGGAAACGGCTGCGGAAACGCTCGGTAAAATAATCGCCGATGGTCACGAGACGCACCCGCCGGAAAAACCCGGTCGTGAACCAATAGAAGGGCGTCAGGAAGAGGACCAGGTATTGAATCCACATGCCGCCGATGCCCTGACGATAGACTTCGCGGGAAACTACGACGGCCTGGTCGGCGTTGGTTGAGGTGCCCAGGTTCAGGAAAAACTGATAGACCTTGCCCAGGCGCCGGCCGGCCACGTAAAAGTCCTCGGCGCTCTTGGTCTTCCGACCGGCCCGCCAGCCCAGCCACAGAACGGTCAAGACGAAGACGACGACAATCGCGAAGTCCAGCCAGTGCAGTCCGAAGACCGTCATCAGAAGGAGCCGGAATATTTGTGCCAGAGTTCTTCGCTGAGTTTCCAGTAGGCGGCGACGGCCTGGTTAGCCTGGTCGAGGCAGTACTTCGTCAAGATCTCTTTGGCCTTGGCCGGATCCTTTTTATAGAGGGCCAGCGTCTCGTCCTCGAACTTGGCCTGGTTTGTGAAAAGCCGATCCTCAATTCCCTTCCAGACCACCTCGATGTCCTTGGTCATCTCCTGCCACCGAAACAAGGCCAGCTTGCTCACCGTGCGGTACGCCCACCAGGCGCTGTCCCGCCGGTAGGCCCATCGGCCGTCGACCATGTAGGCATCGGGCATCCGCGAAATGCCGATATAGAACGGCATGTGCGGGGTTGTGGCCGGATTGTCGTAACCGAGCCAAACGATCCCGCCCAGAGCGTCCGGCAGCCAGTCGCGGGACTGTGTGATCTGCAGGTAAGTCGAGGCCGGCGAGCAGATCGTCCTCTCCCGTTTGATGCGAAAGAGCTCCCGGAGGTCGTTGCTCATAAAAGGGCCGGCGATCGGGCTCTTGGCGAGTTCCCCCTTGCGGTTCAAGGTAACGAGTGTCCGTGTCATATCGAACTCCGTCCCGTCATAGGCGTCACGGAAGATGGCCAGCAGGTCGTGGACCGTGACTTTTTTTTCGGGCTTGACGGAAAACGGAAAGTTCTCCGATTCCGGGTTGAGTTTGAGCCCCGGCGCCAAAAGGCTCAGGACGCGCCATTCGCGGCGGCGGCAATAGAGGCTCGTCCGGGATTCCGGCGCATACGCGTAGCAGAATTCGAAGGGCTCGCCGCTCGCCTTCGACCAAAACCCCATCTCCTCGGCCAGCGACAGGATATTCGGCGAGACCATGAAGAAGTCCTTATTGCCGAGGTCGATCCGTCTGATGCGGCTGGCATTGGCCGAGACCCCGATCTCATCGTCCGGCACCCGCTCCGCCGCCCAGACAGCGCCTTTCTTCCCTTTGCCGGGGCCGAAGATCTCGAAGTGCCAGACTTCTTTCGGGTCGGCGAACGTGAAGCACTCGCCCCAGTCGTTGTATCCATAGGCTGCGGAGAGTTCTCCGGCGACGCGCACCGCTTCGCGCGCCGTTTTGGCCCTTTCGAGCACGAGCCTGAAGAGTTCGGGGGCATCGATGATCCCCGTTTCGCTCACGAGCTCGCGCCGGCCGCCGATCGTCGTCTCGCCGATGGCCAGCTGGTGCTCGTTCATGATGGGATAGGCGGCGTTGAGGTAGGCGTACGTTTCCGGAACCTGCGGGATCTCCCCTGTTTCCAGCCTGTCATGGTCATCCGGTCCCTTGGTCCGCTTGGGCTCGAAATAGACTTTGGCCGTCTCCCCCGGTTTGTGTCTCCGGTTGGGGACGATGGTCATCCAGGTCCTGTCCGATCCGGAGTCGCACGAATGGGAGGTCATCGTCGATCCGTCCGCCGAAGCCGACCGGCCGACCAGGATGCTCGTGCAGGAATCGAATTCCGGAGGCCGCAGGACCGGACCGGGCGTCTGAACCGGACCTCTCGCCAAGGCCAGGACGGCGATCCCGGCGAAGAGCAAAATCACAATGCGGGTCTTTCTCATGCGGTCCTCCATGTCGGGGGATTCAACGGCAGTCTTTCCGTTTATAACATGCCGGTCGGGACGGGTCAAATGCTCAAACCGCTCGTCGCATCGGTTGACCCCGCCCGGCAAGTCTGCTATAAAAACGCTTTATTCTCCAGGGAGTGAAAATCGGTGTCCTCTATTTTTGCCGCCTTTCATCAGCTGCATCCTTCCGGCGAGCTCCTGGCCGTCGTATCGGGCCTCATCTGGGCCGTCGCCGTCATTCTCTACAGGATCAGCGGCCGCTCCGTCCACCCCCTGGGGCTCAACCTTTTCAAGAACGTTCTGGCCCTCGTCTGTACGATCCCAGTGCTCATCGTTCTCGGGAGGCCGATCTGGCCGGCCGTACCGTCCAGATCGCTTTGGCTTCTCCTGCTCAGCGGGTTCCTTGGAATCGCCATCTCCGATACGCTGTTCTTCTACGCGCTCAATCGGCTCGGAGCCAGCATCCTGGCCATCGTGGACTGCTTCTACAGCCCGTTCGTCATCGGACTGTCGTTCCTGCTCCTGGGTGAGCGCATGACCGGGTGGCAGCTCATCGGGGCCGCGTTGATCATCTCGGCCGTCTTCACCGCGGAGAGGTCCGGCCCGAGCGAACGAATCAGCCGCAAGGACCTCGTGTCCGGGCTGATTCTCGGCATCCTGTCCATGTTTTTCGTGGCCGTTGGGATCGTCATCGCCAAACCCGTGCTCGCCACCGAGTCGGTGCTCCGGGCGACCTTCGTCAGGCTGGTCGGCGGGGCCGTTCCCCTCATCGTGATCATCCCCTTCCTGCGCAACCGCCGGGCGATTCTCCGCCCGCTCGGTCAGCGGGCCAACTGGAAAGCCATGGTCCCGGCCTCGTTCTTCGGCTCGTTCCTCTCGCTCGTGCTGTGGATGGGAGGCATGAAGTATGCCAAGGCATCCGTCGCCGCGGCGCTCAGCCAACTCAACACAATTTTCATTGTCGTCCTCGCCGCCTTCTTTCTCAGGGAGAAGCTGACGGGCTGGAAAATCGCCGCCGTCATGCTGGCCGTCGTCGGCGCCTATCTTGCGGCCTTCCCGTTGTAAGAGGGGCTTCGAGATTTGTCCATCTGAATCCGAGCTCGGGGTATTCCCTCCGGCAGGTCGCAGGTTTGCCCCGGCGAGTCAAACCCGCTCGAGGAAAGGCCTCGCTCTGGGGGAAAGGCAACTTTTGGGGTCAAACCTACACTTTTCACTTTTTGCCGGGGTCGTGGTCGTGCGGCGGTTTACTTAAAAAGTGAAAAGTGTAGGTTTGACCCCGTTGCGTTTCCCCCACCCGTGCCACTAGTGAGGCTATAAGTCCAACTGCCTCACCAGTGCTGGTCGCTTCTTAGAATCCGCTCCCTGCCGCTCAGCCTTTCCACGCCTTCCTCCGGGAATCACCCCGAGCTCGATTCAAAAAGACAGGGAACTGCGGATGACGTTCGAGCCGCCCTCCTAGAGGGCTAACGTATTCCAGGTCTCGAACACCGTCGCCACGTTTTCCGGCCGAGCCCCAATCCCGAATTCGCACTGGGCGATGACGCCCCCGTTCCGATAGAGGGCGTTTTTCGCCTGCTTGACCGCACCGGCGATAGCGGATGGCGTGCCGTACGGCAGGAGATGCTGGCGGTCGATCTCGCCCCAGAACGTTATCCGGCCCGCGAACCGGCGGCCGAGCTCGGCGACATCCATGCAAAAGATCTGCGAATTGACAGCATCCACGCCTATTTCAATAAGGTCGGGGAAGATATCCATGATGAAGCCGTCGGAGTGCATAAAAAAATACTTGCCGTGGCGGCGGGCGATCGCCGCGTAGTCGGCATAGAGCGGCTTGAAGACCTCGCGCCAGAGGGCCGGGGAAATGAGCAAAGCTCTCTGGCTTCCCCAATCGTCGGCGCAAAAGAGCGCGTCGACGGCGGTCTCGGCCCAGAGCTCGAGCTCAGCCCGATAGAAACCGTGGATGCGTTCGATCAGGCGGAAGAGCTCGGCGGGGCGGTCGGCCAGGTCGAGGTAGAGGTTTTCCGATCCGCGCAGGAACTGGAGGAGCTCGAAGGGCCGGACGATCGTCCGGGCCAGGACAAAGGCTTCCGACGAACGGCAGAACGCGTCCACCCGGACGCGATCCAGAGTCAACCGCTCCTCCGGCACACGCAGGGAGGCCGCCTCTTTCCAGTCCTTGATGATCGGGTCTTTGACTTCGCCGATGATTCCGGCTTGCCGGCTCTCGAAGCGGCAGCCCCATTCATCGATATAAACTCCGGGGGCATATTCGTCGCCGGTGGTCTTGAGCGGCGTCTTCAGCGCACGCGGCGCATCGATGATGTCATCCGGGTATTTTGCCCGGATCGCCGCCAGCTCGGTTGGATAAGTGCGCTCGGCCCACGGGAGAAGCCAGAGTTGACGGGGTACGCGCGACGGGGATCGAAAACCGAGTGCTTCGGCAACGAGTTCGCGGGATGTCTCCGCCATAGGCTGTCCTGCCGGCTCCCGGCGCCGCGGAGGAAAGCGCGGGCTCAGGCGGCCGCCAGCCGGCCGACTTCCTCGACGGCGCTGGCCGCATCGGGGGCGTAGCCGCTGGCGTGAATTTGGTTGGCGTATTCCTTCGTCACCGGCGCTCCGCCGATGATCACGGGAATCTTGAGACCCGAAGTCGCGACGGCCTCGACGATGGCTTTCATCTGAACCATGGTCGTCGTTAGCAGCGCCGATAATGCCACAATGGTGGCTCCGTTGGCCTTAGCGGCCGCAACGAACTTTTCCGGCGAAACGTCGATGCCGAGGTCCACAATCTTATAGCCGTTGCCTCGGAGCATCATGGCCACGAGATTCTTCCCGATATCATGCAGATCGCCCTTGACCGTGCCGATGACGACCACGCCCTTGGGCTGGATTTTGTCCTTCACCAGGTGCGGCTCGAGCTTGGCGAGGCCGGCATTCATGGCCCGGGCGGCCACAAGAACTTCGGGGATAAAGACTTCATTATTTTTAAACAAGATGCCGAGACGTTCCATGCCGGGAATCAAACCCTCGTTGAGGATCCGGGCGGCCGGCAGCCCTGCGGCAAGGGCCTGGTCGACCAGGATTTCGACCTCTGCTTTTTTCCCGGCGATGAGGGCTTCTTGCATCTCTTTAAGCATTGCGTCTCTCCTTGAGTGCTCCGGTTGATCGTCCTATATCATATTAAAGAGGGGCGTGTTGTCAAGATTCGGAAGGACCTTAAAGAGTCGACCACTTCTATGCTAAGATGAGCCTGTGAGAGGATTCAAGGTCGGCCTCGACGCCTATAGCCTCAAGCCCCTGGACCTCTCCCCTTTCGAGCTGCTGGACTGGGCGATCATCAACGGGGCCGAAGGCGTCCAGTTCTCGGAAGCCAGCCTGCCACTCGGGACCGGTCTCGACAAGGCCTTCCTGCTCGAGCTCAAGAGCTATGCGCAGGAAAACCGTCTTTATCTCGAATGGGGCGGAGGCGAGCATATCCCCCTGGACCTGGCCACGGGCCGGCCCAAGGACATCGCGGCCGTCAACGAAAAAGCGGCCAATGGGGCCCATCTTCTGGGGGTACACTCCGTCCGGTCCTGCTCCGGCGGCTTGATGCGCTGGGGAAAGGACTCGCCGTCCACGGGTGAATTGCTCCGGCTGGCGGCGACCGACCTAAAGCGCCAAAAGGCCATGCTCCGGGACTTGGGCGTCATCCTGGCCATCGAGACTCATTTCGAGTTCACGTCGTTTGAGCTCCTCCGGCTCTTTGACATGTGCGGGGCCGCGCCGGGCGAGTACCTGGGCATATGCCTCGACACGATGAACCTGCTGACCATGCTCGAGGACCCGGTGAGCGCCACCGAGCGGCTCTTGCCGTGGATCGTCACCACACACATCAAGGACGGCGGCCTGCTCGTCGCCGAGGACGGGTTCGTCTCGTTCACGGCGGAGGCCGGGGCCGGCGTCGTGGATTTGGCGGAGATCATCCGGCGGCTGGGCTCCCTCGGCCGGCCGGTCAACCTCTCGATCGAGGACCACGGCGGCGACTTCCGGATCCCCATCTTTGACCAGGAGTTCCTGGCGGAGTTTCCCGACCTCTCGGTCAAAGAACTCGCCAAACTTCTGGCGCTCGCGGCGAAAAGCCGGGCGCTCCGTGATGAGGGGAAACTTGCCCCGCTCGACCGGGCGCGCTGGCCGGAGGTTTGTGAGCGCCGCGTCAAACGGGACCTGAAGGCCGTTCGCCGGATCACTGAAGCAGGCGCGGAGTAGTTTCTCATCATGGCACCACACGAAACGTTCGCCTTCCGCAGCCCCGAGACGCTTCTTCGCAAGGCCAAGGACCTCGGCCTGGACATCCCTTACGAAGAGGATCTCACTCCGCTTTTCGAGCCTTTGGCCATCGGCAACCGGAAGATACCGAACCGGCTGGCCGTCCTGCCCATGGAAGGCGCGGACGCGTCCCCCGCCGGCGCGCCTTCGGAATGGACCACTCGGAGATACGCGCGATACGCGGCGGGCGGCGCAGGGATCGTCTGGTTCGAGGCGACCGCCGTCCGCACCGACGGCCGGTCCAATCCGCACCAGCTCATGCTTACGGAGGAAACCGAGGACGCGTTCAAGACTCTTGTCGAAGAAACCCGGGCGGCGGCGGAGCATTCCCGCGGTTCCGGCCATCGCCCGCTCCTCATCCTCCAACTAACGCATTCGGGCCGCTTCGCCAAGCCCGAGGGCACTCCGGCCCCGCTCATTTCTCACCACAGCCCCGTGCTCGATGCTCTTCATGGACTCTCCGAGGATTATCAGGTCCTCGAGGACGAAACACTCGAAGAAATCCAGAACGACTTCGTCAATGCCGCGGACCTCGCCGCATCGGCAGGCTTCGACGGAGTCGACATCAAGGCCTGTCATGGGTATCTCGTGGCCGAGCTCCTCGCGGCCTTCACACGGAGCGACAGCCGCTACGGGGGCCGGTTCGAGAACAGGAGCCGGTTCCTGCTCGAGACGATCCGCCGCATCCGCCGGGACTCACCCTCACTCCTTCTCACCAGCCGGCTGAGCGTCGCCGATATGATCCCCTTTCCATTCGGGTTCGGCATGAGCCCCGAGGTCCCGGGTGAGACGGACTTCTCCGAGGTCAAGAGGCTCGCCGCCGCGCTCAGCCGTGAAGGCGTTCGAATCCTGGCTTATTCGATGGGCATTCCGGCTCGGCAAGCGCATTACGGCCGCCCCTTCGATAAGCCCGTCCCCGGCGGAAGCACGCCGCCCGAGCACCCGCTCGAGGGAGTGGCCCGCCATCTGCGGCTGGCCGCCGCGCTTCAGGAAGGCGCCCCCGGAGTCGCCGTCGTCGGCGCGGGGTACTCGTGGCTGAGACGATTTTTCCCGAATGTCGGTGCGGCCATGATCGGCGCCGGCAAGACGGCCATCATCGGCCAGGGTCGCGGGGCCCTCGCCTACCCGGACTTCGCCAGGGACCTCGCCGATAAAGGCCGGCTCGAGGCGCGTAAGACATGCACGACCTGCTCCCTTTGCTCCCACCTCCTCCGACAGCAGAAAAAAGTCGGTTGCCCGGTCCGCGACAACGCCTATCATGATTGACCAAACCCTCAAAGCGGATTTTTCCGCGATATTCGATATGGACGGCGTGATCGTCGACAACCGGGACTTCCATTTCCGGGCCTGGGAAGAGTTCGCCCATACGCACGGCCTGCCTTTCGATGCAGGGCATTTCAAAGACAATCTCTTCGGGCGGGTCAATCGCGATATCCTGCGCGGACTGTTCGGGGTCGAGCTGCCCGGGGAGAAAGCCGCCGCCTACGCCGTGGAAAAGGAGGCTTTGTACAGGTCGCTTTATAAAGGTCACGTCAAGCCAGCCAGAGGGCTCGAGCGGTTCCTGCAGGCGTTAAAAGAACGCGGCATCGCCACGGCGGTGGCCACGTCCGCCCCGCGCATCAACCTCGACTTCGTTCTGGACGAGGCGGACCTGCGCCGCTGGTTCGACGCGCTCATCGACATCGCCTTCGTCGCCAAAGGAAAGCCCGCGCCCGACCTTTACCTCAGGGCGGCCGAGGCGCTGGGCAAGGAACCCGCTCGATGCGCCGCCTTCGAGGATTCCTATCCGGGCATCGAGTCGGCCCTGGCCGCCGGAATGCGGGTGGTCGGCGTGGCGACGACCCACGCTCCCGCTGAACTCGTGAGAGCCGATCTCGTCATCCATGATTTCGAGGATCTCGCGGTCGAGCGGATCGCGGACCTCTTCGCCGCGGGGCGGAAACCCTGACCGGCGGAGAATCCGTAAGAACAAGCTTAGCGGCAACCCGCCCATCCTGACCATCATGGCCCTCGCCGGGAAAGTAAGCCGGACCGCCGCCGAGAAGTTCGCCTGAGAGAGGTTTGACGCGAGGCCGGCGGTTGGTATATTTTGAGCCGGGATGATCGAGGTAACCGGCCCGTGAAAAAAAGCGAGATCCGGATCGGCCGTGTCACATTTCCGCTGTATTCCCTGAACACCCTGGTCATCGGGAGCGGCGCGGCCGGTCTCAATGCGGCTCTTTGCCTCTATGAAGATGGCCAGCGGAATATTGCCATTGTCACCGACCGGCTCGGCGAAGGAACGTCCTGGAAGGCCGGGTCCGACAAGCAAACCTACTACAAGCTTTCCCTGACGGGCGACCGTCCGGACTCCCCGTTCGATTTGGCGCGCGACCTTGCCGCCGGCGGAAGCATGCACGGCGACATCGCCTTGGCCGAGGCTCAAGGTTCAGCCGAAGCATTCTTCCGTTTAGTTCTGGCCGGGGTTCCGTTCCCTTATGACACGTACGGCGGATTTGTCGGCTACAAGACCGACAACGACCCGAGGCAGCGGGCGACATCGGCCGGCCCCCTGACTTCCCTTCTTATGTGCAAGGCCCTGGCCGGGCTGATCCGGGAAAAAGGAATCCCCGTCATCGAGGGACATAGCGTCGTCAAGCTTCTCACGCACGAAGGCGGGCGGCGCAGAAGAGTCATCGGGGCCGTGGCGCTTGACAAGAAAAGACTCGAGTCGCCGACCCTCGGCTTTGTCCTCTTCAACGCCGCGAACATTGTGCTCGCGACTGGCGGCCCTGGCGGCATGTACAGACACTCTGTATACCCCGAGGGGCAAACGGGGGCGCACGCGTTGGGATTCGAAGCCGGAGCGACGGCCAACAACCTCACGGAATCCCAATACGGCTTGGCGTCCATCGGCTTCCGCTGGAATCTCTCCGGCGCCTACCAGCAGGTCGTGCCGAGGTATTTCTCGACCGGCCCCCAAGGCGGGGACGAGCACGAATTCCTGAACGACGTCTTCCCCGATATGGGGGCGTTGGCCACTGCTGTTTTTCTCAAGGGTTACGAGTGGCCTTTCGACCCGGGCAAGATCGCCGGCTTCGGGTCGTCGCTCGTCGACCTCCTCGTCTATCGCGAGACCGCGATCCGGGGGCGGCGGGTTTTTCTTGACTACACGCGCAATCCATCGGGCGGCCGGAAGTTTGGCGAATTCGACCTGTCGGTCCTTGCGCCGGAGGCCTACGGCTATCTTGAAAAATCGAACGCGCTTCTTCGGACACCGATCGATCGGCTCCGGCGCATAAACCAGCCGGCCGTGGATCTTTTCATGAGCCACGGCATCGGCCTCGGGCACGAGCCGCTTGAGATCGCCGTCTGCGCCCAGCACAACAACGGCGGGTTCAAAGCCAACATTTGGTGGGAGTCCGACGTGCGGCATCTCTTTCCGGTCGGCGAGGTCTGCGGCACACACGGCGTTTCGCGGCCGGGCGGCTCCGCACTAAACGCAGGCCAGGTGGGCAGCCACCGCGCCGCCGAATTCATCGCGAGGCGCTATGCGGCCGGCCCTTCGAAACCCGGGCCGTTCGCTGCCGTCGCGGCGGCCCAGGTCACCAGGGCCTACGATTTTGCAACATCGCTGGTCGAGCCGCGCGCAAAGACCGCCCGCCTCCTCCGGGAGGCATCTGCAGAAATTCAGGACAGGATGTCGGCATGCGGAGCCCACGTGCGTCGCGCCGACGATGTGGCCCGAGAACTTCCCCAGGCCTGGGATCTGCTGAAAAGGCTCCGCCGCGACATGCGGATTTCCCGTCGAAAATTGCTGCCGCAGGCGTTTGAAGTTCTCGGGCAGGCCCTGACCCATGTCCTTTATCTCGAATCCGTCGCCGAATATCTCGGCCGGCAGGGGCAGAGCCGCGGATCCTTCATCGTGCCCACGGCTTCGGGTGAACAGGCCTGCCCGGGATTCGAGGAGGATTGGAGATACACGCCCAACGGACCGGACGATTTTGTCAGCCGCAAGATTCTGGAGATAGGTTTGGACGGCGGCGGAAGGGTCCGAAAGGCATGGGTGGACACACGTCCGGTTCCCTCCGCCTCGAGCTGGTTCGAAACAGTCTGGAACGATTTCATCAACGACAGGATCATCCGGGAGGACAAATGACGACGCCCCGCAAACGCACTACGGGAAGGCCGGCCGCCCTGGTCACGGGGGCCGGACGCGGAATCGGAAGAGCGATCAGTCTGGCCCTGGCCCGGGATGGTTTCGACATCGCGGGTCTGGACATCCGCTATAACGCTCGGAACAGGAAAGAGGGCCTGTTCGAGGTCAAGTCCGAGGCCGAAAGGATCGGCGCGCGTTTCCTTCCGATCCGCTGCGACATCGGCGCCCTCGAAGAGCACGATCGCGCCATCAGCGCCGTTTGTGAGGCCTTCGGCAGGATCGATATCCTCGTCAATAATGCCGGCATCGCGCCCGACAAACGGTCGGATATCCTGGAGACAACGCCGGAAAGCTTCGACAGGCTGATGGCCGTCAATGCCAAGGGCGCCTTCTTCCTGACCCAGAAGGTGGCCAAGCGCATGATCGCCCGAGCGGACTGCGAGCCGGCAGTCGCGCCGGCCGTGATTTTTATCACCTCCATATCGGCAGCCGTCTCGTCGACGTCGCGCGCGGAGTATTGCCTGTCCAAGGCCGCTTTGAGCATGGCCGCGGCGCTTTTCGCCGACGCGCTCGCCGCGCACGGCATCGCCGTTTACGAAGTCAGGCCCGGGATTATCGCGACCGAAATGACGGCCCCCGTCAAGGACAAGTACGATCGGTTGATCGCCGAGGGTCTTGTCCCGCAGGGGCGGTGGGGCTATCCCGAGGACGTCGGGAAAGCGGTCGCGGCGCTAGCCCGGGGCGACTTCGGCTTCTCGACCGGAGCGGTCATCGAGGTGAGCGGCGGCATGAACATCCGGCGGCTGTGAGCTTGGTTTACAGGCACGGCGGTTTCTGTTATCCTGACGGATAAATGGAGGGTCACATGGGCGCAACCGGCAGATCTCACGGCCGCGTTTTCTGGGGTCTCATCCTTATCGCGGTGGGAATTCTTCTCTTTCTCGACCAAATGGGCCGGGTCGATTTCGGCTATCTCATCAGCCAATACTGGCCCGCGATCTTCATCATCATCGGTCTCTCGATTCTTATCGCCAACAATTTCAGGGAGACGGGCGGCGGGATCTTTTTCATTATTTTAGGGGGCTTCCTGCTTCTCGTGCGCCTGAGGATTTTCCATCATAACCTCTGGCACTATTTTTGGCCTCTTCTCGTCATCGCCCTAGGGCTATGGATCCTTGTCCGTCCGGCGCGCAGCCGGGATAAAAAAAAAATGTCTGACGTGAGCGCCGACGAGATCTCCCTGTCCCAGGTCTTCTCCGGAACGAGCCGGCGCGTCGACAGCCAGGCCTTCAAGGGCGGGACGGCGGAGGTCGTGTTCGGCTCCGCCGAGATCGACATGACGCAGGCCCGTCTGGATGGCGGGCAGGCCAGCCTCTCCCTCTCCGTCGTCCTAGGCGACATCGAACTGCGCGTCCCGGACACGTGGCAAATCGTCATCGAAGGGAACCCGGTCCTGGGATCCATTGAACATAAAAAGAAGTCCCCGACGGATGCCGAGAAGACGGCGACGCTGAAGATCAATGCGTCCGTCGTCCTGGGCAGCATTCGCATTAAGGATTGACGTCATGGCCGAGGTCGACACCATGAGAACATTCTGGTTTTGGTTCATCGCCGTATTGATCACGCTTGTCTCTGCCGCTTATCAGAGGGTCACCGGGCCGTCGTATCCGCAGCTGGGCAAGGCCACGGTCGGAGGGTCGGAGGTCCGCTTCCGCCTGCCGAGGAGCGCCGAGACCACGGCGGACTGCGAAATCGCGGTCCGGGTTTCCGCTCCGGTCGAAGGATATCTGGAATATCGGCGGCACAAAACGAACGACGTGCCAGTCCGCGTTCCTCTCGTCCGTCGGGGTGAAGAGCTCACCGGATCGCTCCCGAAACAGCCGGCGCCCGGGAAATTGGATTATGAGGTTTTTCTCACGGCCGACGGAACGAAGGTGCCGCTCGGTAAAGGCAGGCCGACGACCGTTCGTTTTAAGGATCCGGTGCCGGCTGGCCTTCTGATCCCCCACATCCTCGTAATGTTCGGCGGTATGCTGGCGTCGACGGCGGCGGGTCTGGCCGCCCTTAAGAGAAAAAGGAATCCCCGGCGATTCGTCATCGCGGCGGTCGTCCTTCTCTTCCTTGGAGGCGTCGTCCTCGGGTCGCTCGTTCAGAAGGCCGCCTTCGGCGTCTATTGGAGCGGTTTCCCGCTCGGCAAGGACATGACGGATACCAAGACCCTCGTTTCTTTGCTCCTATGGATCGCAGCCCTGATCGCGACACGGAAGGGCCGAACGGCTCGAGCCATCGTGCTGGCGGCCTGGATCGTGACCCTTGCCGTCTATTTCATACCTCACAGCGTGTTTGGGTCATAGGCTGACGCCGGTTCGCAGGCCGGTTCAAGAGATCTGCCCGTCGGCGTCCTTTTTAATCTTCCCGTTTTCAGGAGCTTGAAACCTGACCGTTACGGTAAATACAACCGGCGTGGGGACGTTGTTGATGACCAGCGGCTCATAAACCCATTGCCTGACCGCGTCAAGCGCCGCCTTGTTGAGCAGGGGAATGGACCTCAGGATCATAGCGTCCATCACCCGGCCCTTGGCGTCCGTCTTGACGCTTAAAATAACGATGCCCTCGACCCGGGCCTTCTGAGCCTCCTTCGGATAGACCGGCTCGACCGACTTGATGAGCCGGGGCGGCTTCAGCTCGCCCTCCGCCTTGACGGCCCCCTGCGCGAACTTTTCGAGGTCCTTCTCCTTGTCTCCGGTAACTAACTTGAACCGCACCGTAACCGTGAAGACGGCTTTCCGAGGCTTCCCGTTGATGGCGAGCGGCTCGTACTTCCATTGCTTCACGGCATCCATCGCGGCCTGGTCGAGGAGCGGGATCGATCGCAGGATCTTAACCGCCTCGACGTTGCCCTCTTCATCCGTCCGCGCCGCCAGGATCACGATCCCTTCAACCTGGGCCTGACGGGCGATTTCGGGGTACACGGGTTCCACGGACTTGACGAGCCGCGGCGGCTGAATGGCATCCTTGACAACGACCGCCCCTTTATCGAATTCGTCGAGGGTCGGGCCTTCAACACCTCCCTCGACACCGCCTGTCACTCCCCCGGCGACTCCACCTTTGACGCCGCCCTCGATTCCGCCTTTGATTTTGCCTTCGACACCTCCGAGGACTCCTCCGACCACCCCGCCCTCCACACCGCCCTTGACGCCCTCCCCTTCTTCGAGCGTGAATCTCATCGTGATGGTGAACGTCACCGGTTGAGGCTCGCCGTCGACGACGGCCGGCTCATACTCATATTGGCGGAGAGCATCGATAGCGGCCTGATCAAGCAGAGGAATGGATCGGAGCACCTTGACGCTCTGGACACGACCGTAAACGTCCGTCCTCGCCTCGAGAATGACATTTCCCTCGACTCGCGCCTGCCGCGCGACCTCGGGGTAAACAGGATCGACCGACTTGATCAGCCGAGGCGCATGAGTCTCTCCGAGCGTTCTGATGCCTCCCCCGGCCGTCCGGGCATACCGAAGGACGCGGAAAGACAGAAAATAGGGTTTCCCTTGGGTATCTTCGAAACCAAAGACGGCGGCATTTTTCTCAGGAATGTTGAAATCCGTGTCGAGAAGGCTCGCTTTTTCGTTTTCGGACTGCTCAAACACCTCGACGCGGAACTGTTGGGGCGCGGGTTGCTTGCCGGGGGCAACGAGAATCAGATACTCCCTACCGTCCAGCCGAAAGATATGGAAAGCTTTCTCGGATTTTCCTCTTTCCCAGCGGAGGTTCGCTTCCGACAAAAGCCTCGCGTCTTTCAGGTTGAAGACCTGCTTTATTTGCTGCTCCGTCGCCGCCTCCGAATCCGACTGGATCTGCGTGAAGTAGTTGACGTATCGCAAGAACGATGAGGTCACGACTTTCGCCGGCGGCGTTGACCGGTCTCTGATCCCTTCAAGAACGAGCATCTTCATCTCCACTCCGGAGGACGAAGACCCTGCGTTCTGCAAAGCGGCGCTGCCGCCATCCTCCGTACGGGCGGGACCCGCCCAGTATCCGACGATGCCGGCCAAAAGACAGATGATCACGGAACGTTTCATCGACGTTTCTCCTTTAAAGAACTCTTTCCGCCCAGATAAAAATCGTGTCCGAATCGTTGGGTCTATAGACGTAGGCCTGGGCGGGGGCGCCGCCTGCGTTGATATAATTGATCTCAAAGGGCGCTTGGACCGAAGCCGCCCCGGGGAGGCCGTTTGTCGCCTGGATTCCCCGAAGCAGCCAGAAACCCGCCGCCGCGGTCAGAAGAAGAGTCACGGCGCCGGCCGCCCATTCCCACGGCAGCCGGAGTGGGGCCCGTCTCACCGGGGCGATCGGACTCCTGTTCGAAGAGGGTGCGGAGAGAACGGTTCGGTCCACGACCCGATTCCACATGCGCTCCACGCTCCCGACGTCCTCGGGCCGGACAAAAAGGGCCGATGCTTCGTCCCGGCTGACGAGCCTGGCCTGGCAGACCGCACATTTCTCCAAGTGACGGCGGACGAGAAAATCGCGGAAGAGCCGCAGTGGAATCGCGGCATAGAGCCCGTTAATTATTCTGCAGGATGCCATCCGTACCCTCCAAGACAGCTTTTATTTTCCGGCGGGCATTGAAGAGATGAACCCTGGCCGTGCTCTCCGAGCAGCCGAGCACCTCGGAAATGTCCCGGGCCAGGTAACCTTCATTGGCCCACAGCAAGAGAGCCGCCCGTTCTTTCGGCGTCAGACCCGCCAGGAACCGCGACGGCAGGCGTAAGGGATCACCCGGGGTCATGGCACAGCCGGTCGAGGTCACGGCCGGCTCGTGCCTCGTCCGGGCCGCGAACTCTCGAAAACGGCGCTTCTTGCGGATCATGTCAAACGCACTCCTATAGGCAATGGTCAGGAGCCAGGTCTTGAAGCTGCGGCGCGGATCGTAACGATCGAAGCTCCGAAAGACCCGCACGAACGTCTCCTGACAAACATCCTCGGCGTCCTCTTTGTTCCCAAGAATGTTGATCGCGGTGGCCAAGACGAGAGGTCCGAACGCCTCGACCATGCGGCGGAAGGACTCCGGCTCACCATGCGAACAGCCTGCTATAATCTCTCGCTCATCCATGGGCCAACGCCCTGTTTCCATGAAAGAATACGCCGCTCTGCGGCCGGTCGTTTAGGCGGGACGCCGGACTCGTCGCGGCTCAGTTCTTAATGGAGCGCAGAAGCTCCTCGACTTTGTCTTTGAGGGCGGGATGGCCGGCGGCTTTTGCGGCGCAGGCGAGGGCCTTGTCCTTCGCCCCGGCGTTGAGATACGCGGCCGCCGCATCGTAATAGGCGGTCGCTTCCGACAGCCGCGTGCGCTCGAGCTGCGCTTCCCGGCTCCTGACGAGTCGGGCCTTTCGCTCCCCGGAGAGAGCCGACCGGTTGATCTCCTCGATCTTCCTGCGGAGCGCGGCCTCGCCCGATTCGAAGGCCCGGCCGGCCTCACCGTAAAACCGGCCGGCGTCCTCCCATCTCTTCTGCATCGATGCGACCGTTCCCAGTCCGAAGAGGGCCTCTGTATTCGCCGCGTTGTATTGGAGAGACTCCTGGAAATCTTTTTCCGCTCTCCCGAGTTTGCTTTGGTCGAGCGCAATCGTGCCGGCCAGGCTGAAGACCTCGGAGTTTGTCGGCAGCCTGCTCTTCGCTTCGTCGATATGCAGAATCGCCTCCGGATCGCGTTTGAGATTATGGAGGTTCCAGGCCAGCCAATAGTGCCCTTCGCCGATGAGCCAGAAGCCGAGGTCAAGGATCCGGTTGAGCTCGCGCATCGCCTCGTCGTGCCGGCCCATATAGCTCAGGCAGATGGCCTTGCCCAGGAGGGCGTCCCGGTATTCGGGAGTGATTTGAAGGGTTTTATCGTAGAAGAAAAGGCTCTTGTCGAATTCCTCCGTGGCGAAATAGATTCCTCCGAGGAGGATCGACGGCTGAGGGGATTCAGGGATCGCTTCCGACGCTTTCAGGAGGTGCCCTTCGGCCTCCAGGAGCTTGCCTCTTTTGAGGGCGGCCTCACCCAGATGGTAGTGGGCTTCGGCGAAGTCCGGTTCGAGGCTCAGGATTTCTTCCAGAAGCTCCGCGCGTTCGTCGCCGCAGGTCGCGGCCTCGTATTTCAGCAAGAGAGAACTCGGGAATAACTTGAGATAGGCCCCAGGGTCGGCGGCTTGGGGCACGAGGACGCCCGACCCTCCGAAGGAGCAGGACCAGGCTGTCTGGACGCAAGCCGCAAATTCGTTCGAAGCGGACCGCCGGACGACCTCTTCCCGAGCCGCCGCAAGACGGGCCGCGCCGGCCGCGTCCCAGCCGGCCGTATCGATGTCCTTTATGACCCCTTTCGTTCGCAACGGGAGCCGGGAAATCATAACCAGATAAGGTTTCATGGCCGAAAGACTCGCGTTTTCCTGGACCAGCCGCTCGGCGGTTCGGGCCGCACCCGGATTGTCGATGCCGAGGTCCTTTTCCCTCATCGCGAGGAGGAGGCAGGCCTGGATGTACGGAGCGGCGATGCGTTGCCGCAGGGAGCTTACGTCGTAGAGTCCGCCGTAAAGGTCGACGGCTCTTTTGAAGGCTGTGTAATGGCCCTTCGCGACAAGCGATTCGGCCTGCCGGATTCTGAGGTCGACATTCGTAACCTGGACGCCGACCGTCTTGGCCGCAGGACCGCAGGCCGCGAGGAGGAGGGTCATGCAAAGGCCGATCGTTTTCTTCATCGAACCCCTCCGTGCACAATCGACACGGGACTCATGTCCTCACTATAACCGAAAACGCAATACTTGTTCAAAGCACGTCCAAGCTCGGCATCCGGTGATGTGGAGCAAACTGCAAGACTCTATTTAGGTATTTCCCACCAGTGAAGCGTCGAGTCACTCCGCAGAAAAGCAAGATCCAAGAATCGTTTCAGATGTTCCTCAAAAGTGTGGCTCCGTGCCGCTCCGCCGCACTTTTGATGGTCGCTTCGAAGGCTCCGCTCCCTGCCGGAGGGAGGCGTGGGAAGGCCGAGCGGCAGGGAGCGGATTGCTAGGGGCGACCAGCACTACCGCAGCTCTGCTGCAGTGGTGGCACGGCTGCTAATCACGGCGGCGGTGAGGCCTACCCGTAAGCCCCCGTAGCGGAGGGGGACTCGTCCCGTTCCAGCACGGAACGGGACGGGGGAACCGACGGGACTGGTTCCCAGCGCGGGGGCCAAGGGTAGGCTCACTGCCGCTGAGCGAAGCCTTTCCTCGAGCGGGTTTGACTCGCCGGGGCAAACCCGCGACCTGACGTAGGGAATACCCCGAGCTCTACCCCTAAATGAGGCCGCAAGGAAGTTTCCCGAAGAAGCGTAACGGGCTTTGACATTCGCTCGCCTCTTTGGTAAATTCAGCGGCAAGTCCTTGAATGCCGAGGCATCCGTGAAAAAAGCGCACATCCAGGAGACGCTGCCGTACCGGCCGCGCAACAGGCAGGCTCGACCGGCTGGTGAAGCGTTGCGCCTCTCCGAAGAGCGCTACCGCGTTCTGGTCGAGAACCTTCCCGTCGGCGCCTATCGGACGACCCCGGAGGGGCGGATCGTCGAAGCCAACCTCGCGCTGGGGAGAATGCTCGGCGTCAAGTCTCCGGCTGCTCTGCTCCGCTCGAATGTCAAGGACTACTATGTCTCGAAAAAAGACCGTGACGAACACGTCAAGAAGCTGTGTGACCGACCCACTGTCTTCACCGAGTTCGAACTGCGTAAGGCGGACGGCCGCCGGTTCTGGGCCCGAGACTATTGCCACGCGGTGCGAGGGCCGGATGGAAAGCTCCTCTATTTCGACGGCATCCTCGTCGATATCACAGAGAGAAAGCGCGCGGAAAGGCGACTCGAGCGCGCTCTTGAGGAGCTGCGCCTGAGCAACGAGGAGCTCGAAGCGTTGTCTTTGACCGACGACCTGACCAGTCTCAACAACCGACGTGGGTTCTTTACCCTGGGACAGCAGCAGATGAAAATTGCACGACGGCTGAAGAAGGACATCATCCTGCTGTACGTCGACGTCGACGACCTGAAGCAGATCAACGACACCTACGGCCACGCCGCCGGGGACAGCATACTCGCGGCGCTCGGTTCTGTTCTCAGGGCAACGTTGCGAGAGTCTGATGTCATCGGGAGAATTGGCGGGGATGAGTTTGCCGTCCTGGCCATGCGGACAAAGGCAGGAAGTGAGCGGGTCCTCAAGAAAAGGCTCCAGGACAAGATCGCGGCTTACAACGCCGAACATGCCAAGCGCTATCGCCTGTCCGTCAGCATGGGGGCCGATGTTTTCGACCCGGTGAAGTTCCCCTCCATGGAGGATTTCCTCGCCCATGCGGATTTTCTGATGTACCGGCAAAAACGGGCCAAGGCTCACACATCTCCCTAAGCCCCGACCATCGAGCAAGGAGAAATACGTCGTGAAAAAACAGGTCATCCTTATTAGGTTGTTCGTCATCGCCGTCATCGCGACGGGCACCGTCGCGATGGCTGTGATGGCGGGCCAGGACAAACCCACCGCGGGGCCGCGTCCGCTCGGCCTGCAGGACATCCTGCAATGGAAGAGCCTGACCGGAGTAAACCTGTCGCCCGATGGGAAATGGTTCATCGGCAGAATCTCCCCCGTCGAGGGAGACAGTGAGATCGTGATCAGGAAAACCCGGGAGGAAAAAGTCTATCGCTTCCCCATCGGGGAATCGCCGCGATTCGGCTCCCCGGCGGAGATGGCGTTCTCGGCCGACGGGAAATGGGCCGCCTTCCTGACCTATCCCGGTTCAAAAGAGGCCAAGGCCCTTCGGAAGGACAAGAAGCGCCTGACGACTTCGGCCGTCCTCGTCAACCTGGCGACCGGTGAAAAGACCGATTTCGAAAAGGTGCGCGCGTTTGCTTTTTCGGGCGAGAATCCGGGTTGGATCGCCCTGCACAAGTATGTCGCGGAAAGTCAGGAGAAGGAAAAGGACAAGTGGACGGGCGCCGACCTCATCCTTCGTGAGCTCGCCACCGGCAAAGAGATCAACGTCGGGAACGTGTCCGAATTCGCTTTCGACAAGAAGGGCGCCCGACTGGCCTGGCTCATCGACGCCCAAGGCCAAAGCGGCAACGGCATCCAGATTCGCGACATGGCCGCCGGCGCGGTGACCGCCCTCGATAGCGACAAGGCCGTCTACAAGGCCCTGAATTGGAGCGAAAAAGGGGATGCCCTGGCGGCCCTCAAGGGAAAGGAAGACAAAGCCTACGAGGATAAGCTCTGGGGCCTGGTCGGTTATTCCGGATTCTTTGACCCCGCCGGGCTGAGGAAGGTGAGCTTCGACCCGGCCGGAGAGAAAACCTTTCCCAAAGGTTTCACCATCAGCCCCAACCGGAGGCCCGATTGGACAGAGCCCTTGGACGGCATTTTGTTCGGCATTTTCGAGCCCAAGAAGAAGGAAGGCGGAGCCAAGACCGAGGGGGGAAAGGAGAGCGCACCTCCGGCGGTCGAAAAGCCCAAAGAGGAAGCCGACGAGGACGTGCCGGACCTCGTCATCTGGCACTGGAAGGATAAACGGCTCCAATCCCAGCAACAGGTCGAAGAGCGCCGTGACGCCGACTTCAGCTTCCTGTCCGTCTACCGGGTCAAGGAAAAAGCGTTTCTCCGCCTGGCGGACGATACGCTCCGCGATGTTATTCCCGCGCCGAAGTCTGCCTGGGCCATCGGACTCGACGATTCCTCCTACGAGCTCGAAGCCAACCTGGACGGCCGGAATTACCAGGACGTCTACGTGGTTGACCTCAAAACGGGCCGGCGGACGTTGGCTGTTAAAAAATGCCGGTGGTACTTCGGACCGTCCGCGGAAGGCACACATTTTCTGTATTATGAGGACGGCCAATTCCTCACCTACGAAATGGCGACGGGGAAATCCTATGCCATAACGAAGGACGTGCCGGCGACCTTCGTCGATACCCAAGACGACCACAATGTCGTCAAGCCGCCGACAAGCCCTATCGGCTGGGCCAAAGGCGACACGTCCGTGCTTCTTTCGGACGGTTGGGACATCTGGAACGTGCCGGCCCACGGCGGCGCCGGCGTCAATCTCACCGGAGACGGCAGGAAGGACGGGCTCAAGTACCAGCGCCGGTTCAGGCTCGACCCCGAGGAGAAGGGCATCGACCTTACGGTCCCCGTCTATGTCGGCGTTTACGGCGAAAGGACGAAGAAGGCCGGCATCGCGAGGATCGAGAAAGGCAAGCCGGGAGCCGTCAAGCTCTTCTGGGACGACGCCTCCTTCACAACGCTCATCAAGGCCCGAAAAGCCGAAACATACGTTTATACCAGGGAAACCAACATCGATTATCCCGACGCCTACGTCACGGATGTCACCTTCAAGTCCGGCGCGAGGATCACGGAAGTCAATCCCCAGCAGAAAAATTACCTCTGGTCCGCGGGATCGCGTGTTGTTGACTATCAAAACGCCAAAGGCGACAAGCTCCAGGCCGCCCTCTTCCTGCCCGCGAACTACGAGAAGGGCAAGTCCTACCCGGCGATTGTCTACATTTATGAGAAGCTCTCACAGGGTCTTAACGCCTACGCGATGCCCAGCCCTTACGGCTTTAACAAGTCCGTCTATACGAGCAACGGTTACGCCGTCCTCATGCCGGATATCGTCTATACGCTGAACGACCCCGGCATGTCGGCCGTCGCCTGCGTCCTGCCCGCGCTTGAAGCCGCCGTTGCGACGGGAGTCATCGATAAGGCGCGAGTCGGCCTTCAAGGCCATTCGTGGGGCGGCTACCAGACCGCCTTCCTTGTGACGCAGACCAGCGCCTTCGCCGCGGCCGTGGCCGGCGCGCCCCTGACCAACATGATCTCCATGTACAGCTCGATCTACTGGAACTCGGGCTCGGCCAACCAGCCTATTTTCGAGAGCAGCCAGGGCCGGTTCAAGGGGGGCTATTGGGATAACCTCGAGGCGTATACGAGAAATTCCCCGGTCTATTTTGCGTCTCAGGTTTCGACGCCTCTCGTCATTCTGCATAACGACAAAGACGGCGCCGTGAATTGGAATCAGGGTATCGAGTACTTCAACACGCTGCGCCGCCTCGGCAAGCCTGTGGTCATGCTGCAGTATGTAGGCGAGAACCACGGGCTCCAAAAACCGGCCAACAGGAAAGACTACGGCGTACGGATGATGGAGTTCTTCGACCACTACCTCAAGGACGGGCCGGCACCCGCGTGGTGGGAGGAAGGCATCTCGTTTCTCAAGCTTAAGGATTACCTGAAGGAACGTGCCAAGGACTTGAAGCTCGCCGAGAAGCCCGAGAAACAGGGGCCGGAGAAGAAATAAAACTCAGGAGTCCCTCCTCCATCTCCTAAGAAACCAGCGCTGGCTGGTGAGGCGCCAAGGTTTCAAAGGAAAAGGAAGCGGGGCTAAGGAGGATCCCTCTCCAGCCAGCGACTGTATTATAGATAACCCTCTTACTAAAAGTCAACGCCTAATTCAGATTTTTTTTGCCTTGAATTTCCTCGTGGGAACGGACCGGATGTGGGGCCGGAAAGCTGTTAGGGTCACTTTTAATTTCGGCTGTCGAACGCTATACTGAAGAGGGCAATTTGACCGGGAGCGGACGGCGGCCTCCGTGCTTCGACTAAAATTGAGGATCGCGCTGCCGCGGGGGCTCAGGCGCGTCCGCGCGGAGCGAGCGGGTCGCGCCGGTCAGGCGAGACGCATCGATCCGGCGGCAAATCCCGGCAGGAGGACGAGAAATGGCCAAGAAGGTCAGGAAAACGGACACGCAATGGAGGAAGATCCTTTCGCCCGAACAATACAATGTGATGCGCAAGGCCGGCACGGAGCGTCCGTTCACCGGGAAGCACAACGACCAGTGGGAAAACGGAGTCTACACGTGCGCCGGATGCGGCACTCCCCTGTTCCGGTCGGAAATGAAGTACGATCACGGCACCGGCTGGCCGAGCTTCAAGGCACCTATCGACGACAAAAATCTCCAGTACAAGGATGATTATTCGCTGCTCATGAGGCGCGTCGACGTCCGGTGTGCAACCTGCGGCGCTCACTTGGGCCATCTGTTCGATGACGGCCCGGCGCCGACATTTCTCCATTTTTGCATCAATTCGGCGGCTCTCGAATTCAGGCCCGATGCCGAGGCCTCCATGGCCCGGCCGGGGGAAGCCGAGGTACGGGCCCCAAAACCGCCTGCGGAACATGACAAAGGGGACAGCCATGGCCGCGCCAGGGCCGGGAAATCAGAAACGGCCACGGTTGCCGCGGGTTGCTTTTGGGGAGTCGAAGCCAAGCTCGCCGCCGTGCCCGGCGTCGTATCGACGACCGTCGGCTATGCGGGCGGGACGACAGAGAATCCCACTTATGAGGACGTCTGTACCGGCAAAACGGGGCATGCCGAGGCGGTCCGCGTAATATTCGATCCTGACGCAATCAGCTACGAGGAGCTCGTCCGACGCTTTTTCGATATCCACGACCCGAGCCAGGTCAACCGGCAGGGGCCTGACATCGGCACGCAATACCGGTCGGCCATCTTTTTTCACAGCGAGGAGCAGCGCACGGCGGCTCGAAGGGTCATGGACGAAATCCAAGCGAAAGGCCGGTTCAGCCGGCCGCTGGCGACCGAGATCGTTCCGGCCCGAACATTCTATCCCGCCGAGGAGTACCACCAAAAGTACTTCGAGAAGCACGGCATCTCCTGCGCCTGAGACCCTGAGAGCCACCAGGCTTCTCCACCAAATCGACATCATCCGGCCCAAAAACAGTCAAGTGGGATAGTTTTCCACTGTTGCAGGAATGTCGTCCGGCTGAATATGTCCTTTTTAAAGGACGACCATTACGCGGCCAGGGATAGCCTGGCGTTTGCCTCAGCTTCACCTCTTGGCACGAATCTTGGATGACTTTTACACGAATTTTCAAAAGTCGCCGGGGGCGCAAGAGCAAAAGGCACGGAGAAGCAATAAAGATGGAAAATATCTTGACAGCCAGGCGGAAAATGTATAAGCTCCGCGCTTCATATTCGACGGTCCCGCCCTTCTGGGGTGAAACGGTCTGGCCCTCAACTCCGTTTAAAAGAGAGTTGCCGAGGGCTGAAAAGAAAACTCAGTCGTCGTTTATGCAACGAAAACTTGAATCATTGAGTATTCCTATATAAATAGTAAATGCAAGGGAGAGATCATGGCACCACAATATAAATACAAGGACGAGGAAATCCTCGAACTCCTGCCGCGGGGCGGCTCGGACGGCTTCTTCCCTGAGGAGGACGAGGTCTACACGGCCGGGACGTCGCGGGCCGCTCATTTCGGAGAACCGGCCAACGGGATGCCCGCCAACGGACACGGCAAAGGCTTGGTTTCACCCGAAGCCATCGAACAAACTGCCGACCTGGTCAAAATTTATTTAAGGGAGATGGGAAGCATTTTGCTCTTATCCCGCGACCAGGAAATTGCACTGGCCCGCCGGATGGAAAAGGGCGAGAAAGCTATCCTCAAAGCTCTGGCCCGGACCCCGCTGACGCTGGACGAAATTCTCGTTTTGGAAAACACCGTCAAAAAGAATCCTGAGAGTCTGCTCAGGTATTTCGCAGTACCGGACGAGGATTTTTCCGAGAAGAGCCTCGAAGCCAGACGCGCCGAGATCCTGGACATCATCCGCCGCATCAAGGCGGTGAACGCCCGGCGCGAAAGAATTCGTCCACTGGTCCGCACAAAAAGGATGCGCGGCCGCTTGCTCGTTCAGATGATTCAGCTCGCTCGGGATCTCGAGATCAAGCCCGAGCACAGAGACCGGATGCTCGAGAACATCAAGGCCGGCTTGAAAAGCCGGACGCGCCGCAGTTCGGCCCAAGACCGCAAAGAGGCGCGCGCCATTCTGCAGGCTATCGCCTCAGGGAAGAGGGCTAAGGAGCGGGCCAAGAACGAGCTGGTTGCGGCCAATCTCAGGCTCGTCGTTTCCATCGCCAAGAAATACCAGGGCCGCGGACTCCAGCTCCTCGATTTGATCCAGGAAGGCAATATCGGCCTGATGCGGGCCGCGGAAAAGTTCGACTACCGGAGAGGCCACAAGTTCTCGACCTACGCGACCTGGTGGATCAGGCAGTCCATCACGAGAGCCATTGCCGACCAGGGCCGGACCATCCGGATCCCCGTTCATCTGACTGAAACGATCCACCGGCTGAAGAAAATCACCCAGACCGTTGTTCAAGAGAAGGGGAAGGCGCCCTCGCCCGAGGAGCTGGCCCAGCGGATGAACCTGCCTGTGAACAAGGTTCTCGAGATGCTGTACAGCTCCCAGGACCCCGTCTCCATTGAAACCCCACTCGGGGAAAACGGCGAAGGTGCGCTGGGCGATTTGCTGGAAGACAAGTCTTTTCCCTCGCCCCCGGACACCGTTATTCACATCAATCTCCGCGAGCAGATCGAGGCCGCCCTCAGGACGCTTCCTGAGAGAGAAACGATGGTCCTCCGAATGCGGTACGGCCTGGGCGACGGCAGGGAATACACTCTCGAGGAAGTCGGCCAGCATTTCAAGTTGACTCGGGAACGGATCCGGCAGATCGAGCTGAAGGCCCTCAAGGCCCTCCAACAGTCGGAGCCCGGCCAGAAGCTGAAATCGTTCTGATTCCGCAGCCGGAATAGCGTTGCCGCCGGGACCGAAGCCGGAGGCGGGCGACCGGCAGGTGGGGTTCCTCATCGCGCCCTGGGGCGTTACAATTATTTGACGTATAATATTTATTATCAACAAGATATACAAGAAATGACCCGATGACCAGTGCCGTGATGCCTATTTATATTTTATTGAACTACTTACGTCAATTTTCGGCCCGCCGTGAGAGGCCGGCTGCCGGTTCGGGGCATTGAAAGAACCCGGTTTTTCTGATAGGCTATGGGTCTTTCGCGTCCGGATGAAGAGATGAGTTTTGAAAAAATCGGTTTCATTGCGCCGTCTACCTGTCTCCCCAGATCTGAAAAAGCGAACCTGCGGAAAACGGTCGGCGTTCTGAAAAAGGCGCTGGGCGTCGCCGACATCTATTTCAGTCCTCACCTCTTCTCGAGCGATGGGGAGATCGACCACGTCACGGCTCCCGCCGAGGAGCGGGCCGAGGTCTTTAAGAAAGCCATCCGCGAGCTCGATTTGATCATCTCTGTCGCCGGCGGCACCGGGGCTGAGGATATCCTCCGCAAAATCGACAAAAAGGACCTCCGCATCATCCGCGCCAGGCGGCCCCTTTTCATCGGGTTCTCGGACTTCACATTTCTCCTCAACGAGATCTACCATGCCACCCGGGTCCCCGCCGTGTATTTTCCATCGCTCAAGCTGGGAAAGGGCAACTTCCGGAACATCCAGGACCTCATCTCCGGCGAGGACATACACTACAAGGGCTTGACCTGGCTCACTCCCCCGCCCCCGCGCAAACTGTCGGGCATCCCGATCGGCGGCAACCTGTCCACCTTCGTCAACTTCCTCAACCGCAAAAAGCCTCCCAAGTTCAGCTGGAAGCGGCACATTCTCTTTTTTGAAGACATCCAAGTGGACGTCGAGGACCTGCATCGCCTGTTGGCCGCGCTGAGCCGGCATAACGTTTTCGGAGGCATCAAAGGCATCGTCGTCGGCTCGGTCAGCTCGACGGCCAAGAACTCTCATGGCAAGAAGCAGCAGAAGGAATCCCTGCGGTTCATCCGCTCCTACCTTTCCGATACCATCCGCAAGCGGCGCAAGATCGGCTTCCCGCTTCCGATCCTTGTTGTCTCCAACTTCGGCCACAATATCCGGCGCAACCTCATGGCCGTCCCCATCGGCGGACACGTCACGATTTCCAAGGGGAAGAGGATTACGTTTCGGATCAAACAACGGCCGGCCAGAAACGGGCACCCGGCCTGATAGGTCCACGGCATCCTTTAGGGTTTGCGCTGATTGCTCCTCCTCAGCACCCCGATAGGACGGGCTTGGTCGCTCCGAAGACTACGCTTCCCGCCGTAGGTAGAGCAGAGCCTGCATGGCGGCCATCGCCCCCTCACCCGCGGCGGTCACGACCTGAAGGCCTCCGCACGTAACATCCCCGGCCGCGAAAACGCCGGCGATGCTCGTCCGCTGAAAACGGTCCACGGCAACGCACTGTTTGTGGTCGAGGGCAAGCCCGGCCCGATTCATGAGCAGGCCGGCGGGAATCTCCCGGAAGATGAAAACCGCCGCAACCGGAACCTCCTCGCGGACGCCCTGCGCCTCGAGGAGGACCTTTTCGACGTGCTCTTCGCCCAGGATTTCCCTGATCTTGGTCCCCCAGCGGACGGCAATTTCCTTGGCCTCGATTCGTGAGACTTCAGGACCGGAGAGAGTCGTCCGGTCGATCTCAGGGATCCACATGACCCGGCACCCCATCTGTTCCAGGGCCAGGACATCCTCCACGGCCTCGTCGGAGTGTCCGACCGCTGCGACGCTCGCGTTCCGGAACAGCGGACCGTCACATGTAGCGCAATAGCTCACGCCCATGCCGACAAGCCTGTCCTCCCCGATGATCAGACGCTCTTTGGCCATGGGTTTCCCCGTGGCAATAATCACGGCCCCGGCTCCTATGACGGCGTCCTTTGTCGTAACGTACTTGGGGTCCGAATCGAGCCCGAAGGCAATGGCGTCACCGGCGATGAATTCGGCTCCGAAATGCACTGCCTGGGAGCGGAACTTGTCGAGGAGTTCCTGGCTGCCGATGCTCAAAAAACCGGGATAATTCTCGATGGCATAGGCGATTGACAAACGCGAAGCAGAACGCCCCGCCAGGATCATTGTCTTTTTCCCCGCCCGGGCCGCATAAATCCCCGCCGCAAGCCCTGCCGGCCCGGCGCCGATGATCAGGATGTCGGTTGTTAGGCTCCGGATTGCCATAGCCCACCTCCTCTAAGTCGAATACTGAATCACGCCGTGGCCTGTCGGCCGGGCCCGAACTGCCGAGTGTCGTTACTTCATCAGACGACCGCTGTCGCCGACCCGCCACTGCCCCCCGGTACGGATATAAAGAACGGTCCTTTGGACGTCGTGTTCCTTCTCATTCGTATAGCGGATGTCGACCAGCATCCAGTCCTCGAGCCCTGTGAACGCCATTTCAAGAACACTTTGGCTCGGCCCCGCAAAATCCTTGCCGCGGAATTGTTTGAGCACCGCGGCGTTGTGGCCGTAATCCTTGATGAAGCACGGCAGCATTCCCTTCGCGGCCGCGTCCCCCTTGATGAACTCCTCGACGGAATTCTTCGGCGTATACGCCTCGTCCACCGTGACCCAAGGGTAGTCCGCCGCAGGGCTCTTGCCGCGCGTGCAACTCGGGATGATGGAAACGAAACACACAACCGCGGCTGCGGCGAAGCAGCTCCGGCCGATCCTAGGAGCTCTCCTCATCTGGCCCTCCTGTTTTCTGCGGCCCGGACGGCACGCCGTCTTTCGGCTTGGAGGCCGTCTGAACCTCCGAGGCCAGGAGCCTGCAACGGTCGGACGGGACGGGTCTGGCTCTCGACTTACGGAAGAGCGTCCGGGTCCGCCGCTCTTCCAGGCCGGCGGCATTGCCGAAGACCTCCGCCTCGCGGTCCGCGGGATTTCGCTTGAAAAATTCTTCGAACTTGGCGTCGGCAAGATAGCCGGAGCTCCTCAACGACCGGAGCATGGCCCTGGTGCTCACCCCGAAATACCGCTTCAGGAACAGGACGTCGTCGTAGGTCAAGCTCCGTGTCCGGAGGTCTTTATCGATCAGCTCCTTCAACTTGGAAGGCGGGATCAGAAAGACCGAAGCAAAGGCCTGGGCGAACCGCTCGCGGGGCGAGTACAACGAAACGTATTCCTCGACCACGACATCGGGATTGTCGATGATCGGGCTGTCCGGCCGGTCCTTCAGATAATGGGCGTATTCATGAGCCGCGATCAGGACCTGGAGGCCCGGCGGTTCATTGGCGTTGACGGCCGCAAAGGCCGCCTTGCGCTCTTCGTCGAAAACGAAAATCCCAGAGATGCGGGCTTCTTCCGGAAAAGGATGGCGCAGGACGCGGCATCCGTTCATTTCGCAAAGGCCGAAGATGTCGCGCACGGGTTCGTTGCCGAGGCCGATCCGTCGCCGTTCCTCCTCGGCCAGGCGCTCGGGTGTGATGTGGGAGTAAAGCGGCGCCAGGTCAAGCCGCCGTCCTGTCTCCTCCTCGAGCAGGAGATACCGTTCGCAGGCGGCCCTGAATCTCAGGATTTCCTTGCGGGCGCGCTCGTCGGCCGCAGCCTGGGCGACAAGCCCCTCGAGGCCCGGTTTCTTTTCATCGAAGAAAAAGACGATGTCTTTGTTGAGGAACGCCGCGACCCGCTGGAGGGTTTCAAAGCTCGGCGTCCTTTTTCCGGACTCGAGGAGGGAGATGTACTCGGAGGACAATCCCAGGGCTTTGGCAAAGGCCCCCTGGCTCAATCCGATCTCTTCACGGGCTCTCCGGAGCCTGGTCCCGAAGATCTTGACCATGCCTTCGCACTCCTGGGCGGCGACGCTAGGATAACATGAGGTTAGGGGGGTGTCAATAATGGCCGTGCGAGGGCGTATTGGGGGATTTTGGGAAGCCCGGCCGCCGCGGCATACGGAAATATCTGACATATCGCTTGACAAAAACCCCGGACGGATAAAAGAATAGGGGTAAAAGGTTTCGCAATGGCCGAACTCAATATTCTTGAAGTCTTTCAAGGCGTCAACCGGAGCTTCTGCAACGTCGTTCTCAACCAGGTCCACGACGGAATCACCTGCGTGAACAAAGAACGGCGTATTATCTTCTGGAACAAGGCCGCCGAACAGTTGACGGGTATCGAGAACTCCGACGCCGTAGGAAGAGTATGCTCGGAAGACCTGCCTCTCTTTCTGGACAGGGAGGGCGTCAGCCTCTGTCAGACGAAGTGCCCGGTCGAATTGACCCTCAAGGACGGCGCGATCAGAGCCATGGACGTGTATATCCAGCACAAGGAGGGATTTCGGTTTCAGGCCACCCTGAGGACCATCCCGGTCTTCAAGGAGGACGGGGAGGTCATCGGCGCCGTCGAGGCCTTTTCGAATATGGCTCCCAAAATCACGATTCCCTTGAGCAGCACGGAGCTCGAGAAGACGGCTCTCATCGACGCCGAAACGGGGATCGCCGGCAAGCTCTACCTCGACATGACGCTCAACGTGCGCCTGGAGGAATTCCAAAAATACAGCCTTCCGTTCGGTGTGATCTATGTCGACGTGGACAACTATACAAAGACCCTGGAGAAACATGGGCGGTTCAACGCCAGCAAGATCCTGAGGATGGTCGCTCGGACTCTGCACAAGAACATCCGGTACTTCGATATCGTCGGGCGCTGGAGCACGGAAGAATTCCTAGTCATCCTCCTCAACATCGATGAGAGCCGGCTCGACATCGTCGCCAACAAGCTCCGGCTCCTGATCGCCGAATCCTATATCACGACGGAAACCGGCATGCTGAACGCCACGGTGTCCATGGGAGGAAGCATCGTCCAGAGGTATGACACGGTTGAAGCCCTCATCAAACGGACCGAGCAGCTCATGATGCACAGCAAATGGCTCGGCAAGAACAAGGTCAGCCTCAGCTTCGTCCAGAAGGACCAGGGATAAAACTGGCCCCTCCTCCCGTTGGAACGGGAGAAGGGGCGCGCGAAAGGAGGGGGTTAATAAGAGACGGAATTCCTTGATTTGATGTCAACGAGTTCGGCGCCGAAGCTGACGCGGTTGTTGCCGCCGCACAGGACGATATGGACCGAAGTGTCGCCGAACACCCACTCCGATGAAAATTCCACTTCGCCTTTGCTGAGGGCGTTTCCCATACCTTGCGCCGGGGTCGGCTGAGACCTGCCCTGCCAGGTCGTTTTATTCGAGCGGGGCTCGCCGACCTTGGCCGTCATGAAGCCGCGGATTTTATCATAATCGTCAAGATATCTGTTTTTATCCGCATAGTTTTCAAGGAGGTTGATCCTCGCCGTGACCAGTCTGTTTTTGTCCAGAATGTATTCGACCAGGCATTTCTTGTTCATAAGCTCGCGCCTGTACTCAAGGACTTCCAGGCCGCCGGACATGGTTTGGTTGTTGGGCTTTCCCTCCGTCCGGATTATGCTCTCCTTGGTGATGCCCCATTCCAGGTTCGCCCGTACGGGAGCGTTCACGTCGATGGCCTTGGGGTCGAGGATTTCGTCTTCCGACGAGATCTGAACGACATTGAGCACGGGAAAAAGCTTGCGGATTTCCGACTCCGGAACGTAGCCCGACCGGACGGAGCCGTTCCTGAATGAAGTGAAATTGACATAGAGCCATAGCTTTTTCATCCGGACGGGGCTCGCCAGCGAAATGATGGTTCCCTTCGGGAGGATCTCGACAACGGGGCTCTGCCCATCAGGATCCAGGTGAATGGCCGATCGTTCGACGATGACCTCGAGCTTCTTCCCGTCGGCCGGCGCCGGTCCAGTCAGAAGTCCGATCGCCGCCAGGGACAGGCAGAGACCGATTGCCGTTCTCCGCCGCTGGCGCGCCGTCGATGATCTCAAAATCAACCTCCCGGTCATAGCCGCTTAGGGTCTTCCCCAACTGTTTGTGCATCACTACTATGAATCCGGGGGCCGGTTGATTCAATCGCCGCCGGCGGTGATCTCGCCGGGGATATTCCTCACCCCCGGCGAGGGGAAAAAACGGGGGATGATCACCCCTCGGGACCATCCCCGGGGATCGACTTCAACTGGAATCGGACGGTGACGGTGAACTGGACCGGCCGGGGACGGCCGTTGATGATCATCGGCTCGTACACCCACTGGCGCACGGCATCGATGGCCGCCTGATCCAGAAGCGGGATCGACCGCAGCACTTTCACGCTGATAACCCGCCCGTAGACGTCCGTCGTCGCGTCGATGATCACGATGCCCTCAACACGGGCCTGCCGCGCGATCTCCGGATACACCGGTTCCACCGAATGGACGAGCTTCGGCGGCTTGATCTCGCCGATCGCCCGCACCGGCGCTTCGACCTCGCCGACCACGCCTCCCAACACGCCGCCCACGACCCCGCCCAGCACGCCGCCGACGACGCCGCCCTCGACGCCGCCCTCAACGCCGCCTTCGACCCCGATGTCCGAGATCTGCTCTTCGGCGATCTGTTCGGGAATCTCGACCGGCGCGACCAGCCGCCCCGGCTCCATCGGAGCCTGGGCCCGGACGCGTTTGATCCTCGTCTGCGCTGCCGTCGTCTTCCGCTTGGCCGGAGGCGGCGGCGGAGGAGGCGGAGGAGGAGGCGGCACCAGGAACGCGCTGTACACCACCTCGACCGTCGGCAGATTGCCCGTCTGCATGAGAGGGATGATGATCAGAAGCATGATCACCATTGCGTGAACCAGGAGGGACACCGGAAAAACGGCGGCCCTCAGACCTATGTTCTTCTGCGGCTTAAAGAAGGAATCTTTAAACATGGAGGCCTCCCTGACCTGAGATGCGGGAGCTTCCTCCGGCCGCCGGACGATGCCGGCCCGGACGCGACCCGAAAAGGAGGCCCAGTATTCCGCTTCGCGCGGAACGGAGGGAGAGGTTCGTGGAACGCCGTCGAGAGTCCGGAGAAACTCCAGGTCGGCACGACATTCCGGGCACGCGGCGAGATGCCGCTCCATGGCGGCCTTGTCTCTGCCCTGCAGTTCGCCGTCGGCATAAGCGCCTAGAAGCCGCCGGAGTTTGCCGTGCCTCATCTCAGACTCTCCTCGCCAGGCTGTCCACCAGAAGCAATTTCAGCTTTTGCCGGGCGCGGTTGAGCCGGGACATGACGGTGCCCAGGGGCAGGCTCAGGGTTTCGGAAATCTCCTCATAACTCATGCCCTCATAGAACCTGAGGATGAAAACTGTCCGCTGATCCGCGGGAAGAGATTCCACGGCCCTCGTGAGTTTTTCATCGAACTCCGCCCTCTCCAGCTGGAGATGGGTCGGGTTCGCGGCCTCGGGCGGATCGGCCGCCCGCGCGGGCAAGGCGTTCTCATCGAGCGGCCGTTCGCGGCTCCTGGCCTTTAAATAGTTGAGGCCTGTGTTCATGGCGATCTTGCGCAGCCAGGGGTAGAACGGCCACCGGATGTCAAACCTGCCGATGGCGAAGTAAGCTTTGATGAACGTCTCCTGGGCCAGGTCATCAGCCGACTGATGGGCGGCGGTGAGGCGCCGGCAGAACGCATAAATCGACTGCTGGTACTTCTTGACCAGGCTTTCAAAGGCGTCCATGTCTCCCTCTTGGGCCCTCCTGATCAGGACGGCATCCTCCGGATGCTCGTTCGGCTTGATCGGAGCTCCCATAGGGCCATACATCTCCAGGCGGACAATATTCCCCGTCCTTCCCGCACCGGTCCGGTCAGGGGGACACTTTTATCTTACACTTTTCCGGCGAGAAAAAGTACTTCCCGGCGCCGGGCTCATTTGCCCGGAATGGCGAGCTTGATCTTCGCCCAGGCCGCATCGAAATCGAAGGCCGTTCCGTGCGCGTTCTGATGGCACTTGAGGCATAACGTTTGAATGCTCGCTTTGTGCGGTAGTCCCTCAAGCATAACTGTGGAGGCCCGCCAGCAGATAATTCACCCCGAAATATGTGAACAGGGCGGCCAGGAAACCGACGACCACGATAACCGCCGACCGCTTCCCTTTCCAGCCCATGACGATGCGGGTATGGAGGTAAAGGGCAAAAACCAGCCAAGTGATGAGGCTCCAGACCTCTTTGGGGTCCCAACTCCAGTATGTCCCCCAGGCCCGGTAGGCCCAGATCATGCCGAAAATGAGGCCCCCCAGCGTGAAGAGGGGGAATCCCACGGCCACACAGCGGTAGCTCACGGCGTCCATAAGCTCCCGTTTTTCCGGGGACTTGGCGGCCAGGTAAAAGATGCAGGCGACAAAAGCCACGGCGAAAAACGCTTCGCCGAGAAGCGTCACCGAAACATGAAGCCACAGCCAATAACTTTGAAGGGCCGGGACGAGAGGCGCGGCCTCCTTGGGCATGAGCGGCGAGGACGCCAGCGCGACGAGTCCAACGACGATCAACATCACGTAAACGCCGACGCTCGGAATGGAAAATCTCCGGCTGATCAGGATGAATGCCAGAACCACCGCCCAGGACAGGAACGAGAGCGACTCATACATATTGGTGAACGGAGCATGGCCGCTTGCGACCGTTCTCAGGATCAACGCCCCGGTGTGGAGAACGAGACCCGCGATCGCCAGAGCGAAGCCGGCCTTGGGCCAATGCTTTTTCCTGGACAGGAGGAAAAGGATGTAGGCAAACGCGGCCAGGATATAGAGGATAAAGGTTGCGGTAAAAAGGGCGGACTCGTTCATTGGGACCTCCGTAGTGATTTGATCAGGCCGTCGAATTCCGCCCGGAATGCCTCCCGGCTCTTGGCGGCATGACCGCCCGCGGTGATCTCCGTCCGGCCTCCGACCTCCTCCAGAATAAATCTGATCTCGTGCGGCGGCCAGTAAAAGGCCAGAAAGAAGCCGGCGGTCACGAGCATGCATCCGGCCCAAATCCACCCGGCGCCGGGATCATGGGCCGCTTCGAGGACGGAGAACTCGGGCGCCTCGAACGATTTGAGGGCAAAAGAAAGGTCCGTTTCCTTTCCCGAGTGGATTTGCGTGAAGTCGGGGAATTTCGCGAAAATCCATCCTGAAAAGACCTTCTCCCCGCCCTTCCAACCCGTGATCTGTGCCGCCGGGTTATCCGGATTCAGGCTTCTCGTCTGGACCTCGCTTCCTTCGCCGATGACAAAATCAGGAACGAAGTTTTCGACCGAGACGGCGGTGACATCGTTGTCGCTTACAGGCATTCGCTCGCCGAGTCCGGCCCGGACCGTCCGGCTGAACGCCGGGTCATTTTTCTTGCTGATGGTGATTTCCAGCTTGGCCTTCTCCCAGTCCCAGCCGTAGCTCGTTTGATAAAAAGAGATTCCGCGAAAGGAGAATGGCCTATTGACCTCGATCACTCCGAAGGCGACAGGCCGGTTCTGAGCAATGATCGTGACCGAACTCTTCCAGCCCTTGACGTTTCCTTGCGGATAGTATTCCGTCTCGAACTTATCGAGCCGGACCGTGAAGGCGGCGCGGGGGACGGGAAGCATTTGGCCTTCGGTGAGTGCCAGCTGTTCCCGGGAGCCGGCAAGACTGCTGACGATCCCGCCGATGATGACGATCAGAAGTCCGAGATGGACCATGTCCGGTCCGAAATTCCCCAGCCGCCTTTTCCGGGCGAGAATGACCAGCCCATTGTCCTTTTCGACCGATGTCGCCCGATAGTGTCTCGGCGCCAGAGCAGCCTGGACGTCGATCCGGACCGAAGCGACGGGCGCGTTTCTCGTCAGCCGCCCGTTGACTTTCATGGCCAGCAGCCCAGTCGCATCGGCATCGACCCGCGGCCTGAATACCCGGCGCCATTTTGCCGGCAGTCGGGACAGCGTGCAGATCACCGTATTGAGGGCGAGAAGGAGCAAAAGGGCCAGGAACCAGACCGAGTGGTAAAGCCCCGTCAGCCGAAGGCCGATGAAGAAGCCGGCCAGGCTGCCGTAGCGTGCGGCATAGGCTTCGGGGGGAAGTCCTTGGGGAACGAGCGTGCCCATGATCGAGGACAGGGCAAGGAGAATAAGGAGAACGAGAGCAAGCTTGACGGAGGCGAAAAATCTCCACGCGGATTTCATTTCCACTCCTCTCCTCCGGCTCCAAGCTGCCGCACACCTAAACTCTATCGATGATATCGTATTAGGGACGCTTTGACAACATGTCGGCCTCGCCCGGGAAGGTCGGACATTCGTGACCTGGAAACGGGGACGCCGATGCCGGCGATCCACCTATTGCTGAAGCCTGCATTGGCACAGGCTGAGGCCGATCCGGACGAAGTGGAGGTCACGAACACAAGGGAAGCGACGTTGGCATGAACGATATACACGTCAAGAGATGCGGCCGCCGGGGACGCGGCGGCCACGACTGCCAAGAAGGCTAAACGCTCACCGATTCACCCCCGGGGGGCTCGGTGCGCAAGCCAAGTTGCCACCCGTCTCTTCGCTAAGACAGCGCACTGCTCGCGAACCGGCAATAAAGCGGCCTGCCGGGAAGCCGGGCTAAGAAAGGCGGCCGCGGGCTGAGGCCCGCGGCCGCCGAGAGTACTGACGAACAGCTAGTTGAGCATTTCAAAGCCGAGGACCGAGTACGCGTGCCAGCTGAAAGTCCCGTCCGTGGCTTTGACCGGCCTGACCCAAACTCTCACGCCGAGCAGACCGGGCGTGAGGAGAGCTTCCCATTGGTCCGGGGGCACGGGAACGGTGAACGTAAGAATCTTGGTTGTCGAGTTCCACCCGAGGACTCCGACCACAGTTTGGAGATCGCCCGTCGTATCAAGGACGACCGTCATAACCGTGGCCTGCGTCCAATTGTCCCAATCGAACGTGCCGACCCCCATGGACCCGCTGGCCGTTGTGTAGGCCGTCAGGATCTGCTGCGGATCAGGCAGCTTCTCCGGGGCGAGGACCAGATTTTCGGCGACCCATTGGCTGTTGGTCTGATCCCAGTACAGTTCGGCCCAACCGAAGACCCGGAGATGAGCGCCGTTGGCCTGGTTCACAGTGTCCATAAAGTCCTGGATGGTCGTGGAGCCGCTGGAGGGCAGTCCGTAGTACCACCAGGAAAAGAGGTGGTCGGTAACGGCGCTGTAAAGCCAGGTGTGGGAATAGGTCCGCATGCCGTTGGAGACGGCGGTCGGCCATCCGTTGCAGTAGTCCCAGCCTCCGAAGCTAAAGCCCGTGGTCGTAACCGACTTGATTCCGCCCTCATCGCGGGCGCTGTTGACGTTGATCGACTGGGCCACCTTGGGCGAAGCATTGGCGTCCACGAGAACGATATCCACACGGAAGCCCCGCCGGATGCTGTGGAGCACGGCCGTGCCTGTTCCCATCGGAATGTCGGTTTGGAACGTCCAGACGGTGTTCGCGTCAACGAATATGGTGTCCGAATCCCAATGGCAGGAGTGGCGGTTATCAGCCGTGGTGTCGGTGTCCTTCTTGAAAACTTTGATCCAATTGTCTCCGACGCGGCGCACCAAACCTTCGGGAGTGAACTGCGGCAGTTTGGTGACATCGCCGTACCAGACGCGACGGGCATACAAGGTCCCGTCGGAGTTCATATTGGACGCCACGAGGACGCCCTTCCCCACGGTGAGTCCGGTGAAATCACCGGCCTGATTGGCATCGACGTCAGTGTAGATGGTGTCGGCGTTGACCCCAAAGGTAAGGTCGATGCCGTCCAGCGTTTTCATGGAGAAACCGGTGGTGCCGTCCAGAGACGTCACGTTGCCGATGTTGCGCGCGAACTGGATATTGCGGAGGTTGCGGGGCACGGCTTTGTGCCGGATTTGAAGGTTGATGACGACCTTCCCGTTAATGACGACGATGGACAAAGGATGCGCCAGGTCGAAATCCACCTGCAGATTGGCGGTGCCGCCGTCGGCCACCATAATGGGAGGAGCGATGTCCACCTTGATCTCGCCCTTCTGACTGGGATCGTTGACCGTGATATTGGCCGGATCGATCGTGTTGCCGCCGTCATCGATCAGCGTCATCGTCGTCGGGTCGGTGTTGATCGTGAGCTTCATGCGGTCATAGGTGCCGGCAGGGATCGTGGCGCTGCCGAGGATTGTGGCGACTCCGGACAGATCGACAAGGTTCTGCTTGCCGGAATCCGGATTGCTTGGATCGGCGGTCCAGACATCAGCATATGATTGCGTGAGTTGATTCCGCAGGCTGATGGATTTGATCATGACGGTCACCTGCTGCCAATCGTCCGAAGGCGAGTCTGTGACCAGCACGTTCATGCGGGCCGTGCCGCTGGATGTGGACGAGGAGTTTGAACTGCACGCCGGGAACATCGCGAATGTCGCGACGCCCAATACGGCCAGCGCACAGACAGAAAGAAGACGGATGGGTCGGCTCATTTGGATCCTCCTTAAGCCGAATTTAAAATTCGTACCCCTTAACAAAAAGAATTATAGGCCCGGCCCGTGACCGGTGTCAAGTTGAGAGGCGGGGAAAATTGAGAGGCGGCCGATGAGAGGCGAAATCGAGAGCCGGCAAGAGGAATCGAACCTCCGACCTGCTGATTACGAAGGGATTGCGCTAGCGTTTCAACTTATTGACAAAAAAGGCAATTAGCCGGGGCGCAAAATCGATTGTGCTCAGATTGTGCCCATCTGAGGCGCCGCAATAGGGCGGATTGAGTGGCGTGCCAGAGAGGATTCGAATCTCCGACTTTTGGATCCGGAGTCCATTGCTCCTCATAATATGTGAAGCCCCAGATAGTCACAATTTGGTCGCAGACGCCTCTTCCTGCCGTCGTTCTCGGTCTACTTCCGGTGGATTATCCAGGGGTTGGGATCCCAGAATCTTCTTAAGGAGTTGGACGGGTAATCCAACACTGATATTGTTAGTCTATTTCTGAAAGGACGCCGCGCTCTCCAGACGCTTGAGATAATCCCAGGTCCCGACCATGAAACTCAATCTGAGATGGTTTCGGTCCGACAGGGCTATGGACATCGTCCGGGAACCCACGGCCTTGGCCTCGGGATCCCTCGACGGGAGTCCCTCGCGCGTCACCGGGGTCGCCTTGAGTGTCACGGCGGCCGCAGCGTCTTTGACGATTTCATATTTCCCTGAGATCTCCGAAACAGTCCGACCCTTTCCTGCAACGCTAAGGGCAATCGTGTCCTTCGTAACGGTTAGCCTGAGCGACTTGCACCTGGCTTCGGCCTGCGCCAGGAATCCCTTCATATCCCTCGATCCCCGGGCCCTTTTTATAAACTCGGGGTCTATGCTGAGTCGATCATAATCGCCCGCCCAGTTGCCCACGATTATGGTCGAAGCCAGACCCGCCCGGGAAACGTTCCCCGCAGGAACCGCGGGCCCCTGTTGGCCGGCGGTCGACGGGCCCTGCCCGGCGCCGAGGGAAGCTGTCTTCTTAAGCCCCGCGAACTCGGCGCTGATGACGACCGCTGTCCGAGCCGCTGCCGCCGACACGGCCATGGTGAACGTCCCCGTCGTGCTGCCCTCAGGGATAAGGAGTGAGTCGGGGACCGTCGCCGCGCTTGGATTGCTGCTTGAAAGCACGACTTTCGTCCCCTCCTTGGGCGCAGGCTGATCTAGGGTTACCATCCCCGTGACTACGGGGCTCGAGCCGGCAGATTCGGGAGACAGGGTGAGCGAGCGGACCACGGCCTCCTTCCGGACTTCAACGGGCACGGACTTGCTGACTCCGCCAAGGCTCGCGGTCAGCGTCACGGTTGTCGTCGCGGAAACCGCGTTTGTCAGGAAATAGACGGAGCCATCCTTTTCTTTCTCATATATTCCCTCGTCGGAAATCTGACGTGCCCCGCTCACTGTAACACCCCTGATGTGAGATTTTCAACCTTTGGACTCCCGCCCCAATTGGATCATTATGCCCTACCAGTATCGCGCACCTGAGAGCGGATTGGTTCTTATGCGCGTGCGCTGGGGTGAGGCGCCAATGCTTGAAAACCTCGCTTCCCGGGTGGTACATTGAGCGGGGGCAGGTTAGTTCTGGTTTTTCGGCAAAACTGCGCGAGGAGGCATGATGGACACAACCTTGGCCCGCAAGATTACCTCCGTGGGTTGCTTTGTGCTGCTTGCACTTGCGATGGCAGTTCCCGTGGCCGCTCAGGAAGCGCGCTGGAAAGAGCTGAACGCTCAGGTTGGACAGCTCTACCAGCAAGGCAAGTACACTGAGGCCATACCGCTTGCACAAGAGTCTCTCCGCGTCGCCGAGGCTACCTTTGGGCTTGAGCACTCCAACGTCGCCACGTCGTTGAACAGTCTTGCCTTGCTGTACGACGACCAGGGCCGCTACGCTGAGGCGGAGCCACTCCTGAAGCGCGCCCTGGCCATCCGGGAGAAGGCGCTCGGCCCCGACCATCTGGTCGTGGCCCAGTTGTTGAACAATCTCGCCGAGTTATATCGTGAGCAGGGCCGTTACGCCGAAGCGGAGCCGCTCCTGAAGCGCGCCCTGGCCATTAAGGAGAAGACGCTCGGCCCCGATCATCCGGCCGTAGCCACGTCGTTGAACAATCTTGCCTTGCTGTACGACGGTAAGGGGCGCTACGCCGAGGCGGAGCCACTCTACAAGCGCGCCCTGGCCATCCGGGAGAAGGCGCTCGGCCCCGACCATCCGGACGTGGCCACGTCGCTGAACAATCTTGCCTTGCTGTACGACGGGCAGGGGCGCTACGCCGAGGCGGAGCCACTTCTGAAGCGCGCGCTGGCCATCGACGAAAAGGCACTGGGACCGGAGCACCCGGACGTAGCCACAGACTTGAACAATCTCGCTGCGCTGTACGATAAGCAGGGCCGCAACGCGGATGAGGAGCCACTCTACAAGCGCGCCCTGGCCATCTACGAGAAGGCGCTCGGCCCCGACCATCCGGACGTGGCCAGTTCGTTGAATAATCTCGCCGAGTTGTACGACAAGCAGGGCCGTTATGCCGAGGCGGAGCCACTCCACAAGCGCGCCCTGGCCATCCGGGAGAAGGCGCTCGGCCCCGACCATCCGGACGTGGCCGAGTCACTGAACAATCTCGCCGCGCTGTATCGTGAGCAGGGCCGTTACGCCGATGCGGAGCCATACTACAAGCGCGCCCTGGCCATCCTGGAAAAGGCGCTCGGCCCCGACCATCCGGTCGTGGCCCAGTCGTTGAACAATCTCGCCGCGCTCTTTTATGCCCGGGCGCAGCCTGCTCAGGCCGGGCCCTTCTTCGACCGGGCGTTCGAGACTCTGGCGAAGCAGTTCCAATACTACTTCACGTACATGAGCGAGAAGGAGCGTTTGGCGTACCTGGCAACGGTAGAATACCAGTTCCCTGCGTACTTCAGTTTTTGTTTCGCCTACCGCCAGCAGGTTCCCGGACTCGCGGGGAAGATGTACGATACGGTGCTATGGGAGAAGGGTTTCATCGCCCAGAGCGTGGCCGCGCTGCGGGCCAAGATCCAAGCCGGCGGCGATCCCGAGGCTCTCCATCTCCTCGACCTGCTGACGGAGAAGAAGAGCGAGCTAGCCAAGCTGGCGACGGCGCCGCCCGAAGGCGAGGCGCAGAAACAGGCCGCGCGCCGCGCGCAAATCGCGCAGCTCGAAAAGGAGGCCGCCGACCTGGAGAAAGATCTGGTCAAGCGCTCTGGGGCGCTGGCCGAAGAGAAGCTCCTGGCCCGCGTCACTTGGCAGCAGGTACGCGACGCGCTCAAGCCCGACGAAGCCGCGGTCGAGATCGTCCGTTTTCTGTTCTATGACGGCAAGAAGTGGACGGAGAGGACGGAATACGTGGCGCTGGTCGTCAGGCCGGAGAGCACGCAGCCGCAGTTCGTGGTGCTGGGCGAGGGCAAAGAGCTTGAAAACGACCCGCTGCGCGATTACCGGCTGCGCGCGGGGCTCAGCGAAATCCGCTCAATCCGCGGTGTCAAAGTGGCGGGAGAGGTAAGCGGGACGAAGGCCGCCGCACCAAGGAGATCCTTCTATCAGGCGTTCTGGAAGCCGTTGGAACCGTTGCTGGGCAACGGCCGGAGGGTCTATGTCTCCACAGACGGGGTGCTGAACCAGGTGGCGCTGGGCGTGGTGGCCGACAACGGGGGCCGGTTGCTGATGGATAAGTACGATCTACGCATCGCGTCCAGCACGAAGGATGTGCTGCGGCAGAGGAGAGCCTCAGGGGGGAACACGGCGGTGGTGATGGGCAACCCGTTGTTCGGGTTGGACGAAGCGCAGCAGCGCGTGGCGGTGCGGGCGTTGCAGCAGCCGGAGCAGGCCGAGAAAGCAGCCCCGGCGGAACCTGTTTCGGTGGCAGGCGCGGGGCAGCGGTCGCGGGACCTGCGTGGCGGGAGCTTGCCGCCGTTACCGGGGACACAGAAAGAAGCCGAGACGGTGGCCAAGCTGCTCGAGGGGCAACACTGGGAGGTGGGGCTGTATACGGGGGCGAACGCGCTGGAGGAGCGGGTCAAGGGGGTGCGGAGCCCGCGGGTGTTGCACCTGGCCACGCACGGGTTTTTCGAGTCGGACCAGGAGCGAAAGCAGAAGGACGTGGCAGGGGGGGTGGGCGAGGAGCGTGCGTCGGGGTTGGAAGACCCGATGCTGCGGTCGGGGTTGTACCTAACGGGAGCGAACCGGACACTCGGGGGCAAGACGCCGCCGGACATGGACGACGGCGTGTTGACGGCGTACGAAGTGACACAGATCAACCTGGCGGGGACGGAGCTGGTAGTGCTGAGCGCCTGCGAGACGGGGCTGGGCGAGTCGCAAGACGGCGAGGGGGTATTCGGGCTGCGGCGGGCACTGCAAGAGGCTGGCGCCGAGTCCGTGCTGATGAGTATGTGGTCGGTGCCGGACCGCGAGACGCAGGAGCTGATGGCGCTGTTCTATGAGAAGTGGCTCGGAGGGAAAGACAAGCACGAGGCGCTGCGGGAAGCGCAAAGCGAGCTGCGGGCGACGGTCAAGGCGCGTTACGGTCGCGACCTGCCCTACTACTGGGGTGCCTTCGTCCTCGTCGGTCGATAACCCAACGCCCATCGGAAAATATCAAGGGAAAACCGAGGGGACAGGTAGCGGGGCCGACGAGACTCGAACTCGCGACCTCCGGGGCGACAGTCCGGCGTTCCTCGCGAGGACCAATAGATAGCCGGGCTTCTCGGTAGCCTCCCCTGCGCTGACTGTTCTCAAATCGTGCTCAGCAGATGCATGAAACGGCGTAAAGTGGTACAAAATTGCGACAATTTTCGGGCGCTAGGGATGATGACCGAATGACTGATTTCTCAGGGAATCTGAGAGAGCCAGCGAGAGGAATCGAACCTCCGACCTGCTGATTACGAATCAGCTGCTCTACCGACTGAGCTACGCTGGCTTTAGGCAGGAACGGAAAAAACATATAGAAATTAAACGAAATACCCCGGCCTGTCAAGGACGGACGGGGCGTTGTGCAGCACGTTTATTGTTTCAGCTCAAAACGAACCGTGACGGTGAAGGTCACGCCGCGAGGACGGCCGTTCACGACCAGCGGCTCGTAGAGCCATTGACGCACGGCGTCGGCCGCGGCCGAATCCAGCAGAGGGATGGACTTCAGGACCTTGACCCCCGCGACGCGCCCGGAGACGTCCGTCGTTGCTTCAAGGATGACGATACCCTCGACGCGGGACAGGCGGGCGAGCTCGGGATAGTCCGGTTGGACGCGCCGCACGAGCTTCGGGGGCTTCACGCCTCCCAACGCCCGGACCGGACCCGCGTTGTCGTCGCCGGGGACCACAACCAGCCAGCCCGGCGGATAACCGGCCGGATTCTTATTCAAATCGGCCGCGTCTCCAAAGTCGACTCCCCCTTCGATCCCCTCTCGCCTTCCGCCGGCGTCGATCGGTTCGTCGCCGATCGCGGTCGGGATCGACACGGGCGCGATGAGAAAGTTGGCGTGGGCCGTCCCTTTCACCGCCACGGGCTTGATCCGCGTCCCGGCCTTTTGAGCACTCGGGTGCCCTTTCGGAGGAGCCGGCAAGGGAACGGGCGGCGGCGTCGCCAGGAGCACCGCGGTGAGTTCGAATTTGGGGAGTGCGCCCACCTGAAGAAGCGGGATGACAACAAGCAGGAGAGCGACGACGCCGTGAACCAAAGCCGCCAGCGGCAATGCCGCGGCCGTCGTCCGCATGTGCCGCGCGGGCACGATCAGCGCATCTTGAAACATCTTCGCCTCCTTCGCCGGAGATGCGGAAGCTTTCGCTTCCATAACGATTACACTAAACGCCGCTATTTATTCCCAATATCTGCTTTGCAATTGGGGCCGAATCAACTACAATACCTGTCTCGTTCAGCCGCCGCGCTGAAATAATTTCCAGACAGGCCGCGCACATCATGAGCATGATCATCAAGAAGCTCGAACTGCAGGGATTCAAGTCCTTCGCGGAACGTACAAAAATCGTCTTTCATCCCGGACTCACCGCCATCGTGGGCCCGAACGGCACGGGCAAGAGCAATCTCGTCGACGCCATGCTCTGGGTTCTCGGCGGCCTGCGGCTGAAGTCCGTCCGCGGCGACCGGACGGAAGACGTCATCTTCAACGGGAACGCCAAGAAGCCGCCGCTCAACATGGCCGACGCCGTCCTGACCCTGGGCAGCGAAGAAGAGGAAATGGTGATCGCGCACCGGGTCTTCCGCGCCGGCGAAAGCGAATACCGGCTGAACGGCAAGACGGTCCGTCTCAAGGACATCCAGGACGAGCTCTGGAAGCATGCCATCGGTGAGAAGGAGTACTTCGTCATCGAACAGGGGGCGATCGGCAATTTCGTCACCTCCAAGCCCACGGAAAAGCGGGCCCTCATCGAAGAAGCCGCCGGCACGGCCTACTACAAAGACAAGAAGAAGCAGGCCCAGAACAAGCTCGAAAACACCGAGCTCAACCTGACCCGCCTTGAAGACATCATCGCCGAAGTCGAGAAGGCGAAGAACTCCCTGCAGCGCCAAGCTCAGGCCGCCAACCGCTACCGCCGTTTGAGGGAACGCATTCGCGAGCTGACATCGCACCATTACCAACGGAAGTTCGCCTCGCTCGAGCGCGACCGGAAGGACGCCGCCGCGCTGTATGAAGCCCGGCTGGCCTCCGAACAAGAACTCACGGCTCTTGTCAGGGCCGAAGAAAAGAATGCGGCCGCCAAGCGCCGGGAGTTGTGGGACCTCGAGAAGTCTGTCCGGGACGGCCAGGAGAAACTCTTCGGCCTCAAATCTCAAATCGGCCGTCTTGAAAACGATATCGAACGAGAAACCAAGCGGGTCGAGTTGTTCGAAGAAAACAAGAAGCGCTCCGAAGCCGACGGCAACGAGCTCCTCAAAGATGTCCTGCTGCTCACCAAGGAATTGGAAGACGTGCGTCTCAGGCACGAGGAACTCTCCGGCGAGTACGCAACCCGTCAGGGCGAGCTCGGTCGCTTGGAAGAGACGGTGGATGCCGCCAGGAAAGCCAAAGCTATAGCGGAGGAGGACATCAGCCGTCTAAGGGACAACTATCTGGCCACACTCCAAGAGCTCACAGAAACAAAGAACGCCCACGTCAGCGCAGAGAAGGAGTTCGAACTGCTGGCGCGCCAGCAGGACAAGCTGGCGGCCCAAACCGCCGAGCAAACCAGGCTCCTGGAGGAGAACGCGGCCCGTCTGGCGGCCTTGGACAGTCAGCTCGAAGGGCACTTGTCCGCGCACAAGGCCGCGGCGCAACGTTCCGAGTCCATCGCCGCCGCTGCCGCCGTCCTTCATTCTTCCATCGCGGAAGTTCAAAGCCGCCTGGCCGCGTTGAAACTCGGGCAAGACAAGGCGACCTATCATCTGCAGGCCCTGAGAAAGGTCGCCGAGAAAGAGCGGGGCGAGGTCCAGACCGCAGAAATTCCCGGAAGCCTCGGACTGCTGGCCGACCTCTTGACCGCCAGTCCGGAGAATGCGCTTCTCGTCGATGCCTTTTGGAAGGATGAAGCCCGGTCCAGGGTTGTTCCCGCCGAGGAGTTGCTGAAGGGCCTTCCGGATGGGCTCAAAGGGAGTTATCTGTTGGTGCCGGTCAAGGCGCGGCCAGCGGTGCCGCCCGACGTCCTGTCCCACCCCGGGGTCCTCGGTCTCTTGAAAAGCCGCCTCGAGCCCGATCAACGTATCAAGGACAGCCTGGCCGGCTTTGAAGACGCTGTGATCGTCAGCGAGATACTGACCGCGGTCAGGATCTGGATGGACCACCCCGAGCTGAATTTCCTAACACCTTCGGGGGACCTCCTCCTTTCCTCCGGACTTCTCAGGCTCGGTCAAAAGGCCGAGGGCGTCATGGCCCTGGCCGTGGAAATGCGGACACTCGCGGCCGAAATCGATCGGCTCGAGAACGACGCGGCGCCTCTCGCCCTTCGACTCGAAGAGCTACGACGGGAAGAGGCTGAACGGCAGCACGACCTTGACCTCGAGAGGGAGCGCCTGTCGCGGGCCGAGCGGGCCATCCTCGACACACAAAAGGAGCGCGGGTTCGTCCTTGCCGAAAGCGACAAGATCCACGCAGCCGAGGATATCCTCACCAGGGAAACCGAATTGCTGGCCGCCGAGAAGGACAGTCTCCAGGCGAGCCTTATTCAGATGGCGGAAAGAGTCCGGACGGGGGAATCGGAAGCGGCCTCGCTCAAGGAAAGAGTCGCGGAGCAAGAGCGGACCCTGGCCGCCGCTGCGGAGGCTGCGACCGAGGCGGAGCGGAGATTCATGGCGGTGAAAGCCGGCCTCGACCTTCTCCAGGAGAAGATCAACAGTCTGCGCCATCAAGCCGAGTCTACTCGGATACGGAAAGAAACCGCCGAAACAAAAATCAAACAACTCACCGATGATTCCCGCCGGGGCGACGATGACAAGAGCCGCCTGGAGGATGATATCCTCGCGTTACGGAAAAAACTCGGGGCCATAAAGGAAGAGCTCGTCCGTTCAGAATCGGTCCTGGCCGGCGCCGAGACCTTTCTCCAGCAAATCCGCGTCGGCGTCGAAGAGACGGAAGCATCGCTTCAAAAAGCACGGCAAGACGAGGAGGCTGCCAAGGATGGGCGGGTTCAGCACGAGATCCGCAAGGCTGAAGTGGATCGCGACCTCGTCAATCTGGACGAAATGTGCTGGCAGGAACTCAAGAAGACGCTGGCCGAGCTCAAAGCAGAATCGGAGGTGGAGCGCGCCGAGCCGGCTGCGCCGGCGCCCGTCGAGGAGACCGCAGGCGAAGAGGCCGTCGAAGCCGATGAGGAAGGCACGGAGCTCCAGGCCGATGGCGCCCCAGAAGCCGAACGAGCGGGTGCGCTGCAGGAAACGGCCAAGCCGCGACGGGTGATCAGAAAATGGCAGCCGGTCGCCGAAATGACGGACGTCGACGTGGAAAAAGAACTCGAAGAGGCCAGGGAAACGCTCAATCGCTTCAAAGCCGTCAACCTCATGGCGGAGGAGGAGTATCTCGAGCAGAAGAAGCGTTTCGAATTCCTGATCGGGCAGCGCCAGGATCTTCGAGATTCCATCACTTCCACGCAAGAGGCCATCCGCAAAATCGACGAGGAGAGCAAGGTCCAGTTCCTCAAGGCGCTTGAGGAGGTCAACAGGAACTTCCAAGAGGTGTTCGCGGGTCTTTTCAAGGGCGGCAACGCGGAAGTCAAACTGCTCGAGGCGGATAACCCTCTGGAGAGCGGTGTTGAAATCGTGGCCCAGCCGCCCGGCAAGCGCGTCCAGAACCTCAGCCTTCTTTCCGGAGGAGAGAAATCGTTGACGAGCTTGTCGTTCTTGTTCGCCCTCTTCCGGTACAAGCCCTCGCCTTTCTGTTTCCTCGACGAGGTGGACGCGGCTCTCGACGATGTCAACCTCGCCCGCTTCCTCGACCTTCTGAAGACGATCAAACGCCAAACCCAATTCATCCTCATCACCCACAACTACAAGACCATGGAAGTGGCGGATTATATCTACGGCACGACGATGTCCGAGCCCAACATAACCCGGCTTCTCTCCGTCAAGCTGGAGAAAAAAGACGGCGGAGAGATCTTGAATAACTTGCCCTGACGGCACTCTCGGGTGCCTCGCTGATAAGCGCCTTTGGGGCGCCGGACCCCGGCTCCTAGGAGGGAGGACATGTCGGTCTATCTCATCATCATTCTGGCGTATCTCCTGGCCCTCACCACCCTGAACTTCATCCGCTCCCGGCGGATCAAGAGCCAGGAGCAATTCATGGTCGCCGGCCGCAGCCTGAAATGGCAGGTCATGGTCTTTACGCTGATCTGCACGTGGATCGGCTCCGGCACATTCATCAGCGGCGCCGAGTTCGCCTCCAAGGCGGGATTCTCGGCCCTTTGGCTGGCCGCCGGCGCCTGGGTCGGCATCATCCTCATCTACTTTCTGGCGGCCAAGATCCACACGTTCGGACAGTACACCGTCGGGGATGTCCTTGAAGTCCGCTACGGACCGGCGGCCCGCGTTTTCGGCGCCGTCGCCCTCATCCTTTCGTTCGTCTCGATTGTGTCCTACCAATTCGTTGCCGGCGGCTTCATCCTGAACGTCATCACGGACGGCAAGATCTCGGAGTCGACGGGCACTCTTATCGCCGCCGCCTTCGTCATTTTGTTCACGACGTTGGGCGGCATGGTTGCCATCGCTTATACGGACCTGCCGAACGGAATCATCATCGTCCTGGCCTGCCTGCTCGCCGTGCCCTTCGTCGTCACGGCCGCCGGCGGCTTGCCCGCAGCCAAGGCGGCTCTCAGCCCGGGCTATTTCGCCGTCGTCAACAATCAGTTCGGAGTCCATCCCTGGCTGAAGGCCATCGGTTACTTCCTCTCGACGATGTTCCTCCTTTTGGGCGTTCAGAGCATGTACCAAAAATTTTACAGCGCCAAGTCCGGCAAAGACGCTAAAAAAGCGGTGGCGTGGTGGACGGTCGGGACGATCTTCGTCGAAACCATTGTCGTCGTCATCGCGGTCTTCGCCTACAGCAAGTTCAAGGGGCAGATCGACCTGAGCGTGCCCAAGGCGGGAGGCAAGGTGGTCCTCATGGCCGCGCGGAGCATGGTGCCCGCCCCGGTCGGCGTCCTGCTCTTAGGCGCCGCCTGCGCGGTCGTCATCTCCACGGGCATGAACTACCTCCTCTCCCCTTCAACGACGCTGATGCGGGACATCTATCAGCGCTTCATGAAGAAGGACGCGGACCAGAAGAAGATGGTCGCGCTGCAGAAGGTGCTGGTCGTCATCATCGGCGTGCTGGCCTTCCTTCTCGCCACACAGCTCAAGAGCGTCTTGGAGATGAGCTTTTTTGCCTATGCCATCTACGGCGTCGCCATCACGCCGGCTCTCATCGCGGCCCTGGCCTGGAAGCGGGCCACCAAAGCGGGCGGCCTGGCGTCAATAATCGCGGGCACGGTCGTCTGCCTATTCTTTTTCGTGCTGACCAAAGTCCTGCCCGCCGCCCAGGTTCCGGACGGCGACCCTTGGGGAATTCCGCTCATCTACCCGTCCCTCGTCGCTTCGTTGGGCGCTTTGATTATCGTGAGCCTGCTCACGCCCAAGCAGACGCCGGAAGAGCTTGAAAAATTCTTTCCCAAGAAGGCCGAGCCGGCGGAATCCGCCGCCTGCGCCAAGATGGAGCCTTAGGAAGCACGAGCGGGATCTCCGCCCAGTGAATTTTCGGCAGGGCGGTCCGTGTTTTCTCAGGAGTCACAATGAAGACCGGCGTTGTTCTTGACAAGCGATATGCCGATCATGAGATGGGCCCGCAGCATGTCGAAAGCCCCTTGCGGGTCGAAGTCCTGAACCACATGCTCGGCGAGAACCCGCCGTTTCCTTTCCAAGCGTTGGCCCCGAGACAGGCGTCGGAGTCCGAGATCGCCTGGGTCCATGAGCCGGGCTACATCGAATTTCTGAAAGCCACGGCAGCAGAGGACTGGGTCGTCATCGACCCGGATACCTCGACGAACGCCAAGACCTACGAGACGGCGCTGCTCGCGGCCGGAGGTTTGCTCAGCGGAATCGACGCCGTCATGGACGGCAGGGTCGAGAACGCCTTTGCGGTCGTCCGTCCGCCGGGCCACCACGCGGAAGCCGCGCGGGCCATGGGATTCTGTTTCTTTAACAACGCGGCCATCGGCGCCGAGTACCTCCTCCGGCGCCATGGTCTGAAGCGCGTGCTCATCGTCGATTTCGACGTCCATCACGGGAACGGCACACAGCACCACTTTTATTCCCGGCCGGACGTGTTGTATTTCTCCACCCACCGGGTTCCGTTTTATCCGGGCACAGGGGCCGTGACAGAGCTCGGCTCCGGCCCCGGCAAGGGTTTCAACCTCAACGTGCCTCTCGCGCCGGGCAAGAGCGACGATGACTTCCTGTTTATTTTCCAGAAAATCCTGGCCCCGGTCGTTTCCCGCTATGAACCCCAATTCATCATAGTCAGCGCGGGGTATGACATCGGCGCCGGGGATCCGCTCGGAGGGATGTCCGTCACGCGCAAAGGATTCGGAGGATTGGCCGCCAGCATCCGGCGGATGGCCGAAAAAGCTTGTTCGGGCCGCCTTGCTTGCGTACTCGAAGGGGGCTATAACCTCAAAACGCTCAAAGACGGCGTCGAGGAAACACTGCTCAGTCTTTCTTTGGAGGCGATCCCTGCTCTTCCTGAACCATCCGCTTCAGAGGCGACATGCAAGGGCCTAGCCCCGTGTTTCAGGCTGTTTGGGGAGTTCTGGCCCATCGAGCCTTGGCCCGTTCGCCGACGCTAAGCCCCGCCTTTCAGGGCGGGGACAAGAAGCGAGGCTCAGGGTTAACCCCGAACAAGCCCCGGCATTCATGCCGGGGACTCGAGGGGTTGACTGTCCTCTCCGGGGTCTAACGTCATCTCCTGAGGACATCTGACTGGAGAAAACCAGGCTGGCTCCAGGGGAAAGCTTTGGCACACTTTTTGCTATAATAAGGTCTGTACTAAAGGTTTAAGGAGAGATGAACATGAAAAGATCTCTTATTTTCATGATCGCAGCCCTGTTCGCGGTCGGGACGGCGCTTGCCCAGGAGGCTCCGGCCGGTCCCACGACCCCGCAGGAAACAAAGTATACAAATGATTCGGTCGCCAGGATGAGCTTCGTCACCGGAAAAGCCTTCATCCAAAGAGCTTCCGACCTCGGTTATGAAGAGGCGGCCCTGAACATGCCGATCAGCGAAGGCGACAGGATCGGGACAGCGGAAGGCCGCGCCGAGATCCACTTCGGCCGCGGCAACTACCTCCGGCTCGATAATGACACCAAAGTCGATGTCCTGAACCTCCCCAAGAAGGGCGATGACATCACTCGGCTTCGGGTATGGTCGGGAAGCGTTTATATCGTCGTCGGAGTCCTGGCCAAAGAAAAGGCCATTGAGATCCATACGGCGGATTCGTCGTTCTATGTCCTCGACAAGGGCATCTATCGGATCGACGCCAAAGAGAACCAGAACACTCAGATCTTCGTTTATAACGGCCTCATCGAGGCGGCCGGGGAGCAGGGATCGAGTCTTGTCAAGACCGGACAGAAGATCGAGGTTGCGGAGGGCCGGTTTACCTCCAAGCCGTCGGCCTTCGTGGCGTCGGCCGACGACACATTCGACCGCTTCAACGAGTCACGTGACGCCGAGACAGGGCGTCAGGTCGCTAAGAAGTATCTGCCCGAGGATCTCGGGGACTACGAAGGCGAACTCGCGGACAACGGCCGCTGGGTTTACAACGCGCCCTACGGCAACGTCTGGGTTCCCAACGGCGTCGATGAAGATTGGCGGCCCTACTGGAACGGCCGGTGGTCTTGGCTGCCGATCAGCGGCTGGACCTGGTGGCCCTACGATTCATGGGGCTGGGCGACCTTCCATTACGGCCGCTGGCACTGGGGACTTGACCTGGGGTGGTATTGGATCCCCATGAACATGTGGGGGCCGGGCTGGGTCAATTGGTGGTGGGATGATATGTATTTCGGCTGGGCGCCCATGAGCTGGTACGGATACCCGGGGGTCCTTTTGGGCGGCGGATTCTACGGCGGCTATTATGGCCATAATTATCCGTTCGGGTCCCGCGCATTGACCGTCATCCGGCGCGATCAACTCAAGGCGCCGAATATGTCCAGGGTGGCTTTGCGGGGTGAATCCTTGAAGAACCTGAGCAACATGAGGTTGACCAACAACACGCTGAGCCTGAGGCCGGCGGGTACGAGGATTTCGGTCCAACCGCTCGACGGCAAGCGCGTCATGCTTCGCAATTCCGGCGGCACAGGGAACCTCGTTCCGGACCGTTCCATCAGGACCAATGCCCCGGGCGGGGTCGTTTCCAAGCCTGCGGCTACGACGCAGGGCAAAACGACAGAGGCCCCTAAGATTAAGGAGAGCGGCAAGTCCGGAAATTCGGGAGCGGCCCGGTCATCGGGCTCATCGCGAGGGTCCGGATCCTCGTCTTCGGGCCGGCACATCCGAAAGAAAGGTGACGCCCCCGCGTCCTCGGCCAACCTGACGCAGGCGCCGGGCAGTTCCTTCGCCGGACAGGGCCAGAGTGCAGGCGTCAGGAACGCCAGTCCGCGGACCGTTCACGGTTATCCGTCTTCTCCGGCCATCACGCGTTCAAGCGTCTACGGTGACGGCGGGTTGGGCCGTTCCAACTCCTACCTCGGCCGCTCTTCGGGCTCCGGGTCAGGGCGGAGCTACGGGAATTCGTCATCCTCCCGGTCCTCCGGAGGCTCCTCAGGGACGCGGTCATCCCGAGGCAGCTCTTCAGGATCGCGAGGGTCGGTTTCGCGCGGGTCGTCGAGCGGGCATTCGTCAGGATCCCACTCGAGCGGCGCGAGACATAAATAAGGAAGTTTAATCGACCCCTTTCCATAACCTAAGGGCGCCTCTTTCGGCTGAGCCGGTTCGGAGGGGGCGCCCTTCTTTTTATCTGACGCTTAGTGTTCTTCGGTGATTTTCGAGGTCGTATAATAATCAAGGATCCGGATGTGATCGGCTTTCGTGCAATAGCGGACGGGCTCCGTCCCCGGGATGAAGATCTCACGGAAAGGATAAAGGCAATCGGGTGTCAAAAGGAGCCCCGTCTTCCTGTCGATTTCGACGAATGTGAGGTTCGGCGGCACTTCGAAGTCTTCGGGCGTAAACGGCACGCCGTCCGCCTGGGCTTTCCTTTTCTTATCGGCGATGACGTGCGAGAAAAAATCCTGCCAGATCGGCAAGGCGGCCGCGGCGCCGGTCTGGCGTTCACCGAGGGTGACCTGGAGATCGTTCCCGACCCAGACCCCGGCGCAGAGCGTTGGGGAGAAGCCGATGAACCAGGCGTCGGAGCATTTGTCCGTCGTCCCTGTTTTCCCGGCGAGCGGCACGCCGAGCGCGCTGGCCGCCGCTCCCGTGCCTTCCTGAACGACACCTTGCATCAAGTACGTCATCATATAGGCGGTCTGGGGCGATACGACCTCTTCGGATTCGACTTGTGTTTCCTCGAGAACGTTACCATCTTTGTCCTCGATCTTGGTAATAAGGTAGGGCCTGTTCCGGACACCCTTGTTGGCAAATGTCGAATAGCCTGACACGAGCTCCTGCAGCGTAACCTCGAAGGATCCCAGGCTCAGTGAAAGATAGGGATAGAGAGGCGACGTTATGCCGAACCTGCGGCAATAATCGACTCCGACCTGTGGGGAAATGCGATAGAGGAGCCAGGCCGTGACCACATTGCGGGATTCTTCGAGCCCCGTGCGGACCGTCACCGCGCCCTTGTACATCCGGTCGTAATTCCGTGGCGACCAGGGCTCGCCGTTCCAGCGGTCGATGAATGTCGTGGGCTCATCCACGATCAGGGTCGCCGGCGTGAAGCCGTTCTCGATGGCGGCCGTGTAGAGAAACGGCTTGATGGCCGAGCCGGTCTGCCGTGGCGCCTGCGTCGCCCGGTTGTACTTGTTCTTGCGGAAAGAGTACCCGCCGACCATAGCCTTGATCTGGCCGCTCTGCGGGTCGATGGCCATGAAGCCGCCGTTCCGGATAGGGTCCTGGGACAGCGAAACCGTGGCCTCCTTCGTGGCCTCGTCGACGGAAATGACCTTGGCCTGTATAATATCGCCTCGCTTGATCAGGGACTCGAGTGAGGATGACTTCGTCCACCCGATATCCTTGTTCGTCATCTTTCCCATGACATCCTTGACGCGGACGGCCGCCTCGGTCCGGCTGACCTGAAGGACAATGGCGTCATAGACCTCGCCGGGTTCGAGGAGCTGGTTTTCCCAGCTGTCGAGCCATTCGCTTTCGAGGTTGGCCTTTTTCTGGGCAATCAGGTTTTCCTTTACGGCGCGCCAGCCTTTTTTCTGATTTTCGATGTCCCGGAGGCCGTTTCTCAGGGCCGACTCCGCGTATTTCTGTAGGGTCATGTCGAGTGTCGTGTACACTTTGAGTCCGCCGCTGTAAAGCGCCTCGCTGCCGTAGTTCGTTTCGATGTATTGGCGGACTTTCTCTAGGAAATAGGCGGCGAATTCGGTGCTCGTCCGCCGCAGAGGCAGCACGCGCATGGGCACGCCCTTGGCTTGCTCTCCCCGCTGTTTGCTGATGTAGCCCTCTTCGACCAGCCGGCTGATGACGTGATTGCGGCGCTTAAGTGTCCCGTCGGGGTTGTTATAAGGCGAGTACACGGCCGGCCGCTGGAAAATCCCGGCCAAAAGGGCCGCTTCCTCCAACGTCAGGTCCTTGACGCTCTTGCCGAAGAACAGGTTTGCGGCCGACTCGACACCCCAAACCCCGTGCCCGAGATAAAAGTGGTTGCAGTAGAGCGCGAGGATCTGCTGCTTGGAGTATTTCTTCTCGATTTGCCGGGCCAGGACCATCTCTTTGAGCTTCCGCCGCAGGCTCAAATCCTTGTACAGGAACATCTCCCTGGCCAGCTGTTGGGTGATCGTGCTCCCGCCCTGAGGCCTCTGGCCCCGGAGAACCTTCAGGATGTCGCTTCTCGCCGCCCGCAGGATCCCTTTAAAATCGATCCCCGCGTGACTGAAGAACCGAGAATCTTCGGTGGCAACGATCGCTTTGATGAGGATGTCGGGAATCTGGTCGTAAGGGACCTCGACGCGCCGCTGCTCGGCGAATTCCCTGATCAGCTCGCCTGACTGGCCGTAGACCGCCGTGATGAGTTTCGGCTTGAAATTCTCGAGTTCCGCGATAGAAGGCAGGTTGTCCTTGATCGCGTAGTAAGCGCCGAAAAAAGCGCCCAAAACGCCCGCGATACCGACGACGGCCAAAAGCAAAAGGATTCTAAGGACTCTCCCCTTCTTGACCTTTAGAACTTTGATCTTGAGAGGGGGAAGGTTCGGGATTTTCATGGCGCCAGGAAATTCATGATATCAGAACCGCCCCGAAAAGACAAAACTGCGCTTTCGTGCGCCTCGTTGAGGCCCCGGGCCTCACGAGAGGGCTGACCGCCGCGGCGTCATTGCTCGCGTGATGCGAGGAGCTGTTCGACGCGGGTCCAGATGGCCCGAGAGATGGTCCGGTATCCGTCCATGCCGTCGAGGTGTATGAACCGCGGTCCCTCGAAGCTCCGGAAGATCTCCCCCACCCTGACGAGATAGTCTTCGCGCTCGAAGAGCTCATCGCGAGTCTTGCGGGCCCCGATCCGGGACAGCCCGACCGAAGCCGGGACATCGAGGATAAAGACGAGGTCCGGGGCGACGACAAACGATTCGTTCAGCCGCCGGATTCGATCCAAATCGAGCCCCTTGGCTCCCTGGTATGCGATAGTCGAAAAGTAGTAGCGGTCGAGGACGACCACTTTGCCCTGCTCCAGGGCCGGCCTCAGATTCCTCTCGACATTCTCGCGCCTGTCCTTGACGAAGAGGTCGAGCTCCTCTTCCGGGGTCACCGAGCCGGCGCGGGCGGCTTTGCGCTTGATTTCCCTGCCCCATTTTCCCCTGGTCGGCTCCCTGAGAAATACGGTCGGGAGCCCTGTGGAACGGAGTCGCCGGACGAGGGAGCGCGCCTGGGTCGTCTTGCCGGACCCGTCGATGCCCTCGAAGACGATCAGAACACCTCGGAGAAACGCCATGGACGTCGAGGGTGATCTTATCCTTGATCAGGCCGGATTGCAACTTTCCTCTGGCAAAAGACGTTTGAGTACACTCGGGAAATTGAATTTCCGGGGCCGATATGCTAGGCTAATTTCCCGTCTTGGAGGTTATGCATGAAGAAATATGTATGGGTCGCACTATCCAGTTTCCTGTTGGGACTGGTTGTGGCCGGATATCTTTTCCTCTATCTTCCGGAAAGAAACGCGCCGAAGGCCGGCGCTTTTGAGAAGGCCGCCGTTTCGTCACCGGCCGCGGGCCTTATCGCAGCGCCCGCCCCCGAGGTCAAGGCGGTCATGGATTTCGTCTCCATCTCGGAAAAAGTCGGTCCGACGGTGGTCAAGATCGACGCCGAACGGCGCGAGAAGGCCGGCGGCTTCGGGATGGACGAGGGATTGCCGTTTGACGATTTCTGGGATCGTTTCTTCGGCCGGCCCAGGCAGAAGCAGCAGCCCGAAGAAAGAATCGTCGCCCAGGGAACGGGTTTCTTCATCGCCTCGGACGGGTACATCCTCACGAACAGCCACATCGTCGAAAACGCCGTGAAGGTGCGGGTCAACACCGTCCAGGGTAAGGAATACGAGGCCAAGATCGTCGGCACCGACCCCCTGACCGACATCGCCCTTCTCAAGATCGAGGCCAAGGACGTTCCCTTTGCCGAGCTTGGGGATTCGTCGCTGGCGAAGGTCGGCGAGTGGGTCCTGGCGATCGGCAATCCCTACGGTCTCGACCATACGGTGACCGCCGGCATCGTCAGCGCCAAAAGCCGCGAGATCGATCCCTCCGACCGCTCGACCTTCCAGGATTTCATCCAGACCGATGCCGCCATCAACCGCGGCAACTCGGGAGGCCCGCTCATCAATATGAAGGGGGAGGTCATCGGCATCACGTCCAACATCTTTACGCCGACCGGCGGGAACATCGGCATCGGCTTTGCCGTCCCGTCGAACATGGCCAAGAAAGTGATCGTCCAGCTTAAGGAAAAAGGACGCGTCGCCCGCGGACATTTGGGGGTCACCGTCCAAAACATCTCCGACGGCATGATGAAGCAGCTGAAACTGAGCTCGCGGCAAGGCGCCATCATCTCATCGATCCAGGAAGGATCGCCGGCCGCCAAGGCCGGGCTCAAGCAGTACGACGTCGTCACTGAGATCAACGGCCAGCCGGTGAAGGACATGAGTGACCTCCGCCTCAAAATCGCAGACGTCCTGCCCGGAAACAAGGCCGTCCTGAAGTTCATTCGTGACGGCAAGGAGATGACGATCACGGCCACGGTCGAAGACCTCGAGCCCCAAACCGAAAAGGGCCAGCCCGCGAGCCCGGACAAGACCGTCGGCATGACGGTCCAGCCCCTGACGCCCGATTTGGCCCGCCGCTTCGGCCTGAAGACGACGTCCGGCCTGCTTGTCACGGCGGTCGAGCCGTATAGCGAAGCCGCCCGGCAAGGCCTCGATCAGGGCATGATCATCCTCGAGGTCAACCGCAAGAAAGTTACCTCGGCCCGGGACCTCGAGAGCGCCATCAAGAATACCGAGCCCGGCGGCGAAATCATCCTTCTCGTCCGGATTGAATCAGACAACCAGGTCCAGGATCAGATTATCACGCTCAAGGTCCGGTGATGGAGTTCGTCAAGCTCCACGCCCTCGGCAATGACTTCATCGTTTCGTGCCGCGGCGCGGAGCCCGGCCCCGGCGCTCGCGGCGACCTCGCGCGCCGCATCTGCGACAGGCACATCGGGGTCGGCGCGGACGGTCTCGTTTTCGTTTCTCCTGTCGCCGAGCACGCGGACGAATTCGATTTCCGCATCATCAACGCCGACGGCTCGGAGGCCGAGATCTCCGGCAACGGGCTCCGTTGCGCCATGGCCTGCCTGATCTATGACGGCCGGATCCGAAACGGCCGCGTCGTTTTCCGGACGCCGGCGGGGAGCCGGAGTTGCGAGGTCGTTGAACGCCGCGCGACGGAATTCGATATCAGGACCGGCATGGGATCTCCCCGGCTGACTTCCGACGAAATCCCCTTCGACGACGGCCGGCCGCACGAGAGGATTATCGACTATCCGATCTCCATCGGCGGAAAGACCCAGGAAATTTCGTGCCTTTCCGTTGGCAATCCCCACTGCGACCTTTTCGTCGGCAGCTTTCCGCCTCGCTTCGGGTGGCATCAACTCGGCAGCCAGATCGAATCGCACCCGTTTTTCCCAAAGCGGACGAACGTTGAATTCGTCCATGTTCTTAACCGGGCGGAGATCGAAGTCCTTTTTTGGGAGCGGGGCGTCGGGGAAACGCTGTCGTCGGGAACCGGCGCCTGCGCCGCCGCGATCGCCTCCATGATCAAGGGCTTGACCGACCGGCGCGTGAACGTTCGAACGGCCTTAGGCTCACTGGCAGTGGAGTGGCTGCCCGATGGGCAGATCCTCCAGACAGGTCCGGCCAATGTCGTTTTCGTTGGTGAGTTTCCGGCGCCCTGGAACGTATGATTTTTAATCTCGAGGCGCGGCGGCTGGATCGAGAACCAGGGAATCGCCTCCGTCCGCTGCGGTAATGCTCCGCACACGACGTCAAAGCCGCATTACCGCTTTATGCTCCCTCCGGCGAATCCCTGGTTCTTGTATCGCCCCTCACGGGGCTCCGCCTCAGCGAAAATGCTCCCAGCCCCGGATCGCCAAAGGCTTTTTCCGTCCGGAGACATCGACCGCCACGAGCCGTCTTCCCGCCGTGATGCGGCCGACGGACGTTATTTTGAATTGCGTCGCCAATCTTAGGACCCGAGCGACGTTCACCTTCTTCACAGTGAACAAAAGTTCAAAGTCCTCTCCCCCGCCGAGCGCCAGGCGCAGAGGATCGTCGGCGGAACGGCGCAGCGCAGCCGATACGGGAAGACGGTCGAGCTCGATCTCAGCCCCTACTCGGCTTTCCTCGCAAATGTGAGAGAGGTCCACCGAAAGACCGTCGGAGATGTCGATCATTGCCGACGGCAATCTCCCGCGGGCGAGCGCAGCGCCCAGGGCAAGCCGGGGGGCAGGGTCCAGAAAGGCCTTGAGCAGACGACCTGCCGCCTTGGCGTGCCCCGGCCGGCAGCCGGACTCGAGAAGCCGCAGCCCTTGGGCGGCGTCGCCGAGGGTCCCGGAAACAAAGATGGTATCGCCGGCTCCCGCCCCGCTCCTCGGCACGAAAATCTTACCGTCCCCCGTCACGGTAACGGAAATCATGATCTTCGTGCTCCGCGAGAAATCTCCGCCGACGAGCGCCACGCCGTGCTCACGGGCCGCACTCCGGAATCCAGACAGAAAGTCCGCGAGCCACCGCTCTTCCGTATCCCCGGGCAAGGCCAGTCCCAGCAGGGCGTGAAGCGGCTCCCCCCCATCGCCGCAATATCGCTCAGGCTGACGTTGAGGGACTTCCGGCCCAGCAGGAAAGGCGGGTGAAGCGTCTTCCGAAAGTCGACGCCCTCGACGAGCAGGTCCTTGGTAAGGAGCAGATCTTTCGGCCCCCGGACGACGGCGGCATCATCCCCGATGCCCAGGGGTATGCCCGCGCGGCGGCGGCCGGACTGCCGGCGGATGGACTTGATCAGACGCCGTTCCCCGATTTGCCTGAGCTTCATGGGCCTTTTATACGGAGGTGCCGGGCTATTTTTTCTTCTTTTTCCCTTTTTTTCTCTTCAACCTTCCGAGAGGCTTCATAAGCGCATGGCGGAAAACGTCCCGGACGTCCTCGACGAAGATGAATTTCATGTCCCGGATGACTTTCTTGGGGATTTCGATGAGGTCCTTCTTGTTCGCCGCCGGCATGATCATCGTCTTGACGCCGGCGCGGCGGGCGGCCAGCACCTTCTCCTTGACGCCGCCGACGGGCAAAACATTTCCCCGCAGCGTGATCTCTCCGGTCATGGCCACATCCCAGCGAACTTTGTTGTTGGTGCAGATGGAGATAAAGGCCGTGGCGATAGTGACGCCGGCCGAAGGGCCGTCTTTCGGGATGGCGCCTTCGGGGATATGGATATGGTAATCATTCGAAAAAAACATCCGGCTGTCGATCCCGAACTCGGCCGCATGAGCTCTGGCGTAGCTTAAGGCCGCCTGGGCGGATTCCTTCATGACGTCGCCGAGGGATCCTGTCAGCTGGAGGTTTCCCTTTCCCTGCATCTTGGTCGCTTCGACGAACAGAATCTCGCCGCCTGTCGCCGTCCAGGCGACTCCCGTAGCGGTACCGACCTGGTCCTTCTGCAGGAGCTGGTCCTTGAATATTTTCGGCGGGCCGAGATAGCCTTCGACTTTTTGCGAGGTGACTTCGGTCAGGCCCTTTTTCCCTTCGGCGACTTTCAAAGCGACCTTGCGGCAGACCGAGGCGATTTCACGCTCGAGGTTCCTGACGCCGGCCTCTCTCGTGTAGAGGGAAATGATCTTCCGGATCGCGCCGTCGGTGAAATGGATGAGCTTCCCGCTCAGGGCGTTCTCCGCCACCTGCTTGGGAATCAGGTGGCGCATCGCGATCTCGATCTTCTCCTCCTCCGTGTAACCCGGCAGCTCGAGCACTTCCATCCTGTCGCGGAAGGCCGGCTGGATCGGGTCCAGGAGGTTGGCCGTCGTGATGAACAGGACCTTGGAGAGGTCGAAGGGAACGCCGAGATAATGGTCGCGGAACTGATTGTTCTGCTCCGGGTCCAGGACCTCGAGGAGGGCCGACGACGGGTCGCCCCGAAAATCGGCGCCGATCTTGTCCACCTCGTCCATCATAAACACCGGGTTGTTCGACCCGGCTCGCCGGATGCTTTGGACGATCCGGCCGGGCATGGCCCCGACATAGGTCCGCCGATGGCCCCTGATCTCGGCCTCATCATGCACGCCGCCCAGGGAAATCCGGACGAACTTCCGGCCCAGGGCGCGCGCGATCGACCGGCCGAGCGATGTCTTACCCACACCGGGAGGCCCGACGAAGCACAGGATGGGCCCCTTGAGGGTTTTTGAGAGCTTGCGCACGCCGAGGTACTCAAGGATTCGTTCCTTGACCTTTTCCAGCCCGTAATGGTCTTCATCGAGGATCTGGCGGGCTTTGCGCAGTTCGAGATTATCGACCGTGCCTTTATTCCAGGGCAGCGAGAACATCCAGTCCAGGTAGTTTCGAACGACGGCGGTCTCCGCCGACTCGGGATGCATCTGGGCCAGCCGGCTGATCTGCTTTTCCAGCTCCTCCTTGACCTCGTCGGAAACGCGCAGTTTGCGGAGCTTGTCCTGGTAACCCTTGAGCTCCTCCTGAATCTCGGTCCCCTCTCCGAGCTCCTTTTGGATGGCCTTCATCTGCTGGCGCAGAAAGTACTGCTTCTGGAGCTTGTCCATCTCGCCTTTGGCTTCGGTCGAGATCTTGGACTGGACGTCGAGGAGCTCGAGTTCGCGGGCGAGAAGGTCGTAAACACGCCGCAGCCGCTGCAGCGGATCGACGATTTCAAGAATGTCCTGGGCTTCCTGGACCTTGAGCTCGAGGTTCGAGGCGGTCAGGTCGGCCAGCCGCCCCGGCTCATCCACATTGGAGGCAATGATGAGGACCTCGGGAGGGATGCTCTTGCCGAGCGACGTCGCCCGTTCAATCCCGGACCGCACGTTCCGGGCCAGGGCTTCACTCTCCAGCGTCTTCTCGATCTTTTCCGGCTCCTGAACGACCGTGACATCCGCGCTGATGTAATTGCCCTCTTCCTCAAACGACTCGATCCGGGCCCGGACAAGCCCTTGCGCCAGGATGCGCACCCGTCCGTCCGGGAGCTTGAGCATCCGCATGACGAGGGCCACGGTGCCCATGTCATAGACATCCTCACGCTTCGGGTCCTCGACATCCATGTCTTTTTGGGTCAAGAGGAGGATCATGCGGTTGGTCGAGAGGGAATAATCGATGGCGTTTTTCGACTTCTCCCGTCCCACGAAAAGGGGCGCGATCATGTAGGGGAAAATAACGATATCCCGCAACAGCAGGACCGGAAGCTTGGGGGGAATTTGGAGTTTCTGGGCGTGTTCCTCGATGATGCCCTCGAATGCCTCGTCGCTTTTTTCGTCTGTCGTGGCCATATGGTTTCTCCCTAAGTTTCTTCCCCCCGGGCGCCTTTGATATCAACTTCCCGGGCCTTCTTCGCCGGCTTCTTGAGGACGATGGTCAGGATGCCATTCTCGAGCGACGCGCACGCCCGGTCCGGGTCCACCGCGCACGGTATGACGACTTCCCTCCGGAAGGGGCCGAACTCCCGTTCCAGCCGGAGGTAGCGGAACTCCCGGTCGGGCAGGAACTCGCGCTTGAACCCTTTCACTTCGACACGGCTTGAGTATAAGAGGATCGTGATGTCCTTCTCGGTCGCGCCCGGAAGCTCCATCTCGATGACGAGTTCCCCCTCCTTCTCGTAGATGTCGACCGCCGGAGGCGTCACGCCGCCCGGGTCGGGAAGGCCGGCTCGCCGGACCGGAATCGACCCCAGCCTTTTCCGAACCTCGGTCTCGGTCTTGCCCGGGCGGGAAACGGGTTTGATGCGGCGGACCATCGGAGGCGGCGGGACTATTTTTCCCTCATGAGGTTTTCAAGTTCCTGCCGGAATTCGGCAACGTCCTTGAACTCCCGATAGACGGAGGCGAACCTCACGTAGGCGACCTTGTCCAGAGTCTTGAGCCTGTCCATTACCAACTGGCCGGTCTCAGCGGCGCCGATTTCCTTGTCGGGGCGCTCCTGGAGGATGGATTCGACTTCCTCGACGATCTCTTCCAGCTGGCTGATCTGGATGGCCCTTTTCTCGCAGGCCTTCATCATGCCGCGCAGTAGTTTCTGGCTGTCGTACGGCTGTCGTGTGCCGTCCTTCTTGACGACCATGTACGGAATCTCTTCGATCTTTTCATAGGTCGTGAAGCGCCGCTTGCACGAGAGGCACTCCCGGCGCCGCCGGATGGAGATGCCCTTCTTCCCTTCGCGGGAATCGATGACCTTGCTTTCCAGGAATCCACAAAAGGGACACCTCATGCCTTCTCGCTCTCACCCATTTTTTTAAGCTGAAAGAGGGATAAGCCCTCGCGCCATAATATAGCATATCCCAGAGCGCATGTCACGACGATCTGGATGCTATGGGTCACCAGCGTCATGCCCACGGCCAGATTGGGATCGATATGGTAGAACGACGTCATTCCGACCTTGCTGAAATAATCGAAGCCGCCGACCATGCCGGGCGTCGGGATGGACGCTCCCACCATGGTCAGGAAGATGTACGGGACGAGAAGAAAATAGGGTACGTGCACATGATAGGCCAGGAAAAACACCCAGTAAAAAAAGATGATCGCCAGCCAGACGACGAAAGACATCGCGGTGTACTTGATCAAGGTCCCGGCCGAGCGGAAGAATTGCAACCCGTCGATGAATTCCCGGGCGAGCTCGATGACCCGTTTGCGGATGCGCTCAGGGAAAGGCTTGAGGAGCGAGCCGATGACCCCGACGGCTTTGTCCTTGAAAAAGTAAAGCAGCAAAACGACCACGAGGAGCCCGGTGGCGGAGGCGACGCCGATGATCCCCCAGAACCTCAGGCGTATGTAGGATTCCGCGTCGATGGCGAAGATCCGGGCATAAAGAGGCCGGGCCAGGATGAAGAGCCCCAGGAGAAAACACATGGTGAACATATCGAAGATGCGCTCGACGACGGCCGTACCGACGACGAACCCTTTTCTCATGCCTTCTTTTTGGGCCACGTAGAGCGGTTTGGCCAGCTCGCCCAGACGGCCCGGGAAGACAAACGTGACGGTGAACCCGATGATATTGCCGGCGACCATATGGGAATATTTTGCGTCTTTCTTTTCGTGGTAGAGGAGGTAACGCCAGCGGAAGCCACGGGTAAAGAAATGGAGCGCCGCCAGGGGAAAGCACAGGATGAACAGGGGCAAGTTGACGTCGGTGACGTAGCGAATGACCTCCCCAAACTTCACGTGACGGGCGAAGAAGTAGATGAAGACGGCCGTCAGGGCCAGGACGATCGCGATCTTCAGGATGTTTTTTTTCACAGCGGCCGGCGCGTATCTTATCATGAACGCGGCCGGGGCTCAACGGCCCCATCATCCCCTCTCCATGACGGGCTGGGATCCGGCGAAGAGGAAGGGCCGGCAGCACTTCCAAGACCGATCAGGCGCTTGCAAAACGCCGCGGTTTTCTTTAATATAGGGTGCCTGTGCTGGGAAGTCGTCCAACGGCAGGACTCATGACTCTGGATCATGAAATCAAGGTTCGAATCCTTGCTTCCCAGCCATCTGATTCCTCATATTGTCCCCTGATAGTCTAGAGATTTACTTTGTTTTCCTTTTAAGCACCATTAAGCCGAATTGCGCGAGATTAAGGACAATTTGTGACACCGGCGTTACGCGGCAGAGTAGTCTGCCTTGCCTCAATCGACCGAGCCGCCGCGATTGCGCAATCCCGAACCGCCTGGTAAGGGCCCGCATCCTCCAATGCAAGGCACAGGCAGGAAATACCACCTGGCTAATCTGCTTTACCGAGAAAAATCATTTGGGGAGTACAGCTCTTATCTAAAGACCGGCCAGCCTCCGCTTGGCGTCCGCAACCTCGGGCAGGCCGGGGTCGGCGTCCTTCCAGAGGTCAAGGAATTTGCGATAGCTCTGCCCGGCCCGCGCCTTATCCCCTTGCTGCTCGGCGATCTTTCCCAACATGTAGAACGCCTTTGCGTAGATATCGCCATGATCGAGCCTGCCAAATGTAAGCATGGTGATTTTTTCGTAGTCGAGCCGAGCCATATCCAAGTCCCCCGATTCATGATACGCTTGGGCTAGACCATTAAGGTAAAGTGCCAAGTCGGACACTGATGGATCCTCTGCTATCCATCCCGTTTCAAAATCAAGGCGGCCGCTGGCTCTCCTAAAAAGGTCAACAGCTTTCCGCACATTCTTATTTCCGAGTTCAACAAGCCCGAGGGTATATTCATAATCCCGCATCTCTTTCATATTGATGCCCTTCTCGATTAAAGACTTTAGTTCCTCGGCCGTCTTTCGGGCTTCATCGAAGGACCTCATTTCCACTTGAATCCTTCCCCTGGCGAAAAGATCATGTTTTTGCTGACTCGGTAAGTACGGCATGCCTGATTCAGGCGCTGATTTTCGGCCATCCTCGGAGAGCTTCATATACTGGTTAAAGGCATGATAGGCTTCTTCATAGCGACCGGCCTTTTCCAGGGCATTGGCCAATCCCCCGTACGCCCTTGCTTCGTTCCCTCTGTCGCCCCTCGATTTCTCCAGATTTTCCCGGCTCAGGTTGACGTTTCTATTGAATTGTCCGCGAATCAGAAGAAGTGCATCCCCGCCTAGGATATCCTCGGCCCCGGCGAGGTCGTCTTTGAAAATCTGGATCCTGCCCAAATCCGCTTTCGCACGGGGATTGAGAAGATAATTCCTTTCCGCTTCGGCCAGAGCGAGGTCGAACTGCCTCCGACATACGTAAGTATTAACTAACTGCCGACGAACCCTCCAATTATTCTCGACATCCTGGAGAAACGAACGACAGACGTTTTCCGCTTTCTGATACATGCCTGCGGCCGAATAGAGACCGGCAAGCCCCTCAACGTGAACTGCCATACACTCTGTTTTGAGCGCTAACTGTCTTCTTTCGATCGCCTTTTCGAGATCCCCAACTGCGAAATAGTTCATTGATAGGTGCCAAGCGCCTAGCGCGTTGCCGGGGTAGGTCTTTAAAAGCGTTTCGAGAACCTCTATGGCTTTCGGATAATCCTCGTTCCAGTAATATCGTTGGCCTTCAATAACCAATCGTGCATTTTCAGGCAGACGAGCGCTAAACTTAGTAGCTTTCTCGAGGTATTTCCTCCTCTCCGCAATATGGTTAAGGTTATCATGCGCAGTTGCTAGCGCTCTGTAGGCCATGGCAAATTCGGGGTCTATAGCAATCGCTTTCTCATAATACGGGATGGCTTGTTCCGATTCCCCAGTCCAGTGGCGTCGCCGGCCTTCGATGTAATATCTAAGGGCCTCGGGAGATGAAGTGGTGATCTTTCCGGCCTCTTTCTCGATATCACCCGCAATCTGGGCCGCAGTAAGGTTGAGTTCCTCCTTTATCTGGCGCGTCAGCTCATCCACCTTGGGGATGATGTCATTCTCTCCTCGAGCTTCCAGGCGGATCGTATTTGTGGCCTCCCCTATGCTAGGTTTCTGGAGGCCAGCCGTGATGATGATGCTCTCTCCTACCTTAATAAATGTCCCTCTCAGGATATGGGTGGCTCGGGCTTGAGCGGCGATCTTTGCGATGTCCTCAGAGGAATATTCCTGGGCCTCGGCCATGCCGAGTCTCCTGAGGATAGTGAGCATTGCATTGCCGGAGACGAGGCGAATGTATCTGGATTGGGAAAGGTCCGTGATAAGGAGTTCGGGGAGGGCACTGCGCCAGAAGTCCAGTTTCTTATCCCCGGACTTATTCTCGAAATGAAGGACGGCGAGCGTCGGACGGGCGGCAGAGAAGGTGGGAGAGTTAGCTCCTATTGCGGCGACGATGCGCCAGGTGACGAGCGCAATAGCGGCCATCACGAGGATCACCAAGGCAGGCGTGATGAGTGTTTTCAGGCGGGAATTTGTCTTGATCTCCGAATTTTCTAATTCGGCTTCATGGGGCTTGAGTTTTTCTTCGAGCCAGCGGTCGAGCTCATCGGCATAGGCGAAAACCCTTGCTTTAGGTGTGCCGTCGAGCCGGTGGATGGGCAGGCCCATCTCGCACTCCCATCTCTGACAAGTCCGGACGTTGCGCCCGAGGCGAGTTGCGATGTCCTTCCAGGATTCGATAATCTGCCGGTTCTCGAAAGGCACAGTTCCGCGCCCCCAACCCGGTTAGGATTTTATCCCCAAGAATTGGAGGTGTCAACCCCTGGGTTAGGCTTGGTCGACACCCCGCTGGATGCGGCATAATGCGACAACGTGCGCCATGAGGCGCGCGGTCCTTGACAACCACTTTGGGCAATCCCATTTATGCATTAAAGGGTTGGAGTCGAACAAGCAGGACCCAATGGGGAGGGGCAGAACCCAGAGGGCATCCAAAGCCTTACCAGAGGAGTTTGCCTTGCCACCTTTATTACGAAGGGGGAGTCCAATGAAAAAGATCTTTTCTCCGTTGCTAAGAGTCGTGATGGCCTTCTTGACGGTGGCCATCCTCATGCTTCAGGCGGCCAGCTCAACCAAGATCATCAGTCCAGACCATTGGGTATGGCAGAACCCTCTCCCTCTGGGGAACGACCTCAATGGTGTGTGGGGGAGCTCATCGACAGATGTCTTTGCCGTGGGAGCTTCGGGCACCATTCTACACTTTAACGGCAGCGCTTGGAGTGCTATGAGCAGCGGTACCACAAATAATCTGTGCGCCGTTTGGGGCAGCACATCAAAAGACGGGACCTCCGGCCTTTCAAACGATGTTTATACCGTGGGGGCTGCCGGCACGATCCTCCACTATGATGGCAACACCTGGAGTGGCACAAGCAGCGGCACAAATGACCTATACGGCGTCTGGGGCAGCTCACCGTTGGATGTCTATGCCGTGGGGGCTGCTGGCACCATCATCCACTATGATGGCAGCGCTTGGAGTGATGTGAGCAGCGGCACGAATGACCTGCATGGAGTTTGGGGCACTACATCTTCAAATGTCTATGCCGTGGGAGTTGCTAGCACCATGCTGCACTACGATGGCGTTGCTTGGAGTGCCGTGACCTACGGAGGCTGGGGGGTCGACCTCAATTGCGTGTGGGGCAGTTCATCGTCAGATGTCTATGCTGGAGATAATGGTGGATGGCTCTGGCACTACAATGGCACCGAATGGAGCCAAGCACTCACACCGGGTTTTGCCGTCTATGGTGGCTGGGGCAGTTTGTTATCAAATGTTTTTGTCGCGGGATATTATTGTTCAGACTTCGGTTGTTATTTTATTGCGCAGGAATCAGCAACGAGCCCGTTTGTGACAAACTACAACGGCCCCAAGATCATTAGTGGCCTCTGGGGCAGCTCATCAACCGATGTCTTCGCCGTGGGAGGTAGCGGCACCATCCTGCACAACGATGGCACAGGCTGGAGCTCCATAAGTAGCGGCTTCACAGATGATCTGAACGCTGTCTGGGGCAGCTCATCAACAAATGTCTATGCCGTTCAAGAAACTATGGGGGGATATGATTTCGTGTACATCCCGCATTATGATGGGAGCACGTGGGAAGTCCTCACCCCTCAAAATCCAGTTGAGCTTACGGGTATCTGGGGAAGCTCATCGACAGATATGTTTGCCGTCGGTCCCGGCGTGTATGGCGGCATTCTTCATTTTGACGGCATTAGCTGGAGTTTTATGGACGGCAAAGGCTCCGGTGTTTGGGGGAGTTCATCATCGGACGTGTATACCGTGGGACCTGCTTGCAGCATCTTGCACTATGATGGCAATAGCTGGAGTGATATGAGCTATGATGGCGCAAGTGATTTGTACGGTGTTTGGGGCAGTTCATCAAAGGACAAAACCTCTGGCCTTGCCAACGACATCTTTGCCGTGGGGGCTAACGGCTTAGTCCTCCACTATGACGGCAGCGCATGGGCGAGCGCCGGCTTTGACGTGGCATATGATTTGTACGCTGTTTGGGGCAGCTCATCAACGGACACGGGCACTGGCCTTGCAAACGATGTGTATGTCGTGGGGTCCGGGGGCATGATCCTCCACTATGATGGCACCGGCACGTACGGCTGGAGTTTCACGCAAGTCGGCACAAATGACCTTTACGCCGTTTGGGGTACCTCATCGTCAGATGTTTTTGCTGTTGGCGCTGCTGGCACCATCCTCCACTATGATGGCGTCGGTTGGAGCTCCATGAACAGCGGCACCACGTGGGGCCTTCGTGGTGTCTGGGGCAGCTCGTCGACAGATATCTTTGCCGTGGGGATGAACGGCACTATCCTGCACTATGAACCTCCCACTGCTCCAGACAACCCGCCGCCGACCACGACCAGCATCTCACCAACAACCACGATGTTCGGATCCCCCACCTTTACGTTAACGGTGAACGGCAAGGGCTTCATCTCCGGCTCATCGGTGCGCTTGAATGGCCATGGAATAACGACAAAATACATCAGCAGCACCCAGTTGACGGCGCAGGTATTATTCACCGACCTAACCTCGGTCGGGACCTTCAACATCACTGTCTTTAATCCGTCCCCAGGCGGTGGTGAATCCAATTCCCAGAGCCTAACGGTTAGCCAGGGCCCAACCGCTCTATTCGTAGCTCCTGCCACGGGCGCGTGCGGCGGCGTGACGACTTTATCCGCCACCCTGACCTCAAGCGGGGTGGGAGTGAATAACGAGTACATTAGCTTCAGCCTTAACGGAACAGTGGTAGGCACAGCCACCACGGGCGACTCGGGCGTTGCGGCACTGACTATCACCTTACCCGTCGGCGTCAGCCTGGGAATACATCCTGGCTACATTGGGGCCAGCTTTGCAGGGGACAGTAACTACACGGCCAGCACCGGCACCGGTGCCCTTACAATTGGCCAAGGCTCCACCTCCCTATCGGTTGTCTATAACACGGTGGGGACCTACGGCGGCACGGTAGATCTATCCGCTACCCTTTTAACTTCAGGCGGGGTTGCATTAAGTGGCGAGTCCGTTGCCTTTAGCCTCAACGGAGCGCCCAAAGGGACAGTCCTCACAGACATCAATGGCATCGCTACCATAAAAGGCATCTCTCTGAGTGGTCTAAACGTAGGAACCTATCCTGGCTATGTTGGGGCCAGCTTTGCCGGGGAAGTGAAGTTCTCCGGGAGCGCCGCCAGCGGCAACCTAGGCGTTACCCAGGCCCCGACTTCGATAACGGTTGCAGATGCGAGGGCCCCATATACACAAGAAGCTCAGTCCGTTAACCTCTCGGCGGCGGTTACCTCCCCGGCGGGCACGGTGAACAGCGGCTTCGTGTACTTCGATATCAGGAGTAATTCTGACACTAGCATGGGACATACTGATAACGTGCCCGTTCGCAACGGCAACGCCACGGCTAGTTGCACCTTGAGAAGTGACATTCCCTTAGGTAGTTTTATAATCCACGCTTATTACCATAGCAATGACAACTTTGCCCCCAGCAACGGCCAAGGCGAGTTAGCGGTCTACCTGCTTCAGTCTGATCTACGTTTTGTGTCCTTTGAAATTCCTCCGGACCGACAAGGAGTCGATCCCCAGCTAATCACCGTGGAAGCGCGCGTGCATAATTATGGTCCCAATCCAGCATACCACGTGATCGTTATCATCACTTATAAAGAGGCTGGCTATGCCGGTACCCTTAACTTGCGTACCCAGGACTTAGGCTATATACCCAACGGCGGAGAGCTGCCAGTGCAGGCTGACTGGACTCTACAATCACCTGTCACTTTTACGGCCACCGTGAACTCGGCGTCAATTCTCCCCAATCCACCTAATAACGTGGCTACGCTGGAGTTGGACGGCCTATACTACACGGACAATACCCCCGGGCCTACGAATAGGTCAGATCATACTTTCATTGCCGACCGCGATGGTTATAATTTTGCCAATTCAGGTAGCAGCGTTGATTTTGACCTCTTTACATACATTTTCGGGTCTGACAATGTCTACGATTCATATAATGTCCTTGTTGGCACTATAAGTTTTGTGGATCCACTGGCTTGGCTGTTCTACAATTATGTCTGGGGTCCATGGTTCGGACCTGGAGTCTGCTACGGCATGGCAACAACAAGTCTTAATTTCTGGGAAGGCGTCCAAAATGTTAAAACTTTCTCTCCGCTAGCCACTAGCGTCTACACAATGCAGATGATGTTTCCCCGTGAGTTTTTCGACCTAACGTGGCGTAATATTCTGAGGTATCATGGAACCGAGCTTGGTTATCAAGTCCTTAACCAAGAGGTATTGACCTACAATATAGACCCAAAATCGGCTCTCAGTAAGCTTGAAGCTCAGATGAAGAGCACGTCTAATCCTGCCACTTCCGATCCTAACATTTTAGTGATGTTGGACTTTATTTCTATGGCAGGCCACGCTGTTGTTCCATACCGAATCGTTCACACCCCGGATTACGCTGATATTTATTTCAATGACAATAACTTTCCAAGGTCAGGTAGCGCACTTCGCGTGAATCTCCAAAGTAACACCTGGTATTATCACTCATCTCAATTCAGCGGAAGTGGAAGTTCGGGTTTGTTTTGGGTGCCGAGGAGTTTGAACGATCCCCAGCCTATTCTCCCGTATAAAAGATTAACTAACCTAGTTCTCGATTTTGTATATTCAATCATAGTGGGAGGCTCAAACGCAAACATGCAGAACACCGATAGTAGCGGTCGGGCTCTCGGATACCAGAACGGAACCTTCGTACAGCAAATACCGGGAGCCATGCGTATACTACCTCATGCAGGCTCCTCCGCCGGTTCCTCTTTCCCAGAGGCATACGTGCTCCCCGCAGCAGGTCAATATGTGACGACTCTGTCCGGAACTGGGATCGGCCCGGCCGGCGCCGGTTTCTTACGAGATGCTGCTGCACTGACATTTACCAGCCAGAGCATGACGCCGAGTACTAGGGACACCATCAATTTCAGTCAGGACGGAAACACGGTGACGCTGGGTACGAATGTCGCGAATGAACAGTATTCGACAACTTTGTATCAGAAACTGACTAATTCAACCCGCAAATATACCGTTGGCAACACCGCCATAGCTAGCGGAGAGACAATTACCCAGGCGATCATCAATGGAGGGGCTTCCTTCGAGGTTATTAACCAGGGAAAACCTAAGACCTATGACTTGACTCTAGAGCAAGTCGGATTGGGCTCGGCCACGACCTCGTTGACGGGTTTGGCCATAGGATCGGGTGAAACCCATATCTTTACCGTCAGTGACTGGACTAACCTGCCTGCGACAGAGGTGGATCTCCAAGTAAAGAACAGCCAGGGCACGACCATCTCAACAAAGGCCCTCAAGATCACATTTGTCGATGCGCAGAGGAAGACTCACCTCACCGTCAATACTCTCGACAAGCTTTTCCAGTTCACTGCCCCCAGTTTCGACAGCGGCCTGATCAACGCCCCCAAGATGCGGGTCATAAATATCGACCCGGCAAATCCGAGCGCGGCAATGACTTACAATAAGCAGACGAAGACATGGCAGCCTGATCCTTCCAAGCTCGGCGCGCCTGCGCTGGCTGCAGCCTGGGTTTCCCAATGTCAATTCAAAACGGTGCCTAAAGAGTTTATTGTAATCCCATACGAGGATGCGAATATCCTATTCTTTGCAGTAGCCGCGCACTCCACAACAGACAAATGTGTGGCATTCCTTTACCAGAAAAGCACCAAGAAGATTTATATTCTGATAAGGTAATTATCGGAGGATTAATGGCTCCACTTGAAGGGCCGTCATCTGTCCCCGAGTTCTTCTCTGCTGCAAACATCGGGGACCCGTGAGGTCCCACGGGCTCGGAATTCTGAAAGACAGACTAGGAGGAACGATGAAGAAGCAAGGAGCTGTAACCTTAGGTCTCGTGCTGCTCAGCGGCCTGGCGGCAGTTTCCCTCGCCCAACAGAATGCGAACCCCTCGCCCGCCCAGCACAAGACCTTTGTGGGCGTTGTGAATTCCATTGTGGCCGCGGACAACGATGCCGGAAAGCCGGGGGTGATCGTCCTTATCGCCAAGGCGAATGCCAAGATGATATTCCTGTTGCGGCTGGGGACGCTTTGGCTCGATGCCAAGGGGGGCGCGACCGCTGCAGACAAGGTCAAGAAGGGTGATAAGGTCACGGTGGCATACTTGACGACGCCCAAGGGCCACGAGGCCGTTTCCGTTAAGCTGATGCGATAACGGGGGCCCCGGCTGTCCCATGTAGGACAGGCCTCAGCCCCCGGCTAGATGCGGCATGATGCGACAAAATGCGCCACGATGCGCGCTTGCCTTGACAACCGTCTTCCGTAACTCCATTTAGGTATTAAAGGGTTGGAGTCATATAGGCGGACCAATGGGGAGGCGCAGAATCCAGAGCACATCCAAAGCCTTGTCAGTGGTGTCTATCCCAAAACTGCCTGACGACGAACGCTCCCGCCTGCTTTCGATCGACAGCTGGGGGCAAGTGGCGGAATGGCGTTCCGCACAAGCCGACATGACTGTTTCTGCTTATATCTTCAAGGGGGCACTCCCGGCACTGAACGCAGCCTATAACCAGGATAATGTCCCGTTTAAGGTGCAGTGGGCGGGCGTTTCGGGATTGGGAATAGCGCTGGCGGGCAGACCACAGCTGACCCCGATGACGGTGATTCTTGCAGTCCGGAACGCCATTAAGGTCAACAAGAAAGACTATTTCGAACAAAAGCCAAAGACTTTCTGAAAAAATCTTCGACGATCAAAGAGGAGGAGGAACATGGGGAAAAAACATCGGGAGGAGCAAGACGGGAACCATGGGGGCATCAGCCGCCGGAAGTTCTTGGGTTCGGGGGCAGCTTTGGGCGCGGCCTTTCTTGCGGGAGGATGGCCGACATGGTCACAAAGAATAGCCTCGCATCCGGATTTTATGACGGGAAAAAGGGAGCCCCTTTTTGACGCGACAATCCCGCAATTACAGAAAATGATGGCCACGGGAAGGCTGACAAGCCGGGAGCTGACGCAGAACTATCTGGCTCAAATCAGACGTCTCAATCCGTTGTTGCATGCGGTTATCGAAACGAACCCTCAGGCCATGTTCACCGCAGCCCAGCTCGACAACGAGCGTCGTCGGGGACGCGTCCGGGGTTCGCTCCACGGGATCCCCATAATCGTCAAGGACAACATCGCCACCGGCGAAATGATGCAGACGACGGCCGGATCCCTCGCGCTCGTGAATAGCCGCGTGCCCGGTGACGCACGGCTTGTCAGGCAGCTGCGTGAGGCGGGTGCCGTGATTCTCGGCAAGGGAAACCTGTCCGAATGGGCCAACTTCCGGGGCTATGGCTCAATTAACGGCTGGAGCGCTCGCGGCGGATTTACCCGATGCCCCTACCTCCTGAGCAATGATCCGCTGGGCTCGAGTTCAGGCCCGGCGGTTGCGGTGGCCGCCGGCCTCTGCGCGGTGGCCGTAGGGACTGAAACAGACGGGTCCATCATGGCGCCGTCCGACCACAATCACACGTTCGGGCTCAAGCCGACGGTGGGTCTCATTTCAGGGGAAGGGATCATCCCCATCGCTCACAGTCAGGATACGGCGGGGCCGATGACCAGGACCGTGACGGATGCGGCGATTCTCCTCGGCGCGCTGAAAAAGGGATTCGGCAACTACCGGAATGTCCTCCAGCGCGGCGCGCTGAACGGGGCGAGGATCGGTGTTGACCCAAAGTACTTTACTGACGAGTTCTATGGTGACCCTCCGGCGTACCCAATCATGACGCAGGTGCTCGATGCGATGACCAGCCTCGGCGCAACCATCATTAACGTCAACACGGACCCGTCGTTCCTTCTGAACAGCGACGAATGGAACGTTTTGCTCTTTGAATTCAAAGTCCAGATCGCAGAGTATCTGGCAACGCTCCGGCACACGGCAGCCCGGACCCTGACGGACCTGATCGCCTTTGACAACGCCCACTGCCCACGGGAGATGAAGTACTTCGGTCAGGAGATCTTCGAAGCAGCCGACGCCACGAGCGGCGACCTTTCCGACCCCATTTACACCGCGGCACGGGCGGCGTCGATCGAGAACTCTCGGGTGCTCTTCATCGACGGGACACTTAACTCCGTCAACCCTCCTCTCGATGTTCTGGTTGCGCCTACCTGGAGTTGGCTCTACTCGGCCGCAGCCATCGCCGGCTACCCCAGCACGTCACTGCCCGTCGGGTTTCTCGATGACGGAAGCCCGGTCGGCTTTTGCATGGTGAGCGGCGCCTGGCAGGAAGCCAAACTTTTGGCTTATAACTATGACCTCGAACAGGAGCTGAACGCGCAAGTCCCGCCCAAGTACCTCGGGGCCGTGCCGCCTGAGCCACTGGACGCGGGGATATGCTCCGCCACGGCGAAGATGGCCGTCAGGGCCGATGCGGCCGGTCGGCGCTCGAGGCTCTTATTGTAAGAGAGATCCGGCCTTACAGTGGGATAGGAGTTGCCGGCGCGGGGGACGGCTCGCGCGACCATAAAAGGGTGATTTGTGTCCCGTGCAGGTTCAGTTTGACAGAAAACTCAAATTAGAACGAGGACAAAGCCGCCGTCAATTCTGCAGGCCGGCTAACCTCTTCCTAGCGTCGCCAACTTCAGGCAGGCCGGGGTCGGCGTCCTTCCAGAGGTCGAGGGATTTGCGGTAATGGCCTCGGCCTGAGCCTTGTCCCCTTGCTGCTCGGCGATCCTTCCCAGCATGTAGAACGCCTTGGCGTAGATATCGCCATGATCGAGCCTGCCAAATGTAAGCAGGGTGATTTTTTCGCAATCGAGCCGAGCCATATCTGACCTGCCCCCTGATTAGGTCCATTTCTCATAGGTTAGAAAAGTATTTTACGAGTCATTTTTATTAGCGTCATCGAACCGTATTTTTCCGGCTCCAACTGCGCAATTCAGTGCCGTGTATTCCTCCGGCGGCGCGTTTCCCCAGGAGCTGGGCGGTGGGGATAAGGTTGGATCGTGAAATCACGGTGTTCCTTTCCGGCCGGGGAGATCATTTTCTTGACTCCGGTCTTAAGCGCGGCATATGATAATCGCGGAACGGGGGTCGTCGGATCCGTGAGTCACGGAGGTAAAAGGTGAAGAGCCTCAAAATCCTGACGCTCCCCTGCTTGGGACTGTGCGTTTTTCTGAGCCCTCTCGTCCATCCCCAGGAACTTCATCACGTCACCGGGGTCATCAACGTCGAGGTCCCGGTCCGGGTCTTCGATGGGGGAAATTTGTTGACGACTTGACCCTCAAGGACTTCGAAGTCTTCGAAAACGGCATGCCCCAGAAAATCGTCGCCCTCTACCTCGTCCGGAAGGCAGGCATCCAAAAAGAGGAAATGTCGGGGCCGGAAGCCGCCAAGCCCGCTCCGAAGACGAAGCGCACAATCGTCATGCAATTTGAGGTCCTGCACCCCATGCCCAAGCTGGACGAGGCCGTGGACTTTTTCTTCAATGAGGTGCTTCAGCCGGATGATTCGCTGATCGTCATCACCCCGCGAACGACGTACCGCTTCAAGCCGGAAGCCCTGGCCCGTCTGCCGCGTCAGCAGATCGCCGGGCAACTCAAGGCCAAGCTGCGGAAGGATGTGCTCGCGGGCGCCACGGAGTACAGGAGATTGGTGCGCGAATTTCAGGACATCTTGCTCCGCACCACCGGCCTGGATCCTGACTTTCAGCTGTTCACGCTTCAGCATATTCTCGAGCAGTTGCGCGACCGGGTTGGGATCGACGAGGCAGGCCTGCGGACGGACGGCTCAGTCGCTGAGAGCCTTGGAAGGGCAAAAATACATCTTCATGTTTTACGAAAAGGAATTGATCAACTCGATCTCTTTTGGAAACTTCAACAACGAGCGGCTCGACCAGTCGGAAAGGAACCTGGACGATATGGCCCAGGCGGACCTGCGGAGAGACCTGACCTTCGACCCCAAGGTGATCGAGAAGAGCTTTTCCGACGCTTCCATCACAGTCCATTTCATCTATCTGACGCAGCCCAGTCAGATCACCGCAGGCTTCGACGTGCAAAACCAATTGCGAAATGAAGACCTCGAGACAAAGGACTTATCCTCGTCTCTCTACATGTCGTTCCGGGAGATGGCCCGGGCTACGGGCGGCGTCTCCGAGGCTTCAGCGAATCCCTTTGCCTCCTTCCGGAAGGCCGCGACCGCCATGGAAAACTACTATCTGCTGTACTATGTCCCGGAAAATTATCGAGCCGACGGGAAGTTCAGGGAGATCAAGGTCGAGGTCAAAGGAAAACGATTCCAGGTCACTCACCGCGCCGGTTATTTCGCCAATTAAGGGAACAGAGCCCCGCGGTGACGTGCATGCCGCACTCGATCCTCCGAGGTGCGTTTCTCGCCTTAGCGCACGGTTTCGTCGGCCATTTCGGCCGCGCAGCTGAAATTCAGTGTATCCGAGCCGTCTCCTTTCCCGCGGATTGACTCCCCTGCCCTTCAATGTTAGTCTCTTCTCAGCCGCTCGAAAGAGCGTGGGAGAGCCTTGGAACACGCATCGATGTCTCTTAGCCCCGGGCCAGGGACGGAGGAAGAATCCGCGTCCAGTCGGACGATCAGCCTGAGTCCCGACTAAACTTTCAAGATAGGCCTCACTGAAGGAGGAAGCCCATGCGGAACCGCATCATCGTGATTTTGACCGTTATCTTGATTTCGATCCCGCTCGCCGCCGCCGAGGTCCAACTGACGGCGCTGACGCTTCAGGAAGGAAAGCCGATCGACCTCATCTTCGCCAAGACGACCCGCGCGCCGTCGAGGGCGACCATGAACGCCTCCCTCAACTTCGAAAAGGGCCAGGCTTCGATCGACCTCCGCTTCGAGAAGATGGAGCCGGCCGTGCTCTTCAGCGGCGATATTGCGGCCTATGTCCTCTGGGCCGTAACCATCGACGGGACGACGGACAATCTCGGCGAAGTCCTCGTCGACCGGAAAAACTGCTCCGGTTCGCAGCGCTATTTCACGCCCAAGAAGATCTTCGCCCTGATGGTGACGGCGGAGCCGCTGGCCACGGTCAGCCGGCCGACCGAATACATTCTCTTTACGTCGGGCGAAGTCAGAGCCGGCCAGGTCATCAACACGCCGTTCCGGTTTTCCAACTTCCGGACCGGACCGAGACCGGCGCTGGAGACCATCTCGGGCATCCAGTACAACGACGATACTCCTGTGGCCGTCAAACAGGCGGAAAAAGCGCTGGCGATGGCCGATAAGATCAATGCCGCCGCGGTCAACCCGGTCGCCGTGCGCGATGCCAAAGCCGCGTACGCCAAATCCTTGGGGCTGGTCCAAGTGAACGGCAGCAAGAAGGAAATCGCGGACTTCGCCCGGACGGCTGTTCAGCTGGCATCCCAGGCCATTGTGGACACCACCCGGGCCGCCGAAGCCAAGGCCGCCGCCGAAGCCGAAGCCAAGCGGCAGGCCGAACGGGCCGCCCTGGAACAGCGGGCCACGGCCGCGGAAACGGAATCGCAGCGCATCGCGCGCGAACTCAGGGAGGTCCAGGTCCAGCGAGAGGCCTTGGCCAGCGAGTCCAGGAACCTGGCGCAGCTGGCGGAAAAACTGACCGCCGAGAGGAACGCCGCTGCGGCCGAGCGTGAGGCCATTAAAAAGGAACGGGACGAGCTGGCCGGGATGCTGAAGGGCGCCCTGTCGACCGTTGCCGAGACGAATGAGACGGCCCGCGGCGTCATTGTCAGTCTGCCCGGCATTCTTTTTGACCTCAATAAGGCGACGCTGAAGGAGCCGGCGCAACTCACCGTGGCCAAGCTGGCCGGCATCCTCATGGTCTTTCGGAACATGAACCTGAGCATCGAGGGCCACACCGACTCCACGGGTACCGATGAGTTCAACATGAAGCTGTCCACCGAGAGGGCCAAGTCCGTGTATGATTTTTTGAGGAACCAGGGGATCCCCGTGAGCCGGATGGCCTACCAAGGCTTCGGCTCCTCCACTCCGGTGGCGCCCAACGATTCCGAGGCCGACCGGGCCAAGAACCGCCGCGTCGAAGTCGTTCTCACCCAGGCCTCCAAGCCGCCCTCGCAGGAGCCGTAGGGCAGGCCGACCCCGCCTCTTGGTGCCAGGGAGAGGAATCCGTCGCGGATCGCTTCAGGGCCGCTTGGCCGCCGCAGCCGGCCTTTTCATCAGGAGCAAATTGTCCACGTGGGTCACCCACCTGTAACCGAAGTGGAATGGCAGCGGCTTGACGTGTGAGGCAGGGTTCTCGTAGACGGCCTTGAGGTCATTCTGGTCGACGCCGCTGAAGTCCTCGATCGGCTTTGCGTAAGCCCCATAGAGCTGGATGGCCCAACCCTGATCCCGGAAATAGCGATAGGGAATTCCTGTGTCATCCTCGAGGACATAAGCGCTCTTGGCAAGGATCAGGTTGCGGATATTCGCGAAATCCACGTAATGCAGAAGATACTGGGCCGACTTGATATAGGTTGAGACACCCTCAAGGGCGCGGCAAAAACGATAGAAAGGCGAGATTTTCGTGAAGGCCTTGTCCTCGAGATCGCATGAAAAATAATAGACGGCCCGGCGCACGTCCTCCCCTTTCCGCAGGTAGTTGATGCGGACACCATAAGGGCGCCGGGGGAGCCGCTTGACGACTTCGTAGGGAGTTTCGTGCCATTCTCCCTGCGCATCCAACGAAACCCGTTTGATATCGACGATGGAGTGGCCGGTCCGCTTCAGGAAGAAGGCGATGACGGGGAGGGAGCCGTCCACCCTGGCCGCTCCATAAATTTCATTCATGTGTTTGGTGACGAAATAGCCTCTCTTCAGAAAATCGGAGAGGAGCGATCCGAAATCCTGAAAGAATTGGGCCATCGCCTCCGGCGTGGATTTCTCGAGGTCCGGCAAATTGCCGGCGGGCTCCAAACCCATCAGGACGGTTGTTACGGCGTCCGGGAAAAACGCGCAGGCGGTCACGAAATCCGGGCCGCCGAAGGGGTAGAAGAGGGTCGCTGTCGCTTGACGCACGTCACGGAGGTCCGTATCGGCCCATTTTTTCATCGGCTCGAAGATCGCCTTTTCGAAGGTCGGCCAGGGCCCGTCGATGTTCTTGCGGAAATCCTTCCAGGCGGTCCGATCTTCCCATGATTTATACGATCCTGTTCCGACGGGCAGCCCGCTCATGAACGTCACCCAATTGTCGTAAGTGTTGTCGAACGCGGACGGTGCCGGAGCGGCATTTTGTGCCGCCGTTTGAACGAGGGGCGCCGCGGTTTGCTGCCCGGACTTCTCGGCGCGGCAGTTCGTCACGAGAAGTGCGGCGAGGAGGAGGCCGAGCGTCAAGATCTTTTTCATCGTCATGTCCTTTGTGTATTGGAACATCGCAAGCCGGTATTATGCTTGTTTTCGGGCAAAAAAGAAAGTTCCGGCCGGACCGCCCCGCGGCCGGCTCCTTAGGTCCGATCGCATCGGCGGGCTCAGCCGTTTTCTCTGGAGGGAGGGGCCCGGGTTTTAAAAAAGGCGGCAAGGGGGCCGGCTCCGGGGAGGCCGGTCAACCCCCGCTCCGATCCTCCCCGGACGCCCCCGACCGCCTTACTTAGAAAGCCCCCGAATCAGCGGACAATCGAGGCCGCCGTGTCCTTGACCCGGCCCTGAGACGCATATCGGACCGTCTTCAAGCCTTTCATAAAATCGCGCACGGCCGTGTACTCGAAAAGTCCCGTCGGAATGCTCTGAAGCTGGTTTCCGGCAAGATTGTTCAGGAAGTTGAAAACCTGCTCGGACATCACCACGGAATAGAAGCCTGCCGGGTCGACGGGCTTCCCGTTGATCCTTACCGACGACGGGTCGAGGCGGCTGATCTCGCCGAGGTTGGCAACCGGCGGCTTGCTCGAGTCATACGTATAGGTGAGACCCGAGGTCTGGATCGCCAAGTCCGACGTCAGAGTGACCATGTCGGCGGCGTATTCGAGGCCGCCCAGGAGCAGATAGCCCGGCAGCGGCACGACGACGAGCTTGAAGCCGAGCCCCGATTCCGGGTCATAGCCGTAGGGCACGGCCCTCATGATGTCATTGCCGACAATCTTGCCGGCCGGGAGGCTTCCCGCCATGTACCCGAGGACATCCAGGGCCAAGTCCACCGGCTGGCCTTTTTTAGCGGCGCCCGCCTTGAACGCGTCTGTCACCAAATTACCCAATGCGGAGTCACGGTTGGGACCGATCTTTGGCCAGTCATGGGCAATCTCCTGAACTGCCAAGGCGACAGGCAGCGTGTAAACCGGTCCAAAGCGCGGATCGTCGACGACGCCATCCCGGACGGCGTTCACCTGGGCTCGGACTTGGGGATCCTCCATGACGTCGCTCGTAATTGGGTGAAGAATGTACCTTTCCAGCTTGACGGAACCATTTCGAAGAGTGATGCTGAGTTCGCCCAGGAACCGCCCGTAATCGCCGGCCTGGACAATGATTTTCCCGTTCCGGATGACCGGCTGTTTAAAAACGTCGTGGCTGTGGCCCCCGACGATGACGTCGATTCCCGGGACATTCGCGAGCCCTCCGATATCATAGGCCGTCCCGAGATGGGAAACGCAGACGACGACGTCACAGCCCTGTCCGCGAAGAGATGCGGCCTCGGTCCCCGCGACGACGAAAACGTCCTTAGCCATCCTCGCAACCACGTCGGCGGAATAATTCTGGGGATCTTCGTTGACGACGCCGAAGATGCCGACCTTGATCCCACCCATAGACCGGGTGATCGACGGCTGGATGATGCTGCTGAGGTAGGTTCCGGTGAAATCGACATTCGCGCAGAGAAGGGGAAGCGACACCGGCGGGCCGCCGGCAATCTGTCCGCTCAGGATGCCGGCCAGCGCATCGAGCCCGAGGTCGAATTCATGGTTCCCGAGCTCCATGGCGTCATATAGGTTTTCCATGATCTTGAGCTCCGGGTAGCCGAGATACTTGTTGAACTCGAACGACCCGACGAAAACATCCCCCGCGTCCAGGGCCAGGACGTTGCCGCCGGCCGCCCGCCGCATCTTGATCAATCGCGCGATTCTGGCGAGCCCGCCGTGGCCGCCGTCACCAAAGGAACGGCCAAAAAAATCGAAGACCGCGGCCGGCCCCCGGGAAAAACACAGCGGCGGCGCCGCCGCCTGATTCGGCCCGAACGGCACCATGGCGGAATGCATGTCATTGGTGTGGAGAATCGTCAGCCTCCGGGTCTGGCCGCATGCGAATGCCGCCAGGCCGAGAAGCAGGGCCGTTGTCCCAAAAACCCGAAGTGCCTTCTTGCCCATGAGAGTCCTCCTTTTGAGATTTGGATCCCTTCCGGGAACTTTGCATCAGGGTGGTTCATCATCGGTTTCGGTTATCATGATAGGTTTTCGGGCGTGGCGAGTTGTCAAGAAGTTGTCAAGAAACCGTTAAAGGTGAGTCAACCCCTCGAGTCCCCGGCATGAATGCCGGGGCTTAGCGTCGGCGAACGGGTCAAACGGCAGGAAGGCCTTGGCGTCAGACGCGATGCGTGCCGGCCTCGATCTTGATCACATGGATCTTGGGCGCTTTGCCGGCAGCGGCTTCATAGTCCCGGCTGACCCGGGCCTCAAATTCCGAAACGGCGCCCGCTTCGACCAGGCTGATCGTGCAGCCGCCGAATCCCGCGCCCATCATCCTGGCGCCGAGGACGCCCGGAACGCGGGAAGCGGCTTCGACAAGGAGGTTGAGCTCGGCCGAGCTGACCTCATAATCGTCCCGGAGGCCGGCGTGGGACTCGCCCATCCGACGGCCGAACGACGCGAAATCCTCCCGGGTCAGGTCGTCGCAGGCCTGCCCGACCCGGATGTTCTCACGGATGACATAGTCGCAGCGCCGATAAACGACCGGATCGAGTTCGGACCGGTGGGCCTCAAGGAGTTCGAGCGTCACGTCGCGCAGGCCCCGGATGTTCGGATTGTATTTCTTGAGCACGCCGACGCCCTCCTCGCACTGCTGGCGCCGGACGTTGTATTCCGAGCCCGCGAGCTCACGCCGGACCATCGTGTCGGAGACGACGATCCTCAGGTCGTCGCGTTCAAACGGGTAATAGGCGAACTCCAAAGAGCGGCAGTCGAGCTTCAGAACCTTCTTCTCCCGGCCGTGGATATTGATGAACTGATCCATGATGCCGCACCGGACGCCGACAAATTCGTTCTCCGCCTTCTGGGCCAGCTTGACGAGGGTGATGTCGTCGATGGCGAGCCCGAACATCGCGTTCATGGCGAAGGCCAGCCCGCCCTCGATGGCGGCCGATGACGACATGCCGGCCCCTATGGGGATGTTGCCTCCGAAGACGCAGTTGAACCCCCCGATCCTGTAGCCGGCCTTGAGGAATTGTTCGATCGTCCCTTGGAGGTAATTCGGCCAGCGGAGCGGTGAGCGGTGCAGGTTGTCGAACGCGCAGCGGAACTCCTGGTCGAAATCGTGGGAAACGAAATGGCAGACGCCGTCCCGCCGGGGCGCGGTCGCGAAAACGATGACCTTATCCGTGGCGCCGGGGAGAACGAATCCTTCGTTGTAATCCGTGTGTTCACCGATGAGGTTCACCCGGCCGGGGGAAACGACGAGCAGGGACTTGGTGCCGAAATGTTTTTGAAATTTGTCGGCCATGAGCGGCACAAGTTCGGTCATAACATCTCCTTCACCAGGTCCTTATACGATAAACGACGCGCGGCATGAAGAATTATCAACTCGGCCGAAAAAAGTCAACCCCTCGAGCCCCCGGCATGAATGCCGGGGCTTAGCGGCGGCGAACGGGTCAACGCGGGGTCATCTTTTCCGGAGTTCAGCCCATCGGTCCTCAGCCGCGGTGACGACCGACAGCGCGAAGCGGCCGGCGAGATCATCGGCGACCTCGAACCGAAAAACCGGAAGCACCCAATTATATCTTTGATAATGCCGGTCTTGCCCGGCCTCGTCTTTCCCGCTCTCCAGGATGGGGAGGATGGGCACGCCCGGCAGGTAGTGAACGATGGCATCGAGCACCTGAATGATCCCCGGATCATCCGTCAGGTCGGCCACAACGAATTTGGAGATGCGGCCAAGGATCTTGATGGATTCCGTCATGTTCCGCGAGCCCGGGGCGTCGAAGTCCATAAGCAGGGGCGCATAGTCCTTGAGCCGCAGCGCCTCGGCGAGGGCGTCGTAGACCGGCCGGCGACCCGGAGGGAACTTGCCGAGCACCAAGACCGACCGCAGGGTCATGGACTCAACGGCCGCCCGGACCTTCTCGTGATGAAGGAGAAGGCCGACGAGCTGACCCAGTTCGAGATTGTTGACGGACACGGCCGGCTGATCGACCGGCATGATATCCAGATCCTTCTGCTTGGCCCCTTCGAGATTGACCCCGCAGAAGGAGGCTCCGTAAATCGAACAGTTGGCCAGAACGGCGTTCTCCAGATTGGCCCTGAGGAAGAGGGCCGAGTACAAGTTGGCGTTCGTAATCGCCGCTCCCGAGAGGTTAGCCTTGTCGAGGGTCGCGGCATGGAAGTTGGCCCCGGCAAGGTTCGATCCACTGAGATCCGCTTCGCTCAGGTCGGCCTTGAAGAACGAAGCTTGAGCGAGCGTGGCCCGGCTCAGGTTGGCCCGGAAGAGAAAGGCCTGGCCCAGGTTCGCGGCCCGAAGATTCGCCCCGCTGAGATTCGCGCCGCTCAGGTTGGCCCGGACGAGAGTGGCCTCGCTGAAGTCCGCGTTCCGGAAATCAGCCCTGACGAGCTCGGTTTGACTGAGGTTGGCCTTGACGAAGGAAGCATGCGTAAAGTCCGCCTCGGCGCCGTCGACCCGGAAGAGGTTCGCCTGATTGAGATTGGCGCCTTTCAGGCAGGCGCCGCCGAGATTCACGCCGCTGAGATTGGCCGTATAGAGGAAGGCTCCGGCCAGGTTTCGTTCACTGAGGTCGGCGCCGCTGAGGTTGGGAATGATGCGGGAGTTTTTCAGGCGCCAATCGTTCCATTCGGCGACCGACGCCTTCAGCAGGATGACATGCCCCTCGTTAGCCATATTTCTGTGTCCCATTCTAGGGGCATTCCGTTCCGCGTGTCAATCTGACTCAATCTTATTGTCGGCGCGTTTCATTCCTGTTTCGCACGGAATAACGGCCAGGGCGCAGACGGGGGCCCGGAAGGAATCAGACGAAGTGTTCAATGGCCGGCTACGCCGGTGGCATGAAGTCCGGAGCCAGGCCGGACGGGCGTATCACCAGCCGAAGGTCTTCTTCATTTTCTCCCAGTAGAAGTACTTCCAGCCCTGTTTCATGTCCTTGTAGGCCTTGTCGGGCACGTTGCGCTGGGTGAAGAAAAGCACGGTTTTTCCTTTTCGCGCTCGAAGGCGGAAAGCCGCGGTGGAATAGTGACCCTTGGGCCAGTCTTTTGCCCGCCATTTCTGGACGATGAGTTCGTCGGCCTTGAGCCGGAGGTTCTGGCCCTCGATGTAGCCGCCTGCCGCCATGATCGCCCCGCCGACGCGGCGGCTGATGCTGGCCTTGCTTTCCGTGAACTTCGCGTGCTTGCGCGAGTCCATCAACGCCTCATACACGTCATGCTTTTTGGCCCGTAACGTTACCTGTTGCCGAACGACTTTCACCCCCGGTCTCCTTTCAAAGAGATTTTCCCCACCTGATGGTCGTATCTATTAAACCATATTTTTGCGCTTAATCCACTCGGTCCGGCCCGCCTCAAAGCCTGGAGTTTCTCTTGTTGACCTCCGCCTTGGGCGGTGACATTCAGGGCCGATGGACGGTTTCCCTGACCAGCCGTACGGGTCCGATAAGCCCCGACTCGGCCTTCTCTCCATAGCTGTTATTGATGAGGTTTCCGACCCGCACCCGGATCTCGTTGGGCCCGGCATGCAGCGCGCCGCCGATATCGAACACGTAAGGCCCCCAGAGCCGGGCGCCGCAGTCGCGGCCGTTGATCCACACCTCCGCGATATGGCAGACCTTGCCCAGGTCGAGTTTCAACGCCGTCACGGGGTTGTCGAGGTTGATTGTCTTGACATAGTCCAAGAGCCCGCTGAACTTTTCGAGGCCCCAGTCCTTCCAATCACCGAGCGCCTTGGGCGTCCCGGCCGCAAATGCCGCGGGCGGCGTCAGCGGATATTCCATGACCGGTTGGATCGAGGCATCGAAAACGACCTGCCAAGTCCCCGCGAGATCCGTCACGACTTCGAATTCAGGCTTCAGCGCCGGCGGTCCGCTCCTGGCCGCTTGCGACGCGTCGAAGACGAGCCAATAGGCTTCAAAAGGTTTGAAGAGCAGCGTCAGACGGCCTCCCCCCTCGGAGTCCGTCGATGCCGCGGAACGGATCTCACCCGTCTCGCAGTCCCAGATCGAAGCCGCCCCGTGCACTCCGGCGACGACGACATCGCATGTTTGCCATGAATCGGAATTATTGGCGAGCCAGAAGAAGTCGCGGCCGTCGATGCGGCGGCGCGCCTCGAGCATCGGAAAGGCTCCCTTTTCAAACCGGACGGGGCCGGCCAAGCCAGGAGCCTGCGATTCGAGGAGAGGTTTCAGCCCGGCGGCCCGACAATCCGTGAATGTGGGCTGGGCCCTGAGGTCATCCATCATGGCCTTCATGCGCGGGTCGCCCATCCCCTCCTCGGCCGAGGCCGCCGGCAGCCCGTCCAGGGCATAGACGCGGCCTCCCGCCTTGGCAAAAGCCAGGATCGTGCCGGCGACGTCGAGCTCCAGGACGTCGAGCGCCGGCAGCACGACCGTCCGGAAACCGAAATCGCCTCGCTTGAGCAAGCCGCTCCCCACGGCCATTTGTTTAACATAATGGCGGTCGCCGACGAGGAATTCGACTCGCGCCGCCGTCAGGTCGTCGATGGCCTTGGCGTAGATCCGGTCGATGTCGTTAATTCGCTTTCCGCCGGGATGGCTCTCGGGAAACGCCCACATTTGAGCGTCAAGGAGTTCGGCGTCCGCATTGACCCAGGCCGATTCGATCGGATTATAGAGCAGGACGTCGGGCACGGCGCTGCCGTGAGAGTTGACGAAGCTGGCCCGCCTCACGAAGTCGGTCCAGAAATGGAGGGTGCGGAACATCGGGCTCTCCGAATACCAATCCGGCGGCCAAGGATTGCCGGTGAGCTTGCGCGTCGTGAATACGCCGTGCGGGATGATGTGGCTCATGCCCCAGGCGGTCACCGAGTTCGCAGCCTGCTTCAGGAACGCAGGGTTGAACGTTCCCCAAGGCGTTCCTTCGAACACTCCGGCGCCCATCAATTCCGTCGCCGCCCGCTTGTTCTCGAATTCGGCCACCGACGCGATCTCCTTGAAGTCGTGGACCCGGAGGGCTTTGCGCCCCAGGCAATCCTGACCGGGCATCGTCAGGGCCCGCAGCAGCTTCAGGTGGTCGCCGACGGCGCTGACTTCGGGCTGGATGCCTTCCTCCCAGAAATGGGCGGTCGTATACATGCCCCGTTTTTCGTGCCAATCGGTCACGGCCTGGAACGTCGAGGCATAGATATCGGAAACGGTTTCGAACCAATCCCATCGGGCTCGGGCGAAGATGCCTTCGGCATCCCTGTCGACCGCAAGCGGCAGCCAGAGGCGGATATCGCGGCCCCAGCGTTCCTTGTAGCGCTTGTCGAGCGTGTCGGACCAGGCCAGGCTCCAGCCGTAGTCGCCTTCATTGTCGATGAAATCGCCGGGGATCGAACGGCCGAGATTGTCCTTTTCGCGCAAGGCATACGGTTCGAGGGCCTCGGCGATGAAGGCCGGAGCCAGGCGCTCATCGATATAATTGACCCTTGATCCGTCCGCGCCGGGGTGATGATAAAGCGAAAAGGCATAGACCCGCCAATCCGCTCCCGCCGGCGCCTGCCACTCGAAGGGTTCGCCGGAGCCGATGACGCGAAGCGTCTTGCTCCGAATGACGGCCGGGCTGTGCGCCTTGCGCGGTCCGGCGGGAATCGCTCCATCGCGCTCCGCGGCGACCGCGAAGAACGACGCCGGAACGCGGACCTCCGTCCCCGCCTTGACATCCAGGGTCTCCCAATGGAGCGACTGCGCCATGAGGCTGGGATTCCTTTCAAGGATGCGGCCGGAGGCCTGGAAGCTCGGCCACCAGTATTCGTCACAGTACCCGAGATAACTGGAATTCGCTTTGGCGGCATTGAGTGCGGCATCGAAGGCCGCGAACCATCTGTCCCCAAGCCATTGCGCGGGAGGCAGGTCGGGCGTGCCGACCATCGACTTTCGGGCATGGGCGTAGCCCGGGTTGAACCTCTGGCTGCACAGCACGCGCGCCATCTCGGCCATCTTGGCGGCGTCCAGGGGCTCGTCCCAAAACCAGAAGATGAACGGCGCGTAGATCATGTCGGGATTGGCAAATTGAGCGCGGAGAGTGTCAAAAGCAACGGGCGGACGTTCGGCGCGGTTGGACGGCTTGGCGGGGGCGGCCGGCGCAACCGGGGGCCGGGACCCGCAGCCGGCGAAGAGGATCAAGCCGCCGGCGATCAAGGCGGCGGGGATGACGAGGGAATGGTTGGACCGGAGGCCCTTGAGGAGATCCATGCGACACTCCTTTTGTTCCGGGATTTGGGAGTCATGTCGGAGAATATACCAACTCGAGGCGCTATGGCAATCGCGTTCGGTTGTCCCGGTCCGGAAATGGCGGGGAGCGATGACGGCCTTCTTCCTGCGACACTCGGCAATCTTTGCACGTGGCGGGTTTTCCCGATACAATACGGCGAGGCGAACGATGGCGACAAAAAACGGTCGACAATCTCATGTCCTCATACGGGCCGTTATTTTCGCGGTTTTCCTCGTCCTTGTCGCGGCGATTTCCTGGAAATTCGGGCCGGCCATTATCCGTCTCATGCGGAAACCGGACCAGTTCAGGGCGTTTGTCGAGGCCCACGGCCGGCTCAGCGTGCTGATCTATATCCTCATCCAAGCGGCTCATATCGTCATCGTTTTTATCCCTGGGGAGATCGTCCAGATCGCCGCCGGCTACGCCTTCGGCACCGGCTGGGGGACACTGTATTCGCTCCTGGGCATGATCCTCGGCACAGTGATGGTTTTTTTTGCCACTCGGTACGCGGGCTATCCCCTGGTCAAGGTTTTCGTGCCGCCGAAAAAGCTCGAGAAGTTCGATGCTCTCTTGACCAAGCCCGGCTTTGAAATCGCCCTGTTTGTCCTGTTCCTCATCCCGGGAGTGCCGAAGGACACTTTGGTCTACATGTCGGGGGTAACGCCGATCCGGCCCCTGCGTTTCTTTCTCATCAGTCTGACGGCCAGGTTTCCCGGGCTTTGGGGAGCGGCCTATATCGGAGCCAATCTGCAGCGGAAAAACTATCTTCCGGTCTGGCTGATGTCCGGGGCGGCGGTCATCCTCTTCGTCGTGGGAGTTTTGGCCAGGGACCGGATCATCCGGACAATCGAGCGCCATCGGCACCGATTGAGCGGAACCCCGCCTATTTCCAAGGGGAAAGGATGAGGTTCACGGCGGCATCCGCCGTATGGCCCAGCGATTCGAGACCCCAAGCCGCCTCGATTGTTTTGAGTAAAGAATAATGGGAGTACGGCGTCGAGTCGCGGAATCGGGCCTTGACCAACGGGGAGACGAGGACTGTGGCAACCCGGCCGCCCTTTGCGAGAGGCGGCGCGCCGCAACAACCGAGATTCGTCGTGCCTTCGTCCCATGAGAGCACGAGCAGGCTGTTCGAGTCGAAAGCCGGGGAATCCATGATTTCCCCTACGGTGCGGCTCAGCCAATTGTCGGCGACACTGAGATCACAGTCGTGAGCGGAGTTGCAGAGGTTCGGCATGATGAAAGCGAAATCGGGCAGCTGGTTCCGCTGCAGGTCTTTGGCGAGTTCGGCGAGCGGCACGACGCCGCGCACACGCCGCGTTTGATTCCTCCGGATGTTCTCGAAATAGACGAACGGGTTGTGCTTCATGACGTAGAGCCCCGAGGACGCGCCTGCAAAACCCGCCCGGGGAAGCGATTCCTGGTACGTCCTCCAGGTGCGCCCGTTTGCCTCGAGGAGATCGGGCAGGCTGCGGGCCTTGACAAAACACGCTATGCAATCGGACTGGATGCCAAAGGTGTCGCCCCCGATCAAGGCCAGGTAATTGGGAAGGCTGGGATGGCTGACGGCATAATAGTTGGTGAGGAGTGTGTGCCTGTCAGCCAGGGCATTGAGATGGGGCATTTCGCGATTCCCGATGACCTCGTCGAATTCCCGGTTCTCGAGAAAGATGGCGATGACATGCGAGAACTTCGGGACCGCTCTGTCCGGGCGGGCACTCTGTGCCCTCCCGCGCGTCCCTGGCCCAAGAGCGGCGGTGGCGAGTGAGAGCAATGCCAAAAGAATCAAGGCGCGATAGTGCCCGCAATAGATCCCGCTTTTCATAGCCACCCCGAGCCCAGCGACGGACCGATCAGTCCTATCGAAATCCGATTTCATGTTCGGACCTCCCACGATCCCATCGTGGCCGCCGAATCGCGGCGGGACAACCAGACTATACTATGTGCCCGCCCTCTGATCAACACGGGCCTTGGCCGGCTATGGATCATTGTGCCGGTGCGGTCGTCCTCGAGTCCGTCGACAGACCCAGGTGCAGGCAGCCGCATGGCCCGCGAGCGGAAATATGGGCATTGCATTGACGCTCTCTCGATGCCGCTTGACAAGCAAAGATTCGCGGCTTTATAAGTAGGTACAGACATGATAACTTGACTGCCCCGCCGCTAGAGGATTGAGAAATGGACAGCAAAAAGCCCAGGATGCCGGATTCTCCCCAAACTCCACCAGCCCCCAAGGCAAAACGATCCCTTCAGGATGCCCCCGCCAAAAAGCAGCCAAAAGGCTACGGCTCGGGCACTAAAAAGAACCCCCACGCCGGCCGGCGGGCATCGCCTGCCACTCCGTTTAAGGCCCAGACTTCGGGCGAAGGCGAGGCTGCCCAGGCCAAAGCTCCGGAAGCCGGTTTCTTCATCGTCGGGATAGGCGCTTCGGCCGGCGGTCTTGAGGCCCTCGATCAGTTCTTCTCTCATTTCCCCTCCGATAACGGAATGGCCTTTGTCGTCATCTCCCACCTGAGCCCTGGTCACGTGAGCGTCATGCCCGAGCTGATCCGGAAGTACACCGGCATGGAGGTCTTCCAGATCGAGAGTGACATGCGCGTCAGGCCCAACTGTGTCTATGTGACGCCGCCCAGCAAGGACGTCGCGATCATGAACCGGACGCTCCGCCTGATGCCGGCCGCCGAGCCGCGGGGATTGAGACTGCCCATCAACTCTTTCCTGCGCTCGCTGGCCCATGATGCGGGCGACAAAGCGATCGCCGTCATCCTGTCCGGATCCGGATCGGATGGGACGTCGGGGATTAAAGAGATCAAGGCGGAGCTCGGACTCGTCGTTGTCCAGGATCCGGTGTCGGCCAAGTACGACGGGATGCCCCGGAGCGCCATCGCCACCGGCATCGTCGACTACATCATGCCCACCGAGAAGATGCCGGAGCAGCTGCTCCGGTATGTGAGGCATGTTCCCCTTCTTGAACCGAAAAGGAAACCGCTCGACCAAGCCAAGGTGTCCGGCTCCATGCAGGAAATTCTCATCCGCCTCAGGGACCAGACGGGTCATGATTTCTCGTTCTACAAAAAAAATACCATCCACCGCCGGATTGAGCGCCGGATGAACATCCATCAGATCGATACCATCGCCAATTACGCCTCCTATCTGCAGCGGAACCCCCACGAGCTAAAGGTTCTCTTCCAGGAGTTGCTTATCGGGGTCACGAGCTTTTTCCGCGACCCCGAGGCCTTTGAAACCCTCAAGGGATGGATTCTGGCTCGCTTGGTCAAAGAAAGGCGGGCGGACGACATCATTCGCGTCTGGGTGCCGGGTTGCTCGACCGGGGAAGAAGCCTATTCGCTGGCGATCATCTTCCGCGAGTGTCTCGACGAGGCTAAGAAGACAATGCACGTCCAGGTCTTCGGCACGGACATTGATCTCAAAGCCATCGAGGCGGCCCGGGCTGGAATCTACTCGGCGGGCATCTCCGCCGACCTCAGCCCCGAGCGGCTGGCCCGGTTCTTCACGAAAGGCGAGAACACTTACCAGGTCAGGAAAGAGCTCCGGGAGTTGGTCATTTTCGCCCCGCAGAACGTGATCAAGGATCCGCCGTTCATCAAACTCGACCTCCTCTCCTGCCGCAATCTCCTGATCTATCTGGAAACCGAGGTCCAGAAGAAGATCATCCCGCTTTTCCACTACGCTTTGCGGCCGGGCGGCATCCTCTTTCTCGGGAGCTCCGAGACGGTCGGGGAATTCCCGGAGCTCTTTTCCGTCCTGGACAAGAAGTGGCGCGTTTTCGCCCGGCGCGAGCAAGGCCTGCCAGCCCGTGCCGTCATCGAACTCCCGCCTTTGAACTTCGGCGAAAAATCCACCTTGCCACTGAACATCGAAAAGTCCAAAAGGCCCGCGAAAATGAACGTTGCGCAGATGGCCGAAAGGCTTGTCCTTGAGAATTTCGCCCCCCCGACCGTCATCGTCAACCAGAACGCCGATATCCTCTACGTCCATGGCCGTACCGGCGACTATCTGGAGCCCGCGCCGGGTGAGGGCGGCGTGATGAACCTGCTCAAAATGAGCCGCGAGGGCTTGCGGCTCAAACTCATGGCCGCCTTCCGGAAGGCCAAGGCGACACGGCAGGACGTCGCCCTCGAGAATGTCGAGGTCGTCACCGACGGGCGCACCAAGCCGGCCCGGGTCATCGTCAAGGTCCTCGGCGATCGAGTCCAGGATGAAGACCTGATCATGGTCGTTTTTCAGGATCTCCCTCTCGTGCCGAAGGAAACCCTTTCTCCTCCGAAAAAGGCTTCGGAGCAAAGCGCCCGTGTCGCCGAGCTGGAGCGTGAACTGCAATACAACAAGGAATACCTCCAGGGCACGATCGAAGAACTCGAAACCTCGAACGAGGAACTCATGTCGGCCAACGAGGAGCTGCAGTCCACGAACGAGGAACTGCAGTCGACGAACGAAGAGCTCGAGACTTCGCAGGAGGAGCTGCAGTCGCTCAACGAGGAGCATGTGACGCTGAACGCCGAGCTTCAGGGCCGCATCGATGAGCTTTCCCAGGCCAATAACGACATGAAGAACCTCCTGGAGAGCACCGATATCGCGACCATATTCCTGGACAACGACTTGCGGATCACCCGGTTTACCTCCCCGGCCACCAAGATCATCAACCTCATCTCGACGGATGTGGGCCGGCCGCTGACCGACATCGTCCTCAAGCTGTGTTACGAGACCCTGATTGAGGACGCCCGCGAGGTTCTCAGGACGCTCGTCCCGAAGGAGAGAGAGGTCCGGACCAAGGACGGCGAATGCGGGCGCTGGTACCTGATGCGCATGAAACCGTACCGCACCGTCGAGAATGTCATCAACGGACTGGTCCTCACTTTCGTGGATATCAACGAGCAAAAAACGGCCTCGGCCAAGGCGGCCGGACTCAGCGAATCCGCCAAGGGCGGATCTGCCGCTTCGAAAAAAGCATAGACCCCGCGCTCCTTCGGGCTGGCGCAGGACGATCTCCATTCAATAGACATTTGCCGCTTTAATTTCGAGACTGACCACTCTTTCGATCTGAGGGCTCCGTTTTGCGAACGTCCGTTGACAGGGCCCAAGCTCAAATCTATGATGAGCATCATGAGTGAAATGAAAAGATGCCATCGCGCGCCTATCGCGAAAATCCTGTTATCCATGATCGTTGCATTGACATTTCTGGGGACGTCATCAGGCCGAGCAGCCGGCCCCCGGGGAGATTCAGCCGCCCCGGGCGGTGAAAAGATCATCCCGGCGATGATGGAAAAAACGTACGAAGCAAACTATGAATCCCTTGCCCGGTGGGAGATGCCCAAATGGTTCGAGGATGCCGTTTTCGGAATCTACTGGCATTGGGGGCCGTATTCCGTCGCCGGCTTCGGCTATAGCTGCTGGTATGGAAGCAGCATGTACGAGCCGAATAATGGACCTGATTATCGAGGGGGAGATTGCTATAAACATCATGTGGCGGTCTGGGGCGATCCGTTCACCCAGTTCGGCTACAAGGACTTTATTCCCCTGCTGACGGCGGCGAAATGGAAGCCCGCAGAATGGGCCAAGCTTTTCAAGGAGATCGGAGCGGATTTTGCCGGGCCATGCGCTGAACATCACGATAACTTCTCGATGTGGGATTCCAAAGTCACGATGTGGAATTCCGTCAATATGGGCCCCCATCGGGACATCGTCGGGGACATCGCCAAGGCCTTGAAAGCGCAGGGCGTGAAATTCATCGTGACCTTTCACAATAACGGCTGCAACAACTGGAACTATTTCAACGGAGGAAGGACGGGTTGCCCCGAAGGCGTCGATGTCAATAATCCCGACTATTACGGGCTCTACGGCGAGCCGCATGATTCACCGGGCGCGCACCATCGGATGTGTCTCAAATTCTACAAAAAAGCGATGGAAGTCATCGATAAGTACAATCCCCAAATGATCTGGCTGGAAGGGTGCATGGATCAGGAGATCATCGCGGATTATATACCCAAGATGATGGCCTATTATTTCAATAAGAACGAGAAGCTTGGCAACGGGGTCGTCGTGACGCATAAGGGCGAGGAACTGCCTCTCGCCTGTTCACCGCTGGATTTCGAAGGCGGCGGCAAAAAGGAACCTGATCCCCGCAAATGGCAGACCGATATGCCGCTGCCGGGCTGTTCTTGGGCCTACGAGAGCACTATCAAAATGACAGCCGCGGAAATTGAAAAAGGGGCGAGCTCCCTTGTTGCCGATATTGTGGACAGGACGAGCAAGAACGGCGTCACGTTGTTGAGCATCGGGCCGAGAGCCGATGGGACGATTCCGGAGTACCAGGTCGAGATGCTGAAAAAGCTGGGCGCATGGATGACGGTCAATAAGGAAGCGCTCTACGGGTCCAGGCCGGCGCCTTTTTCCAAGGGCGGCGTGGATACCTGGAAAGCCGGCACGATCAGGTTCACGGAGAAAGATGATGTTCTCTATGCCGTCGAATTAAAAATGCCGGCTGCGAGAGAGGTCATCCCGGGGGTTAGGTTATTGCCAGGGTCGACCATCGACATGCTCGGTTGCTCCAAACATCTGCCCTGGCACCAGGAGGGCGGCGATGTGGTCATCGATAAGATGCCCGATAAGCTCCCTTGTCGTTATGCCTGGTCATTCAAAATCAAAAAGGCCGATATCGTGAATTGAGGCCGATTCTCCGATCGCGGTGATTGCGCGGTCAGTCTACCCCTGGCCAAAACCGAAGGCAGGGGCGATAGTGTTATTTCTGCGTATCCCGCTTCTCCCACTCCTCACGTGTGAGGGGCGCAATCGGTGCCAACTTCTTCTTTGCCAGGCCCGCATTGAGGTCGGCAAGTTCCTTCGTGGCCCAGGCGTCGAAGTCCCTCGCGACGTCGGCCAGCTCCCGCGCGAGCGACCCGGTGCGTTCGACCTGAGCCTGGGTTGGCTTGCCCTCGTATCCCATCACGGAACCGTACAGGTCGGAGAGGTACTCGCGCAGCCGCTCCTCACCGGTGATCATACCGCCTTCTTTTGTAGGGACAATCTCCTTCCGGAACTCGTCCGCACGCATGGACGCGATTCGCAGACGCTTTCCGAGCGGTTCGCCCGCCGCCAATTTCGACGCGCGGTCATCGAGCGCCGCCCGGACGCCGTTGATCCTATCGACGACGAATGTCATGTCGCCGAGCATGTTGTACAACTTCATGGAAAGGTCAAACTGCGCCTTGCGGTCATCGAGCGTGTGTTTCGACCGCGGGTCGAGGCCGACCGTGAGCGTCGTTGTATAAACCTTTTTGTCTTTGGTCATCTTCACGGTGTACGTTCCGGGAAGCACTCGCGGACCGACACTCCCGCCGGCGGCCGTAGCAGCGGGCGGAACTTTCGGCGCCTTCAATCGCATTCCCCAGGCCACTCGGCTGAGTCCACGGCGTTTGCTGCCGGGAATCGTGCCCATCGATTTGCCGTTCTCATCGAAGACTTCGATCTTGAGGTCGCCGAAGATGTGGCGCTTCTTCTGATAATACGTAATCGTCGCATCATCGGTGGGATTGGGAGCGGAAAACGAGGCATCGCCCATGGACCACCCGCCCCCGGCCGGAATCCGCTGTATGGGAGGTTTCGCTTCGATGAACATCGCGTCCTGGGCAAGTGCCTCCGGCGTCAGCGCGCGGAGCGGCGTGATGTCGTCGATTATCCAGATACCCCGGCCGTGCGTGGCGATGACGAGGTCGCGGTCGCGTGGATGGATGGCCAGGTCGCAAACGGCGACATTCGGCAGGTCACCACCCTTGTACTGCGCCCACTGCCGGCCGCCGTCGATAGAAACCCATAATCCAAACTCGGTGCCGACGAATAAAAGGTCACTGTTCACAAGATCCTCTTTGACGACATGCGCATAGCCGCGGAGAGGATTCTCCTCGCTGAGGATCGACGTCCAGGTCAGGCCGAAATCCGTGGTTCTGTAGGCGTAGGGCCGCATGTCGCCGAACATGTGAAGGTCGAACGTCGCGTACGCGGTACCGTCGCTGAAGTGGCCGGGCTCAACGGAGGAGACCCAGGCATTCTTGGGCAATCCCTGGATGTTGCCGACGACGTTCGTCCAGTTTTTCCCGCCGTCGCGAGTGACCTGAAGGTTGCCGTCGTCCGTTCCCACCCAGATGATGTTGGAATCCCTCGGCGATTCGGCGATCGCGAAGATGGTCGTGTGCGTTTCAGCGGAGGAGTTATCGACGGTGACGCCGCCGGACTGTTCCTGTCTCTGCTTTTCGGGGTCGTTAGTCGTCAGGTCCGGCGAAATGCGCTCCCATGTTTGTCCCTGATCGCGCGAACGAAACAGAAACTGTGCTCCAATGTAGAGGGTCCCCTTTTGCGTCGGGCTCACATGAATCGGCGTATTCCAATTGAATCGCAGTTTGCGTTCTTTGTATTGAGGCAGCGGTTTGATGCTGCGGGTTTCGTGTGTTTTCCTGTTGACTCGTCCGATCTCTCCCCCCTGAGATTCAGCGTAGATGTAGTCGGGGTCGGACGGATCGACGAACATCCAGAAGCCGTCGCCGCCGAACATATTCTCCCACTGACTATTGGCGATACCGCCGGGATACTGCGAAACGCCGACCCAGGAACTGTTGTCCTGGAGGCCGCCGTAGACGTGATAGGGCATGTCCATGTCCACGCTGACGTGGTAGAACTGCGAGATGGGGAGATTGTCGGCTTTCCACCAATGGTTGCAGCCGTCGTAGGAGTACCAGAGGCCGCCGTCATCACCTGTGATGACGTGGTCGGTATTGTCGGGGTCGACCCAGACATCGTGAAAGTCGCCGTGCGCGCCGCCCGAAATGGTGCTGAAACTCCTGCCTCCGTCCGCACTCATGATGAGAGGACCGTCGGTCTTGTAGATCTTATTCTCGTCCTTCGGGTCGACGATCAGGTTGGCGAAGTAGAACGGCCGCCAGAGCATGCTCTGGCTCCGGTCGAGCAGTTGCCATGTCTGCCCGCCGTCGTCGGAGCGGTACAGGCCGTTCTTGGGCTCCTCGGCTTCGACAAACACGTACACGACACTCGGCTTTGACGGAGCAACCGCAACGGCGAGGCGTCCCCACGGCTTTGAGGGAAGCCCCTTTGCGGTCTTTTCGTCGAGGTCGGTCCAAGTCGCTCCGCCGTCGGTGGTCTTGAAAAAGCCGCTCCCGCTCGATGCGCTCGCGTTCTCGCCGCCGGAACGGAACGTCCAGCCTTTCCGGCGGAAATCCCACATGCACGCGAAAAGCGTCTTCGGGTGCCCGCGGTCCATCGAAATCATCGCGCAACCCGTGGACGCGTTGGCTCCTTTGAGGATCTTCGTCCAGGATTTCCCTCCGTCGGTCGTTTTGTATAATCCGCGTTCGTCACTGTCGCTCCACAATTTCCCCGTGGCCGCGGCATACACGGTATTCGGGTCGGTCGGATCAACAAGGATCTTGGCGATCCTCTCGGATTCCTTCAAGCCCAGGTTCATCCAGGTGTCGCCTCCGTCCGTCGATTTATAGATTCCGTCGCCGATCGAAACGCTGTTGCGCGCCCACGTTTCTCCCGTCCCAACCCAGATGACTTTGGGATTTGTCGGGTCGACCGTCACGGCGCCGATGGACTGCACCGGCTGTTTATCGAAAACCGGCTTAAACGTCGTACCGCCGTTGACCGATTTCCAGACGCCGCCGCTGGCGGACCCGACATACACGGTAAGTCGCTGACCTTCGTGCACGGCGTCGAGCGCGGCGACACGTCCGCTCATAGCGGCCGAACCGATGTTTCGCGCGCCGAGGCCGGAGATCGTCTCCGAATCGATTTTCACGGGAGATTTCTTTTCCTGCGCCGTCACTCCGGCAACGAGAGCGGCGCAAAGGACAACCGCCGAAAACCATGGAGTCAATGTCATTTTCTTCATTGGGAGCCCCTTTTCCTCGTGTGGACTTAGCGTTTGGCTTTCGCCGGCGTTGCCGGCTTCACGAAGTCGCTGTCACTGATCGGGACGTTGGCCTCGATCTTCTCGTAGGTGACCGTCCCCCGGTACTCACTGCCCTTCACATTGGTTTCAATCGAGTGCGGCAGGTACCAGCCGCCGACGTCCTTGTAGTCGCCGAGCGACATTTCATACTCTTGTTCCTCGCCGCGGACCGTGCGCTTGATGTCCACTTTGATCGGGACGAAGTAATCCGTGTCCATAAAGTACGTCCAGATGTCGCCGTTCGCGAGCCGCACTTCAAGCTTAAAGGCGTCGGTGCCTTCAACGGGCTCGGTACCGAGGTATCTGACCGTATTTCCTTTCTTTGCGTAGTCCACGATCGGACCGTCGAAGTCGGCATCTTCGAGAATCTGTTTCATCTCTTCCTCGCCGAGAGACTCGGGATCCTTTTTGCCCCCCCAGGGTTCGATCTTCCATCCGGTTTTGCCGTCGTAGGCCGTGATGCCGGTCATGGCCTGCATCGTGATTTCCTCCCGAACCAGATTGGGCCGCTTGTTCTCCTGACGGATCTTCACTTCGAAGCCTCCCCCGCCGGAGGCCTTCCCTGTCCGGACCAGCGTTTTTGTGCTCTGGATCTTCTGAGCCCCGCCGACGGTTTTAAGGTACTTATTGATGATCTCCTCGGCCGTTTGTGCCCTCAGGCATACGGCGAGGAACAGGATAGCGGCGACTCCGAGCAAAGGTCTGCGCATGATGATTCTCCTTTATCTCACGGATTAGCGAGCATCCCTCCATACTCTATCCTATTTCCAGGAGGACAGCACCATTGAGTAATACGAAAGAATTTGCATTTTGATTCAACGGCATTTCCAGCCAGGCGCCAATGTTAACGACAGGGGAGCCTTTGCGGAGCAGGCTTCTACCCTATAACGCCGGTTTGGGGGAAATCCTTTGATTTGCGCTGAACATAGCAAATGGGGCAGAAGGACTCAATAAAGATGCAACGCATTTTGACGAATAATTGTTTTCCTATTATGGCTGCAAGTAATCTTATTTTCGATTTTCTGTTGATTTTTTCCCACATGCGTGGTAAAAGTGTCGTTTCATAAGGAGGTCCAAGATGACCACAAAGAAAATGCAGGTTCTGGTTCTATTCGTCGCGTTGATTGCTCCTTTGGCCTTATTGGCTGAGGCGCCCACTGTCGCGTTCAAAGCAGGCGATTTTTATCTTTCTCCCCAATTGCTCGGTGTTTCCGCAGGAAGCTCTGGAAAATTCGCGCTGGGTGCGAACGCCGAGTACTTCGTATCGAAGGAAATCGCGGTCGGGGGGGACGCTTCTTTCTACCTTGCGTCCCCCGGTGGCGTGTCCTTGTTCCCCGACATCGAATATCACTTCAACGTCAACGTCAAGGGCCTCGATGTTTTTGCCGGAGCAGGCCCGTCCCTTTTCCTCGGATTCGGCACGGATGGGAAAACCCTATTCGGCGGTAAGGCCTTCGCCGCCGCGCGCTACTTTTTCACACCCGGCACCGGAGTCTTTCTAAAACTCGGATTCGCCTCTAACAAGGAAGGCACAGCCGGCCTCTGGGCCATAGGCGTCTCCTTCAAACTGTAGTCCATCATTCCGAAGAACGGAATGGAGGGTGCGACCCGCCCCTGATCAGGCCCTAAAGTCCTTTTCTGGCATCGCATATTTCTGGGCAGGTTGTTCCCGCCGTTGTCTCGAATTGGGGGCAACGGGTCATCTCCAACTGGTTCGGGAGCCCGAGATTGGGGCGGTCCGGTCCTTTGAGACCTAGGCGGACCGCTCTCTCCATCTAACGCCGTGTAACAGATTTTGCTAAATCTCACCTAACTTGGCTAAACGGTGCTAAAAGGGAAACGAAGCAGCCGCTAGGATAATCAGGGGGAAACGGGCTATCCAGGCAAGCAGGGCCACGGGGATTCGAACCCCGGTCTGCCCCGTTCGCCACGAACGGGACTGCCGGTAATCAACTCCGGTCTGCCCCATTCGCCGCGAATGGGACTGACCTGGGCCCCCCCGCGGAAGCGCTTCAGCAGGGCCACGGGGATTCGAACCCCGGTCTGATGGCTGAGAACCACCTGTCCTGGGCCTCTAGACGATGGCCCCGCAAGGTCAGACAAAAATAGCAGAATGACCCTGGTATGTCAACGGCAGTCAACGCGCCGTGCATGCACCGTCAACGCGGCCTTTAAGCGGCCCAAAGCGGTTTGACAGCCCGTTTTCTCTCCGATAATGTGGAAGCGCCATGTCCGTCCCAGAGCTTGATTTTTCGGTCTCCGCCGAGTTCAAAGGGTGCCTACGGATCGGCACGTGTTCCTGGAAATACGATTCGTGGAAAGGGTTGATCTACCAGGCGGGGCGGAGCTACCGGCCCGGCGAGTACCTCGCCGATTACGCCAAGGTCTTGGATTCGGTGGAGATCGACCAATGGTTCTGGAGCCTTTTCCCTGGCGGAGCGCGCCTCCCGGAGCCGCGGGATGTGAGTCTTTACGAGAAGAGCGTCCCCCAGTCCTTCAGGTTCACCGTTAAGGCGCCCAACGCCCTGACGCTGACCCATTTCTACACCAAACAGCCCCCGGCTTCAGCCTCCTTCGCCGGCAAGCCCAATCCTCATTTCCTCGACAACGGCTTGCTCGGGCAATTCCTCGACCTCCTCTCCCCTTTCGGCAAAAAGCTCGGGCCGGTCATGTTCCAGTTCGAGTATTTGAACCGGCAGAAGATGGCATCCAAAGAGGCCTTTTTCGAACGTTTCGGGAACTTCATCCGCAGCGCGCCGGCCGGTTTCCAATACGCGGTCGAGATCCGGAATCCGAACTATTACTCCCGTCCCTTTTTTGATTTCCTGAAAACACTCGGCCTGGGGTTTGTTTACCTGGACGGTTATTACATGCCGCCCATAGGACAAGTCTTCGAAACATTCGCGCCGGAAACGGCCGGCTTCCAGATTGTCCGGCTCCACGGCGGCGACAGGCTTGAAATGGAAACGGAGACCGGCGAGGTGTGGAATCGAGTCATCTCGCCGAAACCGGAGGGACTCGAGGCCGCCGTGAAAATCGTCCGGACGAATGCGCGGAAGAAGGTCCTCACCTACCTCAATGTCAACAACCACTACGAAGGGAGCGGTCCGCTCACGATCCAGAGATTTCTGGATGTATTGCGGCAACAGAGCCGTGACTGACGGCCTGGACCGGCACCGCACCGTTGGGATCTAAAGAGGCGGCCTCCCGCACGATAAACCTTCGGACGCTCCTCTTTCCTAGCGGCGCCCCGCCAGCATCATCTTGGCCGCGATTTCGCCGCCGTTCGTCCGGTAGAGCATGGGCAGGGGACGGTCGAGGCCCTCGACGTAATCCGGTGAATTCTCCCACTTATAATTAAGGATATTGGCGTAGTCGGAGAAGTGCTGCCAGCGGCGCCGCGCAAGACCCGTCACCATGTGGATGTGGTTGGCCGGCATGCCCATTTTAGCCGAGCCGGCGGGGACATGGTCGAAGGTGAGAAACGTGTGCGGCCAGGTATAATCCGAGGCGCGGCAAACCTTCTCGGCCAGGGCAGCCGGCAGCTCGACGCTCCGGGCCTCGTCCTGGACCATGGTGAACATGCCGCTCAGGTCGGAGTAGGCGATCCGCCCGGCCATTCCTTGGATGCCTTTGGGCGAAAGATAGCTGACTGAGAATCCCAGTCCCGGGAAATAATACTCGACGGCTTTGAACAGGAAACATTTCTCGCAATAGTCGAGCGACGCCGAGCCGGAGTTGTCGCCGTCGATGAAGCCCCGCAGCATCCAGGGTTCGTTCCGCAGGGCGTCGATGTTGATGCCGATGTCCCGGGCATTGACCTCGATTTCCCAGGGCTCATAGACCTTGCGGAAGTCCATGAAAAGCGTCGGTTTTCCTCCCGAAAGGTAACAATAGGCAATCATCGTCAGCAGGCCCTGGATGTCGTTCTCGGTGGCGAAGGGAACGACCGGCTTTCGCCCGGTATGGTCCTCGCTCGAATTGAAAAGGGACTCCGCGATGTCCGCGGTTGCCAGGGGGATGCCCCGCCGGTCGGAACCCCAGGCGAGCTGACCCGTCCAGCCGCCGCCGACGGCGTTGATGCCGCACATATAGTTCCTGATGATGAGATAGAGAGCCAGGCCCTCGTCGAGCTTGGCCCGGTCGGCGGCCCCGAGCGGAGGCGCTTTCACGTCTTTTCCCGTCAGCAGCGCTTGGCCGTGAGCCAGGGCGGCGGCCGGGTCGGCAAAGATCCGGCCCTTAAAGCGGATGTTGATGACCCAGTCGCGGAGCGCCTTGAGTTCCTCATGGTCGTAGCCGCCTTTTTTGTGAAGCATATCGGCGAAGATCTTCATCGATTCGCGGGTGCTTTCGAGACCGAAAAAGCGGCGGGCGGCGTGCACGTGGTTGAGAGCGGTCTCCATCTGCATCGAGTCCGTGTCCACGGCCAGGAACCGCTTCCCTTGGAGGGCGGCTCTCGTGAGCATGGCGTAGGCTAGATCGACGATCTCATCCTTGGTCTTATCATCGAACTCGGGAGCGAGCCCTGTTTCGGGCATCGTGCCGATGACCATGGGGCACAACCGTCCGGTCTGGGCATACGCTCCGACGAGAGCATCGATACCGACGACACCGGGCTTCGGCGCATTGTTCCCGCCGACGCAGGCGAGGGGTAACGAAGGCGCAAAATGAGCGGTCAGGGCGAGGGCGGTTTTTCCCGGGAAGAACCACGTATCGGGCACAATGAAAATCCCCCCGATACCCGCATCCTTGAGTTCCTGGGCGCCGGCATCCGCCGTCTTTTCGCTGTCCACAAGATGCGAGACGTAAAAAACGTTCGGCGCCGCGCCGTCCGGCAGCTTCAGCCGCCGTGCGAGGAGACCGGCCGTCATTTTGCCGATATTGAATGCCCGAGTCCTCGATTCCTCATCGATCCTCGGGTCGCAGGGAACGAAGACTCCTAGGGTGGAAACGCCAGCTTTCTTGCGGCCTATGAATGGCATTAGTCCTCCTCAGAACAACGGCATCCTGCGCCCGGCCCGGCTTGAGGCGGACCGGCCGCTAAAATTGGAAATATCAGGCTACAGCTTCCGGGGTGAGTTCGTCAACCCCGGCCATGCTCCCCTGCCCGGGCGGGGTCAATCGAAGCGCTTGCCGCGCCCGGTCGCCTTAAATGTATTCGATCGTCGCCGGCGGCTTCGACGTCAGTTCGTAGGCCACGCGGGAAACTTCAGGCATCTCGGCCGTGATCCGCTTGGCCATTTTGACCATGACATCCCAGGGCACGGGCGTCGGCTCGGCGGTTAACGCGTCCTTGCTTTCGACCGAACGGATGATGATGATGTGGCCGAATGTGCGGCGGCCTTCCACGATCCCCGTCGCTTTGTCGCTGAGCAGCACGGCGAAGGCCTGGAACGGCTTAAGGGCCGCCATTTCCTCCTCAACGATCTCCGTGGCCTGACGGACGAGGTCGACCCGCGCCGGCGTCACCTCACCGATGATCCGGGTGGCCAGGGCCGGTCCGGGAAAAGGCATGCGGCCATAGATCTTCTCCGGCAGCCCAAGCTCTTTGGCAACGAGCCGCACTTCGTGTTTAAAAAGCTCCTTGAGGGGCTCGATAACTTTGAAGCCAAAGCCCTCCTCGGGGTCGATGCCGACCTGCTCCAGAATGTTGTGCTGCGTTTTGATGCCTTTCTGGGTCTCGATGATGTCGGCCGCGATCGTGCCCTGAATCAGGAACTTGGCTTTGCTTTTGAGAACCTCGCGGCCGAAGGCGCTATAGAAGGCATAGCGGAACGCTTTGCGTTTCTCCTCGGGATCGACCTTTCCCGTGAGCGCCGCGAAAAACTCGTCCTTCTTGTCGACGATATCGACCTTGATCCCTAGGCCGGCGAAAATACGGTGGACATCAGCGGGTTCGCCGGCCCGCATGAGACCGTGGTCGATAAAGAGGCTCTTGAGCTGTGGCCCGAGGGCTTTGTGGGCCAGCACCGTGCAGGTGGAACTGTCCACACCGCCCGAGATGGCGGAAATGGCCTTTCCGCCGCCCACGGTCTTCTGGATATCCTCGAGTTGAGCTTCGATGAACTTCCTGACGTTCATGCGGGTTCCCTCCTTGGTGACTCGGTCATGATACTGATTTCAGTACCAGGGGTCAATCCGATCGGAAAGGGCCAGGTCTACTTTCTGCTAAAAAGTGGCAGAAAGTAGACCTGGCCCCTTCTTGTTGCCCACCTCGCGCGGCGGGGAACGATCACCGGGACGGATGAGGGAAATGGGTTCAATCTCCCCCTTGCATTCGCCCCCATGGATGATTGACGCTGGAGTGGCGGCCTGCGACGATGGGACCATCGCAAGGAGGGCCTTTCATCCAAGGCTATTGCGAAAAAGGGAGCAGGACATCGGGGATTCCTCTCCAGGCCCTCCTTGCTCCTTTTTTTCCTCCCTGAATTCGGCTACGATAGGATGGGAGAGAGTTCGGGAGGAGCTGATGAAAAAAACCATTGCTGGAATAGTCGCCTTCGGGCTCGTGGCGTGGAGCGTCGGCTGCGCGACAATGGACAACTCCGAGCAGGGAGCCGTCATCGGCGCGGCCGGCGGAGCCGTGATCGGCAGCCTGATCGGCCATGATGCCGGGGATACGCTCCTTGGGGCCATTGTCGGGGCGGCTATCGGCGGCACGGCCGGCGCCTTCATCGGCCGTTACATGGACCAGCAGGCGGCCCTCATGAGGCAGGACGTTGAGGGCGCGAGCGTCGATCGTGTCGGGGAAGGGATCAGGATTTGGTTCGATGTGGGCCTCCTGTTCGACCCGGACGGCTTCGAATTGCGCATCGCCGGCCAGCGCGCTTTGGTCCAGATGGCGCTGATCCTCAACCGGTATCCCGACACGTATGTTGTGATCGAGGGAAACGCCGACGACTGGGGATCGCGCGAACATGCCATAGGGCTGTCGGAGAGACGCGCGCACGCCCTCGGCGAATATATGTCGCACCACCAAGTGGATCCCGGCCGCTTCGCCTACCGGAGATATGACCCGGAGCGCGCGGCCGCGCCGGGGGATCGGTACGGCAACGCGAGGCAGGGACGGCGCATGGATCTGGCGGTTGTCGCCGGCGATAAACTGAAGAGGGCGGCTCACGAACGCTGAAACCAACGGTCCGCCATGAAGCTCCTCAAAATCGGGATCTCGGGCGTGCGCGGGATCGTCGGCGAGACTATCACCCCCGAGCTGGTTATGGATTTCGCATGCGCCTTCGGGACATACCTAGGCGGCCGGAAGGTGCTCGTCGGCCGCGACACGCGGACGTCCGGACCGATGCTCCATGACGCCGTTCTCGCGGCGCTGGCGTCGACCGGCTGCGGCGTTGTGGATCTCGGCGTGTGCCCGACCCCCATCCTTCAGAAATTCGTGAAACAATCGCGTGCGGCAGGAGGCGTGGCCATCACGGCCGGCCATAACAACGCCGAGTGGAACGCGCTCGCCTTCATCAACGGCGAAGGAACGACCCTCAACGAGTTCCAGGGCGAGACCGTCCTCGACATCTTTCATCTCGGAAAATTCCGGAAAGCCCCCCTCTCAAAGCTCGGGCGTGTCGGCCGCTCGGACGGCGCCGAAAACGCTTACTTCGAGGCGCTGCGCCGATTCGTAGACGCCGAGGCCATCGCCCGGGCCGGATTCAAGGTGGTCATCGACCCATGCAACGGCGCGGGCGCCGGGATCGTCGACAACTTTTGCGTCGCCCTCGGCTGCCGGCTCATTCCCGTGAATGACGAGCCGACCGGCTTCTTTGTTCACGACCCCGAGCCGCGGCCGCGCAACGCGGGCGAGGCGGCGTCGCTCGTGCGCGTCAGCGGAGCGGATGCGGGGTTTCTGCTGAACAGCGACGTGAGCCGCATATCGGCCGTCGCCGAAGACGGAGAGACGCTGTCGGAGGAATACACGCTTCCGCTCGCGGCCGGCCACTACCTTCGGAAAGACCCTGGACCGGTCGTCACGACCGCCTCGACGTCAAGAATGATCGAGGATGTCGCCGCAGGCTTCGGGCTTCCCGTCATCAAAACCAAGGTCGGACAATCCCACGTCGTTCAAGCCCTGCTCAGCGAGGAAGCGAGCCTCGGCGGCGAAGGCAGCGGAGGGGTGGCCGTGCGGCGCTTCCAGCCGGCCTTTGACGGTTTCCTGGCCATGGGTCTCATCCTGGAAGCCATGGCGGTCGCGCAAAAGCCGCTCTCGGTCCTGGTCGGCGAGATCCCCAAATATCATATCGTCAAGGAAAAAATCTATTGCCCGCCGTCGCGAGTCCATTCCGTGGTCGAGGAGACGCGAACGCTCTTTGGACACGACGACATCTCGACGGCGGACGGCATCAAGGTTGAGAAGGAGGACGGCTGGATTCATATCCGCGCATCGGAGACCGAACCCATGATCCGAATAATCGCCGAGAACGTTTCGAAAGTGAAGGCGCAGGAGGACGTCGACCGCGTCATCTCCTTTATCGGTCAACTGGCATGACATGAGCGCCACGTTATCGCTTAAGGTCAGCATCTCGGGCGTCCGGGGAATCATCGGGGACAGCCTGACGCCTCAGCTCGCCGCCCGGTTCGGGGCGGCCTTCGGGACGTATGCCGGGACGGGCAGGATCATCCTGGGCCGTGACGCAAGACCCTCGGGCGAGATGCTCGGCAATGCTGTCCGAGCGGCGCTGCTGGCCGTCGGCTGCCAACCCGTCGATGTCGGCATCTGCCCGATCCCCTCGGCGCTTCTGCTGACCAAGGAGCTCAAGGCCCGGGGCGGGATCGTCGTGACGGCGAGCCATAACCCGAAGGCCTGGAACGGGCTCAAGTTCCTGAGCTCCAGGGGCTTGTATCTCAGCTCTTCAGAGGTCGTGGAATTCCTGGACATCTATCACCAGGGCGAATTCTCTTTCGTCCGGGCGGACCGGTACCGGACCGCCCAGGCCGAGCCCGACCCGACACACCGTCATCTGGTCAAATTGCTCAAAGCTTTTGATGTGGAGCTCGTCCGCAAGAAAAGGTTCAAGGTCGTGGCCGACTGCAACAACGGCGCCGGCGCCGTCCTGTTCCCAAAGTTCCTGGCCGAGCTCGGCTGCGACGTGACCCTCCTCAGCGCGACACCGGGGGGGACATTTGTCCACGAGTCGGAGCCGGTAGCCGAGAATCTCTCCGCTCTCTGCCGCCGAGTGCGTGAAGTGGGGGCCGATGTCGGATTTGCGCAGGATGCCGACGCCGACCGCCTCGGCATTATCGACGAAAAGGGCGAGGCGCTCGGAGAGGAAATGACATTTGCCCTGGCCGCAAAGCACATCCTGGCCCGGACTCCCGGGCCGGTCGTCGCCAATCTTTCCACGACCCGGGCCATCGACGACCTGGCAAGAGAGGCGGGCGTCCCTGTTTTTCGCACGAAGATCGGCGAGACGAATGTGGTCGAGGAAGTTTTGGCGCGCAAAGCGGTCATCGGGGGCGAGGGGAACGGCGGCGTCATCTGGCCCGCCGTTCATCCCTGCCGGGACAGCTTCGCGGCGGCCGGGCTCATCTTGCAGTCGATGGCCGAGACCGGGAAAACAGTTTCGCGTCTGCGGAGCGAAATCCCTTATTACGCGATGGTCAAAGACAAAATCCCGGGGACGCCGGAGGACGCGCATCGGATTCTGGGTCCGTTACGGAAAAAATACGCCGGTGCCGACGTCTCGACGCTTGACGGCCTGCTCGTCCAGCTCAAAGACGCGAGCGTACACATCCGCCCGTCCAACACGGAGCCTATCATACGTATCCAGGCCGAGGCAAAAAGCCTTGCAAGGGCCAGGGCCGTCCTCGGCCGTTTCAAGCGCGAGATGTCGGCTCTTCCCTGAGAATCTTTTCGATATCCCCGCAGGCCTTCTTGATGACATCACCGATCCGGTGCATTTTATCACCGCTGAGCCCTCGGGCCCTTCGTCCGATCATCCGGCCGATGTCGCCGTATGCCCACATGATTTCGCGGAATTCCTCACGGAACTCGGAGCCCCAGTGATCCCAGCCGTGCCTGGCCCGGCCTTTGACATCGTCCACCGTTTTGGACTCATCGTCGAGGAACTTGCGGCCTTCGTCGGTAATCGTGTAGATCCTCTTTCCTTCCTTCTCCGCGGACGTGACATAACCCATGTCTTCAAGATATTGAAGCGTGGGATAGACGACGCCCGGGCTTGGGGAGTAAAAGCCGTGAAACCGCTCCTCGAGTTCGCGGATGATTTCGTAGCCGTACCGGGGTTTGTCCCTCAGCAAGTCGAGGATCAGGTACTTGAAATCGCCCCTGTGAAACATCCTCTCGCGGCCCCAATGCCTGAAATCCTGTCTGTCAAACATGCCGGCCTCCGTCCTGGTTTAATACTATCTTGATATATACAGATATATCTTGATACATCTTATATGCTTTGTCAAGAGGCGCCATAGTCGCGGCTTGCGCTGCAATACTGTCAGCTCCCCCGCATCCAGGCCCTGGGTTGACAATCGTTCCAATGTGTTGATTGATGCGATGATTTATACTAATTTTAGAACGGCTGAATGGAGGGAAACTATGAACATGGCGAAGAGACCAGTGGCCGACACTTTCGCGCGCATTTGCGCTGGACACCATGTCCTTGTGCTTCTGCCTTTTCTTAGCTTGCTTCTCCTCCTCTTCGTAACTCCCCGCCCCGCCGCGGCCCAGGCGCCCGCCGCCGAGGACCGCGAATCCGATCCCGCCGTTCTTAAGAAGCTCGCGTGGTTCGAGGACATCAAGTTCGGCCTCATGATGCACTGGGGGCCTTACAGCCAGTGGGGCGTCGTCGAATCGTGGACCCTCTGCTCCGAGGATGAGCCCTGGTGCCGCCGCACGATGAATAATTATGTCGAATACAAAAAGGCCTACGAAGCTCTTCCCCGGACGTTCAATCCCGTCAAGTTCGACCCGGCCAAGTGGGCTTCGGCCGCGAAAGCCGCGGGCATGAAATACGTCGTTTTCACGACCAAGCACCACGACGGATTCTGCATGTTCGATACCAAACAGACGGATTACAGGATTACAGGACCTGAGTGCGCGTTCCGCTCCAATCCCAAGGCCAACATCGCGCGCGAGGTATTCGACGCCTTCAGAAGCGCCGGCCTCGGCATCGGCGCCTATTTCTCCAAGCCCGATTGGCACTCGCCTGACTTCTGGGCGCCCGAATGGGCGACCCCCGACCGGAACGTCAACTACAGCATCCTCAAGTACCCGGAACGCTGGCAGCGTTTTCGCGATTTCACCTACCGGCAAATCGTGGAACTCGTTACCGGTTTGGGACCCTTCGATATTCTGTGGCTTGACGGCGGCTGGGTTCGGCCGCAGCCCATGACCGAGATCGGCCCGGGCTTTTTTGTCAAGAACGCCAAGAACATGGATATCGACATGGCCCGCATCGCCGCCATGGCCCGCGGCCGGCTGCCCGGTTTGCTCATCGTCGACCGCTCGGTCGGCGGCCGGTACGAAAACTACCGGACACCGGAACAGGAGATCCCGGAGAAGCCGCTCCCCTACGCATGGGAAACGTGCATGACCATGGGCAACCAGTGGTCCTACCTGCCCAACGACAATTATAAGAGCGCCCACCGCCTCATCCACCTCCTCGTGGACATCGTTTCGAAAGGGGGAAACTTCCTCCTCAACATCGGGCCCGACCCGTCGGGCGAGTTGCCCGCCGAAGCGCTCGCCCGTCTCAAGGAGATCGGGGCGTGGATGGCCGTAAACAGTGAGGCGATCTATAAAACCCGGCCGATTGCGCCGTACAAGGAAGCCAAAACCTGTTTCACTTCCCTCGGCGATGGAACCGTTTATGCGATCTACCTTGCCGATGAGGACGAATCCGTCCCTCCGGACAAGCTGATGATTTATTCCCTTGCGCCGCGTCCCGGGAGCGAGGTCCGGATGCTTGGCGTGAACGAACCCGTTCGGTGGGAGCCGGCCGGGAAAGGCGTCCTGCTGACCCTGCCCGGCAAAGCGCTCGAAATGCCGCCTTGCCGCCACGCCTGGGTTTTCAAATTGAAAACAGCGATGCCGCGCAAAGGAAACGAGAGATGACCGGCTCCGGACCTGATCGATCCGTCGGTAGGGGCTTCGGCTCGGGCCGCAGGATGATGGCCATCTTTATCCCTCTTGTATTCTTCGCCTTAGATCTCCGCCCGGCGCCGGCCTCCGAGCCGTCAGGTTGGCTCAGAGGCTACGCAAAAACGATCTCCGGCGATACGCTGCTTTACCACTCCCCCTACCCGGAAGCCAAAACCGCGCTCCTCGTCCGGGCCACGGACGGCAAAATGGCGATCGCCTGGGAGACGGAGCCCGCGCCGGAAAAACCAGTCATCGGACAGGCCACGTTTGTCTGGATGGCGGGCATCGCCGCGGGCAAAGGGGCGCATCGCTTCGACTTGGAGATCGACGGCAGCCGGGCTCTTTCTTTTCGTACCGCGCCTGCATCGTCCCTCAGAACCTGGACGGTCAAGGGAACCGACGGGAGCTCTCTCACGTTCGAAACGGCCATGGTCGACCAGTTCGGCGAGCTCTTCGGCTTCATGTACCTGACCGTACCCGCGAAGCTTCTGCGCCCGGGCCGGCCAATGGGGCTCGTGATAACCGGTGAGAACGGCAACAGTCCGGATTGGGTCATGGTATTCCAGGATGGGCTCAAAGCCTACACCAGGGCCAAGGCGGACCAAGTTCTCATTCGCAGCAAAGGGGCTCTCAGCCAGCTCATCCGGGTCGAAATCAGCCACATTGCCCCGGCGGCCGAGGCGCGGCTCTCGGCCGGCAGTGGCTTCGAATTAAAGACCCGTCTTGTAACCGGCTATAACGCCGTAAGCCTTGATGTGCCGGCAATGAGCACAGAACGCGAAGTGACGATCACAGCGGCCGTCGAGGGCCGGCCGCCCTGGCAAGAGACGCTCCTCCTCAAGCCGGTCGCTCCGCGGGAGATCTGGCTTCTCCCCCATTCCCACGTCGACATCGGTTATTCAGACAAACAACCGGATGTCGAGCGGAAGCAGTGGCATAATTTCGATGAGGCCGTCCGCCTCGCCGAGCAGTCGGATGGGAATCCTGAAGGCGCCCGTTTCAAGTGGAATGTCGAGCAGCTTTGGGCGGTCGAAACATACCTGCGGCAGGCCGGCGCGGAACAGAAGCAACGGTTCATTGAAGCCGTCCGCAAAGGCTGGATCGGACTCCAGGCCACGCTGGCGAATGAACTGACGGGACTCTGCCAGCCGGAAGAGCTTTTCCACCTCACCGACTACGCTCGCAAGATTTCGCGGACCGCGGGCAAAACGGTGGATTCGGCCATGATCTCGGATATCCCCAGCCAATCCTGGTCCATCGTCCCCGCCCTGGCGGCAGCCGGGGTCAAATATTTTTCGAGCGGCCCGAACTACGTGGCCAGCTTGCCGGACGGCGGTGATCGCATCGGCTGGGCCCTGAAGGCCTGGGGGGACAGGCCCTTTTACTGGATTTCGCCGTCGGGCGCCGAGAAAATCCTCTTCTGGATGGCGGGCCGGGGATATTCATGGTTCCACGGCCTCAACCTGGGCGGCCTGGCCCTGGCGCCGCGCTGGCAGATCTTCGATTATCTCGACGAACTCGCCGACAGGGGTTATCCCTATTCCATGATCCAAGTGCGCTACACGGTGGGCGGAGATAACGGGCCTCCCGATCCGCAGCTCGCCGGATTCGTTAAATCATGGAACGCGGAATACGAGTCGCCGAAAATCATCATCGCTACATCGTCGGAGATGTTCGCGGAGTTTGAACGCCGGCACGCGGATATCGTTCCCTCGGTCCACGGTGACTTCACGGGCTACTGGGAAGACGGGGCCGCATCGACGGCCCGCGAAACGGCCCTCAACCGGCTGAGCGCCGAGCGGCTGCTTCAAGCCGAAACCCTCTGGGCTCTCCTGGCTCCCGACCGCTTTCCGGCAGACAGATTCACTGAAGCCTGGCGGCAGGTGCTTCTATTCGACGAACACACATGGGGGGCTGCGGACAGTGTGTCCGACCCGGACGGAGAGAACGCCCGGTTCCAATGGGACTACAAAAAGGCGTTCGCGCTCGAGGCCGACCGGATGTCGAAAGGCCTCTTTGATGAGGCCAAGGCGTTCGATGCGGGACAGGCGACGGGCTCGGCGCACCGGACGATCGATGTCATCAACGCCTGCTCCTGGCAGAGGACCGGGCTCGTCATCCTCGCCGCCGATATCTCGGTTGCCGGAGATCTCGTCAAAGACCGGGCTGGAATCGCCGTGCCCTCCCAGAGACTGGCCGGCGGGGAATTGGCCTTCCTGGCCTCGGATGTGCCCGGTCTCGGCGCAAAAAGATATGCCATCGAGAAAGGCAGCGGCGCGGCGGTTGGAAAAGCGGGCGCCAGGGGGAATACCCTCGAAAACGGTATGATCAGCGCCGAGGTCGATCCGGAATCCGGCGCGGTCAAAAGCCTGCGGTGGAGGAACGGCCGAACTGTGGAGTTCGTGGCCGCAGACCGTGCCACGGGCCTGAACAGCTATTTTTACGTCCCGGGCCGCGATCCAAAGAAGGCGGAAGGCGTGAAGGGCGTCCGGGTGAGGCCGGGCGAACCGGGGCCTCTCGTCGCTTCGCTCGTCATAGAAAGCGCGGCGCCCGGCGCCCGTTCCCTGGTCCGGGAAGTTCGCGTCGTCGACGGCGTGGGCCGGCTGGAACTCACTGACGTTCTGGACAAGGAAAAAGTCCGCGACAAGGAAAGCGTCCATATCGCGTTTCCTTTCGAAGTGCCGGGCGGTATTGTCAGGGTGAACGCCGGCTGGGCCTTTGTTCGGCCGGAGGCGGACCAGATCCCCGGCGCCTGCAAAGACTTTTTCTGCGCGCAGCCTGCCATCGACATCTCCAACCAGGATTACGGAGTCACATGGACTTCCGTCGACGCACCTCTCGCCGAGGTCGGGGCCATGACGGACGAAACGCTCACAGCAGGAGGCAGACGGGTCTGGCGGCAAACGATCAGCCCGTCTCCCATAATTTATTCTTACGCGATGAACAACTACTGGCACACAAACTATAAAGCCGACCAGGAGGGCCCGACGACTTTTCGCTATGTGATCCAGCCGCACGCAGGCTTCGACGCGGCCGCGGTCGAACGGCTGGGCCTGGAGGCCGTGCGGCCGCTTATCGCCGTTCCCGCGGGCGAGTCCCGGCCTGTCCCGGAGCTGCCGTTCGGCCTCAAGTCGCGGCAGTTCATCGTGACATCCCTGAAGCCGACAGAAGACGGCAAAGGCTGGATGGTCCGCGTCTGGAACGCCGGCGGACAGCCCGCAGAACTTGGGGTGGTGGGCGACGTCGCGCAGCACGGCGGTATTTACCTGAGCAACATCAACGAGGAGAAGGTCCGCTGGCTGGGCATGCCGATCGATGTCCCAGGCTTTGGAATCGTGACACTGCGCCTCGAACGGTGAGGAGGAGCGTCTCGGGGTATTCCCTGCGGCAGGGAGCGGAGTCTTCGGAGCGACCAACAACAGCGAGGCGGAGTGGCTCGAAGCCTCGCTGGTGGGAAATATCTGGATTGGGAAACCGCAACGGGGTCAAACCTACACTTTTCACTTTTGGAGTAAACCGCCGCACGACCGGGATCCGGGCAAAAGTGAAAAGTGTAGGTTTGACCCCAAAAGTTGCCTTTTCCCTCGAGCGAGGCCTTTCCTTGAGCGGGTTTGACTCGCCGGGGCAAACGCGCGACCTGACCTAGGAAACACCCCTGCGCGCTCCTCCTCTTGAACCGCGACCCGAGCTCGACCCTAACATGAGGGCCGCGGGGGCGGTGGGCGGGCACCGCGCCGCATCGCTTTTGGGAACATGGCCGTTTATTGATATAATGTCCTGCGTAATCCGAGAGGGAGATACCATGTACCATCCAAGATTCCCATATTTATGGCCGCGTTTTCGCGCATGCCTGGTCCTTACCGTGATGCTGGGCTTGGCGGCCTTCCCTTCCCCCGGCCAATATCCGGGGAGGGGAATGGAGCAAAGGCCCGACCGCATGCCCATGATGGCCGGTTTGGGCGAACGGTCCGTCACACTCAACGACCTTTGGTTCATCCAATCGTCGCAGAAGGTCAAGGCCGCGGGCGACAAGGTCTCCGAACCCGGATTCAAGATCGAAGGCTGGCTTCCGGCGGTCGTGCCCTCAACGGTCATGGGAATGCTCGTCGAGAACAATCTCTACCCTGACATTTTCGTCGGTGAAAACCTGAAGTCCGTCTCCCTCGAGCCCTTTCAGACCTCGTGGTGGTACAGGCGCGAGTTCGTCGTCCCGCCGGGCCCCGGCACAAAGAACGTACAACTCGAATTCGACGGCATCAATTACAGGGCCAACGTGTGGCTCAACGGCAAGAAGGTCGCCGACGCGGCGGAGACGTTCGGACCGTTCCGGCGCTTTACGATCGACGTGACCGGGACGGCGAAGCCGGCCGACAAGAATGTCCTGGCCGTCGAAATCTTCCCTCCCAGACCTGGCGATTTCACGATCGGCTTCGTCGACTGGAACCCGAAGCCGCCGGATGGGAACATGGGGCTGTGGCGCGATGTCCGGGTCAGGACGACGGGCGAAGTGGCCATCAACGCCCCGTTCGTGGTCACCAAGCTCGACCTTGAAACGCTGAAGGAAGCGCGGCTGACCGTGAGCGCCGAACTTCGCAACTATGCCGACGCCAAAGTGTCCGGGACCCTCGAGGGTCGCATCCAATCGTTGGGCGCCCGGCCGGAGACAGGGCTCGAACCTCGGAGCGCATCGGCCGGCTCGTCGACGTTCAAGCAGGACCTGACGCTCGAGCCCAAGGAGACCCGCAAGGTAGTTTTCACTCCCGAGAAGTACAATGAGCTCGTCATCAAGGAACCCCGGGTCTGGTGGACCCATGACTTAGGGAAGCCGGAGCTCTACGTCCTCCAGCTCTCCTTCCGACCGAAAATCGACAAAGCCAAGGCGGAGGCCGAGGCCAAGGCCGCCAAAGCCAAGCCCGAGGAAAAACCCGAGAAGGGCGAGCGGCCCGGAAGAACGGAAGGGCCATGGACGGTGGGCCGCGGCCAACGCCGTGGTCTTTTCGGGACAGGCGCGGCGTTTTCCGACATTCGCCTGGTACGCTTCGGCATCCGTGAGGTATCGGACTATATCAACGAACAAGGCTTCAGGGGTTTCCGGCTGAACGGCAAGAATATCCTTATTCGGGGCGGAGGCTGGACGGACGATATCTTCCTCGACAACCGTTCCAAGAAGGTGGCCGACCAGGTCCGCTATGCCCGGCAGGCGAACCTGAACGCCATCCGTCTCGAGGGCTTCTGGGGAACCGGTGAGGAGCTGTACAACCTGTGCGACCAGAATGGGATCCTGATGATGGTCGGCTGGAGCTGTCAATGGGAATGGGAGGACCTCGTCGGCAAGCCGAACGATGAATTCGGCTGCATCAAAAGCCCCGAAGATATCCAGCTCATCGCCCGATCGTGGCGGGACCAGGTCCGGTGGCTCCGCAACCATCCCAGCATCTTCGTCTGGATGGAGGGCAGCGACACCAACCCGAGGCCCGAGCTCGAGAAGGAATATATCGCGATCATGAAGGAAGATGATCCGTCCCGTCCTGCGGTCACCTCGGCCAAGGAGCGGACAAGCTCCCTGACCGGCCCGTCGGCGGTCAAGATGCGGGGTCCGTACGATTATGTGCCGCCCGTCTACTGGTACGCCGATAAGGACAACGGCGGCGCCTTCGGGTTCAACACGGAAACCGGCCCCGGACCGCAAGTGCCGCCGCTCGACAGCATCGAGAAGATGATCCCGGCCAAAAACCTGTGGCCCATCAATGACGTGTGGTACTTCCATTGCGCACGGGGCGAGTTCTTCGGACTGAAGCGCTACAACGCGGCCATGGACAACCGGCTCGGTCCGGCCAAGGACGTCGAGGATTACGCGGCCAAAGCCCAGTACCTTAATTATGAAGGGATGCGGGCCATGTTTGAGGCCTTTGTCGCCAACAAGTACAAGGCCACGGGCGTCATCCAGTGGATGTACAATTCGGCCTGGCCGAAGTTTTGGTGGCAGCTCTTCGACTACTACCTCAACCCGACCGGAGCCCTCTACGGCGCCCGCAAGGCCGGCGAGCCGCTCCATCTCATCTATAACTACGGCACGCGCGAAGTCCTCGCGGTCAACAACACACGGGAGCCCGCAGAGAACCTCAAGGCCGTCATCAGGGTCTATGACTTCGGCCTCCAGCCCGTCGTCTCGAAGACGGCGGATATCACCCTTCGGGCGGACGAGGTCAAGACCGTCGACACGCTGCCGGCACCGTCCGGGCTGACCACGACCTACTTCGTGGACCTCAGACTGTTGAATGACAAGGGCGTGCTCATCGACGACAATTTCTATTGCCTCTCCACAAAACCCGAAACGCTCGATCTCGCCAAAGCTGAATGGTATGTCACCCCCGTCAAGGATTACGCCGACCTCACGGCGCTGGCCGATTTGAAACCGGTCAAGCTCGACGTCAAAGGCCGTTTTTCGGAGAAGGGTCCGCTCTACCAGTTCACCGCCGACATCGAGAATCCTTCACAGAACCTGGCCTTCCAAATCGAGATCAACGTCGTGAAAGACATTTCGCAGCAGAAAGTGCTGCCGATCTTTTTGGATGACAACTACATCACCCTGCTGCCGGGCGAGAAGCGCCGCGTCGCCGGTGTTTTCCAAACCGAAGACCTGGGCGGCGAAAAGCCCGTCCTCAAGGTCAGGGGCTGGAATATCACGGAATAGGAACCGCGGGGCAACCGCTATTTTTTCTTCAGCGAGTCGAGCAGACCCCTGATCTTGTCCTGGTTCGGCGAGAGCTCCAGGGACTTCTGCCACGCTTTGATCGCCTCATCCTTCTTGCCGGTCTGGAAATAACACATGCCGGCGTAATTCAGGATGTCGATGTTCGCACCGAAGCGGGTGAGGTAACTCGTGTAATACGTCAGCGCCTCCGCGAACTGCCCCAGGTTGTGGCAGACCCTGCCCAGAAGCGACAAAAGATCGCCCGGGGGGTCCGGCCTGCCGGCAAAAGGCAAGAGAATCTCTTTGGCTGTTTTGAAATCGCTCCGGCGGAAAAGGACCTCGGCGTAGGCCAGGGCAAACTCAAGGGTCAGGGGATTCCGGCGATAGGCATCCGAGAGACGGGCTTGCGCGGACGCCAGGTCGCCTTTGTTGAGGTACTGGAGGCCTGTGGCGAAGAGCTCATCCTCTTTTTTAAACGACATCGTGACCTTGGAGATCACCAGAGGGCGGGGCAAATCGGGGAGGTATGAAACCTCAAAATTCTCTTTCCGGCTGAGCACCTCTTTCCCCTCGGCGTCGAGGAGGGAGACACGGACCTGATAATAGCCGGGAGAAAAGTCTTTGAGGCTCTGGACCTCTAAAAACCCGGGGCCGGGTCGATAATCGCTGACTTTTCTGGCCCGCGAGGAAAACGGCTTGTCCTCTTTGAAGAACGCGACCTGGAGCGTTCCGCCGGACCGAAGACTCTCGGTCAGGCCGAAGACCTGAAAAAAAAGGACCAGTGACTCTTTGGCACCGAAGGTCTTCCTGGATTGGCAAAGGAGCTGATCCGCCCCCACCTTGAAGGGGATTCTTTCCCCTTCGACGGCCGGCTTCTTTTCATCGCCGTAGGCCAGGAGGAGCGGACTCATCCGAAGGGCGGACGGATCGCCGGGGATGACGATCTTTGTTTCGGCGCCGGTAAACTCTTTGGAAAGCGTGTTCTTTAAAAGGATGTCAAAACTGTAGTCCCCGGGCACCAGAGGAAAGACATCCTGGATGGCTATGGACTTCGAACGGACCTCCTGGAGTTGATCGGGGGCGAGGGCGAAGGGAAATTCCTTGTCGAACTGATAAATTGTGCGGCCCTCGGGGTCTGAAACCCGGCCCGTCAGCCGGAACCGAGCTTCGTATTTTCCGCCGGCCTCTTCGACGGAGATCTTCCCCGGCTCGATCGAATAATGGACGGAGAAGCCGCCCGAATCGTCCCGGATGACCTGGAGGCAGGATTCACTCGGGATATAGTTCGCGGAATAATCGACCTCCACGAAATCCTTGAATTTCAGGAAGGCCTCGGCGTAATTATCCTCGACGAGTTTTGCGGGCGAGGCATAGATGTCGGCGATCAGTTTATCGGAGGCCAACGACAAAGTGCCGGGTCCGGCCCGCTCGCCCGGAATGAGGCTCAGCGTCTGCCGGGCCAGGTTCGGCTCCAGTTTCATGAGCGCCTGATAGGCGGCCCTGTCGTCCGTATAGTTGCCCATGGCATCGGCGATCAAGCTCTGAGGCCCGTGCGCGGCGGGAGAATAGAGGATATAGTCTCCCAGGCCTTCTTTCTTGAAGAAGATGACGTTGAAGCCCGTGGGCAGGCCCAATTTGGGGTCGCCCAAGTAGAACCAGATTTCGGTCGGATACACGTCGGCCACATGATCGTAGGTTTCGATGTTCTTGGGGGGCCCCAGGATGATGTAGATCCGGCCTCGGTCCGTCTTCCATCCCGGCAGAGGCGTGCTCCGGCCATAATAGCTGTTGGCGTATTGAAACCGGCGCTCGTGTTCCTCTCTGAATTCGTTGCGATCCGTCCCCGGCGTGGGATCCCTGTGCTTCCAGAACGCCTGGATGAAAATCTCCCTCTCCTTGTCCGTCTGCAGGCGGAGAAAGACGTCGCGCTCCCGGGAGGTGATGATGTAGACCACTTCCTCGTCCAGCCATTTTTTGTACTTTTCGGGAAGAACGGTTTTGCCTTGGGCCCCGGCCCACGGCGATAACAAGCATGACAATAAAAGGACCAGGGCCGTCGACTTCGTCATCATGAACGCTTTCGGGATTAATCTAGCCGATTTCGGATTTCTCTTCAACACCGGCTCTCACGGCAAAAAAAAGGGAGAGCGCCGGGCACTCTCCCCTATCGATCGTTGCTAAGTTTAAAATTCGTACATAAGACCCAGCCGGAACGTCCGGGGTGTCGTCAGACCCACAACCCGGCCGACATCCTGAACAAGGAGACCGGATTTCTCTATCCTCTTGGCGCCGGCGTTGATGACGTCCACCGAATTCAGGATATTGAATCCATCGAGCATGACGCGAATTTGGCCGCGCCACACCTTGAAGGTCTTTTCAAGACGCAGATCGATGATGCTCAGCACCGGCAGATAGTTCGGGTGCGTGGGATCCTGAGCGACGATCTGGAAGGACATCCCCTGGCCCGTATCGATGATCGAGGACGCCAGAATATCGGGAGGAGGCAATTCGCTGGCATAGGAATCGACAACGCGGGCGTCGGCCAGGGTCCACACGGGGCGGCCGGTGTGCAGACGGAAGCGGAAGCCCAGGTCGACCTCGACCTTAGGGATGGTGTAGTTGCCGTTCAGTTTGAACTCAAAGCGCGGTGTGAACGGAAGCGGCCCCGTCATGTTGTTGATGGTCTGGTTGATCCCCCCCAGCCATTTGTCGTTCCAGATGTTGGTCCCCTCCATATTGTAATCCTGATCCTGGCGTTTGCTTCGGGCCGCGAAGCCGGAAGAATGGTTGAAAAGAAGGGAGCCCATCATCTGCCATCGGTTGGAGTAGCGTTTGTTGAATGTCAATTGCACGCCTTGGAAGGTGCGCTTGGCCAGGCCAGTCCCGCCTGCTGCGAAGTCCTGGCCGGGCATGTTGCGCCACTCGAAATCCGCGTTATCACGGACCCATACCACGTCATTGATGTCGATCACCCCGTCCTGATTGTAATCCTCGAGCTTGATGCTGTAGAGCGAGACAGTCTGGCCGTTGATCGTCTGTGTTTTTATCTCATAATCCCATCCCTGAGCGGGGTTGCTGCCGCGAATGATGGGCCATTGGACGATGATGTCACTCGTGACACGGTTGATATAGGTGGCGCTGAGGGAGAAATTCTTGAAGATTTCACGCTCCAGGTTGATCGTGAACTGATCCGTGTGCTGGTTTTTTAGTCCGGGGTGGATGCGGAGGCCGTAGGAATAGTCCACGGACCGCAGAGTCGTCAAGAAGTCTCCGGAGTTGATCGGGGACAACCCGGGGAGCTGCCGGGCGGCATTGGCGACGTCGGGGCCGAAGATGAGACCGTCGTTGTCCACGTCGAGACCCTCCCAGGGCACCGCATAATACATCGTCTCGACATAGGTCCGATCAAGATTCGGGCCGCCCGAACCAAAGCTCTCGACGCCGATCGGGGTGTAATACCGTCCGAAGCTGGCCCGGAAGACTGTTTTCTGGTCCCTCGTCAGGGCGTAGGTCAGGCCGACGCGCGGAGACAGATTCCGGAAATCGAAGAGAAGGGGCGATGCCGCCGTATCCCTGGTGGCAACGAGGTTCCCCTCGAAGCCCTGGGGGGTCGTCGGCTGCTCCAGCATTTGCCCGGTGAGGAATTTGGCCGTCATGCGGTCCCAGCGCAGGCCGATGTTCAGGGTCAGCCGCTTGACGGGCGTCCACTGGTCGTCGAAAAATATTCCCAAAGCGTCAGACGTTCGAATCGAGCGATGCGGATTCGAAAAGCTGACGGGGACATACATCAGGAAGCCGGGGTCGCCGTAAGTGTTCTGCATGTACGCGGCATCGTAGGTCCAGCGGTAGGGGTAGGCCGTATTGTAGAAGCCGAAGAAGCCGAGGTTTTCGCCGGTCTCCGGATCGATGAGGTTTTTTCCGAACAGATCCCCGAAGACGCCGTTGAGACGGCCGCGGGTCCATTGGGCGCCGAATTTGATGTCGTGCTGGCCCAGGAAATTCTCGGCATAATGGGACATGTCGGCCTGAACCGTGGTCCGGCTGGTCAGCGAATTCTGCACCCCGGGGTAGGCTCCGGCGACGCCCATGTCGAACGGAATGCCCTTCCACCAGTTGAGGTACCCCGGAAAATCGGGAGCGCCGGCGGGCAGGCCGTTATGGTTATGGACCCAGAAACCCAGGAACTTGGCCGAAAAACCCGTCGCGACACTCGGGAACCACTGCCACTGGGTGGAGACGGAGTGGCTCTGGGTAAAGCCGTTGTACGCCATGGAGGGGTCCCAATCAAGGGTCCCGTCGGTCGTCCCCGAGCTGCGATTGTTCTCATAGTGATAGGACAGCCAGGCGTAATTGTTTTTCAGGGGCGCGCTGGTGATCTTGACGTCGGCGTACCGGTCGACGGCTTTCGCAATCGGGGAGTAATTCAGCTGCTTTTCTTGTTTGTCGAGCAGGTTGAAGGCCGTGAAGAACCATAAATTCTTGGAAATGAGCGGGCCGCCGAAAGTCACGTCCAATTCCGCGTCCGACTTGGGATACGACAGATAGCTGTCCCCCGGCTGGAGATAGAGCCAGCTGCGCCCGAGGTCGCCTGCCTTCGGCACGGAGCCGTTCTTCGGGTATCCCAGCTGGCTGTAGCCCGCCAGCGAACCCCCCAGCTTTTCGGAGCCGGACTTGGTGATGACATCGATGGCCACCCCGGAGAAGTTGCCGTATTCCGCCTTGCTGCCCAGGGAGATGAGCCGGACCTCCTGGACGTTGTTGTAATTGACGTTGATCATGGAGCCGAAGCCCGCACCGCTTGGGTTGGTGGTGTCCACACCGTTGACGAGGAAGATATTCTCCGTCGTGGCCCCTCCGTACGCCGTGGGGCTGCCCATGACGTTCTTGCCCACATCGAACATGCCGGGCGCCGAGAGCGAAAGATCATAGAAGGAATCGCGGCTCGTGGGCAGCTTGTCCAACATTTCCTTGTTGATTCTGGAGTCGATGGTGGAGGTCTTGGCATCGACCACCGGAGCGGCGCCGAGGACGGTCACGGATTCCTCGATGGTCCCCAGCGGCAGGACAAGGTTGACGCTGGCCGTACCTCCCGCCGTGATAATGATGTCGGACTCGATAACAGTTTTGAAATTCGGCAAGGACGCCGTCAGCTTATACCGGCCGACCGGCAGGTTGGTAAGAACATAGGTCCCTTTCGCCGACGTGACGGCCGTCCGCTTGCCCATGAGCGCAGGGCTCGTGACTTCGACAGAAACGCCGGGGAGAGGTTCACGCTTGTCGTCAGTGATCGTCCCGACGATCTTCCCATCCAAGATGGATTGGGCCCTCATCAAGCCGTTGCTGAAAGCGAAAAAACAGAGAACCAGGGCCGATGCCCCCGCCAGTGTTTTCTGTGCCGTCCGCATGGTCCCTCCTGTCAGGAGAGTTCAGCCGGCGGCTCTGCTTCTTCCGGCCAACCCGGCAGAAACAGCCCTAGATTTTTGCGCCCGCCGTCTCCCCATCCCCATGGTCATGACTTAACGCCCCCGCGAATAGCGCATAATCCCCTCATGCATCGCTATTCCCGGGGCTTTTATAACCTAAGGAGTTTTTATAATGTCTGAACCGGTTTTGTCAAGTCTTGGGAGAAAAATAAAATCGAACAGGATATCGGAGATCTATTTCTTAATCTGTTCCCTGAGTTTGGCAATCAGGTCATCGAGGAATTTGACCTTCTCCGGGTCGGCGGCGTACCCGCTTTTGGACTTTTCCAGATACTCGAGGGCCTTCGGGAGATTGGCTTGGTGGATATAGCAGCGGCCGGCCATTTCCAAGGACGCCGCGTCATCCGGCTTCAGGCCCAGCGTTTTTTCAAAGAAAACGAGCGCCTCGTCGACGCGATTCAGCCCGAAGAGAATGAGGCCCGAATTATACGGACTGTCCGGGTTGGCGGGGTCGAGTTCCATCGCTTTCCGGTAACATTCGAGCGCTTTTTCCGGCTCTTTCATCTGCTGGTAACAGACGCCCAGTTGATAATGGACCGCGGCGAACTTCGGGCTCGATTCGGCGACCTGCAGAAACGGCGCGGCGGCCTCAGGCCACATCTTTTTCTTGAGATAGGCCACCCCGATAAGGTAGAGGGCGTTGGAATCCTTGGGGTTTCGTTCAAGGATCGTCTTGAGCTCCGCAATGGCGGTGTCATATTCGCCGAGCCGGATTTTTTCAGCCGCCGCTTTGACTCCGGCATCCGCTTCTTTCATCCGTTGGGCCTCTTGGACCAGCTCCTGCGTGGCGAGCACAACGGGAGGTATCTCGACTTTCAACATGGCGTCCTGGGGTTTTTCGAAGTTCCATTCAACTTCTTTTGCCGCATAGCCTTCCTTATGGAAGGTAACCTTATAGACTCCGTGGGGAAGTCCGGCAAATTTGAAGGCCCCATCCTTTTTCGTGGTCAAGCTGTATATCCGGCCGCTCAGGGTGTCCCGGAGTCCGATCTCGACCCCTTCCAGGAGTTTTTTTTGCGTATCGATCACCTTGCCAATAACGTAGTACTCGCGGTATTGACCGAAGCCGGGGGAAACCATGACGAAACCCGTCAAAATCAGTAAAGCGCCCAGAACCCGACGGCGGCTGTTTTTCATGACTTACTCCTTTTTCGCTCTATAGGCGTTGGCTTTTTCGAGAGCCTCGTTCATTTTTCCCGGCTCATGTCGGCGGTTGTAGATGTCCGCGAGGAGGAAATAGCCGAGAGCCTTGAGCTCGGACGTCCGGGCCAGCGAGAGACCCTTTTCAACGGCGGCCTGGACGTCATCAAGCGGATCCGACTCATCAAGGAGGCCCCGGCCGAGGAGAAGGTGCCCTTCCGGGAGTTCGGGAGCGATTTTGACGACCTCCCGCATTTGCTCCAGAGACCCTTTTTTGTCTCCGAGCTTAAAGAGGAGCTTGCCCAGGTTGAAGCGGGCCTTGTATTCCTTGGGATAGACCGCGATCTCAGCGGCATACGCCGCCCTCGCTTCTTCGACCTTGCCCTGCTCCTCATAGAGAAGCCCCAGGTTAAAGTGGGTGAGGGGGAATTTTGGGGACTCCCGCAGAATCCGCTTGAGCTCGGACTCCGCTCTTTCGAATTGCTGGACTTTTATCAAGCAGGCCGCTAGATTCAGGCGGCTCCGAGCTATCTTCGGCTGGATCTCCACCGACTTCTCGAGGTATTGGAGAGCCTCGGTGTATTTCTCGTCGCCCATATAGACCTCGCCGATGAGCGTATAGGCCTGGGTGTTTTTGTCGTCGACGGCGAGGGTCCGCTTGGAGAGGGCGATGACATCTTCCTTTTTCCCCTCGTCGCTCAGGATATGGGCCAGGGTGATCAAGGCTTGAACGCTCTCCGGGTCCGACTTCAAAATGAGGTCAAGCTTGGCCTTTGCTTCCTCCGGCCTCCCCAGTTTTACGTAACAAGTCGAAAGGAGCAACAACGCCTGGGGGATCGTCGCCTCTTCCCGGAGGGCGGACTCCAGCGAAGCCGCGGCCTCGGCATACTGGTCATTGAGAATCAGCTCCCCGGCCCGGGTGACGGCCGCGAAAACCGGCAGTTTGTCCTTGGGGTCCGCGAGCGGCCCAGATCCGCCCGCGGCTTTCTTCGGCGACACGGGAGCCCCGATATATCCCAGGGCGGCCAGCCGTTCCACGGTTTCCCTGTCGAGGTTGGCCGCTTGGGGCGCGGGCGCGCCCTTGCTCGTCTCGGCGACAAGCGTGTCGAGTGCGGTCTTCATCCGGCGCGCCACATCGGGATGCTGCGGCAGGATATTCAACTGCTCGTCGGCATCCTGTGTGAGATCGTAGAGCTCGGCCCTGGGCGCGTCGATGTATTTGTATCGCGTCGTCCTCAGCGTTCGGAGCGCGCTCCATCCGTACTGGATGTTCGGCGCCATGGATTCCCCGTAGGCGGGACCATCGTCTTTGGCGTCCGGATTGAACATCATCCGGACGAGCGACCTCCCCTCGACCCCCGTAGGGGACTTGATTCCCGCGAGGTCCAGGAGGGTCGGGAAAACGTCCACCGACCTCACCTGCGCGGAAACACGCTTTCCCTGCATGTCAGGGAACGGCACGGCGGCCAGGAATGGAACGTGGAGCGCATAGTCATAGATGAAATATCCGTGAGTTCCCTCGCCGTGGCTCCCCAGCCCTTCGCCGTGGTCCCCGATGAGGATCATGATCGTGTTCTTGTCGAGGCCGCTTCGCTCGAGCCAGGACACGCAGCGTCCGATCTGTTCATCCATGAAGGCGATTTCGCCGTCATAGAGGCCGGGCAGGCCTCGCCCCTCGAACTCAGAATAATACGGTTCGGGCGGCTTGTAGGGCGAATGGGGGTCATAGAGATGGATCCAGGCAAAGAAGGGTCCGGCTTTGTGCCCGTCCAGCCAGGCCAGGGCGGAGTCCATGACCTCGTTGCCCGGCCTCTGGACCTCGCCAAGGTCCAGGTGCTTGTATTTGTTCAGGTCGAATTGGTCGTCGTACTCTTCGAAACCCTGCTTCAGCCCCCAGCGGCCGTCCAGGACAAAGGCGGCGATAAAGGCGCCCGTCTTATAGCCCTGGGCTGAAAAGACCTCCGCGAGGGTTGTCTGTTCGTCCCCGAGGGCCGTGTTCCCGTTGACCCGGACGCCGTGATGAGTGGGATACATGCCCGTCATGATCGAGCAGTGCGCCGGGAGCGTCAACGGCGTGGCCGTGGCCGCCTGCTCGAAGACGACCCCCTTTCGGGCAATGGCATCGAGGGTCGGCGTCTTTGCATACGGATAGCCGTAGCACCCGATGTGATCGGCCCGAGTGGTGTCCATCGTGACCAGGATGACGTTCGGCTTTTGCACGCCGCGCTTTGACCATAAGCGGCGGACTTTGCCGGCCGGATCCGGGCCCTGCTTCAAAAAAATCCAAAGAAAGGCGCCGGACGCACAAAGCCCGATCATGATGAGGGCCAGCCCGGTCCACTTCTTCTTTTCAGTCATGGTCTCGGAAGATAAAAGATAGCCGTTTGCGAAGGATTTTTCAATCCGGCGTTCCTGCCGTCAGGCGATTTCTGGGAGGCAGAAGGAGATATCGTGACCGGCGCCGCAGGCGGAGCAGCGAACGGCCGCCTCGAGCTTCTCGCACTTGAGCCCCTTCTCGGTGCGGAGCTCGGCCTCCCACCCTCCTCCGCAGGACCCGCAGACGGCTGGCACGACAACCTGCACAACGATGCGGCGCGACTGTCGGCCCGGCCGGCGGAGTTCGGCCGTTTTGACTCGGAAACTCATCCCATGGCTTTCCTTGAGCTCGGCCAGAAATGACTTATAGAAGCGGAGAGTTTCAGACGATTTCCTGGCCGCGAGATTCCGCGCCGAATCCGTCCGCATGTTCATCGGTAGAACCGAAGCGTACGTTAGCTCTTTGCTCAAGTAATTCATGATGGCCGATTCCATGTTCCGGCCGCGCAGGGTGGACTTGACGAAGAAGTTGGCGACGCCGACCAGACCGAACTTGGAGAGAAAGTCCGCGTCGTGGATGATGTCGGCGAGCCTGTTGCGGCGCTTGCCTTCGGCATAGAGAGACTGGAGGGCGCGGACGACGTGGCCGATATCGGCCATCCCCAGGCCGGCCTCGGTGAGGATCGAGCGGGCGAGGCGGGCCGCTTCCTCTTCCTCCGACCGTTCACTCCGATGGTAACGGCCGCCGACGAATTTCCCGGCATCGTGGAAAAGGGCGACGACCGCGGCCAGCTCCTTCGGCTCCTTTTCCATCTTCGCCAGCCGGAAGGCCAGCGAAGCGACGAGGACGGTGTGTTCCCAAAGAAAGCCCGCGCGTTCATCCTTGCTTCCGGAAAACTTCTTTTCGGATTCCTCGATGATGCGGCCGATGCGTTCCGCAAGACCCGGCCATCGGGCGGTCAGTGAGATGTAGAATTCCTGCTGTTTGAGGAGCATGGGGAGCAATCGGGTATTATTATGCCCGCCCTCGGAGATGTCAAGCGCCTGCGCGGCCGCGGGCAAGCGCGATTGAGTGTCGTGGGACGTTCGTCTATAGTGATAGGCATGGTTCGCAAGATCCGAAGCGCCGGCCGGCCCGTCACGGCCATCATCCTGGCCGGCGGCCGCGGCCTGAGGATGAAGGGGAACAAGGCCCTTCTTCCCGTCCCCGGCGGGACGCTCCTCAGCCGCAAGGTCGACCAGCTCCGGCCGCACTTTGACGAGATCCTGGTCAGTCTTTCGGCGGGGGGACGGCTCGACGCCGCCGGGGTCCGCTCCGTCGAAGATGAAGAGCCGGGAGCCGGCCCTCTGGCGGGCATCATGGCGGGTCTCAAGGCGGCGCGCAACGACGTTTGCGTCGTCGTGGCATGCGACATACCCGATATCGATATCGCGCTCCTTCGCCGCCTGGCCAGGGCCGCAGCGGCGGCGGAGGTCGTTGTCCCTGTCACCAAGGCCGGACAATGCGAGCCTCTCTTCGCCGTTTATTCAAAGCCCGTCGTGCCGAAAATCAAAGTGCTTCTCGGCACAGGCACCAGAAAAATCATTCCTCTCTTTGACCGCTGCCGGACCGTGTTCGTAGCGATGGGAGATGAGGGCTGGCTGCGCAACCTCAACACGCGCCGGGATTACCACGATTATCTGAGACAGTTCAGGCAATAAGCCGATTGAGCGGCGGCATAATCGAAAGGCCTGCCGCCGGGTTACGATCACACCGCGTAAACGGACGCGGTGATTTTTCGTTTGGTTCAACTGCCGGATGGATTTTCGCCTTCCCGATTCATAAATTCTTGCCGTTCGCCCGAAGCCAGGTCAGCGACCCCAGTCCGTAGAACATGAACCGGCCGATGGTTTCGCCGGCGAGGACAAGGACGAACGCGACAGTCAAAACAGCGAATTCGACCGGCCGGCCCGCACCCTGTTCGGCTCGCTTCGCCGGAGCGAAAAACACGACAGCCAGCGCCGCGGCTCCGGCCAACGCAAAAACCGACCGCATAACCCGGAGCATTATGGCGCTGCCGCCATGCGGCCGCATCGAAAGGCCGAGCTTGCCCCCCAGGACACCGTATGGCGGAGCCAGAAGGAGGACATTCGCGAGGCTGGCCGTGACGAGGAGAAAAGCAACGGCGACAAGGGCCTGGAGAAAGCCGGCCGTCTCGCTGATCGCGCTGAAGAATGCGAGTGACGCCTGCGACCCAAGGACGAGTGCGGTCAAAACAAAGGCGATGAGCGTCGAAAACCGATTCCAGGCCGGAATGCCCTCGAGCATGTAGAGCCTGGCCATACTTAGAATGAAGAGGATGCCGGCCATCGCGCCAAAAATATAGATGCCTCTGATAAATCCCCGGCCTCCGATCCCGCCCCAAACGGATACGGCCAGGAACGCCGATGCCGCCATAAAAACGAGCTCGAAAAAAATTTCCCGGCTGAGCCAGGACGACCGGATGTTGCTGAGAACCCTAAAGGCCCGAAGCGGGCGGTGAAGATGGAGGATCGATAGAGCGGCCGCCATCACCGTGAGTCCCAAAACCGCGAGCATGACGAAGGCGAGCAGCCTTTGGCCGGCAACCCAGCCCAAAGGCTGTCCGGAGAGGAAAAGCGGTCCGCCCACGAAAAGATAGATCCCGACGGCCATCTGTCCGAGCAGGGTGAACGCGACGAGCGGCCATTCCCTTGCCATTCAGACTTCCTCCCAGTTCGCCACCTCCGCGTTGTTTTTGGCGGCCAGGGCCGCGTCCTTATGGGGCTTGATAATGAGAGCCGGACCGCATTGGGAGGGATCGGGCAGCGGCGGCGTTTGACTCACGTTTCCGTACTTCCGGCGCAGCTCGTTCAGGTCTCCGAAGTCCAGCGCCCGCATCGGACAGGCGGCGACGCATGCCGGCGGCTCACCGGCGTCTACGGCGTCGAAGCAAAAGTTGCACTTCGATACCGTGTTCACTGCGGCGTCAAACCGGATCGCCGTATAGGGGCAGGCCCATTCGCAGTAGCGGCATCCGATGCAGCGAACGGTCTCGATGAGGACGATGCCGTCGTCCCGCTTTCCGATGGCCTTGACGGGGCAGGACGTGGCGCAGACCGGCGTCTCGCAGTGGTTGCACGCCATGGAAATGTTATAGGCGGCGACTTTCGGCACCCAGACCTCGCCGCGCTTCTCCCATCCGCCGCCTGTCACTTCGTATACGCGGCGCCACAGAAGGCCCCCCTCGAGATTGTTCCGGTCTTTGCAGGCCATCTGGCAGGCCTTGCAGCCGCTGCAGGCCGAGGCGTCGAAAAAGAACGCATATTGGCTTACCATGTCAGCCCTTTTCCGCCTTCTCGATCTGGACCATAATCGTATGCTGGGCATTGCCGAAGGCCAGCGGCGTCCAACGCTCCGAACTCAGAGACGTTGACCGAGCCTCGCCTGTCGGTCCCCTCACTTATCCGGCGTCCACCAGGCGCCTTGCGGTATGGCCACGACGCCCGGCATGATCCGCGGCGTCACGCGGCACCGCACGACCAGGGCGCCCCGCGCGTTGAAGACCCTGACGGGATCGCCGTTACGGATCTTCCGGGACTCGGCGTCCACCGGATTGATGAACACCCGCTGGGGAAAGGCCTCGTTCAGCCAGTCCACGTTCTCGAGCGTCGAGTGGACCCGGGCGAGGGTATGATGGCCCACGGCCGAGAGCGGGTACGTCTTCGCCTCCGGTCCGAACGGGCTCTCCCATTCCTGGATGTACTTGGGGACGGCCGGGATAACGTCGGGCCGTTTCAGATCGTGCAGGGCCTTGGAAAAAATCTCGATCTTCCCCGACGGCGTCGGCAGAGGATGCTTCCGCGGGTCGCGCCGGAAATCGGCGAAGGCAACCTCGGGCCTTGTCACCGGCACCGAATAAACTCCGATGTTGGATTTTTCGAACTCATCGAGAGCCGGCAGGCCGGGGAAGCGCGTTTCACGAAAACGGTCAAGAGCCGCCGCCACCCAGTCCCGCTCGCTGCGGCCCTCGGTAAAGGCCTCGCCCAGGCCGAGCTTGGCCGCGATGTCCGCCGCGATACGGTAATCGCTTTTGGTCTCGAAGGGCGGCTCGACGATTTTGGGCATGAGGAGGACCTCGTCGCCGTACTTCCAGCCGTCCTCGACACCCCATGTCTCGAACTGTGTGCACACCGGAAGAAGGATGTCGGCGAAGCGGCCCGTCGGTGTCAGAAAATTGTCCTGGACGAGGAGGAATTCCACCCGGCTCTCGTCGGCCAGGATGCGCGCCGTGCGATTGATGTTGCCGTGCTGGTTGACGAGGGCGTTGCAGGCGACGGCCCAGATGCACTTGATGTCGGTGTCGAGTCTGTCCGTTCCGCGCAGCCCATCCACGGGGCCCATATCCTTGCCCCGGATGACCGCCTCGCTCCAGAGAAAACTCGGGATCTGGGCCTTGACCGGATTTTCGCCGGTGGGAAAAACGAGCCAGAGCGGTCCTCCGTCGCGGGCCTGCAGGGCGATACCGCTCGCCCAGCCGCCGGGGATGCCGACGTTCCCCGTGATCGCGGCCAAAACACAGCCGGCCCGGACGACCTGCTCGCCGTAGGCGCGGCGCTGCATGCCGTAGCCCTGGTAGAGGACACCCGGCTTGATCGTCGCATAGTCACGGGCGATGCGGGCGATCGTCTCGCGCGGGACCCCGGTGATGGCCTCGGCCCACTCGGGCGTTTTGGCCGCCCCATCGCGCGTCCCCAGGATATAATCCTTATAGCTTTCCTCGCCCGCCGCGCCATCGGGCATCTGCGACGCGTCGAATCCAACGCAGTGCGTCTTCACGAACTCTGCATCGATGAGGTCTTCTTTGATCATCACATAGGCCATCGCCGCCATCATGGCGCTGTCGGTCCCGGGGCGGATCGGGATCCATTCATCGGCGAGGGCCACGGCGCTCAGCGTCATCCTCGGGTCGATGCACACAACCCGTGCGCCGCGCTCGCGGGCCTTGCGGACGAAATATTCGCTGTTGGTGCCGTCGCGCATCTCGGCGGGGTTCCAGCTCCACATCAGGATGTACTTCGAGTTGAGCCAGTCCTGCCGCTGGTTCCCGGTGACGGCCGTGCCGTACACGGTAGGAGTGGCGGCAGAAATGCAGGCCCAGGAATAGCTGTTGTAAAAGCCGAGCGAGCCTCCGAAGAGGTTCATCAGGCGCTCCGCCGTCTGACGGCCGTTCGTCTGGTTGTAGCTTCCGGTGCCGTACGGGACATAGAAGGCCTGATTTCCGTAATTTTTTTTGATGCGCTCGAACTCGGAGGCGATTCTGTCGAGGGCCTGGTCCCAGGAGATGCGCTCGAACCTGCCTTCGCCCCTTTTCCCGACCCGCTGCATCGGATACTTGAGGCGGTCCGGATGATCCTGGCGACGGCGGTAGGCCCGGCCGCGGATGCAGGGCCTGAGCTGCGGGTCAGCCACGGTGTCGCCGGGCCGGTCATCGCCGTCGATGCGCGTGACGATGCCGTCGCGGACATACACGCGGAGCAAACAGCGGCCGCCGCAATTGTGTGAGGGGCAGCCCGTCCGGATCATGTGTTCCGGCGAGGCCGCCGCTTGGCCCGCGGCCCCGGGAAGGGCAGCGCCGATCACGCCGGACTCGGCGCGTGCCTTTTTGCGCAGGGCCGCCACGAGCTTGTTCGTCGCGGCCGCCGACGTTCCGACGAAAGCGCCCCAATGCAGAAACCCGCGCCTCGTCATCGGCACGAGCTCCATTTTCTTTTTGAGCGGCGTCTCTTTCATGGGCCTTCAGGAACGGAGACGCCTGAAGGCGACACCGTCCTGCCACGCATCATCGGCTGGTTCATTCTATCAAGACGGGGAACCTCGTCAAGGCCCGGTCGGAGAAAAAGAAGGGGTTGTCCATCCTTGCCAAGACGGCAAGGAAAAGCCCCATGGACGGGCGAGAGGCTGAAGTTCCACGGACCCAGGTTCTTAGGATCCGAGATGCGAAGGCTTGGGAGCGCTCGCCCCCGAATGGGGGTTCGCCATGCCTCCTTCCCGCGAAAAGGATTGGACGAATCCGTGGTGATCAGCCGACCTTCGTGGACAGATAAATCTGCAGGCCCATGTGGCCGATTTGGTCCTGGTTCTCCTCGATCTCGTCAACGTGCCCGTCCTCGTCGGTCAGGATTTTCTCCAGGATTTCCCGGGTGGCATAGTCCTTGACCTCTCCGGCGAACTTGACGGCCTTGTTGTACGATTTGATGGCGCCGATTTCGAGGCCGTGATCGTTTTCGAACATCTTGGGCACATTGGCACCGATGGTGATCTTCCGGAGCTCGCTGACGACGGGAATGCCTTCGAGGAAAATGATCCGTCCGATGAGCGTTTCGGCGTGCTTCATCTCGGTAACGGCCCTCTTCTGGAGCAGCTTGTGCAACGCATCATACCCCCAGTTCTCACACATTTCCGCGTGGACCATGTACTGGTTGGTGGCCGTAAGCTCGTCGGCCAGAAGGGAGTTCAGGATCTCGATAAGTTTAGAATCCCCTTTCATTTTTTCCTCCTGCTGGGATTGGTTTTTCGAACCGTTTCGTTCGTCCTTATTCTATATGGACGGGGCAAGGATGTAAAGACGATGCTCTCACGGGCGACGGCGCCGGGCCCGCGCCCGGACTCTTTCCGGGGGTTTTCCGTCCCAAAGGTTTGGGTGACAACGTGATTGACGCAACAACTCGGCGTTCGGTTCAGGCCGAGATGATCCGAAACTCCGCCTGGAGCCTGAGACCGAAATCATATATAGTAGTGTTGCTGACAGAGGAGGGTGAAATGAAAACCGTCGTGGTCATCTCATGCCTGATCATCCTGGTATTGGCGCTCGCCGGCTGCGCGCCGGGCCCGAATGACCTCAGGAATACTGCCAACCCCGGAGGCCGTACGGCCGGCTTTTGGCGCGGCCTTTGGCATGGGCTCATTTCCCCCATCACTTTCGTCATCTCGCTTTTCAACCAGAAAGTGAACCTTTACGAAGTCCACAACAACGGCGGCTTGTATAACTTCGGATTCGTCCTGGGCGCCGGCCTTTTCCTCGGCGGCGGCATCCTCGGCCACAAAAAGCGAGGCTAGACCTTAGCCCCCTCCGGGGCGGAAGAGGAGGCGGGGCGGTGGACGCGCTCCGTCGACCGGTGCGATTCGGAAAATTTGGAAGTGGGAGAGATTTCCCAAAGCATGATTCTGGGCATCGATATCGGATCCTCGGCGGTCAAGGCGGCTCTTCTCCGGGCTGACCCGGCTCCCGTCGAGTTCTTCGAATGGAAAAACCGGGGAAACCCGGCCGACGCTTTCCGAAACGTCATCCGGAAGGTTTTTGCGGGGCACGGCGGCGGGCTGACCCTCCGGATCGGAATCACAGGAGCCGGACGCGATATCGTCAAGCCGCCGCCCGAAATCTTCCTGGCCAACGAAGTTGTCTCCCTGGCCTTAGCCGCCGCCCGCTATTATCCGGAGGCGCGCTCGATCATCGAGATCGGGGCCCAGGCATCGCGCTGGGTCCTTCTCGGACAATCGACGGATATTTTCGCCGAACCCGAAATCCTTGATTTTGCCCTCAACGATGTTTGTGCGGCCGGCTCCGGGGCATTTCTCGAACAGCAGGCCGCCCGCCTGAAACTGGATATTGAAGAATTCGGGGCGCTGGCCGGCTCGACCGGCAAAGGGGCCCCGATCGCCGGCCGTTGCAGCGTCTTCGCCAAAACGGACATGATCCACCTCCAACAGAAAGGAACCCCGCTTGAAGAGATCGCCTATGGGCTTTGCCAGGCCTTGGCGCGGAATTTTGTGGCGACGGTCCTCAAAGGCCGCGAGGCGCTGGCTCCTGTTCTTTTGGCCGGGGGCGGCTTTCGGAATTCAGGCCTCGTCAACGCGTTTCGCGAGATTCTCGAACTCGCCGAAGGCCGCTCCGCGCTCGCCGCTCCTCCACAGATGCTCGGAGCCCTCGGGGCGGCGGCCGGGGCCGCACGGGCAGCCGTTGAACTTCCCTTCGAGGATCCAGCGACGCTCGTGGATCTTCTGAAGCCTCAATCCGTCTTGGGCAGGAGCCGCTCTGTCGCCCTTGGTCCGCTTGAAATCCGTCACGCCGACGAGCCCTCGCCCCGGCCGGATGAGTTCATCGAAGCGACCCTCGGCGTCGATATCGGTTCTGTCAGCACCAACCTGGTCCTCCTTGATGCGGCGGGTGAGGTGAAGGCCGGCGTCTATCTTCCGACGAAGGGCCGCCCGATCGAAGTCCTGAAAGAAGGCTACCGGCGGCTCCGCGAACGCTGCCCCGCCGGATTCGAGCTTCTGGGCATCGGCACGACGGGAAGCGGGCGTCATCTCGCCGGGTCCCTGCTCCAGGCCGATGTCGTGCATAACGAGATCACGTCTCAGCTCCGCAGCGCCGTTCATTACGTGCCTGACGTGGATACGATTTTCGAGATCGGCGGCCAGGATTCCAAGTTCATCAGCGCCAGAAACGGGCGTATCCTGGATTTCGCAATGAACAAGATCTGCGCCGCCGGCACCGGCTCGTTTCTCGAGGAACAGGCGGAGATCCTGGGGATCCGAATCGAGGACGAATTCTCCGAGCTCGCGGCGTCGTCCGCAGCTCCGGCGGAGTTGGGCAGCCGCTGCACGGTGTTCATGGAAACCGAGCTGGCCGATTCGCTCGGCCGCGGCGTTCAAGTGCCGGACATCGCCGCCGGCCTGGCCTTCTCCATCGCCCGCAACTATCTCGAAAAGGTGGTTGCCGGCAGGCCGATCGGACGGACCGTCGTTTTCCAGGGCGGGGTCGCCTCCAATCCTTCCGTCGTCCGGGCCTTCGCCATGGAGCTCGGGAGGGACATCATGGTCCACCCGCACAACCGGATTTCGGGCGCCATCGGCGCCGCTCTCCTCGCCAAGGAAAGGGTCGGCATCGCGGGGAAAACGTCGCCGGACGCCGCGGGGATCGACGGGCGGCTGGGGAAACCCTACACCGTAGCGAGTTTCACATGTGGCCATTGTTCAAACCGTTGCCAAGTCAATAGAATCGCCTTCGATGACAAGGTCGTTTTTTTCGGCGACACATGCGAGCGCTACACAGCCGGAGAAGGTCTGAAGCCCGCGCCGATCCTCGGAGGAGTGTCGGCAGGGCGGGATGCCTCCGGCCAGTCGGCGGGAGCGAGCCAAACCCTCCCCGACCTTTTTCAGGAGCGCGGCCGCATTCTTGAGACGTTCATCCGGAACCCCGATAACCCGAGCCATCGCATAGGACTTCCGAGGGCCTCGGTCCTTTACGAGTTCCTCCCCTTCTGGGCGGGGCTGTTCAATAACCTCGGGGCGGAGGTCGTCGTTTCCCCGGACAGCAACCATGAGATCCTTAACAAGGGTCTGCGAAAGCTCCCTACCGAGACATGTCTTCCGATCAAGATCGCCTTCGGGCACGTCGAATGGTTCGCAGACAAGGCTGTCGATTGGGTCTTCTTCCCTTCGATTACCGATCGGCACAAGGACCCGGCCCAATCGGTGTTGCTGTGTCCTCTATCGGAGAATTTTCCCCACATGGTCAAAGCGGCTACCGAGGCCAAGATCCTTGCCCCCTCGGTAGCGCTCAACGGGAGTCCGGAAGAATTCCGGAAGTCCATGGCGGAGGTCGCCAGACTCCTGGGAAAAAGCGACGCCGAATTGCGCGAGGCGTATACGGTTGCCTTGAGCGCCCAGCGGGATTTCGAGACCGCCCTCCAGCAAAGGGGACGGCAGATCCTCAGCCAGAGGGAAATCCTCTCGAACGGAAACGGCTCCGTCTGGGCCATTCTCGGACGGCCGTACACGCTTCATGACCCCTTCCTCAACCTCAACCTGGGGCGGCATCTGAGCAAACTGGGCATTCTCGGCGTACCGATAGATTTTCTCCCCCTTGATGGGGCCTCAGAAGCGGACTGGCCCGGAATGCCTCCCTGGCGCTATAACCGACAGGTCATCGAGGCTTCCCTGTGGGCCCTGGGAACGGCGAAGATCCGGCCGGTGGTCCTGACGAATTTCGGCTGCGGGCTCGACGCGTTCGCGATGCGGCATGTCGAGAAGATTCTCGCCGGCGAACCCCACCTCGTGCTCGAATTCGACGAGCACCGGGGCGAGGCGGGGCTGATCACGAGACTCGAAGCCTTCTTGGATGAAGTCGGAGAGGCCGACGACGGCCGCCCCGCCCGGCACGCCGTCATCCGCCCATGCTGGAGGCCGCCCACAAAATACGAGTCCTATCGGACGAGGAAGTTTATTCTGCCTTATTTTGCGGATCACGCGCACGCCTTCTCCGGGGCCCTGAAGGGAGTGGGCGTCGAGGCCCGGGTGCTGCCCCTCCCCGACTCCGATACGGTCGCCCTCGGTGAGCAGCACAGCACGGGCAAAGAATGCCATGCGTTTTCCGTCATCGCCGGGGATTTCGTCAAGTTCGCCCGGTCTCCCCGGCAAGGCGGCGAGGTCTTCTATTTCCCCGGGTCAAAAGATACGTGTGTCCTGGCGCAATACGACACGGCGCTGAATTACCTGGCCGAAGACTTGGGGATCACCGATTTCGAGGCGCTTGCGCCCACCGCGGATTTTCTGCCGCAGGTGCTGACCATGAAGGGGATGAAACTCCTCTGGCAAGGCCTTGTAGCCATCGACCTCCTCATCCGTGCCTCCTGTGCCGTTCGGCCGTATGAGGTCTCGAAAGGAGCGACGGGCCGGGCGCATGAGGAGAACCTCAAGGACATCGAGGCGTGTCTCGCCGCCGGCGACATCGGACCGGCCCTTGAGCGGTCCGCTGAGCGCCTAAAGTCTATCGAAGCCCGGAGGGAGAGGCGGCCCGTCGTCGGGATCGCGGGAGACATTTACACGCGGGTCAATCCGGTGGGCAACCACGACCTCTTCCTCAAGCTGGAGGAGCTCGGCTGCGAAGTCAGGCCGTCGTCGTTCTTCGTGGAAGAGGTCGATTTCGACCTCGGCCGGGGCATACGCAAGCAGCTCATCGGACTCCAGTACGGGACATCGTCGATCATGGCCCTCATGTATCTCCGTAAGGAGCTGGAGAAAACGAGGATTCGCAGGCGTCTGGAGAAGGCCGGCCGGATCGGCAGGGACCCGACATTTAACGACATCGTCCGGTTCACCTCGCCCTACCTTGGGCTGGAGAACAACCAATTCCTTCTTTTGAACGTCGCCAAAATGGTCAATTTCGCGAAGAAGGGAGCGGCCGGCGTCGTCAACGCCATCTGCTTCAACTGCATGTTGGGAGCGGTTTCTGCGGCCATCTCGGCGAAAATCCGCGAGGATTTCGACCACATCCCCCTCCCGACCTTCATCTATACGGGGTCGGAGCTCTCCGCGGAGAAAACGCGACTCGAAGCCTTCGTCTATCAGGTCCATCAGTTCGCGCGGCGTAAGGAGCGCAACTAAAAGTCTTTCGGAGGCGGATCCGGGGCTCCGTTCCTGATTGGTTCCCCTCCCGACTGGATGCCCTGCCTCAGGCTGATTTGATCCCCAGGAGAAAATCGGCAAGATTCTCCGGACCGGGGATAGGCCAACTCCTAAAAGGGTCTGGTCACGAAAAAAAAGTACTTGACAATTAATATAACTATTGTTATATTACTTATGTAATATAACTGATGTTTTCCGTATGAGGAAGATATGAGCCCGAGAGAAACAACGTTCGATAAGTCGACCGTCCTAGCCGCCGTCATGTCGCTCATCCGCGATAAGGGCTGGGCAAGACTCACGGCCCGGAACATCGCCGTCCGTCTCGGTGCGTCGGTCGCGCCCGTTTACAGCACGTTCGGATCGATGGAGGCGCTGGAGCGCGCCGCCCTTCAGGAAGCCCGGCGAATCCTGGATGAAAAGATGGCCGTTGCCTATACGGAAGGCGCTTTTCTCAACATCGGGGTCGGCATGACCGTATTCGCCAGGGACGACGCCCACCTTTTCAGCGCGCTTTTCCATACACACCACAATCACCCGGACATCGTCGAGGGCATTTTTGCGTCAATCCTCCGGAGCATGAAGGCCGACCCGTTGCTCAGGCTCCTTTCCGACGCCTCACTCGAACGGCTCCTGCATAATCTCGGCATGTTTACGCTGGGGCTGGCAACCTCCATCGTCTATCGGCGGGAGGGCGACTCGTCGACGGAGAACATCATCCGCGAGCTCAGAAACGCCGGCAACATGATGATCCACGGAGAACTCTCGGGGCTCGCCGACTCCGAGAGCCCGGAGAACGACCGTGAGTGGGCGCGGCTCCTTAAGAAAATGAATATCGTTCTGCCGAAGCCGGAATCCCGCGTCTCCGGCACAAAACAGGTCAAAAAGGAGAAACCATGAACGTCCTCATCCTCAACGGAGCAGGCAAAAATCGGAATGTCGCGTTTCACCTGAGTGTCAAAGAGGCCGTCCAGCGCGAAAGTCAGGCCCGGGGTCAGGCCGTCACGGCGTTCGACCTCGACGGCATGGATATCAGGCCCTGCCTGGGCTGCTTCGGCTGCTGGATCAAGCATCCGGGCACATGCGCCATCAAAGACGACGAAGCGCAGGTGCTACGGGCCTACGTCCGAAGCGACGTGATCGTTTGGCTCACCCCTATCACGTTCGGCGGGTATGGTCCGGCGCTCAAAAAAGCGCTCGATCGCATCATCCCCAGTGCTCTCCCCTTCTTCATCAAGTCGCACGGCGAAATCCATCATCCTCCCCGGTACGAAGGCCGCAAGAGGCTGCTCGTTTTGGGCACGCTGCCACAGCCGGATGAAGAAGCGGAGAAGATCTTCCGCGATCTGGTCGGACGCAATGCCCTTAATTTGAATCCGGTCGGCAAGGGGGTGGCGGTCCTTTCCGAGGAATTCAACGAGGCCGCCGTGGACGAAGCGGTGAGGAACGTGTTTGAACAAGCGGAGGTGGTCTGATGGACGCTCGAAACGCACTGTTATTCATCGGCAGCCCGAAGGGGCTGAAGAGCACGTCGTATGCGCTCGGAAACGCCTTGGCCGGAAGGCTCGAAAAAGGCGGCATGACCGTTGAGAGGATGGTTGTTGGCTCGGCGCTTCATTCCGACGAAGGGCTTGCCAAAATGCAGAGAGCGGTCGAAACCGCCGATCTGGTTATCTTTTCCTTCCCTCTCTACGTGGACGAGCTGCCGGCGCCATTGATCCGTGCGGCCGAGCTCATCGCCGAGCACCGCGCCGCGCATCCACCGGTGAAACCGCAGAAACTCATGGCTATTGTCCAATGCGGGTTCCCCGAACCCTTCCATAATCAGGCGGCCTGCGCCATCATGCGCCGGTTCGCAAAGGAAGCCGGTTTCGCCTGGGCGGGAGCGCTCGCGATGGGCATGGGCGGCGCGGTCGCCGGAAGGCCGCTCGAAAAGGCGGGAGGCATGTTGAAGAACGTCGTCAAGGCGTTGGACGTCGCGTCCGAGGCCCTGCTCGCGGGCCGTGCCATTCCCGAGCAGGCGGCGGAGCTTATGGCCAAGCCGTTGTTCCCCAAGTGGATGTACTTGACGGTCGGCAACTGGGGCTTCAGGAAGGAGGCCAAAAAGCACGGAGCCAAAGCCAGGCTTTACGACCGTCCGCTGGCCTGAGCGAAGAAGCCGAGGCGCGAGTCCGAAGTCTCGCTTCCCCCTATTTCAGGTCGACCGACTCGGCGGGGCCGTAATAGATGCCGTTAAAAACCAGCTTAAAGGTGCCGTGGGGCTGGCCGCGGAAGGCGACTTCGGGACCATAGAGGAAAAGCTTCCCCTTGCCGATCGGCGCCTCGGCGACCTGGACGGTGCGCCATAGATAGGATTCGCCCCAGGCCCAGCCGCTCCGCAGGAGCTTGCCGGTATCAAACCACACCACGGCCTTGACGCCCTGGAGCGGCGCTTCGGGCAGAAGCGCAAAGGCCGGCGAGTTGTCGAAAAAAACATCCACAGTGTCCGGCATGCCCCACGCCAGCGGATGCGTGTTGTCCACGCCGGCCTTGAGCAGCGATCCGGGGACGAAAAATTTCTCCGGCCCGAGCGGTTTTTCCTTGCCTTCTCGTGTTTTCTCGACGAGGGCATTGGCGAGCGGCAGCTTGAAATGATAAGCCAGGGCCGCGGCCGTATCCATCGCCAGGATCGTCCCGCCGTCCTCGACGAATTGTCGGAGCTTCGGAACCGTCTTGTCGGCCGTGATGCGCCCGATCCGGCTTTTATACTCCGCAGGAACGTTCTCCGGCGTCGGCGGCTGAAAGTCCCGGAAACTCATCTCCCCGGTTTCCTCAGTTTGAATGCGGGGGATCGAGCCGCCGACAAAAATCAGGACGTCGAACCGGCTGTGGAGATCGCCCTGGTCAAGGGCCGGCGCAAAAACAAGCTCATAGGGGAACTCGAACTGCTCGAGGAGCCACCGGATCCAGCCCGAGGCCATCGACCCGCCGTACGCGTCCCAGAGCCCGATCCGCACGGCCCTCAGCTTGAAGGCCTCGCCCTTGGGCGCCGCCGGCGCGGCCTCGACCGTCAGGCCCAATTCCGACGACGCTCTTTTTAAAACGGTCACCGCCGGCGCGTTAGCCGGGACGTAGATCGTCCCCGCCGGATAGACCTTGGCTCCCGTCCCAAGCGGCCCGGAGGCTTCCTTAAGCCAATAGACCTCCGCCCCGGCCTTGAGCAGACGGTTGATGGCGACGAAACTGTCGTTGACGCGGTGATCCAAGATATACCCGGCCGCATCCGCCCGGGCTTCGAAGACTCCGGCCGGCGGCCTGAGCACGTCCGGGATCTCCTCGAACGGACCGTCGAACGGCTCAAGGATCCTATCGAACGACACCCCCATCTGGTACGCGAGAGTCCAGCCGGCCGCATCATAGGGCGGGACGGGCGGACCTCCCGGATACGCAAAATCATCGGGATGGTCCTGCGGTTCGAACATCGATAACACGTGAGGCCGGAAGGCCTGGGCCGTTTTTACGACGAACGAGCCTTTGGCGTACGTTTTGCCTCCGACACTGAACTCTCTCGTCGCCCGCAGGACCTCGCAGCCGTTTTTGAGGAGGGTATTGACGAATTTCACGGCCGTCAGGAAATCGGGCTGGCCGGCGGGAATGATATACCCGCGCGGGTCGCGCGCATCCTTGTCGAAGAGCAGGTCATAGTATTTGAGCGCGACGCCCCGTCCGAAGCCGGCGCGGCCGCCCGCCCCGGTTCGCGGCGAAGACTCGCCCTGGCCGGCCCTGTCCTTCTGCACGGCCGCTTCGACCTTGGCCACACTGTCGGGGACGATCGTCCATGAGTCGCGGCTCCCCTTCTCGATGGCATGCTTGCCCATCAGGTAGCGCCGGAAGAGGAAATCCTCCCGGCTTTTGGACGCGATGTCCAGGATGGCCTTGTCGGCCGTGACCGCGTAATCAATCGACTGGCGGAAATGCCATTTCTGCGGGGCGACAGGAAAAGGGTAATCCTCTTTCGGCAAAATCCGTTCCGGGATGAACGGGATGTCCACGGGGGTCGGACTGCCGATCGCCTCGGTCAGGATGCCGATGATGTTGTGAAAATAGCCGGTGCTGCGCAGGCCGCCGTTCCACCAGGTTGAATACGGCGCCCCGGAGCGCATGATTGCCCCGGGCTTTCCCTCGGTGATAAAGCGGTTATGCATGGCCGCGCTGACGAGATCGAGTCCGGCCGGGATGAGCGGGTCAAAAACGTAATTAAACGGGTCGCGGAACGGCGGAGCGAAGAGCACGGTTCCGGCCGGCCCGGACTGATGGTGGTTATAGACGATCTGGGGATGCCAATCGCGGTAGAGGGTGCGGTTGACGGCTTCGGTCTCCGGCTGCGTCACCATATAGAAGTCGCGGTTGTTGTCATGGCCGATGTATTTCTGGTAGAGGACCGGGAGGCCGCCCATGGACCGTTTCGCCGGATCCTTCTCGCGCATGTACCAGTTGGCGACGAGCTCCAGGCCGTCGGGATTGACCGGCACGGCGAGGAGGATATCATCATCGAGAAAACGCCGCGTCTCGGGGTCGTCGCGGCTGACCATCTGCCAGACGAGTTCGATGAGCTGCTGCGAGCCCAGGATCTCGGTGGCGTGGAGCCCGCCGTCGATCCAAACGACGGACTTCCCTTCGGCAGCGAGACGGTGGGCCGCGGAGTCATCGAGGCCTTTGGCCAGAGCCAGCCGCTTCGCGATGTCCTTATAGCGGGCCAGCCGGCCCTGGTTCTTGGGCGATGTAACGACGGCCATGACGATTGGGCGCCCCTCGGCGGACCGGCCGATGTCGACAAGAGACATCCGGTCGGACTCGGCGCGAAGTTTCTTCCAATAAGCCAGGAGTTGGGTATAGTTGACGAGCTGGTAGTCGTCGCCGATGGCAAAACCGAACTGTTCTTTGGGGCTCGTGAGCTTGGCTGCGGCCTGAGCCGGAAGCAGGAAGGCGAGCACGACCGCCGCGGTGACGGCGAATCCGATGACGCGGAGCCGGTGCGCGGACCGCGCGCGGGATGGTTGCGGAAGCCGGAGGTTGATGGACATCGACGGACCCTCCTCAAGAAATAAAGACTGTTTTATATCACCGGACGCGGGTGGGGTCAAACTAGGTCAGGGAGGCCCCGACGACGGCCGTCACCACACTCGGGGGATCAGGCAATAGGTCACGCTCTGACAGTACTCCAGGTATCCGGGCAGCTCAGCCTGAAGCGTGCGGTCCTCGAGTGCCGTGCGCGCGACAAGCAACGCGGCCGCCAGTCCCTGAGGAATGAGCGCCCAAAGCGAGCCGAGGATGAGAGGCGTCGCCAGCCCGAAAACAATTCCCGCCAGATAGCCGGGGTGGCGGACGAACTGGTACGGTCCTTCGCAGCACACGGTCTGGCCGCGATCGGTCTGGATACGGACGACGCTTGAAAAGTAAAAGTTCACCTTCTTGGCCCAAAGAAAAAGCGCCTGGCCGAATACGAAAAGAATGATGCCGACCATATAGAATCCGGCGGGAAACCGGGTCGTCCAGTGGCCTCGGCCAACGTCGATCCCGGCCATGACGATCGCCATGAAGTAGAGCGGCGTAGAAAGCGCGAAATAGGCTTTGTCCCAAGCTTTTGTCCCCGGTCCCGGGTGGAGTCGCTCGGAGATAAGGCCCGGATTTTCTCTTAGAACCCACGCCGTCACGAGAAGGACGATAAGGGAGAGGTCGATGTAAACCCAGCCCTGCCAGTAATCGAGCTGCCCGGCCGAGAAAAACACGATCAGGATCAGGAGGAACATGCCGCTGAGCGCCCGGCGCCAGACCTGGGTTAGGAATTCCATATCAACTCATCTACTCCCACCGGAAGGTCAGGACCGAAACCGCCGTCCCGGCCGCGAGGAGAATGCCGAGGACGGCGATCTCCATTACATGCTTCCCCAGCGCGTCGCCGATCCAGAGTCCTTGCAGGAGTGAAACGATGTGGGTCATCGGGATGAATTTGCCGATGGCCCGGATGCTCGGCGGGAACATCTCTTTCGGGAAGGTCGCGCCCGACAAGAAAAGGTTCGGAAAATAGAGGAGCATGCCGATGATGTAAGCGACCTTGGCGTTCGGCGCCAGGCCGGCCACCAAGAATCCCACGGCAAAAAAGCTCAGGGTGCACAGTGCGAACGCCAGGACCACGACCGCGGCGTTGCCGGAGAAATTCATGTGATAGACGAGCCTGGCCGCGGTCACGAGCAGCACGGCGCCGAGGAAGGTCATCGCAAAATGGACGGCAATCTCCGCACCGAGGACCGCCCCCGGCCGGAGGGGCGTCGCCCGGAAGCGGCGCAGGATGCCCCGCTCACGATAGGTGGCCAACCCGATGCCAATTCCCATCAACCCCGTCGACCCGATGATGATGGCGATATAGGCCGGCGTGCTGACGTCAACGGTTCCCCGGCCGCCGAAAAACGGGCTCGGCTTATTGCCGTAGATCGTGCCGAAAAGGAAGAGCAGCAACATCGGGAAGACCAGAGTGAAAAAGAAGGCCATCGGCTCCCTGAGGTAAAGCAGGGCCTCCATCCGTGTCAGCTTCCACAGGCCTCTCATAGCTGGCCTTCCTTTCCGTCCTGTGTCAGGGCCAGGAAAACTTCCTCAAGGTCCGGGCGCTCCTGGCGCAGGTCGCGGAAGCGGACACCCTGAGCGTCCAGGGCGTTGACGATGAGGACGATAAGCCGCTCTCCTGACCCTGTGATGGCCACCCTGGCGCCCGCCTTTTCGACCTTTAAGACGCCGGCCACCGATTCGAGCGCTTTGGGGTTGAAGCCTTCGTCCGCCGTGAAGACGATGCGCGTGCCCTGTCCCAGGTTGCGGATGAGGTTGTCGGGCGAGTCCAGGGCCATGATCCTTCCGCGGTCGATGACGAGAACCCGGTCGCAAAGGGCCTCGGCCTCTTCCATATAGTGCGTGGTGAGGAACACCGTCTTCCCCTGATCCCGGATCATTCGAACCCTGTCCCACATGACCCGGCGCGCGTGCGGGTCCAGGCCGGTCGTGAGCTCGTCCAGGAAGACGAGCTCGGGGTCGTTGATAAGGGCCAAGGCGATGAAGAGTCGCTGCTTTTGTCCCCCGGAGAGCTTGGAGAAGGCGGAGTTTTTCTTCTCGGCAATCCCCAAGGAATCAAGAAGGGGCCTCCAGTCCACGCGTTTCCGATAGAACGAGGCGAAAAGGTCAAGAGCTTCCCCAACCCTGATGTCGTCGGGAAGTGCGCTCTGCTGGAGCTGGACTCCAATCCGCTCCCGAAGTTCCTGACCGTCGCGCCTCGGGTCGAGACCCAGGATGCTGACCCGTCCCTCCGCGTGGCTTCGGAGGCCTTCAAGGCATTCGATGGTCGTCGTCTTGCCGGCGCCGTTCGGCCCGACCATGCCGAAGATCTCGTTGGTGCGGACGTCGAAACTGATGCCGTCCACAGCGACAAGGTCTCCATAGGTTTTGCGCAGGGCGTCCACGGTAATCGCCGGGGTCATATCAGCCTCCACCTCCGCTTTCCGTCATCGTATCATCTCTGCCGGGCCAAGAGAAGAAAGTTTTTTATTTTTTCGCCTCGCCGCGCACGACCCGGAAGCCCGTATACTCCGGAGCGGCGGTCCCGGCGCGAGCCCTGGCATCCGCCGGACGGTCGGCGCTGCCGCCGATCGCCTTTCCGCTTCCGTCCTTGGCGATGACCCATTCAGCGACGCTGCCTCCCAGATCGAACACGAGGTCTTCGTCGTCCTTTCCGGAACCTTTGAAGCTCCCTGCTTCCCTCAGGAGAGGCGAGCCCGGCCCGAGCTCCTTGACCTTTGCCTCGAGCCTTCGGGCATCATCAGGGTTGATCGCGTAGCCGGCCCAGTAATCGAGCGTGTTCTCCCCGCTTAGGCCCTCATAGAGCTGAGCGGTTTCGGCCTCGTTCGGAATGCGCCACGCCTGGCCTGTCGTTTTCGACAGCCACGCCGCATAGGCTTTCGCTTTTTCGAAGGAAACACCCCCGGCCGGATAATTCTCCGTCCCGGACGCCACGACATAGGACCGGTCGAACGCCGCGTACTGAGCGCGCGTCACCTCGAACCGGCCGACCTCGAGCTCGCTCCGCTTGACGACTTCCGGGATGAGAATCGCACCGGTTTGCCCGGCAACGCCGAACGCGACGCCGAACGCAGCGCCGGCGCGTGAAACACCTTTGCAGCGCAGGGCCTGGCCGAGCGGCGAATCCTTTTTAAAGGCCTCGTTTTCCGCCGGCATCGTTTTAAAGAGATAGCGGTCGAACCACGCCGATTCCTCTTCGAGTTTTCTGGCTTGGTGGGTGAGCTCCTGGAGCCCGTGCGGCTCGCCCGGGAACAGGCAGAATTTCACGGGCACCTTGCCCAGGTGGTAGAGGGCCCGATAATGGGTCCAGCCCTGGCTCGTCGGCACGTTCCGGTCCTCTGTGCCGAAGAAAATGATCGTCGGCGCTTTGACCCGGTCCATCTTGAAAAGAGGGGAAATCCGGACATAAAGCTCCGGGTCCTCGAGCGGCGACTTCCCGAAATAGTAGGAGTCAAACGACTGGCCGAAATCCACATTGGCCCAGTCGCTGATGAATTCGACGTCGCCGGCGCCTGCCGCCACGGCCTTGTACCGGTCCGGATCAGCGACGCTCACGGCGATGGAAAGGATCGAACCGTTCGACCAGCCGAAGGTGCCGATCCGTTCAGGGTCGACCAGTCCTTTGGCGATAAGGAAATCGACGCCTTTCTGGATGTCCTCGACGGGATAATCATAGTAGTGTCCGCAGCAGATGGACTCGACGAACCCGAGGCCGTAGTTCGAACTGCCATGGTAGTTCGGCTTGAGGATGAATGTGCCTTTTTGGCAAAGAAGCTGGTGGGCGTAGGCCCAGCTCTCGTCCCACATATCCATATCGGCGCCGGCCGGGCCGCCGTGCGGAGCCGTGAGAAGCGGGTACTTTTTGCCCGGCTGGTAACCCTTCGGATAATACAGGAGACCGTCGATCGTCTCGCCCAAGGCGCCCTTCCAGCGGACGATTTCGGTCTTGGCGACGACCTTGTTCTTGGTACCCGGGTTGAGATCCGTGATCTTGACCGGACCGGTAAGGCGGTTGGCGGCGAGCGCCGCTTTGTACCATTGAGTGGGCGTGCTCGCGGTCGAGTATTCATACAGGAGGATTTTTGCGTCCTCGCTGACGGCGAAGCTGAAGATGTTCGCGGCGTGCTCCCCGGCGATGTCGCTCCGCTTCCAGGTGAGTCCGCTCTTCACATAACGGGCCGGCTGCAATCTCGGACCGGCCGCGAGCAGCGTGACGAAACCATCCGGCGTGACCTTGAAGCCGCCGCCGATGCCGTTCGGGCAGGCCAGGTCCACCGGAACGTCCTTGCCCGAAGCGTTGTCATAAAAATAGAGGAGGGTGATCGTGGCCGTGAAGAATCGCGGATCGGTTGAGTAGGGCGCGAGCACATAGAAGCCGCTCCCGTCGCGGGCTGCCTCGACGCCGAAGGGGGCGATGCGCCGGCCCGCGAAGAGTTCTTTGCGCTCCCCTTTTTCGAGGTCGTACACAAAAGTCTTGGGCAGGATCTTGTTGTCCCACTCGAAGCTCAGATACTGGGCGTGCACGGTGACGGCCTTCTTGCCGTCCGGGGTCACGGCCCATGATTGAATGAAATCGCTGTTGTCGGTCAGCCTGGTGATTTTTTTGTCCTTGACGGCCAGCTTGAAGAGCCGGACCGGAGGCTCGTGGCCGACGTCGTCCACGATTCGGGTCGAGTCCTTCTTGGTCTTCAGTCCCTGTTCGAAAAGGCTCGAGTCCTCCTGGGCGCTGAAGACGATGGTATCGTTGTCGATCCACTTGTAGCTCTGGATACCGCGCGGGAGTTCCGTCACGGGGTACGGCTCGCCCCCGAAAGGGCTGATCAGCCAGAGCTGCGACCGGGAGAGCTCGGGATTGGGCTTGGGGAGGGGCCGGCTGCTCATGAAGGAAATCCACTCGCCGTTGGGCGACCATTCGGGTTGGCCGTGGTTTTCGGTGCCGCGCGTGAGCGCCATCTCTTTTTTGGTCACGAGGTTCGTCAGAATGAGGTTCGAGATCCGGCCGTTTTTGTCCTTATCCATCTGAGATTTGACCCAAACGGCCAGCGTGCCGTCCGGGGAAATTTCCCATTGTCCGGAGCTTTCGGCGAGAAGGATATCGTCCACGGTCCACGGCGTCGGCTTCAGAGCGGCGGGCTTTGGCGCATCCTCCGCGGCCGGAGCCACGGCGGCCGATCCTGCCGGCCTCGAGGCATCAGACGCCGCAACGGGCCGGGCGACAAAAACGGTGGTGACCAGGATGGCCGCGGCAATAAGGCCCAAAAGCAGGGGCCGGCGCCCGCTCGAACGAATAAAGGCAGACCTATTGAGTTTCATCCATCACCTCTCTCGCGGAATTCGGGAACGTGATCTCTCCCCCGGCCCATCGAAGGCGGGGAACCGATCGGAGCGAATCCAGGATTCATAATTATGCGGGCCTCATTTTAGCATGTTTCTTCCTTATCCTCCAGCCGCTCCAGGCACTCGCCTGATCGATTCGAGCGTTAGGCCGGCTCTTTCTCGGAAGCGTTCATAGGCCGGCGTCCCGGTCGTCGCGGAATGGACGCTCTTCGACGGGCTGAAGGACCGCACCTAGAAAAATGGTCATTATCGATCAAAGCGCTTGAAGGCCGGAGGATTCTTCCTTATTATAAGAGTGGGTTCGGAAAAGAGAGCACACCGCAAAACATGCGGGCGGGAATGATAAGGCAAGGCGTCGGACGCCGGCTCTCCGAGGGAATGGGAAGGGCAGATGAAACGTCTCCGCATCGTCATCGTGTACAACGCCTACCAGGACGCTCAGCCGGATGTTGCGGGTGACGAAAGCACCGGCCGTCACCTAAGGCAGATGATACGGCGCATGGCCCGCGCCATGCGGAGCCTCGGCCACGTCGTCGATATCATCCATCTGGCCGGCGACCTTTCGTCTCTGCAGCGCCGGCTGCGCCGTCTCCGGCCGGACGTTGTCTTCAACCAGTATGACGACGTCGTCCACGGCGCCCTCTATGAAATGAGGGTTGCAGCGTTCATCCGGATGCTCGGTTATCCGCTCACAGGTTCGCCGGCCCTCGGCCTCGGGCTGAGCCGGTACAAGTACATGGCCGCCAGCCTTCTCAAAGGCGCCGGAATTCCGATTCCCCCCGATACGCGGCCCCTCGAACGCCTTTCGGACGTCGACGGGCACAAGTGGCATTTTCCGCTCATCGTCCATCCGGGACAGGAACACGCGGGGATCGGCGTGTCGCGGGATTCCGTGGTTTACACAAAGAAAGCGTTGCGCGACAGGGCCCGGGAAATCATCCAGTCTTACGGGCAGCCGGCCCTTGTCCAGCGTTTCCTCCCCGGGCGTGAATTCAACGTCGGCCTGCTCGGCGGGCGGCGGCTGCGGGTTCTGCCTCTCGCCGAGGCCGATTACTCGCGCCTGCCGGAAGACATCCCACCGATCATGTCCTACGCGGCGAAATGGGTGGAGACCTCGGTGGAGTACAAGCGGACGAGTGTCATCTGCCCGGCCAAGGTGGAACCGCGCCTGGCTTCGCGCATCGCGGAGACGGCGGTGAAGGCGTTCCGGATCGTCGGGGGGTGGGGCTACGGCCGAGTCGACATCCGGCTGGATGAGAGCGGCCTGCCGCGGGTTCTCGAAGTCAACTGCAACCCGTGTCTCGACAAAGGCATGGGGCTGGCGCGCTCGGCCGAATGTCTAGGAATCGACTACCCCGAACTGCTTCAAGAGGTGCTCAAGGCTGCCTTCGACGGGCCCCCCTACGACTTGCATCTCCCGATTTTTGCCATGAAACCGCTGGCGCCGAGACGGAAAACCGGGACGCGTCACCCGGTCAGACGGCCCGTGTAGGCGAAATCCACGGCAAGGGCGATGACCAGGGCGACGACGTCCATCAGCCTCTCCCCTTCTTTCCCGGGTGGATAGGCCAGCTTCAACGCGACGGAGCGCGTCTCGAGCTTGCGCAAAATGGCCGCCGCTTCCCGCTCAGTCAGCTTCGACCAGAGGACGACGCGCTCGAGCATTTTCGTGTGGTGCTTGCGCAGGAGATCCGAGGCTGAGCGCAAACGATCTCCCCTGGCGGCCGGAAAAACGTCCCTCAATCTGTCGTCCACGTAGCCGCGGGCGGCCCGCCGGTACCGGTCCTCGAGCTTCCCGTAGTGATCGGCGAGCGGGAAGGTCATGTTCGCGACGGGATTGAGGAGGCAGACGCGTTTGTTTTCGGTCGGTCGGCGGCGGATTTCTTTCATGAGGCCGTCGACGTAGAGGAGTTTTCTCAGCACCGGCCAGTGGCGATAGCGGACCCGCCAGCCGGACCTCGGCGTCAGCCAAACGGCGAAAGTTTCGGCAAAATCTTCGTCGGGATGTTTCTGAGCGTACGTGCGGCCATAAGGGTGGGCGGTCAGGTGCTTCACATATTCGCGGCTGGTCCGGTCCGGACGGAAGACATCGCGATAGGCCTGCGTAAATCGGCCGAACATCTCTTCCCAGCTCGGCCGCCGCCAAAGCCGATAGGCGTAATTCACGGCATGCCCGGCCTCGTGGCGCAGGAGGGCCATGATGCGGCGGGCATCCTCGATCTCCCCGGTTTGTTCCTCCTCGATCCTGGCAAGACGGCTGTCGGCCAGATAGAACGGGATGCCGATGATGGGGGTCCGGTCCGGACAGCCCCAACCGTCCGTCAGGTAGACGTCAGGCTTGAAGCGCAGCCCTGCGGCTTCCATTTCCCGTCGCAGGCGCTTGACAAAGGGCTCCACGGGGGACCGGGCGATTTCAAGGCTGAGATCGGAAATCCGGCTGTTCAGGAGCTCAAACCTCACGGTCTCCCAGCTCTGGACGAGGGACATGACGGTCTTGGCGCTCACGGTACCCCTTTTCCCTCAGATAAGGCGCCCCGGATATTAAAAGGCTGCCTCGAAGGCGCCTTCTGGCCGGTCCGCTATCGGGCTTGCGGCCCCATGCAAGGGACGAGGCCAATAGATATGCCAGGAGTCGGGAGTTGTCAAGAAGCGGGGCATGCCGGAATGGAAGGTGTTAAACCTCCTTCCCGTTTCACGTCTCTTCCCAAATATCTCCCGCGAGGGGCCCGCTGCTTCTGTTATAATGACCAAGGAGGGCGGTATGAGACCACGAATAATCGTCGGATTTTCGCTGATCCTTTCGTCTCTTCTGGCCGGCTTCTCCGCACAAACGGAAAAGCCTAAGCTTCCCGAAACGGCGGCCGTCTCGCCCCGAGGGCAACAATCCCTGAGCGACGAGGAGCTGGGCCGCCGCCTGGATGAGTTCATTACGTACGTCCAACCTTTCGGCTTCTCCGGCGGAGTATCGATCATGAGGCGGGGAAAGATCGTTCTCGAAAAGGGCTACGGCCTGGCCGACCGAGCCAAGGATGTCCGCTTCACCGCCGAAACGGCTTTCGATATCGGCTCGAACACCAAAGATTTTACGAAATTGGCCATCCTGCAGCTTGCGGAGAAAGGCAAACTGCGGCTCGACGACCCGATCAGCAAATTTTTCCCAACGACGCCCAAAGACAAGGCGGACATTACGATCTCCCAGGTGGTGGACCATACGGCCGGCTTTCCACTGTATTCCGGCCGCGACGACGAAGTGATCACACGCGAGGCTTTTCTCAAACGGCTCTTCACGTCCAAGCTGCTGTCGCTGCCGGGAAAAGAGAAAAACTATTCCAACCCCGGCTACAGCTTGCTTGCGGCGATCATCGAGACGATATCCGGCCAGTCATGGGAGCAAACCGTAAGCGAAAGCATCTTCAAACCGGCCGGGATGACGGAAACGGGCTATGCCCTGCCGAAATGGAATCCGGACCAGATCGCGCGATCGTATGCCGACGGCAAGGACCGCGGATCGACGTTCGATTTTCCGCACGCCCCCGACGGGCCATATTGGAACCTGAGGGGGAACGGCGGCACCCTCTCGACGCTCAGGGACATGGCCAAGTTTTACGCCGCGCTGGAGGGCAATACGCTCCTTTCCAAGGAGTCCAAAGCCCTGCTCTTCCCCCAGAACCAGCCTGTCGTCCTGGTCGGCGGAAACGGCGTTCATTATTTCGTTTACCATCGTGACCCGGAGAAAGGAGTCGTCGTCATCATCGCCTCGACCGAGGCCAGCATGCGGGCCATGGATATGGACCGGGCCATCGCGCCGATCATCGAGGGCCTGGAATATACACTCCCGCCTCAGGTCATCAAGCCCAGTCCCGGCGTGACGGCGAAATACGCAGGGACGTACGCGCTGCCGTCTGGAGCTCGGGTGATCGTCGAAGCGCGGCGGGACGGACTGCTCGTGGCCGCCGACGGTCAAGAGGCCATGAGCCTGCTCTCGGGCGGCGAGCCGGTCGTCACGGAAGAGGCCGCCGCGCACAACGCCCGCGCCCAGGCCATCGCTGAAGCCAGCGCCCGCGGCGATTACGACCCCCTCTTCGAGGCTTTCGGCAAAAGGATGCCCCTCGATCAGATCAAGCGGCAGGAAGAAACGATATTGCGCCACAACATCGAGAAGCTCGGGGCTCTGAAGAGCATACGGACTCTGGGGACGTTCCAGGGCCCGAAACCGGGCGGGCTCAAGACGACGATGGGCGCGCCCGAGGCCTCGACGACCGTCAGGTTTGAGTTCGAGAGCGGCGCCACGTTCACGCGTTACATGTGGGGACCTGAAGGGCTGGCCGGGATGGGCGTCTATTTCACTCAGCCGAGTCAGTCGTTCCTGCCCCAATCGGTGACGGAATTCTTCGGTTATGACCTGGCCCTGCAACTGACGGCTTCCATCAGCTTCGAGATTGAAGCGGGCAAGCGGGCCACCGGATTGGCCTTCGTCGTCAACGGACAGCGTGTCACCCTCAAGCGCGTCGGCTCGTAAGAATGGCCGTAGACGCGCCGGACAGACGCCGCAACGAATGAATCCATTTTCGTCCGCGTCCCGGTCTGCGGCAAGACCGGCGCCCCGTTGTGGAGAGATTCCAGAAGCCGCGAGAAGAGGCCGCGCGGCCGGCGCGAAATGCGTTCGAGGACCCGGCCGAGAGCATCGATATCCCTGACCTCGTTGAAGAGCCCCAGACTGATTCTGACGAGACCCGGCATGAGAGCGGCAATTAAGCGTGGGAAGAGACTCAATCCCAGTTCGGCCGCCCGCGCTCGGATGGGATGGATTCCGAGCAGGCGTTTGACTAAGAGGTGGGCGCAGAAGCAGCCGTTGCGGACGCCGATTCCCCCATGCTCAGCAAGCTCCTGGGCGGCGAGATTGTGTGGGACACGCCTCAGTGCGAATGAGATAATGCCGCCCCGGCGGGCGAAACGTGTCGAATCAGGATCGTTCACCCCGTAAACCTTGACGCCGGGGATCTTGACGAGGCGTTGAATCGCGCGACGCGTCAGACGCCGTTCTTGGTCTTCGATAACGTCAAGGCCCACGCGCTCGAGGATAAGGAACGCCTTGCCCAGGGCGGCGAGGCCGGCGGCATTCTCCTCTCCCGAGGCTTTGATCCGTTCAAGCTCACACTTTTCGAGCCGGAGGAGTCCTTTTTTCGCGACCAGGGCGCCAGTCCCAAACGGCGCGTAGGCTTTGTGACCGGAGAAGGCCAGATAGTCGATCCCTGTCGAGGCCATGGCCACACGCCGATGAGCCACGAGTTGAGCGGCGTCGACAAGCAGCCGCGCTCCGTAGCGATGCACAATTTTGCTGATCGAATCGATATCATTGAAGGTGCCGAGGACATTCGAGGCGCCGCTCACCGCGACAATTTTGACAAGACGCCGGCCGTGCCGGTGTTCAAGATTGTAGGCCCGCAGAAGACTCTCGAGCTCATTCAAATCCATGAACCCCTCGCCGTCGACGTTCAGCCTGAGCATAATCACGCCGGGCACCGCGCGCCAGGGCAGCTCGTTCGAATTGTGCTCGAGAAGCGTCGTGATCACGGCCGGTTCGACCTCCGGCTCACAATCCCCGCTGAGGCTTCGGGCGGCGATATTGATGGCTTCCGTCGTATTCGAAGTGAACATCACATCGTAGGCGTCCGTCGGCGCTCCCAGGAAACCGGCGCAGATGGACTTGACCTCACGGATAAGGGCGCCATGTGTCTCAGGATGCCGCCATGTCCGGCAGACGACGTCCCAGATGGATTCGAGCGTCGGGGTGCTGGCGGCGTTGTCCAGGTTGACGAGAGGCAATTCACCTGAAGCGGCCGGCACACGCACATGGCGCCCGACAACCGTCATCCTAAGCCGGCTGAGCAACTCCCGCCCGGAGCAATCGGCGAACTCGCCGCGGCAGAGGATATCGGCTTCCGTCAGGGGACCAGAGTCGGGGCCCAGGAACACTGCGGCGCCGAACTTGTGGGTCAGCTGCAGGCCTTTGGCGAAGGCAATAATGTTGGGGATTGCAGGCGTCCCGGCCTCGAACCGTCCGGGCACATCGGCCCAAACGACCCGGAGAGGCGAAACAATTTTGACCGTCCCGCCTCCGGTCTGGACCGGTTTTAGCGCGTGCAGGGACCTCGTGCGGATGGCCACGGCCGTCACCCCGAGCGCGAGTCCGATATCAAGGCTCGAAACGGTCCGGCAGTCTGCCGGCGCGAGGCCCAAGAGAAGTTCAGACGCTCGGGCTGGAGTGCAGAAAATGACGGTATGCCGATTCGCTTCGAGTCCGAGGTGATCCAGAACCACCAACCTGGCATGTTCGAACAAAGCCGTTGAGACAAGGGAGGCGTGCCCGCTGCCCCGGTGGACATTGGCGTACGTTTCGAGCGCCGCGCGGACGCTTCGCTCCAACTCGGCGAAGGCTTCGGAGCGGTCCCGGTTTGGCCCGGGGAAGAGCGCCCAGCGCGCCGCGGGTTCGGGTTCCGCTTGAGAAATAATCTGTTCATTCATGGCACAATCTCCAGGGTCGGGGCGGGTCACATCCGATCAAACGCCTGGCTTCCTCGTTGTGGATATTCTGAAAGGGACGTAGAACGGACAGAATCGCACGAAGCCCACGATGAGAACAAAGACACCGGCGAGGGCAAGAAGGACGCCTCCGGAGCGGCCCCGGATTCCTCCCTGAAGAAAAAGGCCGGCGGCGACAAGGCCGGCGCCAGCAAGCACGCGCAGGTCACGGTCCAACCGTCCCACGTTCTTTTTTAATTTCATAAAGATCTCCTTTTGTCCGATTCATCGGCTCAGTGCCGCCGGTTCTATAGACGATTGAGAGCTCCATTCAGATACATTCCGGAAAGAGTGGGGAGAGGGAAATCTTGGACTAAGGTTTAGCGCGGAGCCTGGGAGGCAACGGCTCTAGGATTTCTTGCCGACCAGCTCGAACGGCCAGTCCTTTGGAGAACAATGAGAGCGCAGGTCATCGTAGAGCTGCCTCCGGCCGCGGTGCAGTCGGATCTTGACCGTATCGAGGCTCAGCCCCAGGATCTTCGCAATGTCGGCGGGGGTAAATCCCTCCCATTCGCTGAGGACGAGAACCGTTCGATAAGCCGCCGGGAGCTTGTCGATGAATTCGCGGAAGCACTCGAACATCTCTTTCAACATAACCTGCTCGTCGGGGGAAAGAGATTTCGCGCCGGTCCAGACGTTTCGGTCTTCCCCATCCCAGGCTTTGTCCTGGGGCTTGGGCGGGGTTCGAAGCCGCGAGCCCGGCGCCCGCATCCTGTCAATCGCTGCGTTGGTGGCAATGCGATAGATCCACGTGGACCACTGTGAACGGCCTTGGAACTTCCCCAGGGACCGATCGACCTTAAGGAAAACCTCCTGGGTCAGGTCTTCCGCTTCCTCGCCGCCGATCAGACGCTTCAAGTAGCCAAGGATTTTCGGCCGAAATTCCCGGTGCAGCTCCTCGAAATTGGCTGCCGCCGCGGGGCGGCGTGTCGGCGGTTTGCGGGAGGTCGTCATCAACGATAACCTAGGATTTATCCGGGTTTATGTCACTCGGCTTTAAGAATGAGGCGGCAAAGCCCGCAACAATCCGCGAGCCCGGAGAGCCAGGCCGCACTCGCAATTCTTAAGGGGCGGGCGCAGGCGCGGGCGATGGCACCCTTTTGCGCACCACGAGGGCGATCGCCGCGATGACGGCCACAAGCGAGGCCGCGGCAAAGAGCCACAACCCCAACCCGGGCTTGAGGTTATCAAGGGGCATGACGTGCCGGATATCGCGCGCCGCGACGGCAAGACAAAGAAGGGCGACGATGAGCGAGAGAAACTTCCACGGCTTCGATTTCGCCAGCACCAGCGCCAGGATGAGAACCAGCGCCAGGATGATCGGCACGAAATCCAAGCGCCGCCCGGAAAGCGAGAAAAAGGCGTTGTTTTGAATGCCGAGAAAATAGTTGATTTTAACTGCTCCGAGCCCCTCAATGACCGCTTCCCATTTGAGAAAGAAAGAGACGACCATGACCAAACCCATCAGAATTCCGAGTGCCTGCATTGTCTTCCTCCTCCTTGACCCGACCGAGCCCCTGTACGGCTCGATCCCGGTCCGTTTGAGACCTTGCGCGAATAGTATGCCAAGGCGGGCCGGGATGCAAGCGTTGCGGGTTCCCCGCGGTCGAGAATGTGTCAAGCGCGGGGCCTTGAGAATTATCAGCCAATCTGCTAATTATCCGGGAAGGAGGTCTGGCCATGGTCAAAGATGCCAGCCGGCTCTATTGGGACGGCGACGTCCTTGTCTACGATGTCCGGATGATCAGAAAGAACGGGCGCGAAGCCACCGATGTCGTCCGCTACAGCCTGCATGACGGCGGCCGAACCTTCGTCGCTGAGGAGAAATTTCGCGGCCCGGTCGTCCAGTACGACAACTTCTGGGTAGCCCGGAAGCGCACCGAACATCTCGCTGGCAACCTTTCCGATCTTCCGGCCGTCAATAGAATCGTGCTCGCTTCCACGGCTCCGGAAAGGCCTTTGGTCGACCTCCCAGCCAGCGCTGTCTTTTCTCTCATCGGATCGAGGACCATGGAGTGTCTCTCGGCGCCGGTCGCCACTGGGGCCGAGGCGACTCGCGCGGCGGGCGCCGGGCCGCTTGTCGTAACGACCGGCCTGAAGTAGGATAGGACCGTGCGTCCGCGCATCTTATTTCACAATCGCAGAGGAGGTTCTGCATGACTCGGAAAACCCGCGCCTTTGTTGGAGTGCTCGTCGCGTTTATCGTCCTCGCTTCTATCCCCGCAGGACAATATGCCGCCGCGGCTGAGCCGTCAGCTTCGTCTCGGCAGGCCGCCGCAATCACGGCCCGGCATGTGCCGACGATCGACGAACTCCTCTCTCTCAAGTCGGCCGGCTCACCGCAGATCTCCCCTGACGGCACAAAAATCGCTTATACCGTCATGGAAACCGACTTCGACCAAGATGCCTATGTGACGCAGATCTGGCTCGCCGACGTCGCTTCAGGCCAGACGATCCAACTCACTCGCGGCAAAAAGTCGAGCTCCGGCCCCGATTGGTCGCCGGACGGACGGTGGCTGGCCTTCACGTCGAGCCGCGCCGATGACACGTCCCAGATTTTCGTCATCAATCCCACCGCGGGCGAGGCCATCCAGCTCACCAAGTCCGAGACGGGCGCCAACGGCTTCGAGTGGTCGCCCGACGGAAAAACCATCGCCTACACTGCGACCGACCCGGAATCGAAGGAAGCCAAGGACCGCAAGGATCATTATGGCGATTACGAGGTCGTCCGCGAGGAATACCGGTTCACGCATATCTGGACCGTGGACGTGGCGGAGGCCCTGAAAGCTCCCGAGGCCGGCAAACGCCGCACGTCCGGCAAGGATTTCAACGTCAACGGATTCTCGTGGTCCCCCGACGGGGCAAAGATCGCCTTCAGCGCCACGATCAACCCCGACCTCATCAACGGGGGGACGGCCGACATCTATGTCCTCGACCTCGCGGCCGGAGACGCCGTGAAGAGGATCGTCGGGCAGCCCGGCGCCGACAACGGACCGCGCTGGTCGCCGGACGGCCGGTCCATTGTTTTCTCGAGCGCCATGGGGCAGACGAACTACTTCGCCAGGAACTCGCGGCTGGCGATCGTCCCGGCCGACGGCGGTACGGTCCGGTCGCTTACAGACGCGTTCGACGAGAATCCCTACGTCCTCGACTGGAAACAGGACGGCATCACCTTCGTCGCGCAACAAAGGACCGCGGCGCACGTTTTCAGGCTCGACCCGAGTTCACTCAAAATCACACGGATCACCGATCCCGACAACGCCCTCATCGGCGGCGCATCGTTATCGCGTGACGGTAGGCGGATGGCCTTCTCGGCGTCTTCTCCGACGACGCTCAGCGAGATCGGCGTATCGGACTTCCCGTTCAAGCCGCGGATTTTGACCCACCTGACCGACCAGGTCGCGAATTTCGTCCTCGGGACACGGGAGGTTATCTCGTGGAAGAGCAAGGACGGGACGGAAATCGAAGGTGTTCTGATCAAACCGGCGGATTTCGACCCGGGGAAAAAATATGCCCTTCTCTGCATCATCCACGGCGGGCCGACCGGCGCGGATCAGCCCGGACTGCTTTTTGGGGATAGGCGGATCTATCCTTCGGACATCTGGGCCGCCCGCGGCGCCCTCATCCTCAAGGTCAACTACCGCGGCAGTGCGGGCTACGGAGAGAAATTCCGGATGCTCAACTACCGTAACCTCGGCGTGGGGGATGCGTGGGACGTGCTTTCGGGAGTCGATTTCCTCGTTAAAAAAGGCTGGGTGGACCCGGCGCGCGTCGGATGCATGGGCTGGAGCCAGGGCGGCTACATCTCGGCGTTCTTGACGACGTCGAGCCGCACCTTCAAGGCGATATCGGTCGGGGCGGGCATCTCCGACTGGGCCACGTACTACTACAACACCGACATCACGCCGTTCACCATCCAGTACCTGGGCGCGGACCCGGTGGCCGATCCGGCGATCTACGCCAAAACCTCGCCCATGACGTACATCAAGAACGCGGGGACACCGACGCTCATCCAGCACGGCGAATTCGACAGGCGCGTGCCCATTCCGAACGGATACGAGCTGAGGCAGGGACTTCTGGACCGCGGCGTGCCGGTCGAGATGATCGTTTACAAGGGTTACGGGCACGGCATTACGAAGCCGAAGTCGGTGCGGGCCGCGACCGAGCACAATCTCGTCTGGTTCAACCACTACATTTTCGGCGACCCGAAGCCGGACCTGACCGCGCCTCCCGTTCCTGAGAAGCCAAAGGACAAAGAAAAGATGGCGGAGAAGGATTAAAAGATCTTCTATTCGAGCCGGACATCTTCTTTGTAATCGATGGAAATCCGGGCGCCGGGCTTGGGCCGCAGCAGTTCGACCACCCGGAGGAAGCTCTTGTTGCGGCGCTTCCACATCCGATTGAGGCCGCGGGCGTAATAGGCAATGCCCAGCCCGATCCACTGCCCGGCCATGAGCATTCTGAGCATTTGTTTTAGGGAGTAGAATTTCTTGTGGCACCGCATCTGCGCCCGCTGCAGGTCGAAAAGCGTAAACCGGGCCGGCTGGAAGACGGCGTGGTGCGCGTCATAAAGCGTCCAGTCGCGGAACCGGATGCGGCCCTCGGCGACCATCTTGTCGTAGAACGCCGAGCCCGGCAAAGGCGTCAGGATGAGGAATTGGGTGGAGGTCAGCCGGATCTTTTTGGCGAAACGGACCGTCTTTTTGACCGTAGCCCAATCGTCCTGGTCGAACCCCAGGACGAACATGCCGTGGATGTGAATGCGGTTCTCCCGCAGGACCTTGGCCGCGTGGATGAGCTCGTCCACCGTCTGTTTTTTCTTCATGTCCTCGAGGCTCCGCGGATTCACGGATTCGAAACCGATGAACAAAGTGTGGCAGCCGGCCTTTTTCATGAGCCGGATGAGCTCGGGGTCGCGGGCGACATCGGCCCGCACCTGGGTGGTCCACCTGAACTTGAACCGCTCTCGAATCATGGCTTCGCACAGGGCCTTGGTCCGCTGCGGGTCGGCGGCGAAGTTATCGTCATAAAAAAAGATGATGTTCTTCCGGCTGTCGTAGCGTCTGAGCTCCTCGATGACGTTCTCAGTCGAGCGGAAGCGGAATTTCCGGCCGAACATCCCGGTCACGGAGCAGAAGGAGCAGTCGAAGGGACATCCGCGTGACGTCTGCACCGGAATGGACGGCAGCGTCCGGGGGCCGATCCTGTCAGGCCGCAGCAGCGACAGATCGGGAAACGGTAGTCGGTCGAGGTCGCCGCAAGGAGGGCGCATGGGATTGTGGACGACGGCGCCGTTATTATCCGCGTCGCGATAGGAGAGGTTGGGGACCGCAGCGTAGCCAACCCCGCGTTCCCGTGCGTCGATGAAGGCCGCGAGCGCATCCTCGCCTTCGCCGCGGATGATGAAATCGGCGTGGTCCAGGGCTTCTTCGGTCAGGTAAGTGACATGCGGCCCGCCCATGATCACGGGAACGCCCGCCGCCCGGACCCGGTCGGCGATGGCGTAGGCCCGGGGCGCGGTCGAGGTGATGGTCGAGATCCCGACCAGGTCGGCCGAGGCCAGGCAATCGAAATCGACTTTGCGGAACTCCTCGACAAAGACCTCAACGTCCCAACCTCGCTGTTTCATCATCGTCCCGAGAATAAGCGTCCCGAGACGCGGCTGGGGAAACCGCGAGAAGATGTGAAGATTCGGGGCCTGCGGCTCGACGAAAACGATCTTAGGCATTTTCGACCGCCTTGACCTCGGCGGCGCTCATCGCCTTCATCGGCTTCGCGCCGCGCTTCTCGTTTTTGGCCTTGAGGTTCAGAATGTCTTTTCGTTTTTTCTTCAGGAGGTCCTGCCAACGCTCGATCCCCTCTTCGACGAGCTTCATCCTGTCGAAGAGCTTTTGGATCGCCTGGAGCATGGCCTTGAGCTTGCCATCCACCTCGGCCTGGAGGAAGGAATCTAGATCGGCCTCGATGCCCATCAAAGCCCGGACATCGTCTGAAACGGCCTTGATTTCCTCAAGCGTGTACCCGAAAAGCTGGAGGTCGCGGACGAGTTGGCAGAGAAAGACGTACGATGGCGAATAGAGCCTAAACCCGCCCTCGGTTCTCATGTCGGGCTCGATGATGCCCATCCCCTCCCAGTGTTTAATTGTCCGGGGGCTGACGCCGGATTTTTCGGCCAGGTCACCGACGGTGAGGAAGGAGTTTTTGCCGGCAGGAGCCGCATTGCCGGCTGCGGGTTCGTCTCTGGGGAGGCCGACTTTTTTAACGATCTTCTGGATTTCCTCAAGCCCATAACCGAGGTGTTCAAGCTGACGGATGTGGATGATTCGGTCAAGGACATCCGGCGTGAAGAGAGGGGTCTTATCCTCCCCGAATCCCGCCGGGCGAATGATTTTAGCCTTTGTCCAGAGGCGTAGAGTTTCCTCGGGCACATCGGCCTTTCGAGACAGATCTTCCAACGTGAAAACTTCTTTGTTCAATGTATCTCCAAACGTCCATATTAACTATTTGCTGATATATCTGTATACGTTTAGAGCCATACTATGCCTGGACCCTATTCTTGTCAACAGGAAACGCGACCGGCGGCCGGGATTCGCGGTCGCGGGCGTGCGCCACAGGCGTGCCGGTGGTATAGTAGAAGCGGCAGTTTCCGGGGAGGTGGACCGATGACGCTCAACTTGACAAGGGGCCGGCGTTCGGTTCCGGCCGGCGCGCTATGCCGACGCATCCTCGCTGCGGCTTTCTCCGTAGCGCTTGCCGTCGGGTTCGCGGCGTGCGTCCAGGATTCCCAGGCGCAGCAAGAAAAGGCCGTCGAGCTCCGCGAGTGGAACGGCGAGAAGCTTGACTCAATCAGCAAATTCCAGGAGAACTCGATCGCCGGGCCGCAACGCATCAATATCGCAAAGTATCACCTGGCCGTGAAGGGCCTCGTCACAAAGCCCATGACGTACACCTACGAGCAGGTTCTTGCGCATCAGTCCGCGACCCGGGTCGTAACGCTGCATTGCGTCGAGGGCTGGGACGTCAAGGCCGTTTGGGAAGGCGTCCTCATCAAGGACCTCCTGGCCGAGGCCGGTACGAAGCCTGAGGCGACGACCGTCATCTTCCAATGCCAGGACGGGTACTCGACATCGGCGCCCCTGGAGTACATTACCAAGAAGGACGTGCTCCTGGTTTTCAAGGTCAACGGGCTGACACTTCCTCCCGCCCGCGGCTATCCCCTCGCGCTCCTGGCGGAGGGCAAATGGGGCTACAAATCAGCCAAGTGGGTGACGGCGATCGAGCTTTCGAACAACCCGAAGTACCGTGGCTACTGGGAAAGCCGGGGTTACAACAACAACGGCGACCTCAGCGGGCCGATGTTCGAGGACGAGCGGCGGCGGTAGCTTGACCGTCCTTAGATCTTGATCAGAATCTTGCGCCGGTAGAGCCAGTAGCATATCGACCAGAGCAGCGCCCAAGCGGCAAGGCTGATAATGATCTCCACGGAGATCTCGCCCGTCCAGCCCAAGAAACCCTTCGCGAAGGGCAAAACCAGGTGGGCCAGCCAGGACGTCGCTCCGGTCTGCGTGAAGATGTAAATGAACAGCGAGTTCATGCCGACGATATTGAAGAATGTCGTCCACTTGCGCACGCCTTTAACATCGATAAACCAATAGCTGAACGCCAGCGCCAGCAGGCAGAAGCCGCCGCTCGCGATGACGAACGAGCTCGTGCAGATGCGCTTGATCATCGGAGTGACGGGCGTGAGGGCGAACCCGACGGCCACCGCGGCGGCTCCGCACACCGCCAGCACCGCGGCCCTTTTCTGCGGCGGCCGGTGGCTCATAAGCCACTGCCCGGCCAGAACACCCCAGATGGTATGGGCCGTCGTCGGGATGGCGTTGAACGAAACCCAGTGGCCGGCCGACAGCTCTCCCGAGAGCAGCATATCCACCCACGACCCGAAGTTGTGGTCGGGCGTGAAAGGCTGGTTGAACCCGGGAACCCAGAAGATACGGTAGATGACCTCGGTGAGGATGATAAGCCCGAAGCTCAACGCGATCTGCTCGCGCGCCGGCCGCTTCATGATCAAATAGGCGATGATGTAGGTCACCGAAAGTTGAGCAAGGACGTTCTGGAAGCGGAAGGTGATCCGGCCGGGCTCGATGCAGTAGAGGGCCCAGCCGATGACGAGCAGGAGGACGGCCCGCGTGACGGCATGCTTGGTGATCTGGCCGCGGCTGTCTCCCCGTTCCTCGCGCTTGGCAACCGAAAACGCCAGGGCCACGCCGACGATGAACATAAAGAAGGGCTGGACCAGATCCCAGAAGTGCAACCCGGCCCAGGGATGGTGGTCGAGCTGCATGCCGATCGCGTGGAGCAGCGTGCCTTGGAGAGCGGGGCCGCGGAGATGCTCATAGAGAAGCGTGCTCTCCCCGATCAAGAGAAACATTGTGAAACCCCGGAAGAAGTCGAGCGAGCAGAAGCGCTCCCTGGCGGACATCGGTGCGGTTGAGACGGCATCAAGGGCCATTCATCACCTCCGCTGTAGGGATGGTGTTGGACGCGGGTTCTCCGCTTTCCCGTACGGCACAAGAAATGAGCACGGGAAATCGGCTGAAGGGAGCCCGCCGCCCATCGGGCACAAACAATATCCGAGTCGGCGATTCGTTGTCAAGGCGCGGGCCGCGCTGCCCGCGTTCAACCTCGGGAACCCGGGGACTCGGGTGGCCCTGCTCTCATGTCTTTAAGCCCAGGCCGAATCGCTTGACCTTAGCCGCGGCCGGCGTATAGTGTTTTCGACGTAGGGCGAACGCGCTCCGAAAAGCCGCGCGTTCCTCTGATCAAGCGACGCCGGATATGACGCGATTCAGGATGGGTTTCTGGTACCGGTTGGGGTGGTGTTTCTTCCGCGCCGTCTTTACGTTCTATTTCCGCTGGCGGGTGCTGGACACCGGGGGCGTGCCCACCCAAGGTCCGCTCATCCTGGCGGCCAACCATTCGAGCTACCTCGATCCCCCGCTGGTCGGGGCGGCCCTGCCGCGGCTGGTGGTCATGTTGGCGCGCCGGTCCCTGTTCCGATTCCCCGGATTCGGGCGCCTGCTCCGTCTCTGGCATACCGTGCCGGTCGACACGGAAAGCGGGTCTGCCGCGGCTCTGAAAACGATTCTCCGCCGCCTGGATAACGGTTATGCCGTGCTCGTCTTTCCCGAGGGATCCCGAAGCTTCGACGGCCGGCTTCAGCCTGCCCGGGCCGGCATCGGACTCGTCGTCCTCAAGTCCCAGGCGCCGCTCGTTCCTGTCCGGATCTGGGGCGCGCACGAGGCCTACGGTCGAAGCGTCCGCTTTCCGCGGCCGCTCAGGGTAACCGTCAAATTCGGCCGGCCGCTCCTCTTCCGGGAGGAACGTGAGGAGGCCGCCTGTTGCTCGAAACTCCGGCTCAAGGAAATCTGCCAGTCTGTGGCGGACCGCATCATGACGGAGATCGCCGCCATGGATCCGGCGGTTAGGCCAGTTTTACGAGAAAGACCCCGACGAGCAACACCGCCAGACCCAGAGCCATAACCCGCAGTCCCTTCCTGCCGACCCCCCGCCATTCGTGCGTGACAAGACCCAGCACATTGGCGCAGAAAATCCCCGTGGCGTTGAAGGCGGCCCATCCGACTGAAGCGCCCAATTTGCCGAGATTCGCCGCTCCCATGCCGTAGACGATAATGCTTCCGGCCCAGAGGATTCCCATCAGGAAGGTGTAGAAATAGTACTTTGAAGTTCCTTTCAGAACGAACAAATTTCCGGTCTTATGCTTTCTGACCAGGACCAGGGTGTAAGCCAGGTTGACGATGAAGCCGCCGACGAGAGCGACCGCCCAAACGGCGTTGGGAGCGATGGTCCGGCTATAGCCGGCGGCAATGGCCGCCGTGCGGATTTTTTCGCCGTAGACAAACGCGAAATTCAGGAAGGGGGCCGTCGCCCCGGCCACAACACAGATCAACAGCCCTTTGCCGAAGGTTTTCTTCTCCAATGACTGGCCGGAGGCGCTGCCGCGGGCGTCCCTTTCCTTGATAACGGCCGCCCAGGCGCTCAGCACGACGCCCACAATGATCACGGCGACCGCGCCGGTGAAGGCCAAAATCCGGGGCAGGGCGATCTTGCCCAGCTCGCCGGTCAAAAGAGGATAGAGCGAGCCGATGGTGATGATCATCCCCATCATCAGAGAGTAGCCCAGGCCGAGCCCCAGGTAATGAATCCCGTAGCCGAAGGCGATAGCGCTGATCCCCCAGATCAGCCCGAAAACAAAAACCTTGAGGACGTCGGTGAGTCCTGCGCCCGAGAGAACGCTCAGGAGCTTCGGCACGGTGATAAAAGCGGCCAGCAGCGGGATGACGAAGAGCGTCCAAATCGTCCACATGGTCCAGGTGTTTTCCCATTTCCATTTCGTGGTGTATTTCATCGGCAGGCCGAATGCGCCGGTCATGAGGCCGGCAAAGATGATAACGAGCATCCAGAACATCGCGACCTCCGTTCCTTCGGCAATGGGCTGCCGGTCGAAGGGAATCAGCCTCTGCCGGCAGGCAGAACGGTCCGCCGCCGATCTCTCCCCAGCTTGAAACAGAAGGGCTGCGAACCGCCGGCGGAAAAATGATATTTCCCGCCGCGGATCGATGTCAAGGCTCGAAAATGGACGAAGCGCGGCCGATCGTCCCGACGCGCTCCCGGCTCAGTGAACCCGATGGCGGGCCGATCACATCTTGCGCGAGTACGTCAGCTCCATCGATTTGAACGCCTTGCCGTCGGGCCCGGTCATGAACATCTCGAACCGGAACTTGCCGTCGCTCAGCTGCGTCGTGACGATCCGCATTTTTTCGCTGACGCCGGTCATCGAGTTTGGCCACATCCCGGTCTCAGTCAGAACTTTACCCGTCATGTCGAGCGTGCCGGTGGTCAGGTAGAAAGCCGTCGACATGCTGTCGATCCAGAAGCCGACGTATTTCTTCTGGAAGAGGTCGTAGCCGATGACCTGCATCCCATTAAACGGGGTGTCCATCATCTGCCCCTGGAAATCGCATTTCACGAAGCGCCCGCCGAAGATCAGTTCTCCCATCATGGACGCCTTGCTCAGCACGGGCTCGCCGCCGGCCTGCATCCAGGACTTGACCTCGACGTCCCATTTCCCGACATAGTTTTTCAACCAGTCGTGCGCTTTGGTCGGCGTGCTGTACTTCATCTGCTGTTCCATCATCTGCTGTTGAGCCGTGGTCATCTGCTGCTGCGAAGCACCGGCAAAAGAGACGGCGAAGAGGACGATGAGACAGACCGCAAAGAACGACATTTTGAATTTCATCTTCTCCCCCCAATGATGAATTTCAGACATCTCAATATTAGCAGACGATTAACGGAGTTGCAAGCGACGAGGGAGCGCTGATCCGCCCGGACCACCCCTCACCGTATGCTAAGAATTTAGCAGAATTCACTTGACAAGACGGGCTGGAGGTGCTATAAATTTAGCATGCTAATATTTTAGCACTTGAGCGACGGCGCGATATCACGGGCGTGGAGGATGGCGATGAAGATTCCGAAGAGCATGAGCCGGCGGGAACGACAGATTATGGATATCATCTATGAAACGAAGGAGGCGACGGCCCTCCAGGTCCTCGAGCGCCTCCCCTCGCCTCCCAGCTATTCCACGGTCCGGGCCCTTCTCCGCGTCCTCGAACAAAAAGGGCATATCCACCACCGGCAGGAAGGACCGCGCTACGTTTTTGTTCCCGTCCTGCCCAGGGAAAAGGCCCGTCAGAGCGCATTGCGCCATATGCTGAGAACATTTTTCGATAATTCCACGGAAGATGCCGTGGCCGCGCTTCTCGATATTTCGGAAGAGGGTCTTTCCGATGAAGACTACCGACGCCTTCTCGAGCTCATCCAGAGAGCCCGGAAAGAAGGACGCTGACCATGTCCTGGCTCGTCGAAACTCGCGGTTTGGGGTTGCTCGTGGAGGCCCTGATCAAAAGCACGGCGTTGCTCTCCGTCGGCCTCCTGCTGGCCGGCTTGTTCAGAAAGAAATCGGCCGCCTTGAGGCATTTCATCCTGTCCGTGTCCGTCATCGGCCTGCTTTTTCTTCCCGCCCTGTCCCTTCTTCCTTCGGGGTGGGGCATCGGGCTTCTGCCCGCCGGATTTCCCTCTTCGCGCCCGGCCGTCAACCATCCGCAATCGAATAGGCTCATGTCCGACGTACGCAGGGCAACACAAAAGCCCGGTGTCGTGCTGAAGGACGACCCAGCGAAAACGTCGCGCGGGCTGACCGAGGGCTCATCCAACAATACCGCCGCCGGCGGGTCCTTGCTTTTTTCCTCAGGCCTGTTCTCGGCTCCCCGCCTCGCCGGCGCCGTGGTCGGCGGCCTGTGGATCATCGGCGTGGCCTTTATGCTGGCTCGTCTGGCAGTCGGCTTGGCCGGTGCTTCTCGTTTGTCCCGAGAAGGCGCGCCCCTCGACAGCCCATCCTGGCAAAACATCCTCCGCCGCTTCCTGGCCGCCGTCTCGCTTAAGAGGCAGGTCCGTCTCAAGAGCCATCTGAATGTGGCCATCCCTCTGACCTGGGGAATTATGAAACCCGTCGTCCTCATGCCTGCCGATGCCGATGTCTGGAGCGACGAAGAACGCTCCTCCGCACTCTTCCACGAGCTCTCGCACATCAAACGCGTCGATTTCCTGGTCATGATGCTCGTCCGGGTCAGCCTCGCCCTTTATTGGTTCAATCCCCTCAGCCGCCTGGCGGTCCGAAGGCTGAAAAAGGAACAGGAGAAGGCTTGTGACGAGCTCGTCCTCCGCACCGGCATCAAGCCGTCGATCTATGCCGCCACCCTTCTGGCACTGACACGCTCGACCGCGGTCCGCTGGTCGCCGTCGCTCGCGCTTCTCGGTCTGTTCGGGATGCCGGCGGGCTCGCCGCTCAACGAGAGGCTGGAGACCATACTCGGAAACAATCATCGTTTTAAGGAGATTCGCATGAAGACAAAACTGGCCCTGTCCATGGTCATCATAGGGGCCGTCGCGCTCATCGGCATGGCCCGGCCGGCCGCCATCGCGGCCAACCCCCAGTCCGACGGGGTGATCACGGTCGTGCCCGCGGATCAAGTCGCCGGCCAGGAATCGACCGGCGTCGAAAAGCAGGTAAAACCAAAAACGGCTCCGAAACCAGAGAAGTCGCGACGGACGAAGCCGCTGCCTCCGACGGCTCCGGCGCCGGCGGCTCAACCTGCAGAAGTCTCTCAGCCTGCGCCGCTGGTGTCTCCGGTCGCCGCTTTGACATCGGCGCCCCCGCAGATTGAGCCGACCGCGAATGTGGCGCTCCCGGCAACTCAGCCGGGCCCAACGCCCAGGCCCGTTTCGGCGGCCGTCGCTGTTCAGGCGCCGCAGCCTGCTCCTTCGGCAGGGCCGGTTCCACAAGCCGCAGCGCCCGCAGCTCCAGCCCGTGCTTTCTCTTCAGGCATTACCGGTGGCGCCGAGCGATCTGTCCGCCAAGCCGACCCCTGCAGCGCCATTCCGAGCCGTTCGTATGCCCGGGGCCACGGTCCAGCCGCAGCCCGAGGCAAGCCCGGAGGCTCTAACCGCCGGCGCCGGAAAGCGAGAGCGGTCAGGAAGCGGCAAATAACTTAAGGTTCGAGAAGGTCGTCATCAAGTTCAATTCCGTCGAGGATGGCCGCGGCGAAATCGTCATCACGGACGGCGATAGGAAATGGAGTTTGCAACCCGACCGCGATATCGTCTTCGAGCCCAATTCGTCCGGAAAAATTGTGACTGTAAAGCCGCAAGGGTGGAAACTGAAGATCGGGGAGGGGAAAGACGTCAGGGTCGTCGTCAAAGGCGGCACGATATCTTTCGCCGACCAAAACAGAGGCGTCAAAGTCGACGAAGCGTCCCATCTGACCATGCGGACCGACGAATCCGGCAAGGACGTCATCGTTCGATATGAAGTGCCCGGTTTTATCATCGAGGAAGAAGGGGCACCCGAAGGGAACATCGAGTTCCGGTTTTCTGCGGACAAAGACGCGGAGAGGCAACTTGAAATCGAAAGAGCAAGCCGAGTGGAGGCCGACGCGACTCGGAAGATTATCGACGGACGGCTCCAGCAGGAATTGGAGGTGACCAGAAAGCGGCTTCAGGAGCTAGAGGACCATAAACTCGGCCTCGAACAAACGCTCAAGGAAGCCGCCGAAACCTTGTCCCGAGTCCAAAACGAGGCCGTGCGGGCCAAAATCGCGGACCTCAACGGGCAGCTGTCGAAGGAGGTCGAGGCCAGCATCAGGGATTCGGAGGCCGCCCTGAGACAGACGCTCAAACAAACGGAGAGGATCCTCAAAGAAGTTTCCGAGAATACCATGACCGCGGTTAAGTGGGCCGAGCAGTCACAGGAACCAGGCAAGGCCATGGGCGATCGGCGGACACCGAGCAGGACGGTCGTAACGGATGAAGGCACGCCCGAAACGAGGCCCGAGGTCCATTTTCGCAAGGAAAAGACCGACAAAATGGTAGGCATAAATACCATCGAGGGAGGTTTCAAGCTTACCTTCAACGGCTTTTGGGATGCGGCGAAAGCAGAGAATTACCAGCGCGCCGTCGAAAAAATGAAGAAGGAGCTTCCCGAAGGCGCCACGCTCGAATCCTCCATCAACGAAGAGGACCGATCGATCACCATCAAAGTCCATGGCGTCGATCTGGGCGAAAACAAGACGAATCTCACGGCCAGGCTGACCAAAATCTTGATGCATGAAATGAAATAGGGAGGGGCGCCGCCCGCCGCTCAGCCCGATGACCTTTCCCAGGATGGGGCTAAACTCAAGAGGGGGTCAAACCTACACTTTCCAGTTTTCTTAAAAGTGTAGGTTTGACCCCTTCTTTTTATTTCGCGGAAGGATCGAGGTAAAGAAAGTACGGCTCGTTTTCCTTGAAGGCATAGAACGGCCGCAACAGGATATTGGCGTCGGTCCGCAGGTGGAAGGTCAGCGGCTCTCCGACGCTCGGCAGCATATCGAGCGCCAATTGCTTGAGGTCGATGGCGGCGGCGGGATTTCCGGAGGGCGAACGGACGGCCATAACGACGGGTCCGTAGCATATCGCGGCAGGATAGCCTTTCACATCGAACGCCTCGACGCGGAACGCCATCGGCAACGTCACGACCACCTTGTCGCCGTCATGCCATGCCCGGCGCATGGTCACCCAGTGCTTGTCGTTCACCTTGGCCGTGATCCGTTTGCCGTTTATCTCGATGGTCATCGGGCCCGTTAGCCAGGACGGGGCTCGTAAATTCAAGGCAAATAATCTCGCTGCGGCCGGAGCGGCGCCTCCAGAAGCTTGCGGCGCCCCCCCTCCCCTTTCCCGTCCGTCCGGGACATCCACCGTAAACTCCGCCGTCGGTTCCTCGGGAAACCGTGTTCGCTGCATCAATCGGACACCGTTCCATTCCACACTGGAAGGCGCATACAGATTGACAAAGAGATCGGCGGCATTGTGGAAATAGATCAGATCATGGTACGCCGCGACCGCCATCGGCCGTGATCCCGAGCAGCACGACCAGCCCGAGTCGTAGAGCACTTTCTTCGCGCCGGACGGATTATAATCGGCGTAATAGAAAACCCGGCCGTCGGCGGCATTCGGGAGGCTCGCACCAATGCAATTCAAAAGGAGCCGCTCGATCCAGTCCCCGTACCGCGCATCGCCTGTGAACATCATCAGGTACCGGCTGACCTTGAAGCCTGCCCACGAACTGCACTGGGTTTCGACGGTGTTGTGCGTCCCGCGGAGCCGGCTCAACAATTCCCCGTGGGGAGCGAGAATTTCGTCGGGCCCGAATCCTCCTGTAGCGAAACACTGCTGGGCCTGGAGATAGCTGTACGCATTCTTGAGGGTCGTGAGATATCGAGTCTCACCTGTGACTTCATAGGCGGCGCCCGCGCTGCTCAGCGTGTTGACATGGCTGTAGGCATGATAGGCTTTCGTCGCTCGGCCATCCTTGCGCGGCGCGAAGATGTCGCCGTCGGCCGCATAGATTCCCCAGTAGTCGCCGTACTCCCAAACCGCCGCGAAATCCCTGTAGCGCGTCTCTCCGGTCGCCAGATAGGCGCGATAAAGGTTCTCGCCGAGCGTGTACCACTCCGACCAGCCGGCCCGCGGCGCTCCCGCGCCGTCGGCGTTGGCATAGTCCCGAACGCGGTTGATGTTTTTCTCGGCCCAATCCGTGATCCGGGAAAGATACCCGGCCGCGTCCCTATTCCCGCAGTAGAGGAAGGCATCGACGAGGCCGCCAACCAGCTTGTCATACGTATAGGCCGCTCCGGAAGGGTTTGTGCTGAAGAAGGGATAGCCGTCCTGCCCGATACACTTCCCCCATTCTGAAACGAGAGTATTGACCTTGGCCAAGCACGCCGGGTCTCCGGTGGCCCGATGCATGCGGGACAAGCCCGACAGGATCTGGCCGAAGATGTTTCCAATGTCAGCCGTGTACCAGCCGCCGAGATTGACGCCGGGCGCCGGCAGCGCCGCCCGCTTGCGAAAGCCTTTCAGCAGGTCGTCGTTCGGGATGCGGAGGTAAAAGTCGCGTACCTCATCGAATTGCCGCCGCAGCGCGCCGTCATCGAGCGTAACGCCCTTATAGTCAAAGGCGTCGAGGACGTGATGGAGGCCGGCAGCAAGCGTGGCGGGGTTCGGGGACGGCTTCTCGGTCGTGTGCCGGGCCGCGAGACCGGGATGACTGGTCAGGGCAAGAATGACGGCAAGCCCACAGGCGGCCGTGATCACGGAACCCGGCGGGAAAGCCGCCGATTTTTTCGAACGTTGTATCTCTTCTTTTTGCTTCATGCGCGTGGCCATCGCCGGCATCATATCCGACGTGAAAAAAGCATGTCAAGAAGCGGTCAAAGCTCCACTGTCCAGTCTTTGGCTGTTTGTCGGAGGGTCGTGTTGATACTATATGTCCGCAGAATCGATGGACACCATCATGGAGCCGGCGTCCGCAGGAGGGTAGCTTTCTTCCTGGCCTTTGCTGCTTCACTCGGCCTGGCCCTCTCTTCCCGTTTTCGCCGCAGCCGTCCCTGCCTCAGGCGGTGCCCTGCCGCCCTGCCTTCAAGCACCCGGCCCGACGGCACGCCCGCGGCCACGCCTCTCGAGGCAGATCTAGTTGCAAGCACCGCCGCTAGCCCCGTACAGCTATGGTATGAAGCGCCAGGTCTTTGGTCCCCTAAAATGGCCTCCTCCTTGCTCCCATAAGCTTGCCATGAGGCGACGGTAGGTGTCAAGTCAGGATGGGACGGGAAATGACTGGTTTTATGCACACGGGGATAGATTCTCCGAGGCAATGCGTTGCTTTGAAGGCTGTTCCGTGATTCATCGCGTTCAATGACTTCCAGCAGGCCAATAAAAAGCGCATCTCCTCGGCTAACCGGTTGCGGCGACTAAGCCTAAGAATCCGGCTTCCGTGCTTGGTGGTTTTAGTGTTCTTCTCAGTTGAACCGTATGTCCGGTTGACAATCTGCTGCTGTTTTGAATACTTAGAGGACTGGGAACCAAGCGGAGCTACATGCGACACAAAAAAGCAATCGGTTCTCTGGCGAGGCTCCAGGAGATGATGGCTCGAGTGGCTAGCGGAGGAGATTTGCGAAGGCAACAATGTCGCGAACTTAAATTGCAGCGGGCCTGCTGGAAGAGAATCTATCTTAAGATCTTTCCGATGAGAGCCGAAATAAGAGACAGGAATGCAGGCAAAAGGACGGCCGAAGCAAATCTGAGAGGTTCCCCGTGTTAAACGGCCATATTGGGAATCTTGCAAATACTGCATGCATTTTCTGGAGTTCTTCTATTTCGCCAGTGCTATTTTTCAGGCTTGCCGACTCATCTGAAAGTATCGAATGAACTTTGCTCACTTCCCGATCGAATCTCATCGCAAGCGCCTTCAAGAAGTCGGTTTTTGCATCTTTCATGGCCGAGTGAGCCACTGCCAACGGCGAGAAAAATACTACCGGAGCCAATATAAGATAGGCTAACCAATTTGGGAAAGAATCGGAGCCACCAAGGGCCTGAGAGAAAAGAGGCTTGCCCAACTTGTGGGCAGTTGATACAGTCGCCATAATGTTTGCAAAACCATAGACCATAATTACATAGCCGAGAGCCGTGCTGAACTTCCCCAGCGGGGACAGCCCTCCTGCCTGATCCGGGTGAAGTACCATAACTCTTATTCTAAATCTCTTGAATATTTTGTTCAGCCAAACGAGGGAGATCGAAACTCTAAAGAACGCAAGGATGCCGATTCCATATATTAATATCCACACGCAAATTGTGTACCAAAAGATGAACGGGGATGCGCCCTGCCAGGTTTTTGCTGCAAGTCTTTCCTGTTTGGGAAGCATTGCTAACAAAACGTACGCGATGCTCATTATAAATGAACCCAGGGGCACCGCGAAACATTTCAAGTCTACTGAAAACCGCTGGAGAAACGAACCGAAAGTGTCATTTACACGTTTTCCGAGCGGAGCCTCAATTACGTTGTTCGAAAGAAGTCCCGATAACACTCCGTGAAGACCGGAGGGCAGCCACAAGTAAGCATAAAAGGTTGCCGAAAAACTAATTTGAAGAGTCCACCAGCCGTAATCGAAAATTAGACCTTGCCTTTGGCCCTGATTAATTAAACTCCCCTTAAAAGCGCACAATAGCAATATGGGGAGATTAACGCCAAGGGAAAAAAGCCCCGTCGCCAACCAAGGTGGCATCTTTAGGCGCTTGAGGATAAGGGCGCCGACTGGATAATAAAAAAGTGACGGATCAGTCCCCAACGTAATCATGTTGACTCCGAATGTGCTGATTTTTCACTAAGAATATCACTCCTGGCTCCTGATTTTCAACTCAAGCTTGGGTTACATGATTGAAAGGCTTGACAAGCCCCACGCCCCGCGCCAGGCAAGACCGACCTGGGCCCTGAAAATTGGACCCGGTCCGCATTACTCGCAAAATGGAGACCTTACCCCTATAATTGAACCATGCGAGATTTCTCGGATGCGCGTTCGGGCCGATGCTTTTGGGCTGTCGCCGCTCTGTCGCTTCTTTTCATCCTCGTCGGCGACTTCGCGCCCGCCATCCCTCACGCCATGATCGGCATTCCGCCGTGCGGTCAAGTGTCCCGGCCCTACGGCACGCCGGCTGCCACGCCCATCGAGGCAGACAAACTCAAAATTTTCGTGACCCCGCCTACGGTTACGACTCGGCTCTTTGACCCCAAGAACCTGCCATCGGACATGCCGGCCATGGGCCCGAACGAAGTCGCCGTGACCAAGTCGGGGTTCAGTGCCAGGGCGCGGATATCCTATATCATCGAACAAACCCGGGCCAGATCGGCCAGATGGACCGCCTGGCTCGACGAAGTCGAAGTCACCACGAGGCTGGAAATCGTTATCTGGCTGCCGACGAACTATACCCCGAAAGAGAAGGACCACGAGGAGGGCCATCGGCGTATCTCCGAACGCGTCTACGGCGAGCTGGCCGATAAGACGGCGCGGCAGGTGGCCGCGAAGTATGTCCGCATGAAGCTCAGAGAATTCACGTTCTATGATGACTCAAGGAAGACCGCCGAGGAAGCGGTCAACAGGGCCCTCCAGGACGTCTCCTCAAATTGGGTCAAGATCGTGCTGGGCAGGGCCGACCGGCTGAACGACCGTTTCGACGAGCTGACCGATCACGGCAGAAACAACCGGCCCGTCGATGACGCGATCAACGAGATATTCAACTCTGAGCGCAGGTCCAAGGCTGACCCGGAACCTGCCCACGGACTTTATTCGCCGGAAACCGATGCCTGATCTTCACTCAGAAGCTTGACTCGTTTTACCGCGAGCCGGCTGCGTAATCCTAGGGGTCAAGCCTACACTTGCCGGTTTTGCGCCTTATCTCAGATACTTCCCACCAGCGGCGGGAGGGGGTCAAACCTACACTTTTAAGAAAACTGGAAAGTGTAGGTTTGACCCCCTCTTGTTGACCCTAGCTTCCGACTTTGAACGGAGCGGCGGCCATCGTCTTGTCCCACATCATGGCCAGCTTTCCGCCACCCGCTGTCATGTCGACGAAGGCGATCGTGAATTCGTCCATCGAAAACGACATCGTTTCAACCTTCATCGGAACCCGCAGGACATCCTTGTCGGGCGTATACCCGTAGGAGCCCCAGAGCGCGGCCTTGTTGTTCGGATCGTACTTTTCCTGTGCCGGCCACGTGGAAAAGATGAGCGTCCACCCCGACTCTTTCAGTTCAACAAAGACATCGTATTCGCCGGCCGCGAGCGTCTTGCCCTCGAAGACCAGCGGGACTTCCGTCTTGAGCCGTGTCGTCTGGTTCGCGCCCGCACGCCAGACCGGGACGCCGTCGCTCACGACCTTGCCGTAGTCCGCCCCTGCGCCGAAAATGTTCTGACGGCCGCGCAGGATAGGACGGCTGTACGTGACTTCGATCCATTTTCCGCCCTGATACCTCTGGTTGCCCTGGACCTGCGCGTAGCTGCCGCCGACCTGGGTGGCGGCCGTTCCCGCGGGGCTGGCCGGTTTCCGCGTTTGCGCCTGAACCAGGATCCCCGCGACCACGATCAATCCGATCGCCAAAACCCATCCGTGACGTCTCATCATGCTCCTCCTTGTCGAGAGTCGCATCCGGCTCGCCCGCGTCGGCCGCGCCCATCGCGTCCATCGCGCCGAGCCGATGCGCGAAAAGAATTATTGTTTATAAAACGCCAATAGCTTCGCATAGAGTCCGGAGAACGCGCCGAACGCGGCCGAGACGTAGACATCGAGTTTTGTTATGGCCGCCGTCTTGTCTTGTCCGTAGAGGGCTGCGAAATCCGCTTCGAATTTTGTCCTGTCTTCGATGAACGCCTTTTCGGCGGGAACAAACTGCCTTTTGATGTTCTCGATCACCGAGCCGTAATTCGCTTCGGCGATCTGCTGCAGCTCGAGGACTTTCGTTTGGAGAAGCCGGCCTTTGCTGGCTTTGAATTCCGCGTCGTCGAAATGCTGCCTGTAGAAAACCTCGTAATCGTGAATGGGAATCCCCAGGCCGAGGCCGGCCGGCAGGCTCTCCTGGCCGTAATAGAGAGGCAGGAAAACCGTCGTATCGGGTTTGCCGAGGGCCAGCCACACCGAGACGGAAATCGGCTCCGGGAGCTGTCCGTTCAGAGAGGCGATGAAGGAATAGATCGTGGAGCTCGTGCAGATCGTCCTGAACGGGGTTTTGTTGGGAGTGCCTTTCTTATAGCCGTCCGTGGCGTCGTAGTCCGTCCCTTCGTAATGGTCCCGAAGCAGCGCCATGAGGGAATCCGCGCTGATTTTCTTCCCCGGCTTGAAGGAGAAGGGATAGCCGTCGCTGACCTCCCATCTCTGCCCGCTGAGCCAATTCATCCCTCGCCACTGGCGCAGAGGTATTGCCGTCGAAAACGAGCTCCCGGCTCGACGGCCTCATGAATGCCTTTTTAAAGTCGAAAGGGCCCGTCCTTCGCTTCATCGTACCAGCCGTTCTTGTGGGCGTACCTCCACGATGTCGGGACTCCCCATGAAATGGTCAGGGTCGTTGATGCGGATCTGCCGGATCGTGTAATAGTTGGGGATAACGGCGACCTCGTCATCAGGGACGCGCTCGGCGAACCAATGCCGTCCCCGGATGACGGCCATCATCCAGGCCTCGTTCTTGTCCAGGAGCATGTAGGTCCGGCCGGCGGCCCGGTAGCCGTATTTTTCAACGAGCCCGCCCGCGATTCTCACGGCGTCACGGGCGGTTTTCGCTTTCTCGGCTACGATCCTTCGGAGCATGTATCCGATCCCGCCGTCCGTGACGTCCTCCTTCGTTTCCCTGGAGGGACAGCTGTCGGAGGTGATGAGGACGCCGTATTGGTTGATGAAACTGTCGGCGAATTCCTGGCTCGCCGCTTCGAACCAGAGAAATTCGCTGGTCCTGCCGTCGGTCTCGAGCCAGCCTCCCTTCCCGAGGTTGACTCTCTGCGGCGATCCCGTAATCGTGGGCCTTGATTTTCCTGATGTTGACGATGATGTTGCCGTAATCGTCCTCATTATGGGCGATCAAGACCGAGCCGTCGGCGCTGGCCGCCTTCCCCACGATGACGGTATAGCAATTTTGGTCCCTGCTTTGGGCGGCCGCAGAAACCAGGCCCAGCGCGAGGACAAGAGAAACGAGCATGGCTATTCTTTTTTTCAAGGCTGGCCTCCCAAGGCTACGGTCACGCCGCTGCCGGATTCATCGTGGCGTCGACCGGAATGAAATCACTTTACTACCGGCCAGGCGATATTTCAAGTCTCGGGCACAGGCCGGTCCAAGAAGGGGCCAGGTCTACTTTTTGCTAAAAAGTGTCAAAAAGTAGACCTGGCCCCTTTTTCTATTGTCCAGATTGCGACCCCGAAGACAATAAGCGCGGCGCCAGCAAGCCAGCCGCCCAGAGCGAACGCGGCGCTCCGAAGCACAATCAGCGCGACTCCCCCGCCGACGAGGCCCGCCGCGAGCACAGCGTACTGCCACATCCCGTAGAGATGAATGAACATGACATAGTGGGCGCCGACGACGATCATGAACGCCGGGTAGAACCAATTCAGGTCGGAACGAGCGGCCAAGTAAATCAGCGGGAAGGTCGCCATCATGGCGAAAACGGCATGCAGAGAGAAGCGGCTGAGGGGATTCTCGCGGCTGAGCGACGCAGGCCGCCCTGCGAGCTTAAGCACGAGCTGCGTGAGCGGGAAGATGACCATGCCGCCCAGGAGGAGCGTGAGGATGGCGAGCGACCGGCTCACCCAAGTCGCGAACGCCGCGGAAAGGAGCCAAATGGCGCCGGTGACGATCTGCCCGAAGGCACCCCCGACGAAAGTCCACCGGACTTCGTTCTGAGCGTCGTGCAAGTCCATGAAAGTCCTCCTAACCGGCAGCGTCCGTTGTTTTTAGCGGTCCCCTATCGTATACTCATCCGGGTAGCAAAGAAAAGGGCCCAGGTGGCGGAATAGGCATACGCACGACACTTAAAATGTCGAGGCTGCAAGGCCATGCGGGTTCGAGTCCCGCCCTGGGCATTTTTTTATGCGCCGTCGGCGGCTATTCCAGCTTCAAATCGATGTAGGACGGCTTAGCGCAAAGTCAGAGAACTCGCGTTCGAAGCCGGACGCGAAATAGATGAGCGGAGAGGCTGTTCGCCGAGGAAACAACCGGCCTAGACTTGGCAATCCAGCGAGCGAAAACCCGATCCCTGCAGATATTCGTTCGTCTCATCCATCTCGCCCAGCTTTGGGACGTAGACGATTGTGCCGTCTCGCCCTCGCGTCAGCAGGACGCGATAAGCATTCAGTCTGAGCTGGAACGGGTTCCGGACCATTGCGTTTCGCTTGTATCCTTTTGCCTTTCGATTCGTCCAGCTGCCGTTTTCGCGCATAAAATCGGTACCCCACGCGAGGAGCACCGCATCAAGCTCAAGTCCTTGTGCTCCGAACTCGGTGATCACGTCCCTAAGATGCCGGCAAGACCGCGTCCCGGGAGCATCTTCGGAGTCCGAATACCAGGGCCCGTAACGAACCTGTTTTGTTGTCTGATAATCGTTGGCAATGCCGAAGGCGCAGAGATCTCGATCTTTCGATGACGCCAACAAGCCGAACCGCGCATCGGGATTGTCTTCGTATCGTTCTCTAAGATAGGCTGTCGCGGTTTCAAGATCCCGTGTCAGCCTCAGATGATAGCCCTGCTCTTCCAAACGATTCGCAATCCCAGAATTTTCCCGTTCAGGCGCTCCCTGCAATAAGCCTCCGACGAACTGGTGCAGCTCCGAAGCCAGGTGGAAACGAATTTCAGTATCGAGATTGAGCTTTGCGGCACAATCGAATCGAATGGCGCTGCCGTGAAAAACGTCTCGGACTTGTTCGGGACCATGGACGACCCACGACGCCGGGTCGGCGGCCCCTTCGATGGCATTCCTCCACTGGATCAGGCCCCCTTCTTCGCCGACATGAATCTCTTGACCGCTGCCGATCAATCCGATAACGGCGCACCAAACAGGGATTCTTTCCGCAAACTCTATGAAATGCTCAGGTTCGGATTTGCCTGCCATAAAGCCGGGGACGTCCTTGTGCTTTACTCTGACCATTTCGGCGTCGAATGCGCGCTGCGCCTCATCGAAAATCAAGACATGTTCTTCGGGAACCAACCCTCGACGCGATGAATACTTCTTGACGTACTCCTTTACCCCGCGAACGAAAGTCTTTCCGCCCCCTCCGGCGCTTCTGAGTTCATATTGCAGGACCTCGACCAGAGGCCCATTCCCAGACAAGAAAACAGCCGGAGCGGTCGGGATTCCGTTTACTCTTGGGATGACCAAATCATCAAGATAGTGAGCATGCACGGTGCGGAGCCCGACCAGGGTCTTCCCCGCCCCAGGCACGCCGGTCACGAGAATCAGCTGCCTTGATTTCCGCGCCGCTGCCTCATGAATGATATCTTTGATTTCGAAAACCGCAGGGTCGGTGGCTGCCCGTGCGCGATGGATGGGGCGGATATCGCCTCGATCAAAGAGCTCACGTGCCGCTTTCACCAGAGTCGGCAGCGGCCGATAGGCGGACTCAGACAAAAACACGGCCGGGACAAGCGGCGGCGTTCGGGGCCCCTGCGGGAGATCGGCCATGAAGGCGTCCACCGCATCCGGGCCCATGATATGAACGTCATATTGTCTATCGATGTAGCCATGAGCTCGCATTGGAACGCATAGGGCCAAAACGGGCCGGTCGGAGCACTCTCGATGGTAACAACGAAGGTCGCGGACGTAGGCCGCGGCCTGATCGATGTCGGCTTGCGAAGGACGCATCTTGCCCTTCAATTCAAGGACAACGACGGAGCCCTTTGCCAGAAAGATGACGTCGGTCCGTCGAGACTCCAGAGGCAATTCGTATTCAAGGAGGGCTGTGTACTCGGGGGCGCACATGTCCGACTGGAGTATTTCACCGACTTCGGTTTGGAGCGGAGGGATGGAATTGTCCCATGCCCGAACTTGTTTAGGCCCTGCGTCGCGAACGAACTTGGCGAGGCTCTCCCGGATAAACTTGGGAGGTGTCGAATGGAACTGGGGAAACTTGGAACCCCAGCCGCAACGTGGATTTTCAGTCACTCGGGACGCCTCGATCGAGCAGATTTTCTGCCGGGCTTAGATTGGATATGGAACGCACGGAGAAGCGGCGGGAGAAATGTGCATCAGTTCGGAGGGACCTAAAAGGCATGCCCATCGTGGTTATTGTAACCGTGCACGGATTCAAAAGCCACTTCTTTTCTGACCGGTCAGAAATTGGCGTTGTGAGAATCTCCAAAGCTGCAAATTCGGCCCAATTGGGGTCAGGCGTCAACATGGCAACCCGGCCTTCCCGGCCGGCCGCCCTTCCCGCGGACTTGACATTAGTCCGCCTCTATCTATGATAGTAAGCACATCATTGAGGAACCTGATGGAAAGCCATTCCCGGGAGGACCTCCTTCGATCGTGGAAGGAGATCGCATCGTATCTCGGCGTCGACGAACGGACCTGTTCGCGCTGGGAGCATGCGTTCGGCATGCCCGTCCACCGGGCCGGGGAAGGCGCGGCGAAATCCCGCGTCTTCGCCTATAAGTCCGAGCTCGACCTGTGGTTCCAGGAAACATTCAAGAACTCGACCCAGGACGAGCCACAAACGCAAATCCGGCCCCGCCGGCCGGCCATAAGGATCGCGGTCATCGCCATCGTCGTCCTGCTCATCGTCTCCGCATTTTTCGCGATCAGGGGGATACTGACCTCGCATGGCTCTCGAGCTCAGCCGGCCGGTTATCGCTTTGACAAGAGCGTCCTTATCATTGCGGACGAGCAGGGGCGCGAGCTCTGGCGCTATGACACAAAGCTGCCGGATTTTGATGCGGATGCCTACCGCGATCATTTCCAGGAAAAAAAGCCGTGCGGGGCAGAGCAATGCCTTCCTTTTCTCATCATCAAGGACATCAACAGCGATGGCTGGAACGAGGTCCTCTTCAGCACTCATACCCGGTCTCAAATGGGAGAGGGTGAGCTCTTTTGCTTTGATCACAGCGGTACCCGACTGTGGCACTATGACTCCGGCCGCGAGATGATCTACGGCAGCAAAGTCTATTCAAACGACTATCGAATCAAGGGGATCGATTGCGTAAACCTCGACAGCGATGGCTCCCTTAAGATTATCGTCATCGCCGTACATAATCCCGAATGGCCCTGCCAGTTCAGCATTCTCGATAGCAGAGGCAACCGCGTCGGCGAATTCTGGAACAGCGGCCATATCTCTGATTATTCATTTCGAGATATCAACGCCGACGGCCGAGTTGACATCATTATTTCAGGGATCAACAATGAGGAGAAAACAGGCTTTCTCGCCGTTTTCGACAGCGCTCACGTCAGCGGAGGATCGCCGCAGCAAGAAGACGAGTACACGTGCAAAAGCCTGAGCCCCGGGAGCCAGAAGTACTATATCCTCATTCCCCGAACCGATGTCGATATCGTTATGTTTCCGGTTGAGTGTCTTGCCGAGGTTAAGTTCCTCAGGAATGGACGACTCTCCGCCAAATCGAGTTTTACAAGTTTGTATTATGAATTCGGGCCGGACATGAAGATCCTTGACGTCAAGGACAGTCACACCATCAAGCAATTGCACAAAGAGCTTTTACGGCAGGGACTCGTCAAGACCACTCTGAATCAGGACTATTACGAGAACTTGAAAAGAAAGGTGCTCTACTGGAACGGTAAGAACTTTACGAACACGCCCGCCAAGAGTAATCCCTGGTAAGGTCTCCTGCGCAGCTCAGGGGATGCGCCGGCCTTCGTTCCAAACCACGTCGCCGCGCTCGAGACTCCAATCATTGCCGCGGATCCAGAACAGCTCAGCGTCGAAACGGACCTTGTCGAACGCGCGGGCGTTTTCGGCGGCGTCCCCGCGGGTCCCGTAAACGAAAACAAACCCATGACGGAAAGCATCTTTGAACCCGCCCGACCTGCGGGGCCCTTTCAAGCCGGGACGGCCTTGAACTCAAGAACGAGCGGCGGCCGCAAACGCGGCCTGGCTTTCCATTGGCTGAAGCCCAGGCAAAAAGGCCAGGAGCAGGCCGATTGAGCTTACCGAGCTGCGAATTCTCATCGTCCGCTCCCGCACCCGTCCTATTTCGAGCCCGACTTGAAAACTGTCCAAGGCTGGGCCGGCCGGCTTTTCAAGTAGCCCTGGAGATAGTCGTACTGACGGTGCTCCTTGAGAAACTTCTGAGCGTCGAACGGAATGTCGCAGGAGCTACCCCATTTGCCCCAGAACGACATCTCCCGGGCCATCCGGGCATCCACGACCTTGCCGTCCATTGCCCCGGCCGGGTAATAAGGCTTGGCCCAGGCATCGCTCGAGGTTCCGGCCGGATCAGGCGCCAGCTCCCAATGGCCGCAGAGTGAGCGGTCGCCGGGCAGTTCTTTCCCGGCATAGACGTCATAGTGATCGCCCAGCATGAGCTTGCCGCGCTCGGCGTCAACTTTCCCCATCCATTGATCGAAAAGCTGGCGCCAACGCTCCCGCCGCGCAACGTCGCTCAATTTGATGTTGTCAAAGTCCTCTTCGGTCTCGCCGCGCATCAGCGGAATGTTCTCGGTGATATTCGAGCCTGCATAAAAGCCGTCTTTCGTCCGCTCGACCGAATGGTACTTCAGGCCGAGCTCGAGCCGGGCGATTTCGTTCGTCCGCACGTCGCCGAAGAGCCAGGTGTTGGCATAGCCTCCGTTGTTGCCGTCGATCATGATTTTGAAGGATTCGTCCAGGTCGGCAGCGTACTGCATCATCTTGCGGATGCGGATGAACTCCGGAATCCCGGCCGGGTCGAAGCCCCGGAAGTAGTCGATCGTCGTCTCGGCCCCGATGAGTCCCGACGAACAGACGAAGAAATCCGTTCCGCTGTGGATGCCGGCCGGGAACGCCTGCATCAGGACGCGAAAGCCCTTCTCGGGGACGAGGTCGATGACGACATTCGCATGACATGTCGCGAAGTTCGCCCACGTGTTGTGGGCCATGACAATCCGGCCGTCAGACGTGGCCTTCCCGGTCGCAATGAAGGCGCTGCACCCGCCGGTCTTCTGCGGCTTGGCATCATTTTTCTCGAACCAGGGGTACCAGTAGCCCATGATTTCGTCCGACGCGTTGAGCAGCAAGATATCGCCGTAGCTCACGTCGGCCCCGGCCTTGCGCGCGCCGGCCGTGATGCCCTCCATTTCCTCGCGGAATTCGGGGTCGATCTTCGGCGTGAACATTTCAAGCGTGTGCTCGACGAAAAAGGACCATTCCTTGCCCGTGCTCCACCAGTTGAGATGTTTGTCCACGCGCAGGCTTTCGGCGATCTCCTTGGCCAGAAGATAGCCGTGCTGGAATCCGCGGGCAAACGGCTTCCCTTCGATGTGCAGATAGACCCAGCCGTTGCGATCCTGGCGGGACGCTTTAGCCAACCAGGCCTGTTCTTCTTTAGTCAAGTCGGCGGCGGCCAGAGCCAGACTCGCGCCGGAAATCCCCATGATCAGAAGGACGACTATCCACTTTTGGAAACGCATCAGTCTTCTCCTTGCGATTTAAAAAAATTCCCGAATCAGATCTTCTTGAACACCAGGTCGCGGACGCGCTCGTCATCGATGACGAAGCCGGTTACATGGTTTTCCTTATCGCGCAGGAAAACGACGGCCGAGAAGATCTGAGAATTGCCGGTGAACCGGTCTTTTTCCTGCGGAGCCAGCGCGACCGCCGCTCTCCCTTTCGGCGAGAGCATGATCCGGTCGCCCTGGAGTGCGACCGGGCAGCTCATCTCCATCTCTTCATTGGCGTATGTGCCGGCATATTCCTGGAGCTCGGCCGGCGTCGGCTTCACGAGCTCGATGCGGCGAGCCATCGTCTCCGTACCGTACTGCCGCCAGGACAGTCGATCGACCTTCCCCTCTTTGTTTTTCTGAAAAGTGACGCTTATGCCGGGGAACGGAAGCGTGAACTCAGTTTCGGACACGCCAGTCAGCGGATATCGTTCGCCCTGGCCGGGGACGGTCAGGACAAGCTGGTTGCCGGCGAGCGTAATAACGAAGAGTGTGCTCGGACTCAGGCGGTAAACTCCGGCGTAGCGGCCGAGGACCGCCGGGCTGAGCTTGACTTCCTTGCGAGGCTTCGGCGCCGGGGCGACCGGGACTGGCGCCTTTGTCGCGGGCTTGAGGAACGGCGCGAGGTAGATGTCGGCGATGCCCTCAAGAAACCCATCAAGCGGCGTATAGTCCCAGTTGGCAAGAACGACATAGGAGATCTTCTGGTCGGGAAAGTGGGCAAGGACGACCGCGTAGCCGGCCCAGTCGCCGGCGACCGAAAATTCCCTCAGCCCGTTGTAGGCGCCGACGGCAAACCCGTACGTGTATCCGGCATTTTCTCCGGTGGTGAGTTTGCCGGGGGTGAGCATTTTCTGGACAAGGTCCTTGCCCCCGACTTGGCCTGTTTCCAAGTTGAGCATCCATTTGGCCAGGTCTTCGAGGGAGGTGAGCAGCGAGTGCGAGCCCATCACACTCAGATTGTCCGCTCCTTTGAAATAGGCCGTCCGCGGGTAGTTGTAGGAAAACGCCTGGTCCTCGATCATGGAGCGCGAGTTTTCCCGGAACTGGGTCCTGGTCATTTTCAGAGGCTTAAAGATGTTGTCCCACGTCCAGTCCTGGAAGGGCTGGCCTGTCACGCGCTTGATTCCTTCGGCCAGGAGGTCGTAATTCGTCGCGGAATAAGTCGTCCGGGACCCGGGCGTAAATTTCAACTCTTTTTGCGCCTTGATTGTTTTGAGGACGCGGTCGAAGGTGATCTCGGCTGCATCCCATGCGGCCAGGCGCGAAATGACCTGCCAGTCATGGAGGCCGCTCGTATGGTGGACCAGGTTCCCTATCGTGACCGGAGTGCCAAAATCCGGTAGTTCCGGAATGTACTTGCGGATATCGTCGCTCATCGACCACTTGCCCTGGGCTTCGAGCATCGCCGCCGCCATCCCGGTAAAGAGCTGCGCGGCCGTCGCGACATTGAAAATGCTTTTGGGAGTGATGGGCACGCTGTGTTCGAGACAGGCCAGGCCGAAGGTTTTTTGATAGACGACCCGGCCGTCCTTCACGACCAACGCGGCGAATCCCGGCTGGTCGAGCCGGTTCCAGAATTCGAAGAGTTTGTCCATCTGCTCCGAGGGAGTCAAGATTTTCTCGGTCTGGCAGAGCCCGCCGAGCCCGAAGCCGAGGAGAGCCAGCCCGAACAGCACGCTCTTTGCAAATCGCATCTTCGGCATCATTCACCTTCCTTTGAGGACCTGCGCCGGACGACAGAATCAAAACTCGCCGCGTCCGCCACGACAGATTCTAGAAGAGCAGTGATCAATATGCAACACTGGAAGACGGGGACACATATTCAAGGTACATGTCCCGACTCGAGAGCGTGATCAGTACGGCGGTGAGCCCACCGTCTGCCAGTGGCTTCCTCTCGCGCCCGCTCTCGGGGTATTCCCTACGTCGGGCCGCGGGTTTGCCCCGGCGAGTCAAACCCGCTCGAGTTCCGGCCTCGCTCGGGGAAAAGGCAACTTCTGGGGTCAAACCTACACTTTTCACTTTTTAAGTAAACCGCAGCACGACCACGACTCCGGCAAAAAGTGAAAAGTGTAGGTTTGACCCCGTTGCATTTTCCCCATCCGTGCCACCACTGCAGCAAAGCTGCGGTAGTGCTGGTCGCTTCTTAGAATCCGCTCCCTGCCGCTCGGCCTACACACGCCCTCCTCCGGGAAACACCCCTGCGGCGGGCGCGGGGGCAAGCGGATTTTGAGTTTTCCCGCCGATTTGATATCATGCCTGCGTTTAGAAGACTGATCGGCCATGCTTAAGAAATGTGCGACAAAAGTCCTCCTCGTGGCCGGAGTCGCGGCTCTCTTGAATTACCCGTTAAGGATGACGGCCATGAGCGGAACGTCTCCCGACTTTTTCGGTCAGTTGCCGAGTGCGATCGGCCCCTGGAAAAAGGCCCCCAAGCCCACCATCTACACCGCCAAGGACCTCTCCAACTACATCGACGGCGGCGCCGAACTCTACATTTCCTACAATTTCCAGAACGCCCTTTCGATGAAATACGCCAAAGACGCGGACAACGAGATCACCGTCGATATCTTCGACATGGGCTCGTCCTTCGACGCCTTCGGCGTTTTCGCCCATTCGCGCGAGACGATCGACTCTCGCTTCGGGCAGGGCTCGGAATACGCGTCCGGCCTACTCACGTTCTGGAAAGACAGGTATTATGTCTCGATCCTCGCCTATCCCGAGACGGAAGAGAAGAGGCAGGTTGTTTTCGACTTGGGCTCGACGATCGCCGGCGCGATCAAGAACGAAGGCGCGTGGCCGCCTATCCTCTCGCTCCTTCCCCAGGATAACCTGATCCCGGAGAGTGTCCACTATTTTCATCATTATATCTGGCTGAATAGCTTCTATTTCGTCTCGAACGACAATGTGTTGAATATTACGCCCGACACGCCGGCCGCCCTGAGCAAGTACCGGCAGGCGGCGGGAACGCTCTTCCTGCTTCTCGTCCGGTACCCCGGCGAGCGCCAGGCCAGTGCCGCGGCGGCCCAGTTCAAAGAACGGATCCTGACCGGCGCCTCCGGCGCTGTACTGAAAATGAAGGACGGCCGATTCGCGGGCAGCCGCCAGCTCGGCCGCCTCTTTGTGGCCGTATTGGGCGCCCCGGACGAAGCGTCGGTCCGCACCATGCTCGACCGGGTCAAAGACAAATAACCCTGAGGAGGGCACGATGAAATTCCGGACATCGATCAGCCGGCGACAATTCATCAAGAGCGCGTCAGCCGCCGCGATCGGCGGCTCGATCTTGCTGCGGGGCAAGGAATCCCCTGCGCAGACCCCGGCCACGGCGGGCAAGAGCCGGGTCGTCTTGATTCGCAATGAGAACGTCTTGGATGAGAACGGCATTCCCAAAGCCGACGTGATCCAGGATATGATGGACCAGGGAGTTGTCGCTTTGACCGGGAAGCCGAATGCGGCAAGCGCCTGGAAAACGATCATCAAACCCGACGATATCGTCGGCATCAAGAATAACCGGTGGCCCTATCTGAAGACGACGCCCCAGGTCGAGGGCGCCTTGAAAAAGAGGATCATGGAAGCCGGCGTCAAGGAATCGGCCATCGCCGTCGATGACCTCGGCGTCCTGCAGAATCCCATTTTCCAGAAATCGACGGCCCTGATCAACGCCCGGCCGATGCGTTCCCATCATTGGGCCGGAGTCGGCACGCTCATCAAGAATTACATCATGTTCGTCCCCGAGCCGATGGCCTACCATCCGGATTCCTGCGCCGACTTGGCCTCGATTTGGAATCTGCCGATGATCAAAGGCAAGACCCGGTTGAATGTCCTGGTCATGTTGACACCCCAGTTCCACAGCGTCGGTCCCCATAATTTCAACCCCAAGTATGTTTGGAGGTACTATGGCTTGATGCTGGGCTTCGACCCGGTGGCGGTCGACGCCACCGGCCTGCGGATTATCCAATCCATCCGCAAGGAATATTTCGCCGAGGACCGGCCCCTCAACCCGCCGGCCAAGCACATCGCCGTGGCCGATACCAAGTACCACCTCGGCATCGCCGACCCGGACAGGATCGAACTCGTCAAGATCGGCTACGACAAAGATATTTTCGTCTGAGTTTGGAGGAGTCCCGCCCGGACGGGAGCCGGACGATTTATTTCCCTTTAAGCGCCGCCAGTCTTTTCCTCGCGGCGTCCACGAGCGGCACCCCGGGGTCGGCGTTTTTCCACAGATCGAGAAATCTCTGGAAATATCCGACGGCCTTGTCTTTAAGCCCCAAGTCTTCGGACACTCGCCCCAGCCTGTAGAAGCTGATCAGGTACGTTGGGCTGTCATTGAGCTTCATCCAGGGGCTGGCGATGATTCTCTGGTACTCCTCTAGGGCCTTCTTTTTATCACCCGATGTATCATAAGCGGAGGCGAGGAGTTCGCTCGGAAGCGGAGCGGACCACAGCGATATCATCTGCCGGATATGATCGAGGGCCGCGCCATACTCCTTTTTCTTCAGCTCGATTCTCGCCAGCAGGTCGAAATAAAGGCTCATTTGTCTCTTGCTCGCGGCCTTCTCGCACAGCGCCTTGAGTTCCGATGCCGCCCGCTCCGCCTCGGCGACCGAGTTCTTACCCAGGTCAATGACCCCACGCTCCCGAACGATGGCGCGCTGCATGCCGAGGTCCTGCGAGGCGACGGCCAGGCTCATGGCCTCATCGAGTTCGCGGAGGGCCGCGTCGAAATTCCTATAGACGAGCTGGTCGATCGTGGAGTGCATCATCAGGCACATGATCATGGACTTCTGGTCGCCGCCCTTTTTGGCCATCTCCAGCCCGGAGTTGATCTCCTCGACCGCTTTCATAAAACGGCCCTGATACACATACAGTTGGACCAGCGCTGCCGAGGCGCCTAATTTCGCCGACGGATTAGCGAATGCGCGAAGCCTTATGATTTCCTGTTCGGTTGCAGACAAATCATCGGTAAGGAAGTAGATCCCGGTCTTGGTCCAGGACAAGGAGAAATCAGCCGGGTTAAGAGACTCCGCCCTGAAGATCGCCGGAAGCGCCAGGTCATACTTGCCTTCAAAGGCATAGTTCTGGGCAAGCTTGCCCAAAATGATCGAGTTTTCAGGGTCACGAGAGAGATAATTCTTGAGAACCTCCTCGGCCTCCGCGTATTGTCCCGTGGCCTGATAGGCTTCGGCGAGATTGCCGACGGTAATCACATTATCGGTTCCGATGGCGAGAAGATACTTGTATCGGGCAATGGACTTATCCCATTCTTCGATGTTCCCGTAGAGAACGCCGAGATTCGTATTGCCGATGACATCGTCGGGATAAAGATCTAGGAGCTTTTGATAAGCCTCGACGGCTTTTCCGAGCGTTGTTTCCGATTGCCGATAAAAATCACCCTCGATGCTCAGCCGCTCTCTGTCCGACACGCGGTCTTTGAATTCCAGCGCCTTCTGATAATACTTCCGGCACTCCACGGCCTGGCCGAGGTTGCCGTACGCCGAGCCCATGGACCTGTAGGCCATGGCAAACTCAGGGTCCAGGCTTACGGCTTTCTGCATCCACTCGATACACCTCTGGTAATCGCCCAGAACATGGTACTTCCGGCCTTCGCTGTAGTCCTTGAACGCTTCGGCCGAGGTCGTAGTGATCGTGCCGGCCTTCTTGTCGGGGTCCGCGGCGATCTGATCTATTGAAAGATTGAGGTCCGCTTTGATCTTAGCGGCGACTTCGTCGATTTTGGGGATAATCTCCTCTTCGCTCTTGCAGTCCACGCTGATCGGACTGATCACCTCGCCCGTCTGAGGTTTCTGGAGAGAGAAGGTCATGACGATATCCGGCCCGGCCTTGAGGAGGCTCCCGCTGAGCGTGTACTTTGCGCCTCCTTCGGTCGCGATCTTCAGGAGATCCTCCTTGGTGTATTTCTTGACGTCATCCAGATTCAGCCTCTTCATGAGGCCGTAGATCGTGTTCCCGTCGAGGACCCTGATGAGCCGGGACTGGCCGAGCTTGGCGATGAGAAGCTCCGTGAGCCCGGTTTTCCAGGCATCGAGCATCTTGTCGCCCGAGATATTTTCAAAATAAAGGATGGCCAGCGTCGGCTTCCCCGAAACCGGAGGTGCAACGCGGCGCCGGGGCAGGAATTTTGATGCCACAAGCGCGATAACAACCAAGGCGATAACCGCCAGGCTGGGAAGGGCCAGCCGTCCCAGTCGGTGCTTGACGGTTGTCAATCTTGAGCTGAGCGGCCTTCGCCCGGCGATGTCCCGTTCCGTGGTGGGGATGGCTTTTTCGATCTTCTCGAGGTCGGAGCGCAGCTCTCCGGCCGTCTGGTACCTTTTTTCCCTGGCTTTTTCGAGGCATTTCAGAATCAGACGGCTGAGGTCATCCGGAATCTGCCGATTGAACTCTTTGGGATTGGCGGGCTTTTCGCTCTTGTGCTTCATCCCAATCGTGAAGGGGGTGTCCCCCCCGAAGGGGACTTTTCCTGTGGCCATTTCATAAAGGATAATCCCCAGCGAATAGATGTCCGACCGGGGATCGACGTCCTTTCCCTCGACCTGCTCGGGGCTCATGTATTCCGGCGTCCCGATCATGACCCCGGCGCCTGTGTTGCTTCGGACGCTGAGCGACCGCGCAATGCCGAAATCCATGATCCGAACGTTGCCCTCTTTGTCGATCATGATGTTTCCGGGTTTGAGGTCGCGGTGCACAATGCCGAGCCCGTGCGCCTCCTCCAGCCCCTCACAGATCTGTTTGGCGATCGAGACGAGCGTTCCCACGCTGAGCTGCTTCGACCGGTGGATGAAACTCTTCAGATCCTCACCCGGGACATATTCCATCGTGATGAAAAAAACGCCGTCGTCTTCCCCGAGATCAAACATGCGGCTGACGTTCCGGTGCGAGATCTTGCGGGACATCCTGAGCTCGTTCCGGAAACGGTCGATGATCTCGCGGTCCGCGGCGATGTCCGGCCGGATGAGCTTGAGCGCGACCTCCTCTTCGATCTTCCGGTCGAATACCCTGTAAACCTTGCCCATCCCTCCCCGGCCCAGCTCCTCGATGATATCGTAGCGGCCGGCGAACGTGCCGCCACGGGTCAATTCCTTGATGGGCGTCCTGACGGTTTCGGTCATTTCTGCGGAGATGCCCCTGGATGTGGGGAGACGGGTGCCGCAATCACCGCAGTATTGTTTGGAATCCTGGTTCTCGGCCTGGCATTTGGGACACTTGATGGCCACTGCTTTTCCTTTTAAGTCGGGTTAAGACTAAGAGTAGCAAGGAACGAGGCGGTCCGTCAACCCGAACCTGAGCTTGCCGGATCGAGCAGCGAGTCGACCGACTCAGTGATTCTGCCCTCCGCCCTGAGAGACGGCAGGCCGCCTTACAGATAAACCGGCTTGCCAATTCCATCCCTTACTCCCGACTAAACTCTTCCGGCCGGGCGCGGACCCGTCTTGACAACGCTTCGAAGCCGGGACTACCATCTCGCTGCATGGAAGGTGGAATGCGATGATTTCGAGAATATCGGAACAACAGATTGCACGGATCCTGTGCGTCGCCGCGGGGGCTCTGGCGCTCGTGTCTCAAGCCGGGGCGCAGCTCAAACATTTCAGCATGCCGGGGACATCAATCTCCATTTCCGTGGACTTCGGCAGCCTGCGGCTCGACCACGGGAGGGTCACGCCATGCCGGCGCTCCGATCGGGACGATTGGACGCCGCCGAATAATCAGTTGGCGCCCCCTCCGCCTCCCCCGCAGCCCGACCTGCGGGCTCAGGAAGTGCAACGGGCTAAAAACATTTTCAATCAGGGCATGAATGCGTTCATGGCCTCTCATTGGGTGGAAGCCATCAGGTATCTCGAGCAGGCGTTGTCCATCCTTCCCGAGGATCCGGCGATAAAAAGGACTCTGACCTCCGCCAAAGCGGGCTTGAACTGCGAGGAGCTCCAGAGACTGGCCGTGGAGCGCGCCGAGCAGCGCGTGGCGGAAGACACCGCCCACACGCTCCATGGCGTTGACCTTCTGAACGACAGCCTCGATACGATGCGTCAGCAGGCCTCGCAGAACCTGATCGACCGGGGCCAATTCGAAGCGGCCGTCAATTTGCCGGCCTACACGGATTTCGTGTACGACAGCTCGGTCGTGGACCTCCGCGAGGCACGTCAGGGTGTCGTCAATTTCGAGGTGCTGAAACCGCCGGCGTCACGGACGGGCAACGTCGAATTTTCGCAACCTGTGGCCCGGCACGTATCGCCGGAGACCCAGAAAGCCCGCCGCCTTCTGGACAACCCGGCTTTGGAGTCCGTGATCTTTTTCGAGCGCATGGGCGATGCCCTGGCATACACTCCCTCGGCCGAAGAACGCGCGGGCCGCTTCGCCGACCCAGTGACCAAGGCGGTGGCCGACAGCCTGAGCATCGATCTCGGCAGCGCCTCGGCGGAAGAACTCGCGCGCGTCCGTCAGAAGACGCAGGAAATCTGGGACGTCTACGACAGCCTGAACGCCCAGAGGGGCGAGCAGAACGCCGGCATCTATCAGCAATCGGTCAAGTCATTTAGGGATCTGCTGGGCCGGTTGACGGCCAAAGGCGTCATCAAGCCAGGCGAGAACCTTCTCGCCCGGGAAAAGGCAGACCCCGGCTTCCGCGATATGATGAAGGCGGAGGTGAAGGCGATCGTTCTCGAAGAGGAAATCAGCCGCCGGGAGGCGGACCGGTCTTCGTTTGACAAGCTGCTCGGCGGCGTCGGCGCCGTTCTCGAAGGAAAGCCACGGCGATGAGAGGTACGATGACAATGCACATGACGAGAAACACAGTCGGCCGTCTGGCCGTGATGCTGGTCGCGGCTGCGCTGGCTCTCCCGCCGGCCGCGGCCGGGATGCCCGCCCGCGCCGCCTTGAACGGACAAAGCGCCCGAGCGGCGAATGACGAGCTGCCTCCGGTGCCGAAGGAGGCGCAAGATGCGTACCTGCGCGCCTACGATATCATCGGCATGCTGAACCAGCGGGCGGACAAAGCGGCTGGCTCGCCCGAATGGGAGACGGTGATCAAGCGCTTGATGGAAGCACAGGCCATCGCATCGACGGCCCCCCGCATCCTCCGGGACCTTGGTTTGGCCCAAGAATACCGGGGGCGCTCGAGCGCCGCCGTCGCCTGGTTTGAGGCGGCACGCTGCGCCATCGCGGAGACGAATCCCGGTTCATCCCAGCTCGAAGAAATCGGCAAGAGGATTGAGAGGCTGAAGCAGGCTCCGGAAAATCTGATCGAGGTGGCCTTGGACTTCGCAAAAGGAGAGATACCGTTTCTCCACGCCAAGCGGCTGCCGGCGATCGAGGTCCCGGACATCTGGCCGTCACGCCCCATGCCGCCCGTCGGCCCGATGATGGTGCAACAGGCCAACGGCCAATGGGTCCGGAATCCCGATCTTTTCATGAAGGACGGCACCGCCAAGGAGATCGATCTCGAGCCGGAACAGTTGGAAAAATTTTTGATCGGGCTCAGACTCAGCATCGGCGATCCGTCCGCGATCACCGAGGCGGAGGAGTTCTGGAAGAAGCACTGGAACGATCATTTGGGAGGCGGATCGAACGAATCACTTGAATACGTCGAAGTCAGCCAAGTCCATGTCGGCGCCGCCAAAGCCTGCATTCAGGCGTTTGTGGCGGCCAAAGCCTGGCGGGACGTCGAGAATCTCGCGGACGAGGCGGCCGCGTGGTGCGACCGCAGTCATTTCCTTCCGAGCAGCGAAGGGGCTCAGGCGTTCCGGCAGCTGAAGCAGCAGGCGGTCGAAAACATCGGCCAGGAAAGCGAGGATAAGCTCAGCCAGTGGCTCGAACTGGCCGCGGAGCTTTCGAGGTCGGACGACGAGATCTATTTCCAGGCCAGCATCGACGGGCTCCGCCAAATGACCGAGAAAGGCGATGTCGTCCTGGCTAAAATCGCCAGGGCGGTCCAGCCGATCGGGCGCAATCTTCTGCGTCTTCGCAGCATCGCCGACTGAAACACGTAGTTTATCTCGACGCCGATTGAAGGATGGCCGACGCCTTTTGGATTTCCTGCGCGTACGCGTCCAGCATTTTCGCGACGACGATGATCTGCCCGTCGGCTTCGTTCCACTGTCTTTGTTCGACAGCCTCCCGGACGGCCGGAAGTGTTTTCACACTGTAGCCCGTGTAAAGGCCCGGAGCGTAGATCTCGTGGGTGTACCAGGGGCGGCCCTTTAGTCCCTCAGGATTCGTGAGGGCCCGCTCCGACCTGAAGATGATCTCGTTGAGCCGTTTCAGCGGATCGTCGGCGAGTTTCCTGCCGCTTTTTGACCAGGCTGATTCCTCTTGCTGAAACGCATCGGCGGCCTTTTGGAGGCGATTGACCGCGTTTTCAAGCGGCGCAAAGTCAAGGTACGGAACCGCCTCCTGCGCTTTGGGCGGCCGACGGGGCTTGGCCGGGTCGGCCACCTCGGCAAACAGATTGTCCTGGAGCTCGCTGTTCAATTCGCTCGTCTCCTCTCTCATGGCCTTGGTCAAGCCTTTGATCTCGTCCAGATACCCGGACACGGTCTCCGCAAAGTCGGAGAAATTGAAGGGAAGGACGTCCGACTCGTCCAGACGCAGAACCGCGTGGCCGGCTGTTTGGGCGAGCGTCACTTCGTACGCGAAGGTCGGATCCCCGAACCGGATGAAATGGTCGAAAGAATCATAGATGGAGTGATTGACGCCGCCTTCGCCTTCGCCGCCGTACCCGATGTTCAGGGACGCGATCCCGATGTGTTGAAGGAAGGGCGTGAAATCGGAGCCGGATCCCAGAGCGCCGATGTTCAAATCGCTCCCGGCGTGAAGAGCCTGTTTGTCCCGGGGCGAGCCGTACAAGGCGCGTGCGGCGCTCGCCCTCTGCCAGACGCTGATATTCTTCTCCGGGTCGACCACGTCCCGCGCGACGTCATTGACGAAATGCTGGAGCGTGTGCGAGCCGGCCGCGTAGAAGAACCCGCGGCCATTGGAATCGGTGTTGATATAGGCGACGGCCTTTTCCCGTAGTTCATCGGCGTGGGTTTCCACCCATTCGGTGGAGCCGATCAACCCCGGTTCCTCGCCGTCCCAGGCGCAATAGACAATCGTCCGTTTCGGCTTCCAGCCGCTCTTCAGCAACCGGCCGAGCGCCTTGCCTTCCTCCATCTCCGCCGACTGGCCGCTGAGAGGATCTTCTGCTCCGTTGACCCAGGCGTCGTGATGGTTGCCCCGAATGATCCACTGATCGGGATAGAGGCTCCCTTTGATCATGGCGACGACGTCGAAGATCGGCTTGATATCCCAGTTAAACTCCAATTTCAGGTGAACTCTGGCTGGTCCGGGTCCGATGTGATAGGTCACGGGCAGCGCCCCTTTCCAGCTTTCCGGCACGACCGGCCCGGTCAAAGATTGAAGCAACGGCAGAGCGTCGTGGGAAGAGATGGGAAGAACCGGAATTTTCGTCAAGACCGTGATCTCTTTGACGGGAAGATGCTTGACCCCGCGTGTCGCTCCGACAAAGGGCGTCGAAGGGTCGCCGGGGTAAACCGGCATGTCCACGACCGACCCTCTCTGGACGCCGAACTCATTCCTCCAAGCGCCTTTGGGGTAGACGTCGCCGACATAGAAACCGTCCTCTCTCGGATCGGAATAGATGATGCAGCCGATCGCCCCGTGCTCGGCCGCCACCTTGGGCTTGATCCCCCTCCAAGAGCCGCCATAGCGGGCGATGACGATTTTGCCGCGGACGTCGATCCCCAGGGCGTCAAGCTCCTCGTAATCGGAGGGGATGCCGTAATTCACATAGACGAGGCCGCCGGTGACATCGCCGTCGATCGAATAGGCGTTGTAGGTCGGCAACTGCTCGGAAACCTGGCCGGAAGTTTTGTCCTCTTTGAGGGGCGGCTCTTTCAAGACCGCCGTATACTTGAGGGGAGAGATCATCTCCAGAAGACGCGTCTTGGGGGTGGGATACAAGGCGCTGAATTCCTCGATGCGGGCGTCGAACCCCCAGGCTTTGTACTGGGACAGGATGAACTCGGCGTTTTCTTTGTCGTAGGGAGACCCCACGTGGTGGGGGCGGGCGCTCAGCCGCTCCAGCCTGGCCCTGATGTCGGGCGCCGAGAGTTGCGCATCAAATCTTTTTTCCAGGGACTGGTCCGGCGACGGATTTTGACCATTAGCCGACTGCAGAAGCAGCAAGGGAACCACGATGAGAACGAGAATGCATGCTGAGGATCGTTTCATGGGACGACTTCCTTCCAACGGGCACGGACGCACGAAACAACCGGCGCCGGCCTATCGCCTTCAATGATAGCACAAGCGTGGAAAACGCGTGCCGACGGCGAGCTTGTCGCTCCCGGTCTTGGGGTACTTGGGAGGACCCCCGCCCGTGCCGGCTCTTGAACCTTGCCTGCCCTAGGAACTTTTTGCCTCGTCCCGCCGTATATACTAATCTGATAACCTGGGAGTTTGTTTAGTTGGAGGAACGCGCTTTGATTTTATCGCGAGGGTCGCGGCCCATGAAGAAGGCGTCCGTATTGATTAACCGGGGCATCCTCGTACTCCTTCTCGTCGCGCTCGCCCCGTCCGCGTCGCTTCTGGCCAACGATAAGCAAGCACAGCCGCCTCGAAAACCGCCCGAACCACGGATCGTCTGGGCCGTGAGGGCCGCTGAGCCCATCACGATCGACGGCCGTTTGGAAGAAAAGGTCTGGCAGACCAAACCCGCCGAGGGCTTTACCCAGAGCGACCCCCAGGACGGCGCCCCGGCGACCGAGCGGACCAAAGTCTGGGTGGCCTACGATGATAAAGCCTTGTACGTGGCCGCGCTCTGCTACGATTCCGAGCCGCAGAAAGTCATGGCCCGCTTGGGCCGCCGGGACGACAAAATGGACTCCGACTGGTTTTACTTCGCGGTCGATCCTTATAACGATAAGCGCTCAGGGTACACATTCGGCGTCAATCCGGCCGGTTCGATCATTGACGGCACTCTCTCGAACGATGTCAATGAGGACGATACGTGGGACGGGGACTGGGCATCCAAGGCTATCAGGACGGCAGAAGGCTGGTCTCTCGAGATAAGGATCCCTTTCAACCAGATCCGCTTTCCCAGGAAAGACGAATATGTCTGGGGAGTGAATTTCCGGCGCGTCATCAAGAGGAAGAACGAAACAGTAAGCTTCGCCTGGGTGCCGAAGAGCGAACAAGGTTACGTCTCCCGGTTTGCGCTCCTCGAGGGAATCAAGGGGATCATTCCCGGCCGTCACATCGAGTTCTTGCCTTACGCCGTCGGCGACGCGAGGTTCCAGCCGGCCGAGGCCGGCAACCCGTTCCAAACCGGCCATCGGGCGTACGGCAACGCCGGGTTCGACCTCAAGCTCGGGCTCAAAAGCAACTTGACCCTGGACGCCACCGTCAACCCGGACTTTGGGCAGGTCGAGGTGGATCCTGCCGTCATCAACCTCTCGGCCTACGAGACGTACTACGAGGAGAAGAGACCGTTTTTCATCGAAGGCGCCTCGATCTTCAACGGATTCGGCCAGGGGGGCAGCTACCTCGGCGTCAACATCAACTGGCCCCAGCCCCGGTTTTTCTACAGCCGCCGCATCGGACGGGCGCCGGAGGGCGAAGTCACCCAGGACGGCTTCGTGGACTTTCCCGATCGAACGGCGATCCTCGGCGCGGGCAAGGTCACCGGCAAACTCGGCAATTGGAACGTCGGGTTCATCGAAGCGCTGACCGCCCGCGAAGACGCGACCATCGACAACCTTGGGGTGCGCTCCGAGCAGGAGGTCGAGCCTTTTACGTCGTACGGCGTGTTCCGCGCCCAAAATGACATCAATGGCGGCTTCCAGGGCATCGGAATCATGGCCACCGGCGTCGTGCGCGACCTCAGGACGGATTCGTTGAGCGGCATTCTCAACAAAAACGCCTTCAGCCTGGGCCTCGACGGCTGGTCATTTCTCGACAAGAATCGCGATTGGGTGGTCGGAGGTTGGGTCGGCGGCACGCGGGTCGAAGGCACACCGGACGACATTCTCCGCCTCCAGACATCCTCCCTGCATTATTTCCAGCGGCCGGACGCGACTTATCTCAAGGTCGACCCCGCGGCAACGGCGCTATCCGGCTGGGGGGGCCGCCTGAATCTTGCCAAACAGAACGGCGGCGTCCTGTTTTCTTTGCAGGCCGGCGCGCTCTCGCCGGGCTTCGACCCGAGCGATGTCGGATTCCAGAATTCCGGCTCCGATGTCATCAATGTAACGGCCATCGCCGCATACCAATGGACAAAGCCCGGGAAAGTCTTTCAAAACGTCATCGCGGGAGGCGGAGCCGTTGAGAACTACGACTTCGGCGGGAACAACGTCGGCGAGGGCGCCCTTGTCGTCTTCGACGGCATGCTCCGCAACTTTTGGCAATTCAATTCAGATGTGCTTATCTCGCCGGCGACGCTCAACAACCAGTTGACCCGCGGCGGCCCGCTGGCCCTCACCCCGCCCGGCTGGTTCGGAGAATGCAACTTGACCACCGACAGCCGGCGGCCGATCGTCTGGAATATCAATCTCCAGGCGTCCGACCAGCCGAAGGACGGTCAATCCTGGAACGCAGGGTTGCGCGTCAATTTTAAGCCCGCTTCGAACATCAGCCTTTCCCTTGGCCCGCAGTACGGTTTCCAGAAAACGCAAACCCAATGGGTCGGCGCGTTCGAGGACCCGCTGATGACTTCGACATACGGGAACAGGTATGTGTTTGCCCAAATCGACCAGAAAATCGTCTCGGCCGAGATCCGCCTGACCTGGGCGTTCACGCCGAAGCTGTCGCTCCAGGCTTATATCCAGCCTTTCGTCGGAGTCGGCAAGTACGCCCGGTTCAAGGAGCTGGCACGTCCGCGGGTCTATGAATACAACCTCTACGGCGAGGGCGGATCGACGATCAGCTACGCCGATGGAAATTACACCATCGATCCCGACGGCAGCGGCCCAGCGCCGGCGTTTTCGTTCTCCAACCCCGACTTCAACCTGAAGTCGCTGCGCGGCACGGTCGTCCTCCGGTGGGAATATCTTCCGGGCTCACTGGCGTATTTCGTTTGGACGCAAAACCGCTCCGACGATACCAACCCCGGCATCCTCCAGCTCGGCCGCGACCTGGGCCGCCTTTTCACCGCGCCGGGCGAGAACATTTTCCTTTTCAAAGTTTCCTACCACTGGAACATCTAACTCAAACTAAACTCCGTTAATTGATGAGAGCGCAGGGGTGATTCCCGGAGGAAGGCGTGGGAAGGCCGAGCGGGCACGGACCCTCGCCCATGGGCGAGGGGAGCGAGGCCTTTCCTCGAGCGGGTCGGACACGCCGGGGCCGACCCGCGACCTGACGGAGGGAACACCCCGAGCTCTCTTGGCGCAACAATGATGACCCTCCTTGACACCGCTTCTCGCCGTGGATTAGCATCCCCTTGATCCGCGGAAGCACGGCGTGCCGCGTCCGCTGGAGATTCCGGCCCGGCCGGAAGGAGGGACCGCATGAGACTTACAACCTTGAAACAATTCGGGAAGATCGCCTTGGTCATCTTGACCGGCACATGCTTGGCCGCCGCCGCAACTCCGGCGGCCGCCCAAAGACGCGCGCCGGGAGCCAAGCCCGCCGCGAACCAGAATGCCGCGGCGGTTATTCTCCTCCGGCCAGCCCGCGTCTTCGACGCCGAAGACGGCAAGGTGCATGAGGGCTGGGTCGTCCTCGTTAAGGGGGAACGGATCGCCGCCGTGGGGCCCAGGGCTCAAGTCGCCGTCCCCGAGGGCGCGAAAACGGTCGATCTCGAGGGAATGACGCTCCTGCCCGGCCTGATGGACATCCATTCGCACATCTTTCTCCATCCCTATAATGAAACGCTCTGGAACGACCAGGTCTTGAAAGAGGCCCTCGCCTACAGGACCATCGAGGCGGTCGTCCATTGTCAGCGCACCCTGATGGCCGGGTTCACGCTCCTCCGCGACCTCGGCACCGAGGGCGCGGGCTACGGGGACGTGTCCGTGCAGCGGGCCATCCGAGAAGGGCTGATCCCGGGGCCGCGGCTTCTTGTCGCGACAAGGGCGATCGTCGCCACCGCGAGTTATGGGCCGGGGCCGGCCGGCTTCGCTCCCGACCTGGTCCTGCCGAAAGGCGGCCAGGAGGCGAGCGGCGAAGCCGAGATCCTGAAGGCGGTCCGCGAGCAGGTCGGGGGCGGGGCGGACTGGGTCAAGGTCTATGCGGACTATCGACACGGTGTGAGCGGCACGGTGCCGACCTTCAGCGAGGAGGAACTTCGGACGCTCGTTGCGGAGGCGCACTCCGCGGGTCGGCCGGTGTCCGCCCATGCGACGACGGCGGAAGGAATGCGGCGGGCGGTCGCGGCCGGCGTCGAATCGATCGAACACGGCTACGGCGGCACCGAAGACGTGTTCCGCCTCATGGCCCAGCATGGAACGGCCTACCTGCCCACGCTGACGGCCGAGGAAGCGTACGCCGAGTATTTCGAAGGCTACAAACAGGGAGATCCATTCACGCCGGGAATGCAGCAAGCCCTGCGGGCGTTCAAGACGGCGCTCGCGATCGGCGTCACGATCGGCCTCGGGAGCGACGTCGGCGTCTTCGCTCACGGCACGAACTACCGCGAGCTCGAATGGATGGTGCGCGGCGGGATGACGCCGTCCCAGGCGTTGCTCGCCGCGACCGCCGTCAACGCTCAGATCATCCGCATGCAGGACCAGCTCGGCCGCGTCCGCGCCAATTTTCTGGCCGATCTGGTGGCCGTTGCCGGCGATCCGACTCAGGACATCAAGGCCGCCCGCGATGTACGTTTCGTCATGAAAGGCGGCGTGATCTATAAGCTGTTGTAGCCCCCGGGGTTCCCTCGGCTGCCTAGTGTCGCGGCGGCAGAGGATCCGGAACCTTGTTTCGAAGCGGCGGGAGAGTGTGCAAGTAAGCGTAGATCGCCTTAAGATCCTCATCCGTCAAGTTCTGGAGAGCCGGAAACGGCATGGGCGGAAGGAGCGCCCTTCCCCTGCCCCTCACACGGCCGTTGCGAATGGTATCAAGAAAAACCTTCTCCTCCCAGGAGCCGAGGCCGGTGTCCTTGTCGGATGTGAGATTGGCGGCAAAGCTGACTCCCCAAGGTCCGGCCCAGGCCGTAAATGTCGCACTCGCGACGACCAGCCAGGGGCCGTCGGGAAGCTTGGGAGCAGGCGGCATGAGCAGCGTCTCCGGATGCCCGGAGAGATCACGAGTCATGTCGGGTTCCGGACCAGCAGGGCCGTTCTTCATCGGCGTGTGACAGTCGCCGCAGCCGGTGCTCCTCACAAGATATTCGCCTCGCTTAACGGCATCCGGCTCGCCGCCTGACGCCGCAGGTTGAAGAGTTGAAACATCCCAAACAAGAAATGCGATGACGGCCACAGCCGTCAGCAGCATGGTCATGGTGGTTTTCATGGCTTGCCTCCTTGATCAGAATTCGTGAAGCGATCCTCCGATTTTGCCTTGATCGCGTCTCGCCTGCCCCGTCAGATCTTGCCGGATCCAGCGCTCGATCAGGCGGACCGCCTCCTCATCGGCGGTTTTGGTGGCGAGCGGCGGCATCTGCAACAGGGGATTGCGCGAGGCCATGCGATAGAGAATCGCGCTGCGGGCCGGATCGCCCGGCCGGACAATATAGGTCTCGCCGAGCGCGGCGCCCGGAATTTGAAACTGCCCTTTGCGATCGACCGTCGTCAGGAGCGCCGGCTCTCCCGAGGCCTTGGGCGCGACCGAGTGCCGGAGGAGCATGTCGAGAGATTCGAGGTCCCCGTTCGGGTTGTGGCAGTTGCCGCAATTGGCGTGCATATAGCCCAGGGCGGCACGCTCGGTCGGAGTCCGTCCGGCAATTCGCGGCGGTCTGCGTGCCCACTGTGCGGGGTAAGAGCGGATGAGCCCCCTGTCGATCAGCATGCTCAGATCGATCATGCCGGGCAGGAGGCGCTCTTTGTGCGGCGCTTCGGCGTCGCGGTCGGACGAGAGTTGGAGAGCGCTGAAGCCCAAGACCTCGACCCGTCCTCCCTCATGGCAAACCCGGCAGTCGTTCTCGGCGGGGATGTCATGGCGCAGGCCGGGCTGAATCTCGGCCACGCCCCGCAACCCGCTCGGGGGCGCCAAGACGGCGTCGCTTTCCTCCGCGTTCCAAGCATAAGAGACGAACATCCAGCGGCCTCCCCCCAGGGCCTGCATCAACCGGGTCTCGACGCGACGGCCGTGGAATGAGAACTCCTTCCAGATTTTCGTGCCTTCAGGAAAGACCCAGACGTCCGGATCGGAAGCGTCGATGCTTGTGCCGGGGGGAAGGTAAATCCAGCGGCGTTTTGACGCGCCGTCCGACCAAAGAGGATACTGCGGCGAGTAACTGAGGATCGCTCGATCCACGGTCCGGGAGGCATAATCCGAATAGAGCCCCGTCTCACGGAGCGTGGGGGGAGCAACCACCGCATCGCGGGCGAACGACCTAGCTCTGCCGAGCAGGCCGGCGGCCCCTCCGGCCATGAGGGCTAAGGGAATAAATAGAACTAAGAAGCGGCAGGCACGTTCTTCCCCTCTTCGTTCCTTTATCAGGCGCATCCCCTAATTCCAGAGGCCCAGGCTGCTTTGCGACCGCACGGCACACCGCACATTGATTCACCCGCTGCTCTCATGAGCAAAATATGTGCCAGAAAAGGAATCCTATAAATACGGGAGGTACGGGCAAGGCGAATGGCAAAACTCCCGGGATTCGGTTCCTCAAGCTCATTATTGTCCCTGCCGGCCGGACCGATTCCCCTCAAGCAGGACGCGAGCGGGAGGGTGAAATGGGTGGCCCGCACGTTTCTATGTCGCTGTTCATAGGGCCACGTTCTCAGCCGCCGCGCTCAGCTTGAAGCAAACCGAGTCGATCGCGGCGTGCACGACATGCCGGAAACGGTCGTTATCTCAGCGGAAGAAACGGTTGACAGGGATTTTCGGACAGTGGTACGTTTGGGCTTCAGCACCTCGGACGATTTTCGTGCGTAGGGGAACGCATGACCGGCGCCGAAGACAATCGATTTTTAAGGAAGGGAGGACACGTCATGAAAAAGATGACAGCCGCGGTCGCCCTGATGGCCGTTTTTTCCCTGGCCATCTGCTTCATCATCCTGGGTTCGATCTCGGTCGAACTGATGGCCGCCCTCAAGATCGACGCCGGCCGGTTCGGGTCTCTGGTCATGGGACTTTTCCTGTCGTCCTGTATCGTGCAGCTCATTATCGGCCCGCTCGTCGATAAGTTCGGCTACAAGCCCATCGCCATTCTGGGTTTTGCCGTCGCCAGCGGCAGCTTATTTCTTCTGGCGTTCGCCCCGAGCTTCACGGCCGGCATGCTGGCCTGCATCGTGCTCGGAATCGGAGCCATGAGCCTCAATACGGTCGGCAACACCCTCATTCCGGTCGTCCTCTTCGGAGGGAAAGACCCGGCTCGGGCCAGCAATCTCGGCAACGCGTTCTTCGGGCTGGGCTACGTGCTGACACCGCTGCTCTTCGTGCTTTTTCTGAAGTCCATGAAGCTGAGTTATAGCGTTTCCGTTTCGATTGTCGGAGGGATCCTCCTCGTCTTCCTGATTTTCGCCGTTGTCACGCGCTTCCCGCCTGCGGCGACCGGCTACAGATTTTCGATGGCGGTCAAGCTCCTCGGCAAGGGCGCCGTGCTCGTCGCCGCTCTCGCTCTCTTGTGTTATACGTCGCTCGAAGTGACGATGGCCACCTGGGTCAAGCCTTTGATGACGGAGCTTCTCGGCGGCAGCGGGGCGGCCGGCGCGGCGGCCAAAGCGGGGCTCATCCTCAGCCTCTTTGGAGTGGCGATGATGGTCGGCCGGTTCCTGGCGGCGGCAATGAAAAACCTAACGTCCATGGGCACGAGGGTCATCGCGGCGGCGGCGCTCGTCTCTGCCGCTGCGATTGCCGTCATGATCGTCGCCAGGAGTCCCGGGCTGGCGATCGGCTCCGTCCTGCTTGCGGGACTCGCCTTCGCCCCCATCTTTCCGACGATCGTCGGAGTGACCTTCGCAAAGTTCGATGCCGGCCTCTACGGCAGCATTTTCGGAATCATTTTCGCGGTCGGCTTGCTGGGGGGGACATTTGTCCCGAAGTTCATCGGTAACAGGAGCGTCGGACATTCCGTCCAGGGCAGCCTGCTTATCGCCGCCATTATGGCGGGAGTCCTCTTCCTCATCTCCCTCTTCATCGGAAGAGTCGGCCGACGAACTCCCGCCCATTAAGCGCCGCCGGGCGCGCGGACGCGGCGGCGTTGCTTCCGCGACCTCGCGCTAGTCTGTTTCCATCGTCCCGATCCCGATGATACTGCTATCCGTGTCGAGAATCAGGAGCATTCCGCTGCTGACCTGGTAGTACGTAATTGTCAGAACGTTGCCGCTGACGGTAAACGTCCCTGTGAAGCGGCCGGGATTGACGGAGTCCGCGGCGTACGTCCCCGTAAGGCCCACGGTGCTGAAAATGACCCCGACGTTGTTGAGGTCGACGGATCCGGACAAGTTCCCCGCGCCGTCGGCTACGATCTGCCCGACGAGGTCGTTCTCGCCGCTGTTCGTGATGAATTGCAGGCTGACGGCATAGTCTCCTGTGACCGTGCCCGACGTTTGAGGAATGATCACGCCGGCGCCGACCGTGCTGTTGTCAAAATCCAGGACAAGCGCTCCGCCGCCCCCGTTTGGATCACTGGGGTCAATGAGATTGATATTCGGGTCGGTGGCGAAGAATATGAGAGAGGCGACGTCCTGGGTGGCGCCCAAGGCTCCCGGCAGAGTGAGGTTGCCGGTCCCGTCGGCCGCGATGGTATAGCTGCTGAGGGCCGCGATCGAACCGCTGGAGTTCGACCCGCCTTCATTGAGGTCGGCGAAGCCCGCCGTAAAGCCGCCGGTGCCATTCGCCGTGAATTGACCGACGAGCGCCATGGATCCAAGAACCGAGCCGCCGGCATCGGAGAACACATAGTTCCCCGTCAATGAGGCGTTTGAAAATATGGGTGTCGATCCGGCCGGACCTTGGCCGACCATGGTTCCACCCGCCACGAAGCTCGGAACGTCTTCCTGCACGAGTCGCAGGACTTCGCTCTGCACAAGATAATACACATAGTGAAAACCGCCGCCGGTCGTGATCGTTCCCCGGCCGAAAGCATCCGGAGCCGTGACGGTGCCGGAGAAGGCCGCGGACGACACGACGCCTCCGTCGTTCTCAAAAAAGGAACCATTTGTCAGCAGGCCCGATCCGGCATTCAGTGTCGCGATCCCGCCGGAGGCCATGGGAACCTGGGCGGCGATGTCCGATCCACCCAACGTGAAGGCATAAGGTCCGGCGATCGAGCCGGCGACCGCAACGCCCGCAGGCTGCGCATCCAAAGTCCCGGTCGACGTCGCCGTGGCGTCAAACTGAATGATGAACGCGTGCGTCGTCGAGGTCACGGCCAGGCTGAATGTTTCAACGCCGTTGTGAGGCAGGGCCGTGTTGCTCACCGCGAGCGTCACGCTGCCGCGGCCGTCGGGACCGATGGAGTAGCTCCCCGTAAGCTGGTCGGGCCCGGCCTGCAAGGTTTCGTCCGCGTAATCCTGCTCACCGGAGGTAATGTTGCCGTTGCCGTCCGCAGTGATCGTCCCGACGGCGACGTATCCGCCGTTGGTATCGACGCCCTGAACTTGAAAAACGTACGTACCGTTCAACACGGTGTTCGAACCGATGGCAACGATCGAAATCGTGGCGGTGGCCACCACCTGGCTGTCGGCGGTCGCCGTGGCCGAAATTGTCACGGTTCCTGTGGACGACGGCGCGGTGTACACGGTCGTTCCGCCATCCACGGTGTGAGCCGGATTGAAGGTCCCCGCGGTGCTGGTCCAATCAACCCCTCGGTTATCGTTGTCGTTCAAAACGTTGGCCGTGAGCCTGACGGCCTGATTGACCGTCAAAATCGACGGGGCGTTCGTCAGGATGACGGTTACGCTCGAATTGGAGTACTTGCTGCACGCCGGAATGGCCGTCAAGCCTGCCGCGAGCAACACGCCGAGAATGGCATAAATCGACGGATGGCGTTTCGCGATGATCGGAGTCATGGCCGCCCTCCCTTCTTGCCGGCGTCCCGCCGCTCCTGCAACGAGGCCGCGCCGGGCTGGATAGGGAATCCATGGGCGTTGCGGACCACATGAACGCCGTTCGCGGTCTGAGCCGTACGAACCAGGAAGACCGGATTGCCGTGGACGGTCGTCATGAGACCGACGAACCTGACATGTTCTCCCGGTGTCAGCGTCAGCGCATTCTGGCCCACAAGCGCATAGTTTCCGAGGTGCGCGTCGACCGTCCCGGTCGACGTTCTCAACATGACATGAATCCCGGCCAGCATACCCCGGGTCGGCTTCGTTACCAAACTCGCCACACTTCCCTCGATTGTGACTTCCCTGGCGGCATCATATCGCGCCGGCCTTGGGGTCTTTGCCCGCCCGGCCGTTTGCGCCTGGACCTGTGCCGCGATCAACAGCAAGCCCAGGATACCCAAGGCTGCAATCCCACCGATTGGCTTTTTCATCAGTTCCTCCTGCAAGAGTTGCGAAGGGCGGGAAGCCTCTTCGTCCCCGTACCGAACGAGGTACGGCATTACCGCCTCTCACGCGTAGTCCACCGACCCCTTTCCGCGACCATCATAGGCCCGGCCGTCCGAAAAATCAAGGCGCTGCCGCCGACAGATCGGACGCCAACCCTCCAATGTGCAGTGCGCAAATCGTGGCCGTCTCCTTAACGAGAACCGAGCGGTCCGCGGTATTGACAGCCGTGAATGCGGAGGCTATCATGGCATCTTGTGCGTAAAGAAGGTTTTTCAATATCGTAGGTGAGATCGCCGCGGCAAGACAGCAAATTGGAGCCCTCAGGTTAATCCTGGGGACCGCTCGGAGGCACAGCAATGATTCCCCAACAGAAGGATTTTTCTGAAGGTCGACCGACGGAAGCGTCCTCGGTCACGGGCAAGCCCACTCCGCCGGCGGGTCGACACCGGAGGTGGCCGTGGGTCCTTGGCCTGGCGGCCATAGTTATCGCCGTGTCGCTTTTTTGGATGCGGACGGTGGCGGCGCAGTCCACGAAGGGCCGGGTCACGGCCGGTCGCGAGGCTGCCGCGCGCGCCGTACCGGTGACCGGGGCCGTCGCCCGGATCGCCGACCTCGGCGTCTATCTCTCAGGGCTCGGCACGGTGACGCCGGTCAAGACCGTGACTGTCCGTACCCGCGTTGACGGCCAGTTGGTCAATGTGGCCTACAAGGAAGGGCGGTTGGTCCGTGAAGGTGACTTGCTGGCGGAGATCGACCCGCGGCCCTTCCAGGTCCAGCTTCACCAGGCTGAGGGGCAGATGGCCAAGGATCAGGCGGCTTTGGCCAACGCCAAGGTCGACTTGAAACGCTATGAAGCGCTGATCCAGGACAACTCCATCCCGCGTCAGCAGCTCGATACCCAGGCCGCGACGGTTTATCAGTACGAGGCCGCCGTGAAGAGCGACCAGGCCGAAGTCGACAGCGCCAAGCTCAACCTCACCTATTGCCGCGTCACGGCGCCGATCTCGGGAGTCGTCGGCCTCCGTCTGATCGACCTCGGAAACATCGTCCATGCCGGCGACGCGAGTGGGCTCGTGGTCATCACGCAGCAACAGCCGATTTCCGCCGTCTTCACGGTCGCCGCCCGCAACCTGCCGCAGATCCTCCAGCAGATGCGGAGCGGCCGCAAGCTGGTCGTCGAGGCGTGGGATCAGGATATCACTCATAAGCTCGCCGACGGCTCGCTGCTCGCGCTCGACAATCAGGTCGATGCGGAAACCAATACCATCCGCATCAAGGCGATCTTCCCCAATGACGACCTCGCGCTCTATCCGAACCAGCTCATCAATGCCAAGCTGCTGGTCGACACGCTCCGCGGGACGGTGATCATACCGACCGCCGCGATCCAGCGCAGTCCTCAAGCCACCTACGTCTTCGTGGTGAAGCCGGACCAAACGGTCGAGATCCGCAACGTGGACATCCAGCTGACCCAGGGCGATGACACCTCCGTCCGCCAGGGCGTCTCGGCCGGAGAGACCATCGTCATCGACGGCGTGGATAAGCTCCAGACAGGCACCCGCGTTGCCCTGGCCGGCGCAGACAGCACCCCCAAAAAGCGGCAGTCATGAACCCCTCCCGGCCCTTCATCCAGAGGCCGATCGCGACCTCGCTTCTCATGGTGGGTTTGCTGATCGCAGGCGCTATCGGATTCCGCCAATTGCCGGTTTCCGCCCTTCCCCAGGTCGACTATCCGACGATCCAGGTCGTGACGTTCTATCCCGGCGCGAGCCCGGACGTCATGGCCTCGGCCGTAACGGCGCCGCTCGAGCGTCAGTTCGGACAAATGCCGGGGCTCAACCAAATGACCTCGTCGAGTTCGTCCGGGAGCTCTCTCATCACGCTGCAGTTCGCCCTGGAACTGAACATCGACGTGGCCGAGCAGGAGGTCCAGGCCGCGATCAACGCCTCGGGGACGTATCTCCCGCGCGACCTGCCGAATCCGCCGATCTACAGCAAAATCAATCCCGCCGACGCGCCGATCCTGACGCTGGCGCTTACGTCGACGACATTGCCGCTCTCGAAAGTCGAGGACTACGCCGATACCCGGTTCGCTCAGAAGATCTCACAGCTTCCCGGGGTCGGCCTTGTCAGCATCAGCGGCGGCCAGAAGCCCGCCGTGCGGGTCCAGGTGAACCCCATCGCACTCTCTTCGCTTGGTCTCACCATGGAAGACGTGCGGGCCGCCCTCATCCAGGCCAACGTCAACCAGGCCAAGGGCTCCTTCGACGGGCGGCAGCAGGCTTATTCGATCTGGGCGAACGACCAGCTCCTGGCGAGCGAGGATTACCGGCCCCTCGTCATCGCCTACCGTAAGGGCGCGCCGGTGCGGCTGACCGATGTCGCCCGGGTCATCGACGCCCCGGAGAACGTCAGGCAGGCGGCCTGGATGAACGAGGTGCCTGCCGTTATCGTCAACATCCAGCGGCAGCCGGGCGCCAATATCATCGCCGTCGTAGACCGCATCAAGCATCTGCTGCCGCAGCTGCGCGCTTCGCTGCCCTCGGCGGTGAAAGTATCGATCCTGACCGACCGGACAACCACGATCCGGGCCTCCGTCCGCGACGTGGAATTTGAGCTCATGCTGACGATCGCGCTCGTCGTCATGGTCATCTTTCTCTTCTTGCGCACGGCGGCGGGCACCGTCATCCCGAGCGTGGCCGTCCCGCTGTCCCTCGTCGGCACGTTCGGGGCGATCTACTTCCTCGGCTTCAGCCTCAACAATCTGACGTTGATGGCGCTGACGATCGCGACCGGGTTCGTCGTCGATGATGCCATCGTCATGATCGAAAACATCTCCCGATATATCGAGGAAGGCGTGCCGCCCCTCCAAGCGGCCCTGCAGGGCTCCGAACAGATCGGCTTCACCATCATGTCCTTGACCGTTTCCCTGATCGCGGTGCTCATCCCGCTGCTGTTTATGGGCGATGTCGTCGGCCGGCTCTTTCGCGAATTCGCCATCACCCTCTCGGTGACCATCCTCCTCTCCGCGGCCGTTTCGCTGACCCTGACGCCGATGATGTGCGCCAAGCTCCTGCGCTTCAAGCCGGCATCGGAGCAGAGCCGTTTCTACCGGACATCGCAACGCGCCTGGGACTCGGTCATCAGGTTCTACGACCGGACCCTGACCTGGGTGCTGGCCCACCGGAAGGCCACGCTGATCGTGGCCATGGGGACATTGGTGCTGACCGTCGTGCTCTATATTGCCATCCCCAAGGGGTTCTTTCCGGTTCAGGACACCGGCGTCATTCTGGGTATCTCCGAGGCGCCCGAGTCCGTTTCCTTCGGGGCCATGGCCGAACGGCAACAGGGGTTGGCCAAGGTTATCCTCAAAGACTCCGCTGTCGAAAGCCTGTCATCATTTATCGGCATCGACGGGATCAATACCACTGTGAACAGTGGCCGCATCCAGATCAATCTCGTCCCGCTCGGAAAACGCAAGGCTTCGGCGAACGAAATCATCCGCCGACTGCAGCCGCAGCTTGCTTCAGTGGTCGGCATTACGCTGTTCATGCAACCGATCCAGGAGCTGACCGTCGAGGACCGCGTCAGCCGCACACAGTTCCAGTACAGCCTTGAGGACCCCGATGCCAAGGAGCTGGCGTTGTGGGGGCCGCGCTTCGTAGCTAAGCTTGGGACGCTCCGTGAGCTTCGCGACGTAGCCAGCGACCAGCAATCCGAGGGCCTCGAGGCCAGGCTCGTTCTCGACCGCACCACTGCGTCACGGCTTGGCATCACCCCTCAGATGCTCGACGATGCGCTCTATGATTCCTTCGGGCAGCGCCAGGTTTCGACGATGTTTACGGAACTGAACCAGTACCGGGTCGTCCTCGAGACAGAGCCGGAATTCCAGGCGCGACCCCAGGAGCTCGAAAGCGTCCGGCTGCGTGCCAGCGGCGGCGGGTCGGTGCCGCTCGGCTCCTTCACCGATGTTCGGCTTTCCAATGTCCCTCTGGCGGTGAATCATCAGGGGCAGTTCCCCGTGGTCACCGTGTCCTTTAACCTCGCTCCGAAAACCTCGTTGGGCCAAGCTGTGCGGGCGGTCGAGAAGGCGGCGGCAGAAGTCGGGCTGCCCGAAAGCATCCAGAAGAATTTCCAGGGCACGGCCCAGGCCTTCCGGGCGTCCATGGTGAACACGCCGTTCCTGCTCCTGGCCGCCATCATCACGGTGTATATCCTGCTCGGCGTCCTCTATGAAAGCTACATCCATCCGGTGACAATCCTTTCGACGCTGCCGTCGGCCGGGATCGGCGCGTTGCTGTCGCTGATGATCTGCGGCACAGATTTTTCCGTCATCGCCCTCATCGGGATCATCCTCCTCATCGGCATCGTCGAAAAAAACGCGATCATGATGATCGACTTCGCCCTCGACGCTCAGCGTCAGCAGCACAAGCCCCCTCTTGAGGCCATCTATCAAGCCGCTCTGCTGCGCTTCCGTCCTATTCTGATGACGACGATGGCCGCGCTGTTTGCCGGCCTTCCTCTGGCCCTGGGCTCCGGGATCGGATCCGAACTCCGGCGTCCGCTGGGCATCGCCATCGTCGGCGGGCTGATCTTCAGCCAAATGCTGACCCTGTACACGACGCCGGTGATCTACCTCGCCTTCGACCGCCTGTCCCACCACGTCAGAGATGCGGCCAAGCGCCGGCTCGGCAAAAAGGCTCTCGACCTCCCTCAGGAGGCCGGGAAGTGAACCTTTGCGCCCCGTTCATCCGCCGTCCGGTGGCGACCACTCTGTTTGTCGTCGCCATCGCCCTGGCAGGCGCCATCGGTTTCAAGTTTCTGCCCGTCTCACCGCTGCCCCAAGTCGAATTTCCCACGATCAGCGTGTTCGCGGGCCTGCCGGGAGCAAGTCCCGGGACGATGGCCTCGTCAGTCGCGACCCCTCTCGAGCGCCAGTTCGGCCGGATCGCCGGGATCACCGAGATGACGTCGTCGAGCGGGATGGGTTCGACCAGCATCACCATGCAGTTCGACCTCAACCGCAATATCGACGCTGCCGCCAGGGACGTCCAGGCCGCCATCAATGCTGCCCGGGGTCAGCTTCCGAAGAATCTCCCGAGCAATCCCGGGTATCGCAAGGTCAACCCATCCGACGCGCCGATCATGCTTCTCTCGCTGTCCTCCGCCCTCTACGAACGAGCACGGATGTACGACATCGCCGCGTCCATCCTGCAGCAGAAACTGGCCCAGGTTCCAGGCGTGGGGCAAGTCACGGTCGGCGGCGGTGCGCTGCCGGCGGTCCGTGTCGACGTCAACCCGGTGGCCCTCAACAGCACGGGGCTCGGGCTCGAGGACGTCCGGACCGCGCTTGCTTCGGCCAATGCCAACCGGCCCAAGGGCGAGGTCGGCGGCATCGAGCGGGTCTGGTCCTTGTCGACAACGGACCAGCTGCTCAAGGCTGCCGAATACCGCCCGCTCATCATCAGCTTCCAGAACGGCGCGGCGGTCCGCCTCTCCGATATCGCCAACGTCACCGACTCGGTTGAGGACATCCGCACGGCCGGCCTTGCCAACGGAAAGCCGGCCATCATCATCATCGTATCCCGCCAGCCGGGCGCCAACATCATCGCGACCGTGGATGGCGTGCGGGCCGTCCTGCCGCAGCTCAGGGCGTCCATCCCTCCGACCATCAGCCTCGACGTGCTGATGGATGCCACACGGACGATCCGGGCCTCGGTCAGGGACGTTGAAATCACCCTTCTCATCGCCATCAGCCTCGTCATCCTGGTCGTCTTCCTTTTCCTCCGGAGCGCGCGCTCGACGTTTATTCCGAGCGTGGCGGTGCCCATCTCGCTCATCGGAACGTTCGGCGTAATGTACCTGCTCCATTTCAGCATCGACAACCTGTCGCTGATGGCGTTAACTGTCGCGACCGGGTTCGTGGTGGACGATGCCATCGTCGTCATCGAAAACATCACCCGTCATCTCGAGGCCGGCATGTCGCCGCTGGCCGCTGCCCTCAAAGGCGCCGAGGAGATCGGTTTCACGGTCGTTTCGATCAGCCTCTCTCTGGTCGCGGTTTTCATTCCCCTTTTGCTCATGGGCGGCATCGTCGGCCGGCTTTTCCGCGAGTTCGCCGTCACGCTCTCCATCGCGATCATCGTGTCACTCATCGTTTCGCTGACCGCGACGCCGATGATGTGCGCCAAGCTCCTGCGGCCGTACGATAAGAACCGAGGCGGCCGGCTGTTCCGGGCAAGCGAGCGTTGGTTCGCCGCGATTCTCCACGGCTATGAACGGGCGCTCGGCTGGGTGCTGCGGCATCAGCCCCTGACGATGACGGTGACCCTGTTGACGATGGCCGCGACGATCTTCCTGTATGTCAAGATCCCGAAGGGCTTCTTCCCGCAACAGGACACGAGCCGTCTGACCGGGTCGATCATCGCCGACCAGGATACGTCTTATCAGGCCCAGCGGAAGAGGCTCGCGTCGTTCGTGGACACGGTGATGAGCGATCCCGCGGTCGAGAACACGGCCGGATTTCTCGGTGGCGGCACCCTGAATTCGGGACGGATGTTCGTGAGCTTGAAGCCCAAAGAAGAGCGCAACGTAACGGCCGACCAGGTGATCGCACGCCTGCGCGGGAAACTGTCCCATGTCCCCGGGGCCACGCTCTACTTCCAGTCGAACCAGGACTTGCGCGTCGGCGGACGCTTCGGCGCCGCCCAGTACCAATATACGCTTCAAGGTGATGACCCCAACGAATTGTTCGCCTGGGCGCCGCGCGTTTACGAACGGCTGCGCCAGCTCAAGGAGCTGACCGACGTCAACAGCGATCAGCAGAACAAAGGACTCCAGGCCAACCTGACCATCGACCGCACGACGGCTTCGCGGCTGGGCATCACGCCCCAGATGATCGACGACTATCTCTATGACGCCTTCGGTCAGCGTCAGGTTTCGACGATGTATACAGCGCTCAACCAGTACCACGTGGTCATGGAGATCGATCCGCCGTACTGGCAGAACCCGGAAGGTCTCAAGCAGATCTATATCCCAAGCACGACCTCAGGTATGGTGCCCCTCGCCGCGTTCACCCGGTTCGAGCCCAGGACTGCCCCGCTGACAGTCAACCACCAGGGGCAGTTCCCGTCTGTTACGATTTCCTTCAACCTGCCGCCCGACGTGGCGCTCGGGACAGCCTTGGATGCCATCCGGAGCACCGAGGCCGAAATCCGGCTGCCATCGAGCATCCGCGGCAGCTTCGCAGGGACGGCGCAAGCGTTCCAGTCCTCGCTCGCCAACGAGAACATCCTGATCCTGGCGGCGGTCCTTGCGGTGTACATTGTGCTCGGCGTCCTCTACGAGAGCCTGATCCATCCTGTGACGATCCTCTCAACGCTGCCCTCGGCGGGGGTCGGCGCGCTCCTCGCGCTGCTGCTCTTCCACACGGAACTCTCCGTTATCGCCCTGATCGGCATCATCCTGCTCATCGGCATCGTCAAGAAAAACGCCATCCTGATGATCGACTTCGCCATCGACGCGGAGCGGACGGAAAAGAAAAGTCCCGAAGAAGCGATCTTCAAGGCCTGCCTGCTGCGATTCCGGCCGATCACCATGACGACCATGTCGGCCCTCTTGGGCGGACTGCCGCTCGCCCTCGGGGGGGGCACCGGAGCCGAGCTGCGCCGTCCGCTGGGGATCGCGATCGTCGGGGGGCTTATTTTCAGTCAGCTGCTGACGCTTTTCACGACACCCGTCGTTTATCTCTACCTCGACCGTTTGCGGCTGAGGCTGGCGGCCGCGCGCCGCCGGTTTATCCGCCGACCCGCTTTTCCCAGGGAGGGACTATGAGGCTACGATACACAACGATTCTGTTGCCGACTCTTATCACAGCGGGCTGCCTGATGGGTCCTTCCTACCGGAAACCTTCGGCCCCCGTGCCCAAGGCCTACAAGGAACTGACGGAAAAGCAGGCCGCCTCCGGGGTGGCCTGGAAAACGGCCCAGCCGAACGACACGGCCCGGCGCGGGAAATGGTGGGAGGCCTTCGGCGACCCCGAGCTCAACGCCATGGAAGACGAAGTCTCCATCTCGAACCAGACCATCGCCGTGGCGGAGGCTCAGTACAGGGGCGCCCGGGCGCTCGTCGGCAATGTCCGTTCGGCGCTTTTCCCCACGGTCGGGGTCGGAGCGTCGGTCGGGCGGTCGAGCGGAGTATCCACCCAATCGCCCGGGCCCGGGCAAGCCGCGCCGGCCGTCACCGCCTTCGAGGTGCCCGTCGATCTCGGTTGGCAACTCGACCTCTTCGGACGGATCCGACGCAGCGTTCAGGCCAGCGTGGCGAATGCCCAAGCCAGCGCGGCCGATCTCGAGAGCGTGCGGCTGGCGATGCACACGGAAGTGGCGCTGGACTATTTCCTCCTGCGCGGGCTGGACGCGGAGATTGATCTCTTGAACAAAACCGCGGCCGGCTATCGGACGACCGTGCAACTCACCGAAAGTCGTTTCAAGCAGGGCGTCGTATCGGGCGTCGATGTGGCGCAGGCCAAGACTCAGCTCAACGCGACGCTGGCCCAAGCGACCGACCTCGGCATCTCGCGGGCTCAGCTCGAGCACGCCCTGGCCGTTTTTGTGGGCAAACCGCCCGCGGAGTTCTCGGTGGCTCCCGCCCCGATGCGGTTGGTGCTGCCCGAGGTCCCTGTCGGACTGCCGTCGGAACTCCTTGAGCGGCGCCCGGATATCGCCGCCGCAGAGCGGCAGATGGCGGCGGCCAACGCCCAGGTCGGGGTCGCCGTGGCGGGATACTTCCCCAGCTTGAGCCTCTCGGGATCGGCCGGATACCTCGGTTCGAAACTGTCCAACCTGTTCTCTCTGCCAAACCGGTTTTGGTCGCTGGGGGCTTCCTTGTTCGAGACCATCTTCGACGCCGGTCAACGCCACGCCGTGAAAATGCAGGCGGTCGCGGCATACGACGCCACCGTCGCGGGATATCGGGAGACGGTGCTGACGGCCTTCGGGCAGGTCGAAGACAACCTCGCCGCTCTCCGGATTCTGTCTGAAGAGACTCAGTTCCAGGGCGAGGCCGTGGCACAAGCCGAACTCGCCCTCAAGCTGGCCAACACCCGTTACATGAACGGGGTCACCTCATACCTTGAAGTTGTAACGGCCCAGACGACGGCGCTCGCCAACGAGCTGCTGGCCGTCGAGCTGTCCACGCGGCAGATGACGGCGGGCGTCAGTCTCATCGAGGCGTTGGGCGGCGGCTGGAGCATCTCCGACCTGGCGAATCTCGAACCGGCCCCGGCGGGTCCGCCTTCGCCGGCGAAAAAGCCGACCGCGGCGCCGCCGACCGCTCGGAGCCAGGCATCACATTGACCTGACGGGGAGGCCGTTCAGATTTCCGGGATGCTCGCAAGCGTCGCCACGGTTTCGATAACAATCGCCGCAATAGCGCTGCCGTAATCCAAATCGATATTTTCTAGAGTGTCATGCGTGTCGTGGTAGCCGGCCCGCTTGATGTCGTAGTTCTCCATGAAGAGGACGACGGGCACTCCCACGTCCGAGAAAATCTGCCCATCCGTGTTATAGAGCGAACTCGACGGGTCGTCCGCGGTACGCACTTCGCCGCGCACGTGAGGATGAAGGGCAATCCCCGGCATCGTGTTTCCATCCGCGCTTCGCCGGCCGCGGCCTTTACCGGAGCGCTCGGGGAGACTGTTCCACTCCCGTGAGCCGGCGTTCCAGACTTCGTTGGCCAGGTGCGCGTGTCGGGCGATTCGACAGGAGGCGGCGCCCTTGCCCGGAGAGATCTGAAAAACGTCCTGCTCGTCGTCGCGATTGTGCGCGATCATGTCCATCAGCAATACCCCCGCGACGCGCGTGGACGATAGATCGGCCCACGAGCCGGGTCCCAGACGGAGGCGGAGCGTCCCCTCGATGAGCGCCCGGCAAAAGTGCCGTGCGCCGAGGCAGTCCGACGGGAACTCTTCGCCGGTGAGATGGAGGAGCCAGACGTCGCGTTCAAGCCGGCCTTCCTTGGCCAGCTGCAAAAAGACGGGCGCCGCTTGGAGAAGAGTCGCCGTCGCGGAGTAATTATCGTCCGCACCCGCAGCGGCCAGCCGGGCGCCGGACCCGCCGCGCGCCGGATCGTAGACATCTTCCATATAAGCGGTATCGTAGTGATCGGCCATCACCACCGTTTCGGCCCGATTCCGTCCAGGAATGACAACGAGAATGTCACGCTCGGCGCCCCCGCTTTTCTGGTTTCGCGCCCAGCCGCCGAAAGATGAGAAATCGAAGTCGGTCCGCCAGGCAAAGGGCAGTTCGCCGCAGACCGCCTGACCCGTCATCCCCGCTTCAGCGATCGCCGTTCGATGACGGTGCATGAGGTAATCGCCGAGCGGGCCGAGATCGCGACGGTGGTGGGTGAGTTCTCTTTGGGTCACTGGGTCCAGCACGCAGTCGGCGTTGTCCTTCGTGACGTAGCGGCCGTGGGCAAGGGAAGCGATATCGTTCCACCAGGCTTCTTCAAACGCGCGGGACGCGGTGCGGTCGTATGTCATGAATTTCGGCAGATCCGGGGCGTTGGGTTCGAGGAGCGCGGTGAGTTCGCGTTGAACGCCTTCGCCCGCGGCCGGGCTCCCGGCACGCGCCGGAAGAGATCCGAGCCACTCGTCGAGGGATTGCGAATTGGCGATCCGGAGCAGCCGGCGGGCCAGGCTTCTCGCGAGCGGTTTTCCCTCGAGGGCCCGGGCGTCCAGGAGCGACAGAATGTTGAGCGCGGTCTGGTGACGGTAGTGGTCCCCGTCGTGCCCGAACTCCCTCAGGGCCGTGAGGTAGGGCTCTCGCCTGAGGAGCCGCGGCCAGAGTTCCACAGGATTGTCGAGTCCGGAAACCCCGGCGCGGTAGGCCGTGAAACACCCCAACAGGGCGTTCGGTAAAACCTCGACCTCTCCGGTTGCAGGCGAAAGGAATGCGGCGAGCGGCCGCTGCCAATAGACGTCATGGAGACCGACGCGCATCGGTGGAAATTGGAAACGATAGCCGAAGAGCCCGCCGCCGACCAGAGCGGCCTCAGCACGCTTCAGATCGTTGCGGCCCGCGCCCGGCCCGTCCAAAAGCAGTTGGAAGTCCCGGGTCCAGAGCTCGCAGTTGCGGGCCATCGGCTTGTCGTAGAGTCCGAGCGTCTCGAGCGAAGTGCTGAAGAGGACCTTGGCGACTTTATCAGCGCGCGGATTCCCGGCCAACTCATCGTCGTAGCGGTAAACGCGGCGCCATCGGTGTGTGCGGATGTAGGCGTCATGCACCAGTTCCGGTTGAATCGCGGCCGGATCGAGCGACGAATGAGGCTCGTGGATCCAGCCCGACTGGGCGATGCGCAGGCCGTCGGGGCCGCCGTGGCGGGCGGCCAGACGAAGGAGGGGAATCTGCAGCGCGGTCGGCAGTTGACGGGCGAGGCGGAGATAGGTGGGCATGCCCCAAAAAATCAGGCTGCCCGGAAAAGGCAGCAGATGCAGCCGGCCCGCGAGATAGGCGGCACGGACGTGGTCCGGGAGGCGCACGAACGGTTCGAAGGTGAGCAAATAGCGCACGCCCCCGAGCGGAGCGCGCCCGTCGAAATGATACGGACGCGTCCACGACGGAAGCGCGGAAGCGGGCAGACTCTCCGAGGGCAGGATGCCGAACCCGGAGTCCTCGAGGCGCACCGAATCGTCCCCGGGCTCCCCGTAGGCCGTCGAAAGAAGCCTGCGGACAAACGACCGTGATTCGTTCTCAGGCCTTTCCTTGCCCGGCGCCGAATAAAAACTTTTCCAGAAGGCGTACTCCGGGCCCTGTTCGCTGCCGCCGAAAAAGGTCCAGCGGACGCGGCCGAACTCGTCCTGTGTCCGGGCCAGGGCGAGAGGAAGGAAAACCACGTAGCGCTCATGTTCGAGGTGTCCGGCGCGAGCGGCCAGCTCGGGCGGCCAGTAAGGATTGCCCTCGATATTCAGCCGCTGATGGCCTGCGATCAGGAAAGCCGGTTGGCCCTGGCCGAGCTTGACCAGGGCGCCGACAATCTGTCCGGCCAAATGCCGGAGACCGGGAAGGAGCTCGTATTCTTCCTCGATTTCCGTGATGTGCCAGCCGAAGGGATCGTCGGGCGAAAAGAGAAGGGGATCGATTGAGCCGTAGGGGCTGAGGCCCAGCCTCGGCGGCGGCATGAACTCGGAATAGGCGGGCAGAGGAAACTGTCCCCGGCCGGTGAACCAGGGAAACCCCTCGAACAATTTCCGCCATCCTTCACGGTTCGCGTCCGTCATCGATGCACATCCCCTCGGCACTATATTAGCCTAAAGGTCGCCGCCGTCAAGCTTCGTTGTTTATTCAAGAAGGCGGTGGGATGATGATGAAATCTCCGGGCTGGACGGCTCGGGCTCTGGACGTCGAGTATCGCGCAACGTACTCAAACGTTCATAGTGAATTACCTGACATGTCGCCGAAAAGTCACTCGTTGAATCAAAACCAAGGTTAACCAAATCCTGAAACCAGGTGGGTTGCGGCACAAAGATGGACCCGCGGCCGCCGCCGGTCGTTCGGCTTAACTCGTGGCCGTCAGCACGACCGCGATTCCGTCGTGGTCCGCCGTCCCGCAGGCGGGGTCATCGAGCAGGCAGTTCCCGAGATTCAGGAAGGCGACAATCCTGAACCCGGCCTTTTCGACCATGGCCTTGGCAAACCGGTCTCTGGCCTGGTTGAACGAAACGAACTCATGCCCGGCTCTGATAACCGGGTCCAGTTTTTCGCGGCTGAGAGCGCCGGTAAAATAGTACCGGCCTCCCTGCTTGCAAGGGCCGAAGAAACGGCCGTGGTCGTTCCTGAACTCGAAGGGCTCGTCCGAGAGTGCGTGATGCCTTTCTGATGGGAGCTGAGGATAGAGGCGATCTCCCAACCAGCCCAAGTACCCGCCGGAGTGGCCGGAACGACTGATAAAGCCCGCCTTTGCGCAGGCTTGGAGCAATCGGGTCAAGGCCTCTTCATCGGAAGCGGCAAGAGGATCGATGACAATGACGTTGATCGGCTCGCGCAGAGTCTTTCCTTCAAAACGCAATCCAAACCAATCGGCATAACTCAGGCGCGCCGAGATCAGCCACTTGCCGATCGAGGGAAAGCCGGCGGGATAAGCGACGTCGTCGGCCGCGGGCTTGTACTGCGCCAAATCCTGCCCCGGCGCTCCCGCCTGATCGCGGATCCGGTCCATCGCCGCCCGGCTGCCGAACGCGCTTGTTCCCGCGAGGATGGCGAGCGTGAGGGCCACGGCATTCATCGCTCTGATTCCAGGCCAAGCTTTCATGCGCATCCCCTCAATCTATTTAACCGCATTTCAAGAGGCGCCGTCAATCGTCGCAGGTCATCGGTTCCCCCCCGGCGATTGACAGACCTTCCCGCCTTTTCATATAGTCGTCTCAGAACATCAGGAGGAATCCCCATGATTCATAGTTCCCGACTCGCCTCAATTCCGAGAATCGCCATGGTGATGGCAGGTCTCACCGTTCTTGCCTCTCTGCTCGCGGCCCAGACCTTTGACCCGCGTCTTTTCTCCGAGATGCGCTGGCGCTCGATCGGCCCCTACCGCGGCGGCCGAACGCGCGCCGCCGCCGGAGTCGCGTCCCAGCCCAACATCTTCTATATGGGAGTCTGCAATGGGGGTGTCTGGAAGACGACGGATTTCGGCCGGACCTGGAAGCCGATTTTCGACGACCAGCCGACCGGCTCGATCGGAGCCATCGCCGTGGCGCCTTCGGACCCGAACATCGTCTATGTCGCGAGCGGCGAGGGCCTGCAACGGCCCGACCTCTCCGTCGGCGACGGCATCTACAAGTCCACCGATGCCGGCCGCACCTGGACGCACCTCGGGCTGCGCGACGGCCAACAGATTCCTCAGATCATCGTCGACCCGGGCAACCCCGACCGCGTGTTCGCGGCGGTCCTCGGCCATCCTTATGGTCCGAACGAAGAGCGCGGCATTTACCGGTCGCTCGACGGCGGCCGCACGTTCGAAAAAGTCCTCGGCAAGGACGAGAACACCGGAGGTTCCGAGCTCGCCTTTGACCCCGCAAACCCGGACATCGTCTATGCGGGGCTCTGGGAGTCGCGCCAGGGGCCGTGGGAGAACGCCGCGTGGGGCGGAACGGGCGGCGGCCTGTTCAAGTCGACCGATGGCGGAGCGCACTGGCGCAAACTCGAGCCGGCCGCTCCCGACAGCATGGTCCAGGTCAACATCGGGATCGCTCCGAGCGACCCTCGGCGCCTCTATGCCGTAACAGCGACGCCTCGGGGGACCGGCCTCTTCCGTTCCGACGACGGAGGCGAAACCTGGTTCCGCCCTTCGACCGACAATCGAAACGCCAGCCGCATCGGCGGCGGTGACCTGCCCCGCCTCGCCGTTAACCCGAAGAACCCCGATATCGTCTTCATTGTTTCAACGGTTTCGTGGAAATCGACGGACGGCGGCAAGACCTGGATTGCCTTCAAAGGCGCCCCGGGCGGCGACGATTACCAGAATCTCTGGATCAACCCGGCCAACCCCGACATCATCCTCTACACGGCTGACCAGGGCGCGGCCGTCACCGTCAACGGGGGCGAAACGTGGAGCTCGTGGTACAACCAGCCCACGGCCCAACTCTATCACGTCGCGGCCGATAACGCCTTCCCCTACCGCCTCTACAGCGGTCAGCAGGAAAGCGGTTCCGTGGGCATTGCCAGCCGGGGCAACGACGGGCAGATCACGTTCCGCGAATGGCATCCGGTCGGCGTCGACGAATACGGATACGCCGCCCCGGACCCGCTCGATCCCAACATCGTGTACGGCGGCCGCGGCGTCACGCGCTTCGACTGGCGAACCGGCCAAGTTCAGAACGTCGGGCCCAAGCCGGTGCGCGCAACGGATTGGAGGACGATCCGCACCCAGCCGGTTGTCTTCTCACCCGTGGATCCCCACACATTGTATTTCGCCGCGAACACGCTGTGGAAAACCCGGGACGGCGGAACGAGCTGGCAGCAGATCAGTCCAGACTTGACGCGCAAAACGTGGGATCTCCCGCCGAACGTCGGGAAGTACAAGGACGAGCCCTCGGCCAAACCGGCCCAGCGGGGTGTCATCTACACCGTCGCCCCGTCCTATCTCGATGTCAACCGCATCTGGGCCGGAACCGATGACGGGCTGATCCATATGACGGCGGATGGTGGGGCTCATTGGACTGATGTGACGCCGCGCGAGCTCCTGCCGTGGGCCAAGGTTTCGATCATCGACGCCGGCCGCTTCGATGTCCTGACGGCCTACGCTGCGATCAACACCATCCGGCTGGACGACATGAAACCGCACATTTTCCGGACGCACGACGGCGGCAAAACCTGGACCCCGATCACGGCCGGCCTCCCGGACGGTGCGCCCGTGAACGCCGTCAGGGAAGATCCGGGGAGGAAGGGTCTGCTCTTCGCGGGCACCGAAACGGAGGTCTATGCGTCCTTCGACGACGGCGATCATTGGCAGTCGCTGCGCTTGAATATGGCGGCATCCTCGGTTCGCGACCTGATCATCAAGGACGACGATCTCGTCGCGGCGACGCACGGCCGCGGATTCTGGATCCTGGACGACATCACTCCGCTGCGACAGTTTGATCAGAATGTTGCGGCGGCGGGCATGACGCTTTTCCGCCCACAAGCCGCCATCCGCGTTCGTTGGGATATGAACACCGACACGCCGCTTCCCCCCGACGAACCGGGCGGGCAGAATCCGCCGGACGGCGCGATCATCGACTATGCACTGGAAGGTGATCCCGCCGACCCCGTGATACTGGAGATTCTCGACCGGGCGGGAGTGACGGTGCGTCGCTATTCGAGCGAGGACCATGCGGAATTGCCGGCGCCGGAGGCCGCGCCCGTGCCGCTCTATTGGTACAGGCCGCCGCAGATGCTCAAGGGGACGGCCGGCATGCACCGATTTTTGTGGGACATGCATTACCAGCCGCTCGCGGGCGGCGGCCGTGGCGGGCTGCCCATGGCCGCCATCGGGCATGACACGGCGCCGGCGCCGAACTCGATCTGGGTCGCCCCGGGCCAGTACGTCGTGAAGCTCACGATGGGCAGCCACAGCGTTACGCAACCGATCACCGTCAAGATGGACCCGCGGGTCAAAACCACAGCCGAGGGATTGGCCAGGCAGTTCGAATTGTCGAAGGCGATGTACGACAGTGTCTTCGAAGCGCGCGCGGCGGCCCAGGCGTTGAGGGCCATACGCTCACAAGTAAAGAAGATTCAGGAGAAAGTCGAAGCCGGTCAAAGCTCTCTATCTCAAGCCCTAACCGACTTTGATAAGAAGTCGGGGGCGCTCGAGGGTCAGGCGGCCGGCACCGGGCGCGGGGGCGGCATGGGCGGACCCATGGGGCCTCCGGCCGGCGGAACGGACACGCTTGCCGCCATTGGCGGGTCTCTCGGTCAGTTGATGAGTCTTCTCCAGGCGGCCGACGTCGCACCGACAAGCCAGGTGGTCGCTGCCGTCGCAGAAAGGCGACAAGCCTTCCGGACATTGATGGAGAGATGGAACTCTCTCAAGACTCAGGACCTGGCGGCACTTAACGCGAAGCTCAAGGCGGCCGGCCTGGCCGAGATCAGCCTGCAATAGCAGTCCATCTTAATATCGAGACAGCCGGCCACTGTTTGGAGGATGCTCAGCGGACGACGATTTCGTCGATGAAGACCCAAGACAGGCCGCCTGCGGAAGTGTGCCAGTCGGGAAGGCGTTTGGTCCCCTCGACGCGGAACCGTATGTAGCGGATGCCGGCGAAAGGGCCCGTCCAGACAAACGACCGAATGAGGTCTTCCCCGCGATGGTCCCCTTCCACCGTGATCACGCCCGCATCGCGGAACAACAGCCCATCCGCGGAAACGGAGCAGCCCACACTCTTGGGATGCAGAATCCAGCTCCGATAATCAGAAAGCGTGTCGAGCGATATCTCCTTCGCGGCGGCGGCTTTGCCCAGATCCACAGTCAATTCGAAATCGACGCCCTCCCAGCCCAGCCAATGAACTTTGTAGTCGCTCGCCCCGCGGACGCCGTTGGTCAGCACGGCCAGGTCTCCTTTGGCATATTTGGGCGATGGCGGGGGCACGGCGCGGACCGGGCTTCGGAAGGCCAGGTTGCCTTCGACCTGGACATCGATAAATCGCTTAGTAGCGTCGTAGTAGGCCCTTGGCGTGAGCCCTGACTCGTTGAGGGTCCTTACTCCACCGGCCTCGCATCGGGCACGAAAGTCCTCGAGGAGCCGTACCATCGCCGGCTTCGCCTTGAAGCGACCATGCCTTTCGCTGTAGAAGCCGCGGGTTCCAAACATGTCATTCTTGGCAATTTCGAGGACGGCATATTGGAGGGGAAGGCGCGCCGTTCTCACCCGCTCCAGCACGGCGGGTTCGCTGGCGGCGGCCCGCTCGGCCTTGTCGAAGATCGTGTCGCAGGCGGCAACGTCGGCGGCAGAGAGGTAGTCATCGGCATGGGCCACGGGGGACTCGTAGATGTCGAGCCTCGCTCCAGTCCGCTCAAGGGCGCTCCTCAGTGTGTCGATGTAGCGGCGGATGAGCGGTCCGGCTTTCCCGTAAAAGCCTTTTAGAAAATCGCCGATCACGGCGTCCGCGTCGATGTCCGGGTTCCAGAGAAGACGGGCCAGGAGGTATCCCTTGAGTTCGCTGAATTCATGGCCGGGGCCGCTGTTCGTCTGCTGGAAATGTTGCCGCACGCCGTGCTCGACAAAAAACCGGATGTTGGGCTGGAGGTCGTGAAGGTTCGGGAACGGAGCGACGTGGTGCGAGAAATTGACGGTGTAATCCCAGAGGTAGATGTTGCCGCAGATCCGGCTCCAATCCTCGATATCCCGGACGAACGGCCGGCTCGACGGGTCTTGGACGATGGGCAGGCTCCGGTTGAGCTCGATCGTGCACAGCATGACCTGGACGTTCGCGGCCGGCCTGGTCAGGCGCGGGGCCCGCCGCGAGTATTGATAGGCAAGCGTCGAGATTGTCTTGTCGGGAAAGGCGGCGGCCACGCGGTTGACAAAACGAATGATCGGACCGGCCGGAGATCCTTCCTCCTCAATGACCCGGGAGCATTCAGGACACCGGCAGTACGAGGCGTTGTCGTTCTGGCTCACGGACCAGATCGTTCTGCCGGGCTGGGCGGCCATTTCCTCGCTGAGTCTTGCCACGACCATGTCAAAAACTTCCGGCCGCGAAAGGCAAGGTTGATCGATGATCCGCTTGCCGTTCATCCAGGCAAAATACTCGGGGTGCGCGGCAAAATAGGTCTGCCAAGGAACAAGCTTCTGGAAGGTGTGGACATAGTAGCCGTTCCCAAAAAGCTCGTCCTGAGTAACGAGCCTCATCCAGTCGCGAGTGTCGGGATCGCGGCTGAATTCTCCGTTGACAATGCGGACGTCATTCACCGGGTTATCGAGGTCGAAGGTGCAACCGAGAAAGACATCGTCCCTGTGGGGAAAGACTTCGACCGCCGGGCTGTATTTGCGGCAGCCGAAGTACTTTTCCAGGAGATCGATCGCGCCATAAACCACTCCCCTGCCCCCGCCGCCGGCGATATAGAGGTTCCGTGAGGACGTCGCGACGAGAAAACCGTCATGGCGAAGCGAGGTGAGCGCGGAGGCGAATTCCGGGGGCAGGTTCTTTCCGGCAAACCCGATGGCCACGACCTTCTCGCGGCCGGGCTCGCTCGCCGCCCTGATCGGCAGAACGGCGCCGCTTATCTTGCGGACGGAGGATTGCAAAATCTCCGCCGCGCGTCGGTCGGGCTCCCCCGCGTCAACCGGGATCTCGATTGCGGCCGCCGGCCGGCCCCCGCTGACGAAGACAAACGCCCGTGCGCAGGGACTCGATTGAGCCAGGAACTCGCCGGGTTCGGCGGTCCCGCGGGACGCACACATCACTCCACACAATATCGCCGCGCCGAGCATCGGGAAAAGAATCCAGGCGGGGACGCGGCGTTTTTTTCGATGCCGGCGAAAAGGATTCATGCGTACGGCGCCGAAGGTTTTGCGAAATTCCTCCTGCGTGGGGGCTGTTCCTCGCATCGGGTCAAAAGCAAACCATACGGTCACAGGCGGCCGGTCGCCCACAGGCGGTCTCTGCGGGGAATCAGGCCGAATCTTCAAAGGCCGCGATTCCGCAGCTAAAACATCATCCCCCGCGCGGGCTCGTCGGGATTGAAGAACTTGCGCGGCATTTTTTCGTCACGCATCGAAGCATTATAGACGAACCAGGCCATGATCGTCGCGGCCTCCATCAGGTCTCCTCGTGAGCAATGGTCGAGAACATCCATGTTCGAATGATGCGTGATCGAGCCGTAATCCAGCGGATCCTGGATAAATTGGAACCCCGGAAGGCCGACGCCGTCGAACGAGAGGTGGTCCGTACCGCCCGTGTTGCGGCTGGCGATTGTGCCCGCGCCGAGGTCGGCCATCGGCTTCAGCCACTGTTCGAAAATCGGAACCGCACCGATATTACCCTGGGCATAGATGCCGCGGATCTTGCCGCTGCCGTTATCGAAGTTGAAGTAGGAGGAGAGCTTGTCGTATTCAGGCTTCTTCTCCTTCTTGGCACGGTCAAAGAAATGGTTTTTAACGTACTCGCGAGAGCCGATCAGCCCCTGCTCCTCGGCATCCCAGAGGGCGACGCGGATGGTGCGGCGCGGCTGGACGCCGAGGGCTTTGAGGATCCGCACGGCTTCCAGGGCCACGGCGCAGCCGGCCCCGTCATCCGTGGCGCCGGTGCCGGAATGCCAGGTGTCGAAATGGCCGCCGAGCATGACGATCTCGTCCTTCAGCTTTTTGTCTGTTCCAAGGATCTCGGCGACGACGTTGTATCCTTTCGTGTCCGAATCCGTGAAATCGGACTGGATCTCGATCGCGAGGGAAACGGCCACCTTCCTCCCCACGTTCCTGACCATTCGGTTGTACTGTTCAGCCGAAACAACAACCGCGGGAAGCGCGGCCGGCGCATTGATCATCTGGGAGCCGCCGCTCTGGACCCAGATCGTCCCTTCGCTGCCGTTACTCGGCTCGAGTGTCACGGCCACGCCTTCGGCCTGGAGGAACTTGCCGATCGCCTGCTGGAGTTGCATGCGGGCCATCATCTCCTGCATCCGGGCCGCAAAGGCCGGACGGGCGCCGGGCTCGGGCGCCTGGGCCACCGTTTTCAGCTCGTCGTCGGTCAACCTCTTCAGTTCGGGTGTGGATTTCATGGCGACCTCCTGCTCAGGCTGAGTCAGGACGATCGCCCCTTTGAGCTTGCCTTTATATTTCTCAAGGTCTTCAACCTTGGCAACGCTTAGGAGCACCGCCTCGCCCTTGATTTCGCCGTTCGTCCCTGGAGTCCAGGCCTTTGGAAAGGCGATAAGCGGCATATACTGGGGCGCCGTCATGGCGGCGTAGAATTTCTTGAGTTCCCAGCCCCGGCCAAACGTTCCCCACGACTCCATCTTCGCATTCACGAGGCCGATCTCCGTAAGTGTTTTGACGGCCCACTCGGCCGCCTTGCGGTACTGCGGAGATTCCGAGAGCCGGGGGCCATAGACATCGCTGAGCCAGCCCAAGTATTCCATCACCTTGGAGTTGGCCTCAAGGCCTTCCCGGCGGATGCGCTGAACGATCTGAAGGTCCACTTTTTCCTGCGCGGCGACCTGGAAAACGAGGCATAAAACTGCCGCCAGCGCCAAACACCAACGTCCGACAGGTCTCTTCGTCATAGCACTCTCCTTCTTCCACGCACTGTATTCCAAAACCGCTTCCAACGTCAAATTCGATACTCCTCATTTTTGAGGTGCCGTCCATCCCTGGGCGATAACCCTGGATAGGGGAAATCAAGGTCGATGGATAGGGGATCGCGTATGAAAAGCACAGCCCGTTAGCGCCTGCCGAGGATCAGATTCTTCATCATCTTGAACGCCTTGTACGCATCGACGAGCCCGTATCCAACGACGTCGTCGGGCTCGGAAAGTCCCAAGACATCCAGCCGGGCCGTTTTGACGAGGCACAGTGAAACGAGCCGGGAGTATTCGCCGGGCTTCTTGATCAGTTCGAGCGAGGGCGAGGCCCCGGCCCGCAGCAGCGTCACGACGCCGGCAACGAGCGGCGCCGAGAGAGAGGTTCCAGCCACGGCCATATCTTTCATGTCCGGCATGTAAACGGGGACGAGAACAAAGACGTCGGCCGAAGGCGCGGCCACGGTCATTTCATCATGGGGTATGGTGAAAGGCCACGCCCTGACAATTCCGTTTTCCCTGGCAACTCCGCCCACCAGGATGGCGTCCTTTTTGATTCCCTTGAAGAGCTGGTCTTCAAGCCGGATGCCGAATTGGACGCGCGACGTGTTTCCCGCCGAGGTGCAGACGGGGACATTGCTTTGATAAGCGTAGCGGACCGCCTCCCGCAGGACGAGCTCGGTCGCCGGCAGCGGGGCGCTGAGCGAGATGACCTGGGCGCCGTGGTGAACGGCGTAGTAGATTCCGGCGGCAACAAATTCGTAAATCCAGTAATCGTAGGCCGGATCGTTCATGGTATCACCGTCATGGACGCGCACGGGCATGATCAGGCTTTCCGGAGCGATGGCGAGCAGGGCCGAAGAGCATCCCGTGCCGTGCATCCCCCAGTCGATCATGGACGGAGATTCGTCGGTCCAGGGAGGCGATGTCCGCACCAAAAAGTTGAACCCGGCGACGGTATTCTGTTTGAACAGGGAATTGTAGGGATCGAGGCCGGAATCGATAACCGCCGTCACCACCCCCGAACCCTTGGTCTCCGGCCAGCACGGCCGGACATCAAGGGCGTCGATGGCCCATTGGGATCGGTACTCGGGTTCGATCGTGTTCGCGTACCGTCGGTCTTTTGGAAAGTCCGGGAGGTCGTTCCTGGCGCCGAAGCCCATGGACTGCAGGACCAGCTCGAGCCGCGATTTGCCTCGATTGTGAGGCAGCGACATCGCAAAATCGTACAGCCGGGCTTTGCGAAAAAGCGAGCCCACGAAGCGGGCCGCATAGTCCTCGGCCAGCGCCACAAAGGCCTTGCGGAATTTTTCGAGCGAAGCGGCCGACCCCTGCCGAGTCCATTGCGCGTAGAGCAGTTCGTCTTTCTGATAAGCGTAGATCATCAGCCGCTCGTATAGATAGGGGATGTCCTTGCGGGCATTGAGGACCTTGGCCAGGTCGGCTTCCCCCAGCAGAGATTTCATGGGATGATTCTGCAGGATTTTACCGGTCGTATCGAAAAAAGCGGTCTTCGCTTCCTCGAAGATCTCGCCGAGCTTCGCGTTGACAGCGGGCTTGATCTGGGACCGGGCGGCGCCGCCCAGCGAGCCGAGCAGAAGGGCAAAGACAAGAATCCGGTGCATAAAGCTCTTCCCTGTCCATCTCATGAGCGACCTCTCAAACCGCATTGGGCTCAGAGCGAGCCCCGCGAGTCTCTTTATCTCACGATTGCAGGCCGATTTCAATTCCGCAAGGGGCCCTGCGCCTTGGATTCGTCAAGTCGCGCGGGTCCCGCGTCGGCGAAAGCTCGCGACACTCCGACGCCGCCTGGCGGCTGATCCCCGCGGTCTGGAACAGGAAAAGACTGACCGGATTCCAGGCACATCCCGGCCGCCGGCGTTGGCAGAAGAGGCCTCTTGGTGTATCGTTATACGCACTGGAAACGACGGACGAATTCTCACGGAGGCGGCATGAGACATAAGGCTCTTCCCGGAATGCATGCCGCATCGGCCGTGGTCCTGCTGGCGGCTCTCGTGCCGGCCGCTCTTGTCTCCGGCTGCCGGCGGGGAGCTCCATCGGGCGCCGTATGGACGGCGGGCGATTTCGAGCTTGTGGTGGACGGCCGCGGCCAAATCGCCGGCCTGGTGGACAAGAGATCGCGGCTCAATTACGCCGCCCCGGGCATCCCCTCTCCCCTCCTGGCGGTCCGCGTGTCCGGAAAAATCCTCCAGCCTCTCTCATTCCGCTTCGACCGGCGCTCGGGCACAGCGGTTTTGAGCTATGACGGAGGCGTTGAAGCCGTTCTTCGGGTCGCGGCCAAAGAAACGCATCTGACCTTCGAGGTCTTGTCCGTATCTCCCGCAGGCCGGGCCGACCTTATCCTTTGGGGGCCGTATGCGACGACGCTGTCCCTTTCGATCGGCGAAACCGTCGGCGTCGTCCGCGACGCGATATTCGCTCTCGGAATTCAGGCCCTCAACCCGAAAACTCTCGGCGGCTATCCGTGGCAGGAGAACGACTGCATGCCGGAGATCGATCTCTTCGAACAGGGCAATCCGGCCGATCTGAACGAGAAGGGCAAACGGGAAGTCCTCTACCGGGTTGAGGCGGCCAAGCCGGAGATTTTCGGGAGCACTCTCCAGGCCTATTGCCGCGACCGCGGCCGCGATCGGGTCATCGCCAATTGGGGCGCCGAAAAGTATGTCGCGCCGCGTTTTGACGACGGCGGCCTCACGGGTTCGAAGATTGCACTTTTCGGCTGCCCGACCGGCCGGATTCTCGACACGATAGGCGCGGTGGAGATCGCCGAAAACCTCCCGCATCCGATGATCGACGGCCGCTGGGGAAAGGTCTCGTCGACCGCATCGGCCGCATATATGATTCTGGACTTCGGCGAGGCCGATATCAACCGGGCGCTGGATGCCGTCGAGCGGGCGGGCCTTCACTATCTCTACCACAGCGGCCCCTTTAGGACCTGGGGTCATTTCGCGCTCAACGAGACGATGTTCCCGCACGGAACCGAAGGGCTCCGCCGCTGCGTCGCGCTGGCCCAGGCGCGGGGAATACACGTCGGCGTCCACACTCTGTCAAATTTCATAACGACCAACGACGCCTATGTCACACCCGTCCCGGATCCGCGGCTGGCCAAAGTCGGCACGACCACCCTCGTCAAGGATGTCGATGCACGGCAGGTCGAAATCACGATCGCGGAGCCGGACTACTTCAACGAATTCGCGAACGACACCCTGCGCACGGCTGTCATCGGGAAGGAGCTTGTCCGCTACAAGTCCGTTACGGCCCGGGCGCCATGGCGGCTCCTCGGCTGCGAGCGGGGCGTCTACGGGACAACCGCCTCCGCGCATCGCCAAGGTGAGGCCATCGCGAAACTCGCCGATCACGGCTACAAGGTCTTTCTGTCCGACGCCGGCCTCGGCCGCGAGATGGCGGGCCGCCTCGCCGAGCTTTTCAACGAGGCCGGGCTGAGGCAGATATCGTTCGATGGGCTCGAGGGCAATCGCTCAACGGGGATGGGCAACTACGGTGAGATCCTGTTCACAAAAGCCTGGTACGACCGCCTTGCTCCCGGAATCCGCTCGCACTATATTGCCGATGCCAGCCGTACCAGCCACTTCTTCTGGCACATCTACTCCCGGATGAACTGGGGCGAGCCGTGGTACGCGGGCTTCCGCGAGAGCCAGACCGAGTACCGGCTGAAGAACCAGGCCTATTTCCGGCGGAACCTGATGCCCGGCATGCTCGGCTGGTTCCAGATGAGGCCGGAGACATCCATCGAGGATGTGGAGTGGCTGCTGGAGCGCTCGGCCGGATTCGAGGCAGGATTTGCATTCGTAACGAGCTATGAAAGCCTCGACAAGAACGGCGCAGCCGATGCCATCCTCAAGGACATCGGACGTTGGGAGAGAGCTAGGCTGGCCGGGGTTTTCTCGGATGATCAGAAGCGGCGCATGCAGGACATCGGGAACGAGTTCCACTTGGAGGAGAAGGCATCGGGGACCCGGACGTTGACGCAAATTCACTCCTTCAAGTTCCGTTACGAAGAGGGAGACAGGATGCCCGGAGAACCCGTTGTATCGATTTTTCCCTTCCGGAACCCCGTGGAGGGTCGAATCCTGCAGTTCATTCTCACGGCCGTGGACGCCGAAGCATCTGAAATCCGGCTGGCTCTCGAGGGAAACGCCGGCATCGCCCTTTCCGTCCGGCTTAAGCCCGGCTGGATCATCCAATATCTTGGGGGCGCGGCGGCAACCCTCTATGACCCCGGCTGGCACAAGACCGCCGAGGTTCCGATCAATCAGGATCGGATGACCCTGGCGCCCGGCGAGCACAAGTTGAGTTTTACCTGTCGATTTTCGGGACGGACAAAAGCAGGGGCGAAGCCGGCCCTAAAGATCGAAGTCCGGATCCCCGGGCGTCCTGAAGCCGTGGGATGAATCGCAGAGATCACTCCGTCTCTCCTCGACGTCATCCTCCCCTGGGGTAAAGAATCATGGCTTAAAAGGAGTCAAAAATGAAGATTTCCATCGACAGCCGGCGTTTTCTCTCCGTTTATTCCGGCGTTCTGACCGTGGTCTTTGCGCTGACGGTATTCGCCTCCTCGGCGAAAAGCCGGAAGACGAGCTTCGAAGAAATCAACGCCCAGAGGATCAACATCGTCGAACCGGACGGAACCGTCAGGCTGGTCCTCTCCAGCAAGGCATTGTTTCCCGGCATCCTCTTCAAGGGCAAGGAGTATCCGCATCCCAACCGCAAAACGGCGGGCATCCTGTTTTTTGACGACGAAGGAACTGAAAACGGCGGCCTGATCTTCGGGGGCGAGAAGGATAAGAGCGGAAAGGTCAGCGCCTATGGGCATCTGAGCTTCGACCAGTATGACCAGGACCAGGTTTTCACCATCGACAGCTCCGAAGACGGGGGGTTCCGAAAGGCCAGGCTGTCGGTTTGGGATCGGCCGGATTATTCCATCGAAGAGCTCCTTAAACTTCAGGGACGGATCAAGAATCTGACCGAGGAACAGCAGAAGGCCGAGTACACAAAATTTTTTGCCCAGCACGAATCGGCGCATCCCCGCGTCTTCCTCGGAAAGAGCGATAACGGGTCCGTTTCGTTGCGGCTCAACGACAAGCAGGGACACGAACGCCTTGTCCTCGAAGTCAGCCCCGACGGTACTCCGGTCGTCCGTTTCCTTGATCCGAAGGGCAAGGAGACCAGCCGCTTCCCGGCAAAGACGGACTGACCCTGGGAGCCCGGCCTTCCACGGATTTCCGGGCGTCAGCGGATATCTGGAAGATCACAATCCCCGAGTTGCAATGGATAGCGCCCGCGGCGCCGGACAAGGTTGACGACAGAGTCGTAATTCTGGCCGGAAACGTTGGAAGGGACGGAGTGGTCGGACTGGAAGATGAAGCCGCCGCCCTTGGCCGCGTTGAGCTTGGTGAGGACAGTCCGCTCGAGCTCGGCCGCTGAGCCGTGCGCCCAGGTCATGACATCCATGTTGCCGCAAAAGGCGATTTTATGCCCATAGGTGCGCCGGAGGTCGACGACGTCCAGTCCGGCCTTGGCTTCGAGAGGGTTGTAGGCGTCCACGCCGATCTCGATGAAATCGCCGAAAATACGCCTGACGTTGCCGCAGCCGTGATAGATCACGGGCAGGCCGCGCGCATGGCATTCCTCAACCAGGGCCTTGACGATGGGCTTGAAATGTTTCCGCCAGTAGCCCGGAGAGAAGAACATATCCTTGCGGTAGGCCACGTCGCCCCAGATGACCATGCCGTCGAGAAAACCGTCGGCGGCCTTAATCTGGGCCTTGGTCAGCTCCAGGACGAACGCCCCGATGCGGTCGACGAATTTCCCGAGTTCGTCGGGATAGAGTCCGATCCAGAGCATGACGTTTTCCGAACCGATCAACCGCCAGAGCATTTCATGCGCTTCACAGACACTGCCGTAGACCGGGAATTCCGGGTGAAGCGACTTGACCGTTTCTGTCCAGGCCGGTGAGCCCCGGGCGAATCCGTCGCCGACTCCGGCGACCTGGTTGTCCCCGGCGCTGAAGTAGCGGCGCTCGTCCCACGGGTCGTCGAACGCGAACGCGGCCGTCTTCTCGAGCGAGTCCGTCTCAAATCTCAGGAACGCCGGCATCGGGTCGGAGAATTTCTTGCGGATGACGGCCTCGAATCCGGTGCGGACGATGACATGCTCGGCCGTTTCTTCAAGGATTTCGAACGGCTTGACGTGCGGATCCATATTGGGGATTGTGACGATCCAGTCGAGGTCATAATAGCGGTAGATATCCGTGCCCGCGGGGAGGCCAAGGTCCCGGCGCCAACGCTCGAGAAAGCTCCCCCAGAAAAAATCGCTGACCGGGACGCGGTCCGGTTCCTCGTGCCTCAGGGCCTTGTTCATGCGATCGAGCTTGGCCGAGGCGCCGGCCGTGCGTTCTCCCGCCATGGCGCGTCTCAATCCGTGTGGAAGACTTCTTCCATGGCGGCCCACCAGTCGCCTTCGGCGCGGCCGGCCACAGGCTCCTGCATCGGCATCATGATCTTCCACCACTCCTGCGTCTTGGGGTCGGCGGCCATCTTGGCCATGTCGGCGGCATAATCGGTCCCACGATACTCGAAATAAGCGAAGAGAAGACCGTTCCAATGGAAGATCGAGTAGTTGTGGATGTTGCACCGGCGGATCGTCTCCAGAACTTCCGGCCAGACGCCGGCGTGATAGGCTTTGTATTTCGCGAAGACTTCGGGCTTGACCCGGATCAGCTGACCGTATCGTTTCATGAGCGTCTCCCCTTCCATCGATTGATGCGGCCGAGAGCTGAGCGCCCGAGAACAGGCCGGTCGACCCGGTTGCCGCTCTCGTCTATCAAGCACGCCCTCGGCGCCTTTAGACTGAAGAATCGGACGGCTCAGGTCAATCGGAAAAGAGCTCGCTGAACAGCCACGGCTATTTCTTTTCCAATGCGCGCCTGACGGCCTCGGCCATCTCCTTGAAAGAGAAAGGCTTCATGAGGTACTCACGGATGCCCATGGCCCGGGCCCCTTCCGCATCGATGTTTTCGCTGAACCCCGTGTACAAGATGATCGGGATGTCCGGACGCACGGCGAACATTTCTTCCGCCAGCTTCGCTCCGGTCATGAGAGGCATGGTCTGGTCCGTTATGACAAGGTCGAAAAGCTCCGGGTGCTGCTTGAAAACGGCCAAGGCCGCCGCGCTGCCGGTCCTGCCCGTCACCCGATAGCCGAGCCGGACCAGCATTTTGCGAACGCTCCGGACCTGGGCTTCTTCGTCATCGACGAGCAAAATGCGCTCTGTTCCGCCCGCGATAATTCCGGACGATCGATCGGGCGAGGGCCGCGGGGCTTCCACTCTGGGGAAATACACGTCGAATGTCGTCCCCTTGCCGACTTCGCTTTGCACCGAAACGGCCCCGCCGTGGTCGCGGACAATGCTGTGGACGACGGCAAGTCCCATGCCCGAACCTTCCCCCGGCTTTTTGGTCGTAAAGAAGGGATCGAAGGCCCGCTCGATGATCTCGGGAGGCATGCCGGCCCCGGTGTCCGCGACGGTCAGCTTCACGTAGGGCCCCGGCTGAAGGCCGGGATGGCGCATGGCCAGGGCCGCGTCGACCTCGATTTCGCCGAGGCCGACGTCGAGGACGCCGCCGTGCTCCTTCATCGCATAGGCCGCATTGTTGCAGAGGTTCATCACCACCTGATGCATTTGCGTCTGGTCCACCAGGACGAACCCCGTTTCTTCCTGGATCGTCTTGCGAATCTCCACCGTCTTCGGCAAGGAAGCGCGCAGGAACTTGAGCACCTCTCTCACCGGCGGGGCGGGTTTGGACGCCTTACGACCGGTTTCCTTCTGCCGACTGAAGGTGATGATCTGCTTGACCAAGTCTCGTCCGCGCTCGGCAGCCTTGAGCGACATTTCGAGATGCCGGCGCAAGGTGGGGTCGAGGGCCTCATCGAGGAGAGCCAGCTCAACATTGATGAAGATCGGATTAAGGATATTATTGAGGTCGTGGGCGATGCCGCCGGCCAGTGTGCCGAGGGCTTCGACTTTCTGCATCTGTCGGACATGCTGCTGAAGACGGACGTTCTGAGTCACGTCCCTCTCGATCACAAGGAAGTTGACGACGTCCTCGGGCCGCTCACGGACCGGGTGCACGGAGACCTCGAGGTCGCGGGGTTGATCGTCTCCTCCCCTCCCGTTCACTGCGCCGCTCCAGGCTTCTCCCGATTCGACGGCTGCCTTGACCTTGGCCACGATGTCCACGCCGGCTCCTTGCCCCGTGAGAAGATCAAGGCAGCTCACGCCCAGGAGTTCTGTCCGGGGGCGGCCGCTTACGCGCTCGAACGCCGGATTGACGTAATTGATAAGGCAGCCGGCATCCGCAATGGCCATCGCTTCCTCGGCCTGCTCCACAGCCGCGGCGAGGCGCAAACGCTCTTCGATCTCCGCCTGAAGCCTGACGTTCGTCTCGGCCAGCTCGCGTGTCCGTTCTATGACGCGGTGTTCCAGGCTCTCGGTCAGCCGCTGGAGTTCTTGGGCATGACGCTCGACATCCTGCTCCGCGCGACGGCGCTCGCTGATATCGATGCCGATCGTGATGATACGCGAAACCAGACCTCGATCATCGTTCAGGACGGTATTCGTCCACGCGATCGGCCTCCTCTCCCCGTCCTTAGTCCGCCAGGGGTTTTCGTATTCCCGGGGGTAGTCACTTGTTTGGAACGACGGGAAAATCGATCGAATGAGATCGGCGTCTTCCGGCGGCAGGACGGCATCCCACAACGGCCTGCCCTGCACTTCGGCGAATGAATAGCCGGTCAGCCGCTCACAAGCCCGGTTAAAGCTCAGGATCCGTCCCTCCGGATCAAGAACGACGACGAGGGCATCGGTTGTCTCAAGAACAGCCGACACAAAGTCACGTTCTCGCCGCACGGCTTCCTCGGCCAGCTTTCGCTGCGTGATATCCGTAAGCATTGAAATATTCCGCACGTGGCGGCCCCCGGCGTCGAAAATTGGCGCCGAGTTGACAATGGCCCAGAGGTCCGAGCCGTCCTTGCGCAGGAACTTGAATTCGTTTCGGGTGAATTGGCCTTGGCTCAGCTTCCTTCTGTTTTCATTGACCTCGGCCGCGAACTTCCTGTCGAGGAATTGCTGGCCGGCCGCACCGATCATCTCCTGGGTGGAGTAGCCCAGCATTTCGGCCACCCTTTTGTTGACGAAGAGGGTTTGGCCGTCGGGATCCGACAGCCAGATTCCTTCGTTGGCGGTTTCGACGATGGTTCGGTACCTCTCCTCGCTGTCACGGAGGGCCGCTTCAGCTTCTTTCCTCCGAGTCAGGTCGAGGACAAGGGCCAGCACGGATCCCAGTTTTCCCTCCGCATCATAGATGGCCGAGCTGTACCATTCGCATTGGACGACCGTACCGTCCTTCCGATAGTTGCGGTTGATGTTGAGAATGCGGGGGCGGCGGCCGCTGAGAAGGTCGGCCGATACCTGGCGAACCGTTTCGATGTCATCGCCGTGGACCCAGGGCATGTCTTCGATCGATTTGCCCAGGACCTCGTCGGCGGACCATCCGAAAAGCTTCTCCGATTCTTTCGACCAGCGGATGATCCGGAACTGGGGGTCGAATTCGACGACGGCCAGCGGCGAATTGTCCATGTGAGCGGCGAGGCGTTGCCCGGCCTCGGCCAGCTCCTGTTTGGCCTGTCTGCTCAGCAGGGCTTGGACGATCGCGGGGGTGACGGCTTCCAAGGATTCGAGCTGTTCCATGGTGTACCCGCCGGGACGGTTGCCGAGGGCGACGATCCCGATTGTTTTGCCCGCGGAGATGAGGGGGGCGCCGAGGAACGCTTCGAGGGCCGGGTGCCCTTCAGGCAATCCGATGCTGTCGGGATGTTCCGACGGCCTGTTCGTGAACAAAGCCTGGCTGCTCGTAATCACACGGCCATAGATGCCGTGAATCGCCAGGTCGCCCGGCAGCTTGCCGTGGCCGACGGGATCGACAACCCGGCAGGCCTCCCAGCCCGGGTCGCTCACGGCGATATCGTCCAGCCGGCCGCCGGCGTTGAGACGGCCCATAAACCCGAACCGGCTCTGGGTGAGGTCCTGGACGACATTGAGGCAGGTCCGGCCGAGCTCCTCCAGGTTCGGACTGGTCAGGGCTTCATGGAATATCCGGTTGATCGATTCGAGAATCGCGCTTTTTTGCCGGGCTCGCACTTCCGACCGTTTTCGTTCTGTGACATCTCCTCCATACAGGTTGGCGTAACCGAGCGGCCCGATAGGGGCGATCGAGAACTCATAGGCCACAGGACCGCTTTCGACGATGTGGGAAAGCGTTTGGCCCGTATCCAGGGAACGGGCGATCACGATACGAACGTCCTCCGGTACGAGCTGGCCCACCCGGCATCCCCACGTCTCAAGAAGCGGGGCGCTAGAGTTGTTGGCAAAGAGCAGGGTCCCGGCCCGAGCCACACGCATCACGGGGTACGGGTTTTCTTCAGGGAAGAGGGACAATGCCTTCAATTCTTCTTCCGCCCGCTTCTCCTCCGAAATGTCGCGGTCCGTTTCGAGCACGAGCTCGGAACCGTCGGCGGCGCGGGTCAACTGGAGGCGGGCGGAGACAATGAGGTCACGGCCGTCGCGTGAACGGCGGCGGAGATCACCCTCCCACACCCCGCGCTCCCGCAGGCCGGTCTCGATCTCGGCCCACGGCTGGGGAAAGACCGTCGCCAGGAGTTCCTGAGGCGGCCGTTCCCGGGCCTCAGCTTCGCTGAAGCCGTACAGCTTCTCGGCCCCGGGGAACCAGTTCTCGGTGCCGCCGCCGATGCGCCAAACGAGAACGGCATCGTAAGACTGCTCGAGCAAGCCCGCCTGGCGCCGCAGGGTTTCCAGCGCTCTGCGATTCTCGGTGACATCCACGTTGATCCCGATGACGCGGGTCGGCCGGCCGGCATCATCATAGAGAGCGCCGCCGCGGGCATGGATCCAGCGCGTCTCGCCCGAGCCGTGCTTGATGCGAAATTCGAGGTCGAACGGACGGTGCAGGGATATCGCTTCGTCGCGGGCGGCTTCGGCGCCCTTCAGGTCGTCGGGATGGACGAGAGCGGCCCAATCTCCATACGTGCGCAATGTCCCCCGCTTGAGGCCGTACAGGGCCTCCAATTCAGGGGTTAAGACAAGGCTCTCCCTTTCGGGATCCCACTCCCACAGTCCGACATGCGCGGCGCTTTGAGCCAACCGGAGGCGCGCCTCGCCTTCCTGAAGCATCCGCTCCATCTTCTTGTGCCGGGAACTCTCAACCCTTTGCCAGCGGCCGCCGCTCTTGATAAGGGCGAACTCATGACGGGCGGCGGCTTGGAGGACTTCCTCCGGTTTGCGGGCCAGAAGAGAGAACGTGCAGACAGCCAGAATCGGCTGCGGCCCGACGGACTCGCTGATAAGCTCCTCGCTCCGCAGGTACTCGTCCCAGTCCGCCGGCGCGATTTCGGACGCGTCCCAGGCCAGCCGCAGCCCCTGATATCCCCTCCTCAGGGCGGCCTCCATTTTGTCGACCCAGCCCCGGAGCATTTCCTCGGCCTTGAACTTCCGCCACCGCACAGCCCACTGGCGGTAGTCCATGAATTCGATCTGGCCTTTTTCGAGATGGCGCGCCAAGTCCGGAACGACCGACTTCAGAGCTCTTTCGGCGTCCTCGGCCTGGAGCGGCCCGGACGTAACCCACATGCAGAATTCGTTTGCCGCGAGGCCCTCACGAAAATAGGGCCCCAGCGTTTCGATCACGTCCTCGCGGGTTTCATAGAACTCGCAGAAATGGGTCCCCCACGGCAAAACGTTCATCACGTCAATCCCGGTTCGTCTCATAGCGCTCGCCTCATCATTCGGTTCCTGCACGAGGTTCCGCAAAGGGCCCCCTCGAACGTCGAAGGGAGATTATCGCCGCAGTCGCAGCCCAAAATCAAGGGGCCGAACATTTTCCCTCCCCGGCTCATCCGACTATTCTAGCACAAGTCCGGCACACCCGAGGGAAGGCTGGGCAAAACGCCGGCTTTGCATCACACTCCGTCCGCCGAATTCTGCGGGGCGAGGGACGCGAAGGGGCCAAAAGGTTTCGGCATCGTTGCCGCCATTATGGCTTAAACTCTGATGGCTTTTTGTTGCCGGACCCCCCTGCGATGGTGCGGGCAAGCTCATCCAAGAGAGGGGCCTGGCCGGCATTGATGCGGGCCCGCGCTTCCTTAAGCGTAAACCAGGCGGCCCGGTCCACCTCTGGAAAGACCTGCATCAGGCCGGAGTGCGGCGGCCACTCCATGGCGAATGTGTTGCTGCGAGCGGCGGCCGGGTTTGCGTCGCCTTCGAAGGCCCACGCGAAAACAACCTTTCCGCCTTTTTGCCGGACGGGTTCGAGCGGGATGAACACACCGGCGCAGGGTAAGCCCGTTTCTTCCCCGAACTCACGACGGGCGGCTTCGATCGGGTCCTCGCCCGCTTCGAATTCGCCCTTGGGGATTGACCAGACGCCGAGATCCCTGGCGGACCAGAAGGGCCCGCCCGGATGAACAAGGAAAACCTCAAGAGCGTTGTCTCGGATTCTAAACATCAATAATCCCGCGCTTTGGCGCGTCATGGCTATGCCTGCTCTTTGTTCCTCAGCTGAATTATAGGAGAGCAGGCACGGATCGGCAAGCTGTGCCGTGGACCGCGCTGAGGACCAAACTCCGGGATGCGCTTGCCCGATCAAATAACGAGTTTATTGAATAGGAGCGGATTGGGCGGCGCTTCATCCACAATTATTGCTGTGACATCTGCCGAATTTTGTTAAAAAGCCTTACTTTCCCAGACTCCAACCGTATCGATTCTGGACACATTGCTTTTCCTGTCTGAGTCAAAGATTCTGCCTAACATATTTTAATTAAATAAGTTATTAATGTATCGAGCCCATTGCGCGCCATAAACCGGTCGACCTTGGCATAGAACATGCAAGACTAACTATCGGAAGCGGGATCTTCCAGTATCCTTCACCTAGAGAAGTCTGTGTCGCGCCAAGGCACAGACTTCTCGCTTCCATTACCACCTTCGGTACTCGGGCCTGGTCCGCGCGACCTATTTTTTTGGACGGCTAAGGCTGTTCGAAAGGACTCCCCGGGCGAGTTACCTTTGTTTCTTCCACGTCGCGATGCCGATTACTCGGGATTAAATCCCGCGCTTCAGGGCAAGGTCTCTTCCTGTCGCGGCCTGCAAGGTTTGCCGTGACGCCGCAGGGATGAAGGCCGGCGAGCTACTTGATTTGTTTCGTAGCGGTAGGGTTGGCGGCCTTCTCGAAGAACTCTTTCTGGAGAGCGGGCGCCACCGCATCCTTTTTTACTGAGCGGATCATCTCGGCGAGGAGGTCCGACTCCAGCTGGAAGGCCGCTTCACCGAACTCTTTGGTGCCGGCGCTGCCGACGCCCCGGTAATGCTCGGGCTGGCTCGCATACCACCAAATCCCTGTGTAGGCATGTTTGAGGCCGGCGAGCCGATTCAGGTCTTCGCCGCTCTGATCATTCGCCCGGTCCATCTTCACGAGCTCCGGCCGGTTGGCAAGCATCTTCGAGGTTTCTTCTTCGCCGGCGTGGCCGTCGAGCGTCGTTTTGCGGAACTTGGCGAGCTTCGCGTCGACGCTCTTGTCGTCGGAGGGGTCGAAGAGATAGACGACATACGCCTTCTTCGAAGCGAGCTGGGTTTGGCAGAAGTACTGCAGGAGCTGGTCGTTGCCGCCGTGGCCGTTGATGAGAACGATCTTCTTAATTCCATTTCGCGCCAGCTCATCACAGGTCTCCTGAAGAACGGTGATCATCGTCGTCACGCTGTAGGCGATGGTCCCTGGCTGATGCCTGGCTTCGAAGATCTGGCCCACAAAATACTCCGGGAAAACGATGGTGTATTCTTTCCGTGCGGCGCGCAGGGCGAGTTCACGGACGTCAAGGAGGTCGGTCCCCAGCGGAAGATGAGGGCCGTGCTTTTCAAGGATGCCGAGGGGAATGAGACACGTGGAGTCGGACTTGGCCACGGCCCGGATAAAGTCGGGCGCCGTCAGCTCTTCATAGCGCACGGAAAGCCCGGCGGCCGTTTTCGCGTCGCCGGCCAATCGCGCGGTTTGGCCTGCCGGCGGAGCGGCGGCGCCGACTGTAAACGCGCTCATAATCGCCGTCAGAAAAATCATCTCACGCTTTCTCACTGTCTTTTACTCCTTATCAAATCCGATGATGCGCGGCACCCATTGAGTGTGCGCGGGGAGCGCTTTCCTTCAGGCGCAGCCCCGGCGCTCTGCCCGGACAATTAAGGAAAGAAACTCCGTTTCTTTCGCCAGCCCTTATCTTACCCAAGTGGGAAAATAATTCCACAACGGCCGCCGGTTTCTCCCAGCTCCGAGTCCGGTTGACAGGGTTTGCCTGCTCGGATACAGTTGGGCCGGAAGAACGCAGCGCCCGCCGGCAAACGCTCTTCAGGAGAGTTTTCGGCGGCGGGAATTCCAAGGAAGGTGCCTCATGACGAATTCAGGACGCATGTCACGGCGTTCGGCCATCAAGGCCGTCGGATCGATGGGAGCGGCTTCGGCCCTGGCCGGCGCCGTGATTCCCTCGTTAGCCGCAGCCGGACCCCGAAAAGGAGACGTCTTCGCGCTGGTCGGCGATCGTTTCCACAATTTTGATTATATCCGCACATCACTCAAGCGCACTCTGGTCTCGGAATCCGGAGTCACCGTCACGTTCACTCCGGATTACACGCTGCTGACGGAGGAAACACTGGCCGGCTACCGTCTGCTCATCGTCCTCTGCGACGGATTATCCTTCCCCGGCGGCTATGCCACCCCGTTCGTTTTCTATGACCCGGAAAAAGATAAAGTCGTCAGCGACCCCCCCGTTCCTCCCTTCGACGAGAAGGCTGTGTTATGGCTCACGGCGGACATGGGGAAAGCCATCCGGAAGTTCGTGGAAGGGGGAGGATCGGCCTGGTTCTTCCATAACGCGAGCTACATCTCGAGCGCCAATGCTGATTTCCGCCACGTCGAAGGAGCGCTGTTCACCGGGCACACTCCGTTCCGCCCATACAAGATGAAAATCACCAATCCGGACCACCCGATCACCCGCGGGGTAAAAGACTTCGTGGTGACCGAAGAGCAGCACTACCTGATTTATGACAAGAGCCCGAAAGAAGTTCTGGCACGCAGCGTAAACGAATCGGGCCTGGAATATTCGACACCCCAGCACGGCAACCAGGGCGCGACATGCGAGGCCTGCTGGGCCTACGACTACGGCAAGGGGCGCGTCTGCTTCATGGCGCCCGGTCACACCATAGCCAGTTTTTGGAACCCGGAGTACGTGAAGCTGCAGAAAAACGCTCTCCGCTGGCTGCTTCGAAACTCCTGAGCGTTCTCCGGGCGCACAGGCGGGGCTGGGCCTTACCCTGAGCGCTTTGAGTTCGGATGGAAGGCCCGCGGAGAAAAAAAAGGCCGCCTGCCCCCTCTGGCAAGCGGCCTAACCACCCTCCAACTTCCCCCCTCCTGCGAAGGAGAAAAAACCCAATTCCGGATTGCTACACCGGGATAAACCCAAGAATCGTGCCAACTACTGATGCCTGGCGATTCGGGTCGTCCAAGGCAGGGAAAGCCGGAAGGCACGTCCAAAAACGATGATTGTCCCACGCTCCAATGGCGCCGGACAGGACAAGTCCCACAATCCGGGAGGCACCGGCCTGTCCGCAGCGCCCCGATCCCGGGGCCCAAATTGACAGCCCGGATGGAGTCCGATAGAATGAACCGCGCCGAGAGGTCGGGTTTTTCAACCCGTCAAGCGGAAAGCCGAGGTTTTGACGATGGAAAAGATGCCCATAGCCGGCCTGAAATCCATTTGTGGGGCCTTCGCCGTCGAAGGCCGTTTCGTTGGGGCCGCACCGATCCCCGCCGGCCACATCAACGATACGTATTGCACGACCTTCGAGCACGACGGAAAAACGGTTCGGTGCATCAACCAGCGCATCAACCATGACGTCTTCCGGGAGCCCGAAAAGCTCATGGAGAATATCGATCGGGTGACCCGTTTCGCCCGCGAGCGGATCATCGCCGCCGGAGGCGATCCGATGCGCGAAACCCTGACCCTCATCCCGGCGCGGGACGGCAAGATCTTCCACCGCACTCCAGAAGGCAACTATTGGCGCATGTTCTGGTACATCGAGGGCGCGCATACCCACGACAAAGCCGAGAATAATCAGCTCGTCTATTCCGCTTCGCGGGCGTTCGGCGCCTTTCAAAGGATGCTGAGCGAACTCCCCGGCGGAAGGCTCCACGAGACCATCCCGAACTTCCATAACACCCGGAAGCGGTTCGAGGCCTTCCTGGCGTCGCTCACGACGGACTCACAAAACCGCGCTTCGGGCGCACGGGCCGAAATCCAGTTCGTTCTGGACCGTCAAGGCGATACCGGCATCGTCGTCGACGGACTGGCGGACAGGCGCCTCCCAGAGCGCATCACGCACAACGACACAAAGCTCAACAACGTTATGATCGACGACCAGACGGGAGAGGGCATCTGCGTCATCGACCTGGACACCGTGATGCCGGGCTCGATCCTCTATGACTTCGGCGACTCGGTCCGTCTCGGCGCCGCCACCGCACCCGAAGACGAGCGCGACCTGCTCAAAGTCGGTTTCGACATCGGGCTTTTCGACCGCCTGGCCGCCGGGTACCTCGATGCCGTCCGCGGCTTCTTGACGCCGGCGGAGACGGGGCTCCTCGCGTTCTCCGCGAAGCTTCTCACGCTCGAATGCGGCATCCGCTTTCTCGCCGACCACCTCAACGGAGATGTCTACTTTAAAATCCACCGGGAGGGCCACAACCTCGACCGTTGCCGCACTCAGTTCAAGATGGTTGCCGAAATGGAACGCCAGATGGAGGCCATGAAGGCGGTCGTCCACCGCTACCTTTAAGAAGGGGCCAGGTCTACTTTCTGCCACTTTATAAGAAGAAGGGGTCAAACCTACACTTTCCAGTTTTTCGGCCGATTTCCCGACAGCGGTTCGGGCGATGAGAAGCGCAGAACGGAGTCGCAAGGGGCACAACCCGTAGGCCGCAAGAAAACTGGAAAGTGTAGGTTTGACCCTATTTGGATTCTGGTCGCCGGGCGCAGGACATTGGCCTTTACATCTCCGGCCAATTCGAGTACTTTTCCCATCTTCTTATGATAACCCACCGCAAGGAGGCGGCTATGGCCACAAGCAAGATTCTCCGGCCCGTTCTCTGGATCGCCGTTTTCACGCTTGCCGCGGCGACGGCCCTTGCCCAGGCGCCGCCGGCACCTTCGGCCCCGCTCGCAAAGCCCCTGGTCTTTGACAAGGCCGAGTACGCCGCCCGACGGGCCAGGCTCATGGAGAAAATCCCGGACGGGGCGGCCGTCATCCTGGGCGCCCAGCCGCTCCCCGGATACTTCCCTTTCGTCCAGAACAACGACTTTCTCTATCTCACCGGTGTCGAGGCCCCTAACGCCGTCCTCGTCGTCGACGGCAAGCGGAAAGAAAGCACCTTGCTCCTGACCCTCTCTGAGAGGGCGGCCCGCAATGACGGCATTCCCGAGGAGCTGGCCAAGAACCCCGCGGCCGCGACCGGAATCGAACGAGTCCTGCCTGCGGAGATGCTGACCCCGCTTCTCAATCGTCTGGCCTCGCAGGGCTTGGTCCTTTATACGGATTTTATGCCCGAGGAATTGGCACGGGAATGCTCTCTCGAAAAAATGCGCGGCCTCCAGTCGGCCATGGTGATGAACCCTTGGGACGGACGCCTGACACGCGAGGGCCAGTTCGTCCGGCTTCTCAAGGAGCGCTTTCCCGCTGCCGCCGTCAGGGACTGCTCGGCGCTCCTCTGGGAGCTTCGGACCCTCAAATCGCCGGCGGAAATCGACCTCATGCGCCGGTGCGCCCGGATCGGGGTTTCTGCCTATAACGAGGTGCTCAAAGCCGTCCGTCCCGGAATGCCGGAGTATGAGCTGGCCGCACTCTTCGAATACCAATGCAAAAAGGCCGGCGCCCAGGACCTCGCCTACTATGCCATCATTTGCTCCGCCGAGAACCATCCCTACCTCCACTACTACAAGCACGACCGGATTCTCCAGGATGGGGATTTCGTCGTCATGGACTGCGGCCCTGACCTCGAAGGATACGATACCGACATCACGATCTCCTTCCCTGTCAACGGGAAATTTTCGCCCCGCCAGAAAGAAATCTACGAAGCATGCTTGGCGGTGCACAAAGCCAACCTCAGCCTCTACAAACCGGGCCTGGCCCTGCAGGAGGTCCGCGACCAAGTCAAGGATATTCTGACCAAGCAGGGTTTTGACCTGACGAAGGATGTCTTCAAGCAGCTCGCGGGCGACTTCGGCCATTATGTCGGGCTCGCGATCCATGATGTCGGCGGCGGGCCGGACGTCCTGCGGCCGGGCATGGTTTTCGCCAATGAACCGCTGGCGATCTACGCCAAGGAGAACATGGGCGTCCGGATCGAGGACACTGTCGTCATCACGGACACCGGCTGCGAAAACCTGACGGCCGGCATTCCCCGCGAAGTCAAGGATATCGAAGCGTTCATGCGTAATAAAAAAGGACGGTAACACCATGTCATCTCTGCGGCGCGTTTTTTTCCTATCTCTCGTCTGTGTGATCGGTCTCGTCTGCGTCGGGACAACGAAGGCCCAGAACCGGGATCTCGCCAAGGAAAAGGTCCTCTATGCGGTCGGCTACGCGCACCTCGACACGGAGTGGCGGTGGGACTATCAGACGACCATCGACCAGTACATCTGGAACACGATGGCCGATAATTTCAGCCTGATCGAAAAATACCCGGATTACATCTTCAACTTCAGCGGCGCCAACCGCTACAAAATGATGAAGGAGTATTATCCGCTGGAGTTCGAGAAGGTCAAACGGCTGGCCGCCTCCGGCCGCTGGTTCCCGGCCGGGTCCTCGATGGAGGAAAACGACGCCTTGGCCACATCGCACGAGTCCATCCTCAGGCAGATCCTGCTCGGCACCCGTTTCTTCCGGAAAGAGCTGGGTGTCACCAGTGCGGAATACATGCTGCCCGACTGCTTCGGGTTCCCCGCCTCGTTGCCCTCGATCCTCGCCCACTGCGGCCTCAAGGGATTCTCGACCCAAAAGCTCGAGTGGGGTTCGGCCGCCGGCATTCCGTTCAACATCGGCCGGTGGATAGGTCCGGACGGCGAATCCGTCGTGGCCGCCCTGAACCCCGGCGCCTATGTCACCCAGGTCCGCGGAGACCTCAGCACCGGCACCGATTGGGTCAAGCGAATCAACGACTCCGGCGCCAAATTTGGCACGTTCGCCGATTACATGTACTTCGGGACGGGCGACGTCGGCGGCGCTCCGGACGAGGAATCCGTCCAATGGGTGGAGAAAAGCATCCGGTCGGGCAAAGAGATCAAGGTCGTCTCGGCCAAGTCCGATCAGATGTTCAAGGACATCACGCCGCAGCAAAAGGCCAAGCTGCCGGCCTACAAAGGCGAGTTCCTGCTGACGAACCATTCGGCGGGCTCGATCACCTCGGCGGCCTTCATGAAGCGGATGAACCGGAAAAACGAGCTCCTGGCGGCCAAAACCGAAGCGGCTTCGGTCATGGCCGATTGGCTGGGAGGCGCCGCCTACGACCAGTCGAGAATGAACGAAGCCTGGCGTCTCGTTCTCGGCGCGCAATTCCACGATATCCTGCCCGGCACGAGCATCCCGAGGGCGTACGAGTTCGCCTGGAATGACGAACTCCTGGCCGCCAACCAGTTCGGCAACATTCTCGCCGACGCTTCCGGCGCCGTCATCCGCGGCATGGATACAAATGGACAAGGCATCCCCGTTGTCGTCTATAATCCGCTTTCCGCGGAGCGCGAGGACGCCGTCGAAGCCGTTCTGACTTTCGCCGGCGCGGTCCCGAAGGCCGTCCGCGTCTATGATCGGGCCGGCCGGGAAGTGCCGTCGCAGGTGGCGAAAGTCGAGGGAGAGAACGTCACGGTTGTCTTTCTCGCCAAGATCCCCTCGGTCGGATATGCGTTCTTCGACGTCAGGCCCTCGGCTGTTCCGTGCACGCTGGCCACGGGATTGAAGGCAACGGCCTCGACACTCGAGAACGGCCGGTATCTGGTCAAGCTCAACGGCGATGGGGACGTGGCGGGTATCTACGACAAATCGGCCAAGAAGGAGATCCTGGCCGCTCCGGCCCGGCTCGAGTTTCATTACGAACGGCCGCAGGATTGGCCGGCCTGGAACCAGGACTGGGAGGACCGCCAGAAGCCGGCCCTCGGCTATGTCGGAGGCCCGGCCAAGGTCACGATTGTCGAGAACGGGCCGGCCCGCGTCGCGCTCCAAGTCGAGCGGGAATCGCGCCATTCCAGGATCGTGCAAGTCATCCGCTTGACCGCGGAGGGGAGCGCCGACCGTGTCGAGTTCGCCACGCACATCGACTGGGCCAGCCGGGAATGCTCGCTCAAGGCGGCCTTCCCTTTCACGGTCTCGAATCCGGAGGCCACGTACAGCTTCGGCGTCGGCACGGTCATGCGCGGCAACAACAATCCGAAAAAGTTCGAAGTGCCTTCCCATCAATGGTTCGACCTGACGGGCAAGGAGGGAAGCTACGGCGTGTCGATTCTCGAGGACTGCAAGTACGGCTCGGACAAACCCGCCGACAACATCGTCCGTCTGACCCTGCTGTACACCCCCGGGGTCAGAAACTCTTACCGGGAGCAGGCCTATCAAGATCTCGGCGAACACGATTTTCTTTACGCACTTTACGGCCACAAAGGGGATTGGCGGACCGGCAACTCAAACCTTCAGGCGGCGCGCCTCAACCAGCCGCTTGTCAGCTTCAAGGCGCCGGCGCACAAAGGCCCGCTCGGGCGGGCGTTTTCTTTCCTCGCGATCAGCGACCCGGATGTCGTGCTCTCGGCGCTGAAGAAGGCCGAAGACGGCAAAGACCTCATCGTGCGCATCGTTGAAACAAAGGGCAGGGCGGCCAAAGGAGTCGAGGTTTCCTTCGCGGCGCCCGTCGTGTCAGCCAAAGAGCTCAACGGCGTGGAAGATGAGATAGGGCCCGCCGACACCAGAAACGGCAAGCTTGTTTTCGACGCCGCCCCGTACCATCTCAAGACATTCGCCGTCCGGCTTAAACCGTACCCCTCTCCCCTCCCCGCGGTTCAGGGGACTCCTGTGGAGCTTCCCTATAACGTGGACGTGATCAGCTACGACGGGCATAAGGCCGACGGTGATTTTGACTTCTTAGGGGCATCGTTTCCGGCCGAGATGCTGCCCGATACGATTGTCGGCGAAGGCGTCCCCTTCCGGCTCGGCCCGAAAGCCGATGGGGCCGCGAACGCGGTTGCCTGCCAGGGCCAGACGGTCAGGCTGCCCGAGGGAAAATTTAATAGAGTGTATATGTTGGCCGCAGCGTCGCGTCCGCAAGACGGCCGGGCCCGGGACTCGGCGAACCGGTACACCTTCAAGCTCGGCAAGACGGACGTTGAGGTCCCCGTCCAGGGTTGGTCGGGTTTTATCGGCCAGTGGGATAAGCGCTTGTGGGCGGGAGACAAAACGCCTCTTTCCGACGAGGAGCTGAACGCCGCGGAGTACGCGGGGCTGGCCCCGGCCTACCTCAAGAAGGATAACGTCGCTTTCTTCACGACCCACCGCCATCGGCGTGACGGCGCGAACGAGGCCTATGCCTACGCGTATTTATTTCGGTACCGTTTCGACCTCCCGGCGGACACCCGGACCATCACGCTTCCCGGGAACGACGCGATCAAGGTGCTGGCCATGACGGCGGCATGGAACGAAAACGACGACGCCTCGCCGGCCGAGCCGCTTTCCGATACTCTCGACAGACATCCGGCCGACATGACGCGGTTCGCGGCCTGCGCCAAGCCGGTGATTACGCCGGCCAAGGCCTACGTGGATTACGGCCGCCCGCTCGTCGTGGTCATGGCGGCGAAGGAGGCCGGCGCCGAGATCCGCTACACGTTGGACGGAACCACGCCCGCGTCGGATTCCACGCTCTATACCGGCCCGTTGAGCCTCGACAAAACAACTGTCCTCAAGGCCGTCGTCTTTGACAAGGTCAAGATGCCGAGCGCGGAGGCCATGGGCTATTTCAGCCGGTCGTTTCCCATCCCGAGCGTGCATTATCTCGTCCAGCCCGTGCCGCGGCGAGGTCGTGGCCCGGTCAACGAGGAAGCCCTCATCGATCTCTTAAGGGGCACAGTCGACAGTTATGCCAACTGGCAGTGGTTCAATAAGGTCGACCTCGACATCATACTGGACCTTGGCCAGGTCAGAACCGTGACGGACGTCGGGTTTCGAGCCCTCGAAAACAATAACTCTTGGGTATTTCTGCCGGTCGGAGTCGAGATTGCGGGTTCGCTCGACGGCAAGGACTTTCGGACGGTCGCCTCGGAACGGTACGACGTACCGGAAAGGGCGGGGCCCGCAGCGGTCAAGGAACTTCTGTTCGATCTGAAGGGCGTCGCGGCCCGGTATCTTCACGTCGTGGCGCGCAACGTCGGCACACTGCCGAAGTGGCACAGGAACGCGGGCTCGGGCGCCCTGATGGCGGTCGACGAGATCATCGTAAGATAACATTTTCGGCCTAAGCGCCGCCGCAGGGGTGCTTCCCGGAGGAAGGCGTGGAAAGGCCGAACGGCCGGGCGCGATCCTATTTCGCCTCGGTGAAATAATCGATCATCCGGCCGATGGCCTGCTGGCAAACACGGCAGAACTCGCCCTTGGGGCTCGAAATCATGATGCAGTACATCTGAGGGCGGTAGAGGCCCTTCGACGAATAGCCGGCGCCCTCGAACGCCCCCACTTTGTCTTCGAGCCCGGCGTAGCGACGGTGGATATCGTCGAGCTTTTTGAGAATCGCCTTATCCGCCTCTTGGTACTTATGCCCGATCTTCTCAATCTTCGCGGCCGAAGCTCCGGCGGCCTTCGCCGACTCGACCTCGTGCGCCTGCGCCTCGCGGTTCTTGCGGCGCTCGGCCATCAGCGCTTCCATCTGGTCCTTGCCGTACTCGGTGGGGATGGCGACGCCCGGTGAAACGAGGTCTTTCCATTTGATATTCGCCGGGTCGAGCAGCGCCGTGATGTTCGGTTCGAGCGGCTCGACGCCCTTCGGATAGAAGTCATTATACGAAACCTCGGAGGTGTAGTACTCGTCGGCCAGCCCGCCGAAGGAATGGCCCAGCTCGTGAACGAAGGTCTGGAGACTCGCGGGATTGTCGACCGTGGCCACGCAGTAATCGAAGGCGATGCTGCCGCCGCCGTAGCGTGTGCTGTTGACCAGCACGACGATCGCGTCGTAGGGCGCCTGGGCGGCCATCTCGTGCATCCGGTGGTCCTCCATAATGAGCATGTAGCGGTCGAGGTCAAACGCGTTGAAGGAGGCGTTGAGATTTGTCTTCTTATAGACGCGCTGGCGCGGCTCGTCCATGGCCCTCTCGGGCGACGGCCGGAAGATGCCGATGATATTGAACTTCGCCTTGGCGCTCTTGTACGGTTCCACCGTGAACAGGTAGGCCGAGAACCGGTCGACATCGGCCTTGAACTTGTCGCGGTCTTGGGCCGTATAACCCTCGGCAAGGAGGGCCAGATCCACGTGGTCATGAGGATCGCCGTTCTTGAGGGCTTCGTAAACCCAGTCGCCCGCCGCGGTCGTTTCCCGAATGATGTGGTAATCCGAAGGGTCGATGGATGTGCTGAACACCGGATGGAGCAGGTGCTGCTTGTCCCGCGCTTCGACCACGAAAAGGACGGGCCGTTTGGGGCACGGAACGCGCAGTGAGCGCTCGAAAACACGCTTGACCCCTTCGAGGGCCGGCGTTGTCGTTTTATACTCGGCGAACGTGGTGTCGAAACCCCGGCTGTAGATCAGGCGGTTTGAAGCCACGTCGTAGAGTTTGACCATGTAATGTCCGTAAACAAACGGGTTGATCAGGTGTGTCCGTGACTCCGGCCAGAGGTTTTCTTGATAGATCTGGTCAAGAGTCACTATTTCTTCCTTGGCGTCGCCGGTCTGATAGATGTCCACGCGCAGGGCTTTGTCGATAAAAAATTCATCGAACGGAACCTGACTCTGGGCGGCCGCGGTGAGCGACACCGCAACAAAAATGACGGCCATCACAGACGTTCGTTTTGCCATGGTCACCTCCTGTCAAGGATTCATTATAGTACATCCGGATCGACGGGCCCAGATAAGGGCGGCCCATGGGCCCGGGCCGACGCTTTCCCGAAGATGCGGGCGTGCCCGGAGCATGCTTTTATAACCCTTTTCGAGCAAAATCGTTTATAATGGGCGGAAGCCTGAACGCCTGGAACATGAGGAGGCTTGAATGGCAACGGTTCTCCATGTCGAAGGATTAAAGAAGTCCTATGGGGCCCTGGAGGCCCTGAAAGGGGTCAGCTTCGAGGTTGACGAGGGAGAAATTTTCGCTCTCATCGGCCCGAACGGCGCCGGGAAAACGACGACCCTCCGGATTCTCGCGACGCTTCTGACACCGACGGCCGGCAAGGCCGAAGTCTTGGGTTTTGACCTGAAGAAGCAACCGGAAAAGATCAGGGAGAAGATCAGCTACCTGCCCGAAGAAGCCGGGGCGTACCGCAACATGAAGGGCATCGACTACCTGAAGTTCATGAGTCATTTCTACGCCGATAAGCCCGGCGAGGCGGACGGGTTCGTGAAAAGGGCGGCCGCGATCACCGACCTGGGCTCCCGTTTGAATGAGAAGGTCGGGACCTACAGCAAGGGCATGGTCCGGAAGCTCCTGCTGGGCCGGGCGCTGATGACCAAGCCCGCGCTGGCCATCCTGGACGAACCCACTTCGGGTTTGGACGTCATCAACTCTCTCGAGGTCCGCGAGATCATCAAACGGTTCGCCAAGGAAGGGATTTCGGTTCTCCTCTCCTCGCACAACATGCTCGAGATCGAGTTCTTATCCGACCGGGTCGCCCTGATCGACAAGGGCCTGATGCTGGATTCGGGAACGTCCGAGGCATTGAAGGACAAGTACCAGGCCGCCAACCTGGAAGTCGTCTTTAGGAGCGCCCTCCGATGATCAAATTCAAAACCCTTCTCTTCAAGGAAATCAAGGAACTCCTCACCAAGCAGTTCATCATGTCTCTCGTCATGACCCTGGCCATCTTCTATTTCATCGGCACGATGGCCAAGACCGAGATGAAAAAGGCCGAGGCGACGCAGAAGATCTCCGTGATGGACTTTGATCAGTCGGCGCTGTCACAGGGGTTGGCGACGACCCTTAAAAACGCGAGGTTCGACATCGAGTGGATCAAGGGGAACGATGTCGAAGCGGCGGTCGAACAGACCAAAAAGGGCGACACCAATCTTCTCCTGGTCATCCCCCAGGGATTCGGAGAATCGGTGGAGCGCCTCGCGCCGAAAGAGGTCACGACCTATACGTTCCTGCGGAGCTTCTCCATCGGCGGCATCAGGAAATCGGAAATCCTACGGGCCGTCATCGGGGCCACGAACACGTATTTGTCCAACGACATCCTGAAGAGGAAAGTCCCCGACGTTCCGCCCGAGATCCTCAAGGATCCGATCAAGAGCAAAGATTACGTCATCGTGCGGGACAAGCGGGCCGAGGGTTCGGCTTCGGCCATCACGGGCTTCGTCTATTCCCAGTCGGTCTTTGTCCCGATCGTCCTGTTCATCATCATCCTTTACTCCTCGCAAATGGTCATTTCGGCCATCGCCATGGAAAAGCAGAACAAGACGCTGGAGACGCTGCTGACCGTCCCGATTCCGCGGACATCGATCGTCACGACCAAGATGTTGGCCGCCGGCGTCGTGGGGCTGATTTCGGCCGTCATCTACATGGTCGGGATGAAATCGCTCATGGGCGGCTTCACGGGAGGTGTGACCGCCGGCGCGTCCATGGGAAACGTCATCAAAGAATTGGGATTAACCCTGAGCGGTAACGGATACCTGCTGCTCGGAGTCTCCCTCTTCTTCGCCATGCTCTGCGGCCTGGCCATGGCCACCATCCTGGGGGTCCTGGCCGAAGACTTCCGGAGCGCCCAGAGCCTTCTCCTGCCGATCACCCTCATGATCCTGATCCCGTATATGCTCTCATTCTTCGCGGACATTAACTCTCTGCCGCTGCCGGTCAAGCTCTTGGTTCTGGCGATTCCCTTCTCCCATCCGTTCCTGGCCACTCAAAACATTATGCTGGGGCGGTACGCCGCGGTTCTGTACGGGATTCTCTACATGGCGGTGATCTTCCTCATTCTCGTCGTGCTCGCGGCCAGGATCTTCTCCACGGACCGGGTACTGACCATGAAGCTCCGCTGGAGGAAGAAACCGGTTATGCTGTGATCGGGTTCCCGGCGGGAGCGCGGCCTTTAGGGCGTGGCCGCGAAACTAGAAAGGGAATCACGCTGGGTTGGTGAATGAGGGCTTGAGCGCCGTCCAGACGGCTTGGCTGATCTGAATGTCCTGGACGGCGACGCCGGTCAGGTCGGCGACGGTGATCTCCTCGTCATTGGCGCGCCGGAAGCGTTCGTCGGCGATGACCGTTCCGAGTTCGACAAGGTCGGCCCGGCTGATATCGCCGGCCTGAAGAGCCCTAAAGACTTCACCGCGGAGCTCCGACTGGCTGAGGCTGTCCACAACGACGCGCGAAGCCTTGCGGAGAACGGCGGTTTCGAGTTCCTGCTTTTCCGCAGTGTCGGAACCGACCGCCGTTATGTGCGTTCCCGGCCGGATCCAATCCGCCCGGAGGAGCGGCCGCGTGGACGGCGTGCAGGTTACGATGACGTTCGCCGAGGCCGCAACCTCCTCCGCATCGAGCGTCGTCCGGATCCGGAAGCCGAGGGGCTCCATATCGCGGCGATAGGCCGAGAGCTCTTCGGCGTTGAGACCCCAAACGACGGCTTCGTCAAACTCCCTGACTTTGCGGAGAAACTCGAGCTGCATCCGTCCCTGGATTCCGGCGCCGAGAATCCCGGCGGCGCGGACCCGACGGGGCGCCAGGTACTTGGCCGCCACCGCGCCGGCCGCCGCGGTTCTGAGGTTCGTCAGATACCCTTCGTCGAGGAGGATGCATTCGAGCTCGCCCGTCTTCTGGCTGAACAAGAGCATCATCCCATTGCCGGAGGAGAGCCCCAGCTTGGGGTTTTCGTAGAATCCCGAAGCGATTTTGATGACATAGAAATCGTCGCCTTTGATATAGCCGTACTTGATATGGACGTCGCCCGGCGGGTTCTCGAAAATCATTTCGCCGACGGGAGGCACGACGGCCTGACCGCGGGAGTATGCCACGAAACCGGCCTCGATCAGCGGGAGCGGGTCGAGGGTCCGCACCGCTTCGAGGATGCGCGGCAGAGCGATAACAGCCGGCAGGTCCGATCTCCTCTCCAATTTTTTTCCCGCGCCCGGCTATAACCGGCGGATGATCATGCCGAGCTGCTCGAGGGCCTTCACGGCCCGCTCGAGGTCTTTGTTCTTCACGAAAATGTGGTCCGTCGAGTACGCGGAGATGGTGAAGATGCTGATGCCCGCCTCGGCCAAGGCCCCGGAAAGCAGGGCGAAAAAGCCGACCAGGCTGAACGGGAGGATCATGTCGAAGGTCAGCAGCCGCCAATCGCCCTCGATCCCGAGGCACTGGCGCGGCCGGAGCTTGGATTCCTCGACGACACATGTCGTTTCGTTCCTGTCGCGGACAACCGCAAAGGCGCCAGCCACGGCCCGGCGGGTCTTGGCGATCGCGAAGGTCTCCCTGGCGACAAGAGCCCGGCCGTTCTTAAAATACTTCTGGATCTCACTCCTTTTCATCGGGAAATCCCCTTCATCCGTTAAGGCTTAGGTTTCATTTTAAACGAACTCCGGCCAAAGCTCAAGCCGTGAAAAAATCGTTGCGCGGCGTCAGGGCGGGAGGCCTTCGTGCGGGCCGCGGCAGCTTGATTTCCGCGACGCATTCGGATTATGATGACTCAATCCAAAGACGAGAGAAGGAGAGCATGTGTCCCGAGCTTGAGAAGTCCTTTCGGCTCCTGCCGAAGAAGTTGATCGATTGGGCGCTCGGGACGGCCGATAGGCTCTCCCTGCTCTTCGTCCGGGCCCACGTCAGCGCCAACGCTCTGACCGTGCTGGGACTGCTGGCCGGCGCCGCCGTCGGTGGTTTTTATGCGGGCGGCCTCCCCGGCTGGGCGGCGGTGTCGGTCCTCGTGTGCGGATTTTTTGATATCCTGGACGGAAAGGTGGCCAAGAACGCCAACCAGCGGAGCCTGTTCGGGGCTATTTTCGATTCGAGCCTGGACCGCTATTCCGAGTTTTTCATGTACATGGGGCTGGCCTATCACTTCCGGCATGGCTGGGGCCTTTGGCTGATGATCTTCACATTTCTCGGCTCGACGATGGTCAGCTATACCCGGGCCCGGGCCGAAGGCCTGGGCATCGACTGCAAGGTGGGCATCATGCAGAGGGCCGAACGCCTGCTTCTCCTTTTCATCGGGACCGTGGTCGGGATGGCCTTCAAGGTCCTCGACCCCTCCCTTCTCATCGTCATGGGATTCATCGGCCTCGTTTCCAACGTCACTGCCATCCAGCGGGTGTTCTACGTCAGGGTGTTCGAACAAGCCCAGCGTCCGAAGGAGGTTTAGTCCGTGAGCAAAATCCGCGTCGCCATCATCGGCGTTGGGAACTGCGCCTCGTCCCTCATTCAGGGGGTGGAGTACTACAAAAACGCCAAGGAGAATGATTTCGTCCCGGGTGTCATGCACGTCCGGCTCGGCGGCTACCATATCCGCGACATCGAGTTCGTCGCGGCCTTTGACATCGACAAGAACAAAGTCGGCAAGGATCTGAGCGAGGCCATCTTCACCCGTCCCAATAACACGACCAAGTTTTCGGCTGTTCCTCATTTAAACGTCAAAGTGGCTCGGGGGATGACCCATGACGGGCTGGGCAAATACCTTTCTCAGATCATCGAAAAAGCACCGGGACCGACCGCGGACATCGTCGGAAGCCTGAAGGAAACCAAGGCCGACGTCGTCATCAACTATCTGCCGGTGGGCAGCGAGATGGCAACGAAATGGTACGTCGAGCAGGTGCTCGAGGCCGGCTGCGGCCTCGTCAACTGCATCCCGGTGTTTATCGCCAGCCAGCGCTACTGGCAGAAGCGGTTCGAGGAACGGGGCCTGCCGGTCATCGGCGACGACATCAAGTCACAGGTCGGAGCCACGATCCTGCACCGGACCCTCGTCAACCTCTACCTCGACCGAGGGATGCCCATCGACCGGACCTATCAGCTCAACACGGGCGGCAACACGGATTTCCTCAACATGCTCGAGCGGGAAAGGCTCGATTCAAAGAAGAAATCCAAAACTAACGCCGTCGTTTCCCAGATCCAGAACCGGGGGCTCGACATCCACCCCGACAATGTGCATGTCGGACCGAGCGATTATGTCCCCTGGCAGAAAGACAATAAGGTCTGCTTCCTCCGCATCGAGAGCCGCCATTTCGGCGACGTTCCGACCCAGCTCGAATGCCGGCTTTCGGTGGAGGATTCTCCGAACTCGGCGGGCGTCGTCATCGACGCCGTCCGATGCGCGAAGCTGGCCCTGAACAACCGGGTCAAGGGCGCGCTCTTCGCCCCGTCGTCGTTTTTCATGAAGTCTCCCCCCAAGCAGTACACCGACACGGAAGCCAAGTCGATGACCGAGTCCTTTATCCGTAAATACGGGCTCAAGACATCCGGCCGGGGGGCAAAAGAAGCGAAGAAAACGAAGTCCAGGGGCTGAGGACGGCCGTCAGCCTTTGTTGCCGCGGCCGGACCGCCGCATCTTTTTCGACCGCTCGGCTGCCCAGCCCGGTTTTTCCACCTGCCGGGCTCTGGCGATGGCCAGGCTGCCGGGGCTGACGTCTTTCGTGATCGTTGAGCCGGCGGCAACGTAGGCTTTGCGGCCCACGTTCACGGGAGCCACCAACTCCGTGCCCGACCCGATGAACGCTCCGGCCCCGATGTGGGTCGGGTTCTTCCGCACGCCGTCATAATTGCAGGTGATCGTGCCCGCGCCGATATTGACCTCCTCCTCGACCCGGCTGTCGCCGAGGTAGGAAAGGTGCATGGCCTTGGAACGGGGCCCGAAAACCGTGTTTTTCATTTCGACAAAATTCCCGACCCGCGAGCCGGTGAGGACAACCGTTCCGGGACGAAGGCGCGCGAACGGACCGACCTGGGTGTCCGCTTCGAGCGTGCAGCCCTCGAGGACCGTCGAACTCAGGACGACGGCCCCGTCCGCGAGACGCGAATTCATGATGTGGACATGGGGATAAATGCGGCAACCCTTGCCGATGCGGCTGGCCCCCTCGATCACGGTCGATGGATAGAGGACGGTCCCCTCGCCGATCTCCGCCTCCCAGTCCACCCAGGTGTTTGAGGGATCAAGCATGGTGACGCCGCCCTCGACCAGGGCCTCGATCTTGCGGCCGCGGAGAAGCATGGCGGCTACGGGCAGGTCGGCGCGGCGCGCGATTTTGAGGACCTCCCAGGCTTCCGGCGGTTCACAGCGGCCGACCCGGCCGCCCCCGGCCCGGACGAAATCGGCGAGGCGCGAGAACCCGGCGCCCTTGGTCGTGCGGTTCGGGCTGCGGACGATCGCCGCCAGGCTTGAGGCCTGGATGACCAGAGCGCCATCGCGTTCGACATCCGGTCCGAGCGGCATCAGCGTCATGGCGCAGCTCCGCCGACGATGCGCGGCCATGAGACGCCGCAGAGTCAAGGAACGGAGCAAGGGCCGGTCGGCCGGGATGACGATCACATCCAGGGAGCGCAATGGCCGGAGCTTAGGCAAGGCCGCCCGAGCGGCGGGGACAAGGCTTGACCGGCCGGGAATCCCGGCCGTTTTCACTGGGAGAACCGTGACAGGAATGTTTCCGCCGATTAAGGTTCCGGGACCGAGAGCCTCAAGGGCCGCTACGGCCTCGGCATCCCGAACCGCCAGGATGATCCTTTCCGGATGCAAGCCGGAGGCGGCTTCAAGAACGTAGGAAACAGCGGGTCTTCCAAGAAGAGGAGAGGTCAGGCGCGCCTTGATGGACCCGGATCCGCCGCCCTCCTCTCCCCCTGTTATGAGAGCGACGAGATGTCTGCTCATGCCAGTCTTGTGAGCAGCCTGAATCTCTTGTCATCCCAAAGCGGCGCAAAATCCGCCTCGTTCTGGGCCATGGTTCCGAGCGATTTGTCTTTCTGAATGGCCTTCTTGAGGTTTTCCAGAGCCGCGTCGATCTGACCCATCAAGATGCACGCATCCGCCATGAGGAAATAGACCTGGCCGTCCTTCTCTTTGAACTCCAAAGCCTTCTCGAGCAGCTTGAGCGCGCCCTCGAAATCGCCCTGGTTGATTTTGGCGCTCCCGTAGCGGAGATAATCCTCGAAGTTTCTGAGAGACACGATTTCCTTTTTCTGCCGTTTGAGGGCAATCGCCAGATAGGTTTGGGCCCGGTCCACAATCTCCCGTTCGAGGGGATATTTCTCGATAAACGCTTTGAGGAGCTCGACGGCCTTCTCGAAATCTCCCTTATGGAATTCCTTTATGCCCTGGCCATAGACGGCCAGGACTTTCTGATAATCGTCCTTCTTCGCACGGTGTTCAGTCACGATTGTCTCCCTCTCAGGTTTCGTCTTCGGTGGGGCGTATTGTACATCAGCAGGCCGGCTTTGACAAGGACATCGGAGACTGTTGCAGGCGGTTCCTATCACAGGTTAACGACCACCGCCGTCCAAACATCACCTATTTTGACGTCGCCCGGGGATGGCAATGAAGGCCGTCCGGAGATGCCGTAACTTCTGTTTCCGCATCGCCGAGGCGGGCTCAACGCAGTCTCAAAGCCGTCACTCCGACTTATGCCTTCTCCCGGATCGGACACGTCGCCCCAAGTCACTCAAGTATTTCTTGAGAAATGTGATAGAATGGTCCGGATGAAAAACCGGTTGGAAGAAATCCTGAGGAAGGTCTATTCCGGCCGCCTTTCCCCAGAAAAGGCCCTTGCGGAGCTCAAAGACTACCCCTACCGGGACCTGGGTTTTGCGAAGGTCGACCACCACCGGGAGATTCGGAGGGGACACCCTGAGATCATCTATGGTCTGGGCAAGACGGCGAATCAGATCGCCAAGATCGGCCGGGAGATCATCAAACAGGGGTCGAACCTTCTCATCACTCGCATCGAACCGGACGTTTATGCCCGGATTAAACCTTCCCTCAAAGGCGCCCGGTACAACGAGACCGCAAGAACCGTGATTTTGGTCCAGAGTCCCCCTCCTGCCGGGAAAGGCACGATCGCCGTCCTGACCGCCGGGACATCGGACATTCCGGTGGCCGAGGAAGCCGCGGTCACTTCCGAAATCCTGGGCAACGCAACAGAGCGCATCTATGACGTCGGGGTGGCCGGCCTCCATCGCCTTTTAGATCAGTACAAGACGCTGTCGAAGGCCCGTGTGATCATCGCGGTCGCCGGTATGGAAGGGGCCCTGCCGAGTGTCGTAGCTGGCTTGGTCAACATACCCGTCATCGCGGTCCCGACGAGCGTCGGGTACGGCGCAAGCTTCAAGGGCCTGGCGGCCTTGCTGGCGATGCTGAACTCATGTCCCGGGGGCGTCGCGGTCGTCAACATCGACAACGGCTTCGGCGCCGCCTATATGGCCAGCCTGATTAACCACGGATAGTCCGGAGCGGCTTGACAATACGTGCTTCGCTCCCTATATTCTATGAGACAAACTAGGCTTTTTTAAACCCCATGGAGATCATCGATCAAGTCAGGCAAGTCTCGTCCATTATCGAGATTGCCTCCCAATATACGACCTTGAGGAAGCGGGGCCGTAAATGGATCGGCCTCTGCCCATTCCACACCGAGAAGACGCCTTCCTTCACGCTGGACGAGGACAAGCAGCTCTACCACTGCTTCGGTTGTGGAGCCGGCGGTGACGTCTTTTCTTTGGTCATGGAAAGGGAGAACCTCAATTTCCCCGAAGCCCTGCGCTACCTTGCGGAAAAATATCACGTGCCGCTTCCCCAGCAGAGACTCAATCCGGCCGTCCTGCGCCTCGAGGAGAAGCTGTTCAAGGTCAATGAGCTGGCCCTCGGCTACTTCAGGAAAAACCTCCTCAGCACCCAGGAAGGCGTCGCCGCTCTCGAATACCTGAAGAAGCGGGGCCTCACCGAGGACACGATCCAGACCCTCAAGATCGGCTACGCCCTCAATTCGTGGAACGCGCTCCTGACCTTCTTTCAAGGGAAAAACGTTCCGGTTTCGCTGCTCGAAAAGGGCGGTTTCGTCCTCCCCGGCCAGAAGAAGCGCGATGAATACTACGACCGCTTCCGCGGCCGCGTGATTTTCCCGATCTTCAGCCTGACGGGCAAAATCGTGGCCTTCGGCGGAAGGACCGTGACGGAGGCCGACCCGAAATACCTGAATTCGCCGGACACCCCGCTTTATTCGAAGGGGAAGCTCCTCTACGGCCTGAATTTCGCCAAGGACGCCATTCGCGACGCGGGGACCGTCATCCTCGTCGAGGGCTATACCGATTTCTCCGCCCTCTATCAGGCGGGGATCACGAATGTCGCCGCTTCGCTCGGCACCGCCCTCACGTCGTTCCAGGTGGGCCAGGCGGTGAGGTTCGCCCCGCGGATCATCATCAACTACGACGGGGACAGCGCCGGGCAGGCGGCCTCCGCCCGCGCCGTCCCCCTTTGTATGGAGAAGGGACTGAACGTGGAGGTCCTGACGCTTCCCGAAAACGCCGATCCGGACTCGTTTCTCAGGAAACACGGCCGCGACAAGTACCTGGCCCTGCTCAAAAAAGCGGCCCCCGGAATCAAGTTTCTTGTCGATTCCCTGAGCCGCAGCGCGCGCATGAACCTGCCCGAGGAAAAAGGCCGGGTCGCCCGGACCGTCGTCAAGGAAATCGAAAAAGTCCCCGACGCCGTCGCCCGCAGCGAGTACCTGAAGCAGGCCAGCCAGTACCTGGGAATCGGCGAAGAGGTTCTGCGTGGAATTGTCGAGCACAGAAAACCAGACACCGCAAGCGAAGCCGCCGGGTTGTTTTGCCCGGCCGAGAAGCGGCTTTTCCAGATCCTGATGGAGGACCGGTCGATCGCCGGCGACCTCTTCCAGGAATCCGGCGCGGAGGTCTTCCGGGGGCTGCGGAGCGAGCCGGTCTTCCTGTACATCCTCGAGTGCTTCCGGAACAGCCGTGACTGGAACTTCCATGAGCTGAAGGACAAGGTCGACGGGACGCTTCTGTCCCAGCTTTCCATGGCCCTGTTCGAGAAGGCCGGCGGGGCCTCGCTCGGCGAGGCTCAGGAATGCCTGAAGTCGATCCGCAAGATGTACCTCCAGAACCGGCTGAAGGACATCCAGCAGAAGATCGCGAGATCGGAAAAGCAAGGCGAAAAGGAGGAGCTTTTGGCCCTCCTCTACCAAAAGCAGGACGTGACCAAACAGATTCTGGCATTGACGTAGGGACGGAATGATGATTCTGAGAATTCGCATCAAGCATTTCACAGGACAAGAGGGGTGACGCGTGTCTCCTGAGACGAAATTTCATAAGGACGAAATCTCCCAGCTCATCTCCAAGGGCCGCAAGCAGGGCTTTCTGCTCTTCGAGGAGATCGACAAGACCTTCACGGAAGATCTCGACTCGGAACAGGATTTCGACGATTTTCTGTCCTCCATGGACGACTACGGGATCAAGATCCTCGATTCCCGGCAGAAGGAGATGATCCCGAGGCGGCGGAAGAGCGACCTCGTTTCGACGCACGGCCTGGAACGGACGACCGACCCCGTGAAGCTGTACCTCCGGGAGATGGGCAACATCGCCCTCCTGACGCGGGAGGGGGAAATCGCCATCGCTCGGGAGATCGAGCGGGGCGAGAAAAACATCATCAAGGCCCTGTCTAAAACGCGGCTTGTCCTCAACGAAGTGCTCGCCCTTGAGGAGAAGATCAAGGACAACCCGTTCGTCATCCAGGAAATGCTCGACCTCAGCGAAGAAGACGTGGCCGAAGGCAGGATCGAAGAGAAGAAGAAGCAGATTCTGGCCAAGGTCAAGAAGATCAAGGAAGCCAGCCAGAAGCTGGACAAGATCGCGATGACGAAGAAGTTCTTCGTCTCCCGCGGCCGGCTCATCGTCCTCATCAGCCGCAACATCCGCGACCTCAACATGCGTCCGGCGCAGCGCGAGAAAATCATCGAAGACCTGCGCCGCCGCCTCAAGATGATCAACGAGCTCGAGGACTCGAAAGATGAATTGACGGTGGCGCTGTCGAAGAAGAAGAAAGAAGACCCCGTTCTCAAGCAGAAGATCCGGGAGATCAACAAGGAGCTTCGGAAGGAGGCCGCGACGGTCGGCCTCGACCCGGAGGGGCTGCGCAAGGCGGTCCGGGCCATCACAGCCGGGAAAAAGATCAGCGACCAGGCCAAGAAGGAACTTGTCGCCGCCAACCTGAGGCTCGTCGTTTCCATCGCCAAGAAATACAGCAACCGGGGGCTCCAGTTCCTGGACCTCATTCAGGAAGGCAATATGGGCCTGATGAAGGCGGTCGAGAAGTTCGAGTACCGCCGCGGCTACAAGTTTTCAACGTATGCGACATGGTGGATCCGGCAGGCCATCACCCGGGCCATCGCCGACCAGGCGCGGACGATCCGCATTCCGGTTCACATGATCGAAACCATCAACAAGCTCATCCGCGTTTCGCGAACCCTCGTTCAGGAGATCGGCCGCGAGCCCAGCTGCGAAGAGATCGCCAAGAAGATGGATATGCCCGTGCACAAGGTCCGCAAGATCATCAAGATCGCCCAAGAGCCCATCTCTCTCGAGACACCGATCGGCGAGGAAGAAGACAGCCACCTCGGCGACTTCATCGAGGACAAGCTCATTCCCTCCCCCCCGGACACAGTCATCCACATCAACCTCCGGGAGCAGATCGAGGAGGCGCTGAAATCGCTGACGGAGCGCGAGGGCAGAGTCCTTAAAATGCGATTCGGGCTGGGCGACGGAAACGAGCATACTTTGGAGGAGGTCGGCCAGCAGTTCAAAGTCACTCGCGAACGCATCCGTCAGATCGAGGCCAAGGCCCTTCGCAAGCTTAAGCACCCTAGCCGCAGCCGCAAGCTCAAGTCGTTTACGAACAACCATTGAGCCGGGGCGGCGCCGGTATCCCAGAAGAAGCAGCGGGATGCCCTTTGTTTGCCCTAACCCTACAACCCCCTTCCCGCTAGGAAGCAACCCGCGCTCGACCTCATTCAAACGGGAAAGCGCAGGGGTGCTTCCCGGAGGAAGGCGTGGAAAGGCTGGGCGGCAGGGAGCGAAGTATTCGGAGCGACAAGCACTACCGCAGCTTTGCCGCAGTGGTGGCAAATATCCTAAGTGATTTTTGGAAGAAAGGGGACACGTACCTGAGGTACATTTCCCCTTTCTGCGAGCGAAGCCTTTCCCCAAGCGGGTTTGACTCGCTGGGGCAAACCCGCGATAGAGAAGAACTCGAAGGCCCGTTTCGAATATTTCCCACTAGTGAGGCGTCGGGCAAGATCCAAGACTCGATTCAGACGTTTCCCAGCAACGCAGCTTCGAGTCACTTCGCTGCGTTGCTGATGGTCGCTGCGAAGACTCCGCTACCTGCCGCTCCCGGCCGGCCGCGGGCGGCCGTGACCGCTGGTCCCGCCGCATCGCCTCACCACTCCTACGAACTCTGACTTTGTCGTAATTGACGGATGTACAATATTTTGTTATATAGATGGGCCAAGGGCCTATAGCTCAGCGGCAGAGCCACCGGCTCATAACCGGCAGGTCCCAGGTTCGAATCCTGGTAGGCCCACAGAACCGATAGGCCGAGGAAGTGGCAATAGTGGATATCGACTTCGACAAGCTCATCCAGCTGCAACATCTGGACACGGAAATCCGGAACACGTCGCTCGTCCTCGAAGGAATTCCCCGCCTGATCCAGGAGATCGACAGGAAGGTTCAGGCCGGGTCCAAGGCCGTCGCCGAGGCCAAGGACAAAATGGCCCATAACCAAAAAAGGCGTCGGGACCTGGAGACTGAGGTCCGGGACATCAAAACCCAGATCGGCAAGTACAAGCGCCAGCTGAACGAAGTCAAGACGAACAAGGAATACACCTCCCTCCTCCATGAGATCGAGGAATCGCAGCGCAAGGTCGATACCCTCGAGGAAGCGATTATCGCCGAGATGCTTGCCGCCGACGACATCGAAGAGGACATCAAGGGCGCGACGGTCAAGCAGGGCCAGGAGGAAGAGAGTCTTCGCAGAGAGGCGCGGGCTCTGGACGAGAAAGCCAAGGAGCTCGAGGCCAAACGGGCCAAGCTCGTCCAGGAACGAGAGGTGCTCGTCCCGCTCATTCCACCGGAGCAGCTCAAGCTCTACGAGGCGATCGCTCAGAAAAAGGGAGGCGTGCCTCTTTCGCCCGTCAAAGGCGAATTCTGCGCCATGTGCCACATGCGCATCCGGCCTCAGATGCTCAACGAGATTTACGACAAAAGCAACCTGATCACGTGTGAGAATTGCGGCCGGATCCTGTACTGGTCCACCAAGCCGGAACCCATCGAGCCCGAAGCGCCCAAGCCCGAATAGCGTCCGGCCGCCGATTCCTCAGCTGCCCTTGTCGCTTGAATCTTCCTGGTACATCGCGTCGATCAGGTCCTGATACCGGTCTTCAATGCTCGCCCGCTTCACCTTCAGGGTGGGGGTGATCTCGTCTTTGCCCACTTCGAAGTCGCGGCCGAGAACGGCGATCTTCTTAATCCGCTCGTACGAGGCCAGGAGCGGCGTCACCCGGTCCACCTCGGATTTAAGGAAATCCACGATCCGCCTGTCGCGGACCAGCTCGTCGAAGCCGTTGTAGGGGATTTGCCGGCCCTTGGCGTATTCCTCAAGCTTCTCGATCACCGGAACGATCAGGGCGGAAACGAAACGTTTCCGGTCGCCGATGACCACGGCGTTGGAGATATAGGGGCTTAATTTGAGGAGATTCTCGATCGGCTGCGGTGCGATGTTTTTTCCGCCCGACGTCACGATCAGATCCTTCTTCCGATCCGTGATGACGAGGAAACCGTCCTCGTCGAAATGGCCGATGTCCCCGGTATGGAACCAGCCCCCCTCAAGGACTTCCCGCGTCTCGGCATCCTTTTTGTAGTAGCCCTTCATGATGTTCGGGCCTCGGGCCAGGATTTCCCCATCCGCGGCGATCTTGATGTCGACTCCGGGGATGGTCTTCCCGACCGTCCCGAACCTGAGGTCTTCAAACGTATTGACGGAGAGGACCGGCGACGTCTCGGTCAGACCGTAGCCTTCAAGGACGACCAGGCCGAGCGCGTAAAAGAACTCGGCGATTTCCTTGGACAGCGGCGCGCCGCCCGAAACGAAAAACCTGACGCGGCCGCCGGTCCGGGCGATGATTTTGGAGAAGACCAGCCTATGGGCGATTTTTCGTCTGATACGCAGTCCGGCCGGAATCGGAGTCCCGGCAAGCTTGCGGGCCCCAAACGCGCGGCCCACGTTCAAGGCCCAGAAGAAAATCTTGCGGCGCAGGGATGGGCTGACCAGGACCTGGTCCATGACCTTGGCATAGATTTTCTCGAACACGCGGGGGACGCTGACCATGATGGTCGGCCGAACCTCGAGCAGGTTCTGAGCGACCGTTTCGACGCTCTCCGCATACGCAACCGTGCAGCCCGCGAAGATGTAGGTAAAAGTCACCATCCGTTCCAGGACGTGTGAGAGCGGAAGGAACGACAGGCAGACGTCGCGCTCCGTGAACTCGATGATCTGCCGCACCGTTTTCATGTTACTCAGGAAATTGTCGTGCGTCAAAATGACGCCCTTGGGCAACCCGGTCGTCCCCGACGTGTAGATGAGCGAGGCCTCGTCGTCGGGCTTGACCCGGCCGACGAGCTCTTCGAAGAACCCGGGGCTCGCCTCCGCGGCGCGCTTGCCCGCTTCGATGAGCTGCTCGAGCGTGATCGCGCCCGCCGGCGCCTCTCCATCCATAACGATATAATGGCGGACCTTGGCCAGCCGGCCGCGGATGGATTCGATCTTGCGCCATTGGTCGGCGTTCGAAACGACGACAATCATGGCGTCGGAATCCTGGATGATAAACTCGATCTGCTCCGCGACGAGGGTCGTGTAAATCGGGACCGTCAGGCCGCCGGCGCAGAGCGTCGCGAAATCGGCCATGATCCACTCCGGCCGGTTCTCCGCCAGCAGGCAGAGCTTGTCCCCCCGCCCCAAACCGAGAGAATGGAGGCCGAGACACAGGAACTTGACCCGATCGCCGAACTCGCGGGTCGAGATCGGCACGTACGATCCCTCTTTTTTGTAGAGGAGCAGTCCGTCCTTGGGAAAGGAACTGAGCGTATTGACCAGCACCTGAGCGAGAGTCGAAACCATGGCGCTCTCCTTGGGAAAAGTGCCCTGATTCTAGGCTTTGGCAGAACGGGTGTCAAGCCAAGACCGCGCCGGGCATGGACTCCGTCCCATTTCCTTAGGCCATCCGGTCACCGGTGGATATCCCGGCAGGCGCTAGATCGGAGCGATTTTGCCGTCCCGCAGCTCGATGGTCCTGTGGGCCATCCGCGCCAGCTCGAGATTGTGCGTGACGAGAATAACGGTCAAACCGGTTTTTTGGTTGAGGTCTTTGAGAATGACGCCGATCTCCCCGCTCCGCTTCGTATCGAGATTTCCGGTCGGCTCGTCGGCGAGCAGGATCTGAGGGTTGTTGACAAGGGCCCGAGCGATGGCCACCCGCTGCATTTCGCCTCCGGAAAGCTGCCCCGGGAGATGGCAGGACCGGTGGTCGATGCCCAGGAGCTTAAGCAGGCCCTCGACATCCGCCGAAGCGCCCGGCTTCCGATAGAAGCTGAAGGGAAGGATGACGTTCTCCATGACCGTGAGCGTCGACACGAGGTAGAACTTCTGGAAAATGTAACCGAAGACTTCCCGGCGAATCCGGGTCAACTTGCCCTCGGAGAGGGTCTTGCCGTTGTCGAACACGTCCCGTCCCTCGAGCACCAGCTTGCCCGAGGTGGGGTTGTCCAGACAGCCGAGGATATTGATCAGTGTGGTCTTGCCGGATCCCGACGGGCCGACGACGGACACGAAGGAACCCTTCTCGACCGTCATAGAGATGCCGTCCACGGCGGCAACCTGCTCGCACCCCCGGGAATAGACCCGGCGCACATTGTCGGCTTCGATGGATAAGCGGGCCGCGGCGCTCATTGTTCCTCCTCGCTCCTGATGGTTTCGAGCGGACGTAGACGGCCGGCCTTCCAGGACGGGTAGAGCCCGCTCACGAGGCCGACCGCCGTGACGATGCCCAGGGTCAAGAGGACGAGGTTCGCGTCGATGGAAATGAGCCCACCGCTCGGCGCGTAGGGCAGCAGCCTCCGGATGAGGATGTCCGTAAGGCGGGCCGTTCCGAGCGCGAGAACGGTCCCCAGGACGCCGCCGGAAACGCAGAGGATGATCGTTTCGAGCCAAACGAGCTTAAAGATGTCGGCGGCCATCGCGCCCATGGATTTCAGGATGCCGATCTCCTGCCGCCGCTCCAGGACCGACATCAGGATCGTGTTGACGACCCCCATCATGGCGATAAGGATGGCGATGACGGCGATGGAGAACACCATGACCCTGGCTGTGGACACGAGGGTCATGATCGTCGTCTTGACCTGGGTGAGGCTGACGACCTGGACATCCGGGAGTTTGAACATCTTCTCTTCAAACTTGGCGATGTCGACGTCCTTTTTGACCTTGATGCCGATGCCCGTCAGCTCGCCGGCGAGACCGAAGATCTTTTGGACCGCCCCAATAGGCAGAAAGATCGTGCCGTCATCCTGCGTGCCGGTGCGTTTCAGGACGCCGACCACCTTGACCTCGACGTTCTTGTCGGGGATGAGATAGGCGTCGCCGACCTCCCGCTGCTCGAGCTCGGCGGCTTCATAGCCGAAGACCGCTTCCCTGGCGTCGGGCTTCGTGAACCAGGCGCCGGCCTTGAATGGCAGCGAGCTTTTCATGCGCGGGAAGGTCGCCGGGTCCACGCCCTGGTAGGCCGTCATACCGCCGCTCTCCCCTTTGTTCGGGTCGAAGACGACCTGCATGAGCATGGCCGTCACCCCTTCCACTTCGGGTTCCCTGGCCACATCGGCCGCGATACTGTCCTTCATGTATTTAAGCCCTGTGCCGCCCTTGAGCATGAGAGTCGCCGCTTCGTAGGGACAGCCCTTGGCGACCACGAGCATTTGGAACCCCAGGTTGTCGATGTCCTTGTTCAGGGACTGTTCGTACCCCCGGTTGAATCCGAGAAGGCTGACGAGCACCCACCCGGCCAGCGAGATGCCGAGAACGGTCAGGATGCTCCTCGATTTCTTTCGGAGAAGGTTCTTATAAGCGACTTCGAATAGGCTGATTTTTCTCATCCCATCAAACTCCTCGAGCGGTGGACCCCGCGTCCGGTCTCACAGAGCCCGTCTCGAAATATTTCAGGTACCGATTGCCCAGCAGGAATTCATCGACCAGGATCAGGTTTTTTTTCGTCGCCCGCAGAGCGGCCCGGAAGTCTTCGTCGGCGGCCGGGTCGGGGTTCTTGATACGGCTGACCGGCCCCGGTGGGTCCTCTTTGCCCGAGACCACGTTGTACCGGTAGAACTCCCTCAGGCTCAGTCCGATGAATTGGTTGCCGAAGGCCGGCTCGCGGAAGAACTTGGCCGCCTTGGACGTCAGCTTCTGGAAATAGAATCCGCGGATTTTACCCTCCCGGTCGAGGGCCAGGAAAACCTGGATTCCGCCGTAGGTTCCCTTTTGATTGACACCGTGGATATAGCCGATGAGCTCACTTCCCTTATAAATCTCGTACATGGTATAGGGCACGTCGGCGGTTTCGAAGAGCCCCTTGAACGTATCGCCGAGACGGGCTTCGATCTGTTTTTGGAGCGCCCCACCGCCTCTCTTGGCGATCGAAACGTAGAGCGTTTTGTAGCCCGTGGACTCCGGAAACAGACGCCTGACGTCGCGGTCGGGCTCGTTGAGGTCGCATCCGACGGCCGCACGGAGGCCCGGCGCGCCCGATAGGACGAGGAGCATGACGATGAACAAGGCCGGAGGCCGGACTAGCCAAGCCCGCCGCCGGGCCTTCCTGTCCGCTTCCTGTTTCTTGGTTCGGTGAGTTCTTGACATCGCGTTACTCCTCTTTCCGGCAGGCTCGGCTCAGCCTCGAGCCCATCCGAACGACCCGGCCCATTTCGAAGGACGGAGTCGATGCGCCGGCGGATCCCGTTGAATTCATGCCGCTCACACGCCTTTGTAATAATAGAGTTGAAGGACGAACCGGGCATCCCTCTGGCCTCGGTCGTACTGGACCAGGCACCGGGCCGCGAGGTCCGCGGTCATCCGGTATGTGGCACAGCCCCCGAGCTGCCATGTCTCTGAGGGAATGCCCCGGGTCAAGACCGGCTGGACCTCGAGCTTGAGCCTGCCCTCCTCGAGCAGATTCAGGCCGGCCCGCCAAAACAGGACGAGAATGTCGGCGCCGGCCTTCCGGCCCACAATGGCCTCGACCCGGTTCTCGATGTTTCTCCAGAAATACGTGGCATCGGCTGCGGCCGCGGTGTAGTCCACGGGCTCCGGCATCAAAAGATGATAGCCCATTGTATTCAGGATATCGCCGTGGGCGAGCGAAAGACCGAGGCTGTAGTTGTCACGCGCCAGCACTCCCTTGGAAACGCGCGCCGCCGCGAAATAATTGCCTTTGAAATAGAGCGGCATGCCGCTGCCGGCCGTCAAAGAGAACGCGGCGTCGCCCCAAGAGAGATCCCGGTGAAGGCCGACACCCCAATCCCTCTCAAAGCCGAAGCCCATCATCTCGGGCGTCTCGAGCAGCAACGCGTGGTTGTCGAGCTCGTACGAGATTCCCCAGGCCGGACGATTGTGGCCGGCCCAGATGTCGGCGAATCCGGCTTTGAGACGGAAGTAGGCGTTATAGACCTGCAGCTCGACGTGGTGATCGCCCTGCTGGTCATAGGCGACCCGGGCTTGGACGGCGATGACGCCGTAGTCACGCGAGGCTCCCGTGATCCTCTCGACGAAATCGAAACCGAGGCTCGGCTTCTGCATCGCCTCGTCCGGCGCCAGAGAAAATAGCTGGACGGCCCGGGCGGCCGTCGAGTAGGCGACGACGTTCTGGACTTCCAGGTAAAACAGAGTGCTCTGAGCGTGACACAGCGTACCGCCGAGGAAGAGGAGAAAGCCGGACCAAGCCGCAAGGATTCTCGCGTGGCGACTGGGAAACTCGGGGGCGAGCATCACATTCTTGCGGACCGCCTGAGCGACGGGCTGTAGCGGACTATACGCCAAATGTCAGGCGGCCTCGAAATACGACGATCTTGTTCCGGGAGAACGTCAGCCGGACCTCCCAATCTCCCGGCATAACGACATTGACCGGCAGGAGGTAGTCGCCTTTCTTGTTGAGCTTGAAGGCGACCTCTCCGGAGTCGTGCGCGCCTTTCATCGCGGGCATGCCGGACTCTCCCGTGATATCCAGCTCCGTAACGCGGTTCCCGGCCTTATCATAGAGCAGGATCTTCAGAATAGCCGTTCCCATCTTTGGCGTCTTATCGAATTCGTAGACAAAATAATTGACCTCGCCGATCCAGCACTTCTTTCCGGCGCCGGGGAGATCCTTGAATTCGGGCGCGACAGCCTGAGATCCGTTGGGAGGGACGCCCGGCGAGTTGCAGCAAGGCTTCGCCGGCTGGGCCGCGGCGGCGGCCGCCGCAATGAGGATCGCCGCGCCAAGCACGGCGGCCATCTTCGAGAAAACACGCATCGTGACCTCTCCTCGCGGGATCTTTTCCCGCCAGATACGACTTATTTTATCACATTAATCGGGTTTGCGGCGTCTCAAGACTCCCCGGGCTCTCCGGGGGGAGAAATCTTGCCGCGCCGCGCCAGAACAATTCAAGAGGGTTCTCAGGCGACCTCGTTACCTCGAACGTGCCCCCTTCCGGCAATATCGTCGCAGGTTTTCCCGGAAAGCACGATCTCTCCGTCTACAACAAAGAGGCCGCTAAGGTGACAACATTTTCCCGTTCAGGTAATCCCATGAAGGTGACCGCCGAGCACGAAAAGAGTTTTCCCGACCCGACGGCGGACACAACAGGGGGGAATCGAGCACGGCGCTCCCGATCGCATCATAAAATAAATCTTTGACCCGCCGCCGGGAAAAGAATGAGTCTCCGATCTGCGGCCGCGCCGGCGTAACTTCCTGACGCATGGGACGGTATAATACTAAGGATATTGTCCCGACCGATCAATGAAACAGGAGGGAGTACCATGGACAAATCCGGAAGGAATATGAAGTGGATGCGCGTCTATGTCGCGCTCAGCGCGCTCTTCATGGTCGTCGGACTGGCGTCGCTTCTGTCCGGCAGGACGGCCAGGACGCACTTTACCGAGATCGATGTGGAGCGGATTAACATCGTGGAAAAGGACGGCAAGCTGCGCCTGGTCATCGCTAATAAAGAACAGACGCCCGGACCGGTCGAGCGCGGCGTGCCCTTCGGATACGGCAGCGGCCGCAGGACAGGACTCATTTTCTATAACGACGAAGGAACCGAGTGCGGCGGCCTGGCGTTCGGCTCGTCGAGAGAAGGCTCGAAGTACGAAGCGGGAGCCATCCTCGCCTTCGATCAATACAACGAGGACCAGGCGATCGCCCTCCAGCACTACGAAAGCGACAGTCGTCGCTATACCGGGCTGACCATCGCCGAATATCCGACCAGCATCACGAACAAACAGCGGTCGGAGCAGTATGCGCAACTGGAGAAAATGCCCGAGGGTCCGGAAAAGCAGAAAGCGATGAACGAGCTCGAGGCGCTTCAGGGACGGGCTCGGGCGTATTTTGGCAGGGCCCGTGACGGAGCCGCCGTGCTCAATCTCATGGACCCGGCGGGCAACGTCCGTCTGCGGTTACGTGTCGATGCGGCGGGAGCGCCGCGAATCGAGTTCCTCGATGCCGCGGGAAAAGTGACGAAGACCATCATGGAGTGACGCGGGATCCACGGTGACCTCCGGCGGTGGAACCTGCGTCAGCCGTGCCAGCGCCCTGACCAGCAGGTTTTCGTATCCATCCAGATTCTTCCATTCCGTCGCTACGGACATTTTCACTCCGGAGGGATCGATGCGTGTCATTCCGTCTTCGGTGACCCCGATTGACAGCTCTTCCATAGTCAGCAGGGGTTTCGGGCCGGGATAAGCCAGATAAATCGCCACGGTGTCAAAAAGAACGCTGCTTTCGGTCAAAACGTCAAGCGAGGTCTTTTTCGCCCACAGCCGATAGTTCTCCATCAAGGCTTTGACCAAGACATCCGGACTTTCGCGAAGAACCTTAAAACGTTCGCCCGTGAGCCGCACCAGACCGCACGTATCGAGAGGCGTGATGACCGTTTTTTTCCAGGGCGCGAGGAGCGCAACGCGGGCGGCGGGGACGTCGGCCTTCACGTTCCATTCCGGTTCAGGACTTGCGGCGCCGCCGTAGCCCTTGTGAACGCTGCCCTGCATGCCGATGAAAATCGTCTTGGCGGCGATGGCAGGATCGTGCGACAGCGCCTCGGCGACGGTCGTCGACGGTCCGGTGCAAATCAGGGTCACGGGTCGCGAAGGCTGATTGATGACATCGATCATCGCCTGGACGCCGTCCGGATAAATTTTGCCAGCGTAGCTCTTGAGGTCGTAATCCTTCACCCAGGCTTCCTGCCCGCCTGTGCCGTCATGTCCGCCTGCTCCTATTCCGATAGGGACATCGGTGCGATCGGCGATCGTCAGGAGTTTGGCGATGAGCTTCGACCTGTATTCAGATTTTCCGAAGGTCGTGGTGACGAGTCTCAAGTCGAGCTGCGGGCTCTTGAGGAGCATCACCAGCGCCCAGGTATCGTCGATGTCATCGCCGATATCGGTGCAGAAAATGACGGGAACGCGGTCCGCTTCCGGAGAGCGGGCCGGAGGTGCAGCATAAGAGAAGGCATGTGCAGGGACGCACGCGGGGCCATGAGCAGAGCCGCCGGCAGGCGAGCAGACAGTGTTGTGAGCCGTGGCATAGGCGCCGGGATGAACGCCCGCTTGAGACGGAGCGCCAATAACGGAGGCCGCAACGGCGCTCCCGACTAGCCCAGCCGCACAGGTAACCCCGATCACAGCAGCCCAGGTTCTGCGCGCCGGCCTTTTAGAGATTTGCGCGACCATCGGACACCTCACGGATCATTCAAGCACCGCCATATCGTTCCGATGGTATTCTCGGTCTTTGCGTGGTGTCAAGATCGCCCCGTTTATGCGCAACGACGATTTCTGCGCGATCGAGTCCGCCACGGCCGATAGGCCTTGCGATGACACGGAAAAACTGACGAATTTGGCAGCCCGCGGTCCGGGTCAGCTCTCCCTGACCTTCGCGATCGAGCAGACGCGGTCCTTGTCGTCGAGGTTGATGATGCGCACACCCTGGGTCGCCCGGCTCAGCGGCCGGACCTGGGTCGTCGGAATGCCGATGACTTTGCCCTCGAGCGTGATGACGAGGAGGTCCTCCTCGTTGATTCCGACCATCCCCAAGGCATTCCCGATCTTGGGCGTGATGCGGAGGTTGAGGACGCCCTGGCCGCCCCTGTGTTTCAGGGGGTATTGCTCGACGGCCGTCTTTTTGCCGTAGCCGCGTTCGCTCGCGGTGAAGATGAATTTCTCCTCGGGCCCGGCGATGATCATGCCGATGACATGGTCCTTCGGTTTGAGGCGGATCCCCTTGACCCCGGCCGCGCCGCGGCCCATCGGCCTGACGTCGCTCTCCTTGAAGCGGAGGGCCCGGCCGAACTTGGTCCCGATGACGATGGCGGTCTTCCCCGTGGACAGCTGGGCCGAGAACAGGTCGCTCTTCGGACGCAGGTTGATGGCGATGATGCCGCCGCGCCGGACGTTCCTGAACTCGCTGAGTCGCGTTTTCTTGATAATCCCGTCCGTCGTCAGCATGACGATGAACTGGTTTTCACTAAATTCTTTGACGGACACCACGCTGCGCGGCTTTTCGTCCGGCTGGAACTCGACGAGGTTGATGAGCGCCTTGCCGCGCCCCGAAACCCCGACGTCGGGCACTTCCAGGGCTTTCAGCCAGTAGAGCCGCCCCTTGTTGGTGAAGACAAGGAGGTAGCTGTGGGTCGAGCAAATGTAGAGGTCTTCGACGATGTCCTCGGGCTTCATTTCGATGCCCTTACGGCCCTTGCCGCCGCGGGCCTGAAACTTGTAGGAGCTGAGGGACGTCCGCTTGATGTAGCCGCCCGAAGTGTAGACGATGGCCACGTCCTCTTCCTTAATAAGGTCCTCGGGCCGGAGCTCGGAGACGGCCTCGTCGCGGATTTCGGTCCGGCGCTCGTCCTGGTACTCTTCCTTGACCTCTTTGAGTTCCTTGACGATGATCGCGAAGACGAGCTTTTCGTCCTTGAGGATCTTCCGCAGCTCGGTGATCTTTTTCTTGAGCTCGGCGTATTCCTGCTGGATCTTCTCCCGCTCAAGTTTGGTCAGGCGCTGGAGCGGCATGTCGAGGATGGCCTGGGCCTGGATCTGGCTCAGGTGAAATTTTTCCATCAGTCCGCGCCGGGCTTCCTCCACGTTGGCCGAGGCCCGGATGAGCTTGATGATGGCGTCGAGGTTATCGAGGCAGATGACCAGGCCCTCCAAAATGTGGGCCCTCTCCTCCGCCTTCCGCAGCTCGAACCGCGTCCGCCGCAGAACCACTTCCTTGCGGTGGGCGATGAAGTACTTCATCATGTCGACGAGGCCCAGGGTTTTGGGCTGCTTGTCGACGATGGCCAGCATGATGATGCCGAACGAGATCTGGAGCTGGGTGTGCTTGTACAGGTTGTTGAGGATGATCTCGGGGAGCTCCCCCTTCTTGACTTCGACGACGATCCGCATGCCCTCGCGGTCGGACTCGTCGCGAATGTCGGCAACGCCCTCGATCTTCTTTTCGTTGACGAGCTGGGCGATCGATTCCAGGAGCCGGGATTTATTGACCTGGTAGGGGATCTCGTAGATGACGATCTTGTCCTTTTCGCCCTTGGCTCCGCGCTCGATGATCGTCTTGGCCCGGAGGTGGAGAATGCCCTTTCCTTCTTTATAGGCATCGAGGAAGCCCTGGCGGCCGTAGATGATGCCGCCTGTCGGGAAGTCCGGTCCCTGGACGTGCTTCAAGATGTCCTTGAGCGAGGCGTTCGGGTGCTCGATGAGATGGACGACGCCGTCGATGATCTCGCCGAGGTTGTGCGGCGGGATATTCGTGGCCATGCCGACGGCGATGCCGTTGCCGCCGTTGACCAGGAGATTCGGGAACTTCGAGGGCAGGACCTCAGGCATGGTCAGGCTCTCGTCGTAGTTCGGAATGAAGTTGACCGTTTCCTTGTCGATGTCGGCCATGAGCTCGTGGGCGAGCTTTTTCAGCCGGACCTCGGTATAGCGCATGGCCGCCGGCGGGTCGCCGTCGATCGAGCCGAAGTTTCCCTGACCGTCGACAAGGATGTAGCGCAGGCTGAAGTCCTGGGCCATCCGCACGAGTGTGTCGTAGGCAGCCTGGTCGCCGTGCGGATGGAACTTGCCGATGACGTCGCCGACGATACGGGCCGATTTCTTGTAGGGTTTATTATAGTACGTCCCGCTCTCGTACATGGCGTAGAGGACGCGGCGATGGACCGGCTTGAGTCCGTCCTTGATGTCGGGAATGGCCCGGCCGATGATGACGCTCATGGCGTAGTCGAGATACGACCGGCGCATCTCCTCCTCGAGGCCGACGACCGGATGGTGCTCTTTCTGTTCGCTATCCATGGGAACTCCTTCTCGGATCCGCTTCTTGGCGGAGTCGTCAGATATCGAGGTTCAAGGCCTCCAGGGCGTTCGTTTCGATGAATTTCTTGCGCTCGTCGACCTCGTCGCCCATGAGGACGCTGAAGATGCGATCGGCCTCGGCGGCGTCGACGACGGACACCTTGAGGAGGGAGCGGCGTGCCGGGTCCATCGTGGTCTCCCAGAGCTGGGTCGGGGTCATCTCGCCAAGGCCCTTGTAGCGCTGGATGTTGATGCCTTTCTTGCCCTTCTCGAAAAGGTAATCCAGGAGCTTGTTCTCGTTCTCCAGGACGTCTTTCTCAGTGCCGTCGCCGTTGGTCAAGACGGCATAGGGGCCTTTCATGCCCTCGAGCTCCTGGGTGATGCGGTAGAGGTTCTTATATTCCGCGGAGGTGACGAGGTCCATGCCGATTTTGCCGTTGGCGGACATCCCGTTGAGCTGGTAGCCGAATTCGATCTCAAAAACGCCGTACTCTTCGTCGCGGCCGAGCTTCGTCGTGAAGCCCTTCTCGGCGACGAGCTTCATCACCTTCTCGACGTTCTTCTTCGCGCTCAGAAACTCCTGGCCGTCGACGCCGTTGCGGATGAGGAGGTCGATGAGAAAAAGCGGGAAGTTCTTGCGCTCGAAGAACTGGGCGTAGCTCTTCTTGGCCATGAGATTCCGGAAAAACTTCCGGAACTTGTCGCCTTCGAGAACTTCCTTGCGGTTCCCGGCCCGGACCTTGAACTCCTCGGAGATCTTGCGGACCATGAACTTCTCGTACTCGCGCTCGTCCTTAAGGTACTGGATGTCCCTCCCCTTGGTGACCTTGTAGAGGGGGGCCTGGGCGATATAAAGATGACCGCGCTCGATGAGCTGGGCCATCTGGCGGTAGAAAAAGGTCATGAGGAGCGTCCGGATATGCGAGCCGTCGACGTCGGCGTCGGTCATCATGATGACCTTGTGGTAGCGAAGCTTGTCCAGCTGTTCTTCGGTCTCTTCGACGCCGATGCCCAAGGCGGCGAACATCGTCCCGATCTCTTCGTTCTTGATGATCTTGTCGAAGCGCGCCTTCTCGACATTGAGGATCTTGCCCTTGAGAGGAAGAATCGCCTGGAAACGCCGGTCGCGGCCCTGCTTGGCCGAGCCGCCGGCCGAATCGCCTTCGACGATGAAGATCTCGGAGGTGGCCGGGTTGCGGTCCTGGCAGTCGGCAAGCTTTCCGGGGAGCGAGGTCGACTCAAGAACGCCCTTGCGCCGGGCGAGCTCGCGGGCCTTGCGGGCGGCCTCGCGGGCCCGGGCCGCGTCGATGATCTTCATGACGATCTTTTTGGCGACCGTCGGATTCTCCTCGAGGTAGGCGGCCAGCTGTTCGTTAACGATGGACTCCACGATGCCCTTGACCTCGGAGTTCCCGAGCTTGGTCTTCGTCTGGCCTTCGAACTGAGGGTCGTGGAGCTTGATGCTCAGGACGGCGGTCAGGCCCTCGCGGCAATCGTCGCCGGTGATGTTCTCGCTGAGGTCTTTGAGGAGGTTGTGGGAGCTGGCGTATGTGTTGAGGGATCGTGTCAGAGCGGCTTTGAAGCCGATGAGATGGGTGCCGCCCTCCGTGGTGTTGATGTTGTTGACGAACGAATAGATCGTGTCGGCATAGGACATATTGTATTGCAGGGCGAGGTCCACGCCGACTTCTTCACGCTCCCCTTCGAACAGGATGGGCTTGGGATTGATCGTCTGCTTGCTCTGGTTGAGGTACTCGACGAACTCGCGGATTCCGCCTTTGTACTGGAACTCGTGGGATTTGTTGGCCCGCTCGTCGGCGATCGAGATCTTGAGTCCCTTGTTGAGGAAGGACAGCTCCCGCATTCTCTGGGCCAGAATCTCGAAGTTGTACTCGACCGCCTCGAAAATGTCCTCGTCCGCCCAGAATGTGATCTTGGTCCCGGTCTTGTTGGTCTTGCCGATCCGCTTGAGCGGGGCCATGGGATTGCCGCGTTCGTAGCTCTGCGTGAAGATGCCGCCGTCGCGCTTGATCTCGAGGTCGAGCCGCTTGGAAAGAGCATTGACGACGGAGACGCCGACGCCGTGGAGGCCGCCGGAGACCTTGTAGCTTTTTTGGTCGAATTTGCCCCCGGCGTGGAGCATCGTCATGACGACTTCGGCCGCCGACTTCTTTTCTTTCTTATGCTGCTCGACGGGGATGCCGCGCCCGTTGTCGATGACCGTGATCGAATTATCCACGTGAATGGTGACGTCGATCTGGGTGCAGTATCCGGCCAGGGCCTCGTCGACGCTGTTGTCCACGACTTCGTAGACGAGATGGTGCAGACCATCCGGGCCGGTGCTGCCGATGTACATGGCCGGCCGCTTCCGGACGGCCTCAAGGCCCTTCAGAACTTTGATCGATTCCGCTGTATATTTTTCTTCCTTCATATTCGTCCAATCTGAAAAGAATTACGGATCATCGAAGCGGGAATATCATTCGACCTGATGCGCATTTTCCAATAAATTATTATAGCAAAAATCGACGGCAAAAGTAAAGGGAAAAATGATAATTTCTCCAATTTTATCTTATTATATTTAAATAACTTACATATCGCCCGCCCCTCCCCTGCGGGCCCTTTTGTGGGCGACGTTAGTAGAGACGGCCAACCCGGGCATTTTTTCTCACAGTTAGCGGACCGGAAAGCGCCCCGGGGACGGTTTCAAGATCTCAGGATGAGACCCGAAAACGGCGGCGAGAAGACCACCCTGGGGCGTGCCTCCGGACCTAAGGGCTACAGCCGAAATTGGCGCGGCGGCCTGCCGCCGCATCGTCTTATCCGTTGCGTCCGTCCCTTCGCCGGGATTGACCGCATCTTCCGGCATCGCCTATAATCAGTTCCGGCGAGGACGTCATGCCGGCCAATTTACCTCCCGAATACCATGCCATCGAAAAGGAGTTGCGGACGGCCCGCACTCCCGACGAGAAGATCGATATCTTTGAGCGGCTGATCGCCGTCATCCCCCATCACAAGGGGACCGACAAGCTCATCGCCATGTACCGGTCCAAAATCGCCAAGGCCAAAGAGGAGATGCAGCGGAAGCCGACGACGGCCAAGCACGGCCCCACTTATAAAATCGAAAAAACCGGAGCCGGGCAGATCGTCCTTGTGGGGCCGCCGAACAGTGGCAAGTCGCTCCTCGTCAAGTCCCTCACCGGCGCCGATCCGGAGGTGGCCGACTATCCTTTCACAACTCGACTCCCCTCCCCTTTTATGATGCCATTCGAGAACATCCAGGTCCAGCTGATCGACACGCCCCCCGTGGCGGCCGAGTTCATGGAAAGCTGGTTTCCCGAGCTGGTCAAGATGGCCGACGCCGTGCTCCTCGTCGCGGACTTGGCCGACCCCGACGCGGCTGCTCCGTTCGACGGCATCATCGCCAAGCTAAAGGAAAAGAAGGTTGAACTTGTGCCGGGGGAAGCGGATGTCCCGCCGGAACGTTTCCCATTCAGCAAGCGCTCCCTCGTGGCGGCCAATAAGATCGACGCGGAAGGCGCGGCCAAAGCCTTCGACGAGTTCCGCATCCTTTTCGAGCCCATGATCGAAAAAATCCCCGTTTCCGCTCTGACGGGAAGGGGTCTAGAGGAACTGCGCCGGAAGACATTCGCGATGCTTCACGTCATCCGAGTGTACAGCAAGGTTCCCGGCAAGAAAGCGGAGAGAAACGCCCCGTACACTTTAAAAAAGGGAATTACCGTCCAGGAGATGGCCAAGGCCGTCCACAAGGATTTCTCCGAGAAGCTGGCCTACGCCCGCGTCTGGAACGCCACCGGCCTCGACGGCCTCCGCGTCAACCGCGATTACGTCCTCGCCGACGAAGACATCGTCGAGCTCCACATCTGAGTCCGCGGCGTGCTATTTCCTGAAGTTGAGGGCCGGCTGGCTGTCCATGTCCATGACCGCCATGAACAGCAGTTGGGCGACGTCCTCCATGATCTCAGGGGTAATGAGGCTGAGGTCGTCATGCGGCGTATGATAGGTCGGCCGACCGGCGTTGAATCCGTAGGCGCCGAAGGTCAGCGCCGGTACGCCCTTCCAAAAGAACCACGCCGAATCTTGCCGGGGCCGCCCCGGGTAGGAGGCGAGGCCCGTCGAGAGCGGCCGGTGGATGTAGACGGCGTTGGCCTTTTCCACGAAGCTCCAGAAGCCGGGGTAGTTCTTGCCTCCGGACGCGGAGATCTTGTCGCCGCTGCCCGGGCCTTCCATATTGATCATGACCAGGGTCTTGTCGAGCGGGAAGAGGGGGTGCTCGGTGTAATACCGGGAGCCCGTCACGCCTTCGACCTCGCTCTGCTCCTCGCTGCCGAAGAACGCAAAGACCATCGTCCGCTTGGGCTTGACGGCACACTTGGCCATGGCCTCGGCCACGCCGAGCCCGACGGCGACGGCGGTGGCGTTGTCGTTGGCCCCCGGCATGAGTTCCCACATCCGGCCCAGGTGGTCCAGATGGCCGGCGAACATGACGACCTCGTCCTTGAGCACCGGATCAGTCCCGGGAATAACCCCGATGACGTTGAACCCGACCCCCTCGGGATGGTGCTCGGTCACGTTCTTGATCGTCATCGTTTTGCCCGTGGCAAAGGATTGCGGCTTGAGTTCTTTGCGGATTTTGCCGATCGTTGCGTCGTATGTTTTGCCGGTGCCCGCGAAGATATCGTTGACGACGGCCACTCCGACATGATGATAGATGAACCCGGCATCATAGGCGTTGTTGGGATTGCCGATCGGGCCGTAATTGTAGATCATGCCCTTCGCGCCGTGGGCGACGGCGTTCTTGAGTTTGTACTGATGGAAGGAGTACGGCCGCCATTTCATGAAAAGGTCAAGCGTTTTCCCCTCGGGACTAACGGGGACTTCCGGGTTCAGGAGGACGATCTTGCCCTTGACGTCGATCCCTTTGTAGTCGTCATAGCCGAGCTCGGGCGCGGTGATTCCGTAACCGACGAAAACGACTTCGGCGGTCAGCTCGCCCGACCCCGAGGTCCCGCCGGGGATGAATTCATCTTCGTACCGGTAGGATTTATTGATCTCGTCCTTCATGACGGGGATATGCAGAACGCATTCGCCGCCCTTGAACACGAGCGTGTACGGATTGGGAAAGGACTGCCGGTACGTGCCGTTGTCCCCTCCGGGCTGGACGCCCCAAGCTTTGAGCAAGGACTCGACCCAGGCCCCACAGGCTTCGAATTCCTTCGTTCCCGTCAACCGTCCTCCGTACTTGTCGGAGACGAGCTCCTTCACGTATTCATAAAGGACGTTGCTCGAAATGTTATGCATCGCATCGAGGATTTTCGATGCGTCATCGGCGGGCTTGGCCGCAGGTCCCACGGTCTGAGCTCCAAGGCTGCACGTCCAGACCAAGGCCAGCAGAAGGACCGCAACGTTTAGAAATCGATGTTTTCTCATTCCGTCCTCCTTCCGAAAATTGCAGGGTTTATCTTAATGAATCGGGCGGAAGAAAGGCAAGCAGCCGAATTGAATCATCTGCTATATAACCGAAAGGTAAGTTGTTGAATCAACTAAAATGTATGCCAAACCCCGAGAAAGAAGGGTTACAGAAGGACGATGGATATGGCAGCACGGAAACAGTACCTCGAGACACTCATCGCACGGTATCTGAGAGCTCGGAAGCGGCAAAAAGGCGCAATTTTGGACGAGTATTGCCGGAATACCGGGCAAGATCGCAAGTATGTCATCCGCAGGATCGCCCGCCTGGCCTCAAGCGAGATCAGGGGACGCAAGAAGAAAGCAGCCCTGCGCTCCCCAGCCGATGCGCCCGCTTAGATTCGGATGGCGAGACCGCCGCTGACGATGAAACCATCGAGCACACCGGCATCGACGAGGAGATGGACGTTCTTCGTCAGCTTCGCCTTCAACCCGACGTTCAGCTCGATAAACGGCAGGAAGTTTGGAAACTTGGTGTCGCTCTCATCCTTGAGCTGGCGGAGGGTCTTTGAGTCCGAACCCTCGATCGTCTGAGAGGAGACAGCGCCGCCGGTCAACTGGCCGGAATAGTTGTACGACAGCGTGGAATCGTCGAAGGCCCTCGACGTCGAAACGCCTCCGCCGAATGTGATATAGGGATGGACGATCGCCGACGGGACAATGTCCCAGCGGAACGTCAGGAGAAAGGACAGGGCTTTGATGATGGCGCTGGCGCCCGCGGTCCCGTTGAAGGAAGCCGTTTGGAGGGTGGTCATATCCTGAAGGTCCATCTGTGACGTCACCGAAGGGAGGACCTTGAAGGTGCTGTTCTCGACCGAGACGCCCAGGCTGAACGAACCGTTCGTACCGCCGGGATAGAATCGAACCCCAAAGCCGTAATTATTGCCTCGGGAGTCGAACCGGAGGGTTTGGGCGTAAGACGTCTCGCTGAGCCCCGGATACACGTCCTGAATATTCGAGAGGATCCTGTCCCTGATCTCGGACTTGGTCGCGTCGTTGACGATGTCGCGGGCCAGGCCGCCCAGCAGGTTGAGGCTCCACAGGCCGTAGTGGCCGCTGAACTCGAAGTGGCCCTGGGCCTGCAGCGCCGGAGCGGCGATGAACAGGACGGACAGGGCATACACGGCAAAAGCCGGACGGATGGTCTTCTTCATGGTTCTCCTTAGTGCAAAACCTTGCGCACGATTCTTTAGTCGGATATCCGGGCCGTTCTTTGCGTTCCCCATTTTTCGGGCGGCTTTCGCGCTCGGAAACGACGATGACGCCGTTTCCGGCCTTCGCGTCCGGAAACGGCCTCATCGTCAAGCAGGAACTTTTTCCGGCCCGCCTTCGTATTAATAAATCTCATGAGGATGCCCTTGCCGACGTCCATCCTTTTCCGATATATTTCAGACATTCGTTCGCCCCTTAAGGAGGTTTCATGACCAAAGCCGCCCGCTCATTGGGTATTATCGTTTCCATCGGCCTGGCTTTCGGCCTCTTGAGCAAGGCCCTCGTCGCCGGCGATGACCTGCACCGGGTCTGGGCCATTCGCAACGCCAAGGTTTTGGCGACACCTCTCCGGCCTCCCCTTGAAGCCGCCACAATCGTCATCCGTGACGGTCTTATCGAGGCCATTGGCGCCGGCATCCCTGTTCCGCCCGAAGCCGAAGTCCTCGACGGAAGCAAGCTCCTGGTTTTCCCGGGCCTCATGGACGCCCTGGGATCCGGGCTCCTCAAGCTGCCCGAAGAGAAATTCGACCAGTTGAAGATGTATTCGGGTGAATACACGGATAAAGACAGAGGAGTCACGCCGGAGCTCAAAGCCTTCGACTATGTCAGCCTGGGCAAAGCCACGGTCGAAAAGTACCACAAGCTCGGCATCCTCGCGGCCCAGGTCATGCCGGAACGAGGCCTTTTCACGGGCCAGGCCTCGACGTTCGTGATCGGAGACCCGGACAAGAACAAAGCCGTGCTCATTAAAGACTCGTGGCTCGGCGTCGGATTTTCCCCCACCGGCCTGATGCTCTATCCGGAGTCCCTGATGGGCGCTGTGGCCTATGTGCGTCAAGCGTTCGCCGATGCGCAATACTTCGGCATGAACGCCGCACGCTGGCAGACGGAAATGAAAGGCCTGACGCGTCCCGAATACAGCCAAAAGCTCGAACTTCTCTCGGGATTCCTGCAGGCCCGGAAACCCGTTGTTTTCCTGTGCAAGAACCAGTATGACATCAAGCGGGCGCTCCTCTTGGCGGACGCCAATAAGCTCGACTATATCATCGCGGACTTGGGCGGCGAGGCCTGGCGGGTCATCCCGGAACTCCAAAAGGCCAAGGCCCGAGTCCTCTGCACGGTGTCCTTCAAGCCGCCGATGACGAGCGTCTATACCAAGCGCGGCAAAGCCGAGAAAGAGAAGGCGGAGAAGGAAATCTACCCGAAAAACGCGGCCCGGCTGGCCGAAGCCGGCATTCCCTTCGCTTTTTCATCGTTGGGGACCGACGACCCGAAGAGCCTCATGGAAGGCGTTCAAAAGGCCGTCGATTCGGGATTGCCCAAGGAGAAGGCCATGGCGGCGCTGACGACGACGCCGGCCGCTTTTCTCGGGCTGGACCGGGCTTTGGGCACAATCGAGCCCGGCAAGATCGCCAACCTCGTCCTCGCCGAAAACGATATTCTCTCCAAGGACCCCAAGGTCCGGTGTGTCTTCGCCGACGGAGCCAAGTACGAACTCAAGGACACAAAGGCGAAGGAGGGCGAAAAGCCTACCGTCAACGTCACCGGACGCTGGGAGATCACGGCCGAGGGTGTCCCGAAAATGACGATCGATTTTCTGCAGGAGGAAGGAGTCCTCTCGGGCAAGATGACGACACCTTTCGGCGTTTTTGACTTTACGGGAGGGTCCGTGTCGGCCAACGAGATCTATTTCGAAATGACCCTGGCGGTCGGCGGACAGCAGATCGAGCTCTACATTTCGGCCGTGGTCGAAGGCGATACCGCGCGAGGCTCGATCGTTCAGGGAACCTCCGGGTCCGCGGAATTCACCGCGAAACGGATCCCGGGTTAGGAGCTCGCAATGAAAAAAGCATTGATCACCGGATTGCTGGCGGGGATTCTTTTGGCGGCGCCGGCCGGGCCGGCCGCGGCCGCCGACAAACCCCTCCTTCTTAAGAACGGCAACATCCTTCCGGTCAGCGGCGACACGATCCTGGGCGGCGACGTCCTCATTCAGGCCGGGAAGATCGCCGCGGTCGGCAAGAACCTGGCCGCTCCGGCCGGAGCGGAGACGATCGACCTTCAGGGACAATGGATCATGCCCGGGATCATCGATTCACATTCCCACATCGCCATCGAGGGCGACGTGAACGAGATGGGCGACCTAATAACGCCCGAGGTGGACATCAAAGACGTCATCAACCCCGAAGACATCATGATCTGGTACGCCTTGACCGGGGGTGTCACGTCCATCCATACCATGCACGGCTCGGCCAACCCGATCGGCGGCCGGGGCGTCGTCCTCAAACTGCGCTGGGGGGTAAAGGGCGAGGACATGATCTTCGCCGGCGCCCCCTTGACCGTCAAATGGGCCCTCGGTGAAAACCCCAAGCAGTCGAATATGCAGGGGATGGGCCGCGCGCGCTATCCCCAGTCCAGGATGGGCGTCGAAGCGTCCATCCGGAACGAATTCGAACTGGCCAAAGATTACATGCGCCGCTGGGACGAATACAACACAAGGGTCAAAGAACTCGGGAAGTCAAAAAAGCCCGCGGCGCCCCTGCCGCTGCCGCCGAAGAAAGATTACCGATTGGAGGTCGTGGCCGACGTGCTCCGGGGCAAGTACCTTATCCGCTGTCACGCCTACCAAGCCGAAGAGATGCTCTCGATCATGCGGCTCTGTAAGGAATACGGCGTAAAGCTCGCGTGCTTCGAGCACGGGCTCGAAGGCTACCGCATCACAAACGAGTTGGTGAGCTACGGCGTCGCCGTATCGACGTTCGCCGATTCCTGGGGTTACAAGTGGGAGGCCTTCCAGACCATGCCGCACGCGGCCGCACTCATGTCCAAACGCGGCGTCCTGGTGGCCTTGAACTCAGACGACGCCGAGCGCATGCGGCGGCTGTTCAACGACGCGGCCAAGACCGTTCGCTTCGGGGGACTTTCGGAGCTCGAGGCCCTGAAGACGATCACCGTCAACGCGGCCCGGATCTTGGGCGTCGATAAGTGGGTCGGGACCATCGAGGTCGGCAAGGACGCGGACTTGGCCGTCTTCAGCCGTCATCCGCTCGACCCGTACACAATCTGCGAAAAGACGCTCGTCGACGGAAAGGTGTATTTCGACCGGGCCAAGTATCTCGACGACATGAAGAAGGCCGACGAAGAGAAGAAGAAAAAAGAAGCCGAGGCCGCCAAGCCCAAAGACAAGAAGGATAAATAAGGGGCGCGATCATGAAAAAAACAGCGATTCTCGTAATCACAATGATGGCCGCAGCGGCCGGGCTGGCCGCCGCGGAGCCTGCCGCCGTCCTGATCAAGAACGCGACGGTCTACACCGTTACGGGTCCGCCGATCCAGGGCGGCGACGTTCTCGTCGTAGGCGGCAAGATCAAAGCCGTGGGCAAGGGACTTGAGGCGCCGGCGGGAGCGGACGTTCTGGACGCGACCGGACTGGCCGTCTATCCCGGGTTCATCGACAGCTTCAGCCACTTCGGCTTGGCGGAAATCGGCGCCGTACGAAGTACCGTCGATTACGCTGAGATGGGCAAGGAGAATCCGGAGCTCAAGGCAGCCTGGGCTATCAACCCGGCTTCGGTGCATTTCCGGACGAGCCGCATCACGGGAACGACCGCAGCCCTCGTGGCGCCCGTAGGTGGGACGTTCCCGGGAATGGCCGCGCTCGTCAAGATGGACGGTTGGACCTTTCCCGAGATGCAGGTCAAGGAAGTCGCCGCAAGCCTGATCAATTTCCCCATGACGCCTCGTCCGCCCAGGGAGGGCGCCGCGGCCCAGCAGGAAGCAAAGTCCGATGTGACCTCGAAGCTTGTCGAGAAAATCAGGGATTATCTGAAAGAAGCCAGACGCTATCTCGAATTGAAGGCGCTGGCGGCCAAAGACCCCAAAGTGACGCCGCCCGCAGCCAACCCCAAGTACGAGGCGCTGGCGCCGGTGTTCGAGGGGAAGCTCCCGGTGATCATCTCCGTGGAAAAAGCCAAGGACATCGAACTGGCGATCAAGTTCGCCAAAGACGAAAAGCTCAAGGCCGTCTTCCGCGGGTGCCTGCAGGGCTACCAGGTCGCCGACAAAATCAAACAGGCCGGCATTCCCGTCATCATCGACAGTCTTTATACGAGCCCGTCGGAGCCGGAGGACGGCTACGATGCGCCGTACCGCAATGTCGGTGCAATGGCCAAGGCGGGCGTCACGATCTGCTTTTCTTCGGGCGACGACCCGGGCATTGGCAAGGATCTCCCCTACTATGCCGCGAAGGCCGTGGCTTTCGGGCTCGACCATGAAGAGGCCGTCAAGGCCCTCACGATCAACCCGGCCAAGATTTTCGGCGTCGACGACCTGCTCGGCAGCCTCGAACCCGGCAAGGACGCCGACTTTTTCCTCACGACCGGCGATCCGCTGGACATGAAATCCGAAGTCAAGGTCCTCTTCATCAACGGGCGCAAGATCGACCTGGCCAACTGGTGGGAGGAGCTCTACCAGCGCTGGAAGGGCCGGCCGATCAAGTAGCCGCGAAGGCCGCCCTCTAGCGGAGCGTCTCGGGGGATTCCCTCCGGCAGGGAGCGGAGTCTTCGAAGCGACCATCAGCGACGCAGCGAAGTGACTCGAAGCTGCGTTGCTGGGAAATATCTGAGTTGAGTCTTGGAGTTCACTTGCATCCGTCAGGTCGCGGGTTTGACCCCGTTGCGTTTAGATATTTGCCACCACTGCAGCAAAGCTGCGGTAGTGCTGGTCGCTCCTAGGAATCCGCTCCCTGCCACTCAGCCTTTCCACGCCTTCCTCCGGGAGCTCCCCCTGCGCGCTCCGCAAAAAGGGCGCCTTCCGGGCCACGTTGATTCGAGAGGGTGATTCTGCTATCGTGGGAGGCTCTGAAACTCCACCATCCAAAGGAGGTCTCCGCAATGACCAGCAAGTTCGTTTTGGCCTTCTTCGCGGCCGGGCTTTTTCTGGCCGGCCTGGCCCTCGCTCAGGGCCCTGCGGCCAATCCCAAGGTCCTCATGAAAACAAGCATGGGTGATATCACTATCGAGTTCTATCCGACCAAAGCGCCCATCACGGTCAAGAATTTCCTGTCCTATGTCACCGATAAGTTCTACGACGGCACAATTTTCCATCGCGTCATCCCCGGTTTCATGATCCAGGGCGGCGGGCTGACGGCCGATATGCACGAAAAGCAACAAAAGGCCGCCATAAAGAATGAGGCGGGAAACGGCTTGAAAAATGATCGAGGAACGATCGCCATGGCGCGGACAGGCATCGTGGACAGCGCGACCTGCCAGTTTTTCATCAACCTCATAAACAATGTCGGGCTCAACCACAAGGATGACACGCCGGAGGGCTTCGGGTACTGCGTGTTCGGCAAAGTTACATCCGGCATGAACGTCGTCGATGCCATCGCCAAGGTCAAGACCGGCAGAAAAGCCGGAGCGGCCGACGTTCCCCTCGAGCCGATCACCATCCTATCCGTCACGATCATCGGCAAGTAAAGCGACAGGCCGAAGGACAGCCGCAGGGCCGGGCTCCGCGGACAGGCCATGGGTAACCTCATCTTCGCTTTTATCCATCTGGCCGGTCTGCTGGCTGTCCTTGGCTATGCCGTTTTTTCGCTCATCATAGGCAACACGGTCCGCTTTGCCCTGATCACCGTGCTCCTGGCGGCCTATTATTACTTTGTCCTCCATCCGGCCGTGGTCAAAGAGATCGCCCGCCGCAAGAACCTGAAAAAAACGAAGTAGCCGCCGTCCGGCCTTGAACAGTTTCCGGAAGGCAAAATAAGAGAAGCCGTGGCGCCCGGGGGGAAGCGGCGGCAGGCAAGGCGGGCGGCGTCATTTACTTTTCCAGGGAAAGGCGCTATCATTTCGAGGGAGATTTGTATGATCAATCGAGCCTTGACAGTCAACAATGCGTTCCGCGCTGGTACGGTCGGCCTGCTCCTCGCCGCCTCGGCTCTCTTTGCGTATCCTCAGGCGCCGACAGCCGACCTCCAGGCCGCCCTCAAGTCCATCCGCCCCGCCGAGATATACGATTTCGTCAAGGCCCTCGCCTCCGCCGAGTTCCGGGGTCGGCTGACGGGTGACGAAGGGTACACCGCGGCCGCCCGCTGGGCCGCCAAGAAGTACGCGGGCTGGGGCCTCAGAACGCCCAAAACGAAGGAAGCCTTCCTCCAGCCGTACGCGTCACCTTACACCATTGTCGATAAGGCCGAAATGACGTTGCTCCTCCCCGAAGGCGCCCCCGAGCCCGGCAAGGCCCCTTCGTACACGGAAAAGGCGCTCGTCCCGGAAAAGGAATTCCTGCCCCTGCTCTTTTCCGACAGCGGCAGCCGGACGGCCGAAACCGTGTTCGCAGGTTGGGGCATTTCGGCGCCGGATCTCAATTATGATGATTACGCCGGCCTCGACGTCAAAGGCAAGTTCGTCTTCTGTTTTCGAGGCACACCGGATAGAGATAAGAAATACCAGTATTACGACGAGCATCGGACCCGGATGAAAACAGCCATGGACAAAGGCGCGCTCGGCATCATCTATATCTACGCCGACATCGCGTCGAACCCGAACGGCGATTGGCTGGCGGGGTTCACCCCGGCCATGATCAGCGAAAAGGTCATGGATCTCGTCCTCAAGGACATGAACGCAACGACGGCAGACCTCAAGAAGGCGCTGACCACGTTCAAGCGGCCCATCTCCTTCCCTCTCAGGACCAAAGTGCACTTGATGATCGAATCCCGGCATTTCGCCCAGGGCATCGGCTATAACGTCGTGGGCTTTGTCGAAGGGTCCGACCCGAAGCTGCGCCAGGAATGCGTCCTCATCGGCGCCCATTTCGATCATTGCGGCCTCCACATGGGCCTGCTCTTCCCCGGGGCCGATGACAATGCCAGCGGGAGCGCCACGGTGATGGCCGTCGGTGAAGCTCTCGCCAAGCTCGGCCGCCGGCCGAAGCGGTCCATCGCTTTCGTCCTTTTCGGCGGCGAAGAAATGGGCCTTCAAGGTTCGAAATACTTCGTGGACAATCCACCCGCGCCTTTCGCCAAGCTCGACGCCATGATCAACTTCGATATGGACGCCGAAGGCGACGGGCTGTGGGGGGCGGCGCCGGCTGAGCCGGCCGCGTTCCGCAAGGCCATTGAAAATGCTGACAAGTCCGTCAATATCCTCCGCGGCCTCGGCGTGATCACGAGCGTCGGCGTCCGCGGCTCCGACAACGACTCCTTCTTTGCGAAGGGCATTCCCGCGGCGGGCTTCGGCTCGACGGGGCCGCACCTCGCCTATCACCAAACCGGAGACACAATCTATCGCATCAATCCCGATATCATGGCCGATGCCGCCAAATTTGCGCTTCTGGCCGCTTATTATTGGGCGGACCGATAAAGGAGTTCGATGTCGATCGCGAAAGAGGGCCTGAAATTCATCCTGCCGGCGGCGGCACTCGCCGTCGTGTTCTGGGTGATCGGCTGGTGGCCCTTGGCGGTCCTTTTCACCCTCCTCGCCGGGACTTTCCTGTTTTTTTTCCGCGACCCGCGCCGCGTGCCGCCCGAAGGCGAACATCTCCTCGTCTCGCCGGCCGACGGCGAGGTCCTGGGGATCGACGCTTTGGATATCCACCCCGACCTCGGCGTACCCGTCAACCGCGTATCGATTTTTCTTTCCCTCCTCGACGTCCACCTCGTCCGGGCTCCGTTGGCCGCGACCGTAGGGAGAATCGACTACCACGCCGGCCGGTTTCACCCGGCCTATAAGCCGGAGGCCAGCACCGCCAACGAATCGAACACCCTCGTCCTCCGGGGCAACCGGATCTCCCTCGTCATGAAACAGATTGTCGGCGTCGCGGCCCGCCGGATCAAGTGTTTCGTTAAGGAAAATGAAGCGGTGTCGCGCGGCCAAAAGGTCGGGCTCATGTACTTCGGTTCGCGAGTGGAAATTTATCTCCCGCGGGATGTCGCTATAAAAACCGGCCTGAACCAAAAGGTGAAGGCCGGCGAGTCCGTCATCGCTGAGGTCGTGCCATGAAGGCCAAAAAACTTTCCAAGGGCATATTCCTGGTGCCCAGCATCTTCACGCTCACCAACCTGTTCTTCGGGTTTATGAGCATCCTGTTGACATTCCACGGTCGGTACAAGATGGCCGCCTTCTGGATCATCCTGGCCGCCATCATGGACGGCATGGACGGTCTCGTCGCGCGGGCCACCAAAACGCCGTCGGATTTCGGCATCGAGCTCGATTCGCTGTCCGATGCGGTCTCGTTCGGACTGGCCACCTCGGTCCTCCTCTATTTCTGGGGAATGAAACTGGCGGGCACGCCCGGAATTTTCTTCAGCTTCCTTTTCCTGACCGCCGGCGTTTTGCGCTTGGCCCGTTATAATGTCCGGACCAGGGCCGTGCCGGACCGGAAACACTACCAGGGCCTGACAGTTCCTTCGGCCGCCATCTTCATGGGCTCCCTCGTCGTCTTCCATCCGGCCCCGCTCGAGACGCGGGAGCTGGCCTTCGGGCTCGCCGTCCTCACTCTCTTCATCGCGCTTTGTATGGTCAGCACCTTCCCGTACCGGAATTATATGAAGGTCCGCTCGTCGAACCGGATCGACATCCTAACGGCGCTCCTTCTCGCCGTGTCCCTCGTCGGCGTCATCTTTTACACGCGCATCTTTTTGCTCGTCTTTTTCAGCCTGAACGTCCTTTCCGGCCCGCTGTCGGCCATATCCAAGTCCCTCAAAAAAGCACCGCAGAAGAAACGGGCGGTCAAGGAAATCCCTTCGTCATGAGCCCGGATCGCCCGCCCGGCGCCGACCTTGTGTGATGGAGAACCGCGGACCCGCACCTGAAACAGATGAAGAACCAGGGAGGGGACAGACGCTATTGGAAAAGGCCTCGCCAATGGCTGCGGTTCTCACTTTTCATTCTCATTCCGGCCGCCGCCGCCGGCCTCGTTTACTTGGCGATCCGCCTGTTTTTCTCTCCGGCGGGGCAGGCCGAGAAAAAGCCCGTCCCACCTGAGCCCGCGGTCGTGGTCGCGGCGCCGCCGCCTCCCCCGCCCATCACCGAGGAAAAAATCATCATCCCTCATGGAGCGAGCCTGGCGCGCCTGCTTAAAACGCAGGGCTTCGACGGCGCGGGAATCCAGAAGCTGCGAGAGTCCGTGAAACCCGTCTACGACCTGGCGAAGATCAAAGCGGGTCACGAGATGAGACTGGCCCATCCTCCGGCCGGGGTTTGGCAATCGCTCGAGTATGATATCGATGAATCCCAGTATCTCGTGGTCCAGAATACGACAGGCGGAATCAAGGCCGAGATCCGTGCTTATCCCTTTGAAATCAGACCCGCTCTGGCCTACGGATTGATTGAGACGAGCCTCATCGCCGCCATCACTAAGCACGGCGAAGAAAGCACGCTCGCCATGGACCTGGTCGAACGCTGTTTCGGCTGGGACATCGATTTTTACACCGACCTCAGAAAGGGCGACACCTTCAAAATCCTGGTCGAGAAGAAATACCTGAACGGCAAGTTCTCGGGCTATCGGAACATCCTGGCGGCCGAGTTCGTCAACGGAGGCAGGCTCTTCCAGGCCTTTCGCTTCACGTATCCGGACAGCGGCATCACGGACTATTTTGACGAAACCGGCTTATCCAAGCGCAAAGAGTTCCTTAAATCGCCCTTCAAGTTCACTCCGCGCATCACCTCACGCTTTACGTCCAGCCGGCTGGATCCGATCTACAAAGTCTACCGTCCGCACTACGGCGTCGATTATGGCGCCCCGATCGGGACCCCGGTCCAGGCCACCGCCGACGGAAGGGTGATGCTGGCCGGTTGGAATGACGGGGCCGGCCGGGAGGTCAGGCTCCAGCACAAAAACCACTACGAAACGCTCTACATGCATTTGAGCGGCTTCGCCGCGGGGATCGAGCCGGGCGCCGACGTCAGGAGCGGGCAGGTCATCGCGTACGTGGGATCGACGGGCGACTCGACCGGTCCCCACCTCGACTACCGGATCTACTTTCACGGAACGCCGGTCAATCCTCTTGCCGAGAAATTCAAGCCCGCCGACCCGGTGCGCAAGGAACACCGGGAAGCCTACAAACAGGATGTTCAGAAACTGCTGAGAATTCTCGACGCGCCTCGGATCGTCCGGACCGCCCTGCTCGCCTTCAGTTTTTAATCTTGCCGCCGCTGGAGCTGGTGCTTCCCGAGGAACTTTCTTTGCCCGAAGCACGGCTCGAATTCTGTGACGAGTTGGACGAGGACGAGGTGGAGGAAACACCATTGCCCTGCGACGAAGTTGCGGGAGCATAGCTGATTCCTCCCGTTGTCAACGTCGGGACGGTTGCCGATGGGCGCTGCCTGTCCGAGGATGTTAGTCTGAGCTCCGGACAGCGGATCTGGTTCGTTCGGCCGGAGTACTCGATATGAACCCCAAGCTCGCGGGCGACCCGGATGTCGGGATTCCAGTCGAGGAAAGCGCCGCGGCCGGCGCGGCTTAGGGCCGCCGGAGATTTGCCGGACATCGGAGCGACCGCGTTGCGGAGAGCCGGAGCGGACGATGGGACCGTCGTGGGCGCCGTGGCCGTTCGGGCGGCTCCGGGCGGCTCGGCGGCTGACCGAGGAACCGAGACCGGTTCGATCCTGCGCACGACAGGAGAAACAGGAGGGGCAACGGCGGAAATCCTGGCTCTCTCGTTGACGCCAAAAATCGTGGCAGCTTGGCGCCGGGTGTCAGCCGGCTGCCGGAGGGCGTTCGGGGCATTCTTGGCAACAGGTGTTTCGGTCGCCTTCGAGACCTTGTCCCAGGTTATTGCCTTATCCTGGATCTTCGCCGTATTGAGGTCGGCCCGGTTGACAAAGACGGAATGAGACGGCAGCTGTCTCATCGACTCGAGAATCCGCGGGTCTTTCCGATTGAACGCTGCGACGACGGTTTTATAAGCGTTCTTCAGCTCCTTTGGAAGAGTATAAAAGGACTTGGCAGGATCCTTAAGCTGGTCTTTGGTAATGCTCCCTTGGATGGGGGGCACGGATCCGGCGCCCGTTCCGCCGGGCCCATTCGGCAGCCCGAGGCTCCATGGATAGATCCCATTAAAGAGCCCCGAATAGATCGGGCCAAAAGGACCATAAAGGTTCATAAAATAGGGACCATAAAAGCTATCGGCAAACAACCAATCGAACAGGCTCAGAGGATGCCAGCCGGCGTAACCAAAGTAAAAGTCCCAGTCAACCCAGGCCGGCGCGAACATCGATCCAGGCAGCCAGACCCAGCCCAGTTTTTTGTCCCACTGCCAGAGGCCGAGGTGGTACGGGACCCATCCCCAGGGTTCCTCGGGAACCCAGAACATCTGGTCGCCGACAGACGACCATTGTCCATAGAAATACGGCTGCCAACCCCATGGGTAAATGTTGTTGTTCAGAAATGGATGCCAAACATATCCGTAGAGATCATCCCACAACCATTCCCCAAAAGTGTTGCCATAATTTTGCGCGAAGTAGAAAACAGCTTCGGGCAATTTCTGGACAGGTTTCGGGAGCCCGCTTGTGCCCTTGTGGAGATCATCGAACTTGGCGTTGATATCGTTGTTCCAGAGTTCGAAATCCGTATCCGCGATGTAGGACGCCGGCTGGGCCTGATTGTCCCCGAGCACGATCAGCCGTTTCATCTTGTCGATGTTCTGCTGCTTCAGTGAATCCTCGTTCGGCCCGAAGAGGACCGAAGCCCGGCCGACCTTCACCTGCACATCCGTGGACTTGTCCGCCGACACTTTGACCATGGCGATCGTATTGTGCTTCATTTTGAGGGCGGCATTTCCCGTCAGGATTTGAAACGTCTCCGTGCGGCCGTACTGCTTGTACAGGACATAGATCCGGCCCTTTGAAAGCGTCAGGTTCGAAAGCTGCTGCTGGCTGCTCAGGCTTTGAGCGAGGACGGTTTCAATCTTGAGCTCGGTGTCGAAGTCGAGACGGATGACGGTGGCCGTATCGAACTGGATTTCGCACCGGGAGTCGACGGATGTCCGGACGGTGTCGCCGGGGCCGAGAGGCACGTTGACGACCGCCGCTTCGGGAAGAGGGCGCCCTTCCCGCCGAATTTCCGTCGCCTGTCCTCCGGCCTTTGTTTCGACAAAGCTGATATGGCCGTAATAGAAATTGGCGGGGCCGTTAAGCACTTTATAATGCCCGTCGCCGAAAAGAATTCCCTGAGAAACTAATAAGGCGGCTAAGACAACAAGCACTCCCATTCCCTTTTCCCTCATGTTCGCCTCCTCATGATTGGTTCGCCATCTCAATAGGCATTATAGCATCCGGCGTGCCAACCGAGCCTTCTTGCTGCGGATTCAGGGAAAAAAGCAAAGTGCGGTTTTCCCCTGGAAGATGGGGAGTTTTCCACTCTCTGAGGGGCCGGTTTGAAAATCGTGAGTTGGCGTTTTCCGAGTGGCTCGTCCTCTCCGGGGGACATATGTATCTCTTTCGCGGATGCCTTCCCGCATTGATTGTTCGTGGAGCCGAGGCCGAAACACGCAGATTCGGGCGCTGGCTAAGCCCGGAAATGACAATGAAACAGAAATAGCGGCGTTGACAACCGGACATGCCCGCTTCTAAAATGGCCTTGTCCGATGAAAAAATCTGACGGCCAGGCCATGTACAGGAATCCCGTCCCGACCGTGGACGTCATCATCGAAGTCCGGACGGCCGCGGGCGAAACAGGCATCGTATTGATCAAGCGCAAGAACCCGCCGCCCGGCTGGGCCCTTCCGGGCGGTTTCGTCGACTACGGCGAAACGCTCGAGAACGCCGCCGTCCGGGAAGCCCGCGAGGAGACTTGCCTTGAGGTGGAACTCCTTGGCCAGTTTCATACATATTCGGACCCGCACCGCGACCCTCGAATTCACACGATCTCCACGGTCTTTATAGGGCAGGCCCGGGACATCCCCAAGGGCGCCGACGATGCGAGCGAGGCAGTCGTCGTGGACCCCAAAATCATCAGGCTTCCGCTCGCTTTCGATCATCGCCGGATCATCGACGACTATCTCGAATTCAAACAAGGACGCTCCCCATGGACGAAAACGAAAAAAAAGCGGCCGCAGCCGAAGAACAGCTTAAGGACCTGAAGGAACTCTGCCAGGTCTGGGGTCCATTCGAGGCCGAGCTTATCAAGAGTTTTCTGGCCGGACATGGGATTCTGAGCCTCGTGCGCGGCCGTATGGTCCCTTTCATTTATCCCTTCACCGTGGACGGTATGGCTGAGTTCAAAATCTTCGTCAGCAGCCAGGATTTCGAGAAGGCCAAAGAGCTCATGGCCAGCATGCCCGGGCCCGAAGAGGAAGGCGGTCCGGTCGAAGCGAAATGACCCGGTTTCGGGTCCGGATGTAAATCCCTTTTGAGTCTTACCTATCGGCCTCAATCTGTAGCTGCCAGAGGCTCGCTCCTTACCTTATATAGGGCCCCGGCTTTTTTGTCGTGTTTTGGGCATTATTTGCTTGACAATCAAGGTCATCTCCCATATATTTGGGACGAAACGGGACAAATCGGGAAACAAGATAATGGCAGACGTCTTAATCGGCAGCTATGCGGCACGATTCGATGCCAGCGGCCGCATAAAAATCCCCGAGAAGTTTCGAGAGGTGATCGAGAACGCCTATGGAAAGGACCTTTTCGTCACGTCCCTTACCGATGAATCGGTCCAAATCTATCCACTTTCGGTTTGGCTGGAGATGACCAACGTCGCCTCCGAAGGAGCGCTTCACCTCCGGCCCGACGTGCGGAAGTTCATGCTCAGAGTCAACCGCAATGGGGCGCGGCACGAGCTCGATTCCAAGGGGCGTGTCCTCATCAACCAGGCGCTGAGAGACAAGTCCCGCCTGCAGGAGGAGGTTCAGGTCATCGGCCTCTCCAACCATTTGGAAGTGTGGAACAAGGACGCTCTGGATGCCACTCTCGAGGAAAAGCCGCTCTCGGATGATGATTTCCAGAACATCGCCCGTTTGGTGCCTCGAGGAAAAGTGGAATGAATGAAAAAGGACACCTCCCGGTCCTCCTGGACGAAGTCCTCAGGTTCCTCGAGGCGGGGAGAGAGGGATTTTACATCGACTGCACCTTGGGACTGGCGGGACACGCTGCCGCGATCCTGGAGAGGAATCCCCGAGCTTCTCTTATAGGATTGGACCGCGATGCGCTGTCGCTCGACAGGGCCAAGGAAAGACTCGCGCCCTTCGCGGACCGTGTGCGCCTCTTCCATGCCGACTTCAAGTACCTCCCCCAATTAGACATCGATTTCGCCGCGGTCCGCGGCGTCCTGCTGGATCTCGGAATGTCGTCGTTCCAGTTGGATTCGGCGGACAGAGGATTCAGCTTCAACCTGGACGGGCCCCTCGACATGCGCATGGACCAGAGGAGCAAGGTGACGGCCCTGAAGATCCTTCACTCCTATTCGGAGCAAAAGCTGGCCGACCTTTTCGGCGCCTATGGGGAACTTCCCCACACACGCAGGCTGGCCCGGGAGCTTGTCGCGCTGCGCAAGCTCGGCCGGCTGGAGACGACCTCCGACCTGAGGCGGCTGATCGAAAGTATCTACCGGTGGCATCCCCAAAAGGGCAAGATCCATCCGGCCGCCAAGGCCTTCCAGGCGCTGCGGATCGAGGTCAACCAGGAGCTCGAGGGCCTGGGCGAATTCATCGAAGCGGTGGTCCGCCTGGTGACCTGCGGGACACGCTTCGTCGCGATCTCCTTCCATTCTCTGGAGGACAGAATCGTCAAGCACACCTTCGCCAGGCTGGCAGCCAAGCAGGATGCCATTCCTCTGCTTTCGATCCTCACCCGGAAACCGGTCATGGCCGGAGCTGAAGAATTGTCCGCGAACTCCAGGGCTCGTTCCGCAAAACTCCGGGCGGCGGAGAGGGTCTGAATGATCCGCAGGAAATGGACCGTCAGGGAAATCGCGCTGGGAGTCGCCTTCCTCGCCGCGCTCATGGGGATATTGACGTTTTACGTCTGGTATCAGACGGAATCCGTCCGGTTGGGCATGGAGATCGCCAGACGGCGAGGAGATATCCAGGCCCTCAAGGAAGAAATCCAAAAGCTCCAGATCAGAAAAACGTTCCTCCTCGCGCCCGAGCGCGTCGAGAAAATCGCCCGGGAGAAGCTGGGCCTCGTCGACCCCAAGCCGGGGGAGATCATCTACGGCCGTCGGGCAAGTTCCCACTGAGGCGCGGACAGCATGAGAACTTTTCATGAAAGCGACATTCGGAAGCGGATCCTGCTGTCCGGCATTTTTTTCATTGCCTGGTTCGCCGTCATTCTGGTCCGGCTCGCGCAGCTCCAGGTTCTCGACCATGCCCATTACAAAGACATCGTCCAGTACCAGAATCAGCAGCAGAGAAAGATCCAGTCCAGGCGGGGCATGATCTATGACCGGAACATGAAAATCCTCGGCTCGAGTTCGACCGTTTTTTCGGTCGCCCTCAAGTCTCTCGGAAAGGAGACCGCGGCCGACCAACGCAACAAGCTCCGCCGGCTCGCGCCCGTCATTGGGCTCTCGGACAAAGACATGGCCGATGCTCTCGAACGGCTTCAGGCGACCGCTCGGTATACCTATGTCAAGAAGAAAGTTCCCGAAGAAAAGCGCGCCGCCGTCAAGGCCCTCAAGATCAACGGCCTCGAATTCGAAGACGGCCACGCCCGCTATTATCCTCTCGGTTCCCTGGCCGCCCATGTCCTCGGCGGCGTCGATGCCGAGGAAAACGGGCGGGCCGGGGTCGAGCGCAGTTACAACACGGCTCTCAAAGGCAAAGAAGGAAAGCAGATCGTCTCGGTCGACAGCAAAAAACGGGAATACCAGACGCAAATCGTTGAAGCACCTGTACCCGGAGCCGATCTCGTCCTGACGCTCGACGCCAATATCCAGTACATCGCTGAGCGCGCCCTCGCCAAGGCCGTCTCCGACCAGACGGCGACATGGGGCACGGTCATCATCTGCGAACCGGAGACCGGGGACATCCTGGCGATGGCCAGCTACCCCACCTTCGACGTGAACGGCACTCCCGAGAATCCGGAAGACTGGACCAACCGGGCCGTCCAGTACTCCTACGAACCCGGATCCACCTTCAAGATCGTTACGGCGGCGGCGGCGCTCGAAAAAGGCGTGGTCCGCTATTCCGACACATTCGACTGCAGCGCCGGGTCGATCACGGTCGGCGGCCTGACCATCCGCGATCACGAACGCATGGGCGTCCTGACCTTCCCCGAAGTCATCATCCGCTCCTCCAACGTCGGCGCCGTTCAAGTGGCGCGGCGGCTGGCTCCCACTGATTTCTACCGGACGATCCGGTCCTTCGGCATCGGCGAGCGGACCGGGATCGACCTTCCGGCCGAGGACAGCGGCCGCGTCTGGCCCGTCGAAAAATGGAATAAGCTCTCCTCCGTCCCGCATATCGCGATCGGCTACGAGACGAGGACGACGGCCCTCCAAGTCCTGATGGCCATGGATGTCTATGCCACCAGGGGGAAGCTGGTCCGGCCCCGGCTGGTCAAGGAGTGCACATCCCCCCAAGGATCCCGCGTGACAAACGCCGCGCCTCCGCATCGGATCCTCGACGCCCAAATCGCCGAGGACTTCGTCACCAGGGCCTTGGAGAACGTCGTCGAAAGAGGGACCGCTAAGGCCGGCCGTCTCGAAGAATTCAAGATTGCGGGCAAAACGGGAACGTCCCAGATCTTCGACTCGGCCTCTAAAGCCTATACGTCGGCCAAGCACATCGCCTCGTTTACGGGGTTCGTGCCGTCCGAGCGGCCGGCGCTGACGATGATCGTCGTCCTCGCCGACCCCAAGGGAGGGTTCTACTACGGCGGCGAGGTGTGCGCCCCGATCTTCAGGGATATCGCACTCCAAACTCTCCGCTACCTTCATGTGGCGCCGGAGATGCCGGCGGAGGACGCCCCGGCCGTCACGGGCGACAAAAGGAAGTCGGGGGAATGAAACTCAAGGATCTCGTGCAGGGCATAACCGTCGTGGCCTTCACCGGAGGCGACGATACGGACATCACGGGAATCGCCTACAATTCGAAATCGGTGAAACCGGGCTTCCTGTTCGCGGCCCTCAAGGGCGAGAGCCGGAACGGGATGGACTTCGTACCCGAGGCCGAAGCGAACGGGGCCGCGGCCGTCCTTTCGGCCTGGCCAAGACCCCAGTCGTCACGGCTGACGTGGGTCCACGTCGCCGACGCACGGGAAGCGATCGCCCTGGCGTCGGCCAACTTCTACGGCCACCCGACCGAGCGGATGAAAGTCGTCGGCATCACCGGGACCAAGGGCAAAACAACCGTCACCTACATCCTCGAGGAGATCCTGAAGGCCGCGGGTCATACGCCGGGCGTCATCGGGACGATCGAGTACAGGGGACCCGGACTGAAAGTCCAGGCGGCCCGCACGACTCCGGAGGCCCCTGATCTCCAGGCCATGCTCAAGGATATGCTGGAGGCGGGCGCCACGCATTGCTTGATGGAGGTTTCCTCTCACGCCCTGGAGCAGAAGCGCGTCTGGGGGATGAGCTTCGACGTGGCCGTTTTCACCAACCTCGCCGGGGAGCATCTCGATTATCACCGGTCGATGGAGAGTTATTTCGAGGCGAAACGGAAACTCTTCACCCTGAACCACAAAAGGAATGCGGGGGTCGTGAACATGGACGATCCGTGGGGCCAACGGCTCATCGCCGAGCTGCCGATGAAGACGATCACATTCGGCCTCGAGCCGGCGGCCATCGTTCGGGCCGTCCGGTCCAACCTCACCGATGACGGCATGGACGTTCAAATCGCCTACCCCGGCGGCATCCTGTCGGTCCGTTCAAGGCTCGTCGGAAAGCACAACGTCTATAATATCCTGGCCGCGGCGGCCTCGGCCCTGGCTCTCAACGTTTCTCCCGGTCATATTGCCGCGGGAATCGCCGCTCTCAAAGGCGTCCCGGGGCGCTTTGAAAAAGTCGAGAACGCCCGCGGGCTGCACATCGTCGTGGATTACGCCCATACGGACAACTCGCTCGAGCACCTGCTCGCCACTGCCCGCGAATTCAAGCCGCGCCGGGTCATCCTCGTCTTCGGTGCGGGCGGCAACCGCGATAAAGCCAAGCGCGAGCGGATGGGAATGGTCGCGGCCAGGCTGGCCGACTGGACGATCCTGACATCCGACAACCCCCGCAATGAGGACCCGCTCGAAATCATCGCGGCCATCAAACAGGGCTTCGACAAGGAGGCCGCCCCAACCTATGAAGTCGTGCCGGACCGCAGGGAAGCCATCGCCCGGGCCCTGACCCTGGCAAAAAAAGGGGACTATGTGCTGGTCGCCGGGAAAGGACACGAAGACTACCAGATTTTCAAGGATCGGACGATTCATTTCAGCGATTTCGAAGTCATCCGGGAAATCCTGGACAGGGCGGAGGCCGCCTGACCATGGCCGTTCTGACTCTGAGCGAGGTGGCCCGCAGGACGGGCGGAAAAATCCTGCAGGGTTCCCCCGGCCTGATATTCCGGACCTTTGGGATCGACTCACGGCACACCGCCGCCGGGGAGTTGTTCTTCGCGATCAAGGCCCAGCGCGACGGGCATGATTTCGTCGATGCCGCGGCGGCCGCCGGGGCACTGGGCGCCGTCGTGTCCCGGCCGGTGGCCGCCGGCAATCCGGAATTCGGGCTGGTCGAAGTCTCCGACACGTGCGCCGCACTCCGCGACCTCGCCCGGACCGTGCTCCTCGAGAATCCCGTCAAGATCGTCGGTGTGACGGGGAGCATCGGGAAGACGACGACTAAAGAATTCACGGCCGCGCTCCTCGCGACGCGCTTTGAGACCTTGAAGTCTATGGGAAACTTCAATAATCAGCTCGGCCTCCCCCTGACTCTCCTCCGGCTGGTGCCGGAAGACGAGGCGGCGGTCCTAGAGATGGGAATGAGCGCTCCGGGAGAGATCCGGGTTTTGACAACCATCGCACCCCCCGATATCGCCGTCATCACCAATATCCAGCCCGTCCATCTCCAATTTTTCGAGAGCCTGGAGGGGATCGCGCTGGCCAAGAAGGAAATTCTCGACGGCGCGAAACAGGGCGCCACGGCGGTTTTGAACGGCGATGACCCGCTCGTTGCAGCCGTTGCCGCCGACTGGAAAGGCCCGAGGCTGACCTTCGGTCTGAGCCCTGGGTGCGATGTCCTGGCCGAGGGCGTTCGGCACAACGGATACCAGGGGCTGGAGTTCCGGCTCTTCTACGGGAGCGAAAAAGCCCGCGTGGCTTTCCCGTTCATCAACGAAGCGTATGTGCCGAATCTCCTGGCGGCGGCCGCCGTCTGCCGGGCCTTCGGTTTTTCCCTCGACGAGATCATGCCCAAAATCGCGGAGCTGAGGCCCTCGGCCATGCGGGGCGTCCTCGTCGAACTCGGGGCGGGCATTCGCCTGTACGACGATTCCTATAACTCCAGCCCCCGCGCCCTCGACTCCGCGCTGCGGAGCCTGGCCGCCCTGCCGGCACGAAGGAAGCTCGCCGTGCTGGCCGATATGCTGGAGCTCGGAGTCGGCGAGAAAGATTTCCACCGCCTGGCCGGCGAGGCCGTCGTCCGCTGGGGATGGGATGTCCTGGTCACGGCCGGCCCGCTGGCCGCCTGGATCGCGGCGGGCGCCGCGTCCGCCGGAATGTCCCGTGAGAATATCCATTCTTTCCCGGATTCGGAAACCGCGGCCCAAAACGTCCCTGGTCTCGTCCGCGAGGGCGACCTCATCCTGGTCAAAGGGTCGCGAGGCATGAGGGCCGAGAGAATCGTGGCCGCCGTCAAATCGCAGGGAAGGGAGTAACCGGTGCTGTACTGGCTCCTCGTTCCGCTCCGCCAACACTTTTTCTTCTTCAACGTCTTCCGGTACATCACCGTTCGGACAGGGCTGGCCGGGATCACGGCTCTGGCCCTGAGTCTTGTTCTCGGACCCTGGCTGATCAGAGTCTTGAAGAAACGCCAAATCGGGCAGGAGATCCGCAGCGACGGCCCGCAGTCCCACTACGCAAAAAAGGGAACGCCTTCCATGGGCGGCATCCTCATTATCGGGACAACGCTGTTTACGACGCTTCTCTGGGGAAACCTGAGTGACATCGATGTTGTCATCGCCATGGCGACGATGCTTCTCTTCGGGCTCATCGGTTTCCTCGACGACTATCTCAAGGTTTTGAAGAAACGCTCCCTCGGGCTTCGGGTGTTCACCAAGCTCGGCCTGCAAATTCTTCTCGCCGCCGCCCTGGCCGGCGTGCTTCTCTACCTCGGCTTTCACAAACAGTTCGACCTCCACCTCTTTCCCCCCTTCTTCAAAACGTGGCGTCCCGACTTGGGCTGGCTGTACCTGCCGTGGATCATGTTCATTGTCGTCGGCTCGTCCAACGCGGTTAACCTGGCCGACGGACTCGACGGCCTGGCCATAGGCTTGACGCTCATCAGCGCTACGGCGTTGACGGCCCTGACCTACGTGGCGGGCCACGCCCTCTGGTCGCAGTATCTGGACATCGCCCAAGTCAAGCCGGCCGCCGAGCTGACGATCTTCGCCGGGGCGCTGACAGGGGCCTGCCTGGGATTCTTGTGGTTCAACGCTCATCCGGCTCAGATGTTCATGGGCGACGTCGGAGCCCTTTCATTGGGCGGGACACTGGCCGTCATCGCCCTCCTCATCAAGCAGGAACTCCTCCTCTTCACGCTCGCCGGCGTCTTTATCCTCGAGGCGGTCTCGGTCCTCCTCCAGGTGTCCTACTTCAAGTTGACGGGAGGCAAGCGGCTCTTCAAAATGGCGCCCCTTCACCACCATTTCGAGCTTTCGGGCTGGCCCGAAGAAAAAATCGTCATCCGCTTCTGGATCGCGGGCATCGTGTTCGCGCTGTTCAGCCTGGCGACTCTGAAGTTGAGATAGCCATGGATCTCAAGGACAAGAACGTTCTCATCGTCGGCTTCCAGCTGACCGGAAACGCCCTGTGCCGCTTCCTGCAATCCCGGGGCGCGCACGTCAAGGTCACGGAGAAAAAGCCCGAAAGCGCCTTCGGCCGGAAAATGGCCGTGTGGGCCGAACGGGGCGTTGCGTTTGAAACAGGGGGCCATTCGCTTGAATCGTTCCTGGCGGCCGATCTCATCATCCCGAGCCCCGGCGTGCCTCCCCTGCCCGAGATTCTGGCGGCCCGTTCAAAGGGCACGCCCGTTCTGTCCGAGATCGAGCTGGCCTTCCGGTTTCTCAGGGGACGGATCGTCGGGATCACGGGCTCCAACGGAAAATCGACGACCACAACGCTCGCCCACAAGATCCTGAAGGAGGCCGGGCTCAAAGCGTTTCTGGCCGGAAACATCGGCAAACCCCTCATCGCGCTCGCGGACAGGAGCCGGGACGATCATATTTACGTCACGGAGATCTCGAGCTTCATGCTCGAATACGTGGACACGTTCAAACCGGCCGTCGCGGCCTTCCTCAACGTCTCGCAGAACCATCTCGATTGGCATAAGTCCTTCGAAGGATATTTCCGAACCAAAAAAAAGCTTGTGCTCAGCCTGGATGCCGGCGGGACGGCCATTCTCAACCGCGACGACCCGCTCGTCTGGGGCCTGGCGGCGGAGACCGCGGGCCGTGTTTATGCCTTCAGCCGGAAGAGAAAGCCGGCCCGCGGCGCCTGCCTCGAGGACGGGTGGGTCGTCCTTCGGGACGGGGAAACGAGGAGGGTCATGCCCGTGTCGCGGATTCCACTCCCGGGGACGCATAACCAGGAGAACGTCATGGCCGCCGTTCTCGTGGGACATCTTTTCGGGGTTTCCGAGACCCGCATCGCCCGTTCCGTCGCGACATTCCACGGCCTCGAGCACCGTCTTGAGGAGGTTCTCACTGTCCGCGGCGTCCGTTTCGTGAACGATTCGAAGGCGACGACGGTCGACGCAACACTCAAGGCCCTGGCGAGCTTCGACCGGCCCGTCGTCCTCATCCTCGGCGGCCGGGACAAAGGCGCCGACTTCGCTCTTCTGCGGAAAGCCCTCCGCCGCGGCGTCAAGCACGTTCTGCTGATCGGCGAAGCCGCAGACAAAATAGCGGCGGCGATCAGCGGAGCGGCGCCCTTCGAGCGCGCGTCGTCTTACCGCGACCTCGTTCGGCTGGCCTTCGAGAAGGCCTCGTCCGGAGACATCGTTTTGCTCGCTCCGGCCTGCACGAGCTGGGACATGTTCCGCAATTTCGAGGAACGGGGCCGGACGTTCAAGCGCGAAGTCCGCAGACTGGCCGCGGGAATCCGGAAGGCGAGGGGCTGATCGCATGCACACCTACAGGCGCCTCAACTTCGATATCCCGCTTTTCTTGGCCGTGGGCGCTCTCGTCATCGTCGGGATCATCATGGTCTTCAGCTCCTCGAGCATGCTGGCCGCTGAAACGTACCACCACGCGTTCTATTTCATGGTCCAGCAGATTCTCGGAGCGGCGGCGGGTTTCGCCATCGTCATCGCCCTCCTGGCGGCCAAGCGGTCCTTCATCCTCCACCCGCGCTTTATTTATGGGCTGCTGGGTGTCACCGGCTTCCTGCTGGCGCTCTGCCTGGCCATGCCGCGAATCGCACACACCCATCGCTGGGTTCTTCTTTTCGGCCTGAGGTTCCAGCCTTCGGAACTGGCCAAGATCAGCCTGACGCTCTTCTTCGCTTACTACTGCGAAAGCAAAAAAGATATCCTCAATGCCTGGAAAACCCTGGCCCTGCCGATGTCCGTCCTTGCCGCGGCCGTTTTCCTCGTCCTCGCCGAACCCGATTACGGAACGGCCTTATTCCTGGCTGTGCTCGCCTGCCTGATGATGCTTATCGGCGGCGTCAAGCTCAAACGCATTCTCGCTGTGGCCGGAGTGTTCGCGGTCCTCTTCACCATTTTCCTTTTCACCGCCAGCTACCGGGTCAGCCGCGTCCAAGGCTTCTTTTCATCCGGCGTCGATCCACAGGGCAAGGGCTATCAGGTCGGACAATCCAAGGTCGCAGTCGGGTCGGGAGGCCTCCTCGGCGTCAGCCTCGGCCAGAGCACGCAAAAACTCTACTTTCTTCCCTTCGCCCACACCGACTTTATTTTCGCTATCCTCGGCGAGGAAACCGGGCTGGCCGGGGCGGCGATCACGGTCTGTCTGTTTCTCATCATCCTCTGGCGGGGTCTCAAGATCTCCATGGCCACGCCGGATCCCGCCCTCAAAATGGTTGCGGCGGGCATCACCTTCGCCCTTGTCGCCCAGGCGTTGCTCAACATCAGTATCGTCCTTGGTCTCGGGCCGACCAAAGGAATGCCGCTGCCGTTTCTGTCCTACGGCCGGTCATCGCTCATGTGCAGTCTGGCTATGGCCGGTCTGCTTTTGCATATCAGCCAGCAAAAAAGCGCCGGCGCCCCGGCGGTGCGGCCATGACGGAGCGCAGGGTGATCATCAGCGGCGGCGGCACGGGTGGACACCTCTACCCCGCCCTGGTCGTCGGCCGCAAGCTCCGGGACATCGACGCCGGCATCAGCCTGACCTATGTCGGGACGCATCGCGATGTCGAAAAAAAGATCATGGAGAACCATGAGGTCGACTTCATCCCCATGAAGATCGAAGGCCTCAAGGGCCGCGGGCTCAGGAGTCTCAAGGCCCTGGCCATCCTCCCCTGGTCCTTCGTCACGGCCTTCCGCATCCTCAGGCGGACGAAGCCGGCCCTGGTCATCGGGGTCGGCGGCTACAGCTCTGGCCCCATCGTTCTCATCGCGGCCTGGCTCGGAATACCCACGCTCATCCTCGAGCCGAACGCCTATCCGGGTTATACGAACCGCCTGCTCGCGCGCTGGGTGCGCAAAGCCGTGGTGGCCTTCGACAGCACCCTGCCGCATTTCAAGAATAAGGGCATCCGGCTGGGGAATCCCGTCCGCGAAGGGTTCACCCAGCAGCCGCGCAAGACGCGGACAGCCGATCTTTCCGTCCTCGTTTTCGGAGGAAGCCAGGGCTCTCACTTCCTGAACGAAACGGTCACGGCCGCCTTGCCGCTCCTCGCCGGGCATAAGGCCAGACTCAGGCTCACCCACCAGACCGGGTTGCATGACTTGGATTGGGTTTCGGAACGCTACAGGTCCGCGGGTTTCGCCGAAAGCGAAGTCGCCGCGTATCTCATGGACATGCCGCGGTACTTTGCTCAGGCCGACCTGACGGTCAGCCGGGCGGGCGCCACGACGCTGGCGGAAACGATCGCCGCCCGCAAGGCCGCCATCCTCGTCCCATTTGCCGGGGCCTCCGAAGATCATCAGACCCGCAACGCCCATGAGCTCGAGGCCGCGGCCGCCGCCGATGTCATCCCGGAAAGCCGGCTCACCCCGGAGGTACTGGCCCGCCGCATCCTGCACTACCTCGGTCATCCGGAAGAACTCGACGCCATGGAGAGGAATCTCATCGCCTTCGGCTCCGAGAATGCCGCCGAGAAGATCGCGCGGCTCTGCCTCGACCTTTTGACGGAAAAAGCCCAGGAGAAACGCCCGTGACGAAGAAAGGCTACCGCAAGCTGAACCACATCCACATGGTCGGGATCGGCGGGACCGGCATGAACGGCATCGCCGAGGTTCTGCTCAACCTCGGCTATCACGTCTCGGGCTCGGATCTCCAGGAGAACGAGGCGACCCAGAGGCTGACCCGGCTCGGCGCCGTGATCGCCATCGGCCACAAGGCGGAAAACATCAAGGAGGCCGACGTTGTCGTCATCTCCTCGGCCGTCCGGGAGGACAACGTGGAGGTCCAGAGGGCGCGGGCGCGGCTCATCCCCGTCATCCCCCGGGCGGAGATGCTGGCCGAGCTCATGCGCATGAAATACGGCATTGCGGTGGCCGGCTCGCATGGCAAAACGACGACGACGTCCATGACGGCCGTGGTTCTTGAGGCCGGAGGCTATGACCCGACGATCATTGTGGGGGGCCGGCTGAACACGATCGGCGCCAACGCCAAGCTCGGGGCCGGCGACTTCATCGTCGCCGAGGCGGACGAGAGCGACCGCTCCTTCCTCTTCCTTTCCCCGTTCATCGCCGTCCTGACGAACATCGACGAAGAGCACCTGGACCAGTACCAGAGCATCGACGACATCAAACGGACCTTTGTCAACTTCGCCAACAAGGTGCCGTTCTACTGTCCCGTGATCCTGTGCCTCGACGACCCGAACCTCCAGAGCATCATCCCGGAGATCGAGCGCAAGATCATTCCGTATGGGTTTTCGGCCCAGTCCGAAATCTCGGCCCGCGATTTCACATTCGACGGCTTCCGCAGCCAGTCCGCGCTCACCGTCAAGGGACAAAAAGCGGGCGCCCTGAAGCTCCAGGTTCCCGGCCGGCACAATATTCTCAACGCCATGGCCGCCGCGGCCGTCGGCCTGGACCTCGGGATAGACACGGCGGTGATCCTCGAGGCTCTCGAAAGCTATACCGGAACGGGCCGTCGCTTCGAACTCCGCAAAACAATCCACGACGTCATGATCATCGAGGACTACGCCCACCATCCGACCGAGGTCAGGGCAACCCTCGAAGCCGCCCGGACGGGGTGGCCGCGGCGGATCGTGGCCGTCTTCCAGCCTCACCGCTACTCGCGGCTGGGCAAGCTCATGCCCCAGTTCGCAACGTCCTTCAACCAGGCCGATGTCCTGGTCGTAACCGAGATCTATCCGGCCGGCGAAGATCCCATCCCGGGCGTTTCGGGAAAAGCCCTTTTTGAAGAGATCCGCCACTTCGGCCACAAGAATGCGTGCTTCGAGGCGGACCTCCGAAATATCCCCGCCCGTCTCGCTAAAATCGCCGCTCCCGGGGACATGATCCTCATCCTCGGCGCCGGAAACATCAACCGGATCATCCCCGACATCATCGCCCAACTGGAAGGCCGGAAATAGCATGGCGACCACGATCGACAGCCTGTCCCGCGAAAAGCAAGGCCGGCTTTTCGAGCGCGCCTTGGCCTTTCAGCGCGGCGGCAGGGCCGACTCCCTCCGCAAGGGCCGTCGGCGCCGGACTCTGCGTGTCAAGCATATTGTGATGCTGTCCGTCCTCACCGCTCTCGCGTTCTTCGCCGTCAGCCGGGTTTATCTCTTTCTTATCTCCTGGGACCATCTGACCGTCCGCAAGGTCCAGGTCGGCTGCACACGGACCGAGCTCAAAGAAAGTCTCGGGCGCTACTTCGCGGCTCGGCCTCTCGGCAACATGCTCCTGTGTGATGTGGACCTCATCCAGAAACAGCTCAAGACGCTCGCCTGGGTCAAGGATGTCCGGGTCCAAAAGATCTTTCCTGAGACATTGAAGGTGGAAGTCGTCGAAAGGATGCCTTACGCCATCGTCGAATACAACGGAACGTTCGTCGTGGACGAGAACGGCGTCATGCTCCAGGCGGCCGGCCCCGGCGAGGACTGGGGGCTGCCGCTCGTCCAGGACGAGAACGGCTTCCGCGATCACTTTCTGGAAAAGTGGCAGGCCGCCCGGGCCTGTATCGCCGATCTCACCACGGCCCAGACAGTCCGGCTGGCCAGTGTGGAATGTTCCAATGACGGCCGCCTCACCCTGAGGTTCAAAGAGGACGCCGTCGTCCTCATCGTGGACGGCACGTCCATCCGCGGCAAGCTCGAGTTCTTCGACGCGAACCGCGCTCTTTGGGAGAGACAATTCGGCGCCCTGGCCAGCGTCGACCTTCGTCTCGACGACAGGGCGATCATCCTGCCCCTGGAGCAGACCGCCCGAAACCTCTCCCCCACCCCGGTCAAGGAGGCGCTATAGTGCCGAAAAGCAGCTACGTCACAGGCTTCGACATCGGGACGAAAAAGGTCGTTGCCGTCATCGGCGAGATCACCGAGGAGCGCAAGCTCGAGATCATCGGGATCGGCAGCTCGGATTCGCGCGGCCTCCGGAAAGGGGTCGTCGTGGACCTCGAGGCGACGACGAACGCGATCAAAAAGGCCCAGGAAGAAGCGGAACTCATGGCCGGCGTCGAGATCGGCGCGGCCTTTTTCGGCATCTCGGGCGCCCACATCAAGAGCTTCAACAGCCGGGGCGTCGTCGCCGTGTCGGGGAAGAACCGAGAAATCACGCGCGAGGATGTCAAGCGCGTCATCGACCAGTCCAAGGCCATCCCCATTCCGCCCGACCGGGAGATCATCCACATCATCCCGCAAGAGTTCATCGTGGACGACCAGGACGGGATCAAGGACCCGACGGGCATGAGCGGCATCAAGCTCGAGGTCAACGTCCACATCATCACGGCCGCCCTGACGTCCATCCAGAATCTCAAAACCTGCATCGCCCGGGCCGGGCTCGGCGTCGAAGAGATCGTCCTCAATCAGATCGCCACGGCGTACGCCATCCTAACCCACGACGAGCGGGAGCTCGGCGTCGGACTGATCGACATCGGCGCCGGGACGACGGAGATCGCCATCTTCGAGCGCGGCAGCCTGTGGTACACGTCGACGATCCCGATCGGCGGCGACAACTTCACGAACGACATCGCCGTCGGCCTCCGGACGCCGATCCCGGAAGCCGAGCGGATCAAGAAGAAATACGGGTGCGTCGCGGGGCCCGTCGTCGAGGACCAGGAAACGATCGAAGTCCCGTCGGTCGGCAAGGGCCGCAAGCCGCGAGTCCTCTCGCGCCAGCTCCTGGCCGACATCATCCAGCCCCGGGCCGAGGAAATCTTCAGGCTCGTGGACTCGGACATCAAGCGGATGGGCTATGACAAATCGCTGAATTCCGGGATCGTCCTCACGGGCGGTACGGCTCTTCTCGAAGGTTTGGAGGAGGTCGCCGAGGAAATCTTCGATCTGCCGGTGCGCCGGGGCGATCCTGGCGGCGTCGGCGGGCTTGTGGACAGGGTCAGCACGCCGGACTACGCTACCTCGGTCGGGCTCATCCTGTATGGTTTCAGCGTCTGGCAGGACCGAGGCCTGTCCAGGGATAAGAAAAAAGGCTCATGGACCAGGGTTAAAGACTGGTTCAAAGAAGGATAAGGAGATTGACATGAATGATGACACCAGCCGGTTGAAATTCCATTTAGTCGAGGACCATCTCGGCGCCAAAATCAAAGTCGTCGGGCTGGGCGGAGGCGGCGGGAACGCCGTAAACCGCATGATCGAGCACGGCGTCCAGGGGGTCGAGTTCATCGCCGTGAACACGGACCTCCAGGCCCTCAACAGCAATCGATCCCGCACCAAAATTCAGATCGGAAACCAACTCACAAAGGGGCTCGGCTCCGGAGGCAGGCCTGAGGTCGGCAAGCAGGCCGCCATGGAGGACACCGAGCGGCTCATCGAAATCCTCCAGGGCGCGGACATGGTGTTCCTGACGGCCGGCCTCGGCGGCGGCACGGGGACGGGATCGACGCCCATCATCGCCAACCTCGCGGCCGAGCTCGATATCCTCGTCATCGCCATCGTCACCCTCCCCTTCGAATTCGAAGGCCGGGTCCGGGCCAAGCAGGCCTCCGAGGGCCTCAAGGAGCTCAAGTCCGCCGTCGACACCGTCATCGCGATCCCGAACGAGCGGCTGCTTCAAACAGTCAATCTCAATACGTCCGTCCAAGACGCGTTTGTCATGGCCGATGATGTGCTGCGGCAGGCCGCCCAGGGCATCTCCGACCTCATCACCAAGCCCGGGCTCATCAACCTGGACTTCGCCGATGTCAAGTCCATCATGAAGGGTATGGGCATGGCGTTCATGGGGACGGGAATCGCGGCCGGGGAAAACCGGGCCGTCGACGCCGCCCAGAGGGCCATTTCGAGCCCTCTCCTCATAGACACCTCCATCGAAGGGGCGCACGGCGTTCTCATCAACATCACGGGCGGACGCAACATGACGCTGCATGAAGTCTCGAAGGCTTCGCAGCTCATCCACAGCCTGGCCGCGCCCGAGGCCAACATCATCTTCGGCACGGTCATCGATGAGAGCATGAAGGACGACACGGTCAAAGTGACCGTCATCGCTACGGGTTTCGAGGAGCCCGAGGAAAAGGAGGAGGCCGCCGAAGAAAGGGCTCGGCCGGGTCAGCGCAAGACGCCGCCTCCCTTCCCCGTGCGGCAGGACACGCCGACCTACATCTTCGAGCCCAAAGGCGGGGCGCCGGCTTGGGAGCCGGGCTTCAGCGACAAGGAATGGGACACCTACGAGACGCCTTCATTCATCCGCAGGACCAAGCACGCCTCGTTGAGAAAAACGCCGCATGAGATCGGCTGATTGCGTCGTCGGCGGCTGCCGACAGCTGCTGACCTGCCGGGGACCTGTTCCGAAACGAGGGAAAGACCTCCAGGACCTCGGCATCTTTGAAAACGGCTGGATCGCCTCGGATCAGGGCCGGATCGTTTTTGTCGGGAGCGAGGCAGAGTTCCGCAAGGCGGTCAAACCCGCGGCGGGCGCCGAATGGGTCGACGGCGCGGGAATGGTCGCTCTGCCGGGCTTTGTCGACAGCCACACGCATCTGCCTTTCGCGGGGAACAGGGCGAGCGAATTCCGTCTTCGGCTGCAGGGTTGGACGTATCAGCAACTGGCCGCGGAAGGCATGGGCATCCAGACGACGATGAAGGCGACGCGGGCCGCGACCAAGAAAGAACTCATAAGTCTTTGCCTCCGCCGGCTTGACCAGATGCTGCTCACCGGAACGACGACCGTCGAGGCCAAGAGCGGCTACGGACTGAATCTCGAAGCGGAAATCAAGCAGCTCGAGGCAGTCCGGGAGGCCGCGGCGCTCCACCCGATGACGATCGTACCGACATTCATGGGCGCGCACGAGGTGCCGCCGGAGTTTCGCGGCCGTTCGGAAGCCTATGTGAACCTCCTCATTAAAACACTGATTCCCGAAGTGCGACGCCGGGGCCTCGCGGAATTCTTCGACGTCTTCTGCGAGCCGGGCGTCTTCTCCCTTGAAGAGACCCGCGTCCTCGTCGACGCCGCGCGCCGGGCGGGGTTCAAGATCAAGATCCATGCCGACGAATTCGCGACCATGGGAGGAGCGGAGCTCGCGGCGGAGGTCGGGGCGGTTTCAGCCGAACATCTGATCGCCGTCTCGGACGCCGGAATTGAGAAGCTGGCCCGCAGCGCAACCGCCGCCATCCTCCTTCCCGGGGTTTCCTTCTTCTTGATGATCGATAAGAAAGCGCCCGCACGTCGTCTCATCGACGCCGGGGCCGTTGTCGCGCTGGCCACGGATTTCAATCCCGGCAGCTCCATGCTGAGTTCGATGCTCTGCGTCCTCCGGCTTGGGGTATTTTCGCTCAGGATGAGCATCGAAGAATCGATCATCGCCTGCACGGCCAACGCCGCCTATGCCGTCGGCCGCGAGAAATCGGTCGGCACTCTCGAGCCCGGCAAAGCGATGGACCTCCTCCTCTGTGAACTCTCCGACTACGTATCGCTCCTTTATGAGTTCGGCACAAATCCGGTCCGGACAGTCATCAAAAACGGGCATATCGTCGTCAAAGACGGGCAGAGGGTCAAGGCCGGCTGATGCCCGGACGCATCCATCCCCGATTCTACGTTCTCCAGCTTTTCCGGATCAGGAATTCAAGAAACATGCGCCGTCCGCGCCTCTTGTCCGACGAGGGACATGGGGCGGGAGCGGACTATCGGCGGCTGTATTGCTTGATGCGGGTTCCCAGGGAACGCCGCAGCTTTCATTCCCTCTCGTTGAGATTACGGTTCCCGCGCCTGTCCCCACATTCCCAGCCTCCGTTCCTTCTCGCCGATGCCGTACTCAAGCCTTCTCGAAAACACGGTCTGTGATGAGACCGCATCGTCAGTCAGGAATTCCTACACGGCTCGTCCGGCTGAGGTCACTTCCCGTCGGGCTTCAAATCGAGAATGGAGAGTCCGGTCGTCGGGTCGTGTTTCCTTCCAATGTCCTCGAATAAGCGCGTCAGCGTTATCTCCGCCGTCGCTGAAACGACCGCTTCCCGGAGATGGCCGCCGCGAACCCCGAAATCCCTGCCGGCAAGGGCGATATGCGCATGGATGACCGGCTTTCCGTCGAGGACCGTGATGTTCCCAAGAAGCGAGACGATCTCGCGAGGCTCGATAATATGTGTCGTCGCGTAGTCATGGGATGCAGGGTTGAAATGGGCGACATCGGCTTCGCTCACCGCACCGAGCCCTTCGAAGAATCCCGCCCCTATCCGGTCCCGTTCGCAGAGCGCCTGGAGGGAGGCGATGATCTTATCTCCCGGATCCAGACGGACAAAATAAATCGAGCCCATCACAAAATATTTCATATGCTGCCTTCCCTGGCCCTAGTTACCATAAAGACGCCAGGGGCGTCAAATGCGGTCTAACGATTCAAACGGCGGGGGCGGGACCAGCGCTGAAAACGGGACGAGTACGCGAGGCGGCGGTGAGGCCGACCCTCGGCTCTGGTCTCCCCTTGGCGCCCGCTCTCGGGGTGCTCCCTCCGGCAGGGAGCGAACTTTTGGGAGCGACCAACACCGGTGAGGCGGAGTGACTCGACGCCTCACTGGTGGGAAATATCCGAAACGAGCCTTTGAGTTCTTCTATATCGCGGGTTTGCCCCGGCGAGTCAAACCCGCTCGAGTTCCGGCCTGGCTCAGCGGCAGTGAGCCTACCCTTGGCCCCCGCGCTGCCGCTCCCCCGAGAACCAGTCCCCTCGGTTCCCCCGGCGCCAGGCGCCGGGACCCCCTCCGCTACGGGGGCTTACGGGTAGGCCTCACCGCCGCCGTGATTAGCAACCGTGCCACTACTGCAGAAAAGCTGCGGTAGTGCTGGTCGCTTCTTAGAATCCGCTCCCTGCCGCTCGGCCTTCCCACGCCTTCCTCCGGGAAGCACCCCTGCGGCGGGCGCTTCGGACCCGCAGGGTAGGCATCACCGCCGCGGAGCCATGCCTGACGGCGCAAGAGAGGTCCGAAATGCCGGCGCGCCTACACGGTGCCGGGCGGAGCCGCGGCCTTGTTCGCTCTGGTCAGCTTCCCCTTCCAGTAGAGATACGCGGGGATGCCGAGACAGATGATCCCCAGCCCGAACATGGCGTTCTTAAAGGAGCTGAACAGCGACGCCACAGCGACATAGAGTGCGGCCATGACGAAGATGATCGGCGTCACCGGATATCCCCAGGTCTTATAGGGCCGGTGGAGATTCGGCAGCTTCTTTCGGAGGACCATGACCGACGCGACCGTCAGGCCGAAGAAGATCCACTCGCCGAAGATGACGTAGGTGAACAGTTGCTCGAAGGTCCCGGTCAGGGTGAGGACGATGCTCCAGATGCTGATGGCGATAATCGAGACGTGGGGCGTGAGGAACTTCGGATGGACCTCGGAGATCTTCTTGAAGAATAGGCCGTCGCGGGCCATGGCGAAGTAAACGCGCGGCGAGGTCAGCATGTTCTGGTTGGCTGCGCCCAGGATCGAAAACAGAATCAGGAAAATGATGAGGGAGGACCCAAAAGGTCCCATGACGATGTTCATCACGTCGGGCGCCACGCTTCCCGATTTGGCGATGTCGCCGACCGGGAAGATGTAGAGATAGGCCATGTTGGCGAGGAGGTAAAGAACGATGACGGCGATCGTCCCGATGAGGATGCCGAGAGGAAGATTACGCTGCGGGTTCTTGGTCTCGCCCGCGCTGTAGGTCGCGGCCTCCCAGCCTTTGTAGGCCCAGAGCGAGGCCACGAGGCCCACGCCGAAAGCGGCGAGCAGGGGAAAGTTGAATGCGCCGGGCTTGGGCTCGACGAAGTTGGCAAGATGGCCATGGCCCTTGGCAAAGAAGAAGGCCCCGATGACGACGAGGCCGATCGCCGCGGTCTTGATGACCGTCAGGAGATTCTGGAGTCGGGCGCCCCAGCGCACGCCGAGGTAGTTGACGGCGCCGAGGAAGATGACGAATCCCGCCGCGATCAGCTTTTTGGTCAAGGTCGTCATGTTGGCATAGGCATGAAACTTAGGGAGCATCTCGGAGGAGAACGCGACGGCCAGCGTGGCGATCGATCCGGAGTCGATGACAAGGAAAAGGGTCCAGCCGAAGAGGAACGAGAGAAGCGATCCGTACGCTTCGCGGAGGTAGATGTAAATGCCGCCCGCCTCAGGCATGGCCGCGCCCAGTTCGGCGAAGGAGACCGCACCGAAGAAGCTGAACATGCCGCCGACGACCCAGACGCCGAGCATGATGAGCGGCGAAGGCACCGCCGCGGCGATGCTGCGCGGCGAGAGGAAGATTCCGGAGCCGATGACGCCGCCGATGACGATCATGACGACGTCCCAGAGGGTCAGAACCCGGGGCAGGCTGATTTTCGTTTTGTCGACAGTGGGGGTGACTATCGCTTCCTGCTGCATATTACCTCCTCCGCGGCTTGCGCAAGCACAAAATCTTCCGGGCCGGCTGCTCCTGCGCTCTTGCCGCAAGGCTCGATTCTAGCAATGTGGAAAGAAAAGGGCAATACATTTTCGGCCGACGGTTTCACGTCCGCCGCTCCTCCGATTCAATCTCAAGACCGTCAGAGCATCCCCATATATTGCACGTGGACGTAGACTCCGGTGTGCACGTTATAGAGCAAATACCAGCCGATGTGGTCGGGGTCATCGTAAACGACGAAGTCATCATCGCAGTCCCAGCACCAGTCTGCGAAGAGCGGCCAATCCCATGCCGCCAATTCAAAACAGAAGCCGCCCGGAAACCAGAACCTGTGAAGGTTGGTGTCAACCCGAAGGATCTGGTAGCGGAACGTCGGCCCGAAATTCGCAAAACGGCCGCCCGGGAAAGGACGATCCAGGTGGAACCGTGGATCGTTCGGTTGTTCGTGGCCGTACCACTGATCGTGGTTGACGTGCGGCGTGTCGTTCACATGCCCGGTGGACAAATGCTCAGCCTGGCGCTGCGCGCTTGGATTGCTTCTCGCCGGCGGTGGCGGCGGTATGCGTCCTTGGTTCGCGCGCGGCCGATTATGGGACTGCTGACCACCCCGCTGCGCTGCACCGGGCCGCGTCAGGACAAAAGCTGTTGAGAGAATGAGAACCGAGGCAAACAAGAAACCTCTTTTGCTTTTCATGTCACCCCCTTTACGCTTCAAATATACAGAGAACGGAAAAGCCCGTCAAGAAAGCGGGCTCTCACTCGATTCATCTCAATGAAATCGGTCCATGGCCCGGCACTGGATGGCCTCGCTCAGGTGAGCGTGACCGAGCTGACGGATTCATTTCTGCCGATCTCTGTTTCAATCGAAAAGCGGTCGGAAGTGACTCACCGGAACTTGTCCATCATCCGGTATTGAATCGCCTCGGAGACGTGGGCGCAGCCGATTTCCTCGCGGCCTTCAAGGTCGGCGATCGTGCGGGCGACTTTGAGAATGCGGTGGTAGGCCCGGGCGCTGAATCCGAGCCTCGTTACGGCGGTTTCGAGGAGCTTCTCTGCCTCGGCCGGGATGGCGCAGTTTTTCTTTATCTCCCGCGGCCCCATCTGCGCGTTGGCGTAGAGCTTGCGCCCTTTGAATCGCTCGAGCTGCCGCTCCCTCGCCGCCGTCACTCGGCCTCGAATCGCCGCTGAGCTCTCCCCGCTCGTCGGCGAAACGATATCTTTGAACTTGACTTCGGGCACCTCGACCTGGATGTCGATCCGGTCAAGAAGCGGCCCTGATATCCTTGAATAGTAGCGCGCCCTCTCGCCCTCGGTGCAGTCGGCCCGGCCGCCGCCCAGGCCCCTGAAGACGTCTTCGCAAGGATTCATGGCCGCGACGAGCATGAACGAGGAAGGAAAAACGACGCTCATCGACGAACGGGACACGGCCACCCGCCCGTCCTCAAGCGGCTGCCGCAGGTCCTCGAGGACGCGCCTCCGGAACTCTGGCAGCTCGTCGAGGAAAAGGACGCCGCGATGGGCCAGGCTCACCTCTCCCGGCCTTGGTATGAGACCGCCGCCGATAAGGGCCGGGTCGGTGATCGTATGATGGGGAGCGCGGAACGGACGGCGGTTCACGGCTCCGACGTCCGCGAGCAGCCCGGCCGCGCTGTAGATCTGGGTGACCTCGACCATTTCGTCGAACGTCATCTCCGGCAGGATCGTCGGCAGCCGCCTGGCCAACATGGTTTTTCCGGCGCCCGGCGGACCGATGAGGAGGATGTTGTGGGCGCCCGCTGCCGCGACCTCGAGGGCTCGCTTGACATGATACTGGCCTTTGACCTCTTCAAAATCCAGGGGGCACGGGTCCTGGGGAACAAGGTCCTCCGGCCGGAGGACGCTTGCGGGAATTTCCTCCGGCGCATGGAGGAACCGGACAACCTGGATGAGGTTGTCGAGGCCGTAGACCGGCAAATCTTGGACAATGCAGGCCTCCCGAGCGTTTGACTTCGGCACGACGATGCCCTGAAACGCCATCTTCCGGGCCATCAGGGCGATCGGAAGGACGCCCCGGGCCGGCTTCAGCCGCCCGTCGAGCGCCAATTCGCCGATGAACAGGAAATCGCGCAGCTTTTCCGGCGGAATGACGTCCAGGTAGGCGAGGCATCCGAGAGCGATCGGCAGGTCGAAGGCCGAACCTTCCTTCTTGCGGTCGGCCGGGGCCAGGTTGATTGTGATTTTTCGTGATTCGAGTTCGTAGCCGCAGTTCTTGAGGGCGGCCCTGACCCGCTCTTTGCTTTCCCGGACGGCCGCATCGGGCAGCCCGACTGTGACGAATGTCGGAAGTCCGCCGCAGATATCGACCTCGACCTCGACCGGATAGCCGTCGATCCCCAAGAGAGAGGCGCTGGCGATTTTGAACAGCATCGTCCTACGAGGAATAGGACGATTGGGGCACGGATTCTATATCATGAGGAGCCGCCCGCGCCGCAAACTCCGCGGGCCGAAAGGAGCCGACAAGGCCCGGAACGGTTATTTCTTTTTTTCGGTGAATTCTTTGGAGAGCTTGTCGAGCTCGTCCTCGATGTTTTTAGTGGACTTGAGCTTGACCTTCTCGATATGCAGCGGCGTCGATTGGCCGCCGGCGACAAATTCCATTTCGTCCCTGGCCTTGTCCTGTCTTTGCCGCAGGTTCTCGATCTCGTCGACGGTGAACTCTTCCTTGCTCGTGCCTTCCCGGCGTTTCTCGCCGAAGACGTGCTCCCGGACCGAGGGAACGGTCAGTTTGGCGATCTCGCGGAGCGTTTCGAAGACGCCCACGCCGTTGACGGCCGCCGCTTCCACCCAAGGACACTTGCGGGGGTTGAGGAGGTTGTTGAACGTTTCGACGGGAATGAGGTAATTCAGGTCGCGCTTGTTGTACTGGAAGACGAGGGGAATCCTGTTGAGATCGATGTCATGCTGAAGGCAGTTGCGGCGAAGGCCGTCGAAGTTCTCGAGATTGGCGTCGAGGAGGGGGATCTGAGAGTCGGCGACAAAGATCAAGCCGTCCGAATTCCTGAGCACGCTCTTGCGCGACGCTTCATAAAAAACTTGTCCCGGGACGGTGAACAGTTGAAAATGGACCCTGAACTCGCCGATCATCCCCGCCTTGATCGGGAGGAGGTCGAAAAAATAGGTCCGTTCCGCGTCCGTCTCCAAGCAGACGAGGTCGCCCCGGTACGCGGAATCGAGCTTAAAATAGATGTAGCGGAGGTTGGTGGTCTTTCCGGACAGGCCCGGGCCGTAGTAGACGATCTTGATCGCGAGATTCTTTGTGGCGTAGTTAACAAAAGCCATGTTTAAACCGCCCCGGGCAATTATCCATGTTTAGCACACTCGTTCCTCTCAAGTCAAATGCTTCGGCCGCCCTTCCCCTGGAGAACCATGAGGTGGACGAAGAAAGTCAGGGATACCTTCCTCGCATCATAACAACGAATGCGCTTCCGCCGTTGCCAGAGAATGCATCCTATGTTATTAATATCAGTGACCTAAGGGATGTGACGGCCATTCGGGCGGCCCTTCTTTTTTGGGTACGGAGTGGATAAGCCCGGTTCAGGACGCGAAAGGCAGGACAATGGACGATCTCCGCAAGAAGATTCGGGTAGCGGTCATCGGCGGCAGCAAAGCGTCGAAGGAGGCGCTCGACCAGGCCTACGAGGTCGGCCGGCGGATCGCCGAGGCCGGGGCGGTCCTTATCTGCGGAGGTCTAGGCGGCGTGATGGAAGCCGCCTCGCGCGGGGCCCGTGACGGCGGAGGACTGACCGTCGGCATTCTGCCGGGAGCAAGCCCTGCGGACGCCAATCTCCATATCGATCTTCCCATCGCGACGGGCCTCGGCTATACCCGCAATTCGCTCATCGCCATGAACGCCGACGTGCTCATCGCCGTGGACGGAGAGTATGGAACCTTGTCGGAAATAGCCTACGGCCGCATCTACGGGAAAAAAGTCATCGGTCTCGGTACCTGGGATATCAAGGGCGTCATCCCGGCCCGAACGCCGGCGGAGGCGGTCGAGTTGGCCCTCTCCTGACCATCGGACGATGCAGAATTACAAGGTCATTCTCAGCTATGACGGCACGGACTTCCGCGGGTGGCAGCGCCAGCCCGGGGAGCGGACCGTCCAGGGTGCACTCGAGGCGGCCGTTTCGAAGATCACCAGAAAAAAGGTCACGGTCCACGGCGCGGGCCGGACCGATGCCGGCGTCCATGCCCTCGCCCAGGCGGCCAACTTCCATGTTATTACCCGGCTCGCGGATGACGATCTCTTCCGGGCGCTCAACGCCGTCTTGCCGTGGGATCTCAGGATCGCCTCCCTTGAGCGGGCCGCGCCGGAATTCCACGCCCGGAAGTGCGCGAAATCGAAAGTCTACCGCTACCGGATCGTCCTGGCGCCTTCGATGAGCCCGTTCGATTTCCGGTACGCACTCCATTGGCCGTATCCGCTCAACATCCGGGAGATGCGAAAGGCGGCTCCCCTCTTCGCGAGGAGGGCCGATTTCACCGCCTTCTCGTCAAACCGAGAACTCGGTCCGGTCAGGACGGTCAGCCGTTCGGAGATCAAGAAAACGGGCGGAGAGCTTGTCTACACCATCGAGGCCGGCGGCTTTCTCCGCACCATGGTCCGAACAATTGTCGGGACGCTCCTCGAGATCGGACGGGGCAAGGCATCGCCCGAAGACGTGGAAGCGCTCTTCGCCGGAAAAGACAGGACAAAGGCCGGCCCCACGGCCCCGGCCAAGGGGCTCTGCCTCATCCGTGTCGATTATTGATCGATGATCAGGCCCATCAAGTAGGCGTCTTCGGCGGGATTCGTGTAATAATTTTTCCGCACACCCAGGACTTCGAAACCCAGCTTCTTGTAAAGCGTTACGGCCTTGCTGTTCGATACGCGGACCTCGAGGCTGATGAATGTGACATTCTTCTCCCGGGCTTTTCCGATGACATGCCGTATCAGGGCTTCGCCGAGACCCTTGCCGCGATGGTCGGGATGGACGGCGACGTTGTTGATCTGGACGTCTTCGCCGATGTGCCAGTAGATGACATAGCCGGCGATGCGCCCGGCGGGCCGCTCGACGACGACCATGGGGAACGAGAGCGACGTGTTCTGGATTTCACCGCGGAAAGTGCTCTCGCTCCACGGGTTGGAAAAAGACAGCCCCTCGATCGTCCGGACCTCGGCCAGGTCATCCTGCTTCATCCGCCTGATGAAAAAGCGGCTCTCGCTGGCACTCACGGGAGCGATTTCTCCTCGGCCTGAGACTTACGGAAATAGAGCGGCTGGAGTTCGGCGGCCGACACTCCCCGGCCCTGAGCGAGGGCCGCAAAGCCGAGGCGTCCGACCTCGGCCGCGATGAAGAGCGAGCGCCGTGGGAAGCAGGCGTTGTTCTTGACGTAGGTGAGAAGCTTTTCCCGGTAAAGACCGACCCCGCTGCCGGCGAACGATATGACACGCCGCGCCGGAAGCCGGGAAAAGAACTCGTCGGGATCGTAAGCGCCCTGGGGGACGAGCTCGACAGACCGGCCGCGGCGGATTTCAAAAAGCGCCGCATAGATCTCGCCTTTCTTGGCGTCAAGGATGGGGCCGGCCAGCCGAACCTCCCGGCCTTCGAGCTTGGCGGCCAGCGCTTCGAGCGAGGAGACGGGCATGACGGGCTTCGCCGACGCGAAGGCCAGTGCTTTCACGGCGCTGACGCCGATCCGGATGCCGGTGAACGAGCCCGGGCCGGCCGCCACGGCGAAGGCATCAACGGCGCCGATGTCCAGGCCGTGCGCACGGAGGAGAAAGTCGACGGCCGGGAAGAGCCGGGCGGAATGGGTCGAGGCGTTTTCCAGGTTGATCTCGCCGAGCAGCGTCTCGTCACGGAGCAGAGCCACAGATCCGCTCGGGGTCGTCGTGTCGATGGCCAGGATCATCATCGCATGGGTCTCGCAGCGCCTCGCCCGAAGAGGAAAAGAGGCCCGCTTCAGAGCTTCGCGGCGACGGCCCTTCCGACGTCCAGGGTGCTCGCGGTCCCGCCCATGTCGTAGGTCCGGACTTTTCCCTCTTTGATCTCGGCGGCCACGGCCTCCTCGATGGTCGCGGCTTTGTCCGTTTCACCGATCCAGTCGAGCATCATTTTCGCGGCGAGGATCGTGGCGATGGGGTTTACCTTATAGAGGCCGGCGTACTTGGGCGCCGAGCCGTGGGTCGGTTCGAAAACGGCATAGTCGTCTCCGATGTTCCCGCTGCAGGCGAACCCCAAGCCGCCGACGAGCTGGGCGGCCAGGTCGGAGACGATGTCGCCGAAGAGGTTTTCGGCGACCAGCACGTCATAGTCCTGGGGGTTTTTGACGAGCCACATGCAGATGGCGTCGATGTTGACGTCCCAAAACCGGATGTCGGGGTATTCCTTGGCGACTGCGCGGGCCGTATCGAGCATCAATCCGCCCGTTTCGCGCAGAACGTTGGGCTTTTCGATGAGGGTCACGGAGCGCCGCGTGTACTTGCGGGCAAAATCGAAGGCCGCCCGGACGATCCGGGCGCAGGCCGTCTTGGTCATGATCCGCGTCGAAACGGCGATCTCGTCGGCCGGCGTGTCCTTGAATTTCCTCATCTTGGGATGGGTCAGGAGCGCATCCCTGACGATTTGGGGAAGCGGGTGGAATTCCACGCCGGCATACATGCCTTCCGTATTCTCCCGGAAGATGACGAGGTCGATCCCCTCCTTGTAGTTGAGCGGATTGCCCGGATAGGCCTTGCAGGGCCTGAGATTCTGATAAAGGTCGAATTCCTGGCGCAGCCGGACAATGGGACTGAAATACGACAGGCTCTTCCCTTTGAGGTCGGGGGCGAGCTCGCGCGCCGCGTCCTCCTTGGGCTTCGAAGTGATGGCCCCGAAGAGGCAGGCGTCGGTTTGCCTAAGCAGCTGGATGGTGCGGTCCGGCAGGGCATTCCCTTCCCGGCACCAGAACTCCCAGCCGATGTCGCCGTAGAGATATTCGGCGTCCAGGCCGATCCGTTCGAGAACGAGCATGGCCGCTTCGACAACGTCCTTGCCGACTCCGTCTCCGGGCAGCACCGCGATTTTGTACTTGGGCATTGACGACTCCTTTGTCTTCAGGTTTTGGGATTCCGCGACGACGCAAGTTTCTTTTTCGTATATTCGAGGAGTCCGCCGGCCTCGAGGATGCCGATGACGGACTCCGGAAGCGGCAGAAACCGGAAGGTACCCTTGGCCGAAACGATCTCGCCGCGTCCGAAATCGATGGCGATCTCGTCGCCCCGGACAAGGGCGTCGCAGGCTTCGGTCGCCTGGATGACCGGAAGGCCGAGGTTGATGGCGTTCCGGAAATAGATCCGGGCGAACGACTTGGCGACGACGGCCTGGACCCCGGCATATTTCAGACAGGCGGCCGCTTGTTCGCGGGAGCTGCCGCATCCGAAGTTCTTCCCGGCCACGATGACGTCGCCGGGTTTGGCGTTGGCGGCAAATTCCGGGTCGAGGTCCTCGAGGGCGTGGCGGGCCATCTCCTCCGGGCTCAGCATCTGATAGGTGAAGCGGCCGGGATAGATGACATCGGTGTTGACGTTGTCCCCGTATTTCCAGACTCGTCCTTTGGTCATGAGAAGGTCCTCGGGTCGGTGATCTTGCCCTCGACCGCGGAGGCGGCGGCCGTGGCCGGAGAGACGAGGTAGATCTCGGAATCGCGGTGACCCATGCGGCCGCGGAAATTCCTGTTGGAGGTGCTGACGCAGACCTCGCCGGCGGCCAGGATGCCCTCATGGGCGCCGAGGCACGGCCCGCAGCCCGAGTTGAGGATGACGCAGCCGGAGTCGGCGAGGACGGCGAGGGTCCCGGATTTCAAGGCGTCGCGGTAAACTTCCCAGGATGCCGGGATGACGAGGACGCGGACGCCCGTATGAACCGTACGGCCTTTGAGGATGCCCGCCGCGGCCTCAAGGTCTTCGAGCCGGCCGTTCGTGCAGGTCCCAATGAGAACTTGGTGGACGCGCTTGCCGGCCACAGCGCGGACCGGCTGGACGTTGTCCACGGTGTGAGGGCAGGCGATCTGAGGCTCCAGGGATGAGAGATCGCAGGCGAGGATCGTCTCATAAGAGGCGTCGGGGTCGGAGGTGAAAACCTCGAAAGGTGCCCGGGCCCGGGATTCGAGCCAGGCCAGGGCTTTCGCGTCCGGGGCAAAATAGCCGTTCTTGGCGCCCATTTCGGCCGACATGTTGGCGAGGGTCAGGCGCGCCCCGACGGAAAACTCGGAGGAGGCGGACGGCCCGGCGAATTCCACGGCCTTATAATTCGCCATTTCGGCGCCATGGTCGCCGATGATCTTCAAGGCGGCATCCTTGGCAAACACGCCTGAGGCAAAGCGGCCGGAGAAGTCGATGCGGACGGTTTCGGGAACGCGCAGCCAGATCTCGTCGGTCGCCCACAGGCAGGCCGTTTCGGTTCTGCCGATGCCGGCGGCAAAAGCCCCGAATGCTCCGTAGCTCGGCGTGTGCGAATCGCTGCCAAGGATGACCATGCCGGGCAGGGCGAAGCCCTGTTCGGGAAGGACCTGGTGGCAGATGCCGGCGTTGATGTCGAAGAAGTTGGGGATGTTCTGTTCGTCGACGAACTCGCGGATCGACTTGTGGTTCTGCGCGTATTTTTCGTCCGAAGCCGGGACGATGTGGTCGAGGACGATGATGATTTTATCGGGGGCGCGGACCCTGGAAACGCCGAGCTTCCTGAACTCCTGGATAATGGCCGAGGAGTTATCGTGGGAGAGGACGTAATCAGGCGAAACGGTGACGACTTGGCCCGCCTGCACATCCCGGCCGGCCTTGCGCCCGAGGATTTTTTCGGTCAGCGTTTTTCCCAAATGAGCCTCCGAACCCCTTCATTTTATGGAGGCGGCCGCCGGCTGTCAATTCAAAGCTCAATGAGGGCCGTTCCCATTGGTCCGGCCAGGCCCGCCCGCCGCCGCTAAGACCGAAGAGACAAGAGACTTGCCCTCTAGAAGAATCTGCTGGAGATGGACCTCGCCCTTGAAGCTTTCGGAGTAGATTTTGTAGATGTCTTCTGTTCCGGACGGGCGCACGGCCAGCCAACTGTTTTCCGTGACGATCTTCAATCCCCCGATGGGAGCGTTGTTGGCCGGAGCGCGGGTGAGTTTGGCCAGGATCCTCTCGCCGGCCAGCTCTTCGGCTGCGACCATATCCGGCGTCAGGTTTTTCAGAACGTCTTTCTCGTCCCGCGTGGCCGGAACGTCGAGCCGGGCGTAGGCCGAGCGGCCGAACTCGGTCTCGAGCCTGTCGTACAAAACGGCCGGGTCATGTCCGGTGACGGCGGTTATCTCGACCGCGAGAAGACTGAGCAGAATGCCGTCTTTATCAGTCGTCCAGACGGTCCCATCGCGGCGGACGAAGGAGGCCCCGGCGCTTTCCTCGCCGGCGAAAGCGAAGGACCCGTCAAGCAGCCCGTCGACAAACCACTTGAATCCCACGGGAACTTCAAATACGCGGCGCCCGATGTGGCGCGCGACGCGGTCGATCATGGCGCTCGAGACAAGAGTCTTGCCGACACCGGAGTCTTTGGTCCATTGGCGGCGATTCAGAAAGAGGTACCAGACCGCGGCGGCCAGGTAATGATTCGGATTCATCAGGCCGTGTGTGGGACTGACGATCCCGTGCCGGTCGCAATCGGGGTCCGTCCCGAAGGCAATGTCGAATTTGGCTTTGAGGTCGATCAGTCCGGCCATGGCATAAGGAGATGAGCAGTCCATGCGGATCTTTCCGTCGTGGTCGACGGTCATGAACGAGAAGGCGGGGTCGACGGCGCGGTTGACGACATCGATATTCAGCCGGCACACTGCGGCGATGGGGTCCCAATATCCTATGGAGGCGCCGCCCAAGGGGTCCACTCCGACCCTCAGCTTGGCCGAGGCCGCCGTGTCGAAATCGACGACATTCTTCAGGTCGCCGACGTAGGAGGAGACATAGTCGTGCTCGTGTGTTGAGGCCGCCCGGATGCCTCTTTCGAACGGCATGCGCCGGACCGACCTCAGGCCGTCGGCCAGAAGCTCATTGGCCCGGCCTTCTATGGCACTGGTCGTCTCAGCGTCCGCCGGTCCGCCGCCGGGTGGATTGTACTTGAACCCGCCGTCCTCGGGTGGATTATGAGACGGTGTGACCACGACGCCGTCGGCCAGGCCTTGTTTTTTCCCCTTGTTAAACGTCAGGATGGCGTGGGAGATGACCGGGGTCGGCGTAAAGCCCTGGCCTTTTTGAACCATGACGTCGACTCCGTTCGCCGCGAGCACTTCAATGGCCGTGGCCATGGCCGGCTTGGACAGGGCGTGAGTGTCCATTCCAAGAAAGAGCGGGCCTGGGGCGCCTGTGGATTTGCGGAAATCACAGATGGCCTGGGTGATGGCCAGAATATGCGCCTCATTGAAGGACCTTTTTAAAGAGGACCCGCGGTGGCCGGATGTGCCGAAGGAAACCCGTTGGGCCGGGTCCTTGGGATCGGGCCGCTCATCGGAATAAGCGGAGATGAGCCGGGGGATGTCGGCCAGGATTTCGGGCGGGGCCGGCTTGCCGGCCAGTGGATTGATAAACATCTCTATATGACTCCTGAAGAGACGAGCTTGAGGTCACCCGTCGTCTTCCAAATAAATGACTACAAGATTTATGCCAAAGCCCGCGCGCGATCCTCTCCCGCCGCAGCGGTGACTCCCTCGGGTGCGAGGCGGGTGGGTCCGGGCGCCGTACGCAGGAGCGGGAACAATTGTCCCGCGGCGCAATACACACTCCCTGCCGATAATTTTGGCGGACACCGGAAAAGGTGGAATGACTGTGCACCCTTTGAGAGGGATGATGGATGGGCTCAGAAACGACAGACGGCTCAGGGAGGAGGGAAGAGTGTTCAAGCTACAAAACTTTGTCCTCATGACAAGGGATGCGGTCGAAAAAAAAGGAGGCGGAGCCGGTCCGCCTCCTTCTGAATGACAGACGTGCGTTAGGCGCCTGTTCTACTCGAGCCAGACCTTGACCATCTGGTCGTGGTCGACGATCTCGATAAGCGCCATGGGGCCGACTTTCTTGATCTCGCTGAACAAAGTCTTGAAGTCGATGTCGCAGTTCGAATCGTTCAGCCGGACATGCTTGTCGTCCGCGCAGTTGAGGAAGGCCTCGACGAGCGCCAAGGGCAATGTGATCCTGACTTTGTCCTTGTTGGTCTTCGTGTCCGTCACGAGGACCTTGAACCACCTGACTTCCTTCCCCTCCTCGTAAGCCGGGTTCTGCTTGACGGCTTTCTGGATGGACTGGAAATCTCTGGTGCGGTCGGCCCGCAGGGCCGGCACCGCGAGGAAAGTGACGGCCAGCATGGCCACGACGGCGATGGTTGTTTTTTTCATGATCCCTTCTCCTTTCTGTTATTCGATCCAAATTTCAATGATCGAGCCGTCTTCGGCTTCAATCCGGATGAGTTTTTCCTTGGACTTGGCGAGATCGTTCATGATCTTGTTGATGTCGTATCCCTTCTTGCGGATGGCCGCTTTGTCTTCTTCGTTCATGGCGCTGAGGGCCAGATCGGCCAGGGCCCACGGGATATTGATGGCCAGGGCCGGCTCCCTCTGCCCTTTCTTCAAAATGCGGATCCTGAGCAAATGGGGCTGGCCGGCCGGCGACCGCCGCGCTTCGTCGGGCTGCAGGCTCTCCGGCGACACGCGCATGAGGGCGATCCGGGCCCGGTCCCTGAGTTCGGGGTCTTTTTCGTTTTCGACGACCTCCTTGAGGACGGGCACACCCTCGGCGGCGATTCTTTTGTCCGGAACCAGGCTGAGTTTATACGCCGCATAGTATTGGATGACCTTGTTGGCGTGGTCGAGCCTGGTTTCGACATCCTTGATGGCCGCCTTATCGCCCTTGTCGTAGAGCTTGCAGGCGAGGTCGATGATCGACCCTTCGGATTCTTCGACCAGGCTTGCGTTGGCATCGGGCAACCGGACATAGTCTTTATAGACCCGGAGGGCTTCCCGCTCGCGGCCGTCGATCGAGCTCAGGCACTCGGCCTTATAGAAAAGGGCCTGGCCGGAATAGGCGCTCTTGGGATAGGCATCCATGAGCTCCTGAAGCTTCGCCAGCGCGGCATCCCATTTCTTGTCAAAAATCAGGAGTTTGGACTCCTGGAAGAGCTTCTCATCCGGAGCGGACTGCCCCGCGGAAGCCTGAACGCCGGATGCAATCCCCAGCCACACGCTGAGAACGATGCCGGCGGCGATGATTGTCTTTCTCATGTTAGACCTCATTTTCCAGCTCCTTTTTGACGATGTTGATCTTTAGGAGAAGCTGGTGCTCCTGGATCATGTCCTGGATGTTCTTCAGCTCGGCCGCGGGCAGGGTCTCGTTGACCTGGGCAAGCTCCTGGAAAAGCGCTTCGATCAGATCGCAGATCGCCTTGGCCTTGGCCATCTGGTATTTCTCAAGCTGCGGGTTGAGGTATTTTTTCTTGGACAGCAGCTCTTTGGCCAGTGTCGGGCTGAACGCCGTCCTTGAGGCCGGGGAACCGGGCTGAGTTTGGACGAAGTCGAGCAAGAGATACTGGCTTTTCTCGAGGTAATCCAGGGTCGCGCGCCGCGCCACCTCGAGGTCGGCCCGGTCCAGGAATTCCTTCGATGCAATGTATCGGTGGTTCTGGCCGGGAACAAGGCCGGGCTTCCTCAGGGCAAGGTACATCCCAAGTGAGCCGAGGACAAGACCCATGGCGAGGGACGCCAGGACGGGCTTCATGCCTGCCCGTGCCAGCCACTCACGGAAGCCGGCGAGGAATCCGCGGCCGGCTGGGGCTGGGGCCGCGGCCTTGCCGTACACGTAATCGGTAATCCGGGCGGGCATCGCGTCCCAATCGATGGTGGTCATGACATCCTGGATCTCGCCTTTGGCCGCGTCCGCTTCCTCGAGCACGCGGCGGAGCTCCGCCACCTCTTTCCGGCATTCGGGGCATTCCTCGAGATGTTCGGCCAAGGATTTTCTCCTCCCCTCCTCCAGGTCGTCCAGGAGGAAGGCCAGCCAATCGGAGCTGTGTTTTTGATGCGTGGTCATGTTGTCATCCCCATGTACGGCGCCAGCCATTTTTTCAGGTTCTGGACGGCTTTGAAATGGAGGGACTTCGCGGTGCCGACGGAAATCTTCATGGCCGCGGAGATCTCGTTGAACTGGAGCTCGTTGTAGTGCCTCATAACAAAAACCATCCTCTGGCGCTCGGCCAGTTTTTCGATGCCATGGTCGAAGATCTTGCGGAGGTCGGAGTCGCTCGAATCGGCGCCCCTGTCCCGGGCGGCCACCGTGGTCTCGTCCAGGCTGACAGAGGATTCCCATTCCCGCCCTTTCTGTCTGTGCTTCCGGTAATAGTCGATGCTGACGTTCTTGGCGATCTGGACGAGCCAACCCTGGAAGTTGCTCCCCGGCTTAATCATGTCCGCCTTCTGATACAGCTTTAAAAAAGTCTCCTGGACGGCGTCGAGGGCATCTTCCTTGTTCCTCAGAATCGAATAGGCCATCACGAAGACTTTCTGCTGGTAGGATTTGACGATCGTCATGAAAGCCTGCCGGTCTCCCTGCTGAATCCGGACGAGGAGCGCGGCAATGTCCGGAGTTTCCCCCGAGGGGCCGGCGTTTTTCGTTTCTTCCAAAGCGGATACTCTTTCGAAATGCCGCCTGTCTATTGAAGCCAGACGAGGACCCTCGACCGCTCCTCTTCGACCGAGACAAGGAGGCCCCGGCCGTATCGGTCAAGGTTTCTGACGGCCTTCCAATCGAAATCATACCGCTTCCGGACGTCGAAGTCATGTCCATCGGCATCTTCTTTCCGGGCCAAATCAAGGCCCCAATTCACGAGCCAGAGAGGGACGGAAACACGCACAAGCGTTCCCTCGCCGTCGTCGCGCACAAGGACAAACAGGCGGTGTGGCCGCTGTCGGTGCTGCCTGTCCTGGGTCTCCATGCGGGCAATCTCCCGGCAGGCCTTCTCGAAATAAGCGTCCGAGTGGCGGACATCCCTGTCCATGTGCACGACCAGGCAGGCCCCGAGACTCAGGGCGGCTCCGGCGACGAGGACGGCTTTTACGGTGTTTCGAGCATGCACCTGTTTTCTCCTCTCAGGCAATCGTCATTGGGTACTACGGAGGCCGATCGGCAAAGGTTCACCCCGGCTTCCCCTGAATATTGATCTTTATAATAAGGAAAAGAGGGCTGATCCAGCGTTTGAGGGAGGCTTGGGGGACACGTCAAGAGGCCCGGCAGGCCCGAAACATGAACCTTGGCGCCGCCGTTCGAGGGGAGAGTCCCGGGCAGAGAGAAACCTGGGCCGGCCCTTGGTGGGAGGATCTTTGGGGGTCGAAGCGAGAGACGCGATCTAGAGCGTTAGAACCTCGAGAAGCCTTTTCTCTCGACGCCGGGGCCCATGCGTCTGTCATCACGCGGCCTTTCGGCCCTGGGGCGAGCGTCGTTGACGATGATCTTGCGGCCCTCGAACTCGGTGCCGTTCAGCTTGCCCTTGGCGTCCTGGGCCGATTCCGAACTGGACATCTCGACAAAGCCGAAACCGCGGCCTTGAAGGATGTTAACCGAGGTAACCTCTCCGTATTGGCCGAACAGATTCTTCAGCGTGTCTTCCGTGGTTTTGTAGTTGAGGTTACCGACATAAAGCTTCTGAAAAGACATCGAAAGATACCTCCTGTTTCTCTCACTATCGCCGTCCTCCCCGGAGCCGGAAGCTCGAACGCGATAAGAGGCGCGCTTATTCTTACATATTTCAAAAACACAAATCAAGCCCCCCTGGTGTCGGCCGCTCCGAAAGATCGAAAACCGTTTTGTGGGCCGGCCGTTTCTGATATAGTTGAGGCATCCGGCCGGCCCCGGAGGTCAAGCCTGATCGCGGAGGATTCACGATGAAAAAAGGCATCTATGTCCTGATAATCGTCCTGTTTTTCGTAGTCCTGATCGCGGCCGGATTCATCGCCTATTTCGCCTCGGAATTCAGCCAGCCGGCCGTCGCGGTCCCGGCCCGGAGCCTCTTGGAGGTCCACCTGTCCGGCCGGGTCGACGAGGTGGCCCCGTCGGATTTCGTGTCGACGTTCATCATGGGCCTCAAGCCGCTCACCGTCTATGATATCTGGATGAATTTCCGCAAGGCCAAGGTCGATGACAGGATCCAGGCCATCCTCCTGCGCCTTGGATATATCGAATGCGACTGGGCCAAAGCGGCCGACATCCGCGAGGCGGTCCTCGATTTCCGGAGGTCGGGAAAGAAGGTCTACGCCTTCATCGAGGAAGCACCCCAATTTGACATGGAATATTACATTGCCACGGCGTGCGACCGGATCGTCCTCCAGCCGCTGGGCTGGCTGGGCATCACCGGGATCGGCGGCTATGTTCCCTTTTTCAAGGGGCTGCTCGATAAGCTCGGTGTCGAGGCGGAATTCGAGCACATTGCGGAATTCAAGACGGCCTATAACTCCTTCACCGAAAAAGGATTCACGCCCGCCCACAGGGAAGAGATGGAAGGCCTCTATGCGGACATCTTCGACCAGTACGTCAAGGCCGCTGCCAAGGCCCGGGGCAAGACCGAAGCGGAATACAAGGCGCTCATCAATAAGGGTTTATTCCAGGGCGACCAAGCCAAGGCGGCCGGTCTCGTCGATGATTGTCTTTACGAGGACGAGCTCGGCCGGCTCATCCAGGGGCGGGGGGAACCCCTGGGCCGCATCTCCTTCTTCGATTACGCGGACATCAGTCCGTCGTCGCTCGGACTCCAAACGGGCCGCAACGTCGCACTCATCTACGGCGTCGGGGCGATTCTCACGGGCGAAAGCCTGCCCGAGGTTATGGGCGCCGCGACCGTGGCCCGATGGCTCAGGGCCGCCCGCGAGGACAGGTCGATCGCGGCCATCATCTTCCGCGTGGACAGCCCGGGCGGCTCGTCCGTCGGGGCGGACATCATCTGGCGTGAGGTTGCCTTGGCCAAAAAGGTCAAACCGGTCATCGTTTCGATGTCGGACCTGGCCGGCTCGGGCGGCTATTGGATTGCCATGGGGGCCACCAAGATCGTGGCTCAGCCGCAGACGCTCACCGGATCGATCGGCGTCCTGGCCGGAAAATTCAGCCTGGCCGGTCTCTTCGAGAAGCTCGGCATCAGCGCGGAGAAACTGACGTTCGGCGACAAAGCCGACCTTTTCTCGATGTTCCGCCCTTTCACAGCCGATGAGCGCCGGGTCATTTTCGAACAGATATCCTGGACGTACGACCAATTTCTGAGCAAAGCGGCCGAGGGCCGGGGCCTGACAAAAGAACAGGTCAACGCGGCCGGCCGAGGCCGCGTATGGACAGGGCGGCAGGCCAAGGAGCTTCGGCTCGTGGACGAACTCGGCGGCCTCACCATGGCCGTCGGGCTGGCCAAAAAGGCGGCCGGCATCCCCGCCGACGAGGACGTGCGGTTTATCATCTGGCCGAAAAAGAAAACGTTCTGGGAGTCGCTGTTCACCCGCCCGGCGCTGGGCATCGACCTGAAGACCGCGGGCGGGCTGGAAAAAGTCCGGGAAACGCTGCGGCTGATGCACCAGACCAACTTCTGGGCGCTGATGCCGTTCTGGGCCAAACCTCAATAAGCAAAAGACGACGGGCAGATCGTCTTGAACTCGCAATACGAGCATGAGTGCCAGTCGGGCTTAGCCGTGAAATCCCTGGCGCGGACGCCTTCGGCCGCCTCGCGGATCTTCTCACCGGCGCGCCGGAACTCCTTCTCCCCCTTGACGGAGCGGCCGACCAGGCCGGATTCGAGGAAATAGAGGCGGGTTTCCTGCGGAGCAAATCCCTGGGTTTTCAGGAACGAAAGGGCGTAGATATCCATCTGGAGGCTGTCGGCCGTCCTCCGGTCCGCGTCTTTCTGCGACGCGGCCGCGCTGGACTTGTAATCGATGATGACGGGGCCCCCGGCGGGGAAATCAACCCTGTCGAAGCGCCCTGTAAAGCGGATCCCGGCTTCCTGCCATTGAAAGCGCTTTTCGAGAAAAGCGGGAACGGCGCCTGATTCCTCTTCCTTAATATAGAAAGCGCGCAGGGCCCGTTCGCCGGCCGCCTTCCTGAGTTCCTCATGTTCGCGGCTGAGGAAGCCTTCATTCACCCAGTTTTTCCCGTATTCCTTGATCAAGTCGTCTTCACTCGTCGGCCGGCCCTTCATCCTGGCCTTGAGATAGGCATCAATTGTCGCGTGGAGGACCCGGCCGAAGACGATGGTGTGGTGCGGGAGGACGGGAACCCGCATCGCGTGCCGGAATCTGTACTTCAGGGGGCAGAGGAGGTAATCCTCGACCTGGACATGGCTCAGGGGCAGGACGGCCGGCGGTCTGGACTGGCTGTACACGCGGGGCCGCTCCTCCGCCAGGGCATAGCGCCGGATTTCTTCGATGGCAGAGGCGCGCAGGACCTCTTCGGGCATTTTAGGGATGTCGAGCGCCTCCAGAACGAAGGGGCTGATTTTTTTCAACCGCTTGAGGCCGTAATCCTTGGCCCACGTCATGGTGAGGGCCGTGCGGGCCCTTGTCATCGCGACATAGAACAGCCGGCGTTCCTCCTGCAGCAGATTCTCTTTGGCCGGCAGGCTCTCCTTGAGGATCTCGTCCGGTACCGGGATCCTCTCGCGCAGCTCGCGGCCGGGAAAACGGTCCTCGATCAGGCCCACAATGAAAACCGTTCCGAACTCGAGACCCTTGGCCTTGTGAACGGTCAGGACGTTGACGGCGTCCTCATCCAGTTCCGCTTCGGAGGTGGCCGGATTATCCCCCACTTCCTGGAGAAGCTCCAGGTACCGGGCGAAAGAGGGGAGCGAATCGTTGTCCGTGAGGCCCGAGAACGCCTTGATCTTATCGAAGAACAACCGGATGTTCTTGATTTTGACCTCCGACTCGAGCGAGAGCGTTTCAACCAGCGATTTAAGGTAGCCGCTCTTCTCGATAAATCCATAGACGACGGTGCCCGCGTTCTTTCGCCCGGCCAGATCGACGAAAAACAGAAGGTCCTCGAATATTTTCTGAATAAGACGGCTCGTTTCCGGGGCGACCTCCATCGGGCTTTCTCCGGCGGCCATGGCCTTGAACACGCTGTGGAGAGACAGGTTTTTCTTCTGGGCGTACCCGGCGATCCGCGTCATATCGTAGGGGTTGGCCCGGTAGACAGGGGACAAGGCCAGGTAATAAAGGTCGCGGCTGTCCTCGAAATCGGTCACGGCTTTAATGAAGGTCGTCAGGATCTTTATTTCCTCCTGCTGATAGAGACCGCGGCTGCCCGAGAATCGATAAGGGATTTGCTTCATGTTGAGCGAACGCAGATACGTATCGGCGTCGGCATTCCGCCGGACCAGCACGGCCGTGTCGCTCCATGCGCCGCCCCGCCCGTGCTGTTCAAGGATGATCTCGGCAACCCGGTCCGCTTCGTGCGAAAGGCTATCAAAGGACAGCATAAAGACGCTCTTGCCAGAGCCGGGCGAATCGGCCTTGAGCCGTTTGTCGACGCCGACCTTGGCCTCGAGACGGCCGGGGTTGTTGTGCTGGATGAGTCGGTAGGAGGCGTCGAGAATGGGCTGAGTGGAGCGGTAGTTCCGCGTCAATACAACGCGTTTGGCCTCGGAATAGACCTCCTCGAAGCCGAGGATGTTGCTGAGCGAGGCGCCCCTGAATCGAAAGATGCTCTGGTCGTCGTCGCCGACGACGGTCAGATTGCGGTGTCCAGCCGCTAGCATCTTCAGGAGTTCAAACTGGATGAAGTTCGTGTCCTGGAACTCGTCGACAAGGACGTACTTGTAGCGGCCGCGGAAGTCCTCGAGGACGGACGGGCGGCTCCGGAAGAGGTCCACGACGAGAGTGACCTGGTCCTCGAAATCGATCAGCCCCTCTTTTTGCAGAAGCGACTGGTACTCTGTGTAAACCCGCGCGACCTCCCGGTGCTTGCGAGCCGTCTCCTTCTCCGCTTCCGTCGAGGCGCGTGAGGCAAAACCGTCGGCATAGCGCACGTACTCGTCGGGGCGGACATCCTCCTGTTTCAGCCGCCGGATAGCATCGAGCAGCTCCCGGATATGGCGTGTCGGATAGCTCAAGGGCCGGTAGAAATCCAGGGAAAACCGGAAAAGGTTCTCGCGGAAGAATATGGCCTGCTCGACATCGTCGAGAAGCCTAAAATCCGGCGGATAGCCGATCTCGAGAGCATAGTCCCTCAGAACCCTTTCGCCGAACGAGTTGAACGTGCTGATGTCGACAAAGGAGTATGTGTAAGGGACGAGGACATCCACCCGGGCCTCCATCTCGCCGGCCGCCTTCTCGGTGAAGGTCAAGGCCAGGATCTCGTCCGGCCGGGCCCGCTTGGACGCGATGAGGTGGGCGATCCGGTGCGTGATGACTTTGGTCTTGCCGGTGCCCGCGCCGGCGATGATGAGGAGCGGTCCGCGGCCGTGAAGGACCGCCTTCCGCTGGGCCGGGTTGAGCGACTCCAGGAGGTTCGCCGCTTCGGGGGATTCCGGGGATTTCAAAGACCGGGGCATGGCGCGCGGCGGACCATCCGCCCTATTTTTTCTGATCTTTGGGAATGACGACCGTCTTCTCCCCGGGTTTGATGAGCCAGAGGTTCTTGCGGGCTTCCTTCTCGACGGCGCGGGGGTTTTTATCCAGTTCTTGGATTTCCGCCTCAAGCGCGGCTTTCTCTCGGGTTAGCGTCCGCAGCTGTGCGTCAAGGCCCGCCAGGGCCACGCGTTGACGGTGAAGGTCCATGACCCCCTTTTGGCCGAAGATCAGGGTGACGGCCAGAGCGAGGAAGAAGCAGGCCACACCCAAGAGGAATACCTTTCTCCGGAAGGCCGCGTTGTCTCTTTGCGATTTGCTGCTCACTCGACGGCCTCCGCCCCTCTTCTCAGGAGCTCGCCCAGCTCTCTGGCGTTGCCCGCCTCGGCATAGCAGCGGATGAGGGGCTCGGTCCCCGAGTACCTGAGGAGCACCCAGGCATCGTCCCCGATATCCAGTTTCAGCCCGTCGATCGTCTCGTAGGAAACGACTTTTCGCGTCCCGACTTTCGCCGGCGGGCTCTGGATGAGGGCCTTCAACTTCTTGGCCCTCTCGGGCGTCAGGGGCACGTCACGCTGTCCTCCGGTCGTCCGGCCGTAGCGGTCAAACAGCTCCTCCCTGAGCCTGCTCAGGCTGGCGCCCGAGACCGCGAGCATCTCGGCCACGAGCAGCCCGGCAAAGATCCCATCTTTCTCGGGAAGGTGGTCTTTGACCGCAATGCACGCGCTCTCCTCGCCTCCGAAAATGATATGGCCCTTCAGAAACAGGTCGGCCATGTACTTGAAGCCGACCTTGGTCTTATAAAGGCGCAGGTCGTAGGACCGCGCGATGCGGTCGAGGAGGTGCGTCGTGGCGATGGACCTCGCCACACCCCCCCGCCAGCCCTTGACCCGGACGAGATAATCGAGGAGAAGGGCCAGGATAAAATTCTGATGGACGAACGATCCCCGGTCATCGATGATCCCGAACCTGTCGCCGTCGGCATCCGTGGCGATTCCCAGGTGGCAGCCCCTCTCGAGAACGAGGGCCTTCAGCTCGGCGAGGTTGTCTTCGGTGCACGAAGGGATGACGCCGCCGAAATACGGGTCGAGGTAGCCGTGTATTCCCTCCACTTCAATCCCGTTCTCCTCCAGGATTTCATCGAGGTATTCGCGGCTCGTCCCGTAGAGGAGGTCCACGCCGACGCGAACGCCCGCCTCCCGGATGGCCGCAAAATTGATCTTGCCCTGAAGGTAGCCGAGATAGTCGGCCTGCAGGTCGATCCGTTTCACACTTTCGTTTGGCGCATAGTACGGCACGTGGGAGAATTCCGGCATCAGCCTCCGCACCTCATCTTCGATCGCCTCCGTCACCTCGGGAAGCGCCGGGGCGCCCGATTCGACATTGAACTTCAGCCCATTGTACCGGGGCGGGTTGAACGAGGCGGTAAAATTGATCCCGCCGTGGCAGCGGCGCTTGATCACTTGAAAGGCCAGCGCCTGCGACGGCGCGTCTCTTTCCGAGAGGTAGACGTTGATTCCGTTCTTCGACAGGAGCTTGGCCGCCTCGAGTGCGTAACGTTCTGAAAGAAAGCGCGTGTCGTACGCAACGGCTACGGAGATCGGCTGGTCAGGGAATTTCTTCCTAAGATGGTTGGCGATGGCCTGGACGACCACCCGCACGTTGTGGAAGGTGAATTCCGCCCCCATCAGTCCGCGCCAACCGGACGTGCCGAACCTGATCATCATTGGGAAAAAAGTAGCACAGACGCCCCGGAAATGCAACCGCACGGGCCAGCCGTGGTGCCGGAGCGCGCGGGGAGCGGAGTCTTCGAAGCGACCATCAGAATTGCGGCGGAGTAACTCGGAGCCGCAATTCTGAGAAATATCATGAACAAATGTTTGTTCTTGCTATTCGGCGGAGTGGCTCGACGCCTCACATCACCGCTTCTTTTTGAGAACTTCGCCGGTCATCGGGACGAATCGCACGTCCTCGATGACTTTCGCCAAGGGTTTACCATGCGTCTTCGTAATCAGCGTCAGCTTTTGGAAGCCCGTGGGGTCGCCAAGGGGAAGGATGAGGCGGCCGCCCTCGGCAAGCTGCCCGAAGAGTCGCGCCGGGACTTCCGCCGCGGCACATGTTACGATGATGGCATCGAAAGGGGCTTCCTCGGGCCAGCCGAAAAACCCGTCGCCGGTCTTGACCCGGACGTCGGGCAAATTCAAGAGCGCAAGGGTTTCCGCGGCCCGGACGGCCAGGCGCTCGTTGATCTCGATCGAAAAAACCTTGCCCGCAAGGACGCCGAGGACCGCGGCCTGGTAACCGGAGCCTGCGCCGACTTCAAGCACCTTATCTGCCTTCCTTAGGGCGAGGCTCTGACTCATGAGAGCCACGATATACGGCTGTGATATCGTTTGGCCTTCGCCGATCGGAAGCGGGGAATCGTCGTACGCATGAACCCTGAGCTCCGAGGGGACGAAAAGATGTCGAGGCGCCCAACGGAGAGCGGCGAGGACGCGGGGATCGTTGATGCCGCGGGCTTCGATCTGGTCACGGACCATGGCGGCCCGCTTCGCGGCAAAGGCCGCATCGTCCTGGCCAGCGGTTGGCGGGGTCAGGACCGCCAGCAGGAAAAAAGCGGCGAGTTCGGCCGGCCGCGGCCTGACCTTTGTTTGCCGGCACGGCCTTCGCCTGCGGCATGTCCAGAAAAGCGACAGGTGCGTCATCGGCAACCTCTCCGTGGCGAGAGAAACCATTATTCCATACCGTCTTTTATAAAGAAAGAGCGGAAAGTCGTTAGGAAAACGGCAAGGATACGGACCGGGATCAACAAGGTCAACATTTTTTGACAAAATTTGACCACCCTTTGCAAAGAGTTTGCACTTTCGCCTCATCCGCCGAGAATTTTCGTTGACAAGACGCATTTTTTTGTGGTATTTGGGTGTTAAGTTTATTTAAGGAACTGAAGAGGACCAGACATCGAGCCCAGATGATGGAGAGTCGAGCCATATACCCGGGGTCCTTCGACCCCATAACGAATGGGCATGTCGATATCATCGAACGAGGATTCCAGGTCTTCGACGAAATCATTATCGCCGTTCTGGAAAACCCCAAAAAGGAGCCTCTGTTCTCGACTAAAGAACGTGTGGCCATGATTCGCGGCATTTATGCAGAACGGAACAACATTAAGGTGATGACCTTCACAGGCCTGTTGGTGGACTTTGTCCAGGCCCAGAAGGCAAAGGTCGTCATCAGGGGCCTACGGGCTATTTCGGACTTCGAGTACGAGCTCCAGATGGCCTTGATGAACAGGAATCTGGCGCCCGACGTTGAGACGTTTTTCATGATGCCCAGCGTGAAATACTCCTTTCTCAGCTCGAACCTGGTGCGGGAAGTCGCCTTACTGGGCGGTTCGGTCTCCGACCTCGTCCCCGAGCTCGTCGCCCGCAGGCTCTCGCAGAAGATCAAGAGGACTAGAAGGCGCTAAATCTTATAAAAAGGCAGGCAAACATGTTCGGTATCTCTCGCGAAAAAGGATTGGTCGGGTTGGACGTCGGTTCCTACTCCGTCAAAGCCGTTGAGCTCAAGGCCAGGAAGAAGGGAGACCGTGAAGCCTACGAAGTCTTGAAAATCGGCTACGAGCCTCTTCCTCATGATGCGATCGTCGAGGGGACGATCATCGACTCGGCGGCCGTCGTCGAGACCATCCGGCTGGTGTGCGACGAGAACAAGATCACCAACAAGGATGTGATCATCTCGATCTCGGGGAACTCCGTCATCATCAAAAAAATCTCGCTGCCCGTCATGGAGAAGCAGGAACTCGCCGAATCCATCATCTGGGAGGCGAAGCATAATATCCCCTACCCCTACGAGGAGACGAACGTCGATTACGCCGTCCTCAGGCCGTCGCGGGGAGGCGAGGACAAGAACCTGGACATCCTTCTCGTGGCCGCCAAAAAAGACAAGATCGCCAACTACACCAGCGTCGTCAACCAGGCCCGGAAGAACCTTCAAGCCATCGAGGTCGATGTCTTCGCCCTGCAGAACGTCCTCGAAATCAACTACCCCGAGATCTTCACCGAGAAGACGGTGGCCCTGATCAATATCGGAGCGAACATCACGAACGTCGTCATCGTCGAACGGGGGACGCCGCAGTTGTTCCGTGACCTGTCGCTCGGCGGTTTCTTCTTCACAGAGAACATGCGCAAGGAGCTCAACATCAGCTTCGAGGAAGCCGAGAAACTCCTGAAGGGCATCCCCGGCAAGTCCGTTACTCCGGACCAATTCGCCACCGTCCTGACGATGAATGTCAGGGACCTCCTGGACGAAATCGAAAAGACCTTCTCTTTTTACGAAGCCTCGGAAAAAAGGGAACGCAAGATCGAGCAGATCGTCCTCAGCGGCGGACTGGCCAACGTCCCGAACATGGTCGGCTCTTTCGAACACAAATTCCGGATCAAAACAGAAATCCTCAATCCCTTCCGCAATATCAAGTATGACGAGAAGAAGCTCGACTCTATCTATTTCAACGAAATGGCACCGATCTTTGGCGTCGCCGTCGGATTGGCGACCCGAAAGGCGGAGAAGTAACCATGATTCGGATCAACCTTCTCAAACCGGAAACACGGGAACCGAAGGAATTGGCCCCGACGACGGGGATGGGGGGGGAGCTCAGGCCCAAAAAGGCCGTGAACTACGGAAGCCTGATCTTCCTCGCCCTGGTCATCGGGCTCGGTGTCTTCTACTTCATGCAAAAAAGGGCCTTTGACACCGAGAACGAACTCCTGACCCAGGCCCGCCAGGAGAAGGAGCAATTGAAGTATGTCGTCGCCAGGCTGGACGAGCTCAATAAGCAGAAGATCTCACTCGAGAGAAAGATCGTCCTGATCAGCACCCTCAAATCGCAGCAGAGCATGGCCGTTCAGATCATGGATGACCTGAGCCGAAGGCTGCCCGATTGGGTCTGGCTGACCGAGGTCGGCTTCGACGGGGTGAACATCCAAATCAAGGGCAAGGCGCTCTCGAACAACCTGATCGCGGAGTACATCGCCAGTCTTGAAGACAGCCCGCGGATCATGAATGTCAACCTTCCTTCGACGACCCAGAGAAAAACGGCCCAGAATGAGTACTATGAATTCGCGCTCAGCGCCGTAGTGGAAAAGCCGCAGGCGGCGGGGCCCGACGCCAAGCCGGGCATCAAGTCCGCTCCGAAGAAAAGGGGGACGGCATGAAAAACTGGCCCTGGTACGGACATCTGATCGTCGCTGTTCTCATCTTCGTCATGGCTTTTTTCTTCTATTTCAAGCCTAGAAACGCGGAACTAACCACCCTCCGAAATGAGCGGGTCCGCCTTGTCCAGGAAGTCGAGGTTCTAAAGCAGAAGAAAAAAGAACTCAACAAGATCGAAGCCCAGATCACCGCCATGACGGCAACGCTCAAGGATCTGGAGCAGATCATCCCGCTCCGCAAAGAAATCTCCGCCATCCTCAGGCAGGTCCAAAACCTCGTGTACGATTCCAAGCTCGAGATGGTGAATTTCACGCCTCAGGGAGAAGTCAGCAAGGATTTCTATTCCGAATGGCCCATCCCCATCCAGATCACGGGGAACTATCACAACCTTGCCTTTTTCTTCGACCGGCTGAGCCGGTTTGACCGCCTCTTTATCATCGACAAGTTCACCATCCGCGCCTTGGGCAATCAAACCGACTTGACCACCATCGGGGCCGATTTCACCGCCAAGACGTTTTTCTTCAACAAGGAGCCGGCCGCGGCGGCCCCAGCCCAAGGTCGGAGGCCATGACATGAAAAGAATCTCGCTCGTCGTCATGATCGTTTCCCTGGCGGCCGGATTCCTTATCCCGGCCCAGGAACAGCAGCAGGGCCAGCAACAGGAGCCGCCTGCCGTTCAGGCCCCCCCGCCCGCTCCGGGCGTCTTCACGTATAACCCGGAAGGCCGGAGAGATCCTTTCAAGGACCTGCTGGGCGGCCGGGACACCAAGGAGAAAAACCCGACGGGAGGCATTTCGCAGGTAGCCGTGGAGGACCTGGTCCTCATCGGGATCACCAAGACCAAGAAGGGAATAACGGCCATCGTCGGCTCGGCTCAGGGCCTTCCCTACTTTGTCACGGCCGGCGACAAGTTCGCCGACGGGTATGTCCTGAGCATTACCGAAAGCAAGGTTGTCCTTCGCAAGACCCACGACCGGGGCGTACCGCTCGTGAGAGCAAGAGACATCACCAAGGAAATAAACCCGGAGGAGCGATAACATGAACAAGAAAACCCTGTCAGCCGTTTTGGCGTCTTTAGCCTGCCTGCTTCTCGTCATCGCACATGCCGAAAGCCCCGGCTCCGCCGTAACCATCAGCAGGATTCAAATCGAGCCCGGCCTCCTCACGGCCAAGGTGATTTTCGAAACCAACGCTCCCCTCGCGGTTCAGAGCGTTTACTACCTGCCGGATTCCCCCAAAACGCTGGTCATCGACGTCAACAAGGCCACGACGGCCGAGGCGCCTCTCGTGCCGGCCTCAGAATCCCAGCTCATCCGCGACATCCAAGTCCAGAAAGCCGGCAGCCAGGATCTCCGTTTCTTCCTCCGCCTCAGCGAAAGGGTCCCCTGCCGGATCGTCAACGATTCCGCGCGGACCGTCCTCGAGCTCACCAAGTTCCAGCGCGGCCAGGCCGGCTACCTCATCGATGCGGACACCCAGGCCCAGCTCGACCGCAGGCCGAAGAACGAAATCTATCTGAGCGGATTTGATTACACGAAAGGCACCGACTCCATCTCCTTCCACGCCCAGATGACGGATCAGGCCGTTACCCAAGTCTTCGCCCTGGAGAACCCGCCGCGGCTCGTCGTCGACCTTTTTGACACCGTTCTGACGGCCAAGAACGACGTCTGTCCCGTTGACGCCGTTCAGGCGACCGTTCAGAGAGCCCGAGTGGGGCAGTTCCAGCTCTCCAACCCGCGGGCCATCACGCGCATGGTCTTCGATCTCAAGGAGCCCGGCCTGTACGCGGTGAACTCGGCCAAGGACGGCCTCGTGGTTTCCTTCTTCCCGCCGGCGGCGGGCATCGACACATCCGCCAAGATCGCCGCTGCGGCGCCGGAACTTGTGGCGCCCCCGGTGAACGAGTCGGCGGTCCAGAAACCGGCTGCGATCGTTGCCGAAGCCAAGAAGATCGTTCCGCCCACGGTCGACCCTCAGGTCCAGCCTGACCTAAAGCCTGAAATAATGCCGACGACGAATCCGGAGACGAAACCGCCGGCCAAACCGGAAGCAAAGGCGGAGACGAAGCCGGCCGCGAAGCCGGCCGCAGTCGACCCCCCTTGCCCGCCGCGCGACCCCGACCCCGCCATTCAGGAGAAGAAGACGGTAAGCACGGAGGAGCAGCGGGAAAAATTTAAGCCGAAAACGATCGCCAACGAAGAAGAAAAATATTCGGGCGAGGTTATCAGCCTCAGGTTTAAGGACGCGGACCTCCGGGACGTTATCCTCTACCTGGCCCAGTTCGCCGACCTGAACGTCATCTTCGACCCCGACGTCAGGGCCGTCGTCACCTGCGACCTGCGGTCCATCCCCTGGGACCAGGCCTTGGACATCATTCTCCGCCAATACAAGATGGGCAAGTCGATCGAAGGCAACGTCCTCCGCATCGCTCCCATCGGAGTCTTGACCAGAGAACAGGAAGACCAGCTCAAACTGAAGGATAGCCAGGAACTCGCCGGTCCTGTCCAGGTCAAAACAGTGGCGCTTTCCTATTCCAAGGCCAAAGACGTCGCGGCGCTGATCAGCACCAAGAAATCATCCCGCGGCGAAATCATCATCGACGAGCGCACCAACACTCTCCTCATCACGGACGTCAAGGACAGGCTCGACCTCATCGAGAAGCTCATTGCCGTCGTGGATACGCCCACCCCCCAAGTCACCATCGAGGCCCGGATCGTCGAGGCCTCGACGAATTTCATCAGGAATCTGGGCATCCAATGGGGATTCAAGGGAATCGCTGATCCCTATTATGGGAACCAGACCTCCCTCCAGTTTCCGAACAAGATCAACATCAACGGAGCGATGATCCCGACGGGACAGGTCACCGAGGGAATCGGCGGACCGCTGGGAGGCTATGCCGTCAACCTGCCGGCTCCGTCCTTTAACGCCGCCCTCGGATTCTCCTTCGCCAACGTCCTCGACAGCTTCCGTCTGGACGTCGCCCTGTCGGCCCTCGAAACGGCCGGCGAAGGCAGGATCATCTCCCATCCCAAGATCACGACACAGAACAATCTGCAGGCCGAGATCATCAGGGGCCGACAAATCCCCGTCCAGACGGTCGCCAACTTCACCGTAACGACACGGTACGTCCAGGCCTCCCTGCAGTTGAGGGCGACGCCGCAGATCACGGCCGAGGGAACGATAATCATGACGATCGAGATCCAGAACGACGCGGCCGATTTCGCCAATCTCGTCAACGGCGTTCCGCCGATCACGACGCAAAGCGCCAAAACCACGGTCATGGTTCCCGACGGCGGGACGACCGTCATCGGAGGCATCTACCGCGTCGAGGATTCGATCACCCGGCAGCGCGTCCCCTTCCTGGCCCAAATCCCGATCCTGGGGACGCTCTTTAAGAATTACGCCCGGAACAAGACGGACCAAGAACTGCTCATATTCATAACGCCAAGAATCCTTAAATAAATGGAAAGGATGAATACCATGAACAGAAAGCCGTTTCCGATTATCGCCATAGTGCTCGTCCTGTCCGGACTCCTGGTTCTCACGTCATGCAATCGGGTTGCAAAGGATGCATCAAAGTCCGCCACCATGCTCATTATCCAGAGCGTCCTGGGGTATACCGATGCAGGAGTCTCGGCCGCCTTCCTCCAATCCGACGTCCAGGACATGAATTTTACCGTTGTCCCGCCTGTACCCGTTGTCCTAGCCGATACCGCGACGGTCAACTTGACAGCTCAACTCATTGACCCCAACTCCCCTCTGGGGCCCACGCAGTACAACAACATTACGCTGACGGGCTACTCGGTGACCTACACGCTGCCGGATGGAACCGGAGCGCCCGGTGTCACGGTGCCGAACCCCATCCAAAATTCGCTGTCGACGATCCTTATTACGGTGGGGCAGACAACCGCGGTCCCGATCATCGTCGTCACCGAAGCCGCCAAGCAGACCGCGCCGCTGCTCGCCCTTGTCGGCACGACCAACACGCTTCAGGTGAACGCCCTGATCGAACTCACGGGCCAGGAACCCAGCGGAAAGCAGGTCAAAGTCTCCGGCAACCTGAGCATCACGTTTGCGGACTACATCGACACGCCGCCGGTAGGGACCTCGGGCAAAGCCGCCAGAAAGATCCGTTAAGGGCTCGGCCGTATTTCGACGATCATGGAGGGTCCTTCCCGGAAGGGAGGGGCCCTTTTTTTTGGGCCGCTTCGTTCACCGGGCTTAGGCACTCCCGATGGGCGCCGCGGCCCCGCGCGTTCCCGGTCAGCCCGGGCCGAACGGTGAATACGAAAACACCACGGATTTTCTCAGCCGGATTCTCGGCAGGGTTTCGTCAAGCGCCCGATCGATCACTTCTCTGCTTCGGCTCTTCAATATGACCTGCACTCTCGAAATGTCCTTGATCCGGCCGATCGGGGCGAAGGCGGGTCCCAGGATTTCCACATCCGGCTGGTGCTTTTCGAGGAGGCTTTTAAGCTGTCGCGATTTCGCCGCCAAGGGGCGCACCTCCCGGCCCATCAGCGTGATCTCCGCCAACGCCGTAAACGGCGGATAGTTCATCATCCGGCGGAATTCAATTTCCCGGTCATAGAACATCCCGTAATCCCCATCGGCCGCCGCCCGGATGCTGAAATGGCAGGGGGATGTCGTCTGGACGACGATCTCGCCCCCGTCGGCGCTGTCACAGAACTCCGTCATCCCCGCCACCGTCTGAAACGTTTTTTGGGCGGCGTGATAATCGGAAAACCCGAGGAGGGCCTCCGGCGACAAAATTCCGACCAGCCGGGCCCTGGGCACGGCGGACTGATGCGCCAGGAGCTGCGTGCCGATAAGGATGGGAATCCGGCCTCGCGAGTACCCCTTGAGGATCCTCTCCCTCTCCTCCCGGCCGGCCGCCGTGTCCGAGTCGAAACGGGCAATGGGCAGGCCCGGGAGGAACGCTCGGATTTCCTCTTCCAGGGCCTGGATGCCGACTCCTTTGGGATGGAGGAGCCGTCCTCCGCAGTCGGGGCAGACCGCCTCAAGCGAGGCGGCGCAGGAGTGGCAGACGAGGGCATTCTCATTCTTGTGAAAGATCAACGGCAAGTCGCAGCGGCGGCAGCGCGGGGCTTTGCCGCAGGCGGAGCAAACGATCGACGCCGCGTATCCCCGGCGGTTCAAAAAGAGGATGACGGGTGAGTCCCGTTTCACGCTGTCCCGGATTTTTCCTTCGAGCTCCGACGATACGAGCCTGGTTTTATCGCGGTGATCGACGAGGGAAACGCGGGGGCCGACGTCTTTGCTTCCCAGATCGATGAGCACCTTGTTCCGCGCGGCCTCGTAGAACGCTTCGACCGTCGGCCTCGGTGATCCGAAGATCACCACGGCGCGTTCTTCGCGCGCCCGAAGCCAGGCGCCGCGGCGGGCGTCATAGGCGGGGCTCTCGGCCTGATGATACGATTCCTCGTGCTCGCCATCGACCACGATACAACGAAGCGGACCGGGGTCAATAAAAAGGGCCGACCGCGTGCCGGCAACGATCGAGGCCCGGCCCGTTCGGACGGCACGCCAGGCATCTTCTCTCTGCTTCCGGGTCATCCGGCCGTGAAAGACCGCGGCGGAACGGCCAAAACTCGTTGCGAACGTGCAGACTAAATCGCGCGTCAGGGACACTTCGGGTACGAGGAACAGGGTCTTCCCCGCTCCGGCAGCGGCCTTCCGGAGAAGCCCCTGGTAGGCGGCATCAAGACGCCGGCGCACACCGAACAGGTAGAACGCGGCAAACGCGTCCTTCTCCAAAGCACCGGCGACGCGGGACAGTCCGCCGTCTTCGCGCGAGACGCCGGGGAAGTCAAGTCGGAGCTGCAGGGAGAATCTGTCGGGAGCGGCGGGCGCCGGCGGGGTGGCGGTCGCAGCCTTTGTTGTCATCGAGATGAACCCCTTCTTCTCCAGACGCCTGATGAGCAAAGAGATATTCTGAAGGCCGAGCTTCCGCTGCAGGAAAACAGGACTGAGGCCGCCGGTCCTCCCCGCAAGAAATGCGGCCAGGGCCCGTTCTTTGGGCCCGAGGCCCTTTCCGTCCAAAGCCAGACGCCCCGCTTCCGTCGCCGCAACCGTCGTCCGGACTCTGAGGGCCAGCGAGGGCGGCAGCGAGGCCTCGAGCATCTCGCCCCAGGAAGAACGGTACTCGCTGCTGAGGGACCCGGTGAAAGACAGAAAGCGCTCGTTCCATAGGGGCGTTCCATCCAAGACATCGATGAGATCCTTGATCACGATACCCCTGGGCGGCGGCTGGGCGCCGGCCGATACGATGAAGCCTCGCTGGTTCTTGCGGCCGAGCGGCACCAGGACCCGCGCGCCGGGCTTGGCCTTGGCTTCGAGATGCGGGGGAACGGAGTAGAGGAAGGCCTGGCCTAACGGAAGGGGGAAAACGACGCGCGCCAGAATGCTCATGTCTTGCCCAGGCGGGCCATGACCTTCTGCATGTCCTCCCAGACCTGGCGCCTGAGCTCGCGATTGCCTTCGTTACGGACGAGGTAGGACGGATGGAACGTGGGCATCACAGGAACTCCCATGAATTCACCGAACCTGCCCCGAAGCCCCGACATCCCTGTGCCGAGGCCGCTCGGGATAAAGAAGTCCGTCGGCGTCCGGCCCAGAGCCACAATGACCCGGGGCTTGATGAGTTCGATCTGGCGAACGAGGTAGCGGGGCGCGCACGTCTCAATCTCGTCCCGGTGCGGGACGCGGTTCTCGGGCGGCCGGCACTTGACGATATTCGTGATGTAGACCTCGTCTTCCCGATAGCCCATGGCGGCGATGATCTTCCGCAGGAGTTGTCCGGCCCGGCCGACAAAAGGCCGGCCCTGCGCGTCTTCGTCGCGGCCGGGACCCTCGCCGACGAACATCAGGCTGGCCGTCCTGTCGCCTTCGCCGGGGACGGCGTTCGTCCGCTGTTTGTGCAACGGGCAGAGCGTGCAGGAGCGGATGCATCGTTCGATCTCGTCCAGATCACACTCCTCGCCCGGCGAAACCCGCTTCCCCGTCCCCTTTTTTTGGTCGGCCGGGCGGCTGCAAAAGCCCGCGCCGGCTTCGGTCAAGAAATCCGCGTGGTTCCGCAGGTGGTCCAGGAGCTCAGCGGCGTTTTTTTTCAACGGCGTCCTCAATGGCATCGAAGATCATCCGGCTCACTTCGCGCTTGCTCGCCATCGGAATCGCGGCGGCATCGCCGGAGGGGGAGATGATCTCGACTTCGATGTCGTCGGATTCAAATCCTTTGCCTGAGCCGACCGTATTGGCGACCATAAGATCGGCGTTCTTTTCGGCCATCTTCGCCCGGGCATGGCCGATCGTGTCCTCCGTCTCGGCCGCGAACCCGACCAGGAACTGGCCTTTTTTCTTTTGGCCCAGCAGGGCGAGGATGTCCGTCGTCGGCTCGATCGCGAGTGCGGAGGGGAGCGTACCCTTCTTCACTTTCTGCGCCCGAACATCTTTAAACCGGAAGTCGGAAACGGCGGCCGCCATGAGGACGATATCGGCACGGGGGAAAAAGCCCAGGACGGCCTTCTTCATCTCCTCGGCGGTCACCACCCGCTCAACTTTGACTCCCGCCGGCGGGATGAGCCGGGTCGGACCCGTGACGAGGATCACTTCGGCGCCGCGGCGGCGGGCTTCACCGGCCAGTTCATATCCCATCTTCCCCGACGACGGGTTCGAGAGAAAACGGACCGGGTCGAGGAATTCTCTCGTCGGGCCGGCCGTGACGACCACTGTCTTGTTTTTCAGGCCCTGTGTCCGGCCGATAAGGCCGAGACCCGACTGGACGATCTTGGCCGGTTCGGCCAGCCGTCCCCAGCCTTCATCCCTGCAGGCCAGGGCGCCCCTTTCGGGATCGATGAACTCGACGCCGATCGCCCGGAGCTTCCGGATATTGGCCTGCGTTTGCGGATGAAGGAACATGGCCTCGTTCATGGCCGGCGCCACGAGCACCGGACAGGAAGCGGCCAGGAAGAACGTGGAAAGGAAATCGTCGGCGACTCCGGACGCGAACTTAGCGATCACGTTGGCCGTGGCCGGAGCGACGCACAAAAGCGAGACCTCCTTAGCCAACGCGATATGCCCGATCGTGCGCGTCACCGCATCGTCGAAAAGATCGATGAGCGTGTCATTGTTGGACAGACTGCTGAAGAGTGTGGGCGTGATGAGTTTCGTAGCGTTCCGGGTCATGATGACCTGGACCTCGCAACCGCCTTTCTGGAAGCCGCGGAGGACCTCACAGGCCTTATAGATCCCGATGGAGGAGGAAACGCCGAGGGCGACTTTATTCATGACGGGCTCCTTTTCCCCTGTCGCGCCGAACGGGTACGGGACGTGAAACTCCTGAGGATGCGCCTGATCTGGACGGCCCGGGCCGTGGGGCGGCAGCGGCTGGCGGAGATGACCGCCGTGAGTTCCTCGACGGCCCGCTCGAGGATGTCGTTGATGATGACATAATCGAACTCGGCGAACGACGCGACTTCATCCCGGGCGTCCCGCAGGCGGCGGGCGATGGCCTCGGCATCGTCTGCCTTCCGCTTCATGAGCCTTCGGCGGAGTTCGGCGAACACGGGAGGCATGATGAAAATCTGAACGGCCCCGGGCCGCTTGGCCCGCACATGCCGAGCCCCTTGGACATCGATATCAAGAAGAACATCCCCGGTTGCCCCTTTCCGCTTGACCTCGGCCCGCGATGTCCCGTATAAGTGGCCGTGGACTTCGGCCCACTCGATGAAGCGGCCGGCCCGGGCCATGGACTCGAACCTCCGCCGTGTCACGAAATGGTAATCGACTCCGTCTCGTTCCGCCGCCCGCGGCGGCCTCGTCGTGTGGGAGACAGAGAACGCCAGACCCTCGAGGCTCTCCCTCACGCACGTGATGAGGGTCGATTTGCCGCTGCCCGAAGGGCCGGTGATGACAAAGATCATGTCGCCTATCCTCTCATCATGATCCCGGCCGCCGCATTACGCCCGTCCTACTCGATATTCTGGACGTGCTGCCGGATGGTCTCCAGCTCGTTCTTGATGGCCAGGCTTTCCTTGGTGATCCGGATATCCTGGGACTTGGAGTTCAAGGTGTTCGCCTCCCGGAAAAGCTCCTGGGCCAGGAAATCGAGCTGCTTCCCCACGGGTTCGCCGCCGCGCAGGCCGAGCAGCTTCCCTAATGAATCCAGATGGGTTTTCAACCGCACGATTTCTTCGGCCAGGTCGTAGCGCTGGGTCAGAAAGGAGGCTTCCTCGGCGAGCCGTCCCTCGGACACGGGGGAACTCTGATTGAGATCCTGAAGCCTCTGTTTCAGCTTTTCCTGGAGGATGGCCGGCTGCTTGCGGAACCGCTGCTCGATCCGCTCGACGGACTTCCGGATGTTCTGGAGGTGGCCCCGAATCTGGCCGGCGGTATCGCGGCCCTCTTTCCGTCTGAGGCGGACCACCTCGTCCAGGGTCCGCTCGAAACCCGCTTCGAGGAACCTGATCTCCTCGTCGTCCAGAGTCTTCCTGTTGAGCTCGACGAGCTGGGGGATGCGGAAGATGCCGTCGAGCGAGATGTCGAGGCGCCGGCCGGCTTTCCGCGAAACCCTGTCGATCGCAGAAAGGATTTTTTCAAGAAGGCCTTCATTGATCGAAAAGTTCCAGCTTCCGGGGTCGAGCGAGGACATCTCCAGGAAAACGTCCACGCGGCCGCGCTTGATCCGCTTCTGACAGATGGCCCGGAGACGGCTCTCGGCCTCGCCGAGGGGCGCCCCTTTGTAGGACCAGTCAAAAAAGCGGTGGTTCAAGGTTTTCACGGCAATCTTCAACCGGAACCCTTTGGAGGCGAAGCTCCTCTCGGCGAACCCTGTCATGCCTTGGATCATGGAATCGGCACCTCGATCTCAGGACATTCCAAACAATGAACGGGCGATCTCGTACGCATTGAGCGCCGACCCCAGTGTCAGGTTATCGGCCACCGACCAGATCCAGAAGCCCCGGGGCGGGCCGTCTTCCTTTTTTATGGGACCGACGAAGATCTTGTCCTTCCCGGCGGCCGAAACCGAGGAAACACCCGAAGCCGCGAGTTTGAAGAAGCTGTTCCCCCGGAAGCAACGCTCCAGGGCCGCGACCGAGGCGTCCTTCTCGAGCTCGACATAAGTCATGATGGAGTACGTATGGAAGACCGGGGCCAGGACGACCGAGAGGGACAGGGGGAATCCGCCCGGCTCGATGACTCTGCGGACTTCCGCGAGGATCCGTCTCTCCCGGGACGAAAATCCGTCCGAAGCCGGCTTCTCTGTCTGCGAGAGAAGGTTGAATGCGACCTGGTCGCGAAACACCTTCTTGCTCACATTGGCGCCGCCCAGCAGGGCATAACTCTGTTCCGCCAGTTCTTGGATGCCCTTTTCCTCGTAGGCCGAAACGGGTTCCAGGACGAACGCCAGGGCCTTGGCAATGCCGAACGACGGCCGCAGGGCCTGGAGGAGATGGGCGAGCATGATTGTGACCGGATTGGGATTGGCGATGACCGGGAACTTCTTGCCTTTGAGCACGGCGTCGTTGAGCCCCGCCACGACGATGGGGACATCATCCCGCGTGTTGAAGGTCTCCATGAGGTCGATGGCCCGGTAACCCAGCGAGGCCGCCATTTCGCCGTACGTGGTATTGGTCCCGACGTCGGCCGCGAGAAAGACGAGGTCGAGCCCGGCAAGGGCTTTCGGATCCAGGTGGTGGACGACCTTCGGCTCGTCGTGGAATTGCGTCAGCTTGCTGAACTCCTCGGCGACATCGGGATCATAAAACTCCAGCGACTCAAGAGGAAACCGCTTGACGCCGAGGACGCTCTTGATCTCCTTGCCGCGCAGAGTTTCCGAACCGATGATCGCAAAACGGAGTTTTTTCTGTTTCGCCGCAGGCATGATCGTTCCTTAGGCCTTGTTCCGGTACTCCAGCATGATCGCGTACATCCGGTCTTTGAGCGCGAGCTTCCTCTTTTTGATCTCCCGCTCCATCAAAGTGTCCGCCTCCGTCGGGAGAGATTTGGCGCGTATCTCCTCGAGTTCCCGCTCACAGGTCTGATGCTCATCGGCGGCCCTCCTGAATTCGGGATTTTCCTTGATCAGAAGGGCTTTGAGGGTTTTTTCATCCATCCGGCGGGTTCCTCCACGGCAAGAATATCATAACGACGGGCCCAATGCAATTTGGCCGGACGCCAGGGGGGACCCTGCCCACAACTCCTTATAAATAAAATGGATAGCCGACGTTGGCTTCCCGCATGGGATATGGATGCCGCATCGCGGCAGCGCCCCGCCGCGGCAGCAGGCGGCCCGATGTTCTGTCCCTGGTGCGAACCGTTCATCCGGACAGAAACCGAGCCCGGCCTTATTGACTTTGACGGGTCCGATAAATATACTAGGGAGGCTTTCCGGGGCTTCCGGCGAGCATGGCGAGGTAGCTCAGTCGGTAGAGCGAGGGACTGAAAATCCCTGCGTCGACGGTTCGATTCCGCCCCTCGCCACTTCCCCTTTTTCCCTGCCGCGCTTGGATCCCTCGAACGCCGGTCCGGGCCGATACGTCGGGTCGAATCGGCTCTTCGGCACCCGCGAATAATCTCAGGGGACAGGTGAAAGTTTGGGGTCAATTTTCGATTCCAGGACCTCGTAATCTTGAAGTGGACGCAATCAGTCCTCACGGTCAAGGCTCGAAAAAGCCCCGATCGGTTTGACTCGCGGGGGCACGACCTCTATGATAGTCATTGAACGAAAGGGGGGACACATGAAAAAAGCCGTCCTCTGTATCGCGCTTGCCGCGTGCGTATCCAGCGCTCAGGCCCAGCAACTCAAGTTCATGCTCGGACCGACATTTTCGAATTACACAGGCCGCTGGCCTTCTTCGGTTTTTATGGGCTCCCTCGGCCAGCCGTCGGGTCTCGATCCCTTCAAAAATACGAAGGTCGGAACGATCGACGGTATCGGTATCGAAATCAAGCTTGTCCAGTGGCTGCGCTTAGAGGTCGATGGCCTCTACGGCAATTGGGGAAGCTCGTTTTCCACGCCGACGACCGCCCTCACGGGGCTCAAAGAGGCCTACACGTTAACGCAGTTGAGCTTCCCCATCCTCCTCAAACTCAGGCCGTCTCTCAAGCGCGCGGTTCCCTACGTGATGGTCGGCGCCGAACCCGCCGCCATCCTGGCGCACACCAGGACGAGCCTCGTTCTGCCGGAGGGCAGTCGGATCTATGATGAAGTCCTCCGGGAAGACCTGGGCAAGGCGACCAAGTCATTCGATATCGGCCCCATCGTCGGCATCGGGTTCGAGATGCCTCTCCTCGGCCAGGGTTTCCTCGTGGAGGCGCGGTACCGGATCGGTCTCGTCAATCTGGTCAACGGCTATCCCAGTGATGTCTACAACGCCAAGCTCCGTTCCTTCACCCTCCTCATCGGCTACCAGTGGAAATAGGCCGCCTATTTCCTTTTGAAAACGAGCTCGCCCTTCTTGTCGGCCGCGATGATGATCGTATCGCCGTCTTTGTAATCGCCGGCGAGAATCTTCAGCGCTAAGGGATTCTCGATATCACGCTGGATTGTCCGACGGAGCGGCCGCGCACCGTATACGGGGTCGTACCCCCTATCCGCCAGGAGGCGTTCGGCATCGTCGGAAACACTGAGGGTGATTTTTCTATCCGCGAGCCTTTTGGCGAGGATGGCGAGCTGCAGACCGACGATCTTGAGGATGTCCTCCTTGGAGAGCGGCCTGAAGATGATGGTCTCGTCGACCCTGTTGAGGAATTCCGGCTTGAATTGGCTCTCGAGGATCTTGCGGACCTCCCGTTCCATGGCCTCATAGTCGCCGCTGAGCTCCTTGATGACCTGGCTGCCCAGATTCGAAGTCATGATGATGAGCGTGTTCTTGAAATCCACGGTCCGGCCCTGATTGTCCGTCAGCCGGCCGTCGTCGAGGATCTGGAGTAGGACGTTGAAGATATCGGGATGGGCTTTTTCGATCTCGTCGAGGAGGACCAGGGAATACGGCCGCCGCTTGACGGCCTCGGTCAGCTGCCCGCCCTCTTCATACCCCACGTATCCCGGCGGAGCGCCGATCAGCCGCGATACCGTGTGCTTCTCCATGTACTCGGACATGTCGAGGCGGACCATGGCCTTTTCGTCGTTGAACAGGAATCCCGCGAGCGCCCGGGCCAGCTCGGTCTTGCCGACGCCGGTCGGTCCCAGGAAGATGAACGAACCGATCGGCCGCGTCGTGTCCTGAATTCCGGCCCTCGAGCGGCGGATGGTCGCCGCCACGGCCCGGATGGCCTGCTCCTGGCCGACCACGCGTTGGGCGAGGATCTCCTCCATCCTGATCAGGCGGTCGACATCGCCTTCGAGCATCTTCGACACGGGAATGCCCGTCCACTTGGACACGATCTGGGCCACGTCTTCCTCGTCGACCTCCTGCTTGATCATCTTGCCTTTGGCCTGGATCGCGGCCAGCTGCGCCGACGCCCGATCAACCTGCTTTAGGTTTTCGATGAGCTTGCCGTACCGGATTTCTGCGGCGCGTTCAAGGTCGCCCCGCCTCTCCGCGTTTTGTTCTTCGACGTTGAGGGCCTCGCGTTCCTCACTGAGGCGGTTGACCGCCTGGATGGCCTCTTTCTCCTTGAGCCAGCGGCCGCGCAGGGCGCCGCTCTTTTCCTTCAGATTGGCGAGCTCGTTTTCGATTTTCTGCAACCGTTCCCGCGATCCGGGGTCCTTTTCCTTTTTGAGGGCTTGGCGTTCGATTTCGAGCTGAAGGACCCGGCGGTCGAGCTCGTCGATGTCTTCCGGCAGGCTGTCGATCTGGATGCGGATACGCGAGGCCGCCTCATCGATGAGGTCGATAGCCTTGTCGGGAAGATAGCGGCTGGCGATGTAGCGGTTCGATAACGAGGCCGCGGCCACGAGGGCCGAATCTTTGATTCTGACGCCGTGATGGAGCTCGTATCGCTCCTTGAGGCCGCGCAGGATGGAGATCGTCTCCTCGACCGAAGGCTCCCCGACATAAACCTGCTGAAAGCGGCGCTCGAGCGCGGCGTCTTTCTCGATATGCTTCTTATACTCATCGAGCGTGGTGGCGCCCACGCAACGCAGCTCGCCGCGGGCCAGGGCCGGCTTGAGCATATTCGAGGCGTCCACGGCGCCCTCGGCCGCGCCGGCCCCGATGATCGTATGGAGCTCGTCGATGAACAGGATGACCATGCCCTGCGATTCCCGGATCTCCTTGAGCACGGCCTTCAGCCGGTCTTCGAACTCGCCGCGGAACTTGGCGCCGGCCACGAGGGCGCCGACGTCGAGGGCCAGGAGCTTTTTGTTCTTGAGCGACTGGGGGACATCGCCGTTGGCGATGCGCTGGGCCAGGCCTTCGACGATGGCCGTCTTTCCGACACCCGCCTCCCCGATCAAAACGGGGTTGTTTTTCGTCCGCCGGGACAGGACCTGGATGACGCGCCGGATTTCGTCCTCGCGTCCGATGACCGGATCGAGCTTCCCCTGCCGGGCCAGCGCCGTCAAGTCGCGCGCGTATTTGTCCAGAACCTGGAACTTGCCTTCGGGCTCCTGATCCGTTACTCTCTGCGAGCCGCGAATTACCGCCAGGGCCTGGAGCACCTTATCTTCCGTAAGGCCGTTCGCCCGGAGAATCTTAGAAACCTCACCCGCTCTCTCCTTCAGCAGCGCCAGAAAGATGTGTTCCGTCGAAACATAGTCATCTTTGAGCTGGGCCGCCTCTTTTTCGGCCTGGGCGAGCGTCTGGCGCAGCGCGGCGGAGAGGACGATCTCGCCGCCTCCGCTGACCTTGGGGATTTTGGCGAGGGCGCTCTCGACATCGGCGGCGATCTTGGCCGCCGGAATTCCGGCTTTGGCCAGGATGGCGTTGACGATATTCTCTTCCTGGCCGAGGAAACTCCACAACAAGTGCTCGGGGCGGACCTCCTGATTGCCCAGTTCTTCGGCTTTGGCCTGGGCCCGCTCGACGGCTTCCTGAGACATTACGGTGAGTTTCTCCCATCGCATCGTGCACCTCCCGCCGCTGGGGCGTCTCATCCATTAAAGCCGCCGGCCGGGGAGCTGTCAAGGAAGCTTTCGGCCCCTCTTGACAATTCGGAAAAAATCGATATTTATGACGTAGGGAGATTGTCATGGAAGAATTGGAGATCACAAGCTGGATGACACTCGACGCGATCAAGAAGTCGAAGGCAGCGAACGTCGTCGAGTCCGTGGGCAACCTCCAGACAGGACACAGCATGTCCGTGTTCTGCGTCATCGAAGATGATTTCCTGGAGCTCTGCTACAGCGATTCGGCCGCAAATTCCTTGAGACGGTATGAAGACCGGGTCGAATTCGACGCGGCACTCGAAGAACGAAAGGAAGATGCCGGAGAATCGCCTTACGAAGAAGACGAAAACCGCGACTACGACGAAGACGACGAAGACGAGGACGAAGAAGAGGGCGTGGAGTTCGACGCCGAGGACGAATCCGACCGCTATTGACGCGTGGCGCCGGCGCGAAGGGCATCGCTCAGCCGGCTGAGGATATGCAGCGCATCGAGGGGGGTCAGCGATGACAGGTCGAGCTCTTCGATCTCGTTTTTCATGTCTTCCAGCAAGGCGGACTCCCTGTCCTCAACGAAGAGGAGACGCTGGCTCCGGTCCCGGCCCTTTCGTGTCCGATAGGCCAGCCGGGGCGTTCCGGCTTCATCGAGCTCCTGTTTTTCGAGGTTGAACAGGATCTCGCGGGCTCTGTCGATGACTTCACGGGGAATGCCGGCCAGCTTGGCGACGTGGATCCCATAACTCTGGTCCGACGGGCCGGGGATAATCGTGTGGAGAAAGATGACCTCGTCCTTCCACTCTTTGACCGCGACATGGTGATTCTTGATGCGCGGGTGGGTCAGGGCGAGCTCGGTCAGCTCGTGGTAATGCGTCGCGAACAGGGTTTTCGCCCGAAAGCCTTCTCTATCGTGGAGGTATTCGGCCACGGCCCAAGCGATACTCAGGCCGTCGAACGTGCTCGTGCCCCGGCCGACCTCGTCGAGAAGGATCAGGCTCCGGCTCGTCGCGTTATGGAGGATGCTCGCGGTCTCGAGCATTTCAACCATGAACGTCGATTGGCCCATACTCAAGAAGTCCGTCGCCCCGATACGCGTGAAAATTCTGTCCACAAGACCGAGCACGGCGGATGAGGCCGGAACGAATGAACCCATCTGGCCCATGATCGTGATGAGGGCGACCTGCCTCAGATAGGTCGATTTGCCGCCCATGTTGGGTCCCGTGATGATCAAGATCTGGTTCGCCTGGCTGTCGATGAACGAGTCATTCGGGATGAAGGGCTCGCCCTGGCCGAGCTCGATGACGGGGTGCCTGCCGGCGGCGATGCGCAGCTCATCCTCCTCATTGATGTCGGGCCGGCAATAGCCGCGCTGAGCCGCAGCCTCGGCCAGGGCCAGCAGGACATCCAGCCGGGCCAGGTCGCCCGCGATCGTCTGGAGTCGGTGCGTTTCGCGGGCCGTCGCCTCGCGTGCCTCGAGGAACAATCGGTGCTCGAGCTCGCCGATTCTCTCCTCCGCGTGGAGGACCTTCTCTTCGTAGTCCTTGAGATCGGGAGTCAGAAACCGTTCCGACCCGACGAGCGTTTGCTTGCGCATATAATCCGGGGGGACCTGCGGCAGGTTGGGTTTGGTGACCTCGATATAATAGCCGTAAACCTTGTTGTAGCGGACCTTCAACGAGCCGATGCCGGTGCGCTCCCGCTCGCGCTTTTCGATCTGGGCGATGAACGTCTTTCCGGAACGGCTGACCGACCGCAAATCGTCCAGCTCGGCGTTCCACCCATCCCTGATAATGCCGCCCTCGGTCAGCAGGAACGCCGGCTCCTCGAGGATCGCGGCGTCCAAGCGTGAAACGACGTCCGGGGCGCTGTCCCAGCGGCCGAGGATTTCGGCGTAGATCTTTGAACTGAAAGGTTCCAGGCGCTCATGGATCTGGGGGAGCCGAGCCAGCGAACTCTTGAGGGCGACGAGGTCCCTCGGGTGGGCCGCGGCCAGGGCGACTTTGCCAACCAGTCTCTCTAGGTCATGGACACCTTTCAAGAGCTCCCGCAGTTCTTGTCGGCCGATGGTTTGCCGAAGGGCCTCGTCGACGGCATCGAGCCTGTCCCGAATGGCCGCGACATCATTGAGCGGCTGAAGGAGCCAGGCCCGCAGCAACCGTCCTCCCGGAGGCGTCACCGTGAAATCAATGACATCGAGGAGGGAATCCTTGCGCCGTCCATCGCGGAGGTTGCGCACGAGCTCAAGGTTTCTGATGGTCGTGGCGTCGAGGACGAGCCATCCGCCGGATTGGATGTAGGACATGCGGCTGACCAAGGCGAGAGAATCCTTCCGGACGCGTTTGATATAGGAAAGGAGGGCGCCGGCCGCGCCGGCGGCCCAGACCTTGCCTTCGAGGCCGAAGCCCGCGAGGGACTTGACGCCGAAATGTTCCAGCAGCACGTGGCTGGCATGGCCGTATTCAAAAATCCAAGGCTCGGCCGGGCTCCGCGTCACGGCGGCCGGCCCGATTCCGGAGAGAAGACGGGCCAGGGCGTCTTCGGTCCCTTCCGGGAAGAGGACTTCCTTCGGCCCGGCCTTGAACATTTCATCGGTGAGGGTCTTCGCCTCCGACCATCCGCCCTGAAGCGTCCGTAGTTCTCCTGAGACAATATCCAGGAGGGCTAATCCCCAGCCGTCCTCCTCGAAATTCACGGCCGCGATGAATGTCGTTTCCCTGGCGTCCTCGGCGTCGACTTCCACGGCGGTCCCGGGCGTCAGGACCTTGATGACTTCCCGCTTGACGACACCTTTGGCCGTCTTGGGGTTTTCGACCTGCTCACAGATGGCCACTTTGTAGCCGAGGCGGAGGAGCTTGGCCAGATAAGTGCTCACGGCATGGTAAGGTACGCCGCACATGGGGACCTTCTGGCGCGAGGTCAAGGCCAGCCCGAGAAGAGGCGCCGCCAGCTTGGCGTCCTCATAGAACATCTCATAGAAATCACCGAGCCGGAAGAAGAGGAGGGCGTCGCGGTGCTCCGCCTTGACGCGGAAATACTGTTCCATCATCGGGGTCAGGGACGGGTTGTTAGGCATCGGCGAACCACCCCACTATAACGATGCCCCCGTCAATTTTCAAGCTGAGTCGAACGCGGGCTTGCAGACCTGAAGAGCGCGCAAGGGGAATTCCCGGAGGAAGGCGTGGAAAGGCTGAGCGCCAGGGAGCGGATTCTAAGAAGCGACCAGCACTACTGCAGCTTTGCTGCGGTGGTGGCACGGCTGCTCATCAAAGCGGCGGTGAGGCCTACCTGTAAGCCCCCGTAGCGGAGGGGGGCGGGGGAGCGGCAGCGCGGGAGCCAAGGGTAGGCTCACTGCCGCTGAGCGAGGTCATAAGGAGTGAGAGCCGAGACCTACTAAGAGATTTCCCAAAAGTGCGGCTCCGTGCCGCTCCGCCCCACTTTTGTTGGTCGCTCCTGTGAATCCGCTCCCTGCCGGAGGGAACACCCCGAGACGCTGCAAGTCGAAGCAATGAGCGATGCGCAGGGGGTGTGGACGGGAGCCGCCGTGCGATTGACAATCCCGCAAACGCTGGTGTAATCTCGTAGGGTGAATATTCCGAACTACTTAACGTTCGCGAGGATCCTCGCCATTCCGGCCTTGGTGGCTGTCCTCCTCACGAACTTCGCGGGCCGCGATATCATTGCAACGGCCATTTTCGTCTTCGCCTCCCTCACGGATTGGTTGGACGGATATCTCGCGCGGAAGAAGGGACTCGTGACCGTGGTCGGGCAGCTCCTCGACCCGACGGCCGACAAGCTCCTGATCACCTCGGCTCTCATCTGCCTGGTTTACCTCATGCGTGTGCCGGCTTGGGCGGCGATCGTGATTATCGGCCGCGAGCTTGCCGTCACCGGCTTTAGGGCCATGGCTTCGTCGAAGGGCCTGAACATCCCGGCCTCCAGACTCGGCAAAGCCAAAATGGGCATCGAATCCTGGGTGATCGGAGCCCTGATCTTTGGCCCGCATTACTTCGGGAAGTTTTTCATCGTGGCCCAAATTGGACTTTGGGTCGTCATCGGCTTCGCTCTCGCTTCGGCGGTGCAATACTACATCCGCTTCGGACCGCAAGTCCTATCGAAGCCGTCCTGAGAGGGCGGTGACCGTCTTTTCCAGACTTTCCCAGTTCTCCGCGCTGTAAAAGGCGGGCGCCTTGGCCCAACCTCGGCTGGCCCTTTTGAAAAGGCCGGCCAGAACCTTTCCGGGGCCCACCTCAACGCAAGCGTCGAGATCCTGGTCTCTCAGGAGGTCCATCGTCTTTGTCCAGAGCACGGCCCGGCTGACCTGGCGCTTCAGGGCGTCACGAGCTTCCTCTCCGGTTCGAATCATCCGGGCGTCGACATTCGTGATGATGGGAAAGGCGAGATCCTTGAAGGCCGTCCGGTCGAGGTCGGCGGCGAGCTTCATTTCCGCCGGTTTCATCAGGCTGGAGTGGAACGGGGCGCTGACGGGAAGCATGACGGAACGGGGCGGGTTGATCAAAGCGATCGCTTCTTCGACGGCCGCCTTTTCGCCGGAGACGACGACCTGGTCCTCGCCGTTCCAGTTGGCGATCTCGACGACTCCCTTAGTCACGAGACTCAGCTTCTTCTGGATCTCTTCGCCGGGGACCCCCAGGACCGCCGCCATGGCCCCAGTGCCCGCCGGGACCGCTTCCTGCATGTATTGCCCGCGCTTATGGACGAGCAGAACGGCGTCTTCGAAGCTCAGGGCGCCGGCCGCGACCAGGGCGCTGTACTCGCCGAGGCTGTGGCCCGCCGCTACGCCGGGCTCCCGATCGAGGAGACGAAAGGCAGCCGCGCTGACGACGAGGAGAGCCGGCTGTGTGTTCGATGTCAGTTTGAGTTCGGCCTCCGGCCCGTCGAAACACAGGGACGAGATGCGGTAGCCGAGAACATCGTCCGCCTTCTCAAAAAGCCGGCGAACGTCGGGCGACCTGTCGGCAAGGTCTCGGCCCATGCCGACGGCTTGCGACCCCTGTCCGGGGAATAGGTACGCGATGCGGTTCATCCCGGCCGCTCCTTTCGCCTATTTGAGACAATCCTTATTGATGCGGACGGTCGCCTGGCTCCGGACGCTTTTGACCCACTCCGCCTGCTTGTCCGCCCGGATCTTGTCTCTGACATTGGACTCGACCTGGGCCAGGATCTGGGCCAAGGGTTCCGGCTCGAGACCCTTGCTCCGGCGTTCCCGGACGTAGACGTCCTGGTAGTATTTCTCGACATCGTTCCGGCCGATGGCGATCATCCCGCCGAGGCGGGCCGCCACGATTTTCTCGAACCGCAGCCTGTCCTCGAGATACGGACGCAGGTCGTCTTCGCTGAGTCCGAACTTATGGAGTTTGGCCCGGAACGCCTCGGCGCCGTTGGCGGCGCGAAGGGTCTCCAAGGCTTTGTCGAGATCGGCCTTGGTGATCGGCGAGGGTTCCCTGGCGATTTCCAAAACGGCCTTCTGGTCGATCAGGGCATCGAGCACGGCAAGCCGGGGATCGCCGGATTTGCTCTGGGTCTCCCGCGCGACAATCCCGAATTCCTGAGCGACCTGGAGATCCTCCAGCGTCAGCACTTGGCCGTTGACGACGGCCACTAAGCAGTCCACGGTCTGGGCACGTCCCCAACCGAATCCGCAGAGCGCGATCACGCTGAACAGAACTGCTTTTTTTGTCATGGCGTTAAAACACATTCCCGATAGTGAAGAAGAGCAGTGGCCGACCGCGGCGCTCCGGATTGTCGAGATTCCAGGCGACCTCCAGGCGCACGGGGCCGAGGGGTGTCCTATAGCGGAGCCCGAGGCCCATGGCGCCTTCGAAGTCTTTGATCCGGAATGCGCTGATCGCACTGAACACGTTGCCTACGTCATAGAAGATGACGCCGGACAGATCCTTGAAAGAGAGCAGGAGCGGAAACTGGAGCTCCGTGTTGACCAGGAAGAGCGCCCGGCCGCCGACGGGGTTCCCGGTCGTCGGATCCTTGGGACCGAGATTGTCGAATCCCCGGCCGCGGAAAGAGCTGCTGCCGCCGGCAAAAAACCTCTCCGGGATGGCGATGAGACCTTGACAGAGTCCCAGCCGGGCCGTCACATCAAAATCGAGCTGCGACAGGAAGGGCCGGAAGTATTGGAACTTGAAGAACGTCTTCCAATAATCCGATTCCGTGCCGAACACCGGGGTGGCAACCTGGCCGACGGCGCTGAAGAAGAAGCCTTTGGTTGGATTCAGGGTGTCGTCACGGCGGTCCATGACGAGGCTCACGGATGCGAGGGCCGTGGCGAAAGGCTGGAACCGGCGGTCGATTTCGGATGGCAAAATGTCGACTTTCGTCAGTTCCGTGCGGGACCAGCTGAGCGTCGTGATCAGCAAGAGATGACGCCCGAGCGGCCTGGTCAGGTTGAAACTGACGCCGCGGCGGTTAAACGTATAAAAGATCATATCCTCCCGCTCGACCCAGCCCAGCAGAGACGGCTGAAGGGGCAGCCCGAAAAGGTAAGGCTGAGTCCATGAGCCGACAACCCTTCTTTCGAGAAGGCTGTACTGCCCGATAAAACTCAGCTGTGCGCCGAGCCCCAAGACATTGGTCCGGATATATTCGCCTGAGACCTTGGGACTGTACTGGTTTTGCCCGGCAGATGGGGACCCCACAGCACTTGTTTCGAATCCGAACCCCGCGCCCGCGTAATTCTGCTCCCCTTCCTGGACGGTCAAGACCAGGTTCTCGTCCTTGGCGTCCGTCATGACCTCCTCCGTTCGGACGTCGGAGAAAATGCCGAGCCGTTCGAGCCTCCTTTTGGTGTCCTGAATGAGAGACAAGTCGGCCGGACCTCCTTTATGGACCTTGATCTCCCGCTTGATAACGCTCATCCGCGTCGTGCGGTTTCCCGTGATGAGGATATTCCGGATCGTCACCGGCGTCCCTTCTTCGATATCGAAGACCACCTGGACACGATTCGTTCCCGCCGGCACAAGCCGCGAGGTCACCCGCGTCCCCCGGACGCCGTGGTTGAGGTAGAAGCTTTCGATGATGCCGACGTCCCGCTGGAGATTGGGCTGGAAGAGAGGACCGCCCGCGGTGTCGACGAGAGTCTTGAGGATGTCCCGGGCGGGAAACAGGCTGGCGCCCTCAAGGCTGATGGACGCGATCTTCTGTTCCCCTCCCTCATTGATGCGATAAACCGCATCGACACCCTTTTCCGCCTTCTGGAGGTCCAACTCGACCCTGGCATCGGGGAAGCCGTGGGTTTGGTAAAAATATTCGATGTCGGGCGGAAGGGCGAACAGCCTGTCATAGCTGATCGAGGAGAAGAACAGGACGCGTTCGCTGACAACCAGTTCTGCCTTCAACTGCTGGGACGTGAAGGACGTGTTCCCCGCGAAGGAGATTTTATTGATCCTGTACTTCAGGCCGGGCGTCACGTCATAGATGATCCGGACTTCGTTTTCCGGCCGTTCGATCCGACCCTTGACAACCGCAAGAACATAGCCTTTTTTCCTCAGCGCACTGAGGATGCGGACCTCTCCCTCGGAGAGCCCCCACTCCTCGAAGATGCGTTCCTGCCAAAGCGGCGCAACCAGCTTGGGCGACACTTTGGCACCGTTGATGACGATGACGATTTTTTCGTGCGGCTGGATATCGAGGTCGATGGCCGCGGTCCCCGTGTCTTCCTGGAAATGTTCGAAGGCCAGCTGAATATCGACTCTCGGATAGCCCAGGGACGTGTAGCGGGCATTGAGCGCCTGGATGTCCCGGTCGAGGCGCGACGGAACATAGTACTCCCCCAGCCGGCTCTTCATCTTTTTCAGGAGGTCAGCCTTTGAAAGGACGAGAGGACCCTGAAGTTGGATGGACGCAATCCGGTATCGCTTCGTTCCCGTGACGTTGAAGAGGATATCGACATTCGGACGTTTCGGGATGCGGCGCGGCGAGGCCTCGACAACGGCCTCGAAGTACCCTTCCCGCCTCAACGCTTCCTTGAGTTCATCGGACGCTTTGGCAAGAAGATCGGATTCGAAGGCGCCGCCTTCGCGCAGGGATTCGACGGCTTCTTTTAGCCTGGAGGAGCGGACCTTGGCGCCCTTGAAAATAAGGCGGCGGACCACCAGGGTCCGGCTCAGCAAAAACGTCAGCTCGACTTTCTCCTCGCCCGCTTTCTCGACCCGGACATCGGAAAAAAGGCCGCTCCGGTAGAGCGCCTTGACGGCCAAGTCAACGGCCGCAAGGGAATAGGGACCGCCGGCCTTGAGCGGGACAAGTTCGGCGAGTTCCGCGGGCGCCGGCGCACCGTCGACGAGAACCGTGACCTTAACGACCTCGGGTGGCTCCGCATCCTGGGCTCGGGCACAAATCGGCAAAGCTATGGCTGCCATAATTGCCAGAACGATGAGCATCGAACGGCGGGGCGTCCCTCGCGGCATACGCATCTTAAAATCTCTTCCTGTACCTAAGGTCGAGGCTGAGCCGTCCCAGCTCGTTGCGGAGCCCGACCAGCGAGAAATCGGGGCCGAGATCCCATTCCACGCGATAGATTTCCTCCCGTTGCGCGGCCAGATTCGTCGAATAAATGAACAGCAGATTCCTGGATAATTTCTTCCCAAGCGTCAGGCGCGCGGTCGTTTCAGACGTGGTGCTCGTTACAAACGGATCGATCCGGAACCGGTCCAGCGTGAACAGTCCCTGAGCGCGCTTTTTGGCCTGCTCAGCGATCTGGAAAGACAGCAGAGACGCCGTGCTCAGGGTCGAGCTTCGCTCGGGCGAATATGTGTATGTGGGCCTGAACGCCTCTCCGAGAGCCAGCAGGGCCAGGATATCATCCGACGACATGGGCGGCGACGACGTGAACTCCGGCTTGAGCCGGCTCGGGGAGCCGACGAGATTCAGAGTCACCCGATAATCTTTGACGTACGTCTCGGCCCTGATCTCCAGATAGGGCTCGGTCGCGCCGGGATTGAGAAAACTCACCCGGCCGCTGACGATCTTGAACGCCGTGTCCTGAAAATTCAATGTCCCTCTGAGCATCTCGATGTCCCCGAGAAGCAGGGGGTCGTTGATGTTCCCGGTCAAGGACAGGTCGAAGCGAACGGTGACCATGCCCAGAGAATTCTCAACCACGGCATTTCCCGGCGCGTGCAGGCGGAGGTTCAAGTTCAGGTTGTCGAAAAAGCCCGGCTCCCGGTTGGGAGTGAAAACCGCCTCCGAGGAGAAACCGAACCTCTCGTAGAGTTCGCGGCGCCAGAGAAGCCTTTTGACGAGGAAATCTCCGTCGAGGACGAATTGGCGGCTGTCCTTGAGCAGGCGGGCTTGGCCATCCAAGAGGGCCCGGGTCCGCTCGAGGGCCGTGAATTGGACGTCTTTGGCCGTGAAGTTCGCGTCAATCGTTTCGACGCCGGATACGCCGAGTCCGATATCTCCTGATCCCTGCACATCTCCCCCGCCGAACTTCGCCTTGAGCTCGGAAATGAAAATGTGCTTGTTCTCAATCCGGGCGGTCGCCGAATAATCCGTGGCGGCCTGAGCGAAGCGGGGAAACGGCATCACGGCTCCCTGGATGGCGACCGTCCCGAGTATGTTCGGCGAAGCCTGCGGGCCGCTGAGGTCAATCGTGGCGTCCAGCCTCCCCTTGGCGCCGGTCCATGGCAAAATGAGATCCAGGTTCGTCCAGTGCCCTTTGATGCTCCCCGTGATGGCATCCCGGCCGAGCGGAACCTCGAAATGCCCCTGGACCTGGTTGTCACCCGGCTTAAAGGATGCGTCGACGTCCAAGCCGATCGCGTTTTCCGCATACCCCACGCTGAAGCTGCCGTCGACTTCGGCCTTTTGGATGAGCGGGATCATCAGGTTCTGGACGGCGAAGCGGCCCGTAAGGCGGTCCTTGGCGAAGTTCCCTGCGCCGGTCAGCGAAAACGATAGCCCGCCTTTGGCCGTGGGTGTCAGCTGCGAAAGGTCAATGTTTTCCGCGTGGAGGTCGGCGTCTAAATTACGGCTGGCAAGTCCGAGAAGAACCCTCCCCTCGATCCGGCCCCCGTAAATACTCAGGCCGAGTTTCGGAAAGGAGAGCGTTCCGTCCTTCCACTCCAGTTCGCCGGAAACAGCCTGGGCCTTGAGGCCGTAGCCGGTAAGCTCGGGAACGGAAAACGATCCCGTCACGTCTTGTGATGTCAGCGTCTGGACGAGCTTGAAATCTCCGGACCCCCGGCCGTGAAGCGGGAGCGGAATCTGCAGCCCTTCAAAGACTTTGGCCAAGTCGGCTTCGGCCTTCTGGAAATCCGCTTGGGTTTCCTTCGGCGTGACCAGCACGTGCAGATCACCCTTGAGATCGGGGTCGTCGACGTGAAATTTCGCCTCAAAAGTGTCGGCGAAAATAACTCCTTCGCCTTCGGCAAAGGCGGCGTTGAACAGGTCGAACCCGGCCGGGGTAAATGACCCTTTGAAAGCGACCCTCGGGTTATCGGTTCTTCCGGTCAGGTGGACGTCGGCGTACCCGCCGCCGCGGATTTCAGGAAAGTCGAAGGGCTCGTTAAGGGCCAGCGACAAGAACTCCCTCCCCTCCTTGATGTCCAGAATAGTCCCGCGGATCTCGGAGTCAATCGTTCCCCCGATTCGCAGCGAGGTCCGTGCTTCGAGGCGGGCGAAACTGGATTGGAGGTCCGGCGCCGAGATCTCGAGGCCCTGCGTCGTCGTATTGTATACGACTGTCACGGGACCGCGGAAGGGAAAGAGGTTCCCGTCCCTGCGCATGTCCGTATCCCGAAATTCGACCTCGGCGTTGACGATCCCGTTTTCGACGGCAAACGAGCCCCAGGCGGGTGACTTCACGGGCCACGGGACCTGGATATCCTTCATCAGCGGGTCGGCAAAAACGCCCCGGACCTGTCCGTCCGCCCGGCCCCCTTTGAAGACGATGGCCAGGGATTCGGCCGGACGACCGTTCTTTTGCATTTCAATGCTCAGCTTGCCGCCGTCTCGCGTACTCACGGCCAGTGTGCCCTTGATCCGGCCGAGCGGAACGCCATCCATCGTAAGTCTGTCGCCCGCGATGTCGCTCCTAAAGGAAAGATCCCCGGGTTTCCCTTTCACCGTCCCCTGCCCCTGCACTCTTCCCACGATCGGGAACGGCAGATCGATGAGGGGACCGACGGCGGCCATCTCCGTTTCGAAACGCGTGCTGAACTCATACTCGGGGGCCCGGAATTTGCGCAGGGTTCCCTCGGCCTTGGCGACGAAGTTCTTCCCCTCGATGGTGAAGCGCTGGATTTTGACCGCGTCGCCTTTTCCCGAAAACGAAATATTCAGTGTTCCGCCGATCTCGGTCTTGCCGGGCAGCGAGACGAACTCGGCCTCTTCGGACACCGCCCTGACGTTGAACTCATCGCCTCGCCCTGTGAACAGAGCCCGGAGCCGCCGCACCTCAACGCGAGTGCCCTCGCTTTCATAGCTGACAGTCCCGTCCTGAACCAGGCCTCGGGCGACGGTGAAAGGCAGAGAGGTGGGCACCTTTGTCTTCCGGGGCCGAAAGATGTCCGCCGTCAGCCGGATTTCCGGTTGATCGAGGAAAACGTTGATGGATTTTTGGCTGCGAAGGAGATAGACGAAGGGGATTTCAACCCGAACGTGCCGCACCTGGAAGACGGGCGGGCTGACGATCGAACGGACATCATCGAGCGTCAGGGCCGGAGGGAAGTAGGAGACGCGCAGGTCGCTGTAGGCAATGTACTTGCGGATTTCCTTCTCAAGCCCGCTGAGAAAGATGTTCTTGCCGACGATGACCCCGCCAAAAAGAATGAGGAGAACCAGGACGGTCACGGAGAGGCGGCGGACTTTCTTGATAAAGTCCCGGAGGTGCTCCCTGATTCTAAAATGCGCGTGGATCCTCACGCCCCGGCCTCCTCCCGATCATCGATGAAACGCGTCACGGGTCCTCCTTCAGCGGTTTAGGCCGAACGACGACGTTGGAAAGCACCCCGATGCCTTCGATCTGGATGTCCACCCGGTCGCCGGGGGCCATCGGCCCGATGCCTCCAGGCGTGCCCGTGGTGATGATGTCTCCGGGGAGAAGCGTCATGATTCTCGAGACGAACCGGACCAGAAACGGGACCGGAAAGATCAAATTGGCGGTGTTGCCCGACTGAACGAGCTTGCCGTTGAGGAATGTTTTCAGGTGAAGCGCGGCCGGGTTGATGTCCGTGACAATGCAGGGACCGACGGCGGCGAACGTATCGAAGGACTTCGCCCGCGTGAATTGGACATCCTTCGACTGCAAATCCCGGGCCGTGATGTCATTGAAACACGTGTAGCCGAGGATGTAATCCTCGACGGGGTCGCTCGCCCGGAGTTGGCGCGCCTTTTTCTTGATGACGAGCGCCAGCTCCCCTTCGTAATCGACGCGGGAGGACATGTCCGGATAAAGGATGGGCTCAAGAGGTCCGATGACGGCGGTCGAAGGTTTCAGAAAAAGCAAAGGTTCCTCCGGCACGGGCCGGCCCATTTCGAGGATGTGGTCCCGATAATTCGCCCCGACGGCGACGATCTTGGAGGGTTTGACCGGCGGCAGAATCTTGACCTCGCCCATGGGGATCGGGCTGTCCGTGATTCCGTAATTCCTGAATATCGACCCTGAGAGCGGGAACAGGAATTCCTCCTTGAGGATGCCGTACAGAATTCTTCTCCGGTACCTGAACCTGTAGATCTTCATGGGCTGTTTCCTTTGAGGGTCAGCGGCCCCGACTCCGATTTCGAACTTTCATTGCCGGCCTTGTCGCAGGCGCTGACGGCGTAAAAATAGGTCTTCCCTTTCTCGGCTGAGGCATCCGTAAAGGTGGTGTCGGTGATGAGGCGGGAAGAGAGAAGAGTGAAAATGGTATCGGAGGCCTCACGGCGCCAGATTTTGTAGCCGGCGAGACCGCTTCCGCCGGGCCGCCAGCTCAAGCTCACTGTGCCGGACCCCGCGACGGCGGAAATGTCGGCCGGAGGATCCGGTGGAAAGGTGTTGCGCGGGACCAAAGCCGCGGGCTCCGAATCGTCGCTTTCAACCGGCGGGCTGGTTTTCGCGGTGCACGCGCGGACGACATAATCGTACTTCCGGCCGAATTGGAAGCCCCTGTCCTCAAAGGTCAATCCGGGAACAGGTGAAGCGGAGAGTTTCAGGAAAGGTCCGCCGTCCTCCGACCGATAAACCTCGTACCCCCCGACCGCAGCAGGGCGCGTGCCGTCGACGTTGGTTTCGGGCGCGAGCCAGGAGACGATGATCCGATCCTTTTCGACGCGGACCTCACTGACCCGCGGCGGCGCCGGGCAAATCTGCGGCTCAATCGTCACGGGAATCGAGAATCGCGATGCCCGCCCCTTCTCATCCGTGACGCGAAGAGCGAGCCTCAGCGGCACGTGGATATCAGCGGGCTTAAGGGGCAGCAGAGAAGACCATTCCGGCCCGTCCCCCCCTGACTTCTTGGATAGGCCTGCGAACGCCATTTTATCGATGCGGCGGAGGAGGCGTCCGCGGACCTCGCCGCCGCCCGCCTTTCGGGCCTTCGGACCGGCAGCCGCAGGGGCTTCGACAGTCCAGATTTCGATTGCGCCGAGGGTCTTGAGAGGACGGCCGTCGACGTATCGCGACGGATTTGTCCACTCCAGAACGAGGTTTCCCCCGCGCTGATACGCCGAGAACCGGTCGACCGCCATGGGTTCCCGGGCAAGGGGCGTTTGGAGGGGGCCCATTTTCCCGCATGACATGGCATTCACCACGATCAGCCCAAGGACGAAAGCCGCCGCGATGCCCTTCATCACAGAATAAAGCGCCGCAGATCCTCGTTGGAAAGTATGTCGTTGAGATGCGCCTGGACGTAATTTCGGTCGATCCGGATTTTTTTCTCGGCAATATTCGGGGCCGCAAAGGAAATGTCCTCCATCACTCGCTCCATAACCGTATGGAGACGGCGCGCCCCGATGTTTTCGGCGTCGGCGTTGACCTTCTCCGCCACAGCCGCGATCTCGTCAATGGCGTCCGGGGTGAACTCGACACGGACGTCCTCCGTGGCCATCAGAGCCTCGTACTGCTTGATCAGGGCGTTGGCGGGCTCCGTGAGGATGCGCACGAAATCGTCCTTGTTGAGCGGCGTCAGCTCGACGCGGATCGGGAATCGACCCTGGAGCTCGGGGATGAGGTCCGAGGGCTTGGCCACATGAAAGGCGCCGGCGCCGATGAACAGGATGTGGTCGGTCCGGACGAGCCCGAACCGGGTGTTGACGGTCGTCCCTTCGATGATCGGAAGGAGGTCGCGCTGGACACCCTCGCGGCTGACGTCGGGCCCGTGTCCCGACTCGCGGCCGGCGATTTTATCAACTTCGTCGAGAAAAATGATGCCGGACTGTTCAACACGCTCGATCGCCAGCTCGGAAACCTGATCCATATCCACAAGACGCTTCTCCTCCTCTTCGAGAAGGATATCGCGGGCGTCCTTGATGCTGACTTTTCTCCGCTTGGACCGTCCGCCCATCAGGCCGGGCAGTAATTCTTGAATCTGGAAGCCGATCTCTTCGATGCCGGAGTTGGAAAAGACTTCGACCGGAGGCGTCCGCTTCTCCTTGACTTCGATCTCGACGCTCCTCTCTTCGAGGAGGCCGCCCAGGAGCTGTTTCCTGAGTTTTTCCCGCGTCTCGCGGAAGCGCTCTTCGGCGTCCTCTTCCGGCTCTCCCTCGGGCCGTTTAAGAGGCGGCAGGAGAAGATCCAGGAGCTTCTCTTCGACAATGGCTACGGCATTGTCCTCGATCTCGCCGACCTTTTCCTGCTTGACCAAGTCCACGGAGATCCGGACGAGGTCGCGGATCATGGATTCCACGTCACGGCCGACGTATCCCACTTCCGTGAACTTGCTCGCCTCGATCTTGAGAAAGGGGGACGAGGTCAGCTTGGCCAAGCGGCGGGAGATCTCGGTCTTGCCGACTCCCGTCGGGCCGATCATGAGGATGTTCTTCGGAGCGATTTCGTCCGCCAGCTCAGGCGGGAGCTTCCTGCGGCGGAACCGGTTCCGTAACGCGATCGCCACCGCCTTCTTTGCGGCTTTCTGGCCGATGATATACTTGTCGAGTTCCGCGACAATCTCCTGGGGTGTGAGTTCGACGTCGGGGGCAGGGGCGAAGGGATGTTCGAGGCTCTGGGGGAGGTGGATGACCATTTAGAGCTCCTCGAGGGTAATCTCCTGATTTGTATAGACGCAGATGTCGGCGCTGATCGTCAGGGCCTCCCGGGCGATCTCACGCGCCCCCAGTTCTGTATGCCGGATGAGAGCCCGGGCGGCGGCCAGCGCGTACGGCCCGCCGGAACCGATGGCAATGATGCCGTCGTCGGGTTCGATGACATCGCCGGTCCCGGAGATCAGGAAAGAGCTTTCCTGGTCGGCCACGACAAGGAGGGCGTCCAGCTGGCGGAGGGCTTTCTCCAGGCGCCAATCTTTGGCCAGTTCGATCGCGGCCCGCGAGAGGTTGCCGCGGTACTCCTCCAGCTTGTTTTCGAACCGCGAGAAAAGCGCAAAGGCGTCGGAGGTTGCCCCGGCAAAGCCGGCCAGGACGGCGCCCTTATAGAGCCGGCGGATCTTGTGCGCCTTTTGCTTCAGGACCGTTTGGCCCATGGTCACCTGCCCGTCGGCGGCCATGGCGACGCTGCCCTTGAGGCGAATACAGATGACGGTCGTGGATCGGGTCATGATGCACCTGTTCAATTTTAATGCATCGAAACCCTGAAGTAAAGCTCGGCCGGTGAGCCCTGCGTCGGCCCTGGGCCCTTTATCGCGCCCGCTCCCGGGGTGCTCCGGCAGGGAGCGAAATCTTCGGAGCGACCAGCAAAAGTGTCGCTGAGTGACTCGAAGCAGCACTTTTGGGAAATATCTTAAGCGAGCCAACGAGAACTCCGGTATGCGGGTTTGCCCTGGCGACAAACCCGCTCGCGGAAAGGGCCTCGCTCAGCGGCAGTGAGCCTACCCTTGGCCCCCGCGCTGCCGCTCCCCCGTCCCCCTCCGCCACGGGGGCTTACGGGTAGGCCGCACCGCCGCTTTGATGAGCAGCCGTGCCACAACTGCAGCAAAGCTGCGGTGCTGGGAAATCTCTGAAATAAATCTTGGATCTTTCTTCTTCGCGGAGCGGCTCGACGCCTCACTGCTGGGAAATACCTGAATTGATTTTTGGATCTTGCGAACAACTCTAGGAAATATCCGAAATGGATCTTCGAGTTCTCGTATGACCGGGAACGCTCACGAGAAATTCACAACGCCTTTGGGCGGGCGTTGACCCGGGGGCGGGACTTGCATTAAGATACCGCGCAGAAGGAACTGATTGCGGAGGGATTCACCTGTGGCTTCCCTGACTCTGGTGATCATGGCCGCGGGCATCGGCCACCGCTACGGCGGGCTGAAACAGCTCGAGTCGTTCGGCCCCAGCGGCGAAGTCATCATGGACTATTCGATCTACGATGCCCTCGAAGCCGGATATGACAAAGTCGTTTTCGTCATCCGCCGGGATTTCGAGGGGCCGTTCCGGGACAAGGTCGGGAAGAGGATCGAGCAAAAGGTGGACACGGCCTATGTCATCCAGTCATTGGACAAAGTCCCGGCGGGATTCGCGGTTCCGGTTGAGCGGTTGAAGCCCTGGGGGACGGGCCATGCCATCCTCGCCTGTCGTGAGGCGGTTACAACGCCGTTCACTGCGATCAACGCGGATGATTTCTACGGCCGCTCCACTTTCGAAATCATGTCCCGCCATCTGCGAGGACAGCCCGCCGGATCAAGCGCCTATGAGTACGCGATGATCGGTTACAGGCTGGCCAACACCCTCTCCGAACACGGCCATGTCGCCCGCGGAGTCGCCGAAGCCCTGCCGGACGGTACTCTGGTCAGTATCCGCGAGCTCCTCAAAATCCAGAAGTTTCCGGATGCGATCAAGCACACCGAGAACGGCGTGGACTGGATCCCGCTCGACGGAAGCAGCCTGACCTCGATGAATTTCTGGGGATTCGGGACGAGCCTCTTCGCCGAGCTTGATTCCCTGTTCCGGACGTTTCTCCGGGAAAACTCCCACCAGATTGCCAGAGCGGAGTTCCTGATCCCCGAGATTGTCGGAGGCCTCGTCCGCCAGGGGAAAGCCCGCGTCAGGATTCTTCCTACACAAGAGCGATGGTTCGGCGTCACCTACCCGGCCGACCGGCCGGTCGTCCAGGCCGAGATCGCCGAGCGAGTCAGGCGGGGCGTTTATCCGTCCCCCCTGTGGCCGGCCGATTAATAGCGGTTGGCCGGGAAACCAAGTTCAGAGTCATTGCGTACTTCTTTATGGGTTTGATATTTCCCAGACAAGTTGCTATGGTAAGAAATGAATGATTGAGCGATCGCATGAAGTGTCCACGCTGTAACAACGAGAATCCCGAAAATACCCGGTTCTGCAGCCAATGCGGACGCGAGTTGGCCGGCGGGCCTGGACCCTCCCTGCCCGCGACACTTGCTTACGAGACCCCGACCAAGGGCCTGGACCGGGGCACGACCTTCGCCCATCGCTTCGAGATCATCGAGGAGGTCGGCCAGGGGGGAATGGGCACGGTCTATAAGGCCTATGACACAAAGATCAAAGAAATCGTCGCCCTCAAACTGCTCAAGCCCGAAATCTCCGCGGACCTTGAGGTTATTGACCGCTTCCGCAACGAGCTCAAGCTGGCCCGCAAAGTCGCCCACCGGCACGTCTGCCGCATGTATGACTTGAATGAAGAGGGCCTTTCATTTTACATCTCGATGGAATACGTCCCCGGCGAGGATCTCAAGAGCTTCATTCGGAGGTCGGGGCACCTCAATGAAGCGAAGGCGCTCGGGCTCGCCCGCCAGATCGCGGAAGGCCTGGCCGAGGCTCACCGGCTTGGGGTCATCCATCGCGACCTCAAGCCGCACAACATCATGATCGACCGCGACGGCAACGCGAAAATCATGGATTTCGGAATCGCCCGCTCTCTCCATGCCAAGGGGCTGACGGCGGCCGGGTTGACGATCGGGACGCCGGAATACATGTCTCCCGAGCAGGCCGAGGCCCGCGCCCTCGACCGCCGGTCGGACATCTATTCTCTGGGCGTCATCCTTTATGAAATGGTGACCGGCCGGGTGCCGTTCGAAGGTGAAACGCCGCTCAGCATCGCACTCAAACACCGGACCGAGCCGCCGCGAGACCCGAAACAGCTCAACACGCAGATTTCCACGGGATTCAGCCAGATCATCTTGAGGTGCCTCGAAAAAAACCGGGAAGACCGCTACCAGGATGCCGAAGACCTCCTGGCGGACCTGGACAGAATCGCCCAGGGGTTGCCGGCGTCCAAACCGGCGATCACAGCGCGGCGGCCGATCACTTCGAGAGAGATCACGGTCAAATTCAATCTGAAAAAGCTCGTCGTTCCCGGACTCGCCGTCGTTGCGATCGTGCTCGCCGCGTTGATCATCATAAAGTTCCGGCCGTTTCGGAGCGAACCGGCAAAGAAAGAAGGCGCGCCGGTGGTCGACGCCCAAGGCCGGGTGGAGCCCCCTCCGGTCCTGCCCCAGGTCGAAAACCAAACCACGTCCGGCGGGTCCGTGCAGGTCCCCCGGGGAAAAAAGGCTGTTTCCGGTCTGGCGGATGCGGGCAAGGGTTGGGACCTTGCTCTTCCCTACCTTAAACAATACGCCGGCAGCCTCGAGGGCAAGAGCGCCCAGGAGATCGAAACGTTCCTTTCTTCGCTTCAGGGAAAACTCCCCGCCGACAGCCCCGTCCGTGGTCTCCTCGATAATATCCGTGGTGAAATCCAGAAGGGCAAGGACCAGGACTTGGCGGGGAACGCGGAGGCGTCCCGCCGGAGCTACACCAAAAGCGAATCGGAGATGCGGAAGCTCCTGACCCTCGTCAACGAAAAGGAAAAAGCCGACGCGGCCAAAAAGGACATGGACTCCATGAAGAAGAAGGCGGAAGAGGCCGCCCAACAAAAGGGCTCAAACCTCCTGGGCTGGATTGCGACCGAAAAGGAGAAAGACGCGGCGGAAAGCTATCGCAAGAACGACTTTACCGGCGCCCGCATTCTTTACGGAATCCTGAACAGGGTCTACCTCCTCAGCCTCAGCGGAGGAAATGAGGACCAATGCCTGGCCGCTCTCGGGGGCCTGGTCAAAGAGGCTCGAAGCGGCGCCGAAGCCGCACAGGCGGCCGCCCGGGAGAGCTGGCTCTACGGGCGGGCCAAGGAGGACGAGACGGCGGCGGCCGATCTGGCGAAGGATAAGGCCTACCCGTTTGCCGCCGAGCGTTACATTCTGGCCGCTTTCCTCTACGAAAAGGCCAAGGAGGTCGCGCTCGAAAACGCCCAGGCCGCGCAGAAGTAGCGCGCCCCGGGGCGGCCGGCGATCACGCAGGGTCATCGGATCGGAGGCTTTGTTGGCGATGAAAAAGGGAGCAGAAAAAGCCGGAACGGCGGGCTCCGCGCGGACGGCCGCGTCACGCGTGCCGCGGATTCTTTTCGTCTGCTACGGCAACATCTGCCGGAGTCCCATGGCCGCGGGCATCGCCGCGAAGCGCCTCGGTCCGGCGGCCGAAGTCGCCAGTGCGGGAATCGCGGCCACCCCGGGGGTCCCCGTCGCCTACGAAGCCGTCCTCGTTATGAGGATCGTCTACAAAACCGATATCAAAGGTCATACGGCCAAGAATATCCTCGACGTCGACCTCAAGTCTTTCGATTATGTCGTCGCCATGGATCTCACCATCTTCAACCGCCTCAAGTCGCTCGGCGCCGTTCCTGAAGAAAAACTCTACGCGTGGAACATCGAGGACCCGCTCGGTCGTGACTACGACACGTTTAAGAGCGCGGCCCGTGAAATTGAACGCCGGCTCGACAAGTTCCTCGTCACCGTCGGACTCGATTACTAGCGAGGCTCGGCCTTAGCCGGGGAGCGAGCGCAGGTGTGATTCCCGGAGGAAGGCGTGGGAAGGCCGAGCGGCAGGGAGCGGATTCTAAGAAGCGACCAGCACTACCGCAGCTTTGCTGCAGTGGTGGCACGGCTGCTCATCAAAGCGGCGGTGAGGCCTAACCGTAAGCCCCCGTAGCGGAGGGGGTCCCGGCGCCTGGCGACGGGGGAACCGACGGGACAGGTTCCCGGGGGAGCGGCAGCGCGGGGGCCAAGGGTAGGCTCACTGCCGCTGAGCGAGGCCCCGGGGAGCGAAACTCAAGAATCAATTCAGGTATTTCCCGGCACTGCAGCTCCCAGCGCAATTAATACCCTGTTTCGGATATTTCTCAAAAGTATGGCTCCGCGCTGCTCCGCCACACTTTTGTTGGTCGCTCCGAAGACTTCGCTCCCTGCCGGAGGGAACACCCTGAGTTCGATCCTGGGGTCGGGGCGCAGGCGTGACTTCCGGAGGAACGGGGAACGTTTCGCTTCTTATTCCATAAGCGCTTCGAGAAACTTGAGCGACGGGACGTTGCTGAAGATGATCTTGACGACGGCCAGGATCGGAACGGCCAGGATCATCCCGGGAATCCCCCAGAGCCAGGACCAGAAAAATAGGGAGAACAGAACCAGCAGCGGGCTCAATCCCAACCCGATGCCCTGGAGCCGCGGCTCGACGACGTTTCCCATAACCATGTGGACGATGGTCAGAAGGACCAGGATCCAGATCGCAGGCCCCAATGTGCCGAAAAAGAAAACGGCCATGATCACGGGTAATATCCCGGCGATGACGGAGCCCAGGTTGGGAATGAAGTTCAGTATAAACGTCAGCACGCCGAAAACGAAGGCGAAGGGCAGATGGAAGAGAACGAGGATGACCGTCGTCAGGATGCCGACCGCCAGGCTGATCAGGGTTTTGTAGGCCAAATAGCGTTGGGTCTGGCGGTCGATCTTCTGCACGACAAGGCTGACGGCATTGGCTTGTTCGGGGGAGAAGGCCTGGACGATTTTCCTTTCCAGGCGGCCGCGGCCGGCCAGGATAAAGATCATGAAAATGAAGACCAGAAGCAAACCCGTCAGGAAATTCAGGAAAGGCCCGAGCGCGGAGAGGATGACACTTCCGAGCTTCTCGACGTTCAAGCCGTTGAGCCACTCCGATATGTCCACATTCAACTTTTCGTTATGGAACGTGCGGTCCACTCCGCCCAGGAACGATTTCACCATGTCGTTATAGGACGGAAGCTCGGACACCAGGGATTTTCCGCTCGAATAGAAGAGGACCCCCACGAGATAGAGGATGATGAAAGTCAGGATCAGAATCCCCGCCACCGCCGCAGCCTTGGGGACCTTCCGGCGCACCAGAAAATCGAGAAGCGGCGTGATCGCGAACGACAGCAGGAGGGCCATGAAAAAGGGGATGAGAATCGGCTGGGCGAGTTTCAGAAATGTACCCAGCAGGAAAACAAGAATGACGCCGACGGCGATCTTGACGAATTTAATCCCTTCCACCCGAACGGTCTCCTTTTCCTTCCATCATAACCAAAACGGGACAAAAAAGAAATGCCGGAAGCGGACCGCAAAGAGAGGCATGGCCGGCTCGCCACTGGAGAGCAGGGCGGAGGTCCGTTGACCCGGTTTGGGGGCTGTGATATAAGCTCAAACGCACAACGTGTTGGAATCCCCGAGCATCTTGAACGACGTCCTCGGCCCCGTCATGCGGGGACCGTCGAGCTCGCATACGGCGGGCTCGTATCACATCGGCCGGACCGTGCGGGACCTTCTCGGAGGCGAGCCGGCGAACGCGGTGTTCACCTTCGACCCTTCCGGTTCCTATGCCCAAACCTTCCGCGAGCAGGGCGTAGACCTGGCTCTGGCGGCCGGCCTGATGGGCTGGCCGATCACCGACCCGAGGTTCGACGGAGCGCTTGCCGCCGCCCGAGCCGCAGGTCTCCATGTCATGTTCCACGTCGCTCCGATCGCGGGGGCCGATCATCCGAACACGGTCGCCATGCGCCTCGTTTCACGAAGCGGCCGAACTCTCGCGGCTGTGGGGAAGTCCACCGGCGGGGGCGGCTTCGTTATCACGACCCTCGATGGCTGGTCGGTCTTGATCGATGGGAAAGCCTTCCTGGTCATTGTCCGCGCCGATCGCAGCTCGCGGGCCCGGCTACGGACTCTTCTTCAAACTATCCGTCAACCCGTTAGCCGACCGTCGTGGCTGGTTCGCGGACACGAGATCCAGCTGACACTCCGCCTGGCCTGCCGCCCGGACGACCGCCTGCGGGGACGCCTGGCGGCCGCCCGCGGCGTCAAAGATCTCAGGATGGCGGGTCCGGTGTATTTCATTCCAAAAGGCGCCCCTCTCTTCGAATCGGCCGAATCCATGGTTCGGCTGGCCGCGCGCCGAGGCTGGAGCTTGGGCCGGACCGCCGTCGCTTACGAAGCCAGGCTTCTTGGCCTCCGCGAAAAAGCCATCGCAGAGGAAATCCTGAGGCGATACCTCATCATGAAGGAATCGGTGGCCAAGGGCTTCAAGGATCGGGCCGTTCGCATGCAGCTCCTTCGCCCTTCAGCGTCGCGTGTGCTCAAGGCCGAGAAAGCCGGCCGGCTCGCCGCGGGCGGCCTCCACACCCGCGCGGCGGCGCGGGCTCTGGCGGCAATGCACGTTTCCAACAGCATGGGCATCGTCGTCGCGGCGCCCACGGGAGGATCGGCCGGGGTTATCCCGGGGGTTATCGTCACTTTGGCCGAGGAACGACGGCTGGCCCCGGCGGGGGTCGTCCGGTGCCTTGCGGCGGCCTCGGCCGTGGGCCTTATCCTCGCCAAGAGAGCGACGTTCGCCGCCGAGGTGGCGGGCTGCCAGGTCGAAATCGGCGCGGCCGGCGCCATGGCCGCGGCGGCTGTCGTCGAAGCGGTGGGGGGGACGCCGCGCCAGGCCGCCGACGCCGCCGCGATTTCGTTCCAGAACTCCATGGGCTCGGTCTGCGACCTGGTCCAGGGCATGTGCGAGATCCCGTGTCACACACGGAACGCGGTGGCGGCATCGAGCGCCTTCGTCTGCGCCGACCTGGTGTTGGGCGGCTACGCGAATCCAGTCCCCTTGGACGAAACAATCGACGCGGTCTTCGATTGCGGAAAAATGCTGCCGCCGGAACTCCGGTGTACGGCCCGGGGCGGCCTGGCCCTGGCGCCGACCGCCCAGCGGCTGCCCAACCTGAGAAGAAGGAGGCGGGAATGACCCAACGCAATAAGAAATGGATAACGATCGCGCTGCTCCTGCTGGGGCTGGCGGCGTTCGGAGAATCCGCGGACGTCGCGAGCCTCATCAGGAAATTCTTCCCGATCCCGTCGACGACGGGAAATGAACGCCCCCTCGCCCTTGCGATCGAGAACGCCCTGCCCAAAGGTTTGGCCATTGAGGAAGACGGGCTCGGCGGTTTCGCCGTCCGTTTCGGAAAGGGCGGGCCGCGGACCATGATCCTCGTGCCGCTTGACGGGTTTGGATACTTTGTCAGCGGCATCAGTCCGGAAGGGTACCTCCGGCTCGACCGCGCCGTACCGCCGCCCCATCAGCAATTCGACGCCTACCTGCTTGGACAGCCCGTCGTAATATCGACGGCGCGGGGACCCGTCCAAGGGGTCGTCTCGCAGCCCGCCATGCACCTTCTGACACCGGAAAGACGGAAAGCCTTGGTCGAGAATTTCGGACTCGACGACGCGTTTGTGGACATCGGCGTCCGGTCGGAAAAGGAAGCGCTGGCGAAGGGTGTCAGACTCCTCGATGCGCTGACTTTCTGGCCCGTCCTGACCGAGCTGGCCGGGAAGCGCTGGGCCGGACCCTCGCTCGGGGTCAAGACGGCGGGCGCGGTTCTGGCGTCCGTCGCAGCCGGGCTGAAGGGCGAGACGCTCGCCGGAGAAACCGTGCTCGTGTTTGCGGCCCAAACGAAATTCCCGAGCCGGGGCCGCGGCGTGAGGATCTCCCTGGGCGCGACCCGGGCCAGGAATGTTTGGCAGCCCGGGAAAGTTATCATCGTGGACGTCACGGCCGCCGAGAAGGACGCGCAGTCGCCGAGTCTCGGCAAGGGTCCGGTTTTCGCGCAGAGCGGCGAGAGTGCGGGCGCGCTTCGACGCGCATTCGAGCAGGCCGCCGCGAACGGCAAGATTCCCGTTCAATGGCGAACGGCATCCGACTCCCCTCTCGCCGCGGCCTTCGGCGACATGGCGGCCGATACGGTTACGCTGGCCCTTCCCGTCCAGTTCCTCAATACGCCTTCGGAGATCATCCAACTCGAAGACGTCGAAGCGCTGGGCGTCCTCCTCTCGGCATTTTTCAGGCAAGGAGGTGAGCGATGAAGAAACCTATCGCAACGCTTGCGCTGGCGGTCTTGGCTCTCAGCCCGGCCGGCGGCGCCCAGCCGAAATCGCGGGCCTGGGAACTGATGAGATCGATCGTGCTCATCCCCGGCGTTTCGGGCCATGAAGCGGCCGTTGCCGATTTCATCCAGAAATCTCTCCCCGCGGGCCTCAAGGTGCAGCGCGACGCAATGCACAATGTTTGGTTCACGATCGGCTCCGGCAAGCCGCACGTCCTTTTCGTGGCCCATCTGGATGAGCTCGGGTGGATCGTGGACGCCATCACTGCCGACGGCAAGGTCAAGGTCAAAGCCGGAGGCGGAGTGTTGCCCCAGACGAGTGAAGCGCGGCCCGTGGTCATTGACACGCCGCATGGTGGAGTTCCGGGCATCATCGCTCCAAGGCCCGGATACGACGCCCGTCGACAGGAGAATGCCGTCCCTCAAGCGTATAACGCCGAGAATTTCGAAATCGTCCTCGGCGTCGCGTCGGAGAAGGAAGCGCGGGACCTGGGCGTCGCCGAAGGGCAGCCCGTCACAATCAAAAAAACGATCGTGGATTTCTCCCCGACGATGATGGCCACTCGCGCGGTGGACGACCGGGCCGGCTGTGCGGCTCTTCTCGACGCCGCTCTCCGGCTCAAGGGAGACGGCCTGATCGGCAAAACCGTGACGTTCGCCTGGGACGTCCAGGAAGAAATCGGACTCTTCGGAGCCGCCGAGCTGGCCAAAGTCCTGCGGCCCGATGACGTGTTCGCCGTCGATACCTTCGTCTCGACGGACTCCCCCCTCGAGTCGAAGCGCTTCGGAAACATGATCATCGGAAAAGGCGCGGTCATCCGGGCCATTGATTCCAGCAATGTCGTGCCCGCGGAGGCCTTAAAGCGCCTCACGGAAATCGCCCGGCAAAGAAACATCCCTCTTCAAGCCGGCAGCTCGCGCGGCGGGAACGACGGTTCGGTTTTCGTCCCCCGCGGCAGCGTGGACATCCCGCTCAGCTGGCCTGGAGCATACGCCCATTCGTTTATCGAGAAGATCGACCGGGGCGATCTGGAGGCCCTTTCGGACCTGGTCCTGGCGATTGTGCGCGATTGGAAATAGACGCAAGTTCCGATCCACGATTTGCTCCCGCGGTCGTTGCCGTTGAGGTCGACCGTCAAACCCCTCGAGTCCCCGGCATGAACGCCGGGGCTTGTTCGGGGTTAACCCTGAGCCTCGCTTCTTGTCCCCGCCTTGAAAGGCGGGGCTTAGCGTCGGCGGGAGGCGCTGCGCGTTTCTTGACATCCGGCGCCGCGGGCGATATAGTCTTCTTACCGTTCGCCCAGGGAACATGACGGCCGCTTCCGCGACAACAAAGGGGATTTTCCCCAAACGAGGCAAAGCGTGCGGGTCCGTAATACCGCCGGAAACATGGGCGGATTTTTTCCGTGGCGGGCGGTCGGCGTGCGCCCGCTTGATCACTGCGGTGGAAAACAATCCCGAAATCGTGCCGAGCGTCAGGCATCGGTTGATCCCTCACCTCAGAGGAGCGATTCGCATCGGAGTCACAGGCCCGCCCGGGGTCGGAAAGAGCACGGTCACCGCGGCACTTGCGCGGCGGGCCGCCAAAGCCCATTATTCGGTCGGCATTATCGCTGTCGATCCTTCCAGCCCGTTCACGGGGGGCGCCTTCTTGGGTGACCGTGTACGCATGCAGGGGGTCGACTGTGGCCAAGACATCTTCATCCGCTCGCAGGCCTCAAGGGACGGCCGCGGCGGTTTGTCTCCCTCGACACCGCATGTGGCGGACATTTTCGACGCGTTCGGCATGGATCGCATCTTCATCGAAACGGTCGGGGTGGGACAGGCGGAGCTCGACGTGCTGACGTGGACCGACCTGGTCATTCTCGTTCTCCAACCCGGCACGGGGGACACGATCCAGACCCTCAAAGCAGGTATTCTTGAGGTTGCTGATATGTTTCTCGTCAATAAGTCCGACCTTCCCGGGACGGAAACGCTGCTCGAATCGCTGAGATTCTTGTTCGAGATCAGCGCCCGACAGAGGGGCAGGGCCGTTCCTCCCATCCTGGCCGCCTCCGCGAACCAAGATACAGGGCTGGACGAGGTCAACGAGGAATTGGAGCGCCTTATCGGCGGTCTCGCCCAAACCGGCGATTACCAGAGAAAGAAGCGCCTGCTTATGGAAAGGGAAATAACGGCTTCGATCCGGCAGGACCTGTGGGACAGGTTTTCAGACCTGGCCGACGCGCGGAAGAAGATTCCTATCGCGGCCGAGCGCTTTATCAAGTGCAAACGATCGCCATATCCCTATATCCGCCATGTCTGCTCTCGCATCAAAATCCAATACGGAAAGGAAAACGCCGGTCGTGCCAAAGGCAGGTAAAAAACGCTGGGCTGAAGAGTATCGAAAGTCGGATCTGCGGGACGCTGATTTTTCGTCGATCTCGGGGCGCATCGTGCAGCCGATCTACGACCGGGAGGACCTCTCCGGGATCGATGACGAGGTCCGGCTGGGCACCCCCGGCACATATCCGTTCACACGAGGGATCCATCCGTCGATGTACCGGGGAAAATTGTGGACGATGCGGCAGTTCTCCGGAATGGGAACGGCCGAACAGACGAACCGGAGGTACAAGTTTCTTTTGGCGAGGGGGCAGACCGGGCTGTCGGTCGCCTTCGACAACCCGACGCTCTACGGCCGGGACTCCGACCATCCTCTCTCGGCCGGCGAAGTCGGAAGAACGGGCGTCGCTGTCGATTCCCGGGCCGACATGGAGCGGCTTTTCGACGGAATTCCTCTCGACGGGATCTCGACGTCGATGACCATCAACGCACCCGCAGCCTGGATCTTTACAATGTTCCTGGCAAACGCTGAAGAGCAACGGGTTCCCCTGGCCAGCCTTCGGGGGACCCTCCAAAACGACATCCTGAAGGAGTACATCGCCCAGAAGGAATGGATATTCCCGCCCGAGCCGCATCTGCGGTTGATCACGGATCTTATGGCCTTCTGCGCGGAGAACGTTCCGCAGTGGAATACGATTTCCATCAGCGGATATCACATCCGGGAAGCCGGGTCCACGGCGGCACAGGAACTGGCGTTCACGCTGGCCGACGGATTCACCTATGTGGAGTACGCCCGCCGAGCCGGTCTGGACATCGACGACTTCGCTCCCCGCCTGTCTTTTTTCTTTAATGCTCATATGGATTTCTTCGAGGAAATCGCCAAAATGCGGGCGGCGCGCAGGATCTGGGCCCGGCATATGAAGGTGAAGTACAAGGCCAAGAACCCACGGTCCTGGCTGTGCCGGTTTCATGTCCAGACGGCCGGCTGCAGCCTGACCGCCCAACAGCCGGAAATCAACATCGTTCGGACCGCGTTGGAGGCCCTCGCCGGCGTCCTCGGCGGCTGCCAGAGCCTCCACACCAATTCCATGGATGAGGCGCTGGCCCTGCCATCGGAAAAAGCCGTCGAGATCGCCCTGCGGACCCAGCAGATTATCGCCTTCGAAAGCGGCGCGGCCAATGTGATCGACCCGCTGGGGGGATCCTATTACCTCGAAAAGTTGACCGACGAACTCGAAAACGAGGCTGAGGATTATTTCCGGCGGATCGAAGCGCTGGGCGGCGTCGTCAAGGCCATCGAGCAGGGCTTCTTCCAGCAGGAGATCACGCGGGCCGCCTACCAGTACCAGCTGGCGCTTTCCCGGAAAAAGAAGATTCTGGTCGGCGTCAACGAGTTCGTCGGCACACAAGAGCGCTTTGAGATTCCGGTCCTCGAAATCGACGAATCCGTCGAGCCAAACCAGGTCCGGTCCCTGCGCGGGATTAAAGAACGGCGGGACAACCTGGCGGTCCGGGCGTGTCTCGAGACCCTGGCGAAGGCTGCCGCCCGGTCTGGGAATCTGATACCCCACCTGCTCAAAGCGGCCCGCGCCTACGCTACGTTGGGTGAGATCAGCACGACTCTCGCTGAGGTGTTCGGGGAATACCGGGAGCAGCCGTTTTACTAAGACTTCCTAGAATGGGGACGGTCTATGCCTAAAAAAAGGATCAAGGTCATCATCGCCAAGCCCGGGCTGGACGGCCATGACCGTGGCGCCAAGGTGGTTGCCCGAGCCTTGGTGGACGCGGGCATGGAGGTCGTTTACCTGGGTCTGCAGCAGACACCCGAGGCCATCGTCCGGGCCGCCGTCGAGGAGGACGCCGACGTTATCGGGCTCTCCATACTCTCGGGCGCGCATATGACCCATTTCCGCCGTGTCAAGGCGCTCATGGACGAGTCCGGACTCCGCGACCGCCTCCTGACGGGCGGAGGAATAATCCCGACGAAGGATCAGGAAAAGTTGAGGGAAATCGGGGTCAAGAAGGTTTTTGGGCCGGGAGATGACATCCAGGACATCGTCAAATTCATCCAGGATTGGCACGCGTCGCAGTCTCGATAGTTTTTGAAAGGAGGATTAAAGCTATGGATTTTTCCTTCTCTGAAGAACAAAGAATGGCCGTCGAGGGGGCCAAGAAATTTTCCGAAAAGGAACTGGCCCCCGCCGTCGAGGAATTGGATGCCAAGCAGGAGGTCAACCACGCCGCGCTCAAGGCATTGGGCGAGCTGGGATATCTCGGCATGACGGTCCCGGAGGAATACGGCGGGACGGGCATGGGCGCCGTGGCCTATGCCGGGGCCATGATCGAGTTCAGTAAAGTGGACGCAGGTACGGCCGTGGGTGTCTCGGTCCAGAATTCGCTTGTCAACGACGCTATTATTATTTTTGGGACCGAAGAGCAGAAGCGAACCTATTTGCCCAGGCTGGCCTCAGGGCAATGGTTCGGCTGCTTCTCGCTTACGGAAGCCGGGGCGGGGAGCGACCCCGGGTCCCTCAGGGCCTGCGCCGTCCGCGACGGGACCGATTTCGTCCTCAACGGGACGAAGAACTTCACGACCAACGGGTCCTTCGCCGATATTATCATCGCCTTTTTCTGCACCGACAAGGAGAAAGGGGCCAAGGGCATTTCGGCATTCCTCATCCCCAAGGAATCCCCCGGGTTCGCCGTGGGGAAGCATGAAAATAAGCTGGGCATCCGCACCTCGAGCACAACGGAACTGATCTTCACCGACTGTCGCGTCCCGGCCAAGAACCTCCTCGGCCAGGAAAACCGCGGATTGAATGTCGCCCTGGCCACGCTCGATTGCGGGCGCATCGGCATCGCCGCCCAAGCCGTCGGCATAGCCGAGGGCGCGCTGGAGGCATCCGTCCGCTACGCGAAGGAGCGGAAGCAGTTCGGCAAGCCCCTCGCGGAATTCGAGGGCCTGCAATTCATGCTGGCCGACATGGCCCTGGACGTCGAGGTCGGCAAGACCATGCTTTATCGCGCCGCCTGGATGAAGGATTCGGGCAGTCCACGCTTCACGCGGGAGGCGGCCATGGCCAAACTCTTCGCCTCGGAAATGGCCCACCGCGTCTGCCACAAGGCCCTCCAAATTCACGGAGGGTATGGATTCATGAAGGACTATAAGGTGGAGCGCCTCTACCGGGATCAGCGGATTACGGAGATCTATGAAGGGACCTCGGAGATCCAGCGTCTCGTCATAGCCAGGGCGCTCCTGACCGATTAAGGAGACGGCCATGGACTATCAAATTTTGAAGACACAGGTTTCGAGCGGAGTGGCTGTCGTCACGATTTCCAGGCCCCAGGCCCTCAACGCGCTGAACACGCGTTTTTTCGAAGAGATGGACAGCCTCGTTGCCGAACTGGGAGCGCGGGACGACATCAAGGTCCTGATCGTCACGGGCGAGGGGAAAGCTTTCGCCGCCGGGGCCGATATCGCCGAGATGGCCCGCAAGACCCAAACCGAGGGCCGCGAATTCTCGAAATGGGGTCAGAGGACCTTCCGGAGCATCGAGCTTCTGGCCAAGCCGGTGATCGCGGCCGTCAATGGATTCGCCCTCGGGGGCGGCTGCGAGCTGGCCCTGGCCTGCGATATCCGCGTGGCGAGCGCCAAAGCCAAGTTCGGTCAGCCCGAGGTCGGCCTGGGTGTCATCCCCGGATACGCCGCGACCCAGAGACTCCCCCGGCTGATAGGACTTGGAAACGCCCTCCTTCTGCTCATGACCGGAGAGATGATCGGCGCCGAGGACGCCCTTCGTATCGGACTCGTCCAGAAGGTCGTCGAGCCGGACGGGCTCATCCCCGCTTGCGTCGAGCTCGCCAAGACGATCGCCTCCAAGGGCCCGCGGGCTGTTCAGCTCGTGAAGCAGGTGACACGACGGGGATACCTGATGGACTTCGAAGCCGGCTGCGCCATCGAGTCCGAGGCGTTCGGCTCCCTGTTTGAGAACGAGGCCGCGGAAGGAATGCGCGCCTTTCTCGAAAAGCGGGCCCCGAAGTGGTCCGGTCAACCCTAGCGGGGCAGGAGAGAAACATGCCGTATGCCGATCGTTTCGAAAACGTGGCAGTCCTCGGGGCCGCCGGGAAAATGGGAAGCGGTATCGTCCTGCTCACCGCCATGGAAATGGCGGATCTGAGCCTGGTGCCCGGCGGCGCGCCGCAGGCGATGGTCCTCCATGCCGTAGACGTATCCGAGAAGGCCCTCGCGGGGCTGCAGAGCTACCTCCGGACGCAGGTCCAGAAGGCGGCCGAAAAAAAGGCCGTGGCGCTCCGCAAGGCTTACGCCGGCCGCGCCGACCTTGTCGAAAACGAAGAGGTCATCCGTCAATACGTTGAGGATGTGCTGAGTCTGGTTCGTCCGACTTCGCGGATCGAAGCCGCCTATAACGCCGGCCTGATCTTCGAGGCGGTCAACGAAAACCCGGATCTCAAGGTCAAGCTCCTTTCGCAGATCCAATCCCACAATTCCCGCGATCCATGGTTCCTGACCAATACGTCCTCGATACCGATCCACGAGCTCGACGAGCGGGTGAACCTCGGCGGACGCATCATCGGATTCCATTTCTACAATCCTCCGGCTGTGCAAAAGCTCGTGGAGCTCATCCGGGCGGACGCCACGCGGCCGGACTTGGCCGATTTCGCGGTCCAGTATGCCAAGAAACTGCGCAAAACCGTCGTTCCTTCACGGGATACCGCCGGTTTTATCGGCAACGGCCATTTCATAAGGGACGCGCTGTACGCGGTGGCCGAGGTCGAGCGCCTGGCCGGGGCTTTCGGCTTCGCCGGCTCCCTCTACATGGTGAACAAGATCAGCCAGGATTTTCTAATCCGTCCGATGGGTATTTTCCAGCTCGTCGATTATGTCGGTCTCGACGTCTGCCAAAGCATCCTTCATGTCATGAGCGAGCGTCTGGCCGGCGAAAAGCTGGCCAGCCCTGTTATCGACAGGCTCACCGCGATGGGGATCATCGGGGGACAGTACACCGACGGTTCGCAGAAAGACGGCTTCCTGAAATACGAGAAAGGAAAGCCGAACGGCGTTTTCGATCTGGATAGGCAGGCCTACGTCCCCTTCTCGGACCTTGCCGGGCGCATCGACGCGCGGCTGGGCGGGCTGCCGGGACGGGCTAAGCCCTGGAAGAGCGTCATCCAGGATCCGCAGAAGGAGGCTTTCCTTCAAGAGCACTTCAAAGAGCTCGCCGGAATGAAAACCCTGGGCGCCGATCTTGCGATCCGCTACGGACGGAAATCGAAGGAGATCGGTTTGGGTCTCGTGAGGGACGGGGTCGCGGCCGGCGAAGACGATGTCAACACCGTGCTGCTCACGGGCTTTTACCATGCTTACGGCCCGATCAATAATTATTTCGACTGAGAGGACAGGCAATGAAAAAGAGCCGGCGAAAAGTCTATGTGACGGCGGGATACAACACGATTTCCCTGGGGACCGGACGCAAGGAATTCAATCCCAAGAAGCCGCGACCGGGTCTCGAAGATTACATCCGCGAAGCGGGCCAGGGCACACTGAAGCAGATCGGCGGCGGGAAGAACGTCGACGAAGGCGTGATCGGTAACTTCATGGCCGCCCGCTTTAACAGGCAGGGTAACCTCGCCGCTCTCATTCCCGCGATCGATGAAAACCTGCGCTGGAAGCCCTGCACGCGCGTCGAGGGCGCCTGCGGGTCCGGCGGGCTCGCCCTGACGACCGCGATCAAATCGATTCTGGCGGGAACCGCCGATGTCGTCTTGACAATCGGTGTCGAGGTCCAGAACACCGTTAAGGCGATCTACGGCGCCGACATTCTGGCCGGGGCGGGCTGGTATAGCGGCGAACGCAAGGCCGGCCACGCCTATTTCTTTCCCTCGCTCTTCAGCGACCGGGCCGGGGCCTATTTCGAAAAGTACGGCCGGGACAGGACGCGGCGGGCCTTCGCCCGCTGGTACCGGAACGCTGTCGAAAACGCTCGGCTCTGCGAGACCGCTCAGGAATTCCACAACATTTGCGAGGACCTCGATGCGCTGGGCCTCACCGAGCCCGACCCGCGATCCTTCGTCGATCACCTCAACATCTACGACTGTTCCAAGGTATCCGACGCGGCGGCCGCCGTCGCCGTCGTCTCGGAGGAAGGCCTCGAGCGCTGCGGAATCTCCATGCAGAATGCGATCGAAGTCCTGGGATGGGGACAGGTCGAGGCCGACCTGACGGCGGCTCCGGCGGACTTGACCGAGCTCGAGACCTCGAAGCGGGCCGTACAAAAGGCGTTCGAAGCCTCCGGAACCGGCCTGAAGGAGATCGGCACCGTGGAGTGCCACGACTGCTTCACGATTTCTGGCCTGCTCTCGGTCGAGGCCATCGGCTTGGCCGGCCGGGGAGAAGGCCCGGATTACATCCTCGAAGGAAAGACATCGCGGCAGGGCGAGGTTCCCTTCAACACTTCGGGGGGACTTATCGGATGGGGGCATCCAACAGGCGGGACCGGCGTGCGGCAAGCGGTCACCGTCTGGCAGCAGCTCATTGGGAAGGCCGGCAAATGGCAGGTGGAGGTTTCGCCGAAGAAGCCCTGCGCACTCTCTGTGAACATGGGCGGGAACGATAAGACCGTCGTCGCCATCGTGTATCGCCGGGCGGCCTGACAGGGTAAACGACGCTACGGCTTCCCTCGCCGATTTCCGCGGGCCGCTCGCAGAGTGCCGGCCTCAGGCTCCGAGGAGCTCCCGGGCGATGACCAGACGCTGGATCTCGCTTGTGCCCTCGCCGATCGTACAGAGCTTGGCGTCGCGCCAGAACTTCTCCACAGGGTAGTCCTTGCAGTAGCCATAGCCACCCAGGATCTGCACGGCGTTCTCCGCGGTTCTGACCGAGACCTCGGAAGCAAAGAGTTTAGCCTGGGCCGACAGAAGTGTCGTTTTCCTCCCCGCGTCCTTCTCGTCCGCCGCATGCTCCGTGAGCAGCCGGGCAGCCTGCACCTCGGTGGCCATGTCCGCCAGTTTGAAACGGATCGCCTGGAAGGCGGCGATCGGCCGTCCGAACTGACGGCGCTGCCGCGCATATTCGACGGCGGCATCCAGGGCGCCCCGAGCGATGCCCACGGCCAGGGCGGCGATAGAGATCCGCCCCCCGTCAAGAACCTGCATGGCCTGGATGAAGCCTTCGCCCTCGCCGCCGAGCAGGGCTGCCGCGCCGACACGGCAGTCTTCCAAGATGAGGGACGCCGTGTCCGAGATTCGCATCCCAACCTTATCTTCGTGTTTGCCGACCGTGACCCCGGGGGTATCGAGAGGAACAAAGAAGGCCGAAATGCCGTGGTGATCCGTTCCCGGAGCCGTCCGCGCCATAATGACCGCAGCCCCTCCGCAGCCGGCGTGCGTGATGAAATTCTTGACCCCGTTGAGAACCCAGCCTTTCGCATCGCGCGCGGCGGTCGTCCGCGTGGCGCCGGAGTCCGACCCCGCCTCCGGCTCGGTGAGCCCCCACGCGCCAAGAACCTCCCCCCGGGCGAGTCGGGGCACCCAGTTCCTGCGGATATCGTCCGACCCGAACATGTAGGCGTGATTCGTGCAGAGGGAATTGTGGGCCGCCACGGAAAGCCCGATGCCACCTTCGACAGCTCCCAACTCCTCGAGGACGGCCACATAGTGCCTATAGCTCAACCCCGTTCCGCCGCATTCTTCTGGAATCACAATACCCATCAGGCCGAGCTCGCCGAGCTTGCGGAAGATCTCGGTCGGAAAATAGGCTTTCTCGTCCCACTCCCTGACATGGGGAGTTATCTCGGCGCGGGCGAACTCCCGCACCATCGCACGGCATTCATTCGCCGATTCCAGGTTGTCGGTCGCCATCGCTTTTCCCTCCTTGATATCCCTTCTTTCGTCCGGCGGTCTCACCGTTTCGGCTCAATTTCGATGAGCGTCTTTTCTGCATCGACGAGGTCCCCCGCCAGGACATGGATTTTCTTCACGATGCCGGGCGCCGCGGAAGTGATCTCGTTTTCCATCTTCATCGCTTCGACGATCACCAATGACTGATTCGTCCTCACCTCTTCGCCTTCCGAAACGTTGATCTTTATGACTTTCCCCGGCATGGGCGCCTTGATAGAGGAGATCCCGTCCTGCGCCTTCTCGTCCGAACGCAAGAACCGCTCACCCTCCCGGCTGAGCTCCGAGATCGTGAATATCCGGCCCTCTGCGGCGACGATCCGGCGCTGTCCGTCACGTACGACAAAAACCGGAAGCGATCGCCCGGCGGCACGGATCTGGAGCTCCTCGCCCGAGATTCGGCAGATATCGACCTCGAAGACGGTAGCGCCAGCCCGGGCGACAAACACGCCGCCCTTCTTCTCGAGGGCGATCGTTCGCCGCGTCCCGTTCACGAGGAACTCAAACTCCATGAAACCCCGAGCCTCCTATCCTCCACCGGCCCAGCGACAGCCAGGGCGTCGCGTCATCCTGCTTTTCGACCCGGCTCAGGCCGGGCTTCGACCGAGCCGCCCCAGCCATGTCATCGAAAGCCGCCGCGACCAGGGCCAGCCTCAGCGTTTCCTCGTCTTCCCCCGGTCCTTTCCAACCGTCGAGATGTTTTCCGATAAACCCTGTGTCCGTCCGCCCGGCCAAAAACTCCGGATGAGAGACGACGTCTTTCAAGAACCCGATCGTCGTGTGAATCCCGAGGATGACGCAGTCCTCGAGAGCAGCTGCCATCCTCCGGCAGGCCGAGCCGCGGTCTTCAGCCCAAACGACGAGCTTGGCCAGTATCGGGTCATAAAAAACCGGGACCTGCCAGCCCGCATAGACGCCGCTATCGAGGCGGACGCCGGGTCCTTTCGGCTCCTTCAGGAAGAGGATCTTGCCTGGCGAAGGGAGGAAGCGGTTGGCGGCGTCCTCGGCATAGATGCGGCATTCAAGAGCGTGGCCTCTCTGGCGGATGTCTTCCTGCCCGAGATCCAGGGATTCACCGGCCGCGACGAGGATCTGGCGGCGCACAAGGTCGATGCCCGTGACAAGTTCGGTCACCGGATGCTCGACCTGGAGCCGTGCGTTCACCTCGAGGAAGTAATAATTGTGGTCCTTATCGAGAAGGAACTCGACGGTCCCGGCGTTGTTGTAGCCTGCCGCTCGCATGACCTTCAGGGCCGTTTCCCCCATTTTCGTCCGAAGGCGTGAGTCGAGCGCGGGCGAAGGCGTTTCTTCCACCAGCTTCTGGTGCCGCCTCTGGATCGAACACTCCCGCTCGAAAAGGTGGATCATGCGGCCGTGATTGTCGGCCAGGACCTGGATTTCGACGTGACGCGGCTCTTCGATGTACTTTTCGAGGTAGACGGACTCATCGCCGAAGGCCGACCCGGCTTCCCGCCTTCCGGCCTCGACCGACGCCGCGAGTTCCTTAGCCTCCCAAACAACACGCATGCCCTTGCCCCCGCCGCCGGCCGAGGCTTTGACGATCACTGGATAGCCAAGCTCACGTGCCGCTTCCTCATATTCCGTCAGGCGTCCGGGAACGGACTTCATGCCTGGGATGATCGGAACACCGGCCTCCTCCACGACCTGGCGCGCCCTCACCTTGTCGCCCACAAGCTCAAGAGCGCCGGAGTTGGGACCGATGAATACGATGCCCTCTTTTTCGCAGAGCCGGGCGAAACCGGCGTTCTCGGCGAGAAACCCATAGCCGGGATGGATGGCCTGGGCTCCGGTCGCGCGGGCGGCTTGGATGATCCGGTCCCCACGGAGGTAGCTCTCCGAGGCCGGGGCAAGGCCGATAGGGACGGCCTCGTCGGCCATCCCTACGTGCAGGCTTGTCCGGTCGGCTTCCGAGTAAACGGCGACCGACGCAATCCCCATCTCGCGGCAGGCCCTGATCACTCGGACGGCGATCTCGCCCCTGTTCGCGATGAGGATCTTGTCAAACATCCCTCTTCCCCAAGCCGGGAGATCGTCTTACGTCCAAGTTCCGTTTCAGCCGGTCCACCGCGGTTTTCTTTTTTCGAGAAAGGCGGCCATGCCTTCTTGGCCCTCGGCGCTGGTGCGCAGTCGGGCAATCATTTCGGCCGTGAAGCGCTGGACTCCCTTAAAATCCATTCCGGGCACGCGGCGGAGGAGTTCCTTTGCGCCGGCCAAGGCTTCGGGGCCGGAGGAGAGGAGCCCGCGGACAAATTCGTCCACCCTGGCATCCAGGTCGTCGGGCTCTGCCACGGCATTGATCAGCCCGATCTCCAGGGCCCGCACGGCATTGAACCGCTCCCCTGTTAAAAAATACTGCCGGGCCCAGCGCTCGCCTGTCCTTCTCAGGACATAGGGGGCAATGCAGGCCGGAACCAGGCCGATCTTCACCTCGCTCAGGCCGAAGGTCGCGGCCGAGGAGGCGACGGCGATATCGCAGGCCGAGAGGAAACCCGCCCCGCCGCCGATCGCCGGGCCGTTTACCCGGGCGATTGTCGGCTTGGGAATAGAGTAAATTTCATAAAGCAGGGCAGCCAAGTCCAAAGACTCTTGGAGATTCTGTTCGTAGGAAAAACGGACGATCTCCCGCATCCAGTTCAAGTCGGCGCCGGCGCAGAACGCCGGCCCTATTCCCGACAGGACGACGACGCGGACCGACGCGTCCGCGGCGAGGGCCCGGACCACCTCCCGCAGCTCACGGATCATCACGGCGGTGAAGGCGTTGCGCACCTCCGGCCGGTTCAGCCGGACGCGGGCCACATGTTCTTCACGAGACACGAGAAGCGTTTCATAAACCCTTGCCATCTCATCCGTCATCGCGCGCCGCCCTCACATCCTAAAGATTCCAACCTTATAGTCCGGAATGGGGGCGTTCAAACTCATAGAGATGCCGAGGGCAAGGGCCGAACGCGTTTCGAGGGGATCGAGAATGCCGTCATCCCAGAGCCTGGCCGTGCTGAAATAGGGGCTGGCCTCCTCCTCGTATTTTTCCAGGATCGGTTTCATCATGGCTTCCTTCTGCTCCTCGGACATCGGCATCCCCTGCTCCTGGAGTTTCTTGAGCTTTACGGAAACCAGGACACCGGCCGCCTGTTCGCCGCCCATGACGCCGATCCGGGCGTTCGGCCACATCCAAAGCAGGCGCGGCTGGTACGCCCGGCCGCACATGGCATAGTTCCCCGCCCCGTAGGAGCCGCCGACGATCACGGTGAACTTGGGGACGTCGGCGTTGGCAACGGCATGGACAAGTTTGGCCCCGTCCTTGGCGATGCCGCGATGCTCGTACTGCTTGCCGACGATGAAGCCCGTGACGTTCTGGAGAAAGACGAGCGGGGTCTTGCGCATCGCGCAGAGGGTGATGAAGTGGGCCGCTTTGAGCGAGCTCTCGGCGAAAAGAACTCCGTTGTTGGCCAGGATGCCGACCGGGTAGCCCATGATCCGGGCGAACCCGCAGACGATTGTCCGCCCGTAGAGCTCCTTGAATTCCTGAAAACGGCTGCCGTCGACGAGACGGGCGACAATCTCCCTGATTTCGAATGGCCGGCGCAGGTCCCTGGGCACGATCCCGTAGATTTCCTGCGGATCATAGAACGGTTCTTCGGGTGACGCCATTCCGAGCTCGTGCCGCTGCGGCGGGGCCAGGGTCTCGACGATGTTTCGGGCGATCTCGAGCGCGTGATCGTCGTTCTCCGCGTAATAGTCCGACACTCCGGAGATGCGGCAGTGAACATCGGCGCCGCCGAGATCCTCATCCGAAACTTCTTCGCCGGTGGCCGCTTTGACCAGCGGCGGCCCGCCGATGAAGATCGTGCCCTGGCGGCGGACGATGACCGTCTCATCGCTCATGGCCGGCACATAGGCCCCTCCGGCCGTGCACGAGCCCATGACGATGGAAATCTGCGGGATGCCGAGAGCCGAAAGCCGGGCCTGGTTGTAGAAGATCCTGCCGAAGTGTTCCTTGTCCGGAAACGTCCCGGCCTGGTGCGGCAGAAAAATCCCACCGGAGTCCACGAGATAAATGCAGGGCAGCCTGTTGGCCAGAGCCACTTCCTGGGCACGGAGATGCTTCTTGATCGTCATCGGGAAGTACGTGCCTCCCTTGACCGTGGCATCGTTGGCCACGACGAGCACTTCGCGGCCGCGAACGACGCCGATGCCGGTGACCATCCCCGCGCCGGGCGCCTCATTGTCATACATCCCGCAAGCGGCGAGAGGGCTCAGCTCCAGGAACGGCGTGTTGCGGTCGAAAAGCTTTTCCAAGCGTTCGCGGGCAAGGAGCTTTCCCCTGGATTTGTGGATCTCCCGGTTTTTCGGCGGTCCCCCCTCCTGGATGGCGGCCAGGCGCTCTTTGTACTCGTCGACGACCCGCCGGAGATGATCGAAATTTTGCTTATACTCCTGGCTCAGCGGATCGACCTTGGATTCGATTCTGAACATCGCTCAGGCCGGGACGAACTTGTAGCCGTAGTGGATGACCCCGGCCACGCCGTCCTCGCTGATCTTGCGGAATTCGAGCCTCACACGCATTCCAACCTTCAGTTCCGAAAAATCGCAGTCGACGACCTGGGCCGTCAGGCGCGACCCGTCGTTGAGCTCGGCGATACCGATCGCATAAGGGGATTGATCCTCGAATCCCTCGGGCGGAACCCTGATGACGGTGTATGTGATGAGTGTCCCGGAGTCCGCAAGTTTCACGGCCTCGAATTCCCGCCTCCCGCACTGTGGACAAATGACGCGTGGGGGAAACGAGATCCGGCCGCAGCTCTTGCACTTTCCCGCCTCGAGCCGGTAGCGCTGCGGGATTTCCCGCCAGTACCTCGATGGGTTAGGCATCAGGATCTCCTTTCACTCGGCCTCAAAGACATGGACGAGAGCGCTGCCGCCCGTGCCGCCCATGTTCTGCGTGAGGCCGCGCCTGGCGCCCTTGACCTGCCGCTCGCCGGCCTCCCCTCGGAGCTGCTTGACGACCTCCACGGCCTGAGCGACACCTGTGGCTCCGACGGGATGCCCCTTGGCCTTCAGCCCGCCGCTGGGGTTGACCGGGAATTGTCCATTGAGCGACGTCAGCCCTTCCTCGACGGCCTTCCCTCCGCGACCCTTCTCGGCGATGCCCAGGGCTTCGGTGATCATGATCTCGGCAATGGTGAAGCAGTCGTGGACCTCGAAGAAATTCATGTCCCGGATTGTCCGGCCGGCCATCGCCAGCGCCTTATCGGCCGCGAGGTGAGTCGATTCGAGCCAGGCGATGTCCTTACGCGAAGCCAGGGCTATCGTGTCCGTAGCGTGGCCGCTTCCCGTGATCCGGACGGCAGGCTTTTTCATCGTCTTCGCCATCGTCAAAGGGCAGAGGACGACGGCCGCGGCTCCATCCGTTATGGGGGAACAGTCGAGAATCCGCAGAGGATCGGCCACGAGAACCGATCGGTTAACGGCATCGACGGAGACCTTGAAGGGATACTGGGCCAGCGGGTTCTTCGAGCCGTTCTCATGGTTCTTGACGGCGACCATCGACAACTGGTCGCGTGTCGTCCCATACCTGTGCATATGGGCGACGGCCATCATGGCATAGAGTCCGGGGAATGTCAGTCCGTGGTAACCTTCATATTCCTGGTCGGCCGCGGTCCCCAGGGCAAAAGTCGCCTCACAGCCTGTGACGTCGGTCATCTTCTCAACGCCGCCGACGAGCACCACGTCACTCAGCCCGGAGGCAACTTCCATAAACCCCTGGCGGAGGGCCAGCCCACCCGACGAGCACGCGGATTCAACCCGCGCCGCCGGGACCGGATTTCTCCCGAGATAATCGGACAGGAGGGAGGCAAGATGCTCCTGCCCGGTGAACAGACCGGAGGACATACATCCCACGACCATGGAATCGATTTTCTCGATGCCGGCATCCTCGATGGCCAGGAGCGCCGTCTCCACAAAAACCGTTCGGAGGGATTTTTCCCAGAGCTCGCCCCATTTGGTCATGCCGACTCCGATAACAGCTACGTCTCTCATCGCCGCCTCCTACTCCGCCTTCCGGATTTTCCGGCGATACTTGGCGTAGACGCCGTACTCCAGGTAGTTCTTATGATGATCCAGAAGATGCCTGGTTCTGGGCGCCAAATCCCTTACCTCGTCAATACGCGAAGTTACCTTAAAAATGAACGCATCGCTGCCCGCCCCGGACCCGTAAGAGACGAGCAGGATCTTGTCTCCGGGCTTGGAGATGTCAAGAGTTGCCGTCAGGCCGAGAGGCGAGGACCCCGAATAGGTGTTTCCCAACCGCGAAACCAGCCAGCCGGGCTCGATCTGTTTCGCGGTAAATCCCAGCAACTCACCGGCGCGCTGCGAGAACTTGCCGTTGGGCTGATGGAAGATAACGTAATCGAAATCCGCCGGCTTCATCTTCGCCTTGTCCATGAGGCCCTGGGCCGCGGCGGTGACATGCTTGAAATAGGCCGGGTCCCCCGTGAACCGGCCGCCGTGCCGGGGATAGTACTGGTATTCCCGGCGCCAGAAATCGGGCGTATCAGTGGTGTAGGAAAAGGTGCCGAGGACCTCGGCCACCACATGGTCCTTGCCGAAAATGAAAGCGGCGGCGCCGGCAGCCGCTGAATACTCGAGGGCGTCACCGGGCGCCCCCTGGGACGTGTCGGCCCCAACGGCGAGACCATACTCGACCGCGCCCGCTTCAACTAAGCTCAGGGCCAAGAACATTCCTTCGGTTCCGGCCTTGCAGGCAAACTCAAGGTCCGCCGTATGGACTTCGGGGGTGGCGCCGAGGGCTTCGGCGACCACGGTTCCGCTTGGTTTCACCGCATAAGGATGGGATTCCGAGCCCACATAAACGGCGCCGATGCCCTGAGGATCAATCCCTGCCCGTTTCAGGGCGCTCTTCGAGGCTTCGACAGACATCGTGATCGTATCTTGATCGGGAGAGGGCACGGACTTCTCCTCGAGCATGAGCCCCTTTTTAAAGCTTGGGGCGTCCGCTCCCCAGACTTTGGCAATCTCCTCGACCTTGATCCGGTTTCGAGGTATATACGCCCCGTAGCCGACGATTCCGGACATGGGTGGGACCTCCCTTCGAGGCAGCGAACGACCTCGTTTGGAATGATTCATGAGTTCCGAAGAAAAAATGCCACTCTCTTATGATGCGCACATATCGTTCCATATCCGGGTACTGAAGTCAACCCCTCGAGTCCCCGGCATGAATGCCGGGGCTTGTTCAGGGTTAACCCTGAGCCTCGCTTCTTGTCCCCGCCCTGAAGCTCCAGGGACTCACAGCCGGGGGGTCCTGTTGACTTGACCCCCCCCCGCAGTCATCAAGAGGCTGCCGAGGGCGGCCTCTTGATGGCGTCCGTGGAATCCCGCGATGGGGATTGAAAGGTGGGGCTTAGCGTCGGCGAACGGGTCAAGACGCCGAAGCATCGCATTGATTTCCGTGAAGACCTGCTTTAAAATGGGCGCCAAAGCCGTATCAGGAACACGGATTTGTCCGGTTCATTCTGTCCGTGGGTCAGAGGAGGGTTGTGATGCCCGGCAAGATGATTGGCCTGCGCGAGGCTGTTGCGTTGATTCCTAACGGTGCAACGGTTTCCTTCGGAGGTTTCACGACCCAGCGCCATCCCATGGCTTTTGTCTATGAGCTCATCCGCCAGAAAAAGCGAAACCTCTACCTATTCGGACATTCGCCCGGCGGCGATTGGGACATCCTCATCGGGGCGGGAGCGGTGAAGAGGGTGGAGCTCGCCTACGAGGCCGATGAGGCCTTCAACACCGTCGGGCCGCGCTGGCGCAATGCGGTCGAGAGCGGGCGGATTGAATGGGAGGATTACAGCAACTTCACCATGGTCGCCCGGTTTACCGCAGGGGCCATGGGCGTGCCGTTCATGCCGGTCCGCAGCCTCTTGGGCAGCGATGTCCTGGTCCAGGAGGCCTTGGGACCCGCGCGAAGGCGGGCCGATCCGCGCACTGCCTCGAAGAAACTGCACGTGATGCCCTCCCCCTTCGAACCCGGGGAGCAGATTGTCCTTGTCCCGGCCATCCGCACGGATTTTGCCGTGCTCCATGTCCAAAAGGCGACGGAGATGGGCACACTGCGGATCGAGGGCCAAACGTTTGCCGACGTCCAGCAAGCGCTGTGCGCCGAGACGGTCATCGTCACCGCAGAAGAGATCGTCGAGGAGGACGAGCTGCGCCGCGAGCCGGAACGAAATCCGATCCCGAACTTCGCCGTGACGTATATTTGCCTGGTGCCGTTTGGGGCTCACCCCTACGCGGTTTATAACTATTACGATTATGATCCCCTGCAGCTAAAAGAATATCACGACGGGGCCCGAGACGACGACGCGTTCGCGAGGTATCTGGAGAAATACGTGACCGGCGTTCAAAGTCATGAAGAGTACCTGGAGGCAGTGGGCGGCCAGGCCCGCCTCGAATCGTTGAAGGCGGCGCCGGGATATGGCTACAGCCCTGACCTGAAACGGAGGTGAACCCAGCCATGCCGACTCCCTCATATACCCTGACGGAATTGATGGCCGTGGCCGCCGCTCGCGAGATCAAGGACGGGGAGGTGGTTTTCGCCGGCACCGGCCTTCCCATGCTCGGGGTCATGCTGGCCCAGAGGACGCACGCTCCCCGCTGCGTCATCATTTTTGAGGCCGGCACGGCCGCCAGTCAACTGGCCCACCTGCCGATGTCTGTCGGCGATCCCCGCGTCATGCGCGGAGCGGCCTCGGCCTCCGGACTCATGGAGGTCTTTTCTTACGTCCTCCAGGCCGGCCGCGTTGACGTCGGCTTCCTGAGCGGGGCCCAGGTGGATCGGTTCGGGAACATCAACAGCACCTCCATCGGGCCGAACCCGCGCAAGCCGGCTGTGCGCTTCTCCGGAAGCGGCGGCGCCTGCGACATCGCCTGCCTGGCGAAGCGGACGATCATCATCGCCAAGCAAGAGAAGCGCCGCTTCCCCGAAAGAGTGGACTACATCACGAGCCCCGGCTGGCTCGAAGGGGGGACGACCCGTCAAATGACGGGGCTTGTCCGCGGGGGACCGAGCACGGTGGTTACGACCATGGGCGTCATGCGATTCCGGGCGGATTCGAAAGAGGCCTACCTCGCCAGCTATCACCCCGGCTTGACCGCAAAGACAGTCGCCGGTGCGACAGGCTTCCCGCTGGATATCCGGGATGCCGTCGAAACGATCCCGCCCGCTTCGGAAGAACTCCGGATTTTGCGCGAAGAAGTCGATCCGGAGCAGATTTTTTTACGATAGAGAGCGCACCGCCCGGCGCCGCCTGCCTTTCGAGCCCTAAGGCCTAGTCATCGAGCTTGATCGAGCCTTGGTACATCGTCACCCCCCGAGGAGTCTGTCCGATGCGGAAGCCGGCGGCTTTTGTGAACAGGGCATCGTCGAAAATACTCTTGAGATACTCGTCGCGATACCGCGGATGGGCGATACTGGCGATCGCCAACGCTTTCTCGCCGGCCGTCAGCCCCCGCAGGTCGGCAAACCCATACTCGTTGACCACGACCACCCCGTCATAGGAGGAGGCCGTCAGGCTCACCCCGGGAGGGTGGACCTTGGCGATCTTCGATTTCCCGTCATCCGTGGCGCTCTTAAAGGCGATGACCGGGACGCCGTGGGCGGGGTCGTTCAGGGCCCTGACGAAATCCGGCTGTCCGCCGACGCCGCTGTAATAGCGGCGCGCATCGATATAATCGGCCCAGACGTTGCCGTAAAGATCGACGCCCATGGCGGTGTTGATGGAGACGAAAGGACTGTTCCGGCGCACGACCTCGGCCGAGTTTGTGATCGCGCACGGCCTCATCTGGATCCCGGCCCGCATGTGCACGAATTCGTAGAGCTCCATGGAGCCCATGATGAGGGATGTCGTGCTGTACCCAGTGTGCTGCTTCTTTTTTCTGTTCGTGACGATACCCGCTTTTTGGAGATGCATCAGGCCGTCACCATACAGCTCGGTCTGGATGCCGAGATCCTTGTAGCCGGCCTCCCGGATGGTTCCGACCACAGCATCCGGAATCTGTCCGATGCCCGCCTGGAGCGTGACACCGTCGCGGATGAAATGAAGGGCGATGAGTTCCCCGATGCGCCGCTCGGCTTTGGGAAGATTGCCGAAATCGGGGCTCGGAAAGTCGAAGCAGTCCTTGACGTTGTCGTCATCGATCAGGTAATCAATGGACTGGGCGTCGACGATGCTCTGCCCCTGTGTGAACGGCATGCTGAAATCCAGTTCGGCCATGACGCAGGTGGCCTGATCGATGGCCGTGTGCAGGGCTTCCACCGAGAGCCCAAGGCTGTATTCCCCCGTAATCTCGTGGGGCCGGACTTTGATGATGGCGAGGTCGGGTTGGTACTCGCGGCCATGGCCGATCAGACTGTCGATGTTGGCCAGAGTGCAGGGCAGATAGTAGGCGCGTCCTTCATTCGCGGCCTTGCGGACATCCCCCGTAGAAAAAAGGGAATAAGTCATGATGCGGTCCTGCAGACCTTCCTCAACGTACGGGACGCGGCCCTGGAGAAGGAGGTGGACCATTCGGATAAAGGGCAGCTTGGGGCTTCTAGCCTTGATGGCGGCGGTCAGGGTTTCTATCGTAGCCGTGGGCACAGCCGCGTTGGAGCCGAGATAACAGGTGATCGTGTCCCGGCCTTTGAACTCGCGGGCCAGGACGTCGGCGACCTGTTCGAGCTTAATGCTTGTCGGTTTATGAATCATGTGCGCCTCCATGGTGATATAAAACAGCGGGAACCACGATCATGCAATGACCTAAAAATACTCAATTTCTCCCGTGCATGCAAGTGATTGCGGCTGCGTCCGGCCGCAGGGCACGGTGCCAACGGTCTTGGATCGGGAGCGCCGCCGTGATAAAGTGGGCGCGGAAAATCTCCGGGGCACTCAGCCGGGCGAGCTCGGTGCGAAAAGCAGGTTGCCATGATGACTTTTGGCCGGTTCAAAGTGACGGTCGTAAACCACGGTTTTTTCCGCCTGGACGGCGGGGCGATGTTCGGGACCGTCCCCCGGACGATCTGGACCCGCCTGATTCGCCCGGACGAGGACAACTGCATCCTGCTGGCCACACGGTCTCTTCTCGTCGCAGACGGCGACAGGCTCCTGATGGCCGATCTCGGGACCGGCGACAAGTTGCCGGAAAAGCTCCGCCGGATCTACGCCGTGCGGAACTTCTCGCCGGAGGAGGCGGGCTTCCGTTCCGAGGATGTCACGGACATCGTCCTGTCTCATCTCCATTTCGACCACGTAGGAGGGATTGCGAGGATCGCGCCGGGAAGCACTTCCGATCTCGAGCTCTGTTTTCCTCATGCCCACGTTCACGTCCAGGCGGACAACTACGAAACCGCCCGGAATCCCAATCCTCGCGAGCAGGCCAGCTATTTGAAGGAGGACGTCACGGCCCTCGAACGGTCCAGGCTCGAACTCATCCGCGGCACGCATGAGATCTATCCCGGCGTCTGGGTCCACCACGGCATCGGCCACACGCGGGGCCACCAGTGGCTCGAGGTGCGGAGCGGACAGGAGTCCATCGTCTTTCCCGCCGACCTGGTTCCGACGTCGCACCACCTCCCTCTCCCCTATTCGATGGCCTATGACATGTCGACCGAGACACTTCTCAAAGAGAAGGAAGATTTTCTCGCCCGCGCCGTCGCCGGTCGATGGATCGTCGTTTTCGGCCACGACCCGGATATTGCGGCGGGACGCCTTCAATTTGATAGCAGGGGCCGATGCGCGCTGAGCGAGGTCGTCAGCCTCTAGGATCTCGATGCCGGCTGCACCGGAGATTTGATTTTTCGGACCCGTTCTTTTATACTCTGAAGCCCAATTCAACGGTCCTGATGGATCCACAAGGAGATAGTATGACCGGCAAAACGTTTATCCCCGACATCCGCGAAAAGGCCGGGAAAAAGCATATCCGAGTCGCCTTTCCCGACGCCGAGGATGTCCGCACCCTTAATGCGGCCCGGACGCTTGACAGCGGAGGGATCGCCGTCCCCGTTCTCGTCGGCAATCCGGAAAGGATCCGGAAACTGGCCCGCGACAGCGGTATTGCCCTCGACAGGATCCCGGTCGTCGATCCTGAGACTTCGGAATGGAAGGAAGAGTTCGTCGGCATCCTTTTCGAAAAGCGCAAGGCCAAAGGATGGACGATTGAGCAGAGTGCCGAGGCCGCCAGGAGCCCGCTTTATTTTGCCGGGTTGATGCTGGCCGCGGACAAGGTCGGGGCCGTGGTCGGCGGGAACCTCTCCGCCACGGGCGACATCATACGGGCCGCCATTCATACCGTCGGCACGGCCCCCGGGATCTCCACGGTTTCGAGTTATTTCATCATGGTTTTCCCGGACAAGCTCCTCTGTTATGCCGACTGCGCCGTCGTTCCCAACCCGACCGACGTCCAGCTCGCAGACATCGCGATCACCTCGGCTAAGAATTTCCAGGCCGTGACCGGCGAGGAGCCCCGCGTCGCGATGCTCTCGTTTTCGACAAAAGGGTCGGCCGCTCACGCCGATGTGGACAAAGTTGTGAATGCCACAGCCATTGCCCAGACGAAGGCGCCTCAGCTCCTCCTCGACGGCGAGATGCAGGCCGACGCGGCGCTTGTGGCCTCGGTCGGCGAGCGAAAATGCAAGGGCAGTCCCGTGGCGGGCAGGGCCAACGTTCTCATCTTCCCGGACCTGGACGCCGGGAACATCGGCTATAAGCTGACCGAGAGGCTGGCCGGCGCCGAGGCCGTCGGTCCCATCGTCCAGGGGTTGAACAAACCGTACTGTGACCTCAGCCGCGGCTGCTCTCCCGACGACATGGTCAACGTCGCCGCGATCTGCAGCCTGATGGCTTGAAAAGCTAGAGGCAGTCCCGAGTTTCGAGGGGCAGCCTGATGGCTTGAGAAAGTAGAGGCAGTCCCGAGTTTCGAGGGGCAGCCTCATGGCCTGAAAAGCTAGAGGCAGTCCCGAGTTTCGAGGGGCAGCCTCATGGCTTGAGAAGTTAGAGGCAGTCCCGAGCTTCGAGGGGCAGCCTCATGGCGCAAAAACTCAAGGGTGGAAAAGCCACCAGGTGGAATTACCTGGCTTTTATAACTTCGCCTCCTTATAACAGCCGCCTATGAAAACGAGGATTTGTATCGCGAGTGCCCTCTTAATCCTCTCGCGGCTTGAAGGGAATCTCCCCTTGGGGTCCAGATCCTCTCCTGATTAAGTGCGGGGCTTCACGGGCTTCGGCAGGGACAGGAGGCAACTCGTCCCTGAGGCGGAGTCCAATGGGGAACAGCGTGTGGACGATCAAAAAGAAAAGGCCAAAACACGCGGGGAGGGTCCAAGGCCTTGATAAAAATCCCATTTTATTGACATTCGTCGGCGGCCTCCAATATATTAGGCCTTCCCAGCAAGGGACATCATAAGGGAGTCGACGCATGTCATCAGCTTCTCCTAAAGAAACGAAACTCGGAGCACTCGACGCCCTCTTGAGCCCGAAGTCCATCGCCGTTGTCGGCGCCTCGGCCAAGCCCGGGAAAATCGGGACCACGGTCCTCGCGAACATCCTGGCGAGCGGCTACTCCGGAAAAGTGTTCGCCATCAATCCCGGCGCGACGAATATCCAGGGCCTCAAGGCCTATGCTTCGGTGATCGACGTTCCGGATGAGATCGACGCGGCGGTGCTCGTGGTCCCGGCCGGGGTCTGCGCCCAGGTGGCCGAGGAGTGCGGCCGGAAAGGGGTCGGCGGTCTCATCGTCATCGCCTCGGGATTCGGTGAGGCGGGGCGGAAAGACTTGGAGGACGAGCTCCTTGGGATCGCCCGCCGCCACGGAATGCGGATCCTCGGTCCGAACATTGTCGGAATCATGTCCAATTCCGATAACCTCAACTGCTCCTTCGCCCCCTTCCTCCCGGTTCCGGGCAAGGCCTCGCTCGTCTCGCAAAGCGGGGCCCTCATCATCGCCATCGACAGCGCCACGCACGTCCGGTGCGTCGGGTTCGACAAGATGATTTCCGTGGGCAACATGTCCGATGTGGATTTCGCGGATTGCATTGAATGGCTCGACGCCGACCCCAACACGGCGTGCATCGCTCTTTACATCGAAGGCCTGAAAAACGGGAGGCGGTTCATCGACGCCGGCCGCCGGGCCCGGACGCCCATCGTCGCCATCAAGGCCGGCGTCTCGGCTCATGGCGCGGCCGCGGCGGCTTCGCACACCGGCTCGCTGGCGGGGGCGGCCAAGGTCTACGACGCCGCGTTTGACCAGGCCGGGATCGTTCAGGCCGCGGACCTGAACATGCTCTACGACCGGAGCCTCACCCTTTCGCTCCAGCCCCCGATGAACGGCGACAACCTCTTTATCATCACGAACGGCGGCGGCGTGGGGGTGCTGGCGGCGGATGCGGCCGAGAAATTCGGTCTGCCTCTCAGCTTCGCCCCGCCGGACCTCCAGTCCGAGATTCGCCGCCACATTCCCGAGTACGGCTCCGCGAAAAATCCCGCCGACCTGACAGGAATGGCGGGCAAGGAAGGCTATTACCGGACCGTCAAAGCCGCCCTTGGGCATTCGTGGGTGGACGGCCTCGTCGTCCTTTACTGCGAGGATTCCATAACGATCCCCGGCGAGGTCGCCGCCGCGATAGCCCGGGGTATTTGGAATTCGGGTGTCACCGATAAGCCTGTGGCGGTCGCATTCATCGGCGGCGAGCAGTCTTCCGACTGCCTCCGCTACTTCATCGAGAAGGGCATCCCGGCCTTCGGGGCTCCGGACAAGGCCGTCAACGCCATAGCGGCCCTCCGCGAGCATGCCCGCATCCGCTCACTGGTCACGGAAATCCTGCCGGTGCCCGGCGAAAGGACCTCCGACCAGGCCCGGGAGGTCATCGCCGCCGTCCGCGCCCAAGGCCGGACCGCGCTGACGGAGATCGAGGCCAAGGATGTCTTTTCCTCCTATGGACTCCCTGTGACGCCGACCGTCCTGGCCAAGAGCGAGGAGGCGGCCGTCAAGGCGGCGCGTGAGATCGGTTATCCGGTGGTCATGAAAATCGTCTCACCCGAGATTCTCCACAAGTCCGAGGCAGGGGGCGTCAAGATCAATCTCCGGGAAGAAGGAGCGGTGCGCTCAGCCTACAAGGCCATCCTGGCCGGCGCCCGATCCTACAAGGCCGGCGCAACCGTCCACGGCATCGCCGTCCAGCGGATGGCGCCCGCCGGCACCGAAGTCATCCTCGGTTCCGTCGATGACCCGAGCTTCGGGCCCACGGTTATGTTCGGCTTGGGGGGCATATTCGTTGAGATTCTCAAGGACGTCACGTTCCGCGTGGCGCCCGTTTCATCGGCGCAGGCCGAACGGATGATGGCCGAGATCGAAGGCGCCCCGATCCTTGCGGGAGCCCGCGGCGAGGCGCCTCGCGACCGAGAGGCCCTCGCCCATGCCATCATGGCTTACTCCAGGATGATCCTGGACCTCGCGGACGACATTGCCGAGTCCGATGCGAACCCGGTCTTTGTCTATGAAAAAGGAAAGGGACTCGCCGTCGTCGACGCCCGGATTGTCCTCAAAGCAAAGTAAAGTTAGGGAACACTCCGAGCTCGGCTTCCTTGTGGATGCCCTCGCGGAGCGAACTTATTTCGGATAAAGGTTGTACTTCGCCAGAAGATGGTCCGGATGATAGGACAGCTTGGCTCGGCGAAGGCCGGGGACGCCGACATCCTGTTCGCGGTTGACGTAACGGAAAGCCCGCCATTCCCGCCGCACGAACTCCCTGTTGATCCATTGGGCAAGTCCCGGGAATGCGGGATTGGCGATCTCGATCTGGACGACGGCGGTGTCGCCGGTCAGGCGCGTCCCAACCGTGAACGCCTCAACCCGGCCGTTGACGGTGACGACCCCGCCGGAAAATCCCAAGGGTTTGAGACATTTCAGGGCTTCGAGGATCGCGTCGCGCTCCGCCTCCAGGTACGGCCCGGGGCATTCCTTTTCACCGAACCATTGGAGGAAGAGGCCGCGGCAGGCTTCAATGTGCCGCGCCTCCAGGCACTCGTACTCATGGCGAAAAGATGACTCGAACTTCTTGATCCGGTTGCGTTTCCCGTCGTACTTTTTGCCGACGAGTTCGATAAGGTCCTCGGTTCGATAGATGTAGTCGAAATTGTTGCGGTCCTCTTCGACCCTGAAGCCGGCGCCGTAGGCTCGGACGAAATCTTCAGGAACCCGGGACAGCCGCGGCGCGTGAGCCAGGCACACGGCGAGCGTCTTGTCCATGGCGCTTCGACCAAGGGGCGGAAAGAAATAGGCCGGCTCGAAGGTCGGCTCCACGAGAAGGCAGAGGTTGCCTTCGATGACCGTATAGCGGGGGCGCTCCGAGTTCTTCCAGATCAGGATGTTCGGAAAGTTCATTTCGCAGACGGCCGAAGGATGGGCATCGAGATAGCGGGTTATGACGCCACAATCTTCAATGCCGACGGTCTTGAATTCAGGGTAGAGAGGCAGGTTCATGTCTTCCTTCTCACCATGATGCGGCAGGACCGGACATCGCAACCTTCGCACCAAACGGACGCGCGCTTTTCGACGAAAGCCCTGGGGATGTCCCGTATGATCGAGAATCCGCACGGTTCGAAAAACGCCGGGATGATCGTACCCAAATGGACATCGCCGGACGCCTCGGCGCAAAGGGCCTCGACAAGCGCCTTGGCGATTCCCTTCCCCCGGTGCTTCGGGTCGACGCCCAGGGCGCAGAGTTCGGAGATATCCGCATGCTTCTTGAGGCCGACGATTCCGACGATTTTGCCGCTGTCGACGGCAACCCAGAATCCGTCGCCTTCCATGCCCGGGTAATCCAAATCCAATCTTCGGGCCAAGTCGACGATCGAGAGGTTATCGGTTTCCCGAGCTTTTCTGATGCGCATAGGCGACGTATTATACCAGAATTCAGGCCGGCCCCGAATTCGGCCTGCATCCGTGAATTCATCCCTCACTGGAGACCGATAACTTCGGAAACGCGGCCTTTTCGTTGACGGGCTCCGGAGGATTCACTATAGTGATGACTCATCCTCAGGAGGTGACCGATGTCTATCCGCGGCAAGAACATTCCGGCGAGAATCGCCCTTGTTTCGGCTTTATTGCTTTCCCTGACTCTTCTTCCGTATGCAGAGCAGGCCAAGAATCCGCAGAGGGTGCAGTCGACCAGCTCGGAGCTGCGCCTCAAAGGATATGAGCAATATCGCTCGATGATGGAGGCTTCGAAGTTCAAAGACCTCAAATGGCAGTATCTTGGTCCCGTCAACATCAGCGGCCGCGTGACGGATGTGGCCGTCGTAACGCCGAAAGGCAAGAACTACACAATCTATGTCGCAGCCGCATCCGGCGGCGTCTGGAAAACCGAGAACGAGGGGACGAGCTGGACTCCGATTTTCGAGCACGCTCCATCGGCAGCCGTCGGTGATATCGCCGTCGACCCGTCCAATCCGCAGGTGCTTTGGGTCGGAACCGGCGAGCACAACATCTTCCGGAGCTCCCAGGCCGGCTGCGGAATCTATAAAACCACAGACGGCGGCAAGTCCTGGAATCATATGGGCCTCGCCGACAGCAATACGATCGCCCGGATCGTCGTCCATCCCAAGAATCCGGATGTCGTCTATGTCGCGGCCTCCGGTCATGAATGGACCTCAAACCCGGAGCGCGGCGTCTTTAAAACGACCGACGGCGGCAAATCCTGGGCTAAAGTTCTTTTCGTCAACGACCAGGCGGGCGCCATCGACCTCGTGATGGACCCGAAGGACCATGAGACCCTCTACGCGTCGATGTGGCAAAGGACACGCAAGAAATGGAACGACCCTCGGAACTTTCCCGACTACACGGGAAGCGGGATCTATAAGACGACCGACGGCGGCAAGTCCTGGACACCTATCAACAACGGACTCCCCGAGGCCAAGTTCCGCGGCCGGATCGGGCTCGATGTCTGCCTGACCAAACCCAACGTCCTTTACACATTAGTCGATAATTACGAGATCTCGCGCAAGCCGTCGGCGGACGAGGAGAGAGACTCCTACGGCGTCCCGTCGAGCGGGATCATTAAAGGCGCCACGGTGTACCGGTCCGACGATGCGGGCGCTTCCTGGAAACAGGTCAGCGGCCTCACGCCCGAACAGAAGAAATTCATGGAGCGCCACTCCAACACGTACGGCTGGGTTTTCGGCCAGATCCGCGTCGACCCCAATGACGAAAATACCGTCTACATCATGGGTGTGCCGTTCAGCACTTCGACGGACGGCGGCAAAACGTTCGCCTACGTCGAAAGCCCGGGCGGTGACAATCACGCCCTGTGGATCGACCCCGACAACTCGAACTATCTCATCAAAGGTTTCGACCAGGGGGTCGCGGTTTCTTATGACAAGGGCAAGAATTGGCGGTATTTTCAGGACGGGATTCCGGTCTGCCAGTTCTTCAATATCGCCTACGACATGGGGACGCCTTTCAAGGTCTACGGCTCCATGCAGGACCACGGCAGCTTCCGGGCGCCGGTCGACCTGAGCCAGGGCCGGGACAAAATCCCCGCCCAGAAGTTCGAGGGGGCGCCGGGCGGCGAGGGCTCGAACCAGGCCATCGACCCAACCGATCCCAACATCGTTTATTCGGCCGGCTTCTACGGCACCATCATGCGGTCCGATTACGGCAAGCCCGGTGAGTATCCCGGCTGGCCTTGGACGAAAAACCTGGTTCCCGTCGTTTACGAAAACGAGCCGCGCCTCCGCGGCCAGTGGCTCGCGCCGTTCATCCTGTCTCCCCACGACCCGAACATCGTTTACCACGGCATGCAGTATCTCTTCCGGTCGCTCGACCGGGGCGACACATGGGAACGGATCAGCCCCGACCTGACCTGGAACGCGGCCTCGGAAATGGGCGATATTCCCTACCACACGCTCTTCGCCATCTCCGAATCGCCCATCAAGTACGGCCTTATCTACGCGGGTACCGACGACGGCCGCGCCTGGGTGACGAAGGACGGCGGCAAGGCCTGGAGCGAAATCACCTCCGGACTCCCCTACCAGAAATGGGTCTCCCGGATCGTCGCCTCGGCCTATGAGCTCGGGACCGTGTATATGACGCAGAACGGCAAGCGCGATGACGACTTCACGCCGTACGTGTGGAAATCGACGGACTACGGCAAAACCTGGATGGACATTTCGAAAGGCATACCGGTCGGCCCGGTCAATGTCATCCGCGAGGATCCCGTCGACAAGAATATTCTCTATGTCGGAACGGACATGGGGGTCTACGTCTCAAAGGATGCCGGGAAAACCTGGCTGGTGCTCGGCGGAAATCTGCCGATGTGCTACGTCCATGACCTGATCGTCCATCCGCGCGACAACGTCATCGTCATCGCCACGCACGGCAGAGGCATGTGGGTGCTCGACGCCAACCCCGTCAACGAGAAGGACAAAAAGCCCAGGTTCAATTTCGGGGACTGAGATGACCCGAACGGGCGGCGGAACGGCCGCAAGGCCGGGACGGACGTTCGTCCTCGAGGGCGTCGGCCCGGTCCGCTTTGAAAAGAGCCGGCGCGCCCGGGGCGTCCGCATCACGGTCCGCGCCTCGCAGGGGGTGCGGGTCGCGATCCCGACGCGGGTTTCATTCGCAGAAGCCAAACGTGTCACACTTTCCCTGAGCGGCTGGATCCGGCGGACCCTTGCTCAGATCGAACGGGCCCGCGGCCGCTGCCGCGACGCGGTGCGCGCCTCGGAATGCCTCGACCGGCGGAACGCCCGCGCCTCTCTCTCAGGACGGCTGGCAGAGCTGGCCTCAGAGCATGGGTTCGTCTACAAGCGATTGAGCGTGCGAACCCAAGGAACGCTCTGGGGGAGCGCGTCCCCAAACGGACGCATCCAGCTCAACGCGCGATTGGCCGCGCTGCCGCGGGAGCTCGCGGACTACGTCATCCTCCACGAACTCGTGCACACGCGATACCGCGGGCACGGCAAGGGATTCTGGCGTGAACTCGAGCGGCTTCTTCCCGACGCCCGGGAGCGCCAGGTCCGGCTTAGAGAATACTCCCTGGCACTGTTCTGAGGCGGCAGAGTCAACCCCTCGAGCCCCCGGCATGAATGCCGGGGCTTAGCGTCGGCGAACGGGTCAAGATTGAACCGCGCATGGTTCTTCGCTAGAATCCCTCCATGAACAAAAAAGCCTACGCCGTCCTAACGGCTATCGTCCTTGGGCTCTTTCTTGTCTCTTCGTGCGCCGGTCCTGCCGGGGAAAAAAAGCTTCCCTCCGACGCGGGCTGGACGCTCAACGACATGGAATACTTCGAAAAGCCGGGAATTTCTGTCCTGGTCTTTCATGACGAATACCCGGAGGGCAAACAGGGCGGCGTCGAGATCATCCAGCACGGCGAGCGCGTCGCCGCGGTCGGCGACGTCCGCCTCGATTCGACTCCGGGCCAATGGGGCGGGCTGCCGTCCGTCGGCCGGCGCGTTGCGGACCCGAAGGCCCGGACCGTCGAACAGCCTCTGCGCTTCGCGGCTGCGAAGCTCGATTACCGGGTCCGCGTGGAAGCCTGCGGCGAATCCATTTGCGTGACTGTGGACCTCGCCCGTCCCCTGCCGTCGGAGCTCGAAGGCCGGGCCGGTTTCAACCTGGAACTTTTCCCGCCCGCCTACTTCGGCCGGTCCTTCCACCTTGGGCGGACGGCCGGCATCTTCCCGCGCCAGGGCAACGGACCTCTCGCCATGGACAAGGCCGGAGCCGCGCGGCCGGTCCCGATGGCCGAGGGAACTACGCTCATCGCCGCGGCCGAGGATCCGCTTCGGCGCCTGAGCATCGAATCCCTGGGCGGTGAATTAAGGCTTTACGACGGCCGCGACACCGAGACAAACGGCTGGTTCGTCGTCCGTTCGCTCATTCCGGCGGGGGCAACCGCCGGCGCCGTTCGCTGGCGCATCACGCCCAACGCGGTGCCGGGGTGGCATCGGCGCGCCGTGATCGCCCACTCCCAGGTCGGCTATCATCCGCTCCAGGAAAAGCACGCCGTCGTCGAACATGACCCAGGCGCGGCCGCGCCGGACCAAGGCACGCTTCTGCGCGCCGACGCGAACCGGGGCCTCGTCCCGGTGCTGACGCGGCCCCTCAAGCCTTGGGGCCGTTTCCTCCGCTTCGATTATTCCGTCTTCGATTTCACCGAGGTCCGGGAACCGGGCGTCTACGTTCTGCGCTGCGGCGACGTGCAGACGGAGCCCTTTCGCATCGGCGAGGACATTTACCGGAATGGGGTCTGGCAGCCGACGCTCGAAACCTTCTTCCCGGCGCAGATGTGTCACATGCGCGTCGTCGACAGGGGCCGGGTTTGGCATGGCCTCTGCCACATGGACGACGCGCTCCAAGCTCCGCCGAATCTCGACCTGTCCTATATAGAGGAATACCGGCAGGGGCCGACCACCGATACGTCCTATGCCGCGGGCCGTCACATCCCCGGCCTCGATCGGGGCGGCTGGCACGACGCCGGCGATTTCGACCTGAACGCCGGCTCCCAGGCCTGGGCGACCTTGATGTTGGCCCTCGCCCGCGAGAATTTCGGCATCGATACGGATCAGACGACCGTCGACCCCCGGCGGCGAGAGGTCGCGCTGCACGCCCCCGACGGAAAGCCCGACATCCTCCAGCAGATCGCCCACGGTGCGGAGAATCTTCTCGGCGGATACCGCGCGGCCGGTCACAGCTTCCTCGGCATATCCGACCCGTCCCTGGAGCAGTATAACCTGCAGGGCGATGCCGGCTCGATCACTGATAACCGGGTCTTCGATCCGACTCTCGGGCCCGACGAGGTCACGCCCGGCCGCTCAGGCCGCCGGGACGACCGGCTGGCCTTCACGAGCCGGGATACCGGCGTCGAATACAACGTCGCCGCGGCCCTGGCCGCGGCCGGTCGGACCCTCGCCGGGTTCGACGACGCCCTCGCCAATGAGTGCCTCGCCACGGCCGTTAAAGCTTGGGATTACGAACACAGCCATCCCCCCGTTCATCAACCCAGCCCCAATGTTCCGGCCCGGCCCGACGAACAAGAGGTCATGGCCGCGGTCGAGCTCTTGCTCTCGACGCGCCAGCCGCGCTTCGCCGGGCGCCTCAAGGCTCTTCTGCCGGTCATCGAGGCCAACGCAAAAACGGTCGGCTGGACCGCGGCGCGGGCCCTCGCCGCCGTCGGCGACGCGGAGTTTACGCGCCGCGTCGGCGCAGCATTGGCGCAGTACGCGAAAGAGCTCGCCGCCGAACTCAGCCGGAATCCTTTCGGCATTCCCTTCGAGCCCAAGATCTGGGGTGTCACGTGGAGCATCCAGGACTACGCCGTCCGGCAGTACTTCCTCCACGAGGCCTATCCCGTTGAGTTCCCCCGGGAGAATGTCCTGCGGGTTCTCGACTACATCCTCGGCTGCCACCCGGCGTCGGACACCTCTCTCGTCTCAGGGGTCGGCACCCATTCCTTGCTCGTGGCCTACGGGACGAACGTCAACGACTGGTCGCACATTCCTGGCGGCGGCGTGTCGGGTCCGGCGCTCATCCGGCCCGATCTGCCCGAGCTGAAGGAGCCCTTCCCGTTCCTCTGGCAGCAAACGGAATATGTCATCAGCGGCGCATCGACGTACCTATTCACGGTGCTCGCGGCGGACCGGATGCTCGGAGAGGGCCCGAAGGACGCGGGCCGCTGAACTAGAAGGACTGGGGAGCTCCAGTAACTTTCGGGCCTCGTTGCCTGGCCGCCTGTGATAAAAATCTCATTGTAATATTTACTTGACAATATGTATTGTATACTTTACATTAATAATAATTAAATTTATGAACATAGGGGGGACAAAATGCACCCACAAGTCAGGCACGCGCGATTTAACCTGATCGTGTGCGGCGCCACAACACTGATGACAATGGCAGCCTATGGCGTATTATTGGGTTTCGTCGGTCCGCACAGAGCTCGGGGCGCTTTTGGATTTTTTGGATTTCTTGGCTTGCTCGGCTTGAGCCCTCTCTTCTATCATAAGAAGCCGGGCGAGGCAGGTGTAGTCCTCGACGAACGCGATAAGCAGATCCGAGATCGCTCCCAAATGATCGCCTGGCGCGCCACTTGGCTTTACTGGATCTTAGCATGCCTCGGACCATGGCTCTGGGTGGCGCTTCGGTCGGGGCTGGCAGCGCTCGAGGCCGCGCGCATACCCCTGGAATGGCTTCCCTTAGCAATATGGCCGGCGTTTATCGTATTTACGACAGCATGGTCGATATCCATTTTGGTCAATTATCGGCGCGGAGCACTCACGGCCGATGAGTGAGATTCGCAACCGGGTCCGGCGCCTCCGGTTCGATCACGACGAGATGACGCAACAGGAGTTGGCGGAGAAGGCCGGCGTCACTCGCCAAACGATCATTGCGCTTGAGGCCAACCGCTACGTTCCCTCCCTGCTCCTCGCCTACCATATTGCCCGAGTATTCGGAGTCGCGATCGAAGACGTTTTCCAGCTCGAGAACTAAGTGGTCCGGAACGGGATGGGCGCCGTCTTCCGGCCAACGTTGTTCATCGGCCCTATCGCAATAATAAGGCTCGATTTTAATTCTCCAATGGATTTGTTATAATCCGCGCCTTGCTCATGATTCCCAGCATTCGCAACGATTCCGCCTCGCGGTCGACAACAGGCTTCCGCGAAGAACGGAGGCTGAATCACCGGCATCAAGCCCGTATTCCCAATTCCGCATCTTCCCCATTTCGCGCGAACGTCAAGGAGGTTTCCGCCATGTCTCAACAATCCCCCATCCAAAAGGCCGTCGTCCTGACGGCGGCAATTGTTTTTTTCCTGAGCATTTCGGTCCTCGGCCCCGCCAACATGTTTGGCGCCGGCGCCGAAATGAAGAAGGCCGACAAAGCCAACTACGAGCTGGCCGCACGCTTCACTCCGGCCAAGGTCGGCAAGCTCGTCTTCGACACCGCCGTCCAGCCGCACTGGCTCGAAACGGGCGACCGCTTCTGGTACAGCTGGGAGACGAGCAAGGGGCGGTCCTTCTTCATCGTCGACCCCCTGCGGGCCGCGAAGGCCCCGCTCTTCGACAACGCCAGAATGGCCGCTCTGCTGACCCAGATCGTCCTGACACCCTATGACTCCGAGCACCTGCCCATCAAGACAGTGAAGTTTATCAATAAGGATACGGCCCTCCGCTTCGAGCTCGAGGTCCAGAAGGATTCCGACGTCCGCCTCGACGGCAAGCTCGTCAAGGCCGGCGACATCGAGAAAAAGCGCGAGGACGCCAAGAAGGCCAAAGAAGACGAGGCCAAGAAGGGCGACAAGAAAGATCAGGAAAAGAAGGACCAGGACAAAAAAGACCAGGACAAGAAGGATCAAGACAAGAAGGACCTCGAAAAAAAGGACGCCGATAAGGACAAGGCCAAGGAACCCGAAAAGAAAACGACGACTCTCTATTTCGAATATCAACTCGCCTCGGGCAAACTGACTCTCCTCCCCGACTTCGACGCGCCGCCCAAGCGCCCGCGCTGGGCCTCCGTCTCCCCCGACGAGAAGGTCGTCATCTTCGCCCGCGGCAACAACCTCTTCATGATGGACGCCGAGAACTTCGCCAAGGCCCTGAAGAAAGCCGACGACGCGACGGTCAAGGAGGTTCAGTTCACGACCGACGGCGAGGAGCATTATTCCTATGCCCGCGATCTGAACGAAGAGGACAAGAAGGAGCTCCAAAAGAACGAGAAGGACCGGAAGGACTACCGCGTCCCGGCCGGCTATATCATCTGGTCGAAGGACTCGAAAAAATTCGCCTGCATCCGCGAGGACGAGCGCAAGGTCGGAGACCTCTGGGTCATCAATTCACTGGCCAGCCCGCGTCCGACCCTCGAAACATACCGTTACGCCATGCCGGGCGAGGAAAACCAGCCGCAGCCTGAGCTCATCGTTTTCGACATGGCGACCAAAGGCAAGCTCAAAGTCAAGACCGAGGGATTCAAGGACCAGACCTTGAACGTGGAGACCGCCCCACGCCGCAATGTGGACCGCGAGAAGGACAACCCGCCGCCGTCGCAATGGCTGAGCGACACATCGGACAAGCTCTATTTCGGACGCCAGAGCCGTGATCTCCACAAGTTCGACGTGTGTGTGGCCGACACGGCGACAGGCGACGTGAAGGTCCTGATCGAGGAACGCCTGAACACCTATGTCGAGGTCGAACCGCTGCGACTGATCAACGGCGGAAAAGAGATGATCTGGTGGTCCGAACGCGACGGCTGGGGCCACTACTATCTTTATGACGGCGACGGCAAGCTCAAAGCCCAGCTGACGTCCGGGGAATTCACATGCCAGGGAATCGAAGGTGTCGACGAGAAGCTCCGCGTCCTCTTCTTCAACGCCTGCGGCCGCGAGCCGAACGAAGATCCCTACTTTTTCCATCTCTACCGGATCGGCCTCGACGGGACGGGCCTCAAGCTCCTCAACCCCGGCGATGCCTCTCACAGCGCCGACATGGATGACAATGTCCGTGTTTTTATCAATACATTCTCCCGAGTCAACACCGCCCCCGTCTGCGAGTTGCGCGACGCGATGGGCAACGCTCTCGTCAAGCTCGAAGCGACCGATACGAGCGCTCTTCTCGAGGCCGGCTACAAGTTCCCCGAGCCGTTCAAGGTCAAAGCCGACGACGGTGTCACCGACCTCTACGGCGTCATGTACAAGCCGTTCGATTTCGATCCCGCCGTGAAGTACCCGATCATCGCCTATGTTTACCCCGGCCCCCAGACCGAGAGCGTCACCAAGACGTTCTCGCCGCGGAACGGCAATGTCGCCCTGGCCCAGCTCGGGTTCATCGTCATCGAAGTCGGCAACCGGGGCGGCAACCCCATGCGCTCCAAGTGGTATCACAACTTTGGCTACGGTAACCTCCGCGACTACGGGCTGGCCGACAAGAAGCGGGCCATCGAAGAGCTGGCCATCAAGTATCCCTACATCGATATCGACCGCGTCGGCATCTACGGCCACTCCGGCGGCGGGTTCATGACGGCGGCGGCCCTTCTCGTCTACCCGGATTTCTTCAAGGTCGGCGTGAGCTCATCGGGCAACCACGAGAACAACATTTACAACCGCTGGTGGAGCGAGAAACACCACGGCGTCAAAGAAATCGTGGACAAGGAAGGCAACATCAAATTCGAGTACAACATCGAGAAGAACTCCGATATCGCCAAGAACCTCAAGGGCCACCTGCTCCTGACGACGGGCGATATGGACAACAACGTCCACCCGGGGAACACGATCCGGCTGGCCAACGCTCTGATCAAAGCCAATAAGCGGTTCGACTTCTTCCTCTTCCCCGGCCAGCGCCACGGCTACGGCGACATGAACGACTACTGGTTCTGGATCCGGGCCGACTACTTCTCGAAGTGGCTGCTCGGCGATTTCTCGCAGACGGTCGACCTCATCGAGATGCAGCGCGAAAAGGAGCAGAGCGGGGACAAGAAAGGCCGATAACCCCGGAGGTTGCGGCGATTTTGGAAGGGAGCTCGGGGCATTCCCTACGTCAGGTCGCGGATTTGCCCCGGCGAGTCAACCCCGCTCGAGTTCCGGCCTCGCTCTGGGAAAACGCAACTTATGGGGTCAAACCTACACTTTTCACTTTTTGCCGAGGTCGTCGGCGTCCGGCGGTTTACTTAAAAAGTGAAAAGTGTAGGTTTGACCCCGTTGCGTTTTCCCCACCCTTGCCCGCTCGGCCTTCACACGCCTTCCTCCGGGAACGACCCCTGCGCTCCCTTTTTTAAATTGAATCCGCTCCCCGTCGACCCGAGCTCCCTTTCTATCGTAGCCAACTCATTGGCCTCGGGGCTTTTCTTTTCCAAGCGTTTGTAATAAAAGAGGAAGGAAAGGCGGCGACCCATGACGGATCATGAACCCGCGGCCCCTGGATCCCAGGCGCGGAGGCGAAATTATGGCATGGTCGGGCTGATCTTTCTGATTTTCTTCGTGATCTCCCTGCTGACGAACATCATCGGACCGCTCATCCCGGACATCATCAAGAGCTTTTCGCTCAACCTGACCCTTGTGGCTCTGCTCCCCTTTTCGTTCTTCATCGCCTACGGCATCATGTCCATTCCCGCCGGCTTGCTCCTCGAAAGGGTGCGCGAAAAACCGGTCATGGTGGGGGCGTTCGCCGTGGCTTTCTGCGGTGCTTCGCTTTTTTCGCTCGTCCCCCGCTATACGACGGCGATCCTGTCTCTCTTCCTTATCGGCTGCGGCATGGCCGCCCTGCAGGTGGCCATCAATCCCCTTCTCCGCGCGTCGGGAGGCGAAGAGCATTTTGCCTTCAACTCCGTCATGGCCCAGCTCATCTTCGGCGCCGCCTCCTTCCTCAGCCCCCTCATCTACTCATATTTTGTCCTGAACCTGGGCCGTCCTCCGGCGGAGAGGCCGTGGCTGGTCCGCCTCATCGCCGGGGTCGTCCCGGCCGATCTCCCCTGGGTTTCCGTCTATTGGGTCTTTGCCGTCCTGGTCCTTATCATGATCGCCGTTCTTCTGTTGGTCCGGTTTCCCCGCGTCGTCAAGAAAGACGAAGAGCGCGCCGGAGCCTGGGCCACGCACCGGCTTTTGCTCAAAAACCGCGCCGTCGTTCTGTTTTTCATCGGCATCTTTGCCTATGTCGGAACGGAACAGGGCGTCGCCAATTGGATCTCCCAATTTCTTCTCACTTATCACAAGGTCGACCCGCAAACGGTCGGGGCCGGCCGGGTATCGCTCTTCTGGGGGCTGATGACCGCCGGCGGCCTGCTCGGCCTGGTGCTGCTCAAGCTGCTGGACAGTCGCAAGGTCCTGGTCGGATCTTCGGTTGCGGCGATTATTTTCCTCAGCCTGGCTCTCTTCGGACCGGCGCCGGTGTCGCTCATCATGTTCCCGATGATGGGCTTTGCGGCCTCGGTCATGTGGCCCATCATTTTCTCGCTCGCCCTGAACTCGGTCGAAAGCCACCACGGTTCCTTCTCCGGAATCCTCTGCACCGGGATCATCGGGGGCGCCCTTGTTCCGCTGATCATCGGGCGCCTGGGCGATGCGTTCGGCCTCAGACTGGGGATGCTTTTCCTGTACATCACGCTCGGCTACATCCTGAGCATCGGACTATGGGCCAGGCCCCTCATCGTCAACGAGACGATCTTCCGGAAAAGGGCGAAGGCCGCGGCATGAACGCGGACAAGGTCATCGGCATCGACATGGGCGGAACCAATGTCCGGGCCGGCCTCGTCGAGAACGGCCGCCTCCGGGATGTCTGCACGATCCCGGTCAGGAGCCTCGGAACGGAGCAGGAAGTGCTTGAGGACGTCTTCAGCGCCATCGACGGCATCATGCTCCGCGGAGTCGCCGGCTTGGGCACCGGGGTGCCGTCGGTCGTCGACCTCAAGGCCGGGATCGTCTATGATGTCCAGAACATCCCCTCATGGAAACGGGTGCCGCTCAAGGCCCGCCTCGAAGAACGCTACAGGCTCCCCGTCTATGTCAACAACGACGCGAACTGCTTCGCGGCAGGCGAGAAGTATTTCGGCAAAGCCCAGCCGTACGACAGCGCGGTCGGACTGATCGTGGGCACGGGACTCGGCGCGGGCATCATCGCCAACGGCCGGCTGTACTCGGGGACGAATGGCGGAGCCGGCGAATTCGGCATGCTCCCTTACAGAGACAAGGATTTCGAGGCCTACTGCAGCGGTCAGTTTTTCCAGAGCGTCCACGGCGTCTCCGGGCAGGCGTTGTACGCGGCGGCAGAACGGAGCGATTCAAAGGCCCTCAAAATCTTCGCCGAGTTCGGCGTCCACCTGGGCGAAGCGGTCAAGGCCATCTGTTATGCGGTCGACCCTGAAATCATCGTCTTGGGAGGATCGGTGAGCAAGTCCTTCCGGTTCTTCAGCGCCGCCATGTGGGAAAGCTTTCGGAGCTTCGCTTATGCCATCACCAAAGAGAGGCTGAAGATCGAGGTTTCGGAAACGGAGAACATCGCCATCCTCGGGGCAGCGGCTCTTTACTTCGATGCCCTGAAATAGGCCAGCCTTTTTTTGACAGAACGGTTTTTCATGCTATCCTTTTTTTGTTTGCATTGTTATCGAGGAGTTTAATCATGACCGGACTCATCCGATTCATCAAAGCGGCACGGCGTTCCGAGGCGGCCGTTGCCGCAGCGGTCATTCTGGCTTTTCTTCCCAAACCAGCCGCGGGTCAGGACAACCAGAATGTTCAGGGCTGGAAGGACCAAGCGGAGCTGAGCTATGTCTTGACAGGCGGAAACGCCGCGTCATCCACCTTCAGCCTCAGCAACACCTTCAAGCGAAGCTGGGAGAAGGACTCAGTCACGGTGAAGACGTTCCTCCTGCGGAGCAACGCCACGACGGAAACGCGCACCGCCGTCGGCACCGAAACCGACTACCAGGTCGTCGAGCAGAAAATCGAGCGGCTCGTGGCGGAGAACTATATTCTGGGCGGCGAGTACGCCCGCCGGATTTCGAAGAGTTTCCTGGCTCAGGCCGGGCTGATCTGGGACCGGAACCGCTTCGCCGGCGTCGAGGGCCGCACCATGCTCACGGCCGGGGCCGGGCTGGACATCGTGGATGCAAAAAAGACCCAGATCAAGTCTGAGGCGGGCGTGACGTACACGCTGCGGAAATATGTCGGCCAAAGGACGACGTCGTTCGCCGGGTTTCGGGCCCTCCTCTCGGCCGCCTACCAACCCCTGGAGAAGTCCGCTATCGCGACGATTTTTGTCTTCGACGACAATCTGAAGAACTCGGTGGACTGGCGGTTCGACTGGACGAACTCGGTGACCGCCTCCATCGTCAAGTCGATCGCCCTTAAGACAAGCCTCCGCCTGCTCTATGCCCACCTTCCCGCGAGGCAATCCGTCGCCCTCTTTGGTCCGGCCGGCGAGGAAACAGGTTTGTTCGTGCCCGTCTCGCTGAAACCGCTCGACTCCTTCTTTACGACATCGATCGTCATCAATTTCTAAAATTGACATTTCTTCTGTTCCAACTAGAATAGTCAAAGATGGAAACGAGAAAAACGGGGTGGGATCGCTGACCGATAAGGGGGTGGCCATGAAAAAGCGATACTGGCGATGTTATGTCTGCAATGACATCCATTACGGCATCGCGCCTCCCGAGATCTGTCCCACCTGCAAAGTCGCGAACGCCTACGTCGAGATCACGGCCGAGGAATCCCGCAAAGTCCTGGGGGGCGGTCCCGACATCACGCTTGAGCCCGCCGATTTCCGGGCGGCCATCGAGCGTTTCACGGTAGGCAACGAATTCCAGGTCAATCCGGACAAAGAGAAGGTCGAGTCCCTGATCCAGGGCGTATTCGCCAACGAGGAAAACCATGGGCTCAAGTATTGCCCCTGCCGCCTGACGTCCGGAGAGTGGGAGGAAGACCTGAAGCTCGTCTGTCCCTGCAATTTCATCATCCATGAAACGTACAGGGGAAAGAAGGACGGGGAATGCTGGTGCGGACTTTTTGTAAGGAGGCCATGATGGCGAAACTGCTCATGTTCCACGGCGCGGAATGCCCCCACTGCAAGAAAATGATGGCCCTTGTTGAAAAGCTCGAAAAGGAAACGGAATTCCGCATCGAAAAATTGGAGGTTTGGCACAACGAGACCAACGCCAACCTCATGCGGTCCTACAAGCCCATCATCGCGCCGAAATGCGGCGGGCAGCTGCGCGTGCCGACCTTCGTCAATCCCGATTCGGCGGATGTCTTCTGCGGCGAAGTCGGCTACGATGAGCTCAAGGCCTGGGCCGCCAAGCAATAGGCAGCGGGCCGGAGCGCGAGGCGTCGCCATTCGGCCGCCTCACTCAAGCGCGCCGGGTTTTCCGGCACGACAGGACGGGGGTTCCAATGATCGAACAGTTTGACCCGATCAAGGGTGAACGGCTCGAAATCCTAGACCCTGCGGGAAACGTCAGGGCGGAGCTCGAGCCGGCGCTCCCAGCTGAGGTCCTGCGCGCGCTGTATGAGCGGATGGTTTTGACGCGGCTTGCGGATGCCAAGGCCCTCAAGCTCCAGCGGCAGGGCCGGTTCGGGACGCACGCCTCAAGCCGGGGCCATGAAGCCTGCCAGGTGGGTACGGCCTCCGCGTTCCGGGCCGGGGACTGGTTTTTCCCTTATTTCCGTGATTTGGGGACATTCATTACGCTGGGGTATCCGCTCCGGGACTTCTATTATTATTGGATGGGAAACGAAGCGGGTCTCCGCACGCCGGACGGACTGAACATGTTTTCGCTGGCCATCCCGGTTGCTTCGCAGATTCCCCACGCCGTCGGTGTGGGAATGGCGGTGAACTACCGAAAACTCAAGGCCGCCGTTTTTTCCACCTTCGGCGACGGCGCGACGTCCCAAGGAGATTTCCACGAAGGGCTGACCTTCGCCGGCGTTTTCAAAACGCCCAACGTCTTCGTTTGCTACAACAATCAATTCGCAATCTCCCTGCCGCGGAGCCGACAGTGTGCAGCCCCCACCCTCGCGCAAAAGGCCCTGGGGTACGGGTTTCCCGGTGTCCAGGTGGACGGCAACGACATTCTGGCCGTCTGGAGCGCCGTGTCGGAGGCTGCGGGCATCGCCCGAAGCGGCGGCGGCCCGGTCCTCGTCGAAGCCTATACCTACCGGCTGGGAGACCATACAACATCGGATGATGCCGGGCGCTATCGCCCCGCCGATGAGCTCAAGGAGTGGGAGAAAAAGGACCCGATCGCGAGGTTTCAGCTCTACCTGAAGAAAAAGAAGCTGTGGGACGAGGCCTATGAGGAAAAGCTTCAGGCTAAAACCGCGGAGGCTGTGGAGAAGGCCGTCGAGGAGGCGGAGGCAAAACCGCCTGCCTCTATCGATGAGCTTTTCGCATACACGTACGCCGCGATGACCCCCAACCTCGCCGAGGAGCTCGCCGAGGTCAAGGCCGCCGGTCCGGAGAGTGCCCGATGAAACTCACGATGATCCAGGCCATCAACCGGGCCTTGGCCCAGGAGATGGAAAGGGACGACCGGATCATCCTGCTGGGCGAGGACATCGGCCGGGACGGAGGCGTCTTCCGCGCCACGGAAGGGCTGTTCGAAAAGTTCGGACCGGAGCGTGTGATCGACACCCCGCTCGCCGAATCGGGCATCATCGGTACGGCGGTGGGCATGGCTGCATTTGGATTGCGGCCCGTTCCTGAGATCCAGTTCATGGGCTTCATCTACCCTGCGTTCAACCAAATCATCAGCCACGTCGCACGGCTCCGCAACCGGACGAGGGGAAGGTTCACTGCGCCGCTCACGATCAGGACGCCGTACGGCGGCGGAGTCAGGGCGCTCGAGCATCATTCCGAGAGCACGGAGGCGCTGTTTTGCCAGATTCCCGGTCTCGTCGTCGTGGCGCCGTCGAACCCGTATGACGCCAAAGGACTGCTCATCGCCTCCCTCCGCAGTGACGATCCGGTTCTTTTCCTGGAGCCGACGAGGCTCTATCGGGCGGAAAAACTGGAGGTCCCGGACGAGCTCTATGAGGTCCCCCTGGGAAAGGCCGGCGTCGTGCGCGAAGGCAAAGACATCAGCCTCTTCGCCTGGGGGGCCATGATCCCCGTCGCCCGGCAAGCCGCGGAGACAGTCGAGGCCGAGGGCGTGAGCGCGGAGGTCGTGGACCTGAGGACTCTCTCGCCGATGGACCGGGAAACGATCGTGGCCTCGGCCAAGAAGACCGGCCGCGCCGTCATCATCCATGAAGCGCCGAAGACCTGCGGGCTCGGCGCGGAGATCGCGGCTCTCATCGGCGAGTCCGCGCTTCTCAACCTCAACGGACCGGTGCTTCGCGTCACCGGACAGGACATCACACCGCCGCTCCCGAAGAGCGAGGATTATTATTACCCGAGCCCGGAGCGAGTGCTCCGCGCCATCCGCCGTCTCATGGAGTTCTGACCATGGCCAAGCAATTCCGTTTCCCCGACGTCGGTGAAGGCATCACGGAAGGCGAAGTCGTCAAATGGCTTGTCAAGGAAGGGGACGAGGTCAAGACGGACCAGCCTCTCGTGGAGGTCGAGACGGATAAAGCCGTCGTCGAGATGCCCTCGCCTTATGCCGGCATAATCCTTAAGCTTCACTTCAAGGAGAAAGAGATTGTCAAGGTCGGCAACGTGCTGGTGACGATCGGCGCCAAGGGCGAGGCCGTCCCTGAGGCCGGGGCGGAGGAGGACAGGGCGCCTGCCCCCGGTCGGGAGGCGCGCGTTCGCGCAGAAGCGCCGGGCGCCCAGGGCGAGCCTCCGGCGACGGGCGCGGGAGCCGCGATCCTGGCGACGCCCAAGGTTCGCAAGCTCGCGGAGGAGAGAGGCGTCGATATCGCCGCCATCCTGGGCACGGGCCCCGGCGGCCGGGTTACTGAAGAGGACGTCCGGACCGCCGCCGAGCGTCCGGCCGAAAAGAAGATAGAGATCAAGGTCAAGGCCAAGTACGATTTTTACGGAGACCTGGAGAGGATCCCGATGCGCGGCGTCCGGAGGGCGACGGCCAAACACCTGCGTGAATCCCTGGACAAGGCGGTCCATGTCACGCACTTCGACGAAGCCGACGCCACCGGGCTCCTCGCGCTTCGCGAGGTCAAAGCCGCGGAGGCCCAGGCCCGGGGCGTCAAGCTCACATTCCTGGCTTTCATCGTCAAGGCCGTCATCGAGGCCCTCAAACTCCATCCGACGTTCAACGCCATGCTCGACGATGAGGAAGACGAGATCGTCGTCAAAAAGTATTACAACATCGGAATCGCCGTGGACGTTCCGGACGGCCTGATCGTGCCCGTCGTCAAGTCTGCCGACGAGAAGTCCGTCTTCGATATCGCCGCCGATATCCAGAGGCTGGCCCAGGCGGCAAAAGAGCGGACGCTCGATCTCGCCGACGTCAAAGGCGGGACGTTCTCGATCACCAACGTCGGCGCCATCGGGGGCTATGCGGCGACGCCGATCATCAACTATCCTGAGGTGGCGATCCTGGCCACGATGAAGATCGAGGACCGGCCGAGGGCCGCGGGCGGCGCCGTTGTTGTCAGAAAAACGCTGCCCATCTGCCTCGCCTTCGACCACCGCGTGAATGACGGAGCCGAAGCGGCCCGCTTCACGAAGGACTTAATCGCGTTCCTCGAGAACCCGGAGAAGCTGCCTTTGACGGGCGCAGCCTGATCTGAAAGGATCGGAAGTCAAAGGAGGCCACAGAGCTCCTTCGGGATCTGTCGCGCGCGGCTCGACTGGCCCGGCATTAAACGATCACTTGCCGGAAGAACGCCAATCGGTTTCGGTTCCTGTCGCCGGGGCACGCCAGACTTCGACGCCGCACAGATCGAAGGCGAAGTCGAGCAGTTTGACTCCCGGCTCGCCGGCCAGGGCCCGGCGGACTCGATATTCGCTTTCGCCGGGGCAGTAGAACATCAGGCAGCCGCCGCCGCCGGCCCCGCACGCCTTACCGCCCAGCGCACCATGGGACGCCGCGACCTGAAAGAGACGTTCGATCTGGTCGTTGTTGACGGCCGGATGCAGGCGTTTCTGACATTCCCAATTACGTCCGAGCAGCCGGCCGAATCGCGGCAAATCCCCCTCGAGGAGAGCGTCCTTTGTCTCCCGGGCGATGTGCTTGAGCTCGACCATCGCTCCCCGGGTGTGGGGGTCATTGGCCTCGAAGGCCGCCGCCACCTGCTCATGCACGCGGCCCGAGAGCCGCGACTGGCCGGTATAGAGGAGGACGAGGTTCTTTTCCAGCTCCAGCAGCAGGTCACGGCTCAGTTTCAAAGCCGACGTGCGCACATCTTCGCCGCGAAACTCCATGAACTGCACGCCGCCCAGCGCACTGGCGTAGTGATCCTGCTTGCCGCCGCGGATCCCGAGTTCCAGGCGTTCAATTTCGCTGGCCAGTTCGGCCAGCTCATAGCGCAGATAATGGCGACCGGCGTAATCGCCCAATGCGCCGAGCAAGGCCACGCCCAACGAAGCCGAGGTGCCCAAGCCCGAGCCGGGCGGCGCGCTGGAGGCAGTCACGACAGAAAACCCTCCCGGCAAACCCATGCGCTTCAGGCCGGCTTTGATCAGGTCAACGTTGCCGTCGTATTCCAACTCGGCGACGCTGTTCGCCGCGACTTCGATGTCGAAGTCTGTTGAAAAAATCGTAATCTTATGCTCGTCAAGGCGCCGGCGTACCTCGAGACCGCCGGGAATCGCGCTTTCGTTCAGATGCTGCGGCATAATGGTTACGGACGAATACATCGCCAGCGTGGCATTGACCACCGCACCCGGATCCGGTTGGGCAAATTGGGCCACATCCGTCCAGCCGCCGGCAAAATCCACCCGTACCGGCGCACGGGCTCTGATCAGTTGATTATGTTCGAAGGGCTGGCTCATAGGGCGTCAAACTTTTGTGCGGGCAATTCTTGGCGGCAATCCTTCCTGCACGCCGATGATATCGCCGCCCGTCGATCGATGTCAACCCCTCGAGTCCCCGGCATGAATGCCGGGGCTTGTTCGGGGTTAACCCTGAGCCTCGCTTCTTGTCCCCGCGTTTAAAGGCGGGGCTTAGCGTCGGCGAACGGGTCAAAAACGTGAACGGCCCGGGTATGTCCGTTCCTATTGTCGGCCGCAGTCGATCGCGGCGATCGAAAGGGCCGGGATGATCAGCACGGCGCCTGACGGTTTTTCGAGCTTCAGCCTGACCACCCGATGTGGGTCCCCAAAGCTGTTGATGATATCGACCTGCCGTCTTTCCTGAGAGTCACGGACGATTTCCCCGCCCGCGACGCCGAACCCGGGCCCGAAGTCCGAGAGGTCGAGGGCAATCGGAACGTCCTCGTTCGTCGGATTGACGGCGAAAATCGTGACCCCGGACCGATCATCCGAGGCGCAGGCGGTCACGTCCAACCTCGCCGGCAGTTCCTCTTCCACGCGCAGGGGGACGGGCCTCGTGTGCGTCCGGAAAAGGGCCATGCCGAGGAAGCTCGGCGTCCGGTAGAGGCCCGCAGCGTTGGTTTGGATCGTGCCGCCCGAAAAGCTGTTGGTCATATTCGACCGGCAGGCCAGCGTTACGTACTGGGAATGGCGATGGAGCACGTTGAGGAACCGCGCCTCGAACAGGGCGCAGCCAAGACTGTTGAGCTTGCCGCGGCCCAATCCCCAGTTTCCCGCGTCGATATTCCACTCGGTGACACCCATCCGGAGCCGATCGCGGCTCGCGGATTCCTTGATCCAGCCTTCAATCCGCCGCAGCTCCGTATCGACACCGTCGAGGTCGGCCTGATAATAATGAGGGCAGACGACGGCGAGGTCCGGTCCGGCGACATCGACGATCTCTTTGGTCGGGAATGAGGAAAGGACCAGGGCCGCGGGGTCCGCGGCATGGACGGCCCGGGCGAATTCGACAAGGCTTTTGACATAGCCGGGAGCGTCGATCTCATTCCCGACCTGCCAATACTTGACGCCATAGGGTTCCGGGCGTCCGTTCGCGGCCCGCTTCTTGCCCCATTCGGAGGAGGCCGGACCATTGAGGTACTCGACCATGCGGCGGGCATTCTCTACGCCGTCGCCCAGGCTGACGCAGACGAGCGGCTCAGCGCCGATGGCCCTGCACAGCCGGACGAATTCCTCAACGCCCACGTCGTTCGTGTCGCGCCGGCCCCAGACCCGGTTGACGAACGAGGGCCGCATGTCGCGGTCACCGATGGCCTCGCTCCAATGGTACGGACCGGGGTCGATGGTGGAGCCTCCCCAGCGCACGATGGGAGGTGCGAGCTCTTTCATCGCATCGACGACATCCCGGCGCCAACCTTCAACGTTGTCCTCCGGCATGAGCGAGAGCTTGTCGAGCCAGAGTCGGCCGGCGCCGCGGGCCTCGACTTCGAGGACGGCCCGATCCGTCGACCCCGAGGACAAAAGCCTGGCCTGGACTTTGCGCCATTCGGCGCCGGCCTTGGGCAGCGTGGCCGATGCGAGAGTGGTCCACGTTTCGTCCGGGAGGAGCGTCTTGAGCGAAATCCTCAGCTCCCCGGCCGGAGAATCGCCGCGGATATAGCCCGTAAAGCGGTAAGCCGTTCCTTTGTGCACGGCGAGCTTGCTCTGAGTGAGGCGCCCGGGACGGCCTTTCGGCACATCCAGCCGGCAGGACTGCTTGTCGTTGAACGGATGATCCGTATCGTACGACCAGTCGGGACTTTTATCCCAATCGCGGTCGCAGAGGTTGGGCTCGCCGCGAAAGTAATCCCAGGTCGAAGTCGGCAGGATGCCTTCGAATCCCCTGTCGCCGAGCATCTCGGCCCACATCCCGGGGACAAGGTCATCGAGGAGCTCGACGAAACCGCCGTAGAGCATGGGGTTGATGCGACCGGCGTGGAGAGGGCCGGAAAAGACCTTGAGGTTGACGGCGTCGCTCGCGGCGCCCGGCCCGCCTGCCGATGCGCCGGCCAAGAGGGCGAGCGGAATGATCATGCAGGAAAGTTGCAGAATGTGACGTTTCATCGTTCCTCCTTCGGATTGCCGGCCTCGTGGCCGTGACGGTGATGCGTGTCCGGCCAATGACCGTGACGGTGTTCGAGCTCTTCATGAATGTGCTCGTGACTGTGAGGTTCTTGGGCCTCGCCCGCGTGGGCATGGGCGTGGTGGAGGTCATCGTGGGTATGGGAGTGGGCGTGGATCGTCCGTAGGTGCTTGTGCGAGTGGGCATGACGCTCATTGAGCATCAGGACGACCGCCGCCACCATCAGCGGCCCCGCCGCGATCATGGTCCAGGCCGGCCGGTCTTTTAAAATCAGCAGGGAAGCGAGCGAGCCGACAAACGGCCCGATACTGAAAAACAGGCCCGTTCGAAACGCGCCAAGGTTTTTGAGGGCCCGCACATAGAAGACGAGGCTCAGCCCATAGCAGACGCCGCCGATGGCCAGGCCACAGAGCGCCGGCCAACCCAGCCTAAAGCCCTGGCCGATGAGAAAGGCGGCCGCGGTCGAGACGATGCCCGCGACGAGGCCCTTGAGCCGGGCAATTTGAACGGGGTCCTTGTCCGAGATGTGGCCGGTCAGGTTGTTGTCGAGCCCCCAAAAGATCATGGCCGCAACGACGAGGACGGGACCGAGCAGATTGACGGGACCACGGCCCGGGTTCCACGACAGAAGAACGCCTGAGGCGGTCATCAAGAGCAAGGCGAGCCAGACATGGCCACCGGCATTTTCCTTGAAAAGTACCACGGCGATGACGGCCGTGGCCGCGCCTTCGAAGTTGAGCAGCAAAGATGCCGAAAATCCCGAGATGAGGTTCAAGCCCGCCATCAGACAGACGGGGCCCAGGACGCCTCCGGCCAAAATCGCGCCTGCCAGCCAGCGAAGGTCCCCTCTCTCGAGCGCCGCCTCGCGGCGGCCCGGCCGGTGACGGACAGCCGCCGCAGCTGAGGAAAACAGGGAAACGGCCGCGAGCCCGGCAAAGACCCCAAGGTACAGAAGTCCCGCCAAGGCCACGGGGTGGATGTCACCCAGGAGGAGCTTGGCGAGGGGCGTGCTGATGCCGAAAAGCACGGCCGAGGCGAGGACGTAAACGAGCGGTTTCAGCTTCATGGCGGTCCTTCATTATATTTGCGGCCGGTTTCGGACTCAAGCCTTCTTGAGCCAAGGAAAGAAGTTGGGAAAAAGGAAGGGGTCAAACCTACACTTTCCAGAAAACTGGAAAGTGTAGGTTTGACCCCTTCCTATTGCGGCTTTCGGGCAAGAAAAACCACGGCTATTCCGGCCGTGAGTCGGCGGAACCGGGCGCTGGCCAGGCCCGCCGCTCTGAGCATCTCAACGGTGCGCTCGGGCGGTTGAAAGACCCGGACCGACTCTGCGAGGTAGCTGTAGGGCCTGCCGTCGGAGAAAAGCAGCCTGGCCGCAAACGGGATCACTTGAAAGGCGTAAAAATCATACAGCCGCCTGAGAAAACGATAGCGCGGCATCCCGAATTCGACGGCCATGAATGTTCCGCCGGGCCTGAGCACCCTTGCGGCTTCCGCGAAAGCCCGGTCGAGATGCACGATGTTCCTCAGGCCGAATCCGACTGTCACGGCATCGAAGCTTGCCGAAGGGAACGGGAGGTTTTCCGCATTTCCCCGGACCCACCGTACCGCACCGCTTTCGTGCGGCTCCAGAGTGCGGACATTTCGGCGGACGCGGCCCTTCTCGTCCTCTTGCTGAGTGGCAGCCCGGTTGCCGCGGCCGGCACTGAGCATCGTCCAATTGAGGTCGAAGTCGACCACCATGCCGTCGCGGCCGACCCGCCTGGCCACCGCCTTGGCAAGAGCTCCGGTCCCCCCACAGACGTCAAGCACCATGTTTCCCGGCTTGAGCCCCAGATGCCTGATCCCCACGCAGCGCCAATAAGCGTCGAGGCCCAGGCTGAACACCCGGTTGGCCCAGTCATACGTTGGAGCCACGATATCGAATGCGGCCCCGACAAGGGCCTGCTTTTCCGCCGGAGTGACATTCCGGAAACCGAAGGTCACAGGCTTATCCGCCATGGGTCCACGCACTGCCTCGGGATTCTACCACACTTTGCGGCCGCCTCGTGGGGCTCTTGTTCCTCTCGGCCAATTTCCAAAACGTCACTGTTACTGGCCTCAACCGAGGCCGGCGCTGCGCTTTTCAAGGCTTCGAGCCGGACCTTGAGCCCCAGAGGATTTTCGGCTATAATATGGGCTCATCCGTTCGAACTGGACACGTGAGCCGTCCCGACGCGGGTCAAATCCGAACTCCCGAACAGGCGTGATGTGCACAGAAGGCAAGGTCTATGAACACTGAAATCTCGAGAATGCGCAACATCGGCATCAGTGCGCACATCGACTCCGGCAAAACGACGTTGACGGAGCGCGTCCTCTTTTACTGCAAAAAAATCCACAAAATTCATGAGGTCAAGGGCAAAGACGGCGTCGGTGCGACCATGGATTCCATGGACCTCGAACGGGAGCGCGGCATCACCATCGCTTCGGCCACGACCAACGTCGAATGGGACGACCATTCGATCAACATCATTGACACGCCGGGGCACGTCGACTTCACGATCGAGGTCGAGCGCTCTCTCCGTGTCCTCGACTCGGCCATCCTGGTTCTCTGCTCCGTCGGCGGCGTCCAGTCGCAGACGATCACCGTGGACCGCCAGCTCCGGCGTTATAACGTCCCGTTCATCGCCTTCATCAATAAGCTCGACCGCGTCGGGGCCAATCCGATCCGAGTCCGGGATCAGATCGCCGACAAGCTGGGGCACAACGCGGTCCTCATGCAGATCCCCATCGGCCTCGAGGACGGCTTCGAGGGCATCATCGACCTCGTCCGCATGAAGGCCCTCTACTTCGACGGCAGAGACGGCGAAACCGTCAGGACCGAACCGATCCCCGTCGGACTCGCCGCCGAGGCCGAGCGACGGCGCGAGGAGCTCGTCGACGCCGCCTCCATGTTCTCGGACGACCTCATGGAGGCCGCTCTGGCCGGCCGGGCGACGGAGGAGACCATCTCCGCCGCGGTCCGCCGGGGCGTCATCGCCCGCAAGCTCGTGCCTGTTTTCATCGGCTCGGCCTTCAGAAACAAAGGCATCCAGCCTCTTCTCGATGCCGTTGTCCGCTATCTGCCCAATCCCGCAGAAGTGGAGAACAAGGCCGTCGACCTGAGCGACGAGGGCCGGGAGTGCCGGCTCGTCTCCGATCCTGCGGCCAAAACGGTCGCCCTCGCCTTCAAGCTCGAGGACGGACCTTACGGCCAGTTGACCTACATCCGGATTTATCAGGGAAGCCTGGGCAAAGGCGACGAGATCGTCAACAGCCGCTCGGGGCAGAAGCTCAAAGTCGGCCGCCTCGTCCGCATGCATGCCGACGCGATGGAAGACATCGAGCGCGCCGAGTGCGGCGATATCATCGCCCTTTTCGGAATCGATTGCATGTCCGGCGACACGTTCTGCAGTCCGGGACTTCACCTGGCCATGTCCGCGATCTATGTTCCCGAACCGGTCATTTCGCTGGCGATTTCCCCCGTCGACAAAAACGCCGGGGACCGTATGGCCAAGGCTCTCAACCGGTTCACCAAAGAGGACCCCACGTTCCGGACCCACATCGACGCCGAGTCCAGCCAGACCATCATCCAGGGCATGGGGGAGCTCCACCTCGACATCTACATCGAGCGGATGAAACGGGAATACCGGGCTGAGGTCCAGACCGGCATGCCCCAGGTTGCCTATCGCGAGGCGATCTCCCAGCGCGTCGAATTCGACTACACCCACAAGAAGCAAACGGGCGGCGCCGGCCAGTACGCCCGCATCAGCGGCTATCTCGAGCCCCTGGCCAAGGGCGGTTACGAATTCGTCAACGAGGTCAAGGGCGGCCGGATCCCCCGGGAATTCATTCCGTCCTGCGACAAAGGGTTCAAAGCGGTCCTGCGCAAGGGCCAGCTCATCGGCTTTCCGGTGACCGGTGTCCGCGTCGTCCTTACGGACGGCCAGTATCACCCTGTGGACTCGTCCGACATCGCCTTCCAGACCGCGGCCCAGGGCGCCTTCCGACAAGTGTACATGAAAGCCAAGCCCCAGGTGCTCGAGCCGATTATGAGGGTTTCCGTCGAGGGGCCGAGCGAGTTTGCCGGCAGCGTTTTTGGCACCATCAGCCAGCGCCGCGGCATGATCGTCAGCTCGGCCGAGGACGGGACATTCGCCCGTGTGGACGCGGAAGTGCCTCTGAGCGAAATGTTCGGCTACTCGACCGTGCTCCGCTCGCTCACCCAGGGCAAGGCCGAGTTCACGATGGAATTCCTGAAATACGGCCGGGTGCCGGCCCATGTGGCTGTGCTCCTGGCAGAACAATTCGCCGATAAACAGCGGAAAGACTCCAAGAAATGACGCATGGAGATGCCATGACCCTCAACCTCCCGGAAGACCTCGTCAAACGCAGCCCTCTGAGGATCCTCGAAAAATCGATCTCCGGCGGGCTCGGCCGGGGCAATATCGGCGTCCTCGCCTCGCGGAAAGGCGTCGGCAAGACGGCTTGCCTGGTCCACATCGCAGCCGACAAGCTCATCCAGGGCAGCCATGTCATTCATGTCTCCTACGCGAGCCGGGTCGATCACATCATCACCTGGTACGAGGACATCTTCAAGGAGATCGCCAAGAAACCCAGGATGAAGGGCGCCCTCGCCATCTACGACGAGATCATCAAGAACCGCGTCATCATGAATTTCAAACAGGACGGGGCGAAGACGGAACAGGTCCTGCGGAGCCTCGAAGCCATGATCGTCCACGGCAACTTCAATGCCGAAACAGTCATTGTGGACGGACTGGACTTCGGCCAGGCGGGAATCGGGGATCTGCGCATGTTCAAAGATTTCGCCGGGCGTTTGGGACTTGAGGTCTGGTTCAGCGCCTCACTGCGCGGCGACGAGCCGTTGTTCGACGAACAAGGTATCCCGTTCATGCTCAGGGACCATATGGGCGCCATCGACGTCTTGATCTCGCTCGTCCATCACGGCAATCATGTTCATTTCAATCTCGTCAAAGACCACGACCACCTGGCCCCCAAGGACCTGCGGCTGAAGCTCGACCCGAAGACGCTCCTGATCGCCAAGGACCTTGGCCGGACCGCATGACGGCAGCTTTTTGCGGCCGGGGCTTGGAAACCGACCCCGTTTTGTGGTATATCACCCCTTAACTGTACTGCCTCGATAGCCTGAACAAGACCGTGGAGACCCAGCGTCTGGCCATCATCGACCTTGACGGCACGCTCCTCAAGGGGACAAGCGCCGAGAGGTCGTTCTTTGTCTTCCTTGTGCGCCGGGCGCGGATCGGTCCCGCCCGCCTGCTGCTTTTCCTCGTGACATTTTTCAAAGACACGATCCGCCTGGGCTTCCGCAAGGCGGTCGGGATCAACATCAGCTACCTTCGCGGCGAGACGCCCGAAAGGGTTGAAGCGTGGGCCGACGAGTACGGCCGTCAAAATCCCCATGAAGCAATTCCGGCGGAACTCATGAACAAGGTCGCCGCCCTCAAGGTGGCCGGCTGCCGGCTCATCCTTCTCTCAGGGTCGCTCCAGGTGCTGGTCAACCTCTTCCGCCGCGCCCTCGGCGCCGATATGGCCATCGGCCAACAGCTCGAGATTGTCGAGGGAAAACTAACGGGGCGGAAATCGGGGATCTATCCGTTCGGCGCGGAAAAACTTGACGCTCTTTTCGCCCGGGTCGACCCGAGCTCGATCGACTGGCCGAACTCCTGGGCCCTGGCCGACCGGCTGTGGGACCTGCCCGTCCTCGAGCGCGTGGGCCATCCCGTCGCGGTTCACCCGGACGCTGGGCTGCGCCGCCACGCCCAGCAGATGGGCTGGGAGATCATCGGCTGAGTTTTTGCCTTCCCTATCCCTGAGCCAGGATCGTCTTGAGTTTCTCCGCATAGACACGACTGTCGTTGTCGGACGTGACGAACGTGATCCCGGCCGGACCTTTGACGCCGAGCCCCAATTCGACGGCCCGCTTGATCTGCTCCTGCTCGAAGATCTTTGTGTTCATGATGGCGTTGTTCGCGCCGAGGTCCTTGAGCGCAGCTAGGCCGGTCGCGTCAACGGCTACACGGTTGGTTCCGGCGATAAAAACGTTCGCGGCAACCTTCTTGCCCTGGCTGGGGCCGCCGTCCACAAAGGCCTCCACGCCGTCAAGGATGATCAGATTCGGTTTGTAGCCCTGGTTGATCTCCGCGATCATCAGCCGCTGGCTCGGCGAGCGGTGGAGCTGGCGCATCAGCTTCTTCGGGGTCATCCCGACGGCCAGCTTGAGAGACATGGTGAAGACCCCGCCGTAGGCATGCGTCTTCAGGCAGCAGGTCGAGACGAGGAAATCGGCCGTGGTCACGGGCTTGGGGATGAAGAACCCGTTCTCCCAATGGTTCCCCGGAGGATTCACCGGCACCCAATCGGCGTCGGCGAGATCCTCGAAGTTGACGACATCGAAACCGAGCGTCCTGGCCATCTCGAAAACACCCTTGTCTTCCATGACTTTCTTGGTTTCGGGCGGGCCGCTCCTCTCGCCGAGAGTGATGGACGAGGCGCCGCGGTTCTTGAGTCCGGTCACGATCGTGCCCAAAGTGTCATTGTGCGTCGAGCCGGGCGTCGGGTCGGCGGTATTGAAATTCGGTTTGATGAACACGTGCTTTCCCTTGAGGCCCGGCACCTTGAGAAGTTTCATCGCTTCTTCGACGCCTTTTTTCCGGTCGGAAGTCTTGATGATCGCGACCGTCGTCCCACCGGCCCCGGCTGTCTTTTCCTTCGCAAAGAGATTCCCACCGGAAGGAAGGACCGCCAGGCCTGCGCAGGTCGTGGCCGTCGCTTTCAAGAAATCGCGCCGCGAGAATTGGGATCGGTCAGTCCATTTCATTGTCTTCTCCTTATTGCATTATAACTGATTTGGCCGGCCGGAAGAATCAAGAAGGGGTCGGACCAAAAAAAGGGGGTCAAACCTAAACTTTCCAGTTTTGCGCCTCACCGCAGATATTTCCCAATCGCGGTCACAAGATCAAAGAATCCACTTGGATATTTCGCACCAGCGAGGCGTCGAGCACAGTCCAAGACTTGTTTCAGATACTTCCCGCCACTGCAGCGAAGTTGCGGTAGTGATGGTCGCTACCCAGAATCAAGACCAAGAATCGTTTAAGATATCTCTCATGAGTGAGGCGTCGAGCCACTCGAATTCAAAGAGGAAAAATCGTTTAAGAGATTTCCCACCAGTGAGGCGTCGAGAAAGATCGAAGACTCGTTTCAGATGTTTCTCAAAAGTGTGGCTCCGTGCCGCTCCGCCGCACTTTTGATGGTCGCTCCGAAGACTCCGCTCCCTGCCGGCGGCTTGACCGGCCTTTGCCTGACGATATAATGAGTGCCGGGCGACGGACGACAGATGTCGCGCCGGGAACACGGACCGTTTGCTCCCCGGCTGACGTCGCCCGAGTTGTCAGCGAGGAGGAGGTCATGGAATCAAAAGTCGTCGCAATCACAGGCGCGAGCGGCGGCATCGGCGCGGCCACGGCGGTCAAGCTGGGGTCGGAGGGCTATTCGCTCGTCCTCGCCGCCCGCCGGCAGCCTGAGCTCAATCATGTCGCGGACCAAGCCGCGACCCGCAGCCTGGTCGTCGTCACCGATGTCACAATCCGAAGCGACGTGGAGCGTCTGCGCGACGCGGCCCTCGCCAAGTTCGGCAACGTGGATGTGTGGATCAACAACGCCGGCCGGGGAATCAGCCGCAAGGTGCTGGATCTGACCGATGCGGAATTCGATGAAACGATCGCCAACAATTTGAAATCGGCCCTCTACGGCATGCAGGCCATCATTCCGCACTTCCAGTCGCGGGGCGAAGGCCATCTCATCAACGTCTCGTCCTTCCTGGGCCGGGTGCCGTTTGTCTCGTTCCGCTCGATCTACAGCGCCGCAAAGAGCGCCCTCAACAGCCTGACCGCCAGCCTGCGCATGGACCTCAGGATGGAGTACCCGGGGATCAAGGTTTCACTGGTGTTCCCTGGAATCGTCAAAACGGATTTCGCCGCCAATGCCCTCGGAGGCACGCCGCCGGCGCCTTTCCGGAGCGGCGGTTTGATGCGCCCGCAGGAGGCGGATGAAGTCGCCGCCGCGATTTCCGACCTGATCCGCGACCCCAAGCCGGAGGTCTACACCAACCCGGCGCTCGCGGAAATCTTCAAGACCTATTGCGAGGACGCCGCGGCGTTTGAAGAAAATATGTTCAAGCGCGCCCAGGGCTGAAGAAGTGGGCCCCGACTGCCTTGTGGACGGCAAGGATGCCGGCGTTCAGGCCGTCGAAATCAGCCCATCGACGAAGCAAAAAGCCTAGAAGAAATTCCCGGTTTTATTTAGCCGTGAAAACCAGCAATTCCGATGTCAAGTTCCCTTCGAGCCGGACCGGAATGCCGTCCTGAAGCAGTCGAGTGCCCGGTATATCAAACGTCTGACCGCTGCCGGTGAACATCACGGTGTAGTTCCGTGAGACGTCGAGGCCGCGCGGCGTAAAACGGAAAGAGGGGTTCCCGTCAGCGCCGGTGCGGAAGCACCAGCCCAACGCCCTCGTCGAATCGGGCGAGGCATATTCCAGGACGACCCAGGGCGCGGCTTCCATGAGCAGGAGCAGCGGCGTGTGGTGAAAGACCCGGCAGTCCTTCATGATCGGGCGGATCGTTTTCTTATAGAGATCGACCCCCTGTCTCACCTCGGCCCGAACCAGCGGGTTGAACTCCTCGATCGAGGGGCTCAGGCCTCGGAAGATCGGCAGGGCCATCAAGGCCTGCCGAAGCTGGGTCGGGAGGTCGGCATCTGTCGTCACACCGTCGGATTCCGTGCCAAACGTGCGCAAAAGGACTTCGGGCGGCAGGATCCAGCTCATGCCGTTCAGGATCTTCACACCGCGCGGGGACCGCAGCCAGTCCGACAACTCCGTATTATGGAAGCGGCGCATGATGCCCAGGTCGAGCCGGCCTCCCCCGCCGGCGCAATTCTGGAAAACGACTTTGGGAAATTGTTTCCTCAATCTGTCGAACATGGCATAGAGGGCATCGACGTGCCGCCACAGCGTGTTTTCCACATAGCCGTCCCGCGTCCGGTTCCCGCCTTCCTCGACAGTCGTATTGTAGTCGAGCCGGAAGAGGTCCAGATCATATTTCTTTATGACGCGGGCAATCTCCGACTCCATCCAGGCGGCCACGGCCGGGTTGGCGACGTCGAGCTGTCTGCCGCCGGCAACGGGCTGGCCGTTGCGCGTCAGTATCCAATCGGGGTGTTCCCGCCGGAGCTTGGCCGCTCCGCCGACGCTCTCGATCTCGACCCACAGGCCGAACAGCAGCCCTTTCTGCCGGGCATATTCGCGCACGGGTGTCAGGTCGTTCGACAGCCAGGCCCCCGCATACCAGTCGCCTGCGTTGTCCCACCAGCGGTTGGGCTCAGGCCCGTACCAGCCGGCGTCGATGACAAACATCTCGGCGCCGATATCGGCCGCCAGGTCGATCTCCCGCTTGAGGCCCGCTTCGCTTTCGTGATCGACGATATAGCCGCGGTGATTGGCTTCGACCAGCATATCGCGCCCGGGCACCGGCGGCGGCAGGACCTCATGCCGGACGTGCTCATTCATAGCTTGGATGACACCGTCGAGATCGCCGCGCCGGCAAAGGACGTGCGTCCGCGGCGTTTCGATTGTCTCCCCGGCGGCGAGAACGCGGAGCGCCGGGTCGGCCGATGAAGGTCCCAGTCGAAAGAGGAGGTTCGCCCGGCCGGACTCGGGCTTCTGCGCCCCTGTGATTTCGATCGTCCAGTTGCCGCTCCAGCCGAGGGACGCCGCAAACCACTCCCCGGTCCCTTTGTTGTGGGCGAAGAATGTCGGATGCCCCCATCCGGATTTACCTCGTGTTCCCGAGATCGTCCGGGTTTCATTGACGACGGGCTCGAAACGCCACGCCCCTTCATGCCCCCAGTCCTCGTATTGCGCCGTCGCGACCTCAAATAGGACATCGCTCCCCTTCGACAGACGCTCCTGATAGTCCACCGCCTCCCAGACGAGCCCGGACCATGGAGAAACGCCCGTGATGGCCGTGGGCTTCGTGCCGCCGTTTGTTACCTCGAGCCAGCGCTCCATCACCGGCCCGCCGAAGAGAAGAGTGCGGACCTTGACCGTGACCGGCGCGGCGCCGCTCGACAGCTCAACGGTCACGAGAAGCCCGTCCGGGTTGTGGACTTCAGACTTCTCCGCCCGAACCCATCGCCAGCTTCCGGACAAGTCCTTTCCGCCGACTTCAAGACGGAAAGCGTCGATCGGCAGCCCCTGCCGCCGGCCCTCTTCGGACTGGAGATGAAACTCGGGCTCGATGAGTCCGGTCGAAAGCCAGTACCGCGTGACCCAGCGGCCCATCCACAATGTTTCGTCGCAAACCGCGAGCCCTGAGGTAAAGCGGATGCCCGCGGACGGCGGCTGACGGATCTCGGCGGCCCTGTAGCGCGTCGCGTTCGCAGCGGCCGCAGGTGACGCCGGCGTCCCGTTTGCTGGGGAAACGCCGAGCAGGAAACCCAGGGCCGTGCATAAAACAGCCAAGGCCCGTTTCGGACCGCTGCCGTCGCGGGCCGTAATCAAAGCGATGTTCATGGCAACCCTCCACCCGGCCGGTCAATGAGATCGACTTTGCGGCCGTCAAAACAGAGCGTTTTTTTTTCCGGACCTGCTCATCCGCCTGGTTCCCTCAAGTTACGGCACTCTTCGGCGGCGCCGTCATTTCTTGAGATATTTCTCGAACCAGCCGATCATCCGGTCAAGGACATCGATCTGGTGCTTTTCTTCGCGCGGCCCATGGCCCTCCCGCGGATAGGCGACGAACTCCGCTTCTGTCCCGTACCGCGTGAGCCCGCGATAAAACTGGTAGCACTGGGCGATCGGGTCCGTCACATCGTTCTCGCCGCACAAGATGAGCGTCGGCGTTTTCACGTTCTTCACGTACGTCACGGGAGAGCGGGCCGTGAACAAGCTCAGGTTTTCGTACGGTGTGCCCAGGAACCAGGTGTCATAGGCGTTGATCCCGGCCGCCTCGGCGCCGTACTCCAGGGCGAGATCGGTCATCGGCGCTCCCGAGACCGAAGCTTTGAAGCGGTTTGTCTGCGTGACGGCCCAGGCGGCCATATAGCCGCCGTAGGACCAGCCGCCGATGCCCAGCCGTTCCGGATCGGCGATGCCCTTCGCGACGAGGAAATCCACGCCGGCCATCACGTCTTTGAAATCCGCCCCACCCCAGTCCTTGCGGTTCATGGCCATGAACGCAAATCCATAGCCTGTCGAGCCCCGGATGTTCGGGCAGAGAACCGCGAAGCCGCGGGAAGCCAGAAGTTGGGCCCAGCTGTTGAAATTATCCGTCCACCCCCCCGTCGGACCGCCGTGGACGATGACGGCGAGCGGAATGCGCGTGCCGGAGACATAGCCAGTCGGAAGGAAAAGAGCCGCTTCGATGGCCACTTTGTCGAAACTCGGATACGCGATAATCGCCGGCTTGATGAGCGGAATGTCGTTCCACTCTTTGTTGAACGAAGTGACCTTCTCCGCCGGGCCGGCGCCGAGCCTGACCCAGAGCTCGGGCATCTGAACGGAACTATCGGCGACAAAAGCGAGCAGGTCCTTCCCGACGACAAACCCGCCCGAGGGAGGCAAAGGTTGGATATCCATCTTTTCCGCCCTTCCCTCCAGGCTCATGCGGTACAAACTCCGGGCGAATCCGGTGGCGGCGAAGAACACGAGGTTCCCGTCTTTCAGCCACACCGGGGAAGAGACGGGCCGGTCGAGAGCCGAAGCCGTGAGATTTCTGGCCGGACCGCCGGCGATAGGCTGAAGGAAAAGGTCATGCGCGCTAGGGCCGTCTCCCCGCGATCCGGTGTAGGCGAGGGTCTTGCCGTCCGGCGAAATTTTCAAGCCTCCGAAGGGTCCGGCCGGCCGGGCGATCTCGCGCATCCGGCTGTCGCTTGCCGCCATCACGAAAATCCGCTCGCTGAAGAGTTCCTGCCGCGGCTCGTCCGTGGCGACGACGGCCATCTCCTCCCCATTGGGCAGCCAGAGAAATTCCGAGATTCGCCATTTCCCCTCGGCGAGAGGGCGGACCTTCCGGGTCTCGACATCGAGCAGCCACAGCCGAGCGTTCTTTTCGTCGCGGCCGACAACCCGGGCATCGTCTTTGTCTTTCAGCTTCTTCTCCTCCTCGTCCGAGGCCGGAGGCGAAGCCATATAGGCCATCCGCTTTCCGTCCGGCGACCAGGCGAATGCCTGGACCCCCACTTTCTCCTGGGTCACGGCTTGCGCTTCTCCACCACCTAACGGGATTAAATAAATCTGGGTTTTTCCGTCGCGGTTGGACAGAAAGGCCAGGTCTTTTCCGTCCGGGGAGAAACGCGGCTGGTTGTCGGTTTTCTCCGAGGTCGTGAAACGGTTCGCCTGTTTTCTGTTCAGATCATAGATCCAGATTGTTCTTCGCTGGTCGGCGCCTTTGATCGGTTCCGAGACGACGAAAGCGAGGGTTTTTTCATCGGGCGAAAGCTGCAGGTCTGATATCTGGCGGCGCCGCAAAACCTGCTCGGGTGTGAGCGGCGTCGCTCCGCGTTCCCCGCTGCTCTTTTGGACCTCCTGGCCGAGGAGGGCTCCCGCGAACCCGGCCAGAATGACCAGGACCCAGGGACCCCGAAGGGATACTGCACTGCGCCAAACTCTGGACGCCATGACGTCCTCCTTCCGCCGCCGCGGAAACCGGGACGGCTAATAGAAGAATTCCAGGCCGGCGAAGAACCGCTTCTCCAGGCCGTGGACGTTGACCTCCTGGATCCTTCCCCATCGGGCGATGCCTTCGTAGTTGACAAAGATCTCGATGGGAAGTCTGGGTATTCTCCAGCCGGTGCCGATCAGATACCGGGTCCGGGTGTCCTTCAGATGGGCGTTGTTCGTGACCTGAGCCTGGAACCTGTCGCGGAAATCGGCCGAGCCCCAGGCGCCGAAGCTCAGCAGTCCGCGGGCCCGGAAATTCCCCCACTCGAGATCGGCATGCCCGGAAAGGGTTGTTCCGAAGCCGTAATAATACCCGTAATAAAGGACCGTCGTCTTCATGCCGGCGATGTCGTGAAGCGCCGAATATTCATTGAGGGCAAGAGAGTTGACAAGCGAAAAATCGAGATAGGCGGCGGCCACGGTCCTGAGCTTCAAGCCGCGGCGAAAAAGGGTCCAGTCGAGCACCGGCCCGGCGAGGTGGAGGGTAGCCTGTTTATCTGTGAAATTCCGCGGCTCCTCGAGGTGGAGGTCGACGCCCTGGTTGACGGGCACGGGGCTCGAATCATAATAAAAAACCGGCCTCTTCTTCATATACTCGAACGAGGAACCGAGACCGAACATCAGGCTGCTGCCCTCGTGGGCGTCGTTGATGGTCTGCCGGAAGATGCCCCACGGAACGGCGTTGGTGAGGAGGTTCGTCTCGTCGGAGTGGCCGTCGCGGACGGAGTAATCGAGCGAGATCTCGCTGAAAAAAGTGTCATTGATTTTTTCCCGAATGTCTCCCGGCCGTCCATATTCCGGAAGCGTGATCAGGCGCCCGTGAAAGCCGAAGTATACGCCGGCTTGCGTATCCTGGCCGGCCTTGCCGAACCAGCGTCCCCCGGCGAACAGGCTCGTGTCATGCCACCCGGGCTGCTCATAGTTCGAGGCGGCCGGATCCTTGCGGTCGAGCCAGTGGTTAATTTTTTCAATCGGGTTCAGGAAGCTCAACGCCCTCATCACAATGCTCGGCTGGTTGCTCAGGAATCGGCCGAATTGGTACCAGGGTTCACCGGTCGAGTAGGAGCCGAGTCCCGTCATGATCTGGTCGTTGATCGAGACGACTTCCTTCCATTCGACGACGTACTCCCAGAGAAAGGACCCCGCGATGCCCATCAGCCACGATTGGAGCCAGGACAGATTGTTGGTCCGGGAGAAATTGTAATAGATCCCGCCGGCAAAGCTGTGCGTCCAGTTCAGCTTGAAGTTGTTCGAATCGAACTGCCAGGCCTCAAGCGTGAAAAACCGGCGTGATTGGTCGTGCCAGTTGAGCTTGAACTGCCAGTCCTCGATGAAACCCGCCTTCGTGTACTTGATCCAGTAGCTGACGCCGGAGTAAGTCATGAAGCCGCCCCACTCGAGCCAGGCCCGGCCGCGGTGCTTCTTGGGGTGGAGGGCAGGCTGTGATAAGGCTGCTTCAAAGCCGCCGTCATAGGGGCTGCGATACGCGATGAAGGCGGAATCGGCATCCGCCGCCGCTCGCGGCTCGGGCGCCGCCGGACAAAGGGAAAAAGGGCGAAAGGCTGCGGCCTGGGGAGATGAAATTCTTGTCCGGGATTCGTCGCGGGCCAGGAGCGTCCCTGCCGCGGTCAGCATCAGCGCGGCCAGGCAGGCCGCGGCCGCCGGGTGTCTGAAGGCCATGGCGGAATGTCCTTTCCTTATTTAAAAAGAATGGTAAAATATGCCTTTTAGCCCCGAACGTCAAGACCGTGAACAGATGATGAACGAGCGGGAAATTGCAGGCTTGCCGAAGACTCCGTCCCCGCAGCGGAAGTCCAAGCTCCGCAGCATCATCATGCGGCTTATCGGCATCGCCGGCCTCGGGCTCTTCGCCTATATCATTTATAAGACCGGTCTGGCGAAAGTCTGGCAGGCGATCCGCAACCTGACGGTCCTCGAGATCATGGCACTCATCGGGCTACGATTTCTCTACTGGGGCATCCGGACGCTGAACTGGCAGGTCCTGGTGCGGGCTTCGAACGAGCGTGTGCCATTCCTCGAGCTTTTCGGAGCGAGGATCGCCGGAAACGCCGTGGGCTACCTGACCCCGACCGGCAACCTCGGCGCCGAAACCATGCGCATTTTCATGCTCGACCGAATCGACCGAAAGAAGGTTGTGGCCACGGTCATCGTCGACAAGACCATCGAGTTCTTGGCCGGGATATTCGCGACGGCCCTCTCCGTCCTCTTCGTCATCATCACCTTCGCGCTCCCCCAGCGACATAAGATCACTCTGGTCGCCCTGACGGCCTGCGTCTTCGCCCTCCTCGTCTTCCTCATGGCCAAGCAGAGGCAGGGACTCTTCACCTGGGCGCTCGACGCGCTGGGCAAGCTCAAAATCAAGATTCCCGCCGTGGAGAAACGGCGCGACCAGATCCGCGAGACCGACGCCCACATCTCCGCCTTCTACCGGGAGCGCCGAGGTCTCTTTTATCTTCTCTTTGGGTCCTATTTCGCCCAGTCGTGGGTCTGGGCCCTTGAAATCTTCATCACCTTCCTTTTTGTCGGTGGCAGCCACGTTTCGCTGTTCAAGTGTTTCCTGATCGTGACGCTCGGATCCTTCTACACGTTCGTGCCCGTCCCCGGCGCCATGGGCGTCTATGAGCTGGTCAACGTTTCCCTCTTCGCGCTTCTGCACATCGCGATGCCGGCCGGCATGGCCGTCATCCTCATCCGGCGCGTGCTGGCGATCGTCTGGTCGGGGGTCGGGCTCATCCCGCTTCTGCGGAAGCGGGCGTATCAGGACCGCGCCGCGGAGGCGTGATCCCGGGAGAGCTTCGCGAAACGGATGATTTTGATGATGACGTTGCTAAAGGAATACACGAAGAGTCCATAAATCAGCCAGTCGAGACGGTTGGCGAGTGAAGTTACAAAGAAACAGGTGATGGCCAGGCCGCGACCTTCGGCCGCCTCTCCCGTTTTCTGAATTCCCAGGTACGTGTTGATCAGATAATAGAGCGTCACTTCGAGGAAATACCCGGCGCATGTGAACAGCCCGAAGGCCAGAAGAAAAGTCTTATGCGTGTACCGGTACCAGCCGAAGACGACGCCGGAGATGGCCACGAAATCGGTCACCCGGTCCAGGAAGAGGTCAAGATGGGCGCCGTAACGACTGCTCAGGGCCTTGACGCGAGCCAGCTGTCCGTCCGCGCAGTCGAAGATCGAAGACAGCATGACCAGGACCCCGCCGACGGCAAACCAGACTGGTTTTCCGGCGAGATACGCCAGCCCCGCGGCGAGACCAACGAAAAAAGAGGCGACGGTGAGCTGGTTGGGCGTCACTGACGTTTTGTGAAGGGCGCGCACGACGAGGAACGCCGGCGGACGGATAAGGTACCGTTCAAAAGGCAGGAACTTGTGGATAAACGGATAGGCCTCATTCTTCTTCAGGGACTCTTCGAAGACCGGCGGCGGCGGCTCTATGCTGTTGCTTGCCATGGTGCTCTCGACGGGGACGATTATATATATCGCAGCGCCCGAACCCGGTCAAGACGCACGTTTTTCGGGCCTCTTTGTGCTGCGGTGTTCCTACCCTCGACCCTGGAGCCCTTCTCGCGCCCGCCGCAAGGGCTCACGTGCAGGCCTCATCGGCGCCAGGATCATCAACACTGCCACCTCGACCTTCTGACACCCTGCTGGAATTGCGCCCGGTTTTTGCCTATAATCAGGGCCTCATGAACCGCAGATCGTCGGCCTGCCTGAGATATGTCGGCATCCTGCTCGCGTCCCTGACCTTGGGCGCGAACGGCGCCCGCATTGCAGACGCCCGGCCGGCCGATCCGTCCGAGGAACCGTCGCGCACGGCTCGTCAAACCCGGTCCGACGCCGGGGTCACTTTCAAGGACGTCCTCAACCCGTTCGATTATTTCAGCAACAGCTGGAGCGTCGTCGGGCTCAAGGATTATCCCGACGGCACCCGCATCTCGCCCAACGGGGAGCTTCTGCTCGGAAACGAAACTGTCTGCGAGCTTCTCGCCGGCGAAGGGCTGAGGCCGCTCGACAAGAGCATTCGCATGTCCCTCGTCAAGGGTTATCTGCCGATCATTCATTATGACTTCCTGGTGAATGACTCCGTCGAATATATCATCGAAGTCTTCGCCTGCCCCATGCCGGCGGCGGGTAAAGCAGGATATGATTTCGCAACGAATCGAACTATCTCAATCTCCTCCGCGTAACCATGCGCAACGGGACGGCTGCGCCTTACACAGGCGTCTTTGGCTTGGGCTGGAAAGCGCCCGCGCCCCTCGCCGCCCGGACGATCTCCGCGAAAAACGATTGGTCTTTGACGGCGGGGAATGCTCTGCTGGCCACGGTCAGCGCCCGCCCCGGCGTGCAGTGTGGAACAGACGGCAGCCGATTCGTATGCCGCGCCGAAATCCGGCCGGGAAAGTCGGAGACTGTCGATTTTTGCCTGCCCTTCCGGGCCCTCGACAAGGTCCCGGACAAATCCGCCGCCGAGCTGGCCGGCCTGGACTTTGACGAATGGAAGGCCAGGACTGCGGAGTTCTGGGAGGACCTTCTCGCGCAGGGAGCGAAGCTCTACGTGCCCGAGGAGAAGGCCCTCTACTCCTACCTGGCGAGCTTGGTCTATCAATTCATCGGCAGGGACAAAGGCGAACTCCATGCGGGAGAAGGATTTTACGATGAGATCTACCTCAGGGACGGGGCCTACCAGGCTGTCTCGCTGGCCCAGGCCGGGTTCCTCGATGCCGCCCGTCAAAGCCTGGATTTTTTTCCGCGCTTCCAAAGGGAGAGCGGCCAATTTGTGAGCCAGCCGGGCCAGCTCGACGCCAACGGCTATGCCGTCTGGGCCATAACCGAATACGGCCATCTCTCGGGCGACAACATCTGGGTCTGGAAACACTATCCGGCCGTCCAAAAGGCCGTGGCTTTCGCCCGGACGGCGCGGTCATCGGAAAAAGATCCGAACTCTCCCTTCTTCGGGATCCTGCCCAAAGCTCCCGCCGACGGGGAGAATCTCTGGGCCGGCAACAATCATATCGTGGGCTATGACTGGTGGAACCTCCGCGCCGTCGAATCGGCGGCCGAGTCGGCGCGGCTTTTGGCCAAAATCGATGACATGAAGGCCTACAAGGCAGAGTTCGAATTGTACCGCACCGATATCCTCCGCGCTCTCGACAGGACCGGGCTCCCGCATATCCCGCCGAGCTATGAAAAGGAGGGGACTCACTGGGGAAACCTCGAGGCGATTTTCCCGACGCCGCTCATCGACCCGATGGACCGCCGCATGACGGCGACACTCGACTACGTCCGGCAGGAATTCGGGAGAGGCGAGGGCGCCAAGCCCGGCTTCATCGAAGGCGTCATGCAGTGGACGCCGAAGACGAATGCCATCCATCCCTACATGTCGCTTTTCGTCACGAACTCCCACATCGTCCGCGGCGAACAGGAGAAGGCCGTGGACGGTTTCTATTCGTTCCTGTTGCACTCGACGTCGACCCAGGGCTTTCCGGAGGGCGTCTACTACTTGAAACGCGAGGCCTGGGGCAACACCGTGCCTCACCTTTGGGCGGCCGCCCTCTATGTCACGACGCTTCGCAACATGCTCATCCGCGAAGAGAACCAGGATCTGCACCTTTTCTCCGCGGTGCCCGCGGCCTGGCTGGATCCGGGAAAGGTCATCGTCTTCGAAAACGTCCCGACCCGTTTCGGGAAAATGTCCTTGTCCGCTCAGGCTCAGAAGGACCAGGTGATCGTGCGGTTCACGAGGCCGGACAGGATCGACCCCGAGCGGCTGCTTATCCACCTCCCCCCCGACCTTGAGATCACAGAGGTCGGCCGCTGCGGCAAAATCATAAAGACGAGTCAAATGCGCGAGGTTCTGATCCCCGGCTGGAACCTCAGGGAAGGAAACGTCGTCACCATCTGCATCCGGCGCAGGCCCGGCGTACCGCATCCCGATTTCGCCGCCAAACTTGGGCAATTCTTGGCCGGCGCCCGCTAGGCGGGCGGCGTCAGTGGCCGCATCCGGTCCCTGGCAACAACCGTCTTGAGGCTGGCGTCGCCCTATGGTATAAGGGATTCACTTCGCAATGTTTCCTGGAGGTGATGGCATGAAGAAAATGATGCCGCTTATTCTCCTGTTTTTGGGTTTCCTGTCCCTGACCCTGCCGGCTGCGTTCAATAAGGAAGATGTGAAAGTCTTCAAGCTCGACAACGGGCTCAAGGTCCTCTTCGTCGAGGACCACAACATCCCGAACGTTGCGCTCTACACGTTCTTCCGCGTCGGATCCCGCAACGAGCGGACCGGCTTGACGGGCGTCTCCCATTTTATCGAGCACATGATGTTCAATGGGACGCCCAAGTTCAAGCCCGGCGAGTTCGACCGCCGTATGGAATTCCTGGGCGGCTCCAACAACGCCTATACGGGCGACGACATGACCGCCTACACGGACTGGTTCCCGTCCGCCGCGCTCGAAACCATGATCCAGATGGAATCCGACCGGATGCAGGGCTCGGCCTTCACGCCCGAAGTCCTGGAGTCCGAGCGGGGCGTCGTCGCCTCCGAGCGGCGGATGTCGGTTGAAAACAACAACGACTCGATTCTCAGCGAGAACGTCCGGGCGACGGCCATCATGGCCCATCCTTATCATTGGGATGTCATCGGCTGGATGAGCGACATCCTGAACTGGCGCCGCGACGATATATTGGGCTATTACCATACATATTACGCACCAAACAACGCCGTCCTCATCCTCGCCGGCGATTTCGACCCGGTCCGGGCCCGCGACCTGATCACGAGATATTATGGCCCGATTCCGGCCTCTCCGGCCCCGCCTCTCGTGATCACCACGGAGCCGCCGCAGCTCGGTCCCAAGAGCGTGCTCGTCCGCAAGGAGGCCCAGGCGCCCTCGTACGAGGTCGTCTGGCACGAGCCGAGCGCCAGGGAAGAGGGCTTCCTGCCGCTGGCCATCCTGGAGAAGCCGCTGCTCATGGGCGAGAGCAGCCGCCTGTACCGCCGCCTCGTGCGCCAGGAGCAGCTGGCGATCAGCGTCAGGGGCGGCACGCAGGAATCCATCGACCCGCTCCTGTTCACGATCACCGTCAAGCCCCGGCCCGGAGCGGACCTGGACAAGATCGACCGCGTCATTGAGGAAGAGCTCGCCAAGGTCAAGGCGGAGGGCATCACCCCATCGGAATTCGACAAGGCCCTGAACATCGTGCGCAGTGAATTCTACATGGGCCTGCAGACGATCGCCGGGAAGGCCAACCAGCTCGGCGCGGCCGAAGTCATCTACGGTGACTACACGAAAGTCTTCACGCTGATGGACAGCTACGCCGCCGTCAAGCTCGAGGATGTGCGCGAGGCCGCAAAGAAGATCTTCCAGGAGAGCAACAAAACGTCGGGAAGACTGATCCCCGAGGGAGGTGCCAAGTGAAAACGCTCGTCAACATCCTGCTCGTCGCGGTTCTTCTCGCTTCGTTGGCGTTCCCGGCTGTGCTCGGCGCGGCGGAACGCCTCCCCGCGCCGGAAAAAATCGTTCTCAAGAACGGACTCACGGTCTACTATCTCAAGAATTCCGCACTGCCCATCGTCAGCTTCCGGATGTTCGTGCGCGGCGCCGGCTCGGCTTCCGAACCGGCCGATCTCGAAGGCGCCGCCGGGCTGACCGCCGCCCTGATGACGAAAGGTACCGCCGCAATGGACGCCGACGCCATCGCCGAGGCCCTCGATTTCATGGGCGCGAGCCTGTCGATCTCCGCCGCCGAGGAGTTCAGCCAGATCTCGGCCGAAAGCCTGTCACAGCATTTCCCGCGGCTCATGACCATCGCCGCCGATTGCCTGTCCGGTCCCGTCTTCAAGGAGGACGAGCTGGCCAAGGAACGGTCCAGGCGGATCGACAGCCTGAAGTCGGCCAAGGACAATCCGGCCATGTCCGTCCGCTATTATTTCCAAAGAGCCTATTTCGTCGGACACCCTCTGGGACACTTGGCCATGGGTACGGAGGCTTCCCTCCAAAAGATAACGGTTCCGATCCTGAAGGATTTCTATATCAAGAGGTTCCGGCCCGACCAATCGACTGCGGCCGTCGTGGGCGATATCGCCAAGGCGGACCTCGTCAAGCTCCTGGATTCGACTCTCGGCCGCTGGTCCAACCCGGCGGGCAAGCCGGTCCATGAGATCATTCCTCCCCTCCCCGACCCGAAGGGCAAGGATCTGCTTCTCATCGATAAGCCCGACGCCACTCAAGCCTACTTCATCCTCGGCGCACCCGGATACGGCATCGGCGATAAGATCTCCGCGGACGCGGCGGTCATGAACACGCTCTGGGGCGGCCGGTTCACATCGTGGTTCAACACCGAACTCCGGATCAAGCGCGGCCTGACCTACGGCGCCTCCAGCTCGTTCAGAAGCTGGGCGGCCGGGGGCATCTTCCAGGCCAGCTCCTACACCAAGAACGACAAAATCGGCGAGATGCTGGATATCACCTTTGACCTCCTGACCAAAGCGGTGCAAACGGGATTCACCGCGGAGGAGGTGGAGAGCGCGCGCAATTACATCCTCGGTCAATTCCCGCCGACGCTCGAGACCAACGGAAGCAAGGCGGGCGCCTATGTGCGCCTGGCCTTCTACAAGCTCGGTTTCGGCTATTACGACACGTACCTGGCCGAAATCGGCAGGGTCACGCCGGCGGCCGTGAACAAGGCCGCGGCCTCGCTCATGCCCAGGAAGGACTTCGTCATGGTGGTCGTGGGGAAGGCGTCGGAAATCGGCCCCCTGCTCAAAAAGTATGGGACGTGGCGGGAGAAGAAGATCACCGCGCCTGGATTCTAGCCGGCACAGCGACGCCGCGGCTGAACAGTCCGCCTCAGTTGCCAACCTGCGGACATGGGCGTAGAATCCTCGTATGGTGATTTTTCCCTTGTTCATGAGACGATAGAAATGAAAAAATTTGTTTTTCCGTTATTCGTCCTTCCGTTTCTTCTCGGAATTTCTGGACCGGGACAGGAGGAGAAGTTTTCTCTCCAGTTCGGGCCGGCCGCGGGCACCACGCTCGTCTATTCGATCAACGCGCAGGTCGGCGTTTCCGGAAAGGACCTGCTCGGGAAGGACCTGACTCTTAACGCGGCCTCTGCCGGAGAGATCCGCCTGGCGGTCAGGGCGTTGGGGCTGGACAAAGTCCTCGCCGGCCTGACGAGCTCCGGCATCGATATCCAGATCCAGTATCCGGACAAGACGGACAGTCAAACCCTCAAGACCGTGGGAGGCAAGTCGCTGGAAATTGAATTCAACCGCACCGGGAAGGTCAACAATATCGCGAACGCCGATTCGCTGACCCAGAGCACTCTGATGAATTTCTCCATCCCTCAGATCATCAGGGACTATTTTCCCGTCTTCCCGGCTCAGCCTGTGAGTCTGGGGGATCAGTGGATGGAGCGCCGGAAATTGACGATTCCCTTTCAGGGCCTGGATCTCCAAGTCAATCTGACGGCCCGTTATACGCTCGACAGCATTTTTCCTTCGCCGGAAGGCCGCAAGGCCGTCGTCTCGGCGGCCTACACGGTCACCGTCTCCGGCGCCAAGGACTTCAACGGGTCGACCGGAGGCTTCGAAGGAACTGGAGCGGGCACGGGTTTCCTTAACCTTCTCGTCGACCGCGGCTACTTCACGGAGTACCGCATCGATTTCAAGACCGATGCCTCCTTCGTGATGAAGCAGGGCGCCAAACGTCTGCTCGAAATGCCCTTCACGTTTTCGGTTGTTGCGGACATCAACCTTCTCGAGGGCGGAACCCTCTAGATTTTCACGGCGGCGGGGCTTTTTTTTCTCACTCTCTTGTATTTTGAACCGGGCGCGCGTATCATGCGTTCCTGACATCAGGAGAGGCAAGGCCTTAGAAGGCCGGGCCCGGCAACCTGGGGCGGACATCCGAGGTGCTCACTCGCCGTAGGCGAGGATGTGGTCGCGAAAGCGCACGCGGCAACCAAGTGTCCAAGAACGAAACCCGCTCTCCTGACTTGGAGAAAGCGGGTTTTTTGTTGCCAGCCGGTCAAGCCCGGCAGGATCCGTCCCCAACCCGCCGCGTGCCTGTTCCCCCGATGCCGAAAGGAGATGATGATGCCCCGAAACTATATCTTCACTTCGGAATCCGTGTCGGAGGGCCATCCCGATAAGATGGCCGATTTAGTCTCCGACGCCGTTCTCGACGCCATTCTCGCGCAGGATCCGTACGGAAAGGTCGCCTGCGAAACGCTCCTCACCAAGAACGTGGCCATCGTGGCCGGCGAATTGGGCACCGAGGTCCGTGTCGACGTGGAGAACATCGTCAGGCAAACGGCCGACGCGATCGGCTACACCGATTCGCACTGCGGGTTTGATGCGGGAACGTGCGAGGTCCGCACCTATCTCGGCAAACAGTCGGCCGACATCGCGCAGGGCGTCGATCACAGCGACGGAGAGATCGGCGCCGGGGACCAGGGCCTGATGTTCGGATATGCCACGCGGGAAACACCCGAGCTCATGCCGTTGCCCATCCTCCTCGCTCATCGGCTTGTGCAGCAACAGGCGGCCGTGCGCCGGGCCGGCACCCTGCCCTGGCTTCGGCCGGACGCCAAGTCTCAAGTATCCATAAGGTATATCGACAAACGGCCGGTGGCGGTTGAAAAAGTCGTCCTGTCCACGCAGCACTCGCAGGACGTCGACAACAGAACAATCCGCGAGGGGGTCATCGCCGAAATCATTGAAAAGATCATTCCGGTTTCGCTGAGGGCGAAGGGTATCGAGTACCTCATCAACCCGACCGGCCGCTTCGAAATCGGCGGCCCGCTCGGCGATACGGGCCTCACCGGACGCAAAATCATCGTCGACACCTACGGCGGCAGCTGCCCCCACGGCGGCGGCGCTTTTTCGGGCAAGGACCCGACAAAGGTGGACCGCTCCGCGGCCTACACCGCCCGGTATATCGCCAAGAACATCGTGGCGGCCGGGCTGGCGGAGATCTGCACGGTCCAGCTTTCCTACGCGATCGGCATGGTGGAACCGTTCTCACTCATGGTCAACGTCCAGGGCGCGGGCCGGGTCAGGGAGCGCCGGATCGAAGAAGCGGTGAGGGAGATTTTCAGGCTCACGCCCAAAGGCATGATCGAAATGCTCAACCTGCGCCGGCCCATCTATAAAAAGACGGCGGCCTATGGTCATTTCGGCCGGGAGCTCGCGGATTTCACTTGGGAGAAAAAGGACAAAGTCGCCGAACTGCGGGCTTATTTCGGCTACGAGAGCCTCGACGCACCGCGGCCGGACGGACCCTCGATTTAGGCCGAGACCGTCATCGGCCCGGCCGGCTCAGCTTATTCTGAACCAGAGTCCGAGTGACGTGAAATAGAGTCCCGATTCCTTGACGGTTTGACCGGTCACCTTCTGCCAGAATCGGCCGTAGAGAGAGACCTGAGGCCGGTAGTAGGCGACAAGCTCGTCGAAGGCGTTCTTCCCCGCCTCAATGCCTGCCTCGGTCGCGGTTTCCGCCACCCGGTCGGTTTTGTAGTCGGCAATGACCCAGCCATCGTCTTCCCAGAACACGAGGTCGATCGCGCCGGAGAGAAGCACCGGAGCATCCGGGGCCGCCGAAAGCGCTCTTCCGCCCGCCGAGGGCGCCAGCCCGATGTGGGCCGCAAGCGCGTCATAATCCTGTCCGCCCGCATCGACCCGGACCGAAAAGGGAACCTCGAAAAGTTTCTTTTTAGCCGCCATGGCCCTGTTCCAAAATTCAGACCCCGTGACGGTTCGGACGAATGCCGCGAGCTCCTCGCCTCTTCCGGGATCCAGCTCCGCGGCGACCAGGGCGTTGCGGGCCATGAGCCCGAGCCGTTCATCAGAAAGAGGAGCATCCTCGGCCGGTCTTCCGGGACCCGTCCAGCTTTTCCCCAGACTGCCCAGCAGGACATGGACCGCCGTTCCCCACTTCATCCCCTGCCCGCCCGAAGTCCATTGCGGCAAAAGCCTGTCCTGTCTGGCAAGCGAGGTCACCGTCTCGCGAAGGTAACCGGCCACGGAGGCCTCGCCCCGTTTTGCCGCGATCTCCCGTCGGCCCTTTCGCAGGCCCTCCGGGCTCAAAACGAGCTTTTCGCGAGGCCGCTTCGTCTCCGGAATGGGAGCCCGGGTTTCGCCGCCAAGGCCGGACCGTTCAGCCGTTGGCCTGTCGTCCGCGACTGGAGGAGACGCCGTGCCGCCCGGCAACTCGGGAATTCCGGCATCGTTCAGACAGCGATCAAGCAGGCCCCAGGCTTTCCTTTTCCCCAGCTCGCCTTCATAGGTGCTGATCACAAGGAGGTCACGGGCCCGCGTCGAGGCGACGTAGAGGAGCCTGTTCTCCTCGGCGTCCCGGTATTTCTTTTCGTCGGCCGCTTTCTCCTCCCAGCCGACGGGCTGCGACAGCGTGGTCGCCTGCCACCCCACTTTTTTCCGGAACAGGAAGTACCCAAGTGGGCCCGCGGGAAGGCGGACGTCCGTTCCTCCCAAACCGCTGAGGGTTCGGACGATGTGCCTGTCAAGCTCGCGCTCGCGGATGCCGGCCGGATTGGCAAGGATCACCACGGGCGCTTCAAGGCCCTTGGCTTTGTGAAGGTTCATCAGGCGCACGGCGTTCGTGCGTCCCGGCGTCAAGCTCATTTCCTCAACGGCTTCAACCTCCACCCACTCTTTGAGGTAGTCGACGACGGCGGCAAACGACGTCATTCCGTCCGTTTCGAGGTCCCGAATGATTTCGACCAGCTTGAGGACGTTTCCGGCCCGGCTGCTCCCCATGTCCGAGGAGACGAGGTAATTGAGAAGCCCGGACTTTTCGAGAATCATCTCCAGCGCCGCCGACGGAGGCAGGTCCAGGGTCCATTGCCGCCATTCTCGCAGAACCGCCAAAGCGTGGCCGACGTTCCTCGGCTCCCGGCCGGCCCGATTTGTCTCCGCGGCAAGAGAGAGCACTCCTCCTCCCGTCCGGAAGTCCAGGAGCCCCTGGTCGCTGACGCCGAAAAAGAGGCCCTCGAGCGCCGCGACCGTGAGGATCGGATTCGCGGGATCCTGGAGCGCCTGGAGCAACGTGACAATCTCGCGGATCTCGGGATTGGCGGAGAAAGCATCGCTTCCCGAGATTTCGAAAGGCACGCCGCGCTCCTCAAGCTCGCGGGCATAATCGGTCATGTTTTTCTTATAGCGGAAGAGAACGAGAAAATCCCCGGGCTGGGCAGGCCGCGCCTTGCCTCTCCCCAGCGAGATTTCCGTTTTCCCGGCCAGGGCCCCGGCGATGAATTCGGCGATCCGTGACGCATCGTATGTCACAATCGACTCGTGTCCCTCACGCTGTTTTTCACGGTTTCGCGGGACCTTTGGGATGGAGATCCTGAAGACGCCGGATCGGGCCCCATCGCACGCTTCGCGAACGGTCGCAAGTTCGGCGAACCCGGCCTGGTAGCCGTCGGCCCGGTCCGGGAATACATGCTGAAACACCGGGTTCACGAAGTCGCCGATACAGCGCAGGGACCGGAAGTTCGCCGTGAGTTCCAGCACCTCGCCGCCCGCCGCCCTGATTCGTTCCCGGACGAGGTTATAGATATCGATATCGGCGCGGCGGAATCGGTAGATCGACTGCTTCGGATCGCCCACCAGGAACAGCGAACCGGGCGCCGGGACAAGAGCGGTCCAGTCGAGTTCAGCGTGGTCCGTCCCAGTCAAATAGAAGAGAATCTCAGCCTGGATGGGGTCCGTGTCCTGGAACTCGTCGACCAGGATTCGCAAATACCGCTGTTGGAAAGTGCGCCTGACCTCCGGGTTGCCGCGCAGGAGCTTCGCGGCGAGCATCAGCTGGTCCTCGAAATTGAGCCGGGATTTTTTCAATCGCTCGGCCGTATAAAACGCCGCCGCCGGAGCGAGAAAATCCAGAATCTTGGCATGCCGGAACTCGCGCCATTCCCGGAGGGCTGGGGTAACCACGCCGGCCTGGAATGACTCGAAAATACGAAGGAAATCGTCCGCCGACTCCTTCGACGGCCAGCGGTTTTTTGTCACACTTGGGCTGCGGTCGAACAGATCCAAGGTCTCCATGAGGACGCGATGGTCCGAAAACCCCAGATTCGTCCGGCGCCGGAAGACGCGACCCATCAGCCTTTGGAGCCCGTCAAAGCCTTTCTCCGGCCTTTCCGTGGGCACGGCCGCCTCGGCGGCCGATAGGAATCCCTCGAGCGCCGACCAGATCGCCTCGAAATCGGGCGGGCGGCTGCGGCCCGGGGCGCTCTCCACATCGGGGTAGAACGACACCGTATCGAAGGCCTCCTTGAGGTCGTCGGGCAGGAGCCCGACGTCGTCCAGAGCCCGGAGCTCAGGCGTGTCATCGATCCGGGCTTTGACGAGATAGTCCCGCCAGCACGTCTCTCGGAAGATACCGTCTTCAAGCTCTTCCATCTCTTCGAACTCCGGGTCAACGCCGGCCTCGACGGGCCTCTCGCGGAGCAGCCTGGCGCAAAAGGAGTGAATCGTGCCGATAAATCCCTGCTCGAATTCCTGGAGGGCGGCGCGGAGCCTCGTCGTCTCCTCGGACGTCCATGTCCCGGACGAGGCCCGCAGGCTTTGTTCGAGGGCGACCTGGAAGCGGCCCCGGAGCTCGGCGGCCGCTTTTCGGGTGAAGGTCACGGCGGCGAGCATTCGGATCTCCGCTCGGCCGGTGGCGATCAGAGCGACCATGCGATCGACGAGGCTCTGCGTTTTCCCGGACCCAGCGCCCGCTTCGACGAGAAACGTCGTGTCCAGGTCGTGACTGAGGCGCCGGCGGTTCTTTTCGTCCGCAGGAACGAACGCGGCGGGGTTCGTCCCGGGCGGGAGTATGGCTTTCTTTTCCCTAGTCATAGGCGTTCAACTTGTCATAGGCGGCTTGGACACGGGGGTTCATCCCGATCTTCCGTTTCGTTTCGTCAGGCCGGCCGCCGCAGACCGGAGCATAGTCGCAAAAATCACATTTCGCGTCCGGACCGGCGAGAAAATAGCCGTTGCTGATGAGGGCCATGAGGTCGTTGAGCAGGGCGGTGAGCCCGGCCCGGTCAAAATTCCTGACCATGATCTCGCGTCCTTCGCCTTTGCGTGTCGGGAAGTAATAGCCGCTCTCGACGACATGCGGCGCGCGGTCCTTGCCTTCGCGCCGCAGGATCTCCTCTGCGGCGACGGCATAGAGCGCGTGTTGGATGATCCGGCCTCGGCCGAATTGAATGAGGTCCTCGTAAGACGCATAGCTTCCCGTTTTGTAATCCACGATCTTGTACATTCCCGGCCCCGTCCGATCGATCCTGTCGATAAAGCCGCACAGCGCAAAGGAACGCCCCCGTCCCAGATTCATGAGCACCCCGTCGAAAGGCTTCTCAAACTCCTGGGGCTCGATCTCGGGAGGGCGTTTCTCCTCGATATTGAGAAATATCTCCAAAGCCTTGCCCATATCCCGCCGCTCTTTCTCGAAAACCCTTTCGGACGGCGGGGGCACGTCGGCTTTCCACCGGGAGATGATCCGTGCGGCGATCTCGTCCATGAACGGAGAGTGGCGCGCGCAATCGACCCGCTCTTTCCGTTTCGTTACCCCCTTCATGAATTCGCACAGGATTTCGTGGAGGGCCGAGCCGCGCTCGAGCGGATCCAGCCAGCGGGAAGGGTCGCGCTCGAGTTCTTTGGGCGCTTCAACCCCGAGGATGTACTTGAGAAAATAACCGTAGGGACAGCGGGCCAGCAGCTCCAGGCGAGAGGCCGAGAGGCTGAGCTCATGGTTCGCCACGGGGTCATGGCGAGCGGGGTCAATGGTCACGATTCCGTCGTATGCCGACGGGGCCGGGCTCGAACGCTTGTCCGCCGCCGTCACGCCGGCCAGAAGGTCGGGGAAGTTCTGCCTGACCGGAATTCTGCCATCGAGCAGCCGGCCTTCTCGGACAAGCCGGCCGAGCCACCAATCCATCTCGTCAACCGTCTTCTGTGGGGAGTCGGGAGAAAATCCCGCCGCCTCCGACAAGGAGGCTTCAAGGTCTCCGTAATCGAGCCCCGCGTCTCCGCAAACGAGACGGTGGACCTGGAGAATGAGAGAGGAGGGGAAGCAGGCGCGTTCTTCAATGATATCGTAGGACGGATAGCTGAAAATGACGCGGCCGCGGAGGGACGAGAGGAGCGCGGCCATCGCATGCAGTCTTTCCCTCAGCGCATCCGCGGTCGTGGGCAGCGACGGCGAGATCGCTTCGCGCTCCGTGTCGAGAAGGACGGGGTCCTGGAGGCCCCGGCCGGGAAACGTCGCCTCGTCAAGACCGACCACAAATGTCAGGGGACGTCCGGAGGTGCCTCCGGACTGGTAATTCGCGAGGTGGAGATGGCCGGGAAGCGGTGAAGACGCTCCGACCGTAATCGAGGCGCCCATTGTTCGAAGCCGTTCGAGGGCGTCGGGCAGAGCGATTCCCTCGCAGATTCCGATGCGGCCGGCGCCGGCCGTCTGCCGGAGCGCTTCAAGGACGAGGCTCAAAGCCAAGCCGTCGATCCCAGAATTTTCCCGCCGCTCCGCGTTTCCGGGGAGGTACTTTTCAACGGCGTCAGCCAGCCTCAGGCACAGGTCTGGGAAATCTACCGTCTCGAGCGGACTGGGGCCGGGGAAAACTGCCAGGAGATCTTTGGTCACTTTGCTCAGCGTCTCGACCTCGTGCAGGCTTCGTTCGAGCGATTCCGTCCGGGCAGCGGTCGTGTCATCCGCGTCGCACGGCCGGACTCCGGCGAGCTCCGTCTGGAACCTGCTTTTGAGGGCCTCGAGCCTCTCGCCATAGCGCTCCCTTCCCCAACCTATTGCAGCGCCCTTGAGATGGCGGCTGACCGTTCCTGCGGGCGGCGGCGCCTCCTGCCCGGCGGCGGGGACAACCAGGTCACCGGCCTCGATCAGCCGGCAAAGGTCCCAGACGGGAAACTCGTTCTCGATCCAATCGATGAGGCCGAAGAAAAGCCGTCCGGGCCTGGTGAATGAAAACGCAATGCCATCGGAAAATGTCACGGGCAGCCCGGTTCTTCGGCTCAGGACATGGAAGATTGCAGGGTAATCCGCTCCAGGCGGATGGATGACCTCAACGGAATCGTACCTGACACCTTCGGCGACGATGCGTCGCAAGATTTCGCGGCATTCGTTCGCTCTTCCGACGGCACGGAACAGGCTCACAGACCGATCGCCCACGGGCGGCGGGGCCGATGCGGGATCAAAGAGCCATGGCAGGCGCAGGGCATCGGATGCCGCCGGCTCGGCGGACGGGGCGGGTCCCTTTGGGCTGCTCCGGAAGAGACGCGGAGGCATGAGCCCGTGGACAGAATCGCGCGGCACGGGGACAAGTTTGTCCGCTGCCTCCGCCTCGAGGAATTCCTTTTCGAGGCGCGTGAGGCTCCGGGTCTCGAGAAAGAGATACCAGGCTGCGTCGTTCCGGTCCGCATTCCGTTCAGGAGGAGCCGCCGCCGGATTCCGGGAGGCGATCCCGGCGAGGGCAGACGAGAAGAGTCCGGGAAGGTCAATGCCTCCCGAGGCTACGAGGACGCCTTCGTACGCCTCGAGAATTCGAACCAAGTCCCTGCCTTTGGCTTCGACGCAGAGATTCCTCGGCCCAAGGTTCCGGCTCGAAATGCCGGAAAAGCGAAGCTCCTGGATCGCCCGGAAAAGGGCTCGCGCCACCCCCGGTGTGGCCGCCAGCCTGTCGAAATATTCAAGAACACCACGGGCCTTGAAATTTCTGAATATAATGTCGACCTGGACCACAAGTTCCATCTCGGTGAGGTGCGTTTTATTCTGCCCGGCTAAATCCAGGGCGGCTCTCTCGTGGGCCAGCGTCGGCAAGGTGACGAGCCGGAGATTGGCCCAGGATTCGCCCGCGCCGGCGAGTGCGTCGCCGATCTGGCGCCCGGCGGAAAACGACGGGACGATCAATATCTTTTCGTCGAGCAGGTGCTCCCGGCAGAAATCGGCCAGAAAGCGGATCGTGACGTTTTCGGCGCTGCCGGGCTTGCCGGGGCGCGCGTTTCCGATGATCGGGCCTTGGCCGCTCATGCCGGCGTCCCATCCCCGTCCCTTTTTGCGGCGGGGGCCTTTCCAGGCATGACGTAGAGATAGATTCTGTGCTCCCGGCCTTTCTCGTCGGTGAGGTTCTCCCTGCGGACGATCCTTTCGTCCCAGCCCGGGATCCTGTAATTATGGGAAACGATACGCCCTCCGGGCTTGAGTTCGCGTTCAAAAAGCGGCTCGAGGTCCTCGAGCGATTCGGGCAGGAGATAGAGAGCCAGGACCGTCGCCTCGGTGATGTGCGCTTTTGTCGCATCCATGCAGATAAAACGCGTGCTCTTCTCGACTCCCTGCGTCCTTGCGTTTTCCCGGCAAACCGCGATGAGTTTTGCGTCGATATCGATACCGACGGCCCGGGCACGAAACGTCCGGGCGGCGGCGATCACCATACGGCCGTCGCCGCACCCGATGTCATAGACGACGTCGCTCGGACCCACGGACGCCATCTCGAGCATCCGCTCGACGACCGGGAGCGGTGTCGGGACAAAGGGCGCGAGGTCGGCGGCGTCTTCGCGGCCGTGAGATCCCGGGTAGATTCTGGCGAGCCCCTTTTCATCGTTACGGAACGAATACGGGCGGCCGGGGAAGACTGTGTACGTCATGATCCTCGATCCACCGTCCCATGTGACTTCGAGGGGCACATCGGTTCGGACCCTGTCCACCGCTCCGACCCGGAGCGCCCGTGTTCTCGGCAGCCGTGTGTAGGCGTTGGGCTTGATGGTGTACTGGATGTCGCGCCGCGTCACATTCCGCAGCGTCAACTCGTCCGCGAAGCCGGCCGCAGATGCCGTCCGCCCGTTCAAGTCCACCCGATTGTCGGCGGTTCTCCGCGGGAGGAGGAGGAAGACCCCCGCCGCGACGAGCGCGATGACACCGATTGTCCTGGGAGCCCAGCGTTTCATTGCGTCACGTTTAATGATATCGAAAATGATCCCGGCCCCGGCCGGCGTCGGGATCGACGAGCCGCTCGAAGGAGCCGGTTCCTATTTCATAGCGAAAAGTCGCAGGAGCACGGCCCCGTGGGGCGCGACATTTTGTGTGAATGACCCTTCAAAAACGCCCCAATCATACTGGCGCCAAAGGTCGCGGACCCGCCGTCCGCCCTTGATGCCCAGGTCCTCCCACCGTGCCGTCACGGTCATCGCCGAGGAGCCGCGGTTGAAAAGGCCCACGGCCTTGGAGCCGTCTTCCATGTCCTTGGCCCAGACCTCGAGGTTCTTGTCGCGGAAAACGGGAGCGGCCTGTTTGCCGAGGGCGTCCTGGTTGATTTCGATGACCTCGTCGTTGCCGAGAAGGTTGAGCGTGAAGTCGTCGAGTTGGGTCATGTCGCCGCCGAAGACGAGAGGCGAGGCCAGCAGCGCCCAGAGGCTCATGTACGTGTACTGCTCATCGGGTGAGAGGGGCGCCGGGACGAGTTTGTCGTTCCACAGGATGGCGCCGAGGAGAATGTTATCCGGGTCGTTCCAGCCTCCGGGCCCGGCGTATTTTTCCTTGCCGGCCTGGCCGAATCCGATCCTCGACATGGAGGTCCACAGGCTCTTATCCTCGGGCGGATTGCCCAGGTCGCCGGTCGTTCGCCAATAGTTTCCGCCGACCTCCCTCCCCCACTCCCAGACGTTACCCATGCCGTACTGGCAGAGATTGTAAACCATGTCGCGTCCGACCTTGTCGAGCGCGGCATGCATGAGGATGTAGGGCTTTTTAAGCGATTCAAGGCTCTTGTCCGGGGCGACATCTCCGTAGGTGCACCAATCGTACTTGAGGAAATCGAAGCCCCAGGCGGCGAACTGCCGGGCATCCTGCTCCTCGTGGCCGAGGCTCCCGGCGTATTCGCCGCAGGTTTTGGGCCCGGGCGAGATATAGATCCCGATCTTGAGGCCGAGCTTGTGGACGGCATCGCAGAGGGCTTTCATGTCCGGAAAGTTCCTGTTCGAACGGAGGTTCCCCGCGGCGTCACGGGTCTCGCCGCCGATCGCGGGATCCGTCGCGCCCGGCTTGACGTTCCAGCCGTCATCGATATTGATGTAGCTGTAGCCGTGGTTGATGAGCCCCGATTTCACCATCGCCTCCGCCTGGGCCCGGACCATCGTATCGCTGATGTTCGTGTAGGCCATGTACCAGCTCGACCAGCCCATCGGCGGCGTCAGGGCGATCGTATCCCCGCAGACAATGCGGAAGAGGCGCTCGGCCTGGCCGCGGGAGTTCCTGGCCCGGAGCCTCACGGGAAACGTGCCCCGCTTCGCCAGGACGCCCGAGATCCTGCCCGTCTTCGCATCGAGCATGAGTCCGGCCGGAAGCCCAGTTGCCGTGAACTCGACCGGGCGGTCGCCCGTGGCCGGAATCGTGTAGGCAAAAGGGGAACCGGGACGGCAGCCGTAGATCGTCGGCCCATTGAGCCGCGGAACCGGGGATGGTTTCGGCGTCAAGATCGGGCCCTGGTCGGCCGCGGAAAGAGCAAGAGCGGCAACCAGGCAGACTAAAACCACGGCGATACGCAAACGTTCGGAACGGCAAAGGGTCATGGAGCACCTACTTTCGTCGGCTTAAAAGTAAATCAGGTTGCCGGGCGAGTCAACCCCTCGAGCCCCCGGCATGAATGCCGAGGCTTAGCGTCGGCGAACGGGTCAAGGGAACCCGGTGGGCGAAAAGGCCTAGGCTCCCGACGCCCGCCTGCCGGGTCCGGGCAAAGGCTTCGTCATCTACGGCGGTCCGACAGAGCCGCCAGGAAAACGACGATGGCATTTTCCTCGGCCTCCGTCAAACCGAGGTTGCCGCTTTTATTGACATTGACGTTCGCGCCGACCTCGGGCGGAGGCCAGACCGCGCCCGCCGTGTCCCGTGTGTTGTAAAAATGGACGACATCCTTCAGGCGCTTGAAACAGCCGTTGTGCATGTAGGCTTTGACAAAGCCCGGCGACGGCCTGAGGTCGACATTCCGCAGCGTCGGCACTTTGAAGCGTCCGTAATTCAGGGAGGCAAAACGCTTGGACCCGACGGTTTTATCGAACCAGCCTCCGAGTCCTTTGTCGACCCAATTCGCGCCGTCGGGATTATAGACCTTGTCCTGGCGATAAAACGGGTTGTCCGGATTTTTCGGCACGCCGAGATTGTCATAGCCGTAATCGGTGAAAGCCGGCGGCATGCCGTTTCCCGAAGCCAGGGTGTGGCACTCGAAGCACATCGCTTTCGTCGCGAAGAGAACGAGACCGTTAAGCTCTGCCGGAGAAAGTCCGAGATTCGCGAAATTGCCCGCGGTGGAGACGTTGATCTTTGCAACGTCGAGGCCCCTGGCTTTGGCGGCATGCCAGAAGTCGTCGAATTTCGAACGAAACGGACTGACTTCGGCGGACCGTTCATAGGCGGCGATGGACACTCCAATTGAGGCGAACGTTGAATCGACGCGGTTTTCGGCGTCCAGCGACCCCGGGCCCCAGACCTTCTCGAAGAGTCCCGCGTAATCCGATTTTATGACCGCGAGGATGAGGCTGCGCTTGTCGGGCATGTTCTGCTCGAGCGGGTTGAGAAAAGGTCCGAGGGCCTGTTCTGCCAGAGGATCGCCGAGCAGATCGCCCTGGGCCCGGCCGTCCCAGAACATGCCGCCGACGAGGTTCCCGGACTCCTCCTCCTGGCGGAGAATGGGGCTTCCGCCCGCATACGCCGCGGAAGGCGGTTTGCGGTTGCCGAACCGGCCCTTGAAGGCGCCCTCATAGACTGAACCGGCCTTGTTGATCGCCTGGTCGGGACCCGTGTATCCGACACCAGGGCCATGGCAGGCGGCGCAGTTCTGCCCCGGCGGGTTGGAAAGATTCTTGTCGAAAAACAAGCGCTTGCCGAGTTCTTCTTTGTCGGATAGCCCGGCGGGCGTTTTCTCGGCCGACGCCAGGACGAATCCGAGCCCGGCGCAGACAGCCGGAATGATTAGAAACGAAAGGACTCTTTTCATGACCCCTCCCGCCGGGGCTTTGCCCGGTCCACCTTCCTCGGGAATTATCAAAGCTTGACTAGAGGTATTGTAACACCAAATTGACTTTTCGCCTGGGCCGGATATACTTCATCACTATGACAATCGCCTTCCGACCGGCGGCGGCCGCCGCGTCTCTCGTTCTCCTCCTCTCTCTCGGCTCAGCCGCGCGGATTCACGGCTTCGGCGTTCAAAATGACCAGCCCGCCGTGCCGGGGACCCTCCGCCTTTTCTTCACCGCCCGCTCGGCCAAAGTCGACAATACCCTGGGCGACGAGGTGCGGAAAGAGTTCGAAGACGACGACGGCAGCCCGCTCAAGTCCGTCTCCATCGACCTCAAGGGGGACGGCAAGGAGGAGAAGCTTGTGCTCTGCGCCAAGCCGTCGGCGTCGCACGGCAGCCAGTGGCTCGTTTGGGACCCGGCGATGAAATCTTCCTATGGAGTCCTCATCGGCACCATTATTTTCGTCGGGCGGGATGCCGACCAGAGCTTTCCCAGGCTCGAAACTTACTGGAAGCAAAGCAGTGATATGGCCGTCGTTTTCAATTATGTGTTCACGAAGGGAAAATACTCGCGGGTCCGGGCCCGGTCGTTGACCCTCCCCGAGATCAACGAGTACTTCCGCACCAAACCGCCCCTCGACCTGGATAAGGAGTTGGTTGAAATCAAGGAGCGGCCTTAGAATAACTTATTGATTCGATGAGTACCGTCCGCAGCCGTCGTCAAAAAAAATCCGGGTACGGCCGCCTCTTTATCGACGTTGTCCTCGTGGCCGTCCTGCTTGCGGCGGGAGGATGCCGCAAGGCGTCATCACCTTCCGGGGCCCGGGAAAGAAAGCTCACCATCGCCGTCGTTCCGATGGGGACGACCCATGAATTCTGGAAAGCCATCCATGCCGGCGCTGCGACGGCGGCCCGTGAGCTCGGCGTCCGGATCATCTGGAAGGGCCCGCTCCGGGAAACCGACCGGAACGAGCAGGTCCAGATCGTGGAAACGCTCGTCAACGCCGGTATCGATGCCCTCGTCCTCTCCCCGTTGGACGACCGGGCCCTCGTCCCTCCGGTCCTCGAAGCCGGCCGCGCCGGAATCCCTACGGTCGCCTTCAACACCGCCCTCGCGGGAGACGCCACCATCGCCTCTATCGCGACGGATAATTTCAAGGGCGGTGTGCTCGCCGCTGAATATATCGGCAAGCTCACCGGAGGCCGGGGCCGGCTCATCCTGATGCGGGTGACCGAAGGCGTTGAAGGCACCCGGTTGCGTGAAGAAGGCTTCCTCACGACGATCCGCGCCAAGTATCCCGGCCTCTCCATCCTTTCCGACAACCAGTTCGGAGGCGCTTCGACCGAGACAGCGTATCAAACGTTGGAAAACCTGCTGGCCCGGTTCTCGGATGTGGACGCACTCTTCACTCCGAACGAATCGACGACGTTCGGCTGCCTGCGGGTCTTGAAGGACCACGGCCTGGTGGGGAAGGTCATCCACGTCGGCTTCGACTCTTCGTCCAAGCTGGTCGAAGCTCTCGCGAAGAGAGAGATCCGCGGGCTTGTCCTCCAGGATCCGGTCAAAATGGGATACCTGAGCGTCAAGACCGCTGTGGCCAGGCTGCGCGGCGAGCCCTATGAAAAGACAGTGGCCACGGACGTTGTTTTGGCCACTCCCGAAAACATGAACGAGCCTTCGATCCGGAGGCTCCTCTCGCCCGATCTCTCCATCCTTAAGGAATAGGTTGGAGGTCTCGTGCCGCGATCCTATTCCTTGAGGGTCGCGAGACTTGGCCGCTGTCCTGTTCCTTGAGGGCAGCGCCGGGCCGAAGTTCTGAGAAGTTTGAGGAGGCATCCATGAGATTGCTCAAACAGATGAGCCTGCGCATCCTGCCAGCCTGCGCCGTTGCTGCGGCACTGGTTCTCTCCGGAGCCGCCGCGGATCGAGAGACGACCCCGCGGCAAGCCGGAAAAAGCAGCCCGGCCAAGCCCGCCCGGCCCGCGGCGGGAGGCCTCGACATCATCTCTTCCAGCCATCAGGACATCGCCTGGATGGATTCGCCTGAGAAGTGCGTGGAGTACAGGGATAAGAACGTCATATCGCCGGCCCTGGCCATGATGGCCAAGAACCCCGCTTACACGTTCACCATGGAAAACATGCTTAACCTCATGGAATACCTCGAGCGCCATCCCAACCTCAAGGACGAAATCGCCCGCTACACCCGTGAAGGAAGAATGGAGTGGGGCGCGACATTCAATCAGCCTTACGAGTCCCTCCTCGGCGGCGAACAGCTCATCCGCGAAACCTATTTCGGCCGGCGCTGGCTCAAAAAGAACCTGCCCGGATGTGACGCCCGCGTCTACTTCAACCCGGACGTTCCGGGCCGCGCCATGCAGATGCCCCAGGTCTTGGCCAAGGCCGGAATCCCGTATCTGGTGATGAGCCGCTACCACGAAGGGTTCTATCACTGGGCAAGCCCGGACGGCACGTCGGTCCTCGCCTACTCCCCCGGCCACTACGGGAACGCCGCCGCATATTTGAACGCGCCTCCCGCCGACGGCGTCAAAGCGATCGCGGAGAAGGTGGCCAAATGGACCGGATACTATGCCGAGCGCGGCCTGCCGCCGGAATTCCCTCTGCTCAATTCCGTCGATTTCTCGCAGCCGACGGATTTCGCCGGATTGATGGCCTTATGGAACGGCGCTGCTCGGCCGGCGGGTCCGATTCCGCTAACGCTGCGGTATTCGTCGGCGCGCAAATTCTTTGAATCCCTCGACGTGCCGGACGCAAAACTCCAGACGATCACCGGTGAACGGCCGAACCTCTGGCTCTATATTCACGGACCCACCCATCATTGGGCGATAGCAGCCGAACGCGAGGCGGGCCGCCTCCTTCCCGCGGCCGAGACGTTCAGCACGATCCGCAGTCTCCTCGATGGGAGCTTCCGCGACTACCCGTCCGCCCGGCTTGAGGCGGCCTGGATGGCGGCGATCTTCCCCGATCACGGCTGGGGCGGCAAAGAAGGTCAGATCACCGACCGCCTGTTCCGGAAAAAGTACGAATTCGCCAGAGACGAAGGAAGAGAAATCCTCTACGAGGCATTGGCCGACATCGCCTCCCGCATCAGGACCGAACCCGGCCGGGGGGCGCCCGTCATCGTCTTTAACACTCTCTCCTGGCCGCGTACGGACCCGGTCGTTCTTCTCGTCAGGACGCAGAGCCCGGGTTTCCGGATCGTCGACTCCGGCGGGAAGGACGTCGGAAGTCAGCGGCTTCCGGCCCTGCCCGGTCAGCCGATGGGAACATCACGCATCGAATTCACGGCGGCGGATGTGCCGGCCTTCGGCTATAAGACATGGTATTTTCTCGAGACGACCAAGGCCCCTCAGGAAACGGCCGGGACGGCGGGCGCACCAGACACCATCGAGAACTCCTTCTACCGTATCGGATTGACTCCGGGCGGGGTCAAAAGCATTTTCGACAAGGAGCTTGGGCGTGAAACTCTGGCCGTCGGCAAGTTCTTGGGATTCGAAGTGTTCACGATGCGTTCGGTCGGCAACGGGGCCGGTGAGTTCGGCCGTGTCCAGCAGCCCAGCATGGAGGATTTCGACAGACTCAGCCTGCATGCACCCACCTGGATGTTCGATTCTTCCGAGTCCGGTCCTCTGCAAAGCGTTGTTCGGTTTGAACAGCCGCTCAGGAACTGCGTCATCCGGGAAAAGCTCATTGTTTATAACAAGGTAAAAAGGATCACGTGCGAAGTCGACATCCTCGGCTGGGACGGCGACCCCTACCGGGAATTTCGGATCGCCCTGCCCGTGAACGCCGAGAACGGGCGTGTCGCTTATGAGGTGCCCCTGGGCGTTTGCGAAGTGGGGTCGAGCGAGATCAAGGGGAACGGCGGGCCGGCCTACGGTAATCTCGTTTACGATGAGGAATGCTCGGAGATCCGGCCTCGGGAAGTCCAGAATTTCATGAACGCCGGTGACGAGAGGATCGGTGTCACGCTCACCACGAGCGTCGCCGTCTGCGATTTCAAGGACCCGACCCCTGAACCCGCGGCGTATCCGGTGCTTCAACCCATCCTGCTCGCTTCCCGCCGCAGCTGCCACGGCGAAGGCAACTGGTACCTCCAGGAAGGAGATCACCATTACTCCTTCTCCATGGTATCCCACGCCCCCGGGTGGCGAAACGGGTACAAAACCGGCATCCAGGCCAACGTCCCGTTCGTCACGATGGCCATGCCCGAGGCCAAGGCCGGCGCGTTTCTCCCGGACGAGTTGGGTTTTGTCTCGACCTCGGCGTCCAACGTCATCGTCAGCACCCTTAAAAAGGCTGAGGAAGGCGAGAGGGCTATCCTTCGTGTCTATGATATCGAAGGCAGAGATTCGCTGGCCCGCCTGAATCTCTTTTTCCCAGTGAGGGCGGCGGAAAAAGTGAATATCATCGAAGAAGTAGGCCCACCTTTGAAATTGGTCAAGGGCGTGGCGACGCTTGCGGTCGGCCACCACGCTATTGAGACGCTGCGCCTCAGTCCATCGATCCCAGCATCGTGGCCGGACCTCAGTAAAAGAACCAATCATTAAAGACGGCAAGCCTGTTGGCACCCAGGGCCTTCGTCCGGAATTGAGTCCGAGATTAATTGGCCCAAAAACGAACGCATAAGAAAACTCCCGACAAGCCCGATTTTGTGCGTTGTCTCCGCAAAGCCCGCGACGACAACGGACGGCACGGAATGCGGCCGCATATCGTATTGCGGGAACCGTTTGAGAATTTTCGGCCGTACCACGCCGTCTTTATACACGAAACGAAGATTTCATAGTGTCCGGGAGGTTTGAATGAAAAACAAAATCAGCCAGGAAGACTTCATCAGGCTGGCCATCGCGAAGCTGCGTCTGGAAAACTACAAGGGCATTCATTCCGTGTACAGCGGTTTTAACGAGGCCTTCAAAACCTATTTCGACGGCGTCAACCCGATCGAGGTGACGGACGACCTCTCCAAGCAGGGGAAAATCAAGCTGCGCCCCGTGAAGGGAGGCGTCATGCTTTATCTGCCCGGCGAAGGCCCCGAGTTGAACCGGGGCGACATGGCGCTGGTGAAAATGGGCCTGCTCGAAAAAAAGCCGGAGGCCTGACGAGGGCTGCGGCCGCACCCGATTGACAGCCGGAAAGCCCGCCGTGTGCCGTCCGGCTCCAGAAGAAGCAAAATAAGTTGATTTTGCCCAGGCGGCACCTTCATACTAACCCAAAGGAGAAATCCGATGGGAAAGTGGACTCGCCGGCGATTCCTGGAAAAAAGCCTTGCCGCCGCGGCCGGGGGAACTGTCGCTCTCGGAACCTCATGCGTCAGATCCCATGAGGAAACGGCGGGGACGCCTGTCGCGGAGAGAATATCGCTCGACGGCGCCTGGGAGTTTCGTCTCGACCCCGCCGGCCGGGGCGAGAGCCTTGGCTGGGCGAAACCGGGCGCCTCCGGCGAGGGTTGGGAAAAAATCACGGTGCCGCATACTTGGCAGGCCTCGGAAAAGACGGCCTCGTACATGGGCGCGGCCTGGTATCGGCGTCGAATCGACGCCCCTCCGTCCTGGCTGGGGCATGTCGTTCGCCTGGAATTCGAGGCCGTCTTCCACACGGCCCGCGTCTGGATCAACGGCCGGGAGGCCGGGGATCATGTCGGCAAAGGCTATACGGCGTTCACGGTCGACGTCAGCGCGCACTTGGAACTCGGGAAAGTCAATGTGATCGCCGTCAGGGCCGATAACTCCTTTTCGCCTGCAATGCTGCCTCGGGGCAATTCCTACGATTGGGCGCAGGACGGGGGAATAACCAGGCCGGTCAACGTCCTCGTGACCAGTCCCGTCTACCTGGAGTCCCTCTGGATCGATGCCGTACCTGACCCGGCCATGACAGCCGCCTCACTGGCTGTGCGGGCGGTCCTGTGCAACGCCCTCAAAAAGGATATAACGGTCGAAATCGGTTACAGAATCACGGACCAATCGACGGGGCTTATTGCCATGGAGAATCACTCGGCCCTCGAAGTTCAGGCCCCGTCCGGGTCCGCTCGCGAAATCGAAATTCCGGAGGCCCGGCTGGAGAAGCCGCATCTTTGGCACTTCGATCACCCCCATCTTTACCTGCTCGAGGCCTGGGTCACCCGGAAGGGTGCTCCGATCCACAGTCTCCGGACGACCTTCGGAATCCGCGCCATCGAAGTCCGGGGGCAGGAGTTTTTCCTTAACGGCGAGCCCGTCCGCTTGATGGGCGTCGAGCGCATGGCCGGAAGCAATCCGGCCTTCGGGATGGCCGAGCCGGCGCCCTGGATCGACCATGACCACGACGACCTCAAAAACCTGAATTGCGTCTTCACTCGCGTCCATTGGCAGCAGGACAAGCGTGTCCTTGACGACTGTGACCGGAAGGGGATTTTGATTCAGCTCGAGGTCCCATCCTGGGGATCCGACACGTTCAAGGGCATGAACGGCAAGCCTTCCGACGAGATCATGGCCAACGGCCTCGAGCAGCTTCGGGAGATGATCCGCCGCGATCGAAACCACCCCTGCGTATTTTCCTGGGGGCTGTGCAACGAGGTGAACGGGCAGGACCCGGCGGCTCAGGAGTTCGTCAGGCGGATGCTCAAGGAAGCCAAGCGCCTCGACCCGCACCGTCTCTGCTCCTATGCTTCTAACTCACTCCAGGAAACGCCTGAGCGCGATGTCGCAGGCGAAATGGATTTCATCGAGTGGAACGAATATTACGAAACCTGGTACGGCGGAACGCCCTTGGATATGCGCCGCAACCTCGAAGCGATCCACAAGGCATTCCCGAACAAGCCCGTCGTCATCTCCGAATACGGTTACTGCGCATGCACCTCAGACCGGCCGGAAAACGACGCCCGCAGGGCCGCGATTCTCGCCGGCCACAATCGTGTCTTCCGGGATTTTCCGTGGGTCGGCGGGCTCATCTTCTTCGACTACAACGATTACCGGACCCATTTAGGCGACAAAGGCTTTGGGGTCCTCAAACAGCGTGTCCACGGTGTCGTAGACGTCTTCGGCGCGCGGAAGAATTCTTACGAAACCCTTCGAAAGGAGTCCAGCCCCATCCTGGAGATGACAGCCGCCGAAAAGGACGGCCTCGACATCGTGGTCCTGCACGCCCGCAGCGATATCCCCGCCTATGCGCTCTGTGGTTACACACTGCGCTGTATCGCCTACGGTGATGGCGGAATCCCTGTCATGCAACAGGAGACGCCTCTTCCCGATATCAAACCGGGGGAGAAAGTGAAGCTCGAAATTGCGGTGGACTACCGCCGCGCCAAGCGAACGGTCGTCGACGTCGTGAGGCCGACCGGGTTTTCCGCCGCCACGCTGGTCATCTGAAACGTGCCGTCGGGGCCTGCGCCTGACACGGCGTAACAGCCGTACGCCTGCTCGAAGCGAAGCCGTGCGGAGGTTATTCCGGATCAGCCCCCGAGGAGCGTTCTTCTCAGGACGACCGGACGGCCTTGTGACGGCAGAGCAGGGAACTCAGCGGCTTTCCCGGGACGCGCGCGTGAGTTCCTGGACGACATCGTCCACGTGGCGGTTGAACTCGTCCGGCCGCTCGAGCATGGGGTAATGGCCCATGTGTTTCATGACCACAGCGTCGAAATCGGCTTTGATCTTTCTGATGGCCGGAATGTCCGTCGCAAAGAGGTCACCGTTGATCGCCCGCAGCGGAACCGTCAGTCTTCTGGCTGAGGCAGCCTGGTCGTACCCGGTCAAAGACATGAACATGGCATAAGCCGCCTCGGGGGGAGTTTTCTGCATGCGCCTTTCGGCCTCGGCGATGAGAGCGGGATCGGCGTCAGGATGGAAGAGCGCTTTCACCATGGCCTTTACGCTGCCGGAATAATCGGCCCGGAAGGCTTCGGCCCGCTGGCGCGCATAGTCTGCCGGAATCGCGGAGGGGAGATTCTGAAAGGTGTCGATGCCGACGACGCCGATGACGCGCCCGGGCAGGAGCAGAGCCGCTTCGATGGCGACCGGACCGCCGAGCGAGTTGCCGAACAGAATGACCCGCCCGAGCTTTTCGGCATCGACCACGGCCTTGATGTCCGCGCCGAACTCCGGAAGCCCCCATTTCGTTCGGTTCGAGCCCGATTCCCCGTGTCCCGGAAGGTCGGGCGCAATGACCCGGTAGCGCTCGGCAAAAACCTGGAGCTGCCCGTCAAAAAAGGATCGGTCGGCGAGGCCGCCGTGGATGAAGACAAGAGCGGTCGGGCCCGCCCCTGCGGCCGAATACACTATCTTAACCCCGTCGGGCGCGAGACACGTTTTCCGTTCGATTTTCACCGTCATGCCGCCTCCTAAGGACGCCTCGGCCAGCGCAACAAGAAGGCACGCCGTAAGCGCCGCAATAAAAATCTTTGTTGTGCGGAATTTCATGATAACCCCTTTCGATAGCGGGTCTGGAGTGATATGCGTGTATTATAATTTGAGGCTCCCCGGATGTCCAATGCAATCGTGATGGCCGTCTTGTCGTGAGAAAAGAATCCGGCTGCGGCGTCTTTGTTTTCGAATTCGGAAGAAAGGACGCCCATCATGGACAACTCAGGCGAAGAACTCGAGCCGAGGCTTTCCTACCCCACACGGACGGTCCAGGTCGGCCGGGACGCCGTCGAGGAGTATCTGATCCCCGAGGGCGACAAGGCCGCCGTCCTCAAGCAACTCTATCCGTTCAAGCCCCTCCCCTCCCTTGACGACGTCATGGTCGACCTGCATGCGGAGAAGAAATTCACCGTCAAGGATTTCCGCGTCACGCGTGAGGCGGGCATGAACATGCTCGTCAGCCCGTTCTACTTCGAAAGCGGCGGAACGGTCATCGACTGGGTGCCGCCCGATTGGGAGGATTAAACCCGCTCCTTTAGGGGGCCGTTGATCGACTTCAGGGCCTGGGTTATGGCCTCTGAATCCCGCTCTATGTCCGCCGTCCGGAATGATATCCTTGACCCGTTCGCCGACGCTAAGCCCCGCCTTTCAAGCCCCTTCGCGGGACGGAGGAATAGCGAACCCCCGCTTGGGGGACAGGCGCTCCAAAGCCTGCAAAACTTGGATCCCACGGACGTCATCACGAGGCTGCCGAGGGCAGCCTCGTGATGGCTGCGGGGGTCGAGGCCAACAGGATCCCCCGGCTGTCAGCTCGTGGAGCTTCAGGGCGGGGACAAGAAGCGAGGCTCAGGATTAACCCCGAACAGGCCCCGGCATTCATGCCGGGGACTCGAGGGGTTGACTTAACGGGCCGCCGGAAATACCATACCGTTAATGTCCGGCGCCGATCCCCGCTTCTTTCAGCTCAGGCGAGCGATGCGCCGTCCGAGGGCACGGGGGGGGGCCCGCGATACCGTCTCGAACGACTAAACTGGGGTAAAGAAGGAGGTTCGAGGCCATGATGAAGAGAAACTCGGATATTCTCGGCCTATGGAAAGCGCCTTCCTTCAAGAAATCCATGGCGCTGCTTCTTCTCTTCGGGCTTGTCGCGGCCCGGCCGGCGTCTGCCGGTCAAGCGTCCGATCCGCTCAAAAACTGCGACAAGTACAACGTCGTGTGGGATTCGCCGAGCAAGGATGCCTGGGGCACGATGCCCTTGGGAAATGGCGATATCAGCCTGAACGTTTGGGTCGAGGAGAGCGGTGACCTGGTGTTTTATATCGGCAAAACCGACAGTTGGGATGATAACTCCCGGCTTCTCAAAGTGGGCCGGCTCCGCTTCAGATTCGCCCCGAATCCCTATCCTGACGCCCCGTCGTTCAGGCAGACGCTGAGGCTGCGGGATGCCGCCATCGAGATCGTTTACGGAGAGGGGAAGGCGAGCCTTCGCGTCTTGGTCTGGGTCGATGCCAACAACCCGGTGATTCACGTCGAAGCCGAAGGCGCGCAGCAATTGGAAGCGACCGCCGCGATCGAATTGTGGCGGACGCGCCCCGAGGAGCTGCCCAAGATCGAAGTCAGCGACGTCAGTTTCGACCACGACGTGCCCGATAACAAGCACTTCCCGCTGGTGGTCGAACCGGACACCCTGCTCGCCGGCCAGCCCGACCGCATCGGGTGGTACCACCACAACAAAAAGTCCGTCGGCCCGGAGATCTCAGCCAAGCTCCAGGATATGGTAGCGTTCCAGCAGCCCGACCCGATCTTCCACCGGACGTTCGGCGCCGTTGTCATTGCTCAGGCCGGCAAGAAGACGGATGACACGCACCTTCTCTCGCCGCGGGCAAAATCCCACAGGTTCGATATCTATGTCCTGACCCAGCATCCGGCCCTTCCGGACGAATGGCTGACGGCCATGGATCAGCTGATCGCCGACTCGAGGAAGACGTCATATGGCAAACTACGGGACCGGCACGCCTCCTGGTGGGAGGATTTCTGGAACAGGAGCTGGATCGACATCGCGTCCGCGGACGCACCGGACGCCGCCGCGGCCGTGGCCAGAGGTTACATTCTCCAGCGTTTCATCAACGCCTGTGCCGGGCGCGGCGCTTATCCCATCAAGTTCAACGGCTCGATCTTCACCGTGCCGAACCCCGGCAGCCCCGGGGGCGCCGATTATCGGGCGTGGGGCCCCGGCTACTGGTGGCAGAACACACGGCTCCCCTATGAGGGCATGTGCGCCTCGGGAGATTTCGACCTGATGCAGCCGCTCTTCCGCATGTACGCGGGCGACATTCTGGAGATGGCGAAATACCGGACGCAGCATTACTTCGGCCACGCCGGCGCGTTTCTCAACGAGTGCGTGATGTTCTGGGGCGCCGCCTTCAACGAATCGTACGGGTGGGCGCCACCGGAAAAGCGCGACGTCAAGATCAACGAGAGCCGCTGGCACCGCTGGGAGTGGCAGGGCGGTCTCGAACTCATCCAGCTCATGCTCGATTACTACGAGCATACGCAAGACACGGATTTCCTGAGCCGGACGCTGCTGCCGTTCTCCCGGGAGATTCTGACGTTCTATGACGTGCATTATCCCGTCGATGACAAGGGAAAGATCGTCATGCAGCCGGCCCAGGCCCTGGAAACCTGGTGGGAGTGCCGTAACCCAATGCCCGAAGTCGCGGGGATTCTGTCTGTGACGGAACGCCTGAAGGATGCCGCCGGGGATATCGCCGGCGCCAACGTGCAGGCGCTCTGGAGGCGGCTCCACGACAAGATGCCCGGGCTGCCCACCCGGGAGTTGAACGGCAAACGGATGCTGGCGGCGGCGGAAAAATTCGCCGCCAAGAATAACGTCGAAAATCCCGAACTCTACGCCGTCTTCCCCTACCGGCGCATCGCCGTCGGCCGGCCGGATCTCGCCCTGGGGATCGAAGCTCTCCACAACCGCGAAGACCGCGGCCACGCCGGCTGGCGTCAGGACGAGATCTTCATGGCCTACCTGGGTTTGGCGGACGAGGCGCGGGAAAACCTCGTGGCCCGGGCGAACGAGAAGAACAAGGACTCGCGTTTCCCGGCCTTCTGGGGGCCGAACTACGACTGGATTCCGGACCAGGACCACGGCAGCAACCTCATCAAAACGCTTCAGTCGATGCTGATGCAGACGGACGGCCGGACGATTTATTTGCTTCCCGCCTGGCCGTCGAACTGGGACACGTATTTCAGGCTGCAGGCGCCGTACAAGACCACGGTCGAGGCGCAAATCAAGCAGGGCAAAGTCGTTCGCTTGAAGGTCAGCCCGAGTTCCCGGGCCAAAGACGTCAAAGTCGGGCCGAACTTCGGCAGTTAGTCCCGGTTATCGGACTATTCGACGGATCCTCCTGGGTCCGCCGGTCGTCGTCCGACCTTTAGCCTATCCGCACTTTTATTGCGCTTATCGTGCCGTATTGATGTATGATAAGGGCTGATTCCTTTCTCAAACACCTGATGGAGGTTCCTCGCATGCGTCAATCGTCTTTCGGTTTGGCCGCCCTTGCGGTCGTCCTGGCTCTTTTCATAGCGTTTTTCGCCGCACCCGTCCCGGCGGCCGCACAAAATAAGGTCGACATCCCCTACCAGAAATTCGTCCTCGACAACGGGCTGACCCTGATCGTCCACGAGGACCACAAGGCGCCCATCGTCGCCTTCAACGTCTGGTACCATGTCGGCTCGAAGAACGAGAAGTCCGGCAAGACCGGTTTCGCGCACCTGTTCGAGCACCTGATGTTCAACGGCAGCGAAAACTACAACGACGATTATTTCAAGCCGATGCAGAAGGTCGGGGCGACGGACCTCAACGGCACCACGAACGAGGACCGCACCAACTATTTCGAGAACGTCCCGACGCCGGCCCTGGACCTCGTCCTCTTCATGGAATCCGACCGGATGGGCCACCTCAAGGGCGCGCTCAACCAGGCCCGGCTCGACGAGCAGCGGGGCGTCGTCCAGAACGAGCTCCGCCAATCCTATAACGAACCCTTCGGCGTCACCGAAGACCTCATCGTCAAAGGCACGTATCCGCCCGGCCACCCCTACTCCTGGTCGGTCGGCGGCTCGATCGACGACCTCAACAGCGGCAAGCTCGAGGACTTCCAGCAGTGGTTCGCCACGTACTACGGTCCGAACAACGCCGTGGTCGTCGTCGCCGGCGACATCGACGCCAAGACGGCGGTCGAGAAGGTCAAGAAGTACTTCGGCGACATTCCGCCCTCGCCGCCGGTCGCCCGGCACACGGCCTGGATCGCCAAAAGGACCGGCAGCCACCGGGAGTCCGTTGAGGACCGCGTCTCCGCGGCGAGGATCTATAAGATCTGGAACGTTCCCGGCTGGGGCACGGAGTGCGCCGACAACCTGGACCTTGCGAGTTCCGTCCTGTCCGACGGGAAGACCTCGCGCCTCTACAAGCGGCTCGTCTACGACGACCAGATCGCGACATCCGTCGTCAGTTATGTCGACGACCGCGAGATCGGGGGTCTCTTCACAATCATGGCCGACGCAAAGCCGGGCGTCGAGTTGGCGAAGGTTGAGAAAGCCATCGACGAGGAGCTGGCCAAGTTCCTGGCCGAGGGGCCGACCGCTCAAGAGGTCGAACGCGTCAAGATCCAGTCGCGGGCCCGGTTCATCCGGGGCATCGAACGCATCGGCGGCTTCGGCGGTAAATCCGACATCCTCGCCTCGAGCATGGTCTATGGGGGCAGCCCGGATGCCTACAAAACCAGCCTCAAACACATGGATGAGGCGACGCCCCAAAAACTGAAGGAGACCGCGGTCCGCTGGCTGTCGGACGGCGTCTATATCCTGGAAGTCCACCCCTATCCGCAACTCATCGGGGCGAAGTCCGGCGTGGACCGCAAGACGATGCCCGCCGTCGGCGCCCCGCCTCAGGTCACGTTCCCCATGATCGAGCGGGCGACGCTTTCGAACGGCCTGAAAATCATGCTGGCCGAGCGCCACTCCATCCCGGTGGTAAGATTTGCCTTGATGCTCGACGCCGGCTATGCGGCCGACCAGTTCGGCTTGCCGGGAACGGCTGCCTTGGCCATGAGCATGATCGACGAAGGCACCACAAAACGGACGTCCCTCCAGATCAGCGACGAGCTGGCCATGCTGGGCGCAAGCCTCGGCGCCGGCTCGAATCTCGACGCCTCGTCCGTTTCGCTGACCACCCTCAAAGACAAGCTCGACCCCGCCCTCGACATTTTTGCCGATGTCATCCTCAACCCGGCCTTCCCCGAAGCCGATTTCCAGAGGATGCAGAAGATGCAGATCGCGCGCATCGCCCAGGAAAAGGATTCCCCCTTCGGAATGGCGCTCCGCGTCTTTCCCAAGCTAATCTACGGCAGCGGCCACCCCTATGGAATCCCGTTCACGGGTTCCGGATACGCGGACGTCGTGGCTAAAATCACGCGCGCCGACCTGGTCAAATTCCACCAGACCTGGTTCAAGCCGGCGAGCGCTACCATGATCGTGGTCGGCGATGCGACCATGGCCGAGGTCAAGCCCAAGCTCGAAGCGCTCTTCCGCGGCTGGCCGGGCGGCAAGGCCCCGCAAAAAAAGATCGCGGCGGTGCCGCTGGCGGCGAAACCCGTCGTCTACATCATGGACAAGCCCGACGCGCCCCAATCCATGGTCTTCTGCGGCGCGCCGGCCCCCTCTTCGGCGGACCCGGAGAACGTCGCGATCGAAATGATGAACCAAATCCTGGGCGGCGAATTCGTTTCCCGCATCAACATGAACATTCGTGAGGACAAGCACTGGAGCTACGGCGCCCAATCCGACCTGATCGGGGCGAAAGGACAGCGCCCGTTCCTCGTCATCGCTCCGGTCCAATCCGACAAAACAAAAGAAACAATGGTCGAGATCAAGGGCGAGCTCGAAGGCATTCTGGGCAAGAAACCGATCACGAATGACGAATTCAACAACGCCAAGAACGGCCGCATCCTGGGCCTGCCGGGTCGATGGGAAACCATGGGCACGGTTCTTGGATCGATGGAAGAGGCCGTCCAATACGGCCTGCCCGACGACTACTTCCAGAAGTATCCGGGGCTCGTCCAGAAGCTGACGATCGCCGATTTGAACAAGGCGGCGGCGAAAACCGTCCATCCCGAGAGCGTGACTTGGATCATCGTCGGCGACAGGGCCAAGATCGAGCCCAAGATCCGCGAGCTCGGGTTCAGCGAGATTTACGTGATCGACGGCGACGGCAACGTCATCCAGGACAAGAAATAAGGGCTCAAAGCGGCGACGGCAGGGCCGGACGCGTCGTGGTCGCGTCGACGCAAAACGTCTATTACTTTGATGCTTGAAAACGATCGAGTTCCGGCTTTCGATGTAGGGCTTCAGAAAGGGATTTCTATCAGCGGACCAGACATCATCTTCCGGCCGCTTTTGCGGAGATCATAGGGCATGTGTCCGATAGAGGACACATATTTGCCCGTGCTTTTCCGATTCGCACTTACAAGAACCGGAGATACTGCAGTTTTCTGGCAATTCGGACCTCTTTTTAGGATGTTGGCTCCTTCAGAATTTGTCCTGCAAATTCGAAATCTTGATCCGTGATCCGAAAAAGGGCATAATTTGTGGCCGTGAAACGCAGAAGGCTTCTTGGCATCTCATTATTCTGCGCTTTTATTTCGTTCGTTTCCTCCTGCATCCGCTACCACGCCGCGCCGATCTCGGCGCCGAAAGCCGCCGACGAATTCGAGGCGCGCGGGCTGGATTCGCCCGAGATCCAGAAGTTTTTCCGATCCCTGCCGGACTTTGAAGCCGGAACTCCGTCGACTTGGGACTTGCGTGCTCTTACGCTTGCCGCCATTTTCTACCACCATGACATGGACGTCGCGCGCACCCAATGGGGGATCGCCAAGGCGGGTCGAATAACCGCGGGCGAACGCCCCAACCCAGTTTTGGGGCTCCTCATGGGCTACAACTCGACGACACCCGTCTCTGAAATTTCGCCCTGGATTCCCGAAGTATCTCTCGAGATCCCGATCGAGACCGCGGGCAAGCGGGGCTACAGGATCGCCCAGGCACAGCACCTTAGCGAGGCGGCGCGGTTGAACATTCTCTCCGCGGCGTGGGGCGTCCGCAGCCGTCTGCGCCGGGCGTTTCTCGAAAACTACGCCGCTCAAGAAACGGCCGTCCTGCTGGCCCGTCAGCTGGAGCTTCAGAAGGAAAGCCTGCGAATCCTCGAGGCCCAGCTCGGGGTCGGCGAAATCTCCCCTGCCGTGGTCACCCAGGCCCGGATCGCCCTCGATCAAAGCCATCTCGCCGCGCTCGAGGCCGCCGGAGAGAAGGACAGGACCCGCGCCCAGCTGGCCTCGGCCATAGGAGTGCCGGTCAAGGCGCTGGAAGGCGTTGAGATCGTTTTCGACGAACTCGGACGTATCCAGCCGGACCTCCCTTCCCCCGACATCCGGCGGCGGGCGCTCCTCCACCGGGCGGATATTCTCGGCGCACTCGCCGAATACGCCGCGAGCGAAGCCGCCCTGCGTCTCGAAATAGCCAAGCAATATCCCGATATCAATCTCACGCCGGACTATCAGTTGGACCAAACCGACAGCAAGTGGACGCTCGGCCTGTCGCTCATCCTGCCCCTGCTCAACCGCAACAAGGGACCGATCGCCGAGGCCCAGGCGCGGCGCGCCGAAACGGGCGCCCGTTTCCTAGCCCTCCAAGCCGGCGTCATCGGCGACCTCGAAGCCGCCGTCGCCGCCTCGAAGGCCGCAGCCGACAAAGCCAGATCGGCCGAGGCCATTCTGACCAACCTCAAGCGGAGCCAAGATTCGGCCACGAAACGTTACGAGCTCGGTGAGATATCGAAGCTCGAGCTGCTGGGCGTCGAGCTCGAGCTCAGCGCGAGCGCTCAGGCCCGGCTTGAATCGCTGGTCAGGGCCCAGCAGGCCGCGGGCGAGCTCGAGGACGCCATGCAGAGCCCGCTCGACCTCACGGCCTGGGCATTTCCGTCCCCGGCGGGAAGCGCCGGACAGGCGAAGGAGCGTAAGCATGATTAACCGGCGGACTTTGGTCATCATCATTGTGTTCGCCCTTGTGGCGGTGGCCGCCGTCCTCGTCTTCAAGATCGTGCGTTCCAAAGCGGGCGGCGAAGGTGAGGCGGTCGAAGCCGACATGGCCGTCCATGTCGGGAAGATCAGCCGGGCCACACTCCACCGCTTCGTCACGGCCTACGGCGCCGTCGAGCCCGAGCCTGCGGGCCCCGGACGCGCTCCGGCCGATTCCGAGATCGCATCGCCCGTGGCCGGCGTTATCTCCCATATCGATTGCGTCGAAGGCCAGAAAGTGGCAAAAGGCGCGGTGCTTTTCCGTCTCGACAGCCGCGTCGCCGAAGTCGCCTTCGAAAAGGCTCAGAAAACCGTGGATTACGCTGAGAAGAATTTCGAGCGCCAGAAAAAGCTCCTCCCGGTCGAGGGAACTTCGGTCAAGAGCTACCAGGAAGCCGAACAGGAGCTGGCGTCTGCGCGCAATGAACTCGCCGCCGCCGCGACGGATCTCGCCCTTCTCAAGATCCAGGCGCCGCTCGCCGGGACCGTGGTCAAGATCAACACCGTGCCCGGCGAGGCCGTGGAACTCAATACCGTGCTAGCCGTGATCATCGACCTCAACCGGCTGGTCGTCACGGCGAACGTCCCGAGCCGGGAGGCGCCGGAAATCAAACTCGGACAGCCCGGCCGGTTCGGCAGCGCGGCTGTCGAGGGGACCGTGGTCTACGTCGGTGCGCGGATTGATGACAAGACCGACACGGTGCCGGTCCGGATCTCCGTACCGGCAGCGGCCGGAGTCAACCCGGGCCAGTTCCTGACCGTCCGCGTCACGAGCGGCGTGCATCCCGACGTCCTGGCCGTGCCGGAAACAAGCGTCATCGCGGACTTCGTCGGCGCCGAAACCGGACAGATCGTCGTCATCGACGGCGAGAAGGGCGTTCGAAAGAAAGTCACGCTGGGTTTCCGCGAAGCGGGACTCGTCGAAATCGCCGGGGAAGGCCTGAAGGAAGGGCAGGTGATCGTCACGACCGACGCCTATGCCGTCCCGGACGGGACCAAGATCCATATCGTCGAATAACCGGACCCTGCCGATGGACACGCACAGAGCTATGGGACGGTTCGCCACGGGGCACTCGACCTCCGTCGTCTTCATCTGTACTGTGCTCTGCCTGGCCGGCGCTTACCTAGCGCTGACGATCCCGTCTTCTGTCTTCCCTCAGACGAACTTCCCTCGCGTCGTCATCCTCGTGGACAACGGCGTCATGCCTGCCGACGAGATGATGGCCACCATCACGCGTCCGATCGAGGAAGGGATGAAGGATATCCCAGGCGTCGATTCCATCCGCTCCGCCACGGGCCGCGGGTCGGCCGAGGTCAACGTTTTCTTCACCTGGAAAACGGATATGATCCGTGCGGAACTTTATGTCCTCGGCCGGCTGTCACAGATCCGAAGCTCTCTGCCCGCGACGGCGGAGGCCAACGTCTACCGGGTGACCTTCTCCAACTTCCCCATCATCGGCGTCAGCCTGACCAGCCCCGTCCGGTCGCCAATGGAACTATGGGAAATCGCCCGCTACAACCTCAAGGTGCGTTTCCTGCGCATTCCTAATGTCGCCCGAGTCGACGTTCTCGGCGGGCGCCGGCCGGAATTCCATATCGTCGTCGATCCCGTCCGGCTGCAGGCGGCCAACCTCAGCCTTCCCGACGTGACCGAGTCCCTCGTTAAAAACAACCTGATCGAATCGACCGGACTCCACGATGAGAACCACATGCTGTACCTGTCGGTGGTGGACGGGCGGGTTCACTCGATCCGCGACATCGAAAACTTCCCGGTGACGACCGTAGGCGGACATCCGGTGATGGTCAAAGACTTTGCCAGGGTCGAGCGCGGGCCCGAGCCGGTCTTCAACATCATCACGGCCGACGGCCGCGAGGCGGTCCTGCTCAACGTCTACAGCCAGCCGGACGGGAGCACCCTGAATATCGCCAAGCGCCTGACGCAGGAGCTTCAAGACCTCAAGAAGGAGCTGCCGCCCGACATGACGCTGGCGTTTTTCTACGACCAGTCCCTCATCGTCCGCTCTTCGGTCAGGAGCGTCTGGGAAGCGATTTTCTTCGGCCTTGTGCTGTCGGTCCTGATCCTCTATTTTTTCCTGAAGAATTGGGGCACAACGCTCGTCGCCAGCCTGGTCATCCCGGTAACGGTTTTGATCACGCTCGTTTCCATGAAGGTCACGGGGATGTCTTTCAACCTGATGACTCTCGGCGGCATTGCCGCCGCCATCGGTCTGGTCATCGACGACGCCATCGTCGTCGTCGAGGCGATCCACACCAAACGGTCGGCGGGCCGCGGACGCATCGAGGCCGTCGAGGAAGGTCTGGGAGAAATCTTCCGGCCGCTTGTCGGATCGACACTGACGCCGGTCGTCGTTTTCATCCCGCTGGCCTTTCTCGAAGGCGTGACGGGGGTTTTTTTCCGGGCCCTGGCCATGACGATGGTCGTGTCCTTATTGACTTCGCTCGTCCTTGCCGTGACGCTGACCCCTTCGCTCGCCGCCTGGCTTATCCGGCCGCGGAAGGAGGAGAGGCAGGAAACTCCGGGCGAGCCCGGCGGCCCGATATTGCGCCGGGTCGTTCGCGTCTATGAAACGCTCGCACGCCGGGCGCTGGCCCACCCCGCCTGGACAATGGCCGCGTGCGCCGTCCTCCTCGTCCTGGGAGTTTTCATCTATAAAAATCTTGAAAGCGAATTTCTGCCCGCCGATGGACGAGGGCGGCTTTGTCATCGATTATCTCACCCCTCCCGGCACAAGCCTCAGCGAGACGGACAGGCAGCTCAAGTACGCGGAGGACATCATTCGGACGACGCCGGAGCTCGAAAGTTACTCCCGCCGCACCGGCGCTCAGCTCGGGCTCTTCATCACCGAACCGAACAACGGCGACTTCGCCCTGAAACTCAAGCCCAACCGGAAGCGGCCGACCGAAGAGGTATTGGCCGACCTGCGGCACAAGCTCAACGCGGCCCTCCCCGACATCGTCTGGGAATTCCCCGGCATCCTGGGCGATCTCATCGGCGACCTGATGTATGCGCCGAGCCCGATCGAAATCAGGCTCTATTCGACCGATGTCGATTACCTGAAAAAGAAGGCCCCTGAAATAACGGGGACCATCAGCAAAATCCCCGGTGTCGTCGATACATTCGACGGCCTCGTCTATACCGGCCCGGCCATAAGTTTTCGCGTCCGCCACGTGGACGCCGAGCGGTTCGGCCTTACCGCAAGCGACATCACGTCGGCCGTCAACACGGCCATGCTGGGTGAAACCGCCTCTTCCGTTCTCGAGGGGGACAGAATCGTTGAGATCCGCGTCAAAGCGAACCCGACGGCGGTCGGACGGCTGGCCCAGCTTCTCGACCTGCCCATCCGGACTCCCGACGGGAGACTCGTCAAGCTGTCCCAGGTGGCCGACGTTGTCCAGGAACCTCCCCAGCTCGAGCTTCGCCGCGACGACCTGCAGCAGGATGTGGCGATCAAGGCGAGACTGGAAGGCCGCGACTTGGGCAGCGCCATGAACGAGATCCGCCGGACGCTGGAAAAGGACAAGACTCTGCCGCCGGGGTCGATCGCCTATGGAGGACTTTACCAGCAGCAGCAGGAATCCTTCCGCAATCTGGTCATTGTCCTCCTCATGGCCATCCTGCTCGTCTTTACGGTCCTCCTCCTCGAGTTCGGCTCATTTCAAGCGGCCGTGTCCATCATCTTCGGGGCGGTTCTGGCCATGTTCGGAACGGTGCTGGCGCTCTGGCTCACGGGGACATCTCTCAACGTCGTCTCGCTTCTCGGGGCGATCATCGGCGTCGGCATCGTGGCCAAGAACGGCATCCTGATGCTCGACTACGTCAAGGTCATGAAGGCGCACGGTTGCGGCTTGGCCGAGGCTCTCGTCCGGTCGGGACGGCGCCGGCTGAGGCCCGTACTGATGACGTCGCTCGCGGCCGCGCTCGGCATGCTGCCGCTGGCCTACGGCGTCGGCTCGGGAGCCGACATGCTCAGGCCCCTGGCCATTGCCGTCATCGGGTCTCTTCTTATCTCGGTGCTGCTGTCCCTTGTGGCGACGCCAACGCTTTACTACATTCTCCACGGGCGCGCCGACAGAGAAAGGAATTCGGGAGGCGGAGATTCTCAGGCCGGTCTTCCTCCCTCGTCCGACAGCGCATCCTGACGTTCGGCGCCGCGGCTGAGGTCATCCAATCGATGAAATGACGGCCCGGTCTAGCTCGGCAAGCCGCTCTTGTAAATGGGGGATTCCGGGAGCAGCGCGGCCAGGACGATGCAGCCGGCCGTCAGAGCGCCCAGAGCCAGGAGGGACGGCGTCATCGCTTTGGTCACCGGATTCTTAAGGGCGTCCATGGCCAGGATAAAGACGATCCCCGAGATTTGGCCCATCACGAGCAGCAGGCTGTTCGAGGTTCCCTCCGGGGCCGGATGCGTGATCTCGGCGGCGTATTGAAAGCCGATCGGACCGGCGCTCAGCAGGAAGAAGCCGAAAACGAATCCCGAAAGAAGGAGCAGGCCGAAGCTTGTCGCGAAGGTCATGCCGACGAGGCCCGGAAGGAGCCCGGCCAGCGCCAGAACGAGGAAGGGTTTCCGGCGGCGCGACATGTCGGAGACAAGCGAAACGATCACGGCGCCGAAGATCCCGCCGATGAGCATGAGCCCGCCGAGCAGGCCGGCCTGGGAGATCGTGAAGCCGCGCGGGCGGACGATATCTTCGATCCAGGTCGAGACGCCGTTGAACAGGCCCAGCCCGACGAAGAACATGATGAGAAGAAACACGAACTCGCGCTGGCGGAGCATGGATTTCAGGCCGTCGAGCATCAGGGTCCGTTCGTCGCGGCCGGCCGGTGTCGGCGGATGCTCGCGGGCGATGATCAGGAAGAGGAACGCCGCTGCGGCCGCGGCGATCCCGTAAACGAGCAGCGTGTGGGGAAGGCCGGAGCGCAGGACGAAGTGAGGCGTCAGCAGCATGGCCAGGAGGGGGCCGAGGTAGAGGGCCAAGGTGCCGAGGGCGGAGGCCGTGGCACGCTCCTTGACCGGGAACCAGCGGGCGGCGATCTTCGTGATGGCGCCGATAACGAACGGCTGACCGGCGGCGATCCCGATCTGGGATGCGAAAACGATGGTAAAGTTCGAAGCGAAGAGGCCGCGCGTCAGGCCGAAAACGGCGGTCAGCACGGCGCCGAGGCCGACGGCTTTCCGGAATCCCCAGGTATCGATCGCCCAGGCCGAAGGCAGGACGATGATGACGTACACAGCCATGAAGCTCATGGAAAGCAGGCCGATCATGAGATCGGAGGTGTGATAGAACTGGGCGGCGGCGCTGGTGATCGGGGCGAAGGTGATCCAGAGAACCTGGGTCATGCAGCCGATGGCCACAAACGCGGCCAGGACGATCCAACGATAGCCATAAACTTTAACGGGGGTGTTTTCCATCGGGCACGCCTCCTTGACGCGGGAGAGATCGAGCCGGACGCGAACGCGGCTCGGCCGGTCCCTCATCTTCACACGTCCCGCCGAAAAAGGCAACCGAAAGGCCATTCCTGTTCGGCGTGAAGGTTGACTGTTGCCTCAGATCATACTAAGGTATGACTAAGCCTCTGCAATCATACCCTAGGTTGACTGCAAGGACTCGGCCTACAAGCAAAGGGCACTCATGCGTTTCCGGAAGGACTGAGGGTCATGGACAGATTGCTGGTCATTGAAGACGACCCGGTCCTTCGAGAATCGATCACCGTTTTTCTCCAGACCGAAGGGTTCCACGTTCAATCCGCCTCGGATGGGGAGCAAGGCCTCCGCCTGGCCGTCGCGGGAAACTTCGATCTTATCATGACGGACTTTGTGCTCCCTTCCCTGAACGGCGCGGAGATCTGCCGGAGGCTGAGAGGGCAAGGCGTCAGAACTCCGGTCATCATGATGACGGGGGAAAAACGGGAAGAGATCGACAAAGTCTTGGGCCTCGAGCTCGGCGCGGACGACTATCTCCTCAAACCCATCGGGATGCGCGAACTGCTGGCTCGGGTCCACGCCGTTCTGAGGCGGTCGCAGCCGGAACCGGATCGTCCGAAAACCACAGCCGGCAAAACCAGAGAATGCCTGCAGTGCCACTTTGAAAATCCGCCCGGTACTCGTTTTTGCGGCCGCTGCGGGACATCGCTCGTTCCGGGCGCGCGGCCGCAGGTCACTCCGACGGAGACCGTTCCTACGCCCGTAAGCCGCGAACTGACGCCCGGAACAACATTCGCCCGTCGGTATCAGATTATCGAAGACCTGGGCCACGGCGGGATGGGCCGAGTCTATAAGGTCTTTGATACCGAGGTCCGGGAAAAACTGGCTCTCAAGCTCCTCAATCCCGAGATCGCCGCCGACGAACAGACGATCGAACGCTTCCGGAACGAATTGAAGCTGGCTAGGACGATTTCCCACCGCAACATCTGCCGCATGCACGACCTCGGCCGGGAAGAAGGCGCTTATTACATCACGATGGAATATGTCTCGGGCGAGGATTTGAAGAGCCTCATCCACAGGATCGGGGCGCTGTCCATCGGCAAAGCCGTCAGCATCGCCCGTCAGATCTGCGAGGGCCTGGCCGAGGCGCACCGCGTCGGCGTTGTCCACCGCGACCTGAAGCCGCAGAACATTATGATCGACCGGGACGGCAACTCCCGGATCATGGACTTCGGCATCGCCCGTTCAGTCAAAGGGAAAGGGATCACAGGCGCCAACGTGATGATCGGGACGCCGGACTACATGTCTCCGGAACAGGTGGACGGCAAAGATCCCGACGTGCGGTCGGACATCTATTCGCTCGGCATCGTGCTTTTCGAAATGTTGACGGGACGCCTGCCTTTCGAAGGCGAGACGCCCCTCAGCATCGCCGTAAAGCAGAAGAGCGAGGCCCCGCCCGACCCACGGAAGTTCAATCCCCAGATCCCGGAAGCGCTGAAGCAGGCCGTGCTCAAGTGCCTGGACAAGTCCCGGGACAAACGATACCAGAGCGCCGAAAGCCTGTCCGCCGATCTGCAGAAGATCGAAAGATCGTTGCCGACAACGACGCAACCTCTGCCCCTACGCAAGCCCGCGACGTCGAAACAGATCACCGTCCGGCTGCCGTCCAAAAATGTCTGGGTTCCCGCAGTCATCGGGCTGGCGGCGGTCGCCGCTTTCGTCGTCTGGCAGTTCGTCCCCCAGCGCGCCGCCTCGAAGCGTTTGATCGCCGTTATGGGATTCAAGAACCAAACCGGGGAAAAATCGTTCGACTATCTCCAGGAAACGATCCCGAACCTCCTGATCACGAGCCTGGAACAATCCGGCCATTTCCGGGTTATCACCTGGCAGCAACTTAGGGACTTTTTCCGGCAGGCGGGAAAGGACTCGACGGCGCTCCTGGATGAGGAGGCCGGTTTCGATATCTGCCGCCGGGAGGGAATCGAGGCGCTCGTCGTCGGGTTCTACACCAAGGCTGGTGAGACCTTCGTCACGGATGTCAAGGTTCTCGACGCGCCGACGAAACAGCCTCTCAAAACGGCCCAATCTCGTGGTGAAAGCCCGGCCAGTATCCTCAGAACGCAGATCGATGAGATCAGCCGGACCATTTCGCGGGGCATCGGGCTGCCGATCCTCAGAATCGAAAAGAATCAGCCGAAGGTCGTCGAACTGACCACAAATTCCCTGGCGGCCTACAACCTCTTTCTCAGGGGCCGCGACGAAACGGATCGATTTCTGTTCGCCGACGCCCGGAAATCTTTGGAAGGGGCCGTGTCGCTCGACCCGACGTTCGCCGTCGCTTATCTCTACCTGTCGATGGCCGCCGCCGATCTCTCCGATTTCAAGGCCAGAGACGAGGCCATGGAGAAGGCTAAGCTGTACGCCGCGAAGGCCAGCGAGAAGGAACGGCTCTTTATCGAATCCCGCTATGCCGGATGGATTGAACAAGATCCGGACAAGCGCCTGCGAATTTTGAAGGAACTGACGGAAAAGTATCCACGAGAGAAGTACGCTCACATTGACCTCGGCAGGGCTTATGACGCACATCGGCTTTATCCTGAGTCGCTGTCCGAGTATGAAAAGGCTCTCGCCCTAGACCCTAATTACGGCCCTGCCCTCAATCTGATCGCATACTCTCAGGCCGCGATGGGGAATTTCGCCAAGGCCGTGACGTACATGGAACGCTACGCCGCCGTCAATCCCGGCGATCCCAATCCCTTGGACTCTATCGCCGAGATCTATATGCGGATGGGACGACTCGACGACGCCACGGCCAAATACAGAGAGGTTCTTGCCGCCAAGCCGGATTTTTACCTCTCCTGCGCGGGCCTTGCTTATGTCTACGGTCTGCAAGAGAACTACACGGAGGCGGACCACTGGCTGGCGGAGTTTATGTCCCGCGCCCCGTCGCCGAGCGCGAAAATTGAGGCACGCTGGCTGATGGCATTTCTCGACTATCTGCGCGGCCGCTGGGTGCAGTCCATCGCCGATTTCCTTGAGATCCGGCAGCAGTCCGAAAGGGCCGGTGTGCCCTACGTCGTGGCGACCACGGACTGGATCATGGCATTTATCTATGCCGACCAAAATGAGTTCGATCTCGCTTCCAAGGCGTTCGGGGCCTTCTGCGCATGGGGCACGGAGCGGAATTTTGCGGGCCGGAGTTTCATCGAGGCCTCCCGGGCCTTCTTCGACGGCTGGCTTGAGATCAAACAAGGCCGTGCGGCTACCGCCCGCTCCAGGCTGGGGGAGATGAGGGCCCTGCTGGGTTCTGTGGACTCGACTAATCGTCATCAAGTGACTCTTCTTTGTCAATTGCTCGACGCGGAAGTCGCGCTGGCCGCCGGATCGATCGATGAGGCGATCGTCCTCGGCCAAAACATAGCACCTCTGAACTTCACTCTTCTCCGCACTGCCGACGTTGGCGCATACAATATCCCCTTTCTCAAGGACGTGCTGGCCAGGGCCTATTGGAAAAAGGGTGAATTGGACAGCGCCGCCGCGGAATATAAGAAATTGATGACCATCAACCCGGGGAACCAGGTCCGCTATCTCATACATCCCCTTTACCATTACCGGCTCGGCCGGGTCCTCGAAGAAAAGGGAGACAAGACCGGGGCGGCCGCCGAATACCGGAAATTTCTCGAATTCTGGAAGGATGCGGACGCAAGCCATCCTGAACTAGCCGACGCCCGCAATCGCCTCGCCCTCCTGCGCTGATCGCCGACGAAGGACCCGCCGGTTCCGTCCGCGGTCCGCAGGCTCCGGTCCGTTTGACATCGCCTGCAGCCCGTCCGTATAATTCCGGCCGAGTGCGGCCCGGTGAATCGCATCGTTCATCGACCATCCCGAATAAGAGGAGACCTTCCCATGATCAAAAAGGCGAGATGTGTGTGGCTCGTCGTTGTCCTGGTGCTCTGCGTCGTCGGCACCGCGGTGTCCACCGTCGAAGCACAGGTTAAGCCGCGCGCCCGCGACCTGGGCATTCCCTTCGATGGAACGCCGGGCCGGTGGAACGCGATTACGGACGTCAAGGGAGTCGAAGTCGGCCAGGTCACGATCATCTCAGGGAACGGGAAACTCGTCGTCGGGAAGGGTCCGGTGCGGACAGGCGTCACGGCGATTTTCCCCAAGGGGCGGTCCTTCCGGGACCGCGTCTTCGCGGCCTGGTCAACGCTCAACGGCAATGGCGAAATGACGGGGACAACCTGGCTCGAGGAATCGGGCTGCCTCGGGAGTCCGGTCCTCATCACCAATACACAAAGCGTCGGCGTCGTCAGAGATGCCGTGACCGAATGGAACCTCAAGCGCCCGCCGTCGGGAGACACCTCAGGCGATTTCAGCCTGCCCGTTGTCGCGGAGACCTGGGACGGCTACCTCAACGATATCGACGGTTTCCATGTCAAGAAAGAGCACGTCTTCCAGGCGCTCGACAGCGCGCGCTCCGGACCGGTCGCCGAGGGCGACGTGGGCGGCGGAACGGGGATGGTCTGCCACGAGTTCAAAGGCGGCATCGGCACGTCCTCGAGGCTGCTGAAATACCCGGCGGCGAGCTATGTCGTGGGCGTCCTGGTGCAAACTAATTATGGGACCCGCGAACTCCTCCACATCGCGGGGGTCCCCGTCGGCATTGAAATCCCGGACCTGCTGCCGGCGCCGGGCCGGAAGGACGCGGATCAGGGTTCGATCATCGTGGTCCTGGCAACCGATGCGCCTCTGCTGCCGCATCAGCTCAAGCGCCTGGCCAAGAGGGTCGTCGTGGGCTTGGGGCTTGTCGGCGGAAGGGGGATGAACAGTTCCGGAGATATCTTCATCTGCTTCTCAACCGCCAATCCCGAAGCGGCTAAGACCGAGGGCATCGCCGCGCTGACCATGCTGCCGAATGAATGCATCGGTTCGCTTATCCTGGCAACGGTCGAAGCGACGGAGGAAGCGATCGTTAACGCCCTTGTGGCCGCCGAGACGATGACAGGCGTCAACGGCAACACGGTCTATGCCCTGCCCCATGACCGCCTGATCGAGGTGATGAAGAAATACAACCGCCTGAAAAAGTGAGCCGCGCAATCCGTTTGATTTTCAGTTTCCTCGGGATACTTTATAATAGGGCGGGCAATTTCAGGAGAAAAGAGAATGCTGAGCAAATTGACACGTCCGGCGGTGGCCGGTCTTGATGAATTTGTCTTCGGCCGTGCACGCCGTCCCGTCCGTCTGAAGAACGGCCTCGAGATCGGCGGCGGCATCGTGCATCCCGAGCTCAATTTCACGCTGCCCCCGATGGCCATCGAAGAGGGGACCATGGCCGAGGTCAAGGATCAGTACCGGCGCATGATCACCGCCGCCTGCCGGCGAGCCGTAGAGTTGCACATTCCGGCCCTGGTCGTCGAGTTCGAGCTCCTGCCCGATCTGACGCTTGTTCCGGAGTGGGGGGCGGCGATCACGGCGATTCTCAAAGAGATCCTGGCCGAAGCCGAGGCCGCGCACGGGATTCTCACGGCGCTGCGCGTGACGCCCAACGACATCCGGGAATTCGTCCGGCCGCCGCGTTTAAGAGACGGCGACTTGGTCGCCAAGATGTTCAGGAGTTTCGAACTCTCGGCCCGGGCCGGAGCGGATTTTCTGGCGATAGAGTCCACGGGCGGGAAGGAGCTTCACGACGAGGCTATCCTTGGCGCGGATTTGCCGCTTTCGGCTTTCAGCCTGGGCGTCCTGGCGAGCCGGGACATGGCCTGGCTTTGGGACCGGATTACTGCCATCGGCCGCGAGGCGGGATCGATTCCGTCCGGCGACTCCGCCTGCGGGTTCGCCAATACGGCCATGGTGCTGGCGGACCAAGGTCAGATCCCCCGGGTCTGGGCAGCGGTCATCCGGGTCATGACGGTCGCCCGAAGTCTCGTCGCCTTCGAGCACGGCGCCGTGGGACCGGGAAAAGACTGTGCCTATGAGGGGGTCTACACGAAAGCGATCACGGGCTGTCCCGTCTCTCTCGAAGGCGCCGAAGCCGCCTGCGCCCACCTCTCCCCTGTCGGAAACATCACCAAGGCCGTCGCCGACCTGTGGAGCAACGAGTCGGTGCAAAACGTCATGCTTTTGGGCGGGCCGGCGCCCACGGTTTCTCTGGAGCAGCTCGCCTACGCGACCCGGCTCATGAACACGGCGTCGGCTTCGGGAAAGGACGGCGCCCGGCAACTCAGGGACTGGTTCGTCGAATCCGACGCCCGTCTCGACCCGCAGGCCTACGTCCTGAGCCCGGCGATTGTACTCTCGATCGCCGAAGACATCGCCGCAGAACCGACGCCCTATCTGCGGACGAGGCGTGGAGCTCTGAGCGCGTTGGAAAAGATCAGGAAAGCCGTCCTTGACGGAATCTTCCGGCTGTCAAAACCCGAAGAGAAGTGGCTCGGCGCCTTATCACGCCAGGCGGAGACGCTTCCCGCGGATGAAGAAGAATTCACGGCAGGAATGCTCGAACAGATCGACCGGTCGAAGGTCCGGCTGGAAGACTACGGGCTCTGATCCCATGCCGGGCCCGGATTCGGCCGCACACGAATACGCCTGAACGCCGTTGATTAGGGCCTCGGGCCAAATCCTGGGGTGCCAAGGGCGAGCGAAAAGATCAGCGACTCCGCGCCCATCCGGCCCGCGCTGCGAATACTCGTTAAGCGGCAGCGGCGGGTTGCTCCTCCATGTACTGGATGTAAAGATCCGTTAGGTCGGCGCCCTCCAGCTCCTTCCGGGTTTTCATCATCACCAGCCGGCCTTTCCGCATAAACCCGATGCGGTCGGCGATGAGCTTGGCCCGGAAGATGTCGTGCGTCGACATGAAAACCGATTTGCCCTGGTCGCGCATCTTCACCAGGATCTCCAGAAACTCCCGGCCCGACTGCGGGTCGAGGCCCGAGGTCGGCTCGTCGAGCAGGACGTTCGGGGCATCCTTCACCATCGCGATGGCGATGCCGAGCTTCTGCCGCATGCCCTTGGAAAAGTTCTTGATGCGGCGGTCGAAGGCGTCCTTCTGGAGCCCGACGCGGCCGAGGACCTCGGCATAATCGTTCTTGGTCAGCGTGCGCTTGCCAGCCAGCCGGCTGAAGTAGTCCAGGTTCTGGATGGCCGTAAAATTGGCGTAGAGCATGACGTTCTCGGAAACGAACGAGACATGCCGCTTGGCCTTGAGCGGATCTTTGACCACATCGATCCCTTCGATGAGGGCCGTTCCGGACGTCGGAGGAATAAAGTTCAGGAAGAGGTTGATGGTCGTTGTCTTCCCGGCGCCGTTGGCGCCGAACATGCAGAAAATCTCGCACGGCTCGACCTTGAGGGTCAGGCCGTCGAGGGCGAGTTGTCCGTCTTCATAACGTTTGGACAGGTTGATGGCTTCGAGCATGGCGGAACTCCTTAACGAACGTCGTATCGCAGGAACGAAACGTAGGCACCGACGAAAAAGGCGATGATCATAACGATCATCAGGGCAAAGTCCGGCAGGGTTCGGGCGAATGATTTGCTCAACCCCTCCGGGTCGTACTTGTGCTGGGGCATGTCGTCGATCTTGATCTTGTTCATTTCCCCGGTTTGAAAATTGATGCTCTCGCCCATCTTGGAATTGAGCCACTTCGTGTAAATCGGCTTGTAAGCGCGGATCGAGGCGAGGAACGCGTCATAGTCATCGACGCCTGTGCGAGCCATAGTCATGGTGCCGAAAGTCAGGGCCGAGGCCGGAGAGATCCGGGAGAGGTTGATGGCCAGGCGCTGCTGGGCGTTTTTCTTCTGCTGGTAGTCTCGCTCGATGGCGGCGTTATTGGCGTCGATCTTGGAGGTCACCTCCTGCTGAAAGTCCGTAATGTATTGCTTGATTTTCGCCTGAGCGCCGGCGACGTCCTTGCCCGCTTCGCTCATGATCTTCATCACACGCTCACGAGCGGTCTTCTGGCTCTCGGCCTGGATCTGCTGGAGGTAAGCGTCCTTTTTGGCCGTGATCTCGTGGACCGAAGGGATGGGCTTGACTTGGCCGGCGGTGATGACCGCGACCTTCGGGATGACCATGACGAAGATGACCCAGAGAAAGAGGAGGACAAGGAAACTGGTGGAGGAGCGCGAGGTCCGGGCTGAGATGAACAGCCCCAGGCTGAAGAAAACGGAAAGGTACAGGAAGAACATCAGGAAGATGAGAAAGAGCCGTGCCCAATCGCCGCCGCTCAAAGCGAGATTGGGAGCGATGACCAGGATGATCAGGCTGAGCACGAGCGGGATGAGCAGGGGCATGAGAAGGCTGATGTAGCCCCCGATGGCCTTGCCGAGAATCAGCCGGTCGCGCGGGATGTCGTTCGACAGAGCCAGCTTGAGTGTCCCCTTTTCCTTCTCGCCGACGATCGTGTCATACGTGAAAAGGATGGCGAACAGGCTGAGGACGATCTTGACGATGAACATCAGGTCCAGGGCGCCGAAGACGGCGAAGACGGGGTTGCTGCTGTACTTAGAATCGACAAGGTTGGGGTCCTGGGCAATATTGACGGGAGCGACGCGCCCGACGGCCTCCTCAATGCCGTTGACGACCGTACCCAAAACCTGGGGAGGCTTGTTGATCTTGACCGCGAAGCCGGCCAGGGAACTATAATTGGGCTGGTTCTCGAGGTTTTTCTTATCCAGGGCCACCGCCGCCGCGTATTCCTTCAAGTCCGCGCTGTAGTTCGTGACCCCCGTGTAGACCGAGAGCAGGATCAGAATGGTGCAGAGCAGGAAGGTAAAAACGAATTTCGGGCTGGTGATGTTGTCCAGGATTTCTTTTTTGATGATGTCCCGAAGCATGGTACCTCGCAATCAGGGCCCGGCAAGTCTGTTGGCGACTTTGGCGGTCCCGTTAAGGGCAACTTATTATACGACAACACCGGCCAAGAGTTTAATAAGAAGGGGCCGGTTTCTTCGTGATTTTCAAAACGAAGGCGTAGTCGCAGGGCTTTTCGGCCGGCATCCTGACCTTGAGCCCGGAGTCCTCCCGCGTCCACGCCAGGCTTGCATTCGAGCCCAGGAGTTCAACCCTCCCTATCTCGCCCGCATAAAGCCTCAAGTCCTGCGCCAGGGATTTGACGACCGCCTCCGCCCCCGGCCAGGCCATGACGATGCAATAGAGAATGTCGCCTTTCGTTGTGAATCGGATATCGCGGCCGCTGAACTCCGGACGCTGGGTATCCGTGAACATGCCTTCCTTGACCTGGGTCGGACCTTCTCCGTAGACCCGCCACGGCCGCGTCCCATAGATCGCCTCGCCGTTCACGGCCAGCCACTTCCCGATCCCGAGCAGGATCTCCTGTTCTTTCTCCGGGATCGTGCCGTCCGCTCGCGGCCCGATGTTGAGAAGCAGGGCGCCGTTCTTGCTGACGATATCGATCAGGTCCCCGATGATGGAACCCGCCGTTTTGTAATCCTGCGGAACGACGTAGCCCCAGGAGTTCTTTGAAATGGCCGTATCCGTCTGCCAGAAGAGCGGCCGGATATCGGAGAGCTGGCCGCGTTCGAGGTCAAGAACGGCGGCTTCGTCCGGGAATGTCTTGAGCTTGTAGTTGATGGCCACGCCCCTGTTCCAGCGCGCTCCCTGGTTGTAATAGTAGGCGGCGAACCGCTGCAGATAGGGCTGGAAAACGGGCTGCTCGATCCACCAGTCAAACCAGAAAAGCTGCGGCTGATACTTATCGACGAGCTCGACGCAGCGCGCATACCAATCCGCGAGGTATGTCTCATCGGGCTGGGTGCCTTCGAGGGCAGCCGGACCGTAGAAGTCGGCGACCTTTGGGTCGCGGACATCCGAATCAAACTTCTTGCCGCCGTTCATGAACCACCAGTGCTCGGCCCGATGCGACGAGACGCCGAATACAAGTCCCGCCGCCCGCACCGCCGCGGCCAGGTCGCCGATGAGGTCCCGCTTGGGCCCCATTTTCCCGGCGCACCAGGCCGTCAGCGCGGAGTCATACATCGGGAAGCCGTCGTGGTGCTCCGCGACCGGGACGACGAATTTCGCCCCGGCTTTCTTGAAGAGATCGGCCCAAGCTTTGGGGTCGTATTTCTCGGCCTTGAACAGCGGGATGAAATCCTTGTAACCGAACTTTTTCTGCGGACCGTACTTCGCCAGGTGGTGTTTGAACTCGTCGCTTCCCTGGAGGTACATCTGCCTGGGATACCATTCGCTGCCGAATGCCGGAACGGAATAAACGCCCCAATGGATGAAGATCCCGAACTTCGCGTCCTGGTACCAGTCGGGAACCTTGAAGCGCTTGAGCGATTCCCAATTGGCCTGGTACGGCCCCGCCGTTTCTTTGGCCGTCGATGCAGAAGCGCCGGCCATGAGAATGACCATGATCACCACCATGGATGGGAATCGTTTCATCGTTCGTCCTCCTCGATCTCGTGATGTCAGGCCGCCGGACGCGGTCAGCCGGAACGTCCGTATCGTCGTATCGCCGTCCCAATTCAATCCAAGAGCTTCAGCCAGGCTTTCCCTTTGACGACACCCGGAAGGTTCTTCTGGCCGCCGTCGTTTCCCCAGCCGAGGTCGGGATAGGCAAAATGGTCGATCACGTTGAGGCGCACTGTGCCGTCGGGCAGCACCTCGGCGCGGACCGCCTCCGAACCGTCCGACAAAACGACCAGCCGCGCCTTCGTGCCGAGAAAGCCGACCTCGGCCTGGCGGATTGAAGCCTTGAGGCTGCGGAAGTCCTGCGTCGCGCCGTATCCGGCGTGGTCTTTTCCGAAAAGAAAGAAGTCGGCCATGTCGGCGCTCCATGTCCAGACGGGCGCATTCCTATAGACATCCGCGTCGCCCGGCCTCACCCGGACCGCCGTCCCTTCGCTCCTGCCGACGTGGTCGTCCGGATAAACGCTGTGGAGCCCCGTCCTTTTCCAACTCATCGATTCCGCCTCAGGGGGCAGGATGAAGGCGAGACCGGTTTCGCTCGCGCCCTCCGGCCTGCCTTCGATATCATAGGCAACGGAGAGCAGCCCGCCGCCGTCGATCCCGAATTCATAAGCGGCCAATGTCCCGGCGTAGCTCCCGTGCACAGCGACAACCGCTGCTGTTCCGTCGCTCTTCGCCTCGATACTCGTCAAGGACCAGGGCATGAACACCGCCGGGGCGGCGTCGGGGATCGGGCCGCCGACGATGAGTTTCCGCCCGTCCCGCTCGGCCTTGGCGATGAGTCCCGTGGCTTTGTCGAAAACTACGCTGAAACCGCTTCCCGAGATCGCAATCGAATGACTATCCTCTACCACTCTCGGCGCCGGTCCGGCGGGCCGGGGCTCAGCCGCCTTGGCCGGCTCTCCGATCGGGAGCGCATACTCGTCGATGACCGGACCGCCCGGCCTCGAAAAGGCGAGATGGATGACGTCTCCGTCCTTCCATTGGACGGCCGGGATGACCAGCGTCCCTTCGCCGTGCGGCGGAACTTCCGGCCCGGCCATCCGCCCGGACTTCCCGCCGACGCTCCAAGCCACCTCGATCTCGCTGAGGTCGGTATGATCGTGCCAGTTCTTCACCGGAATGCACAGGGGCGCACCGACCACGGCATTCGTTATCGCGGCATCCTTGATCCTGACCGGGGAGTAGGCCTTCTTCACATGCCAGTATTCCGGCTTCGGCCGCCGCCAGCCGTCGATGATCCCCCATTCGCCGTAGCCGCAGCTCGATCCCGGGAGAAAAAAGACATCGTCGATGAGGCCCCAGATCGCCCCACCGAGGCAGCCGTCGGACGTGAACGCGTTCTCCCAGAATTTGGCAATGCTCGCGCCCCAGAAATCGCGCACGCCCGGGTCGCGCTTCAATGTCTCGACGTTGTAGCAGGCGACGTGGGCCCATTCATCGTTGAGCTTCGGCAGCGCTGCACTTTTCAGATCGGCATCGAAGTTCGGATAGTGAAGACTGTAGACGTCGTAGCCAAGGGTCCCTTTCGGCACCGTATCGGGGTAGCTCCAGATGAGCGGCCGCGACGGCTCCTCTTTCTTGACATATTCGTAGAGCCGGCGGATGTTCTCTCCCCACTTGCTCTCGTTGCCGAGTGACCACATGATGACGGACGGGTGGCTCCGGTCGCGCTCGATCATCCCCGCGAACTGGCCCAGGAAGCGGTCTGCGTAAGCCGGGTCGTCACTCGTCGCGAGGTTGCCGTGCGTCCCGAGGAAGCAGACGGCGTTCTCCTCTTCGACATAGATGCCGTAACGGTCGCAGGCGGCGAGGAACGTTTCGGTCGGCGGGTAGTGCGAGGACCGGACAAAGTTGATGTTGGCGTCGCGGAAGAGACGGGAGTCCGTTTCGTCGAGATCCGGAGTCACGGCGCGTCCCTTCAACGGATGGACGTCGTGGCGGCACCCGCCCCGGAGCTTGACGTCGCGGCCGTTGACGAGAAGTTTGTTGCCGCGGACTTCGATTACGCGGAAACCGACATCCCTCGACAGGACCTCCACGGCCTTGCCGAAGGACATGACGGACGCCTCGAGCCGGTAGAGGCGCGGATGCTCGGCATCCCAGGTCGCGACTTCGCCCACGGGGATGGAGATCGTTTTTTCGGGCTCCACGTCCGAAAGCCGGATCGTGCCCGGGGAGAGCGGGACGGTTTTGCCGGCCGGATCCGTGAGGGTCAGACGGAGTTCGGCGGCCTCTTCCGGATCCAAGCTGAGGCCCGCCGTGACTTTGAGTGTACCGGCGCGATAGGCGCCGTCGAGGCTCGTCTCGACCTGCAGCCGTGTCGCGTGAATCCGGGGAAGCGCGACAAGACGAACTCCCTGCAGGATGCCGCCGATATTGTGTTTGGCATAATTGCTGCCCCAGGAGATCTCATCGGACATGTCGGTGACGCCGACAGTGAGCCAGGCCGGTCCGCCGGGCTTGACGAGATTCGTGACGTCGGACTCCCAGCTCGTGAACCCGCCGTGATGATCGCGAACGAAGGTTCCGTTGACCCAGACGCGCGCGTAACTATACACGCCGTCGAAGCGCAGGACGAGATGGCGGCTGGCGAAATCCTTTGGCACATCAACCCGCCGCTTGTAGGCGCACTCGACGTTTTGGGCAAGATTCCATCCCTGTATGGCCCATTCTCCGGGAACGTCGATCGAGGGCCAGGAGGAAGGGTCGACTGTATTTTCCCAGAACCGCGCGGGAGGCAATTGCACGAATTTCCATGAGCCGCCGAGGTCGAGGACGAACCGCTCGAGCCCGGGCGTCGCGACAGGGACTGGTGTGAGCGTGGGCCGAATTTCTGATCGAGGCGAATCAAGGTAAAGTCCGAAGGGCCTTAACTCCGGTTCTGATCGCGCTTTGAGCACTCGAACGAGAACTTTAGAGGCCATTACGGCAGGAAAGCGCAGCAGCCGCTTCCACCCGATTGTCGTTCCCCGGGCGATCTCGGTCCACTTTTGGCCGTCCCAAACGTCGAAGGCGAAAGACTCCACCTTCTGGCCGCCCCGGATGTCTTCCTGGAGCATGGCGACGTTGAAGGTTTTCGCGCCGCCGAGGTCACGCTCGAACGTGAATCCGAGTTCGCCCCCCGGAACAAAAAAACCGCGCTCATCATCAAAATAGGAGCCGGGAGTCATATCTGCGTGATAGCCCGCACCGGAGGCCAAGTTATCGGCAAACGTCGCCCGCAGCCTGTCCCCCAGCTCCTTGAGCCGTCGGACATCGTTTTCATGGATCCGGCCGCGTTTGTCCGGCGGGACGTTGAGGAGGAGTTGGGCATTACCTCCAACCGAGCCGTAGTAAATGTCGAGCAATTCATCGAGCGGTTTGACCTTCGTATCTTCAGCGGCATGATAGAACCAACCCGGCCGGATGGAGACGTCGACTTGGGCCGGATACCAGATGAGCCGGCCGCCTTTCTTCGCGACCTCCGCGATGGCTTGCCGCGAGCCGAGGTCTGGGGCCATGGCGTTGAGCCCGGCGATCCCGCCCGGGTCCTTTTCGGCGGGCCGGTCATCCATCTGCGCCACAGGGACGACGCTCCACTCGCTTTCGCGGTTCACGCCCGCCTCGTTCCCGATCCAGCGGACGTCCGGCCCCATGATGGAGATCACGGCGCCCGGCTGGAGTTTCCGGATGAGGTCCCAGAAACCCTGCCAATCGTAAACCTGCCGCTTGCCGTTCGGGCCCTCGCCGCAGGCGCCGTCGAACCAGACTTCCGAAATCTCGCCGTAGTTCGTCAGGAGCTCGTGGAGCTGGTTCTTGAAATGTTCGTTGTAGCGGGGCGAATCGCCGTAGCTCGGCTCGTGTCGGTCCCACGGTGACAGATAAAAGCCAAACTTCAAGCCGGCCTTGCGGCAGGCTTCGGAGACTTCGCGAACGACATCGCCCTTGCCGTCCCTCCATGGGCTCGCCTTGACCGAGTGTTCTGTGAAGCGGCTCGGCCACAGGCAAAATCCGTCGTGGTGTTTGGCCGTGACGATGACCCCGCGGATTCCGGCGGCTTTGAACGCCGCGATCCACTGGTCGGCGTCGAAGTCCGTGGGATTAAAGATCTTCGGGTCCTCCGTTCCGAGGCCCCACTCGCGGTCAGTGAAAGTATTCATTCCGAAATGAACGAAAGCCTGGAACTCAAGGGACTGCCAGGCGATTTGGCGGTCAGAGGGAAGGACGCAGGCGGCCTTCGCGGCGAGCTGCTCGGGCGTGTCGGACGGCAGAATCTTCACGCCGCCTGGCTCGTATGCCCTCGCCGACGCAGACGGGAGGAGTCGGCCGGCATAAGCCCCTGCAAAAGTCACGAGTAAAATACAAAGCGGACCAAAAGGAGACAATCGCCGAAACGGAAAGCCATGGCCGGCATGAAATCTTCTCACTTCGCCTCTCATCGCCCTTCCCTCATATAAGCCCTGGAGTGTTTGATCCACCCAACTATACAACAACGATGCGGCAGGTCTATGGAACCGGAGTCCCCCCAAAACCTCAGGGCGTGATCTTGAGCATGACCACGCCGTGGCCGGGGACGGAAGCCGTTGCCGATCCTTTGACGACCCCCAGGTCTTTGTGCAGCCAAAGGTCGCGGACCTGAGCGCTGATGTCCTTGGTGTATCCGATCTCGGGCCAATGGACGGCGATCTCGGCCGCCTTGGCGCTCCGGTTGAAGAGGATGACGGCGCGGCTTCCATCCGCGAGAGGCCGGGCCCAGACTTCGTAGTCGCCGTCGTCGCGGACCTTGCTCCCCTGTTTGCCAAGCGGGTCCTGATTGATGGCGATGACCTCTTTGTTTGTCAGGATATCCCGGGTCGCCGCATTCATCGTCCGCAGGTCGTTTCCGGCCATGAGAGGCGCGGCGAGCAGGCACCAAAAGCTGAAATGCGACCGGTATTCCGTGTCCGTCATGCCGCCGTTCCCGACCTCAAGCATGTCGGGGTCGTTCCAGTGGCCCGGGCCCGCATAACCTTCGAGCCCGGCCTGGAGGTCGACAATCTGGACGACGCCCAGATCGCCCCCGTCTTTCTTGCCTTCCCAGATGTCCTGGATGTCGCCGGTCGTCCGCCACAGATTTCCGGTATCCTTGGCCCAGAGCCAGGGCTTGGTGCTGCCCCACTCGCAGATGCTGAAAACGATTGGCCGGCCCGACATCGCGAGCGCATCGCGCATCCGCGAATAGGCGGCCGCCGAATTCTGATCGCCGTTGTTGCACCAGTCGTACTTCAAGTAGTCGACGCCCCACTCGGCATATTGGCGGGCATCCTGGAACTCGTAGCCCCAACTGCCCGGCCGGCCGGCGCACGTCTTGGTTCCCGCGTCCGAATAGATCCCGAACTTCAGCCCTTTCGAATGGACGTAATCGGCCAGAGCTTTTATTCCGGACGGGAAAGCCTTGCCGTCGACGATGATGGTCCCCCTGCTGTCGCGGTCAACCTGCCAGCAGTCGTCGATCACGATGAATTGATAGCCGGCGTCGCGCATGCCGGTTGAGACCATGGCATCGGCGATCTCGCGGACGATCTTCTCTTCGATCTTGCAGCCGAACTTGTTCCAGGAGTTCCAGCCCATGGGCGGAGTCAGGGCCAGCCCATTGTTGAGAGCCCGGACGTCCACCCGGCTGAGGACAAAGAAAAAAGCCGCGGCGAAAAGCGCCGCAGCCGCCGCGAATTTACACGTTGTCATCGATTTCATGTGCATCTCCTTCACCCGTTGATTATAAAAAAAGGCCGCGCCCGGTTCAAGGAGGCGGTTATGGGAATCGGGGATGCGGGAGTATAATGATTAACCGTATGCTCCGTCGATCTATCTCTTTGAAAACCAAGCGGCTTGCCGTCCGGCTCGGCGTGGCGTCGCTGTTGTGTTTCTCGCTGACATGCTTCGCCGCGGACCCGGGACCCGCCGCAGACTCTCGCAACAAAGAGACTCGGACCGTCGCCGAGACGAACATCGACCGAGTCAAAACCTTCCTGGCCGAGGCAGCCGCGAAAGACGGCCGGCTCGATGATTATGACTTCGCCCTCATCGGCGATATCCAGAACAGCGTCCTTAACCTCAGGCATGACGTTTTCAATGCCATCGCCAAGGATATGGTCGAGGCCGTCGACAAGCAGACAGGGCAACGGCTCTATGACAGGATCCGCTTCGTCATTCTCCTCGGCGATGAAGTCTACGAAGGCCCGAGCCGCAGACAATGGGATGCCCTGGCCCGGGTCTTTGACGGCGTGAACCCGGACGGAACACCCTGCCTTTACGCGGGACTTCTCGCCAAGGACAAACCGATCATCCCCGTCCTCGGGAATCACGAGATCCTGAGCTTCCGGCCTCAAACCCAGACCCGCTATAAAGACCTTTTCGATTCGCCCTCGGGCGTCGCCAATTTCAAAAAGTTTTTCGGCTGGGATCGGCTGATCGCCGACCCTCACATCCTTTATCCGGTCCCGGCCGACGTCCCGGCCGACCTTTTCCAGGCGGTCTTGGCCAAGCTCCAGGACGCCCCCGACCGGCAGGTGCTCACGGCCAACTTTGCCCTGAAGGGAGACGGCCGCTATCACCTCAAGTTTTACGAAAGCCCGTCGCTCCGCCAGGAGGAGTTCAAAGCCGCCAAAAACCGCCTCGCCGCCGAGCTCGCCCCTATTTTCCGCAAGGCCGGGTATGGCACGCTGCCGGTCCTCAATTCCGACAACATGATTTGTTACGCTTTCGAGGCCGGGAATGTCGTGTACCTCTTCCTGGATTCGATGGCCAGGGGCTGGCACTATCCGGTGTTCGCCCGGCTCAAACAAGAACTCTATCCCGCCAAGAAGGACCGGCATCGCCTCAATTTATTCACGATCAGTCCCTACAACGGGCAATCCGACTTTTACGCTGCGGTCGCCGCCTATGCCCGGGAGAGCGGTAAGTCGCTCGTTCCGATGATGCACCATTCGATCTTCAACAGTTCCCGCGATATCTATAGTACAGGTGTCGAGTACAATGTCTGGCTGGCCCTCGGACTCCCTCAGGCTCGTGGTGAGGATGGCGATCGGACGATCTTCGATGACATGGTTTTTTCGGACGTCTCATGGACGTTCAGCGCCTGCGTCCATGCCTATGAACACTTCGCCCTAGTCGCCAAACGTGCCGGCGCGCCCGATCATAACCTCCAGTGGTACGTATCGGGGGGCGGCGGCGGACCGTTGCGAACGGTCTTCTTTCCGGAACGGATGGCGCTCGTTGCGAACCTCTACAACCAGAAACTGAAAGCCGAATCGGACGCGGTGGGAGAACGCTCGGTCGAGACCAAAGATGACCAGCCCCGGGTCGGCCACCATTATCTCATCGTCCATGTCAAGGACGGCCGGATTGTCGAAGTCACACCGCGGTTCATCAACCCCGCCGAACTGCCAAAGCTCCGGCAGCCCCCTCAGCTGACCGTGGCCGCGTCCTATTATTCAGGCCCTTCGAGCCCGGGCCTGTCGGCGGAATTCAGCCCCGGCACGTGGGGCCTCGAGAAAATCAACGGCTACCTGACCTTCGTGAAGTGGCGGCCGACTATTACTCTGGGCATGATCGATTACAATGCCTGGAGCCGTGGACCGGACGTCAAGGCCTACGCGGCCGGCCTTGAGATTTCTCCCCTGTCGCTCGAATGCCATATCCCGAAAGCCAGCACGCTGACCTTGCACCTTCCCGGGTTTCTGATCTGGGACGGGCGGGGCGACCTGCGCCGCTATTTCCTGACCATGGGAATGTCAGCGCCGCTTCTTTACGACCTCTTCGGCCGGTTTGAGCAGATCGATTTCGGCATCAAAGCCCTTATCCCCTTCCATGCGGGGTCGAGTGCCAACGCGGACTTCGGCGCCCGGACCAACTTCGTTTTCTCGGTCGGCTATCGCTTCCGGCTGTAAGCACAATGGCGTGCACCGCAAACCCGCGTTGCCTTGGAACCCGGAGTCTCTTATTGGATATTTGCCAGGAACAAAAGTCCAAGAATCGTTCAAGATATTTCCCACAATTGAGACTCCGCGCTACTGCGCCTCAATTGTGATGGTCGCTCCACAGACTCCGCTCCCTGCCGCAGGGGGTGTTCCCGGAGAAAGGCGTGGGAAGGCCGAGCGGCAGGGAGCGGATTCTAAGAAGCGACCAGCACTACCGCAGCTTTGCTGCAGTGGCGGCATGGCTGCTAAACACGGCGGCGGTGAGGCCTACCCGTAAGCCCCCGTAGCGGAGGGGGTCCCGGCGCCTGGCGACGGGGGAACCGACGGGACTGGTTCCCGGGGGAGCGGCAGCGCGGGGGCCAAGGGTAGGCTCACTGCCGCTGGGCGAGGCCTTTCCTCGAGCGGGTTTGACTCGCTGGGGCAAACCCGCGACCTGACGAAGGGAATCCCCCGAGCTGCTATGACCCGTCGGAGTGAACGCTTTCCCCGCGACCCGAACGAGGCCAGGACGATCGTTACTGCTCGCTTTTCATGCGGATGTAAATCGCCGACCCGCCCGCCTCTTCCCGCGCCCTGACCTCGAAGAGCGCCGGCCGGCTCTTGATGAGCTGGGAGAGCTGTTTGAAGCCGTAGCTCCGGGGGTCGAAGCTGGGGTCGAGCTGGCGGAGGTAAAACCCGATTTCGCCGAGATTGGCCCAGCCGTCTTCGCGGACCGCCATATCGAACGCTCCCTTGAGGAGCGGGTCGGGGTCGAACTTCCGGCCCTTCCCTTCCGGCTCTTCATGCTCTTCAGGCCGCCGCGTCCCGCTTTTTTCTCTTCTCCGGGAATCGTGCGGGACAAGATTTTCGGTGTAGATGAAGACATTGCAGGCATTAACGAAGGCCCGCGGTGTCGAGCGCTTGCCGATGCCCATGACGAAGAAGCCGATCTCGCGGATCCGTGTCGCCAGCCGCGTATAATCGCTGTCGCTCGAGACGATGCAAAAACCGTCCACGAGATGGCTGTGGAGGATGTCCATGGCGTCGATGATCATGGCGCTGTCGGTGGCGTTCTTGCCGACCGTGTACCGGAACTGCTGAATCGGCTGGATGGCGCTGTCGTGGAGAGCCGCTTTCCAGCCGGACATGCTCGTCGTCGTCCAGTCGCCGTAGATTCGGCGGATGGTCGCCAGGCCGTACTTTCCGGCCTCGGCCAGGATCTGTTTGACAAGCGAAGGCTGGGCGTTGTCGCCGTCGATCAAGAGCGCGACTTTTTTTGTTTTTTCTTCGATGAAGGGTTCGGCCATGATCGGATCCTTTCCTTGCTGTCGGATTATCCTCCCAATGATACCTCAGGTTCCCGGCTTCTTCAACCGGCAAAAAACAATGGCGGGGGCGGCGAAAATTCCGTATAGTACGTCCGTCAGGACCGCTGAACGAGAGGAACGGGATGAAGAGAATCACGCGAAGAACATTCTTGACGGCGGGCGGAGCGGCGGCCGCGGCCTGGCCGGCCGCAAACCGTCTCGCCGGTGCGTTCGGGACCTGGGAAAAAGACGGCGGGCGCGAGGGAAAGGGCGCTTATCCCTTCGAACTGGGCATCGCCTCCTACACCTTCCGCGAGTTCAACCTCGACGCAGCCCTGGCGATGACCCGGCGTCTGGGCATCGGTCGGATCTGTCTAAAGGACGTGCACCTGCCGCTCCGGAGCTCCGCGTCCGAGATCGCGGCGGCCGCGGCAAAAGTCCGGCAGGCCGGCTGCATACTCTACGGATGCGGTGTCATCTACATGACGAATCCAGGCGAGGTCGAGCGGGCTTTCGCCTATGCCAAAGCCGCCGGCGCGGACGTCATCATCGGCGTTCCCAACTATGATCTCCTCCCCCTCGCCGAGAAGAAGGTTCGGGAATACGGGATCAGGTTGGCGATCCATAATCACGGCCCCGACAACCCTCTCTATTCGAGTCCGAAGTCTGCGTACGATCTTGTCAAGGGCCTGGACCCGCGTGTCGGACTCTGCCTGGACGTCGGCCACTGCCGGCGCCTCGGCATCGATCCCTCCGAAGCGGCCGACGCCTACAAGGACCGCATCTTGGACATCCATCTGAAGGATGTGACGGCGCCGACCAAGGACGGCGGCCCGGTTGAGGTCGGACGCGGCGTCATCGACATTCCCCGTCTCCTCCGCACGCTCATCACACTCGGCTATCGTGGCACGGCGTCCTTCGAATTCGAAAAGGACGGGAAAGACCCGCTGCCGGGTCTGGCGGAATCCGTGGGTTTCGTGCGGGGCGCCTTGGCCGCGCAGGCCGCTGACTGACGGGATCCTTCCCGGCTCTCCTGGACAGACCTCCGCCTGCGGCCTATACTGGATATATGAACGACTATTCCGATAGGAAAATATATCAGCATAGGAGGGTGACTATGAAATTTGTTCTGTGCGCGATACTGCTCGTCTTCGTCTCTGCGGCAGCCTTTCCTCAAAAGCCGCCCGAGGAGCTGGGCCAGGGAGTCTTTTACAGCGCGGCCGGCGACATCGCCATCGGGGTCGATGCGACGATCGTCGACATGAGGCTGAAGAGCCCCTACATCATGTTTATGGCTTATATGGTCGCGGGCCACGACAAGAGTGTTACGGTCAACCGGAATGACGTGGTCATGGTCTACAAAGGCCAGGAATACCAGATGACTCCGATCAAGGAGATCCAGGAAAAGTACCGTCAAATTCTCGAGGACATAGGTCTCCAGCGCCGCTTCAATAAGGAGCTTCTCCTGTTCGGGAAGATGCAGGAGTACTCGTTTCCCTACGAGAATGAATTCTTCCCTGGGCCGGGTCAGAACCAGCCGCTGGCGGTGAACTCCGGCCAAGTTACCGGCCTTATCGGATTCAAGACCAAGCTCTATTTCAAAAACCCGGGCCTCGCCAAGGGTGACGAACTCATCATCAAGATCCGGGACGAGCACAGTCTCCAGACCATGGGGCAGGTTAAGGTCGTCATCCAGTAGGGTTCCGAGACGTCAGCCGCTCCTCGGGCGGAAGAAAATTTCTTTCCTCCATGCCCGAGAAGAGGAGCCGGTCTTTCGCCGGGTCAAATCTCGAGGAGAAGCCACCGGCCTTCGACGGCGCCCTCGAGCATATTCTCCACGAGAAGGTTCCAGCCCACGAAGCCGGTGAAGACCCCGGCTGGTGACTGCCCGGCCGTCGGGGCCAGAGGAGCGCCCGTCTCCGCGTCATAATTCTCGTGCATAGACCCGCACCTCCTGATGTCGGGCAGCACGAGCCGGCCGATCGTCTCGGCGAGCATAGCCGCCTCGCGCTCGAACCCGTACCGTTTCATGGCGATCGAATAGAGAAAGTCGGCGATCGGCCAAACCGGCCCTTGCCAGTTCGAATAAGGAACAATGGTATTCGCGTTATTGTAGTCGGGATCGCTTTTGGAGAGCGTGCGCAGCCCGAAGTCCGAGAGCATGTGGGCCCGGTTCCAGAGATAAGTTTCGATCATGCGCCTCCCCGCCGCTTCGGGCAGGAGCCTCTCGATGAGCGGGATAAAGTTCGAATAGCTGACACGGCGCACGGGCAGGCCGGTGTCGCGCCTGACATTCCAGTAGGTGGCGTCCTCGGGAAACCAAAGAACCCTCGCCATGGCTTCGGCAAGGGCATTGGCTTTTTCCGCCGCCTGCCGCGCGTCGCCGGCAAACCCGAGCCGGCCGGCGATTCCGGCCAGGGCCAAATACTCCCGCCGCTGGAAGGTGTTGATGTCGGCGGCCAGGATGGCGCTCCGGTCGTTTTCGTTGTTGGTCAGCACGACGTTGTTATCCGCGCCGGACTGCATCGCGTTATCCCAGAAGAACAGCCCATAGTCCGGGTCGAATTGCGTGGCCTCCCGGTACTCCAGGTTTTTCTTGAGTGCCGGGTAACAGGGCTCGAGCCATGAAAAATCGTCCAAGGCCGCCGAGGCGAACCAAGCCCCTTGAGCGAGAAAAGGTTTCATGGCGAATCTGCCGAAGACGGGCCTCGGTCCCTTCGTGGTTATGCAGCCGGGAACGTAACCGTCACCGTCCATGGCCTCGACGAAGTTCAGGACCCACCACCGGAGATACTTGACCTCATCCCTGTTCCTCGAAGCAAGATGGCAGCCGATGAAAAATCCGTCCCAATCCCACATCTGCGCATAAAAGCCGGCCGGAATCAGATAGTCGTGCCGGATGAAGCCTTCGGCCGGCCGGATGCACTGGGGCCGGAGGCGGTCAAAGGATTTGCGGAGTTCTGCGAGAAGCTCTTTGATTGTGGAATCCTCCTTCCTTATGCCGCCCCGGCGAGGCGCTTCCGCCATTGACAATGCTCCGTCCGTTTATTATATTCCAAGGCTGAAGGATATCTGAATGAAGTTTCACTTTTTCCCGAGGGACCAGAAGTTTTTCGAGCTTTTCCGCCAGGACGCCGCCAACCTCAAGGAAGGCATCCTGGCCCTGCATGACCTCGTCAATAACTATGAAGACGTGCAGAAGAAATACGAACACATCAAGACGATCGAGCACCAGGGCGATATCATCACCCACGAGATCTTTACGAAGCTCAGGGAGACGTTCATCACCCCGCTCGACCGAGAGGACATTCACGGGCTGGCCAGCGGCCTCGACGACGTCCTGGACTGCATCGAAGGCGTGGCCAGCCGGATGAACTATTTCAAGGTTCCCAAGCCGACGCCCGAGATCAAGAAGCTGGTCGGCATCATCGATAAGGCGGTCCATCAGATCGTGGAGGCCATCGCCAACCTGCAGACCCTGAGTCACGTCCACGCGTTCTGCAAAGAAATCAACGTCCTGGAATACGAGGCCGACGTCGTCTGCCGCGAGGCCATCGCCGACCTCTTCGAAAAGACCGAGAAAGTCGAACAGCTCAAAGATCTTATCAAACTTAAGGAGATCTACGGCCGGCTCGAAATCGCCGCCGACCGCTGCGAGGACGTCGCCAACGTCATCGAGGGCATCATCGTCAAGTCCTCCTAAGCTCAATGGCCACCACGAGCCTCGTCTTTGTCGCCTTCATCATCCTGGTCGCATTGGCCTTTGATTTCACCAACGGTATGCACGACGCGGCCAATTCCATTGCGACGGTCGTCTCAACTCAGGTCCTGACGCCACGCCAGGCCGTCGTCTGGGCCGCTTTCTTCAACTTCGTCGCTTTCCTGATCTTCGGAACCGCGGTGGCCCACACCATCGGGGCCGGTATGATCAACCTCGCCGTGGTGACTCCATTCGTTGTTTTCGCGGGGCTCCTGGGCGCCATCTGCTGGAACCTTTTGACCTGGAGGCTCGGCCTGCCGACGAGCTCGTCCCATGCCCTGATCGGCGGCTATGCGGGAGCGGCGATCGTCAAGGCAGGCACAAGTGTCATCATTGTCAGCGGCTGGGTAAAGACTGTGGCCTTCATTTTTCTGGCCCCCGTTCTCGGCCTGATCCTGGGAGTTGTCTTCATTCTTGTCACCGTCCGGATCGTCCAGCATAAACACCCGGCCCGGATCAACAAATGGTTTCGCAGGCTCCAGCTCTTCTCGGCCGGCCTCTACAGCCTCGGTCACGGCGGCAACGACGCCCAGAAGACCATGGGCATCATCGCCAGCCTCGTTTATTCGGCCGGGTTGACGAAGGAGTTCCACATTTCCCTGTGGATTGTCCTCAGCGCCCACGCGGCGATCGCCTTCGGGACGCTCTCGGGGGGCTGGCGGATCGTCAAGACCATGGGCCAGAAGATCACGAAACTGAGGCCGATCGACGGTTTCTGTGCCGAGACGGCGAGTGCGGCGAGCATTTTCCTGGCCACGCACATGGGCGTCCCTGTCAGCACGACCCATGTCATCACGGGGGCCATCTCGGGTGTCGGGGCGACCAAGCGCCTTTCGGCCGTCCGGTGGGGCGTCACGCTCAAGATCGTATGGAGCTGGGTGTTCACGATTCCGGGCGCCGGCCTGCTCGGCGCGAGCCTCTATTTTATTTTTCACCTCATCGACAAGCATCTCATCTGAAATCCCTGCCGCCATGGGCAAGGCAGGCTCAGGGTGTTCCGTGGGCCTGGTTGACACTCCGCAGCCTTTGGGCTAAATTTTGGGCGCCATGCGGCTCTTCGTTATAACCCTTGTCGCTCTCGGCGTGCTCCCTCCGCTTTCGGCGGCCGTCGACTCCAGGACCGACCTCGGCCGGCTCCTGCCCGCCCAGGCAGCGGGCTGGAAACCCTCCGGGGAGAGCCGAGTCTTCACGCGCGACGATATCTTCCAATATATCGACGGGGCCGGCGAGATCTACCTCGGATTCGCCTTCCGGCGGCTCCTCGTCCGCGAATATTCGGACGGCGGGACATCGTCCCTGGTCGCCGAAATCTACGACATGTCCAGCCCGGCGGACGCCTACGGCATCTATTCCCACGACCAGGACGGCGACACCGTCACGGTCGGCGCCGAAGGGCTCTACGGGGCTGGACTGCTCCGTTTCTGGAAGGGGCCCTATTTCGTCCGGCTCATGGCCGAGACGGAAACGGCGGAAACCAAACGTGTCATTCTCGACCTCGGGTCTCAGATCGCCGCCGCGATTTCGGACGCGAGTCCGAAGCCCAGGATCCTCCTCTGTCTTCCCGTGGAGGGGCAGGATAAGAAAACCGTCCGCTACTTCCACAAGCAGGTATCCCTCAACACCCTCTATTATCTCGCCGACGAGAATATTCTTGAACTCAACGAACGCAGCGAGGTCGCCCTCGCCAAGTATCGAGCCGCGCCCGGCAAAGCCATGCTGGTTATATGTCGCTATGGATCGCCGGCCGTGGCGCGCCGCGCTTTCCTGCATTTCGGCCGTGGCTTTTTCTCGGAACCGATTGGCCCGGCACAGGACACAGTGATCGCTGAGATCGAACGCGGGGAATTCGCGGCGGAGCGCCTGGCGGCGAATTTTCTCATCGTCGTCGTGGAGTCGCCCGACCGGGAAATGTGCGTGTCTCTCCTCGGCGGCGCGGCATCAAGAATCCAGGAGGTTTTCCCATGGCCAAAAGCGCCCACCGCCCCAAAGAAGTGATCACGCGCCGGAGCTTCATGAAGGGAGCGGCCTACGGGTCTCTGGGTGTCGTCGCGGGACTGAGAGCTTTCGGCCGCGGCGAAGGCGCCCAGCCCGGCCGCGTCCCATTCGCCGCCTCCGACCCTCTCTCAAAGCTTGTCCTCGTCAGGGATGAACTGGCGGTCAATGCTTCCCACACCGTCAACCCGAACGTCGTGGCCGGGATGGTCGATCGCGCCGTCGCCGCCCTGGCTGGAGATTCCGACCCTCGGAAGGCCTGGTCCCGCTATATCAAACCGGACGATACGGTCGGCGTCAAAATCACCCGGTGCGAGTGGATGCGTGTCCACACGGAACAGGCGGTCGTCGACGCCGTTCTCGCCAGTCTCGCCGCCATCGGAATCCCGAAAGACAGAGTGTTTGTCGCCGACGGCGGCCTTCCGGTCAAGCGGTGCACCGCCCTCATCGACATTCCGTCCATCAAAGTCCATACACTCGTCGGTATCGCCTGTTCCATCAAAAATTACATCAATCTCTCCCCCAAACCGAGTTCGTACCACGGCAACGGCAATGTCAATCTCGGCGAGCTCTTCCTGCTTCCCGATGTCAAGGGAAAAACGCGTCTGATTATCGTCGATGCCCTGAGGCCTTATTTCGGGCCGGGGCCGCAGATCAACCCGCTGCACCGCTGGGATTACAACGGCATCCTGGCCGGAACCGACCCCGTGGCTGTGGATACGACGGCCCTGATGCTGTGCGCCGCAAAGAGGAGGCTGTTCAAGGGCGAGGACTGGCCCATCAGCCCGCCGCCGCGATTCCTGAACGCCGCCGACCGGGCCCTGAAACTCGGGACGAGCGACCCGTTGAAAATCCGGGTGGAAAAATTCGGCTGGGATAAGGATATCCTTCTCGAGACCTGATCACGCGCAGGCTCCAGCGCGGACCGCCCCGACCTTACGCCGGCCGCCGGATTTGTCCCGGGGCTTACTTCTTCCCGGGCGGGTCAGGCTGAGGCGAGAGTTTCTCGAGTGCCGAGCGGCTGAAGACCCGGGCGGGCAAGAACTCGATCGTGGCCGGGAGCCAGGTCACTTCGTCGTCGATCTTTACGTAGTCCGCGGCGGGGACATTCTTCAAGGCCTTACCCGTGTCGCCGATGATGGTTTTGGGGCCGCTCTTGATGCTGCCTTTGGTTCCCGTGGCAATGATTTTCCCGTTCTTGTCACGGATTTCGCATGCGCTTGAGGTTCCCACGGCGCTGAACGCCGCCTGGCCGGGGCCTGTCTTCTGATATCCCCTGATCTCCAAGACGCACCCATCCGGTGCCTTGAGCTTGATGTGTCCGGGGCCGACTTTCTCGACCGTCGTCCCCTTGGGCACTGTCAAGAATTTGGTTTCCGGAAGGGCCAAGGCAAAAACGCCTAGGAGAACAAGGGATAACACGGGGAGAGACAGTAAGGCGAATCGTCTCATGTTTCCCTCCTTCTTTGGGGCTAAAGACGCCACCTTCCCAATATATATATAAGTGCGGGCGGCCCGCTCGTCAAGTATCGGCTGGGCAGAGGCCCTTCACCACGGCCACACAATATAAGACGGACATCACAGGAGAAAGGTTTCCACCTGAGTTTTGGAGACAATGCGAGCGAGATCTTCAGGCTGGCGGGCGGCCATGCCAAGGCCTTGCTTTGCCGGCAAAGTCCGGCTGCGGCTCGAGCGCGCAAGCCTGAATCGGGGGTATAAAGGCGGTGCTAAAGCTGTGCCGTCGGTTCAAGAAATGAAATGATCTCGTTTGCGGGGTTTCGGCGGCCGGCCCGGTCAGCTTTTTTTGCGCGGAACGGTGCCGGGATCGCAAGGTTCATCGGCATCATAGTTTCGGGCCATTTCGGCTTGCGGCGCAGTCGTGCAGAAGGGCAGCGGCTCCATTTCCCGGCCGCAACAGATCGGGATCTTTTCGCCCTGGTTGATCGTGATTTCTTTTTTGCAGAGTGTGCATTGGTACGACACGGGAGCCATGACATTCTCCTTCCCTCACTCAAACTGCCTGACGCCTCTATCTTAGCACCCGGAGCGGGCCCGATCAAGACGAAAGGAAAATGAGGCGGCGACGTCCAAAAGAATGGGTGCGGGAACGTGCTCCGGGCGCCGGGGTTCCCGTTGACCTCAAAGGGGCGCTATGGTATTGGATAACAAGCGCGTTCTTTCGGGCGCCCGGAAGTGAGGAACCGATGACGATACGGAAAACCGGATCCCGCAGGTCAGGAGTCTATTGGCTCAGTGTCGCGCTTCTTTCATCCTTGACCGTGCTGGGGTCGGCAGGATGCCGGCGGGACCAGGGCGCGCCGGCGTTGACGTGCAGTCTTGTCGAACTCACCCCGAACCCCACTTCGGGGTACTTCGACGCCTACGTCCGGGTGGAACAGGTTTCGCTCAAAGATCCGCTCAAGGACCGGCTGCAGGTTTTGACACCCTCTGCGGCGTTCAAGCTTGCCGACCTCAAATTCACCGACGAAGGAAAGGACCCGGCCCGGCTCGAACGGGGGGACATGTTCATCGTTCCCTTGAAACGGCCGGACTGGAAGCTTGACCTCAGCGATGGCAAAACGAGGTACTGCCTCGAAAACTTCTGGGACAGGCTGCCGGCGAAAGACCAGTGGCATCCAACAAAGACCGAAGCCATGACCGTGGCCAAAGGCCTCGAAGTCGTCGTGGAGAATGGTCAGGCCAAGCCGATTCCGTCGGCGCTGCCGGACGAATGGGACCGCGTGGACGAAAAGCTATCGACGTCGGACGACCCCGTGGGCTCGCTGCTTTACCAAAAAAAGCGGGGCGAGCAGATCGTGGAACAGGTCGAGGTCCAGTACTCCCCTCTGACCGAGGACGATAAGCAGGCTCTCGCCATGGGCTCGGCGGCGGATTTTCTGGCCCAGAAATCTGACTGCGTTCGGGACCAGGGCCGCGAGGTTGTCATCGCCAATCATTCGGCGCTTGCCTGCGACCTCGAGGGCCGGGGAGATTTCGGGTGGTCATACCGCTATTTCTACATCGATTCCGGGCTCCTCGTCGCCGTGGATGTCCAGTCCGATCCGCAGGAGTGGGGAAAGCCGGAGGCACAGAAGGAGAAGGAGCGCCGCACGGACCAGATTTTTGTTCGCTGGAGCTACGGGCCGATCGGCAAGGACGGGTGGGAGAATCTGGTCGAACTGCGGATGAACCGGACGGGGACCTTTCATAAACGCTCGCGGGCCGGCGAAACGGTCGACAAGGAATTCACGATCAGTGACGAGGAGTTCGCCGCCGTCGATTCGGCCATCAAGAACGACAACTTCGCCCAGCTCCAGTCGCGGTCGGGCCTGCCGGGCGGAATAACGTCCGTCATCACCGTCCGGCGGAACGTCAAAGGACATTCGGTGCAGATGAGGAATTACCATGATCCCTCGTTCGACGACATCGCCAATACGATCCGCCGCGTCGTCCTGCCCAAAGTGGGTGAGAATGACAAATAGGCCGGCGCCGGCTGTTCTCGCTGCCATCGCCGTCTTCTTCTGCGCCGTCACATGGCGGCAATCCGACCCGCCCGACACCGAACACGTCGGGGCAGCGGGGATGAACCGGACCGTGTTGCCGGTCAATCAGGTCCTCACGCCCGCCGGCGTCCAGGTCCCGCTTCCCGGCCTGAGACCGCAGGCCCTCGCCTTGTCGCCGGACGGCCGTCTTCTGGCGGTCTCGGGCAAGACGAGCGAAGTCGTCGTCCTCGATCCGGCCGGCGGCCGGATCCTCCAGCGCGTGCCGCTTCCCCCGGAACAGGCGAGCGAATCCCAGCCCAACACCGTCTCGCCGAACCTGCTCGAACCCGACGTCCAAGGCCAGCTGAGCTACACCGGCCTTCTTTTTTCTCCCGACGGCCGGCGCTTGTATCTCAGCAACGTCAACGGCAGCATCAAAGTATTTAGTATCGACCCGGACGGGGGCGTCAATCCGTCGTACTCGATCCCGGTGCCGCATGCCCGGGCGCCGCGCCGCCGCGAAGACATCCCGGCCGGGCTGGCCCTCTCCCCCGACGGCCGCAGGCTTTATGTTTGCGGCAACATGTCGAACCGTTTGTTTGAAATGGCCGCTGCGACGGGGACCGTACTCCGGAAATTCGATGTCGGGGTCGCGCCCTTCGATGTCGTCCTGGCGCATGGCAAGGCCTACGTCAGCAATTGGGGCGGGCGGCGTCCCGGCCCCGGCGACCTCACCGGTCCGGCGGGACGCGGCGCCGTGGTCAGGGTCGATCCCGTCACGCGCATCGCCAACGGAGGATCGGTGAGCGTCATCGACCTCGAAACGGGCACGGTTGTCCGCGAAATCCCCGTCGAACTCCACGCCTCGGCGCTGGCGCTCGATCCGGGCGGGCGGTATCTTGTCTGCGCCAACGCGGCGAGCGACAACTTGAGCGTCATCGACGTCGCTACGGACACCGTGGTCGAGAAGATCTGGGTCAAGCGGAGCCCCGCCGATCTTTTCGGCGCCTCCCCGAACGCTCTTGCCTTCTCTCCGGACGGCAAGACGCTTTACGCCGCCAACGGGACCCAGAATGCCCTGGCCGTCATCCGCTTCGACCCGGATCATCGGCAATCCGCGCTGCTCGGTCTCATTCCGACCGGCTGGTTCCCCGGGGCGATCGTCGTCGACGCCGAGCGCAACATGCTCACCGTCGCCAATATCAAGGGGCACGCCGTGGAGCCTCAGCGCGACGCGGCAACGCACGGCACAGGCTTCAACTCGCATCAATATTACGGCACCCTGTCCATGATTTCCGTCCCCGAGCGAGACGTGCTGCAGGCGATGACGAAACCGGTTTACGACAATTTCCGGGAGGACAGGATCGCCGAGGCGTTTGAGCCGCCGCGGCCGAACCGGCCGCCGCAGCCGGTTCCCGAACGAATCGGCGAGCCGAGCGTTTTCAAGCACGTGGTGTATGTCATCAAAGAAAACAGGACGTACGACCAGATTCTGGGCGACGTCGAGGCGGGAAACGGCGACCCATCGCTGGTTCTCTTCGGCGAACGGGTGACCCCGAACCAGCACAAAATGGTCCGTGAGTTCGCCCTTCTCGACAATACGTACTGCAGCGGCATCCTCAGCGCCGACGGCCATCAGTGGTCCACGACGGCGTTCGGGACGGACTATCTCGAACGGTCCTTCGCAGGCTGGCCCCGCAGTTATCCCGACGGGATGGGCCCGGATGAAATTGATGCGCTGGCTTACGCGCCGAGCGGCTTCATTTGGGACAACGCCCTCCGGCACGGCGTATCGGTCTGGAACTTCGGCGAATTCATGATGCACGCCTGCGGCTGGAAAGACCCGGCCCGGAAAGGCGACCCGGAATGGAAGGATTACTGGGAGGAATTCCTCCAGGCGCGCGGCAAGGTCGTCATCCGAAGCGTCCCCGGGATCGAAACGATCGGTCCCTTTTCTCCTGGGGACACGGTCGGCTGGAACATGGAGGTCCCCGACGTCTGGCGGGCCCGCTACATCGCGAACCAGATCGCCGCTTGGGACAAAGAAGGACGGATGCCGCAACTTATCCTGATCTGCCTTCCGGATGACCACACAAGCGGGACGAGGGCCGGGTCACCGACGCCGAGCGCCTGCGCCGCCGATAACGACCTCGCTTTCGGCAGGATCGTCGAAGCCCTCGGCCGCAGCCGGTTTTGGAAAGAAACGGTCGTCTTCGGGATCGAGGATGACCCGCAGAACGGTTTCGACCACGTCAGCGGCTATCGCACGACGGCCTACTGCGTCAGCCCTTACACAAAGCGGGGCGCCGTGGTCGGCACGCAGTACAACACGACGAGCCTCCTCAGGACGATCGAACAGATCCTGGGCCTGCCGCCGATGAACCAGTTCGACGCCACGGCGACTCCTCTGTTCGATTGCTTCACGGCGACGCCGGATTTCCGGCCCTTCGAGGCGGTGGCGAACAACGTTCCGCTCGACGAAATGAACCCCAACCCGCGCGCCGTCAAGGACCGCCTCCTCCGCCGCCACGCGGCACTCTCGGCACGGTTGAACTTCAGGGTCGCGGACGCGTGCCCCGAGGACACGCTCAACCGGATCTTATGGCACGCCGTGAAGGGCAGCGCCGCCCCCTATCCCGCCTGGGCGGTCACGCTCATATCGGATAGAGACGACGACGATTAAAATCAAATGATGGACCGATATTCGCGGCGCTTTCGGCGTGTTTTCTGCGCGCTGGCGATCGCCCTTGTCTCGGCCGCCGGAGCTCTCGCCCAAACGTCGCCCCCGGCGCCACAGGGCGCCGCCAAGGAGGCGCGCCGGAGCGAAACGGTGGCGCCGAGTATCGAACATATCGTCCTCCGGCGGGGAGATTTTACGCCGGGCGTTGAAACGGAACGCTGGACCATCAACGCGCTCATTCTCGATCCAAAAAAGGTCAAACTCGCTCTCGGCCGGGCGCTGGATGAAGGCATCGGGACGGAGACTCCAAGTTCGATGGCCTCTCGGCATGACGCGCTCGCCGCAGTGAACGGCGGCTATTTCCGCACGGCCGGCCTGTATCGGGGCGATCCGGTCGGGATCATCGAGGTTTCGGGCCGCGTTTTGAGCGAGCCGGAAAGGAAACGGCCTGGTCTAGCGGTCGCCGACATGGAAGGCGGGGTCCGCGCCGTCCCGGTCCTGGTCGATTTCAAAGCCGAAATTGTTTCTGAAAACGGCTCACGTCGCCGTGTGGATGGAGTCAACTGCCCGCGCGGCGCCAACGAGCTCATTCTCTTCACACCCGAGTTTCATCGAACGACCCTGACGGGACAGCAAGGCGTCGAAATCATCGTCAAGGGCGTGTCGGTCGCCGAGGTTCGGGATCGAAAAGGCAGCTGTGAAATTCCGGAGGGCGGCTATGTCGCCTCCGCTTCCGGCGAAGCCCGGCAGTGGATCCTCCACAATGTCCGGCCCGGCGAGCGCCTTGACCTCCGGCAAAAAGCGACGCTCGACCCGGAGCTTCCGTATGTCCCAGATTTTATCGTCGGCGGCGGCCCGATCCTCGTCAAGCAAGGAAAGGCCGGCCCGGCCCTCGACCCGGGCGCCTATGATCCGGGCTTCCTCCACAAACGGCATCCGCGGACCGCGGCGGGAATCCGGGCCGACGGAGTTATCGTCCTCGTCACAGTCGACGGCCGCCAGATCGCGACGAGCGTTGGGATGACAATCCCGGAGCTCGGCGCGCTCATGGTCGAGTTCGGCTGCGTCGAGGCTATCAATCTCGACGGCGGCGGTTCGACGGCGATGGTCATCAAGGGCAAGGTCGCTAACTCGCCTTCGGATGCCGGCGGCGAGCGCCCGGTAAGCGACGCCATCCTCGTTTTCGTGCGCTAACATCCATCGCTGCTCCCGCAAGATTCGATCCCGGCGGCGATTGATTTTTGCCCGCTGTCCCTGATATAGTCACTGACTCATGGCCATCGGCCTTATCTTTTCTCCCGGGAGGGAAATCCCATGATCAGGAATCGCCGTCAACGTCAAACCCGCTTCGTCACCATGTTGTTCGTCCTCGTCCTCGCGGCCGCATCAAGCCTCGCGCTCGCGGCGGCCAAGAAGCCGCTCTCCTACGATGCTTATGACGGCTGGCGTTCGATCCAGGGAGCGCAACTTTCGCGCAGCGGCCAGTGGCTCGTCTACGCCCTGGTGCCGGAGGACGGGGATGGGGAGCTCGTCGCTCTCAACCTGAGGACGAATAGGGAGTATCGCGCGCCGCGCGGCAAACAGCCCGTTATCGCCGTGGACGGCCGGTTCGTCGTCTTCGCCGTCGCACCGCTCAAGGCGGACGTGGACAAGGCCAAGAAAGACAAGAAGAAACCTGAGGAGCAGCCCAAGAGCGGCGTCGGCATCATGAACCTGGCGAATGGGGAAGTCACCACGATCGATCGCGTGAAAAGTTTCAAGGTGCCGGAAGAATCCGGCGCTTACGTCGCTTATCTCATGGAGCCGCCGCTCAAGACGCCCGAGGAGAAAAAGGCGGAGGAAAAGAAGGAAGAGGTCAAGAAAGCCCCCGAGGCGAAAAAAGAGGAGCCGAAGAAGGAAGAGCCCAAAGACGAGAAAAAGAAAGAGGAAAAGAAGAAGGAGCCCGGGACCGATTTCGTCATCCGCGAGCTCGCCTCCGGAAGAGAGACGAAGGTGGCGGAGGTCGTGGAATACGCCTGGAACAAGCCGGGCACGAGGCTGGCCTACGGCGTCTCATCCAAGACCCCCGCGAACGACGGCGCCTTCCTCTGGGAGGCCGCGACCGGAAAATCGCTCGAACTTCTCAAGGGACTCGGGAACTACAAAGGCTTCGCTTTCGACGAAAAAGGCTCGCAGCTCGCCTTCACGACCGACCGTGACGATTACAAGGCCGACAAGTCGGCATCGAAACTTTATTATTGGGCCGCACCTGCGGCCTCGGCCCTCGAACTCGCGCCCGCGTTCGCCAAGACCTTCCCGTCCGGCATGGCCGTGAGCGAAAACGGCAAGCTCACGTTCTCCAAGGACGGCGGCCGGCTCTTTTTCGGCATCGCCGCCGCACCAAAGCCCGAGCCCAAGGACGCGCCGGAGCCGGTCAAAGTGGATATCTGGAGCACGAGAGACGGCTTCCTCCAACCCATGCAAAAGGTCCGGGCCGATGACGACAAGAAGCGGACATTGATGTGCGTGATCCATTTCGGCCCGAAGGAGAAGGGGTTCGTCCAGCTGGCGACGGACGACATGCCGGACATCAGTTTGTCCGAGGACGCCAAGCTCGCGGTCGGCAGCTCCGACCTCCCCTATCGTCAACTCATTTCGTGGGATCGCAGCTACGAGGACAATTATCTGGTCAACCTCACCGATGGTTCCCGGAAAAAAGTTTTGGAGAAGTCGCCCTACGGAGTCATGATATCCCCGGCCGGAAACTACCTCGCGTATTTCAACGACCCGGATCGCAGCTGGTACGTCTACCGTGTTCTGGACGGGAAGACGTTCAACTTGACGGCCAAACTCGGCGTGAGCTTCGTCGACGAAACCTGGGACACGCCGAACGAGCCGAGCCCCTACGGCATTGCCGGCTGGACCGAAGGTGACAAGTCGGTCCTCGTCTACGACCGGTACGACATCTGGGACATCACACCCGACGGCAGCAAGGCCCGGATGGTCACGAACGGCGCGGGCCGCCGCGACAAGATGGTCTTCCGGTACGTCAGGCTCGACCCCGACCTGAAGACGATCCCGGCCAAGGTGCCCATTATCCTGATGGCGACGAACGATGCCACCAAGGCCTCCGGCGCCTACCGCGCCAGCCTCGCGGTCCCGGGGGACCCCGTCAAGATCATCATGCTCGATAAGATGTTCGGCGGCTTGCGCAAGGCCAAGAACGCCGATGTCTACGCGTTCACCTGGCAGAGTTTCGAGGAGTTTCCCGATCTCTGGGTGAGCGACGGAACATTCGAAAACGCCCGCAAGGTCAGCAGCGCCAACCCCCAGCAGGCCGACTACGCGTGGGGAAAAGCCGAGCTCATCGATTATATCAACGGCGACGGCGTGACGCTTCCGGCCGTTCTCATCAAGCCGGACGGTTTCGATCCATCGAAAAAGTACCCTCTAATGGTTTACATCTACGAGACCATGGCTGAGGGGCTGAATCGCTATTACGCGCCCGGGCCCGGGACGAATATCAACTTCACGCGCTACGTGAGCAACGGCTACGTCGTCCTCATGCCGGACATCGTCTATGAGGTCGGCTATCCGGGGCCGAGCGCCCTCAAGTGTGTTATCCCCGCCGTGGAGAAGATTCTCGGCACGGGATTCATCGACCCCAAGCGGGTCGGCATCCAGGGACACAGCTGGGGCGGATACGAGATCACCTACATGATCACCCAGACCGACCTGTTCGCGGCGGTCGAGGCCGGCGCATCCGTGTCCAACATGACGAGCGCATACGGCGGCATCCGCTGGGGGACGGGCATGTCGCGGGCGTTCCAGTATGAGAAAACGCAGAGCCGGATCGGGGCCGCGCTCTGGACGCGGGCCCTGCAGTTCCTCGAGAACTCGCCCGTTTTCTGGGTCGAACGCGTCAAAACGCCCTACCTCACGATCCACAACGACGAAGACGATGCGGTGCCCTGGTACCAGGGGATCGAGTTCTTCAGCGCCCTGCGGCACTTGGGCAAGGAAGCCTATATGTTCAATTTCAACGGCGAAAAGCACGGGCTGCGCGAGCGCGAGAACCAGAAGTACTGGACGGTCTATATGGACGAGTTCTTCGATCATTATCTGCTGGGCAAGCCGCGGCCGGAGTGGATGGACAAAGGCGTGCCGTATTTGGAGCGCGGCAAGCGCGACGTCAATGCGCTCTACAAGAAGCCTGAAGAGAAGAAGGCCGCGGAGCCCAAGAAATAGAGCCCGAAGTAAGCCCGGAAGGGCGTTGCTCGGATGAATTCAAGGCGGGGGAAGATCCGCCGGGGTGGCGGATGAGGCACGGGCCCGGGATCGAGAGTCTAAGGAGGGAAAGATGTCTTCAAGCGTCTTCCCCGACAAATCCAGCCCTCCCGATGACCGGAAACTTGCCGAGGCGCTGGGGAGCTCGCATAAATTGTGGGCCGAGATCAAAGATTACCTCAGCTCTGCCTACGGAGATGTGACCGAGGAATGGAAGTACTACGGTCCGAAGTCCGGCTGGATCTTGAAATCGTTCCGCAAGAAGCGGAATCTGTTCTTCCTCACGCCGGGCGACCAGTCGTTCAGGGTGGCCTTTGTATTCGGCGACAAAGCTGTGGCGGTCATCCATAAAAGCGATCTGCCGAAAACCCTGATCGAAGGGGTAACGAACGCCAGGAAATACGCTGAAGGCCGGGGGCTTCGCATCGACGTCAGGACGCAGGCCGACGTCGCGTACGTGAAGACGCTCATCGCCATTAAAACGGAGAACTGACGACCCGACTTCCGCGGCCCGGGCGCCGAGGAAGCGGAAGGCGGAGGCGAGAAACGAAGGGAGATAACCATGGCTGTTCCGATCTTTCAGGTCGATGCGTTTACGGGTGAGCCGTTTAAAGGAAACCCGGCGGGAGTCTGCCTGCTCCAGAGACCGGCCGAGGCATCATGGATGCAGAATGTCGCCGCCGAGATGAATGTGGCCGAGACGGCGTTTCCGTTGCCGGAGGCCGACGGTTTCCGGCTGCGCTGGTTTACGCCGGCGGTCGAGGTAAAGCTATGCGGCCACGCGACCCTGGCTGCGGCTCACATACTTTGGGAGCAGGGCATTCTCGCGCCGGAGCAGGAGGCCAAGTTCCGGACGCTGAGCGGTCTTTTGACGGCCCGCCGGGACGGCGAGCTCATCGAACTCAACTTCCCGGCCCGGCCCATCCTGCCCCGCCTTCCGGATTGGACCGACGCCGTCATCGGCGCCATCGGCGTCAAGCCCGTATTTATCGGTTCGAGCGAAGAGGACATGCTCGTTGAGGCCGTGGATGAAGAGACCGTTCGGTCCCTGCAGCCGGACCTCGCGATGCTGAAAGCCCTGCCGGCGCGCGGCGTCATCGTAACCAGCCGGGCGGCCGACCCCCGTTTTGATTTCGTATCGCGCTTTTTCGCGCCGGCGGTCGGCGTCAACGAAGACCCGGTGACCGGGTCGTCCCACTGCGTTCTGACGCCCTACTGGTCGCGGCGGCTGGGAAAGTCGTCGATGACCGCCTATCAAGCTTCGGCTCGCGGTGGGGTACTGCATGTGCGTCTGGACAACGATCGGGTTCGCATCGCGGGCCGCGCCGTGACCGTCATACGGGGCGAACTTACGGCCTGATATCGGTAGTGGTGAGCCCATAATCGGCTCCGCGCCTGCCGCAGGGCTGCTTGCGGGAGGAAGGCGTGGAAAGGCTGAGCGGCAGGGAGCGGATTCTAAGAAGCGACCAGCACTACCGCAGCTTTACTGCAGTGGCGGCAGGCTGCTCATCACAGCGGCGGTGAGCCTACCCGTAAGCCCCCGTAGCGGAGGGGGTCCCGGCGCTTGGCGACGGGGGAACCGACGGGACTGGTTCCCGGGGGAGCGACAGCGCGGGGGCCAAGGGTAGGCTCACTGCCGCTGAGCGAGGCCTTTCCCCGAGCGGGTTTGACTCGCCGGGGCAAACCCGCTATACACAAGAACCCGAAAACTCTTTTCGGATATTTCCCACAAGTGAGGCGCCGAGTTACTCCGCCGCAATTCTGATGGTCGCTCCGAAGACTCCGCTCCCTGCCGGAGGGAACACCCCGAGAGCGGGCGCGAAAGGGAGCCCACGGTCGAGGGTAGGCTCACCGCCGCTCAGGCGATCGCGACGCGGACCGGCGTCGGCTTGAGGACCCGTTCCAGGTCCTTCGGGTCGATGCCGACAAGAAATCCGCGCTTGCCGCCGTTGATGTAGATCTTCGGAAGGTCGCGGATCGTTTCCTCGACATAGACCGGCATCGGCCTGCGAAGGCCGAAGGGCGACGTCCCGCCGACCGTGTAGCCCGAATGCCTCTGTGCCGTTTCCGGCGAGCACGGGTGGACCGATTTAACACCAAGAACACGGGCCAGCTCCTTGGTCGATACCTCCCGATCGCCGTGCATCAGGACGACGAAAGGCCGTTTGACGTCGTCCTCCATCACCAATGTCTTAATGACGATATGCTCATCGACACCGAACTCTCGGGCAAAGGACGCCGTCCCGCCATGTTCAACGTATTGATAAGGATGCTCGGTGAAGGCGACGCCCGCTTCTTTAAGGACTCGCACCGCCGGCGTCATCGGTGTTTTGTCTTTTGCCATGGCATCACTTCCTTCGCTCGGGCCGTTCCGGAAACCGGCGCTTGATCTCGGTTTGGACTCAGCGCCCGTCCGGCTCGGTATGAACAAGGACGTTCTCGACCGAGGGGAGCGCCTGCTTGACGGCCTCCTCGATCTCCGAGGACAGCCGGTGGGCCTCGATGATGGGCAGGTCCATCTCGAACCTGCAGTGCAGCGAAACGGCGTGCTTTTCCCCCTGACGGCGGATCATGACGTCGTGGCACCGCGTCGGTCCCGCGATCCCCTCCACGATCTTGCGGACGGTCTCGACCATGGCGGGTTCCTGGGCCGTGACGTCCGCGCCGCTGCCGACGCCGGTTCCCCGGGATTCAATATGCGTATTGACCCGCATGATGGCCGGGATCTCGGCTCTCAGGTCGTCTTCGATGTGACTGGCGAGATCATGGGCCTGGTGGAGAAGCAGGTGGTCGTCTACTTCGACATGGAGATCGATGTAGAGCCCGCCCTGGTCGTCATGGACGCTGATGTTGTGGACAGGAATCAGGTTTCGATCGGCGACGGCCCGGACGCGCCGGGCGATCGTTTCCCGCTCGGCCTCGCGGGGGTCCGTATGGACGATGACGTCGGCGCCGGGAACGACGGACTGGACGCGCGATTCGACCGCTTCGGCGATGGCGTGGGTGCGCTCGAACGGAAGGTTCCGGTCGGCCTCGACATTCATGTCCACGAAAATCCTTGCGCCCGATCGCCGCAGCCGGACCTGACCGATGCTGATGACTCCGTCCACCCGGCTCGTCACGTCCTTAATTTTTTCAAGCAGCCCCTCCGGCGCCCGATCGAGAAGGACATCGATCGTCCGTTTTCCCAACCGATAGCTGACGAACAAAACGATGAACGCGACGCCGAGGGCAGCCAGGGCGTCGGCCATGTTCAGAAAAGCCGCATGGCCCACGAGGACGTGCTGTCCGAGCCAAACGAGAGCCAGGCCGCCGAAGACGACCGCCGAGCTCCAAATATCGGTCGAGAAGTGGAGGGCATCCGCCTCGAGGGCCTGGCTGTTGTGCTTGCGGGCCACGCGGTAGAGCATCCTCGACCGGCTGATATCGATGGCGATGGAAACGGCCACGACAAGAAACGCCCAAAGATCCGGCGTGACCTTGACGTGACGGATAAAGAGCCTGTTCACCGCCTCGTAGATGATCCAGGCGCAGGTGAAAAAGAGCAGGAGGGTCTCGACGAGGGCTGAGAAATTTTCGACCTTGCCGTGACCGTAATGGTGCGACTGGTCCGCCGGTCTGTCGGAGAAGTGGACGGCCAGGAAGGTGATAAAGGCCGCGACCAGGTCGAGGCCCGAATGGGCGGCCTCCGCCAGAATGCCCAGGGATCTCGTGATCAAGCCGACGACGAGCTTCATCCCGGTCAGGGCCAGCGCCGCGAGAACGGAGTTGGCGGCCGCCCTTTTCTTTTCCTTGACGGACAGAGCTAAGGCTGAGGCGTCGGGGCCGGTCATGGATGCTAGGGACCTCGGTAGGTTTATCATTCTATCATAGGCGCTCAGGCCGCACAACGCGACGGAGCCGGACCCGGAGATTGACTTTCCCAATCAGGCTCATCTATATTGGCACCGCTGACACGGCCCGGCTCCTCGGCCGCGCTCGCGGCTAACGAGAGAAAACGGGCCGGGGCCGAGAAGGAGGGGTGCATGAACGCCGTTTTCCTGGCCAGGCTCCAGTTCGGGTTCACGGCAGGATTCCACTTCCTGTTCCCGCCGACCACATTGGGGCTCTCGTTCATCATCCTGATCCTGGAATCCCTTTTTCTCTGGAAGAAAAACGAGGTCTATAAAGACATCTCAAGCTTCCTTATCAGGATCCTCGGCGTTGTCTTCGTCATGGGCGCGGCCACGGGGATCGCTCTCGAATTCGCATTCGGCAACAATTGGTCGGCCTATGCCCGGACGGTCGGCGACATTTTCGGCGCGCCCCTTGCCGCCGAGGGCATCTTCGCGTTCTTTCTTGAGTCCGTCTTCCTGGGTATCCTCGTCTTCGGACGGCGCCGGGTCTCGGCCGGAGTCTATTGGCTGTCCGCCTTCCTCGTTTTTTTCGCCTCGCACCTCTCCGGCATCTGGATCATCATCGCCAATTCCTGGATGCAGACGCCGGCAGGCTTCGCCATGCAGGACGGCCGGGCCGTGCTCACGAATTTTGTCCAAGCCGCCGCCAACCCCTCCACGGTCGTGCGTTTTGTCCACACCGTGTTGGGCGGCTGGATCACAGGGTCCCTGCTGGCGGCCGGGGCAGCGGCCTGGCTGCTGCTGAAAAGGCGGGCGCAAGAGAAAGCCGGGGTCCTCTTGCGGACGAGTCTGGCCGTTTTTATCGGGGCGGCGATCCTCCAGCTCGGATCCGGTCATTATCATTCTGTCCAGGTCGCCCGGACCCAGCCGGAAAAAATGGCCGCCTTTGAAGCCCTTTGGAATACCCAGAAGGGGGCACCGTTCACGATTTTCGGCATTCCGGACGAAGGGAAGGAAACGACACACCTCGCCGTCCGGATACCACGGTTCCTCAGTTACCTTGTCAGCTTCGACAGCGACTGCTTGGTGATAGGGCTCGACAGATTTCCGAAGGACGAGCGCCCGCCGGTCTTCGTGCCTTTTGCGAGCTACCATCTCATGATTCTCTTCGGACTTCTGTTCATCCTGATGGCCGCAGCGGGAGGTTTTACCATCATCCGGCCCAAACGCCCTCCCGCAGGCTGGTATCTCAAGATTTTGATTTGGGCCATCCCCCTCCCCTATCTCGCCAACGAGGCCGGTTGGGTATCGGCCGAAGTCGGCCGTCAGCCGTGGGCCGTTTACCATGTCCTCAAGACCGCTGACGCGGCATCGAAGGTCGTTCCGGCGGGGAATATCCTCTTTTCCCTCATCCTCTTCACCGCCCTCTATGCGCTGGTCGCCGCGGCCGGCATCACCATCATCCTCAGAATAATCAAGGCCGGACCCGGAGAAACGTCTGAAGCCGTGCCGCAGGGAGGCTGCTGATGGCGACATGGGACATCCTCCGAAACATCTGGTTTGTCGTGATCGGAGTCCTCTTCGCGGGCTATGCCGTCCTCGACGGTTTTGACCTCGGGATCGGCGTCCTGTTTCCATTCCTTGCAAAAACCGAGGACGATAAAAGCGCTGTTTTCAAGGCCATCGGGCCTTTCTGGGACGGCAATGAGGTCTGGCTCCTCACGGGAGGCGGGGCCCTGTTCGCTGCATTTCCGCACGCCTACGCAACGGTCTTCAGCGGCTTCTACCTGGCGTTAATGCTCGTCCTGTTCGCCCTGATCCTCAGAGCCGTGTCGATCGAGTTCAGGGCTCATGACACGGCGCGAAGAGGACTTTGGGAAGCGGCCTTTTTTGTGAGCAGCGCACTGCCGGCACTTCTTTTCGGCGTCGCCCTCGGCAACATCATGGTCGGCGTCCCTTTGGACGCCCGGATGGAATATACGGGCAGCCTCTTCACTTTGTTCAGGCCGCTGCCGCTTCTCTTCGGTCTGCTTGGGCTGGCCGCCTTTACGCTCCAAGGAAGCACCTGGGCCGCACTGAAAACCCAGGGCCGACTCCAGGCCCGGGCGAGGCTGGCGGCGCTCCGGGCCGGCGCCGGATTCGGCGTCCTTTTCATGATCTCGATTATCGCGATCCGGATTTATCTCCCTCAGGCGCTCGGGAGGATTCCGGCGTGGGCGTTCGCGGCCTTGGTCGTCGCCGCGCTCCTCCTGCTCCGGCCGGCCGTCAGAAAAGGCAAGGACGGGCGGGCTTTCACACTGTCCTCACTGGCCTTCCTGGCGCTATGGGGCATCGTCGGCGCCGTCCATTATCCCAACCTCGTTCGCGCGACGGACCCCGCCTTGAGCCTGACGCTCTCCAACGCGTCCTCCTCGGCGCTGACGCTCAAGGTGATGTTGATCATCGCGCTCGTGGGGATGCCGCTTGTCATCGCCTACACCGTTTTTGCCTATCGCGTGTTCAAGGGCAAAGTCGGCACGGAGGGCCCAGGATATTAGCGGAGGGAGCGCCTCCCATCAACGGCTATTGGCTGATTTTCTTCCAGCCGTTGATGACGGCAAAAAGCAACCTTTGCACCGCCTGGCCCGTATGATCAATGAACGTGCCCGGATTTCTCTCAGCTGACCGCAGTTCCGCATCTGCACTTCGGCCGTTGCATTTGTCGGCCGTTTTATATACTATGCCAAATAGTACTCCGGACGATCCATGGAGGCCCGCATGAAAAAGTTCACCGCATTCGCCGGCCTTCTTCTCCTCGCCTCATTGGCCATGGCCCAGACCGCAACGTTCATGTCCGGGCCGTTCGACGAGGCGCTGGCGAAGGCCAAAAAGGAAAACAAGCTCATCCTTCTCGACTTTTTCTCGAGTGGCTGAGGGGCCTGCAAACTGCTGGTTCAGCAGTTTCACGGCAACCCCAAGTACGCCGATTTCCTCACCAAGAGTTTCATCCTTTACCGTGCCAGCCGCGGTGACAAGATCGGCGACAGCATCTATGAAAAGTTCAATATCCAAGCCACTCCCACCGAACTCATCCTCGACCCGAACGGCACGGAAGTGGACTGGATCGTCGGCTACGGACCGCCGCCCGACAAGTTCCTGGAGAAGCTCCAAAAATCCCTGGCCGGGACCGACACCTACAAATCGCTGACCGCGGCCTGCGCCAAGGATCCGAAAAATGTCGAGCTCATCTTCAAGCTCGCCCAGAAGTGCGGGAGCCGCTATACCGACGAGATGAGGGCCAAATCGAAGGATCTCTATCAGTCGATCGTCACCCTCGACCCAGAGGGCAAAGCGGGCACCTATACCTTCGATTACATCAAGGCCACGGTTTCCTACACTCAGGCGGCCGAGTTCGAGCTCGGCCAAATGACCGCTTTCGGCCGCAAACCCGACCCCGCCCCGCTCAAAGCCTTCATCGCCAAGTACTCCGGAAGTCCGTTGCAGAAAGAGGCCTACTCCTACCTCACAAACTACTACCAGTACACGGCGACGAAAGATGACGCGGACAAGTTCTTCGACGAATACACGGCCAAGTACCCCAACGACGCCTCCGTCCTCAACTTCTATGTCCAGCGGATCATCAAGGACAAGGCCCCCGTCGACAGAGGCATCGAACTTGCGGAGAAGGTCAAAGAGATCACCGGATATCCGCGCAACCCGGAGTACACGCAGAACCTCGCGCAGCTCTACATGCTCAAAGGGGATACGGCCAAGGCCGATGAGGAATACGGCAAAGACTTCATCGACAGCTACGTCTGGAACACAGTCTATGCCCTGACCGGCTACGCGAATTTCTGGCTTGAACAGCATAAGAACCTGGACAGCGTCGAGGCTATGGCCGACCTGGCCGTCAAGATGGCTCCTCCTTCCGGATCCCAGTGGTACCTGCTCCAGCAGGTGGCGGGCGTCTATTCCAAGCTGGATAAAACGGCCAAGGCCACGGCCACCTTCGGGCCGGATTTCGCAAAGAAGAATTGGAACGACCAGAACGTGCTCGCGAGCTATGCGTCCTTCTGGAATCGTGAGGGCAAGAACCTCGAATCCGCCGAACAAGCGGCCCGGAGGTCTGTGGAGCTGGCTCCCGATTACTACAACAACTACACACTTGCTCAGATCCTCTTCAAAGCCAAGAAATATCCGGAAGCCCTCAAATCCGCCGAAAAGGCCGTGGAACTCGTCAAGCCCATGGCCGTTAAATACCAGTACCCGACCGCACAGTACGAAACCTTGGTCAAGCAGATCAAAGACGCCATGGCCAAAGAGAAAGGCGGAGAGCCCAAGAAGTAATTTCGTTCCTGGACAAGTTCAGCCAAAGGGTCGGTTCCCCCGCCGGGGCCAGCCCTTTTTTTTTCTGCGTTGCGGCGGTGATATCTCCGCTCGGCCCCCGCGCCCGCCGCAGAGGTGTTTCCCGGAGGGGGGCGTGGAAAAGCCGAGCGGCAGGGAGCACCCCGAGAGCGGGCCCGGCGCGGTTTGACTTCCCGTGACCTCTCCCGTATAGTCTTCTTAGGTGTGGGGCGGGCGATTGTCTCAGGGAGAGATGCCACTCGGCTCGCCGCACCAGGAAGAATAAACATGAAAGCCAGAGCCGTATGCGCGGTGTTGCTCCTGCTCCTGGCTTTTCCCTTCCCACGGTCGTCGCCGGCGTCGTCCCGCCCCGGGTGCCAGGAGGGGCAAGCGGCCCAACCGGACCTCGACGCCCGGGTTCGAAAGTTCCTCGAATCTCAGAAGAACCAGTGGCGAGAAGAAAATATCAAGGAAACCGACGGCCGATTCCTCTACGACCTCATCCTCAAGCATCGCTACACCCGGGCTTTGGAGATCGGGACATCGACCGGCCATTCCGGAATATGGGAAGCCTGGGCCCTCAGCAAGACAGGCGGCGGGCTCATCACAATCGAGATCGATGAATTCCGTCATCTGCGCGCCGTCAGAAATTTCAAGGATTCGGGTCTCGAGTCTTTGATCGACGCGCGGCTCGCCGATGCCCACGAACTCATCGAGGATCTCTCCGGCCCCTTTGACTTTGTGTTCATCGACGCCGACAAAAACTGGACTCTGAACTATTTCAAACTTCTGCTTCCCAAGCTCTGCGCCGGCGGCTGCTTCGCCGTGCATAACGTTTCGAGCCTGGGTTTTATGAGGGGCATCCAGGATTTTCTGGAATACGTCCGCGGGCTGGATTATATGGAAACGACCATCGATAAGGCCACGGGGATATCGCTCAGCTTCAAGAAGAAGAGCCCATGACGACGCGTTTCCGGGCCCGCTTGCTGGCCCGAGAGCCGCTCATCGGAACTCTGATCAGCTTACCCATCCCCGAATTTGCTGAGATCGCGGCCGGCGCCGGAATCGATTGGCTTTTCCTCGATATGGAACACGGGCGGCTCGATGCGCCGAGCCTTTCGGGGATGATCCAGGCAGCCGGCGAGACCTGTCCCTGCGTTGTTCGTGTCCCGGCGAACGAGGACATATGGATCAAAAAGGCCTTTGACGCAGGCGCCGCGGGTATCATCGTCCCCCACATTGATACGCCCGAACAGGCGGCCCGAGCCGTTCATTGGAGCAAATTTCCCCCTGAGGGAGGCCGGGGCGTCGGCTTCACCCGCTCCAACCGGTATGGGGCTCAGTTCCAGGAACACGTGGAAACGGCCAATTCGTCGACGGCGGTCATCGCCCAGGTCGAGCACATCGATGGCGTGCGCAACATCAATGAAATTCTGTCCGTGCCGGGCGTCGACGCGGTTTTTATCGGTCCCTATGACCTTTCAGCCAGCCTGGGAAAGCCGGGCTCTATCCAGGATAAGGACGTCCTTGAGGCGATGGGATCGGTTCGGGAGGCCTGTTCGCGGAAAAAAACCGCGGTTGGAATATTCTCCGACGATATCCCGGCGGCCAAAAAGGCCCTGGCAGATGGGTTTTCTCTGGTTTGTTCCGGGATCGACGTCTCGCTGTTTTCAAAGTCTGTGGTCGAAATCACAAGGGTGCTGAAGCAGCCCGCCGGATGATCGCCAGGTCCGGGACGATCCCCGGTCCTCCTAAGCCTTGCAGAACTCCAGGCGAGGAAGCGCTTGACAGCACCCCGTTAATATCCTACATTTTGTGTGTATACATATGGATATCCACAAACATTGGTGTTATGCACCGGACTTGGCTCCGGGATTCACCGGGTGCTGCCGCCGCCCGACTCAATGTGGTTTTGATATAGACTTTACTCAGGGTAATGAGGCCCATAGGCTGTAATGGACGAAATTAAGCCGGAGTTCAGGAAAAAGCCCACCGCCCCCGTCAACGATAAGGGCGAGGGCAGGCATTTTCCAGCTGTCGACACTGGAGCCGATGGGAAAAAAAACATCGTCCTCATTGTTGATGACGACCTCGGCTCCCTCGAAAAGCTTCAGAAAGCCCTCCGGGTCAAATTTACGGTATACACGTCAACGAGCGGCGTCGAAGCCCTTCAGTTGATCAAGAGCCTGCCCGAAATCCATGTGCTCGTCGTCGACAACGACCTGCCGCGCATGAAAGGGACCGAGCTCTTCAGGTTCCTCCAGGAGATGGTCCGCAATTCGGAATCCATTATCAAGATCCTTATCGCCGACCCGTCCGAGCCCCTTCCTGTTCCGGGTTCGCCGAGTATCGGCCGCATCGACCATTGCTTTACCAAGCCCGTTGACCCAGAGGAGGTTCGAAAAAAGGTCAGCTACCTCCTGGCCCAGAAATCCTCGGAGAAGCGCTCCTCGATGCGCGTCACGATAAACCACTCGTCGGACATCCGGATCGCAACGGGGCATGGGGTCGAAGCGGAAGTTGTCAACATCAGCGAAAACGGCATGTTTCTCCAAAACCTGGCCGCTTTTCCCGAGGGTTCGTCGCTGCCCCTGGAAATCGCGCTCCCCGACGGGACCCAATACACGGTAACCGCGCGCGTTGTGCGGCAGGATGCCGAGAGTGGCGGAGTCGGCGTCGAGTTCCTGTCCATGGACGACCAGAGCCGCGCCTGGATTATGAGCTTCCTGTCCGATTACATCACGGTCCGGGATTTGACCGGGCTCAGGGAACGGTATCCCTTCTTGCGGACCGATGAGATGGTCCTTTTCTCCGATACTTACAAGATCGAATCCCTCATGCGCGAGGCGCTGGCGAATCATGTCGAGGCCGTCGCCATCCACGCGCACGTCCGGAGTCCCGAACTCCTCCAGCTGGCCGACGTCAAGCCGCCGTCGCTCTGCGTTCTGGCCGGCGAAAGCCTCAACGTCAAGTTCAAGACATCCGACCTGGTTTTCATCTCATTCCAGATCGGTTACGCCACCTATAATTTCGAAACCATGGTTTCCCGGATCTCCCCCGACGGCACGAGTCTCATCTGCCTCTATCCGCGCGTCATGTTCTACTCGGAGAAACGGGCCGCCCGGCGGATCAGCCCGTCGAGCGACCTCCGTCTGGAAATCACCCTGCCCTCCCCGTTCGAAGGCAGGGTCGGAGGACGGATCACGGACATCAGCCCGCAGGGTGTGAGCTTCGTCGCCGAAAACGGCGCACCGCCTCTCCTTCCGGGCACACCTCTCCAATCGCTCAAGATCCTCGACGCCGGGCGCGTGCTCTGGGAGGAAAAGGGAGAAGTCCGGAACGCCTCGATATCCGACGGCGAGGACAACGGCCGGTTGCGCTACGGCATCCAATTCGGGATCGGCCGGATGAGCATCCAATCCACCCGAGCCCCGGAACCCGACCTCAGCTATTCCACCGAGGCCGGGGGTGCTCGGCCCAACCTGCGTCCCGCCAACGGCCGCGGCGTCGGCCTCCGTGAGCTGGCCCGCAAACCGCCCGAGGTCTTCCGTCTGGAGAACCAGCGGGGCGAGGAGATCGTCGGCCTTCTCAACACTTCCCAGCCGCTCGAGGACAAGGCGGTCCCCGTCGTCATCATCCCGCCGGCCTTCGGCAAGACCAAGGAGACGCTTTTCGGGCTGGCGCTGACCGTCATCCAGAACTTCGGCCTCATGGGCCAGCCGGTGGCCATCGTCCGGTACGACGGAATCCGGCAGAAGGGGGAAAGCTACAAAGACCCCGACGCCTCCGAACCGCCCTATGAACTGCTTCACGCCACGCTCAGTCAAGGGGCCGAAGACATCGCCGCCGTGCTGGATTGGCTGCGATCCAATTCCAAGGTCAAGCCCAGCCGGGTCGTCCTCATCAGTTTTTCGCTGTCCGCCCTGGAGGCCCGCATCCTGTTGCGCAATCCCGCCTACCGGCATATGGTGGATTATTGGATCTCGTGCATGGGGACGCTCGAATTCCGGCATCTGATGAACCGGGTCAACTGCGGGCTGGACCTGCTCGAGCAGTACCAAATCGGCATCGACCTCGGCATCATTCCCATCCTGGGAAACCTCATCGCCATGAAGCCGTACGCGGCCGATGTCGTCGCCACGTCGGTGGCGACCCTCGACCAGGCACGGGAGGATATGCGCCACCTGGACCTGCCCATCACCTGGATTTACGGGAAGCACGACCATTGGATCAAGCATGAGTTCGTCCAGGACGTCATGAGCATCGAAGCCAACGCGATGCGCGAAGTGATCTCGATGCCGATCGGTCACAACGCCCGCACTTCTGAAGAAGCGTTGCGCCTGTTCGGCCTGATCTCGTCCCTGATCTATAGGTTCGTACACCATGAGATGCCCCAACCCGTCCTGCCGAGCAAGGCCGACATGGAAATCCTGCGGCGGGCGGAGAAGGACCGGCTTCCCCCGCGCAAGCTGAGCAACAAGAGACGGTACTGGCACCGCTATCTCGTGGGCGAAGGCGGCCTCATGGGGTTCGACATCATGGCCATGTCCGATGACTACCGCCAACTCATGCAGGACCAACTCCTGGCATTGAACATCGAGCCCGGCGACCATGTCCTGGACCTGGGCGGCGGGACCGGGAACTTCGTGAGCTACCTGCTCGAAAGCGGCCGGCCGCTGCCGCGCCACATCACGATCGCCGACTTGATCCCGGAGGCCATGACCCACGCCATCCGCAAGCTCATCGCCAAGCGCCCGGACATCGGCGAACCGGGCCGGTTCGGACTGATCTGCCTGGACGTCGAGCTCGGACGGTTTCTCCCCGTCGAGCGCTTCCTGTCCGGTGAGATGGGCAGGTTCGCGGAGCTCGCCGACAAGATCGAGAATCTGGATCTCGAGAGCGCGGAAAAAATTCAGAAGGCCTATTCTCCGCGCCTTCACCGCATCCTGCGCGGCGAGCCCATCACGCCCGCCTTCGATCAATGGCTCAGGAGCGAATTCGATCTTCCGGAGTACCGCATCATCTCCGACTTCAACTTGGTCGCCCGCTACGTCCAGCGAAAAGCCGCGGGAAAACCGGAGTTCCGCAAGCTCTGCTTCCCGGGTGACCTCGACGCCAACCTCCATCTCCCCGTCAAACCGGCGTTTTACAACAAGATTCTCATGAGCCTCGTCCTCTCCTATATCTTCAACCCGGTCGAAACTCTTCGCGAGATCCGGAGGATCATCCGGCCCGGCGGCCGCCTGGTCCTTTCGAGCATGCGCCCGGACACCGATGCCTCGGGGCTGTTCACGCGCGTTCTCGACAAGATCGAAGCCATGCCGGCCGAAGCCTTGCCGCCGGAATGGCCCAAGTCGCTTCTCCTCGATTCGCTCCGGTCCTTCCTGAACGACGCGCAGGCTCTGGTGGACCTTGAGGAAGCAGGCACGTTCGACTTCTTCGACCCCGAGAAACTCGAGAGCCTCCTGGAGGAAGCGGGATGGGAGACCGTCCGGACGGTGCCGTCATTCGGCGATCCTCCGCAAGGCTACGTCGTCGTGGCGAAGGTGAGGGGCAATAATGGCTAAACGCGATATCAAATTCGAAGAACGGCTCTACAAGGAATACGACCTAAAAGGCCGGGTCCGGCTCATCATTCTTTTGAGCGCGATCCTCTACACGTCGTTCCTAATCCTCGACAGGGTCTATGCGTCGCCCTACTTCACCAGGTTCCTGATCATCCGCTTGATCGTTCTCGCCGCCCACGCCGCCCTGTTCATCCTGCTGGGGCGGACAACGACCAACCGCGGCTGCGCCGACATCGCCATCGCGCTGGCCATCTTCGACGTCGGCGGGATCGCCATCATGATCTGGTCGCAGAACAACTATGTTCAGGGTCTCTATATCATCATCATCGGCTTGGTCGTGGCCGTACCGCTCACCTTTCGTGATACCCTCCTTCTCTATTTCGCGATCTGGCTGAGCTATTTGATTCCGAGCCTCCTCAAGATGGCGGTGGTCGGCTTTCTGAACGTTATCTATAACGTCTTCTTCCTGACGTCTATCATTCTTATCGGCGCACTGGGCTCGTTCGTCATGGACAGGCTCCGGCGCCGGGAGCTCCGAAGCCGCAGCCAGCTCGAGGAAACGACGGCCCAGCTTCAGGAATCCAACACGAAACTGAAGTCGCTCGACGAGCTCAAGACGCAGTTCTTTGCCAACGTCAACCACGAGTTGCGCACGCCGTTGACACTCATGCTCGCCCCCCTCAAGGCCCTGCTGGATGGACGGATGGGCAAGCTCACGGCCGTCCTCCGCGACACGCTCGACACCATGCAGCGGAACGGGTATAAGCTTCTGAAACTCATCAATAACCTCCTCGACCTGACGAAGCTCGAGGAGGGCAAAATGCGCCTCAAGATCAGGGCGGTCAATATCACCGAATTCACCTCGTCCGTGCTCTCCTCCGTCAAGCCCATGGCCGATCACAAGCAGATCCGGCTGTACTTCCAGCATCCGCCGCACGCGCTCGAGCTGATCATCGACCCCGACCAGTTCGAAAAAGTCATCCTGAATCTTCTGTCCAACGCCCTCAAGTTCACTCCCAAGGGCGGCAAGATCACTGTCTATCTCGAGGAAAAGGACCAGACGGTTTCGCTCGTCGTCGAGGACACCGGCATCGGCATCCCCGCCAACATGCTCGAGACGATTTTCGACCGCTTCTCCCAGGTCGACGGGTCCAAGTCCCGGGCTCAGGAAGGCACGGGCATCGGGTTGTCCCTGGCCCGGGAGATCGTCAACCTCCACATGGGCTCCATCCGGGCGGAAAGCGAGCTCGGCAAGGGTTCGCGCTTCATCGTCGATATCCTCAAAGGCGAAAAGCACTTCTCAGATGAGATCCTCGACCGCCGCATGGAAGACCAGCCCGTCGGCCTCAGACGCCGGGTCACTGATACCGAGGAGCCCCGGGTCCAGGACATCGTCACCGACTTCCGCCGGCTGCAGCTCGTCGATCTCGAGCACGTCGACATCGAGGGCCCCGTGACCGGGGCCAGGACCCACGACGCCACGATCCTCGTCATCGACGACAACCCGGAGGTCCTCAAACTCATGCGGATGCTGCTCAGCGACGAGTACGATCTCGAGCTCGTCACGTCCGCCGAGAAGGGCCTGGCCTTCATGAAAGAAAAGGGGCCGGATCTCGTCCTCTGCGATGTCATGATGCCGGGCATGGACGGCCATATGTTCGCCAAGACGGTGAAGCAGGATGAGGCCTTGAAGCACATTCCGATCATCCTCGTGACGGCCCGGACGGGGGCGGAGATGATGGCCGAGGGCATCCAGGCCGGGGCCGACGACTACATCTCGAAGCCGTTCGATTCCGTCGAGCTCAAGGCCCGCATCCGGTCCCTGCTCCGTTTCCGGGAGGTCGAATCCGAACTCGCCTTGGTCAACCGCAACCTCAAAATGAGGACCTCCGATCTCGTGGATCAGCAGCGCTCCCTCTTCCTGTCCACCGTCAAATCGCTCGTCTCCGCCATCGACGCCAAGGACGAGTACACGCGGCACCACTCGACGCGTGTCACGGAGTTCACCGTTAAGATCGCCCGGACGATGAACTTCAGCGAGAAGGAACTGGGCGACCTCGAACTGGCCGCCCTCCTCCATGACGTCGGGAAAATCGCGGTCCCCGAGGCCATCCTGAACAAGCCCGGCCGGCTGACGGACGGAGAGTTCGCTTTGATCAAGGAACATCCGGCCCGCGGCGAAAGCATCTTGGCGCCGGTCATCGAACTCAAGGACATCGCCCGGGTCGTCCGCTCCCACCATGAACATTACGACGGCTCCGGGTATCCCGACGGCCTGAAGGGCCGCGAAATCCCGATCGGCGCCCGGATCATGGCCGTCGCCGACGCCTACGACTCCATCACCTCCGAAAGGCCCTATCGCAAGGCCTCGTCGCACAAGTATGCCGTCAAGGAGATCATCCGTTGCTCGGGAGTCCAATTCGACCCGGAGGTCGTTGAGCATTTTCTCGAAATCAGCAGCTCCCTCGTGCAGGAGCAGAGCCAGAAGCCCGCGCCTAAAGAAGCCTGAGGAGGACGAGCCCTGATGCCTGATCAACCGGCAAACGCATCCCTATGACTTGGCAGGCGGATCCCTATATCATCGCCCTGCTCGGCGGCGCCGTCGTCGCCGGGCTTGTGGCGGTCGCAGCCTGGAAGCGTCCGAGCGCTGCCGGAAGCCGAAACCTGGCCTTCCTTATGGCGGCGGTTTTTGAATGGTCGTTGATGGCGGCGTTCGAAGCCTCGGCATACGCCGTTTCGGTGAAAATCTTCTGGTCGAAGATTGAGTACATCGGCATCGCCGCCAGCCCCGTTCTTCTCTTCCTTTTCGCACTGAAATTCTCGCGCCCCGACGTCCGGATACCGTCCGGAAAACGGGTTCTCCTTTGGACCGTGCCGGTTGTCACGTTCCTCCTGGCCGTCACGAACAATCGCCACCACTTGATATGGTCCGGTCTTTCATCCGCTCCCGGTTCGCACATCCATCTCTTGATCTATCAACACGGCCCTTTCTTCTGGGTGCACGCGGTGTATTCGTACGCTTTGATGGTCATTACGACCATTCTCCTTCTTAAATCGTATTTCCGTTCCCGGGACATGCAACGACGGCAGGCGCTGGCCCTCCTCGGCGCCCTCCCCTGGCCCTACCTCGGCAATATCCTTTACCTGTCCGGGCTCACGGCCTCGACAGGTCACGATTACACCTCACTGGGGTTCGCCGTCACCGGGACCTGCCTGCTCTGGGCTATCTACAGGCTTCGGCTCATCGAGCTCGTTCCCTTCGCCCGGGAAAAGGTCACGGAGAGCATGAGCGAGTGCCTGATCGTCCTCGACGCCAACGCGCGGATCGCGGCCTTGAACGCGGCCGCCCGGACCATCCTTTCCGTTATATGCGGCGGCTCCGGGCCGATCCCCGCCTCGAAGGTTCTCGGGAAGCCCGCGGCCGAAGTTTATGCCGGATGGCCCGCGCTCGCCGAGAGCCTGGCCTTTCCGTCGCTGGGGCAAAGGGAACTTGTTTGGCGGAAAGGGGACCAGACCCGGTTTTACGACCTCCGCATGTCGCCGGTGCCGGCGGGCGGCGGTCAGGCGGCAGGGTGGGTGGCCGTTCTTTATGATATCTCCCAACTCAAGAAGGCCGAAGCCCAGGCCAGCGAGGCGTTCATCGTCGCCGAGACGCTCCGCGACGCCGGAGTCAAATTGAGCTCGGCTCTCGAGTTCAGGGAGATGTCGGACCTTATCCTCGGTTTGATTCAGCGTGTCATCGCCTTCGATGCCGGCGCCTTTCTCAGCGTCGAAGGCAGCGAGCTTCGGCTGGCGGGAGTCCTGCGCGTCGGCGACGGCGCGGCCATGATCGGCAGCTCCTTTCCGATCACGGGCTGCCGCCTGTGCAACATGGTCATCCAGCAGGGACGGCCGCGAATCATCGAAGGCATCGGCCCGGAAGATATCCTGCTGCCCATGCCGCCGGATATCGACGTCCGGTCGTACCTGGGCGTCCCGATCATCTTCCGGGATCAGGTAACGGGACTCTTGGCCCTGTACGGCCGCCGGGAAGGCCAATTCACGAACCATGATCTGTGGGTCGCCGAGCTTTTCGCCCGCCAGGTCGGTATCGCGCTGCAGAATTCGCGGTTGTTTGAGCAGGTGAACGCGCTCGCCGTCACCGACAACCTGACGGGCCTGCTCAACCGCCGCCGGTTCTTTGAGCTCGCCGAAAAAGAATTCGAACGGGCCCGGCGCTACAAAAGGGCGCTGGCCCTCATCCTTTTCGACATCGACCGGTTTAAGAGCGTCAATGACGGCCACGGCCACCTCATCGGAGACCAGGTGCTGCGCACGATGGCCTCGACGGTATCCAAGGCGATCCGCACCAGCGATCTGATCTGCCGGTACGGGGGCGACGAGTTCCTTCTCCTGATGCCGGAAGCCGGGCGTGACCAGGCCCTGGGCATGGCCGAGCGGCTGCGCCAGAAGACGTCGGAAATGGTCATCGTAACCGCCGGAGGGCAGCTGCATCTGACGATCAGTGCGGGTGTCGCCGTGCTGTTGCGTGAAGCCGACGAAACGCTGGAAAAGCTCGTCGCCCGCGCGGACGCCGCCATGTATGAGGCCAAGGCGGCCGGGCGGGACAAGATCAGCGGCTAATCCGGGTGCGCCCATCGCCTGGCCGATGGACCGCTTAGCCGATCTTCCTGGCTTCCTGCTTGAAATCTTCCTGCCACAGGACGAGACCGGTCACCCTTCCCTGCCCGTCTCTGAGGAACTGGATGCGGATGAAGGGATCGACGGAGAAAAAGAAAGTCTGGTTTTCCACATAAAATTTCGTCGGCGCCTGCCCGGTCGGCCGGATGACCAGGTAATAATCTTCGACCGCCACATCGAGAAAATACTCCGGCGTGACCTGGTAACGTCCGGCGAATTGAGGGTAGAGCGAAGGATCGAGACGGCGCACGGTCCGCTCCTCAGCCTTGAAATCCGGCCATTCGTAGACCGCCGACAACGCCCGAAGAATCTCGTCGGTGAGGAGAGCGCCGTTATCGCTGTTCGTCATGACGACGGCCCCCTGACCTTTGTACGGGTAGACATCAAGAGAGGAGGTAAAGCCGTGCGTCCGGCCGCGGAGGCTGATCCGGACGTCCTGTCCCGAGCCCTCGATGGCGAATCCGAAGCCGCGGTTCGCCAGCCTGCGCCGTGAGCATCAAGCGGGCAAGCGCGGGAGTCAGGAGCTTGCCACCCGTCGCCGTTGCGCTCTGCATCAAGTCGACCGCCGAACGACACCAATTCCGACGGCGTCGTCCAAAGTCCGCCGGCGGGGTACTCCAGCCACCGACCGTCGAGGGGGCTGCCGTCGCGGCCGTGGCCGGACGCGGCATTGATGACTTTCTCAGCCGGCAGGGGAACGTCAAACGTGCTTTTCGTCATGCTTAGAGGATGAAGAACGGTTTCTTTCATAACGGTTGAAAAAGGCGCGGCCGCGGTGTCTTCCAGAAGCTTCGCCAGAACGGCGAATCCCCATCCGGAGGGCCGGACCTCGAGTGCCCGGGACTGCGTCGGGTCCCGCCACAGGCGAGCCGGCGCCGTCATGCCCGTCGAGAATTTCGAGAAGCGTCGGAAGCCTGCCGCTCCGGGGGAAGCCGGGCGGCGAGCCGGGGGGAAAACCCGCCGTGTGTGTCAGTATCTCACGCACGGTCACCGGCGTCTTTTTTGTAAATTCGTTCTGCGGGATCTTCCAGCTCTTGAACAACGTGTCGATATCGGCATCGAGATCCAAGCGTCCTTGAGCCGCGAGTTTCAGAGCGGCCGCGGCGATCACCGGCTGGCTGAGGTCGCCGGCTTCGAAGATCGTATCGGCCGTCGCCGGCTCGCGGGAATGCACATCGCGGAATCCGTAGGCCTCGGCCCACTCGAGGTTATTTCTGTCCATGACGGCAATGCTGACACCGGGGACTTTGTAGAACGGCATGCGGGAATCGAGAGCCAGTTTGGAAGACTTCTGGCCCTTGAGATAAACGGCCCGGAGAAGTCCTCGCTCCGTGTCCCGAGTGCGTTTCCTGGTGAGCGATTCCCGGGTCTCGCAGCCGGTCACGAATAGACAAATCGCCAGCACGGCGGTGGCGGCACGCTTGACGGCCGTTCGTGTGAATTCCGGCCGCTGGAGTACGGGCGGCTTGCTCGTGATGGTCATGCTCCCATTCTAAATACGCTCCGCCGGAGAAACAAGCCCCTCCGCACTGCGGGATCGGAGAGATGCAGGGCAACACCCTCGGGTGGGCGTTCGGGATCAATGGACCAAGGCCGAAGCCTGCATCAGCCGCGTGCTGAAAATCATCTGACGCGCACGACCCGGGCCATCGCTCCCAATAATCGAAAGTTCTCTTGACGGGCGGGGGGCTTTCCTATAAGAATTGGACCCTTGGAGGCGCTCATGGTGCACATCATGCCGTTCAAGGCGGTCAGGCCGCGCAAGGATATCGCTCCCTTGGTGGCCGCTCCGCCGTACGACGTTCTCACCTCGGAAGAAGCCCGGGAGATGGCGGCCGGGAATCCGTACTCGTTCCTTCATATCGGCAAGCCGGAGATAGACCTCCCGCCGGGGACCGATCTCTACGCGGATGCGGTTTACGCCAAGGGCAAAGAGAATTTCGAAAAATTCATCCGCGAGGGCACCATCGTCCAGGACCTCCAGCCGCACTTCTACGTCTACAAGCAAGTCTGGGGGGATCATGTCCAGGTCGGATTGGTCGCCGGAGCTTCGTGCCAGGATTACCTGGATGACGTCATTAAAAAGCATGAGCTGACACGGCCCGACAAGGAAAACGACCGGATGCGGCATATCGAAACTTTGGAAGCGCAGACCGGGCCGGTTTTTCTGACGTACCGGAGCCGTCCGTCGATCGACGGCCTCATCAACACGGCCATGGCCGCGACGCCGGTCTATGACTTTGCGACGCACGACGGCGTGCGGCATGTCTTTTTCGTCGTCGAGGACGCCGGCCTCATCGGCCGGATCCAGGCCGAGTTCGCCGCCCTCGATTTCCTCTACGTCGCCGACGGGCATCACCGTTCGGCGGCCGCGACGCGCATCAAGGTCAGGCGCGACCAAGCCAACCCTCGTGCCACCGGCCGCGAAGAGTACAACTATTTTCTGGCCGTGATCTTTCCGCACGACCAGGTCAAAATCCTCCCGTACAACCGCGTCGTCCGCGACCTCAACGGACTCAGCCCGGACGCGTTCCTGGCCCGTATCGACGAAGCGTTTGTCAGGCGGCCGACCGACCATAAAGCTCCCGCAAAAAGCAATGAATTCTGCATGCTCCTCGGCGAGGCGTGGTTTTCGCTGGTGCCACGGCCGGACACGCACGACGCCGGAGACCCTATCGCCTCCCTCGACGTCTCCATCCTCCAGAAAAATCTCCTGGCGCCGATCCTCGGCGTCGGCGATCCGCGCACCGACAAACGCATCGATTTCGTCGGCGGCATCCGCGGAACGGCTGAACTCGAGCGGAGGGTGCGAAGCGGACAGGCGGCGGTCGCCTTCTCCATGTTCCCGACGACGGTCGACCAGCTCTTCACCGTGGCCGACAGCGGCAAAGTCATGCCGCCCAAATCGACGTGGTTCGAGCCCAAGCTCAAGGACGGCCTGGCCGTTCACATGATCAACGAATGACACAGGCTCACGCCCCGCGGACACGCCGGTATCCGGCCGGGGCGGTGCACCGCCCGATCCCGATCTCCGTCTTGGCCGCCATCGAGCGGCAGGCCCGGGCTTTTTTCCGCGGCGCCCGCGGCAGCCATGATTGGGATCACACGGAACGCGTCCGCCATCTCTGCCTGAGAATCGGCAGGAAAGAAGGGGCCGATCTCGAAGTCCTCGGTCTCGCCGCGTTGCTCCATGATATCGGCCGCGGGGAGGAAGACAAGTCCAGCGGCCGGGTCTGCCACGGCCGGGCCGGGGCCGCGCTCGCCCGCGGCATCCTCGAGCGCCGCGGCATCGAGGCCGGGGTTGTGCGCAATGTCGTCCACTGCATCCGGACCCATCGTTTCCGCAAGAGAGCCGTGCCGAAAACCCTCGAAGCCAAAATTCTTTTCGATGCCGATAAGCTGGATTCGATCGGCGCCGTCGGCATCGGCCGGGCTTTCCTTTTTGCCGGGGAAGTCGGGGCCCGCCTCCACGACCCGCGGATGGACGTCCGCAAAACAAAGCCATACACCGTAGACGATACCGCGTACCGGGAATTTCTCGTGAAACTCGGCCGGGTCAAAGACCGGATCTTTACAGCCGAGGGAAAACGGATTGCCGCCGAACGTCACCGGTTCATGGTCGAGTTCTTTGACCGTCTGAACGGGGAAGCCGAAGGCCGCTTGTAGTCAACCCCTCGAGTCCCCGGCATGAATGCCGGGGCTTGTTCGGGGTTAACCCTGAGCCTCGCTTCTTGTCCCCGCCTTGAAAGGCGGGGCTTAGCGTCGGCGAACGGGTCAACGGCCTGGCCGCCCGGCATGCGCGAGAGGCGCGGAGGAGAAGGCGATGGAATGGCACCAGGTTTATAATCCGCTGCACAGTATCTGGCTGTCGACGCTCCTCGCCGTCCTGCCCATCGCCGTCCTTCTCGGAAGCCTTGCGATTCTCCGACTCAAGGCCCACATTGCCGCCCTGTTGGGTCTTTTGACCGCCGTCCTCGCCGCCGTCCTGGCGTTCAGTATGCCTGTCGACAAAGCCCTTCGGACAGTGGGCCTGGGAGCGGCCTACGGTCTCTTCCCCATCGGCTGGATCATCCTCAACGTCATTTTTCTCTACCGCCTCACGGTCGAGCGAGGCTATTTCGAAGTGATGAAGGACAGCCTGACGGGCATCACACGGGACCGCCGCCTCCAACTTCTTCTCATCGCCTTCTCCTTCGGCGCGTTTTTCGAAGGCGCGGCCGGGTTCGGGACGCCGGTGGCCGTCACGGCGGCCATTCTGATCGGGCTGGGCTTCCCGGCACTTCAGGCTTCGGGACTTTCCCTGATCGCCAACACCGCTCCCGTGGCCTTCGGCGCCCTCGGAACGCCGATCGTGGCCCTCGCGGGCGTCACGGGACTGGACATCCGGCAGTTGAGCGCCATGGTGGGCCGCCAGCTTCCGATTTTTTCGGTGCTCATCCCCTTCTGGCTTATTTGGGCTTTTTGCGGATTCAAGAAAATGAAGGAGGTCTGGCCGGCGCTTCTTGTCGCGGGGGTTTTCTTCGCCGTCCCCCAGTGGCTGATCTCGAACTTCCACGGGCCGTGGCTCGCCGGCGTCGTGTCGGCGATCATTTCCATGGCCGCGCTCGTTCTCTTCCTTCTCCGATGGCACCCAAAGTCAGGGCACGGTTTCGAGGGCGAGGCCGGATGCGGCACCGTCGCTCCCGCCCGGCGTCATTCAACCCACGAAGTCGTGAGCGCCTGGACGCCCTGGCTCGTGCTAAGCGTTATCGTCTTCGCCTGGGGAATTCCCCAAATCAAGGCGTTTCTCGACGGACTTTCGGCGGTCCGCTATGCCGTTCCGGGGCTGGACAAACTTATTTTTCGCGTTCCGCCCGTCGTCGCCAAAGATACCGCGGAGGCCGCTGTGTTCAGCTTCAATTGGCTTTCATTCACAGGGACGGGGATTCTCATCGCCGCGGTCATTTCGGGATTCTTGATGGGCTTCTCGCCGAGGCGACTTCTTAGGGCTTATGGTCGCACGGTCAAGCAGGTCCGGTACTCGCTGTTCACTGTGGCTGCCATGCTCGCCCTGGGCTACGTTACCCGCTACTCTGGGCTCGACGCGACGCTCGGCCTGACATTCGCCCGGACGGGGATTCTGTATCCTTTCTTTGGAACGATGCTCGGCTGGCTCGGCGTCGCGCTGACCGGTTCCGACACGTCGTCGAACGTCTTGTTCGGAAGTCTTCAAAAAATCTCAGCGCAACAACTCGGACTGAGCCCGGTTCTCATGGCCTCAGCCAACAGCGCCGGCGGCGTCATGGGCAAGATGATCGACGCCCAGAGCATTGTCGTGGCCAGCACGGCGACCGAATGGTACGGTCACGAGGGCGACATTCTGCGCTACGTCTTCTTCCACAGTCTGGCCCTGGCGGGGCTGATGGGAATTCTCGTCTTCCTCCAGGCCTATGTCTTCCCCTTCACGCGGCTTGTGGTCCGGTAATTCAGGGCTGGCCCGGGGCCTGTCAGGGACGAACGAACCCGCATTGTCCGGACTCGAGCCCGCTCCGATAAACCGTTGAGAGACCGAGAAAAACGGCGCGGACAGGGCGCCTCCTTCCCGACAGGACCCGAGGATGACGAACGGGGTTAGGCGGGGTAAGGGCGTTCTGGAGTTCCTCTATAGACGGCTTCGCCGAAGTTGATCCGGCGCATCGGAAGCTGGGTGGTGACCTCTTCGTAGTCATGAGCGGAGAGCCCCATGACCCGGCCGAAGATAAACAGCGCCTTGGCCAGCTTCGGGTCGAGGCCCATGTCGGCGACGACGGCCCCGATGACCCCGTCGACGTTGATCGGCAGGTCCAGGCCGCGGACTTCGCGGAGCACGTCGCCCGCGATCCGGGAGACCGCGACGCAGGGCCCGGCCAGGCCGCCCTCCTCGGCGAGCCGCCACAGCACGTCCCGGCGCGGATCCCGGGTATGGACCCGGTGGCCCATGCCTTCGATGCGCCGGCCCTCGGCGATATATTCGCGGATGACGGCCCGGGCGGCGTCCTCGAAGGACATGCCCTCCCCGGCCGCCAAGTCCGCGGCGCGCCGGAAAAACTCCGCCGCCTTCTCCCCCGCTCCTCCGTGGACGTCCGTGATAGCGCCGACACCCTGGGCCACGGCAACTTCGTAGGGGGCTCGGACCGAAGCGGCGATCCGCGTGGCCTGGGCCGAGGGAGGCGTGACGCCGTGGTCGATGGAAGCCACGATGATCGCCTCGACCATCCGCGCCCTGGCCCGGCTCACCGTCCTTTCGCCGGTGACTGCGCGATACGCGAGCCCCGAAAATGAAGCGTCCTCTCCAGCTTTGCCCGGCTCGAGGGAATGCCCCAGGATCGCGGCCAGATAGGCCGCGAAGCGGCCCAGGGCAAATACGGTCTTCTCGACGGGAGCCGATTTCCCGGCGGGTGTGAAGGCCGCGAGTTCCTCGTCCATGAGAAAGTATTTCTGGAGCGTCTTGGACACGTCCTCGCCGGCGCCGGCCGCAACCGGCAGCAGTGGCCCGCCGGCCGCCCGGAAGGCCAAGGCCTCCAGTTTCGCAGCGGCCTCCGCAGTCGGCAACTCGCCCTGCATGATAAGATAGGCGGCCTCGATGAGCGAGGCGTGCTCGACGATATCCTGGAGCTTGTACCCGCGCACCACGAGGTTGTTGGGCTCGACCTTGGTAATAAGCGTGCTCCAGCTGGGCTTGGGCGGAGGCGCCTCCCAAATGGTTTTCATCTTGGCGTAGTAGCGCTCCGGGGAGAAATAGGTCCTGCCCCCGAGCTTAGTCCGAACCACGTCGATCAGGTCGTACTGGCTGTTTACAACGGGTACTCCGGCCGCTTCCAGTGCTCTCTTCTTGGCCAGGAACGTACCCGTTTCGAGGCCGGGGGTGACGATAGCGCCGGCGTGACCCATAGTCTTTCCCTCCGGGGCACGGGCCCCCGAGACGAGGGCTACCAGCGGCTTGGTGTATTTTTCGGGATGGGCTTGGACGTCGGCGGCCAGGAGCTCCTCCTGGCACCCGCCGATTTCCCCGGCGACGACGACCATGTCGGTGTGCTCGTAAGCCATGGCCAGGGGCACAAGGTCTCGGAACGTGGAACCGACGGCGCCGTCGCCTCCGACGCCGATGACGGCGTTCTGAGCGATTCCCGCACTGGCCAGGGCATCGGACATGTGATAGAGGATGGCGCCGCTTCGCGAAATGATGGTCACGCCTTTGGGGCCGAAGACGCCCGGCGACGTCTCCTCGGGGTAAAACACGTCGGGGAGCATACCGATCTTGATGCGCTCCGGCGGAAAAATCAGACCCGGCGTGTTCCCGCCAATGAGGATCGCCCCATGCTTCCGTGCGGAAACGATGATATCCCTTACGTCTCTCAGGGGCAGACCCTCCGAGATCAGGACGACGAGGGGGATTCCGGCCTCGATCGCCTCGAGGGCCGCATTCCGGGCGGTTGAATGATGGCGCCAGACGCTGGCCGCCACGACGTCCGGGTGCTCAACAAGGCACTCTTTCACGGAATCGAACACGGGAATGACTTCGCATACGCTTGTGCCGCCCTGCCCCGGGGCGATCCCGGCCACGACCGACGTCCCATACTCCCTCATCAGTCCGGCGTGCTTGGACCCCTGGCCCCCCAGGCCGATGATGATGGTGTCGAGAGTGTCCCTTCCACGAACCCGGGCGGCCAAGTCCGGGCGGGTCTTTTCGATGATGTGGAACAGCATGCCGCCGGTGGCCGGGAACGCCGCGCCCGTCATGCCCACCCCCTCACCTCGAAAGCGGCCCGGATGCCCTCGCTGATGACATCGGCCATGATCTTCCGATTGCCCACAGTGATGTGCATATCCTCCAGTTCCTTTGGGGTCTCCCGCCGGGCCCGCTCGAGGAAGTCGCGGGCGCTCGGCAGGTCGGTGCCGACCATGCGGCCGAAAACGGGAACCACGCGCTTTCGTTCGGTGTGCCTGCGTCTGAGGCACTCGACAAGGCCGCGGATGAAGACGTCGCACGAGGAGATGCCGCCGAAACGGGAGGTGATGACGAGGTCGACGATTTCGTAATCCATCAGGAGGCCGAACATCTCGGCCACGGCCTTCTGGGTAGGGCCGCCGCCGGAGTCCATGAAGTTGACCGGCACGACCCGGTCGTCGAAGAAGCGGGCCCCGATATTGGCCACCTCGTCGATGGAGAAGATCCCGTAGCCGGCGCCTCCTGGGACGAGTCCCACGTAGAGCTTCCTGGGATCCTTCTCGTGATTCGGGGGCAGCAGGTCCACGTACGGGAATCCGGCCTTCCGGGCCCGGACCTCGTTCGGGCTGAGCTCGGAGACATCGTGCCGCACTCCGGCGAGGCCCAGGAGGTCGAACAGCCGGCCCTGGCGGAAGACGCCGTTGCCGTCTATAACGATCTTGGCGTCGGCGGCAACGGGTCCCGAGGGAGAGATGATAAGCGGGTTGATCTCGGCCACCATGCAATCGAACTTCTGAAAAAGGGCGTAAAGGCGCGAAAGGACGTCTTTCAAAGCCGCTTCAGAGGACTTACCGTCCTTCAGCCCGGCGGCCAGAAACGAGGCCAGCCGCGAGGCCTCCTCACCGGAAAGTTCGGCATCGTTCCCTGGAAGTTCGACCCTCAGGATCTCGTCCGGCGTGTCCCTGGCCACCTGCTCGATGTCCACGCCGCCGCGGGGGCTGACGATGACGGTAACGTTAAAATCCGCGGGATTCATGGTTACGCCGGCGTAACAAGCCCCTCTTTCCTCAACCGCCTGCTCGAGCAGGAGCCTCTCGACGGCGGAGTCGCGTACCTTGCGGCCCAGCATATCTTCCGCCAGGGAGACCGCTTCCCGGGCGCTCCGGGCCTTACCGATGCCGCCTGCTTTTCCCCGGCCCCCGACGAGGACCAGGGACTTGAGCATGAGCGGGAAAGTCAGGTCCGGGAGTTCGAGGATCTCGCCGGCCCGGCGGACGACGCCGAAAGGCCGGGGAATGGGAATTCCCTCTTCTTCAAACACTTTCTTGGCTTCGTTTTCGTAGAGCCGCATGTCAACCTCGAGCAGCGGGCCCTCTCGCGAACGTCAGGGCCGCTCCGCCTCCTTCAGCGTGCCTGTCTCCTCGTTCAGGAGACCGCCTCTCTCGTAAATCGCCATCTGGATTCCCGAGAACGGCGCGACGCGCAGCCTCTCGCCGGTGCCGAGTCGAACGACTTCGCCGGAGGCGAGGTCGACTCTAACTTCCTCGCCGTCCCGGAGGCCCGCCGAGATAAGATCGCCCGTAAGGACGGGCAGGGCAGCGTTGATGGCGTTCCTCTCGTAGATGGCGCCGAAGGACTTCGCGACGATGGCCTGGAGGCCCAGGCTCTTGAAGCAGTCCACGGCCTGTTGCCGCGACGACCCCGCACCGAAGTTGGCAGCGGCAACGAGGATATCGCCCGGCCGGACCTTCTTCGCGAAGTCCTCCCAACCGGGCAGCGTCCCGAACGTGTACTGCCCCATCTGGGCGAGGTCCGTGACCGCCAGGTGGCGGTTGTGATAAATCATGTCCGTATCGATGTTATCCTTGTCGATGACCCAAACCCTTCCCCGGATGACCTTCGGCCTGTCCGCCCGTGCCGCGGCCTTCGGGCCCGCCCCTTGCCCGCGGGCAGCGCCGGGTCCTGAGGAGTGGAAAAGCACCGGACTGGCGGGGATTTTCGAGGCCGTCGTGATGACGCCGGCCACGGCCGAAGCCGCCGCTGTGGCGGGCGAGGCCAGATAGACGCTGCCCTTGCCCTGCTTTCCGGCGAAGTTCCGGTTGCCCGTGCTGACGGTGACCTCTCCGGGTCCGTTCTGGCCGAGCTGCCCTTCGGCGCAGCCGGCGCAGCCCGCGTTGCCGACCAGGGCGCCCGCCTTGGCGAAGGCGTCGAGCAGCCCGGTCTCGAGCGCCTGCCTCCAGATCCTCTGCGTAGCGGGCACGACCTTGAGGACGACGCCGGGGGCCACCTGCCGGTTTTTCAGGATTTCGGCAGCCGCGAGCAGGTCCTCGAAGCGCCCGTTGGTGCACGACCCGATGAACACCGAGTCGATTTTCGTCCCCGCCACCTCGCTCACGGGGACGACGTCCTCGGGATGGCCGGGCCGGGAGATGAGCGGGACGAGGCCGGCAAGGTCGATTTCGACGTCGCGAACATACTCGGCATCGGGGTCGGCGAAAAGCGGGCTGGCGGTCTTTCCGAGCCTTCCGAAATGGTCCCGGACGTCCCGGTTGGGGGAAAAGAGAACGATGATGCCGCCCATTTCGGTAGCCATGGAGGATACAGTAACGCGGCCGCTGAGTTCCAGGCCATCGGCCGAACTGCCGCGGACTTCGGCCGCGTACCCGAGGAGACCGGACGCGCCGAATTCACGGAGGAGTCTCAGCGCAAGGTCCTTGGGCGTCGCGCCGTTGGGGAGCTCGCCGGTCAGAGTGATTTTGAGCGACCGGGGGATCTCGAACCAGACCCGGCCGAAAGCCCAAGCCGCAGCAATGTCCTGGTCGCCCATCCCCTGGCCGAAGGCGCCGATCGCCCCCAGGATATTCGCGTGGGAGTCGGTCGAAACGAGGGTGTCTCCCGGCGCGACAAGTCCCTCGTCGATGGCGATGTGGGTGCCGATCCCGGCGTCGACGTCATACACCTTGATGCCGCGCTCGCGGGCGAACAACCGGCAGAGCTGCTGATTGGCCGCGTACTTCTGGTCGGAGCCGCCCGGGTTGCAGTCGAAAGTGAAATAAGTCCTGGAGACGTCGGCGACCGGGAGGTCGTGTTCGCGCAGGTTCCTGACGACGTTGGCGCCGCCGAAGTCACGGGCGATCCGGACGTCGACCTCCACGTCAACGATATCGCCCGGCCTGACGGGGCGGCCCGAATGGCGCGAAAGGATCTTTTCGATAAGTGTCTGGCCCATGGGAGACTCCGTTTCAGCGGCTTTCGATGAGCGTCCCTTTCTGTTTCATCACGAGCGGGTCGAAGGTAGCGAAGTCCGCCAGGTGGACGAGGACAGTTTCGACAACCTGCGGCCTCCCATCGCCTTCCTTGGAATGGCAGGCGATGATATTGAGGATCTCCCCGGGCAGGCCGCATTCCGAAGCCAAGATGGCTCCGGACACCGGGTGGCGGGTGAACTTGCCCGAAAGACTCTTACGCCAGCCGCCGCCGTCGTCGGGCTCGATCTCGAGGAGTTTGCCCACGTCGTGGAGAAGGCCGCCGGCGGTGAGCCTATCGAAATCGATGGGGTAGGGCAGCCGGGCGTAGAAATCGGCCTGGGCCCTTCCGAGGGCGACGGCCCCTTCGGTCACGGCAATCGTGTGTTCGACGAAAGTGACGCCCAGGAAGTCCGTGAGCAGCGTGAAAGGCATCCGCTTCAGGTCTTCGATGGAATTCCAGTGCCCCCTTTCGCAGGCCAGAACAAAGGTCTTGACCACCCCGGACCGGATTTCGCTGTCCCGGATCCGGCTCAACTGGGCCTGGAACAAAGACTCGATGTCTTTTGCGCTGATCATGCGGCGCCTCCCGTTAAGTGGAAAACGGGCTTCGGTCGGCGAAGCCCCCGAAAGCAGCATTCAACATAGCATTTGCGGGGCCCGAATTCAAGGGGTCGGGCAGGCGAATGCGCGCCAAGCACGACACGACGAGGAACGCAATCAACGATATAGGCTTATGAGAAGGCAAGGATCGCCGCCGGTTTGACATATGCGCCGCGACGGGCTATACTCTATCCCTTCTTCGGTTTCATTATAACATGTTGATTATAATTAAGATGAGAGAGATTTCGGGATGATTTCCGCGGCCGAGCGTTGGGTTGCCGACCAGGAGCGATTAGCCAAGCCCGAGCGCGTGTACTGGTGTGACGGTTCCGATGGAGAGGCCTGGCGCCTGATCGAAATCGGCCTGAACGAAGAGCGCCTCAACGGGCCCGTTTTCCAGAAGCTCAACCACAAAACCTGGCCGACGGCGTACCTGCACCGAAGCCACCCGACCGATGTCGCCCGCACGGAACATCTGACTTTCGTCTGCCATCCCGACCGCGATGACTCGGGGCCGAACAACAACTGGATGGAACCGAGCAAAGCCAAGAAGGTCATGAGCAAGCTCTCGGATGGCTGCATGGCCGGCCGGACGATGTACGTCATCCCTTATATGATGGGCCATCCGGATTCCCCTTATGCCAAACCCTGTCTCATGGTGACGGATTCGAGTTACGTCGCCGTCAGCATGAGGATCATGACCCGAATCGGAACCGACATTCTCGACAGACTGCGCAACCGCGAGGATTTCGTCAAAGGATTCCACTCGCTCGGCACTCTCGACCCCAACCGGCGCTACATCATGCATTTTCCCCAGGAAGGTCTCGTCTGGAGCGTGGGTTCCGGATACGGCGGCAATGCCTTGCTCGGCAAAAAATGCGTCTCGCTCCGCATTGGGTCCTACCTCGGCCTGAGGCAGGGATGGCTCGCGGAACACATGGTCATCATGGGCATCGAAGACCACCGCGGCAACGTCACGTATGTGACGGCGGCCCTGCCGAGCGCCTGCGGCAAGACCAACCTGGCTATGATGGAATCGGCCCTGCCCGGCTACCGCGTCTGGACTCTCGGCGACGACATCGCCTGGCTCAACATCGGACCGGACGGGCGGCTCTGGGCCATCAACCCCGAGGCTGGCTATTTCGGGGTCGCTCCAGGCACGTCGATGAAAACCAATCCCAACATGATGAAGACGATTCGCCGCGGGGCCTTCAACCCGACCCTTTTCACGAACGTCGGCCTGAACACCGATACCAACGAGCCGTGGTGGGAAGGGATCGACGGCCCGGTGCCGGAGCACATGCTCGATTGGCAGGGACGGCCGTGGACGCCGGCCTGCGGCACAAAAGCGGCCCACGCCAACTCCCGTTTCACGGCCGCGCTCATCAACTCTCCCATGCTCTCGCCGGAGTACCATAACCCCAAAGGCGTTCCCATTTCGGCGATCATTTTCGGCGGGCGAAGGACCCAACTCATCCCGCTCGTTATCGAGAGTTTCAACTGGTCCCACGGCGTCTTTCTCGGCGCACGCATGGGCTCGGAGACCACGGCCGCGGCCACGGGCCAGGTCGGCGTCGTCCGCCGCGACCCCATGGCCATGCTCCCCTTCTGCGGCTACAACATGGCCGACTATTGGCGCCATTACCTGAACGTCGGAAACCGGCTGACGCGGCCGCCGAAAATTTTCTCGGTGAACTGGTTTCGGGTCGACGACAGCGGCAAATTCATCTGGCCGGGTTTCGGAGACAACATGCGTGTCCTCAAGTGGGTCATCGACCGGGTAGCGAACGCGGTCCCCGCCAGGGAAACCCCGGCCGGGCTCGTCCCCCGCGTCAAGGATCTCGACCTCACCGGCCTCTCCATCCCTGAGGAAAAGCTCGAGCGGCTGTTCGCGGTCGACATGAAGGACTGGAAGAAAGAAGTCGACGACATCCGCAATTTTCTCAAGCCCTACCGCGGCCGGCTCCCCGCCGAAATACGCGAGCAGTTCGAGCGCCTCGAACGCCAGGTTCGTTGAACTGATCTAAGGTCTGGTTGCAGAGCGTTCCGACGAGTCTCCCGGGCTAAACGAAAGACGGCGCCGCGGCGTAACTCTTGCGTATAGGCATCGCTGCACGAAAACGGTCGCGGGACAGAATACGTGTTCCTGCCGCCTCTGGCATTTCCTTGACAGCTGAATTAAAATACATTTAGGGGACCACGGATGAAAATTCCGGCACGGTGTTTTTTCCTCCTTCTCGTTCTCACATCAACGGTCATCGGCATTCCGCCCCCGGACCGGCCGCGCGACATCACCATCAAGGTTCTCGCCGACGAAGAGCTTCAAGGGACGCCGGGCTGGCGGGCCGCCGTCGCGGATGTCATGGAACTCATCTCCAGAGATTTTGAGCGGCTATTCGGCATCCGTTTCGTGATCAAGGAATACGGAGGCTGGACGTCGGACGATTCGATTCAATCCCTGGACGTCCTTCTCGACACCCTCATCGCCCAAGTGGACAGAAATGGCTGCGACGCCGTTCTCGCGTTGACCGCCCAGAAGGGTCTCGCCCCGAGCCCCTTCGGGTATTCGCTCCTCCAGGAAGGAATCGTCCTGGCCGTGTACTCCGGCGACAGTGCGGCTCTCGAACGCGTCTTGAAACACGAATGGGGCCACATGTTCGGCGCGGTCCATGTCGGCGCCCCCGATTCCGTGATGAGCCATTTCATTCTGGGAACGGAATTCGATGATCTCAACGCCACCGCTATCACGCTGAACAAAAACAGGACGTTCAACGGATTGGATCTTCCGCTGCCGGAGGCGAACAGGAAGGAGGCCGCGGCGGTCTACGAGGCAATTTGCGCTGAGAACCGCAGGCCCCCCGCCCCGGCGCCGGCTTATCGAACCGCTGCGAAACCTGCGGGAGTTTCGGTCGCATACGAAGTCCAAGACCTCCTCCCTGACGGAAGGCGGAGAAGCGCTTTTTTGCTGGACGACGCCTACGTCCTGCTGGCCCAGATCCACCTCGAGGCAAAAGATTATGATAAGGCGCTGGCCGCATGCCGGGCCGCCTTGGACCTCAACCCGGAGAACCTGGAGACGAGAAACCTCGAAGGGATCATTTTGCGGAGGCAGGGCCGGATCGAGAATGCCATCGCCATCTACCGGGAGATTCTCAGGGAAAAGCCGCGTTCGGCCCGTTTTTTGTATAACCTTGGAATCGCCCTTGCCAAGTCCGGCAACGTCGAGAAGGCCGAGATCTCGTACCGGCAGGCGCTCCAGTTGAGGCCCAATTTCGCGGAGGCCGCCAACAACCTCGGCGAACTCAGCTTGAGGGCGGGACGACTGGCGGAGGCGGAGGGAGCATTCCTCAAAGCCCTGTCGTCGAATTCCCAGTTCGCCCTCGCCCATTCCAATCTGGCCGAAGTCTATGCCAGGGACAAAGAGGTCGAAAAAGCCCAAGCCGAAGTCTCGATCGCCCTCCGGCTGAAACCGTCCCTTCCAGGACCTCACAATGTCCGCGGCAACATCTTTCACCAGCAGGGGCATATCAAAGAGGCCATTTCTGAATACGCCCGGGCCATCGAACTCGACCCCGCCTATGAAAAGGCCTATTACAACCTGGGGATTTGCCGCTTTGAAGAGGGCGACCTGGCCGGCGCAGGGGAGAGCTTGGCGAAGGCGGTCGAGATCAATCCCGGGTTCGCCGAGGCCCATGCCAGTCTCGGCTACTGCCTCCTGAGAGGCGGGAAAACGGACGCCGGGATCGCCGAGCTCGAGCTGGCCGGCAAGCTCGGCTTCGTTTCCGCCAAAACACACCTCAATCTGAGCTATGCCTACCTCGTGAAAAATATGATCGATGCGGCCATCGACGAGGCCCGCAAGTCCCTGGAGATCGATCCATCGCTCGCCATGGCGCACAACAACATGGGCATCGCCCTGACCAAGAAAGGGAAGGCGGATGAGGCGGCGGATTGCTTCCGGAAAGCGTGCGCGTTGGATCCAAAATATAAGGACGCGTTCGTCAACCTGGCCGGACTGCTCGCGCCGCTCGGACGGCAGGCCGAGGCTCTCGACCTTCTCCTCAAGGCCGCCGCCATCGACCCAAAGGATGGACCGCTCCAAAACACCATCGCTGTTTTCTGCTTCAAGAAAGGCGACTTCGCCAAGTCCTGGGACCACGTCCAAAGAGCCAAGGCTCTCGGCGCCGCCGTCGATCCCGGCTTTCTCACCGAGCTCAAGAAAAAGCGGGGCTCCGGATAAGCCGGCCCGGCCCGCGCAACCGGCCGCCCAAAAAGAGCGCGGCGGGCGTCCTTGTCACTAACATCTTTTCGACTCCTCATCGCCTCATCGCCGCGAGAGAGGTCCGGTTGACAGGTTTTGAGCCCGGATGCTATAGTCCTTTCAAGGCCTGCCTGGGGGGCAGCGACAGCGACGGAGAGAATGCCGGTCTGGAATGAAATTCGACCCAAACGCCCTGATCAAGACGTGGGGTCTTCCCACCGCCACGTTCATCTATTGCTTCGTCAGCGGCCTCGTGCCGGTCGTCAATGCCGAGGCCTTTCTCGTGATCATTTCCTCGGCGCTGCTTACGCGCTCCCAACTCCTGTTGATCACCACGCTGGCCACCGCGGGACAGATGACGGCGAAGTGCACGATGTATATCGTGGCCAGAACGTCCTTCCGCCGTCCGCCCAAAAAATATGAGGAAAAATTCAACCGGACGCGGGAGAAGCTTGATCATTGGCGCTATGGGGTCGGTCTCTTCTTTTTCGCCAGCGCGAGCACAGGGTTTCCACCGTTCTATGTCGTCAGCATCCTGGCCGGCATGATGAAATTCAACTTCGTGACGTTTCTGCTCTTCGGCCTGGCCGGCCGGTTTGTCCGGTTCGGAGTGGCTTTGCTATTCCCTCAGCTTCTCAAGAGTTTGTTTTAAAATGATAAAGGTTTCAAGCAGGTAAAGACATGGTATTCGAATTTTCCACAGCGACACGGATCATTTTCGGCTCAGGCACGGCCGCCCAGACGGGCGTGCTCGCCGCGGCGATGGGCCGCATACCTCTCATCGTGACCGGACGGACATGGACGCACTCCGAGCCCGTGCAGCGGGCGCTTGTCGAGAGGCGGCTTGACGGCCCTATTTTCACCGTACAGGGTGAGCCGTCGACCGATACGGTGCTGAAGTGCCTGACTCTCGCCCGCAACCATCGCTGCGACATGGTCATTGGCATCGGCGGCGGCAGCGTCATCGATACGGCCAAAGCGGCCGCGGCCCTGGCCGCCAATCCCGGCGACATTCTTGATTATCTGGAAACGATCGGCAGCGGGCGTCCTCTCACGGAGCCGTCTCTGCCGATGATCGCTGTGCCCACCACGTCGGGAACAGGGTCCGAGGTCACACGGAATGCGGTGCTGGCGTCGGCGGAGCATGGGCTCAAGGTCAGCCTGCGCAGTCCCCTGATGCTTCCCCGTCTGGCCTTGATCGATCCCGAACTCACGGCCACCATGCCGCCCGCGATCACGGCGGCCACGGGCATGGACGCCCTCTCCCAGCTCATCGAGCCCTATGTCTCGAACAAGGCCAACCCCATGACCGATGCCTTTTGCCGGGAGGGCTTGCGCCGGATCTCGCGTGGGCTTTTCCGTGCGTTTAGTCGCGGCGATGATCAGGAGGCGCGGGAAAGCATGGCCGTGGCCAGCCTTTTCGGCGGCCTCGCGCTGGCCGGCGCCGGGTTGGGGGCGGTGCATGGGTTCGCCGGGCCGATCGGCGGGTCGTATCATGCGCCCCACGGAGCGGTATGCGCCCGCCTCCTTCCCGCCGTGATGACCGTCAACAGCGCGGCCTTGAAGGATCGGGACCCGGCCGGCCTGGCCCTCGCCCGCTACGAAGAGATCGCCAGGATCCTGACCGGCGAAAGCCGGGCCACCGTAAGGGACGGCATTGCCTGGGTCGAACGGCTCGTCCAAACGTTCTCGATTCCTTCCCTGACGGCTTACGGAATGAACAGCAGCGATTTTCCGCCCCTCTGCGAACGTGCCGCCGGGTCCGCCAGCATGAAGGGAAACCCGGTCCAGCTGACGCCCACCGAGATGCGCGAAATCCTGACCCTCGCGCTCTAGAACCTAAAAATCCTCGTTCGGTGCAGAGTATTGTCTGGACCCCGTAATGCCCCTATAATAGGGCACTCATGCGCCTGCGGCCTCGAGCGGAGAAAGGACAATAAGCATGCACCTTCATACCATCGACTGGGTCATCGTCTTCGCCACGCTGTGCGTCTGTTTCGTCCCCGCCCTGTTTTTCGGGAGGCGTTCGGGCAAGAGCACCTCGGAGTTTTTCGTCTCCGGCCGGGCGGTGCCCTGGTGGCTGGCCGGCCTCTCGATGGTGGCCACGACGTTCAGCAGCGACACGCCCAACCTCGTGACGGACATCGTCCGCCGCAACGGCGTCGCCGGCAACTGGGTCTGGTGGGCCTTCACTTTGACGGGCGTCGCGACCGTTTTTTTCTACGCCCGGATGTGGCGCCGGTCCGAAGTCATGACCGACCTGGAATTCTATGAGCTCCGCTACTCCGGAAAGGCGGCCGGCGTCGTCCGCGGCTTCCGGTCGGTCTACCTGGGTTTCCTCTTCAACTGCATCATTATGGCCACGGTAAACCTCGCCGCGTGCAAGATCGCCGCCATCCTCTTCGGTCTCGAGCGCTGGCAGACCCTGGCCCTCGTCGGGCTCCTCAATGTCGTCTTCGCCACCGTTACGGGGCTGTGGGGCGTTCTGGTTATCGACATGATCCAGTTCTTCATCAAGATGACGGCCGTGATCGCGGCGGCGTTCTTCGCCGTCAAGGCCGTCGGCGGCATGCACGTCCTGGTCGCCAAGCTTTCGGCGACGACAGGACCGAACGGCGTCCACTTTCTCAACATGCTGCCCAATTTCAAGGACAACTGGGACCTGGCTATCGCGATCTTCATCATGCCCCTCGCCGTCCAATGGTGGGCCGTCTGGTATCCAGGCGCGGAGCCGGGCGGCGGCAGCTACATCGCCCAGAGGATGCTGGCGTCGAAGTCCGAGAAGGATTCGCTCGGCGCCGTCCTGTTCTTCAACATCGCCCACTATGTCCTCCGGCCCTGGCCGTGGATTCTTGTCGGGCTGTGTTCACTCATCGTTTATCCCCAGCTTTCGGACATCCAGAAGGCCTTTCCCCACCTCGACCCGAGCCTTCTCGGCCACGACATCGCCTACCCGGCCATGCTCAAGTTCCTTCCGGTCGGGTTCATCGGTTTGATGGTGGGAGGCCTGATCGCCGCCAACTCCTCGACCAACCTCACACACCTCAATTGGGGGGCATCCTATCTCGTGCATGATTTCTACCGGCGCTTCCTAAAGAAAGATGCCTCCGAAAAGCACTACGTGCTCATGGGCCGCCTGGCCACGATCCTCCTCTTCTTCGCCGGCGGAAGTCTCGTCTTTGTCCTCGATACGGCCAAGGACAGCTTCGACATCATCCTCCAGGTGGGGGCCGGCACGGGCCTCCTCTACCTTGTTCGCTGGTTTTGGTGGCGGGTCAACGCCTGGTGCGAAGTCAACGCCATGATCAGCAGCTTCGGATTCTCGGTCGCGATCCTCATCCTCCGGAAGGTCGGCGTGATCATCCCCACGCACTATGCCCTCATCTTGACCGTCCTGGCGACTACGGTCGTCTGGATGCTGACGGCGTTTTTGGGTCCCAAGACAGACCGCCAGACGCTCATCAAATTTTACAAAAAGGTCCGGCCGTTTGGGCCAGGATGGGAGCCCGTCCGGAAAGAGGCCGGGATCTCCAAGGAGGAGGCCAAGTCCTCAGGCGACAACTTTCCCGTGGCCCTCGTCGGCTGGGTTTCGGGTTCTCTCACAATTTGGTCGGCGCTCTTCACGGTCGGGAACGTCCTCTATCAGCGCTACACCCGTGCCGTCGTTCTCTTCGCCGTCTTCGTCGTGAGCGGAACGGTCCTTCTCCGCGTCGTCAACAGACTCTGGGTAAAGAAGCCAAGCGCCGTGCGGACGGGCGTATAATAGAGGCTTAAGAGGCTGTGATATGAATGCTGTCCCGATCGTCATCGGCGCCCTGCTGTTCGTGGCCCTGGGCTACCGCTATTACAGCGCGTTCATCGCCGCCAAAGTCCTGACCCTGAACGACAGCCGCGTGACGCCGGCCAACACGCTGAAGGACGGCGCCAATTATCATCCCACCAACAAATGGGTCCTGTTCGGGCACCACTTCGCGGCGATCGCCGGCGCCGGGCCGCTCATCGGCCCGGTCCTGGCCGCCCAATTCGGCTACGCGCCGGGGTTGCTCTGGATGCTCATCGGGGCCGTCGTCGCCGGCGGCGTCCACGACTTCATGGTCCTCGTCGCCTCGGTCAGACGCAAAGGAAAATCGCTCGCGGAGGTCGCCCGGCACGAAGTCAGCCCCGTGGCCGGCGTCGTCGCCTCCGTGGCCATCCTGATCATCATCATCGTGGCGCTGTCGGGACTGGGGCTCGCGGTCGTCAACGCCCTGCGCGAAAGCCCCTGGGGCACCTTCACCATCGCCATGACCATCCCCATCGCCTTGTTCGTCGGGCTGTGGATGAACAAGATCCGGCCGGGAAAGATCGGCGAGGCCAGCGTCATCGGCGTCATCGGGGTGTTCGCGGCCGTCATTTTCGGCAATACGGTCGCGCACTCGTCCATCGCTCATATCTTCACGCTGTCCCGCGAAGGCATCATCATCGCGATCGCGGTCTACGGATTTTTCGCTTCGGTCCTCCCCGTCTGGCTTCTCCTCGCGCCGCGCGATTACCTGAGCTCATACCTCAAAATCGGGACAATCCTGGCCCTGCTGGCCGGCGTCCTCATCGTCCATCCCACCCTGAAAATGCCGGCGGTTACGCAATACATCCACGGCAACGGCCCGATCATCCCCGGCAAACTCTTTCCGTTCCTGTTCATCACGATCGCCTGCGGCGCCATTTCGGGGTTCCACGCGCTCGTCTCCTCGGGAACGACGCCGAAAATGGTGACCAAAGAATCCGAGACGCGCATGATCGGGTACGGCGCGATGATGGTCGAAACGGTCGTCAGCGTCGTCGCCATCGTCGCCGCCTGCTCGCTTTTCCCGGCCGACTACTTCGCCATCAACCTGAGCCCGGCCAAGTTCGCGACGCTGGGTCTCACCCCGGTCAACATCAGCGAGCTCTCGCGCGAGGTCGGCGAAAATCTCATGGGACGGCCGGGCGGCGCTGTGTCTCTGGCGGCCGGCTTCGCCCAGATTTTCGGCAAGATCCCCGGCATGCGCGGTCTGATGTCCTACTGGTACCACTTCGCGATCATGTTCGAGGCGCTGTTCATCCTGACGACGATCGACGCCGGGACACGGATCGCCCGGTTCCTGGTCCAGGAATTCGCCGGCCGCGTCTGGAAGCCGTTCGAACGGACGAACTGGCTGCCCGGCGCCTTCACGGCGACATTTTTAGTGGTCTTCGCCTGGGCCTTCTTCATTTGGACAGGAAATATCAGCAACATCTGGCCGATGTTCGGCACGGCCAATCAGCTCCTGGCCGGAGTCGCGCTGGCGGTCGTCACGGTTGCGCTCATCAACGCCGGCAAGGTGCGCTACGTTTGGGTCAGCCTTGTTCCGCTGACATTTGTCGCCACGACGACGCTCTACGCCGGCTGGCTGAACATCGTCGACAACTTTGTGCCGAGCATCGCGCTTCCCGGGCAGAAGGTTTTGGGCATCGTCAACGTGACGCTGACCGTCATCATCATGGCCTGCTCGATCGTCATCCTCATCGAGTCCATGCGGCGGGCCTACAGAGTTCTCGTCAAAGACAGATACACGGTGCGCGGCCAGGTCGTCTCGGCGTCCGACCCTGCTTTCCAGCCGCCGGATTTCGGCGAAGCCTAAGGCTCCGGGGCCGGCGAGGCAGCGTCTCAGCCGTTGGCGTCCATCTTCAACTCGAGCGGCCCGCCTTTGATGTCCAGTTTTCGGCTGACCCAGGCCCGGGACCTGGGATCCTGAAACAACGAATGCATCTGGACGTGGGATTCGGGCGAAGTCCGGCTCGACTCGCCGGCCAGTTCTTCGGGGGTAGAGACCAACTTGCCGTTATAGGAATAGATCAGCTCCCCCTTCAGGAGTTTTTTCGTCAAGGAAAATGTCTTCCCTGCCGTCAGTTTGACCGAGGGAAGGAAGAATTTCTTCGGGTCATTGGTCCGGGCGATCCCCAGACGCGCGGCTTCTGCGAGAACGATCAGTTGCAGGCTGTTCAACACATCCACAGTTTGCTGATAGAGCAGGACCGCCTGGCTTTCATCCTTTCCGCTCCGGGCTTGACAATCGCCGAGAACTCGTCCGAACGGTTTGCCTTGAAGGATGTCGACGCCGACCTGCCTCAACTCCTGCGAGTGATGTTCCAGGCCCGGAAGGATTTGGGCCATGATGTCCGACACGGGCTGGCCGCTTCTCAGCCTCTCCGCCGCCCCGTCGCGAATCTGCCTGAGGGCGCCCCCCTCTTTGAGGCCGCCCATGATCTGCTTGACGTCAACGATATACCAGACTGCGATCAGCATTACGAACACCCCCTCCGAGAGGGGGATGCCGAAAATGCTGATTCGGCCTGAGCCGCTGTAGGCATTCAGGCCGAAGATGAGGATAAATGTGGTGACGAGCGTGCTGATGACTCCGCCGGCAAGCCTGTTGGCGCGGCGGGCGACAATGGCAAGAATGATTCCTGCGATGACGATGACTCGGAATGCCTCGTTCGGCATCGAAACCCTCCTGTCATTCGGCCGGGCCGGATATTCGCCCGGCTGTATTATTTCGACATTTCCACGGGGATGGACAGCGGTTTGCGCGGCAGCCTCTCCTCCCGCATGGCGGTGTGGTAGACGAACGCCGCCATGACAACGGCCGATTGCACAAGGTCCTCGGCGGAGCAGTGGTCGTAAACATCCTGGTTGGTGTGATGAAGCGACGGGAAGTAATCGATCGGATCCTGGATGAATTGGAACCCCGGGATGCCGATATAGTCGAACGGCAGGTGGTCCGTCCCCTCGGTCGGCTGCAGGGCGATCGTCGTGACGCCGATGTCCCGCAGGGGCTTCATCCACTCTTCAAAGATCGGCCTGACCTGGAAATTCTCCTGAATGTAGATTCCCCTGATACGGCCCGTGCCGTTATCGTAGTTGAAATAGCCCGATATCTTGTCATAGTCCGGCTTGGCGATGATCTTCTTGGAATCGCCCAGCGGGTTCCGCCAGTTTCTGTCGTAGGCCTCCCAGTCCGGCTTTTCGAGGGTCTTTTTGTCCGTGTCGCCGAAATGGGTAAAGACGTATCCGCGCGAGCCGTAAAATCCTTCTTCTTCCCCGATCCAGAACGCAGCCCGGATGGTGCGGCGCGGCTTCACCTCCAGGGACTTGAGGACGCGCATGGCCTCCAGGACGACCATACAGCCCGACGCATCGTCGACGGCGCCCGTGCCGCCGGCCCAGGAATCAAAATGGCCCCCGAGCATCACGAGCTCGGCCTTCTTGTCGGTCCCCGGGATCTCGGCGACCACATTGTAACCCATGCGGTCTTTGTCGTAGATCGTGCTTCGGACTTCGATTTCGAGGGTCACGGGGATTTTGAGGTCCATGATGCGGCAGATCCGGGCGTACTGTTCGGCGGCCACGATGATCTTGGGACTCTGCCCGGGTGTCAGGTTGTCCTTTCCGTTGCCTTCATAAGCATCGACATGGACCGTGCCGTAATCGCTGCGGCCCACACTGGATTCAACGAGGACGCCGACACCTTCCGCCCTGTAAAAGGCGACAAGTTCCTCCCAGGAGACCTCCGGCTTTGAGGGATCCTCGGCCGACTTGATCGGAATCGGGGTTTCCCCTATGTCTTTGAGATCCTGTTCGTTGAGGCGGCGGGCGAGCGGTTTGTACACGGGAGGGGTGGGATGAGGCGGCTGGGTGAAAACGATGGCGCCTTTGAGCTTGCCCTTGTATTTTGCCAGGTCGGCCTTGGTCTTGATGATCGCCAGGACCGGCTGCCCTGTGATCTTCCCCTGCGTACCCAGCGTCCAAGGGAGCGGATAAGCGACGATCGGAAGATACGAGGGCGCCGTCATGTGGACCGATATGTATTCATTCGACCAGCCCAGTCCAAACTCGCCGCATGGTTCGACGGCGACGTTCTCCAGACCGTATTCTTTGAACTTGGCAACCGCCCAGTCGTACGCCTTTTTCATGGCCGGAGAGCCGGGGATCCGAGGACCGATGACGTCGGTCAGGTAGCTGAGATTCTTCATGAGGTGCGAATGATTGACGGCCTCGTCCCAGATCCGGTTGACCATTTTCGTGTCGGCTTTGTCCGGCGGCGACTGAGAGTAGCCGAAGGAGAACACGAGGAGCGCCAGAAGGACGGCCGAGGCCAGAAGACGATGCGGTTTCATCAGAGACGCCTCCTACCCAAGCGGTGATTTCCCTATCATAGGGTTTTTGTTGATTGGCGAAAAGGCTTTTTTTCTGGGACTTCGAGAATTCCCTGCCTCGGAGACGTCCTTTTCATTTGCAGGATGATGCCAGATTTGCCGATCTCATTTGACAATAAGCGCTTAATCGCTTAAGCTATTAATCGAGGAGGACGTGCATGGAGACTGCGACCATCCGTATTCCCGAGGAAAAGAAAAACCTGTTAAAGGCTGTAGCCAGCCTGGAAAACAAGAAGATGAACGACGTCATTGTCGACCTGATCGACGAATATATCGAAAGCCGGAAGGAGACGCTTGAACTCATGGCCATTCCGGGGCTCGTTAAGCAAATCCGCGCATCGTCGCGGGAATTCCGACAACGTAAAACCGTCTCTTTGAATGATGCCCGAAAAAAGCTGGAGCGTTGAATTCGTGAAATCTGCCCTGAAATCCCTTGAACGTCTGGCTAGGCTCGAAAGAGATCGAATTATCGATCAGCTAACGGAGTTAGGGGAAGTCGAGAACCCCCTCCTCCATAAAGATGTCCGCCCCTTGCAGGGTAAGCTTAAGGACTTTTATCGATTTCGAGTCGGAGAATATCGGGTCATTTTCGAACTCGACCGCGAGAATAGGAGAATCGGTGTCCTGGCCATCGCACCTCGAGGCGACGCGTACTAATTTCACGCAGCCTGATCGCCGGCACCTGAGTCCAGTCTGGACTCCGCATAATTGACATCCTTCGCTCGACGGCGTTATATTTCTGCCATAGTGATGGGAACATCAGCGAAGCCGAAATAGGATCAGCCGATGAGTGCACCAAAGGACGTCCTGCGTTTGGTCGAAAAGTTCGCTCAGCATCTCGACTCCTACAAGTCCGGACAATATAACGAGGCGCAGCTTCGCACGGAGTTTCTTGACCCTTTCTTTAAGGCTCTGGGCTGGGACATGGACAATACCCAAGGTCTGGCCGAAGCCTATAAGGACGTTGTCCACGAAGACGCCATCCGCATCGGAGGGGCGGTCAAGGCGCCGGATTATTGCTTCCGAATCGGCGGCACGCGGAAGTTTTTCCTCGAAGCCAAGAAGCCGAGCGTCGCGATCAGCGAGGAAACGCCCGCTGCTTATCAGCTCCGCCGCTACGCCTGGAGCGCGAAACTCCCGCTGAGCATCCTGAGCGATTTCGAGGAATTCGCCGTTTACGATTGCCGCATCAAGCCGAACAAAACGGACTCCGCGGCAACAGCCAGGGTCTTTTTATGTCAATTTAAGGATTATCCGGATAAATGGGAGTGGATCTCTTCCATCTTTTCCAAGGACGCCGTCCTCAAAGGTTCATTCGACAAATATGCCGAGGAAAATAAGAGGAAGCGCGGCACGGCTGAGGTGGACGACGATTTCCTGGCCACAATAGAGCACTGGCGGAGTGAACTGGCTAAGAACCTCGCCTTGCGGAATTCCCGCCTATCCCAGCGGGAGCTCAATTTCGCCGTGCAGCGCATCATCGACCGCGTCATATTCCTTCGTATTTGCGAGGATCGCGGCGTCGAGCCCTACGGCCGGCTTCAAGCGCTCACCAACGGTCCGAACATCTACCGTCTGCTCTGCGAGGTTTTCGAAGACGCCGACGCCAAGTACAACTCCGGGCTTTTCCATTTCAAGGCCGAAAAAGGGCGCCATGAAATGCCCGATGAAATCACGCTCGATCTCGATGTGGACGACAAACTCCTGCGCGATCTCCTCAGAGGCCTTTATTATCCGGAAAGCCCGTACGAGTTCACCGTATTCTCGGCTGACATCTTGGGCCAGGTTTACGAGCAATTCCTGGGCAAGGTCATCCGCCTCACCGAGGGACATCACGCCGTCATTGAAGATAAGCCCGAGGTCAAGAAGGCGGGTGGAGTCTACTACACGCCCACTTACATCGTGGATTACATCGTCAAGCAGACGGTAGGGAAACTCGTGGAGGGGAAAAATCCAAAGCAGGTTGCCAAGCTGCGGATACTCGATCCGGCCTGTGGGTCGGGCTCCTTCCTCATCAACGCTTATCAATTCCTCCTCGACTGGCATCATGATTGGTATCTCGGCCATGATCCGCAGAGTTGGACAAAAGGCCGCAATCCGGTTCTCGTGCAAACGACGGCAGGCTGGAAACTGACAATTACGGAGCGGAAGAGGATCCTTCTCAATAACATTTATGGCGTAGATATCGATCCCCAGGCCGTCGAGGTCACCAAGCTCTCGCTCTTGCTGAAAGTGCTCGAAGGTGAAAGCGAACAAACGATTCAGCCGTATTTGCGGCTCTTCCAACAACGCGCCCTGCCGGATTTGGGTGACAACATCAAGGGCGGGAATAGCTTAATTGGGCCCGAATATTTCGTCGATCAGCTCATTCATAATCCCGATGAAATTAGACGGATCAATGCTTTCGATTGGCCAAGGGAATTCTGCCATGTCATGTCAGCGGGAGGAGGATTTGATTGCGTAATCGGCAATCCGCCCTATGGAATGATATCAGACGAGAAGGACAGGTCGTTTTATGAAAAAGCCTTTGAATCAACAGAAGGACGTTTTGATAATTATGAGCTATTCATAGAAAAAGGAATCAGCTTGTGCAAAGCAAGAGGATTATTAGGATTTATTGTGCCAAGTCCCCTTCTTAGTAACCTCTACGCTCGTAAGTTGCGGGGGTGGATTCTAAATTACTGTGGAATACAAGAAATTGTCAATTTGGGTATGAAGGTGTTTTCTGATCCAACAATTCATACCTGTATAATTATCCTAGTTAGAGGAAAACTGACGAACCAGGTGGTTAAAATACGGAAACGTGTATCGAGCGTACAGCAATTAAAAGAAGGATATGATTTTGAGCTCCCCCAAAACCTTTTGGGGGAGAACCTAAACATTACTTTTGATATTTTCATTGATCCCAAAGTACAGAGCCTTATTGCAAGATTGTCGCTTGGCACTGAACCGTTGGGAGATAGATATTTTATTAGACAATGTATTAAGACCGGAAATGACTCAGAATATGTCCGGTCCTCCAATGATAAGCCAGACAACCTCTGGAAGCCTACTTTGCGCGGGAGGTCAATAGGAAGATATGTGACTTTTGAAAAAAATGTGTTTCTTAAGTATGGCAAGTGGCTTGCGAGAAACTGGAAAAATACTTCTTTCTATGAAACTCAGAAGATTGCTGTACGAGAAACTGGCAACCGCATTGTTGCGACTATCGACCAAGAAAACAGGTATTTCCTCAGCTCGCTGTATGCTCTCTATCCTAAAGCACCGGATTCACATTCATTACTGTACATCTTGGGAATTCTTAATTCTTCGTTGGCAACGTATATAGTTAAAAAAATAGCACTTGACCTTACTCAAGGGGCATTTACTAAAATAAGAACGAATCAATTAGCCCGCCTCCCAATTCGCCGCATCGATTTTTCCAAGCAATCCGACATGGCTCAATATAATAAGATGGTCCTTCTTGTAAAAGCGATGATTAAACTCCACAAGTCGCTATTGAGGCCTAAGTCCTCTCTAGACCATGACTTATACCAGCGCCAACTAGATGCAACTGATAAGCAAATCGATCAGCTCGTCTATGAACTTTATGGTCTCACTGACTCCGAAATTAAAATCGTGGAAGCTAACAGTTAGTTGTCCATATTCATGAATGCCGTATGCTTCGAAGATTAATTCCTCACTAATTGCGTGTAAGTACGGGATAAGAAGCTGAAAGTATTGGCAGGCACTACTTTTATGGTCCTTCAACCAGAATCGCGGCGTGTTTGAGAGACTGCCCCAGCCAGCCATTCGGAAAAATACCTTAGATTAGGCAAGTTGAGGAAGCGACCTCCAGCAACTCGAGTACCCTTAACAGATAAAGCGCGCATCCCAAAGAAATCGATCAGGTGCGTGCGGGTTTCTGGACTAACAAATGCAAATACCGCTGGAGTGCTATCTCGCTTAGCGAGACTGGCGTGCAGCAGATATCGCATATCGGTGTCTGCTTCTCTCAGTGAACAGCCTATAATTACTACTATGTCTGCTGCGATAAGTGCGGCGTGGCACAAGCGGGAGATAGGTTCCGTCGGGATTATTCGAACTGACTTAAGCTTAGAAGGAACCTGAATAGGGATTGTAAAAGAATGACCATTGCCGTGAGGATCTGAAAGACACTGTGGAATCGGGTCGTTTTCGAATGAGGAAAGTTGCCAACGCCAATCGTTATAAACATGGTTTCCATAGCGCGATGATAATAACAACTCCGATTCTATTAGTGGATGTTCGACAAGACCTGAACAATGGAGCGTTGAACATGTCGAACAATACCCCCAATTGAGAGAACCGTGAGGCTTTAGGAATGGCACATGAATTGGAGTTGATCCTCTTGGGAGTGGGAATGGGCGTGCTATATCAAAAGGGACACAATAATCTGGGGTCATTCCCGTTTCGAGAAGAGCTCCCTCCGTATAGATATCGTAGTTCAGCGAAATAATACTGAGTCTGTGAGATTGAAGGTGTGAAAAAAGTCGCCGATACGTTGGGAGTCCTAAGCGAAGTTTACGTTTTGTGAATTTTAATGATCTACCCAGCAACCCAATAATGAGATTCCAGTCATCCCAAGGCACGTCGGGATGTAACATGGTCGCGTGGTCGCGGGTTGAGTTGGCAATTTCTATTGTTGTGAGAATTTCCTCTATATCGGTTCCATATCTGTGAAACTTGCGTAGCCACTGCACGGTCTCTTTTTGTCCTTCTCCTTTTGCTGCCCTCTGAAGGCTAGATAGCAGATCGCTCTGGACAGATAGGCCGAACGCTCTCGAGGCCCCAGAGCCGAGAAGAAGCACTGTTCTTGGCAGATATGGTCGTGCGGCAAAGATTGGCTGCCTTCCCCGGGTGCGTAATCTTCTGAGATTGTCCCCAGGGTCATGTTGTCGTTTGCGTGATCTAGGCATCTAGTTCTTGAACAGAAGATCAGATTTTGTTTTCCGAAATGCGTAAAATGCCTCCACTTTAGATTCGGAACCGATATTCCCCATCGCAAACCGATGATATGGCTTGATACAGACCGATGTCAAGAAAGCAGCATTCAGGTTTTTCGCGAAGCATCATTCCCAGGGAAAAGAGCGCCTTTCCACTAAGCCCCGCTGATATATTTAGAGTGCAGTCTAGACTATCTGAAACAACATTCAATTATGATCTAAGCTATTGACGGGAGCAAAACAGGTCAGGATGAAATCCACCTTGAAGCCTTGAGATTACGATATTGATCCATCGTCTGATCAAATCAACTGTCCGGGACACTAAGGGCCGGCGCCTGCTTTTTGATCAGCTGATCTCGAAGCCATCTTTCGTAAGTCATCTTCCTTGCCAATCAGGACGACGATCCGATCTTTCAATAAACAGGCAGGGAAAGGTCTTGGCTGTTTTCTCGATAGCCTCAACGACATTGAAACATCCTGCACGGGCTATTAATGCTCCTATGCCCACATGGCCTCAAGAAAAGTCCGGAGCGGATGGGCGGTGATCTCATCCAAGATCTACTGTCGCCATCGTCGTCATATGTCATGGCAAATGACGGCAGCGTCGTCATTTGCCATGACATATGGCGGCGGCAATATCAAGTACCTCGGCCCGCGCCCCATTTTGAAGAGGCAGCCAGCCTGCAAAACGCATCACACAGTACATACAGAAGTATGTACAATTTGGCGGGCCTTCATAACCTTCTTGATATCGGCCCTCAAACTGGAGTAATAGAGTCCATGAAGGGAATTCGGCTGAGAAAAT
>CAVSEQ010000003.1:0-808012 GCA_963727095.1 Candidatus Aminicenantota bacterium | reverse complement strand
AAATATGGAAGCAGGCACCCTCATAGGCTACTTCGCAGAACGAGATGAAGCTCGCAGAGCTCTGCGGGAGCTGCAGAGAAGGGGCTTCCGCCGCGCCGCATTGGTGCACAAGACCGCGGACGGAGATGTACACATACGGGACCCCTTCCTTTGGCGCCGTGCTCTCGGGGCGACCTTGACTGCCATTCTTTTCGGGGCCCTCGCCGGCGTTGCATCCCTGGTCCTCCACTGGCCGGTGCCGATTCTGAGCGGAAGCCTCTCTGCCCTGGTTTCGATCTTTGCGGGTGGATTCATCGGAACCCTCTTCGGTGGGGTGTGGATACGACGATCGAAGTACGGTGTCGAACGAAGGCTGCTTGAGGATCACGCACGTTGGTTGGTGTCCGAGGAGACCGTCCTGATCCTCCAGGCGCCGATTGAAACACTGCGGTTCCCAGTGGCGGTGCTTCGAGAAAGCGGCGACATCCCGCCCGCAGTCTTCGTCCTGCATCCGAAGCGCGAGAATCCAATTGGAGATGTGCGAAGCCCCGGAGTGCCGCTCTCTCCGACGCAGATCCAGGAGCATGCCCAGCGGCTGGCCATGGACCACGAAGTGGACCCAAGGCCGCGGCGGAACACTGAGCTGCTCAAGGCGGGTCGAAAACGCCCGTCAATGGATCCATCAGGTATGCTTGGACCTCTCCGAAGCGAGTCGACTGGAACAGAGTGCGCCTCCGACCGCCGAGTGGATCCTCGATAATGAGTACGTCATCGAGAGCAACGCCCGCGACGTTCAGCTGAACCTTCCTCGGCGTTTTTACCAGGAGCTGCCGGCACTCGCCAACGAGCCCTACCGGGGCCTGCCGCGCATCTACGGTCTGGCGAAGGAACTCGTCTCCTATACGGAATTGCGCCTGGACCGGGAGAACATCCTTGCGTTTATTGAGGCCTATCAATCCGTGCGCACGCTGACGATCGGCGAACTCTGGGCTGTCCCCCAGATGCTGCGCATCGCATTGATTGAGAGCATCCAGGATCTTGCCGCCAGCGCTCTGACCGAGCTGCGGGAGCGTGAGATCGCCGACTTCTGGGCGAACAGGCTCATTACGGCCAACCGGCGAGATCCCAACCAGCTCTTCTCTATCCTGGCAGAACTTGCTGCAACCCAACCCGGCCCGAGCCCCTATTTCGCTACTCAACTGGTCGATCATCTCTACGACGAAGACGCCGCGTTAGTGCCGGTCCAGAGCTGGCTGGAGCGCACTTACCGCAAGCCCCTGAGCGAGCTCAACCTGCGTGAGCAAAACCGCCAGACGAAGGATCAGATCTCGATCGGCAACGCATTCACCAGCTTGCGACAGCTCGCCCTGTTGGATTGGAGAGGGATCTTCGAGCATCTCAGCCGCGTGGAGCGGTTGCTTCGATTCGATCCATCCGGCGTTTATCCCAAGATGGATTTCGACACACGCGATCGCTATCGTCGGGCGATTGAAGAACTCGCCCGTGGGTCCGGTCAGGCGGAAGACCAGGTCGCCCAACGCGCCATCGAGCTGGCGACGCAAGCCGCAGCGTAAAGCGACGGAAGATGACCGGTGGATCCACGTCGGGACCTATCTGATGGGTGAAGGAAGGCGCGAGCTTGCGCGGCTCATAGGCTGCCAGTGAGGCGACCACGTTTCCGCGTCCTGCAGTGGGTATACCGCCATCATTCTGCAGTGTACTTTCTTGGGCTCAGCCTCTTCTCCGCTGTATCCATCTCCCTGATCGTCCTGCTGGGTCTGCGCGGACAGGCGCCCTGGATCCGGCTTCTAATCGCCCTCCTTTTGCTGATCCCCGTCAGCCAACTCGCGCTCGAGGTTTTGAATTACCTCGTCATGCGGCTACTTCCACCCCGAGCCCTTCCAAAGATGGATTTTGAGGTTTCGGGCATTCCTGACGCATTTCGAACGTTGGTCGTTGTGCCCATGTTGCTGGGGGACGCGGAGACGATCCGGGCAGAGGTGGAGAAGCTGGAAATCCGGTACCTGGCCAACAAAGAAGGCAATCTGCTCTTCAGCCTCTTCACGGACTACACCGATTCGGATCAGGCGCATCGCGAGGACGACGAAAGACTGCTCCAGACTGTGACCGAGAGCCTCGAAGCTCTCAACCATCGGTATGGGGGTGAGCGTTTCTTCCTTTTCCATCGGGACCGCACCTGGAGTGAATCCGAGCAGAAATTCATCGGTTGGGAACGCAAACGCGGGAAGATAGAAGAACTCAATCGTCTGATCGATGGAACGCGGCCTGAAGATGCCGATCGTTTGGTATACGTCGGCGACCCGGATCATCTGTCCAATGTGAGGTTCGTCATCACGTTAGACAGCGACACACAGCTGCCTCTTGGCACTGCCCGCAGGATGATCGAGACCCTGGCACACCCTCTCAACCAGCCGCGCTTCGATGCCGCAGGCAGGATTCTGGCCGGCTCTTACACCATCATCCAACCGCGCGTGAGCCCAACGCTTCCGAGCACGAGCGCCTCGCCTTTCAGCCGGCTCTTCGCAGACGCGGTCGGAATTGACCCATACACCAAGGCCGTTTCCGATGTCAATCAGGACCTGGCCGGTGAAGGCTCCTACCATGGCAAGGGTATCTATGATGTGCGCGCCTTCAGTCGAGTGCTGTCTGGGAGGTTTCCTGAAGAGTGGTTGCTGAGCCATGACTTGATTGAAGGCGCTCACGTCCGAGTGGGCCTGGCCAGTGATATTGAGCTCTATGATGAGTTCCCGCAGGGTTACCTGAGCTACACCCGCCGGCAACATCGTTGGATTCGCGGTGATTGGCAAATCGCGGATTGGATTTTGCCGCGGGTTCCCGGGCCTGGAGGACGGCGAGTGCCAAACCCGCTCTCCTGGTTCGACCGTTGGAAGGTTTTCGACAACTTGCGCCGGAGCCTGATACCCGCGACCAGCCTGGGCTTGCTCATAGCCTCCTGGCTGACTTCTCCTCAGATGGGATGGATCTCTACGCTTGTGGTCGCCATGCAGCTGCTCTTCCACCCTTTCGCGCAGCCCTTCACCATGGCGACCACCCGCCAGGGGCTGAAGAGCTTCTCCTTCTCGAAGGTGGCGCACGACCTGCTGCGGACGGTTGCTGATGCGGCGCTGCTTGTGCACCAGGCCTGGCTGGCTCTGGATGCCATTCTGCGGGTCTGGTATCGCCGCCTCATCTCTCACCGTGGGTTGCTCGAGTGGACTTCGGCCCAGGTGACTCATCGGAGTGCCCCGCGTCGGCAGCCATTGTTTGTAGCTTCTTTGGGCCTGGCAAGCCTATTCAGCGGGATCGTGGGTTGGGCGGTGCAGCGCTGGATGCCATCCAGCCTTGCGATGGCCAGTCCCTGGCTCGTCTTGTGGTTCCTGTCCCCTCTGATCGGCTGGCTCTTGAACCTTCGACCGCAGGCAAAGCAAAAGCAACTCCTGCTGCCTGAAAAGGATCTGCGGTTCCTGAGGCAGATGGCACGACGAACCTGGCGCTATTTCTCAGACTTTGTCAGCGATGATACGTCTTGGCTTCCGCCCGACAACTACCAGGTCTCCCCTCAGAACCGACTGGCGATGCGCACCAGTCCAACCAACATCGGTCTCTGGATGCTCAGCGCACTATCCGCACATGATTTCGGGTATATGACGGTGGATCAGGTCGTCGAAAAGCTGGCCCATACCATGGAGACGATCGGCAAACTGGAGCGCTATGAGGGCCATCTGCTGAATTGGTACGATATTCAAACCCTGACCCCTCTCGAGCCTCGCTACGTGTCCGCCGTAGACAGCGGAAACCTGCTGGGTGCCCTATGGTCACTGGAGCACGGGCTGGACGAGCTGATTCAGAGACCCGTCTTGGATGGGAAAGCCTTTGAAGGCCTGCGGGATACCGGGGAAATCCTGAAACAGGTCGTCGAACAGGAAAGCATTTCGGGTCTGGATGCCCACGCCCTCGACGCACTGATGCGCGCTGTGGGAAACCCCGCCGGCTCGCATCGCCGACGCGCTTCGCCTGCTGCGGCGGGTGGAGAGTAGCGTAAGGGCTCTAGCCGATGCGGCGCGTAAGTCCGCCGACGTTGAAACGGGAGCGGCTTATTGGGCCAGGCAGATGGAGGAGCAGGTATCGGCCTGGCTAAGGATCACGGATCGCTATCTCACCTGGATCGAAATCCTCGATGAAAAAAAGGAGGAGGAGATCGCGCCGCTGGGTCTGGAGGCCCTGCTCGCCATCCGCCAGGCTATGTCTCACGCGCCTTCGCTTCTCGATCTTGCCAACGGGCGCATCGGCTGTATTCCGATCCTCCAATCGATCCGTGAGAAGGCTTCCGCAGCCGCCCGCCCCCTCTTCGAATGGCTTGACCGCCTGATGGAAGCCTTCGCCAAGTCGCGATGGCTGGCCGGTGAAATCCTGGGTTTGGGCGAGCGGCTCATCCAGGACGGACGCGGGTTATCCGAATCGATCAATATGCGCTTCTTGTATGACCCCGAACGACGGTTGTTCTCAATCGGCTACAACGTTTCCGAAGGCCGCTTGGATAGCGCCTACTACGATCTCCTGGCGAGTGAGGCGCGGCTTGGGAGTTTCGTCGCCATCGCTCGGGGTGATGTCCCGGTTGAGCATTGGTTCTCCATGAGTCGACCCTACGGCGCAATCGGTCGGCGCCGAGTGCTGCTCAGCTGGACCGGAACCATGTTCGAATATCTGATGCCGCTGATTTTCCAGCGCTCCCAGGAGAACTCGCTCCTGGATAAAGCGGCGAGGGAAGCGGTGGCGATCCACATTGCCTACGGCCGCCAGCGTCGTGTGCCGTGGGGGATTTCGGAGTCTGCCTTTGGAGATCTGGACCTCAACAAGACCTATCAATATAAGGCCTTTGGCGTACCGGAGCTCGGATTGAAGCGCGGCCTGGAGGAAAAAGTCGTCGTCTCGCCCTATGCCACCCTTCTGGCGCTGAACGTTGCGCCGAGAGAGGCCGTGCAGAATCTGAAACGACTGGCTGGCCTGGGGCTGTTGAACGATTACGGCTACTACGAAGCGATGGACTTCAGCCGTCAACCGAGTCGTGAGGGCGAGCGTGGGGTGATCATTCAAGCCTACATGGCGCATCATCAAGGCATGGGTTTCCTGTCACTGACCAACTTCCTCCATGGCAATCCTATCCAGCGCGATTTCCATGCCGACGCACGCGTGCGTGCCGTTGAGCCCCTGCTCTATGAACGCATCCCGATCCTTTCTCCGCTGCACCACATCTCCACGCGGGAGAGAATGTCTTTGCCGGAGAGCGTCGGCGAAGTCGCCCCATCGGTGAGCAAATTCGATACCCCCCATACGAGCACGCCCAAAACCCAACTCCTTTGCAATGGTCGCTATGGCTTGATGATCACAAACGCAGGCGGGGGATACAGCCGGTGGGGCAACTTTGAGATCACACGCTGGAGGTCGGATCGGACTCAGGATCCGTGGGGGACCTTCTGCTACATCCATGAGGCCGACTCGGATCGATTGTGGTCCAACACGTATCACCCGGTCGGCGGGAAGGTTGAGGCGTACTCCGCCGACTTCGCGCTCGACCGTGCCGTGTTCCGGCGCGCCGATAACGGCATTCAAACCGAAACGGAGGTCATCGTCTCGCCGGAAGATGACGTTGAGATTCGGCGGGTCACCCTGTTCAATCGGTCCGTTCGCACCCGCCGCTTCAATCTCACGAGCTACGTTGAACTCTCGCTGGCGCCGCACAACGCAGACCGGCAGCATCCGGCCTTCAACAAGCTGTTCATCCAAACCGAAGCGGTGCCTAAACATCAAGCCCTCCTCGCGTACCGCCGACCTCGCGCGGAAGACGACCCACCCATTTACGTTGCGCACCGCCTTACGCTTGAACACCCCGAGGACGAAGCCTTGCAGTTCGAGACCGACCGGCGCCGATTCATCGGCCGAGGACGGACGCTCGCAAATCCGATGGGGGTCCTTCGAGAAGCTTGGCAATAGCCAGGGTTTTGTCCTGGACCCGATCCTCAGCCTGCGCCAGAGCCTGACTCTCGGTCCAGGCCAGCGTGTCCAGGTTTCCTTGGTTCTCGCCGCCGGCGAAACACGCCAGCAGGTCTTGGGGCTGATGGGTAAGTACAGCGATCCCCATGCCATCGATCGGGCGATGGATTTCGCCTGGGCCTCTGCCCAGCTTGAGTTGCGATTGCTTCGCATCCAGCCCGACGAAGCTCGCCGCTTCCAGCAGCTGGCCAGCCACCTGCTGTTTCCCAACCCGCTCTTCCGCCCTCCCGCCGAACGCATCGAAGAGAACCGCAAGGGCCAAGCCGGCTTATGGCCCTATGGAATCTCGGGCGACTTGCCGATTGCCCTGATCACCATTGGCGAGGCGCGGGATATCAGCCTGGTCCGTCAGATGCTCCAGGCCCATACCTATTGGCGAATGCACGGGTTGACGGCAGACCTGGTGATCCTCAACGAGGAGGCGGGCGGCTATGAGCAGCCGTTGCGTGAACGACTCGAGGGCCTGATCCAGGCGCATTCGACGTATACGGGGAAGGATCAGCCGGGTGGAATTTTCTTGCGCAGTGCGGATCAAATTCCGAAGGAAGACCTGACGCTACTCATGGCCGCGGCGAGTGTAGTGCTGGTGGCGGCCCGCGGCACTTTACTCCAGGGCGTGCCTGTGGAGGTTCCCGAGTTGTCGGAACCCATGGCCAAGAAACGTGCTCCCCGGGAGCCTTCGGCTTCGCTGCCCTTCATGGAGCTGCCCTACTTCAACAGCCTGGGCGGTTTTACCCCGGATGGGCGTGAATACGCGATCTATCTCGGCCCCAACACCCACACGCCTGCACCCTGGGTGAACGTCATCGCCAACCCCACCTTCGGAACCTTGGTCAGCGAAACGGGGTCTGGATTTACCTGGTATGGCAACAGCCAGCGCAATCGCCTGACGCAATGGTCGAACGACCCCGTCATGGATCCACCGTCTGAGGCGGTGTACATCCGGGACGAGGAGACCGGTGTCTACTGGACGCCGACCCCGTCGCCGATCCGCGAAGAGACCGCTTATCGGGCAAGGCATGGGGCGGGGTACACGGTCTTCGAGCATAACAGTCAAGGGATCGAGCAGGAGCTGACGGTCTTCGTTCCAGTGGATGAGAACGGGGGAGAGCCGATCAAGCTGCAAAGGCTGCGGTTGAGGAACGACTCCTCCCGGCGTCGCAGGCTGTCGGTGACGTACTATGTGGAGTGGACACTGGGCGAGAACCGCGAATCCTCCCAGATGCACGTCGTGACCCACTGGGATGACGAAGTCCAGGCCCTGATCGCTCGGAATCGCTACCACCCCGAGTACGGGGATCGGATCGCCTTCGCGGCCATCAACCCGCCGGCGGAGTCTTACACCGGCGACCGCACGTCCTTCGTCGGGCGCAACGGCTCGCTGGGTAGCCCGGCGGCGATGGAGCGGACCGGGCTATCACGTCGGACGGGGGCGGGATTCGACCCGTGTGCGGCACTGCAGGTTACGGTTGAACTCGCTCCCGGAGAGAGGGCTGAGATCACGTGCATGTTGGGCCAGGCCGAGTCGGTGGAGGAGGTCCACAAGCGGGTTCTGGTCTACCGGAAAGGCTTGGCACTCGAGACCGCGTTAAGCCAGACGAAAGCGTGGTGGGATGATCTGTTGGGTACGATCGAAGTGCACACCCCCGAGCTGGCAGCGGACTTCCTGATCAACCGTTGGCTCTTATACCAAAGCCTGAGCTGTCGGATCTGGGGACGTTCCGCCTTTTACCAGTCCGGCGGTGCATTCGGCTTCCGCGATCAACTGCAGGACGTTATGGCATTCCTATACGCGTCTCCCGAGCTGGCGCGCCAGCACATCCTGCTCGCGGCGAGCCGTCAGTTCAAGGAAGGCGATGTCCAGCACTGGTGGCATCCACCGAGCGGCGCGGGTATCCGCTCTCGGATCTCCGATGACCCCCTGTGGCTGCCCTACGTCGTCGCTCAATACATGCGGGTCACCGGCGATGTGGACATCTTGCACACAGAGGTTCCCTTCCTCAACGGGCCCACGCTGGAAGGCGATCAGCACGAAATGTTCTTCACACCGAAGGTCGCGCTTGAACACGCCACGCTGTTTGAGCACTGCCGGCGCGCCGTCTCGCGTAGCATGACCTTTGGGCCCCATGGTTTGCCCCTGATAGGAACTGGGGACTGGAACGATGGGATGAACCTTGTGGGCGCCGGGGGCAAAGGGGAGAGCGTTTGGCTGGCGTGGTTCATGGTGGATGTGCTTCAGGGTATGGCCGAGTTGTCTGAGCTACTGGGTCGGCCAGATCTAAGCCAGTCCTATCAACAGGATAGAAATGCGCTGATTCAGCGTGTCGAGCGAGCAGGATGGGATGGGGAGTGGTATCTTCGGGCGATCTTCGACGATGGCACGCCGCTTGGTTCTTCGGCGAACGAAGAGGCGAGGATTGATTCCCTGCCCCAATCTTGGGCTTGGCTGAGTGGAGCCGCCGACACAGATCGGGCGGACAGGGCTTTAGAATCAGCGTGGAAACACCTTGTTCGCGAGGATGAAGGTCTGGTGCTGCTCTTAACGCCTCCCTTTGACAGATCGAATCCGTCACCCGGATACATCCAGGGGTATCCTCCGGGCGTGCGGGAGAACGGAGGCCAGTACACTCACGCCGCCCTGTGGTTCGCCATGGCCTTGGCACGTCGAGGGGATGGGACGCGGGCGGCGAAAATACTGCGCATGCTCAACCCGATTGAGCGCGCGCGTGATCCAGAAACCGTGTGGCGCTATGGGCTTGAGCCCTACGTGGTCGCAGCTGACGTGTACCGATTGCCTGGGCGGATCGGTCAGGGTGGTTGGTCTTGGTATACGGGTTCGGCGGCATGGATGTACCGAGCCTGGGTTGAAGAGGTCCTGGGCTTGAAGGTACGCGGGGATCACATGCAGTTGGATCCGGTCATCCCCGGGTGGTGGGAGGGCTTCCACCTGCGCTATCGTCACGGTGAAGCGATCTACGAGATCCAGGTCGAGAATCCGGAAGGCTGCGAGCGAGGTGTGTCGTGGGTGGAGATGGATGGTCAGCGCATGCGGGATGGGGTGATCCCGTTGGATCGGGATCTGGTTAAACATCGTATCCTCGTACACATGGGGAAGTGTTTGTAGTCAGGCGGTTTCGGACTCGCGTGCTGATTTCTTAAGCTGCGGATTCCGTCTCTCATGATAATTTAGCTGGCTCCGTTTGCCAAGGGTTCTAACTTTGATTGCATGTTCCGGGGTGAACCGTAGCCTGTCCATCGAGACTCCTTTCTCAGGTAGTGATCTGCCCCCCTTTATTTCGATTTAGCTATAATGAGAAAAAAGATATAAGCGGCAGAGCACCCCATCATGAATGCCTACATACCCTCAAAAAATTGAGCAGAGATTGAGCAAACTCTTGCTCAAAACAGCTCAGTCTAGCCTAAACGTGATCAAACCATCAAGATCTGTAAATACAAGAAAAACAAGCTGGATACGCTCCAACAGGGGAGAATCCACCGTTGCCGAATTCCGCCAGGATCGTTTTTGAAGTCCAGAGGCATCACCGGATGCCTCACCCTCCCGTAAGAGTTAATTGACTGATTCTTCACGATTTTCCCGAACGGCTTGCGGCTCGGTCCATCGTTGCATCTCAAGACAACTAAGGATTAATCGCATCCGACTTAACGAACGCTTTGTCATCAATATGGTAGATCTTATTGACTCGACGCACAAGGTCCTCCACGTCGATATCACTTCGGTTGGAAAAGATAACTACCGAATACTTTTGAGAAGGTTTAATCAAGACAATTGTCCTAAATCCGCCGTTTGAACCCGGATGATAGATCAGTCTATCTTCCCCGGATCCGGCAATGAACCATCCAAATCCATAAGAGATACCGTCCCTGGAATTAATTAAGAACTGTGGGGTCTGAGCTTCCTTTGTCAGGTATGGATTTAACACTTTCCCTGATTGAATGGCCATTATCCATTTCAGGTAGTCATCGATGGAAGTATAGATTCCTCCATCTCCCTGGGTCGAAAAAAACAGGCTCTGTTTAGCATCAGAAATCTTGAAACTATTATTCTCACGGGCGTAGCCAACTGCGCGATTAGAAATTTCCAAACCATGATGTATGACATCACTGTTATCCATCTTCAAGGGGTTAAAAATGTTGTCTTGAACAAATTCAGGAAACTGTTTCCCGGACGCCTTTTCAATGATCAGCGAGAGCAGACAATACGCGGTGTTGCTGTAACGGTATCTGGATCCTGCCGGGAAGTAAATAGAGTCAATTGATTTTATCGCAGGCACTATATCCTTATCCCAGAATTCCGTGTATCGTCCCTTATCAACGTGATCATAATAATCAATGATTCCCGAACTATGTGTGAGCAGGTTACGAATCGTAATAACACCTGCTACTTTAGGAGTAAAATCAGGAAAGAACTCAATCAGCCGGTCATCCAACGACAGCTTCCCCTGATTTTGTAATTTTAAAGTACAGTATGCAGTGAACTGCTTGGTCATGGAACCAATATTAAAATTGGTTAAGGGAGTAATAATCGCTTTTGAATCCAGGTCGGCTATTCCGTAACCTTTCTTGAAGACGACTTTCCGATTTTTGACTATCGCTATGGCTGCTCCAGGTTGATCGTTCGGATAAGTCGATACCATCAGCGAATCAAGGCGATCATTCATTTGCTGCGCAAGGGCCTGCGCCCCCATAAGCATGACAAGGGAGATTAAAACGAGGTGCTTCACATGTACTTCCTTTTGGCGTGTTCCGGCAAAATATGGATAGGAAATTCCTTTCTTTCGCTAGGCCGGAACGGCTGGCCTCACTCTCAACTGATTCGGCTCCGCTCAATGTACCACCGCTGATGGGGGTTTTCAAGCCAGTTGATTTCTCCTACCCACTCAAAAAATATGCAGAGATTGTGCAAACAAATGCACAAAATGGCATAGATGGCCAGGCAGTCCCCAAAGAACAAAAGAAAAACTTGCTTCTCAAAGGTTTGACCGGGCCCCGATTACCAGGCATAATATTATCCGCGATAGGAATTGGAAAAAGAGAACTAACTCCTAAAAATAACTCTTCGCATCAAGGAGCCGTGGAGGCCCGAGGAAGTGAAATGAAAAGAAAGTGGCTTGTTTACCCGTTGCTCATGTTTACCGTGGCGGCCTCCGGAGTGGTCGGCTTAGCCAAGGATAAGCTCGCCGAAAGCCGTTGGGCGGCTGTTCCCATTAAGATTGACGGCCTGTCTCAGCCTTGGCAGGACGCGACGTTCCTGACCGATCCTGATTCCAAGGCCCGGTACGCGCTGGACAACGACGTCAACAATCTCTACGTTCTTGTCTTGTTCAAGGACGGTGCGTCGGCGTCGACGATCAATTACACGGGCATGAAGATCTTCTTCAATGCCGATGGCAGGAAAAGCAGGGACCTCGGCATCCATTTTTTTAAGAAACAGGTCACGTCGGAGGAGCTGATCTCTTCGCTCCAGAGAAAGTCGGGGGATTTGACGGAAGAGCGGAAGGCCGAGATCCGGAAGCAGAAATTCCACTATTTGTTTGAGGCCGACGCCATCAACACCAGGAAAGAGGCGGCGCCCTCAAACCCGGCCGTCCAAAATGACCCGCCGGCCTTTGCCACCAAATCCCAAAACAGGACGCTCATCTACGAGTTCAGGATCCCCCTCAGTCGGGTCAACGAGCCCGGCGGCATCGGCACAGAGCCCGGCAAAACCATACAGGTCGGCTTCGAGTGGGGAGGCATGACGTCGCAAGTCATGAAGGACATGATGGCCGGGAAGGTCGCGCATGGCATCATGGTTGATAATAATCTCGGAATAGACGAGGGTATGGGGGCCGAGATAGATACCGCCGCCACCGATCCGAGCAGCGGTGATTATCGCCGCGATCCCCGGTCGCGGCTGCATTCCTTCTGGGTCGCGGTCAAACTGGCCGCTCCTCCTTCGCCAAAAGAATAGCCGATATCGACGAAATTGACCTGGAAACAGGGAAAAATGATTTTGTCTACCTGCCCTCCGGAGTCAAATGGAGATTTTCCCAAGGCTCTCGTTTTGGCATCGAATTCTTAAACCGACGTCCGCCGCTTCGCGCGCCAGGCATCCAGACTCCATGGTCCCGCACCGGCCGCAGAGAAGTAAAGCCAGATGAAGCAGTAAAGGGCTGCGGCCATGCCCCCGTTTATTCCAGGCCAGAAACTCCGAGGGAAGTGGGCCTGGAAATACGCCACCGCCATTTCTCCCGAGAGAATAAACGCAACGGGACGGGCGAAAAGACCGAGAAGGAGCAAGGCGCCGCCGAACGTCTCCAGGACGCCGGCCAGTCCCATCTGTGACATGAAAATTACGGTTCCACCCTTCGGAGGCATTCCGGCCGGGAAGGCGAAGAGCTTCATGGTGCCGGCCAGCATGAACATGAACGCCGCGGCGATGCGGAGCACGCTCTGCAAGCGCGGTCCCCAAGCCGACCATTTCGCGAAGAGGTTCGATGCGGTCATGTTCCCTCCTTTGCTTTGCGTTTGCGCTCGCCTGATAACTCTCGAATCAAACCAGGCCTATGACTCCTATAATTATACATCTTGTTGTCTCGTTTCAAGGCGGCTGGTCGCGGCTCGCCGTCTGGAATCAGAAGGCGCACCGTGACAGCCTGCATTCCCTTGACAGTGATCCGGAGCCCGAATATCATCATTTCAATCGTTACGATCGCTCCCATTTATGGGCGGCCTGAACGGGATTGTTGGAATAATTCGCTATAGCGCGAGACGTTTTGAACGGACAACGGCGATGCCTCCAGGATATGACATAGACCGGTTCAACCGCTGGGCCGCGACGTATGATCGATCGATCACGCAGAAATGGTATTTTGGACCTGTTCATTCAAGAATGCTCGATCTTGTTGAGAAAGAAAGACCGGCGGCATCGTTTCAATCCATTATCGATGTCGGTTGCGGCACGGGGCGGCTCCTTCGCGCCGCCGCTCTCCGATGGCCTCAGGCGGTGCTGTTTGGTGTCGATCCGGCAGAACGGATGGTCTCTGAGGCGGAACGGCTCAATCCAAACGCCACCTTTAAGGTCGCCCCGGCCGAAATGCTTCCCTTTCCTGATCAAGCGGCCGATCTTGTTCTCAGCAGCCTGTCGTTTCATCACTGGCGTGACCAGCTGAAAGGTTGCCAAGAAATGTCACGGGTTCTTCGCCCGGGAGGATTGCTCGGCCTTGCGGATCATACAATGCTGCTGGTGAATGTGTTTCATGAGAGAGTCAAGAGCCGCCGTCAGATTCAGGCGCTGTTCAATGACGTCGGTCTTAAGGTGGTGCGGCGTCAAAGATTGTGGCTGCGGTCCGTGCTCATTACGTTGGCGCAAAAATAACGGAATGGACTTAAACCGACGCGGCTGGCTTCCTATGGCCGCAAGGACGCAGCTCAAGACCGGAGGGGTTCAAGTCTACCAGGCATCGCCCGTGGGCACGATGCCCGCGTTTTCAACCATCAGCATGATCGTCCGCTCTGGGGCGCGGGTGCGATGGTTGACTCCCTTGGGCACGACGAAGCCCTGCCGAGCGCCGAGCTCGACCGTCCTTTCCTGCAGATCGACGAGAAGACGGCCCTCGATTACAAAAAAGAACTCGTCGTCTTTGTCGTGCTTGTGCCAGTGATATTCCCCTTGAACGATTCCGAGGCGAACGACGGAATCGTTGACCCGGCAGAGCGTCTGGTTATACCAGCGGTCGGTGCATGCCACAATCACGGACGGGATGTCCACGACTTCAAGAGGCTTGTAAAGGATATTGAGGTGAGTCGCGTAGGGGAAATCCTTTCTGGTATTCATGAAACCTCCTCCATGCGTCTTTTCAAGCCGTCGGAGCGGAAAGTAGGTTTACGGCGTCTTATTCAGGACGTGTCTGTCTTCGACCCGCTTCGTCAGTCCGGTCTTATCGAAGTATTCCAAGACGGCCTGGGCGTACTTGCGGGATAAGTTCAGCCGGTCTCTGAGTTCGGCGATGGTGACGCTGCCGTGAAGCGCGATGAGCCCGAGGACGATGCCCCGGATCTCGTCATAGGGCTCGCGGTGATAGACCACTTTGGCCGAGAGGCGAACGAGACGGCCGCCGCGGATAAGACCCTCGAGGATATTCTTGAACAGCGACGGATTCACATCAATCCGCGCGCGGACTTCCTCCTCAAGCGGCGGCGCGAACGCCGCGCTCCGGAATGCGCCCTCGATCCGGGCTTTCAACCGTTCTTCGGCGGGATCGATCTTAGCCTCCCTGCCCACGAGCCCGACCTGGGCCTCCTTGCGGTAGACAACGTTCCGAGCCGTCAGGGCGTCCATGACATGTTTTAGAGTCGGCGCGTCCCCGTCCTTCAGGAACGCGGCGCGGACGTCCGAATAGGGCACGAGGAGCTTTGTCGGATTGGACTCGAAGAACTCCTTGATGCCGGAAACGACCTTCTCTTCGAGCTTGGCGACGGCGGCGGCCGCGAGATAGACCGGAGGGGTTTCCTGCCCGATCCGGATGAGGCGCCCGTCCTTGACGAGCACGATCAGCGCCTGGTCGACTTCGGCCTCGCCGCGGCCGAGTTGTCGGGCGATTTCCCGCGCGCTTTTCGGCGCAAAGCCCGATTGGGCGTACATCTGTTCGACGGCTTCTTCGGTCCCGCGCTCCAGCCGTTTGATGCCTTCGAGGACCTGGCCGCTTGACCTTTTGTGCTTCGTCGGGTTGGCGTCGAGGATTTGCCCTCCGCCGATGGTCACAAGAGGGGAGAATGACCTGATGACGAACCTGTCTCCGGGCAGGGCCACCGTCGGGCTCTCCAGGATGAGCTGGATCATGGCCGAGCCGCCGGGCGGGATTTTCTGGCCTTCGAGGACCGCCAGGCGTGCGATGACCTCGTCCGTGCCGATATGGAGCCGGACGCGGTCACGGTGCTTGACCTCCTTCTCTGCGCTCCTGAGGACGTCGAGGCGGGCGTCGAGCCGGGCCGTAGGGACGAGTGAGCCCTCGGCGCCGGCGACCTGGCCGCGGCGCAGGTCTTCTTTCTTCAGATCCTGAAGGTTGAGGGCCGTCCGCTTGCCGATCGTCGAGCGTTCCCGCTTCTCCTTGTGGACCTGCACGCCCCGGACCCGGGACGTGAGCCCGTCCGGGAAGATCTCGACGCGGTCGCCTGCGCAGACCTCGCCGCCGAGCACGGTGCCGGCCACAACAGTCCCGAACCCCTGGATCGTGAAGACCCGGTCGATGGGCATCCGGAAGATGCCGTTGTCCGGGCGCTTGGCCACGTGCCGTCCGATTTCCCGGAGGACATTCTTCACGTTCTCAAGCCCAGCGCCCGTGACGGACGAGACCGGAATGACAGGCGCGCCATCGAGGAACGAACCCTTGACGAAGCTTTTGACACCGCCGCTGAGCTCGGCGATGCGCATCTCGTCCACGAGGTCGGACTTGGTCAGGGCGATGGCCCCGAGCTTGATTCCGAGAATCTGAAGGATATCGAAATGCTCGCGCGTCTGCACCGAGATCCCCTCGTCGGCCGCGATGATAAAAAGCGCCGCGTCGATATTGCTTGCCCCGGCGGCCATCGTTTTGACGAACTTCTCGTGGCCAGGGACGTCGATAAAAACGATTTGCTTCTCGTAGCCCGGATCGTCGAGGAAGACAAACCCGAGTTCGATCGTCATGCCGCGTTCTTTTTCTTCGGGGAGCGTATCGGGGTCGATGCCGGTCAGGGCCTTGACAAGGGCGCTCTTGCCGTGGTCGATGTGCCCGGCCGTGCCGATGATGACGTGATCTTTTTCCGGCATCCTGGTTCCGCGGCCTTTCCGCCTCTCAACCGGCCGGCGCGTTCCTCCGGAGCAGAATTTTCCCGGCGCCTTTCCGCGTGACGCGGCCGATGACGGCCGCCGTGCGCACGCCCTTCTTTTTGAGCGCCTTGACGAGCGCCGAGGCTTTCGATTTCCGAACAGCGATCAGCAGACCGCCTGATGTTTGCGGGTCGTAGAGCAGGGTCTCGAGCGGCTCCGGCACGTTCTTATCCGTTTTCACGAAGGCCGAAGCGTATTCCCGGTTGCGCTCGACGGCGCCCGAGATGAGCCCGTCGCGGATGCAATCCATGACTCCTTCGAAGACCGGGATCGCTTCGCCGTAAACCTCGATCTCCACGCGGCTCTGCTGCGCGATTTCGCCGAGATGCCCGGCCAGCCCGAATCCGGTGATATCCGTTGCCGTCGTGACGCCGGCCGCGATCATGGCTTCGGCCGCCGCCCGGTTGAGTTCGGTCATCGAGCGCTCGGCCTCCTCAAGACCGGCAGCCGACGCCCGGCCGAGCTGCCGGGCGAAACTTAGTGTCCCGGTCCCGATCGGTTTGGTCAGGATGAGAACATCCCCCGGTCTGGCCTTGCTGTTCACGGTCATCTTCCGGGGATGGACGACGCCCGTCACCGCGAACCCGAACTTGATCTCTTTGTCCTTGATGCTGTGACCGCCGAGAACCGCGGCGCCCGCTTCCCTGAGTTTATCGATGCCGCCCTGCAGCATCTTGTTCATGATCCTCGGACTCAGCCGTTCGATGGGGAAGGCGATGATCGAGAGGGCGGTCAGCGGCTTGCCGCCCATGGCGTAGATGTCGCTCACGGAATTGGCCGCGGCGATCTGCCCGAAGACGTAAGGGTCGTCGACAACCGGCGTGAAGACGTCGACCGATTGGACGAGCGCGGTGTCGGCGCTAAGCTTGAACACGCCGGCGTCATCGCACGTATCCGAGGAGACGAGCACGCGCGGGTCAAAGGTGCGGGGCAGCCCGGAGAGCGCCTTCTTGAGGTCTTCCTGACCGATCTTCGAGGCGCAGCCCGCGTTCTCGACGAGGGTCGTCAGCGGCACGCTTTCGAGAGCATCCTCTTCACGCTCGCCGCAGCACAGGCAGACATTCTTTTGCTTGAAGAGATCGCAGGGGCAAGGCGCTTTGGGATTGCAGATGCAGTGGCCGAGCCGGATCGACCGGCCCATGATCCGTTTGCGCTTGCGAAAATCGATCATGAACGGAACCCTGAACTTTTCACCGGAGCAGACTGAGCAGGCTTTTTTCGACGAGGGAGTCTTCAGCCGGCCGGATCGTCCGAAAATCGAAGAGGACGGCGTCGTTGCTGATGCGGGTGAAGATGGGAGGGGAGAGCCGCCTTAATCGGGCGGCCAGCTCGTCGGTGGGCATCGCAGGTCCGGCCACGGCCAACACCTTTGTCGGGATCGTCTCGACGGGGACCGCGCCGCTTCCGACCTGGGATTCGCCGTCTTCGACGGTGACGCGTACGCCTGTGGGAATGGTTTTCTTGAGCGCTGAAGCGACTTTTTTTGCCCTCCGGGCGAGCTCTTCGGTGCTGCAGCCGAGCATTCGATAGATCGGATGGCGCTCCCTGAGGCTCTCGGGCGCCAGAAAGAGCTTGAGCGTTGCCTCGAGAGCGGCCAGTGTCAGCTTGCCGCAACGGAAGGCCCGGGCCAGCGGGTTTTTCTTGATTTTCTGGATCCATTCGGCCGTGCCGACGATGATCCCGGATTGGGGGCCGCCGATGAGCTTGTCGCCGCTGAAACAGACGATGTCGGCTCTCGCGGCGATGCTGGCTTTGACGAGCGGCTCGGTCGTGAGCCCGTAGTCCCTGAGGTCGACGAGGGCGCCGCTGCCGAGATCGTCCACGACGGGAATGCCTTGGGCATGGGCCAGCGCCGTAATCTCTTCGATCCCCGGCTCCTCGGCGAAGCCGACGATTCGGTAGTTGCTGTGATGAACGCGGAGAATGGCGCCCGTGTTTTCGGTGATGGCGTCTTCGTAGTCCCTGATGTGGGTCTTGTTCGTCGTCCCAACTTCCTTCAGGACGGCCGCGCTGGTTTTCATGACGTCGGGCATGCGAAAGGAGCCGCCGATCTCGACGAGCTGGCCGCGCGAGACGATGACCTCTTTGCCGCGGGCCAGAGTATTCAAGATGAGCACGGTGGCGGCGGCGTTATTGTTGGCGACCGTGGCGGCGGCGGCCCCGGTGAGCTCACGCAGCAACCCTTCGACGTGGCGGTCGCGGGTCGTGCGGCGGCCCGTTTCGAGGTCGAGGGCGAGCGTAGAATAGCCGGCGGCGACATCCCGTAAAGCTTCGACGGCCGCTTCAGGAAGCACGGCGCGCCCGAGCCCCGAGTGCATGATGATGCCCGTCGCATTGACGGCGGGGCCGAGGGACGGCACGAATTTCCGCTCCAGGTCGTCCTTGATGCGTCCGACGAGCGCGGGCGGAGTGAGATCTGCGGCGGGTTTGCCGGGCAACTCACCCATCATTTCGTCCCGGAGCTCGTTGAGGACGCCGCGAGCGGCGGCGACCGTCGGCTCGTGCCCGAATCGGCGGACGAGCGCTTCGCCGGCCGGTTCTCGCAGCAGAGCGTCGAGCGAAGGGATTCTTCTCAGCACCGATTCACTCATTCCGGCTCCGTTTTTTGTGACATGGTCGGGCCGTCAGGCTCCTTACTTGACGACGGCCTTAAACGGGATTTTCCCGATAATTTCCTGGTTGATATCCCGGACCTCCTTGGCGGCCGCAACGACAGGTACCTGAATCTCGAAAGGAAGCTCTTTCGGCGGCAGGCAGGAGGTGCTGTCGCAGGCCTGATACGTCAGGGTCGCTTTGAGCGTCAACGTCCCGGGCGCCGTTCCGGCGTTCACCTTGAGGAGCATGCCGAAAACCGCCTCTCCCTCATAGACCACGAGCTCGGTCTGGGAATAGGCGAAACGGCCGCGATGGCCGGTGGGATAGTAGGTTTCGAGGACGTCGACCCACGACGGCTCTTCTGTCGTGAGGGTCGTTGGGAAGAGGAATTCATCGAGAGGCGCGCTGTCGTTGATATGGTAGCCGGGTTGAATCTTGAGGATAATCGCGGCCTTGATCACATCGCCGGGCCTGGCCGCGTCCCGGGAGAGGAGCGTTCGGACTCCGACGACCTGTTCTTCCGGCTTGGTTTGGGCGAGAGAGAGTGAAGGAGAGATGAAGGCAGAAGCGATCACAAATGCGAGTACGCGCGTGACGGTGGATATGGGAAGGGGAGGGATGGCCGGCCCGGGGGAGCGACGCATGGTTTTGACGAATCTCATGGCAAGCCTCAATTCCCATCCATTAAACAGGTTTGCCGCCGTCGTTGTCAAGAAGAGGCCAGGCTCTACTTTCTGTTAAAAAGTAGCAGAAAGTGAGCCCTGGCCTCTTCTTAAAAAAAGGGGGCGGTTCATCGAACCGCCCCCTTTGAGGGCGTACTTTGTCTCCGGAGAGATCTCCGGTTTAAAAAATCCGCTCTTTCGGTTTCGCGGGACTTAGTACCGCCGGCTGCCGAAACCGCCGCCGCCGGTTCTCGGCCTGTCGGTGCGGGGCTTCGCCTCGTTGACCGTGGCCGTGCGGCCCTTGATGGCCTTGCCGTTCAGCGTGGCGATGGCCTTCTGGGCTTCGACGCCGTTCGGCATCTCGACGAACCCGAAACCGCGGGATTCGCCGCTGAACTTGTCCTTGATGATCGAGGCGCTGGTCACTTCACCGAAAGCCTGAAAGGCTTCTTTCAGGTCGGCTTCGTTGACGCCTCTTTCCAGGTTGCCTACGTAGATATTCATACTCGTCTCCTTTGGACGATGGAAAAACTCTTTCGAGTTCTTCCTCATTTAAGTGTATTTGAAGTCCATAAAGGAGAGGAGTGTGTGACCGACTAGGGCCTCTGGCCCCTTCCTTTACTTATTCAGTGCGTTATTTAAAGCTAGGGAATACCTCTTGCTTAACAACGACATTATACCATGGATGGCAAGTATTTAGTTAATCCGCGGTGGAAAAACGGTGCCTTGCCCCTGTAACCTCTGATCCCGGACCGCCCGTTTAGACGGGCCGGTAATATGGATTCAGTCGGTGTTTGGGGACGTCGGCGCGTTCACCGCCGACGAAATCCTGAACCCAGAGCGGCAGCCGGTTATAGACCCCGATCGTCTTGCCCTTCTTCCAGAAGCCATCCTCAATCACAGCGTACTCGATCGGGAATACGAGCTCCTTCCGCTCGTCGAAGCCCATGAACGCCACATCGATCATGAGCGCAACGTTCCGGCCCAACGGATCGTCGGTAAAAGGCGTTACCGCGCCGTAGCCCTCCTGGCACTCCGAACAGCCCGTGTTGTGGATGAACGTGTACGGCTCCCGCGGTGTCATCATCTCGCCCCGCTTGTTTTTGAGCTGCGTCCGCTCCAGATATCTTTTCCCGGCCTGGTCAATCGACGAAGAGGGCAGGGCTTTCTTCGCCGCCTCTGCGGCCGCCTTCATGACTTTGTGATACAGCCCCTCGAGGGTTTCCATGAAGACCCGTTCAGCAAATGTCCAGTCGGCGCCGGCTTTGACGGTCCTCCGAATGATCCCGTGGTAGCCGTTGAAGGAGGGGCTGATGCCCATGGATAGGAAATCGCCCTTCCTGACCACGCGGTTTGTCGCGGGCCCCAGCACGGTCCGCCCCCGCGTCCCCGACGAAACGATCGTCGGGAATCCCGTCCGCCCGGCGCCCAGGCTTTTCATGACGTAGTCGCCGACGGCGGCCAGGTCGAGCTCGCGCACGCCCGGTTCGAGGACCGCAAGCATCGCGAGAAACGCCGCATCCGCGACGGCGTTGGCCAGGCCGCAGATTCGGAGCTCCGAGATCGACTTTTCGTATTTGATTTTCCGAAGCATCTCCGTGTCGAAAACGACGTTGTCGCCGCCGACCTGCCCGGTGAGCATATTGACGTGATCATGCGGCACGAACTGGGCGCTCGATAAAACCGCAATCCTCACCGGCTTGCCCGGCCTCGCCGGCACGAGCCTCCCGACGAGTTCTTCGAGCGTGCCGAATTTGGCGAACCGATAGTCTTCGTCGGAGATCTGGAACTCGCGAAGAAGCGCCACCTCCACACCGGAGACCTTGACGCATTCCTCGATGACATGCCCTCCCTCGGAGCCTGCGACCACGACCGGCTTCCCTTTGGCCGGAACGAGAACTCCGTAGCGTTCGATGATCGGGTCGAAGACGCCGGCCAGCCAGGCCACGTCGGATCGGTCGAGCTCGCTCCCGCAGGCGTAGGCGAGATCGTAGCCCCGCTTCTTCATCCCGGCCTGGACTCGGGCCCACCTCTCGCCATACTCCCGTCTCGAGATCTGTACGTCGCGGTCAATCCTCGGCGACCAGGTCTCGATGATGCCGCGGATGATCTTATCATTCATTTCTTCCGCTCCTTTCCGCCGAGGGCCCCCTTCACGCCTTCTTCGAAGGGCTCGGTCAGGATCGGGACGACCCAGCCTTCGGGGCTCTCGGCGAACGTTTCCATATTGTCGCTCACGGCCACGGGATATTTCAGCATGGCGAACCGCGCGTCGAGGTACGCGTCCAGCGGCTGGCTCTTCGGGTAGGGGAAGGCGATCCAGGCATTCCGCTCATAATAAACGCTCCCGGCCTTGACCGGCAGCATCCGCGTCTGGTTGTTGGAGGCGAACGAATAGACGAATCCTCGCGAAACATAGTACCAGGGCCCGTTCTCGATGTAGATGTAGGGCTGTTCGAGCGATGCCTGCCCCCCGTTGAGGTTCGGGGTGGCGAGGTCGAGATAGAGGCTGGCGAAGCCGATTCCCTTGCTTTCGTCGAAGAGGCTGACCCACGGCGTGTCCGGCCTCAGCACGGCCGCGTGCGTCGGGTGCATCTTCGAGGTCGCGAAATCCAGCACTTCGGTCTTCCCGTCCTGCTTGAACGTCGCCTTGGTGAAAACGGCTTTGTTGAAGACGAACTCGGCATTGCGCAGGGCCATGACGAAGATGTCGTCCTCGATCTCAGTGATGGTTTCCACCATGACGACCGGCGAATTGGCGTAGAAGTGATAGCGGATGCCGATGTTGACGCCTTTGGGAAAGGGCAGGGCGCCCTTCATGTCGAGCGAATAAAAAACCGGTCCGTTCACCTCGGTCGTCTGTGGTTTCGTCCAATCGGAACTGTGATACCAGACGTGGGGCGGGGAGAAGATGTCGGGATTCCACTGGATGGCGCCGTTCGTCTCGAGTTTGTGTTCGAGTGTGATGCCCGTTGTTTTTTCGACGATCTCATAGATCGCGCCGCTCTTTTCCTGGAGGACGATCTTGTAGAACTTGTTTTCGACCGTCCGGCTGAGGTTCGGTCCCTTCTTGACCACGAGGTCCGATTTGTACACGGGTTTGGCGGCCGCGGGGTTGTTGAAAAACACGATATAGGTCGCCTTCGTTTTCGGCTTGAGGTCGGCCAGGAAGGCGACGCTCAGGGCCGTCGTCGGGTGGTAGCGGACGATGGGCTTTCCGGTCTGGGCGTCCTTTTCCTCAATGGACAGGATCTTCTTGTCGTTCCACGTGACGACATCATAGACCTGACTCGGGATCTCGCGGTACACCACGTCGCCGCCCGCGGGCTCGGCCTTGACCACGCGGATCTCATCGGCAGAGCGGATATAATTCGCCATCAGCCCGACCGTCGCATGGATGGGGTAATTGACGCGTTCCGAGCCGTTTTCCTCGGAGAGAATGAGCGCGAAATAGTTCTTCCAGGCCGGGTTCCAATAGCCTTTCCCGGACGGCGATATGGCGGACCATATCAGCGCGGCTTTTTTGCCGGACTTGACATCCTCCATATCCACGATGAGCGCATACTTCGTCTTCGGCAGCCAGCTCGCCCTGGCCTTGAGTTCGAAGGGAGCGCTCATGTCGACGGCATTAGCGTTGAGTTCCTTGCCGTTTTGGAAGAGAACGAAGTCACGGCACCTCGTGTCGTTGACGGTGACGCGGGAGACCCTGGCCGTCAGCCCTTTGAATTCCGGCGGCGGCGTGAAAGAGGCCCGGATCGAATACCAGGCATCTCCATTCATGGGGTAGCCGAACTCGCCGCCGGGTCCGGCGGCCCGGACAAACGCGGCAAGCGCAAGAGCCGACAAAATGAGCGAAGCGGTTTTTTTCATTTTCCCTCCCAATCGATCTTGGCGATGATTTTGGACAACAAGAAGGCGGAGACGCCCCCGCCGGCGAGGTAAGCCAGCCCCTGGCCCCAGCTCATGAAGATGATCTTTCCGAGCCCGAGGAGCAGGAACAGGATCATGATGACGGCGAGAGCCCACCCGAAGAAAGGAAGCGCCTGAAGTTTAAAGCTCCTGCCGTTGAGGCGCGAGATCGGCCCCCAAAAACCACCGGGCCTCACCTTCCGATAGAAGGCGAGAAGCTTATCCTTGTCGTCGGGCGGGGTCAGCAGAGTCACGACGAGCCAGACGACCGTGGTCACAGCGACGATGAGAATGATGCTCGTTCCCCAGGTGTCGGTCGTGAAGCCGATCCTTTGGAGGCCTGAGGCAAACCGTTTGATCACCGGCGAATCCGGGAAGCTTCGCAGGTAGACGGCCGTGAGGGCCGACGAACTCAAGGCGGCGATCTCGGACCAGGCGTTGACCCGCCACCAGTACCAGCGGAGGAGCAGGACGAGACCAATCCCTCCGGAGAGCTCCATCATCAGCTGCCAGCCCATTCTGACGCTGCCGAGCAGGAACGAAAACCCGGCGCCGAGGAGCGATACCGCAACGACCAGAATTCGTGACACAAGGATGTAGTGCTTTTCGCTGGCGCCTTTTCTGACAAAAGGCCTGTAAAAATCGTTAAGCAAGTATGAACCGGAAAGGTTAACGATGGATTCGATTGTGGACATGAAGGCGGCGAAGAGAGAGGCGATAACGAGCCCCATGATCCCGGCCGGCAGGTATCCGATCATTCGCGGGTAGGACGCCTCCATTTCGCCGGCCGTCGCGTTGACAAGATTGGGGAAAAGGACCAGGGCGGCCAGGGCCGTCAGAATCCACGGCCAGGGACGAATGACGTAATGGGCGATGTTGAACCAGAGCGTTCCCGAAACGGCGTGCCGCGGATTTTTCGCGGCGAGCATCCGCTGAGCAATCCAGCCGCCGCCTCCGGGCTCGGCGCCGGGGTAATAAACGGCCCACCATTGGAGGAACAAGGCCACGAAAAATGCCAGGGGCAAGGCCTGTCCGAGCGGCGGGAAAACAGAGAGATAGTTCTTGCCCGAGTGGGCCGAAAGCGATTTCATGGCCGTCATGATGGCGCTGATCCCGCCGGCTTTTTCTACCGAAACGACGGCCAGGACGATCGAGCCCAGCATGGCGACTCCGAAGAGCAGCATGTCGGTGGCCACGACGCCCCAGAGACCCGAAAGCGTCGTGTAGAAGATCGTCAGGGCGAGGCAGATCGCCATGGCAGTGATGCCGCTCGTGTGGAACGTGATCTGGATGATCTTGACCATGGCCAGCGTCACCCAGCCGAAGGTGATGCAGGAGACGGGGACGCCGAGGTAGAGGGCTTTGAAGCCGCGCAGGAACCGGGCGGCCCGGCCGGAGTAGCGGAGGTCGATGAACTCGACTTCTGTGACAACCTCGGCCCTCCGCCAGAGATGGGCAAAGAAAAGGACGGTCAGGGCGCCGCCGAACATGAAATTCCACCAGAACCAGTTGCCCGAAACCCCGTCCTTGATGACGATGCCGGTCACAGCGAGGGGCGTGTCCGACGAAAAGGTCGTCGCCACCATTGACGTGCCGAGGAGCCACCACGGCAGGCTGCGGCCGCTCAGGAAGTATTCCGAGATGCTCTTGCCGGCTTTCTTCGAATAATAGACGCCGATCCCGATGGAGAGGATGAAGTACCAGACGATGAAAATCCAGTCGATCGTCGCGAGCTTCATTGCTTCGCCCTGTAGATAAGCCAGCCGACGGCGAAGAAAACGCCGGCCAAAAGGAACACCGTCATACGCTGAGCCGTGGTCCGGCAAAAGAAAAAGGCGAAGAAGACGAGCGGAACGGCCACTCCCCAGAATCCGAGAGCCATGGGGAGGTATTCCTTTTTCATGACCTTAGGGATTCTCTTATTGGATTCGCCGAGAAAAGTCAACCTCGGACTTGGGGCGGATGGAAGCTTTGTGCAGGCGGCTTTCCCACCCTATGCCCCTCTTACGGCACGTACGCCTCTCGCGAGGAAAGCGGCGCTTATGATTCGGGCGTTTGGGGCGGTTCCGGCTTGGGCGGAGAGGTTCGGCGTCTATTCATGAGCAGGAGCAGCACGACGCCCACCGCGGCCGCCACGGCCCCGTAAAGCGCCCACTGAATGTGACCTGTCATGAAGCTTCCGGGCAGTATGTTGACGCCCTGCAGGATCCAGATGATGCCCAGCAGGATCAGCAACACACCCAGGATGCTGACAATGATTTTCACGGCTCACCCCTTGAAAAGATTGTTGGTTGGAGGACTCGCGAAATCCACCGTCTGCGTGGGCCCCAGCCATTTTACTGATCCATAGATACTCGTGCGAGCGGCACAAAGTCAAGCCAAGCGATGAACCCTCGCCTGCCGCCCGGCCATTCCATGCCCTCATCGGGAAGCACCCCTGCGCTATTTCTGACAGCCTTTGCCAGCTTGCCTGGGCGATAAATGTGGCGGAGAGCGGATAACCGTGCTATCTTCGACTTGTTGCGCAATGAATAACAGAAAGGAACCGGCCATGAGAAAAAAAACGATTGTCGCCCTGGCGCTTCCGTTTTTCGTGATGACCCTAGCGGCTCTGGTCCCAGGGCTCCGGCCCCAAGCGGCCCAATCAAAGGAAACACCTACCGCCTGGAGCGACCTCTATGACGCGAAGGACGTCAAGATCCCCATGCGCGACGGCACGCGTCTCCACACGGTCATTATGAGTCCGAAAGCGGCCCGCGGGCCGCTGCCTTTTCTCTTGAGCCGGACGCCTTACGGCATCGGCACAGGCCTGTGGTCCTTGCGCTTTCTCGCCGGCCACTCCGAGCTGGCCGCCGAGGGTTATATTTTTGTCCTTCAGGATATCCGCGGCAAGTACGGGTCGGAAGGAACGTTCGTCATGCTCCGCCCTGCGCGTGACCGCAACAATCCCAAGGCGGTCGATGAGAGCTCCGACGCCTACGACACGATCGAATGGCTCGTTCGGAACGTGCCCGGGAACAACGGCCGGGCCGGCGTTTTCGGCGTTTCCTATGACGGCTGGCTGACCGTTATGGCCATGATCGACCCGCATCCCGCGCTGAAGGCCGTCTCGGAGCAGGCGTCGCCGGCCGACATGTTTCTCGGCGATGACTTCCATCACAACGGCGCTTTCCGGCTGAGCTACGGCTTCGAGTATGCGGCGATGATGGAATCGTCCGCAATGAGCACGCAGTTCAACTTCGGCCGCGGCGATACGTTCGATTGGTACAAAGCCCTCGGTCCCCTCGCGAACGCCAACGCCAAGTATTTCCATGGGAGGATTCCGAGCTGGGACAATTTTGTCGCCCACCCGAATTACGACGAGTTCTGGCAGAAGCAGGCGGTGGTTCCCCAACTTGGCAAGGCCGAGGTGCCGGACCTGAATGTCGCCGGCTGGTACGACCAGGAAGATTTCGACGGGCCGATGAAAATCTACGCCGCCTTGGAGAAGACGGACGACCGACATTTGAACTACCTTGTCGTCGGTCCCTGGAACCATGGCGGCTGGAACAGGGCCGGCGGCCGGACGCTGGGAGACGTGGACTTCGGAAGCGACACGTCCAAATATTTCCGTGAGAACGTGCTGGCGCCCTGGTTCGCCTACTGGCTTAAGGACAAAGGCCGGCTGCCCATAAAGGAAGCGTTGACCTTCCAGACCGGCTCCAACCGGTGGCAGGAGAGCGATGCCTGGCCGCCGCGGGACGGCGTCACTCCGAGGAAGCTCTATTTTCAGGCCGGGGGAAAGCTTTCGTTTGAAATCCCGACCACCGCCGGCGACACGTCAGACAACCAGTCCTCCGACAGTTATGTTTCCGACCCCGCAAATCCTGTGCCGTACCGGCATCGGCCGATTGAGCCGACCTACCCGGGACCCGGCTGGCCCAAATGGCTGGTCGAGGACCAGCGTTTTGTCAAGACGCGGCCGGACGTCCTCAGTTGGGAAACGGAGCCTCTGGCTTCCGACCTGACCGTCTCGGGAGATATCACGGCCCGGCTCTTTGCGTCGACAACAGGTTCGGACGCCGACTGGATCGTCAAGCTCATCGATGTTTATCCGGATGATTACTCGGCGAACCCAAAGATGGCCGGGATTGAGCTGATGGTCGCCGATGAGGTTCTGCGGGGCCGGTTCCGCCGGAGCTTCGAGCGGCCCGAGCCTGTTGAACCCGGAAAGGTCGTCACCTACACCATCGACCTCCACACCAACAATCACAGTTTTCTCAAAGGACACCGTGTCATGGTCCAGGTGCAGAGCACGTGGTTTCCTCTGATCGACAGGAACCCACAGAAATTCGTGCCCAATATTTTCGAGGCCGCGGAATCCGATTTTCAGGCCGCGACCCACCGAATTTTCCGATCCTCGCGGTTCGCCTCGCACGTTGAGCTGCCCGTGGCGAACCCGGAGGCGGTCCGTTAGCGCGTGACCGCCGGTCAGCCGCGTTTGGGCGGGATGGCGAAGACGGGCAACTGGCTGAGCGAAATGACCTTCTCCGTCGTGCTGCCAAGAAGGAAACGCGATAGGGCGCTGACTCTGGTGGACATGACGATCATATCGTACTTGTGCTCCGCCGAGTAATCCAGGATGCCCTCATAGGCCTGGTGCGCCTTGTAAACATCCTCGGTCACGGCCACTTCGGCCCGTTCCTTCCTCCCGCGTTCCTTGAGCTTCTGGAGAACAGATTCGAAAAGATGGTCCGTGAGCCGGAAATCATGCCCGTAGAGTTCCATGACATAGAGGAATCCCAAAGAGGCCTTGAGGCCGACGGCCAGCTTCCAGGCATAATCGCGCTCGACGTCTTCCTCGGCCGAAAAGTCCGTCGGCACGAGGATCTTGTCGACGCAGACAGCACCTTTTTTTTTCTTCGTAACGAGCACCGGGACGGACGAGCTGTGGAGGAGCCGGGTGACCACGCCGCCCATCGGGGCTCCGCTCGTGCCCTGTCCCGTCAATCCGACGACGACGAGGTTGGCTTTTTCCTTGTCGATCGCCTCGCAGATGACCTTGGCCGGCGAGCCGGTCTTGATGAGAACATTGTCGAAGGTGATCTTTTTGGCTCGGCTGATGTCCTTAATGCGTGCCTCGGACGCTTCCGTGGCCGCTTCGATTTTTCCCGTAAGCTCCGCTTCCATGCCGGGATGAGCTTCGTAGAGAACGGGGGAGAAGTCGGGAACAACGTGGAGGGCCGAGAGGCGAGAGCCGAATTTCTTGGCGAGAAGGTCTGCGTAGAGAAGCGCGTGTTCTGATTCTTCCGAATAATCCGTTGCCCAAAGAATGTGCTTGAGGAAATCCGTCATCGAAACCTTCCTTTCAGGAGCGAATTCGCTATGCGCCGGCCCATCCCAGCGAGCCGTTCATAAGTTTACACCGGATTCGCTTGCGAGGGAAGGGCCCGACCGGCGGGCAACTGAGGAGGGGGCGGCGCCAAAAAAATACTTGACAAACTTCTTTCTGTATTATATGACTAATACAGTAGTACGGAGGAATGCCGTGATCAATATCAACGCCGGGAGCTTCGTCCCGATCTACGAACAGGTCAAGAAAGAGATTCGGCGGCTAGTCGCCCTAGGCGCGCTGAAACCGCATGACTCTCTGCCGTCGATCCGTGACCTGGCCGGCGAGCTCGTGGTCAATCCCAACACGGTGGCACGCGCCTACCGGGACCTCGAACAGGAAGGATTCATCTATACTCAGAAGGGCCGGGGTTGTTTCGTGGCGGACCAGAATGGCCCTCGCTCCGAGAAGGCCAAGGACGTCTACCTAAGTCAGATTTTTGACGAGGCCATCGAGGAGGCCGGCCGTTTTGGGCTTGGGCCTCCCGACATTCTGAAGCTCGTGGAGCGGAGACTGCGCCGCGCTGAAACCAAAGCGAGAGAGTGAGGGAGCCATGGATACAATTCTGAAGATTGAAGGTCTCACCAAGCGGTTCGGCCGTAAAGAGGTCCTTCGCGACCTCTCGCTCACGGTCGTGAAGGGCCGCGTTTATGGCCTGCTCGGCCGGAACGGCGAAGGAAAAACGACCCTGGTCAGGATTCTCATGGGTGTTATCCCGGCTGACTCCGGCACGATCATGTACCGGGGTGGACGGGTTCGTTTCTCCGACTCGGCCTATAAGACAAGTATCGGCTATGTTCCGGAAGATCCGTTTTTCTATGACTGGATGACCGTCGGCGGCTTTCTCGAATTCAACGGCCGCTTCTTCCCGCGCTGGAGCGGCGGGAAGGCCGCCGCCTATCTCAAATCCATGTCGCTCGACCCCCGGGCAAGGATCCGCGAGCTGTCGAGAGGTATGAAGCTCAAGCTCGAGCTTGTAACGGCGCTGGCGGCCGAACCGGAGCTCCTTGTTCTCGATGATCCCACGTCGGGGCTCGACGTTCCCACACGGCAGGAATTTCTCAGGGATATCATTCGCGAGCTCTCGGCCGCGGGGACGACCGTCTTTTTTGCGACACATCTCGTCCATGAGCTCGAAAGAATCGTAGAGCGCGTCGGCATTCTCAACGGCGGCCGACTTGTCCTCGAGGAGGATTTCGACAAAGTCAAGGATCTTACGAGGCGCGTCAGCTTGAGTTTCGAAAGCGATGTGCCGGCCCCGCTGAAGCTGAAGGGCACTATCTCCGAACAGCTGAACGGGAAGCACACGGAAACGGTCGTTTATCCATGGGACGAGGACGTCGAACGCCAACTCGCCGGCCTGAATCCCATTCGAAAAGACGTTTCGCCGATGAGCCTCGAAGACATCTTCGTCAGTTTCGTATCCAAGGCTTGAAGCGGGAGGAAACCATGTTCGGCACACTTTTCGTCAAAGAGATCAAAGAGAAATTCATGATTTTCGCGTTCGGCTTGGCCGTTCTCGGCGTTTTCCTCCTTGTCTTTCTGACCCAGCCCGGGAAAAGGGACATCCTTGAATGGCTGACCTATGCTCTGTTGCTGGCCTTTTTCCCGGCGATGGGCCTGCTCATTGGTTCGAGCGGGTTCGAGTCGGAATTTCGGAGCGGCGCCTGGGGTTACCTCTTTTCACGGCCGGTCAAGAAGCCGGCCATCTGGCTGACGAAATACGCGGCCCTGGTGAGCATGCTTCTCGTCCTCTGGGCCGTTCTTTTTCTGCTGCGGCTCCTTGTGCCGCAGATTGGTGCCATGGTCTCCGGAGCCAGGACCCCAATAACATTTGCCACGGCGGTGTCATTTCCGTTCTTGAGCTTCATTTCCTCTCTCTATCTGCTGACTCTATCGTTCTCCCTTTCGATATTGCTCGAAAGACAGATCAGCATCCTGTTTGTCTCGGCTGTCATCGGTCCCGGCCTTTCGCTCCTTCTATTTGATGTGATGAACGGCGCCGCGGGAGGCTATCTGGTCAGGACCTCCACGGAAAGAGCGGTTGCGACCCTTGTGGTTGGACAGGTCCTGACGGCGCTGGCCTTCGCCGGCGCGTCTGTGTTGACCTTATTAAAAGTCGACATGACGCAGCGGACCAAGAAGATCAAACGATTCGCCGGGATTGCTGTGGCTTTTCTGCTCCTGGCCGCAGCGGCGACCGCCGCTTGGGCCGTTTTTTCTCCCGCTTTCGAAAGGCAATATCTGTCCTATCTAAGCACGTATAGAGGCGAGCCCTATTTCAGCACGGATCGAGGCATCTTCAAGTACTCCGAAACAAAAGGAAGAATTCAGTGGTTGATAAAGTCCCGGAATTTTGATTTTTTCCGGGGCTACATCGGATACGGCAAGTTGGCCTTTATGACTTATTCCATTTCGGTCCGGGGGAACGTGCACTATGTGAGCGAAGAGCTCTGGACAATGAACACGGACGGCACCGGACGGCGGCGTATCCAGGGCAGCGGAGACGACTGGAAGCGCCTCACGTCCGAGTTCGGCTTTTCCGACTGCATGTTGTCGCCAGACGGAAAGGACGTCATCATCACGACCCATTTAGGCGCGGCGAAACCCCGGGCAGGAGAATCTCCCTTTTGGTTGATGCATATAGACGGCACCGGCCTGAAGAATCTTCCTCTGGATGTACGCCTGAGCGGGGGAATTGCGGACGGAGGATGGTTGCGCTTTCTGAGTTGGTCTCCTGACGGCGGAGTGGTCTTGGTGCATCAGATAAAAGGCGGCAGGAGGGACATATCGAGGATTTGGGCCTACGACCTCAAGAAAGAGTCGTGTCAAATTCTCTTGGAGGGTTCAGGTTGGCCCTTGTCTCTGAGCGAAGGCTTCCTGGCAATGCGCGGTCAAGTGTCGCCCGATGGGGGGACCGGCATGGTGCTCCTCAATCTTAAAACACTTGAGGTTACTGATATCGCTCTCGAAGCGCGAGCCGTGTACCCGCGCATGGCGCTGAGCCGGAAAGGAGACAGGCTGGTCATCCTGGCCGATAAACGCGCAGGGCAAGGTGCCGGCCCCTTCGCCATAGAAGTGTATTCCCTGGCCGGGAAAAGCGTAACCGCCGAGAAGACGTTGGCGATGAACGAACATGCCGCTATCCTCTCTTGGCCGAATTGGCTGGCCGATGATGCGGGGATCATCTTTAATGATAGGAACGAAAAGTGTCTCAGGATTCTGGATCCCGGGCTCAAAGAGAAAAAACGAATTTCCTATCCGGCCGGGCTCAAGGACCCTGTCAGTTTTCAGATTGCCGGAGATATCATCATCGTAGAGGATTTCGCCTTTGATACCCTTTGGCGTCTCGACCTGCGCACCAGCTCCTGGAAACGGATCTATTAGTTAGCCAATTTATTCCCATGAAATCCGTCGTGCCGGCAGGGGGAGAAAACAAATGACTTCTGCACGGTTCGCAGCGCCAAACGGGGCTGTAGAAGTTTCCGGAAGCGGAGTTGGAAAATCGGCAGCCGAGAGGTACGGTCTTCTTAGGCCCGGGTTCGTCTTTCTTGGCATGCTTCTTTTCGCCGTCTGTCTTTCGGTGCGCGGCGAGAAACTGGCTGAGTTTCGCGAGCCGTTCAAGTATCCGGCTTTTGCCATCGGCGAGGACAGGATCTACGTCTGGGATTCAGAATGCGTCGTCCATATGTATGCGAAGAAAGACTTCGCTCATCTGGGAACGTTCGGACGAAAAGGACAGGGCCCTGCGGAATTCGAATTCATCAGCTACATCCACGTTCTTTCGGACCGCCTCTGCATAGGACAAGGGCAGAAGGTGAGCTATTTCAGCAAGGACGGCAAATACCTGGCCTCGGTCACCAACCCGAACGCCACGACCGGGGCCTACATGCCGCTGGGGCAGAATTTCGTCGGCACTCAATACCTACCCAGTGATCCTACGGCGCCGATGATCACCCTCGTCGTTTCGCTGTTTGGTCCAAAGTTCAACGAGATGAAGAGGATCTATCAAACTGAAATCCATAAGGTCCAGACGTACAACGCTGACAAAGGCAAACAGGACATCCTGTTCGTCGGGGATTGCTGCAAGTACGAGGTCTTCGAGGAGAAGCTTTATGTCGGCGACAGCACGCGTGGTTTCTTCTTCAGCGTGTTCGGCAGTCAGGGAGAGCGGCTTAACGACATCAGCCGGAGTTTTCAAAAGAAAAAGATTACATCCGTGGACACCAGAAGAATGATGGCGCAATTCCGGGAGGCTGTCGGAGACCAAGCCTTCAACCTAGCTAAAGCCCGAGTTAACCAATATATCTTTCCAGACTTTTATCCGGCCTATGAGGATTTTTCCGTGGATGATGGAAAGATCTATGTTTTTTCGTATCCCATCCCCGACCGTCCAACGATGGTGACAATCCTCGACATGCGCGGCAATCTCCTTCGGGAGGTCAACGTGCCCAGTAGCGGGCTTCATCGTGCCGCCGGGAGTCAATCCTACTGCGCGTACAAAGGTAACTTATATCACTTGATTTACAACGACGCGTCGGGACTGTGGGAACTTCACACCGAAAAGCTCGGCTGACCGGACTCAGTACTTCTGCCAGCTCGGCTTGTGCTCATAGACCCAGGTGTAATAATCGGCCATCTTGAGTTCGGAAGCCGCCTCCTTGTCAAGAATAATGATGGCTCGCGGGTGGAGCTGAAGCACGGTACCAGGCACCGCAGCCGTGACGGGTCCTTCCGCGGACAGCGCGATGGCCCTGGCCTTCTTCCTCCCGAAGGCCATGAGCAAGCACAGCCGGCTGTCGAGGATCGTGCCGAGTCCCATCGTGATGACGTGGAGGGGAACGTTATCGTGTCCACCGAAGGCGGCGGCATTGTTGAGTCGCGTCTCTTCGGTCAGCGTTTTGATGCGGGTCCGTGAATAGAGCGACGAGGACGGCTCGTTGAAGCCGAGATGGCCGTTAGTCCCGATGCCGAGAACCTGCGCGTCAATTCCTCCCGCCGACCGGATGGCTTGCTCGTACTGCCGGCACAACGCCGGAATGTCCGTCGCCAGGCTGTCCGGAATGTTGATGCGCTCACGGGGAATGTTGATCTGACTGAACAGATGGGCCCACATGTAGCTGTGGAACGATGATGGATGGACGGGGGGAATTCCCACATACTCGTCGAGGTTGAACGTCGTAACCCGGCTGAAATCCAGTCCCTCCTCGCGGTGCATGCGGGCGAGGTTCTTATAGAGCTGCAGCGGGGTGTTGCCCGTTGCGAAGCCGAGAACGGCATCCGGTTTTTCCTTGACGATCTTGGCGACGATGCGGGCTGCGATCTGGCTGGCCTGCTGGCTGTCGGGCTGAATGATGATTTCCACTGTTTCCCTCCTGCGCGATCCGTCGAAGCGGTCAGGCGGAAAATTTCCGGATTTTTTCCGCCACGGACGCCCGGAACTTGTCGACATGGCCTATGACAAAATCGAGAACGTCCAGGGAATCGTCAAGAACGAGCGGCGTGAGGTCCATCGCGAACCAAAGCTGCTCGGCCTGGTCCGTTTCATGGGACTGAAAATAGGTCGCGTTGGCGCGCCGCCGTCCGAGACTGGCCAGATCGTACCTCTTGCCGCCCGCGACCTGTGAATCGTAGACGCCGATCAGGGCCATGGCCAGGTTTTCCCGGGCGCTCACGTCCAGGGGCACTTTATCCGCGTCGTCCAGCCAATCGAGGTTCCGCCATACTTCGCATCCGTAAACGGCCTTAGGCCGGTCGCCGCGAGGCAGATCGCGAATGGCGGATATGGCGCGCAGGGCAACGGCGAGGTGCGTCTCATGCTTGTCCACGGGGTTGTGCGTATAGACGACGCCCGGCCGCGACGCCTGGAGGATGCTCACCAGGTCGGCTTTGACGCAACCGTCCTTGTCGGCCTTGACGTCGGCGCTCGCGCAATTGAGTTGGACAAGGCATCCGTAGTTGCCGATGATCGCCGCTTTCTCCTGCTCGCGGCGCCGGAGCGCGGCCATGTCCGCATCCGAATAACCGGCGTATTCCCCGGCCCTCGGGCTGCCGCTGCCGTTGGTGCAGACGACCGCGCCGAACCAGAGATCCCCGCTGTTGAAACACTTCTGGATCCCATGGAAGGCCATGATCTCCAAGTCGTCCTGGTGGGCGCCGATGCCCAGGTGCGTTATCCGTCGGAACGCGGAATCGACCGCCATTCCGTCGGGAACGAAAATCGCTGCCTGCGGATTCTTGAACTTCATGATCGGTCTCCTTCGGGCCTCAGTCCTTCGCCAGGGCGGGAAGGCTGGCGGCGGCGACGGCCTGTCCCACACGGCGGCTTCTCTCATCGAGAAGATGAAGGCGGACCCGCTCCGCGGTTTCAGGGAACTCTGTCTTGAGAATGGCCTGGGCTTTGGCCTTGATGATATTCCCGCCGGCGCCGGACATCACGCGTCCGAGGACAAGAACGTTCCGAAAATCGTAGTATATTTCGTACCAAGGTATCGTGTACCCGAGATAGACCCCGATGGCTTCAAAAATCTGCAAAGCCTTTTGGTCGCCCGCTTCCGCCAAGCCCTGGATTTCCTTGAGTCTTTCCGGGAGCGCGACGTCCCCGGAAAAGGAAAAGCCGGCGGCAACGGCCAACTTATCAACGGCCTGCTGCGAGAAGTAATTGGCGCCGACGCCGCTCGCACCCGACCATTCATCGACGGCTGCGTCGGGATTGAGGTCCACCGGAACGAAGGCGAACTCATCGAGCCAGCCGGGGATGTGCCCCTCGGCGTTCAGGAACCCGCCTGCTTCGCTCGAGCCCATGGCGATGCCGAGCAGGGCCGTCGCGCCGAGCGACATCATTCCCGCGAGCGCCGTGACCTCGCCGTCGTTGATGACTTCGAAAGGGACACCCCATTCGCGCTTGATCCGCACGAAAAGGGGTTTGACCTTGGCCTCGAAAACGGCGTCGGGCACGGACCGGAAAAGCGACGCGATCCGGACTTGATTGCCGATATAAATTCCGGCCGAACTGCCGCCGATGGCATCCACTCTCGGAAGATGGGAGGCGGCCATTTTGAGACCTTCCTGGATGTGCCGGTAATGGTACTCCGGGTCTCTTTCGGCGCTTGGCATCCAGGGAAGCTCCTCGCTGAACACCGGGTCGCCGTCCCTGACTGCGGCAACCTTGTAATCGCTCGCGCCGAGATCGAAACCCAAGCGGCAACCGTCTAGATGGCCGCCCAGGGCCTGCCGGCGCTCCCGCGGCTCAGGGAAATCGCCGGGCCGCACGAGCTCAACCTCAAAAGGTTTTTCATAGACGCGGCTCATCAGCCCGGCATCGAAGGCCCGCGGGCCACGTTCGCGGTAGGCTGCTTTGATTTGCTCGCCGGCTTCGGAAGGGCCTTGAAACTGGATTTTCCAGCCGCCCCGGGACCAGAGCAGAAACTTGACGATTTTTTCGATAATCAAGACCGTGGCAGGATCTCCCGCAGGGGAGGCAGCCACATCGATTTCGAAGGTGGACAGGAATCCGTTTTCCCGCTCGATGCCGATTTTGACGGGCACGGTCGGCGAATTCCGCGCCGCGGACTGGTATGCCTGGTATGCTGAGATCATGGGCCTGAAGCCCGGATCAAAGGGAGGGGGTATGCGCGGCTGCACATTCAGGATCGGGGGCAGCTTTGAACCGTTCGTCATCGACGGCGATCTCCAAGGCGTGCCATTATATCACGGGGATTCCCGATTTGGTATTTCGCCGGGCCGCGCCTGGAGCAGCAGAAAACTCGGGCAGATCGGAGGGCCGAGATTTTGACGAAATCGTCGGAAGCGGTATCGTCGGCCAGGGAATTTTGTTACAATCCGCATGGATGATTCGGATTTCAAGGAGATCGGTCATGCCCGCCTCCGTGCGCCTCAAGAGCCTGCTCGTTATGGCTTTGTCCTGCCTCCCGCTTTTGATTGTGGCCTCGGCCCCGGCTCGAGCCGAGGAGCGGAAGCCCCTTAGGCCCGGCCAAGAGGCCCTCGGTCCCTGGTGGATGCGGCAGACCATGCTCGAACCCGACGGAAAGTTCCCCAGCCTCAAAACCCGCCGCTGGTGGAAAAAGGCCCAGGCGCTCCATCCCGGAGAAAGCATGATTATCGACGCCGGCGGCGAAGCCAAGGACCGCATGCTCGTCCGGCGTGAAACTCTGACCTTCAAGGACGGACGTCAGGTTGATACGCTGATCTGGGTTATCGACGACGATGGGAACGGGAGTGCCGCGACCGGCGGGGACCGCCACGCGGACTGTTATATTATCGACTACGGCGTGGACGGGATTGTCGACCGGATGGTCGATTATATCGATGACAACGGAGACGGCCGCGCTGAAGAAATGGACATCCGCTTCTTCACTGACGGCAGGTTGAATTTTGCCTGGTTCGGATCAATTGTTCGCGGCGCCGGGAGTCTGTGGGATCTTAAGGACTTCGCCGACAGCCTCGAAAGCTGCCGGGCATGCGACACAACCGGCGACAAGCTTTTCTACGTCAACAAGTTCAATCCCGACTTGGGAGTCTGGGTGCCTCTCGGAGAGTGCCCGTTATCCTTCCGGGGCGCTTCGGACAAGGACTCGGTCCCGACGGCCGTCCGCGTTGCAGTAGTCCCAGGCGATTGGGACCCCGTCAAAGATCCCGACTATGCCTCAGGCTCCTATTCCCGGCCGTGGTCGGGAGCCATGGCCGGCGCCCTCGTCACAAACGTCGAAGTGAGCTACGGCGGTGAAGGCTGGACGACCAGCGACGGCACGTTCCACTTCGGCTTCGGGCTCGACCTCATCGGCCGGCTGCCCTATAAATTCGCGGGCACGGCCAGGTTCAACGCGCAAAGGCGTCCGCCCCAGGAGACCATAGTCCTTCCATGGGAAGACGCCATAAAACTGCCCGACGGATTCGAGGCTCGCGAGACCGGCTTTTCCTGGGCCGAGAACAGCGAGACCGCTGCTTCCGGGGTCCATCCGGACGCGTCGCAGGAAGAACTGAACCGCCGGGGCTTGGCTTGGATTTGGGAGCGGAGGTTGCTCCCGAATTCGGGCGGGCCCGCTCAGAAATGGAATGTCCGGCGGGAATGGTCGGGAAAGCTTTCCGCGAAGCGCGAGTTTTATTACAGCGACATCGACAAGAGAATTCACCTTTTCGGCGCCAGTGAGGGCTGGATCCAGATCGGAAACTTCGCCGGCCTCGGCAGCATCGGTGAAATCCGTATGTACGATACGGACAGCGATGGATTATTCGATCGGTGGGAGGTCTATCTCGCCAACAGCACCCGCCCAGTCAGGATTACGCAAGTCAAGGACGAGAAGGCCCGCCGCCTTGACGCTGCTCCCGGAGCAGTCGGCGATTTATTCGTGCGGGAGTTTCTGCCCAGGGCGAAGGCCGAGAACGAGAAGCTTCTGGGAGCCATGAACGCGCTCCGGCCGTTTGAGGCGCCGGTAGGCCTGAGGGCCGCGCTGAACGCGGGGCCGCCGACCTACCGGCTGTACGCCCAGGACATCCTCCGCGAACTGACCTACCTCAATCTTCGGGATTATTACCTGACCCTGATGAACCAGGTTCTCCTCAGGGATTCTCCGGACCGCGGCGTCGGCGGCTCGTGGGGGGACCTCGGCGCCAGGCAAAAGCCCAGGCGTCCCGGAGCGGAGACTGCGGTGAGCTCCGTCGCGGCCTGGAGAATGGCCCGGCTGCTGGAGGAGCTCGATCTCGCCTACGGGCAGGCCGACTACACTCGGGCGAGCGATCTCATCGCCGCACTCGCCACGCTCGATACGGCAAAATAGGCGCTTCCGACGCGGGTTTTACTTCGAGGTGTAGTGGACCTCGACGGGAACGAGGAGTCGGGCAGCCGCGGCCTCGACCTTGCGTCCCCAGTTCAGCCCGGCCGGATTTCCGGGTGCGCCGAGGCCTTTTTCCCAGCCCGTAAGGATCCAGCACGTATGCTTCTTCCCGGCCGGCCTCGTGAGTTCGACCCACCGGTCGGGACTCTCGGCCGAGAGGCCGGCGTACTCGGACGGATTGAAAACGGCGGCGAGTCCTATCTCTCCGGCGCCTTCCATCCCTCGGCCCCATTCCGCGATATAGCCTTTCTTGGGGTCAAACGAAAAAGTCTCGTCTGCGAGCTTTCTGATCCCCGGACCGCACGGCGGCGGCCCCCCCGCTTTTGAGGTGGTGACGACATCCAGTCTGGAAACGGGATTATCCGCAAACGCCGAAAGAAGGAGGACCGCACCATAATCACCGTTGGCGCCCCGGATTCCCGAATATTCGACGCGGACGAGGCTCCGCAAGGGCCCGCGGGCCAGGACGGTCTGCTGCATCCGGATCGGTGTTTGCCCCGGCAGATTGAGCAGCGGAATCCGCCTTTTGCCGTCCCAGAGGCTCAGTCCACCAACTCCGGCTGACCCGTCCGGATCGATGAGGGGCATGCCCCATTCCTGGAGCTTGGTTTCACCGCCGCGGATCTTCTGAAGCACGAGTCCCGGGTACAGTTTTCCATAAGGCTCGATTTTCCCGTTCGCGAACGTGAAGGCGCAGAGGTTTGATTCCCAGCTCAACGACGGAGGCGCCGTGCCGGTTAAAGCCCGGGCGTACGTTTTGGCCGTCGTCATCAACTGGAAGCTTCCCGTAGGCGAGTAGTAGCAGGTCAGCCGTGTCGTCGAGCCCGGGGGAAGCGTTCGGATGATGACGATTTCGTCGTGGTACCGGTCCTTGTTTAGATCATCCGCCTGCGAGAGAACGAGTTGGACGCTCTGTCCCTTCTCCTCGAAAATGGCGCAATTGTAGGAGTTAAAGTCAGGCGCAAGGGCGCGGATCTCATCCACGGCGAGAATCACGGGCTGATTTTCCAGGCTGAGGGGACTCGGATTCTTGATTTCGATGATGAACTGCTTTTTGAACCCCAGGTTCTTTGGCGACTGGACTTGGCCCCAGGCCAGAGAAGCCGTCACGGCGGCTAAAGCAAGGATGACGACATGATTTCGTTTCGAACCGGCTGTATGAGGCATGCGGCAAGTCTCCCTTCGAACGGGGTTCCTTCGCGTATTCTAACCCAAAAGAGCCGGAAACAAAACGCCTTGCCTGCCGAGGCTGATGGCGGCGCGGTCCACACTTGTATTAAAATGGATTCTTAGCCCGAAACCCGATCGGAGGTGCCATGCCCGCCCAATGCCTTTATCTTTCGAGGTCCGATGTCGAAGCCGTCGGCTTGAGCATGAAAGATATCATTGCCGCTCTTGAAAGCATGTTCCTGGAGAAGGCGGCCGGCCGGGTCGAAATGCCGCCCAAGCCGGGCATCCACCCGGGAGGCGACGCGTTCATCCACGCCATGCCCGCGTACATCCCCGCCTTGCGGTCCGCCGGCGTCAAATGGGTCAGCGGCTTTCCCGCGAACCCGAAGCGAGGGTTGCCCTATATCAGCGGCCTCATCATCCTCAACGACCCCCAGACCGGTCTGCCGAAGGCCGTCATGGACTGCACGTGGATTACGGCCAAAAGGACGGGAGCGGCGACGGCGGTGGCCGCCAAGCGGCTGGCCAGGCCCGACTCCCAAGTCGTTGGAATCCTAGGCTGTGGCGTCCAAGGCAGGAGCAATCTCGAGGCGCTGCATGAGGCCTTCGCTGTGAAGCGCGTGCGAGCCTTCGACCTTAATGCGGCAGCCGCCGTGCCCTTCAAGGACGAAATGGACAAGGCCCTCGGCGTCGACGTCTCGATCGTCGGACGGCCGGAGGACGCCGTGCGCGGCTCGGACATCGTCGTGACCGCCGGACCCATCCTCAAGATTCCGCACGCCACGATTCGCTCAGGCTGGCTTGAAGCCGGGGCGTTCGCTTCGCTCGTGGATTACGATTCGTATTGGAGCCGAGACGCCCTCAAGGATGCGGACAAGTTCTGCACGGACGATATCGCGCAATTGCAATATGCGAAAAGCCAGGGCTATTTTCAGGATATTCCGTCCATTTACGCCGACCTCGCCGAACTCGTCGCCGGTCTGAAGCCAGGCCGGGAATCAGCCAAGGAACGAACCTTTGCCTGCAACCTCGGACTGGCCTTGGACGACATGGCGACCGCCCCGCTGGTTTACGAGCGGGCCGTCGAACGCGGTCTCGGCACCTGGCTCGCCCTTTAGCCGGGTCCCGGCCGCACAACTCAGGAGATCAGCCTGGTCTTGAATCCCTTGCCCAGGACGTCGTAGGTGTCATTGATAATGACAAACGCTTCCGGGTCGATGTCGCGGACGAAATCGCGTAGTTCCTGGAGCTGCTTGCGATGGATGACCGTTAGGATGATTTCCCCTTCGCGGTTGAGGTAAAGGGAGCGGGAACGGAGCGCCGTGCCGCTGCGGTCGAGTTTGTGAAGGATGAAATTGGCGATTTCGTCGGTCCGTGTGGACGTGATGATCACAAGCTTGGTGAAGTTCCAGCCCTCGAGAACCATGTCGATAACTTTGGTGGAGAGGAAAAGGACGATATAGCCGTAAAGCGGAGACTCGAGATTATGAAAGGCGACGCCGGACGCCGAAATAATGACAAAGTCGGCGATCATGATCCCGAACCCCAGGGACATCCCGGTGTACTTGCTGAGGATCATGCCGATGATGTCCGATCCACCCGTTGAAGCGCGCCCCCTGAAGACGAAACCCAAACCGACCCCGAGCAGGACACCTCCGTAGATCGCAGCCAGGATGGGGTTGTCCGTGGCCGGTTTGATCTTCAGGATCACGCTGAAGAAATCGATCATGAGCGAGGAGAGAACCATGCCGATCAGGCTGTTGAGGACGTACTTCTTGCCCATCGTCTTGAGGCCAAGGAGGAAGATCGGGATGTTCAGGACGATGATCAGGAGGCCCACCGGGAGCCTGGCGAAATAATTGATGATAATCGAGATGCCTGAGACGCCGCCGGGCACGAAATGGTGGGGGATGAGGAAAAGCGAGAAGGCGAGCCCGATAAGGGCGCAGCCGACGACGATCAGGATTCCGTTGGCGACTTTCGACCTTTGATTCTGGATCACTCTGGCCATTGCGAACGCTCCAATTGACGGGTTGGTCTTATTGTACTCATGTGCCGCCGAGAATCAACAGCCGGGCCGCGGTTGATCGGGCGGCCGCGCTTATGATATGAAACATACACTCGAAAGCCATCCGACCTCGGACCGCAGCGTCGGCGCCCTTTGGCCTGTCGGGTCCGAAAAGGAGCAGCCATGGCGACAATAGCGACCTTCGGGGAAATCATGCTCAGGCTTTCTGCGCCCGGACGGGAAATCCTCTTTCAATCGCCGCGCCTGGAGGCGGTCTTCGGAGGCGGCGAGGCCAACGTAGCCGTTTCCCTGGCGATCCTCGGGCACACAGCCCGCTTTGTCTCGGTCATACCTGACAACGAGGTCGGAGAAGCCGCCGTGCGTGAGCTCCGGAAATGGGGAGTGGATACGTCATACGTATTGAGGCGGGGCGGGCGGCTCGGGATCTATTTCGCGGAAACGGGCGCCAATCAGAGGGCTTCGAAAGTCATCTATGACCGCACAGGGTCCGGCATCGCGGAAGCCAAGAGCGGCGAATTCGCCTGGAAGGACATCCTGGCCGGCGCCGCCTGGTTCCATGTCACGGGTATCACTCCTGCCATCAGCGCATCGGCGGCCGGGCTTGCGCTGGAGGCTGTGAGGGAGGCCCGTACGATGGGCCTGACGGTCTCCGTGGATTTGAACTACCGGGCCAAACTTTGGAAATATGGAAAGAGGGCGCCCGAGGTTATGTCCGAAGTCGTGAAGTTCGCGGACCTGGTCATTGGGAACGAGGAGGACTGCCAGACAGCGCTCGGGATTGAAACGTCCGTCGAAGTCACAGGCCGCCGCGCGGCCCTGGAAGATTACGAGCGGCTGACGTCCCGTGTGATGGACGCTTATCCGAACGTCGAGCGGGTGGCGATCACGCTGAGGCAGAGCCACAGCGCGGAGCATAACGGTTGGTCGGCCGTCCTCAGGAATCGGTCGGGATTCCTGTGCGGGCCTGCCTATGATATCACCGCGATCGTGGACCGCATCGGCGCGGGGGACGCCTTTGCGGCGGGCCTGATCCACGGCCTGCTCACCCGCGCGACCGACGCCGAGGCGCTGGCGTTCGCGACGGCGGCTTCCTGCCTGAAGCACGCCATCCCCGGCGATTTCAACATGGCCACGGAAAAGGATATGGCGGCTTTGATCAACGGCGACGCCTCCGGGCGCATCAGGAGATAGGAGACCGCCAATGACCAAAAAGGACGTTCAAGAGATCATCCTCGCCACCAAAGTGATCGCCGTCATCCGATTAGCCGACGCGGCGAAGCTCCATGAGGTCGCGGAAGCGCTGAGGCTGGGCGGCGTAAAGGCGCTCGAGGTCACGATGACCACGGCGGGCGCGTTGGAGGCCATTCGACAGCTGGCGCGGACAAAGGCCGCCGATGGTCTTATCGGCGCAGGCACGGTTCTCGACGCGAAGACCGCGAGCGCCGCGGTCAAAGCTGGCGCGGAATTCGTGGTTTCGCCGATCACAGATCTTGATACAATTCGGATGTGCCGCAAACTCGACACGTTCGTCGCGCCCGGCGCGATGACGCCGACCGAAATCATGTCCGCATGGACCCATGGCGCGGACGTCGTCAAGGTCTTCCCGGCGACCTCGCTGGGTCCGCAGTTTTTCCGCGACGTCAAGGCCCCGTTCCCGGCGGTCCGGTTGATGCCGACGGGCGGCGTCAGCATCGAAAATGCGCGACAGTTTATCGAGGCCGGCGCCTGCGCCGTTGGCGTGGGCACGGCCCTCATCGATAAGAAGGCGATCGAAGCAGGGGATTGGGGGATTCTGACCGAAAAGGCCCGGCGCCTGGTCGAATCATTGCGAGGGATCTGAGTTTTTTTTCAGAGCCGGTCTTTATCCAAAACTTTTTCTATCGCATCCACCTGCTGTTTCTTCAAGGTCATCTTGCCGGCCTTGGCGTTTTCGGCAACCTGTTCGGCCGAGGAGCAGGCGGGGATGACGGGCCCCATCCCGGGCAGGTGAAGCATGTAGGCGATGGCGAGTTGGGTGAGGGTCAAATCCCAGCTGTGGGCCAGAGTAGCAAGGTCATGCAGTTTCTTGGCCACCTGTTTGGTCAGCTCCTGCTCGACCTTGTGCTCATCCACGAGCCGTGCCCCGGGTTTGATCTTGGAACGGTCCAGGTAGCGCTCGGAGATGAGCCCCCATCGGAGAGGACTCCAGGGGATGAAGGACAGGCCTTTCTTGGCGCAGTACTCCATGACGCCCTTGCGCTCATGCGATTCCCCGTACAGGATATCAAACTGGTTCTGCACGGAACGGATTTTTGCCCTGCGGAAAATGTCCTCGTAGGCCCGGAATTCCTCGAGCTGGGCGACGCTGAAGTTCGAGACGCCGAAATATCGGACCAGGTCCTGGGCGATGAGGTCCTCCATGGCCAGGAGGCTTTCCTCGGCCGGTGTCGTATCGTCGAACCAATGGAATTGCAGGACGTCGACCCAGTCGGTCTGGAGCCTTTCTAGGCAGGCATAAACGGCTTCGATGATACTGCTCCGGGAGAGGCGGCAGTGATTGGGCGTCCGGCCGTCCATGGTGCTGTAGATCTTTGTGGCCAGCTGGACATTGCGGCGCGAAGACATGTTGGAGGAAAACCATTTTCCGATGATGCGCTCGGAATTGCCGCTCGAATTGTTGTAGCGGTTCGCCGTGTCCCAGAACGTGACGCCTTCCTCGGCGGCGCGGTCCAGGATCTTGAACGCCTTCGCTTCCGTGATCCGGGAACCGTCGCCCGTTTCGGGATATCCGAACTTCCAGGTGCCGAGGCCGACCCGAGGGACCCTGAGTCCCGAACTGCCCAGGTGCCGGTAGGGCATGCCCTGAAAATCTTCCGTCGTGAAAGGCATATGATAAAGCTCCGGACGGGGCGGGACGCTGTCCGGCTGTTCCTTCTTCTTATGAGGCATACGATGACTCCTGCGCTTTTATAGGCCTAGTAAATATGGACTATTAAATAGCATAAATGGAAGTCAAATGAAAGTCTAGTCAAAAAATCGTGACGCGGCTGGAAAGGCTTGGGCGGGGTGCTATAATATAAATAAGCTTTGTTTGGCTGGCTGTGCAAAGCAAAGGAAGATACCCTCCTTCAATATCCCCTTCAAAAATTTCCCCAAAACCCCGAACAGCCAGCATTCTCTTTTCCCGCCGAGCTCCCCGGAAGGCGGAAACCTCGGCTGCGCCCCGCGGTGACTCCGTTGCGTGTGGCGCCGGCGATTTTCGATGCCGGAACGCGGCGCGATGCCGGGGACTCGAGGGGTTGACTTTCCCGCCTGCCGTCCTTTATAAACTGTCTTTCACGGACGTGCCCGATCAAGGCAATCACTGGAACCGCAGAGCATGGTCAACACCAATGAACCGGCGCCTGCCGACGCCGGGCTGAAAGCGTTCTGGAACCGGGATTTTTTGTTGGCTCTCCTGGGCTACTTTTTCCTTTACATGTCGGTTTCGCTTTTCTTCCTTCTCCCCGTCTTTCTCAAGCAGTTCGGCCCGCGTCAGAGCCGGGTCGGTCTCATCATGGGCATCCACAGCGTCGTGGCCATCGCCATCCGACCCTTTTTTGGACGATTGATCGACATCCACGGCGGCCGCAAAATCGCCATTGTCGGTTTGGGCGTCATGATCCTCAGCGTTCCTTTTTTTCATATCGTGCATGACGCCGGCTGGCTGCCGATGTTCCTCAGGGCTCTGACCGGACTCGGCTGGGGCATCAGCATGACCGCGACGATCGCCATGTGCTCCGACCTTTCCCCCGTCGAAAAACTGGCCCGATCGATGGGAATCATCGGGGTTGCGGGGCTGGTGGCCAACGCGCTCGGCCCTCTGGCCGCTGAAGAAATCATCAACCGCCTCGGTTTCGGCTGGCTGTTCGATATCAGCCTCTTCTTTCTGGCGGCCTCTGCGGTCTGTCTCTATGCCGCCAAGGAGATTGCCCGGTCCGAGGGGGAGCGGGGCATTTCCGATGTCCGGATCCTGCGGACATTTCCCGTGATAACCCTGCTCGTCGTCGCCGCCATGCCCGTTTTCCACGGGGCCATCCGGGGAGTCATGATCTACTTCATTGCCATTTTCGGCAAGTCGATCCAAATCAACCGGGTGGGACTCTTCTTCCTAGTTTTTTCGCTGGCCGCCATTCTGACACGCTTCGGCATGGGCGACCTCTCGGACCGCTACGGCCGGAAGAAAGTCATCCTGCCGGCCGTCCTTATCATCTGCGCCAACCTCATTCTGATTTCCCAGGTGCGCACTTTCCCCCTTCTGGTCGTAACAGGGTTTGTCGGCGGTTTGGGCCAGGGACTGATTTACCCGGCGCTGAGCACGTATATCATCGATTTTCTCGGCCGGTCCAACAAAGGGCTGGCCATCAGCCTCTACCTCTCGCTCTTTGACGTCGGGATGGGCCTGGGCGCCCCCTTATTCGGCTGGGTTTCGGATCTCACCGGATACCGGTGGATGTATGTCATCGCCGGGCTCCTTCTTCTCGTCTCGACCGTGGTCTTCATGATCAAAGCGCCCAAGACTGAGATACAATAGAACAAAGGAGGTGTCTGATGTGTCAGGATGGGAAAAGTGTCTATGACCTGGCCGTCTCGCGGCGGACGATCCGCCAATTCGGGCCTGAAGCCGTTCCGCGCGCCAGCCTGGAAAAAATCGTTAATGCCGGCCGCCTTGCCCCGTCGGCGGCCAACACGCAGCCGCTGGAGTTCGTCGCCGTCGACGACCGGACACTCTGCGCCGAAGTCTACCCCTGCCTCAAATGGGCCGCCTATATCACGCCGGCGGGCAACCCAAAGCCGGGCCGGGAGCCCGCGGCCTATATCGTTGTCCTCGTCAACACGAAATTGCGCGAGAAGATGTACGAGTACGATGTCGGCGCGGCCATGGAAAACATGATTCTGACGGCGCTTGACGAGGGCATCGGGAGCTGCTGGCTGCTGTCTGTTGACAGGGATCGGGTGCGGACGCTTCTCGGCATTCCCGAGGAATTCAAGATCGACTGCGTCCTCGCCCTCGGCTATCCCGCCGAAGAGCCAGCCGCCGAAGCCCTCGAGGATTCCTGCCGGTATTGGAAGGACCAGGACGGCCGTCTTCACGTCCCGAAACGCAGGCTGGATTCGGTCCTCCATTTCAACCGGCTTTAAGCGGAGCCTGAGATGCCTGCGCTCCGGCACGCTCGTTCAGGCCGCCCGCGTCGGCCGATCATTCTCATCGCCCTGCTGCTCGGCCTTTTATCTTCGGCCACAGCCGGCGCGGCGGACGGCAAGGCGCTCCTCAACGAGACCGATTTCAGGGACCGCGTCTATGCCTGCTGGCTGGGGAAAACTATCGGCGGGACGCTGGGCATGCCGTTCGAAGGCAAGCGGACTTTGAACAATGTGACGTTTTATACCGACCTGAAGCCGGGAGAGCCGGCCGCCAACGATGACCTCGACCTGCAGATTCTTTGGCTCAAAGCCATGGAGGACAACGGCGGCCGGGTCGATGCCCGCATCCTCGGCGGATATTGGATGAAGTTCGTTCCCGTCGATTGGAACGAGTATGGAGTCGGGAAATCCAACATGCGCATGGGGTTGCTGCCGCCCGTATCCGGCGAATTCAACAACGACCAATGGAAGAACAGCAACGGGGCCTGGATCCGGTCGGAGATCTGGGCCTGTCTTGCCCCCGGGGTCCCGGCCCTGGCCGCCCGGATGGCGCGGGAGGACGCCTGCGTTGATCACGGTGCGGCCGAGGGTACGCTCGCCGAAATCTTCACGGCCTCGGTCGAAAGCGCGGCGTTTGTCGAGCCCGACAGGGACGCGCTTATCGCCTTCGGGTTGTCCATGATCCCGCAGGACTGCCGTGTGGCAAAAGCCGTGCGCGCTGCTGTCCGGGCCAAGAGAGAAAAAAAGGATTGGCAGGCGGCACGGCTCGACGTCATGCGCGTCACTGAAGACACGGGCTGGTTTCAGGCGCCGCGCAACATCGGGTTTACGGTCATCGGGTGGCTGTTTGGGGAGGCAGATTTCGGGAAGTCCATCTGCATCGCGGTCAACTGCGGCGACGACACCGACTGCACCGCGGCGACACTCGGGTCAATCCTCGGCATTATCGGGGGGACAAAGGCGATACCGGCGGCGTGGCGAGAACCGATCGGCAGTAAAATCAAGACGATCGCCGTTTCCGGCTTCGAGATCCCGCCGGACCTCGCTGCACTGACGGACCGGACAGTGGCTATGACAAAGATCGTGTTGGCTTCAAGCCGGGCGCCGGTGGAAATAACCGACGGCGCTGCCGACTTAAGAAGCGCGGTGACGGCCCTCGCGGCGGCTCCCGCTGAGATTCGTCCGATCTGGCGTCTTTCACCCTTTCGGGTCGTCTGGAGAGAACTAAACCTGGTGGTTGAGGTCGATTACCGCGGTGAGCCGGAGATCCGGTCGGGGGTTCCCCGGACCTTCGAAGTCAAGGTCACGAACCTGACGGATTCAGAGCTGCCGGTGCGCATCAGTTTGCAGGGCGTTCCGATCGGCTGGCAAGTCAAGGGATTCCCGGACGAGGAGATCGAGCTAAAGACGAAGGCCGAGCGGACCATCATGCCGCGCATCTCGGCGCCGACCGTGGCTCCCGGCATTTACCTCTTGAGGTTGGATGTGACCGCATTGAACCGGACTTATACGATTCCGTTGACTTTGATTTGTCCGAAGTCATGACACACGCAAAGGAGGGTAAAGGATGAGCCATCGGCACGTATCGCGAAGGAATTTTCTGGCCGAGGCGGCTTTGGGCGGCGTCGCGGCCGGCGCCGGCCTGTGGGGGGCGTCGCGGCCCATGCGGCCGGCGGAGAGCGCCCTGGAGTCTCCGGATCAATCCGGGAACGGGAGCCAGAGGCTGAGCCTGGCCGACCTGCGCGCTTGGGAGGCCTGGCGTTACGGCATGTTCATCCATTTCGGGATGAGCACCTTTGTCGGCGAGGAACTGCCCGACGGCAATGCTCCCGCTTCGACCTACGCTCCGGACAAGCTGGACGCCGATTCCTGGATTCAAATCGCCCGTGATGCGGGCATGACCTATGCCGTTTTGACGACGAAGCACGTTGCCGGCCACTGCCTGTGGCCGACGAAGTATTCGCATTACAGCGTCGCCAACAGCGGCAACACGACCGACGTCGTCGAGGCGTTCGTCAAGGCCTGCGCGAAGCATGGGGTCAGGCCCGGGTTCTATTATTGTTCGTGGGACAACCACAATCGTTTCGGCAGCCAGACTCCGTCGGACCCTCCCGGATGGGGGAAGGCGTTCACAACCTCCGTCTACCAAACGTTTCAGACGAACCAGATCACGGAGCTCCTGGCGCAGTATGGGCCGATTGCGGAGATGTGGATCGATATTCCCGGAGTGTTGGGGCGCGGCTACCGGACCTATCTCTACGAGCACGTCGCCCGGCTGCAACCCCATTGTCTCATCATGATGAACAACGGCTTTTGGGACGGCGGCACGTATGATGTCGGTTACGCCTGGCCGTCCGACCTCATTTCGATCGAGCGCAGCCTGCCCGCCGAAGCAACATACGAGAAATGGCAGTCGATCGAAAACAAAAGTTATTATTTGCCCGGGGAGATCTGCGACCCGATTGGAAAGAACTGGTTCTACGTCGAGGGGGAAATGCCGAGGCCGGACGAGGCGTTGGTCCGGTTGTGGACCTCAGCCCGCCGGCACCAGGTCAATCTCTTGCTCGACGTCGGTCCGGACAAGCACGGTCAAATTCCCAAACAGTTTCGCGACGGCCTGACGCGCTTAAGGAAGATGGCCGGAATATAGGAGGGGATCGAGAGGGCTCGCTTTGGCCGGGGCTCGGCTGATGCGGCGAAACCGGGCTTATTCGCCGCCGACCGTCATCTCGGCCACTTTAACGGTCGGGCCTGTCACAGAGCTGATGAATTCAAGGTCGTTCCCCACGACCTCGATGTCTTTCAGGAGCTGCCCCAGGTTCCCCGATATCGTGATTTCGGAGACCGGGTAGGCAATCTCGCCGTCCTCGACCCAGAGCCCGAAGGCGCCGCGCGAGATGTCGCCGCTGACGGAGTTTAAGCCGTGGCCGAGCGTCCGGATGAGGATGAGCCCCTTTTTTGTCGAGGCCACGATCTCCCGGGGCGTCGAACTCCCCGGCATGAGATAGAAATTGTTCGGGCTCACACCCGAGCCGTCGGCGTTTCCTGTGGAGCGCAACTCGAGCTTTCGGGCGGCGTAGTGGTTGCAGAGGAAGTTCTTGAGAATCCCTTTCTCGACGACCGTCGTTTTCTGCGATGGCATTCCGTCGGAGTCGAAAGGCCTGGTTCCGATTTCACCCGGAATCAATCCGTCGTCTATGACCGTGATCTTTTCGTTGCCGATGGCCTGCCCGAGCCTGCCCGCGAGGAACGTCGCCTTCCGGTATACCGCCGTGCCGGTGACGCACGAGAATAAAAAGCCCATGAGCCACGAGGTTTGGGTCGGTTCGAATATGACGGGAACCCGCTGCGTCCGAATTTTCCGCGGCTTGAGCTGCCGGACCGTGCGCTCGACCGCCTTCCGGGCGATTTCCTCGGGCGGCGCCAGATTCTTGAAATGCCGCTTGGAGGAAAACCAGGAGTCCTCGACCAACTCATCCGTCCGTCCGGCCTGCAGCCCGACGCTGAGGCCGCAGAAGGTTTGGTCGAATTCACCGGTGAAACCCGCCGAATTGGCGAGGACCGACTTGATCTCGGTTGTCCCGAAACTCGCGCCGTACGAATTGGTGATGCGCTTGTCGTTGAGGGCGATGCGCTCGGTTTCGAGGGCCAGTCCGATCTTTGTCTTCGCAGCGAGCTCCGGGACCGCCGGATCGTAGAGGTCGAGGGTGCGCGCGTCGATCGTTTCCTTGGCGAGCGGCGCCAAGCCGGCGTATTCGTCGGGGCTGGCGAGTTCGGCGCGCTTTACGGCGTTCCGCACGAGCTTTCGAAGCGTCGGCAGAGCGAGGTCGGATGAGCCGGCGTAGGCCGACTTCTTGTCTTTGATCACGCGCAGCCCGCAGCCCCGCGAGCCGGCCTCGACGAGGTGCTCGATTTTGCCCCGACGCACGTCGACGCCGAATTCGCGGCCGTCGGAGACCGAAACCTCGACTTCATCCGCGCCGCAGGACCGGGCGTACTGCGACGAGGCTCTCGGCGAGCCCATGGAGTTCCGGCGGTTTCCGGGCGGACGTCATATCCGGCCCCCCACGGTCATCTTCGATATTTTGAGCGTCGGGCAGCCGTCCGTCACGGGAACATCCTGGCCTTCCTTGCTGCAGGTCCCGGTCTGAAGCCCGAAAGCCAGATCGGAGCCGACCATCTCGATTTTCTTAAGGATATCGATGTTCGTGCCGATGAGGGTGGCCTGCTTGACCGGCGCCGTGAGCTTGCCGCCTTCGATGAGGTAGCCAAGGCTTACGGAAAAGGTGAACTTGCCGGAGTCCTCGACCTGGCCGCCTTGAAGGCTGGCGACATAAAACCCTTTTTTGACGGACTTAAGGATCTCCTCGGGCGCGTGCCCGCCTCGATCGATGTACGTGTTGGCCATGCGGGGAATGGGCGGGCACTCGTAATCCTGACGCCGGGCATGACCGGTGAGGGGACGCTTCATGATTTTCGCGGAGAGCCTGTCCTGGAGCAGACCGCGCACGACGCCTTTGTCGATGAGGAGTGTTTTCCGGGGCACGGTGCCTTCGTCGTCGATGTTGTAGGACCCGCGGTAGGCGGGGATGGTCGGATCGTCGTAGATCGTCACCAGGTCGGACCCCACTTTCTTGCCCATCTTGTTCCAAAAGATCGAGGTTTTTTTGCGGTTGAAATCGGCCTCGAGGAGATGGCCGACGGCCTCGTGGATGAGGACGCCGCTGTGGCCGGGCGCGAGGACGATCGGCATCTCTCCGGCCGGCGCATCGGCGGCTTCGAGGAGAAGCATGGCCTCCCGGGCCGCTTCTTCGCCGATTTCGGCCGGCGTCAGGAGCTTCGCGAAGTATTCGAGGCCGACGCGGCCGCCGCCGCCCCAGAAACCGAACTCACGCTTGCCGTCCTTCTCGGAGATCGCCGTGCAAACCAGTTTGACCATGGGCCTGGCATCGCGCACGACAAGGCCGTCGGAGTTGAGAATGGCGAGATACTGCATGCTGTCTTGGAAAACCGCTTTGACTTTGACGATCCGGTTATCGAACTTCTGGGCCGCTTCGTAGGCCTCGCGGACCATCGCAATTTTCTTCAGCAGGCCGGTTCGTGAGGCCGGGCGTTCGACTCTGTAGAGATTCTTTCGCACGATTTTTTCCCGAAGCGGGGCGGGGCGCGCCCTGGCCTTTCCCGAGGCGATGGCCGCCGCGGTCAGTGCGGTTTTCCGGATCTTTTCGAGGGACAGATCGTTTGTGTAACCAAACCCCGTCTGATCGCCGCGTAAAACGCGAATGCCGAGGCCGATGACGATGCCTTCCGCCGTTTCCTTGATGATGTCCTCCTCCATGTTGATGGAGTCGTAGGTTCGGTATTCCATGAAGATTTCTGCGAAATCGCCGCCGCTCGACAGGGCGACGCCGAGGACATTGCGAAGATCGGCCGGGTCAAGATGGAAATGGTCGACATAGGGGAGAGGCGCCGGGGAGGCACTGATGGCGGCACGCGACACAGCGCTCGGGGCTGGAGCCGATGGTGATTTCTTCGCGGCCATAGTGTCCCCATTCTGGCACATTTCACTTGGCCAGGCAAACGGCCCGCCGGCCGAGACCGGCGCCAATTTGACCCTATGGCATGAAACACCTATAATTCGACCAAATGCCAGAGATCGACGCGGACGAAATCATCAAGGCCGCTCTCGCTGAGGACATGCCGCGCGGCGACATCACGACCGAGAGCGTCGTCCCGCCGGGGGCGGTTTCCACGGCGATTCTCCTCGCCAAGGAGGACGGCATTTTGGCGGGGCTTCCTGTGGCGCGCCGGGTTTTCGAGATCCTGGACCCCGGAATCGCGTTCGAGGGTGCGTTCAACGATGGGATGGCCTTCCAAGCCGACGATACTCTGGCCCGGCTCGAAGGGCCGACGATCGGCCTTCTCAAGGGTGAGCGCACCGCGCTCAATTTCCTGCAGCGGCTGACCGGAATCGCCACAGCCACCCATCGTTTCGTCCAGGCCGTGGCGGGGACGAAGGCCAAAATCCTCGACACCAGGAAGACGACGCCGGGCCTCAGGCTTCTCGAAAAATACGCTGTCCGGATGGGAGGCGGGACCAACCACAGGCTTGGTCTCTCCGACATGGTTCTTCTCAAGGACAATCACCTCCGCCACGTGGGCAGTATCTTCGAAGCCGTCTGCCGTGTCCGGGACCATGCACCCGCCGGGGTCAAGGTGGAGGTCGAGGTCACCAACCTGGAGGAGGCCGAAAGGGCATTGGCGGCCAAACCGGACGTCGTCATGCTCGACAATATGGATTTGGATGAGATTAAGTCCGTTGTTTTGATGGTCGCCGGCCGCATCCCGATCGAGGTCTCCGGCAAGGTCACTCTTGACCGTGCCCGCGAGATCGCCGCAACCGGGGTCGATTTCATCTCGGTCGGCGCCCTGACCCATTCGTCAAGAGCCATCGACATCAGCCTGGAGTTCCTGAGTTGAGCCCCAAAGCAGGCATGCGAGAGACCGATCTCAGTGCCGACGTTCTGGTCATCGGCTGCGGCATCGCCGGCGCCAGCGCGGCCCTCGAGGCGGCCAAGGCAGGCCTGAGTGTCGCCGTCCTTTCGAAGTCGCCCAATCTCGAAGATACCAACACCTATCAAGCCCAGGGCGGCATCGTCTCGCTCGGGAAAAACGACCGGCCCGCTCTGCTCAAGGACGATATCATCGCCGCCGGCGACGGGATCAACGATCCCGATGCCGTCGATCTTCTGGTGAACGAGGGTCGCGACCTGGTCGACAAGATCCTCGTCGAGGAGCTCAAGATCCCGTTCGCGCGCAGCGCACCCGGTTCCCTCGACTACGCCCAGGAGGCCGGCCACTCACGCCGCCGCATCCTCCATGTCGAGGACGCCACGGGGAAGACTGTCGAGGAGCGATTCCTGGCCGCCCTCAAGGAATTTCCGAACGTGATGATCTTCCCCGACCACACCGCCGTCGACCTTCTCACCGTTCCCCACCATTCGAAAAACTCGATCGCCTATTATCGCGAACCGAGATGCCTCGGAGCTTACGTCCTTCATAACCCGACCCAACGTGTTGAGCGGATTTTCTCCCCTTATACTGTCCTTGCCACCGGCGGCTGCGGCGCGGTTTTCCTCTATACGTCCAACCCGGCCCAGGCGATCGGGGCCGGCTATGCGATGGCCCTCCGGGCCGGCGCCAGGATCGTCAACATGGAATACATCCAGTTCCATCCGACAACGCTCTACCGCGCAGACGGCGAGGGATTTCTCATTTCCGAAGCCGTGCGAGGCGAAGGGGCGCGCCTCAAGACCCGCGACGGCCGGACGTTCATGGAGAAGTACAGCAAGGATCGGGACCTTGCCCCAAGGGATGAGGTGACCAGGGCAATCTATGAAGAGATGGTTATCACAAACTCGAGCTTCGTCCTGCTCGATGTCGCGTCCTATACCAAGGTCGACATCCGCAAGAGATTCCCGACGATCTTCCGCACGTGCCTCAAATTCGGAATCGACATGACACGCGAGCCCATTCCAGTCGTGCCGGCGGCGCACTACTGCTGCGGCGGCGTCCTGGCCGACGCCTGGGGCCGCACCTCGCTCCGGGGACTGTATGCCGCGGGCGAAGTGGCCTGCACCGGCGTCCACGGCGCCAACCGCCTTGCTTCGACCTCGCTCCTCGAAGGCCTCGTCTGGGGAACCCGGGCGGCGCGGGACATTGTGGGTGGTTTCGACCCGTCCCGGCCGTACAAGCTCTCCGACATCCATCATTGGTACTATCCGAAAAGGGAAGAGGAGATCGACCCGGCCCTCATCAACCAGGACTGGCTGACCATCCGCTCGACGATGTGGAACTATGCCGGAATCATTCGGACGCAGAAGCGCCTCGAGCGCGCCAAATCCGACCTCGAGTACCTCCAGCACCGGATCGAGCGCTTCTACCGGGAAGCGCGCATGGATGCCAAGATCGTCGGACTCAAACAAGGCATCCAGGTCGCCTTGATGATCACCCACGCCGCCCTGGCCAACCCCGTCAGCCGCGGCGCCCACTTTATTAAGAAGTGATCCGGTCGGCGATGGGGATGACAAGCCGGCGTGGACGAGTGGAACAAATCTCCACCCTGCTCTATAATATAATGATATTATTCGATTATCGGAGACAGTGATGGCCGAGAAGCTTGATGTGAAGAGTACTCTGAACCTGCCCAAGACGTCTTTCGCCATGAAGGCCTCGCTGGCACAAAAAGAGCCGGAGATGATCCGGAAGTGGGGGAGCGAGAAGCTTTATGAGCGGATCCTCGCCAAGCGGGCCGGCCGGCCGACATTCGTCCTGCACGACGGTCCGCCCTACGCCAACGGGCGGATCCATCTGGGCACCGCCCTCAACAAGATTCTCAAGGACTTTGTCGTTAAATCCAAGACGATGCAGGGCTATCTTTCACCGTACATTCCGGGCTGGGACTGCCACGGGCTGCCGATCGAAATCCATGTCGACAAGCTTCTCGGCGAGCGAAAAAAGGGCATGTCGGTCACGGAGATTCGCGAAGAATGCCGGACATATGCCCTCAAGTTCATCGATATCCAGAGAAACGATTTCAAGCGCCTGGGCGTCCTGGGCGATTGGGATAACCCCTACTTGACCATGGACCCCCGCTACGAAGCCGAGGTCGTCCGCCGCCTGGCCGGCTTTTTCGGTTCCGGGAACGTCTATAAGGGAAAACGTCCGGTCCATTGGTGCATCAGCTGCCAGACGGCCCTGGCCGAAGCCGAGATCGAGTACAAAGACAAAACGTCACCGTCCATCTATGTCAAATTCCCCATGATCTCCGACTTGTCGCAGAAGTTCCCGGCCTTGGCCGGGCGCAAGGTCTCTGTCCTCATCTGGACAACGACTCCATGGACTCTTCCGGCCAACCTGGCCATCGCTTTTCATCCGGACTACGAATACGTCGCCGTCGAAGTGGGCGGCGAAGTCTACATCCTGGCCAAAAAGCTGCTTCCCCAGGTTTCGAAGACGCTGGGGTTCGGCGAGCCCAAAATCCTGGCCACGTTCAAAGGGAAGGAGATGGAGGGTCTCAAGGCCCGGCATCCCTTCATCGACCGCGAATCGCTGTTGCTTCTCGCCGACTATGTCACGCTCGAAGACGGCACAGGCGCCGTTCACACGGCGCCCGGCCACGGCCACGACGACTATATGACGGGCATCGTCTACAATCTCGACATCTTCACCCCCGTGGATGAGCAGGGGCGTTTCGTGGCCAAGGTCGAGAACTATGCCGGCATGAATGTCTTCGAAGCCAATAAACGCATCAACGAGGACATGAAAAAGCAGGGATCGCTCCTGCTCGAAGAGAAGATCGTCCACTCCTATCCCCACTGCTGGCGATGCAAGCAGCCTGTTATTTTCCGGGCCACCGAGCAGTGGTTTATCGCCATGGATGCCGCCGGTCTGAGGGAACGGACGCTCAAGGCGATCCGCGAGGTCCGGTGGATTCCGCCTTGGGGCGAAGAACGCATCAACAACATGGTGGCGGGCCGTCCCGATTGGTGCATCTCGCGCCAGAGGACATGGGGAGTCCCCATCCCGGCCTTCAACTGCGCCGCGTGCGGAGCGGTCCTGGCGGATGAGAAAATCACGCGTTATGTCGCCGACATCTATGAAAAAGAGGGGTCGAATTCCTGGTTCCTCAGGCCGGCCCATGAACTGCTGCCGCCGGGGACGATCTGTCCGACCTGCGGCGCCGTCCGGTTCGTCAAAGAAAACAACATCCTCGACGTCTGGTTCGAATCCGGAGCGTCTCAAAATATCCTCGGGCGCGAGCCGAACTTGCCCTGGCCGGCCGATGTGTACATCGAAGGTCACGACCAGCACCGCGGCTGGTTCCAGAGTTCATTGGTCATAGGCGTCGGGACCCGGGGACGCTCGCCGTTCCGGACCTGTATCACCCACGGATTCATCCTGGATGAACAGGGGAGGGCCATGTCGAAATCCCAGGGGAACGTCATCGAGCCCGAAGAGATCATCGCCAAGAACGGCGCCGAGATCCTGAGGCTCTGGGCGGCCATGCTGAACTACAAAGAGGACGCGCGCTTCGGGCAGGAGATCCTGGCACGCATCGTGGAGGCCTACCGGAAGATCCGGAACACCTGGCGGTTCATGATGGGCAACCTCTATGATTTTTCGCCCGACACCGATACCGTGGCCGACAAGGACCTCCTTTGGCTTGACCGCTGGATCCTTGAAAAAATGGCCGAGGTCCGGGTCCGGGCTCTCAAGGCTTACGAGGAATTCGAGTACCACACCGTCTTCCACTCGATCTATGATTTCTTCAGCGTCGGGCTGAGTGCGTTCTACCTCGACGTCCTTAAAGACCGGGCCTATTGCTCGGGCAAGGGGTCCGTGCTGCGGCGGTCCGCCCAGACGGCCCTGTTCACGGTCCTCAGGGACACGCTGACTCTGATGGCGCCCATTCTGCCGTTTACGGCAGAGGAGGCCTGGGAAGCGATGCCGGCCTTCAACGGCAAAGAAAGCTCAATCCATCTCGAGCTCTTCCCCGCCGCCGGAGGGCGGTGGCTCGAGCCGGGCCGGCTGGCCGAGATGGATGCCCTGATCGCGATCAGGGAAAAAGTCCTCAAGGAGCTCGAGAAGGCGCGCGAGGACAAACTTATCGGCAACTCCCTTGAGGCGCTCGTCACACTCAAAGCGCCATCGTCTCAGGCGGAAATTCTCGAAAAGTATCAAGCCGATCTCCCGGCCCTTTTCATCGTCTCAGCCGTCACCCTGGAACGTGGAGCGAACACGGCCCTCGAAGTAACCGTGGGGCGGGCGCCGGGCGAGAAGTGCGAACGGTGCTGGAACTATTCCACGGATGTCGGCAGAAGCCGAGAGTTTCCGACGTTCTGCGCCCGCTGTGACGATGTGATGAAAACGGTCTTTCCATGAAAAAAAGCAGTGCGTACTTCCTTTTGATCCTTTTCTTGATGGCGGTCGATCAGGCGGTCAAGCACCTTGTCGCCGGCGCCTTCGAGCTCTACGGGACCCGGACGATCATCCCCGGAATGTTCAATATCACACTCGTCCACAACAAAGGGGCCATCTTCGGCGCCTTTTCCCATATGAACAATCACGTTGTCTATCTCGTTCTAACCGCAGCCTCGTTCGTGGCTCTGGTCCTGGTCGCCTTTTACTTTTTCAGGACACCGCCGTCGGAAAAGCTCATGAAGATCGCCCTGTCTCTGATCCTGGCGGGGGCCCTCGGCAACCTCGTCGACAGGCTCCTCAGGGGATACGTCATCGACTTTCTGGACTTCCACATCGGCGATGCGCACTGGCCGTTCTTCAACGTCGCGGATTCCTGCATCACCGTCGGCGCCGTCCTGATGCTTTTCATCTTTATTAGGAGAAAACCAGCATGCTCCCCACCCTCTTCCGAATAGGGCCGCTGACCGTCCACACCTACGGCTTGATGATGGCCATCGGCGTTGCCGCGGGTTTGCTTTTTATTTACGTCCAGGCCAAAAAAGCAGGCCTCGATGCGCCACGGCTTCTTGACGCCTCGTTTTATACCATCATCGTCTCTCTCCTCGGCGCCAAGCTGATCCTGTTCCTCGGCAACATCTCCTATTACGTGAGCAGTCCCAAGGAGCTTTTCAACCTGGCCAGGTCGGGCGGAGTTTTTCAAGGCGGTCTGGCATTTGGGGTGATCTTTGCTTTCCTCTATTTCTGGAAAAAAAAGATCCCGACGTGGCCGGCGGCGGACATCGTAGGCGCGGCCCTGGCCCTCGGCCACGGCTTCGGCCGGATCGGCTGCTTCAGCGCCGGCTGCTGCTACGGCAGCGCCTGCTCCGCGTCCCTGCCATGGGCGGTGACCTTCAAGAGCGCGTACGCCCACTCGCTGACGGGAATACCACTGAACACCCCGCTTTACCCGGTCCAACTTTTCGAGGCCGCGCTGAATTTCCTGAATTTCGCGATCCTCTTCATCATACTGAAAAAAAAGAAGTTCGACGGCCAGGTGTTTTCCTTCTACATCATCAACTACTCGATCATCCGATTTATCACCGAGTACTTCCGCGGCGACCATCCCGATAAAGCCTACTTCGTTCAAGGCTCGACGGCCTTGTCCAGCATTTCCTACCCACAGGTCTTTTGCATCGTGGGACTCATCGCCGGGATCTTCCTGGCTCTGGTCCTGAGACGTCGGAAAGTTGCCTAGAGAGGAATTCGTCATCACGCCGGATTCGGGCGAAGGCGCCCGGCTCGATATCTTCCTGGCCGCGAGAATTCCGGCGCTGACCCGCTCACAGATTAAGGCCGTCATCGAAGCCGGAGGGGTCCGCATCGGGGCAAAGCCGGGCAAGTCGGGGCGGAGACTCAAAGCCGGGGAAAGAATCGCCATCGTCTACGAAATCACCGGCCCCGAGCCCCTCGCGGCCCAGGACATCCCGTTGCGCATCCTCTATCAGGATTCCGACGTGATCGTTCTCGACAAACCGGCCGGCCTCGTCGTTCACCCGGGCGCTGGAAACGAAGCCGGGACACTCGCCAACGCTCTCCTCCATCATTTTCCCGAAATCGCTCTCGTCGGGCCGCCGGACAGGCCCGGGATCGTCCACAGGCTGGACAAAGAGACATCGGGAATCATGTTGGCCGCGCGGTCGGAAACGGGCTACGATTCCTTGCTCGGGCAGTTCAAACGGCATGACGTCTGGAAAACCTATCTCGGCCTCGTGCACGGCAGAGTGACGGCGCCGGAAGGCCGGATCAGCTGGCCGATAGGCCGCCACGCGACCGACGGCAAGAGGATCTCGACCAGGAGCCGCCACCCCAAGCACGCTGAAACGAACTTCCGGGTGCTCCGGGTGTATGACGACGCGACGCTGCTCGAGATAAGGCCGGTGACCGGCCGCACCCATCAGATCCGCGTTCATTTGTCGGCGGCCGGACATCCGATCATCGGTGACAAGCTTTACGGCCGGAAGAAGAAGGCAAAAATGGCGCCGCGCCTTTTTCTCCACGCCCATTCGATTTCCTTTCTGCATCCGGCGACGGGGGAGAGGCTCGAGTTCGCCTCGCCGCTGCCGGGCGAGCTCGAGGCCTACCTCGGAACGCTCGAGAAGACCGGTTCGCCTTCTTAATTTTGCTTAAAGTGAAGGACGGACCGTCAGCGGCGGATCCTTAGAATTTCCGGCGGGTTCTTTTCCGCCTTCGAGAAAGCGCCCTCGGGGAAGCCCAAGGCAATCGGAGCAACCACGGTGTAGTCGGCCGGAATGCCGAGTTCCTGTTTGGCCGCCGCGCCGACGAGGTAAATGGCGGCAAATCCGATCCAGCAGGTGCCGAGGCCCAGTCCGCGGGCCGCCAGCATCAGATTCTGTGCGGCCATGGCGCAGTCCGTTTCGGCGGTCGGGCTGAGATTGGGCTTGGCGCAAATGATGACCACGGCGGGCGCGCCGTAGAAAATATCGAACTTCGGGTCGGCGAACGTGCCGCGATACGTCTCGAGCGCCGGCATCCCGTCCAGATTAGCAAGCAGGTGGGCCTTGGTGCGGCCGGAGAGGTCGGCGATCATATCGGCGTCATCCATGACGGCGAAAACCCAGGGCTGGGCGTTCATGGCCGTCGGGGCGTAGGTTGCGGCGTCGATCACCTGAGCGATCAATCCGGGATCAACCGGGGTGCGCCGGAAGGATCGGACGGCACGCCGGGTGTAAAGGGCTTCTTTGAGTTCCATGGCTTGGTCTCCTTGTATGCGTCATCGACCGTTGGAATCCGTATTTTAGCGCGAACCCGGTCCGTCCGACAACTGCCGGATGTTCCCCTTGAGGAAAAGGCGGAAATTGTTTATGATAGAGTCCCTTTTCTCCAAGACATCCAGAAGTTCTTGGCGGATAAAGATTTTCCCATTCCGAGGAGGCTCGAGGATGAAAGATTATGCCATCGATAAAATCCGCAATGTTGCCCTGATCGGCCACGGCTCGTCCGGCAAAACGTCTCTCGTGTCCTCGCTCCTGTTCGACACGGGGGCGACGAGCCGGCTGACGAAGGTCGATAAAGGAAACACCGTCACCGATTACGAACCCGAAGAGATCGAGCGGAAAATTTCCATCAATTCCGCGGCCTGCTTCTGTGAGTGGAAGGACCACAAGATCAACATCATCGATACGCCTGGATACAGCAACTTTCTCTGGGACACCCGGGCGTCACTCCGCGCCGTCGACGCCGCGGCGGTCATTATTGACTCCGTCGCGGGAGTCGAAGTCGGCACCGAGAAAGTTTGGGATATGCTCGAAGACCTCGGGCTGCCGCGCCTCATCGTCATCAATAAGATGGATCGCGAAAACGCCAACTTCAAGCGTGCGGTCGAGGTCGTCCAGCAGTTCTTTGGCCGCCAGGCGATTCCCGTCGAGCTCCCGATCGGGGAAGAGAAGGACTTCAGCGGCGTCGTCGACGTCATCGAAAAAAAGGCGTATGTGTTCGAGAGGGATGAAAGCGGCGCGATGAAGGAAGCCCCCGTCCCGGCCAATATGACCGACGAAGCGGAGCGCATGAACAGGGCCCTCGTCGAGATGGTGGCCGAATCCGACGAGAAACTCATGGAGAAATATTTTGAAAAAGGGGAGCTCTCGCCGGACGAATTCCGTCAGGGTTTGAAGAAAGGCATTCTCAAGCGCCTGATCTTTCCGGTTTTCGCGGCCTCCGGCCTGACGAACGTCGGCGCTCAGCCATTCCTCGACGGGATTCTCACGTTCCTGCCGTCGCCTGTCGAGCGGGACGGCATCATCGTCAAAGTCAAGGGCCAGGAGCAGACAGTCGAGCCCTCGGCCGACGTGCCCTTCTCGGCCCTCGTCTTCAAAACCATATCCGATCCGTATACGGGCCGGATCTCGCTCATGAGGGTTTTTTCGGGCCGGGTGAATCCCGATGCCACCGTGACCAATTCCACGCGGGAAACCGACGAAAAGCTCGTCGGCCTCTTTTTCCTCCAAGGCAAAGATCAGATCGCGGCCGGCCAGGCCAAAGCGGGCGATATCGTGGCCACGGCCAAGCTCAAGGTCACGGCCACGGGCGATACTCTCTGCACCAAGGGTGCGGGGGTCGAGCTCCCGGCCATCACGTTCCCCGAGCCTTCCATTTCCTTCGCCATCGAGCCGAAGAGCCGGGCCGACGAGGACCGGATCTCCCAGGCGACCCATAGGATTACGGACGAGGACCCGACCGTGCGGATCGAGCGCGACCCGGATACCGCCCAGCTCCTCATTTCGGGCAACGGTGAACTCCATGTCAGGATCATCACCGAGCGGTTGAAGAAGCGCTTCGGCGTCGACGTCGATTTGAAGCCGCCGAAAATCTCCTATAAAGAGACGGTGAAGGGCCGGGCCGACGTCCAAGGCCGGCACAAGAAGCAGACGGGAGGCCGCGGCCAGTTCGGCGACGTTTGGATCAAGATGGAACCGCTCCCCCGCGGCAAGGATTTTGAGTTCGAGGACAAGATTTTCGGAGGCTCCATCCCGCGAAATTACATTCCTTCTGTCGAGAAGGGCGTCCTCGAGGCCCGCAAAAAAGGTGTGCTCGCGGGCTACCCGGTCGTGGACTTCAAGGTCATCCTTTACGACGGGTCCTATCATGAAGTCGATTCCTCCGACATCGCCTTCAAGATCGCCGCCTCCAAGGCCTTTAAGAAGGCTATGAAAGAGGCCCGGCCCACGATTCTCGAGCCCATCATGAACGTCGAGATCTACACGCCCGAGGCCTACATGGGCGATATCATGGGCAACCTCAACGGCCGCCGCGGCAAAGTCCAAGGCATGGAACAGAAGGGGACGATGCGCGTCCTTAAGGCCCAGGTGCCGCTCTCGGAGATGCTCGACTTCGAACCGACCCTGACCTCAATCACGGGCGGACGCGGCTCTTTCCTAATGGAATTCTCCCATTACGAAGAAGCGCCGTCCCTGGTCCAGCAGAAGATCATCGCCGAGGCAGTGAAGGAAGGGCGCGTCAGGCCGGAAGAAGAAGACTAGCCGCTTTTTTCCGCCGCGCGTCCCCGCGCGGGAAGGAGGAGGGAGTGAGTCTCAAAAAGACCACGGCAGGGCTTGCCGCCGGCGTCCTGATCATTTCGATGGGAATCTCGTGTGTCAAGCGTCCGTCCCTTTTGGGCGCGAGCAGCCGTGAGGACAGGAACGGCTGGGTCACCGTCCACCTGAAGGGAACGCCGCGGGAAATAGGCTATCAGCACGGCTGGCACCTGGCCGCCGAAATCGACAACGTGCTCCAGGCCCTGTCTTTTTATCTTGAGGGTCTGACCAAGCGGCCCTGGTCATTTTTCCGCGAAGCCTCGGAACGAATGTTCTGGCCCAAGCTTGAACCGCAATTCCAGGCTGAAATCGGCGGTATCGCCGACGGTCTCCGGGCTAGGCTCCCGGCCGTGACTTGGGACAAGATTGATATCACGGCCCTCAACGGCTGGCTTGAACTCGCCTGGTACTATATTCCGTATCTCGATAACAAGGCCAAGCCGGGATCCGCCGTGAGCAAAGCCCCGCCCTATTGCAGCGCGTTCATCGCCACCGGCAGCACCACCAAGGACGGCCGAATCGTCATGGGCCACAACAATTGGTCGGACTACATCATCGGCGAGCGTTGGAATGCGATCCTGGATATCGAGCCGGCCGCCGGCCACCGCATTCTCATGGACGCCATTCCCGGCCTTATCCACAGTGGCGATGATTTCGTCATCAACGACGCCGGGATCGTCTATACCGAAACCACGATCTCCGGCTTTATGGGCTTTCGTGAGGCGGGGACTCCGGAGTTTGCCCGGGCCAGGAAGGCCGCCCAGTACGCGTCCTCCATCGACGATTTCGTCCGCATCATGTCCGAGGACAACAACGGTGCGTATGCCAACGATTGGCTGGTAGGGGACCTCAAAACGAACGAAATCGCCCGGTTCGAACTCGGATTGAAAAACCAGAGAATCTGGCGGACATCCGACGGATATTACGTCGGCTCGAATTTTCCCCTCGACCCCAAGTTTATCGCCGAGGAAACGACGTTTAAGGCCGGCGATCCGACTCTGTCCGTTCACGTTCGCCGGGCCCGTTGGGAGAAATTGATGGAGGCGAACAAAGGCCGGATCGACGCCGAACTCGGCAAAACGTTCGAAGCCGACCACATCGATGACTCGACCGGGGCACGGGCGGCCAACAGCAACGTCCTCTGCGGGCACGTCGACAACGACCCCAAGGGGATGCCCGAAGGCGGCAGCTGGGGGCCGTATTTTCCGGCCGGCGCGGTCCAGGGCAAGGTGACGACGGCGGCGCTGGCCGCCGGAATGAAGCTCTGGGCTCACATGGGACATCCCTGCGGCGAGGACTTCATCGCGCGCGATTATTTCGGCCGCCATCCCGAGTACGCTTGGGAAGGGAAGTACCTCATCGATATGAAGGCTTATCCATGGGCCCTGTTTGAAGCCAAAAAGTGATGCCGCGGTGACGTCGAAGGAAAGAATTTACGCGACGATCGCAGGCCGGCCGTGCGACAGGCCGGCGGTCACTCCGATCTTCATGTCGTGGGCCGCCCATTTCGCGGGCCGCTCCTACCGCGATTATTACCTTGACGGCGACGTCCTCGTCGAGGCGCAAACGGCCGTAGTAAAAGCCTTCGGAATCGACCAGACAAGCGTCATCAGCGACCCCTGGCGTGAAGCGTCGGGGTTCGGGATGGAGTTCGACTACCCGGAGGATGGCGTCGGCAGGCCGCGTGCCTATCTCATCGATACCCCGGCCGACCTCAAGAAGCTGCGGCCCGTCGATATTGGGGCCAGCGTGCGGATGCGCCAGCGCGTGGAGTCCGTGGGCAAGCTGGCCGAGGCCCTCGGCGAGACCCACAGCGTCCTCGGCTGGGTCGAAGGGCCGCTCGCCGAGTATGCCGACCTGAGAGGCATGGAGAACGCCATGCTCGACCTCATCGACAGGCCCGAGTTCTACCTGGCGGCCGCGGACATCATCGTCGAGAACGCGATCGGCTTCGCCCGGGCCCAGATCCGGGCCGGAGCGGACATGATCGGCATAGGGGATGCGGCGGCGAGTCTCGTCGGCCCCTCCCTTTACGCGAACCTTGTCCTGCCGCTTGAGCGGCGGCTCGTCGCCGCCGTTCATGAGTCCGGGGCGAAGGCAAAACTTCATATTTGCGGAAATACGGGCCCGATCGTCCATCTTATGGCCCTGACGGAGGCGGACATCATCGACTTGGACTGGATGGTCGCTCTGGACAAGGCAAGAAAAGAGGCCGGACCCGATGTGACCCTGTGCGGGAATTTCGACCCTTCGGCGGTGCTCCTCCAGGGCACGCCCGAATCGGTCGCTGCGGCCGCGCGCGATTGCCTTCGCAAAGGAGGCCCGCGGTTTGTGCTCATGCCGGGGTGCGAGGTGCCTCCGGCGACTCCCGAAGCCAACATCCGGGCCTTTTGCCCCTGTGAGGGAAGCCTCCTGGATGAATTGAAAACGTCGTAAGAAAGGAGCCTCGGTGATGAATGGGATTTTCGAAAAAACGGCCAACCGCCGGGATTTTCTAAAAACAGCGGCCGCCGCGGCGGCGGGGCTCACCATCGTACCCCGTCATGTGCTCGGCGGGCCGGGCCAAACGGCGCCGAGCGACAAGGTCCATATTGCGGGCATCGGCGTCGGAGGCATGGGCGCGTCCAACCTGGCCAATATGGAAATGGAAAATATCGTGGCCCTTTGCGACGTGGATGAGGCGTACGCGGCCCCGACAATCAAAAAGTACCCGGCGGCAAGGATTTACAAGGACTTCCGCGTGATGCTCGAGAAGCAAAAGGACATCGACGCCGTCCTCGTCGCGACACCCGATCACACGCACGCCGTGATTTCCATCGCGGCCATGAAGGCGGGCAAACACGTCTATTGCCAAAAGCCTCTGACCCACACGATCAAGGAAGCCCGCGAGATGGCCACTGTCGCCCGCGAAACCAAGGTCGTTACCCAGATGGGAAACCAGGGCCGCTCGGGCATAGGCGCCCGGATGATCGAGGCCTGGATGCGGGAGGGCGCGATCGGCAAGGTCCGGGAGGTTCACGCCTGGTGCACGCTTACGTATTATCCGTGGGGGCATGAAGCGTGGAGCCCTGTCGTCGGCCGCAAGCCCAAGGACAAGCCGCCCATCCCTCCAACGCTTGACTGGGATCTGTGGCTCGGCCCCGCGGCATGGCGCGATTATCATCCCTGCTATCATCCCGCCAGTTGGCGGGCCTGGTGGGACTTCGGCTGCGGCATGATGGGGGACAGGGGTGTTCACACCCTGGGGCCGGTGTGTTGGGCCTTGAAACTCGTACACCCAAAAAGCATCAGCGCCAGCGAGACCGACCTGAATGAGGACACGAATCCCATTGCGGCCATCGTCACATACGACTTCGCCGCACGGGCCGGAATGCCGCCTGTCAAGGTCGTCTGGTACGAGGGCCTTGAGGCTCCCCGGCCGGATGACCTCGAGGACGGCAGAAAGCTGCCTGCCGAGGGCGGACTTCTGCTATATGGCGAGCACGGCACCATCATGGCCGGCGTCTACGGTGACAGCCCTCAGATTCTTCCCTACGCGCGGACGAAGGATGTCAAGAAGCCGGACCCCGCCGCCCTGCAGGTCCCTCCGAGCCACGAACAGGATTGGATCCAGGCCATCAAGCAGGGCCGGAAGGCCGACTCGGATTTTTCCGAATCCGGGCCGCTGACCGAGTTCGTGCTGCTGGGGAATCTGGCCAAAAGGACGCAAGGCAAACTTTCTTGGGACCCTGACGTCATGAAGATCACCAACAATCCGCAGGCGGACCAGCTCATCACGCAGCCTTACCGGCAGGGCTGGTCGCTCGGGGGCTGAGCGACAATCGGGGGCATCGGGCTCAGCGAAAACTCGAATTGCGCTCTATGAAGACGGTGAAGCGTGCGGCGCCGTTGTTCAGCGGTCAGTGCGCTTCCACGGCCGTCTTCGGCCTCGTTTCTTTGACAAACAGGAGCAGGACGGCCGCCACAGCCGTCAATCCGATCGAGAGGTAAAAGGGCGAATACCGGCCCATCGTGTCCCAAAGCCATCCGGCCAGAAGCGACGCGGGAAGCGCGCACAGGCCGACGATCATTTGGAACCCGCCGAGGACGCTGGCGCGGAACTGAGGTGGGCAGAGTTCCGTCACGAGCGTTCGCTGGACCGGATCCAAAGCGGCCTTGTGGATGCCGTAGAAGACAAAGACGGCCGGAAAGAGCAGCATGGCCCTCAGCGAAAGGACACCCAGGCAGACCGCGGCCCAAAAGCCCAGCGACATGAAGAGCACCGGCTTGCGGCCGATTCGGTCCGAGAGCCTGCCGAACGGGAGTGAAAAGAGTGCGGCCGAAGCGGTAAAGATCAAATAAAGAACAGGCACGAAGCCGGTTCTGAAGCCGAAATCCTTCGCGTAGACGAGCAGGAACGAATACGAGAATGATCCCAAGGCGAAGACGGCATTCAGCCCGAAGTAAAGGGCCAGGTTGCGATCGATGTGTCTAAGCGTCAGGCCCTTATAGATGCCGGGGCTGGGCTCATGTTTTTCCTTGATCCTGATGACAATCAGGATGGAGGCGATGACCGATGGAATCGCTGCGAGGGCGAAAAGACGCCGGTATCCCAGAATGTTGACGAAGGCGATGCAGGTCACGATGCCCATGACCGCGCCGAGGTTGTCCATCGCCCGCATCAGCCCGAAGTGGCGGCCGCGGTTTCGGTCGGTCGAAATATCCGCGACCAGGGCGTCGCGCGGGGCGCCCCGCATCTTTCCGAAGCGGTCCAGGACCTTGAAAGGGATGAGCCATTGCCAGGCGGACGCGGCCGCATAACCGAGCCTGGACAGTGCGCCGCACAGGTACCCCGTCCAGATGAAGATCTTTCGTTTCTTGATTCTATCCGAGGCATATCCGGAAGCGGCCTGTGAGAGCGAGACGATCGCTTCGCCGAGGCCGTCGAGAAGCCCCAGGGCCGCCATGTCGGCCTTGAGGACTCCCGTGACGAAAAGCGGCCAGATCGGATAGATGATGTCCGAGCCGAAATCGTTGAGGAACGAGGCGGCGGCGAAGGTCCGGATGGCCTTTTTCGTCTCCGGCGGGCTTTCGTCCATCTCCTGCTCCTTGGGGTTCGGCTTTCTATTCTACCGATTGACCCGGCGATAATAAAGGCCCCGCTTGATTTAGGTTCCGTGTTCTCCGACTCCGCATTGACTTGGCCGCGCGGCGGAAGATATGATAAGCGCGATTTTCCCCGGAGGAGGACCTCATGACGCTTGCCAGACGCTCCACCATTCTGATCGTCGCCCTGGCCGGCCTTGCCGTGTTTGCGGCGGCGCAAACGCAGGCCGCCAAACCGGATCCGACATTGACCCTTAAAATCGGCGACCCCAAACTCAAGGACAAGACCATGGAGGTCGGCGTGGGCACGGCCGTTGCCGCCGTGTCTGGAACGGCTATCAGCTTCGACCGGATGATCCAGGCCATGTCGGGGAGCCGACTTATTTATGTGGGGGAAACGCACAATTCGCTTCCTATGCACGAGATCCAGTTTCAGGTCGTCCGCGCCCTGTATGCCCGGGACACGCATATCGCCATCGGCATGGAGATGCTGCCGGTAACCGTCCAGGAAACGCTGGACAAATGGACCCTGGGACTGCTTGCCCGGGACGAGTTCCTCCGGGAGGTCCGCTGGTACGTCAACTGGAATTTTAATTTCGGGTTTTATGAGAAAATTTTCGCCTTCGCCAAAGAGCACCGGCTTCCGATCTACGCCCTGAATGTCCCGCGGGACATCATCACGAAAATCCGCATGCAGGGGTGGGATGCCCTCAGCGAGACCGAGAAGAAGCTCGTCCCTAAGGCCCCCGACGTAAGCAATGCGGACCACAAGAAACTCATCCGGACGATTTTCGAATCTTCGGATATCCCGCTGCAAATGAAGGGCGCAGGCCTCGACATGATGTTCGACGGATTATACAGCGGACAAGTGACATGGGACGAAGTGATGGCCGCGAATGCCGTTCGCGGCGCAGAAAGTGAAGGCCGGCGTGTCGTCGTCTGTGCCGGCTCCGGCCATGTCCTCTACAACCTCGGCACCAATATGAGGGCGAACGCTGCGACTCATTGGCCTTTTAAGACGGTCATCGCGATCGTCGTCCCCAACGGCCAAAAAAGTCTGAAGGTTTCGCGGTCGATCGCCGACTATGTCTTCGGCCTGGCCGAAGAGGCTAAACCCGGTTTCCCGGCGATCGGGTTGAGCCTGAAGAAAGTCGAGAATCTCGAGAACCTGGTCGTTGAAAGCAAGCCTTCGGAGGGCGCCGCGAGCAAGTCCGATTTCGAGAAGGGCGACATCCTCCTGAGCGTCGACGGCAAAACCTACAACGATATCAATGAGGTGCGGATGCACATGGCCGCCTTCAAGTGCGGCGATGAGATCAAGTTCCGGCTCCTGAGGAACGGGCAGGTCAGGGACGTCAGCCTGAAGTTCGGGACGACGGTTCAACCGGCGGGTGCGGGGTCCGAGAAGAAGGACTGAGGAGGGTGATTATGCCGACAGGGAAGTGTAGAGAGGCGCGTACGGGGCGACGGAGAAGTCAGGAAGCGGGCCGGGCAAGGCGGATAAATTTGACCGGCGGGATGGCGATCCTGGCGCTGGGCGTCCTCGCCGTTCATGCCGCGTCCGGCGTGCTCAAGACTCCGGGAGAAGAAAACCATTACAAACAGTACACCCAAAATGAAGCGATCGGCATGTTCCTGAGCGAAACGAATGCCCTCGCCAAGGAGCTCGTGGTCGAGATCGTCGGCAGAACCAAAGATGTTGCGGACTACCCGAGTCACGATATTTTTCTGGCCGTCCTGACCGAGGAAGGCGTGTCGGCGCCGCGCGACCTGGACCGGAAGAAAACGACGCTCCTGCTCACGGCATCTCAACATGGGAACGAACAGTCGGCCAAGGAAGCGGCCTTGCGGCTTATCCGCGATATCGCGGTGGGAGAGCTGAAACCGCTCCTCAAGCGGCTGAACATCCTCATTATGCCTCAGACCAACCCCTACGGGAACCGGTTCGATGTCCGGCGGAACGAAATCGGTCTCGACATGAACCGCGACCACGTGAAGCTCGAGGCGGCCGGAGCCGAAGCCATCCATCGGGTGTTCCGGGCCTGGATGCCGGAGATGACCGTCGACGTCCACGAAAAAGGCGACGATTATTACAGGGTGAACATCGGCTGCGTCTCCAATGCCAATATCAGCCGGGTCCTGGAGGATTATTCCCGCCGGACGCTCCTGGCCGAGACGGAGGCCGCACTGCAGAAAAAGAATCTCACGTTCCACGAATATCTGGTGACCGAGGAGATGGGCTCAACAGGCGCTGCCGGTGTCGAGGCGTCGGGCGCTCCGCCGGCGCAGCGCGAGGAATACACGCGGCGAAGCACGACGGACCTCAACGACGGCCGGAACAGTCTGGGCATCTATGAAACGCTCTCCTTTATCCAGGAGGGCGCCTCCCGCCACGACCTTGACACGCTCCAAGCCAGGACGGACTGGCAGTACTGGGGACTCCGGTCTCTGATGGAGGCGGCCGCCGGCCACGCGACCGAGATCGTCAAACTTGTCCGCGATCTTCGCGCGCAACTTCTGGAAAAGGGCAAGGCGTATGACGAGGCCGACCTTGTTTGCCTGCGTTCGGAGTATGCGCGTGATCCCCAAAACCCGACGCTCAGCCTCAAGAAATTCGAGCGGACGGCGACGCCGGTTGAAGGCATTCTCAAGGTCGACAAAAAAGCGGGTGAAACTTTCACAGCCGACGATATCGCCCCCTATCCCGAACCGGCGAACATGAAGGTCGTGACTGAGATCGTCAAGAACTGGTTTCCGAACGTCGTTCCAAGCGTGAGCACCGTTCGGCCGTTGGGGTATATCATTCCGGCAGGATACTCCGCGGCCGTCGAAACACTTCTCAGGCATGGGATCGAGGTGGGGATTTTCGTCCAAGATCAGGTCGTCGAGGCCGAAGGGCTCGTGGTCGAGGAAGTTACTCCGGCGAGCGACGATTATCTGGCGCCGTCAAAGATCATCGTCCGGAAGAAGCCGCTTGCGCCTCTTGTGCGGAAAGGCGATTTCTATGTGTTTTGCGGCCAAGCGGCGGCGAAGTTGGTCCCGTGCCTTCTCGAGCCGGAATCCGATCTTGGGTTCATTCGATATTGGAAATTCCATCTAGTGCCGGAAACGGGAAGCCTGTACGCCTTCACCAGGGTCGTCAGGCCCCAAGTCATGCGTCTTGTGCCCTACAAGGATTGGCGGACAAACTGACTGTCCGTTTTAGCTTCCCTCCGCCGTTGACAACTTGCCAAGCGGCGGTACATAATTCTTCGTGTTGGGCGGAGGGGGCAGCCAAAAGAGAAGGACCAGCCCGGCCGGGGCGCTTTGCCTTTCGCGTGCCATATCTGCCTGCCGGCGCATGAATTGGCTCTGACGAGGCGAGATGCATGCCTAAAACATCCGGATGTCTGATTCGTGCATCTCTCTGCGTGCTGTCTCTATGTGCAATTGCGCCGGCCAAACAGATCTCGAATGACCAACCCGACATCGCGGCCATTCTTCGCTCGGCGGGGGCCTACTGCGAAAAGGTCAAGGGCATCGCTCTCTATTATGTCGCCAAGGAAAAAATCGAACAGATCGGCTATTCGGCACGGGACACCACGCAAAAATCCTTGGCCTCGGGCCAAACCGTGGCTTCGAATTTGCCCGGCCAAGTTTCTGAGTTGACCTCTTTAAACAAAATCTCTTACCGGGAAACGAGGAAACGGACTTTAACATATGACTATCAACTTGTCCGGCAGAACGGGCAATTCGAGGAGAAGAGGACCCTTATCGAAGAGGACGGCGAGATGAAGCACGTGGAGAACGCCCATCTCGACACCCGGTTCAAGGCAACGAATCTCGTCTTCGGGCCGGTGGGGTTCTTGAGCCGGTATTGGCAGCAATATTTCCAATACGAGTTTATAGGCCGCGAGCGCCTGGACGACAAAGCGTGTGTCGTTCTCAAGGCCTCTCCTGGGCAACCCATGGCGGAAAACAACAACATCGCTAGGATTTGGGTGGATGAGAAAGACTGCAGCGTTTTGAGAATCGAATGGGAGCCGCAGTCATTGGGCTACCAGGAAATCCGTTCGATGGGTTCATCCGGGGTCAAAAAGCAGACAATGATCTGCAGGGTTGAGTACGGTATAGAAAAAAGCGGCGTCAGGTTTCCGAGCCGACTCGTCTCTCAGGAAGTTCTTGTCGGTTCGCAGATCGATGATCGAAAGGTTTTGGCCCAAACCACTTACACTTATAGCGACTACCGGTTCTTCACGGTTGGCGTCGAAGTGAAATACTGAAGCCTAACGTACGGCCTTCAGTTTATTCAGAATATCGTGCGGGGGCGGCACGGCCTTGAGGAGTTCGCCCGCCTTCGCCCGCTGTCCTGTCCGTTCAAGCAGAAGAGCCCCGAAGTAGGCGCCCGGTCCCCGCTCGTTCCAGTTATTGAGAGTGAAGTCCAGCACGGCCTGGCGCGCTTTGTCCGCACCGGGCTTGTCCCCGAGCTTCTCGCGGCAAAGAGCCGCAAGATAATCCTGCACGCGGACATCCGGGGCGAAGGGCGTTCCGGTGCCCAGGCTTTCGGGAAAGAGCTTGGACTTCTCCAACTCGTCGACCGCCGCAGACCATTCAGCCTTCTGCATTCGTTCCAAAGCAACCCCGATGTGGGCATCGACATAGAGGCCGTGGATTTCGCTTGCGCCCTCGTAGGGAAGAGCCCGGACTCTGTCGATGACCTGGGCCGCCTCGGCGTAAAGCGCTTTGGCTATGAGAGACTTGACGAGGTCCACTTGAACAGGCACTTCGTCCGGGAATAACGTCGCCGCCTCCCGTGAACGGGACAGCGCATCGTCCGGTTTTTGCCACGCACGCAGGTTGTCGATGAGTTCATGCCACACGCGCCAGTTCTTGCGGTCCATGTCGAGGGCGCGGCCAAGATCGGCAAGGGCCCGGGCCGGCGCCGCTTCCTTGTGGAGGGACGCCCGGGCCAGAAAGAAGGGCGCGAAATCGGCATCGCCCGCCCGGTCGAAAAGGTTGATTGTTTCATCGATCCGGCCTTTGCCCCAGAAGATCAGGCCGAGGTAATATTTCGGTTTCCAATCGGTGGGCCGGGCGGCCATGGCCCATTCGAAGACGGGGATGGATTCCTCCCTGAACGGGAAGACAAGGAGCGGGGAGAGAGCGAGCGATTTGTCGAGCCACGATCGGCTCTCGTCGGGGGCCGAATTTTTCAGAAGATAGGCGCGCCAGGCATAGACCTCAGGGTGGGCCGGAGAATTCTCGAGGAGGGTGAGGGCGTCGGGACCGAAGCCCAGCCTGATATAAAAAAGCGCCATCTCGAGATAGCTCTCATGCGGCAGCTCATTGCGGATCATGGACTTAAAGGCGGTCAGTCCGGCGTCCGTCGGTTGAAGCAGATAGCGCTCGAACCGCACGAGGTGGTCGAGGGGATCGAAACCCTCCAGTTCATCGAGGGCGGCCCGGGCCTCCTGTGTTTTTCCCATCCTGCGGTAGACGGCGGCCAGGATCTCGTAGGCGCTCGAATTGTAGCGGTTGAAGTCGCGGGCCCGACCCGCGTATTCGCAGGCGAGTGGAAAGTTCTTGTCGAGAGCCGCAATCTCGGCCAGCTGCACGTACGCCGGAGACCGGTATTCCATGGAGCGCGCGGCCCAGCCAAAGGTCTCCTTGGCGTCGGTCAGGCGCCCCATGCGGCGCGCAATCAGCCCATAAACATAGTTCGCGTCGGCATCATACATCGAGTTTTCCAGAGCTTTGGCCGCGTATCCCAGCCCGATTTCATATTCACCGCGTCGGGCATAGAGTTCCGCCGTCCGGCTCAAGGCGCGGAGATGGACGGGGGCCTTGGCAAGGCAGGCGAGATATTTCTGAAGGGCCTCGTGGTAGGACCGCGATTGTTCGAAGCGGAGCCCGGCCATAAAGAGGCCTTCGGCGGTGGATTCATCGACCGCCCTGAAGCGGAGCGGGCGGCCGATTCTACGGGTGGTCCGATCGCTCGAATAGACGAGCTTGTCGCCGATGCGGACCTCCCAGGCGTCCGGCTTTTCCTTGAGCGGAACGTCCTTTTTATACAGCTCTTCGGGTTTAAGGCGCATGTGGTCCTTGAAAAGAACGGCGCCCGCCGCGCTGACCGTGATGTCTTCGTCCACGGGTTGGACGGGAAAGAAACCGAGGGCCAGACCGGTTTCGTTTTCCGCCGCGCTTAGGGCGCCGATGGGAGAGGCCTTTTGCAGGGGCCCGATTCCCTGGTAGGGAAACCAGATCTCTTTCCAACGGTCGGTGATCGAGGGGAAGAGGAGGCTGTGATCGGATTGGTTGAGCAGCCGGCCGGCCTGGGGTTCGCTGTACTGGCCGTCCTTATCGGTCAGCAGGTCCACCCATATCGCGCCCTGCCGGGAAAGGTCCCAGATCCAGATCTTGCGTCCCGGCATGTCGTCGTAGAGGGCCCAATGCGCGAAGCCCGCATCGGAATTCTTGTACCAGGCGCCGTAAAAATCGGAATATTCTCCGACGGTGAAGTAGCTTTTCGAGCCGGGCGAGTCGTTATTCCTGTACCAGGAGAGGTCCAGGCCGGCGGCGCTTACGGGCCACGGTTCGAGCGGGACTGAATAATCGTGCCCGATTTGATAGAGTCCCGGGAAAATATACCTCAGGTCATCGGCCGCCTTGATGGCCGCGCAGGACCAGTAGTAGTAGGATTGGCTGAAGGCCGTGGGGTTGTGCCAAAAGCCGTTGGTTTCGAAATAGGCCTTGTCCTTAGGCAGAGTGATGGTGATGCTCCAGCGGGTGCGGGAAGGCAGGTCCATGGTGCCCACGACGCAACTCGCGCTGCCGTCGGGGTTCCGGCGCAGCACGTAATCGACGGGGGAGGCCGTCGTCGCCGTATGGCCGACAATCCCGAAATTAAATTCGATGCCGCCCGAAGTCCAGGGGCCGCGCATGGCGATCTCGCGGAATTTCATCACATGGTTCGTATAAAGAAATTCACGGTTGGAGGCCTTGTCTGCGGCGCCCCAGACCTTGCCCCCGGTCTGAGGCAGCACGGCGACGCGGATGAAGGGGTTTTCCAGCCTGACGACCGTCCACTCCTTGTCGGTCGCCGTCGCGCTGAACCTCGTGAAGAAAAAGTAGGGATAAAGCCTCATGCCCTGCCCCCACATGGACGAGCGGGCGAAGATGGGCACGGGATCAGGGTCGGAGAAGGGATACGTTCTGATGACCTCCTTGCGTTCGACGACGGATGCCCCCCCGGATTCCGACCCGTTCCGGCCGGCCCCGCAAGACTGCAGGATGACGGCGCTGGTAAGAACGGCGATGAACAGGGCTATGTTCTTTTTCATTGGCTGCTCCTGGCACTCGTATACGGCAAATTCAGTTCAGGACCCGGGAGGCGTTTTCCGGGATCAGGGACTTGAGGCGCGGTCCGCTCAAACATGATTATTTCTTTTTCGTCAATTCCCGGTAGATGACTTCAACCAGGCTCGGAAACCGGCGTCCGGGCTCCTGGGGTGCGTCGATGCCGAAGGCCTTCTTGACGTCTTCAAGCGACTTGCCTTCGGCGACCATGGCTTTGACCCGTGACTGTTTTTCCTCGATGGATTTAATAAGTTTTTCCACGTCCTGCCGGGAGGCGGGGGCGCTGTGCCCGGAGATGAACGTTTCGATGCGCGGCTTATGCTCCAGCACGGCCTTGAGCGTCCTGACGAGGCCGAACGAGTTTCCGTTCTTGGAGAGGTGGATCAGCGGGTCACGGCCGATGAAAACGAGGTCGCCGACAAAGGCGATTTTTTCAGGTTCGAAATAGACGACGGTGTCGCCGCTGGTATGGGCGGGGCCGTAGTAGCGTAAGAGAATCTTCCGGCCGTCCGTTTTGAGGTCCAGGGAATCTTTGTACAGCACCGTGGGAAGGAAGTGGGCAAGTTCGGGAAGGTCGCCCGACGCTTTGACCATATCCGGTTTGACGTGTTCCTGAGCGATAATCGTGAGTCCCGCCGGCAAGCCGGGCAAGCCGTTCACGTGATCGCCGTCGCTATGGGTGAGAATGACGCGGGACACCGGCAGCGGTGTGACTTTGGCAATTTCGGCAAGCATGGCTTTGGCGCTTTCCGGGCTCATCTTCGCGTCGATAAGAACGACGTCCTTGGCGCCGACAAAGAAACCGGAATTGGCGCCGGAGCCGCCCTCGACGAGATAAATGTTGTTGGCGAGCGGAAGGATTTTAAGAGGCGCCGGCTCTTGCCGGGCAGGCGGGTTTTGGTGCGCGGGAGCGGTCAGGACCATCACCAGCGACACGGCCAAAGTGCTCAAGACAATCCGGTGAAACGGGACACACATCCGAAGCCCTCCTGGTTAAAAAATTCTATGACGTAGTTTTTATCCCGACCGGTCGGCTTTGTCAAACGTGAAAACGGGAGGGACGATCAGATTGCGCTGCGGCGAGGCGCGACCGCTTTCGAACTCCACGGCCGCGGAAAACGGCCGGACGTTTCAGATGTTGATGCGGATGGGGAGGATGACGGTCGTTATTCCCTTCCAGCGCAGTTCCTGCTGGATGGCAAACGCCGTTTCGTTGTGGAGCAGCCGCCGTATGATGCCCGTCTGGCGGAAAACCGACTGGCCGGCGAAGACGGTCGACCGCGGGAATTCCTTGGCCACTTTTTCCACGATCTGCGAGGCCGTCGCGACGATATCGGTGCCGAGGTCATAGCGGAAGTCGGCGGGGAAACCCATTCTCCGGGCCAGGTCGACATATTTGCGCAGATCATCGCAGGCCGAGTTCTCCAGGCAGGAGACGGCGTCCGAGCCCTTGAACGAGCCGACGTCCACTTCAGCCACGGAGACGAAAATGAAATTCTTGTAAAGACCCGGAAAACTGCGGATGACCGTCAGGAAGGTATGGACACCGAATCCGTTGTATCGGTTGACGAGCTGGATGGCCGTCATCTCCTTCGGGTCCAGCGGCGCCATGTTCGGCGGGCCGGACGTCGGAATGTTCAGCAGATCGTCGAGCTCACGAACGCCGCCTTTGACCTTATTGTAGTGGGTTCTTGTCATGTAGCACAGCGCGATGACGGCCGAGGTGATCAGGAGCGTCAGCCAGCCGCCGACCGGAAACTTTTCGATGGTCGTAATCGTGAGAACGGTCAGGCAGACCGTCAAACCCGTGAGATGGACGGGCAGGTGTTTCTTCCAGTGCGGCTCGGTTTTGCGGTTCTTGATGAAGAACCTCGACATCCCCAGCTCGGACAAGGAGAAGGTCATGAAGACGTTGATCGAATACATGACGATCAGTGTGGTGATGTTTCCCTTGGAATAGATGAGAAGGAGGATGGCCGCCCCGCCCATGAGGATGACGCCATTCTGAATCGTGAAGCGGCTGGAGAGCGAGGCGAAACGGTGGGGAAACCAATAATCCACAGCCATATTGGCCATGACCCTGGGTCCGTCCACGAAACCCGTCTGGGAGGCGACAAGGAGCAGCGCGCCTTCGGAAAAGATCGTGATCATGGCGAGGATGTAGCCGATCCCCCAACCTGAGAAAACACGGTCGGCCAGGACGGCGTTGAGGGTCTTGCCGGCGATCGGATGGACGCCGAGGAGCAGATAGCAGATCAGGATACCGCTCGCTGTGATGGCGAGGGACGAGGCCATGTAGGCCATGGTTTTCTTGCCGTTGTGGACCCGGGGCTCGCGCAGGATTTGGAGTCCGTTCGAGACGGCCTCGATCCCCGTAAACGTGCCGCCGCCCATTGAAAAGGCCCGGAGGAAAAGAAAAAGCATTCCCCAGCCGCCGAGCGTGGTCAGTCCGGTAGTGTAATCCGCTCGAATCTGATGGGCGGTCGCGCCGATCTGGCCCAGGTGCGAAAGCACGCCGTAGCCGATGAGCAGGATATGGGTGGCTACGAATGTCAGGAAGATTGGAGCCAGAAACGTCACGGATTCCTTTATGCCGCGGAGGTTGATAAGGACCAGGAAGATGATGGCGGCGACGTCAAACGGAATCTTGAAGGGCTGCCATGCTGCGGGGAAAAAGCTGAACACGGCGTCCCCGCAAGAGACGATCGAGACCGTGATGGTCAACATATAGTCGACGAGCAAGGCCGCGCCGGAAACAACGCCCGCTTTCTCTCCGAGGGTGTGCGTGGCAACGATATACCCGCCGCCGCCCGTCGGAAAGTACTCGATGATCCGGGAATAGGCATAGGAGATGATGAAAACCGTCAGGGCCGTGGCCAGGGCCAGGAAAAGAGCCAAATAGGTGTGCCGTCCGAGCGCCTTGAATGCCTCTTCGGGGCCGTAGGATGCCGACGATAGGCCGTCAGCCCCCAGGCCGATCCAGGCCAGCAGCGGGATCAAGGCGAGCTTGTGAAAGAGGGAAGGATCCTTGATGTTCCGCGGCTTGCCGATCAGGGCGTTGCGGATCTTCTGAAGCAGCGATCCGTTTTCCTCTGACATGGGCCTCGACCTCTAATCTATCAACCTGGACGTGAACCGGGACGATCTGCCGTCACCGAATCCGGGTCATTATATGCCGGATGAGGAATGAAATAAAGCTTAAGCGATGGCGTGACACGGCAAGGCCGGAACCCATGCGGCATGGTCGTCGTCATTCATCTCTTGTGATTGCCGAAGAGGTGAGAGGAAAGGCCGGAGGCGGAACGAGCCCGCCCCCGGCCGGATTCGGTATTCCTATCGCGGACTAGAGCTTGGTTTCCGCGATCGTCTTGGAAACGCCTCCGATCGTCTTTTCAAACATGGCCCGTTCTTCGTCGTTGAGTTTGATCTCGTAGATCTTCTCCATTCCCTTGCCGCTGATGAGGCAGGGAACGCCGATGAACAGGCCTTTGACGCCGTACTCACCATCGCACAGGGCCGCGCAGGGAAGGATGCGCCGCTTGTCCCGGAGATAGGATTCGGCGATGATGATGGCACTCCAGGCCGGGCTGAAGAAGGCGGAGCCTTTGCCGAAGAGCTTGACGATCTCGGTTCCTGCCTCACGCGTCCGGAGGACGAGTTTGTCGATCTGTTCTTTCGTGGCGATCTCGGAGAGCGGAACGCCGCCGACGGTTGTCAGCCGGGGCAGGGGGACCATGTCGGGACCATGCCCGCCCAGGACCGTGCCGGCGACGTCGGCCACGGACACGCCGAGTTCCATGGCGATAAAGGCGCGCCAACGGGCCGTATCGAGCGTCCCGGCCATGCCGATCACGCGGTTCTTCGGGAATCCGGTCAGCTTGGCGAACGCATAGACCATGGCATCCAGGGGGTTGGTGACGATGATGCAGAAGGCGTTCGGCGCGTGCTGTTTCACGCCCGCCGCCACCTGGCCGATGATCTGGAGGTTCACCGCGAGCAGGTCTTCGCGGGTCATTCCGGCCTGACGGGGTTTGCCCGCCGTAACGATGACGACATCCGCACCGGCGATGTTTTTGTAGTCCGACGTTCCGGTGATGTTCACGTCGCAGTTGCCGTGGGGGGCCATCTCCATAAGATCGAGGGCCTTACCCTTGGCCGGGTTCTCGAGTTCGGGGATATCGAGGATGACGATGTCTCCGAGCTCTTTCTGGGCGGCGAGCATAGCCAGAATCTGGCCGATTTGGCCGCCTCCGATCAGGGCGATTTTCTTGCGCATTTTGACCTCCTCCTGTATTCGGCGGCCCGGTTCGAACGCCGCGCCGCTCTCTTTTTTATTCCGGACGATCCCCCAGGCGGATCAACCTTTCACATAACCTTCCCAAGTCGTTTCGAGCTTCGGGTTATTGAGCCAGTCCATGATGTAATCGGTAAAGGCGGAGCCGGTCGCTCCCGTGGCCCGGCCGGTGATGGCCATCTTCTTTTCGTACTGGCCCGTGATGTCGAGCGCCATTTCCAGGGCTTTTCCTTTCTTGGTGTAGCCGATATGATTGAGAAGCATGGCCGCCGCCCGGATCATGCTGCAGGGGTCGGCATACTGGGCGCGCCCCTCGGCGACCATGCGAGGCGCGGAGCCATGGATGGCTTCGAACATGGCGTACTGCTTGCCGATATTGGCGCTTCCGGCCGTCCCGACGCCGCCTTGGAATTCGGCCGCCTCGTCCGTCAGGATATCGCCGTAGAGGTTCGGAAGGACCATAACCTGGAAGTCGCGGCGCCGCTTCTCGTCGACGAGCTTGGCGGTCATGATGTCGATGTACCAGTCATCCACCTCGATGCCGGGATAGTCTTTGGCGATCCGGTAGAAGTTTTCCAGAAAGCGGCCGTCGGTCGTTTTGATGACGTTGGCCTTCGTGACACACGTGACTCTGGTCCGGCCGTTTTTCTTGGCATGTTCGAAGGCCAGGCGGCAGATCCGTTCGGAGCCCGGTTTGGTGATGAGCTTGAAGTCGATGGCAATGTCGTCGTCGACTTCGATGCCGTAGGGTCCGAGCGCGTACAGGTCCTCGGTGTTCTCGCGGAAAAAAATCCAATTGATGCCCATCTTGGGAACACGGACCGGCCGGACGTTGGCGAACAGGTCGAGCTCCTTTCGCAGGGCCACGTTGCAGCTTTCGATGTTCGGCCAGGAGTCGCCCTTTCGCGGCGTTGTCGTCGGGCCCTTCAGCGTCACATGATATTTTTTGATCTCGGCCAGGACGTCCTCCGGGACCGCCTTCTTGCAGGCCGCCCGGTTTTCGATTGTCAGGCCCGCGATGTCGTCGATGACGACCCGGCCGGCCTTGACTTCGTCCTTGAGCAGGAAGGTGAGGATGCGCTTGGACTCGGCGGCGATAGTGACCCCGATGCCGTCGCCGGGCAGTATGCCGATCTTGAGCGGCGAGATCTTGCCGTAATCGATCCAATCGGGGGCGGTTTTCAACTTTTCCATGCGCTTCATCTGGACTTCAAGGAGCTTGCCGAAGTGCTCCTTGGCTCGGTTGATGGCGGCGGTATCCATATCGTTCCTCCGTCTGATAATATTTATTGGCAAGAGACCAGGAAGAAATTCTATATGTTTTTGAGCCGGAAATCAATGCTCCGCTTTGACAAATGCCGCTAGAATCCTTATACAGTAGGGTGCGCCGGAGGTTTTCCGTCGCCAACTGAATTCGGGAGTCGAACGATGTTAGAAGAGTACTTCGAAAGAGAGCAAGAACGGGCCAAGATCGGACTGCCGGCTCTGCCGTTGACAGTGGCGGAAGCGGAGGACCTTTGCCGATATCTCGAGACGTCGGGGGCGGGTCAGGCTGAGGCTTTTCTGAATCTCCTCCGGAACAAAATCGTCCCCGGGGTCGATCCCGCGGCGAAGGTCAAAGCGGCCTGGCTGAGCCGCATTGCCAAGGGCGAAGCCGTTTCGGCGGCCGTTTCCCCGGGCGAGGCCGTTGTGTTGCTCGGGACGATGCTCGGCGGCTACAACGTGGAACCCCTTGTCGGTTTACTCCGAGACAAAACTCTGGCCGCGACCGCGGCGGAGGCACTCAAGAAAATCATTCTTGTCTACAGTCATTTTGAAACGGTTCTCGAAATGTCCAAGTCGAATTCTCACGCTCGGGCCGTGCTTGAATCTTGGGCCAACGGAGAGTGGTTCCTCTCCCGGGCCGAGGTTCCGGCCAAGCTGGTGCTTAAGGTCTTCAAAGTCGACGGCGAGATCAACACCGACGATTTCTCGCCGGCCGGTCAGGCGCCGACACGGCCGGACATCCCGCTCCATGCCCAGTCCATGGGTCAAACGCGGTTCCCGGGCGGCATCGAAACAATCCGGAAGTTCCGCGAGGAAGGCCACAAGGTCGTTTTCGTCGGAGACGTCGTGGGGACGGGCTCGTCCCGGAAATCCGCTTGCAACTCGCTGATGTGGCACATCGGGGAAGATATTCCCTTTGTCCCGAACAAACGGCGGGCCGGGGTCGTCATCGGCGGTCTGATCGCGCCGATTTTCTTCAATACGACCGAGGATTCCGGCGGCTTGCCGATCATGTGTGATGTCACAGGGATGAAAACAGGCGACCTCATCACGCTTGACGCTCAGGCCGGAGAGATCGCCAATGAAAGAGGGGAGAGGATAGCCCGTTTCGAATGGAAGCCGCCCACTCTCAAAGATGAGTTCCGCGCCGGCGGCCGGCTGAACCTCATCATCGGCCGCCAGCTCACGGCCAAAACCAGGAAAACCCTGGGCCTGCCGGAAGCGGATTTCTTCACGGCGATCGAGAACCCCAAACCCAAGGCCGGCCAAGGCTACACTTTGGCTCAGAAGACTGTCGGCAGGGCCTGCGGCCAAGCCGGCGTCCTGCCCGGGACGGCCTGTGAGCCGCACATGACGACGGTCGGATCGCAGGATACGACCGGGCCCATGACGGCCGACGAACTCAAAGAGCTGGCCTGTCTGGAGTTTCAAGCCGAGCTTTTCATGCAGTCATTCTGCCATACGGCCGCTTATCCAAAGCCTTCTGACGCAAGAATGCACAAGACTCTTCCCTCGTTCATGACAGACCGCAAGGGCGTCGCGCTCAAGCCGGGCGACGGCGTCATCCATTCGTGGCTCAACCGCCTCATCCTTCCCGACACGGTCGGCACGGGGGGCGATTCTCACACGCGATTCCCGGCCGGCATCAGCTTTCCCGCCGGTTCCGGACTGGTGGCCTTCGCCGGGGCCCTCGGGTTTATGCCGCTGGACATGCCGGAATCCGTCCTCGTCCGCTTCTCAGGACGGTTGAGACCGGGGCTCACCCTTCGCGACGCCGTCAACTCCATCCCGTTCTTTGCCTCTCGCAAAGGCCTGCTGACCGTCGAGAAGAAGAACAAAAGGAACGTCTTCAATGGCTGCGTCCTCGAAATGGAAGGGCTCGAAGACCTCGCCGTCGACCAGGCTTACGAATTCACCGACGCCTCCGCGGAGCGTTCGGCCGCGGCAGCGGTCTTTGCGCTCAAAGAAGAGCGGGTGGCGGAATACCTAAAGAGCAATATCGCCCTCATGGAAGAAATGATCAAGGAAGGCTACCAGGATGCGGGCACACTCGCGCAGCGCATCGAAGCCTGCCGGAAGTGGCTGGAAAAGCCGGTCCTGCTCAAGAGGGACTCCCATGCCGATTACAAGGCGGTCTTGGAGATCGATCTGTCGGACATCACGGAACCCCTGGTTGCATGTCCCAATGACCCCGACGACGTCAAGCCGCTGTCGAAGGTTGCGGGCGATCCCGTTCAGGAAGTCTTCATCGGCAGCTGCATGACGAACATCGGACATTTCCGCGCCGCCAGCCGGATTTTCGATAAAGCCGGGTCCGTCGCGGCCAGAGTCTGGATCACGCCTCCGACAAAAATGGATGCCGCCGAGCTGATGCGTGAAGGCCATTATGCCATTTTTGCCGCCGTCGGGGCCAGGCTGGAGATCCCCGGCTGTTCCCTCTGCATGGGCAATCAGGCGCGCGTCCAGCCGGGGACGACCGTTTTCTCGACGTCCACCAGGAACTTTGACCATCGGATGGGCGATTGGACCCGTGTCTATCTCGGTTCGGCCGAGCTGGCCGCGGTCGCCGCCCTCAAAGGCCGGATCCCCACGGTTGACGAGTACCTCGCGGTCATGACGGAAAAGGTCCTGCCCAAGGCGTCCGAAATCTACCGCTACCTGGAATTTCACAAGATGGGGGGTTTCACCCTGGGCTATGCCCGATGAGTCCCCTAGGCTGTCCTGCGCCGTCATCTTTCCACAAGGAGGTCCGATGATCCGACTAAACGGTCGAAGAGCTCTGATCACAGGGGGTTCCCGGGGCATCGGCCGGGCGACCGCCCTGTTGTTTGCCCAGGCCGGCTGCGATGTGGCGATCAGTTATGTTACCAATAAAAACGCCGCCGAGGATGTCAAGCGAGGGGTCGAAGCGCTCGGGCGGGAGTGCCTCATCTATAAAACTGAGGTTTCGGCCAAGAACGACGTGGACCGCATGGTCGCCGACATCCTCTCCCGATGGGGGGAGCTCGATACCGTGGTCAACAACGCCGGCGTTTGGACTTACCTCGAAACCGGCCGCATGGATGAAAACGTTTATCACGAGACCATCGGCATCAACCTTGACGGGGTTTTTTACATCATCAACGCGGCCGTCCCGGCCATGAAGGATAAGGGGAGAGGATGGATCATCAACGTGTCGTCGACCGCCGGGGTCAGGGGAGAGGCCTGCCACTCGCATTATGCGGCAAGCAAAGGCGCCCTCCATGCTCTGACCAAGTCCCTGGCGGTGGAGCTCGCGCCCTGGAACATTCGGGTCAACACCGTGGCGCCGGGCTGGGTGGACACGGACATGTGCACCGGAGTCTTCAGCGAGCCGGGCTACAGGGAAAAGGTTCGCCAGTCCATCCCGCTCAAACGCATTCCTCCGCCGGAGGATATCGCAGGCCCCATCGTGTTCCTGGCCTCGGACCTGGCACGCCACATAACGGGGGAAATCCTCAATATCAACGGGGGTGCGGTACTCTGCGGGGGCTGATCGTGGCAAAACAGGACGGATTTGGCTGGAAAAAGCAGGGTGGTGACCCCGCTCCCCCAGATAAGGGCCGGCTCGGAGCTTGGGATCTCCCTCCTGATAGAGCGCTCGAAGTGACAAAAAACTTGACATGGCTTTGCCGGGTATGGTATCAAAAGGTGTATTCATGACGAAAAAATTTCTATCGGTCATTATCGTCCCTCATACCAAAACCAGCACAAAAACCTTAACGTTCTCCCGAAGATCTCTTAAATTGGCCGCCGGGGCAGCCGGCGTCCTCACCGTCGCCCTTTTGATTTTCCTTGTCGACTACTTCTCTGTTGGCGTCATCCGGCACCGGTACAAAGCCCTCTCCCGGGAGACGGCCGAACAGAAGGTCAAAATCGCCGACTATGAGAAGTCGATCAGCCAGCTCCGGTCGACCCTCGGCACCATGGAAAACTACGCCAAGAAAATCAATATCATGATGGGGCTGAAGTCGCCCGACGTCCTTAAGGCGCCGGCGGGGATCGGCGGCGGCCCTTCGCCGGAGGAAACGGCGGAACCTCAGACCGCATCTTCGACAATGGACGCACAGCAGGCCCTGCCTCAAGTCTCGATCCAAAGCTTGAACCAGAAGGCTCAGAGCATCGAGAGCAACCTCAGCAGTCTCGTCAGCGCGGTCGATAACCTGGGCATGGAGCTGGCTCAGAAGCCCTCGATCATGCCCACCCGCGGATGGGTGAGCTCAGGCTACGGCATGAGGGTCGATCCCTTCACGGGACAAATGCAGATGCACTGGGGGATCGACATCTCGACGGATACGGGCAACCCCATCTTCGCCACAGCGGACGGGATCGTTATCAAGGCCCAAACCGACAAATATTTGGGCAACAATGTCTGGATCAGCCATGGCGACAAGTTTACTACCGTGTATGGGCATATGAGCCGATTCGCGGTCAGAGCGGGCCAGAAAGTCAAGAGGGGAGACGTCATCGGCTACATCGGTCAGACCGGGAAAGCGGTCGGTCCGCACGTCCATTACGAAGTCCACGTGGACGGGAAGATCGTCAACCCGTTCAATTACATCCTGGAAGAATAGGGACGACCGGGCGGCCGCCCTCCGCACTCACTCGAAACTCGCTCCGGGGCTCATCTTTGCCCCCAGCGAAAACGCGTAGGCCGGCATGGCCTTCCGGCCCTCCGGCTGAAGGCTCTCGATAAGATAGCCCGAGCCGCCGCCGCAGGCCACCTCGACGCCGGCTTTTCCCGTTGCAGCGACCTCCCCGGGCGGGCGGTCCGAGGGGGCACGCTCCAAATCCCGGCCTTTGAGGACCACCATGCGCCGCCCCTGGAAAAATGTGAACGCGCCAGGCCGGTCCGACATCGCCCGAACTCTCCGGTCGACCTTCACGGCGCTTTCCTGCCAATCAATGCGCGCATCTTCCGTCCGGATTTTCGGCGCCGGCGAGGCCAGCCGGTGATCTTGGGGAATATGGCGCACCGTGTCGATCCGGGCAAGCGTATCAAGGAGAAGCTCAGCGCCCATAGCCGCCAGCCTCAATTCGAGCTCTGCGGCCGTTTCGCGGGGGCCGATAGGTGTCCGGACCTGGGCCAGGATGTCTCCTTCGTCCATCTTTTCGTTGAGCTCGATGATCGTGATGCCCGATTCGGTTTCGCCGCCGAGAATCGTCCACTGGACAGGGGCGGCGCCTCTGTATTTGGGAAGAAGAGAGAAATGAACATTTAAGGAATGGAAGCGGGGATAATCAATAATCGGTCCCGGGATGATCTGGCCGTAGGCTACGACAACGTGGATGTCGGGCTTGGCCTCTCGGATGCGTTCGAGGATAGTGTCGTCCTTTCGAATGCGGAAGGGCTCAAGGACAGGGATGGCCCGCTCCGCGGCGAACGCCTTGACCGGAGAAGGCGTCAGCTTCCGGCCCCGGCCGGCCGGCTTGTCGGGCTGGGTGACGATGAGTTTGACCGAATGGCCCCGGTCGAGCAACGCTCGCAGGCTCGGGAGAGCCGAGGCCGGGCTCCCGAAAAAGACGGTCCTCATTTCGGGCGACCGGCTTCCGACGCCTTTTTGAGCTTCTTCCGGAGCAGCGCTTTTTTAAGCGGCGAAATCCGGTCGATGAACAAACGGCCCTCTAAATGATCGATCTCATGGCAAAGGACACGCGCCAGGAGCTCCTCTCCCTCAACCTCGACCTCTTTGCCCTGGATATCAAGACCCCGTACGACGACATGATATGGCCGGGAGACTTTCTCGCGGACATCCGGGACGGACAGGCACCCTTCTTCGGAAACCCATTCACCTTCCTGCCGGACAATCTCAGGGTTGACGAGAACAATCAGGTCCTGCTCGTTTTCGCCGACCGAAAGATCGATGGTGATCAACCGTCGGCTGACATTGACCTGCGGCGCGGCCAGGCCGACGCCGGGCGCCCTATGCATAGTCTCGACCATGTCCCGGGCAAGCGCGATGAGTTCGGGGTCGATCGTGTCGACCCTTTCCGCTTTTTTGGTCAGGATCGGATGCCCGATGGTCAGAATCTCGAGTCTTGCCATACCTCCACCTTACTCATATATTACGACATTCATACGGGCCGTTCCAGTCCTGTCGGTTTTTGCCCGGCGCCGGGCCTCCCGACGGGATGCTTTGGCAGGAAAAAAGGCGCGGACCGGTGTTGAGGAATAGTTCAAGACAGCGTCGGACTTGACCCGGGAAGCTGACAACTTCCATCCAGCCTGAGCCTCTCCCGGCGAGGAGGCGGATGACCTGAATGACGCGTCTAGATCACGGCGCTCGGCGGCGGCGGCTCATCTGCGGCGCCCGCATTGCGCAGCGGGATCTTAATCAAATAGACGCCGATGAGGACGAGCACGATAAGACCGCCGATGTAAAGGTCCACGCCGCCGAAATAGTTCGCTCCCTTGAAGACTTTGGGAATGTCATGGCCGACGATCTTCTGGAGAAAGAGGAATTTCCAGAGGGCCCTGACGAGGGCCGTCAGCCCCTCGCCGGCTATCAACCCCGCAGCGAGCAGGATGCCCACATTCGATACCCTGGCTTTCTGGGCCTCATTGAAGTTCTTGCGCGCGGCCGACTTGTCGACAAGCCCTTTGATCATGCCGCCGACAAAGATCGCGAAGGTCGTTTCGAGGGGCAGGTACATGCCGACGGCCACGAGCATGGGCGAGCGGACCTGGACCAGAATGAGGGCAAAGCCCATCAACATCCCTACGATGACCAGCGGCCAGGCCATTTCGCCTTCGACGATGCCTCGGGAAAGCGCGGCCATCAACCCCGCTTGCGGCGCGGGCAGTTCTTTGCTGCCGATTGTGAAAGCGCTGTTGAGGAGCATCAGCGGGAAGTACAGAACGAGAGAGGCGATAAGGATGCCGAAGATATTGCCGGTCTGCATCTTCCACGGCGTGCCGCCCAGCATGTGCCCGACCTTGAGGTCCTGGAGCATCTCGCCGGCGACGGCAGAGGACACACAGACGACGGCGGCTACGCCGAGCACGGCCACGACGCCGCTCGTTCCCGTCGCACCCACGAGAACCATGAGCAAAGCGGCAATGATCAGAGTGGACAGCGTCAGGCCCGAGATCGGATTGTTGGACGAGCCGATCGTGCCGACGAGGTTCCCTGAGACGGCCGCAAAGAAGAATCCCGCCACGGCCATCACGACGGCCGCCAGGATGGCGGGGCCCCAGGCCCCGGCGAAAATCTTATAGACGAACATCATCATCACGACTGTCGCCGCCAGCAGCAACAAAACCAGCCTGATGTTGAGGTCTTTTTCGAGGCGGCCGGTGACGGCGGTCTGCCCCGCGGCCTTTTTGACATCCGCCAGGGAGCGCTTGATCCCGGTTGCCAGATTCTTCCTCATCCGGTAGAGGGTGTAGCCGGCGCCGACCAGCATCCCGCCGACGGCGATTGGGCGGATGATGAACTTCCAGACGTTCGTGACCATGTCGACCCACCCGACGTCGGCCATGGCAACGCCCGGGCCGTAAAACTGCTGGACGAGTTGAGGACCAAGAAAATACATCAGAAGAGGCGCAAAGAGGCCCCAGGCGAGAACGCCGCCCGCGAAGTTCAGCGCGGCCAGCCGGGGACCGATGATGTAGCCGACGCCGATGTAGGCCGGGTAGATGCCTGGCCCTGAGACGGCCACCGTCCCGCCGGTGCCCAACTTAGCCGCATCCTTCGCAGCGCCGAGGCGGACGAAGCTCAGGCCGATTTTACCGACATTGATGATAAAATCTTTGCTGGCGGCGATGAGCTGGACGGCGCCCATGGCATAGAACACAGAACCGACGCCCATGGCCTGAAAAAGGAACTTCGCGCCCTGGCTGCCTTTCTGCCCCGCCTTGTGGATCTCGGCCGCGGCCACCGATTCAGGAAAGACGAGGTCGGGATCGGTGACCATGACACGCCGCAGGAAAGTGACGAACAGGATGCCGAGTAATCCCCCGACGAACATCAAGGCGGATGACTTGATATATGCCTCGAATGTGTTGAACTTGGCCCAGGCCCCCGAGATGAGAAACGCCGGGATGGTGAAGATGGCCCCGGCGGCGACGGATTCGCCTATGGACCCAACCGTTCGGGCGATGTTCTCCTCGAGGATCGAGCCGCGCATGATCCGCAGAACGGCCATGCCGATGACTGCCGCCGGATATGTGGCCGCAATCGTCATTCCGGCCCTGAGGCCGAGGTAGGCGTTGGCGGCCCCCAGGATGACGGTCATCACCAGCCCGATGACGAGCGCCCGGATGGTGAATTCTCTCTGATCGGTTTTTTCAGGGACGTAAGGCTGGTCGCTCATCACACGCTCCTCAGTTGAAATTGCTTTATGTATAAGGGATGTCCGTGCGCAAAGTCAAGCGGCAGGGGCTCGCTCCCGGCATTTGCTTAAAGGACCCCGATTGTGCTAAATTTTAGTCTCCTGGAAAGAGAGTGACGATGAGCATTATCAACTGGGTAAAGGAAAGGCTTTTCTGCGATCTGGCCGTCGACCTGGGGACGGCCAATACTCTGGTCTTTCTCAAGGGCAAGGGGATTGTCGTCCAAGAACCGTCCATTGTGGTCGTGAACAAGCTGACGGGCAAAACCGAGGCCGTGGGCTCTCGAGCCAAGGACATGCTCGGCAAAACGCCGAACACCGTGGTCACAATCAAACCGATGCGGGACGGCGTCATCGCGGACTTTGAGATCGCCGAAAAGATGCTCGATTTTTTCATCAAGAAGGCGATGAACAACCGCGGCTTCCTGCTCCGGCCGCGCATCGTCATCGGCATTCCGACCGGCATCACGCAAGTCGAGCGCCGGGCCGTCAAGGACGTGGCGCTGAGGGCCAAGGCGTCGGAGGTCTACCTTATCGAGCAGCCGATGTCGGCCGCGATCGGGGCGGGCCTTCCGATCTCCGAACCGACCGGGAACATGGTCGTGGACATCGGCGGGGGCACCACCGACATCGCCGTCATCTCTCTCAACGGCATCGTCTTCAACCATTCCATCCGGATCGCCGGTAATGAGATGGATGATGCGATCATCCACTATCTGAAGAAAAAGTACAATCTTTTGATCGGAGAGCGAACGGCCGAGATGGTCAAGATCCAGATCGGCTCCGCCTATCCGCTCGACGAGCCTTTGACCATGGAGATCAAAGGACGCGACCTTCGGGAAGGGATCCCGAGGACGATCGTCGTGGACGACCAGGAGATCCGCGAATCCATCGAGGACACCGTGGCGGCCATCATCAACGCCATCCGGATTGCGCTCGAAAGGACGCCGCCCGAGCTGTCGGCCGATATCATCGACCGAGGCATCATTTTGACTGGAGGAGGGGCGCTGCTCAAGAACCTGGACAAGAGAATCAGGGAGGAGACCCAGCTTCCCGTTTTCATTACGGAGGACCCCTTGACGACCGTCGTTCTCGGGGCGGGCCGGATGCTCGATGACCTGGATCTCTTGAAGAAGATCTCGTTGATCTAAGGCTCGGGGCCGAAGAGGCTCGAGAGGTTTCATGCCCCTTTGGGATAAGCGTCGAAATTTCATTATTCTGGCCGGCTTGGTTTCCCTCCACGTCATCCTGATCTCCCTGCACGTGCCACGCGGCAGCGAAAAGACGCTGTTTGAGAGGACCGTGTTTTTTGTTTTTTCGCCTATCCAACGAGTCGTCACCGCGACCGTCGGGGGGATCGGGTCGGTCTGGAAAAATTACGTCGACCTCCGCGGCGTCCGGATCGACAACGAGAAGCTTCGCAAGGAGATGTTCTTCTTGAGCCAGGACAACCGCTTTTTGCAGGACCGCTTGGCGTTCTTCAAGTCGGAAGCCCAGGTTTTGGAAATTCTGTCGCATTTCCAAGCGTCGATCATTACGGCCCGCGTCATCGGCGTCGATCCCGCCAACACCTATCGATCCGTCATCCTCGACAAGGGAAGCCAGGACCGCGTTGCAAAGGACATGGCGGTCTGTGATCGATTCGGCAACCTCGTGGGGCGGACGATCCAGCCGATCTCCTCCCTGGAGTGCACGGTCCAGCTCATCACGGATGGAGAAAGCAGTGTCAGCGTCATGACGGCGTCCGACCGAACCATCGGCATCTTGAGCGGAAGGTCGGAAATCCGGTGCAGCTTGAAATACGTTCTCTCGAGCGCTCCGGGGGGCAAGGAAATGGATGATCTCGTAACGACGGGCTTCGACAAGATCTATCCGGCCGGCATCCGGGTCGGGCACATCGTGAAGGTCAGTTCAGCGAATTCCATTTTCAAGACGATCGAGGTTCTCCCGTATTTTAGTTTCAGCGAGCTCGGGGCGGTGGGCATCCTGCCGCCGATCGCGGCGGGCAAGAAATGAGACCGACGATCGCCAAGGATATCTTCTGGGCAGGGGCCGCGCTGCTCGCCGCTTTTGTCTTTTATTCCCTGCTTGGCGCCTTCGGCCCCGCTGCGCTGGTCGCGGTCAACGCCTTTTCACTAGTCGTGGTGTTCTTCGCCGTCAAAAAAGGGGAGGTCTTTGGAGCCGTCGTCGGGTCCGTTTCCGGCCTGCTTCAGGATTCGTTTTCTCTCGGAGTTCTCGGCGTGGCCGGCCTGACCAAAACCCTCCTCGGTTTCTGGACGGGTTACGTGGCCCGCCGGATCGATATCACTCCCCCTGCCAGGAACGCGCCGTTTCTCCTGCTCATGTCGTTTCTTGAACTGGCGCTCTGGGTTTTGCTCAATGCCGTGACTTTCGGAGAAAGGCCGAATATGCACGGCGGACTGCTGGCTCTCCAGCCCGTCACCACCGCGCTCCTCGGAAGCGCCCTTCTGTATTTCCAAAAGAGGTTTGAGGCCCGCCGCCTCTGAAACACGTCATGTCGGGCGACAAGATTTACGAGGACCTTTCCGTCGTCGTCAGGCGTGCGAATACCGCCTTCAAAGTCCTGGCCGTCGCGCTGCTCGGCATTCTCGTGTTTTATTGGAAAGTCCAAATCCTCGACCACAAGAAATTCTGGAACTTGGCCGAAACCAACCGGAACCGGACCCGCGCCCTGAGCGCGCCGCGCGGGACGATCCGTGACCGGAACGGTGAGATCCTGGCCGAGAACAAGGCCAGTTTCAAGGTTTCCCTGATCAGGGAGAACATCAAAGATTTCGAGGCATCCTGCGCGTCGGTCAGTGCGCTTCTGGGGATCAGCACGGATGAGCTCAAGAGCCGCATCGCCAAATACAAAAGCGTGCCCCGGTTCGAGCCCATCGTCGTTAAAGACGGCCTGGAATCAAACGAGATCGCCCCCATCGAGAGCCGTCGGCGGGAATACCAGGAGCTCGTGGTCGAGGCGGAGCCCAAGCGATTCTACCCGATGGGCAAGGTGGCCTCCCATGTTCTTGGCTATCTTCAAGAAAGGACGCCTGAGGAAGTCAAGGCCAATCCTGAACGAGGGCTGCGGCTGGGCGACATGGGAGGGAAATCGGGCGTCGAACGGCAGTACGATGAAATCCTGACCGGCCGGGAAGGAATCATTTATGAGGTCGTCGACAGCCTCGGCCGGGCCACGGATGAGTTGGCCAGGGTGCTCCCGGTCCAAGGCAGAGAACTCACGCTGACTCTGGACAGCAGGCTCCAGCAAAAGGCGGAAACCCTCCTCGGCGACAGAGAGGGGGCGATCGTGGCGATGGACCCGCAGACCGGGGAGATCCTGGCCCTGGCCAGCTCTCCGGCCTTTGATCCCAACCGATTCATTTCGCGGTTCACTCCCCAGGAATGGTTGAACCTGACCAACGACCCTGCCTCACCCTTGGAGAACAGGGCAATTCGTGGGCTCTACGCTCCCGGATCGATCTTCAAACTTGTTATGGCGCTCGGGGGGCTGGAGTTCAATTTTGTCACCGACCAGACCGCGGTATTTTGCAACGGCTCCATCGAGATCTACGGCACGAAGCGCTCGTGCTGGTTCGCGCCCGGCCACGGACTCATGAACTTGGCCGAGGCGATCCGGAACTCCTGCAACATCTATTTTTACAGCCTCGGCCGGCAGATGGGAATCGACGCGATCGCCCTGAGCGCGGAGCGGATGGGACTGGGGCAGATCACCCGCGTTGATATTCCCGGTGAAAAAGAAGGTCTTGTCCCAAGTACCGTTTGGAAAATGAAGACCCTCAAAGTGCCGTGGTACCCGGGAGAGACCATCTCCGTAGCTATCGGGCAGGGGCAGCTTCAGGTTACGCCCCTCCAGATCGCCGCCCTCACCGCCCGCATCGCCGAGCGGGGCTCGTCGCCTATTCCCCGGCTCGCCCGTTCCCCCGCTGACCCCGATTCCTCCACCCGCGCTGCGGCGCGTCAACCGTTTAAAACGGCAAATTTCGAAAGCGTCATCGAGGGGATGTGGCGGTCCGTCAATGCCTCGGGCACGGGCAAAGAGGCTCATGTCGAGGGATTTGACGTTTGCGGCAAGACGGGTTCGACCCAGGTCATGAGCAAGGAAAGCGCCGCGCGCCTCGCTCGAGCAGGCAAGGAGGTCAAGCCCCATTCCTGGTTCTCGGGCTTTGCCCCGAGGGTCTCTCCGCGTCTCGTTGTTACGGTGCTCGTCGAATTCGGCGGGGGAGGAGGGGCGACGGCGGCTCCCTTGGCCGGCCAGCTCTTTGCCCTCTACAAGGAGCTGTACCACCAATGATGTTCGACAGGCGGCTTTTCAGGGAGATCGATTGGATCCTGCTCTCCGTGGTGCTCTGCCTGACCATCGTTAGCGTCGTCGCCATTCATAGTTCATCGCACCTCCTGTCTACCAATCATGCCTTGAAGCAGCTCATGTTTGTCGCGATCGGCCTAGCCTCGTTGTTCCTGATCATGGCCGTTGACTATCAATTTCTGGTCACCCTGTCGCCGTATTTCTATGCCTTCATCGTCGCGGTTTTGGCGGGGAGCCTCGTTTTCGCCAGGCTTGTCGCCGGTACAAAGAGCTGGATCCGACTCGGCCTGGTGGGGTTCCAGCCCTCGGAATTCGCCAAGATCATTCTGATCCTCATCTTTGCCAGGCTCTTTGCCGATTACAAAAGGCCGACCATGACCACGCAATTCTCGGGCCTCGCTTTGGGGATCGCTGCCGTTCCCCTTTTTCTCATCATGATCCAACCGGACCTCGGAACGGCGCTGACGCTCTTGGCCGTCGTCGGGGGAGCCTTCGTCCTGGGCGGCCTGAGACGCAAGACGATCATCGTCTTTCTCGTCCTCGCCATGGCCCTCGGCGTCGGCGGCTGGAACTTGGGCCTCAAAGATTATCAGAAGAAGCGGCTGACAACGCTTCTCGACCCCCATCAGGATCCCCGCGGTTCGGGCTATCAGGTCATCCAATCCAAAATCGCCATCGGCTCGGGCGGGCTGTCCGGCAAAGGCTACATGAAGGGAACACAGAGCCAGCTCCGCTTCCTGCCGGCCCGGCACACGGATTTTATCTTCTCTGTGATCGGGGAGGAATTCGGATTCGCAGGGGTCTTTGTCGTCATCGCCTTGTATTTTCTGTTGCTGGCCCGCATGTTCCTATCGGTCAACGTCGCCAGAGACCGAGCGGGTGTGTATATCGTGTTCATGGCTTCCATGCTTGTCGCTTTTCAACTGTTTATCAACGTCTTGATGGTCATCGGCCTTTTCCCGGTGACGGGGATCCCGCTGCCTTTCGTAAGCTACGGCGGGTCTTCGCTTATCACGAACTTTCTCGCCTGCGGCCTCGTCATGAACGTGCGCATGCGAAGGTTCGCGAATGTCTGAGCACCCCGCCTTGCGCTCCATTCTGACTCGCGTCGAGAAACCGGGGCGGTATGTCGGAGGCGAGTGGAACGAAATCCGGAAAAACCCCCGGACCGTGGACGTCAAAGTCGCCCTGGCGTTCCCCGATGTCTACGAAATCGGGATGTCCTACCTCGGCCAGAAAATCCTGTACGGCATCCTCAATGCCGACCCGGCGGTACTGGCGGAGCGGGTCTTCGCCCCCTGGCCGGATTTCGAAGCCGAGTTGCGGCAGAGCCGCGTCCCATTGGCATCGCTCGAAAACGCGATTCCTCTTGCTGGCTTCGACATCGTCGGCTTTTCCCTTCTCTACGAACTCAATTATTCCAATGTCCTGACCATCCTCGACCTCGGGGGCATCCCGCTCTTCTCTCGTGATCGCGGCCGAAGCCATCCCCTGGTCATCGCCGGCGGCCCGGCCGCCTTCAATCCCGAGCCGGTCGCCGATTTCTTCGACCTCATGCTCCTTGGGGACGGCGAAGAGGCGTTCCCGGAGATCATCGCCAAGTACAGGGCTCTCCGGCAGGCCGGCCTCGAGCGGTCGGCACTCCTAAAGGAGCTGTCCTCGATCGAGGGCGTGTATGTTCCTTCGCTCTACCGGCCCGTCCGTCAGGATCGATCACCGCTTCTTGTGCCGCAGCCGCTCGACGGCGCCGCGACCCGAATCCGGAAAAGAGTGCTCAAAGGGTTCCAACGGTCGTTCTTCCCGGAGAAGATCATTGTGCCCAGCCTGCGTGTGGTCTTTGACCGGGTGGCCATGGAGGCGGCCCGGGGCTGCCCGCAGAACTGCCGCTTCTGTCAGGCCTCAAGCCTTTATTTTCCACACAGGACCAAGGATCCTTCGTTTGTTGTAAAGACCATGCTGCGCAGCCTTCGGCAAACCGGCTATGAAGACTGCTCGCTCTCGGCGCTCTCCATCAGTGATTATCCTCGCCTCGAGGAAACGGTCCGCTGTCTGATGGACAGGCTTGGTCCGGAAAAGATCTCGCTCTCGCTCTCGTCGCTTCGGCCGAGCGGACTTTCCCGCGACATCGTGGACAGCATCCTCAAAGTCCGCAAGACGGGATTCACGCTGGTCGCCGAAGCGGGGACCGAGCGTCTCAGGGCCGTCGTCAACAAGAAGCTCAAAGACCAGGAAATCTGGGACGGCCTGAGCTATGCGTTTGCGGCCGGCTGGCGGCTCGTGAAAATCTATTTCATGGCAGGCCTTCCCACCGAAACGCAGGAGGATCTCGAAGGCATCGCCGCCATGGTCCGCCGGAGCCTGGACCTAGGCCGGTCGATTCTCGGGACATGGCCTCAAATCCACGTCAGCGTCTCGTCGTTTATTCCGAAGCCGCATACGCCGTTTCAATGGCTGGCCATGGAAAGCGTCGATTCTCTGGCCGCAAAGCAGCGGATGATCCGGACCTCACTCGGCCGCGCGAGGTCGGTAGAGTTCAAGGACCATCCTGTCGAGGCTTCGGCTCTGGAGGCGGTCTTTTCGCGCGGCGACCGGAGGCTCAGCCGGGTTTTGGCCCGGGCCTGGTCAAAGGGAGCCCGATTCGACAGCTGGCGCGACAAGTTGAACCTTCCCCTCTGGTGGGAGGCGTTCGCCGAGGAAGCGGTGGACCCCGCCGATTACCTGAAGGCGATCGACCGCGACGTCATCCTTCCTTGGGACCATATCGACATCGGCCTCAAGAAGTCTCATTTGGCGCGAGAACTCGACTTGGGGCTGGCCGGCCGCTCGTCCCCTTCGTGCCTGGAGAGAAACTGCGCCGATTGCAACGGTTGCGACCTTAGATTCTGGAAGAAAGCCGATCGCCCATCTGCTCTCAAGAGTCCGCGCCCCGCTCCCCGGGCTCAGTCCGACGACAAGGCCGGACAGGTGCTCAGGTACAGGGTTGTCTATCGCAAGACCGGAAAAGCCCGCTACCTTTCGCATATCGACCTCATCCATGTTATCCAAAGGAGCTTCCGCCGGGCCGGTGTCTCGGTACGGAAGACCCAAGGCTTCCATCCGAAGATGGACTTCTCCTACGGCCCCGCGCTCCCGCTCGGCATGGAAGGACGGCGCGAGGTCCTCGAGTTCAGGTCGGAGAGCCGATTGGACCCCGAAATCTTCCTCGCCGGTATGAAGAGGGCGCTTCCTTCCGGCATCAGGGTCGAGCGCCTGGACCTGCTTGAGGCGGGCGATCCGCCGCTCGCGAACTCGATTGACGGCCTGGCTTATTCCCTCGACTTGAAAAGCGAAGATTTCCTCCGGGCCTGGCGCCAATCGGCGGCAGCAGGGGAGTCCGGCGCCGGGAATCCGAGCCTGGCGGCGATTAAGGCACGGCTGGCCGCCTACACGAAGAAACACATCTCTGACGGTCTATCAGGCGCTTTTGCGTTCAGGCGAGGACGGATGTTTCTCCGTCTGCCGCCTTTGCCGCGAAAAGGCTGTCGTCCCCAGGATATCATCAGCGAGGCGTTCGGAATCCCCGGCCCCGTCTTCCTCCTGAGAAGGGATGAGGTCGTCCTGAAGTCCGGGTCCCCGCCGATTGACAGAGCCGGCTGAATCCAGTACACTTGCCGTGCCTTTTTCCGATAATCCCAATCCCTGGAACTTTCGAAGTTCAGAGGAGGACTCGTGATCGACTTTACACTGACCGAGGATCAACTCGCTCTGCAAGAGATGGCGCACGAATTCGCCGAGAAAGAGATGAGGCCGAAGGCCGCAACTTATGACCAGGGCCATGAGTTCCCTGAAGACGTCATGAAAAAGGCCTTTGAAGTCGGGTTCCTGTCGTGTACCGTTCCCGTGGAATACGGCGGAGGCGGGCTCGGTGACCTCGAGACGGCTTTGATCAGCGAGGAACTGGCCTGGGGCTGCGCGGGGATGTTCACGACCATGCTGGCCAACTCGTTGGCCTTCACGCCGATTCTCCTCTTCGGCACCGAGGATCAGAAGAAAAAGTTTTTCGCACCGTTCACGAAAACGATGGCCTTCGCCTCCTACTGCCTGACCGAGCGGGAAGCCGGCTCCGATACATCCGCCATCCGGACGACGGCCCGCAAGTCAGGCGGCGAGTACGTGCTCAACGGGTCGAAGTGCTTCATCACCAACGGCGGGGTCGCCAGCCTGTACGTCGTTTTCGCAAACTCGGCGCCGGAAAAGGGGGCCCGGGGCCTCAGCGTTTTTCTCGTACCGCGCGAATCGCCCGGCATCTCCGTCGGAAAAGTCGAAGATAAAATGGGGAACAGGGCCTCCAATACCACGGAGCTCTTTTTCGAGGATGTGCACGTGCCGGCCGACCACCTCCTCGGCCGGGAAGGCCTGGGGTTTATCGTCGCCATGAGGACGTTCGACAAAACGCGGGCGGCAGTTGGGGCCGGCGGAGTGGGAATCGCCCGGGCCGCCCTGGAATATGCCGTCGCCTATTCCAAGACCCGGGTGCAATTTGGCAAACCCATCGCCTCCTTCCAGGCTACGGCCTTCAAGATCGCGCAGATGGCCATGGAGGTCGATGCCGCCAGGCTTCTCATCTGGCGCGCCGCCTGGATGATGGACCGGGGCAAACCTTGCGGGACCGAATCGGCCATGGCCAAGTGTTTTGGTTCGGACGTCGGCATGCGGACCGCCCTCGAAGCCCTGCAGATCTACGGCGGCTACGGCTATATGAAGGATTATCCTGTGGAGAAGCTCGTCCGCGATGCCAAATTGCTCCAGATCTACGAAGGGACGAACGAGATCCAGCGGCTGGTGATTTCCCGCGATGTGATCGGCCCCTATAAGGGCCGTTAGGGCCTATTTTACGAGGATGTCGAGGAGATCCTCCTCGACCGATTTCCGGGGCGTTTCCACGATGCGGCCCTTTTCTTTCCCATCCACGAAAACGATGAACGTCGGCAGTCTGTCGACGCTGCGGCCTTGGAAGTAGTGGGGCCGTTTGGCCTTGTCCTCGGGGATCCCGACATAGCGGGTTTGGATCAAAGGACAGTCGGCGACGTCGAGGATCTTGAAGTATTCGCTGACGCGATTCCTGCTGTCGGGACACCAGCTTCCGAAATAGACCTCCACCGTGACCTCACGGGTGAGCGCACGGAGTTTTTCGATCGGCTCGGGTTTGGGATTGTACGATGCAAGGACGGTTTGCCATTCGGGGCTGTGCTTGAGAATGTCTTCACGTTGGACAGGGCCGAGCAACTCCGTCGGGCTCCCCAGGCTTAAACCCAACGCAAGGGCGAGAAGGAAAACCGCGGCAGAGAATTTTTTCACAGGTGGGCGAGAGGGAAGAGCCGGCGCCGCCGGATCAATCTCCGATGTATTCAGGAATCAGGGCCAGATTCTCGATGCCCGCCCCGCGCGCGATATCGATGACTTCCATGACCTTGCTGAAAGGAAGTTTTGCTTCGGCGCGGATGAAGATCGTCTTGTCCTGGCGGGTGGCATACTGGCGGCGGAGTTCTTCGAGGAGGGCGCGCATCTCCACCTTCACCGTATTGAGCTCGATGACATCGCCCGCCTTCACGGTTAAAACAATCAGGCCGACGGGCTGGGCGCTGCCCGTCGATTCGGACTGAGTCTCGGGCAGCTTGACATCTATGCCTTTTTGGACCAGAGGCGTGATAACCATGAAAATGATGAGAAGAACCAGCAGGACGTCGCACAACGGAACGACATTTGGCTCAGCTTTCGACATAGTCTCCTCCTCGATACGACTCTCGAAAATCCATTTTAGGATAAAGCCAGGACCTTGTCAACGAGTTTGTCCTGCAGGACATCGGCTTTCTCCCCAAGATTTAAACCGGGAGTGATCACGTCATCGGGACGGGACAGGTCCCTCCGCCGAGTCCCTATTTCAAGGTGTCGATGGCCTTTTTGTTGTTGCTCGTCTGAAAGACCAGAAACGTCTTTCCCTCACCCGAGGAAGAGCCATACGAATACTCGATATCGATGACCGCGTTGCCGAGCAGGGCGCCGATCTCGGCCCCCGCCCCGATGCGGTCGCCGACGAGCATCGTGACCACTTTCTTCGCCTTGACTTTGTATCCCAGTGAGCGCAGGGAGGCATCGGCCTTGGCCGGGTCCGAAGTCACGAGGTGAAAGTGGCCCTCATCCTCGTCGGAGTAAACAGAGAGCGCCCGGACGTTGACCCCGGCGTTGGCCAGCGTTCCCAGGACGCGGCCGAAGATGCCGGGTTCATTGGGCGTTACGACGTGGAGTTCGGTATCCTCCTTGACGGCGAACACGGATGCATCTCCTTTTAAAGGCGCACATTATACCAGATTCAGCCCTCCTTCACAAAACATTTTTCCATTGTTTTTCTGCCTGGTCCGCCTATAATGAGGGGGAAAGGTCAATGGAAGATGCCTGCATCGGACCGGCCGACAAGAGTGGCCATCGTCGACAACTCCGTGTTTCCGGAGATCTACAAGCCTGTCGAACATTGGACCCAGTTCCTGCCGAAAGAGATCGCGTGGGAGGCCTTCGCGGCCCGGCACGACCGGTTTCCCGATCTCGATCGCTTCACCCACGTCATCCTGACGGGTTCAGAAGCATCCATCCTGGAACCGGAAGAATGGGTTTTCAAGGAGGCCGAAGTCGTCCGTGATGCGGTGCACAAAGGCCTGCCCGTCCTGGGCAGCTGTTGGGGCCATCAGCTGCTGGCCTTCGCGCTGTTGGGTCCCGCCCACGTTGGACGCGCCCGCCGCCCTGAGATCGGCTGGATCGCGATCCGCATTACTCTCGAGAACGACTTGCTTGGTCCAAAGACCGACGAAGCGTATACATTTTCCTCCCATTTCGACGAGGTGCGGAACCCCGAACGCATGTTTGATGTTCTGGCCTCGAGCGGCGTCTGTCCGGTCCAGGCCATGAGGCTCAAGGATCGTCCCGTTTGGGGGCTCCAATGCCACCCAGAGCTGGACATTCGCGCCGGCCGGGAATTCCTTAGGGATTTGGCCGAAGCGGGCTTCAAGGGCCAGGCCGAACTGCGGAACGCCCTCGCATCGACGCCACGCGATTCCGGACTCATCCGGAGGATCGTCCCCGCTTTCCTCGGTTCGGCTGCCCAGCCGGAGGGGCTAGGTCCCTGATTGTGCTTGACAAAAAGCCCGAATTCTAATAAAAAGTGAATAAATCCTAGTGGATTTTGTCTGAAGGAGGAATTACATGGATCGCAAGAGACTTGCCTTGTTTTTTATTGTCGCGGTGCTCGTCCTCTTGACGGCGACGTCTTTCGCCCAAACCAAAAAACTCAAGAGGATCGGGCTTTACACATTCGTGCAGGTCAGGGGCCAAGTCCCGACAGCGGAGGTCATGAAAGGCCTCTGCAATCAATATGCCCCGGACGTCAAAAAGGGCTTTGAGCTGGCCGGCTATCCCGATCTCTACGGACCCTTCAGTGAGCAATTCCAGACGGCGAAGCTCGTCGATACCACGGTACCCGTCGGCGGCAAAATGATGTGGATGATGTTCAAATCCAACGGGCAGGTCAAGGTCGCCCAAGACATCGAATGGGCCGGCAAAGATCCCCTTCCGGTTTTCGCCTTCGACGTCAAGTCCGATAATAAGATCTACCACTTCGTTATCCCAAAGCCGTGCGGCAACATCGCGCTCGTGGGTATTGAGGAGGGAGTCCCGCTGGCCGTCTGCAGTCTGGTCGTCGTCCCCGAAAGAGCCAATATCAACGACCCGATCACCGTGGACATGAGCGGCACTCAGAACGCCAAGAGCATGTCTGTGGATGTCTTCGACGCGCAGGGACAGAAAATCGCGTCGCAGACGTTGAGTCCGCAATCGCCCAAGTGGCAGACCAAATTCGACAAGCCCGGCGAGTATACGTTCAAGGGCAGCGCGATCAACATGGAAGGCGTTGCCGCGGCCAACCCCTGCGGCTCCAAAACCTATATCAACTTCCCGCCGATCTGCAAGCTCTGGACATCCTGCCTGCCGTGTGCGGATTACGTGGGGCGACCCATCACCTTCGACGCCTCCGGCTCCTCAGACCCCGACGGACAGATCGTTAAGGTTGTCTTCGAGTTGCTGGACGCCAACGGCAACGTGATCGATACCTGCGTTACGACCCGTAAGCCCTGGACTTGGGAAAAGGTGTTCCATAAGGCCGGCACCTACACGATCAACGTCACCGTCTTCGACAACGACGGCGCGAAATCGTCCCCCTCCGATCCGTGCCGGCTGACCTTCGAGGTAACTCAGAAACTGCTCTTCTGGACCGTGGACGCCGGTCCGATGGCGGCGGCGGGCTGGAATTCGACAATGACCGAGCACACCACCGTGATCGGAGGGTTTGTCCGCGGCGGCATCTTCTACTGGCTCAACCCCGATAAGTGGGCCTTCACCTTGAGCGCCGGCGGCGGTATGCCCTTCAAAGGCGACCCGTGGCGATTCATGTTCCTGGCCGATGCTCTGGTCAACGGCTATCTCAACGGCTTCTTTGCCGGCGCCGGTATCGGCTTAAGCACCAAATCGCAGACCATCACCAAAACGGGGATGGATATCGTGGCCCGCCTCGGCGGGGACGTCTTCGACCATTGGTCCACCAAAGGCTCTCTGTTCTATGAGTTGCGCGTTCCCGTGGGCCACACGTTCGCGGACAATTGGAAGATGGGGATCGGCTTCCGGATGATGTTCTAGTTCACGATCAACGGCAATGCCGAAGGGCCAAAGAGACTTCTCTTTGGCCCTTTTTTTTGCCCGGTTCGGCACCGGCAACGCTTGGGGCGCGAGGGAGGATTTTTTCGGGGCTGCCGGCGGGGGAGGGTCTATTCGCTGAGTTTGCCGAGCTTGCCCAGCTCGTCGTTATAATACTTCCGGTAGAGGATCTCCCATTCCCGGCTTCCTTCTTCAACGGCCTTCTTCTGGGACTGGATCTTGTCGATGGCCTTCTTGTCCAGGGACTCGTAGAGCTTCATCTCTTCTTCGATCGACTTGACGATGATGAGGCGGACTTCATTGGGATCGTCCAGGAAGTCCACCTGGTCGTTCTGCTCGAGGACTTGGAGGACCTGCTTGGAAAGAAAGTTGATCTTCTCCCTGGACAGGCGGTTGCTCACAGCACAATCCCCTTTTCCCTGGCCAACTTTGTCTTGATCAGCTTGAACATCTGCTGGTATTCGATGTTCTCCCTGCGGATTTTCTCCATATGTTTGCTCAGGATTTCGCGGACTTCTTGGTCCAAACGATCCTCTTTCTGAAACTCCTCGGTGAGCAGGGCCGTGATCTCATCGAGCAGCCGTGACTTATCCTCCGTGATGATCTTGCCTTCCTTGACCAGATTGCGCATAACGACGGAGGCAAGATGCTCGATTTGATTCTTATTCAGCCTCATAACCTGACTACGATACAATAGCTGGGCCGAAAATTCAAGGACGGATGTCTTTTTACCGCGGCCGTCGACGGCTCGCGATGTCCCCGAGCTGGAAATAAAACTCCGTCAGCGGTGGATGACGAGAAACGGGTGGAGCCCGCCGAATTCGGGATCAGGCCGGGCCAGCGCCAACAAGTTTCCAGAAAGATCAAGGATTTTCCATGCCGCATGAGCCTGCGTGTCCGGAAAGCCCCCTTGTCCGGGAGTAAAATGGACCGGAAGAAGCAGAGAGCCGTTCCTGACCCTCTCAACAGCGTCGGGTAGGATGACCACTGCCGGGATATCCGGCAGCAGACTCTCGAGCGGCATGAGAAGCTCAGTCCCCCGGCCTTCCCGGACCTCGGCCTCGAATCGGGGGAGGGGAACGGCGACGGCCACCGTGAACGGGCCCACGGATGTCCGCCGGAGAGAGAGAAGATGGGCTCCGCAGCCCAGGGATCGGCCGAGATCGTGTGCCACGGAGCGGACATAGGTTCCGGAGGAACACGTCATCTCGAACTCCACAAGAGGAGGAGCGTAGCTCCGGAGGACAAACGCACGGACGGTCACAAGGACGGATTTTAATGTAAATTCCTGGTTCGATCTGGCCAGCTTGTAGCCGGGCTTGCCCCCGACTTTTTTCGCAGAATAGGGGGGAGGCGCTTGGAGATTTTCCCCTTGGAACCTCTGCATAGCCGCCATCAGGGAGTCGATCGGCGGAAAATCGGAGGTCTCCTCGGACGTGGGCCGGCCGGACGCATCATAGGTGTCGGTCGAAAAACCGAGACGGATCGTTCCCTCATAGGTCTTGTCGAGCCCCGCCAGGAATGAGAAAAACCTCGTCGCCTGTCCGACCGCGACGAGAAGGACGCCCGTGGCGTCGGGGTCGAGCGTTCCTCCGTGTCCGACCTTCCGGACCTTTAGCGCCCTCCGGACGCGGAGGACGACGTCGTGCGATGTGCAACCGGCGGGTTTGTCGAGAATAAGAAGGCCGTCCATGGGGTCTTTCCGGAGAAACGGGAGGCTATCGGGACTTCGGGGCGGGAGAGGCTTCCGCGGAATTTCGTTCGAGCAGGTCCTCCACGGTCTTTGGGATTTCGCGAATGAGGCGTTCGTACGGCCCGTAGACGGTGAATCCCGAAGCGTGGATGTGCCCGCCCCCGCCGAAGTGCTCGGCGACCTTGGCGGCGTTCGCGTCGTGCTTCGAGCGCAGGCTGACGCGGAACGTCTCCCGGTCCATCTCCTTGAAGAACATGACCATCTCGATCCCTTTGATCGACCTTGCCAGGGTGGTGATGTCTTCCGTATCGATCTCCTTCAGGCTCAACGCCTCAAGGTCGCGCTTGAACATGCTCAGGACCGCGATGTTGCCCTTGGGGTTTACGGTCAGAGTGGACAGGACCCTGCCCAGAAGCTGAATCCTCTGGGGAGGGTTGTTATTGAACAACCTCTCGGCGACGCGAATCGGGCTCGCCCCGAGGTAAGCCAGCTTCGCGCACGTCTCGAGGGCCTTGGGCGTTGTGTTCGAGAATTGGAAAGATCCCGTGTCGGAGACGATGGCACAGTAGAGATGGCTGGCGATGTCCGGCGTCAGACTGAGCCCCAGTTCTTCGCTCAGCTCAAAGACCATTTCGGCCACGGCCGCGGCCTCGGGGACGACCCAGTTGATGTCCGCGAAGGGGCTGTTCGAATAATGGTGGTCGATGTTGATCTTGTAGGCGCCGTCCAAATGCTCCTGGCCCGATCGCGAAACGTCGGCGCACTCGAGGAGAATCACGGTGTCGAATTGGGAGGGGTCGATTTGGCCGATCCTGACTCTCGCGATGTCCGGAAAAAGGCAGAACGGGAAAGGCGTGTTGTCCTTGTTGATGACCGAAATCTTTTTGCCCAAAAGGTCGCCCATCAGGCATAAGGCCAGCCCGGTGCAGAGGGAGTCTCCGTCCGGACGGAGATGCGATGTCACCGCGATCCGCAGGGACTCGCGGATCCGTGCGGCGATTTGCTTCTTGGGATCAGGTGCCATGTTTCTTCGCCATTTCGATCAGCCGGTCTATTTTCTCCTCATGCTCCGGACCCGGATCCAGGACGAAAAATAGCTCGGGATTATACTTGAGTTTCACACGGGAGGCAAGCGTCTTCCGGTAATGGCCCTTGCTCCGGTCGAGACGGTCGAAGATCGCCTGCGGGTTTTCCGTCCCGAAAACGCTCACATAAACATGCGCGGTCCTGAGGTCGGGCGGCATCTCGACGCGGGTCACAGTCACCAGCCCCGTCGAAGAATCCTGGAACTCACGGATCAGAAGCCGGCCGATCTCTTCCTTGATCAGTTCGGCAACGCGGCGGGAGCGCAGGGTGACCTTGGTCATAGGACGGCCTCCTGGCGCCCGGAAGGGCTAGAAATAGCAGATGTCATGGGCGACGACCTCCGCTTCTTCCATGTTGCCGGCATCCGCAAGGATCTTGTTCAGAAGCCCTTCGACGACACCGGCCTGGCTGTTGAGTGTCGCGATTCCGATAAGGGCCCGCTGCCACTTATCCTGGTAGCCGATCTCGGCCAAGGCCGCGTTGTAACGGTTCCGGATGCGATCCTTGAAGCCGTGCAAGATGCGGCGCTTGTCTTTGAGCGAATGGGAGTAGGGGAAAAAGACCTCAAGCGTCAGGATGCCGACAACCATTGAAACCCACCGGATCCTTTAGACGGCTTTGACCTTCTCCCGGACGAACGTCTCGATCGTGTCGCCCGGCTGAATGTCGCTGAACTTATCAAGCCCGATGCCGCACTCATAATCCTTTTTGACCTCGGTCACGTTCTCCTTGAGATGCTTGAGCGAGGAGATCCGGCCCTGAAAGACGACGGCCTTGTTGCGCAGGACCCTGACCTCGGCGTTGCGGTTGATCCGGCCGTCCTGGACGTAGCAGCCCGCGATCGCCCCGACCTTCGGGATCTGGAACACGCGCCGGACTTCGGCCCGGCCCTGGAACACCTCCCGGATGACAGGCTCGAGCAGGCCGATCACGGCTTTTTTGATGTCGTCGGTCAGCTGGTAGATGATTTTGTAAACGCGGATCTCGACGCCTTCCGTCTTGGCCATCTCCAGGATTCGGGGGCCGGGCTTGACGTGATAGCCGATGATGATGGCGTTGGACGCGGAGGCCAGGAGTACGTCCGCTTCGGTTATCGCTCCCGTGGCCGCGTGGACGATCTTGATCCCCACCTTTTCCGTGGACAAGGTTGGAACGAGCTCGTTCAGGACATCGACCGAGCCCTGCACGTCCGACTTGATGATCAGGGCCAGCTCCTTGGCTTTGCCTCCTTCGATCTTCTTGAAAAGATCGTCGAGCGTCGGATGCTCGGCCGGGGCCGTTTCCGTTTTCTTAAAGCGGGAGCGCCTGAACTCCATGACTTTGCGGGCGTCCTCGAGGCCGGGCATGATCTGAACGAAGTCGCCGGCCGCCGGAACCTCTGTGAACCCCATGATTTCCACGGGCATGGAAGGACCGGCGCTCTTGAGCGTCTTGCCCATCTCGTCGAACAGGGCCCTGACTTTGCCGACCGATGTCCCTGTGGCGAAAACCTGACCTGAGAAAAGCGTCCCTTGTTGGATGATCACGGTGGCGAGGGGCCCCTTTTGAGCATCCAAGCGCGCTTCGAGGACGACCCCTTGGGCCGGGACGGTGGGGTTGGCCTTGAGCTCCAGCATGTCGCTCAGAAGAAGGATCATCTCGAGCAGGTCGCTGATGTTCTTCTTTTCCTTGGCCGAAACGTCGACGCTGATCGTCTTGCCGCCCCAATCCTCGACAAGGAGGTTCTCCTTGGCGAGCTGCTGCTTGACGCGCTCGACGTTGGCATCGGGCTTGTCGATCTTGTTGATGGCGACGATGATCGGAACATTGGCGGCTCTCGCGTGGTCGATGGCCTCCTTGGTCTGAGGCATGACGCCGTCGTCTGCGGCGACGACCAGAACCACGATGTCCGTCAACTTCGCGCCGCGTGCCCGGAGCTGCGTAAAGGCCTCGTGGCCCGGGGTGTCGATGAACGTGATCAATCGGTTTTTAAAGGACACCCGATAGGCCCCGATGTGCTGAGTGATGCCGCCGGATTCTTTGTCCACCAGGTTCGACGAGCGGACGGCGTCCAGCAATGTTGTTTTGCCGTGATCGACGTGGCCCATGATGGTCACGACAGGGGCCCTGGGGACCAGGTCAGCGGCTTGGCTTTCGGCCTGGACGCGGGCGGCTTGTTCAAGGCTGACGAAATCGACGTCGCACGATGTGGCCTGAGTGATCGCCGCCGCCGCCGCCTCGTCGACGAAATCGTCCGGATTAGCGGAGACGCCTTTGGCGGCCAGCTTGTCCAGAAGATCCTTGGGTTTGAGCTTCATCAGGCCGGCGACATCTTTGAAGTCCAGGCCCTCACGGGCTGTGATCTTATGGCGCGGCTTGGGTGGAGCTTCTTTGACAGCCTTTTTCACAATGGGTTTTTTTGCTTGCTCATTCATGCGTTTTCTTGCTTTATCGAGATTTTCCAGCCGACCAGTCGGGAGGCCAGCTTGACATTGATGCCTTTCTTGCCGATGGCCAGTGAGAGTTGATCTTTGGCAACGAGCGCTTCCATCGTTTTATCAACTTTGTTCACGATATTCAGCTGATCCACCTTAGCCGGGCTCAGGGCCGCTTTGGCGTAGGCCGCGAGGCCGGGCGACCATTCGATGATGTCGACCTTTTCGCCCTGCAGCTCCTTGGAGATGGCCAGAATGCGGTTCCCTCTGACGCCGATGCACGCGCCGACGGCGTCGATGTCGCGCTCCCGGCTGACGACGGCGACCTTGGCCCTTTCCCCGGGCTGACGCGTGATATCCTTGATTTCGATCGCCCCACTGGCGATCTCCGGGATCTCGAGTTCGAGGAGCTTGGCCAGGAAGCGTGGGCTGGTCCGTGACACGATAATCTGCGAGCCCTTGGCGCCCTTAAGAACCTGGACGATCACCGCTTTGACCATGTCGCCCCTCTGGAACTCCTCGCCGGGAAGAGTCTCCCGGAGCGGAAACAAAACTTCGGTCCTGTTGACTTCGAGGACCATGGCATTGTCCTCAATCCGGCGGACGACGCCGGTTACGATTTCTCCCAGGCGTGGGGCGAACTCACCGTAGATTTTTTCCTGCTCGGCATCCCGAACCTTCTGGAAAATGACCTGCTTGGCCGCCTGGGCCGCGATACGGCCGAGGGTATCCGAGGGCAGGTCGATCTCGACGGTTCCGCCGATCTCCGCTGTGGGCTCGATCTTCCGGGCTTCCTCGATGGAGACTTCGATTGCCGGGTTGGCGGGGGCTTCCGAAACCCGCTTGACAGCGAAGACACGGAGATCGCCTTTTTCAGGCTTGAATTGGATCCGGACATCCTCGTTCTGCGTGAAATAGGTCGCCGACGCGACACGCAGGGACTCTTCAATCGCCTGGATGATGACGCGAGGTTCAACGTCGCGAGCTTTGCTGAGCTGGAGGATCGTGTTCCAGACGTTGACTTTCATCGGCAGTTCTCAATTTCCTTTTGGGAGAATCCGGGAATCACGGATTATAACGAAAAATCCCCCAAAGTGCAACGACTTGAGGGGGAGGGTCAGTCAGCGAGCCGGCCGTGCAGACTGTATGGGCCGCAGCCGGTGATGAGGACCTTCACGAAGCTTCCGATGACATCCACGGGGGCTTCGAAATTGACCACCTGATTGCCCTCCGTTCGGCCGGCGATGCGTCCGCCCCCTTTGGGGCTGGGCCCGGTGCAGAGGACTTTTACGGTGCTGCCGACAAATGATTCGTGGATGTCGAGTTGGATGGATCTCTGAAGGGCCTGGATTTCGAGGAGCCGCCGCCTTTTGACGGCCTGAGTGACGTCGTCGGCCAACTTGGCGGCCGCGGTCAGGGGTCGCGGAGAGTAGTGAAACGAAAAAATGCCGGCGAAGCGGATCGACTGCACGGCGTCCCTTGTGGCCGCGAAGTCTTCTACGGTCTCGCCGGGGAAACCGACAATGATATCCGTACTGAGAGAGATCCCGGGCACGCCGGCCTTCAACCGGTCCACCAGGTCCAAGTACTGCTCGCGGTCATAGCCCCGATTCATGCGTCCGAGCACCGCCGTGGAACCGGACTGGAGAGGAAGGTGGAGTTGGCGGCAGACTTTCGGGCTGCGGGCCATGGCGGCGATGAGTTCGTTTCCGAAAGTTCGGGGATGCGAAGTGATGAAGCGGATCCACTCGATTTGACGGACGCGGCTCACGTCGTCCAGAAGTTCCGCGAAGCCTCGCCCCGTTTCCGGGTCTCGGTAGGAGTTGACGTTTTGACCGAGGAGCTGGACCTCGCGATAACCGGCGTCGGCGAGCTCGCGCACCTCGGCCAGAATGTTCCGCAGCCCCCGATATTTCTCCCTGCCGCGGCTGAAAGGGACGATGCAATAGGTACAGAAATTGTCGCATCCCTCCATAATGGTGACGTAGGCGCTGACGGCGCTTTCGCGCCGCGTCTCGCCCCCGCCGACTTCGTGCCAGCGCCGGTCCCGGCCCGTCCGGCAGCATCGCCCGGAAGCCGCTTGCTCCACAATCGCGGGGATGTCCAGGTAATTGTCGGGGCCGACAACGAAGTCGACGCCCGGCTTTTTCTTGAAGAGGGCGGCCTTCTGGACCTGGGCGACACATCCGGCAACCCCGATGACGATATCCCTTTTCTTCCTCAGGGCCGACAGCCGGCCAAGGTAGGAAGAGAGCTTCTCCTCCGACTTCGCCCGTACGGCGCACGTGTTGACGATGATGATGTCGGACGCCTCCGGGGTGTCGGCTTTTTGGGCGCCGGCCCGGACGAGGATCCCGGCGATGTGCTCCGAATCATTCTCGTTCATCTGACAGCCGAAGGTGCGCAAGAAAAACTTCAACCCTTGGATACTTCGGCTCATGGCTGCGGCTTCATCGTCCTTCCCAAACTCAAGCCATTATACATGAAGGGGGAGCGCCGGACCGGCCGCCGTCAGAGGATGGCTTCGAGAATATCTATGGCGTCTGTGATGAGCCCTTCGCAGCGGGTTCCGTGGAGCTTAAGCTCCTGGGCCGTCTTTTGCCCTTCGGGCGTTCCGATGTCGCAGCCGAGAAGATCTTTGCAGCGGACGTGGCCGTGATGGGCCATGAACTCCCGTACGAAGTCCTTGACCAGGGCATAGGTTTTATCGCGGGCGTCGGCGTCTGCGGCTTTGACGCGGCCGTGTTTCAATCCGATGACCATGAACGCGGCGGTCACGGCGCCGCACCAGTCGGCCGTCCTGGCGATGCCCCCGCCGAAAGCCTGGGAGATCCGGAGCGCGAGGTCCCGGGGCAGTCCGAAGTCGTCGGCGTAAACGCCCAGCACGGCCTGCGAGCAGCTGAAACCATCCCTGAACAGCGAAATCGCTTTTTCCTTTTTGGTCATTGAAGCCCCTTTTCCCGTCCAAGGTTGTGATCGAGCATTTCGCGCGCGATCTGCAGCGAAGCTTCTGTCAGCCGGCTGCCGGCGATGAGCCGGGCGATTTCCGTCACCCGGTCTTCGGGCTTGAGCCTGCCGGCCGTGGTAAACGTCCGATCCTTCTCGACCCTTTTTTCGACGTGGAAATGATGCGAGGCGGCCGAGGCGATCTGCGGCAGATGGGTGATGCAGAGCACCTGGTGGCGCCCGGCCAGCCTCTTGAGCTTCAAGGCGATGGAATCCGCCGTCTTGCCGCCGATGCCGGAGTCGATCTCGTCGAAGACGAGCGTCTTCCGGCTTTCGGTCTCCTTGCCGACGGATTTCAAAGAGAGCATGATCCGCGAGAGTTCTCCGCCCGAAGCGATACGGCGCAGCGGCCTGAGTTCCTCGCCGGGATTCGGCGAGATGAGAAACTCGACGTCCTCGGATCCCTGATCCCTGATGGTGTTCTCGTCCCCGAGGGACAGCGGCACTTCGTTGATGCGGACTTTGAAGCCGGCCCTTTTCATGCCGAGGGAAGCGATCTCCTTTTCGATCGACCGCCCAAGTTCAACGGCGGCCGACCGGCGGATGGCCCCGAGACTTCGGGCCAGCCCGGCGTATTCCTCGAACTTCCGGACCATCGTGGCCTCGAGCTCTTCGAGCCGCTCGCCGCTGGTCGTCAGGACGGCTTTCTCCTGCCGCAGAAGATCGAGGCGGGCCAAGACGGCTTCGATCGCAGCCCCGTACTTGCGCTTGAGCTTTTCGATGACGCTCAGGCGTTCCTCCAGAGCTTCCGGATCTTCGGGCGTCTCGGCACTCGCGTCCTTGAACCGCACGAGGGCGTCCGCCACGTCCTTGAGCAGGATGGCTGAATCCTGCAGCCCGGACCCGAACTCCCGGAAAGTGATGTCGTACGCCGCGAGCTCACCGAGGACGTTCTGGAGCCGGGTGACAAGCGGCAGGAGGGAGTCTTCCCGCAGGTACGCGATGTCGAGCGCCCGGTCCACCAGGGCCGCGATCTTTTCCGAGTTCTTCAGAATCTCTCGCTGCCGGAGAAGCTCGGCGTCCTCACCGGGCCTGAGGCCGGCTCCCTCGATCTCCCGAATCTGGAAAGAAAGGAAATCAAGCCGCTGTTCCCGCTCCTTCTCGCGGGCGGCGAGATCCTTTTTTTCTTGCGACAGCCGGCGGAGTTCCCGCGCGGCCCGCGCGACATCGCTGATCAGCGCGGCGTTGTCGATATAATCGTCGAGAAAACGAAGATGGTTTTCAAGATGGAGAAGGAACACGTGGTCGTTCTGCCCGTAGATGTCGATCAATTGGGGGCTGAGTTCCTTGAGTTTCCGGACGGGGACAAGGACGCCATTGACATAGGCTTTCCCGCCGCCCTGGTCCGTGATCTGCCGCTGAATGAAGAGTTCGTCGTCCTCGGCCGGCGGAAGACCGCCGAGATCGACGGAAATCCCGGCGATGTCGAAACTGGCCTCGATGGCGGCCTCTCGCGTTCCTGTGCGCACGAGATCCGCGGCCCCTTTTTCGCCAAGGATGAGGCGGATGGCGTCGATGATGATCGACTTGCCTGCGCCCGTTTCTCCCGTGAGGATGGAAAACCCCGGCTCCAGACGGAGCTCGAGGTCCTCAATGGTTGCCAGATTTCTGACGCGCAGGGACTTGATCATGTCTTTGCCCGGTCTCAGGAATACCGGAGAGAAACCGCCCGTGACTCTATCGTTGCGGCAACCATGAATCCCTCCAAGCGGAAGGTCCCGGATGATCCAAAGGAAGAGACGAACCGGCCGGCGCCATGAATCTCAGGGTCGCCGGACCGGAGAAGGTCGGCCCGGACCTCCGGCGACGGGGTCTCGATGTCACTTGGCTTTGACCTTGACTTTGGCCTTGACGGGGCCGGCCTTTTTCAGTATCTCGATCCGCTTGAGGAGCGCGGTCGCCTTCTTTACGTAGGGGCTCTTGGGGTAGTCGGAGATGAGTTTGGTCAGGTAGGGCACGGCCTCATCATATTGCCTTAAGAGCAACTGGCAGTTGCCGATGTCGTAATACACTTCATCCATCCGCTTGAAGTCCGGGTAGGTGGTCATGACATCGGACAACCGGCTAATAGAGGCTTTGTAGGCCCTCGACCGGATATAGACTTCGGCGATCGTCGTGATGTGGGCGGCCAGCCTCTGCTCGCAATCCTTGATCTTTTCCTGTGCCGCTTTGGATTGGTCGCTGGCGGGGAATTCCTCCACGGTTTTCTTGAACTCCGATAACGCCTGAATTGTTTTGGAGGGGTCCCGCCCCGGTTTCAAGGCCTTCTTGTAAAAGGTCATGGCGATCTGGAACTGGCAATACGCGGCCGAGGGACTGTACGGGTAGGATTTAATGAATTCGCGGTATTCCGCCGCCGCCAGGACCATGCTCCCTTCATCTCCCTTCCTGAAATACGTGTCGGCGATGAGAAGCTTGGCCCGCTGAGCATAAAAGCTCTTGGGGAAAGAATCGATAACTTGACGGAGGTAGAGAAGGGCTTTTTCCTGGTCCTTCTTGACTTGAGCCTCACCGAGCTTATAAAGGGCTTCGTCGGAGGAGGCGATCTCCGGGGCGATAACGACAGGGGCTTTCTTGCAGCCGGCGGCAAAGCTGAGCAGGAGGAGGAAGGGGACAACAATCCCCGCGATTCTTATCAGGGCTCGAGGTCTCATGGTCATGTGTCCTTTGGGCAGGTTGAGTGCAGGGCCAAGCGTTTCATCTCCCGGATAGCCCCCGTGGGGTCAGCGGCATCAAAAATTGCCGAGCCGGAGATCACAATGTCCGTGCCGGCACGGATCAGCTCTTCGAAGTTGTCCAGCGTGATCCCGCCGTCCACTGCAATCGGGATATCCCGCTTTGCGCGCCGCAGCATTGCCTTGAGATTCCGGATTTTGGCCAGGCTGGACGGGATGAAGGACTGCCCGCCCCAGCCCGGATTGACCGACATCAAGAGGATGAAATCCACTTCATCGAGCACTTCGTCCATGAGGTGGATCGGCGTTCCGGGATTCAGGGCGAGCCCGGCCTGGCGGCCGAGCTCCCGGATCTGCGTCAAGTCCTTGTTGGGGTGGACAGTCGCCTCAAGATGGATGGAGATGGCGTCCGCCCCGGCCTCGTGGAAAAGAGGCACAAACGAGCGCGGGTTCTCCACCATCAGATGCACGTGGAGCGGGAGACCTGTGATCTTGCGCAGCGAGGCCACCAGACGGGGTCCCAGCGTGAGATTGGGGACGAAGTGGCCGTCCATGATATCGACATGGATCATATCGGCGCCGGCCTCTTCGGCCATCTTCACGGCGTCCCCGATCCTGGCGAAATCCGCTGAGAGGATGGAGGGGGCGATGCGCGGTGTCACCGGCTGACCTCCAATGTGATCAAGCCCCTTTTCTGGACGACATAGCCGCTCGATGGGAACTGATTGACGATGATACCTGAAGACTGCCCTGGATAATAGACATAATGGATGTCGGCGACTTTAAAGTCCATCTCACTCAGCCAGGCCACGATCCGGTCGGCCCGGCGGTCGATGAGGTCGGGCATGAGGTAGCGATCTTCGCGGTCCCCCTGGCTGAGCAGCAGGCCGATCGGAGAGCTTCGCTCGACCACTTCGCCTGGGGCGGGCTCCTGGGCGATGATCCGGCCGGCCGGGTACCTCGGCGTATGGATTTGAGTCATCTTGCCTCTCGTAAGCCCCGCGTCCTTGAGGAGGGTCAGGGCATTTTCCAGGCTTTTGCCCGGCAGATCCGGGACGGCGACGTTGCGGCTGCCGGCGCTCGTGACGACCTGGACGACCTTGGTCACCCGGATCCGGGAATTAGGCGCGGGATCCTGGAAGATGATCTGGCCGCGCGGCGTGGTGTCATTGAAATCCGATCCCCTCTGGGCGAGATGGAGGTCTTTCTTGTCGAGCTCGGCCCTGGCCTGGGTGATGGTTTTGCCGGAGAGATCCGGTACCGTGACCGCCTCGCCTCTCAGGATAACCCGGGAGAAGACAACGGCCACCAGGAAAAAAACGAGCAAAAACGCGAGCGCATAGGCAACGAACGTCGGCAGGAATTGTTTCGGCATCAGAAGCGTTCACGCTCTCCATTCAGGATATATTATTAATTATCATAGAACGTTAACCAAGTAAACACGCAAAAGGTTCTACGAACGCACCGGCAGGGGGACAGGCGAGCGGCAGGGGAGCGGCAGGGAGCGGAGTCTTCGCAGCGACCAACCCCAGTGAGGCGGAGCAACTCGGAGCCTCACTGGGGGGAAATATCTTAATCGAGTCTTAGACGTGAATTGCAGCCTCACTGCTGGGAAATATCTTAGTCGAGTCTTAGACGTGAATTGCATCCTCACTGGTGGGAAGTATCTTAATCGAGTCTTGGAGGTTAATCGGAGACTCACTGGTGGGAAGTATCTTAATCGAATCTTGGAATAATGAGTCCCGCAGATTACTCCTAACTCCCCTCTACAAAAGGCAGAGGAGCCCGTTAGTAACTCCGCCCGCCGGGCGATTGCCGCGAGCGGCGCTTTTTCTTATAATGGCATTTCCGACAAAGGAGACACAGCATGATGATCTATTCGGATTTTCGCAGCGATACCGTCACACGGCCGACTGACAAGATGCGGAAGGCGATGGCGGAGGCGGTCGTGGGCGACGACGTCCTGGGCGACGACCCGACGGTTGCCGAGCTTGAAAGCCAGGCCGCCAAGGTCATGGGCAAGGAGGCCGGCCTTTTTGTGCCGTCAGGGACCATGGGCAATTCCATCGCCGTGAAAATGTGGACGAATGCTCTGGAAGAAGTGATCGTCGAGGAACGCTCCCACATCTACAATATGGAATCCACTCATATGACTTTCATCTCCGGCGTCACCCCCCGCCCGATCCGGAGCGTCAAGGGGGTCATGGCTCCTGCGGACATCGCCGCGAATATCCGCAAACCCAATGTCCACACGCCGAGAACCTCTCTCATCTGTTTGGAGAATACCCATAACAACTGGGGAGGGGCGGTCCTGCCGCTTGAGAACTTCAAGGCGGTTCGCGCCCTCGCCGATGAGTGCGGACTGCGGGTTCATCTCGACGGCGCCAGGATCTTCAACGCCAGCCACGCCTCCGGAGTTTCCGTCAAGGAGTACGCTTCGCAGGTTGATTCCGTAATGTTCTGCTTGTCCAAGGGTCTTTCGGCGCCTGTCGGTTCCCTGCTCGTTTCCGACAGATCCCACATCGACTATGGGCGGCGACTGCGAAAAGCGCTGGGGGGCGGCATGCGGCAAGTCGGGGTGCTGGCGGCGCCGGGTCTCATCGCTTTAAACGAGATGACCGGACGGCTCAAAGACGATCATGCCCGGGCCAAGCGGCTGGCGCGGGCCATCCACGACCTGCCCGGAGTTTGCCTCGAGGCCGCCGCGGTGCAAACCAATATTCTGATCTTCGGCTTCGAGCATCCAAGCCTGACCGTAGATGGTCTGTTGGAGGGTCTTCGGGAGAGGGGCATCCTGGCGCTGGCCGTCAGCGGCGGCATCCGTTTCGTTACTCATAAGGATGTCGACGACGAGGATGTCGAACGCGCGGTCAACGCCTTTAAGGAAATACTCGCTAAATAGGAAAAGAGGTTCCCGCGGCCCCCGGGCCGCCACGAGACTAAGCCAGCCTCTCCGCGACGATCTGGGCGACGTCCTTCACTAAGACGTCTTCCCGGCTTTTGTCCTTGAGACCGTCCTTGAGCATCGTCAGGCAAAAAGGACACGCGGCCGCGGCCAGGGGCGCCCCTGATTGGATGACCTCATCCACCCGAAGATGATTGATGCGCCGGCCGAGCGATTCTTCTGTCCACATCAATCCGCCGCCGGCGCCGCAGCAAAAGCTCGATTCCCCGTGCTTTCGCAGCTCCTTCCGGCGTCCGCCTAAAGCTGCCGACAAAACCACACGCGGCTCCTTGACGAGTCCATTATGACGGCCGAGATAGCAGGGGTCATGGAAGGTATAAACTTCCGAACCGGGAGCCTTGAATTGGATCGCGCCTGCGGCGAGGAGCCGCCCGATGAGTTCGGTGTGGGAAACGACCTCGATCCGGCGCAATCGTTCCTTGTCCTCTGGAGTCAGGCCGGCAATGATATTTAAAAGCCCCGGGTAGTCGTGCTTGAAGGCATTGTAGCCGTGGGGGCAGATGGTCACGATCTTTGTAATGTTGCGGCGCAGAAAAAGGGACATGTTTTCCTGGGCCAGCGTCTGGAAAAGATATTCATTTCCCAGCCGGCGGGCGGAATCGCCGCAGCACTTTTCCTCCGTCCCCAGGATGCCGAAGCGGACGCCGGCCTTGTTGAGGATGGTTACCAGGGCGCGGGCAATGGCCTTGCCCTCTTCGTCGTAGGCGCCCATGCAGCCGACCCAGAAAAGGTATTCCGCGTTGGGGACGTCGGCGATGAGCTTGACATCAAGCCCCTCGGTCCAATCGGCCCGCTTGGCAAAGCCGATGCCCCAAGGATTCGAGTTGGTTTCGAGGTTTCTGAAAAAGGCGTTGAGCTCCTGGGGGAACTGACTCTGCATCAGGACGCGGCTGCGGCGCGCGCCGACGATCTTGCGGATGTGCTCGATTTCGACCGGGCATACTTTCATGCAGGCCCCGCAGGTCGTGCAGGTCCAGATCTCGCCTTCGGTGAAGGTCCCCGGGACGATTTCCGGAAGGTCGTCCCGCCTGCGAGCGACGACGGACTTGTCGCGCTCGAGGAGGCTCCTCTCCATGTTATAGATGATCATCTTGGGCGAGAGCGGTTTGTCGCTGGCGAAGGCGGGGCAGGCATCCTGGCAGCGGCCGCACTCCATACAGGCGAAGGCGTCAAGGTTGTCCTTCCAGGTGAAATCGGTGAGTTTTTCCATGCCGAAGACCTCCGATTTCTCGAGGTCGATGGCTTCGAGGGTCCCGCTTGTTATGTCACGCCGGAAAAAGACATTGAAGGGACCGGCGAACATATGGAGATACTTGGAGTGAGGGACATAGGAGATGAAGGCATAGACGATGAGGACGTGCGCCCACCACGAGATGCGGAAGTGCGTGGCGATGGCGGCCGGGCTCAGCCCCGAGCTCTTGACGGCGGCGGCCAGTCCGTTGCCAAGGAAGGACAGGCGGGCCACCTCGGGATGCGCGGCGATCTGGTGCGCGATGGCGAACGCCTCGAAATAAAGATAGCTGAACGTGGCCAGGGTGATGAGGGTGTAGATGACGGCCGAGTCGCCGGTTGTCGTGGCATAGGCTTTAGGCCGGATGACGAAACGCCTGAAGGCGAGGAAGAGAACGCCGACCATGACCAGGATCGCGAAGAGGTCGATAAGGAAGGAGAAGAGAAGGCCGAAGGACGTGTGCCCGAAAAGATAGAAGCCGTTGAAGAATCCTTCGAGCGTATGATTGACGGTCATCGTGTCGAAGGAAAGGGCGGCGTAAAAGATCATGACGTGCATCAGACCCGTGAAGGGGCGCTCGCTGCGGAGGGTGCATCTTTGGAGGAGAACCTTACCCGCCGCGTGAAGAAACTTTTTCCACAGGTGGCGGAATCGGTCATCCGGCCGGCCGGCCCGTATGATATTCAGGCGCCGCACGAACGGCTGGAAAAAGGCCGCGGCCGTAACCAGGATGACCAGGCAAAAGATGGCCTTCTCCCACGTTGTCAGCATTCCGTTTCTCCCTGCGGCCCGTCCTTCCCTTAGGCCTGCGGTGCCTCAGGCCCCACGCATGCGCGAGAGGTCCCTTCGGCCGCCCATCCTTTTTACTTATTTGGTCCGGGGCTGTCAAGGCGTGGTCTTAACACCCGAGGGCATTATGTTTATAATGGGGCTTGCGGAAAAAAATGAAAGGAAATGCCATGGCCGATACGCGCGACATCGTCATCATCGGGGCCGGACCCGGAGGCTATATCGCCGCCTTGAGGGGAGTCCAGCTCCACAGGAAGATCACCCTTATCGAAGAGGATCGGGTCGGCGGAACATGCATGAACTACGGGTGCATCCCTTCGAAATACCTCCTGCATCAGACGGAGATGTTGAGGGAGATCAAAACCGCCAAAACGCTCGCTGGCCCGGTCGGACAAATTTCCATGAACTGGGCCGCCGTGCAGCAAAACCGCAAGGCCGTCGTCGATCGATTGGTCAATGGGATCATCTTTCTCCTCGAACGAGGAAAGGTCGAGATCATCAAGGGGACGGCCGGCCTCGGTCCCGGCCGGACCGTCCATCTCAAGACCCCTGAAGGTGAGAGATCCTTCGCGGCCGAGGCTGTCATTCTGGCCACGGGCAGCCGGGCGGCCGGCCTGCCGTTCCTCCGGCCGGACGGCAAAACGGTCGTGACGAGCACGGAGGCTCTCGAGTTCCCGGAGATACCGAAAAGCCTCTTGGTGATCGGGGCCGGCGCCATCGGTTTGGAGATGGGTTCGATCTACCAGCGGCTGGGCACGGACGTTACGGTTCTTGAGATCATGCCGACGATCCTGCCGGGCTCGGACAGGGAGGCCGCCTCGCGGCTCGAGCGCACGCTCAAAAAGCAGGGGTTAAAGATCTTGACGCAGATGAGGATCGAAAACGCCCATGTGTCCGAGAACGGCGTGGTGTGCAAAGGCGTTTCTCTTAGAACACAGGCTCCTTTCGAATATGAAGCCGAAAAGGTCCTCCTTGCGGCCGGCCGAAAGCCGAATATCGAGCATCTCTTCGACCGCGTGGAACCTCCCCAGCTTGACCGCGGCGGCATCATCAAGGTCAACGCGTCCCTCGAGACCAGCATCCCCGGCGTCTATGCCATCGGTGATGTCATCGGCGGCAAGCTCCTGGCCCACAAAGCCTTCCATGACGCCGTCATCGCCGTAGAAAACGCTTCCGGGCTGGCGAAAACCGTGGATTATACGGCGGTCCCCCTGGCCGTTTTCACGAACCCCGAATTCGCCTCCGTAGGTTTGACACAAGAAGAAGCCGTGGAAAAGGGGATCAAAATCAAGACCGGGGTCTTCCTGCTCCAAGCCAGCGGCCGGGCCCTGACCATGGACGCCGCGGACGGCATGGTCAAGGTCGTCGCGGACGAAGCCGACCGGGTCATCGGCGCCCATCTGGTGGCGCCGGCCGCCTCGGAGATGATGCCTGTTCTGACCATGGCCGTCTCCCGCGGCCTGACAATCAAGGAGGTTGCCGACATCATTTATATTCATCCAACACTTTCCGAATGCATCGGCGAGGCGGCCTTGAAAGCCCGGAACGAAGCCTTGCACATTCTCAACACCTGAGGCGTGCCTTGAGCGGATCCGTCGAGTCGATCACGATCGGCGATTTTGAGATCACCCGAATCCTGGACGGGACTTTTCGGGTTGACGGCGGCGCGATGTTCGGCGTCGTGCCCCGGACTCTCTGGAAGAGGCGGGCCGCACCGGACCGGGAGAACCGTATTACGCTGGCGCTCAATTGTTATTTGATCAGGAGCCCCCGTAAGACGATCCTCGTCGAGACGGGAGTCGGACCGGATGTCGACCGGCGCCATAGGAATTTTTATTCCTTCGAAAGGAAGCCGGGCCTGTTCACGCTTCTCGAAGACCGCGGAATCCGGCCGAAGGATGTGGACTATGTCTGGAATTCCCACCTCCATTTCGACCACTGCGGCGGCAACACCATCACGAAAGGGGAGACCTGGGCCCCGGCTTTTCCCGCCGCCCGATACGTCATTCAGCGCGGCGAATGGGAACAGGCGCTCGATCCGGTCGAACGGGACAAGCCGAGCTATCTCCCCCGGCGTCTCAAGCCATTCGACGGCAGCCCGGCGCTCATGCTGCTGGAGGGGGACACAACGCTCATCGAGGGCGTGGAGTCCGTTCTCGTTCCCGGGCACACGGCGTTTCACCAGTGCCTGAAGATCCATTCGGCCGGCAAAACTTTTTTCTATTTCGGAGATCTGGTGCCCACAGCGGCCCATATCGACCTCCCTTACATTATGAGTTATGACCTCTATCCGGTCGAGACCTATGCCAATAAAAGGCGGCTTTACGAGGAGGCGGTCGGGGAGGGATGGGTCGTAGCCTTCAGCCACGACTTGGCTCATGCTTTCGGGTCGATCCGGAAAGCCGGCCGCTCCTTTCGATTCGAAGCGCTGGACGACTCGCGCGGCGAAAAGAATTGACCCGTTCGCCGACGCTAAGCCCCGCCTTTCAGGGCGGGGACAAGAAGCGAGGCTCAGGGTTAACCCCGAACAAGGCCCGGCATTCATGCCGGGGACTCGAGGGGTTGACTTTTCGCTGCCTCCTTATTTATGATGTCTGTCCCGATTTTAACAGGAGGTTCCGATCATGAAAAAAGTGACGGTCGAAGAGCTGCTGGCCAAAGCCGAACAGCCTTCAAAAGATGCGATGCGACTCCACCCCTTTTATAAAGGCAAGGTCCAAGTGACCTTGAAGTGCCGAGTCCGAGATATGAACGATTTCGCGATCTGGTACACGCCGGGCGTTGCCGCGCCCTGCAAGGACATCAAGGCCCATCCCGAAAAAGTTTTCGAGCATACGAACAAGGGCAATTTCGTTGCGGTTGTTTCGGACGGCTCCCGCGTCCTCGGTCTTGGCGACATCGGCCCCGAAGCCGGCCTGCCCGTCATGGAGGGCAAGGCGCTCCTTTACAAGTACTTGGGCGGGGTTGACGCCTTCCCGATCTGCCTCGGCACCCACGATGCCGACGAGATTATCAAAGCGGTCAAATGGCTCCAGCCGACTTTCGGGGGAGTCAACCTGGAGGACATCTCCCATCCCAAGTGCTTCAAGATTCTCGACACTCTGCGGGCCGAATGCGAAATCCCGATCTGGCATGACGACCAGCAGGGAACGGCCTGCGTCACAGTGGCCGGCCTCTATAATGCCCTTAAGATCGTCGGCAAGAAGATCGAAGACGCCAAAGCCACGGTCGTCGGCTCCGGAGCTGCCGGCATTGCGATTGCCAGGCTGATGATCGCCGCCGGCTTCCGGCCGGAAAACATGTTGTCGGTCGATTCCAAGGGCATTCTGTCCAAGGACCGCGAGGACAGGGACCAGCTTCAGTCCAAATACGCGGAAAAATGGGATCTCTGCTTGAAGACGAACCCCAGGAACATCAAGGGCCAACTTCCCGACGCCATCAAGGGACGGGATGTCCTCGTCGCTGTATCTACGCCGGGGCCCGGCACCCTCAAGCCCGAATGGATCAAGACCATGGCCAACGACTCCATCGTCTTCCCGTGCGCCAACCCCGTGCCCGAAATCTGGCCGTGGGAGGCCAAGGAAGCCGGCGCACGCATCGTCGCCACCGGCCGCTCCGACTTTCCCAACCAGGTCAACAACTCGCTCGGCTTCCCGGGGATCTTCCGGGGCGCCCTGGACGTCCGGGCCAAAACGATCACCGATGAGATGTGCATCGAGGCGGCCAAGACACTGGCCAAGATTGCCGAAGAGAAGGGAATCCACGAGGACTACATCATCCCCAACATGGATCAGTGGGAGGTTTTCCCCCGGGAGGCGGTGGCCGTGGGCCGCAAGGCCATCGAACAAGGCGTGGCCCGGTTCGATATCCCCGCCGGCGAGCTCTTCAAGATAGCCGAAAAAACCATCCGGGAGGCCCGCGAGACCGTCCAACTGCTCATGAGGGAAGGGCACATCATCGACCCGGACAAATGATCCGGGCCCCGGCCGTGATGGGGCAAAAGACCTGCGTGCAGCCCAGGAAGAGGGGGGCGGTCCGTCCCCCTGTTTTTTCATTGCGGCGGATTGACAAACGCGGAATGTTGTGATATAAAACGAGAAAGCTTGAGTTCTATCAAGCTTGGCAGACTGAACGTTCAATAAAAGCACAGTGACCATTACATGAGCGAGAATACGGAGACTTCATTTTTCGACGGGCTCAATCCTCCGTAATCAAACTGCCGCTCGTTCCCCCCGCAGTCCTCGATTAAGGGGTGCTATGGGGTCAGAGATAGGAAGGAGGTGGGAATCATTCGGGGAACAAAGGAAAGCAGCAATTTTTTCGAGGAACTAACCATATTCGTGCCAAAAGGAGGCTCATTTATGAAGAACGTTATGAAAGGCTTAGCGCTGGCGTTGGTCGTAGCATTCATGTTCACGAGCTGCGCCAAGCAACCCACTCAGCAGATGGACGCCGCCAAGGCAGCGGTCCAGGCCGTCTCCGCGGCCAAGGGCGATGTTTACGCGAAGGATGAACTGGCGAAACTCAACACCGACTTGCAGGCCGCCATGGACGAGGTAACGGCTCAGTCCAAGAAATTCTTCAAGAAGTACGGCAAGTCCAAAGAAATGCTGGCCAAGGTCCAATCGGATGCCGATGCGGTGAAGGGCATGATTCCGGCCCGGATTGATGAGGCCAAGAAGAACGCCGAAGCCGCGCAGAACGATGCCAAGGCCGCTTATGACGCCGCCAAGGCGCTTCTGGAGAAGGCTCCCAAGGGCAAGGGCACCAAGGCCGATATCGAAGCCATGAAGGCCGATCTCGCGGGCCTCGATAGCCAGCTCGCTGACGTCGATAACTCCATCAAGTCCGAGGACTATTTCGGCGCCAAGGACAAGGCGAATGCCGTGAAAGACAAGGCCAACGCCATCGCCGAGCAGGTCAACGCTGCGATCGCAAAAGTCAAAGGCAAAAGATAAGAGAAAGACTCTTTATCGCCATTGAAGGTTTTAAGAACAGCCTCATTTGTTCTGGCTGTTTTATTCATCGGCTGTAAAACTCCGCCGGCCCTTCCAGAGGTTCAACGAACTGATATCCAGGAGAAGGACCTCTGGAAGGCCGGTGCTTCTATTTTCGCCAGCCAGGACTGCGAGAACTACCTGTCTGCCCTGGCCAGAGCGCGGCAAAAGCTCGCCCGTGAGAACCTAAAGCTCGGCTGGCTCCGGGATTACGGGGACGTCAGGGATGATTTTCTGGCCGTCTTCAAGAGCGGCAACGCCCTCCTGGCCAAAGTTCAAGCTCTCAAGACTGCCAAGCTCGATTCGCTCAACGCCGCGTCCCGGGCCGTGCGGGAGAAACTGTTGTTGCTCAACGATATCACGCTCTCGATCACGGAGCGCGGGCAGGCGCGGAAACAGCTGACACAGGCCGAGATCCTTCTCAAAGAAGCGGAAGTCCTGACCGATCAGTGCAAATTAGGCGAAGCGTCGAAGAAGATCGATGCGGCGGCCGGTCGTTGCCGGGATGCGGAGGAGGCGGTCGTCTCCTTCATCGGCCGTTACCTCGACCCGCGGCAGGTCGAGATCTGGAAGAAGTGGACGACGGAGACAATCGAGGAGTCGAAGGCGAGAGGAATCATTGCTCTCGTTGTCAGCAAGCTCGAACGACGGATGACGGTGTACAAGAACGGCCAAGTCTTCAGGACCTATGAAGTGGGCCTGGGTTTCAACGGGCTGTCCGACAAATTGCACGCCGGAGACAACGCGACTCCCGAGGGACGGTACCGGATCACCGGCAAAATCCCATCGAGTCAGTACTACAAAGCCCTGGTGATCAACTACCCCAACGATGAAGACAAAAAGAGATTCGCGCGGGAAAGAAGCAGAGGCTCGATTCCGGCGGCTGTGGGCATCGGCGGGGACATCGAAATCCACGGCGGCGGCTGCGATACGTTGACCCGCGGCTGCATCTCCCTGGACGACAGAGTCATGGACGAGCTGTACGCCTTGGTCGGCGCCGGGACGCCGGTGACGATCGTTGGGACAAACGAGATGGAAAACTACGTCATACGGGCCATCCGGCGCAGATGAAGTGACCATGAAACGGGGCCTCATCATTCTCGTGGCCACGGCGTACGCGGCGGGCCTTATCGTCTTGGGGGCGTCGTATTATGTCGGGTTTCGCCAGATCCAGACCTGGCCGTCCAAGGTCACGGCGCCGGCGCCTGCGGGCGATGTCGCCAAGGCCGCCAAGAACATAAAACCTCTGCAAAGGAAACTCGAGGGTCTGCTGCCGAAAACCCTGTATATTGTTGTCGATACGGGGGAAAACAAGCTTTTTGTCAAGAAGGGGACGGAGGTCGTCCGTCAAGCGGTTGTGTCATGCGGCAGCGGGGACATTCTCGAAGAGCCCGGGGGCAAGCGCAAATGGACGTTCGACACTCCGCGCGGTGAGTTTACGGTCACCTCAAAAATTACCAATCCCTACTGGGTCAAGCCGGACTGGGCATTTGTCGAGGAAGGCGCTCCGATCCCCAAAAACCCCGAGCTGCGTGTGGAGGCGGGAAGCCTCGGAGACTATGCTTTGGGGTTCGGCGATGGATTTTTTATTCACGGAACGCTTTATACACGCCTCCTGGGCCGCAATGTGACTCACGGCTGCGTTCGCGTCGGCGATGCCGACCTCAAGGAAATCTTCAAGATCATCCCCGTGGGTACGAAAATCTATATTTATTAGGACGACATGCGGCGCACAGCATTCTCGGCATTGACCATCCTGACCCTGGGGGTCGAGGTTTTGCTGGGACAAGGCCAGGGTAACGGAAATGTCCTTAAGGAGTTCCGTTCTCTCAGCGCCGAATACGAACTGGCCAAGCAGCCGAAGGCGTATTTTGTGCTGGATGTCGCTCAAAAGCGGATGGAACTTAGGATCCAGGGTCTGGCCATGAAGACCTGGGAGATCCCCAAAGTCAGGTTTTGGGGGCGTCCGGTTTTCGGGAAAGTCGTGGAAATGACCAGGAAGAGCGCCCTTAAGGCCCCTCAGCGCGTGGTCATTAAACCCGGGGAGCCGGATAAAAAGACTCCGGATACGGGAAAATTCGAACTCGAGGCCCTGGAGCTCCAGGACATGCCTGCGAACTTCAGCTTCTATTTCGATAACGGCCTGCACCTCTCCATCAAAACGGCGCGGAAAGGGTTCGGAGGGCTTGGGAGGCATTTGCGGGAAGCGCTGGACTGGTATGTCGGCCTGCCCCTTAGGAACCTCTTCTCCACCCGCCGGGGACATCCGCTCTCCGAGCTCGAGTTCACATTCGAGAACGAGCGGGATGTCCAAACGATGTATTGGGTCTTCTTTGACGGAATAAAGGGCCTTCTCCAGTAAGATAATCCCCAATCTACGTGACACTAGAACTTTTTTTAAATACTTGACAAACATGTGCTCATATAATATATTATGCTTTAGCTAAATCAGGAGGCAGATAATGGCAAGAATCATAGGAATCGATTTAGGAACGACGAATTCGGTTGTCGCCATTCAGGAGGGCGATAAAACGACCGTTATCCCCAACGAAGAAGGCGGCAGAACGACTCCGTCCGTCGTAGCCTTCACGGCGAAGGGCGAGGTCCTCGTCGGCCAGGTGGCCAAGAGGCAGCGGGTTACAAATCCCGAGAACACAATCTACTCCATCAAGAGGTTCATGGGCCGCCGGTTCAACGAGGTCGGTCAGGAAATCCGACAGGTGCCCTTCAAGGTTGCCGAAGCTCCGAACGGAGATGTTCGGGTCGAGGCGCTGGGTAAGAAATACGCGCCGCCTGAGATTTCCGCATTTATCCTGCAGAAGCTGAAAAAGGCCGCAGAGGATTATTTGGGGGAGAAAATCGAAAAGGCCGTTATCACTGTTCCCGCATACTTCAACGACAGCCAGCGTAAGGCGACCAAGGATGCGGGCAAGATCGCGGGCCTCGAGGTCGTGCGGATCATCAACGAGCCGACGGCCGCCGCCCTGGCGTATGGAATGGACAAGAAAAAAGACCAGATCATCGCCGTCTATGATTTTGGCGGCGGGACGTTCGATATCTCCATCCTCGAAGTCGGAGAGGGCGTCGTCGAGGTCAAGGCGACCAACGGCGACACGCACCTGGGCGGCGACGACATCGACCAGCGCGTCCAGGACTGGATCGTAACCGAGTTCAAGAAGGAATCGGGCATCGATCTGACGAAGGACAAGATGGCCCTGCAACGGCTCAAGGAATCGGCCGAAAAGGCCAAGATCGAGCTGTCGACGACGATGGAAACCGAAATCAACCTTCCGTTCATCACGGCTGACGCGTCGGGTCCAAAACATCTGCTGATGAAGATGACGCGGTCCAAGCTCGAACAGCTTTGCGAAGACTTGGTGCAGAGGTCCGTGCCCCCCCTCCGTCAGGCTCTTGCCGACGCCAACCTCAAACCGCAGGACATCCACGAGGTCGTCCTGGTCGGAGGCCAGACCCGCATGCCGCGGATCCAGCAGATCGTGAGGGACATGTTCGGGAAGGACCCCCATAAGGGCGTCAATCCGGACGAGGTCGTGGCGGTGGGAGCGGCGATTCAGGGGGCGGTCCTCTCCGGCGACGTCAAAGACGTCCTCCTGCTTGACGTCACACCGTTGACGCTGGGGATCGAAACTCTCGGCGGCGTCTTCACCAAGATGATTCCGCGCAATACGACCATCCCGACTCGGAAAGCTGAAATCTACTCGACGGCGTCGGACAACCAGCCGAGCGTCGAGATCCACGTCTTACAGGGCGAGCGAGAGATGGCTGCGGACGACAGGACGCTGGGCCGCTTTCATCTCGACGGAATTCCTCCTGCTCCACGAGGGGTGCCGAAGATCGAAGTGACCTTCGACATCGACGCCAACGGGATTCTTCACGTTTCCGCCAAGGACATGGGAACGGGTAAGCAGCAGGCGATCACCATCACCGGCCACAGCGGCCTCGACGAGAGGGAAATTGACCGGATGGTCAAGGATGCCGAAAGCCATTCCGCCGACGATAAAAAGCGTCGAGAAACCATCGACGCCCGGAACCAGGCCGACCAGCTCGTGTACAGTCTGGAAAAGCTCATGAGAGAGAACAAAGAAAAGATTCCGGCCGGCGAAGCGGAAATTGTGCAGAAGGAAATTGAAAACACCAAGAAAGCCATCGAAAGCGACAATCTCGAACAGATCCAGAGAGCCGTCGATTCCCTGTCACGGGCCTCCCACAAGATGACGGAAATGATGTATGCCCAGGCCGGCCAGCAGAGCGGGCAGTCGGGCGGACCTTACGAAGGTCAGCCCGGGACGTCGACCGGAGGGCCGACAGGCGGCCAGGCCCCGTCCGGCGGTTCGGAAGACGAGGTCATCGACGCCGAAGTCGTCGACGAAGACAAGAAAAACTAGGCCGCAAGGCCAATGATCGCGGAGTACTGGACTCCTAAGAGGAGTCCGGTATTGAGGGACGGCCATGGCAAAAGACTATTATCAAACCCTGGGCGTGTCCCGAGACGCCTCTCTTGTCGAGATCAAAAAGGCCTACCGGAAACTCGCCCGGAAGTACCATCCCGACCTCAATCCCGGCGACAAGACAGCCGAGGCCAAGTTCAAGGAGATACAAGAAGCATATTCCGTCCTGAACGATACGAAGAAGCGCGCCCACTACGATCAATTCGGTACGGCCGGGGACGTCCCTTCCGGGGCGGAAGAAGGGGGGCGGCCGGGGAGGCCGGGCTTCGAGGGGTTCAATTTTTCGGATTACGGATCCTCATCGCTCCACGATTTCTTCGAAGGCTTTTTCGGCGGCGGAGGGCCGCAGCCCCAGGGCCGGCCGGCGGGCGGACCTGAGCGCGGCGAAGACCTGAACTACACCATGAACATCGGGTTCGAGGATGCGATCCACGGTGTTCAAACGCGAATCCGCCTGAACAGGCGCGTGACGTGTGAAACCTGCGGAGGCGGGGGCTTCGTTGCCGGGAAGGGGCAAGGGCCGTGCCCGGCGTGCGGCGGCAGCGGCCGGACTTTTGTCCAGCGCGGGTTCATGAAGTTCTCCGCGACGTGTCCCACGTGCGGCGGCAGCGGCCGGGCGCCCGGGGACGTCTGCCCTGTTTGCCGCGGGCAGGGGGTTGTCGAGAAGTCGGAGCTCATCGCCGTGCGCATCCCCGCGGGAGTCGATACGGGCTCCAAGGTCCGTATTCCCGGCCGAGGCAACGTCGGCCGTGACGGCGGGCCGCCGGGCGATCTCTTCATTTCCATCGCGGCCGAAGCCCATCCCTTTTTCCGGCGCGACGGCGCCAACATCTCCATCAAAGTGCCGATCACCGTCCCAGAGGCGACCCTCGGCGGCAAGATCGATGTCCCGACGCTTTGGGGCAAAACGGCCATACGCATTCCCCCGGGCACAAAATCCGGGCAGAAGTTCCGGCTCAAGGGCCAGGGTGCGCCGTTCCCGGGGAAAAAGGTCCGCGGCGATGAATTTGTCGAGGTGGCGATTGTCCCGCCTCCTTTCGAAGACCAGCGGGTCCGGGAACTCATGAAGGAGCTCGAACGGCTCACCGCCGTCAACCCCCGGGACACCATGGGAATGAACTAACATGACCAAAGAGCGGAAGGGAACGAAAAAAGAACCGCGGCAATACTACCATATCAGCAGCGTGGCGAAGATGTACAACATCCACCCCCAGACGCTGCGGCTTTACGAGCGGGAGGGTCTCCTGGCTCCCTCGCGAAGCGAGGGCAATACGAGGCTGTACTCCGCGGACGACATCAAGCGGTTGGAACTCATTTTGAACCTCATCCGCGACCTCGGTGTGAACTTAGCCGGCGTCGAGGTCATCCTGAACATGCGGTCGAGGATCGAGCAGATCGAGGTCGAGGTCAACGCCTTCCTCGATTTCGTCCGCCAGGAGTTCTTCACCGGCAAGGAGGACGAGTTCGAGGCGCGGCGAAGCGCCCTCGTCCGGGTCAAGCCGGCCGGAGTCGTCAGGGTCAAAGGGCAGGACGGGTGACATGGATTATCGGGACTTCGTCGATTCGAAGAATCTCAAACACTACCTTGAGCAAATCGCGAAATTTCCGACGTTTACTGAAGAGGAGGAGAAGAAGCTCGGCGAGCGCATTCGCCGGGGGGACCAGGAGGCCGTGCAGAAGCTGCTCACGGGGAACCTCCGGTTCGTCGTCTCCTATGTCAAGAAATACCGCGGGATGGGCCTGAGCATGCTGGACCTGATCGACGAAGGCAACGTGGGGCTGATCGAGGCGGCCCGCCGCTTCGACCCTGGCCGCAATGTCCGTTTCATCTCCTACGCCGTCTGGTGGATTCGCCAGGCGATCATCCATGCCCTTTCCCAGTATTCACATATCTACAACATCCCCCAGAAGCTGTCCGACCAGATCTCTCTGATGAAACGGCGCCGAGCGGAGCTCAAAACCGCACTCGGCCGCGAGCCCGCCCGCGACGAGATTGCGGCGGCTTTGGGGCTGTCCGTGGATGAGGTCGAAGACCTGGAACTGCTCGAGGAGCGCAATGTGTCGCTAAGCGACAGGTTCCATGACGAAGATCTCGATATTGAGGACAGGATCAGCGATGACGGGGCGCCGCCTGTGGAATACCAGATTATCAAGTCGGCCGTCCAGCAGCAGATCCGGGAGTTGATCGGCGCACTGGATGAAAAGGAAGCGCTTGTGCTAAAATTACGGTTCGGGCTGGACGACGACCGGCCGATGACGCTCCGGGAGATCGGGGACCGGCTTAAGCTGACCCGGGAGCGGATCCGCCAGATCGAGCAAAAGGCGATGCGCAAACTGAGCCGGTCGAAGACGCTCCAGCAATTGAGAGGTTATCTGAATTGAGCGAGCAGACGGTCTGCGGGAAATGCCAGGGGACCGGGTGGGTCCTGGAGAATGCCGGTCCAGGCCATGTGGCGCGGCGGTGCTCCTGCTTTGCCGACCGGAGGAAGCAGGCGCTTCTGGACCAGGCGAATATCCCCCGACGCTACCTGGCCTGCCGGCTGGATAATTTCGAAGTCCATAACGATTCCCATAAGGACGCCCTCAAGATCTCCCGGCAGTTCATCAAGAACTATCCCGCCCAGGACGTCGGACTGCTCTTCATCGGTCCCTGCGGGGTGGGGAAGACCCACCTCGCCGTGGCCATCATCCAGGAACTCATCAACACGAAAGCCGTCCCGTGCATCTTTTACGACTTTCGGGAGCTGATACGGGAGATCCAAAGCACATTCACGCCGGAATCGACGCTGTCGGAGTCGGACATTTTGAATCCCGTCTTTCAAGCCGAGGTCCTTGTCTTGGATGAGCTCGGCGCCAAGCGGACGACGGCCTGGGTCGAGGAAACGGTCTTCTACATTATCAATCACCGCTACAATCACAAAAAAATCACGATTTTCACGACGAATTACCCCGACACGGAAGGCGAAGAAGATAACCGTGACGCCTTTTATAAAAAGGGCGGCGAGAATCTTATCGACAGGATCGGCGTGCGGCTCCGGTCCCGGATCTACGAAATGTGCAAAGTCGTCGAGATCTGGGGCGACGACTACCGCAAAATGGCCAAGCAAGCCAGCTACCGATTCTAGGGCAAAGCCCGCGCAGGCCGTTTCCCGCCCGCCGCAAGCCGAAGGTTGCGTTTGACCCGCATTTCTGCTAAATTACCTCAGCCTGCTCCTCGGTAGCTCAATCGGCAGAGCGGGTGGCTGTAAAAATGCAGCTTCCACGAGAAATCGTGGCTGAAAAACCGGGTGAATTCAGGGAAGCCCGCCCTTCATCGGAGATGAAGAAGGGTAATCCTGAGCCAAGCCCCGGCCCGGTGGGACGGGGAAGGTGCAGAGACTAGAGCGCGAGCTCGTACTCCGGAGCGGTTCCGGGGGAAGCGCCCGGCGCCCTCAGCCCGACATGTCGGGACGGGCGAAGAGATAGTCCAAGCCCAGAAGAAATTTTGGGGCGCTTGTAACCACTAGGTTGCAGGTTCGAGTCCTGCCCGAGGAGCCAATCACCCTTCCTGTAAACCCCTGTCCCGATACGGGGTTTGCAAACCCCGTTCGGATTGAAGTCGAGTTTGTTCCGGTGCCTCAGTCGTGCCTGAGCGCTTCGATCGGATCCAGCTTTGAGGCCTTCAGCGCCGGATAGATCCCGGAGGCCAGGCCGATGACGGTGCAGACGAAGAAGGACAGCAAAACGGCGGTCACCGTCCAGCCGACGGGCCAGCCCGTCATCGCGGATATGGTCACGGACAGGGCGAACCCGAAGAAGACGCCGGCCAAGCCTCCGATCGCGGAAATGGAAAGCGTCTCCGCGATGAACTGGCTGCGGATGTCGATCTGCCTGGCCCCCACGGCCCGGCGCAGCCCGATTTCCCTGGTCCGCTCGAGCACGGTGGCCAGCATGATGTTCATGATTCCGATGCCGCCGACAAGGAGCGAGATCCCCGCAATGCAGGCCATGACGATGGTGAAAATGTTTTGTGTCTTGCGGTGCTGGTCGAGGAGCGCCTCGGGCACGATCATCTCGTAATCGTCGATCTCTTTGTGGCGCCGCCTCATCAGGTGCGCCAGCGTCGCGGCGGCCGTCCCGCTCGAGATCTCCTTCTTGATCTGGACCCGGAATTCGTCGACGTCCGATTCATAGGGCCCGAACCGGAAGACCATCAGCGCGGTCTGCAGGGGAACATAGATATTGTTTTGTTCGCCCTTGAGGGCAATGCCCTGGAATTCGTCTTTGATCAGGCTCTTGTCCTTCAGGACGCCCACGACGGTCATCCAAACGTGGTTGATCTTGACCTGCTTTCCGACCGGGATTTGTCCGGGGAACAGCACCTGGGCGACGCGGGACCCGATCACGCACACATGGGCGTAGACCACATCGTCGAACGGCAGCAACGGCCGCCCGCGGTTTACGCTCAGGTTGGCCATTTCCAGGAATGTCGGCGTCACGCCCCACACTTCGGCGTCGCTCTCGCCGGCCTCGCTGAAAACGGCATAGACCTTGACCTGCTTGCTGGCACTCGAAATGCTCAGGAAGGGCAGCGTCTCGCGGGCCGCGTTGAGGTCTTGCAGCGTGAGACCCGGGGAATTTTCGCGAATTTCCTTGAGCTTGCTTTCCTCGAAGGTTTTGGCCTTGATGATGATGTTGCGCAGGCCCATGGTATCGATGAGCTGCAGGGCTTCCCGCTCGGCGCCCCGGCCGATGCTCAGCATGGCGATCACCGCCCCGACACCGAAAATCATCCCCAGAAGCGTGAGCAGCGTACGCAGCTTGTGGTGGAGGAGCGACTCCACCGACTCCGCGATTTCGAACTTCATCTTCACCGGGATTTCCCCCCTTGAGCCGGCGCCGGATTGCCGAGCAGGACGGCGTCCCCTTCGCTCAAGCCTTTCGTGATAATCGTCAGCGTCAGGCTCCGTGCACCGGTATCGACCGGCCGCTTCTCGATTCTGGATGAGTTCTTCACAAGGAGGAAGGCCTTGCCCTGCTCAAAGACGAGGGCCTGGTTGGGAACGGCCAAAACATTAGCCTGCTTCTCTACGAAGATGGACGCCCTCACTTGGACTCCCGGTTTCATCAGCTGCGGGTCGGTGGCGTCGAGAGCGACCTTTGTTTCGAAGTATTTCAGCGGGCTCTCTTCGCCTAAGGGCTTGGCGATCGTGTCGATTCCGATGACCTTGCCGGTGAAGACACGGCCCGGGTCGAAGTCGAGACTCAGGGACACGGGGAGGTTCTCTTTGAGACCCGCGGCTTCGGATTCGAGAACGAAGAGCTTGGCCTCCATCAGAGTCAGATCGGGCAGCGAGCCGAGCTTCTGCCCTCCCCAAGCATTCATCCCGACCCGGTATTTTTCCCCGCTCCAGAGCTTGTCGATGATCAGCATCCCGTCATGAGGCGCCCTGATCTCAAGATTGTTCAGCTGGTCCTGGATTTGTTTCATCTGCATCCGGCGGGTGCGTGCCTTTGATTGCAGGAGCTGGAGTTCCGCGGCGATGCGCTTTTCCAGCTGGTCTTTCTTCCGTTCGAAATGCTTCTCGCGGATGTTCTGATAGCCGAGATCGATCGCGTCTTCGATGATTTTGTTTTTCGGGAAAATCGTCTCGTCCCGGGCGGCATAGACGTCCGCCAATTCGCGCTGGATCGATGTGACCGCGATCTGGCCGCGCAGGTCGCTTTTTTCCTTCTCAAGCTCCTTGTCCTTCTTCCGGATTTCCAAGTCGAGCTTGGCCATCTCCGCTTCCTCGACCCGAAGCCGCTCCTTCAGGTCCGTGCTGGCCAGCCGGATGACCACTTCCCCTTTTTTTACCGATGAATACTCCGGCGCCATCCAGGCAATTGTCTGGCTGCCGAACCGGTTATCGGGCGGAACGATGATGGGCGTGGACCTGGCGGCCTGCAGTTCGCCGAAGGCCGGAAGGAGAACCTGGAAAGTCCCTTTATGCACCGTCAGGCCCGCCACGGCAGGGTTCTTCGTCCCGCTGCATGCGGCGGCGAAGGCCGCGATCAGCACGAGCGAGACGAGTGCCGGCCTGGCCTTCATCGTGCCGCCTCTCCAGCTCCGGCCCGGATGACGATCGTTTCGTTCTCCTTAAGCCCGCTCAGGATTTCCACCATCCCCGAAGACCGGGCCCCGATGGTGACCGGGGTGAGTTTCTCGGAAAAAGTCCCCTTTTTCCAGACGGCCAGCCCGTTTTCGTGATAGACGATGGCGGCTTCCGGCACTTGGAGGACATTCTCTTTGGAAGAGATCGTGAAGTCGACGCCTGCCGCCATGCCCGGCCGCATCAATCCGGGATCCGACTCGGATAAGTCGACGAGCGCGTCGAAGACGATGGCCGGCTGCGAATCCGATTTGACCCGGAAGACCCGACCGAGGGAAATGATGACGCCTTTGAACACCCGGTCCGGGTTGGAATCGAGCCGGACCTCGGCTTTCTGGCCCGTCTCGACCCGGCCCGCCTGGACTTCAAGAATGACCGCCTTCATCTGCATCCGGCTGAGATCGGGCAGCTCAAGGATGTTCTCGCCCATCCAGCATGTGTCGCCCACGGCCTTTTTCTTGCCATCCCAATTGGGTGTGTACACGACGATCCCCGGCTTGGGCGATAGGACGTTCATCTTCTGAATGTCCCGATTCAGCCGGTCCACTTCTTCCTTCAACAGCCTGACCTTGGATTCCTGGATATGGATGCGGCTTTTCATTCCCGAGATCTGGTTCGCCAGCCGGCTCTCCGCCAGTTTTTCCTGCAATTCCGCTAATTCGAGCTCCATTTTTCTTTTTTTGAGCTCGTTTACCGCGATCAATCCCTCGGGATAGTCTGCCTTGCGCACCGCCTTTTGCTTGTTGACTTTTTCTTCCTCCCGTTGGAGGACGCAATCTTCTTTGGTCTGCTGCTCCTGCAGCTGCATCCGCTCGAGTTCCTTGATTCCCGTGTCCAGTTCCGATTGTTTGAGCTGGAGGCGCTGCATCAGCTCTCTGGAGTCGAAGGAGAGAATCATGTCCCCTGCGTTGACCGCCTTGCCTTCCGGCGCCATGAACGAGATCGTGTATTGCCACAGCCGTTCGACGGACGGGCAGCCGACATAGTAGGACGCGGCCGACTGCAGCTGGCCTGTGGCGTGAATCTTGATGTTGAAGGGAGCTTTGACGGCCCTCTCCACGCGCGCCTTCGCAGAGTGGGAACAGGCGAGGAGGGAAAGCGCCGCCGCCGCCACGGCCGCCCAGCGAACCGGACCGGATCCCTTACTTCTTGGTCTCATCGGTTTTTGTCTCCCGAGCCTCCTTGAGGACCCCGACCGGGGCAAGGGCCTGGCCCGCCTTAACGGCCGGATTCTCGCCGGCCCCAGCCGCCAGCTGGAACTCATTGAAGCCGAGCGCCTTGAGTTTCAGCGGTCCGCCGCGGGCGGGGCGGATCCAGAAGGACTGCCCGTCGAACTGGGTCATCTCCAGAGGAACAAGCAGGACATCGTCGTATGGAGCGCCCTGGACCTCGCACTTGACGCTCATCCCCGGCTTCATGATCTCCGGCTCGATCTTTTCCATCTTGATCGGAACCCTGAAGTAATGCGACCGTCCCCAACGCCGGACGGTTTCGGCGCTCTTCGAGATCTCCCCGATGACGCCCCGGAAGCGCCTGTCCGGGTACGCATCCAGAGAGAGGTCGACGTTCTCGCCGGACTTGATCTGCTGGATATGGGTTTCGCTGATCCAGGCCTGAACCTCGAGCGAGGACATATCGGGGATCTGGGCCACGGTATAGGTCGCGAAGACCGTATCCCCGATTTGGACTTTTCTTCCGCTCCAGTCGTCCACGGCGTACAACACCGCGCCGGCGGTACTGGCCGTGAGGGTCAAAGCGCTCAGGCTGTTCTTCAGCTTCCCGAGCTTGGCTTCGAGGTCACTGACTTCGATCTCTAAAGTCTTGATCTGGCTTTCGCTCTCGGCCAGCTTGACGGTCCTGTCCGTCCGGGCGCTGTCGAGGGAGAAATCGCTTCTTTTCTTCTCGAGCTGCTTTCGGTCGAATTCGAACTTGGATTCAAGGCCGGGAGGAATAGACGCATCGATTTCCTTCTGCCGGTTGTCGTTTTCGGCCTTCCGGACTTCGACGTCCAGCTCGAATTTCTGATGCTGATAATCCGCCTCCTTCTGGGTCTTTTCTTCGAGTTTGGTCCGCAGCGTGTCCTGGGCGGTTTCGATATCGGAAGCCAGGTTGGCGGTGTCGAACCTCACCACGGGGTCGCCGGGCTTTACGGCTTCTCCCTCTTTCACCATCCATTTGATTTGGACCCGCCAGTTATCCGTAATCGGGACCTTGAATTCCTCAGACCGGAGCGAGACCAGGCTTCCGGTCAGGATGATGGTCGACCGGAAGCTCCCTCGTGTAACGTGCGGCACACCGGCGTCCTGCGGCCGTGCCGTCCCCGTCAGGAGAAGAGAGAAGGCGGCCAGGACGAGGAGCGTTCCTATGACGGGCATTCTTCTCCGACGGCATCTCGATTCAGGGTTTGGCAGAATCATCGATGATCTTCCCATCCTTCAGAGTGATGATCCGGCCGGCGTAGGCGGCCATGTCATTTTCGTGGGTTACCATGACGATCGTCTGGCCGCGCTGGTGCAGGTCCCGCATCAGCGCCATGATTTCATGGGCCGTCACGGAGTCGAGGTTTCCGGTCGGTTCGTCGGCCAAAATAATATCCGGGTCGTTGACCAGAGCGCGGGCGATGGCCACCCGCTGGCATTCGCCGCCGGAGAGCTCGGCCGGCCGGTGGTGCAGGCGCCCCGCGAGACCCGCCAATTCCAGCATCCGGGCGGCCTTATCCATCCCGGCCTCCGTAGGGCCCGGCGAGTACTTCAGCGGCAAGTACGTGTTCTTGAGAGCCGAGTAGCGGGGGAGGAGGTTAAAATTCTGGAAAACGAAACCGAGGTGCTTGTTCCGCGTGAAGGACAATTCATCGTCGTTGAGCCGGCTCACTTCTTGCCCGTTGAGAAGATATGATCCTTCCGTCGGCTTGTCCAGGCACCCGAGGATATTCATCAGAGTCGATTTCCCCGAGCCGGACGCTCCCATTACAGCCACGAATTCGTTACGCCGGATATGGAGGTCGATTCCGTCGAGCGCGCGGACCGTTGTCGTGCCCATCTGGTAGTACTTTCTGAGTGAGGTCAGCTTGAGCATGAATCAATCCCGAGGCATTTTGAGCGGACGAACGGCATGGAAATGGGGCAGACTTGCAGTCCTTGGCGGCCGCACGATCTCGTTGCCATAAGGTTCCCCTCGCAGAGAATATATCGCCTCGCGCGAAAAACTACAAGCGAAAAATTATAAGAGCCGGCGCCGCTTGCCTTAAACGGGCCTTCTTTATCTTTATACGGCATGGAGGTCAGAAAAGTTACACTCGCGCAGGGTTGGACCGATAGAACGAGCCCGAGATTTGGTTCCCCATAAGAGCATTTCTCGATTGTGACCATGCTCATTAAGTCAGGAGCGGAACACGACTTATCGGGCAAAGATATGAGTCCGCCCATTCCCCCGCACATCAATGCATAAAGGGTGCCAAGTCAAATTCCCACTCGTATCACCTTAGAGGTCATTTCTGGACACTGGATAACCCAGTAACTGCGTAAAAATCTTTACAGTCGTCTTGATTCCCGTGATCTGCAAAAATTGGTCCCGAACCCGGAAAGTCGTCCACTTCGGCTTGACTAAGTCAGCCTGAATCTCGGCATCAATTTCGCGTCAAGGTTTGTTCTTTCGGTTTCCTGAATGACAGACAATACAAGTCGCCTTCGGCAATATCCTTGACGCGAACCTCCTGCATTCCGGAAGGAAGTAAATCCAGTGGCGCCGAAATTGCCGTATGGCGGTTGCCGTAGAACTCGCCTGTGACAGGGATCTTTGCGTATTTCTTCGCCAGCGCTTCGTTCTCATCGCCGATGACGAACTTCGTACCCGGCTTGGCGACGCGGATCATCTCACGAATGGCCGCCGCTTTGTCGTTGAAGAAATTGATCCCCCCAAAATGGAAGACGACGTCGAAGGCTTCGTCTTTGAAGGGCAGCTGCTCCGCGGCGCCCAGAACAAGCCTCACATCGAGTTTCCATTTTGCCGCATTGCGTCGGCATTGCCTCAACATCCCCCAAGATATGTCGAGCCCAAAGAATTCCGCGTCGTGAGGCAAGTATCGCAAATTGCGTCCCGTTCCCACGGAGACCTCGAGAACCAGGCTGCCCGCCTTAACCTCGAGCTCGTCGAGATATTCGCGCAAGCGGGCTTCGACGCTCTTCCCTTTCCAGCGTGCGTACAGCCACGTCGAGAAATCATAGAACCGCGCCATGCGATCATACAGTGTTTGATATCTTCGGTTTGATCCGGAGACCTCGTTTTCCAGAAGAAAAATTGGAATGCCCTCGCGAACGGGGAACTGCCGGCCGGTCCTCGGATTGATGAAAAATTCCCGGCGTCGACCCCGGGCACCAGACTCGGCGTGGAATTCGAGGGCTTCGTGGGTGGCCGGATCGCCTATCACGGAGAGAATGTCTGATTTCATCTAGACTCCTTTTCCAGATCGGGCCCGCCCATTGACCGGTACGGCCGACAGGACCGTCGAAATGGGGATGGGGATCGGCCCGGGGAACCCCTCCGGGCAAGCCCCTAACCCGGACTCGTCTATTTTATGGCCGCCAAGGCCTTCGACGCCTCCGGATAATTCGGCCGCAGTTCAAGCGCCTTTTTATAGGCTGCCGCAGCCCTGTCGTTCAACCCCTTGTTCTTGAGCGATTCGCCGAGATAATAATAGGCCTCGGGCGAAGGGGTTTTTGCGATGGCCGCCTCGAAATCTGCGATGGCGCCGTCGACGTCTCCGCCGAAGCCGGGCGGGGCCATCAACCGGCCGACGCCCCGGCCGACGTGCGCGTCCGGGTTATCCGGGTCGAGCACCAGGGCCTTTTCGAATTCCTGCATGGCGCCCATTCCATACTTCATCATGTCCGCCGGATTGCCTTGGGCCAGGCTGCCCATAATGCGGCCCTTCCACACATGGAAGTCGGCGCTCTTCGGGTCTTTGGCGATCAGCGCGTCCGCCATGGGCAGGGCATCGTTGTACTTCTTTGCGTCGAAGAGTTTTTTCAGTTCGCCGAGCGAGGCATTTTTGACTGTCGCCGCGGGCTGACCCGGCGTATTCAGATGCCCCACGTTGAGCCCGTTGGCCATGACCGTCGTTTGTCCCATCATCGCCGACATCAGCGGCGCCATGTCCTGGAGGGTCCCGGAGGTCCCCCCGATGTTCAAGCCGTTGGCCATGAACACGAACTTCCTGTCCTTGATGGCCTGGAGGACTTCCTGGAGAAAAGTGGGCTTCTCCTCTTGTTCCGGGAATAGTTCCGCCCGGACATCATCGCCCTCAACGATCAGGATGCCGAGCGGGACGGTCTTCCCGCCCATGCCGCCGCCGAAGCCCATCATCGCTCCGCCGCCGCCGAGCCCGAACTTGATCTTGGCAAACGGGATGACCGTGGTCTCGCCGACTCGGATGGATTCTCCGACCACGCTGCTGATTTTCAGCTGCGAAACCAGCTTGTCGAAGTTCGCCAGAGGCTTATCCAGAGGCGCCTGTGCTCTCGCCAGGAGCCCGCAGAGGAGAAGGGAAGCCGCCAATAAACCAGATTTTGCAATCGTTTTCATGATGACCTCCTTACCTCGCTGGCGCCTTGCCGACGCTGATGAAGCGGGTCCCTTTTTTGCTGATGGCGACAAATCCCAGGGCCCTGGCTTCGCCGCTCATGAAGAACCCGCCAGCCCCCATCGCCGGGTTTTGAGGCGCCGCCGGACCGCCCGGAGCTGTCATGCCTCCACCCCCGAAGCTGACATCGATCATCATGATCGGAATCAGTGTAACCGAGCCGACTTTTATGGGTTCTCCGACGATTGTTTTCACATGAAGATCATTGCCCAGACGCTGGGCCAGGGCGTCGGCCAACTCGTTGGCCGGCTGAACGGCGGGGGTCTGGAGCTTCTTCTCCGGCGGGTTCTGTCCCACCGCGAGGGAGCCAAGGATCAGGCCGGCTGCGATGACCACGAGAATTTTTCGATTCAACGGACACCTCCTGAACAAAATCCTGTATGACGATCCCTCGCAGCAAGGCTGCGCTGGGACCGGCCGCAATCATTATATAGAGATAAGTCCCGATTTGATTAAGAAATCTCCAAATTTTTGCTGATAATCCTGTTGACGAGCTACGCAGGCCGATTGATTTCAGGGGCTGAATCCTGGGCGGGTTTTGCCGGATGTCCGCGATGCGAGTATAATCTCTTCGCTCACCGGGCTTCGCAATGGACGTGCGGGCCGCCAGGAGAATCACATGGACAAGATGAAAAGGATCGCCCTCGTGGCTCACGACAACCGCAAACCCGATTTAAGGGAATGGATCGAGTACAACTACCGCACACTCGTCCGCCATAATCTCGTTTGCACCGGAACGACAGGTCGGTTGGTCGAGGAGACGATCGAGCGAAAGTTCGAACAGGCCCAGATCGCCCAAGTGCCGCTGAAGATGAAGAGGCTTAAGTCCGGCCCTCTTGGCGGCGATCAGCAGCTCGGCGGCTTGATCGCCGACGGAAAAATCGACTTTGTCATTTTTTCCTGGGATCCTATGGAGCCTTTTCCTCACGATGTCGACGTCAAGGCCCTGCTTCGCATCGCCGTGCTCTACAACATTCCTATCGCGTGCAATCGGTCGACCGCGGATTTCATGATCTCATCCCCGCTGATGAACGAGGCGTACCAGCCGGTCACCAAGGACTATACGGAGTACATCAATCGCAAGATTCCGTAGGCCAGCGGGGATTTTGCCATTAAATATCCGTAACCCCGAAGGAGTTCTGTGGGCGGACGCGCCGAATTTACGCAATCTTGTCCATCCCTTCATTGAGAATTAGCTCTTTCCGGGAATACTGGGGGCATGGCTATCGTCGTTATTGTCTGCCTTCTGGCTCTTTCCCTTGCCGTTTTGGCTCTCTTTTCGGCCGTTACCATTCTCTTCCGGAGAGGAAAGACGGTACCGCCCCAGAATCTCAAGGAATACCCGCTGGTCAGCATCCTCAAGCCCCTGCGGAACTTCGACGACGACATGGAACGGAATTTCGAATCCTTTTTCCATTTGGATTATCCCCGTTACGAAATTCTGTTTGCTGTGGATTCCGCTGAGGAACACGCTACTCGAATCATTAGTCGCCTCATATCGCTGCATCCGCACATTCCGGCCCGGGTCATCGTCACGGGCCATTCTCTTTCCCACAATCCCAAGATCTACAAGCTGATCCAGCTCGAACCGCTCAGCCGCGGGCAATTGTTCTGGGTTACGGATTCCAATATCCGGGTGAAGCCCGATACGCTCCAGACGCTCGTTCAGACGCACCTGCGGAGAGACGCCAAGATCATTTTTTCCCCGATCCGGGGAACGTCCAGCCGGAGCCCCGGAAGCTTTATGGAAAATGCCGGCTTAAACTTCTTTACTTCCGGAAGCATCATTGCCGCCTGGGCCCTCTTCAGGCAGCCGATCGTCGTCGGCAAGTCTATTCTCATCGAGCGTGAGGCGTTGAACAAGTTCGGGGGTTTCGCATACTTCAGGGACTATCTCGCTGAAGATTTCCTTCTCGGCGACGCTTTCGTTAAGAGCGGTTTTTCGGTTGCGTCAGATTATACATGGGTCACCAATATCAACCAGACGACATCCATCAAAGGTTTTTTTGAGCGGATGTCCCGCTGGGCCAAGCTGCGCTTTCATTTGAAAAAGGGGTTCTATATTCTTGAGGTGCTGCTGAATCCTATCGTTATAGCCGGAGCGGGACTGCTCTGGGCCGGCCGCCGAGGATGGGTGTTCTGCGCCGCCGCCGTAAGTCTTAAAGTCCTCCTGGAGTACGTCAATTTCCTGGCTTTAAACGCCGAGGACCGGAAGAAGATCTGGGCGCATCTCCTTTTTCCGGCCGCCGTCGTCGCGAAAGATCTCCTCCTTTTTGCCGTGTACCTGACGCCGTTTTTCAGCCGGACCGTCCGCTGGCGGAAGGGAAAGATCGGCATCGGAAAAAAGACCTTGATCACACTCCCCGGGAACATGGATAATCTGGTCCATGAAGGAACATAACGATCAGGCCTGGGTTGTCTCCGTCCTTATGGGCCTGGGCCATCTGAGGGCCGCTTTTCCTCTTGAAGACATGGCCCGCGATGAGATCATCATTTACGGCTCGAGCCGGTTCACGCCGCCCGGCGAATGCAGGCTTTGGAGAAGGCTGAGGAGGATCTACTATCTTTTTTCCCGCGCGGGCCGTGTGCCCGTCATCGGTCGCTATCTCCTGGCAATGATGCTGGCCCTTGAGAAAATTCCGCCTCTTTACCCTCAAAGGGACCGTTCGAAACCGAATGCTGCCGTGCGCTATCTGGACTATTTGATCAGGAAAAAAGGCCTATGCCGGGCGCTTCTGGGCAGAGTCACGGCTCCCGAACTTCCGGTCGTCCATACCTTTTACGCCACGGCCGTTGCTCTTGACAAGCTGGCGCAGGAGGCTCAGGACCAGTATCTCCTGATTTGTGATGCGGATATCAACCGCGTCTGGGTTCCCATGTCCCCGGGGCAATCCCGGCTGAAGTATCTCGCACCCTGCACCGAGGTTAAAAAAAGGCTGCGGAGCTACGGCGTCCCGGAGAGCCGTATTTATTTGACGGGCTTTCCGCTGCCCAAAGAGAACCTGGGACGCGAAGACGAACTGGAGATCCTCAAAGATGACCTCTTCCGGCGCCTGTTGAGATTGGACCCGGCGGGGAAGTTCTTCTCGTATCACGAATCCTCCGTTTTGAAGTGGCTTGACCGTAAGGATGTTCCGGCGCGTCGGGAGGACGTTTTCCACCTTCTTTTCTCTATCGGTGGAGCCGGCGCCCAAACGGAGATGACCAAGGGAATTCTGAAGAGCTTGAAAGCGAAAATCCTCGCGGGAAAGATCAAGGTCGGCTTCTCGTGCGGTATCCAGAAACGGATTTTCGAGGAGGTCCTGGGCATCATCAACGAATTGGGGATGATCGGCCATCTGGGGAAAGAGATCGACGTCGTCTTCGATCAAGACGTTTTTGAATATTTCCGTAAGTTCAATCACATCCTCCGCGGGACCGATGTCCTCTGGACCAAACCCAGCGAACTCTCTTTCTATTGCGCCCTCGGCATCCCGATCCTCATGGCCCCTCCGATCGGGACGCAAGAAGAACGGAATAGGGGATGGCTGGAGGAAATCCACGCCGGCATCCTCCCGTTAGGCCCGGTCGAGGCCTGCCATGAATGGCTTTTCGATCTCCGCGAGAACGGCCGCCTCGCCGAGGCCGCCTGGGACGGTTTCCTCAAGGCGCGAAAGCTCGGGACCTACAAAATCGAACAGCTCGTCCGGACAGGGTCATTCGCCGAAGGCCACGGGCCTTTGGAACAGTAATAATCATTTTTAACCCAAACTTGAGCCGTTCTTAATCGCTCCTTAACTTTCTCCCATTATCTTTGTCGCGAACCCTAGGGGTTCCCTCCCCGAAGCCAAGTCATGGGAGGTCAAGGTGCACCGACTCTTGGCAGAAGAATAAGACCATGAAAGGAGTTATGGGAATGAAAGCACCGCAAAAACTCGGGGCGGCCATCGTCCTTGCCTTGACCGCTTCTGCAGCCCTCGTGGCCCAGACGACGACGCCCCCGCCCCAGACCTTCAGCGCGACGGTCTATCTCGACTACCGCTTCTATCTGTCGTCCGACGGCCCCCTGACGTTGAAACCGACGGACCCCACCAAAGCCTACCTCAGCAATCAATTCATCTTCCGCAGGGCCTATTTCACCTACGAAAACAAGATCACCGACAACCTGAAGTTCCGCTTCCGGCTGGATGCCGACAACACCGCGAATGTCACCGGCGTCGGCGTCGCCATCAACGGCACGCCTCCGGCCGCCACCGTGACCCTGAGTAAAGACGACAAGCTCCGGCCCTTCGTCAAAAACTTGTTTTTTGAATGGTCGAACTTTCTTATCGAGAATCAGACGTTCAGGGTCGGCATGGAAGAAACGCTGACGTTCAATCTTTCAGAAGCCCGTTGGGGCTACAGGAGCGTGGCTAAAACCCTTCTCGACGGCTTCAAGGACATTACCGGAGTGGACATCAATGCGTCGAGCGCCGACATCGGTGCAAGTCTGCAAGGTTCCGCGACGAAGTACATCCGCTACGGTATCCAAGTCGTCAACGGGCCGGGTTACGCTCACGTGGAGAACGATAAGTTTAAAAAGTTCAGCGGCCAGCTCCAGCTCATTCCCGTTCAGGGCTTCTCGATTGTCGGGTACATCGACTACACGCGGCAGTTGCCGAAGACCGCTTTCCCGCTGGAAACAGCGCCCGCGGCCACGACCTACAAGCTCGATTCCTACCTCGAAATGGTCAAGGGCTTGGTCCTCGGCGGCGAATGGTTCACTTACAAGAACGACCTTTTCCAGACCTCGAGTTTTGTGAAGTATAACGCGTCCGGATGGTCGGCCTTCGGCCGATATACGTTGAGCCACGACAAACTCAACGCCTTCGCCCGGTATGACAGCTATGTCCCGAACAACCTGGACCCGACGAAAGACCTGAGCCTCTGGATCCTCGGCCTCGACTGGGCGCCCATCCATACCAGCCTGAAGTTCCAGCCAAACATCTGGATCTATGACTACAAGAACGGAACGACGTACAACCCCGGCGCGACGTCCAACACTGACGTCGTTTTCAACCTGACGCTTTTCCTGTCGTTCTAGGAGAAGCCCGATCGCTGGACACGTTTTCGCTTAAGATGACACGTCAAAGCAAAAAGGAGAAATGAAATGAAAAAGCTAATCATCACGGCCCTGGTGGCCATCGGCCTCCTCGCTACCGTCATCATGGCCGCCCCGGCCAAGAAGATGATCCAGATCAAGGGTTCGGATACCCTGGTCAACCTCGTCCAGGTTCTGGCCGAGGAATTCATGTCCAAAAATCCCGGCACGGCCATCGCCGTCCTCGGCGGCGGCTCAGGGACGGGGATCACCGGCCTCATCAACCAGACCTGCGATATCGCCGACCATTCGCGCGAGTGGAAGCAGAAAGAGATCGAGCAAGCCTGGGAAAAGGGTGTCAAGCCGCGGTTCTTTGTCATTGCGGTCGACGGCCTGAGCATCGTCGTCAACGAGAAGAATCCCATCGAGAGACTCACGATGGCCCAGGTCGGCGCCATTTATAGGGGCGAAATTAAGGCTTGGAAGGTCCTGGGCTCCTACGACAAGCCGGTTTCGCTCTACGGCCGGCAATCCAACTCCGGCACATATTCCTTCATGCAGGAATTTGTCCTCCTGAACAAGAACTATTCGCCCGATGTGAAGGAAATGAACGGCAACGCCCAGATCATCGAAAGCATCCTGCAGGATGAGGGCGGCGTCGGGTACGTCGGGGTCGGCTATCTCTACGACAAGGACGGCAAGATCCGGAAAGGCCTCAGGGTTCTAAACATCTCCAAGACACCGACCGGCGAGGCATATGCGCCGACCGACAAGTCGGCCATCGATTCTGGGAAGTACCCAATTTCCCGGTCGCTCTTCCAGGCCACGAACGGCAAGCCGAACGAGGAGATCGCCCGGTTCATCGCTTGGGAAATGGGGCCGGACGGCCAGCAGATCGTCGAGCGCGAAGGTTTCTTCGCCATCGGCCCCGCCGCCAAGGCTCAGAACGATAAAAATCTTAAGTGATTTGACCGGCGCCAAGAATATCAGGTAGATTAGAGTCGATGAGAGGGGCCCTGGTTGCGGAATGAAAAAGAGGCGATGGACAAACCTCAAAGAGTCCGCAATCAGGGCCTTCTTTTTGACCTGCGGCATACTCGCCATTTTGGTCCTGGTCGGCATCTTCGCCACTCTTCTCTACACCGCCATCCCCGCGTTTCGAGAGATCCATCTTTCCGAATTCCTGCTGAAAAAAAATTGGGACCCGACCTCGCCGGAAAAAGCGGAGTACGGGATCCTGTCCATGATCGTGAGCACGCTCATGGTAACGGGCGGCGCACTCATCCTGGCCGTCCCGATCGGCATCGGCGTCGCCTCGTACCTCTCGGACGTTGCTCACTGGCGTATCCGGGAGATCGTCAAGCCCATCGTTGAAATCCTGGCGGCCATCCCCTCGGTTGTCGTGGGCTTTCTGGGCATCGTCCTCTTTGGGCCCGCCATCGCCAAGTTGTTCCATCTGGGCAACGGACTCAATGCCGTCAACGGCAGTATTCTGCTGGCCATCATGTCGCTGCCGACCATTATCAGCATTTCAGAGGACTCGTTGAACGCCGTGCCCACCGCCTACAATGAGGCCTCGCTGGCTCTCGGCGCATCCCGGTGGCAGACTCTCCTCCGGGTGAAAATCCCGGCCGCCTTGTCCGGCATCATCGCCGCCTGTATGCTCGGCATGGGGCGCGCCATCGGCGAAACGATGACCGTCCTTATGGCCACGGGAAACGCTCGGGCCTTCCCGCACGGTTTCCTGAGTTCCGTCCGGACCATGACGGCCAACATTGCCATCGAACTGGGCGAAGTTCCTTACTACACGACGCATTACTACGCGCTTTTCGCCATCGGTCTTGTCCTGTTCGTCATGACGTTCATTGTCAACATGGCTGCCGACGTCATCCTCCATAAATATCAGGAGCGCGAGCAATGAAGCGGGCCACCAAGAAGAAGGTTGTCCAGTTTCTCGGCTTTTTAGCGCTCCGCGCCTGCCTCGCCGTCGTCCTCGCTGTGCTTCTCCTTTTCCTTTACGACATCGGGCGCAAGGGCGGCGGCGCGATCTCCTGGGCGTTCCTGACGCAGGCCCCGCGGAAGGGTATGACACAGGGCGGGATTTTCCCGGCCATTTTCGGGACCTTCCTCGTGACGCTCATCACCGCGCTTCTGGCCGTCCCCCTAGGCATGTGCGCCGCGATCTACCTGAACGAATATGCCAGCCAGGGCCGCCTGACCCGCCTCATCCGGCTGTCCATCCGGAACCTGTCGGGAGTGCCGTCCATTGTCTATGGACTTTTCGGTGTCATCCTTTTCGTCAATATTATGCGTTTCGGGACGTCCGTCCTTTCGGCCGGCCTGACGTTGGGGCTAATGACCCTTCCCTGGACGATTACGGCCAGCGAGGAGGCCCTGAAAACCGTCCCCAATTCCTATCGGGAGGGCGCGCTGGCGCTCGGCGCCACCAAATGGCAGTCAATCCGTACGAACGTCCTCCCATACGCCGTATCCGGCATGCTGACCGGGACAGTCCTCGGTTTGGCCAGAGCGGCGGGGGAGACGGCGCCCATTCTCTTCACGGGGGCGGCCTTCTTTCTGCCCTATCTTCCGAAATCTCTGGGAGACCAGTTCATGGCGCTCCCGTACCACCTTTATATCATGGCCACCCAGCATCATCAGATCGAGCAGGTCCGGCCGCTGGCCTATGGAACGGCGCTCGTTCTGATCGTCCTCGTCCTGGGAATGAACATGACGGCCATCGTCATCAGGTTCAGGCTGAGAAGGAAACGCCGATGAGCGACGGAACGACGCCCTCGAAAATCGAAACCAAGGGCCTGAATTTCTACTACGGTCCCGCGCGGGCCCTCAAGAACGTCAGCATCGCGTGTCCCGCGAACCGGGTCACGGCGATCATCGGGCCTTCGGGATGCGGCAAATCGACGTTCATCCGGGCGCTCAACCGGATGAACGACGTCATCGCTGGGACACGGATGGAGGGGACGATCCTGCTCGACGGAAAGAGCATCCACGACCCGGATGTGGATGTCGTCGACCTCCGGCGCCGCGTCGGCATGGTTTTTCAGAAGCCTAACCCCTTCCCCAAATCGATCTTTGACAATGTCGCCTACGGGCTTCGGATCAACGGGATGAAAGCGCGGCGGCGGTTGGAAGAGGTCGTGGAAAAAAGCCTCCGAGGGTCGGCCCTTTGGGAGGAGGTTAAGGACCGGCTGGAGGCGAACGCTTTTGCCCTTTCCGGCGGCCAACAGCAACGTCTTTGCATCGCGCGCGCCCTGGCCGTCGAGCCCGAGGTCGTTCTCTTCGACGAGCCGTGCTCGGCCATCGATCCCGTCGCCACGGCCAAGATCGAAGACTTGATTCAAACACTTAAAAAAAGCTACACTGTCGTCATCGTGACGCACAACATGCAGCAGGCGGCCCGCGTCTCGGATTTCACGGCCTTCATGATGCTCGGGGAACTCATCGAATTCGACGTCACGGAGGACATCTTCACGAATCCGGCGAGCAAGCTGACCGAGGATTACATCACCGGCCGGTTCGGATAACGAGAACGCCCCCGGCGCAGAGGAGAACCCATGTCGAAAATGGATCGGCCCTTTGACGAGGAGCTGAAGGACCTTAAGGAAAAACTCTTGGAGATGGCCGCACGCGCCGAGGAACAGATCGGGCGGGCGGTCCGGAGTCTGAAGGATCGCAAACAGGAGATGGCGTGCGAAGTCCTGGAAAAAGAAGAAGACATCAACCGTCTCGACATCGAAATCGACGAGATGGCCATGAGACTCCTGGCCCTTCGTCAGCCGATGGCCGTGGACCTCCGTTTTATTACGTCCGCCATGAAGATCGGGAGTGACCTTGAACGTATCGGGGACCTCGCTGTGAACATTGCGGAACGGACGCTCGAACTTCTGAAGTATCCCCAGCTCAAGCCGCTGATCGACATTCCCCGGATGGCCGAGCTGGCCCAGGCCATGGTCCGGGACTCCATCAATGCCTTCATCAACGGGGACTCGGTCCTGGCCAAAAACGTTTGCGAAAGGGATGACCAGGTCGACAACCTGAACAGTCAAGTTTTTCGGGAACTCTTGACCTTCATGATGGAGGATCCGGAGACGATCGCGCGGGCTGTGGACTTGATTCTCGTCGGGCGACACCTCGAGAGGATCGCCGACCACGCGACGAACATCGGGGAAGATGTCATCTACATGGTCAAGGGAAAGACCATTAAACACCACGTCGAAGAAGGGCGGTTCTCAAAGGTCAAGAACGATTCATGCACGCCGTAAGATAGGCGCGGAGAACCTCTGCGCTCCTTTACTTCATGCTTCTGACGCGGACCTCGATATCTTTTTCCCCTTTGAGCAGATCGACGAGCTTCTCAACTTGAGTATCTCCTGTGTGATAGGGGTAGAGAATCTTCGGCCTGAAGGCCTTGGCCGCGTCGGCGGCCTGCCCGGGATCCATGGTGTAGGGGAGGTTCATGGGCAGGAAGGCCACGTCGATGGCCTTGAGCTGTTTCATTTCGGGCGTGTTTTCCGTGTCCCCGGCGATGTAGACGCGCTTGTCCCCGACGGTGATGATGTAACCGTTTCCATCGCCTTTGGGATGGAACGGCGTGCCGTCGGACCTTTTGTGGAGGATGTTATAAGCCGGAACGGCCTCGATCTCCAGACCGAGCGCGCTCTTGATCTCTCCATTCGCCATGATAAGGGCGCCCTTGACTTTCCCGGCGCAGGACCGGGACGCGATGATCTCCGTTCCCGGTTTGAGGATGGCGGCAAGCGCCTTGGGGTCGAGGTGGTCGTAATGATCGTGCGTAATAAGGACAAGGTCAGCTTTGGGGAGCTTCGAGAAGTCGGCGACTTGGCTGAACGGGTCGATGTGGATGATCTTGCCGCCAAGGCCCATCATGAGCGAGCCGTGACCCAGAAAAGTGATGACCAAGTCTCCTTTGGTCGTCGGCATGGAATCCGACTGGTATTTGGCCGCAACGGCCGCATAAGCGAAAACACCGAGTCCCAGCAAAAGGACGGCCATTGAGATTTTCGTCATGGTTGCCTCCCTCCCATCGGCTGACAGTATTATACTTCCCACAGCGAGCAACGGCAACGGGACGAGGTTTTGTTAGTTTTCGAAGGTTCTCATGACCAGAATCGGATCGGAAGGAAATTCCCTATGGCAAAGCCGTCGTTTTTTTATATAATACGGCGAGACGGGAAAGAGTATGCCGCAGCTAATTGCCGCCCTGGATGACGAGGCCGATCTTCTCGAGCTTCTGAAGGTCAATCTCATCAGAGCGGGGTTCAGGTTCGAAGGGTTTCAGGATGTGCAAAGCCTCTACCGCTTTCTACAAAAGGACAAACCCGACCTCATCCTCCTCGACCTGATGCTGCCCGACGTCGACGGCTTGGACGTCTGCCGCTATCTCCGGCAGCACGAAGGTCTGGCCGGCATTCCGGTCATCATGCTCACGGCCAGGAGCGATGAGTCGGACAAGGTACTGGGGCTCGAGCTCGGAGCGGACGACTACCTCACGAAGCCATTTTCGGTCAAGGAACTCGTCGCTCGAATCCATGCGGTCCTGCGCCGCAACGCCCAGAAAGGCGAGATGCGCCAGATCGTTTTGGGGCCGCTTGTCATCGACCCGGAGAAGCACGAAGTGACCTACGCCGGCGACCGGATTGACCTGACCGCAACAGAGTTCCGGATCCTCGAACTCCTGGCCTCCCGGCCCGGCCGGGTGTTCAGCCGGGACCAGATCCTTGATCATCTCTGGGGACATGAGAAAGCCGTTGTGGACCGGACCGTGGATGTCCACATCCGGAACCTCAGGGAGAAGCTGGGACCGGCGGCGCCCTTGATCAAAAACATCCGCGGGGTCGGGTACAAGGCCGAAGAATGAAAAATTCACTGTTTGTCCGTATTTTCTTGGGCTATGCGGTGGTCATCCTCCTGCTGGCCGTGGCTGTCGCCCTTTTCGGCCCGGGTCCTATGCGTCAGCAATTCGACCGGGAACAGGAAGCCGAACTGAGGCGATTGGCGGTCCCCGTCGAGGCGCTGGTTTTGCCTTACCTCGAGGGCCGGCCATCGGGAAGCCTGGAAGAATACGTCACCGCGATGGGTCGCGGCATCGCCGCGCGGATCACCGTGATCGACCCCGCGGGCCGCGTGCTGGCCGATTCGGAACAGGACCCCATCCGAATGGAGAACCATCTTTACAGGCCGGAAATCAACGCCGCCCTTGAGGGCCGGGAGCAGATGTCGATCCGGCTGAGTCCGACCTTGGCGCGCAACATGATGTATATGGGGTTTCCCCTCAAATCGAACGGAAAGGTCATCGGCGTCCTCCGCTTGAGCCGGTTCATGCGCGACCTCGACGCCCTTTTCAGCCGCCTGCGTGCGAATCTTCTCAAAACGATCGGCATCGTCACTCTGATCGCGCTCGGCGTGGCGCTGTATTTTACGCGGAGCATTTCTCGCCCCATCCGAGAGTTCTCCCGGGGCGCGTCCCGGGTCGCGGCGGGGGACTTCCGTATCAAGGTCTCCATGAGACAGCAGGGCGAGTTCAAGACCTTCGCCCGGAGTTTCAACGCGATGACGGAGGAGCTGGCGACGATGTTCGACCAGGTCCGCCTTCAGACCGAGGAGCTCAACAGCGTCTTAGCCTCGCTTCGGGACGGACTATGCGTGCTGGATGCGAGTGATCGCATCGTTCTTTGCAATGACAGTTTTCGCAGGGTGGCCCAGAACGATCATCCGGAGGAGAAATATTATTGGGAGGTCGTTCGCAGCTCGAGGTTCGCCGAAATCATAAAAAGGGCCAAGGAATCGGGTGAGGGGACGGCCGAGGAACTCAGCCTGGCCGATCGCGTGTACTCGGCCAGCGTCACAAACCTGGCCGCCGAAAAGCGACGCGTCGTCATGCTTCACGATATGACGGAATTCAAGAATCTCGAGAGGATCAAAAAGGATTTCGTCACGAATGTCTCCCACGAGCTTAAGACTCCGCTGGCGGCCATCAAGGGTTTCGTCGAAACGATGGCGCCGACAGCCGGCGAGGAAAACCGCCCCTATCTCGAGATCATCAAGCGAAACACCGACCGGCTTATCGCTATCGTCGAAGACCTTCTCGTCCTATCGGAGCTCGAGGAAAAGGGGACAAAGATCAACAAGGAGGAAGTGGACGTCCGGAGCCTCGTAGCGACCGTGTTGAAGATCTTCGAAAAACGGGCCGCCGAAAAAAGTCTGTCTCTCGCTGTGCAGGCCGATCCGGCGCTGCCGTCCGTTACGGCCGATCCTTTTGAACTCGAGCGGCTTTTCATCAATCTCGTGGACAATGCCGTCAAGTATACCGATAAGGGAAGCGTCATCATCCGGCTGGCCGTCGAAAAGGACAAGCTCGTGATTGAGGTCGAGGACTCGGGTGCGGGCATCCCGGCCGAGCACCTGCCTCATATCTTCGAGCGGTTCTATGTCGTCGACAAATCACGCTCGAAAAAGCTCGGCGGGACCGGCCTTGGATTATCGATTGTCAAGCACATCGTCCTGGCCCACCGGGGAACGATTTCGGTCAAGAGCAGCGTTGGGGGAGGGACGACCTTCACCATTATCCTTCCCGTTGCCTGACGTTCGTCAGACGAAGGGAACCCTCGTCCGGCCTCTAGGCGCCGCGCCAGGGGCAGGGCCTGACCATGAGTTCGTCGAGGGGCAGGTCGGCGGGATAGTCGGCAAGGCAAGTTTCAGGGGAACAGCACGTCTGGCAGACCCTCTTGAACGCCCGGAACCTGATCAGCTTGACCTCAGGCGCCAGGAATCCGGATTTGACCGGCTCCTCGCGCAGGAGATCCGTGCTGAGATACTTCTTGTTGTCATCGGCCAGTATCGTTACGACCACGGAATCGCTCCCCAGCTCGTTCTGGACCAGCAGGGCGCCAAGAAAATTGGCCCCCGACGAAATTCCTACGGCCACGCCGATCTCGGAGGCGAGTTTTTGGGCCATGATGATGGCGTCCCCGTCGTCGACGGAAATGACGCGATCGAGCTTCGATAGATCGACGATCGGAGGGATGAACTCGTCGGAGATGCCCTGAATCCGGTGCCTGCCCACTTTGTGGCCCGTGGACATCGTCGGCGAGTTTGCCGGCTCCAGCGGATGGAGACGGATCGCGGGATTCTTCTGCCGGAGGTAGAGCCCCGCGCCCATGATGGTCCCACCTGTGCCGACACCGGCCACGAGGGCGTCCGGCTTCAGGCCGTGCCAACGGAACTGCCACCAGATCTCAGGCCCCGTCGTCTGGGCGTGAGCCTCCGCGTTGTCTTCGTTCGAGAATTGGCGGGGGAGGAAGGCGTCCTTAAGCGACGCCGCGTAATCTTCGGCCAGGCGGATGCTTCCGAGGAATCCGCCCTCCTCCTTCGAAACGAGACATGTGGCGGCGCCCAGGCTCCTGATGAGGTCCTTGCGCTCCTGACTCATCCAGTCCGGCATGAAAATGGTCACGGGATGGCCGAGGGCCCGTCCGATGGCCGAAAACGCAATTCCCGTGTTGCCGCTGGTCGCTTCGACGATCGTCGTCCCGGGCTTAAGGGAGCCGCGCTCGTACCCCCGTCGGATGATGTGATAGGCCATGCGGTCCTTGATGCTGCCGGTCATATTCATGTTCTCGGCTTTGGCGTAGAGCACGCGACGTTTGCCGCCAAAGGTGAAATCGATGGCCAGGAGGGGTGTGTTGCCGATCCAGTTGCCGAGACCGTTCATCCTATCGCCCGGAGGCTTGTTCGTCTGCATGGTCCATTCATTATACTGAAACCCCCGCGGCGGGACAATCGAAGCCGAAGACGCGCTGCACGAACTCACGGGCCCGGCGACGCGACACGGGCGAGGATTCACCCGTTCGCTGACGCGAAGCCCCGCCTTTCAAGCCGGGGACAAGAAGCGAGGCTCAGGGTTAACCCCGAACAAGCCCCGGCATTCATGCCGGGGACTCGAGGGGTTGACTTTGACTTTCCCCCTGAACCCCCTACAATGGGGCCATGGAGATGAGAGGGCGCCTTCGATCAAAGAGATTCCCGGACAAAAGCATCGCGGAGATGTCCTATCACCTCTGTTTGGGGAGCAACATCGGCGCGCGCCGGAAAAACCTGGCCCTGGCTGCCGGTCATCTCAAAAAGTCGGGCGTCCGGATCGTCAAGCGATCGTCCATCTTTGAGACCGAACCGGTCGATTTCGTCGACCAACCCTGGTTCCTCAATCAAGTGCTCGAGGTCAAGACGGGCCTCGTACCCTACGAACTCTTGACTCTCGCCAAGGCCATCGAAAGCCGGATGAGGCGGAGTGCATCCGTGCCCAAAGGCCCCCGGACGATCGATCTCGACATCCTTCTCGCGGAGGACACGATTATCGACACGCCGGAACTCACCATCCCGCATCCGGGTCTGGCGATGCGGAATTTCGTGCTCGTCCCTCTCGCCGAAATCGCGCCTGAAACGATCCATCCGCTGCTCCACGAGACGATTCGGGAATTGGCCCGGAAGTGCCCCGATCGGGCTCAGGTCCTCATCCAAAAGGGCCGCCCGAGGTCCTCATCAGGGCTCAGGTCGCGCTGAGCGGGTCAGGCCCCCAGCAGATTTAGGGCATCGAGGCGGCGCCGTAGAAAATTGCGTTGAAGAGCAGCTTGAACGTCCCGTACGGCATGGCCCTGAACGTGACGGGGAAGCCGAAGAGCACGGCCCGGCCTTTGCCGAGAGGGGCCTCGACGATCGCAGATTTTTGAACGATCAGCCGTTCGCCGTAGATCCAGCCGCTGAGGAGCAGGTTCTCGGCCGGAAACTTGGCGACGCTTTTCGCCTCTTTGCCGGGCTCGAAGGACGGAAAAAGGTCGAAGGCGCATGCCCCCGTAAATACGGCCGGGGCCGACTTCGGCATGCCGTAGGCGAGGGGATTGGACTGATCGTACTCCACCCTCAGGATCGATCCCGAGCAGATGAAATCGCCCGGCCTGACGTTTTTCAGGACGTTCCTGGCCGGAAGGCCAAAATAGTCAAGCCCCAGATCGGAAGTCGAATTCATGAAGAGGAGCGTTCCCCCGGATTCGGCAAAAGACTTCAGGTTATTCAGCCCTTCCGTACCCAGGCCGCCGACATACTTCGGGGGCATTGTGCCCTTCTCAAATCCTTCGACCAGCATCTTCGGACCCCAATGGTCCGGGAGGATGATCACATCGAAGTTGTCCTTAAGGCTTCCGGCCCTGACTTCGGGGTCGTGGAGGGTCGTGAACGGAAATTCATAGCTGTCGAGGACATAGCGGATCCAGCCTTCTTCCTCACTCGGCACCCAGGACTGATAAACGGCAAGGCGCAGTTTTCGCAGCGTCAGGAACGGCACGCGCGGCTCGTCGGCAAGCCCCACGGCCCTCACATGGAGGTCCGAGGCTATCTTGGCGACGGCGGGGCCGGACATTCTCCCGACGACGATCGAACCTTCGGGCCAGTCGAGGCCTTGGGCAGCGAAGGGTTTCTTCGTCCACTTGACCGTGCCTCCGGCCTTGAGAATCCTGTTGACCGCTGCGGCGCTCGCATTTTCGGCATGGTCGAAGACCCAAACGTTCCCGCCCTTGCCGGCAACCTCTCCGGCGGACATGACGATATCCTTCTGCAGCGACATCCGGACGTCGAGAGGATTTCCTGCCGCGGTCACTTTGACGCCGAATTGGTAAGGAAGCGTCCAGCCCATCATGTCGTAGGATTCGAAGGGCGAACCCTCAAAGCGCCGCGGCGTCACGAGTCCCTGCCACAGGTCGGGGTACTTCCTGAGGTCGGGGTACTTCTGCTCCTCGAAGACGTTTTTGATGAACAGGGCATACGGCTGAGACATGGGGATGATGTACGTCCCCTTGGGATAGGTGATGCCGTCGCAGAGGAAGCCGTCCTCGCTCTTGTAAACGTCGATGCCGAGAAGCGTCATGCGGTCGAGGAGCAGAGAAGCCGTTCCCGGGTCGGATTGTTTCGCGGGAATGATCCAGGCGTACGGCGGCTCCTTCTGGAATCGGCCGATGACGTCGCTCGCCATTTTGTACTTATTGAACAGAAGCTCGGCGTGATACCGCGAGGCCGTTTCCAGGACGGCCATGGAAGCGGTCAGGCAATAGTCCACGGCGTCGCAAAGCCGCCACCAGCCGCCTTTCCAGGGGTTGGGGTAGAACGCGGACATGGTCAGGTCCTGGTATTCCTTCGGGAAATCCTGCAGCGTGTAGAAATGAGGCGTCGCGTACTCATAAAGCGCCGTTTCGGTCAATATGGAGATGACATTGTGGGAATCATAGACCTGGGTCATGTAGCCGGGGTACCATGTGTCGAAGACCATCCGCGAAATGGCGCCCTCTTTGCCCTCCTCGTCGAAGGCCGCGCCCATGGCCGAGCCGATGAGGTTCTGCCAGCGGACGATGAGCGGATGGACGTTCGGATTCGTCGGCTCGGAGTTCGGCGGCGTCCAGATCCGGGCGGGGAAGGGCGCCGTCTGGTGGTGGTTGTACACGATGACGGGAAACCATTCTTTATTGACAAGACGCGTCAGGTTCTGCGTTTCGATGAGGTTGGCGACCAGGGCGTCCCGATTATTATTGTGCCCGGCGTACTTGTGGTAGAGATAGGGCATCGGGGAGACTTCGTAGGGCGTCCCGACGTTGGGATGATACCAGTCGGCCAGGAGGTTCATGCCGTCGGGATTGGCGAAGACGAGCACGAGGACGGTGTCGTCAAGAATGCGGAGCGTCTTAGCGTCCTGGCCCGTGACGAGGTTATAGGCGAGCTGGATATTGTGCTGGGCGGGGGCGCACTCGGAAGCGTGCAATCCGCCGTCGATATAGACAATGGCTTTACCGCTCTTGGCGAGGCTTTCCGCCTCGGAGGGGGAGAGGCCGGAGACGAGGGACAGTCGCCGGGAAACGTCCTTGAGGCGATCGAGGGCCGTAATGTTGGCCGAGGATGAAATCACGGCATAGGTCATGGCCTGGCCCAGCGACGTTTTTCCCATGTCGAAAAGCTTGATTCGGTCGGAAACAGAAGCCAGGCGTTTGAAATAGTCGATGGCCTGCTTGTAGGTGGCAAGGTGATAATCGTCTCCGATTTTGAAGCCCAGCACGTCTTCGGGCTTCGGGACGAGTTGGGCGGCTGCCGGTAACGTGAGGACAGCCAGCGCCAGGACTGCGAACGCGATCAGGTTCCGCGTCTTCGTGTTCATGCGAGTGGACCTCCTCGTTTCGGTCGGTATCTCAAAAGGCATTGTGAAAGTGTTCGAGAATAAATTCGTCCCCATCGCCATCCCTATCGGCGATGAGGGCGATGACGTCGAAGCGGCAGTCGATATCGCCCAGCCGGTGCTTGATCAAATAGCCCTGGGCCACCTTGCGGATCTGCTGCTGTTTCGCGGGGGTCACGGATTCCTCGGGACGTCCGTACCCGTCGCGCGTCCGCGTCTTGACTTCAATAAACACGAGCGTCCTCCCGTCCCGGGCAATGATGTCGATTTCCCCTCTTAGAAGGCGATAGCCCGTTTCCAGAATGACATACTTCTTTTTCCTCAGATAGCGGAGAGCGATGCCCTCGCCAAGCCGGCCCAACGATTGGGTGGTTCCTTCGTGTTTGTTCAATAGTCCTCATTTTGCGGCCGGCCTGGTCAGGCCATTTGGGGATCCCGTTGCCATGGCAGGCACACGGGGGATTTCCCAGGCCTACGGCCGGGCGGGTTTGACCTTCTTCCAGCGGACCCCGTCTTTGGTGTCCTCGAGAAGGATGCCCTGCGCGAGCAGTTCCTTCCGAATGTCATCGGCGAGCTGATAGTTCCTTTCGGCCCGTGCCCTCTGTCTGGCTTCAATTTTCCGCCGAACCGCCTCGTCGACCTGCGCGTGCTCCGCTTCGAGTTTGACTTCGTCGCCGTCCGTCGAGCGACTGCCATCCTGAACCGCGATTTTACTGTCCCTCCGGAAATCCGGGATGACGCCGAGGACCGTATCGATGGAACGAAAAAAGCCGGCCAGACTCTCGGCATCCTTCCGGGTGACCTTGCCGGCGGCGAGAAGAATATTGACATTCTTGATCAAGCCGAAGAGCGAGGCCAATGATTCCGAGATGTTGAGGTCGTCTTCAAGGCCCGCCGAGAATCCTCGCCGGGCGGTTTCAACGAGAGCGGCGACCTCCGGGTTGGCTTCCCCGTCCCGGGAAACCTGGCCCAACTCGTAAAGGAAGTCCAGCATTCTGCGTCGGGCTGCTCCCGCCTGGGCGAGCGCGTCGAACGTGAAATTGAGCATCTTGCGGTAGTGGGTCGAGAGAAGGAGAAAGCGCACCGAAAGTGGATCTTCGCCCCGGGCCGTCAGACTGCTCAGCGTGTACACATTCCCTTTTGATTTGGCCATCTTCTCGCCGTCGACGACCAGGTGATGGCAGTGAAGCCAGGTGTTCACGAACTTGACCCCGTTGGCCGCCTCGGACTGGGCGATTTCGTTCTCGTGGTGCGGGAAAATGTTGTCGATGCCGCCGCAGTGGATATCAAACGTCGGACCGAGATATTTTGAGCTCATGGCCGAGCACTCGATATGCCAGCCGGGCCGGCCCGGTCCGATCTCCGTCTCCCAGACCGGCTCGCCTTCCTTCGGCGCTTTCCACAACGCGAAGTCGTGGACGTTCTCCTTTTCGTACTCGTCGGCGTCGCTCCGCCGTCCCGGCCGCAGGTCATCGAGGCGGATCTTGGAGAGCCGCCCATAGGCGGGAAACTTGGCGATGCTGAAATAGATCGATCCGTCCTTCCGGTAAGCGAAGCCTTTGCTGAGGAGTCCCTTGATGAGTGCGACCATGTCGGGGATGTGGTCCGTGGCCCGGGGATAGTGATCGGCCGGCAGGATGTTCAGGGTTTCGAGGTCGCCGAAAAAGGCGTCGATGAACTTCTTTGTGTAATCCTTGAGAGAGACGCCCTGCGCCTTGGCGCCCCGGATCGTCTTGTCGTCGACGTCCGTGATATTCATGACATGGGTGACCGTGAAGCCGCTGAAAACAAGAAACCGCTTGAGGACATCCTCGAAAACGTAGGCCCGCCAATTGCCGATGTGCGGAAAGTCATAAACGGTCGGGCCGCAGGTATAGAGCTTGACCTCTCCGGGGCGGATCGGCGCGAAGGTTTCCACGGCGCCGCCGAGCGTGTTATAGAAGCGAATCATAAGAGTCCATTATGAGAATTCCCCAGACGGGAGTCAACCCCTCGAGTCCCCGGCATGAATGCCGGGGCTTGTTCGGGGTTAACCCTGAGCCTCGCTTCTTGTCCCCGCCCTGAAAGGCGGGGCTTAGCGTGGGCGAACGGGTCAACTTCTTTTGTCCGTTGAAAGAGACGCGGACGGGCCCGATTTCCTCTCATAGGCAAGCAACTTGGCTGCCGCGGGAAAACGCGCTGCACGCCCGGGGCCGGGCCGGTTGACCCCCGCGCGTTGTTTGTGACATAATCTTTCCTTAATTAATCAAAAAAGGCGGCCCATGAAAACGAGAATCGGCATCCGCAGAGAAGACGTCAATAAGTGGGAGCGACGGGTCCCGCTCATCCCTTCACACGCCCGGGAACTCGTCGAAACTCACCCGGTGGAATTCCTCGTCCAGCCTTCCGATATCCGCGTGTTCGCCGACGATGATTATCGCCTCGCGGGCATTCGTGTGGTCGAGGATATCTGCCCGTGTCCGATCGTTCTGGCCATTAAGGAGATCCCCGTCGAGCGGCTTGAGAAGGGCAAAGTCTATGTCTTCTTCTCGCACACGGCCAAGGGGCAGAGCCATAACATGCCGATGCTCCGGACGATGATGGAGCGCGGCTGTTCCCTCATCGATTATGAAAAGATGGTCGATGCCCAAGGCCGGCGGGTGCTCTTCTTCGGGAACTATGCCGGCCACGCCGGAATGATCGACACCCTGTGGGCCCTGGGGCGGCGACTCCACATCGAAGGGTTGGCCAATCCGTTCACCATGCTTCATCCGACGCACACTTATCGAAGCCTGGTCGAGGCAAGGGAGGCCGTGGGAAAGGTGGGCTGGTCGATCATCCGCGAGGGCCTGCCGCGCGAGCTGGGTCCGTTCGTGGTCGCTTTTCTCGGTTACGGCCACGTCTCGCAGGGAGCCCAGGAGATCCTCAATATCCTGCCGGTCGAAACAGTGACGCCGCCGGACCTGCCCCGGCTATTCGAGAATCCGTCGGATTCCTCCCGAACGGTCTATAAGGTCGTGCTGAAGGAAGAGGACATGGTCGTGCCGCTTGCGGCGGGGAAAGCCTTCGACCTCGATGATTATTATCAAAATCCCCAAAACTACAGACCCGTCGTCGAGGGACTGCTGGACTATATGACGGTCCTCGTCAACGGCATCTATTGGACGGCAAAATTTCCTCGTTTTGTAACGAAATCCGCGCTGAAAACTCTCTTCGGCGGCCCCGGCCGGCCGCGCCTGCGGGTGATCGGCGATATCACGTGCGATATCGACGGATCCATCGAGAGCACCGTCCAGGCCACGGATCCGGATAATCCCGTCTACGTCTACGACCCGGCGCGGGATCGGGCCGTCATGGGGTTCGAGGGCCGCGGCCCTGCCGTTCTTGCCGTGTACAACCTCCCGGCCGAACTTCCCCTGGAGTCATCGACGTATTTCAGCGGCGGCCTGAAGGACCACATTCCGGCCCTGGCCAAGGCGGACTTCCGCACGACATTCGATGCCAGCGGCCTGCCCGATGTCTTGCGCCGGGCCGTCATTCTTTACCGCGGGGAACTCACGCCTGACTATCGCTATCTCAGCCGGTTTCTCGCGTAATTCCGTCTCGGGGAGGTCTGCATGAAAAGAATCCTCGTCGCCGGTGCCGGACTTGTCGCCGGCCCGCTCGTGAAGTACCTCCTCGATCAGCCGGATTTCGCGGTTGCCGTCGGCGATATTGATGTGAGCAGGGCCCAGAAACTCGTGGCCGGCCATCCCCGCGGAGAAGCGAAAGAACTCTTCGTGGAGAACTCCGCCCAACTGAGAGCTGAGATCGCCCGGGCCGACCTTGTCGTCAGCATGGTGCCTTATACGCTTCATCCAGTCATTGCCGCGGCGGCGATCGACCTCGGGAAGTCCGTCGTGACCGCCTCCTATGTCGGCCCCGCCATGAAAGCACTGGAGGCGCGGGCCAAAGACAAGGGAGTTCTGGTCCTCAACGAAGTCGGACTCGATCCCGGGATCGACCATATGGAGGCCATGCGCATCATCCATAAGATCCGGAGAGAAGGCAGCCGGGTTCTGAGCTTCACCTCCTACTGCGGTGGGCTTCCGGCCCCGGATTCGAACAACAATCCTTTCGGATACAAATTCTCGTGGAGCCCGCGCGGCGTCCTTCTCGCGTCCAAGAATTCCGCCCGGTTTCTGAAGGACGGAATTATCATCACCATCCTTCCCGAAAGGTTGTTCGAGAACCCGGAGATGGTTCCGATCCCGGGGCTTGGGGCTTTCGAATGCTACCCGAACCGCGATTCCGTCTCTTACAGGGATATCTACGGAATCCCGGAGGCTCGGAACGTTCTGCGCGGCACTCTTCGCTATCCCGGCTGGTGCCGGACCTTGAAGAAAATCGGCGATCTCGGCCTGCTTGATGAAACCGAAAGAGACTGGGGCGCCAAAACCCATCTTGAGCTGATGGGAGAGCTCGTCCAAGCGCCTCCCGGCGGAGATATCAGAAAAGCTGTCGCCGCTTTCCTCGGTATCGAGGCCGGTTCCGATATCATGGAACGGCTGGAATGGCTGGGCCTCTTCGAGCCGGAGCCTCTCCCGTTTATCAGGGGATCGGCGCTGGATTTCCTGACCGCCCTGATGGTCGAGCGCCTCCGGTACGAGGCAGGCGAAAGAGATATGATCATCCTCCAGCATGCGTTCGAAGTGGAAACCTGGGAAGGCCGCCGGGAGCGAACGACCTCGACCCTCATCGATTACGGCGTGCCGCATGGCGATTCGTCCATGTCCCGCACGGTCGGACTGCCGGCAGCCATTGCCGCCAGGCTGATCGTGGAAGGCCGCATCCAGATGACGGGGGTCCAAATTCCCGTTTTCCCGGAGATCTACGACCCGATCCTCGATGAACTGGCCGCGCTAGGCATCCGTTTCGAGGAGAAGAGACAGGCTGTCTGAGAGGGGGGCGGGATGAAGCGCAAGCCGTATGTCGCAGGCAGTTTCTACCCGGGACAAAAGGACCTCCTTGAGGGGATGATCGAAGGCTTCGTCGATCGGAACGCCGAGAGAACTCAAGTCCTGGCCGTCGTCGTCCCTCATGCCGGCTATGAGTATTCCGGACCGGTCGCGGGCGCCGTTTTTTCTTCCGTCGAGCTCCCGGCCGAGGTTGTGATTCTCGGCCCCAGCCACCGCGGGATCGAGCCCCTCTTCGCCATTCAAAAGCAGGGGAGCTGGCTGACGCCGCTCGGCGAGTCGCCGATCGCCGCCGAACTGGCCGACCTGATCATGAAAAGCTGCCCGCTCGTCGCGGACGACGAACGGGCCCAGCTGCACGAACATTCTCTCGAAGTCGAACTGCCCTTCCTGCAGTATTTCCGGAAGGACGTATCATTGGTGCCGATATGCGTGTCCCACCTGGCCGGTTATGCCGAGCTCGCATCGTTGGGACGAGGGATCGCGGAGGCGATTCGGACTTCCGGCCGTCCGGTTCTCGTCGTGGCCAGCACGGACATGAGCCACTATGTCAGTCAGGAGACCGCCGAAAGGAAGGACAAGGCCGCCATCCGCCGCATTCTCGATCTCGACCCGGAGGGGCTGTTTGAAACGGTGCGCAAGCTGGGGATCACCATGTGCGGTTTCCAACCTACGGCGGCGGCCCTTGTCGCGGCCAAATCGTTGGGCGCGACAGGGGCCCATCTCGTGAAGTACGAAACCTCCGGTTCGAGGACTGGCGACTTCACCCAAGTTGTTGGATACGCTGGAATTAGAATATTTTAGCCTGGCCCCTTCTGACTTTCAGTCATTTGACATCATTTCGTCTTTAATGTTATAAACAAGAAGGGAAACTCGTGCTATGCCCAAGCCTACCCTGCGGGAAAAAGATAAGAAGGTCCTGAACCTTATTGTCGAAAGCTATGTCCGCCGTGGACGGCCGGTGAGTTCGGGGTCCATCACGCAGACGGGAAAAACGGGCGCGTCGCCGGCCACCGTGCGGAACATCATGGTCAAGCTCGAAGGTCTGGGATATCTCCATAAGCCCCACACGTCGGCCGGCCGGGTTCCGACAGACAAGGGCCTTCAGTACTATGCCGGCAACCTGCTGGCCGAGACGCCGTACGCCCCGGACGGCCGGCCTTTTGTCCATGATGATCTCTCGCCGAGGACGGCTGATTTCGACACGCTCCTCATCCAGACGTCCCGCGTCCTGGCCGATTCGTCGGACAATCTGGGCTTCGTGATCTCGCCCCATGTTTCGCGCGTCCAGTTCGAGCACGTCCGTTTTGTCCGCATTTCCAGCCAGAAGATCATGGTCATCCTCGTCACGCCGTTTCACATGGTCCTGACCGATACGCTCGATACGCAGATTCCCATGACCCAGGTTGAGTTCGACAGGGCCTCGCAATACATCAATCAGAATTTCTGCGGCCGGACGCTTTTGGACGTCCGGGACGTGATGGTTCAGGAGCTTCCCAAGTACAGGGCCAAGTACGAGGAGACGATTAACAAGCTGATCGATCTGGTCAAAGCCGCCGTCACCCGCGACGACGGCGAAAGCCGCATCTATATCCAGGGCGCCGCGCGGCTCCTCGACAAGCCCGAACTCTTCGATATGGCAAAGCTCAAGTCCCTGTTCCGGAACCTTGAGGAGAAGGCCAACCTCGTCAAGCTCCTCTCGGATTTCATCAGTCTCGGGGAGGTTAAAGTCCTGATCGGCGCCGAGCTCAATTTTCCGGATATTCAGGACTGTTCTCTGGTCTTGTCGCACTACGGGACGAACAATCAGGTTCTCGGCTCTCTGGGCATCCTCGGGCCCAAGCGGATTCCCTACGAGAGAATCATTCCTCTCGTGGACAGGGTCGCCAAACGTCTCAGCCGGGCGATCACGATTTTTGGCAGGGAGGTATCGTGATGACGGACGAAAAGGACAAGCCCGAAGACGAGATCGAATACATTCCCGGGGACGAAACCGACGGGAATTGCGGGTCCCCCGGCGCGGCCGCGCCGGACCCGGCGAAGGAGGGACCTCCCGATAAAGAGCCTTCTGAGGCTGTCCATCACGAGGACGAGGCGGCCGGGGAAGGCGTCAAGCATTTGAAAGACAAACTGAAGAAGCGCGACGCCGAAGTCAAACATGTCAAGAAGGAGATGGACGAGCTCAAGGACCAGTATTTAAGGAAGCTGGCCGAAATGGAAAATCTCCGCAAGCGGCTTGAGCGGGAAAAGAACGAATATTTCCAGTTCGCCCTGAGCGACGTCCTTCTCGAGATCCTCTCGATCCTCGACAATCTGGAGAGGGCACTTCAAAGCACCGGACAGGAGGCGGACGGCAAGACCCTGCGGGACGGCGTCGAGCTCATCTACCGCATGACGATGAACCTCCTGCAACGGAAGGGCGTCCAGCCGATCGAGTTCAAGGATCGAAAATTCGACCCCAATCTCCAGCATGCTATGGCCATGGAGGAATCCGAGGCCGTCAAAGAGCCCGAGGTGACCGACGTGCTTCAAAAAGGCTACCTGATCCACAACAGGCTTTTGCGGCCGTCGCTTGTCAAAGTCCTCGTCCCCAAGAAGGAAGGGTGATATGGGGAGGGTCATCGGTATAGACCTCGGCACGACCTACTCGTGTGTCGCTTATCTCGAGGGGGGAGAGCCCGTCGTTATCCCAAATTTGGAAGGTCTGGCGACGACGCCTTCGGTCGTCTCCTTCACCAAGGCGGGGGAGAGGCTTATCGGAACATTGGCCCTGCGCCAGGCGCTGACAAACCCCCAAAATACGGTGTCCGCAGTGAAGAGGCTCATCGGGCGGAAATTCAACTCGGAGGAAATCCAGGAAGCCAAGTCGCGGATGCCGTACCGCCTTGCGGAAGCCCCCAACGGGGACGTCCTCATAGCGCTCGATTCGGGCACCTTGACGCCCCAGGAAATCTCCGCGATGATCCTCGGATACATGAAGGACTGCGCAGAGTCCTTTTTTGGTGAACAAGTCACCGACGCCGTCATCACCGTTCCCGCTCACTTCAGCGATCATCAAAGGCAGGCGACAAAGGACGCCGCGCTGATCTGCGGCTTCAATGTCGAGCGCGTGATCAATGAGCCGACGGCCGCCGGGCTCGCCTACGGCCTCAATGCCAAAAAGAACGGCACGGCCGCGGTCTTCGACCTGGGCGGCGGGACTTTCGACATCACCCTGCTCGAAATCCAGGACGGCGTCTTCAACGTTCTGGCCACCAACGGGGATTCCTATCTGGGGGGCGAGGATTTCGATAACAGGATCATCGAATGGCTGGTTGAGGACTTTCGAGCCGAATCGGGCATCGATCTCCGCGGCGACAATCTCGCCCTCCAGAGGATCAAGGAGGCTGCGGAGCGGGCCAAACGGGAATTGTCTTTCACACTCGAAACGGAGATCAACCTGCCCTTCATCTCATCGGACCGCGCGAGTTCCAAACATATCCGCAAAGTCCTGTCGCGGCAGAGCCTCGAAGCGATGACGGTCGACCTCGTGGCGCGGACGGTGCCGCTCATCGAACAGGCTCTTTCTGACGCCGGGCTGGACTCCGACCGGATTGAGGATGTTATTTTGGTCGGCGGCCAGACGCGGATGCCGCTCGTCCGGGCGAAGGTCTCCGATTTCTTCCACAAGAAACCGGCCGAACACGTCAACCCGGACGAGATCGTTGCCATGGGAGCGGCCATCCAATCGGGCATCCTTCACGGCCAGAGCAAAGACCTCATCCTGCTCCTGGACGTCACGCCCTTTTCCCTGGGAATCGAGACGGAGAGCGACTCGTTCGAGGTGATCATCGAACGGAATTCGACCATTCCGACCCGCAAGACCAAGGCCTTTACCACCGTCGAACACAACCAGCGGCGCGTTAAAATTCACGTTCTCCAAGGGGAAAACCCCGTCGCTTCCATGAACAAGCCGCTGGCCGTTTTCGAACTCGTGGGAATCGAGCCCGCCCCGGCCGGTGTGCCGCAGATCGACGTATCGTTCGAGATCGACGCGGACGGGCTGGTCCGCGTTTCGGCGAAGGACGTGGCAACCGGCCACCAGCAAAAAATCGACGTCAGGCCGTCGTCCGGGCTTCTGCCGTCCGAACTCGAAGAAATCATCCGGAAGCAAGAGAAGCACGGCATGAGGTCGAAATCCGATGGCTAGGCGGGACTATTACGAGATCCTCGGGGTTCATCGTGGCGCCCCCGCCGAGGACATCAAGAAAGCTTACCGCCAGATGGCGTTGAAATACCATCCGGATCGGAATCCCGGCGATAAAGAATCGGAAGAAAAGTTCAAGGAAGCGGCCGAGGCCTACAGCGTCCTGGCGGACGACCAGAAGCGGTCGGTCTACGATCGTTTCGGCCACGACGGCCTTCGGGGCGAAGGGTTCCAGGGCTTTTCGGGCTTCGACTCGTCGGTCTTCGAAGATTTCGAGGATATTCTCGGCAACTTTTTCGGCTTCAGTTTCGGCGATTTTTTTGGGGGCCGGGAACGGCGCCGCGGACAGCAACGCCCGAGCGGCCGGGATTTGGGCCTCGAAGTCGACATCAGATTGGAAGAGGCGGCCTCAGGCGTCGAAAAGGAAATCAAATTGACCCGGGCTGAAGCGTGTCCGGCCTGCCGCGGCACCGGGGCTAAATCCGGCACGCGGCCCGCTTCGTGCCCTGCCTGCGGCGGAAGAGGGCAAGTCCGGTTTCAGCAGGGCTTCTTCACGCTGGCCCGGACATGCTCGCGCTGTCAGGGTCGCGGCGAGGTCGTCACCTCGCCGTGCGAAAGTTGCCGGGGCAAGGGCCAGGCCAGGAAAGACCGGACCCTCAAAGTGCGAATTCCAGCCGGAGTCACGGACGGCTCGCGATTGAGACTCAGCGGAGAGGGGGAGGCGGGAGAGGCCGGCGCGCCGCCCGGCGACCTGTATGTTGGAATACGAATTAAAAAGCACGCGTTTTTCGAACGCGAAGGCAACGACCTCACCTGTCAGATCGAAATCTCATTTCCGCAGGCCGCTCTGGGAGCCCGGGTAGAAATCCCGACGCTCGACGGCGCCGAAATCCTCAAGATTCCGGCCGGCATCCAATCCGGGGACATCCTGAAGTTGAAAAGCAAAGGAATGCAAGATGTCGGCGGAGGCCGGAAAGGCGATCTGTTCGTCCGGGTGCAGGTCAAGACGCCGGCCAGCCTGACGAGGGAACAGAGATCCCTCCTCGCCAAATTTGCCGAGCTCCGCGGCGAGGATATCGAAGCGACGGATAAGAGCGTCGTCGATCGGATCAGGACCATTATCCATTAGGCCGGGACCCCATTGACATCAAACCAGTTTTTCATCACTCGACTCGAGGAAGACGCTTCACTGGCCGTGCTCGAGGGAGACGAACATCGCCACCTGTCCCGGGTGGCGCGCGTGAAAGAGGGCGAACCCGTCTGGCTTTTTGACGCCGGGGGGACAAGGTATTTCGCCAGGGTGGATTCCATCGAACCCGGCCGGACGAAACTCCGGATCATTCGACGGGAACAAACGGCCGGCCCGGCCATGAAACTGGTTCTCGTCCAGGCGGTCGTGGCGGCGAAAAAGATGGAATTTATCCTGCAAAAGGCCGCTGAGCTGGGAGTCTCCGATTTTCAGCCCGTCGAAACGGCCCGATCGCTCAGAATGCCGGACGAGCGGTCCGGCCGGAAGATCGACCGCTGGATCAAAATCGCTCGGGAAGCAGTCAAGCAGAGCAAAGGCTCGGCGGTCCCCGCGGTCCATCCGGCCTTGAGCCTCAAGGCGTTCCTGAAAAGACGGGGTGACTCGGCGGTCAGGGTGTTTTTGAGCGAACACGGCGGCCGGTCGTTCGGAAGCCTCTTCGTCAGCGGCGAATGCCAGCTGGCGCCCCGGCCCTCGTCGGTTGTCCTTTGCATCGGCCCCGAGGGAGGCTGGACCGACGCCGAGGAAAGACTCATGGCCGATGCCGGGTTTGAAGCCGTCAGCCTCGGCAACAGGATCCTCAGGTCGGAAACAGCCGCGGTGGCCGCCGCCGCGATGATTTCGCATTTTTGGAACGTGTGACATGTTTCTCCAAGGGCAGAAGGTCGGCAAGTATGAAATCCTCCGGTCCCTGGGCAGCGGAGGTTTCGGCTCCGTCTATCTTGCCAAGGACACGTGGCTCGACATCAAGGTCGCCATCAAGGTGCCCCATAAGCAATCCGCGGAACTCTATAAGCTCCTAAAGGAACCGCGCCTCCAGGCTGCCCTCAACCATCCGAATATCGTGCGCATGTTGGCCGCCGAAAAAGAGAAAAGTGTCTTTTTCATGGTCATGGAGTACATCAAAGGGCCGACACTCGAGAAGATCCTGGAGAAGGAGCGCATCCTGGGCTGCGAACAAGCCCTCGACTACATCAAGCAAATCACCTATGGCATCGACCACGCGCATAAAAACAAGATCATCCACCGCGATCTCCGTCCGTCGAATATCATCATCTCCGAGGACGGGTTGGCGAAGATCACAGATTTCGGAACGTCGGCCTGGTTGAATTCCGTGCCCTACGCCTCTACCCGGATCGGGTCGCCGCCGTACATGGCGCCCGAGCAGTTCATGGGAAAGGCCAGCTACCAATCCGACATCTATTCGATCGGCTGCATGTTCTACGAGATGCTCATCGGCCGGCCTCCGATATTCGACCCCGATCCCTTCAAGATTCTGGAGCGCGCTCAGCAGGGCAAGATCACGCCGCCTCGGCTGCGAAACGGGAAGGTCCCCAAGGAGATCGATGCCTTCATCATGAAGGCGCTCGCGGCCAAAGTCGAGGACCGCTATCAAAGCGCCGCCGAAGTCATCCGTGACCTTTCCGCGTACAAGGGCAAGACGCCCAAAACGTCGGAAATCGACGACATCATGGTCCGCATCAAGGCGCGGGAACAGAAAACCTCGACGTTCTGCTGGAACTGCCGGAGGCCCCTGCCGCTCAAGTCCCGCAATTGCCCGTATTGCGGCGAAACCGTCTGAGCGGGGTGGCGAGACAGTCGCTTTTTCCGATCATCGGCAGGGCACGGACCGTCTTGAGGGTCAGGCACGGTCGCGTCCGGGCGGGTCGCCTCGGTTGACTTCGGCGCAGGGATTGATATACCATGAGCCCTCGAAAAGCCGTGATATTTTATCTGACCAAAAGGGATATTGTGTTGCCGACGGGACAAAGGAGTGCCGTATGAGTCCATTTCCCGAAAACGGCTTGGTGTGGATGAATGGGAAGCTCATTCCCTGGCGGGACGCCAACATCCACATCGCCTCTCATGTCATCCACTACGGAAGCTCGATCTTCGAAGGCTTCCGCATGTACGAGACCCCCAAGGGGTCGGCGGTCTTCCGGCTGAAGGACCATACGCGGCGTCTCTACAACTCCTGCAAGATCTACAGGATGGACGTCCCTTACTCGGAGGCCGATTTCAACGCCGCCGTCATTGCGACGATCAAGGCCAACGGCCTGAAAGCGTGCTATGTGCGGCCGATTGTCTACCGAGGCTACAAGGCCCTGGGCGTCGACCCGTTTCCGAATCCTGTCGACTGCGCCATCCTCGTCTGGGAATGGGGGATGTATCTTGGACCGGAAGCGCTCGAAACCGGCGTCGACGTCAAGATTTCATCCTGGTGGCGCATGGCCCCCAACACCTTCCCGGCTCTCGCCAAGGCGGGCGCGAATTACATGAACTCCCAGCTGATCAAAATGGAGGCGCTCCTCGACGGCTACGCGGAGGGCATCGCTCTCAATATCCGCGGCCACATCAGCGAAGGAAGCGGCGAAAATCTGTTTCTGGTCAAGGACGGCATCGTTTATACGCCTCCGCTGTCCTCCTCGGTCCTGCCCGGAATCACGCGCGATTCGGCCATCATCCTCCTCAGGGACATGGGTATCCGAGTGGTCGAGGACACCATCCCGCGCGAGCTGCTCTATATTTCCGAAGAGGTGTTCTTCACCGGTTCGGCGGCCGAGATCACGCCGATCCGCTCCGTCGACAAAATCATCATCGGCAGCGGCAAGCGGGGTCCGGTGACGAAGAAGGTCCAGGACGCCTTTTTTGCCACGATCAACGGTGAGCGCGCCGACACGCATGGTTGGCTAACCTATATTGCGTAAATTCAAGGCAGGAGGCCTGTCATGGTCATCGATGAATTCTTGAAAATCGCCATCGAGCGGGACGCATCGGATCTGCACTTCAAGGCTGGCAACCACCCCGTGATCCGTGTGCACGGGACCCTGACTCCTTTGACGGGATTTCCGAGGCTGACATCCGCCGACTGCGAGGAACTCTCCAACCAGATGATGACGGATTTTCAGAGGAAGGCGCTGCGAGAAGATTTTGATGTCGACCTTGCCTACAGCCTGCCCGGCTTCGGACGCTTTCGCGGCAGCATCTATTTTCAGAGGGGTTCACTGGCCATTGCGCTGCGCATCATCCCTCTTGACGTCAAGACCATCCGGCAGCTTCTCCTGCCTGAAATCCTGGAGAAGATCGCGTTCTACCAAAGAGGCCTCGTTCTCGTGACCGGGACCACCGGAAGCGGCAAAACCACGACGCTGGCCGCCATGATCGACTACATCAACACGTTCCGCCGGGAAAATGTCATCACCATCGAGGACCCCATCGAATATCTCCATAAGGACAAGAAGAGCACGATCAGCCAGCGCGAAGTCGGCATGGACGTCACCAGCTTTTCCCGCGGACTGCGGGCCTGCCTGCGCGAGGACCCGGACGTCATCCTCGTCGGGGAAATGCGGGACCTGGACACGATCGAGACAGCCCTGTTGGCCGCTGAGACGGGTCATCTCGTCCTCAGCACGCTGCACACTCTCGATGCGCCGGAGAGCATCAACCGCATCGTCTCGGTCTTCGCCCCCCACCACCAGCGCCAAGTCCGCCTCCAGCTCTCGAGCATTCTCAAGGCGATCGTCTCCATGCGGCTCATCCCGCGCATGGACGGGCAGGGGCGGGTGCCGGCCGTCGAAGTCATGGTCGGGACGCCGTACATCTCGGAATGCATTGCCGAGAAGGACAAGACCATGCTCATCAAGGACGCCATCACGTCCGGCGTGTCCCAGTACGGCATGCAAACGTTCGACCAATCGATCTACCAGCTCTACAGGGACGGCTACATCTCCTTTGAACAAGGCATGAAATACTCGTCCAACCCGGATAACTTCAAGCTGCGGGTGATGGGGATCCAATCGACGCTGGACATCGCCGTCGAGGAAATGGAAAAGGGCATGAGCAAGGTCGAGCGCATGGAGGGGGAACCGGAAGAAGAGCCTAAATGAAGTCGCAGCAGATCCGCGAAACGTTCCTGCAATATTTCGCCGACCGGGGCCACCGGGTCGTCAAGAGCTCGCCGCTCCTGCCCAAGGATGATCCGACCATCCTGTTCTCCAACGCGGGCATGAACCAATTCAAGAACGTGTTCCTCGGCCTCGAAAAGAGGGCCTACAAGCGGGCCGCCTCGGTGCAGAAGTGCATGCGCGTTTCGGGAAAGCATAACGACCTCGAGACCGTCGGCCGGACCGCCAAGCATCACACATTTTTTGAGATGCTCGGCAACTTCTCGTTCGGCGATTATTTCAAGCGGGAGGCCATCACCTTTGCCTGGGAGCTTGTCACCGGAGTGTTCAAGCTGCCTAAAGAGCGGCTGTACGCGACGGTATATCTCGAAGACGATCAGGCGGCCAAGCTCTGGGCCGGGGACATCGGCTTGCCCGCCGACAGGATCTTCCGCTACGGCAAGAAAGACAATTTTTGGGCCATGGGCGATACCGGCCCCTGCGGACCCTGCTCGGAACTCCATTACGACCTTGGCGCCGACCACGAGGCGGGGGAGCCTTTCGCGCTCATCGAAAAGGGCAGCGACCGGTTCTTGGAACTTTGGAACCTTGTGTTCATGGAGTTCGATGCGGACGAGAAGGGCGTCCTGCACCCGCTGCCGTCTCCCTCCATCGACACCGGGATGGGACTCGAGCGCATTGCCGCCGTTCTCCAGGGTAAGAGGAGCAACTTCGATACCGATCTCTTCATGCCCTTGATCGAAGCAGTCGGCGAGCTGGCCAAACGCGAGTACCCGTCCGGCGACGAAGGGGACGTCTCGGTCCGCATCATCGCCGACCACATCCGGGCCGTGGCCTTTCTCATCGGAGACGGCGTCATGCCCGCCAACGACGGCCGCGGCTACGTCTTAAGGCGGCTCCTCCGCCGAGCCTACCGGCAGGGAAACCTCCTGGGCATCGACAAGCCTTTCCTCTACACTCTCATCGGGCGTGTCGGCGACATCATGAAAGACGCCTATCCCGAGCTCATGGCCTCGATCGAGTACATCTCGAAAGTCTGCCTCTCTGAGGAGGAGCGTTTCGCCTTTACGCTCGCCTCCGGCCTCCGGTATTTTGAACAGGCGGTCCAGGATGCCAGGGACGAGGGGTTGACGACTCTGCGAGGCGACGCTCTCTTCAAACTCTACGATACGTTCGGGTTCCCCATGGATCTCTCTCAGGAATTGGCCCGGGAGAAGGGCTTCGGCGTCGATGACGCCGGTTTCCTGAAGGAGCTTGATGAGCAAAGACACAAGGCCCGGCTGACGTGGAAAGGGGATATGAAGCAAAGAGAGAAACGGATCCCGGAAGAGCTCAAGGACCTCAAAATGGTCTCGCGCGTTCATGAAACTGGAGAGATCGCCGATGTCGAGGTCCTGGCCGTTTTGCGCGAAGGCCGGAAGGTCGAAGGTCTTAAGACCGGCGAAGAGGGCGACGTGGTCCTGAACGAGACGCCGTTCTACGCCGAAGCGGGAGGACAGGTCGGGGACACAGGCTCTCTCAGGGGCCGGCGGTTTTCGGCCTTGGTCGAAAACGTTTATTACCTGACGCCGGACCTCGTTGCCCACGGGGTCAAGGTGATTTCCGGGGAGCTCAAGACAGGTGACACCGCCGACGCCGCCGCCGACCTCGGCCGGCGCCGCGCCATTTCGAGGAACCATACCGCGACCCATCTGCTTCATGCGGCCTTGCGCCAGGTGCTGGGCGATCACGTAAAGCAATCGGGGTCCCTGGTGTCCGCCGTCAGGCTTCGCTTTGATTTCACCCATTTCTCCGCGCTCAGCAAAGAGGAGTTGGCCAAGGTCGAGGACCTCGTCAACGAAAAAATCCGGGAGAACCTCCCGGTCGAGACGCGGGTCACCAGCCTTGAGGAAGGCATCCGCGAAGGGGCCATGGCCATCTTCGAAGAGAAGTACGGCGAGAAGGTCCGGCTGATCGGGATCGGCGGCTTCAGCAAAGAGCTCTGCGGGGGCGTCCATGTCCTTTCCTCCGGAGAGATTGGGCTGTTCACGATTCTTTCGGAATCGAGCATCGCCTCGGGCATGCGCCGGATCGACGCCGTGACCGGTGAGGAGGCCCTGCGCCACCTCAGAGACCTTGAGGATCTCGTGGCGGGACTCGAAGCGGGCCTCGGCGCGAGCCGCAAAGAGCTCCCGGCCAAGGTGGACAAGCTGAAGGAAAACATGGAAAACCTTGAGAAGGAAAACAGGGCCCTGCGCAAGAAAATTGCGGGAGGCGGGGCGCCGTCCGATGAAGGGCGCCAGCTCAAGGTCAAAGACATGGCGGTCATCATCCGAAGAGCGGACGGCCTGACCATGCCTGAGCTCCGCGACTTGGCCGATTCGCTCAAGCAGAAAATGGGAAGCGGGGTTGTGATTTTGGGAGGGGTCGAAGGGGACAAAGCGCTCGTGGTGGCGGCCGTCACCAAGGATCTTACGGGCCGCATCCAGGCGGGCGCCTTGATCAAGGCCGCGGCGCCTCGCATCGGCGGGGGAGGGGGCGGGCGGCCTGATTTCGCGCAGGCGGGCGGCAACCTGCCGGCTGAACTGCAGAAGGTCCTCGAAGAGATGCCGTCCCTGATCGAGAAGCTGGCGGCCTAGCCCGCTGATTCACCCCGGAAGAGGATTGTCAAGAGCTTTTCTCCGGTACAACATGAGCACAGGAAAATCATGAACGCGGGGAAAAAAATCATTCTGACCGTGGGGCTCGTTGTCCTGGGCAGCGGCCTGTTCGGCGCCTCGCAGTCCGAATTGAGAAGTCTCTACTCACCGCTCATCGACAGAGCGGCGAGAACATACATCGTCGACGCCGCCCTCATCCATGCCGTCATCCAGGCGGAATCGAATTACGAGAGGTTCGCCATCTCCGAGAAGGGGGCGATGGGGCTCATGCAGCTCATGCCGGCCACGGCCGCACAGTATGGGGTCAAAAACGTTTTTGACGCGGCCCAGAATATCGAGGGCGGGACGAAGTACCTCAAGGACCTCATGAATCTCTTTAAAAACGAAACCAAACGCGTTCTCGCCGCCTACAATGCCGGTCAGGAGGCCGTCAGGAGGTATGGCGGCATCCCACCCTATCAGGAGACCATCGATTATATTGCACGGGTCCCCTACAAAATGCCCTACATCAACAACCGAAAGCCGATCTACAAGTTTCTGGACGCCGAGGGGCACTGGGTCTTGACCGACGACCCGAACTACAATCAGAGCAAAAAAGCGAAGTGATCCGCCGGCCGCACCGAGGCCCACCGAAGATCTGTGCGGTGGCTATCATTCCAGTCGGAAAAAGACGGAAAAATCCTTGTCGAGCGGAACTCGGACCGGGCCCTAGCGTGCCGGTTCCAGGAAGCCCTTGATGGCCAGGTTCCGGGGAAAGATTTCAAAAACCGCCGGCAGCCGCCCGAGCTGCTCACCGTCGAGCTCGAGAAGAACGGGTTCGTCGTCGACCGGAACGGCTTCGACCTTTTTACCGCGGACGAGGGAAATCTTCGGATGGGACAAGTGGCTTCCGTTCATGAGTTTCCAACCGTTGAGGCAGAATTCCAGAAACTTCATGCTCCGAACGAGGACATTGTCAAAAAAGCCGTCGTCCAGCGATGCGCCCGGCGCGATCTTCATCCCCTTGCCGAAGATCCTGCCGTTGGCGATGGCGCCGATGAGGTACTCGCCGTCGGGGACGGCCTGTCCGTCCACGCTGATGCGGATTTTCCGGCTGCGGTACTGCATCATCGCCGTCACAAGACAGCGCACATAAGATGATGCCTTCCGCTCCAATCGACGCTGGTTGACCCTGCGCACGACTTCGCCACCGAGGCCGAAGTCGGCCACGTTCAGGAAGAACTTCTCGTCGTCCTCGCCCACGTTGTTCTTGAAGCGGACCTTGCCGACATCCATGCGGACGGAACGGGCCTCCGTAATGACCTTCAGCGCGTTCGTCAGGCCGGGAGGAATGTTCAAGCTCTTGGTGAGGTCGCACCCGGTGCCGGACGGCACCACGCCGAGCGTCGCCTCCGGGTTGATGATCAGGCGGTTCTCGAAGAAACCGTTGGCGATTTCGTTCATCGTCCCGTCGCCGCCGACGCCGATAACGAGCTCGGTCCCTTCCTTGATGACCTGACGTGTGATCTCCGTGGCATGAAACGGCTTTTCCGTAAATTCACACTTGTACTCGTGAATAAAGCCCTTGAGCGCTTCCCGGATTTCGCCCCAGCGCTTGCGGGTCCGCCCCTTGTTGGACTCCGGATTGACGATGATGTGAGTCTTAAGCCGCATTCGATGGTCCTTGGGGCGAAGGCGGCGGCGCAGGTTGAGGCTGCGGCAGGGCCTTTTTCTTGCCGAAGAGGGACGCTCCGATGACGCCGCCGAGCACACCCAAAGCCGCGAAAATGGCGGCCGAAATGAAGAGCCCGAGCAGGAACCGGGCGGCGGAAAATATGTGCGTTCCGAATTGCTCCGGCTTCCACCAGGACGGCAGCTGCTGGTTCGACAGCTCCGCCATTCTCTGCACCCACCGCTGCCCGATGCGGGCGTTGATCTCCTGGAGAGGCGTCAACTGCAGGAAGGACGTGACGAGGGCTGCCAGAATCCCGGTCAGCGCGCCCACAATGGCTCCGTCACCCGTCGTCAGGCTGTGGTCGCTTCTCGCGGCCAGGATTCCCGCGGCCAGCACGGCGCCTCCGATGGCCCAGAGGCAACAGAGACATTGCAGGAAGGGGGTCACCGAAAGCACGCCGACGGCCACCCCGCCGATGAGAGCGGGGACGAAATATTCGGGTTTGCGGTCATTCATGACTGTTCCTCACTCGCTTGCGGCCTAAATTCTACTTTTTTTCGCCCGGACTTGGCAAGGCCCTGGCTTTTTGCCCAGACCCAGAGCTCGGCCGCGCCCGTGAGAAAATAGAAAGGAAGGATGGCGCCCCAGACGAATCCCGTCGCAAATCTGATGCCGATTGCGGAGGACCAGATGCGGAAAAGGTTGGCGAGATAATCGACGCCGATGGGGAGTGACAGGAACATCAAACGCCGTACGGGAGGAAGCGCGAGCCGGGAAAATCCCCGGGCAAAGGGATAGATGACCAGGCCGGCCAGGAATCCGGAATAGACCCCCAGGCACCTGCCGCAGACGGCAAGAGGGAATCCATGAAAGTAAAAACAGCGTGCCGGAATCTGATGGCACAGCGGAGCGAAGAGGCCGTAGACAAATGATGCGGCGGACAACGAGGACCGGCTTTCGAGATAGGGCGCCAGGAAAATGGCCCCGAGCCAAGCCAAGGCTCCAATGAGCGTGAGGCAGTAAATGGGAACGGTCCTGCGGGCCAGGCCCGGATTCAGGGGCGGTGTATCTTGGCGGGTCATAGGAAGGCTCCAGTGAGCGCTATTTTAGGCCTTTCAGGATGCTTTGTCACCCTCGGGCATTTTTCGAATTGACAGGCAGGCGACACCTTGGTTAAAGTATGCCTAGTGAAATGTGCATCGGGAGCCCTTTAGGAAGGAGGACACGATGACTCTTTTTCGTAACAAAACTCTGGTGCTTGCGGCGCTTCTGCTTCTGGGTTCGACCCTGGCCTTCTCCCAGACCGAGGATGCCAGCAAGATCCTCGCCCAGGCGAGCGGGGGGGTGCTGGCACTCGTCATCTACGGAGCGGACAAAGCCGAGATCGCCAATTCCAAAGGCTCGGCCCTGGCCATCACCGAGGATGTCGCCGCCACGGCCTACCACGTCGTCAGCCGGGCTTTCGACATTGAGGCGTTGACCGCCAAGGGCAAAAAAATCAAGGTCGAGGGCATTATCGCCATCGATAAGGCCCATGACATCGCCCTCCTGAAGCTCAAAAGCAAAGTCACGCCTTTGAGCCTGACCACGTCCAATCCTGAAACGTTGCCGGCCGGGACCCGGGTTTTCGCGCTGGGGACCAATGAATCGGGTCAGATTACCGTTTCCGAGGGAACTCTTCGCCGCTTTCTGGACATCGGGCCTCGGCTCAAGGTCATGGACATGTCGCTGGCCGTCGCCGACCCGTATAGCGGGGGACCGATCATCGACGTCGGCGGGCAGGTGATCGGCATGATGCTGGTCCTGGACACAGGAGTCAAAGTCGGACTTCCGGTTCCGGTATTGCAAGCCGTCGGCAGGGCGGGGAAAATCGTAGATTTCAAGTCCTTCACTCGGGAGGATTATCTGACGACGGCGGAAGGGGCGACCTTTGTGGGACAGGTCGCTGCAGCCCTGGAGGAGACTTCGGCAGCCCGGAAATACTTGGAAAAGGCCGTTAATCTGAATCCATCCTTTCTTGACGGCTTTTCGCTGCTGGCCCACGTGTATGACGCGCAGAGGGACTACCCCGCCGCCGCCGATGCCTATCGCAGGGTCACCGAGCTTGACGGGACCAGGGCCGACGCCTTCTACGGCCTCGGCTCGGTCTTGATGCGCATGACGAAATACGCCGATGCGGCGGCCGCGTTTGAAAAAGCTATTTCCTTAAATATCAACAATAAGGAGATCTATTTCGAACTCGGAGGCGTGTATGAGGCCCTCCAGAATTGGGCCAAGGCGGCCGAGGTCTATGAAAAATACATAGCCCTCAAACCGGAGGTGACCTGGAACGCCTATCTGCGCCTTGGGTTCTGCCGCATGAGCCTCAATCAGTTCGACGCCGCCATCGCGGCCTACCAGGAGGCCTTAAAAGCTCAGCCGAAAGACCTGAAGCTCAATATGAGCCTGGCCGAAGCGTACGAGAAGGCGGGGCAGTTCGAGAAGGCCGAAGAAACATACGGTACTCTGGCCCAAATCAACCCGACGGATGCCAGGACCTATTACGGCCAGGCCTACCGAATGTATGACGCCGCCGGCAAGTTCGACAAGGCCATCGGTCCCGCCAAGAAAATCATGGAACTGGAACCCAAGAACGAAGGGGGTATCTATAATCTGGGGCTTATTTACTTCAAGCTCCAGAAGTATGACGAGGCGATCGACGCGTTCAAGCAGGTTGTGGCGGTTAAGCCCGAAATGTCCAACGCCTGGTTCCAGATCGGATCCTGCTATTTCCAGCAGAAAAAGTACAAGGACGCCATCGAAGCCTACAAGAAATTCACGTCGCTGGCGCCCGATGAGGTCGGCGGCTGGCTCAGCCTGGGCGTTTCCTACATGTATGACAAAAACTTCGAAGGGGCCCTGGAACCAATGAAAAAAGCAGTGGAGATCAAACCAGACAACGCGAGCGCCCAATTCAACCTGGCCATCGTTTATATCAACCTAAAGGATATGTTCAGCGCGAAGGAGATCTATAAGAAGCTCACTACGCTAGACCCCGCACTTGCAGAGAGGCTTAAGAAACATATCCGTTAAAAATGGGCGCCCGGCAACCCGCCAAACGTTATCGCCGGGGAGCCCCGTTCGACCGGATCGTGCTCGGAGCACGGGCTTCGCCCTCATTCGGCTCGCTCCGGGGCAAATTGACAGGTTTCGCCGTCTATGCTAAAAAAGAGGCTGCGGGGCACAACTTTTCGAATCCCCTGTCGGGCTCGGGCGTCTGCGCGGCGCGGGATTAAGATCGCCGTAATAGACTGAAAATAAAATCATTGCAGAGCACGGGCAGGTGGCGGAATTGGCAGACGCACTAGGCTTAGGACCTAGTTCCTGACGAAGGAGTGCGGGTTCGAGTCCCGCTCTGCCCACTTCGAACTTTCGACAAGGCGCGGGGCCGCGGGGCTGCATGGTGTTCCCTCGGCGCGAAAGAGAGATCGTTGATGAACGAGGAAAAAGCGAAGAGCAGGCTTATCGACCAGAGTCCGAGCCGCAAAGAGATCGAGCTCGAAATTCCGGCGGAGGTGGTCGCAGCGGAATTCGAACGGCTTCTTGTGGATTACATCAGCCGGGTCAAGCTCGCCGGTTTCCGCAAGGGACACGCTCCCAGGGAGATGGTCAAGAACCTTTTTGAGCATGAGATCTACCATGATGTCTACGACGAACTCATCCCTCGCGTCCTCAATGAGGAATTGAAGTCGTACCGCCTGCGCCCCGTGAACGTCCCCCAGGTCCGGGACCTGAAGCATGAGCCGGGCCAGGGGATTCGCTGCACGGTGGCCATCGAGGTTCTGCCCGAGTTCGACCTTCCTGACTATCGTGATATCAAGATTCCCCATCGCGACGCCGCCGTGGACGACGCGGAGCTCGAGAAAACCCTGGAAGACCTCCGGATGCGTGCCTCGGAATACGTTCCGGTCGAAGGCAGAGGGGTGGCGGACGGGGATTATGTGGTCACGGAAATCCAGGGCAAAGACCTGAAGACCAAACGGCTGCTTCCCGTCGAGAAAGCGATCGTTTTGGCGGGCCATTCCGGCAACGATGCCGCTCTCAACGAGAATCTCCCCGGCCTGCGGGCCGGCCAGGAACGCCGCTTCCAGGCGTCGTATCCCAAGGACCATCCGAACCGCCGCGTTGCCGGCAAAGACATCGAATACGTGTTGAAAGTGTCCGAGATCAAGGAGAAAAAGGTTCCGGAGCTCAACGATGAACTGGCCAAGACCATGGGCGATTACGCCGATCTCGACGATCTCAAGTCAAAGGTCCGCCGGGAGCTCATGGACGCCAAGGAAAAGGCCAATCGCAGCGCCGCCGCCGCGGATGTTCTCAAGGAAATCGACAAGCGTCTGAACCTTGAGCTGCCCGAGACCATTGTGGAAGAGGAAACCCTGCGTACCCTGAGACGCGCGCTCAGTGCTTACCCTCGCCAGGACCTCGCTCCGGCGGCGCTCGAACAGCTCAAATCCCGGGCCCGGCAGCAGGCGGTCGAGCGTATCACGAACCATCTTGTCCTCGAGAAGATCGCCGCCCGGGAGGGAATCGAGGTCAGCGAGGCGGAAATCGATGAGGAAATCAGGGACATCGCTAAAGCCAACAACGCCCCGCTCGCTTCCGTCGTGGACGCGGTCAACAGGGAGGGGCGCCGTGATGAATTCCGGGATGCCATCTTGTTCAGGAAGACAGTTGACTTTTTGGTCAAAAACGCTATAATGAGTTGACTTAAAGCGCTCACATGCTCGAAGCCCCCTTGAGCTCGTCAGAAAGATAATAAATTCCGGCTCAGAGAATTCGGTTTGAGCCGCGTTACCGGAAACGGGCGGCCCCGGCGGGCCTGGAGCTTAAATCATGCAGGATTCCAGCGAACATTCCGAAGTCCTCAGGAACATCCCGCTCATTCCGCTGAGGGACTTGGTTGTTTTTCCCGCCACCCTTGTGCCCTTTATCGTCGGCCGGTCTTCCTCCGTCCAAGCTTTGGAGAAAGCCGCCGAGAAGGACAAGATGATCTTTCTGGCTGCCCAGATGGATGCGTCGATCGACAACCCCACGCCCAAGGACATCTATTCGGTCGGCGTAACGGCGAAGATCATCCGGACGATCAAGTCCGACGAGAAAAATATGAAGGTCATCGTTGAGGGCAAGAGCCGGGCCCGGATCGTCGAGTATCTCAGCACCTACCCGTACTACCAAATCCTGGCCAAGGTGGTCAAAGAGGTGGACGATCAGCTCCCGGATTCCCGCGAGCTCCTGAAAAGGGTCCTGGCTCTCTTTGAGGATTACCTGAAGCTCAACCGCAACGCCAATCTCGATTCGATCATACCGGCTCTCAGAGAGAACACGACGGACAGGATCACCGACATCATCGCCTCCCACGTCTACATGCCCCTTGAAGAGAAGCAAAATCTGCTTGAAACCGTCAACAGCGGCGAGAGGCTGCGCCGGCTGAATTATGTCCTCGAAAACGAGATTCTGAAAATACATTCCTCTTACCAGAAAGATGCCCAGCGGACCGGCCGGCGCCGTCCGTCATTCAAAGAGTCGGGGCAGAAGGTCTTCCCGCCCGGATCGGCCAATTTCCGGAAGGAAGACCAGCCTAACGAGATCGAGGAGTTGAGGCAGAAGGTCGCCAAAGCCAAAATGCCTCCCGATGCCGAAGAGAAGTCCTACAAGGAGATCGAACGTCTCGAGTCAATGCCGCCCATGTCGGCCGAGGCCACGGTCAGCCGGAACTATCTCGACTGGCTTCTTTCCCTGCCGTGGATCAAGAAAACCCGCGAGAAAAGGGACCTCAAAGAGGCCGAAAGAATCCTGAATGAAGACCACCACGGCCTCGATAAGGTCAAAGAGAGGATTCTCGAGTATCTATCGATCCGGCAGCTCGTCAAGAATCCGCGGGGCGTCATCCTGGGATTTATCGGGCCTCCGGGCGTCGGCAAAAGCTCGCTCGGCAAATCCATCGCCAGGGCCACGGGACGCAAGTTCGTCCGGCTGTCGCTCGGCGGCGTCCGTGACGAAGCCGAGGTCCGTGGTCATCGGCGGACGTACATCGGCGCTTATCCCGGCCGCATCATCCAGATGATCAAACGGGCCGGGACAAAGAACCCGGTCTTCCTCTTGGACGAAGTCGACAAAATGAGCATGGATTTCCGGGGCGACCCCGCTTCGGCACTTATGGAAGTCCTTGATCCTGAACAAAATAGCACGTTCCTCGACCATTATATCGACACGGATTTCGATCTCTCCCAGGTCATGTTCATCGTCACGGCGAACATGGTCGACCCCATCCCGAAGCCCCTCATCGACCGCATGGAGATCATCCGCCTGCCCGGCTACACCGAAGATGAGAAGCTTCAGATCGCCAAGCAGTTCCTGCTCCCCAAGCAGACGGAAGCCCACGGCCTGACGGAGAACAACCTCAAAATCTCCGACCAGGCGTTGCTTCGGCTGATCAGAGGATACACGCGTGAGGCCGGGGTCCGAAACCTCGAACGGGAAATTACGACGATCTGCCGCAAGGTCGTGAAAAAGGTCGTCCAGAAGGGCAAGGATCACCTGGAGAAAGTCACGCCCAAAAACCTGGAGTCCTTCCTCGGGATTCCCAAGTTCCGCCGCTCCGAATTCGACAAGAAGGACGAAGTCGGCGTGGCCACCGGCATGGCTTGGACCGAGTTCGGCGGCGAGCTCCTCAGGTTCGAGGCCAACAAAGTCCACGGCAAGGGCAACTTCACACTGACCGGCCAACTGGGAGAGATCATGCAGGAGTCCGCCCAGGCGGCCTTCAGTTTCGTCCGGGGAAAGATCTATGAACTGGACATCGCCCGCGACCTCCACCGGAACTACGATATCCACGTCCATGTCCCAGAAGGATCGACCCCCAAAGAGGGGCCGTCCGCCGGCATTACCATCGCCACGGCCATCATCTCCCTTCTGACCGATATCCCGGTCAGCAAAAAGGTAGCCATGAGCGGGGAGATCACCCTTAAGGGGAAAGTCCTTCCTGTCGGCGGCATCAAGGAAAAGCTTCTGGCCGCCTACCGGGAGGGGATCAGAACCGCCGTCCTGCCCTTGGACAACAAGCCCGACCTGAAAGACCTGCCCAAGGTTCTCAAGCAGAATATGACTTTGCATCTCGTCGAAACCATGGACGAGGTCCTTGCGATCGCCCTGACCCGCGAACTGCCGAAGAAGCCGGCCGGCGGGGGCCGCGAAAAGCCCGGCGCCGAGGGCGAACGACCGGTGGCCGCCAGAGCGGCAGGGGAGGAGGAGGCGCCGAAAGAACCGCCTCTGACGAACTGATCGAAACGACACAGCCAGGCCGAGGACTCGGCCATAAAACCGTTTAGCGCGTTCCAGATAAGTCAAGGACAGAGAGGTAAACCATGAAAGAGTACAACCTCGTGGAGCTCGAAGAAAAAGACGTTGCCGCCCTGCGCAAGGTCGCCGCAACGGTGGGGCTCCCCGAAGAAGAAACGGCGGAAACGAGCAAGCATAATCTGGTATTTAAAATCTTGGAGGCCCAGGCCAAGAAGCAGGGGCTCCTCTTTTCCGAAGGGGTTCTCGAGTGCCTGGAGGACGGGTTCGGTTTTCTGCGTGCCCCGGAGTTCAGCTACCTGCCGAGCCAGGACGATATTTACGTCTCGCCCTCCCAGATCCGGAAGTTCCAACTGCGGACCGGAGACACGATCTCCGGCGTCGTCCGGGCCCCCAAGAACGGCGAGAAGTATTTTGCCTTGATCAAGATCGAGGCCGTCAATTTCCTCCACCCCGACATCATCATCGAGGAACGCCGCAACGTTCACTTCGAGAGCCTGACTCCGCTCTATCCCTTCGAGATGATCAAGCTCCAGGACGGCAACCCGAAAAACATGAATGCCCGGGTCATGGAGCTGCTGACCCCGATCGGCAAGGGCCAGCGCGGCCTGATCGTCTCCCCGCCCCGGGCGGGCAAAACGACCCTGCTCAAGACGGTGGCCAAGTCTATTGAAAAGAATCATCCGGAGATGTTCCTGATCGTTCTCCTCATTGCCGAGCGTCCGGAAGAGGTCACGGATTTCAAGCGGAGCGTAAATGCCGAGGTCGTGGCCTCGACCTTCGACGAGCCTCCGACCCGGAACGCCCAGGTCGCCAACATCGTCCTGGAGAAGGCCAAGCGGCTAACGGAGATCAAGCGGGACGTGGTCATCCTGCTCGATTCGATCACCAGACTGGCCCGGGCCCACAATTCGATCGTCCCGCCTTCCGGCAAGGTTTTGTCCGGAGGCATCGACGCCAACGCCCTTCATAAGCCGAAAAAATTCTTCGGTTCAGCCCGCAAGGTCGAGGAAGGCGGCAGCTTGACCATCCTGGCCACCGCTCTGGTCGATACAGGCAGCCGTATGGATGACGTTATTTTCGAAGAATTCAAGGGCACCGGCAACATGGAAATCAACCTCGACCGCCGGCTTGTCGACAAGAGGACGTTCCCGGCCATCGATATCAGCCGGTCGGGAACCCGAAAGGAAGAACTCTTGATCGAAGAGCAGGAGCTCAACCGTATCTGGATCCTGCGCAAGGTCCTCAGCCAGATGAACGAAGTCGAAGCCATGGAGCTTCTGATCGACCGGCTGAGCAAGACCAAGACCAATCAGGAATTCATGAATGCCATGACCAAAGGGCTTTAGAAGGGCGGCTTGAAAACCCTCGGGCTTATCGGCGGGTTGACCTGGCATTCAACCCTCGAATATTACCGGCTGATCAACCAAGGTGTGGCGGAGCGGCTCGGCGGATCCCATTCGGCGCAGTTGGCGCTGTTCTCTCTCGATTTCGCGCCTGTGGAGAAGATGCAGGACGCGGGGAAATGGGAAGACCTGGGGTGTTTGATGGTTGGAGCGGCCCGCACGTTGGCGGCGGCCGGAGCCGAGGGAATCGTCATTTGCGCCAATACGATGCATCGCCTGTCCGATGACATCAGCCGCGATGTCTCCGTGCCGATTATCCATATCGTGGACGCGGCTGCCGCGGCGGTCAAAAAGCGAGGTTTGCGGACCGTCGGGCTTCTGGGCACGCGATACACGATGGAGATGGAGTTCTACAAGGGCCGGCTTGCCGGCCGCCATGCCCTTGACGTCCTCGTTCCGGATGAACAGGCCCGAACGGCTGTCCACGATATCATCTACTCCGAGCTGGCGCACGGCGTGGTGAGGGACGAGTCGCGCCGCACGTATATCTCGGTCATCCGGGACCTCGAACGGCGCGGGGCGGAGGGCGTTATTCTCGGCTGCACCGAGATTCCGCTGCTCATCCGGCCCGAGGACACGAGCCTTCCGACCTTCGATACCACGGCACTGCACGCCGCAGCGGCCGTCAATTTCGCCCTGGCCGACTGACCCAGGCCTCCACCAATTTATCGATAAAGCTCCCTCGTATCTGAATACTAGTTAAATACTCTATTATCAATACGATAGATACGTCATATAACCGGGATATGCGCACTCCTTGGCGCCCGCGGGCTCAGTCAATCCGCCAAAGACCTGAAGGCCTCTGCAGCGGGCTGCCATCGCGGCTCAACCGGGGTCAGCGGGCTCGTTAGGGTATGTCCCGGCTTCGACGCGCTGGACGAAAATGGCCAACTTGCGAGCCAATAAGTGAGTGCACTCCTTTTCGCCGAAGAACTCGACAAGGCCGAGGCGTCCGAATTTTTGCAGCAAGGGGAGAGGCAAGTCCTTAATAAGCCTGTTTTCGGCAAAATGTCCGTTTCCTCGCGGATGGCCGCGGCCGGGCAAGCCCTTTGAGACACGCGCGGCAGCGCTCCATAACCACGGGAGGAAGCTAGGTATCTTCCAAACACGGGCGGTCGGAGTAGTAGCTGACCAGAAGGAAGGCGCTTCCAAGCCCGGGACCGTAGGAAAAATTGTTTCGGCCGTAGGCGGCCAGGCCGCTCATCACGGCCAGCGCTTTCTGTGGCACCCGGGCAAACTCGACTGCGAAACCGAGTCGCGACAGAAGATCGGCCACCTGGGCTTGGATGCAACGCGTAATCTCCCAATACCGGACGTACGAGGGCGGAACAGTCAGCAAGAAAGGCCGGGCTTTCCAGATAAACGGAATAAGGCCTTTGGGCTGGGCCACAGCGCCGATAATCAACGAGCTGGTTTCCTGGACTCGCAGAGCCGCTTAGGGGTGGACAATCGAACATACGGGGGTAAGAGCCGAAGATGAGGTCTGCAAGGGCGCCATGCGCGTGTTCGTGATGAATTAATCGAAAAAGGTCGTTGCGCCTGGCCGAAGGGACTGCGCGGTGAGGGATGTTGAAGGCCGCGATCTGGTGCAACTTCGATCTCCCAAGGGAGGTTTAACTAATGCCGCAGGCTTGGCAACGCTCATTTTCCACAGGTGCCTAGAAGTTGTGCAGCGGAATATGCACAGAATGTGGATCGGCGTAATGCATTGAGGCGAAAGAGATTAGGAAGAGCCCATCCTATGAGTCGCATAAGAAGTATTATGTCAACTAGACCGACGGGCACAAAAATGGCATAATACAGTGCACAAAGCGAGCCTTTTTCCCCATATAGTTTAGGCGCTCGGGTCCTGTCCCCGGACACGGAATTAACAGGTTATGCGCCTTAGCTTCGCCTGTTTCCAGCGCGCATTTCAAAACGATAAACTAGAATCAAGCGTTGTTCTTTATTTTTTGCAGCCGTTTGATGATGTCCTCGAGAACTTCGATAATTTCCTGTCGCGAGACGGAGGGCTTTTTAAACTCGAGGCGCAGCTTGAAACGATCGGTGTCATCAGGGATGAAGTTATAGACGTAATACTTTTGTTTTTTTGTTTTCCCTGTCAGATACTTGGAGAGGTCCCGCGTATCTTCGCGAGTGAGATGCCTTTTCGAGATTTCATTGACGAGCTTAAGCATGTCGTCTTCGGTTTTCTGCTTGGCGATCTCGATGATGGTGCTGCGGCTGAAGACCCCTGCGGTTTTGATAAGGTCACGGATTGGAACCGGGATTCGCGCAATCGAGAGAATTTCCGTGATCGTCGAGCGGGCTTTTCCAATTTTATCGGAAACCTGCTGGTGATTGTATCCGTAAAGGTCGATCAATGACTGAAGCCCGTCAGCTTCTTCGAAGAGGTCCAGGTCTTTGCGCTGCAAGTTCTCAATGAGCGCAATTTCCATGGCCTCGTTCTCCTCAACGTCCATCTCGATGCACGGGATCTCCTTGCTCCCGATATTCTTTGAAGCAATGAAACGCCTCTCGCCGGCGATGATTTCGAATCGGTCGGCCTTCGTGCGGACGAGGATGGGCTCCAGGACACCCTTGCTCCGGATGGAGTCCATCAGCTCTTGAATGTTCCCGAGCTCACTCCGTGCTTGGTGCGGATTCGGGTCGATTCTCTCGAGGGGAATCATCCGAATTCTCGGTCCCAGCGAACGGTCCGAGATGAGATCAACGAAGTGACCATCATGCCTCATCGTCACCGCTTCAGGAAGACCTGACCGTTTAGCTTTTTGCACGTTCTAATATCTCCTCGGCGATTTTCCTGTATTGATCGGCCCCAATGGAAGCAGGAGCATAGGTGAATATGGATTCTTTGTAGGCCGGACTCTCTTCGAGCTTGACGCTCTTAGAGATGTAGGTCTTAAAGAGCTTGTCGCCAAATACGCTGCGTATCCTCTTTACGACGTCGCGAGCCAGATTAGTTCTCTTATCGTACAAAGTAATGAGAACGCCAAGCACCTTAAGCCCGGGATTGGCGATTCTGCGGACTTTTTCGATAGTCTCCAAAAGATCGTCCGTCCCCTCTAGACAAAGATAAGAAGACTGGATGGGGATCAAGACGTATGTCGATGCAACGAGCGCGTTTAGGGTTATCAGGCCCAGTGTAGGCGGCGTGTCAATAAAAATGTATTGATACTTGTGCTTGATAGGTTCCAATGCGTCCTTGAGCCGGAAATGGCCGTCGAACTCGCCAAGCAAGGAAGGCTCGAGCTTTGCCATGGATATCTTGGCCATGGCCAGGTCAAGCCCTGGGATGTTCGACTTGACAATGACGTTCTCGATTCGCTGCCCTTTATCCATGAGAATGTCAAAAAGAGATTTGTCATATTGACCCGGGTTGGCCACAGTCGAGATCGTGCTGTGGGCCTGAGGGTCCATGTCGATTAGGAGAACCTTTTTCCCTAAAAGGGCTATCCCCGCGGACACGTTGATTGACGTCGTCGTTTTGCCCACTCCCCCCTTTTGGTTGGTGATCGCGATAATCAACGGCCTCTCCCTCCAAGACGTATTGGCTAGGAAAATATTTATACCGGAGATAAGAGCAAAAATCAAGAACTATTTGCGGCCGACAGTTCGAAATGTCGGCATGCCGACATTATGATTAACGTATTGATTATCAACTAATTGCGTGATATTGGATAATAGCTGTCGGCGACCAAGTGAGTTACAGCGGGAACATTCCTGCCTGAAGGCGGTCTCTCAGGAGGTGGAAACTTGACTTAGGCGGAGGTTTTTGAATATGAAGAAATTGCTGTGGGATAGAGGGGCTCGCGTCGCGAATCTGGACATAAACCGGCGGACGGATCGCGAGCCCTAGTTGTGCGATGAAGCAACCAAAATAAATCCAATAAAAAATGCATGTTGGGCGTTGTGGAGGTTTGCTGCAATGATAGCAGGTCAGGCGCAGGAGGATAAGCAGCTTTTCAGTTGAGGTAAACGTGGCCGTCCATTTTAGTGCAGTAAGCCTAAGTTGAAGGATGGTTTCCTATTGCGGTTCAGCCAGAAACGGATTTGTCTCTTGGCATTCTGGTTTGGCCGGAGCTCAACATATGGCGCTGATTGTGGAGAACCGCGCTGGGATAGGACCTTAGCCGGCTTTTCGCCGTGCTTCATTCACGCAAGAAACTGGTGTGGTGCGGAGTGGTGGATGAGTCATGCGTGATGCGTAACTAGCTGATAATAAACAAGATAGCCAAGCGTAGTAATGTGTTGATAATAAATAACTTAGCGTGTGCGACCTAGGATGGGCAAACTTGGCAAAAATAGTTCTCACGCTGCGGATAAAAAATGCGTAAAATGAGGGACTATTGACCATGACCGATCGCGAAAACGACAGCCCTCATTTCGTGCGCCGGTTAAACCTGCTTGATACGGCGTTTCTGGTGGTCGGCGCTGTGGTTGGCTCAGGGATCTTTCTCACATCAGGCCTGATCGCCGCCGGCCTCCCCTCCCCCGGTCTTCTCCTGCTCGTATGGCTTGTGGGAGGCCTTGTTACGCTCTGTGGAGCCCTGTCTTTCGGGGAGTTGGGGGCGATGTATCCCCAAGCCGGCGGTCAGTACGTTTATCTCCGGGAGGCTTACGGTCCCCTATCGGCGTTTCTTTTCGGCTGGGGATTTTTCTGGTTCATTATGTGCGGAGGGCTGGCGGCGCTCGCGGTGGCTTTTGCGGAGTTCCTCGGAGTGTTCGTGCCGTCGCTGTCGATGGGATCGCGTATAGCCGGATTCTCTATACTCGGTCTCAAGTACTCTCTTTCTGCCGGCCAGCTCGTTGCCGCCGCCGCGGTATTGTCGCTCTCGGTTCTCAACTCGCGGGGCATTCGCTTGGGGGTTTCCGTTCAAAATCTGCTGACGGTCTTCCGCATCGGCGCCGTTGTCGCCCTGGTCGCCCTGGGGATCCTCCTGGGATCGAAATCCGGTGCGTCAAACTTCCACCCTCTGTTTCCAGGTGGGCTGGGGGTCTTCGACGCCTTAAAAGGCCTGGGACTGGCCCTCGTGGCCGTATTCTGGACCTATGATGGATGGTATGCAGTGAATTGCACGGCCGAGGAGATCCGTGACCCAGGGCGGAACATCCCCCGCGGCCTGGCCCTCGGAGTCGCGGGCATAACGGTTTTCTATGTCTTGGTAAACCTCGTCTATCTTCTCGCGCTGCCTCTGGAAAAATTGAGCGGCGTCACACGGGTTGGAGAACTGGCCGCCACAGCTTTATTTGGTCCGGGGGTAAGCGTGGCGATGTCCGCCGTCATCCTGGTCTCCGTATTCGGATGCCTGAACGCCAACATCCTCTTCGGGCCGAGGGTCTTCTATGCCATGGCCAAAGACGGCTATTTTTTCCGATCGATGGGCGGTCTGAGCAAGAGGACCCACGTCCCGGTCCGGGCTCTTTGGGGTCAAGCCGCCTGGTCGGCCGTCTTGTGTCTTTCGGGCACCTACCAGGCCTTGTACGAATACATGGTCTTTGCCCTGCTGGTCTTCTTTGCCGCCACCGGGCTGGCCGTTTTCGTCCTGAGGCGCCGCTTCCCACGGCTCGAGCGTCCTTACAGGACGTTTGGTTACCCTCTTGTCCCGGCGGTATTTGTCCTCGTCTGCGCGGCGATTTTCCTGGACATCGTCTTTTCCCAGCCCACAAAGTCCTTGGTGGGCCTCATCCTCCTGGGCGCCGGCCTGCCGGCCTATGCAGTCTGGAAACGGCGATCCGGACCGGACTCGGACGCGGCTGACCAGGTCGGGCGTCCGTAACCGATCGCTATCATCCCCCCGTCGCGGTTCGGGCAATTCGGGCGCCTGCGAAGACGACGTTTTTTTGATGAAACAAGATCGGCTTTGGATTAGAATAGGTCGGTTCAAGGATTGCTGAGACTGATGACTCAAGAATCGTTCACTGTCGACATCCTTCCGGACGGCATAAGAATCCGGGCCAAGGCGGGAGTTCTGCTCGCGGATGCTTTGCTCGGCGCCGGCGTCCCCCTGAGTCTTTATTGCCATAAAAAGAGCGTGTGCGGGAAATGTGCGGTAAGGATTATCAGCGGACCGCTGCCGATTCTTGAAGCGCGGGAAAAAGAGCTTCTCGACCGCCGCAGCCTGGGGCTCGACCATCGGTTGGCCTGCCGCTATGAGATCCGGGGCAATGCGACCATCGAAATTGTCCCCGGGTCGCGCCTCGAAAAGGTCGCCGTTCTCGAGACTGGGATCTCCACTCCGGTCGCCTTCGACCCGTTGGTCACAATGTTGACCGCAACCCTCGAAAAGGCATCTCTTGAGGTGCCGGACTCCTTGGTCGAGCGTCTCGGGGCCGCGCTGGACACACCGGACCTGACCCTCTCTCATCCTGCGCTCCGCAGACTCGGCACACTGGAGGGGTCGGCGGGAGCGCCTGTCACGGCTGTTCTTTACGGGGATCGAGAAGTCCTCGGTCTTGAGCCGGGGGAAGCCTCGCGTCCCGCATTCGGCCTGGCAATCGATATCGGCACCAGTACGGTCGTCGTCGAGCTCGTTGACCTCGGCTCGGGAAAGAGCGTCGATAGGATTTCGGCCATGAACTGCCAAGTTTCTTACGGCGCGGATGTCGTTTCCAGGATCACGTCCGCTTTTGAAAACCCTGCCGGGCTGCTACGGCTTCAAAATGCCATCATCGGACAGCTGAATGACCTCGTCGGGGATCTGGCCGCGCGCCATGCCGTGGCTGTGGACAGGATTTTTGAGGCGGTCATCGCCGGAAACACCGCGATGAACCACTTTCTCAGCGGCGTGACGGTCGACCCGCTGGCCCTGGCGCCGTTCAGCGCCGTGTTTTCGGGGATACCTGCATTCCCCGCTTCCGAAATCGGACTTAAACTCAACCCTTCGGCCAAGGTCTATCTCGTCCCAAACATCAAGAGCTTTGTGGGTGGAGACGTCGCCGCCGGGATCACAGCGGCCGCACTGGCGCAGGGCTCCGGACCTCAGCTTTTCATCGACCTGGGGACGAACGGTGAGATCGTGCTCAAGAAGGGCCGGCAGCTGGCCGCGACGTCCACGGCGGCCGGACCGGCGTTCGAAGGAATGAGTATCAGCTGCGGCATGCTGGCGGTTCCGGGCGCGGTCTGCCGCGCCGAATGGGCGGATGGTTTCCGGCTGCACACGATCGGCGGTCTCCCGCCGCACGGCGTCTGCGGGACGGGCCTCATCGATATCGTAGCCCTCGGTGTCGGACACGGGCTCATCGAACCGAACGGTCGGATCACGACGCCGGATAAGACCCTGCATCTGGCCGAAGGGCTCGCGCTGAAGCAACAGGATATCCGGGAGATTCAACTGGCCGCCGCCGCGATCAAAACCGGAGTCCACTTCATGCTGAAAGAGTTCCATGTGGCCGTTGCCGATCTCGACAAAGTCTATCTTGCCGGGGCCTTCGGCAATTCTCTCGACATCCGGAACAGCAAGGCCCTCGGACTTCTGCCCGATATTCCGGAAGCTCAGATTGCTTTCATCGGAAATTCGTCCCTGGCCGGGGCCAGAAAACTCCTGCTTTCGGGCCCCGAACGAGCCGTCCTCGAGGCTCTCGTGAAGGACATCGCCCATGTGCCGCTGGCGAGCCGGCTTGATTTCCAGGACGAGTTCGTCCGGGCACTTGAAATCGGCTCTTATCCCTGGAGGTGAGGAATGGAACGTTCACTTCTCGATCTTGCCAAAGAGCGCACGGTACTGCTCGACGGCGGCCTGGGCACCGAGCTCATGGCCCGGGGCCTCCCCCAAGGGTCCTGCCCGGAATCCTGGAACCTCGAACATCCCGAAATCGTCGAAGACATCCACCGCCGCTATTTCGACGCCGGGTCGGACGTCGTTTCATCAAACAGCTTCGGCGGGAGCCGCATCAAGCTCTCCGGTCATGGTCTCGAATCGCAGGTTCGCGAGCTGAACATGGCCGCGGCCGGCATCGCCAGAAAAGCGGCTCCGGCAGGACGATACGTGGCCGGGAGCGTCGGACCCACCGGCAAGTTTCTCAAGCCCCAGGGAGAGTATGCGGAAGAAGAATTTGAGACTGTATTTGCCGAGCAAGCACGCGCCTTGGCGGATGGCGGAGCCGATGTCTTTCTCATCGAGACGCAATATGACCTCAGGGAGGCTTTGGCGGCCGTACGAGGAATCCGGCGTGAGTCTTTACTGCCGGTGTTCGTCACGATGACGTTCAACGCCTTGCCGCGCGGCTTTTTCACTCTCATGGGGGACAGCGTGACGAAGTGCGTCAACGAGCTCGAGCGGGCCGGTGTTCAAGCTCTGGGCGCAAATTGCAGCCTCAACAGCGAGCAGATGGTCGGCTTGGTGAGCGCGCTGCGCCAGGCGACCAGGCTGCCCGTTATCGCCCAGGCGAACGCCGGCAAACCCATCCTCAACGCCGAGGGGAGCCTCTCCTACTCGCAGGGGCTGGAGGATTACGTTCGTTTTGTGCCGGACATCGTTCGCGCCGGGGCCGCTTTCGTTGGGGGCTGTTGCGGAACCGACCCGTCGTACATCCGGGCCATCGCCGAAGTGTTTGCGAGGAGATAAAAATGGACAAGAACACCTTATTGGAAGGCATGGAGAGAGCGATCATCGCGGGCGATAGGGACCAGGCCCGAAACCTGGCCCGGGAGGCCGTTTCGTCCGGCCTCGACCTATTGCAAGTTATTGAAAATGGTTATCTTCCAGGGATAAAGAAAGTCGGCGAGTTGTGGGAACAGGGCGACTACTTCCTGCCGGAGCTCATCGCCAGCGCCGAGGCCATGAAGGCCGCCATGACCGTGCTCGAACCCGAACTGGCCCGCAAGCAGATCCAGGCTCGTACGGCCGGAAAAGTCATCATCGGAACAGTCGAGGGCGACATTCACGACATCGGGAAAAATCTGGTGGCCGCCATGCTCCAGGCCGGCGGTTTCGAGGTCGTCGACCTCGGCGCCGACGTCAAGCTCGAGCGGTTCTTGGCCGAGGCCGAATCATTCCAGGCGGATATCATCTGCGTCTCGGCCCTGCTTACGACCACCATGGTCAATCAGAAGCGCCTCATCGGGATGCTCCGGGACAGGAACGTGCGGGACAAGTACAAGGTGCTCGTAGGGGGCGCTCCGGCCAGCCAGAAGTGGGCCGACGAAATCGGAGCGGATGGCTATGCGGAAAACGCCGTTGCGGCCGTCAAACTGGCCAAGAGCCTGCCGGGGAAGCGCTGAACCGGGGCTGGGCGGCGAACCGTCTGAAAAAGGAGGAGGAACATGCTGAAGGCTAAAAGACCCAAGATCGAGATGCTGAGCCGTAAATTCATCGACAAGATCATCGACGAAGGCCTCACGCTCCTCGAGCGCCCGGGGATCCTCGTCGAGAACCGGGAGGCCTTGGCGCTTCTTGTCGCGGCCGGCGCGGCGCTGGACAGGACAACGCAGAGAGTGAAAATAGGCCGGCGATTGGTCGAAGATTGCCTGGCCTCGACCCCTTCCGAAATCACCCTTTACGACCGCAGCGGGGAGAAGTCCTTCCATGTCGGGGGGGATGACATTCATTTCAATCCCGGGTCGGCGGCCGTTTCTCTCCTCGACCACGGGACCCAGCAGGAGCGCAAGGGCGTGACGCGGGATCTTATCGAATTCTACAGCCTCGTCGAGACGTTGGACAACATCCATTTTCAGAGCACCGGACTTATCAGTTCCGACGTTCCTCCCGGGATCGCGGACGGCTACCGGCTTTATTTGGGGTTGCTCTGCTCCGCTAAACCTTTCGTCACGGGGACGTTCCGCGTCGAAGGTTTCGCGCCGATGAAGGATTTCCTTGTTGCCGTGAGAGGCAGCGCCGATGAACTGGCCCGCAAGCCGCTGGCCATTTTCGACGCCTGCCCCTCCCCTCCTCTGAAATGGAGCAACCTGACCGCTCAGAGCTTGATCGACTGCGCCCGGTCGGGCATTCCCTCAGAGCTCATCTCGATGGGAATGACCGGGGCGACCTCGCTGGCCACGATCTCGGGCACTCTCGTCCAGCATGTGGCCGAGAATCTCTGCGGCCTTGTCATCTGCCAGCTGGCCAAGAAAGGCGCGCCGGTCGTCTTCGGCGGTTCCCCTTCGAGCTTCGACATGAGAAAGGGCACAACCCCCATGGGAGCCATCGAGACCATGATGATCGATGCCGCCTACGCCCAGATCGGGAAGCACCTCCGCCTGCCCACCCACGCGTATATGGCATTGAGCGATTCCAAGGTCAACGACCCCCAGGCCGGCATCGAAACGGCGCTGGGCGCGGCCATGGCGTCACTGGCGGGCGTCAATGTGATCTCGGGGCCCGGCATGCTGGACTTCGAGAGCTGCCAGAGCCTGGAAAAATTGGTCATCGATAACGAGATCTGCGGCATGATGTACCGCCTTGTTGCCGGGATCGCCCAGCGAGACGAGCCGATCGCCGTCGACAAGTTCGAAGACTTTGGGCCCGACTTCCAGTTTTTGTCCCTTGCGCACACACGGAAATGGTATCGGCAAGAGCATACTCTTCCCCTGGTGACGGACAGGGACCCCTACGAAGCCTGGGTCCTGGCCGGACGCAAGACGATGTCCGACAAGGCGCACGAAGACGTCGGCAAAAGGCTGGCAAAATATTCTGCCCCGCCCCTGCCTGATGCCGTTCGGCATGATCTCGAAAAGACAATGACCGCATACGCCCGCTCCCAAGGCGCAGATCCGCTCCCCTCAGAAGGGATACTGTTCGGAAGGTAATTCCGGCTAAATAATCGCCCAGGGGCGTTCGCACCCCTCTGCCCCATCGTTGAGGCAGTTGTCAGTCGAGTCCTTGCGTATCGAGATAATCGGGAACGTCCACGTTCCAGCCCCGCTCGGAACGGATCCGCTCGGCAAAACCCAAAGCCGCATCCGCGTCGCCATGAGTCACAAAAAGGCATCGAGGGGCGGACTGGAAGGCGCCCAGCCAGCGTTCGAGAGCGTTCCGGTCGGCGTGGGCGGAGAAGCCGTTGATTTTCTTTATTTGGGCCTTGACCTCCAGTGTCTGGCCGTGGATTCGGACAGGCGACCGTTTTTCAAGGATCTGGCGGCCCAGCGTCTCCCGGGCCTGGTAGCCGACAAAAAGAACGGTGGATTCCGGCCGGGCGATATTGTGGATGAGATGGTGTTTGATGCGGCCCCCCGTGCACATGCCCGACCCGGCCATTATGACGGATGTGCCGGGCAGGTCGTTGATCGCCTTGGATTCCTCGATCGTCCGGACGATCGAAAGGCCGGGGAACTCAAAGGGACTTTTGCCTGATGCGAACAGCTTGCGCGCGTCTTCGTCGAAGACTTCGGGATGGCGCCGGAAGGCCTCGGTGACCTGCCTGGCCATTGGGCTGTCGAGGAAAAAACGAAGCCTGGGGATTTTCCCGGTTTCGACGAGGCGTCCGAAAAAGTACATGAGTTCCTGAGCCCGCTCGATGGCGAAGGTGGGAACGACCAGGTTTCCGCCGGCCCGGAGCGTGGAATTCACGGCGTCGGCGAGCAACACATCAATGGCCGCCGGGTCCTCGTGCAGGCGGTCGGCGTATGTGGACTCCATAACGACATAATCCGCCCGCGTGAAAACGGATGGGTCGCGGACGAACGGCTTGTCCCATTGGCCGATGTCGCCCGAAAAGACGATTCGCCGCTCCGTCCCGTTTTCGCGGACCATGAGCTCGATCATGGCCGAACCCAGGATATGACCGGCGTCCCGGAAGCGCGCGGAGACGCGGCGATTGAGAGCGACCGGCTCGTCGTAGGGCACGTCCTCCACGAGCGGCATCGTCCCTTGGACGTCTTCGACGGTGTAGAGCGGGACTTCCGGGTGAGGACCGTTGCGGCCTTCCCGGGCGTGCCGCTTTTTCTTGAAGGCCGCATCTTCCTCCTGGATGCGGGCCGAATCCATGAGGGCGATGGACAGGATGTCCGCTGTCGGGGCGGTCGCCAGGATCTCTCCGGAGAATCCCTCCCGGACAATCTTGGGGATGAGGCCCGAATGGTCGAGGTGGGCGTGGGTCAGCAGCAGAAAATCGATGTCGTCCGGGGGAATAGGGAAGGGATTCCAATTCCGCTCAAGGAACGGCCGTTCCTGGTAGAGGCCGCAATCCACAAGGAGTTTCAGGCCCCCGGCCTCGAGATAATAGCACGACCCCGTAACCTGCCGTGCCGCTCCAAGAAAGGTGATCTTCACGGCGCTCAATAGTGACTCAGACGATAGTACTCCGCCTGGGCCGAGAAAAAGAGCATCTTGCCCCACAGGCGGAAAATGAAATAAAGCTGCATCAGCCCGATGCCGATGGCCGGGAACACAAGCCCGGTCCCGGGCAAAAGCCCGCTCAGAATGATGAACAAGGCCGTGCCGACGACTGGTATAAGGGCAATCATTAGAAAGAGACCCCAGCTCCGGAAAAACCGTTTGCCCAGAAAAGCGAGGGCCGATCGCAGGGCATGGAAGACGTTGTGGTCGTCTTCGGCCACCGTGATGATCTTCGCGTAATCGAAGACCAGTTGAACGAGGGTGAGGAGGGCGAGGGCGAAAAGAAATCGGAGATTGGAGAGGATTAGGGGCGTCCATTCCGTCGTCGCATTTCGATCCCAGGCCCCGACGAGCGCCGAGAAAAGGCTGAGAAGCACGCCGAAGGCGACGGCATAAAACGGCAGGGACAGCAGGAAGAGCCCGAAGAACCGCCAAAAATAGCGGCCTCCGTCGGCAAAAAATGCGCCGAGCTTCGAGCTGCCTTCCTTGTCGAGCAGCCGTCCGATGATCCCGCCGTTGAGGAAGGCATAAAGGAGGAGGGTGCTCAGGACGACGGCGAGCGCCCCTCCCACGACCGCCGGCGCCGCGTTGCCGTATTTAAAAACGGCCTCACCGAGCCAGAGGAAATCGACGGAGCGGAGTTTCTCGCCGAGGATGGAATGTCCGAGGTCGCGCTGGATGAGAAATATGAACGGCGCTGCGGCCATGGCGCTAAAGAGGAAATTGATCACCCACAGGTCGGCGAGGATCCTGGGCTTGCGGCACGCCGCGGTGAAGCCCTTTCCGATCGCTTTGAAGACGGCCATGATGTTCCCCTTTCCTCAGCTGACCCCGCTCACGAGCTGCAGAATGTTTTGGACGACGAAAAAGAACCTTGCGACGAACCGCATCAGATTTCTCCGAGCCGGTTCGGCCACGAAGGAGTTATTGGCGAAGTTGGAGTCCACGAGCCAGATGCGCTCAGGATCCACCTCGGCCCGGACGGCCTTGGCCGGCTTGATGAATTCCATCCTGACCCAGCGGTCCTGCCCGTCCCAGTATCGCGTCTCCCGGGTGCCGTCTTCGAACTCGACGACGAGCTGGATACGGGCGTCACCTCCGAGTTTGGCCTCACCGTATCGCCGCAACGTGACGGTCGTCATGTACTCGGGTTTCCTCTTCCCCTTCGGCTCGCCGGCTTCCATGGAACGAATCTGGGCTTGAGTTACTTCTTCCATCTTGCCCTTGACATCAAAAACGCCTCGCAGGTGTTTCGGCCTCTCCACCGAAACGCACGATGCGATGCCGTAGTCGAAATTCAAGGTGCCAAAAAAGAATTGATCGAAGAACCAGCTCAGGTCCTTTCCCGAAACTTCGCCGGCCACAGCGATAAAGTCGCTTGTGGTCGGATGTTTGAACCAGTAGCGCGTGGCATAGGTCCGCATGATCCTGGCCATGGTCTTCTCGCCGACGAACCTCCCCAGTGTATTGAGGCAGGTCGAGGCCCGCATGTACACGTTGGCGCCGTAGCTCCCGGAGTTGTAAAACCGCCAGGAGTCCGTGACAACCGGGTCGTACTCGACGGTGTTGATGGCGGCCGCCCGGTCCGTCTCGTAATCCAACACCTTGGGCATCTTGAAGACCGTGGAGAGCGGGATTCCGCCTATGCCGAAGTCGAATGCCCCGGGCCCGTAGGCCTTGGCCAGAACCCGCCCCGTGGAGCAGGTGTTGATGCCTTCGTCGAGCCAGGCTTCTTCGAACTCGTTGTTGGCGACGATCCCATACCAGTAGCCGTGGCCAAACTCGTGAATGATCACGCCCTCAGGCGAAAGGACGTCCCTAGTCGCCAGGACTTTGGTCCCGGCGGTGAAAAGCGTCGGATATTCCATGCCGCCGCTGGCCGTTCGGAAAGGCGGATCGATCATTGTGACCGTCTCATAGGGATAGGGACCGTACCAGAGGCCGTAGTACTTGATGGCTGCACGGAGAGCCCGGAAGTGGCGCTCGATTTGATTCTTGTGTTCGGGCTCGATAAACAGGAGCATCTTGACATTGGGCAGCTTCACCTCTTCGGTCACGAGACCCAGAAGGGACGCGGTTTCCTGATATTCTCTGGCCGTCACCTCGTCGGCGGCCACGAAATCGCGCTCGATTTTGATATAGCGTGGATCGGCCGTCCAGGCGAAATCGTGGATCATGGACTGGCGGAAGGTGTGGGTGGCCGTCTTGGCGGCCATATCCAGCTGGACATCGACCTCTTTCCCGGACGCGCCGACCATGAAGGCCTGGGGAACCGTGATGTGCACGGTGAAGTCGGCGAAGTCGGAGAAAAACTCGGAGTTTTCGTGATACGCGTGGGCGTTCCAGCCTTTGCCTTCTTCGTACACGCCCGGCTTGGGAAACCATTGGCCGATAAAATAAGAGCTTTTGTAATATCCGGAACGGGCCACGGTCCTTGGAATCTTGCTCCGGAATTCGATGTGCACGCGGACATCCTGGCCGGGTTTCACGGCCTCCGGAAACCGGACCCTCATCACCGTTTGGTCGCGCGGGTGGAGCGGTCTGTCCAGAGTGACATATTCCATCGTCGGCCGCAGGTCGGGGCCGTCGGCGAGCCGGATGTCCGTGACGTCGATCCAGCCCCACTCGCCCTCTGCGGGCAGGTCGGCCCGCCGGAAGAACCCCTCCCCCGCCGCCTCTTCGAAAAACGCGCTGGCTTCGTTCTTGAAGGCGTTCCAGTACAGGTGAAAGAGCATGTCGGAGATATCGTCCTGCGTCTTGTTCGACCAAACGATGTCCTCTTTTCCGTAAAGCATTTTCGCCGCATCGTCGAGCCTGACCCAGGTTTCATACCGGAGGACCGGCGTCGGGGGCGCGGTCGGCCGCGCTTCTGCGGCCGACCCGATCCCTGCCGCGAGAAGTGCAAACAAGGCCGAGGCGAATTTTGCGCGTCGGACCGGAAGGCTCATGGAACACCCCCTTCAGTATTCGCGACTGGGGCTGGGCCGGGCCGTCACCCTTTCAACCATTCTTCCCAGCCCGAGCGTCGCGGAAAATACATGAAGACCAGAAAGAGTGAGACGAACAGGAGAAGATAAAAATCGATATTAAGGCCGAACAAGAGGAAGAGGACGAGGCCCAGAATCGCCGGCGCTTCGCAGAGGATCAAGGTGACAAGAGCGGTCCGCTGGAGCTTATGCAACGCGGTTTTTTGATCGTCCGCCGGCAACCTCCGGAGCATGACCTGTCTCAGGAACCGGATGAGCATGACGGCGACGATGGCCAGGCCGTAGACGCCAAACCGGATCTGTCGGACGTGAGGGGCCGTGACGAACCCCCCGAACGGCTTGAAGACGGTCCGGACGACCTCCACGATACCGAGATAGACGAAAAGGCTTACGATGACCGTGACGCCGATCAGGGAAACAGTTTTAAGATGAATGCGGAGCTCGTCGTGGATATCCATGCCAGCCTCCTCTCCTATCGGCCTTGGGGCCCGGCGCGTCCCGTCATTCAACCGGTCGACGCCCACGATTATAAGGGAATCGACCGCGGCTGGCAATTGTCAGGTTTACCCGGATGGGCTATACTGAAAAAGATATGCCGACGGCAAGCAGGAGACCGAGATTGACCATGAAAAGAACCGCTTATGTGCTCATCCTGGGATTGATCGCCGGAAGCGCCGCCGTTGCCTCCTTCGGAATGGCCTTGGCCATCCCGCCGGAAGCGATACCCACGTCCGGCCAGGCCGCAGATCCGCTCATCGCCAAAGCGCTGGATTTTGTCAAAGCCATGTCCAAAGGCGATTTCGTTCTCGCGGTCAAAGATTTTGACGAGACAATGATGAAGCTTTCGGGCCCCGACAAGCTTGCCCCCTTCTGGAAGGAACAGCTCCCCGGCCAGGTGGGCGCCTTTATTAAGCAGACGGCGGCCCGACGGGACAAGCTCGGCAGCTACGACATCGTCCTGGTCACCTGCGATTTCGAAAAGGCGACGCTCGACATCCGGGTCGTCTTCGGCACGGCCGGAAAGATTTCAGGATTCCAGGTGGTTCCGAGCGTCCCGCCTGCCTCGTATGCACCGCCCGCTTATGCCGATCCGTCGAAATTTGAGGAGAAGGACGTTACGGTGGGCGCTGCCGGATGGCCGCTGCCGGGCACTCTGACCATGCCCAACGGGGGCGGCCCGTTCCCGGCCGTAGTGCTTGTCCACGGCTCGGGCCCGAACGACAGGGACGAATCCATAGGACCCAATAAGCCCTTCAAGGACCTGGCCTGGGGTTTGGCCGGCCGGGGGATCGCCGTGCTCCGCTATGACAAGCGTTCAAAGGTCTATGGCGCCAAGATCGCGTCTGACCCGAAACTCTTCGGGGCCCTCACGGTGAATGAAGAGACGATCGATGATGCCGGAGCGGCCGTGGCGCTGCTCAAGAAAACGGATAAGATCGACCATAAAAGGATATTCGTCCTCGGGCACAGCCTGGGCGGCTACCTCATGCCGAGGATCGCCTGGTCCATGAACTCCCTGGGGATCGACGGCTATATCATCATGGCGGGGCTGACCCGGCCCCTCGATGACACGATCCTGCGTCAGATGAGGTATCTTTTGGGCGGCGCTCCGACGGAGGATGCGAAGAAAAAACTGGCCGAGGTCGAAGCCGAAATCGCCAAGATCAAGGCCCTCACGGAGTCCGACAGAAACTCCGGGGCCAAATTCTTTAACGCCGCCCCGGCCTATTGGCTCGACCTGCGGGGATATGATCCCGTCAAGGTCGCGGAATCCGTTAAAAGACCTATGCTCATCCTCCAGGGGTCAAGGGACTATCAAGTGACGACCGACGACTTCGACAACTGGAAAAAGGGCCTCGGTTCGCGGGCCGATGTTGAGTTCCATCTCTATCCCAAACTGAATCACCTGTTTTTCGAAGGCCAGGGACCGGCGACGCCGGACGAGTACATGCAGATCCACGGCAGCGTCGCGCCTTATGTCGTCAACGATATCGCGGTTTGGATCCTCAAGCACTAGTCCGCGTAGAGAAGGAAGCCTTTCAAGTAAGCCGTTTCGGGGTGATAGACATTGACGGGGTGGTCAAGCGCCTGTCGATGCCTCTGGAGAATGCGTACTCTGCGGCCGGCCTCCTGGGCCGCCTGGAAAATGACCTGCTGGAAGAGGCTCTCCTCGACGAAATGGGAACAGGAAAACGTCAGGACGAGGCCTGGAGATCCGACCTTCTGAAGGGCCAGCCGGTTGATATCCTTATAGCCTCTGCAGGCCTGGACGACGTCCACTTTCCGTTTGGCAAAAGCCGGAGGGTCGAGAATGATAAAGTCGTATTCGAAATCCATTGAGCGCAGGAACGCAAAAACGTCGGCCGTGAAGAACGACCCCGCTTCCGGGCCGAACCCGTTGAGAGAGACGTTCTCTTGAGCCAGGCGAAGGGCGCCTTCCGATGAATCGACCGAATCCGCCCGGACCGCCCCGCCTTTAAGCGCGTGGACCGAGAAGGCTCCGGTGTAGGAAAACGCGTTGAGAACGCGGCGGCCCGAGGCGAAATCACCGGCCAGCTTCCGCATCTCCCTCTGGTCGAGATAAAACCCCGTTTTCTGCGAACGGACGACATCGACAACGAATGACAGCCCCTCCTCAAGGATTCTGACACGCCCGGGCGGCTCGCCGAAAAGCGGGCCTTCGGCATCCGCGAGACCTTCCTCACGCCGCGAGGGAAGGTCGGACCGCTCATAAACACTTCGGGGCCGCAGGGCCGCGACCAGCGCGTCGAGCACGAGAGGCTTCAGTTCGTCCATGCCCAGAGTTGCGATTTGGAGGACCAGGACGTCCCCATAGAGGTCCGCGACGAGTCCGGGCAGAGAATCGCCCTCGGCGTTGATAACGCGGAAGGCGTTGGTGACAGAGGGGTCGAAATAGCGCCGGCGAAGGGCGATGGCGCGCTCGATATTCTCCCGGATAGCGTCATCCGGCGGGATCTTGCCGAAGCTCACCATGCGGCCCGTGATCGAAGCGTCCCGGTTGAAATAGGCGTGGCCCAGAAGATCACCGGCCGAGCTCCTGACAGGGAGGATGCTTCCGTTTAAGAAATCGGGCATACGTTCGACGGCTCCGGAAAAAATCCAGTGGTGGCGGTTGCGGACCGCCTTGTCTTTGCCGGGCTTGAGAATCACGCTGGCTTCCATTGTTGTTTAAGTCGCTCGGATGGAGCTTCAGTCCTTTTGGGGTTTTTGATCCTGATGGCGGGCCCGGATCCAACGGACGACGGGCTTGTCGGGGTCGGCGAACGCGGATTCGTCGAGACTGGAGGGATCGACCCAGCGCACATCATCGTGGTCCGTGAGCCGGATGTCATCGGACAAGAGATACGTCTTATAGACCACGAGCTCAATCGCGAGGCTCGGTCCCGTGTAGGGGAAGGAACACAGGAACTCTTCGGCTCGGGCTTCGACCCCGAGCTCCTCGGCCAGTTCCCGCTCGAGCCCGCGCTCGGGCTTTTCCCCGGGTTCGAGCTTGCCGCCCGGGAATTCCCACAAGCCTCCGAACAAACCTCCGGGTTTGCGGCGCGCAATGAGGATCTGGCCATTCCGCTCGATGAAGGCGGCGGTGACTTTCATCAGGGCCGACGTCCCGGGTTTTTTTGTCATGGAATCCAACGCCGTTTTTCATCTTAACCCAAGGCACGGGAGATGACAAGTTAGACATGCCGCGCGTGTTTGGGGGAATGCCGAGCTTATGCTAGAATGGCCGGGTTATGAAAATAGCCTTTATGTCCTCCGAAGTCATTCCGTACGCCAAAACGGGAGGGCTGGCCGACGTCGCCGGAGCCCTGCCCAAGTTCCTTGCCCGACTGGGCGCCGACGTCAAGGTCTTCATGCCCTTTTACCGGGAAGTCAGGGCCAAGAACCTTCCTCTGAAGAAAATCCCGGCGGATCTCTCCGTCCCATGGCAGGGCGCCGACGCCCCGTTTTCTATTTTCGAGCACCAAGCCGACGGATTCGCCGTCGACTTTATCGCCTATGACGCCTATTTTGATAGAGCAGGTCTGTACGGAACGGCGGCCGGCGATTTTCCCGACAATGGGGAGAGGTTCGCCTTCTTCGCCCGGGCCTCGCTCGAGGCAATGAAATATTTGGGCTTTTCCCCCGATATCGTGCACGGCCATGATTGGCAGGCGGCCACCGCTTTCGCCTATCTGAAGTTCCTCTACGCCGGGGACACGTTTTTCGCCGGGGCGCGCTCGCTCTTTACCATCCACAACCTGGCTTACCAGGGCCTCTTCGCGCCCGGGGTCTTGACCAAAATCGGACTTCCCGAGCATCTCTTCAATATGCACGACCTCGAGTTTTTCGGCAAAGTCAATTTCCTGAAGGCCGGTATCCTGTATGCATCGGCCTTAAACACGGTGAGCCCGCGCTACAGCCGTGAGATTCAGACACCCGAGTTCGGCTGCGGCCTGGATGGTCTTCTCCAGTCCCGGACTGCGGTTCTGTCCGGAATCCTGAACGGCGTCGACTATGCCGATTGGGATCCTGCCACCGACGCGCTCATCCCGTCGCTGTATTCCCCCCGCAGCCCTGGCGGGAAATCCGCGTGCAAGTCCGGCCTGCTCGAACGCTTCGGCCTGACGGAGGCCAAGGACCTTCCCGTTGTGGGCATGGTGACACGTCTGGCCGGTCAAAAGGGCCTCGATATCGTCTGCGAGGCGCTGGCTGATATTTTCAAACAAGACGTGGCCCTCATCATCCTCGGCTCCGGAGATCAAAAGATCCAGGACTTTCTCACGGCCGCCCAAGCCGATTACCCCGGCCGGCTGGGACTCAAGATCGCCTTCGACGAAAAAATTGCCCACATGATTTATGCCGGGAGCGACGTGTTCTTGATTCCGTCCCGCTATGAGCCCTGCGGTCTGACCCAGATGTACGCCCTCAAGTACGGGACTGTTCCCGTCGTCCGGGCGACAGGCGGGCTCGACGACACCATCCGCGACTTTGATTTTCGGGCGCGTACCGGCAACGGCTTTAAGTTTTCGGAGGCGTCGGCCGATGAGCTCGTGGCCGCGCTCCGGCGAGCCCTCGGGGTCTATGCCCAAAAGGATCTCTGGCGCGGACTCGTCGGCAACGCCATGGCGGCCGATTTTTCGTGGACGAGGTCGGCTGGCGAGTATCTTAAACTCTATCAGGCCATCTTGGAGCGTTCGGCGGCCTGACATCACGCGCGGCCGGGCCGGAGACCGCCCCCCGCGTCAAGGAAACTTGAGAAAGCCCGCGGCTGTCTCGGGCGAGACCGGGTTGATGTGATATCCCGTTCCCCATTCGAAGCCGGCCATCTGCGTCAGGATCGGGAAGAGCTCGATATGCCAGTGGAAGCTGCGGTCGATGCCGGGCCAGGTCTTATGGGACAACGTCGGGTTGGGGGCCTGATGGAGCACCATGTTGAAGGGGGGGTCGGAAACCGTGTCCTTAAGCTTCGTCAGGACTTTTTTAAGCGTGTCGGCCAGCGCCTGAAGCTCTTCCTCCCCTACGTCGGTGAAGAAGGGCGAGTGGCGGAGCGGATAGATGGCCATCTCAAACGGGAAGCGCGACGCGAACGGTGTCAAGACCCCGAAATGGCGGTTCTGGTGGACCAGCCTCTCCCCCGCGGCCGCCTCCTCGCGGATCGTCCGGCAGAAGACGCACTCTTTGCTGCCGCGTGAGAGGTTGTCGGCCCCGTAAATTTCTTCCTTCACGCGCTTGGGCACGATCGGTGTCGCGACGATCTGCGAATGAGGGTGGCTCAGGGAGGCGCCCGCCTCCTTGCCTTTATTCTTGAACACCTGGACATACTGGTAATGCAATTCCCCTTCGATCGCCTTGATTCTCTCCTGGTACACCCAAAGCACATCCCGGATGTGGGAAACGGGAAGATCCGCCAGCTCTTTGGTATGGTCCGGATTTTCGATGATGACCTCGTGGACGCCGATGCCCTCCATCCACTGCAGGACGCCCCGCGTGAACTTGGGCGGCGGCGTACCGCGGTTCAGGGCGGGAAACTTATTGGGGACGACGCGGACCCGCCAGCCGGGACTATCCGGCTTCGTCCCTTCTTCCCGAAGCGCAAAAACCTCGGGCGGGGTTTTGGCTTCATTGGCTTCGCAGAACGGGCAGAATCCTCCCGGGTCGGAAGCCGGGCGGGGTGTCCCGGCCGGCCGGAAATCATCGGGCCGTTTGCTGCGTTCGGTGGCGATGATGACCCATCGCCCGCTGACGAGGTCTTTCCGTAGTTCAGACATTATTCACCAATCAGTTCCTTGACTTTGCGCTTGAGTTCGTCGAGCGAGGCCGACTTGACGACATACGCGTCGGCGGCCCATGTCATGAAATCGTCTTTGTAGCTCTGATAAGCCGAATTGATGATGATGGGAATATCCTTGCGCAGGCCCATGATCTGCGTGATGAGCTCGATGCCGTTCTTGCCCGGCATTCGGATATCGGTGATGATGAGATCGTATTCGTTCCGGCCGAGCTCTTCCAGGGCCGCGTCGGCATCATACACCGCCTTGACGGCATAGCCTTCCTTGCCGAGCTCTTCCTCGTAGAGGAGACAGAGAGTCTTTTCGTCTTCGACGAGGAGGATTCTTTTCATTGTTCTGATCCCCTTTCTCGACATTGAAAAATCAATTTGAAGAGGGCTCCCTTTCCCAGCTTGCTCCGGACTTCGATCTTGGCACCGCACGAGTCCGAGACCCTCCTGATGAACGGAAGTCCGAGACCCATCCCCTTTTCCTTTGGTCGTGAAAAAGGGCTGGAAAAGCCGTTTGCGGTCGGCGTTGGAGATGCCGCAGCCGGTGTCGCGCACGGAGAGGATGTACCTGTCCTTATCCTTTCGGAAGCCCCGAACGATGATTTCGCCTCCGGGCGGCGTGGCGTCAAAGGCATTGTCCAGAAGGTTGCGAAAGACCTCCCCGAAGGATGTCGGGTCGCAGAACACCTGCGGCGCGTCGTCCTCGATCTTGACGTCCATCGTGTAGCCGCGTTCTCTGACCTGGATCTCGGGACCGCGAAGCACGGAGTGGATGACCGGGCCGGCATCGAAAAAGACGGGCTCCTTCATGCTGACCTTGAGAAAATGTCCCATCTGATAGACGATGCCTTCGAGGCGTTGGACTTCGTCGCGGATGATCTGCAGGTTCCGTGTTTTCCTTTCTTCGCTGACGTCCGGGCGCAGCAGCTGGCCCGTGAAGCCGCCGATGGTGACCAAAGGCGTCCGGAGCTGGTGCGTCACGAACATGGCCAGCTCTCCCATGGCCGCCATCTTTTCGGTCTCGAGGAGCTTCTGGTGGAGCATCGTCGTGTAGATGATGTTCCCCGCGATGAGGCCGCACAGACCCGCCAGTTTGATGTCGGTCGTGCCGATCGGGATCCGGGTGATCGCGTTGTCGACCACGATCTCGCCGAGCACCTTTTCCCTGGCCAGCAGGGGGATACAGAGGAACTCGTCGACCTGGATGAGCTCCATGAACTTTTCTTCCACGCGCGGATCGCTTCGGGCGTCCCGGACGAGGTAGATATCTTTGTTGCAGGCGGCGAAGGCCGGGATGAGGCGGCTGTTCTCCTCGTCGAGGAGGTACGCGAGGTTTTTGATGCGGCGACTGAGCGTGTCCTGGTTCTTGCTGACCAAGGCCCGGTTGTGCTCGATGATTTCGACGTATCCAATGCCCGGAGTCGACAGGACCTCCCAAATGAATCCGGCCTCTTCCGATGACCGCGGCCCGAGCCACATTTCCCCCTGGAGGCGGTCGCCTTCGCGAAGAAAAAGCATGGCCCTGTTGAAGCCGACCCCCGAGCCCGACGTCAAGGCCGTGAGAATGACGAGAAGGTTGTCCTCGAGCGAGAACGGCTGGAACAGGCTCTGGGAAATGACGGAGAGGAGCATGAGCTCTTTGGGCGCTTCCCACTGGAAGTCGGAAGACATGAAGTTGTACGTTTCGATCATCCGGCCTGCCAGCCTTTGGGAACGACGCGGATACCCGCCTTGCTGATTTTGAAGTTCCGGGCGTCCGTCTCGGCATTGAACCCGATTTCGAAAGCTTCGGGAATAACGCTGAACTTGTCGATGATCACTTTCTTGAGCTTGGCCCCCCGGCCGACCTCGACCCCTTCGAAAAGGATGGAGTCCCGGACCTCGGCCTTCTCGTGGATCCGGACCCCCGGCGAAATAATGCTGTTCTCGACCAGTCCCCTGGCCAGGACGCACCCCGTGCACAGGACCGAATTGCGGATGGCCCCGCCCTCGACGAAACTCGGCGGGTACTGCGGCTTGTACGTCCGGACAGGCCAGGTTCGGCCGCCGAGGAGGGCTGGCGGCGACGGTCCCAAGAAGGCCATGTTGGCGTCCCAATAGGCGTCGATCGTTCCGATGTCCTCCCAATAGTCTTCGAAGACGTAGGCCTGGATTCTGTATTCGCGGATCGCCTCCGGGATGACGTTTTTCCCAAAATCGTGGGCGCTCTTGGGGTTGCGGGCGTCCTTCATGAGGATTCTCATGAGCATGGGCGTCTTGAACAGGTAGACGCCCATCGAGATCAGGCTTTTCCCGGGGTCCCAGGGCGTGGGAAAAGGCTTTTTGGGCTTCTCCAGGAATTCGATGACGCGGCGGTCTTCGTCGACGCCGAGCACGCCAAACCGCGATGCTTCCTGGACGGAAATGAGCCTTGTCATGATCACGGCGTCCGCCTCGGTCTGGGCCTGATCGAGGAGAAGCTTGCGATAATCCATCTTGTAAACATGGTCTCCGGACAGGACCAGGACCCGCTCGGGATTTTCCTGCTGGATCGTGTAAACGTTCTGCAGCACCGCGTCGGCCGTTCCCTCGTACCAGTGGTCGCTGACGCGGCCCTGGGCGGGAAGAGAAATGATATAGTCGCCGCTCTCCGCATGGAAGATGTTCCATCCATTTAGGATGTGCCGCTCGAGGGACAGAGATTTGTACTGCGTAAGCAATGCGATCCGCCGCAAGCCCGAATTGAGGGCGTTGGAGAGGCTGAAATCGATGATCCGGTAGCTGCCGAGAAAAGGGACGGACGGTTTCGCCCGATCGCGCGTCAGAGGGTAAAGCCTCTCCCCCTTCCCGCCGCACAGGACCATGACCAGCGTTTTTTCAGATAATAGTTCCATCGGGCCGGACAACCTCCTCAAAAAGACCATCTTCGCGTTCGAAGCCCTGAAGACGGGCATCGTCTGCGGCCGTGAGTTCACGGCCTGCCTTGAGCCAGGCGGCAAGCTCGAGGGCCCTGGAAAAGTGCTCGGCCGCCCGGTTTTCGGCGTAGTCTTTGGCCGAGAGCGTCGAGATCAGGAAAGGCCAATCCGAACTCTCGAGAAGAAACTTCTCGCGGTAAAACTGGCGTAGAAGGCGTTTGTTTGTGGACGCGCCCCGCGCTTCGATGGCGGCGGCCTCCGCCTCGATCCTGTAGATTTTTTCCCAGACCCAACTTGTTTCCTCATTGAGCCATATCCAATGAAAACCGCCTTTACCCCAGGATCCTTCCGGAAGCGACATCGGCGTTCGGGGCGGCAGTTTTTCCAGGCAATCACCTGCAGTGATGGCGCGGACTTCGCTTCGAGAGAGTTTTTTCAGCATCGCGTAAAGCCACTCGGGCCCTTCAAACCACCAGTGACCGAAAAGTTCCGTGTCGTAGAGCGCGACGACCACCCCTTCCTCTTTGTCCTTAAGGGCCGCGATGATGACCGAGGCGAAATGGGCGGCATGGTCCTCCACCCGCTCGCGGACTTTGGCCGGGTCATAGGGTTCCTTGACGGCCAGGTCGGCTTCGCTCGAGGTGATCCTCCAGTACCTCATGCCGCCCGGGAAGTGCTTTTTATGAAATTCCAGATACCAGCCGTCGCCGGGGTATCCCATGTGGCGGCTCCAGACCTGCGAGCCGGAAACCTCGTCCCGGACGAAAAAGGGCAGCCGCGACGGATAGGCCAGGTACGCGGAATAGGGGTCATGCCGGATTTCATCCGTCGGCGCATATTCCTTCTGGAATTTTTCCCAGAGCAGCTTCAAGCCGGGGAAGCGGTCAAGGTAGACACCCACGGCTTCTCCGCCCCGCAGCAGGTGGCTGTCCACGAAGAAATATCCGATCTCTTCCTGGCTCAAAATCTCGTCCACACCGAGCCGCGCAAAGGCTTCTCCGCCCCCAACAGGCGGCTTCCAGGCGTACCCGGGCCGGTAGGCACATTCGGGGATCCAGAAACCGCGGGAGTCTCGTCCGAAGCAGTCGCGATGGACATGGCGTCCTTGGCGGATCTGGTGCCGGATGCTTTCGTCCCGTCCAAGGAGAGGAAAGTAGCCATGCGTAGCGGCCGACGTCAGGATTTCCAGCCGTCCACGGTCCTGGAGGGAGCGATACGCGGCGATGATGTCGCGGCCGTATCGTTCATTAAAGTCCAATAAAAGTTTTCGGTACCAGCCCGCCCAGTACTCGGTGAGCGGAAGAAGGACACTCCCCACCTTCGTGAAATAAACTCGGTCATCTTCGGCGACGGCGATTTTCATCCGCAGATACCCGTCGAAACCGCGGGCAAATTCCGGGTCCTTGAGCTGGGCCGCAAGAACAGGCGTAAAGCTGATGTTGACGGGCGCGGCGATATCCTCAGCGGCCAGACGTTCGAGGACGTCGAGGAGGGGCATGTACGTTTCGGCGGCCGCCTCATAAAGCCAATCCATACCGTGCGGCCAGCTGCCGTGGTCGAGCACATACGGGATGTGGCTGTGGAGTACGAGCGAAAAATACTTGTCCGTCACGGCGTGGTTTCCTTGAGCGATATCCCGAACCGCCCGATATCTTTGCCCGCCAGGACCAGGTCCCAAACAGGAGTCAGGCAGTATCCCTGATGGATTATATCAAATCCCTCTTCCGATTGGGAGAGCGTTTCGAGGGGAAACACCCACAGTTCGCGCGAGCCTTCGGATTCGAAAAGGAGCTTCCTGCCATAAAGAACCGCCCTGCCCTGCCCCGGGAATTCCGCTTCGTGAGCGAAGGCCAGGATGTTCCATTCCGAGCCGAAGCGAAACCGAATGGTTTTTCCCGAGAGGTTTTCCACTTCATAATCCAGGCGAACGATTCCCTGGACGCTCGACAGCCGCTTCCGGATGACGATTTCGGCCGGGTCGCCGTCGACACGGGCCTCCCCCTTCCTTTGACAGAGAAGCGCGCCGCCATCGAGGACCGCTTCATAAGGCCGGCTGACGAAGTCGCCCAGTTCTCCGGGCGGTCCGTTCCGCAGGTCGTCGACCGTTGCCTCAAACCGAAGAATGTGGTCGAGCGCTGAGTACCGTGGATGGTGGTCATAGCGCAGAAGGTCTTGAGCCCGGGACGGCAGCGTCTTGCCCAGCTCGTGGATGCTTTTGCCCTCGCCCGCTTCCACCGCCTGACGCTGTTTATGGTAGGTTTCGGGCCGGCGGGAAAGAACGTTGGTGAGATTCCTGGCTGAAGGAACGTGATCGATTTCGACGAGGCTCCCGCCAAAGCCGGGCTTGGCGATAATATTGAATGTCTCCCCGCGCAGGAAATACTCAGGCTGTCCGTCGTTGTCATAGTCCAGCGTTCTCCAGCCCGGGTTGCACAGGGTGCGCTTCTCGGCTTTGATCAAGTGAGCATAGACGGCCTCGCGAAGGTGGGGCAGGTAGAGACCGCCGAAGACCCCGTGCCAATAGGCATCATTGCATTGCCCTTTATAGAGCTCGTGGACGGAGAGACGATCCTCCGGAGTTTCGCGGACCTCGGAGGAGACGAGAAGCATCCTCTTGTGGAGGAGGTTGCTCTCCGCATATTTCCGGAAGTAATCGCGGAAAAAACCGCCCCTGATGAACCGTCTCGCCTCGGGCGAAGCCTTCTCCTTGAGCGCCTCATAGGCGGCCGCCTCACGGGGTTCGAGGACCCATTCCATCATTTCTTCGTACGACGCAGGAGGAAGATAGACGCGGCCGGCCGGGGGCGACTCATCCATGTACTCGGAGAACGTCATCATCCGCACGCCTTCCCTGTCGATGAAATCGAGAAATTTATCCAGCCAACCGTCTTCATAGACCCATTTCCGGGTTCCCGGCCAGACCCCGAACTTCTCGCCGTCGTCGCCGAGGATGGCCGTCCCGCCCTGCGACCGGACGTCATGGAAATAGGCGGCGATGTCGTCGAGCGGATGAAAGGGAACGAGGTAGCGAAGCATCTTGTCGATGGGAAAAACACGCAGAGAGAACCCCTGGTCTTCGGTGATATAGGAGGCATGGAGGTCCTGGATGCCTGCATAGTGAAAGTGTTCCTCGTCGAGCAGAGTGTATTCGATGCCCGCTGCCGCCAACGACCCGGGCAGTCCGGGCTCCCAGACGCGCTCGGTGAGCCAAAGCCCCCGCGGCCGCTGGCCGAAGTTCACCGAGATGAATTCGTTCATCAAGCGGACCTGACCGATCCTGTCTCTTTCGGGTATGACGGAAAGGACGGGCTCATAGAAACCGCCGCTGAGCAATTCGACTTGGCCTCGACCGGCCATCGTCTTCACAAGATCCCAGCAGGCCTGTCGGCGATTCGCCATATGCTCCCAGAGGGGACCGGAAAAATGAAGGCAGAACTTGAAATTCGTGCGGCGCTCGACCCGTTCCAGGAAAGGCTCGTAACAATCCTCGAAAGCTCTCTCGAACACGGATTCGAAATTTCCGACGGGCTGGTGGTTGTGCACCGCGAAGAGAAAGCGCAGGGCGTTCATCACGCCTCCTTCATCCGGCCCGCGAACGGGCGCGAAAAGATCATCATGGACGCCGCCAAATACGGCCCCCTGTTACCCGCGAAAGGCCGATAGGCGGCCGAGCCAGATCGGACATGGCTATGATACGCCTGACCGGTTCCGAATGACAGGATAGGCTTTGTCCCGGAAGAACCCGCTAGCGGTGAAGAAAACACCTTTCGCAGTCGACCTCACCCGGCTTCCGCGTGACCATCATGACCAGACCCAGAGCATTGGCTCTGTCGATGACTTCCTGGTCCCTGATGGAGCCCAGCGGATAGATGATTCCGGTGATGCCGTTCGTGGCCGCGATCTCGACGACATCGGGGAAAGGCATAAAAGCGTCCGAAGCCATGACGCACCCTTCGGGACCGTAGCCACGGCGGGAAAGCCTGATGGCGTCCTCGGCCGAATCGATCCGGCTCCGCTGGCCCGAGCCGATCCCGTGGATCTTGTCCGGTTTGCCGATGATGACCGCATTGGACCGGGTGAAACAGCCGACCGACCACGTGAGGAGACCGGCCAGAATTTCCTCCTGGCTCGGGCGGCGCGCCGATACGACGTCGACGGATGCGGGCGTTGTGATTTTCGAGTCGAATCTCTTTTGAACGAGGAGCCCGCCGGCAACGCGCTTGACTTCGAGGCCGTTGTCGACGGATTCGCTTTCGAGCGGCGCCCCCATCCGGACGACGCGCAGGACTCTTCTCGTTGCCAGGACTTCCATGGCCCCGGGTTCGAAGCCCGGGGCGTAGACGACCTCGATGTTTCGCGGGCTTTCCACGAGCAGCCGCGCCAAGAGTTCGGTTACCGGGTAATTGAAGATATCAACGCTCCCGAAGTTCGAAAGGGAGTCGCACTTCCAGGCTTTCTCGAAGGTCTCCACGGGATCATCGCCCAAAGCAACCCCGCTCGGCATCTCGTGCTTGATCAGGACACAGGCCCGCCGGCCCGGGAAAATCGCCGTCAGCTTCCTGGCCAGCCTCTGGCCGAGGTCCATGTCGCCGACATTGATGTAACTCAGGCCCTTGGTCCCTTCCTGAAGGACCTCGAGATGTCCCATGTTCGGCCCCGACGCGCCTTCTTCCTGGTAGAATGCCGCCGGGTAGCCCGGATTCTCGCCGTAGCGCATTGGAAACTTTTTGGTGAAGCGGGTCTCGCCGAAGGTGAGCGAGTCAGGAAAATCCTCTTTGACCTTGGTTTGATATTGGGACCGCGCGGTTCTTTCGGTCCTGGCTTCCATGGGTCTAGTTCCTTTCATGGCGGTTGATGATGTGGACATCGCTCGTTTTCGAAGCCTCGGCTGGGACGGTGACACAGGCCACGGCCACGCGGAAATCCCTGGCCCCGGCCTGCGGTGCAAGATTCTCATAAACGGCTTCGGCTGTTTCTCGGGCCGTCAGTTCCGGAAAAATCGTCTCCGTCGGGTCGCCTTCAAAGCAAGGCAGCGGGTCCCGGTTCGGACCCCGATAGGTCGAGACAAGACGAGCCGAACCAGGCGCGAACGGAATTTCAAAATAGCTTCGCAGCGTTTCGCCCCGGTCGCCTCTCCTGACGACGCTCAACGCGGCCCGTCCGCCGGACACACAACCGCTGATGCGCGGCGTAAAAATGGGAGCGTCCGGCTCATAATCCCAATTCTCCAGCGCTTCGGCGAGCACGGCGACCGGGCTTCCGCCTCTGGCCATACGGCCGCGGATATCGGCCGTCTGCCGGCCGTTGGAAACGGCCGCTCCCCCGGGATGGAAGAGAATGGCCGGATAGACGAGAAGTTCGACGTTACCCTTTTTCAAGCTGTCCTCGTCGGTCGGCTCGACCCAGACGCCGCGGTCCCGGGAGACCAGCTTCCGCGCTTGACTCGATGCCGAACGGCCCGTGATCGCGTAGACAATTCGGACCTGGTCCGGGCCCGGTCCGCTCCCGGCCAGAATGAGACGTCCCGGATACTCGAGCGGCGGCAGGATGTTTGGACGTTGCTCCTTCATCATAGCTCCTTGCCGCCTATTGATAACACAGGCCGTGCCGGGGAGTCAAAACCTTGTGGCGGCCGTGTGATTTTGCTAGAATTGGCCGCGTCTGACTCTAACGTCCATCTCTCTGTGAGGAACGCCATGGCGATACTCCAACGCCCGGAAGAGTACTACCGGGACCCGGAATTCCTGGAATCCCTTGAAGGCCGAACACTGCGGATCCTGAGCGAGTACCTGGGACCCATGAGCACGCTTGACAAAACCAAGGTCAACAGCACCGTTCTCTTTCTGGGTTCGGCCAAAGCCGATCCCGGCGACCCGGATTCGCCGTTCTACCGCTATTACTGGGAGGCCGAGGAGCTGGCCCATCTCCTGGCCAAGTGGGCCATCGGTTTGAAAAAGCCGGCCGGAAAAAACTTCGTGGTGTGCACGGGAGCGGGGCCCGGCATCATGGAGGCAGCCAACCGCGGCGCCGCCCGGGCCGGGGGCAAGACGATCGGCATGAACATCTCCCTGCCGCAGGCCCAGAATCCGAACGCCTACATCAGCCCCGATCTCTCGTTTACCTTCCATTATTTTTTCATGCGCAAGTTCTGGCTCGTCTACAAAGCCAAGGCCGTGGTCATCTTTCCCGGAGGCTTCGGGACCCTCGACGAGTTTTTCGAGATCATGACGCTTCTCCAGACGAGCAAGATTTCCAAGAATGAGTTGGCGCTCGTCCTTTACGGCGAGGACTACTGGCACAAGATCGTCAAGTTCGAGACACTGGTCAAGAACAAGGCGATCAGCGCTCAGGATCTCGACCTCTTCAAGTTCTATTCGACGCCGCGGGATGCTTTTGGCTACCTGAAGAAAAAGCTCATGGGCCTTATCCGGTAGGCCTCATGCCTGCGATGGCTTGAAGAGGCGGCCCGATGAGAAACCGACGAGCCTTCGTAATTGCCCTCGCGGCGCTCGCCGCAGGGGCATGCTCACATTCGCCTCAGCCGGCCATGGTTCCTGAGAGCGGTATCCAGCTCGGCGCCGCCTCCTGGTATGGGGGGGAGTTCCACGGCCGTCCCACATCGAGCAGGGAAATCTATGATATGAACGACATGACGGCGGCCCACCCTTCTCTGCCCTTCGGCACCTACGTCATGGTGACCAACCTGGACAATGAAAAGACGGCCGTCGTCCGCATCAATGACCGCGGCCCCTTCGTCAAGGGGCGCATCATCGACCTTTCATACGCCGCGGCGCGGGTCCTGGGGATTGTCGGGCCTGGAACGGCCAGAGTCCGTCTCGAGGTCCTGAAAGGGTATCATGGCGTTACAGCGGGGTCTCATTTCTTCGTCCAGGTCGGGGCTTTTGCCGTCCAGGAGAATGCCTACATGCTGAGACAGCGCCTGGAGAGCCGCTACCCAGGTGTTGTTGTCGCGACCTATCGGACCCCCACCACGACCTATTTCCGGGTGCGGGTCCCGGCCAAAGACAAGGAAACGGCGCTCAAGACCGCCGGCCTGCTCGCCGATGAGGGCTTTCCCGTCATCATCCTGGAAGAGTAGCCGGCCGGCCGAGCCGGAGGCTCAAATTATTTCTGCTTGAAGAGGTAAGCGCCATCCCTGAGCTTGTTTTCGCGGCCGTCGTGGACCGCATATTTGGCCCCGTCAAAAATGCTTGCCGAGCCGTACTCGCCGTTCTTGCTGAGGGCGTAAAAGCTCAGGCCGACATTGGGCATGCCGCTCGCATCGTGGAACCTCGTCCAGAGCTTGGCTTTCTCGTAGACCTGCTCGCAGACCTTTAGGCAGGCCTGTCCCGGCGAAAGTCCCCGCCCCATGAGATCCACGATTCTGAAACTCGCACAGGTCTGGAGGTTGGCCTCGCCCAAGCCTGTGGAACCGGCCGCTCCGATCTCATTGTCAACGTACAACCCGGCGCCGATGATGGGCGAGTCGCCGACCCGTCCGGGCAGCTTGTAGGAGAGTCCGCTCGTCGTGGTCACGCCGGCCATCCGGCCTCGTCCGTCGAGAGCGATGCAGTTGATGGTTCCGTAGGTCATCATGTACGGCTCGGGATCGCCGGAGGAGCCGCCGCCCGCTTGCGGCCCGTCCTTCTTTCCGGCCTGCGCTTTCTTCCATTTCAGCCATTCCTCCCGTGCCTTCTCGGTGAGGAGGTTCTCCTCCTTGAAGCCGTTGGCCAGGGCGAACTTCAAGGCGCCTTCACCGACGAGCAGAACGTGCGGCGTTTTCTGCATAACGAGCCGGGCAACTTTCGAGGGGTTTTTGATTTTCTGGAGGGCGCCGACGGCCCCCGCGGAATGGGTCGGACCATCCATGACCGATGCATCGAGTTCGACGACACCCTCCGCGTTCGGCAACCCGCCGTATCCCACGGACATGTCGTTCGGGTCGTCTTCGACGATATTCACGCCCGCGATGACGGCGTCCAGAGGGTCGCCGCCCGTCATGAGGATCTGCATGGCTTTGTCCGTGGCCCGCAGGCCGTTGCCGCTCGATACGACGCGCATAATGCCTCCTGGAGCCGGGTCAGGTGCGGGGTAAACGCGGCCGCCCGCAATCACCGTAGCCGCCCCGATGCCGACGCCGGTCTTGATGAAGTCCCGTCGCGAGTACTTCCCCATGGGATTCTTGCTCCTTCCGTCGAAAACATGTGGCCGATCCTAAATTATCGAAAACAATCTAAAGAAGCAACTCCGCTCGCACCGCAGCGCCGGACATTGACAACATCTCCCCCGCTTCACTACTATAACTGTCTTTCGCCATGAAAAACAGGATCCTTCTATCCGCGTCCTTCTTCCATGCCCTCACCGATGCCACGACGACCGTGGTGCCTATGGCCTTTCCTCTTCTCTATGCGCAAGGAGGGCTCATCACGAGCTATACGCAGATCGGGCTTCTGTCATACGTGGGTCTTGTAGCGACGCTTCTCATCCAATTCGTAGTCGTCAAGGTTTCTTTCCACGTCGAATACAGGGTCCTTCTTCTCTTCAGTTTTCTCGGCATCTGCGCCTCCCTGGCCGCCCTCCCGTTCGCAAAATCGTTCCTGACGCTCCTCGTTTTATTCCTTTTTTTGCGCCTCTTCGCGAGTTTCTACCATCCCATCATCATCGCCTGGGTGGCTAAGTCACAGCCAGCTCGCGGGCTTGACTTGGCGATGGGCATTCAATCCGGATCCGGGAATTTTGGTGTCCTCTTGGCCTTTCTTTCCTTCGGATACCTCGCCCAGCGATGGGATTGGAAGATGCCGCTCATGGTCTGGGCCGTCTTCGGACTTCTCGTGGGCGGCGCCGGCTGGATTGTCCTTCGCGGCATCTCGTCGAAGGTCGACGAGAAACCCTCTCTCGGCGTTTCCTCCTGGATGAAGGTGCTCGGCAGCATCAAGCATCTCGTGCCGGGCTTCGTTTTCGGCGGTATGGGATGGTCGGTGATCATCTATTACGCGCCGTCGCTTCTCAATCACCAGTTCTCGGTCCCGATCGGACGGACGGGCCTTTATCTTGCGTTGTGGATCGGGCTGGGGACGATCGCCGGCTACTGCTACGGCGGCGTCAGCCGCCGCTTCGGCCGGCGGAATATCTTCCTCATGAGCATCGGGGTCGGCGCGTTGAGCCTGGCCCTCATCGGCTTCGCGTCGGGCCGCGCGATGGCCGTCGCCGGCCTGCTGGCTTTCGGCGTCTCGCTCCTTATGACGTATCCTTCCCTGCATACGTTTGTCGGCAGCACCGTCTCTCGCGGAAATCAAACCCAGGCGTTCAGCTGGGTGTCCAACATCCAAATTCTGGCCGGCGCTCTGATCAGCCTCCTGGCGGGCATTCTTTCCGACAGGTTCGGAATCCGGGCGCCCTTCGTTCTCTCCTTCGTCATCGCCGCCGTCTGTTTCGTTTTTTATGCGGTCCCCGGCGAACTCCCCTCCCGGCTGGAGAAGGCGATTCCCGAGACGCCGCCGGTCATCGAACCCGGCGCCTGACCGGAGGCCGGGGGCCGAAATAAGGGTCGTAAGAATACTGGTTTTTTAAAACCCGGATTACTTTTCCAGGCTTTCGAGAAGCTGGATGAGGACGGAATGCTCACCTTCCGGCAGGTCGAACCGGTAGGAATCGCCTTTGAAAACGTCGGCCTGGCGCCCGTCGACCATAATTTGATATTTGCCCTTCTTGATGAACTTGAGATAGACGTTCCGTTTTTTCAAGGCCTTGATTTCGAAGGAAACTTCGGATTCGTTATAGAGAAAATGGCGGAAAACCGCTCCGCCGTCCGCCGCGACGATGACCTGGCCTTCCTCACGGAGCTCCGTGGCCGAATTTGAGACCTTGACCTCGTACTGGCGGCCTTGAATGGAGACTCGAGAGAGGATTCCCGATTCATCAGGTTTGAGGATGCCGAAACGGAAACCTTCCCACGGCGTGAAATCAAGGTACTCCTCGAGGGCCATGAGCGCGAAAAGCGGGCCCCAGCTTTGGTGCCGCTGCCCGCTGGCCTCGCCGGTCAGGGAATCGAAGTTCTCGGGGCAGAGCTGGAAGTTCGTCCAGCTGCGCAGAAACATCTCCGCGCTCTTCTTGGCGAATTCGGAAGCGACGGGGTCGAGTCCATAGGCTTTGAGGCCCTGGTAAACGAGATAGTTCGTGGGCGGCCAGACGGTGCCGCGCCAGTACTGTTGATTGTCCGGCTGGAAAGCCGGATCATCCCGCGAGATGGAAGGGATGACATAATCGCCCCAGAACTTCTTCGGGTCCAGCAGCTGCTTGAGCATCCGCTGCGCCCTTTTATCATCCGGGATGCGGGCCACAAGAGGAAAGAAATTCGACGCCGCTTTATGCACGGAAAAACGCCCGTCCCAGTAGCGGTCGAAATAAAATCCCTCTTTTTCGTTCCAGAGCTGGCTGTTGACGAGCGACTTGATTCTCTCATACTGCTCGAGGTACGTCTCGGCGTCACCGCTCTTGCTGAGCACGGACGCGATCTGAGAAAGGCAGTAGGCGTCAAGAGCATAGAGAGAATTGAGGTCCACGCAGTTCATCATAAGAGTCCCGGTCTCTTCCCTGAACGGGACGTCATCCCAGTTCGGCAGGTCGTCCTGCCCCGATTCCCAGGCGGCGCGGGTGCGGCCGGGCGCGTCCTTTTCCCACGGAGGCACATCCTTTGCCAGCAATTCAGTGTCCGACCCCCACTCCAGGAGCCCGTCGCCGTTGCCGTCTCTTCTTGCCTGGCCGTTGGGTTTGCGGGCCGTCCAGAAATCATGCCATTTTTGCAGGTACGGATAGGCGAACCGCAGTAACTCCATGTCCCCTTGTTTCTGAAACATCTTCAGGATGACATAGGCGCCGACGGGCGGCTGCGAGCGGTCCATCGTGCCTCCGAAACGGCCCCGCCAGTTCGGAATATTGCCGTTCGGATACTGCGTTTCGAGGACGGCCTTGACGGCGTCCACCGCGAGTTTCGAACTTTCCGTCATAAGCTCCAGCCCGTTGAAGAAGGAGTCCCACGCGAAGATCGTCCAGTCGTCGCGGCCTCCCCTGGCCCTGGGAAAGATCCAGCCGCGCCCGGCGGGCGTGTACAAGCGATGGCTCCCGGCTTGATACAAGACCATCCAGTGGAGATTGTTGGTGATGGCTTCGGGGACGCCTTCGAACAAACCCCGGATCTGGACGCGCTTCTGTTCGTAGAGGCGGGCTTCCTCGTCGACGAGGTCGTCGATGGCGACGGCGTTTTTGTATCGATAGATTTTGTTTCCCAGAGTTTTAAAATCATCGCCGGCCCCGGCCGCGAAATAAAGGCTCCGGTCGCTCTTGGTCGAGTAGGAAACCGCCAACTGGCCTTTGGGCGCCGCGACTGTTTCTCCCGGCCTATTTGTCCAAAGCATATAGGACTTCTTTGTGAGGCCGGCGCTGCGGCCGCGGACCTCGCCGTCGGACAGGCGCTCGTAATCACCGGAGAAATCCCAAGGAAAATAATTGACGAGGATGACGCGGATGTTGGCCGGACACAGGATGCGGCCGACCACGATGTCCTCATCCCGGCGCGACCATTCGAATGTCAGCGTCCGCTTCCTGGGCGACGGCTTGAGAAGGACGGGTGTCTCAGCGCCCTTCTTGAAAGGCAGGCTGAGGTCGAATTTGACTCGCGCATACTGCCCGTCCGGAGATTGGGGGCCGACCTGCGAGACGAGGTAAAAGAAGTCATTCCATTCGGCCGAAAGACCGTCCTGCTCGACCTTGAGGACCAGGGCGAAGGCGCTCTCCTTGTCCGGAACGATGACCAATCCGGGCCAGGCCGATCCCTCCAAAGCGCCGATATAAGTGCTCTTCCATGGGTAGAAGATATCGGTTTTCAGGGCCGGCACAAGGGCGCAAATCAGCAAAACCAGGAGAAGGGCTTTCCTCATCGTGCTCGCGTTCAGAGCACTAATTTATGGGAAACGCAGCCCGAAATCAAGCTGAGTTCGTCCGCCGCGGTGCGCCGGCCGGTTTGGAACGCAGTTCATCCTTGATATAATGGCCGGGACATGAACACGCAGGTCACTCTCGTCCGCTGTTCCGGATATGAGGCTCCCGAAGTCCGCGGAGCGCTCCGAAAAACGCTTGAGCTCTTGGGAGGCCTGGAACGGATCATCCGTCCGGGCAGCCGGGTTTTCGTCAAGATCAACCACCTCTCTCCTTCCTCGGCGCCGGAGCGCGCGATCCTCACTCATCCGATATTCACCCGGGAAGTCGTCCGACTTCTCCGGGAGCTCGACTGTGTGGTGACCGTAGGTGACGACATCCAGGACGATGACCGCAGCGGTTTCAGCCTTTCAGGCTACAGGGACTTATGCCGTGAAACAGGGGCCCGGCTGATCAATGTGAAGGAAGAAGGCTTCGTGGAAATCCCCTGTCCGGGTGGAGAGGTCCTCGACAAGGTCAGATTTTCAAGGGCGGCTCTGGAAGCCGAGGCCGTCGTCAACCTGCCCAAACTGAAAACCCATGCCTTCACGGGTTTCACGGGCGCCGTCAAGAACGTGTATGGGCTCGTTCCGTTGGGCGACAGGCTTCGATATCACCGGCAGTTTCCCAGGATCGACCAGTTCAGCCGGATGCTTCTGGACGTCTTCTGCTGTCTTCCCCGGGGACTGACGATCATGGATGGGATCGTGGGAATGGAGGGGCTGGGACCGGCCTCAGGAACGCCCCGGGCGCTGGGCATGGTGTTGGCGGGCTGTGATGCGGTCGCTCTCGATACGGTCTCCTGCGCCGCCGTTGGGATCCGTCCGGACGACATCCTGACCACGCGTTTTGCCCGCGAGCGCGGGCTGGGCGCGGGCCGCCTCGCCGACATCGATATTCTCGGCGAGACCCTGGCCGCCGTAAGGGTTAGGGACTTCAAATCTCCGACGGTCGTCCTGGGCGCTCTCCGAAGGCGCTCGTCGTCTTCGATTTACGCGTTCATTCAATCGCGCATGGGATTTCGCCCCGCCGTCGACCGGCGGCGATGCACGGGGTGCGGCGAATGCCGCCGCATCTGTCCGGCCGGCGCAGTCTCATTCCCGGACGGGTTAAGCGAGATCGTGACGCCACGCTGCATCCAGTGCCTTTGCTGCCATGAAGTCTGCCGGGACGGCGCCATCCGTTTGCGGCCGACGCTGACCCGCCGCATCGTCGGCGGGCTGGAAGGCCTGTTCGAAATGGTCACGCCGAAGCGGGCCCGGTCGGTCGAAAAAGGGCGTGAATTTTAGGGCGGGCTGTGTTAAAGTAAAGGCCTATTCGCGTTGGAGGCCGGCATGGACTTTCCTCTCTATTATCGTTCGCGGCAGGGCGACATGGTCCATCTCCTCAAACAGATCACGAATCTGGAATCTCCCACCAATGACAAAAAAGCGGTCGACGTCTGTTCGTCGTTCGTCGCCAGGGAATTCAAGAAGATCGGATGCAAGATAACGTCCCTCCCTCAGAAGGAGATCGGCGACCTGACCACCATTGAATACGCCCCCGGCCGGCTTAAAGATGCCGATGATCAAATCCTGGTTCTGACCCATATCGACACCGTGTGGCCCGTGGGGAAGATCGCGAAAATGCCCTTCTATATCTCGGGGAACAAGCTCTTCGGCCCCGGAGTGCTCGACATGAAGGCCGGCGTGGTCATGGTCTTGTCCGCACTGGCCGCGTTGCGCAGCGTCAATCTCAAGCCGCAAAAACGGATCACGATCTTCATCAATTCGGCCGAAGAAACGGGTCACGAGGCGGCGTACGATGTCATCCGGCGGCTGGCCAAACGTTCCTCCCTTGTCCTGTGCCTGGAGCCGGCCCTTCCCGGCGGCGGCCTGAAGCTCGAGCGCAAGGGCCGGCTTGTCATCCGCCTGGAAACGCACGGCCGGGCCGCCCACGGCGGAACGCCGCAAAAAGGCGTCAATGCCATCGAAGAACTGATGAGTCAGCTCCAGCAGGCCAGGAAATTGCGTGCAGGCGAAACGACCGTCAACATCGGGCTCATCGGCGGCGGGGAAAAGGCGAACATCGTTCCGGACTCTGCCTGGGCCGTCCTGGATATCCGATTCTGGAGATCGTACGATCGCGAGAGGATCCTGAGAACGCTCAAGGGCGCAGAACCCGTGCTGCGGGGTGCCCGTGTCAAAGCCGTTGTCGAGAGCACGACGCCGGCGATGGAGAAAACGAAAGCCTCCGCCCATCTCTTCGAGCAGGCCCGCGAGATCGCGGCCTCTATCGGTCAAAACCTGACGGGAGGAAAAACCGGGGGCGGTTCCGACGCTTCGATCGCGGCCAGTCTTGGCGTGCCGGCCTTGGACGGGCTCGGACCGGACGGTGACGGCATCCATGCCGCGCACGAACATCTTCTCCTGTCGTCCCTCGTCGACCGGACCGCGCTCTTGACGCTTCTTCTGACGAAATTATGATTGACCGGCCGGAATGAGTTTGCTAATTTATTTTCGGGGCTGTTTTGGAATGATCGATTTTTGTCTAACCTAATTTTAAATAGAAAAGTTTCTGGAAGGAGGACTTATGATCAAGAAATACTACCTTCTCTCGCCCGGGCCGACACCGGTTCCCGAGCCCGTGCTTGCGGCCGCCGCTGAGCCCATCATCCATCACCGGACCCCCGAGTTCTCGAACATCTTCATGGAGGCGACCGAAGGGCTGAAATATGTCTTCGGAACCAAAGAGGACGTCTATATCCTGACGTCGTCCGGAACGGGGGCCATGGAGGCCGCCGTGGCCAACCTGCTCAGTCCTGGGGACAAAGTCCTGACAATCAACGCCGGCAAGTTCGGCGAACGTTGGGGCAACATCTGTAAAGCCTACGGCATCGCCTACAAGGAAATCGTCGTCGAGTGGGGAAAAGATTACACGAAGGACCAGCTCCAATCGGAGCTCAAGGCCATGCCCGACTGCAAGGCCGTCTTCTGCCAGCTCTCGGAAACGTCCACCGGAGCCATCTTCGACATCAAGGGATTTGCGGAAGTCGTTTCCCAAACGAACGCCGTCATCGTCGTCGACGGCATCTCCGGGACGGGCGCGACCCCCTGCCCGATGGACGAATGGAAGATCGACGCCATGGTTTCGGGTTCCCAGAAGTCCTTCATGATCCCGCCGGGCCTGGCCTATATCGCCGTCGGTCCGAAGGCCTGGAAGCTGGTGGAAACGGCGAAGTGCGCCCGGTTTTACTTCGACCTGAAAAAGGCCCGGAAGAACCTTGTCGATAAGACGACTCCCTGGACGCCGGCCATATCGCTGATCATCCAGCAGAAGAAAGCTCTGGACATCATCAAGGGCATGGGTCTCGAAAAGCTCTTCGAGCATCACCGCATCCTCGGCGACGCGACGCGGGCCGGAGTCAAGGCCATGGGCCTGGAACTGCTGGCCGAAAAGCCGGGGAACATCCTGACCGCCGTCAAGACTCCGGCAGGCATCGAGGGCGGCAAGATCGTCAAAACGATGCAGAACAAGTACATGGCCTACATCGCCGGAGCCCAGGACCCGAACAAAGGCAAGTTCTTCCGCATCGCCCATCTCGGCTACATGGGTGGTTTCGACATCATGACGGCCGTCTCGGCCCTCGAAATGACGCTCCAGGACCTCGGGTTCAAGTTTGAGGCCGGCAGCGGAATCAGGGCTACCCAGGCCGTGTTGAAGGAGACATGGCAATGACGAAGATTCTCGTCGCAGATTCGATGGACAAGGAAGCCCTCGACGCCCTGAAGGCCGTCCCGGGTTTCGACGTCACGGTGAAGACCGGACTCGGCGAGCCCGACCTCGTCGCGGCTGTGCCCGGCTATCATGCGATCGTCGTCCGCAGTGCGACCAAGGTCACCCGGCCGGTGATCGAGGCAGGCAAGGACCTGAAGATTCTCGTCCGAGCCGGCATCGGCCTCGACAACATCGACAGCGCCGCGGCCAAGGAAAAAGGCATCGCGGTGGCCAACACCCCGGCGGCGACGTCCATTTCCGTGGCCGAGCACACCTTCGGGCTGATGCTCGGCGCCGTCCGCAATCACGGCAAGGGCGTCGTGTCGATGAAGCAGCACAAGTGGGAAAAGAAGAACCTGGAGGGCACGGAACTCTACGGCAAGACGCTCGGCATCATCGGTTGCGGCCGCATCGGGATCGAGGTCGCCAAACGGGCCATTGCGTTTGGCATGAAGGTGCTCGTCTACGACGTCGTCCCTGTCAAGACCGACCTCGCGGTCAAGCAGGTTCCGCTTGAGGAGCTTCTGGCCGGCGCCGACCTGATCACGGTCCACGTCCCCAAACAGCCCAAGCCGATCCTCTCCGACGCGGAGTTCGCGAAGATGAAGAACAGCGTCATCATCATCAATGTCGCCCGCGGCGGCGTCGTCGACGAAAAGGCCCTGCTGGCCGCCCTGAATTCCGGGAAAGTGCGCGCGGCGGCCCTGGATGTCTACGATAAGGAGCCTCCGGATGATTTCGCGCTCATCGACCACCCCAACGTGACGCCGGTCCCCCATCTCGGGGCGGCGGCGGTCGAAGGGCAGAAGCGTGCCGGGCTCGAGGTCGTCAGGATTCTAAAAGAGAGATTGGGCTAGACGCAACGGAGCGCCCGTCCGCCGCGGCGGACTGAACGACGGCCGGTCTTCTTCTTTCCGGGGACCGCGGGCCGTCAAGCATAGGGTGTCGCTCTGTCGGGAGTTTGACGAGTCGCCGCTCGGCCGCAAACCACACGCGGCGGGCCGGGAAGCAGCCTCCGTTAGTCGTCACCCTCCCAAGTTTTCAGCCCGCGCGCAATCTGATAGAATAATCCTATGATTTATCTCGATCACAACGCAACCACGCCGATCGACCCGGCCGTGTCCGGCAAAATGTCTGCATTTCTTCGAGAGCAATTCGGGAACCCCTCTTCCCTCTACCCCATCGGCCGCAAGGTCAAGGAGATGGTGAACGAAGCCCGGGAAGGTGTTGCGGCGGCCCTCGGCGCCGACCGGGCGGAGATCTATTTCACCGGCTCGGGGACCGAGGCCGACAATTTCGCCGTGCTCGGGACGCTCGATGCATTCCCGGAGAAGAATGAGTTCGTCACGTCGGCCATCGAACATCCCGCGATCCTGGAATCCGCGAAATACGCCGAACGGCGAGGCGTGAAAGTGACGTACCTGCCCGTCGATCAGTATGGGATGGTGGACCTCGATGCCCTCCGCAGTGCCCTGACTCCCAAGACGGCTCTCGTATCCGTTATGCACGCCAACAATGAGATCGGCACAATCGAGCCCGTCGAAAGAATCGTAGAAATCGCCCACGAAAGGGGCGTTCCGGTTCACTCGGATGCCGTCCAGTCCTTCGGGAAGATCGACCTGAACGTCCGGAAAATGGGTGTCGATTTGCTGACGGTTTCGGCGCACAAGATCTACGGGCCGAAGGGAATCGGCGCCCTCTACATCCGGAAAGGAACGTGCATCGTGCCCTTCGTCCACGGAGGACACCAAGAGCATCGGCTGCGTGCCGGGACTGAAAATACGGCCGGGATCGTCGGCTTCGGCGAAGCCGTCCGCGTCCTTGCCGAACGCGGCAAGAAAGAAAGATCCCGCATCGAAAAACTGGCCGACGCGCTTAAAAAAGGGATCGAGGAACGCGTCCCCCGCGTCCGCTTCAACGGCCATCCGGAGCACCGGATTAAGAGCACCCTTAACTTCGCCTTTCCCGGCCTCGAGGCGGAAGCCATCCTGCTCTCCCTGGCCACCAAAGAGATTTACGTCTCGACGGGCTCGGCCTGTAGCGAGGATTCGGAAGAGGTCTCACACGTCCTCGTCGCCATTGGACTGCGGCCGGAGATCGCCCGGTCCTGCATCCGCATGTCTCTCGGGCGGACGAACACCGACGAGGACGTCGCCACTGTATTACGGGAACTGCCGGAGATCATCGAACGGCTGAGAAAGATATCGGCCTTCAACCCTGAGAGTTAAATCCGGGCCTGACGACTCGGCGGCTCAGGAATACGGCTCCGAGCGACTCCGATGCATTCCCTGTAGTTGCTTCTGAGACCTTGTTCGCAGTCGGTTCAGGCCATATCGGCGACTGGGCTCGGGGTGCCCGGTCGACGCTCATGAGCATTTTGAAGTTAGGCGCCGATGTCGGCGGTCGTGCCGGAATCAGGCCCGCATCTCCCTGAGTTGCTCTAGGTAGCCCTTTCTGACATCCAGGAAAAATGCGCGGTAGCCGTCCTTCCGAAAATCGGGATACGTCCAATCCAGGAATCTCACATCCGTTTTTGTGAAAAGAAATTCCAGGTGAGCATAGATTCCGGAGGCGAGAGGAATCCTGTGGGCAAAATCTTTCGCCGTGGCCATGATCAAGGCCGAAGCCGAAAGGATGCCGGGGTCGATGTTGATGCGTCGCGCGGAGCTTTCCGTGCCATCGATCCGGTGCTCCAGGTCGTTCGTCCAGAGCTTGATCGCGGCAAGCTTCGCCGGATCGACCAACGTTCGAAAGCTGAGGAAACGGCGTTTAAGGCCCGGCCCCATTTCCCGTTCGTAGTAATCGGTCAAATCGAAATCAAAGGCGGGGCTTTCGTAGTCGAGCGGGCCGAAGGCTTCGACAAGCCGTTCCTTGGCGACGCCAAAAAGGGGATCCTCCCGGCAGATGAGGCCGCAGACAAGCTTGACGGGCGTGAAAGGTTTGGGCTCGGCCATTGTATTGTTTTACCTCCATCCTTATAGCATAGCGCCTGCGGCGAAGGAAGGCAGCCCGGCTGGTTCTTCACTGAGGGGCTCTGGACGTCCCCGGCACGCCGTTCTTGGCGAGGCCCCGTGAACCCTCTGAAATTGAATAAATGCGGCAGATTGCCTATAATAAGCCCACTATGAAATGGGTTTATGTCGAGGACTTGGCCGCCTACAACGGCCAGGATGTTGAGATCCGCGGCTGGGTTTACAACAAACGGTCGTCAGGCAAGGTCCGGTTTCTGCTTGTCCGCGATGGGACGGGAATCGTGCAATCCACCGTCTTTTCCCCCGAAAAGGACCATCCGCTCTTTCGCACTTTCGACTCACTGACCCAGGAATCCTCGGTGATCATCCGCGGCCGGGTCCGCGAGGACAAACGGGCGCCGGGCGGCTCCGAGATCAGCCTGTCCGACATCGAAGTTGTCCAAATCGCGGAGGACTACCCGATCACCCTTAAAGAACACAGCACTCCCTTTTTGATGGAGCACCGCCACCTCTGGCTCCGCTCCTCGAAGCAGCATGCCATCTTGCGGGTGCGGGCGGAGATCGTCAAAGCCATCCGGGATTTCTTCGACGGCCGCGGTTTCAGGCTGATGGACACGCCCATCCTGACGCCCAGCGCCTGCGAAGGAACGACGACTCTGTTCGAGACCCAGTACTTCGACCAAAAGGCGTACCTCAGTCAAAGCGGCCAGCTTTATAACGAAGCCACGGCCATGGCCTTCGGCAAAGTGTACTGCTTCGGTCCCACATTCCGGGCGGAGAAGTCCAAGACGCGGCGGCACTTGATCGAGTTTTGGATGGTTGAGCCGGAGGTTGCCTTCGCCACGCTCACGGACATCATGGAGCTCGGCGAGGATCTGATCCTGTTCATCCTGGAGCGCGTTCTCGCGAAACGCAGAGGCGACCTGGAAACGCTCGAGCGCGACGTGCGGCCGCTTGAAGCCATCAAGAAGCCATTCCCGCGCTTGACGTATGACGAAGCCGTTCCGCTTCTCAGCAAAAAAGGGTCGGCCATCAAGTGGGGAGACGACTTCGGCGCCCCGGAAGAGACGATTATTTCGGAGGTCTATGATTCCCCGGTATGCGTGACGCATTTTCCGACCGCCATCAAGGCTTTCTATATGCAGCCCGCTCCGGACCGGCCGGATGTCGTGCTCGGCGTCGATTTTTTGGCCTCTGAAGGCTACGGGGAAATCATCGGCGGCGGGCAGCGCATCCACGACCTCGCGCTCCTCGAGCAGCGCTTGCGGGAAAACGGCCTCCCCAGGGAGGCCTACGAGTGGTACCTTGATTTGAGGAAATACGGCGCGGTCCCCCATTCCGGCTTCGGGCTCGGGCTCGAGCGCACAGTCTCCTGGATCTGCCGAATCAAACACATCCGAGAAACGATTCCCTTCCCCAGGCTCCTTTACCGGATCTATCCTTGATACCCGAGCCGTCCCGCCCACCCAAAAAAATTGCTCTCATTACTCTGGGCTGCGCCAAGAATTTGGTGGACAGCGAAGTCATGCTCGGCGCCCTCAAGCGGTCGGGACACGCGTTTGTGAGCCGGCCCGAGGCGGCGGACGTCATCATCGTCAATACCTGCGGGTTTATCCGGCCCGCCCGTGCCGAGGCGGAAAAGGCCTTGAAGCACGCCGTCGGTCTGAAGCGGCGTAACCCCGGAAAGACGATTGTGGCCGCCGGCTGCTATGTGGAACGGGACCGGACGTCCTTGCAGGAGCGTTTCCCAGGCGTTGATTTTTGGACAGGCGTCAGGAGTTTCGACAAAATCGCCGAGCTTCTCGGCGGCCGGCCTTCTCCCGAGCCGGACCGCACATTCCTTTACTCGGACAAGACACCGCGCGTGCTGTCGACGCCTGCAACCTGGGCCTACGTCAAAGTTTCCGAAGGGTGTTCCCACCGCTGCGCATTCTGCGCGATTCCCGTGATCAAGGGGCCTTACGTTTCAAGGAGCATGGCTTCGGTCGTTCGGGAAGCGGCCGGCTTGGCCGAGCTCGGCGTCAGGGAAATCAATCTCATTTCCCATGACACGACCTACTACGGCCGGGACCGCGGCATCCGGAACGGCCTTGTCAAGCTCATCGATGGCCTGGCGCGTGTCACCGGCATCGAGTGGGTAAGGATCCTCTACGGGTACCCCGAGGAAATAACCGACCCCCTTCTCGAGGTCATGGCCCATCCCAAGGTCTGCCGTTACCTCGACATCCCCTTCCAGCATGGCGACCCGGCGGTCGTCAAGTCCATGAGGAGGGGCATGGATGCCGGCCGCGCCCTCAGGCTGCTCGAAAGAATCCGGACAAAGCTTCCCGGGGTCGCCGTGCGGACGTCTCTTATCGTCGGCTACCCCGGCGAAGGCCGGCGGGAATTCGCCGCGCTCGAGGGCTTTGTCAAAGAGGCCCGCTTCGATCATCTCGGCGTTTTCGCCTATTCGCCCGAACGGGATACGGCGGCCTTCGCGCGGCCCGACCAGATAAGCCAGGCCGAGAAAAACAGGCGGCATGCGGATCTCATGGCCCTTCAGGCCGGAATCTCATCCGCCAAAAACAAAACGTACGTCGGCAGCATCCAGGATGTCATCGTCGAACGGAGGAGCACGGCGGAGGCGCCGCGCGTCATCGGCCGGAGCCGGTTCCAGGCCCCCGAGGTCGACGGAGTCATCCGGGTCTCTTTGCCGGGAGAGGCCGGGGGCGCCCTTCCCGCTATTATCAACGTCGAGATCACGTCGGCAAGTGTATATGACCTCCGTGGAAGGCTTGCCTCATGAAGTTCGTCGCCAAGGTTGTCGCGACCGTTTTCGGCATCGGCTTTTCTCCCGTTGCGCCGGGAACGCTGGCGAGCGCCGCCGCCGCACTGGCCTTTCGGTTTTCGCTTCACGGCCTGACCCTGCCGTGGTATCTCCTCTTGCTCGTGGCGCTCGGCGTCATCGGCGGCCTGGCCTCCGCGGTCTATGCCGCGGAACTCGGCCAGAAAGATCCCAGCCGTGTTGTCGTCGACGAAGCCCTCGGTCAGCTGATCGCGCTTTTTCTTGTCCCGGACCGCTGGTTGCCGATCGCGCTTTCTTTTGCGTTTTTCCGCCTTTTTGATATCATCAAACCTTACCCGATCCGGAGATTGGAGATGCTTCCGGGAGGTTGGGGCATCATGGCCGACGACGTCGGTGCAGGACTTGCGGCCGCCGCCGTTGTCCATCTCGCGTGTCTCTGGATTTGAGGTCCTTCGATGCTGAAGACGGAGATCATCGCGGTCGGCACCGAACTCCTGACGCCCTATTTCCAGGATACGAATTCCCTCTTTCTTACCGAGGGGCTGAACTCTCTCGGCATCACGGTTTCGTTTAAGACGGTGGTCGGCGACGATGAAGCGAATCTCCTCGAGGCTGCGAAGACGGCCCTCCGCCGTTCGCGGCTGATCCTCGTCATAGGAGGCCTGGGTCCCACGGAGGACGACCGCACGCGTCAAGTGTTCGCGGCGGCCCTCGGCCGTAAGCTCATTTTCAGTCCAATAATCCTGGCCGATATCCGGAGACGTTTCCGCCGCCGGGGCCGTCCCATGCCGGCCAACAACCGTCGTCAGAGTTATGTGATCGAGGGTGCGGAGATCCTGGACAATCCCAACGGAACCGCGCCCGGCCTCTGGATCCAGGTCCCCCGCGCGACTCTCGTTTTTTTTCCAGGGCCGCCCCATGAACTCAAGCCCATGTTCGAGAGTCATGTCCGGCCGCGGCTGACCGGCGATGGAGCGACGCCCGTTTTACGGCGGACGATCAAGTTGACCGGCATCGGCGAATCGCTCATGGAAAGCGCCATCAAGGATATCTATGCCAAAATTCCGGCGGACATCACGGTGACCACGCTGGCCAGTCCCGGCGACCTTTCAATCCATCTGAGCACTCAGGGCGAGGCATCTCGCTCTCAAGCGGAGGCCAAACTCGACAAACTCGAAAAAGAGTTGCGCGGCCGGCTCGAGCCATGGATCTATTCGTGGGGAGAGAATCTGGAGACGGTCGTGGGCGCGCTGCTGAAGGAGCGGGGCTTGACCGTGGCGTGTGCGGAATCTTGCACAGGCGGTCTCCTCGGGCACCGCCTGACCAACGTTCCCGGCAGTTCGGCCTACTTTCTCGAGTCCGCCGTGGTCTACGACAATCTGGCCAAGACCCGGCGCCTGGGTGTGCCTCGGGCCCTCATCGCCAAGCACGGCGCCGTCAGCTCTCCTGTAGCCCGGTCCATGGCCGCGGGCATCAGGAAGACTTCAGGCGCCGATTACGGCGTTTCGATAACAGGCATCGCCGGCCCCGACGGAGGCACGGCCGCGAAGCCGGTCGGGCTGGTGTACATCGCCCTGGCTGATAAACAGGGAGTGACGGCGGGGAAGAATCTTTTCTGGGGAGGCCGCGAACAGGTCAAGTTCCTTTCGTCCCAGAAGGCGCTGGACATTCTGCGAAAACGTCTTATCAAAAGGCGAAAAAAAACATAAAATAAGACTCAACCCGAATATGAGGACATTTATCGCCATTGAACTCGTCCCCGAGCTTATCGCTCAGCTTGAGGATTTCGTCCGGAAGCTCAAGAAAAAGGGAGCCGATGTCCGTTGGGTGGGCGCGTCCGGGATGCACTTGACGCTCAAATTCCTTGGGGAAATCGACCAAAGCCAGGTGGCCGCCGTCGAGCGCGTCTTGGAGGCCGCTGCGGCGCAGCACGCCCGTTTTCCACTCATCCTCCAAGGGACTGGGGGATTCCCCGACGGGAAGAAGCCCAGAGTCCTTTGGGTCGGAATCAAAGAAGATCCCGAGCTCATGGCCCTCCAACTCGAGATCGACCTTGAGCTCGAGACACTCGGCTTTCCCCGCGAATCGAGGCCGTTCCATCCTCATCTCACCCTGGGACGCGTCAAGAGCCCGGCCTGCCTCGGAGCCGTGCTGGAGGAGTTCGATGGCCGCCGCGATTTCGTCTTCGGAGAGATGAGTGCCGCGAAGGTCACGTTCATCCAGAGCATTCTCAAGCCTACGGGCGCCGAGCATCGTCCGGTTGCGGAGTTCTCGCTGGCATGAAAGCATTGTTCGCGGCAGCGTCATATCTCCTGGGCTCGATTCCAACGGGCTACCTCTTTGTCCGCGCCGCCGACCGGAAAGACATCCGGCAGTTCGGCAGCCAAAGTACGGGGGCCACGAACGTCCTCCGCGTCAAGGGTTTGAGATATGCCCTTCCCGTCATGGTCATCGACGTCCTTAAGGGGTTCCTGCCGGCGTTTTTGGCTCTGCGGCTTTTCCACGATCCCACTTTCGCAGGCCTGGCGGGTCTTCTCGCCGTCGCCGGCCACTGCTTTCCCTTCTCCATCGGATTCAAAGGCGGGAAGGGTATGGCGACATCCATGGGCGTTTTCGCGGCTCTTTCTCTTCGGCCCTTTGCCCTGGCCCTGGCCGTGTTCGTGCTGGTCGTAGCGGCGAGCCGGTTTGTTTCCTTGGGCTCCATCCTGGCCGTCATTTCTTTCCCGCTTTTCTTGCTTGCGTTCAAGGGCTCCACCGGAGTGGTGCTTGGGAGCGCCGCGGTCTCGCTGCTCGTCGTCGGCAAGCACGCGCCTAATATCCGGCGGCTCGTCGAAGGAACAGAACACCGTTTGGGAGAGAAGGCGGGATGAACGCCTCCGTCATCGGCGGCGGCAGCTGGGGGTCGGCCTTCGCCCGCTACCTCGGCCAGATCGGAATTCCCACCCGGCTTTGGATTCGGGAGGAAGACATCCTCGGGGAAGTCCACAAAACCCGGGAAAACAAGACCTTCCTTCCCGGCTTTTTCTTTTCCCCGGAAGTCAGCTTCACGGGGGATATCCGTGACGCCGTAACCTTCGGGGATGTCCTCTTCGTCGCCGTCCCCTCCCAGTACTGCCGATTGATCTATGAAGAGTTGGCGCAGTACGCCAGACCGGGACAGACCTATATCAGCCTCACCAAAGGCATCGACCAAAAGTCCCTCAAGCGCATGAGTCAGGTCATGGAGGAAATCCTCGGGCGCCGTGTCAAGCCGCGATTGGGCGTGCTTTCCGGCCCGAGCTTTGCCCGCGATGTCGCGGCCGGACATCCCACCGCCCTCGTCCTGGCTTCGCACAATATTGAAACCGCCCGGAAAATCCAGCACCTACTCTCGAGTCTGACAGTCCGGGTGTATCGAAGCCGCGACGTGACGGGCGTCGAGGTCGCCGGCGCGCTCAAGAATGTCATCGCCATCGCTGCAGGGATCGTCGACGCCCTGGATTTCGGCCTCAACTCGAGAGCCGCGTTGATCACGCGGGGCCTGGTCGAGATCACCCAGCTGGGGCTGGCTCTCGGGGGGAGGAAGAAGACCTTCTCTGGTCTGGCCGGCATCGGCGACCTTGTTCTGACCTGCACAGGGGAGCTCAGCCGGAACCATTACGTTGGGCACGAACTGGGGATCGGGCGATCCCTCGACGAGATCCTGGCCGGAATGAAAATGGTGGCGGAAGGCGTCCATACAACCCTTTCCGCCCGCCGGCTATCAAGGATTCACGGCGTTGAGATGCCCATCTCGGAGCAGATCTATCAGGTCCTTTATCGGAACAAATCCCCCCGGGAAGCGTTGGTCAACCTGATGTCCCGGGCTTTGCGCGAGGAATAGAAAGGGCCGGAGCCGCCGGCCGAAGGAGAGTCACGATGCGTGCGAAAACACTTTGCCTCATGCTGCTCTGCGCGAATTTCGCGTTCTGCGCGTCCGCCCAGCAGAAACAGCAACGGGCGCGGGAGAGTGATCCGAAGTACCAATACAATTCCGGCCTCGTCTACTTGAACCAAAGCTATATCGATGCGAAGTACATCGATGAGGCCATCCGGTTTTTCGTCAAGAGCCTGTCCCTCGACACGCGCTATTATTTGGCCTGGAACGGGATCGGTTTGGCACAATCGCTGAAGGGTAATCTGGCCGAGGCCGCCAGGAGCTACGAGAAGTGCCTGGATATCGAACCGACGTTCACGGAAGCCCACAATAACCTCGGCACGATCTACCAGGAAATGAACAGGCTGGACGACGCGGAAAGGGAATTTAAAAAATGCGTCATCGACCAGAATTACCAAAGCCGCCATCTCCCCTATTACAACCTGGCGCGCTTGTACGTCCTCCAAAACCGCCTGGGCGAGGCGCTGGAAAACGTGCAGAGTTCGATCAAGCTTCAGCCGCGCCAGACCATGGCCTACAATTTGAAGGGCCTGATTCTCGAGAAACAGAACAAGCTGGACGAAGCCGTCACCGCTTATGAGCAAGCCGTGAAAGTCACGCCCGACGATGTGCTCTCCAACTACAATCTCGGAGTCGCGTATTTCAAAACCGAGTCGTTTGCCAGGGCCAAAGAGGCCTTCCTCAAGATTTCCGATAAGGTCACTGATGCCGCCATGAAGGACAATATCGCGAAATTCATGAAGATCATCAACAGCAAAGCACCCGCCGTTTGAGCCGGTCCGGCCTCAGGTCCCCTCTTTCCAACCGGCCAGGTATTTTTTCTGCGCCGGTGTCAGCCGGTCGATGGCCGCGCCCATGGAACGGAGCTTGAGCGCCGCGACCTTCTCATCGATGTTTTTTGGAACGGGATACACGGCTTTCCCCAGCTCGCTGCTGTGGCCGGCCAAATAGAGGACGCTCAGAGCCTGGTCGGAAAAACTCATGTCCATCACCATGGCCGGATGGCCCTCGGCCGCGGCCAGGTTGATCAATCGTCCTTCCCCGAGGAGGTGGATGTGCCGGCCGTTGCGGAGCGTATATTCATCGACATAGTCGCGGATCCGCCGCTTGGTCTTGGCCAGGTTCTCCAAGGCCGGGATGTCGATTTCGACGTTGAAGTGGCCGGCGTTGGCGACGATGGCGCCGTCCTTCATCTTGAGGAAGTGTTCGCGACGGATCACAGACTTATCTCCCGTCACCGTAAGGAAAATGTCGCCCACACTGGCCGCTTCGGCCATGGGCATGACGGAGAATCCGTCCATGACCGCTTCGATTGCCCTGATCGGGTTCACTTCCGTCACGATAACGTGGGCGCCGGCGCCCCGGGCCCTCATCCCCACGCCTTTGCCGCACATCCCGTAGCCGGCGACAACGAACTTCAGCCCGGCAAAGAGGACGTTGGTGGCGCGCAGGATGCCGTCCAGCGTACTTTGGCCGGTTCCATAGCGGTTATCGAACATATGCTTGGTTTGGGCGTCGTTGACCGCGATGATGGGATATTCGAGGGCGCCGGCCTTGGCCATGCTCTTCAACCGGATGACGCCCGTTGTCGTTTCCTCCGTCCCCCCGAGGATGCCGCGCAGGAGGTCCCGCCGCTTGGCATGGGTCGTCGACACCAAGTCGGCGCCGTCGTCCATCGTGATATGCGGCCGATGTTCGAGGGACTGCAGAATGTGCCTGTAATAGGTCGCATGCCCTTCACCCTTGATGGCGAATACCGGGATCCTGTGGTCTTTGACAAGCACGGCGGGAATATCATCCTGCGTGCTGAGGGGGTTTGAGGCACAGAGGCGGATGTCGGCGCCGCCGAGTTTCAGCGTTTCCATGAGGTTCGCGGTTTCGCTCGTCACGTGGAGGCACGCGGAAATCCGGATGCCGCGCAGGGGTTTGTCCTTGGCGAAGGTCGTCTTGATCATATCGAGGACGGGCATGGAGCGCGCCGCCCATTCCATCCGGAGACGGCCCTTGCCGGCCAGTTTTACATCCTTGATGTCATAGTCCATGGAACTCCTCCCTGGATCGAGATTTTGTGCGAAGGCCGCGGACCTTCTTCCGCACGGCGTCAGGCAAGACCCGCGTCGCTTCTCAGTATTTTAGCCTTATCCGGCCTTTCCCAGGTGAACTCCTCTTCCGTGCGGCCGAAGTGACCATACGCCGCCGTCTTCTGAAAGATCGGACGCAGCAGGTCGAGGTGGCGGATCATGCCCTTCGGAGTCAGCGGAAAGTGGGCCCGGATGAGCTCCTTGATCTTGTCCTCGGAAACCTTGGCCGTGCCATAGGAATCCACCATCAGGGAAACGGGCTCAGCGAGGCCGATGCAGTACGCGATCTGTATTTCGAGGCGGTCGGCCAGCCCGGCGGCCACGATATTCTTGGCGATATAGCGGGCCATATACGATCCGGAACGGTCGACCTTCGAGGGATCTTTGCCGGAGAAACACCCGCCGCCGTGACTGCCGACGCCGCCGTACGTATCCACGATGATCTTGCGCCCCGTGATGCCCGTGTCCGCGAAGGGTCCGCCCTGCTCGAAGCGGCCGGTGCCGTTGATGAAAACGTTCTTCCAGGATTCCTCGTCCATCAGCCTGGCGGGGATCACTTCTCGGACCACGGCCTCCCGGATATCTCGGCGCAGGTCCTCGATTTGCACCGTCGCGTTATGTTGAGCGGCGATGATGGCGGCCTGGACGCGGAGGGGTTTCATCCCGTCATACTCGATCGTCACCTGAGTCTTGCCGTCGGGACGCAGGTACGGCAGGGCTTTGGACTTCCGAACCTCCGCCAGACGCCGGGCCATTTTGTGGGCCAGCATGATCGGCAGGGGCATGAGTTCCTCCGTCTCCGTACAGGCGAATCCGAACATGACGCCCTGGTCCCCGGCGCCCTGTTCATGATCGGACCTCTCGTCAACTCCCATGGCGATGTCGGTGGATTGCTCGTGGATGGACGAGAGAACACAGCATGTCTTGAAATCGAATCCGTAATCGGCCTTTGTGTAGCCGATTTCCCGGACTTTGTTTCGCACGACTTTCTGGAAGTCACAGTAGCCTCCGGTCGTGATCTCTCCGGCGATCAGGACCAGCCCGGTGGTGGTCAAGGTCTCGCACGCCACCCGGCTCTTAGGGTCCTGGGCGACGAGGTCGTCCAGAATGGCGTCGGAGATCTGGTCGCAGACCTTGTCCGGATGGCCTTCGGTGACCGATTCCGAAGTAAAAAGATGCCGTCCTGCCTTGCTCATGGGTCAGGCCTCCCTTTAGTGTCAGTCGGACGCCCCATTCATAGCATAATCCCAACGGCATTTCAACGAGACTCGCGGCCTGTCACCGGTTTTTGCGCTTGGCTTCCGATTTATGTTCGTGTTATTCTTGGCCGGGTGAGTTGTGCGCAAGGCGTACATGGGCAAAACGATAAGATCTCTGGTCACCATGATGGCGTTCGGGGCAGCCGTACTGGCGGCCCGGTTGCCTGCCCAAGTCCTGGAGGCGGAACAAACCCTCTCGGTCCAGCAGTACCGGCTCAAGAACGGGCTCCGCGTCGTCCTCTCAGTAGACGATTCCTTGCCTCTCGTTTGCGTTGTCGTCGCTTATGGCGCGGGATCGGGCCGGGAGAAGCAGGGACAGGTCGGATTGGCGTACCTTAACGAGAACCTGATGTTCCAGGGGTCGGAAAACGTCAGTCCCCTCCAGCATATCAATTTCATCCAGAAGGCCGGAGGCGAATGGAACGCTCTGACCACCTTCGACAAGTCGCTTTTTTATCAGACTCTCCCCTCCAACCATCTTGCCCTCGCCCTGTGGCTCGAATCGGACAGGATGAAGTCTCTAGCGATCAATTCCGCATCCATCGAAGGAACCCGGGACAAGCTCCTCGAGGAGAACCGGCGCCGGCTGGCTACGGCGCCTTATCTGGAGAGCTTCGCGACCTTCGACATGCTGCTCTACCCGGATTTTACCTATGGACATCCTCTGATCAGCCGGGCTGAAGACATCCGGAACTTGTCGGCGGACGACGTCAAAGCTTTCCATAACGCCTACTATCTCCCGAACAACGCCGTCCTTTGCATCGTCGGGGACATCCATCCCGCCAAAACCAAGGAGCTCGTGGCCCACTATTTCGAGGCCGTCCCTCCCGGCCCCGACGTGCCCCCCCTCCCCCTCCCCCAGTTCGACCAGAAGGATGAAGTTGTCCAGACGATCAAGGAAACACTTCTTCCTTCACCCGGCTTTCACATCGGCTACAGGTTCTTTCCGCTTCATTCGAGTGACCTGTACACACTCAAGGTCGTCGAATACCTCCTTTTGCAGGGAAAAGCGTCCCGGCTCTATTCGCGCATCGTTAAAAAGGACCGAACGGCCTTTTTTCTTGAAGGGGGGCTCGAGGAGAAGGCGGGTGTCCTGGCGTTTAAGGTCTTTGCCACAAACAACAACGAGCTCATGACGGAGCGGTGCGAGAAAGCGATCACATCGGAAATCGACAAACTCAAAAGCAATCTCTTGTCGACCGAGGAGTTAGAGAGGGCGAAAAACCTCTTCAAGATGGACTACCTCAGGCGGCTCTCATCGGTGTTGGACAGAGCCCTTCTTTTAACGGACGCCGTTTTTTCCAATGTTCCGCCTGAGTCCCTTCTTTCTGAATTGGATCATTACATGCGGGTGACGCCCTTCGACGTGATCGCGATGGTGAACAGGCAATTCATGGCACGCAACAAGGTCATCCTGAACCTGGGGACGAGATGAGGCGTCAGCGCACGTGCCTTTTGATCCTGGCGATCTGTCTTTCCCATGCCGCGCAGGCCGGGCAGGAGCGTTTTCGCAAATCGCCCCCGGTCCCGGAGTCGTTTCGCGAATTGCGCCTCCCAACCCTCGAATCGGGCACTCTGGCGAATGGGTTGACCGTGACGGCTGCCTCCCGGCCCGGCGCGCCTCTCGTCACGCTTCAGCTCATCCTCTTCGCCGGAGAGGCCGACTCGCCCACGACTCTCCCCGGTTTGGCGACAGTGACCGCGAAGATGATCGGCCGGGGAACGGAGCTCTATTCCTCCGACCAGATCGAGGGAATGATCGAATCCATCGGCGCCGACTTTTCCGTCTCGGTGGCCATGGACTACACGGTCTTTACGTTTAATGTCCTTGAGCAGTACCTCGACAAAGCCCTGTCCATCATGAGGATGATGTTCCTCGAGCCGCAAATGTCCAACCTGGACGTCGATACGGTCAAAAGAACGTTTTTCTACAGTCTCAAAGAGCTGAACAAAGACCCCGAATTCGTCGGAAGAACCCAGCTCATGCGCATCCTTTTTGAAGGACATCCTTACCAGACCGCGAATTATTACGAGGATGCCATCCCACGAATTTCGACCAAAGACGTCGCCGTTTTCTACAGCCGATTCTATCGTCCGAACAATGCGGTCTTCGCAACAACCGGGAATCTCTCACTGGCCGTCGCGTCCAGGAAGGTCAGCCGATACTTCGGGCCCTGGCTTCGCCAGCCGGTCGACCGGCCGTCGCCGCCCGTGCCTCGGCCGAACAACCGGGAACGTGTTTGTTTCGTGGACCACCCGCCGTCGCAGGACGCAACGATCTTCGTCGGGAACTTGGCCATGCCGGCCGATAGCCCCGACTTTTTCCCGTTCATGGTGCTCGATCAAGTTTTGGGCGGAACGTACGGAAGCCGGTTGTTTATGAACCTCAGGGAAACCCGGGGCTATGCGTACAATGCCTTCAGTGAGGCAGGTTTCTTCCGTTCCACAGGCGCCTATTGGGCCAAGGCCGAGGTCCCGCGGGAATCAATTTTCCCCGCGGTTCAGGAAATCATCAAGGAGCTGCGAATCTTGTCCATGGAAAGAGTCCGGCCGGACGAGATCGAACAGGCCAAATCGTTCCTCATCGGCAACCTCCCCCTGAAATTCGCCAACGGCCCGGCCTTTGCGTCCCGGCTGGCCTCCATCACCGGTCTCCGGTTGGGCGATGCGCTTTGGAACGGCTTTGCCGACAATCTCATGCTCGTCGACGGGGAAAAGGTGCTCGATGTCGCCGCCCGTTATTTCGCGCCTGTGCCCGTTGTCGTTATCGTCGGCAACCGCGAATGGGCGGGCGTTGAGCTCAAGGATTTCAATATGGTCGAAGTCTATGACAGGTTCGGGACGCTCAAAATGACCCTGCAAAAAGGAGTGGAACGATGAAGCTCGTCGAATGTGTGCCGAATTTCAGCGAAGGCCGCGACCGGCAGAAAATCCAAGCCATCACGCGCGAGATCGAGGCCGTCCCCCAGGTCAAACTGCTGGACGTCGACCCGGGCGAGTCCACGAACCGGACGGTTGTCACCTTCATCGGCCCGCCTGAAGCCGTTAAGGAAGCCGCCTTTCGGGCCATTGCCAAAGCGGCCGAGGTCATTGATATGCGGACCCATCACGGCGCCCACAGCCGGATCGGAGCAACCGACGTCTGTCCCTTCGTTCCCGTCTCAGGCGTCACGATGGAGGATTGCATCCGGCTGGCCAACGAGCTCGGCGCCCGCATCGCCAAAGAACTGGGCATCCCCGCTTATCTCTATGAGGCGGCGGCCCGGCAACCTATCCGACGGAACCTGGCCAGCATCCGGACCGGAGAATACGAGGGCTTGGCTGAGAAACTGAAAGACGCATCCTGGGCTCCGGACTACGGCGAACCCGTCTTCAACCCCAAGTCGGGAGCGACGGTCATCGGCGCTCGCGAATTCCTGATCGCTTATAACATCAATCTCAATACCAGGGACCGGAAGCTCGCTCACGAAATCGCCCTGACGCTCCGCGAAAGCGGGCGGGCCAAACGGGACAGCGCCGGCAATATCATCAAGAACGCGGCCGGGAAAACGATCATGGTGCCGGGCAAGTTCAAAGATGTCAAGGCGGTCGGCTGGTATATCGAGGACTATGGCCGGGCGCAGATTTCCGTGAACTTCACAAACTATAGAATCTCACCGCCCCACCTCGTCTTCGACGAGGCCGCCCGTCAAGCCGAAAAACTAGGCCTCCGTGTCACGGGCAGCGAACTGGTGGGATTGATCCCCATGGCGGCTCTTCTCATGGCCGGACGCTATTACCTTGAGAAACAGGGAAAAAGTCCCGGCGTGCCCGAAGAAGAGCTCATCCGAATCGCCATAGCTTCCTTGGGGCTCAATGACGTCGCTCCCTTCGATCCCGCCAAGAAGATCATTGAATACCAGTTCAGCGAACCGGGAAAATCTCTGGTCCGGATGACGCTGCGCGAGTTCGCGAACGAACTGTCCATGGATTCGCCGGCGCCAGGCGGAGGGAGCGCAGCCGCACTCTGCGGCGCCCTGGCGGCGTCGCTTGCAGGCATGGTGGCCAATCTTACGGTGGGAAAAAGCGGCTATGAAGACGCCGGGCCGGACATGATCGCCGTCGCCCTCCGCTCCCAGGTCCTGAAGGACGAACTGCTTCAGGCCGTCGACCGGGATGCCCGGGCGTTTAATAAGGTCATGGAAGCCCTGCGTCTGCCCAAGGCGACGCCGGAGCAGGCCCGGGAAAAGGACAAGGCCATAGAAGAAGCAACAAAAGAGGCGACCCTTATCCCGCTCGAGGTCATGGGCAAGGCGGTCGAGGCGGCCAAGCTCGCCAGGTCCGCGGCGGAGAAAGGCAATCGGAACTCGGCGAGCGACGCCGGTGTGGCCGCGCTGGTGGCCGGCGCCGCAGGAGAAGGCGCGCATTTGAACGTCCTGATCAACCTTCCCGCCATAAAGGACGCAAAATTTGCGTCCCGTGTCCTGCTCCGGGCCGCGAAGCAGAAAAAAGAACTCGACCGCCACGTGGCCGCTGTCCGGAAGCTTATGGACAAACGGCTCAGGACATCATAGTTTCTTAGATCAAAGTGCGGAGGCGGGGCGGGCACGGAACGGCTAGCGGCCTGAGAAAAACCGCCTCTTTTTGGCGAGCGAAAACATGCCGAAGGCGACGAAGCAGAATATGACGATGGCCGCTGAGGCGGGAATATTGAGGGCCAGGGAAACGGCCAGTCCAAAGGCGACGGAGACGGCGGCAACAGCTGCCGAGACGATGATCGCCATCCGGAAATTTGACGCGACCTGAAGGCCAGCGGCCGCCGGCATCACAACGAACGCCGAAACGAGGAGTATGCCCGCCACCTTCATGCCGAGGACAATCGTAACCGCGGTCAGAACCATCAGCAATGTATCGAGGCGCCCCACGGCGACTCCCGAAGCCCTGGCCGATTCGCGGTCGAATGTCATGAACAGAAGCTTCGAATAGTTCAGGATGACGGCGGCCATGACAACGGCCGATAGTCCGATGGAAAGCCAAACTTCCGCCCGTGAGATGGCCAGGACGTCTCCAAACAGATAGGCCATCAGGTCCACATTGAAACTCCCGGCCAGTGTCGCCAACAGCACACCCAGGGCGAGGCCCAGACTGGAGACGATTCCGATGGCCGTGTCGCCGTAGAGCCCCGCGCTGTCTTTAAGGCGCGTAATGCCGAGGCCGGCGCCGACAGCGACAACCAGAGCCGCCGCAAGCGGGAGCATGTTCAGGAAGAGGCCCAGCGCAACGCCGGCGAAAGCGATATGCGACAGCCCATGGCCGATCATGGCGTCTTTCCGGAGAACAAGGAAAACGCCCAGCACAGCGCAGGTGACGGCGATAAAAACTCCTGCGACGAGGGCCCTCTGGAGAAACGCGTAATGAAGGAGGGCATCCATGAACGTCGGGCCTCAGTGCTCGTGCGAGACGAGATGGTTCCCGTGGAGGACAATGGACTGGAAAGCCTCGGAGCGGCAGAAATCCTCGTGGCTTCCATGGTACACCATTCTCTGGTTGAGACAGGCGACCTGGCTCACGTGCTTGTTGACGATGCCGATATCATGAGTGACGAGGACGATCGTGATGCCCCGTTCCGAGTTCAAGCGATCGAGCATATCGTAGAACCGCTCCTGGGTTTCTGCGTCGATTCCCGTTGTCGGTTCGTCAAGAAATAGGATGCGCGGTTCGGTGACGAGGGCGCGCGCGATAAAAATGCGTTGCTGCTGCCCTCCGGAGAGACGGCCGATGCGCCATTTTCGGAACGATTCCATGCCCACCTGCTGGAGGGCGCGGCCGACCGCATCCGTCTGAGGCTTGGCCCGTCCCGCGAGAATTCGGGGATGGGACAAAAGAGCCATGCCGACGACCTCTTCGACGGAGGCCGGGAAAAACGGATCGATCGCCGTCGCCTTTTGCGGGACATACCCGATCGTCCGCCAGTCCGTGAATTCGTCGAGCGGCCTGCCCATGATCTCGACGTTTCCCTTAACAGGCCTCAGAAGTCCGAGAATGATCTTGATCAGAGTCGTCTTCCCCGAGCCGTTCGGTCCGATGATGGCCAGGAAATCTCCCTCCTTGATGATCAGGCTGACCCCGAGGAGGACGGGATTCCCGTCATAGTGAAAGGTGACATCGCAAACGTTAATCAGATCCATGGTTCTTGCGGCAGCCCAGCCCGTCCGTGATGTGGCGAAGATTCTCCTCCATGATATCAAAAAAGCGGAGACCTTTTCTGAGCTCCTCCCGTGTCAGGTTGTGGCCGGCGTTCAAGGCGAGCACGCGGCCGCCGATTTCTCCGGCCAGCGCCTCGGCCAAGGTCGGCGAGATCGACTCTTCAAAGAACACGGTCCGGATGTTTTCCGCCCGGCACAGGGCGATAAGCTTTATCATTTGCTGCGGACCCGGCTGGGCATCCGGGCTCAAGCCGAAGAGCGATGTCTGGACGAGTCCGTAACGCCTGGCCAGATAGCCGAAGGCGGCGTGGCCCGCGATGATCAATCGTTTTCCTTCGCACCCCTTAAGCTCATCTTTGTATTCGGAGTCCAGAGCCCTCAGCCGGTCTTTCAAGAGGCTTGCGTTCTTTACGAATTCCGCTTTCGACAGCGGAGCGATGTCCGACAAAACGGAGGCGATGTGGTCGACGATGAGCAGATCGAGATCAAAATCGAGCCAGATATGGGGGTCCCATGCTCCGTGCTCGTGTTCCGTTCCGGCCGGACCTTCGGCGGCCGCCGGAAGAAGCTTCAGGCCGCGGCTGACTTCGAGCACCCTCAGCCGGCCCGGAGGCACGGCCCGCAGGACGCTCGAGAGCCACGGTTCGAGGTTTGCACCGACCGAAATAAACAGATCGCACGACGCCAGCCTCAGGATATCGCCGGGCCTGGGCTGCCAGGTATGAACGCCGGCGCCCGGCGGCAGGAGCAGGGACACGTCCCCCCTCTCGCCGGCCACGGCGGCGGCGAACTGTTCGAGCGGGAAAATGCTGGTCAGGACCTTCACCTTCTCTGCGGTCACGGCCGGCTTCACGAGCAGCATGAACAGACCTGCGGCCAGGATATTGATCACTCTTGCTCGTGCCATTTTGATTTTCCCGATTTTCCGGATTTGCGCCTTATTATACCCGAGTTGGCCTGCTTGAATCCACTGCCGGTTTGTGGCATGATGGCGTGGCCGACCTCACGATAAGGAGACATCCCATGGCATCCCCTTTCGAAGGACTCAACCCTCAGCATCTTTGGAAGCATTTCGCGAAGATCCTGACGATCCCCCACTGCTCGGGCAACGAACGACCTCTCGGCGGGTACGTCCTTTCCGTGGCCAAGGAACTTGGCCTCAGGGGCCTGATGGACAGAGTCGGCAATGTGCTGGTCAGCAAGCCTGCCAGCGCGGGACGCGAGAAGAGCGAGGGCATCATTCTCCAGGGGCATCTGGATATGGTCGGCGAGAAGAATTCGGACGTCGTCCATGATTTTGCCAAGGACCCCATCCAGGTCGAAGTCCGCGGCGAGTGGGTTCACGCGCGCGGAACGACGCTCGGCGCCGACAACGGCATCGGCGTAGCCGCCTGCCTGGCCGTGATGGAAGACGATTCGCTGGTGCACGGCCCGCTCGAATTTCTCTTTACCGTCGACGAGGAGACAGGCTTGACCGGAGCCAATAAGGTGCAGAAAGGCTCCCTCAAGGGGAAAAACCTGCTCAACCTCGACAGTGAGGACGAAGGCACGTTCACCATCGGTTGCGCCGGCGGCGCGGATTCGGTGCTGGCTTTTCCGGTCGTCAGAAAGAAGACCGCGGCAAAAAATCTCTACCGGCTGAAGCTCACCGGTTTCCGCGGCGGACATTCTGGTCTCGATATCAACCAGGGCCGCGGCAATGCCGTCAAGCTCCTGGCTCGGGTGCTTCGGGAGGCGGCCGGAAGCTGCCGTTTCGATCTCGTCTCCCTCGAAGGCGGCAACAAGCACAACGCCATACCGCGCGAGGCGTGGGCCGTGCTGGCCTGCCTGCCGACGCAGGTCAGGCCCCTCGCCGCGGCCGTCAAAAAGTCCTTCGAGAATATCCGGGTCGAATACAAGGCCGTGGAAGGCGACGCCAGGCATTCCCTGGACGGCGTCGAAGGTTCCAGGCAATTCGCCATGACCGCTGAATCCCAGCGGAGACTTCTCGATTTCATCCTTGCGGTTCCCCATGGCGTCATTGCGATGCACCCGGAGATCAAAGGGCTGGTCGAAACTTCGACGAACCTGGCCATCATCAGGACTTCGAGTGCCCGCGTCGAAATCGTCTGCAGCTCCAGGAGCTCTATAGCCTCGGCCCTGGATGCGACACGACTCACCATCCAGGCCGTCGTCGATTTGGCGGGGGCGCGGATCAACCTCCAGCCCGGATACCCCGGCTGGATGCCTGACCTCACCTCTCCGCTCCTCAAGCGGCTTCGCGAGATCTATCAGAAGACTTTCGGGACGGAGGTGGAAGTCGTCGCCGTCCATGCCGGCCTTGAGTGCGGCATCATCGGCGAAAAGTTCCCCGGGATGAAGATGATCTCCTTCGGGCCGACCATAAAAAATCCTCATTCCCCTGAGGAGAGAGTGCAGATCCCCTCTGTCGAGAAGTTCTGGAAATTTCTGACCACCGCGTTGGCCGAGCTCGGCTGAGTCAGGCCCGCAGCGATCCCGGCCGCCGACGACAGGCGTTCGTCATCTCGCGATCACAGGCGATCAGATCGCCCCGGACCGACTTAGCAATTGTCCTCCTCCTGTCGTTCCCCGACGGACGCACTTCAGGTTCTTGATTCCCGGACTCAAATCCCATAGGATGAGGGAAACCTCGTACAAAAAGGAATGAGGGCCATGGGGAAAAAAACAATTGTCATCGTGTCGTGCCTGTTGGCTTTTGCGTTGGCAATCATGTCCTGCAAGAAAAAAGGGGCGGAGACTTCACTCAGGAATCTTAGCCCGACGGAAACCAAGGGAGAACTCAAGGTCCTGAGCGCCACGCCCAAAGGCTTGACCGAAGCCGCATCGGAAGCCCAGCGGATCGTGGTCATATTTGATCATCCGATGGTGCCGCTCGCATCGTTGCCTGAAGGCAAGGGCCCGTCGTTCCTGAAAGTGGCGCCGGATGTGGCCGGATCAAACCGCTGGCTGGGTACGAAGGCCTTTGCGTTCATCCCGGACGCGCCGCTTGCGCCGGGCACCGAATTTCGCATCACGGTTCCGGCTGGGGCAGCGTCGCTCGACGGATACGGGCTGCGACAGGATTTCGCATGGAGCTTTGAAACGGTCAGGCCCCGCCTTGTTCAGAGTTTTCCGAAGGACGGCGAGCGCAGCCTGCCGCTGGACAGTCAGGTTATCCTTGTTTTCAACCAGCCCGTCGATCCCGCCGTCGCGAGGAAATTTATCACGCTGACGGCCGCCGACGCGCACGGCAAGACCGCCCAGGCAGGGTTCTCCATCAGCCAAGCCGGCGAGTCATTGCTCAAGAGCCGCGAGATTCGTGCCGCCGCCGCTCAGGTCCTCGTCCTCGAACCGCGCCAAAAGCTGGAAAGGGACTCTATCTATACCGTGCTTTTAAAGGCGGGTCTGCGCGGGCGCGGGGGACCGTTGGGAATGGCCCAGGACCGTCTCTTCCGGTTCGAGCCGATCAAGACCTTTCGCTTTGAACGCCTGGTCACTGATGACAACCGGAATCCGTCGCAGCCGTTGCGATTCCAGTTCAGCAATCCTGTTTCTTATGCACAGCTTTTGAAGAATGTGGTTTTCGAGCCCGAGGTGCGGGTTCCCGATTACTACCTCGAATGGGACAGGCCGGAGGAGAGCCTCTGGCTGGACCTCCCCCTAGCGCCCGAGACCGATTATGTGGTGCACCTCAAGCCGGGATTGGCCGACGAGTTCGGCGATACGCTTGGAGAAGGCGTGACCGCCCGCTTTCGGACTTCCAGCATCGCGCCCTCGATTTCGATGGTTTCGGGTCAGGGAATCATCGAGTCCTATGGAGACCTCCGTTATCCGGTCTCCGTCGTCAACGTCGGCAAGATTGACATCAAGGGGGCTCGCGTCGAGAAAGAAGGGGTCATCCCGCTCCTGACAAGGCCGAACCTGTTTTGGGAATCCTCCAAAAGCTTGAATGTCGCGCCTGGGTTCTTTCAAATGACCCGTCCTCTTTTTGTCGACATTCCGCGTAACGAACGCCGGGCCGTGCCGATCGACTTCGCCGACCTCGTCCCGGAAAAGTGCGGTTTCGTTTTTCTTCAGGTCGCTACTGGAACGGACAGCTATGCTAACGCCTTTCTTCAGGTCACTCGTCTGGGCGTCACGGCCAAGTTTTCTGCCGACAACAATGCCGTTTGGGTGACAGACTTGAAAACCGGCCAGTCCATTCCTGAAGCGTCGATCGAGGTCCGAGACGACAAGAACTCCGTTCTTTGGGCAGGAAAAACCGATGTTCATGGCCAAGCTGTGACGCCCGGATGGAAGAGGCTGGGACTAAAGAGCCGCAACGAATGGACCAAGCCCCGGCAATGGATCTTCGCCGGTCTAGGCCAGGACACGGTCCTCATTTCCTCCGACTGGGGAACCGGAATCGGGCCCTACCGCTTCGGGATCAGTTATGATTGGAACGCCGTCCCCGAAAGCCTGGCCGGCGATGTCTTTTCGGAGCGCGGGATTTACAGGGCCGGAGAGACGGTCCACATCAAAGGGATTTTGCGCCGTAAAGAAACCGGGCAGTGGCGCGTCCCGGCCGAAAAAACCGTCGAGTGCGAGGTTCAGGACCCGTTCCATAAGTCGGTCTTCAAGGGTCAGGTCGGTCTCGATGATTATGGTTCGTTCCAGTTCGACCTGGACACAGCAGCGGATGCGGCCCTTGGTTTCTATTCCGTCCAAGCCCGAGTCCGAGCGGCACAAGGCGAAGAGAAGGCCCAGTCCGTCTCTGGAAACTTCCGAGTTGAAGCCTTCCGGCCTGCGGAGTTCGAAGTCCATCTCCGGAGTCTCAAAGAGTCTTATGTCTTCGGCGAAACCTACGAAGGAGAAGTCCGGGCGAGCTATCTTTCGGGCGGAGTGCTGGCCGGGGCCGAGACTTCCTGGCATCTTCGCCTCGAGCCCGCCTCTTTCACGCCTGCCGGTCATGACGGGTACGCTTTCAGCAACGAGTCCGACTGGACGGGCGATGAGGAGACGGAGAGAAGCCGGCTGCTTTTGTCCGGCAGCGGAACTCTCGGCCGTGACGGGCGGCTGGACATCAAGGTGCCGCTCCGGCCGGAAAAGGAGAAGGATACCGTCCAGGCCACTCTTGAAGCCACTGTCGTCGGCCCGAGCAGGCGGTCCATCACGAACCGGATTTTGACCCTCGTCCACAGGGGCGATTTTTATATCGGCCTGCGGCCGAGCACGTCATTCCTGGAAAAGGGAAAGCCCATCACTCTCGATGTCATCGCCGTCGACCCGCAGGGCAAGACGGTCGCCGACAGAAACATCGCCGTAAAACTCGTCCATAGGGAATGGAAGTCGGTCCGCAAGGCCGGTGTGGGAGGCGGATGGCGGTGGGTTTCGGAGAAAGAGGACGTCGATGTCGCTGCGGAATCCGTCACGAGCAAGACGGACCCGGTGACGCTTTCCTTCAAGCCCGAAAAATCGGGTCTCTACTTTTTCTCTGGCGCGGGACGCGACGCGCGGGGCAACACCGTATCGGCCTCGACCTTCTTCTATGTCACGGGCGGTGACCGTGTCGCTTGGGAACAGAAAGATGACGATTCGGTGGAGCTCGTTGCCGACAAGGAATCCTACATGCCCGGCGAGACGGCCCGCATCCTGGTCAAGTCTCCCTATGAAAAGGCCAAAGCCCTCGTCACCGTCGAAAGGGAACTTGTCCTCGAATCGCGAGTCATGGATATCGTCGGAAGCTCGAGCCAGATCGAGGTTCCTCTCAAGCCTGGATTCGCTCCCAACGTCTTTGTTTCTGTCATTCTCGTCCAAGGGCGAACGAACCAAAGCGAGCCCTCGGCGAGGGCGGACGTCGGCAAGCCCTCATTCAAGATCGGCTATGTGGAGCTCCCGGTCAATGCTTCGGAAAAGCGCCTGACCCTCGACATCCTGCCCGAAAAAAAAGAGTACAGGCCGAAAGACAAGGTTCACGTGCGTTTCACCGTCCGAGACGCCAAAGGCAGGGGCAGGCGAGCCTGCCTGACCGTTGCTGCCGTCGACCTAGGAGTCCTGAATCTCATCGGATACCAGGCTCCGGATCCCTTCGGGATCTTTTATGCCCCCAGGCCTTTGGCGGTCGAGACCTCCGAAACGCGGCTCCATGTCGTCGGACAGAGGTCGTACGGAGAGAAGGGCGAAGACGTGGGCGGGGGCGCAGGCGAAACATCGCCCGAGGCTCCCGGCTTGGCCCAGGTCGAGCTGCGGGGCGACTTCAGATCCACGGCCTACTGGAATCCGTCGCTCCTGACCGATGAGTCCGGCTCGGCCGAAGCCGATTTCGCTCTCCCCGAAAACCTGACAACGTTCAGAATCATGGCCGTCGCCCAAACCCTGGAATCCGAATTCGGGCGGGGCGAATCCGATTTCCGCGTCTCCAAGCCTCTTCAACTCCTCCCCTCAGCGCCGAGGTTCGCCCGGGTCGGCGATTCGTTCCAGGCCGGGGTCCTTGTCCACAATTTTTCGGCGTCGCCGGGAAATGTGACGGTTGGGCTCAAGGCCGAAGGCATTGTCTGCTCGGATGCCACCCCCAGGACGCTCATTTTGGAAGCGGGTGGCGCCAGCGAGGCGGTTTTTCCTTTCGAGGTCACGGGGCCGGGCGCCGCGCATCTCGAATTTACGGCCAGGATGGGGCAGGAATCGGACGGTCTGATCCTCAGCATCCCCCTCGAGCAGCCGCGTGATGCGGAGACCGTGGCCCTCTTCGACCAGACCGCGGTTTCAAAGAAGGACGAGGTCGCCATCCCGGAGGCAGTCTCTCCCGAGCGGAACGTCCTCGACATCCAGGCCTCGCCGACGGCTCTCTTCGGCCTCGAAGGAGGACTGGGAGAACTCCGGGAATACCCCTATGCCTGCCTCGAGCAGAGGCTCTCGGCCGTTCTCCCCTACCTCGTCGCGCCCCGGCTGATCGCCGATTTCAAGCTCGGACCGATGACGGAGGCCGAGGCCGCGAAGTACGTCAAGCATGAGCTCGGCGAGATCGCGTCCTATCAACGTGAAGAAAGCGGCGGTTTCGGGCTCTGGCCTGATTCCAGAGCCGAATCGCCCTATCTGACTTGCTACACTGTGTTCGCGCTGCTGAAGGCCCGGGAGGCGGGATACGATATCGACGCCCCCGGCCTGAACGCCGCCCTCAATTATCTGCGAAGCCTGTTGCGCGAACGCGACCCCAAGGTCCGCTATCCGTATCTCTGGGGGCCCGGCTGGAACACGGTCCTGGCGTTCTCCTTGTACGACTTGGCCTTGGCCGCCAGCCCGGAGCCGGCCTTCATGGAAAGGCTGTTTGCAATTCGGGAAGAACTTTCCGTTTTCGGCCAAGTCCTGCTCGCCAAAGCCGCGAGCCTCGGCGGGTCTTCTTCCGCGATTTCCACGACCCTTTTTGACGAGCTTCTGAACAAGGTCAAGGTTACGCCCACCGACGCGCATTTTGAGGAGGCCGCAGAGCCGAGCCTGTCTTGGACGTATTCCTCGAACCTGAGGACGACCGCGGCCGTGCTCCAAGCCCTCGTCGAGATGCAACCCGGCCATCCGTTATGCGCCCAGACCGCTCGGTGGCTCGTCGGCAAGCACAAGGGCGAGCGGTTCCTTACCACCCAGGAGAATTTTTACTTTTTCTATGCCCTTGGCTCATATTATCGAACGATGGAGGAAACCCGTCCCGACTTCAAATTCAGGATGGAGCTGGCTGCCAAGCCGGCACTCGAGGCGGCCTTTCGGGGGTCCGGGCGCGAGGCGAAGTCGGTCAGGATCGGGCTCGGAGATCTCGGCGGCAAGGGCGTAGTGCCTTTGTCGATCGAAAAGGACGGCGCCGGCACCTTGTTTTACAGCGTGCGAATGACCTACGTCCCAGGCAAAAAACTCGAGCCGCGCGACGAAGGCATCAGCATTATGAAAAGGATCGAATCGCCGGACGGGAAGCCTCTCGCCGCAGTCAAAGCGGGATCCCTGGCTGTTGTGACTCTGGATGTCGTCGTCCCTCAGGAGACGCTGTTCGTCGCTGTCGATGACCCGCTTCCGGCCGGCTTCGAGGCCGTCAATGCGACGTTGCTCACGGAGAGCGCGGAGCAGCAGAGGACTCTCGATGAAGCGGCCCAACGGGAAGGTGTCCCGCAGCGCTCCTGGGAAGGATTCAACCATATCGAGATGCACGACAACCGGGTGCGCCTCTTCGCCGATTCCCTGACGGCAGGGGCTCATACGCACCGGTACCTCATTCGTGCCCTGACCCCGGGAACCTTTCAGGTCCCCGGCAGCAAAGCGGAGCAAATGTACGCGCCCGAAGTCTTCGGCCGGACCCCGGAAACCATCGTCAAGATCGTCAAATGATCCGGCCCAGAAAGGTTTTCCTCTTCGGCCTGCCGGCAGTAATACTGGCGCTGGCCGGCTCGTTCTACTGGCCGGTTCCCCGCAGCCGGCTCGCCCCGGGTGGCGTTGTATCCCTCCGTCTTACGGACAGGAACGGAGTGCTCCTCCGGGAAATCCTATCGCCTCAAGGCGGACGATGCCGTTGGGTGGGCCTCGGCGACGTATCATCCTATCTCATTGCGGCGACGCTCGCCGCGGAGGATCAGGACTTCTATTTTCACCGGGGCATCCATCTGCCGTCGATCGGCAGAGCCCTCGAGCAGAATATCCGCCGGAGGCACATCTTTTCGGGCGCCTCGACAATCACGCAGCAGGTCGTCCGGAGCATCTTTCATGTGCCGAGGACGATCCCGGGAAAAATCTTCGAGATGTGGCTGGCCTTGCGGCTGGAAAACACCGTGGCCAAAGAGGACATTCTCGTCCAATACCTCAACCGGATTCCCTACGGGAACCAGGCCTTTGGGGCTGAGGCCGCATCGCTCCTCTATTTTGACAAGCCGGCCGTCCAATTGACGCTGGCGGAATCTGCCTATCTGGCGTGCATCCCGAGGGCGCCGTCCCGGGTCAACCCGTACAGAAACGCACCGGAGCTTAGAATGAGACAGCGCGAGATCCTGAACAGGATGCGCGCAAGCGGCCAGGTAAAAAGCGATGAGCACAAGCGCGCGCTCGAGGAAACTATCGTCCTCGCCGCCGAATCCGAGCATTTTCGGGCGCCCCATTTTTGCGACATGGTGATGGCGAACCTAGCCCGCTCGAAGCTGCCTTCCGCGGGCTGCCTCAGGACCACGTTGGACTGGGAACTCCAGAAAAAAGTGGAGATCCTCCTTCGGGCGCATCTCGACGCTCTCAAACGCCGGAACATCACGAACGGTGCGGTTGTGGTGACCGATAACACCACGGGCGATATCCTGGCATTGACGGGTTCGAGGGATTACGCCGATGCTTCGAATGACGGGCAGGTCAACGGGGCTTTGGCCCTGCGTCAGCCGGGCTCGGCGCTCAAGCCCTTCACGTATTGCCTCGCCTTGGAGCTCGGCATGACCGCTGCGTCCGTGGTCGAGGATACCCTCAGCCAATTCCCAGGCGCCCAAGGGGCCTATTGGCCCGAGAACTATGACCGCAGGTTTCACGGGCCCGTGCGCGTGCGAAGCGCCCTGGCCTGCTCCTATAACGTCCCCGCCGTCTCCGTTCTGGAAAAAATCGGCCTGGACCGGCTGTATCGCACTTTGGTGGAACTGGGATTCGACGGCCTCACCGCCCAACCCCCGTCATACTACGGAGTGGCCTTAACCTTGGGAGATGGAGAGGTCCGGCTACTGGAACTTGTCGACGCCTACAGGACTCTGGCTAGAGGCGGGAGCCGAGTGCGGGATCGGTCCATCCTGGAGATGGCGGACCGGGAAGGCCGTTCCGTGGTGCCCCTGGAGGATAAGGCCGCCCGGACTATCTTTTCGCCTCAGGCGTCCTTCATCATCACGCACATCCTGGCTGACGCCGACGCGAGGACGCCGGCCTTCGGCCACCGGACACCCCTTACGCTGCCCTTTCCTTGCGCCGTGAAGACAGGAACGTCCAAGGACTACCGGGACAATTGGACGGTCGGCTATACGACACGCTTCACCGTCGGTGTCTGGGTCGGCAACTTCGACGGTCGGCCCATGCACAATGTTTCGGGGATAACCGGTTGCGGGCCTCTTTTCCATGACATTATGCTGCTGCTTCACAAGGACGGCTATCCGGAGAGCTTCCGTGAGCCGCCGGGGTTGGTCCGCCGTTTCATCTGTCCGGCATCAGGAGCGCTGGCTTCCTCGGCCTGCCCGGGCCGGGCGGAAGAACTCTTCGTGAAGGGGACCGAGCCGCTCGAAACCTGCAGCCTATCGCACGCCGTGGAAGGAGTGCCGGCGATCAAGGCCGAAGCGGGCCCCACGGGACGCAGCGAAGGCTTGAGAATCGCCTTCCCCCTCGATGGAGACGTCTTCAAGATCGACCCGGAGCTGCCCCTTGATGACCAGGCGGTTCGTTTGCGCGTCACGAAGGCCGGCGTCGTCGGCGCCGACCGCGTCGAATGGTATGTCAACGGCAACAAGATCGGCGACTCAGATGGAACGGACGGGCTGGACTGGAAACTCCGAACGGGTTCGTATACAATTTGGGCCGTGGCCGTTTCCGGCGCAAAGACGACCGAGAGCCGGCCGGTCCGCATCACCGTGCTTTCCTGAGTAAAAGCGAGGTGGAGGACATGGATCGAAGAAAATTTGTCCTGATTCTGGGTTCGCTCGGCGCGCTCGTGTCCAGCGGTTTCGCCAGGATTGGAAGGAGCATCATCATGAAGAAGGTCATACAGACCATCAAGGCCCCCAAGGCCATCGGACCGTATTCCCAGGCCATCGTCGCCAACGGATTCGTGTTCTGCTCGGGGCAGATTCCGATCGACCCGGAAACCGGGCAGCTCAACACGGGGACGATCGAGGAGCAGACCACTCTTGCCTTTAAGAACATCGGCGCCGTCCTTGAGGCGGCGGGCAGCTCTTACGCCGACATCGTGAAAGCCACGGTTTTCCTTCAGGACATGAATGATTTCACGAGGATGAACGCTGTCTACGCGGGATTCTTCGAGACTTCGTACCCGGCCCGGTGCGCGGTCCAAGTCGCCCGCCTGCCCAGGGACGTCAAGGTCGAGATCGAAGTGGTGGCGCTGGTCAAGTAAACGCTGCCCCTCGCTCGGCCAAAGATTGGAATGCAGGCCCTCGGTCCGCCCTGGACCGGGCCCGTCTTTTCCGCTAATATAAAACTGATATGCCGATATACGAATTCGTTTGCAGGAACTGCGGCCGCCGGTTCGAATGCCTGGTCTCGATGGGCAAAGAAGGAAACGCAAGCTGTCCGGATTGCGGATCGACCGAGGTCCGGAAAGCCGTCTCCTGCTTCGGCATAGGCGGCGGCTCGAGCCGGCTGAAAGCGTCTTCCTCCAGTTGTTCGACTTGCTCGGGCAAGTCCTGCAGCACGTGCCACTGACGCGGAGTGATTAACGAGGTTTCTGGGCGCGACGGGGCCGAGGCCGCCCGTAAGTTCTAAACTCTATTTCGAATATTCCAGCTTTTCGCTTGCCTTGACCCGTTCGACACCGCTAAGCCCCGCCTTCCAAATCTGGGACAAGAAGCGAGGCTCAGGGTTAACCTCGAACAAGCCCCGGCATTCATGCCGGGGACTCGAGGGGTTGACTTTGCGCCGGGTTTGACGCTTAAATAGAGCACTTAAAAGGGTCATGCTTTCCGTCGATACCACGCCATGAAAGTCCGCGCGATACAGGTCGGGCCGAAAAGAGCTCTCCCTCCTTCAGCCATCAGGATCGGCATCGACACCGGCGGCACTTTTACCGATTTTGTAGTCTGGGAAAACGGACGCCTCCTTAATAAAAAGGTCCTGTCGACTCCGCGTAACCCGTCCCAAGCCATCTTGCAGGGCCTCAGCGCTCTCTTGACGCCCGGAGCCCCTGTTTTTATCGTGCACGGGACGACGGTAGCGACTAACGCTCTCCTCGAACGCAAGGGCGGCCGGATAGCGCTCATCACGACGGCAGGATTCGAAGACATCCTGTTCATCGGCCGGCAGACGCGGACGAACCTCTACGGACTTCAGCCTGAGGAAAGGTTCTTCCTCCTCCCCAGGGTGCGTTCGTTCGGCCTCAACGAGAGGACGCTGGCCTCCGGCGCTATGCAGAAGAAAGCCAGCCCGGCCGACGTGCGCAAGATCATCGCCGGAATCCGCCGCTCCGGCGCCGAAGCGGTGGCCGTCTGCCTGCTGCATTCGTACGCCAACCCTGAAAATGAGCGCCTGATCGCGCGCGAACTCGAACGGGAAGGCCTGATGTCGTCGATCTCAAGCCGGCTTCTGCCGGAACACCGGGAATACGAACGGATGGCCGCGACCGCCGTCAACGCCTACTTGATCCCGGTCATGGACCGCTACCTCTCGGAACTCGACCGGCGGATCGGTCGGGCCGACCTGCGGATCATGCAATCCAACGAGGGCTACATCACGCCGGCGCGGGCGCGGCTCGAACCCATCAAGACGGCCCTCTCCGGACCGGCCGGCGGAGTGGTCGGCGCCGAGCACCTGGCCCGCGCCGCGGGGTTCCCAAACGTCATCAGCTTCGATATGGGAGGGACTTCGACCGACGTCTCGCTCGTCGAAGGGGCCATCCGCAGAACGCAGGAAGGCCGGATCGGCGATTTTCCGATCCGCCTGCCTCTTATCGACATCCACTCGGTCGGGGCCGGCGGCGGCTCCGTCGCGTTCACGGACAGGGGCGGGTCGCTTCGTGTCGGACCGCAGAGCGCGGGCGCCGATCCCGGTCCGGCCTGCTACGGCAAAGGGGAACTGCCGACGGTGACGGATGCCAACTTATTTTTGGGAAGGCTGGACCCGGACTTCTTCTTGGGCGGAACGATGAAGATCTATCCTGAACGCAGCCGCGCCGTGATCGAGACCCTGTCCCGCCGGATCGGCAAGCCGGCGCGCGAGACCGCGTTAGGTATCATCGCCATCGCTAACGCCAACATGGAAAAGGCGGTCCGTGTCATATCGATCGAACGCGGTTACGACCCTCGCGACTTCGCCCTCTTTTCCTTCGGAGGAGCGGGCGGCATGCATGCCGTCGATATGGCCGCCCACCTGCGCATGCCCGCCGTCGTGGTGCCCCGGAACGCGGGCGTCCTTTCCGCCTTCGGGCTGCTCCTGGCCAACTCCATCAAAGACTATACCAAATCCCTTATGAAAACGGATTCGCGGGTTTCGCCGGCGGATCTCGAGCGGGAATTCCGAACGCTCGAGGACCAAAGCCGGCGCGACATGAGGGAAGACGGCTTCGCGGCGCGCGACGTGCGGCTCGAACGGTCACTCGACTGCCGGTATGTCGGGCAGTCCTATGAGATTTCGGTCCCCTACCGCCGTGAACGACGGGGCACGGGACCGGCCTTTCTCGAGAGCTTCCACCGGAGCCACGCCAGGCTCTATTCCTATCGCCACGACGGCCGGCCTGTCGAGATCGTCAACCTTCGAGTCAAGGCTGTGGCAGCGGCGCCGAAGATTCCCCTGATGAGGGAACCGCTGAGCCGAAAAGCGTCTCTTGACCCGGCCGCGGCCATCAAGCGGCAGCTTATCATCGTCGCCGGCCGAGAGTTGCGCGGAACGGTGTACGACCGAGCGAAGCTCGTTCCCGGGAACGTCCTCAGAGGGCCGGGGCTGGTTATCGATCCCGAGTCGACGACGTTTCTCCCGCCAGGATATGAGGGCCGTCTGGATGGGTACTTCAACCTTATCATCGGGAAACAAGGGCCGGCATGACAAGGATCGATCCCGTCGAACTCGAACTCTTCAAGAATATTTTCATCTCGATCTCCGAAGAAATGGCGGCCGTCCTCGGCCGCACGGCCCTTTCCCCGAACATCAAAGAGAGGAAGGATTTTTCCTGCGCCCTGTTCACCCACAAAGGAGAGACGCTGGCTCAGGGCTCCCATATTCCCGTCCACCTGGGCGCCATGCCCCTTTCGGTCCAGGCCGCTTTGAAGGCGGTCCGTTTCGAAGACGGAGACCTCGTCATCCTGAATGATCCCTATAAAGGCGGGACGCACCTTCCGGACATCACGTGCATCACGCCGATTTTCATTGATGGCGAGCTCGCCTTCTTCGCAGCCAACAGGGCGCATCACTCCGATGTCGGCGGCATGTCGCCGGGTTCGATGCCGCTGGCCACCGAGCTTTTCCAGGAGGGCCTGATCATCCCGCCGCTCAAACTCGAGTCGAGGGGCCGGCGGAACGCGGAGGTTTTCGACCTGATCCTCTCCAATGTCCGTACCCCGGATGAACGTCGAGGCGACCTGCTGGCCCAGGTCGCGGCGAACGGTATAGGCCGTGCGAGGATGGGCGAAATCGTCGGACGTTACGGACTAAAGAAGGTGAGAACTTACGCCGGGCTTGTCCAGGATTACACGGAGAGATTCCTGCGGGCGACCCTTGTCGACATCCCCGACGGAACGTACGAGTACACTGATTTCCTGGATGATGACGGGATTTCGCGGAAACCCATCACAATCTCCGTGCGGCTGACCGTTCGCGGTGATGAGGCCGTCATCGACTTCAGCCGTTCGTCGGCCCAGGTCGAGGGAGGGGTCAACGCCAATTTCGCCATCACCTGCTCGGCGGTTCTCTACGTTTTCCGGACTCTCGTGCATGAAGACATTCCCTTCAACACGGGGTTGATGCGGCCGCTAAAGATCATCGCCCCCAAGGGATCTATCGTCAACGCGATTTTCCCGGCGGCCTGCGCGGGCGGAAACGTGGAAACGTCGCAGAGGATCGTGGATGTGCTCCTCGGCGCGCTGGCCAAGGCCGTGCCGGAGGAGATTCCTGCGGCCAGCCAGGGTACGATGAACAACGTGGCCTTCGGCGGCTACGATCCCTTCAGGAAGAGGGCCTTCGCATATTACGAAACGATCGGGGGCGGCATGGGCGCCGGCCTTACGGCGCCGGGATTGAGCGGTGTCCATGTCCACATGACCAATTCGCTCAACACGCCGATCGAGGCGCTTGAGAACTATCTCCCCCTGAGGATCAATCGCTACGCGTTACGCACGGGGTCGGGCGGGAAGGGCGCCAGAAAAGGCGGAGACGGCATCGTCCGCGAGTATGAATTTCTGGCGCCCGCGGCATTGACGATCATCTCCGAAAGGCGCACCTTTGCTCCGTACGGACTGTGGGGAGGCCGGCCGGGCGCCAAAGGTAAAAACACTCTGATCAGCCGTGGCCGCATGAAAAAGCTCGGCTCCAAAGCCAATATAAAGGTTCATCCCGGTGATATCCTACGTATCGAGAGTCCAGGCGGAGGGGGTTATGGCCGTCCGGGCCGATAAGGAGGCGTAATTGTGACCAAGAAAGTGCTGGCATTGGTCCTGGCCCTCGCGGCCGTAACCGGCGGGTTCGTTTTTTCCCGGCAAACGGGCGGCGGCGCCGGACTATCCATGAAAGTGCGCGGTGTTTGGCTTCACCCCGGCAATTTCGGCGTTGAGAAGACTGCCGCTTTGACGAAGATCCGGTCGACGCTCGACGAGTACCAGAAGGCCGGCATCAACACTCTCATCGTCCTTGTCAAAGACACCGCCGGTTATGTCTATTATCCCAGCCGGATCGCCGTCCAGAACCCTCAATGGACATGGGATTTTTACGGCCTGATCTTGGCCGAAGCCGGAAAAAGGAGGATGGCCGTCCACCCCTGGTTCTGCGTATTCCACGAGACCGCGATCCTCGGCAAAGTCCGCGAGTACCCGGATTGGCTGATCATGAATCCCAAGCGGGAGTTGGCCGGATCGGTCAACCCGGCCTTGGCGGCGGTCAGGGACTACGAGCGCAGCCTGATGATGGAGGTTGCCGACCGCTACAAAGCGGACTGGATCCATCTCGATTATATCCGCTTTCCGTGTGAACCGGCCGAGCCCTATTTCAGCTACGACCCGGAAACCATGCGTCTCTTTAAGGAATACTCAGGAGTGGACCTCAGCACGGTGAAGGCCCATGATTCCGGAAACATGGTCTATAACAAGTGGCTGGAATGGAACCGAGACCAGGTGACGATGTTTGTCCGTGAACTCAAGGATTCGTTAAAGAAAACGGGACGGATCGTCAAAATCAGCGCCGCCGTTTTCCCCAATGCCGACAACGCTAAGGTCCTCATCGGCCAGGACTGGGCGGCCTGGGCTAAGGAAAGGCTGGTGGACATGCTCTGCCCGATGCTCTACACGAACGACGCCCGGTATTTCGAGGAATTCAGCCGCCAGGCTGTGGAATACGGCCGCGGGCTCTGCGAAGTGTGCCCGGGGATCGGCATCGGGACGTCCCATAACCAGAATACGCCCGACGGAATGGTCGAGCAGATGAAAATAAGCCGGTCGGTCGGCGCGGACGGCGTCATTTTCTTCTCGGGGAGCAGCCTAACTCAGCCTTTTATCGAGCGGCTCAAAACCGTGAAGTAACGTCGGCGGTTTAAATCTTCTTGAGCTTCTTCTTGTCGATGAGCAACATGCCCTGGTAGGAGACATAGTTCAGAAGGATCATAACGCGTTCCTTGTCTCCGATCTCCTTCTGGAATATGCCTTTGAGGCCTTTGAGAGGGCCTTCGGCGACCTCGATGGCATCCCCGACAGCCGGCTGGGCCCCATATTTTTCGAAGACGATCAGGCCGTTCAGCTCCCGGGCTTTGATGCCTTCGACGGTTTCAGTTGGAATGGGTGTCGGGCCGGCATCGTTTCCGACAACACGCTTGACGCCTCGGGTGTATTTCACCATCTGGTACTGGGCGGGATAATCAAAATAGAGAAAGGCGTAACCCGGGAAGAACGGCGTGACCTTCTTTTCGCTGAAGTACTTGGGGCAATAGATCGTGAAGCCGCCTTCCTGGAAAAGCCTCTCCACCTGCGTTTCCTTTTTCGGCTTTGTATTGATCACGTACCACTTGAGCATGAGGATCAGTCCTTCGGGCGCTCCTCTGTGAGTCCGAGCCGCCCGTAAAGCGGGGGCCGCCGGTCGTCGAGAAAGTGCTTTTGGGCGTGGCATTCCCGGTTTTTCCGGAAATCGCAAGTCGCGTAGAGGATGGCATCGGTTCCTTGCGGGGCCCGGGCGATGACTTTGCCATTCGGGTCGGAAACGAACGACTCCCCGGCGAATTCGAGTGCTTCTTCCCTGCCCACTCTGTTCACTAGGGCGGCATAATAGCCGTTTTGGAAAGCCGCGGTTTGTACTTCGGCCTCGAAGAGGCCCTCCGTCCACTCCCCGACCGAGCCGGCCTGCGGGATGACGACGAGCTCGGCGCCCTGGAGCCGCACGACTCGCATGTACTCAGGAAAATGCCTGTCGTAACAGATGGCGATGCCGATCTTCCCGGCCGCCGTCTCATGGACGAAACTGTCGCGGTCCCCAGGGGCATAATATCCCTTTTCGTGAAATCCGGGGCCCTCCATGATGTGGACCATCCGCGTGACCCCGAGAAGCCGCCCGTCGGCGTCGATGACCGGCGACGAATCGAAGGTGCGTTCGCCGTCCCGCTCAAAGAGGTTGAGAACGGCCACGGTTCCTGTTTCTCGGGCCAGGCGGCAGAACAAGTCCGTCGTCGGCCCGGGAACCGGCTCCGCCTTGAGCAGGCTGGCGGGACTTGAGGAAAATTGCGGGTAAAATCGCGAAAAGGCGAGCTCGGCGAAAGCAATGAGTCCCGCCCCGGCCTTCGCGGCCTCAATGAACGCCCTCCGCCCACGTTCCCGATTTTCCTCGGGGTCGGCCGTCGCGTGCTGCTGGACGAGGGCGATCGTCAGACTCATGACCGCTCGATCTTTCGACTTCCCGCTTTGGATAGCTCCGGGATGTAACGCGCCATCTCCGTCAGCGGCAGGCCTTTTCGACCTCGGCGATGGTTTTGGGGATGGGCGGCCCTAGGACACGTCGGCCGTTGCCGGTGACCAGGACATCGTCCTCGATCCGGACGCCTCCGAAGTCCAGGAATTTCTCCACCTTATCGTAGGCGATGAATTCCCGGAACTTCTTCTCCTTTTTCCATTTCGCAAAGAGCGCCGGAATGAAGTACAGCCCCGGCTCGACAGTCAGGACATGACCGGGCTCGAGCTTTTTGGCCATCCTAAGATAAGCCAGACCGAATTGGCTGCTTCGTTCGACGGTGTTGTCGTAGCCGACGTGGTTTTCTCCGAGGTCTTCCATATCATGGACATCGAGGCCCATGTTGTGGCCGATCCCGTGCGGAAAGAACAAGGCGTGCGCCCCCTGGCTGACGGCGTCGTCCGTGCCGCCTGTCATCAACCCGAGCTCCTTGAGCCGGCGCGCCATCGTCCGGGCCGCGGTGAGATGGACTTCCTTGAACATGACCCCGGGCTTGATCGCCCTGATCGCCTTTTCCTGCCCTTCGAGGACGATCTCGTAGATATCCCGCTGACGCCGGCTGAACGCGCCGCCGACGGGGACCGTCCTCGTGATGTCCCCGGCGTAATGCCGCCACGATTCCGCGCCTGCATCCATGACCAGGAGACGGCCGCGGCGAAGCTCGTTCATATGGCCGTGATTATGCAGCACCTGGCCGTTGATCGTCACGATCGGCGGGAACGCCATCTGGCAGCCCAGGGAGTGGACGACACCTTCCATAACGCCGACGACCTCGCGTTCAGAGCGGCCCGGCCGAGCCAGTTTCATGCCCAGCCGGTACATTTCGGCTGTGACGGCGAGGGCGTTCCCGATCTCGTTGACCTCGTCCTTGGACTTGATCAATCGCTGGCCGACGACGGCGGCGATAAACTCGGTGGAAGCTTTGGCCCTGACATCCTTGGTTCGAATCCCCAGGAGCGACGAGATTTCGGCGGCAGCCTCGGCCCGGTACGGAGGAAGGTAATGGACCGGCCGTCTCGAGGAGCGGGCGACTTTGACGTATTTACCGAATTCCTTCCGGGCGGCCGTGCGCCTGACACCGACTGTATGGGCCCGCTCCTTGAGCGTGGGCATGTCCCCCATCCAGATGATGTCTTCGATATCGATGTCATTTCCGAAAATTATCTCTTTATGCTCGTCGATGTCGATCACGGCCGCGAGCCCCGGCGAATCGAGGCCGAAGAAATAAAGGAATGAGCTGTCCTGCCGGAAATCATAGGCGTTTGCGGCATAATTCATCGGGCTCTCTTCATTGCCGATGAACAGGAGAAGTCCGGTCTTCATCTCCTTCTTCAGGAGTTTCCTTCTTTGCTTGTATGTCTCTTCATTAAACATGCCGTTCCTCCTCGGAAGATTTCGGGAACATCATATCGCAGAAACCGGGACACATTCAACTCCGCGGAGGGGCGTCTTCCGAGACCGATTGAACGGGGCGGCATCGAGCGCTATAATGTGCCGGCACTGAAGGAGAAGGACGATGCAATCCTCATGGAATCCCCCATCCGGCTGGACGAGAGTCACTAGCCTTGACTTACACGCCGCGGGAGAACCGCTCCGGATTATCACAGGCGGCGTTCCGCCGGTCCCGGGCAAGACGATCCTGGCCAAGCGCCGGTTCATGCAGCAGAACATGGACGAACTGCGGCGGGCCGTGATGGACAGCCTGCCGATCAGGCACCCTTTTGAAGAGGACCTTGGTTTTCTTTACGGGACGATCATTATGGGGGCCGCCGAGGATCCCGGACATTTCGGCCGGAACGTCTGCATTTTCGCCGATGGCGAAGTGGACAGAAGTCCCACGGGAACCGGAGTGAGCGCCCGGGCCGCGCTTCACTTGGCCAAGGGCGAAATACGGATCGGCGAGGAATTTATTATCGAAGGCCTTCTCGGGACGTGCTTCAAAGGGAAGGCACTCCGGGAGATCGGGTTCGGGCCGTACACGGGTGTCGTCCCCGAGGTCACGGGCAGCGCATTCGTAACGGGTCGAAATGAGTTCATGCTGGACCCCGATGACCCGTTGCGTCACGGCTTCATCCTGCGTTGAGAGGTAATCCGATAACATGGACAATGCAAAAGAACAAAGGGACAAGAGCAGACTCGGCCTCGTCCTGCTCATTGCCCTCAGCTGGTTTGCACTTACCGCGCTTGCCCCCTACTACCAGAGGGCTTGGGACTTGCGGCGGATCCATCCGGTCCTGCCCGCGGCCCTTCGCATGACCCTGATGTATCTCGTCACGTGGCTCTACGTCCGTTTGGTCGAAAAAAAGACTTTTGGTGAAGGATTCTCATGGAGTTTCAAGAAGATCGGCAAAAGCGTGCTTTGGGCGTTCCTCGTGTTCCTCGTCACGACCGCCGTCGTCACGGCCTATCAGGCCTTGGTCGTTGTTCCCCTGATGAAGCAAACGGTCGAGGCGTCGGGAGCCGCGGCCGAAGAGTCGGTGCGCCCGTTCTGGAGCCGGCTCGTCGAATATGCCTATATCGTCTATGAAGGCCTCATCGAGGTCCTCATTTTCATCGGTTTTTTGCTCGACAGGATGGCCCGGATATGGAAGCCGGCCTGGGCGCTCCTCGCGAGCAACGTCCTTTTCGCCCTCTGGCATTACAATTATTGGCGCAAGGGCCTCCTTGAAGGCAGCTTGATGATCATCCTGACTTTCCTCGCCGGCCTGCTGATATCGCTCGGCTATCTTAAAACAAAGAACAGTCTGACGCCCGCCCTCTCCCATTTCCTCGTGGATGCCCCGAGCGGATTGAAGGAGCTTTTCGGGATCACCATCCCCTTTATCAGTTGACCCGGCGGTTCTCGCTTGATTGCGGCGGTCGGCCTAGCGCTGCGCCTTTATGACCTTATGCATGTGTTGGCCCTTGGTGGCCAGCACCAGATAACCATCTTCGCCCGGAATCCAGATCTCCGAAAGCAGGTAGGTGTCTCCGACCACGTCGAACACAAGACAAGCGTCTTGTGGGGTCGTGCGCATTTCTCCCGCGACTCTGGTCAGGATCGGCGCCAGGACCCCGTTCTTGCCCTCGCCTTGCACCCTGAAGACGGTCGACAGGGTATCACGCACAAATTTATACGGGCCGGGCGGAAGGATTTTGCCTTCGACGGTGAACGGGAAATCAATCTGCGCTTTAAGCGACGACGTCGTCGTCTGCCGCCCGTAGCCGGACGTCACGGCCAGCACGGCGACGAGACCCAGAGCTAGCAGCATCTTTGTTTTCACTTCGAACCTCCTTTGGCGCTTGGCCGGAAAACTTGCAGGAATCTATGGTAGAAATTAAGATAACGGGCAGAATTAGCAGCATTTTTCCGAGGCACGTGCCGTTCGCCGCATAGCGAAACATGCTCAACCCCGAATTATTAGTACCACCGATCAATGCTCTCGTCAATTCTTTGCCCGTAGCCACAGCGCGACATGGCATGCTCCCCTCCTGAAGTTACGACGCGTTGAGGTTAGACGGGCGATACGTCTTGTGACAGAGCTATTAACAAACTTCGGCCAATATGTGCTGAAAAGCGCTGTACTTGATGCGCTCAAACGAAAAGCGAAAAGAGGTTTAGGGATCTCTGTAAATTGCTGAGAACAGGGAAAATAAGGCAAAAAAAATGGTAGCGGGGGTTGGATTTGAACCAACGACCTCCGGGTTATGAGCCCGACGAGCTACCAGGCTGCTCTACCCCGCGGTACCACGCTTATTATAGCAAACCTCCCTTTATTGTCAAAGATTAATTTGCCGGGCCGCCCGCTCGTGCTATTGGCGGCTTGGAGAGCCCCATTCCCGGCGTCCGGCCTGGCAACATTAAGACCGAGGTTCGCGTCCTGCCTTGGGCCCGCTTTTCCACTCATTGAGAACCCCCTGCTATTCAAGCTCTCTACCGCCCGTCTCCGGAATCCATATCCAGAAAACTGCGGCAAGAAGAAAGGCCCCGGCGATCGACGCAAACGCGAAACCGAAGCCTCTGGTCTGTGCGAGCGATCCCACGACAAAGGGCGCGGCGGCGCTGACGATCCGACCTGTATTATAAGTGAGCCCCTGCGCGGTGGCCCGGATTGCCGTTGGATAAAGCTCTGCGGTCAGGGCCCCGAAGCCGCTGAAATAGCCTGTGCCGAAGAAAGCCACAAACGGCCCCAGGAAAAGAAGCCAAAGCGGTTGTCTCGTGCTCGAATAGAGAAGAACAAAAAGGGCGGCCGCGATAAGAAATCCCAAATACGATTTTTTCCTGCCGGCCTTATCGCTGATAAAGCCGAAGGAGACGTAGCCCAGCCACATGCCGCCCTGCATGAAAATAACCAACCCGGACATGAGTTTGGGCCCGAGGCCGATGCCGCCCTGCGAAGCGGCCATCGAGAGATAGGATGGAATCCAGAGGTTGAGGCCCCACCAGGCAAAAAGTGTGCAGGCGTTCATGAGAGTGACGAGTACCGTAAGACGCAGGCGGCCCTTGCCCAAGATCTCGCGGAACCCTGACCGCCATGCGCCCGGTGCGCCGCGCCGGGCTTTCCAGATCTCCGGGTCGTCGATTTTTTTTTGGATCCAGAGCGTGAACAGGGCGGGAATGACGCCGATAAAGAAGACGGCTCTCCACCCGAGCGTGGGCAGGACAAGGGCGGAAACCGCAGCCGCCGCAGCATAGCCGACGGCCCAGGCGCTTTGGACGAGACCCAGCGCCTTGCCCCGGTGGGCGGCGGGCCATGTTTCGGAGACAAGCGCCGCGCCGCTCGCCCATTCCCCGCCCATGCCTAAGCCCAGGAAAAAGCGGAAGGCGGCGAGCATAAGAATTGTGGTCGACAGCCCGCAGGCCGCGGTAAAGACCGAATAAATGAGGATGCTCGTCATCAGGGCCGCCCGGCGGCCGTAGCGGTCGGCGACGACGCCGAAAATGAGCCCGCCGATGGCCGATGCCGCCAGGGTCAAAGATCCCAGAAGCCCGGCCGTGGACTTGGCCATGCCCAGGTCCGCCATCAACGTCGCCAGGACCATGGCGTAAAGCATGACGTCGAAGGAATCCAGCATCCAGCCGAAAGCGGCGGCCCAAAGGGCGCGATGCGCTTCCGGCGATGCTTCCTTCCACCAGGCAAAGCGGCGGCCGGCCGATCTCGACACGTTTTTTTCTAAGGACATCACTTCGGCCCTTTCTTGGCGCGCAACTCGTCGATCGCTATGTCTATCCTGCGCCTTCGCGTCTCGGGCTTTTTTGTATCCCCGATTCAAAGGTTCATTTCCCGCGGGCGGTTCGAGGAGCGGGAGCGATAGCTCGCGAGGACCTTGGCCAATCGCTCTCGGATTTCCTTAAGGATGGGAAGAAGACGGCAGCACGTCGTCATAGAAAGCTCATCTGGCGGTCGGCCTTGACCAGTTTCTCGACGCGAAGACCCACCAAGCGGATTTTCTTGAGATTCGGATTCTGGCGCCCGTCCAGGAAAGGCAGGAGCAGCGGACTGATGATGATCATGAGTTCGGCGGCCGTAGAGGCCGGGTTCTTGATCGTGTAGGATTTCGTTCGCGTTTCGAAATCGGCGAACCGGATGACGAGAACACCGGTTCGGAAACCTTGAAATCCCTCCTCTCTCATCCGGCTGACGACGTTGTCGGCCATATCCCTGAGCCGCGTGTGAATGAGGGCGGGATCCAGCGTGTCTTTCAGGAACGTCTCCTGTTCGCCGATGGATTTGACCTCGCCCGATTCCTCCACGACCGAGTCGTCCTGACCCCGGGCCATCTCCAGCAGCCATGTCCCCCACTTGCCCATGGCGTCCTCGAGCGTGCCGGGCGGCGCCGACTTAAGGTCGCGGACCGTCCGGATGCCCTTATCGTTAAGGCGCGCTTCAGTCTTCGGGCCTATGCCGGGCAGCCTCCGGACCGAGAGCGGCTCGAGGAAGGGCTCGGCCTCTTCGTCCCTGACGATGGTCAGCCCGTCGGGCTTGTTCTTGTCAGAGGCGATCTTGGCGATGAGCTTGTTGGGCCCGATGCCGATCGACGCCGTCAGGCCCGTGACTCCCCGGATCTCCGCCTTGATACCGCGTGCCACCGCCGCGGCCTCCTCGTAGGAGGGGCAGGCCGTCATGTCGAGGTACATTTCGTCGAGACCGGCCCGCTCAATCCTGGAAACGTGCTTGCGGACGATGCCGACGATCTGTTCCGACACTTCTGAGTATCGTTCGAACCGCGGGGGCAGGAACACGACAGCGGGCTTGCCCTGCCGACGCGCCCGCTCAGAAAAGCCCCAGGCGAAGGATATGGGCAGCGCCGAATGAAGCCCGTACTCCCGGGCTTTGTAGTTCGCCGTGGCCACGACGCCCCGTCCGAATCCCCCGCGCGGATCGGCGCCCACGGCCACCGGCTGGCCTTTGAGGGCGGGGTTGTCGTGTTCCTCGATGGCCGCGAAAAACGCGTCCATGTCGAGATGAGCAATGATCCGTCGAGGTGTATTGTTTTCGGCCATGCGTCAGCCCGCCGCTTTGTCCCTTCAATCGCTACCGAAGGCGCTGCTCGCCCGGCCGGCGCTTGCGTCGCGCGCAGACCGGGAAGAAGAAACGGCCGGAGTCGCACATAAGCCGAATTCTGTTCCCGCCGAAGCGGGGGCGGTTATTTGTCTAGCCTCCGGATTGCTCCGGTGGACGAGCGGCCTACCCACCCCCTGGGACGGGCCGTCCCAAAACGGGGTTCGTTTGGCCTTGCTCCGGATGGGGTTTGCCCTGCCTCCGGCGTCGCCGTCGGAGCGGTGAGCTCTTACCTCGCCATTTCACCCTTGCTCGCCGGCGCGGCTTGCGCCGACCCCGGCGGGCGGTGTCTTTTCTGTGGCACTTTCCCCCGGTCGCCCGGTGTCGTCGTTAGCGACCATCCTGCCCTTTGGAGTTCGGACTTTCCTCCCCTCCTTGTCCCTCGCGGGACGGAGCGGCAACCGCCTCGCCGACTCCGGCCGTTATTTTTATGCCGTACTGCTCGAGTTTCTTATACAGATTGCTGCGCGGCGTGTCAATCTCACGGGCCGTTTGGGAGATGTTCCATGCATTGGCTTCGAGCTTGGCCAGGATAAAATCCCGCTCCGCCAAGTCCCGGAATTCGCGCAGAGTTTTGATCTCCCCCGCCTCGGGAAGGGTGATCTGACCTCCCTCGCGGAACTCGTCCGGCAGGTCGTCTTTCCCGATGATGTCTTTTTCCGTGACAATCATCAGCCGCTCGAGGGTGTTCTTCAATTCCCGCACGTTGCCTTTCCAGGAGTAGGTCATCATGGCCTCAACGGCATCCTTGGCGAAGGACTTCGGCCGGAAATTGTTCTCCTCGGCGAACGTCTTTGAGAAGTACTCGACGAGGAGCGGGATGTCCTCTTTCCTGTCCCTGAGCGCCGGCGAGACAAGAGGCACAACGTTCAGCCGGAAATAGAGGTCCTCACGAAAGCGGTTTTCCTCGATCTCCTTCCGCAAGTCCTTGTTCGTGGCGGCGATGACGCGGACGTCGACTTTTGCAATCCGGCTGGAGCCGACCTTCTGGACTTCGCCTTCCTCGAGCACCCGCAGCACCTTGGACTGGGTTTTGAGGCTCATGTCGGCGACCTCATCGAGGAAAATGGCGCCGCCGTCGGCCTGCTCGAATTTTCCGGTTTTCTTCTCCGTGGCGCCGGTGAAGGACCCCTTCTCGTGCCCGAAGAGCTCGCTCTCAATGAGCTCCTCCGGGATGGCGGCGCAATTCACCTGGACAAACTTTTCCCGTGCCCTCAGACTGTTGGCGTGGATGGCCCGGGCGATGAGCTCCTTGCCCGTGCCGCTTTCGCCGTAGATCAGGACCGTCGCGTTCGTCGGTGCGATCTTAAGGACTTCTTTCCAGAGAGCCTTCATGAGCGGATGGTTGCCGATGAGTTCGTAGTGTTTCTCGGCCTTATGCTTGAGGTCCTGGCATTCCCGCGTCAGGACGTTCTGCTTCAGGGCATTCCGGATGGTCAAGAGGACCCGTTCCCGGTGCAGAGGCTTTTCGAGAAAATCGAAGGCGCCGAGTTTGGTCGCTTCGACCGCGGCTTGAATCGTGCCCTGGCCGGAGATCATGATGACATCCGGGGTATAAGGCCTCTGCTTGAGTTCGGCCAGGACCTCGAGGCCGTCCTTTCCGGGCATCTTGATATCGAGCAGGATGAGGTCCAAGGCCACGGTTTCCTCCAATTTCTCCAGCGCTTCTTCGCCCGTCGCCGCCTCAAAGAACTCGTAACCTTCATATTCGAGGATCATCCGGAGCGATTTTCGTATGTTCTCCTCGTCATCGACAACAAGTATTCTTGCCCTTCGTTCAGGTCTCATGCTCGTATCCTCTTCTCCCTGAAATTCTAGCATACTCACGGGTCGGGGGCAAAAATGAGAAGGGCCGGGACGGCGTCCTGACCCTTCGGGCGAAAGGCCGCGGCCGGCGGGCGGTGTGGGCCAGAAGCCTTGCGCAGCGGGGCATAGTGTGGAGGCCCGCCCGGATTTGTGCTAGACTTGTCCAGGAATTCCAAGTCGTCCGAGCGTCGGTCGAATGAGAAAGGGCGCCCGCCTTAATTTTTTCGCCGGTCTTCCGTGCTGGGCACTTTTTGTCATGGCCGTCTCGACCCACCAGGCCAAACCGGAGCGGTCTTTTTCACTGGGGAACGGGCTCCAGGTCTTCCTGTACGAAAAGCATGACCTTCCCCTTGTCAACATCGTGACGGCCGTCAACGTCGGCTCCAAGGATGAGACGGACGAAACGAGCGGCTTCGTCCACATCCTCGAACATTGCGTTTTGTTTGCCGGCACGACCTCAAGGTCCGGGGAGGACGTCAGCCGCGACGTCCGCGCCCACGGTGCATATTTCAATGCCAGCACCGGTCAGGACGTATCCGTGTTTGAGATCTCGCTGCCCGCCGAGTCCGCTGATTTCGGGCTTCGGAACCAGAAGGAGATTCTGTTCGACTTCACGCTCGGACAGGACAAACTCGACCAGGAAAAAGCGGTCGTCCTCGAGGAGATCAACCAGACGGAAGACGACCCGGCGCGGTACGCCACGAGCCTCCTCCTCCAGCATTTATTCGAGGGTCATCCCTACGGGCGTCCGGTTTACGGCCGGCGCGAAACCGTCCAGTCGGCCTCCGTCGACGCGGTCATGGCGTTCCATGCGAAGTATTTCGTCCCCGATAATTGCGCTCTGGCTGTCGTTGGGGATTTCGACGCCAAAGAGATGGAGGAAAAGGTCCGTTCGGTCTTTGAACCGCTGAAAAAATCCGGGCTGACGCCGGCCCGTCTGTCCCGGGCGGCGTTGCTCAAAAAGGGCGCCAGCGTCAAAGAAGAGAAAGACGTCAAAGAGGCCTATGTGGCCATCGGCTTTAGCGCTCCCGATTTCAATCATCCTGATCAATACGTCGTGCATCTCTTGACCGAAATCATGGGCCGGGGCATCAACCCGCTTCTGAACGCCGCTTTGAGCAGCCGCCAGGACCTGATCAAAACCCTCGCCATGGCGTATCTCCCCAACCGCTTCGGCGGGGCCATTGTGATTTCCATGACATTAGACCCGAAGAATGCGGCGTTAGCCGCCCGAGAGGCCATAAGCTTCTTGAAGAAAGCCTCCAGTCAGAACTTTTCACGTGACGACGTCGCAGGGGACGAACAGTATTTTGTCTTTGATTACCTTGAAAGCGCCAAAAATCAAATTCGTTTCTCATCGGAGCAGGCCGGGGAATCCGGACTCGTCCTGGCTTCGTCGTTGGCACGGTTTATGATCCTCAACACGAGGGAGAATCCCGGGAGGTACCTGGATCACATCGCCAAGGTCGATTCCGGCGACCTCCGGAAAGCCATTTTGAACTATTTTGGCCGGGGGGAAAGCGTCGTCGTCACGATCCTTCCCCGGAAAACTGAGAAGGGTTCGCACGAGCCATGAGACGGCAAAGAAGGTTGCGGAAGGCCGTTCTGGCTCGGGTTTGCCCGGCGTTCGTTGGGGCATGCCTATCCACTTTTTTGGCCCGCGGCCTTGCCGTTGGTGCGCCGGATTCCGAGAGGGCTTTCGGATGGCAGTCGGCTCCCCAAAAGTTTCGGCTCGCTACCGGTCTGGACTGCATTTATCAGCTGGATAGGACGTCGCCGACGACGATCATCATGATCTTCTCCAGGGGCGGCATGGCGATTGTCCCCAAAGGCAAAGAGGGGTTGGCTTATCTGGCCTGCCGTCTGGCCCTCGAAATCCCCGATTCTGACAAAGCCCGCGCCCTCATGGCTCAGGCGACGCGGTTGAAGGTTTCCGTCGATGGAGACTTTTCCGTCATCGGCATCGAATGCCTGACCGAAAAGCTCGGCGACGCGCTGAGGGCGGCCTCCGATATTATCCAATCGCCGTTGCTCTCGGGGATGAGGATCGACCACAACAAGCGGACCATGGCTCTCTTGGGCCGGGACCGCGAAGACGATGCATCGGATACGGGGCATGACGCCGCCCTGGGCGCCTTTTTCCTGGGCCAGGGGTGCGGCGGCGCAATTTTCGGGACGGCCGAGAGCTTGAAGCGGCTCGAAAAGAAAGACGTCGTCGGCTACTACGATAGGTTCTTCACCAAACGCGGTCTTTTCCTGTGCGTTTGCACCGACCTCGATACGGCGACGATCCGGATGCTGCTCGAGAAGGCCTTCACAAAGTTCCGCGAGGGGCGTTCCGATGAAACGGCCCTGGGAGCGCCCCCGGTGAAGCCCGATAACCGTAGAGTCGCCGTACCAAAAGACTCGAAACAGACGTATGTCGCCAGGGCTTTCGCCCTGCCCCCCGTAAACGCCTCCGAATACGCCAGAGGCTATTTGCTTGAAACCGTGCTCGGGAATGGGCCCGGTTCTCGTTTGTGGAACCTCAGGGTCAAGGACAAGCTGGCCTACAACGTCAACGCCCGGCTGACATGGATGAAGGCCGGCGGCATCCTCGAGGCCTACCTCGAAACGGAAAAAGCCAATGCCGAAAAGGCCGGGCCTGCCCTGACGGCCGTCCTTGAAGAACTCGGCAGGAGCGGCGTCACGCCGGAAGAGTTGGCGGCGGCGAAAATTCTGGCTAAGACCCGGTTCCTGCGGACCAATGAGGCCAAAGATATGCGCACCATGACTATGGGCACTTTCGAGAGTCTGGGCCTGGGGGCCGGCTTTATTTCTGGGATCTTCGACGCGCTCGACGCCGTGACAACTGACGATTTGAATGCTTTTATCAAAAAGAACATCGACCCTGGACTGGCGGTTGAAATAACCGTCGGCCCGGCGACGTCCGATAAACAGGGCCGGCCCGCGGCTCCCGGATTTATTTCAGCCCAAGCCGTTCGCCTTTTTCCAGGCGGCCTATCGCCTCGGTGAGGCGACGAAGACGGGTTGCCTCTTTCTTTGCGCTGAGGATCCATCCGACGTAGAGTCGGCGCTGGGACTCCGGCAGCCCATTGAAGCACGCGAACGCACGCGGGTTTGCCTCGAATTTGGCCGCCAGAGCGTCCGGGAGCCGTAAGTCCTTCCGGGCCGGCGGGGACACGCCGATCCTGGCGTCGCGGAATTTTTCCAGGCCCGCCTCGGTCATCCGGCCTTTTCGCACCATTCTCCGAGCCCGTTCGACGTTTGACGGCGACCACTTTGACTTGGCACTCCGGGGAGTGAATTTCCGGGCGCAGCGCTCCTCATCAAGGCGTTGGAGAATGCCGTCGATCCAGCCGAAGCACACGGCCTCCTCAACCGCTTCCTCATAGGAAACCGTCGGCTTCTCCGTGTGCTTTTTAAAAAAGACAAGCCAGATTTCTTTTCCGGCTCGGTGATGAGCCGCAAGCCACGCTCTCCATTCTTCCCTGTCCCGGCAACAAATGGATTCCGTGATCTTCATCAGGCGCCTTCCTGCGGCGTCACTTCATTATAATCCAAGTCGCGGGGCCGCATAAATGACAAAAAAACCCCGGGAGCAGGACGCTCCCGGGGCTGGAAATTCCATTGCCCGCGGCTTCGTGAGCCAGCTTATTCGGCCATCTTCTTGAAGGCCTGCCACCTGGTCTTGGCTTCTGCGGCGGCTTGGGCAAAGAGCTGCTTGGCGACGTCGGGATAGGTTTGAACCAGAGTCCTGTAGCGGATCTCGTTGTCGAGGAACGTCTGGTAGTCGAGTTTGGGCTCTTTGGAGTCGAGGATGAAGGGGTTCTTGCCTTCTTTGGCGAGCGCGGGATTGTAGCGGTACAGCGTCCAGTAGCCGGTATCGACAGCCAGCTTCATCTCGCTGATCGACTTGCTCATATCGATCCCGTGGTTGATGCACGGGGAATAGGCGATGATGAGCGAGGGGCCGTCGTGCGCTTCGGCCTCGAGGAAAGCCTTGATACACTGGCCGGAGTTGGCGCCCATGGCCACAGAGGCGACATAGACGTAGCCGTACGTCATGGCCATCCCTCCGAGGTTCTTCTTGGCCGTCTTCTTGCCGGAGGCCGCAAACTTGGCCACGGAACCGGTCGGAGTGGACTTGGAGGCTTGGCCTCCCGTGTTCGAGTACACTTCGGTATCCAGGACAAGCACATTGACGTTTTTGCCGTAGGCGAGGACATGGTCGAGGCCGCCGTAGCCGATGTCGTAGGCCCAGCCGTCGCCCCCGATCGACCAGACGCTCTTCTCGAGCATGAAGTCCTGCAACTCGCGGATTTTTTGGAGGGCCGGCTTGGCGCCGTTGGCCGACTGCAGGGCTGCCGGCAGCGCCGCTCTGACCGCCGCCGCTGCGGCTTTGGCTTCCGGTCCCACCTTGTTCCCGAGACCCTTGAGCTTGGTTAGGGCCTCGGTTAAGGCCGGCGTGGTTCCGGCCGCCAGCGCCTTTTCGATGGCCTCGGCCAGCTGCTTGCGATTGAAATCGACCGCCAATCTCATGCCGAACCCGTATTCGGCGTTGTCCTCGAACAGCGAATTGGCCCATGCCGGTCCCCGGCCGTCCTCGTCCTTACAGTACGGCATGGTCGGGAACGTTCCGCCATAGATCGAGGAACAGCCCGTGGCATTGGCGATGATCATCCGATCGCCGAAAAGCTGCGTCGCCAGCTTGACGTACGGCGTTTCGCCGCAGCCGGCGCACGCGCCGCTGAACTCGAAATACGGCCTCAGAAGCTGGCTTCCCTTGACGGTATCAATCCGCGTTCCATCCATTACTCCATAGGGAATTTTTTCGAAATATTCTTCCCGAATGTTCTCTCCCGCCTCGCGGGCCTCCTGTATAGGAACCATCTTGAGGGCCTTGTTCTTGGCCAGGCATTCCTCGACGCAGTTCCGGCAGCCCGTGCAATCCTCGGCATAGACCTGGACCCGGTACTGCAGGTTCTTATCGTTTTTCGTGTTGGCTTTGATCGTGCCGAAGCCGGCGGGTGCGGCCTCCAAGTATTGGGGAGGTATTTGCTTAGCCCGGATGGTGGAATGGGGGCAGACCAGGACGCACTGATTGCACTGGATGCAGTTCTCGGGGATCCACATGGGCACTTCCGGCGCCACGCCGCGGCGTTCAAGGCGGGCGGTGCCGCTCGGCACCTGGCCGTCGAGGGGCATCTTGGAAACCGGGATCGAGTCTCCTCTGAATCGCATGATGGGTTCGATAACGCTCTTGGTGAAGTCGTCCGCATCGTCAGGGACGAGCCTTGGCACCGGCGCCGACACCGTGATCTTCTGTGGAACAGGAACCCGTTCGAGCCCCGCCGCGGCCTTGTCCACGGCCGCCCAGTTCATCTCGACAACGTCCATGCCCTTTTTCAGGTAAGATTTCTTGATGGCGTTCTTGATGAGTTCGATCGCCTTGCCCTCCGGCAGGACCCCCGATATTTTGAAGAAGCAGGCCTGCATGATCGTGTTGATCCGTGTTCCGAGGCCGAGCTCATGGGCGAGCTTCAGGGCGTCGACGTTATAGACCTTGAGCTTCTTCTCCATGATTGTTTTTTGCATGTCCTCGGTCAGATGCTCGAAGACCCGGTCGATGGGCCAGTCGGAATTGATGAGGAACGTGCCGCCCTCGCCGATGCCTTCGAGGATATCATAGCGGCCGATGTAGGACTGATTGTGGAGGGCCACGAAATCTGGCCGGTTGACGAGGTATTGGGACTGGATCGGGTTGCGGCCGAAGCGGAGATGGGAGATGGTGACGCCGCCGGATTTCTTGGAGTCATATTGAAAATAGCCCTGGCCGAACATATCGGTGTTGTCGGCGATAATCGTGATCGAGTTTTTGTTCGCCCCCACGGTTCCGTCGGAGCCGTAGCCCCAGAACTTGCAGCGGACCGTGCCTTCGAGCTCCGTGTCGATCGCGGGGCCCAGAGGCAGGGACAGGCCGGTGACGTCGTCCTCGATACCGACGGTAAACCCGTGCGTGCATTTCCCATCGAGGTGGTCGTAAACCGCCTTGACCATGTTCGGGGTGAATTCTTTGGAGGACAGGCCGTAGCGGCCGCCGACGACTTTGATGGGGCGGTCTTTCAGGGCGACCACCACGTCGAGGTACAGCGGCTCGCCGAGCGATCCCGGCTCTTTCGTCCGGTCGAGGACGGCGATTTTCTTCACCGATGCGGGGATGGCGGCGATGAGAGCCGCGGCATCGAAAGGCCGGTAGAGGCGAACCTTCACCACGCCGAGCTTGGCGCCGCGCTTATTCAGGGTGTTGATGGTTTCCTCGGCCGTTTCGGCGCCCGAGCCCATGAGGACGATCACCTTGTCGGCGTCGGGCGCACCGACGTAGTCGAAAAGGTGATAGGAACGTCCGATGACCTTGGCCACCTTGTCCATGTATTCCTGGACGATCGCGGGGGTCACATCATAGTATTTATTGACGGTTTCGCGTCCCTGAAAATAGACATCGGGGTTCTGTTGGCCGACCTTGATCATCGGCCGCTCCGGGCTGAGGGCACTGCCTCGGAAGGCCTCGAGATATTGAGGCTCGAACAGACCGGCCAACGTTTCGTACGGCGTGAGTTCCACCTTCTGCACTTCGCTCGAAGTCCGGAAGCCATCGAAAAAATGCAGGAAGGGCACCCGGCTTTTCAACGTCGCGAGCTGGGCCACGATGGCCAAGTCTTCGACTTCCTGGACCGAACCGGCCGCCAGCAGAGCGAAACCGGTGTTCCGGGCCGACATGACGTCGGAATGGTCGCCGAAGATGGACAGCGACTGGCAGGCCAGAGAGCGGGCGGAGACATAAAAAACCGTCGGCAGCATCTCGCCCGCGATCTTGTGCATGTTCGGAAGCATCAACATCAGACCCTGCGAGGCCGTGAATGTCGTCGTCAGGGCGCCCGCCGTGAGGCTGCCGTGCACGGCGCCCGAGGCGCCGCCCTCCGACTGCAGCTCGACGACGGACAAGGGCACACCGAAGATATTCTTCCGGCCCTGGGCCGCCCATTCGTCGGCCATTTCCCCCATCGTCGAGGAGGGGGTGATCGGATAAATAGCCGCGACTTCCGAGAACGCGTAGGCGATGTGGGCCGCCGCGGTGTTTCCGTCGATCGCTTTGAAAACATTCTTCATGGTTATCTCCTATCGTTGTCGTGAGGCACAAGATTGATGGCAGGATTATTCCTTGAGTTCCGTGCGGCCTTCCAGGGCCTTTTTGATGGTGACCTGATCGGCGAAGTCCAGGTCCGAGCCGACCGGCAGGCCCATGGCCAGCCGTGTGATCCTGATGCCGCAATCCCTGAGGACTTTGAGGATATAGAGCGCCGTAGCTTCGCCTTCGACGGTCGGGTTCGTGGCGATGATGATTTCCTTGAATGTCCCGGCCTCGATCCGCTTGAGGAGTTTCTCAAGCCGCAGCTCGTCGGGCCCCCGTCCCTTGAGGGGCGACAAGGCGCCCAAAAGGACGTGATACCGGCCATGGTAGGCGCCCGTTTTTTCGATGGACGAGATATTGAACGGCTCCTCGACGATGCACAGCGTTTCGTCGGAACGCTGCGGGTCGGAGCAGAGCTGGCAGGGGTCCACGTGGGTGATATTGTTGCATCGCGAGCAGTAGAAGATCGTCCGCTTGGCCTCTCGGATGGCCTCGGCCAGCCGGTCGGTATCCTCGGCGGGAAGACCCAGAAAATAGAAGGCGATGCGCTGGGCCGTCTTGGCCCCGATCCCCGGGATCCTCCGGAGCTCTTCAATCAAGTCGTGGAGCGGCTGGGCGTATTCGAACATCAGAACAGCCCCGGGATCTTGAGCCCGCCCGCCAGGCCTCCCAGTTTCTGCCCCAACGCCTCATCGACCTTAGCCGCGGCGTCGTTCCACGCGGCGACAATCAGGTCCTGGAGCATTTCGATATCGTCTTTGTTGACAACCTCGGGGTTCAGGTGGAGCGAGAGCAGGCGCTTCTGGCCGTCCAGAATAACCGCGACCATCCCGCCGCCGCTTGAGCCTTCGGCACGCATCTCCGCCATCTCCTTCTGGAGCTTATCCTGCATCTCCTTGGCGGTCTTCAGCATTCTCTGCATATCCATGATATTCTTCATGTTCCGTTCTCCCCGGGCCCCGGGCCCTTGACCTCTTTATCCTTGGCGGACTTGATGGGGTCCACGGACAGAACCTGCGCCTTGAACGTGTTCATAAAAAACTGGACGGCCGGGTCCTTGAGGACGGCGTCCACTTCGCGGCTTGGGCGCGCCGGTTCCCCGGCCGGCCCGCTCTCTTCGGTGAACCGGACACGCGCCTCGCGTCCGAGGACCTCAGAGGCGGCCTTTTCCACAGCCTTCAAGTCCCTCTCCTGGATCGAGCTGCCGAAAAAGCCCTTGCCGTTTTCGAAAAGAACCTCGATAAGGTCGTCCGTAATGCGGACCGAACGGAATTGTCCGAGGACCGCAGCCAGCGGGGGCCGCTCCTTGGCCAGCCGCTCAAGCACGCGGCCGAAAATTTCCTTGGGCGCGGGCGGAGACGCGGATTTCTGGACTTGCGGGGGAGCCGGTACAACGGGCCTGGGTATCGCCGGTGGGGCGGGACGCGCGGGCCGGGCGGCCGCCGCGGACGGCGTGCCCCGAGCGACACTGCTTTCGGCCTTGACACGTTCCACATTCGAACGGAGGCCTGGTCCGCCCCCCTCCCCTTGTCCAGGCCCGGGGGACTTCAGTTCGGCCACGTCGCGGATGAGATCCCTCAGCGGAATAATTTTCCTGAACTGGCAGAGCTTGATCAGGAACGACTCCAAATAGATCCTCGGCTGCGTCGAATACTTCAACGCTTGCTCTCCCTGCTGAAGGGCGATCACGTAACGGAGGAAGTCCTCGGGTGTCGCCTTGGCCGCTTGATCGCGCAAGGCTTGGAGTTCCTCCGCATTGACCAAAAGCAGGTCCTCGGGCTTAGCCACGGTGCTGACGAGGAGGAGAGCCCGGAAATGCTCGATAAGCTTGCCGAAAAAGAATCGCAGGTCGTAACCGCCCGAGATGAGATTCTCCACGAGGGGAAAGACCTCCGCCGGCGTTTCGTCGAGAACGGCCGAAGAGAAGCCGAAGAGGACATCCTGACCGACGGCGCCGAGGATGACCTTCAGGTCCTCGTCGCTCACATTCTCCCCGCTGAAGGCCACCGCCTGGTCGAGGAGGCTTTGGGCATCTCTCATGCTGCCGTCCGCCGCCTCCGCGATCATGGTCAGTCCCGATGGGGTGATGATGATATTCTCTTTCCGGGCGATCTCCATCAGATGGTTGATGATGTCTTTATGGGAAATTTTTTTGAACTCGAAATGCTGACAGCGCGAGACGATCGTCGGCATCACCTTATGGAATTCGGTGGTGGCGAAGATGAACACGGTCTTGGCGGGCGGTTCCTCGAGGGTTTTGAGAAGGGCGTTGAAGCCGTCTTTGGTGATCTGATGGACCTCGTCGATAATGACGACTTTATAGCGTGTGTAGATCGCCTTGTACTTCAGGGATTCGCGGAGGGCCCGGATCTCGTCGATGCCGCGATTGGAAGCGCCGTCGATCTCCAGGACGTCGATGGCCCGGTCCTCGTTGATGGAGGTGCAGAACTCGCACTGATTGCAGGGATGGGGCGTTGGCCCATTGACGCAGTTCAGGGCCTTGGCCAGGATGCGGGCGACGGTCGTCTTGCCCGTCCCGCGCATGCCGGAAAAGAGATACGCCTGGGCGATGCGGCCGGTCTTGATGGCGTTCTGGATCGTCTGGACGACGGATTTCTGGCCCACGACCTCCTCGAAAGTCATGGGCCTGTATTTCCGCGCAAATATCAAATATGACATGGAGTTCAGCCGCTGTTAATGGCCGGAATCCGGAATGTTTCCCGGAAAAAAGTAAAACATATCTTAACATAAACGGGCAAAATATCAAGACAATTCAGCCGCTCCCTCACCTGGCAAAATGCCCGGCGCCGGATATAATAGGGAGGCGATGTATCCACAGGACGGCCGCATGGGGAACCCGAAAGCGCGCAGCCTTTTGCAGATCCATGCCGCGGTTTTCCTTTTCGGCTTTCCCGGGCTGTTCGGGAAATGGCTCGACCTTCCCCCGTACCTCATCGTCTTTGGCCGGGTCCTGTTCGCTTCGCTGGCCCTTTTGGCGGTCATCGGCGTTCTCCGGCAGCCGCTGAGGCTCGCACCGGCCCGGGACCTCCGGCTCCTCGTCCTTTGCGGCTTGGTTCTGGCCGTTCACTGGAGCCTTTTTTTCGAATCGATCCAGGTCTCTTCCGTGGCTGTAGGCCTGCTCGCCTATTCCAGCTTTCCTGTTTTCACATCCATCCTGGAGCCGATCGCCTTCAGGGAGAGGAAGGATCCGCTCAACCTTGCGTTTGCCGGCATCTGCCTCTTCGGGGTGTTCTTGATCATTCCCGCCTTCAGTCTGGCCGACACGGTCTTCCGCGGCGTCCTTTGGGGGCTGGGCGCGGGTTTGACTTTCGCGATTCTGACGCTTTTCAACAGACGCCTCGCTCAGCGGCAATCCAGCCTTTCCATCGCGTTTTATCAGGACCTCTTTGCGACGGCCTTTTTGTCGCCGTTCGCCCTGGCCGCGGGATTCCGTGTGTCCGGCAGGACAGTTGGCCTTATCCTGTTACTGGGGGTTTTTTGCACGGCCGCCGCCCACACGCTTTTCATCAGCGGCCTGCAGCATATCCAGGCGAGGACCGCGAGCATCATAAGCTCGCTCGAGCCGGTCTACGGGATCATTTTGGCGCTCATTTTCCTGAAAGAGGTTCCGTCTTTGAGGACAATTTGCGGCGGCGCCTTAATCCTGGCCGCGGCTCTCATCGTGACGGCAAGGGCCGGCCGCCCGTCAAGGACAGCGGCGGGATAAAAGGTTATCCGGCTCTCAGGGCTTCTCAAGCCTCTTGAAGGCGGACTTGATCCGCTTCAGCGCCCAATTGAGGTCCCTGTCCCTGGCGATGAGGGGCGGGGCGAAACGGATCACATTCTCATGCGTCTCCTTGCACAGGAGCCCCTCTTTCATCAGCTCTTCACAATACCGCCTGGCTCCGCCGGCTTCGGGCTTGAGCTCGACTCCGATGAGAAGGCCGCGCCCGCGAACCTCTTGGATGGCTCGGCTGCGAATCCTTTTGAGCTTGTCAAGGAAATAAGCGCCCCGCTCGGCCGCGTTTTCGATAAGCTTTTCGTCCTGGATAACCTTGAGGCTCTCGCGCGCCACGGCGCAGGCGAGCGGATTGCCCCCGAACGTCGAACCGTGGTCACCCGGCTTGAAAACGCCGAGGACTTCGTGGTCGGCGAGAACGGCGGAGATGGGATAACAGCCCCCGCCGAGAGACTTTCCGATGACGACCATGTCGGGCCTGACGCCTTCGAATTCGCACGCGAAGAGCTTGCCCACGCGACCGAGTCCGGTCTGAATCTCGTCGGCAATGAAAAGGACGTTATTCTTGGCGCAAATGTCCTTGGCCCTTTTCAAGAACCCGTCGGGCGGGATGAGGATGCCGGCTTCGGCCTGGATCGGCTCCACGATAAAGGCGGCGGTATTCGGCGTTATGGCCCTCTCCAGGGCCTCGGCATCGCCAAACGGAATGATGACGAACCCGGGCGTGAAGGGTCCGTAGTCCTGGCGGTACTGGGCTTCCGTTGAGAAACTGATGACCGTGACCGTGCGGCCGTGAAAATTGTTGGCGCAGGCGATGATCTCGGCCTTGTCCTGAGGAATGCCCTTTTTCTGGTAGGCCCATTTCCGGGCCGTTTTGACGGCGGTTTCAACGGCTTCGGCGCCCGAGTTCATGGGCAGAACCATCCCATACCCCGTGAGGTCGCAAAGCTCCTTGGCCAGCAGAGGCCACTGGTCGTTGCGGAAGGCCCGCGAGGTCAACGTCAGGCGTTTGGCTTGTTGGATGAGGGCCTTGACAATGCGGGGATGGCGGTGGCCCTGGTTGACGGCCGAGTAAGCGCTCAGAAAATCCAGATACTTGCGGCCCTCCGCGTCATACATCCAGATACCCTGAGCCTTGCTGATGACGACATCCAAAGGGTGATAATTATGGGCGCCGTAGAGATCTTCGAGGACGATATAATCTTTGCTTTCCATGATGAAACTCCTCTCCGTCCCGGGCCGGTAAAGCGGACGACCGTTTTCCGGCGCCGCTCACTCTGGATGGCGGAGAGGGCGGGATTCGAACCCGCGGTACGCCTTACGACGCACACACGCTTTCCAAGCGTGCTCCTTAAGCCACTCGGACACCTCTCCGGACTTCTCTGATATTATTGCGGCGTGCCGAGACGCACCCTACGTTATCAAAAAAGCGGATGCCGGTCAACGAACGGCGGCACGGAATTGCGGGCCATGCCGCGGCCCCCTTCAGGGGATGCAGGAAGGGAACCCGGTTTCCTAGAACGGGTCACGGTAGATGTTGATGATGTCTTTGAGGAGCGCCGCAGCGGCGCCGCGAGGATTCGAACGGCCGCCGGTCACGGTCACGGAACCCATGGTGTCGGTCAAGAAGGTGATACCTTTCTCTGTGCCGTGGACATGGAACAAAGGATGCGAGGCGTCGAGGAACGATGGCTGGACTTCGAGGCTCCAGCCTGTGCCCTTCCGAGCCGGCGAGGCCGTAGCGAGGAGCTTCACGACCCTGCCGTCTTTCCGTGCGTCCGTGATCAGGCTGGCCGGCATGCCTGTAATCCCCGAAACCCGTACGTCCCTCAGGACAAATTCCTCATCCAGACAGGCGTTGGCAATGAGCACCAGCTTGGCTGCAGAGTCCCAGCCTTCCACGTCATGGGATGGGTCCGGCTCGGAGATGCCGTGGCTCCGGGCCACTTGCAGAGCATCCGCATAATTAAGTCCCTCCGCCATTCTGGTCAGGATGAAGTTCGAAGTACCGTTGAGGATGCCTTGAATGCCCTCGATCCTCGTCCCGGCGAGAGAGACGAGTCCGACGTCCAGAGTCGGAAGGGCCGCCGCCGTCGCCCCGCTGAATTTCAAAGCCAGTCCTTTGGCCGATGCCAGGGACCTGATTCTCTTGAAGGCAACAACGAGCGCGCCCTTACTCGCCGTCGCCACGTTCCAGCCGCTCTCGAGGGCTGCAACGATCGATGACAGCCCCGGTTCGCCGCTTTCAAGGTTTGACGGAGTGCAGTCGACCAGGCAACCGCCGGGCCCAAGCGGCCGGACGACAGCGGCGATCGAAAGGCCTTCATGCCAGGCAGGATTGTTTGCGGTCCACGGCGAACCATCCCGGGAAATACGACTGATCTCGAGAGGCGTCAGGCCGGTCGAGAAGGACCCGTCGGATTTCACAACGGCCATGGCTTCGAACTGGAGGCCGTAACGGCGCGCGATGTCGGCGTCTTTTTCACGGAGGAGCGTAAAAAAAGCCCGCCCGACGTTCCCGAAACCCGTGATGACGATCGGAACCGTTTTCATGTTGGAATCCTTCCTTGCGCCCGCCCTTCCGACAAAGGCATCAAAGTGGCGGTGTCTGTTTGAAAATAGCCGAACGGAACTCTCCGGGCTCGGCGGGCGAAATTCCCCCCACATCCCCCTTCCGCCCGCCTCGCCTTGCCTGCCCGACTGAAGCGAAATGCAAGCAGGAACCGGAGCGGAAAGGACGATCTCAAGTTTTTCGTTAGCGGCAAATTCTTTCCGCCTTAAGCTCCAACAGTACCTGTCTTGACTTTTCCAGTTCGCTTGTAATTGGCAATAATCACTCCACTTGGCTTAACCGAACTCTCTATTAATGCAAATGCTGTCGGAATCGTGCCACGAAGATCTGTCGTTTTAACTATGCATTCAATTTTTTTGTCGGCTCGTAGTAAAGAGTTACTGCACCACAACCAAATGTTTTTGTTTTTAAGAGTTTAAGATTAACTCTATCCTTGACGTTTTTAAATAATGGCAAGCCGCTTCCTAAAACAATTGGATGAACGGCAAGCTGGTATTCATCAATTAAGTCAAGTTGCGTTAAGGCTACTATTAAACTTGGGCTGCCAACTAAAATGTTTTTACCCGCTTGTTGCTTGAGTTCTACAACTTCTTCTTTGATGACTTCCTTTTTCAATTTTGTATTTTTCCAATCAACATTTTTCAGCGTGCGGGAAAAAACAATCTTTGAAATATTGTCTATTAGAACTGCAAATTCATCCATTGGTTTGTTACCGGTAGGATTTTTTACGATAGATGGCCAATAACTTTCCATAAGTTGATATGTTATCCTTCCGTATAAAATGGTGTCTGCATTACTTAATAGCTCATTATAATGTTGATGTATTTCATCATCTGCAATCACTGCCGTGTGGTCGCAAAACCCGTCAAGTGTCATATTGATTGCTGCAATGAGTTTTCTCATATTTGTTTCTAATTCTCCTTAAGCCCCCATAGTACCGGTCCTTACTTTTCCAGCTCGTTTGCAATTGGCAATGATCACTCCGGTTGATGTAACAACACTCTCTGTCAATGTATATGCTGCCGGAATCGCGCCCTTGTCAAACAACTTCTTTCCTTTACCAAGCGTCAATGGAAATATTTTGAGCCACAGTTCGTCCACCAGATCATTCTTCAATAGCAACTGAATAAGCCCACCACTGCCGTGAACCTGAAGGTCAGCACCTTTTGAGTTTTTGACCTTCCTGATATCAGCCACGCTTTTGAGGAATACAGTGTTTTTCCAATCTGACTTTTCCATGGTCTTGGACATGACGTATTTTGTGCCATCATTGATGCCTGGCCAAAAGTCTGCATGTTCAGGCCAGTAGGAGGCAAAAATCTCAAATGTTTTTCTGCCCAGAAGATAATCTGCAGGTTTCAGCTGTTTTTGCATCACCTTACCAGAAGCTTCGTCCCAATAAGGGGCCACCCAACCGCCATATTTGAAACCGCCTGATGTATCTTCCTCAGGTCCACCAGGTGCTTGCATTACTCCATCTAACGTAACAAATGACAAAACAATTATTTTTCTCATATATTTTCCCTGACCTTAATTGGTTGATAATATTTTATTGCCGTTATTTTACCAAATCTTCCATTGGAACGCCCAACGCTTTGGCAATCTTGGCGACCGTTTGCACGCTTGGCCTGACGACTATATCACTTTCAATCTTGGTGAGGGTGGTGTGCTTTACGCCAGATTTTCTCACCAAATCGTCTTGGGTCAAGCCGAGCTTATTTCGTGCATTATTGATGTTTTCGCCAATCGTTTCCATAGTTTCAAGACTTTGATGTCATTATCGGATATTGCTAACTGGCGGAGAGGGCGGGATTCGAACCCGCGATACCGATCGCTCAGTATATCGGTTTTCGAGACCGACGCCTTCAGCCACTCGGCCACCTCTCCGCGCACATCGGACGCGTTTAATTCAATGGATTATAACGGAAATTATGCAGGATGACCAGCGCCATGGCCGCGCCCGCCCGATGGCCCAACGGGACGCCTCCTCCGCCTGGTTCGGAAGAACTCTTTGAGGAGCGCGGCGCATTCATCGGCAAGAACGCCGGCTCTAATGGCGGGGCGATGGTTCATTCTCTCGAAAGGAAAGGCCATGACGGACTCCACCGCGCCGGCCTTGGGGTCGGGCGCCCCATAAACGAGCCGCCTGATCCGGGCCTGGACAAGTGCACCCAGACACATCGGGCAGGGTTCGACGGTTACGTAGATATCACAGGCCGGAAGCCTGTAATTGCCCATTTTGCGGGCGGCCCGGCGCAGTGCGACAATTTCGGCGTGGGCTGTCGGGTCCGTCGTCCCGATCGGCCGGTTCGACCCGCGCGCAATGATCGCGCCGCCCAAAGCGATCACTGCGCCGACGGGCACCTCTCCCCTGGCCGCGGCCCTTCTCGCTTGACGGACGGCCGCCCTCATCAAGACCAGATCATCGTCGGGCGGCAGCGGTTTCATCCCGCCGGCCATTGTACCCCGGCAGGAAACAGCTGACAAACTTTTATTGCCCCGGCTTTCGTGTATAATCAGGGTCTATTTTGGCGGGAGAAGCTGCATGGACAAACTCGAATGCGTTCTTTGCGGCCAAACCTTTGATTGGAACCCGGGCCTCCGCTTCTGTCCGGATTGCCGCGAGCCGCTCGTCGTTGCGCCAAACGCCAAAGCCGGCAAGAGACGGATTCACGAGGACAGGGACTATCCCCTTGCCAAGTACCAGGACTTCCTTCCTCTCGAAGCCCTGGAGCCCCGCCTGAACCTCGGCGAGGGCAACACTCCCCTCGTCCCATTAAACAAACTCGGGGCCGAACTCGGAAACCGGCGGGCCTTCGCCAAGAACGAGGCCCAGAATCCGACGGGCAGTTTCAAGGACCGGGGCACGGCCGTGGCCGTCCAAAAGGCCTTGGCGCTCGGATTCAAGCGGATAGGCACTGTGTCCACGGGCAACATGGCGGCGTCGACGGCTGCCTATGGCGCCCGGGCGGCCATGGACACGTACGTTCTCCTCAAGGAAGGGACGTCATCCTTGAGCCTGCGCGCCGCGGGGATCTTCGGGCCCACGCTCGTGTCCGTCGAGGGCGACTACGGCCGTCTTTTCACCCGAAGTCTGGAACTTGGCCGAGACCTCGGAATCTATTTCATGAATTCCGTCGACGTGTTCAGACTCGAAGGCTACAAGGTCACGGGCTTTGAGATATTCACCCAACTCGGACACCAGGCTCCCCGGTTCCTGTTTGTTCCCTTGAGTTCAGGAGGCCACCTTCTCGGCCTGATGCGGGCGTTTGAGGACCTCGAACGCGAAGGACTCATTTCGCGGTATCCGACGTTTGTCGGCGTCCAGGCCGCAGGCTGCGCTCCGCTCGTCAAGGCGTTTGAATCGGGCAGAGAAAAATACGAACGGCTTGACGCAGTGATGACAATCGCCCACGCCATTTCCAACCCGGCCCCGCCCGCGGGAAATGCGGTTCTCAAGAAGATACGGGATCACGGCGGGGTTCTTATCGGCGTCTCCGATGAGGAGATGCTCGGCGCCCAGAGAGCGCTCGCCGAGGCCGAGGGTCTCTTTTGCCAGCCCGAATCGGCCACGACTATGGCGGGCTGGAAGAAACTCGCGGCAAAGGGCGCCATCGCAGAGGACGATATATCCGTCCTTGTCCTCACGGGGAGCGGCTTAAAGGCGCCCCATGTCCTCGAATCGCAGCCATTCTCGGTCCATCAGTTTCTGTTGGCGGATTTGGCGGCAGGGCTGAAAGGTTTGATTCGATGACGATCCCCTGCCTGTTCGAAAAAGAACCACCGCTGTCTCCAACGGCGGTTAACAATTTGGAAACTTGGGGCGGGCGGGGCGACAGGCTTGCCGAGTGCGGGCATGCCGGCGTTTACGCCTGCCCCTTGATCGCCGGGTAAAAAGGGAGGTCACTATGCCTAACGAGTTCCGTACATTCCGCAAGCCGGAATGGCCAAAAGTGCCGCCGCGAACACTTCGGAACGTCCTCATCGGTCTTGTTGTTCTCTTCATCCTTTGGGGATCATTCTACCAGGTGAGCCCCGAGGAAATGGGAGTCATTCTGCGGTTCGGCAAGTTCGTCCGGACGACCGAGCCGGGGCTGCATATGAAACTGCCCCTCGGCATCGAGAAACTCATGCGTGTTCCGGTCCAGCGGCAGCTCAAGCTCGAATTCGGCTTCCGGACCGTCAGGCCGGGGATCAATTCCGAGTTCATGGTCAGCCCTGAAACCAAATCGGAATCCGCCATGCTCACCGGCGACCTGAACGTCGTTGTCGCCGAATGGATCGTCCAATACAAGATCCGCGATCCTTTTCAATTCTTGTTCAAGATGCGGGATGCCACGGGAACCCTGCGCGACATGAGTGAGGCGGTTGTGAGGCGGGTCGTGGGCGATAGCTCGGTGGACGAGATCATCACGGTCGGGCGCGAGCGGCTGGCCGCCGATGCCAAGGCCCTCCTCCAGAAACTGTGCGACACGTATGAAATCGGGATCGACATCAACCAGCTCATCTTCCAGGACGTCAACCCGCCGGACGCCGTCAAGCCGTCCTTCAACGACGTCAACGAGGCCCTCCAGGAAAAGGAAAAGAAGATCAACGATGCCTGGGCGGAATATAACCAGGAGATCCCGAAGGCGAGCGGCGAGGCCGAACAAGCCATTCGGGGGGCCGAAGGCTACGCCATGGAAAGGGTCAACAACGCGGCGGGAGACGCGAACCGTTTCGTGTCGATCTACAAGGAATACGCCAAGGCGCCGGCGGTGACCCGCAAGAGGCTGTACCTTGAGGCCCTGAACGACGTTCTCCCCAAGATTCAAAAGAAGATCATCATGGATCACACTCAGAAAAACGTCCTGCCTCTGCTGAACCTGGGCGAGGAGGTGAAAAAGTGAACGCGACGGTCAAAACCCTCATCATCGTCGGGGCCGCCCTGGTCGCCCTCCTCGTTCTCCTGGACTCGGCCTATGTCGTTTCCGAGACGAACCAAGTCGTCATCACCCAGTTCGGCGAGCCGATGGGAAGCGCGGTCACGACGGCCGGCCTGCATTTCAAAACCCCCTTCATTCAGAAGGCCAACGTCTTCGAAAAGCGCTGGCTCGAGTGGGACGGCGACCCGAACCAGATTCCGACCAAAGACAAGAAGTACATCTGGGTTGAAACCTACTGCCGCTGGCGGATCAGCAACCCGCTCGTCTTCTTCCAAAGAGTCCGGGACGAACGCGGGGCTCACAGCCGCCTCGACGACGTCGTCGATGGCGCAACCCGGAATGCGGTGGCCAGCTTCGACCTTATCGAGATCGTCCGCTCGTCGAACCGCCAGTTCGAGATCACCGAGGACGCCGCGCTCCTGGATTTCTCCGAAGTCGTGGGCAAGATTCAAACCGGACGGGACAAGATCGCCAAGCTCATCCTCGACAATTCGGAGAAGATTACTCCGACCTTTGGAGTCGAAATCCGGGATGTTCAGATCAAGCGCGTGAACTATGTGGACGAGGTCCAGCGCAAAGTCTTTGACCGCATGATCGCCGAGCGCAAACGCATCGCCTCCAAGTACAGGTCGGAGGGCGACGGCAAGAGCGCCGAGATCCGGGGTCAAAAAGAGAGGGAACTCAAGCGGATCGTGTCCGAGGCCTATCGCAAGGCTCAGGAGACCAAAGGCAAGGCGGACGCCGAGGCGATAAAAATCTATGCCCAGGCCTACAGCCTCGACGCGGAATTTTACCAGTTCCTGAAGACGCTTGAAACGTACCGGACATCCTTGGAAAAAGACACCTGGCTTATCCTCTCGACCGACAGCGAGTTTTTTAAATATCTGAGAGGTTCGGAGAGGTAGAGAGGAGTTCCACGATCCTGTCCCTGTAGGGAAAAAGGGCGGGTGTTCCTCCCGTGTGGAGGAACAGGACATTCTCATCGTTCCGGAACCGGCCCTGCGTCACGAGGTCCATCAGTCCGGTCATGGCTTTCGCCGTGTAAACGGGATCGAGGACGATGCCCACCGACTCGAAGACGAAGCGGATGACATTGGCGACCTTTCGGGTGAGAACCCCGTAGCCATCGGCGGCCAGGCTGTCGTCGACCTCGATGTCTTCTGCATCAAAGCTCAGGCCGAGGTCCAGGGCCCGGCTCGCCGCCTCGGCGATTTCCCGGACATCTTTGGAAAAAGGCGCCTTGGGGTCGGAAACACTGATCCCGATGATCCGGCATTCCTCCGCCATGGCCTTGGCTCCGGCCACGAGCCCGGCCTGAGTTCCGCCTGAACCCGTGGCGTGAACGATATGGCTGAAACGGACCCCGGCGGCCCGGGCCTGCTCCTGGATCTCGGCAAAAGCCTCGATATAGCTCAAAGCGCCGAAAGGCTGGTCCATATCTCCCCGCACGAGAGACCCGCCGACAGGCACGACGTAGGGTTTGAATCCCCGGGCCCGGACCTCGGCGGCCATGTCCCGCAGGATTTCAAGAGCCTGGACGGACTTCACGGGGGTGCCCTTGGGGGCCTCGCGAACGCGGATATCCGCCTCAAGGATGTAATCGAGAAGCAGATTGCCGTCATAGCCGGGCGCCAGGTCATCGGTTTTGAACAACACAATAATGGGCTTGAGCCCAAGCATCCTGGCTGCGGCCGCCGTTTGCATGCACCAATTGGACTGCACGCTGGCCCACGTGATAATGGTATCGGCCTTTTTCCTCAGGGCGTCGGCCATGACGTATTCTAACTTTCTCGATTTGTTGCCCCCGAAGGCAAGGCCGGTTAGATCGTCGCGCTTGATATAGATCGAAGGTCCTTCCAACACAGCGGACAAGCCATCGAGCTTCCGCAAAGGAGTCGGAAGGTTGATCAGATCAACCTTGGGAAAGCGGCAAAGCCTTTCCCTTATCTCGTCCGTTCGGTATCTCGGCATCTCGGCCTCCCGCATAAGGCTAGCAGAAGCCTTGTGCAAAGACAACAGGCCGGCCTATCGATTGCGAGATCCACGACGCGGCCTGACGCTCGGCGGGCCTAGGTTTTGGGGAACACGACCATGACCGGCTCCGGCTCTTCCTCAAACAGAAGCGATTTGCCGCGCAAAAAGCGCGCGTTATTGGCCCGTATCGCCGCCCAGATTCCCGCAGCAAGCGCAAAGAACACGATGAATCCGCGGGGTTGTTTGAGGAGCCGGTGCTCTATGGCAGCACAGATTTCAAGGAACGCGTAGAAGGCCAGAACGAAAACGACGCCTCTCATGTGGAGCTTGGCTTTCCCGGGGACCGTGGCGCAGGCAAAGGGGATCTTGCGGAAGTGGAGGAACAGGGCTTCGAGCCCCAGCGCGGCCAGGGTGAGCCCGTACGCAGCGTGGCCCAGGGCGGTCCCGAAGCTCCACAGGCCGAGGTGGAGGGCAAACACGGCCGCAAAGAGAGGCAGAATCCACTTGACGAAAATGACCTTCTTGAATCCGGATATGTAGCGGGACGTTTCGGCGGACTCCGTAACCTCGAAAACCCAATTGGCTTCCGGCGCAACCGGCTGGTCGATCACGCTTCGGAGACCCGCAAGAAGGATAGAGGCAAAAACGAGGGGAAGCATCAGAAGGCCTGTGTTGTCCGGTGTCAGAGCCTCGGGGCGGCCTCCGTACCCGGCGACAAACAGCAGAGCCACCGCCGTGGCTGCCGCCAGATAGGCGCCCAATGCCATCCTGTGCTTCGGGCTCTGTCGAATCGTCTTGGAAAAAAACGCGGATACAGCCCTTTCCTCCGGAGTGCGCATCAGAACCCCTTGGCAGGCCCCGGCCAAGCCCTCCCAAAAACGGGCAAACCTGCCGGCGGCCACGCCGGTCTCGAGAGTTTTGACGACATGGCGATAGTAACTCAGCGCGCTTGCCATCGCAAAGCCCACAAGCGAGAAAAGGAATGCCAAGCACGCCGTCCCGGCTTGCGCCCGAAAAACCGGGTCCCTCGTGCCCAGAAGCACTTCGTAAAGCCCTGAGAACCACAGCGGAGGGAAGCGGAAAACAAAGGGGGCGCGGCGGGCCATGAGCTCGGGAAGCGAAGCGAGCGCGCTGCCGAGGACGACGGGCTTGACAAGAAACGCCAGGAGCAAGAAGGTCAGAGCAGCGGTTAGGGCGAAGCGGACGAAGAGGGACACTCGGCGAAATGTCCTCACGGGAAGGACAGCCATCAAGACCGATTGGAGAAAGACCAAGCCGAAGAAAACAAAAAAACAGGCGGCGAACGCACTGGCTAAGTGGGCCAGGGCGTAGCGGGCGAGGAACAACACGCTGGCCGAGCGCCGCGGGGCCAGGTCGACGGCGAAAACGGCCGACGCCAAACTATTCATGGCCGTGGAAAAGAGGCCGACAAAGAGCACCAAAGAAGCGAGTTTCGCAGCGAAGAGCGTGCGCAGCCGGACCGGGAGAGGCGTCAGGTTCAGGTAATCCCTGCGGTCCGGGAAAAGGACGTCCCATTCAATGAGCGTCACAATCCCGAAGAGGATCATGAGCACGGAGAAAAAGTAGCCCTTCTCCTGCCATGACTGGCTGACGTCGGCGAGGAAGTAATACTTGAAAAGGAGCCGTATCGAGCCGTACCCGAAGAAGGCCGCCAGGATGGCGAGAACCGCAATCAGCCGCTCTTTGACTTGGTCCTCGAAATCGACGAAATCATTCCGGAAAAGACGTCCAAAGAAGTGCCGCGTCAGAAGCGGGAACTGCGAGACGTCCTGTCGGCAGGCGAACCGATGAGTCCAGAGATCAAGAAGCGGCATCGTCGTGCCCTTCCCCCTTCTTCATCGCCGCCGCAATGCGGCCTGCCGCCTGACCTGTATCCTCGTGGACGACGAGCCGGCTGAAGATCTCGGCCAGCGACGGCAGGTGCATGAGGCTGCGGAGGTTCGACACTGAATCGTTGGCGACGATATTCCCCTCGTGCAGGATGATGACTTTCGAGCAGACCTTTTCGGTCACCTCGAGGACATGGGACGAATAGATGATGAGCTTGTTGCCGCCGGCCAGTCTCTGGATGAGGTCGCGCACGATCAGGCCGGTGGTGACGTCGAGCCCGGACAGCGGCTCATCGAGCAGGAGGATGTCGGGATCGTGGAGAAGGGCGGCCGAGATAAGGACCTTCTGGCGCATGCCTTTGGAAAACGAGGAAACAGGCGCGTTCATGTCCTGTTCGAGGCCGAAGATGCTGAGAAAGTCCAGGACCCTGGTTCTGAGGGTTCGCTCACGAATGCCGCGCAGCCTGCCGACCATGACCAGGTAGTCGTAGGGGCTGAGGTGTGGGTAGATATCCGCCTGCTCCGGAACGTAGCCGAGCCGGCGCTTGTAGCCGCAGAGATCGTCGCGGATTTCCCGGCCCTCGTACAGAATCGAGCCTCGGGAAGGCTTGAGAAGCCCGGCAAGCATCTTGATGGTCGTGGTTTTGCCCGCCCCGTTCGGACCAAGGTATCCCAGGACCTCGCCGGGCTCGACGGTGAAACTCACGTTGTTGACGACCGTAAAGGCCGAAAACTTCTTGCTGATACCCCTGAGCTCCAGCATGTTCCCGCCGTCATTGTTGCAACTTTTATACCACCCGCGCCGGCGGCGCAGGCAGAGCGGTTAAACCTCCTGTATCAGGCAGGGCGACGGTACTGAGGAGCTCTTGGACGATGAGTGCCGGCCGGCCCCCGGCAGTTCCGCCGTAAGTTTTTTTTACAGAATCGAGGCCTCAGTTCGTGCGTTCGGGCAGAACCGATGCATAGCCGGTCTCGGATTTCCCATCGGCTATCAGCACGATTCGGTATGTCCCTTCCGGGGCTTGGTAGCTAAGGTAAGTGGCGTCGCCGCCGCGCATCCTGAAGCCCCGCTCTTGAGCCTGCCGCATCTGTTCCTGGAAATCCTTCTTCTCTTCCGGCGTACGCTCGCGGCGCGCGTTCATGGGCCAAACGACGGTGTTCATCCCGGCGTCCCCGGATCCTTGAATCTCATTGATGAGTGTCGCGCCCTTGAAGACCTGGAGTTTGACTTCGCCTTTGGCCTTGTCCCTAAGATAATAATCGATGACGATCCCGGCGGGCTCGCTCTGACCGCTGAAGTTCGAGGAGCTCGAATTCCGGCGGTCGACACCCGTAACGCGGGCTTTGGGCTCGATGCTGAAAAGATGAACGTCCTTCGCCAGAACCTCGGGCGTGAGCTCCTGGACCGGAGCGAAACGAGCGATGAAGAGACTGCGGCCGTGTGTCGCGACGATGAGGTCGTTGTCGCGGGCATGGATCTTTAAGTCATGGACGGGCTGCGTGGGCATATTGTTTTTCATTTTGGTCCAATGCCGGCCGGCGTCGATCGTGACGTAGACGCCGAGGTCCGTCCCGGCTACCAGCACGTTCGGATTTCTAACGTCTTCGCGTATCACATTGACGGGACCTTCGGCGAGATCGCCCGCCACGGATGTCCACGTCAGTCCAAAATCCGTCGTTTTGTAGATGAAGGGCCGGAAATCGTCATTCCGAAAACCCGTGTAGGAAAGGTAGGCCGTTCCAGGGTCGTTGTTCGAGGCGGCAATCCGGCTGACCCAATAACCAGGATTGCCGGCAATCTTGTCGTTGAGCTTCAGCCAGTTCCTGCCGCCGTTCCTGGTCACCCAGACGTTGCCGTCGTCCGTGCCCGCCCACAAGAGGCCGGGCATGAGCGGCGATTCGTCGAAGGCCGTGATCGTGCAATATTGAATGCTTCCGTCACCGCCCCTGCCGTCGACCGGGAGCTTGGCCTTATCGTTTGTGGTAAGGTCGGGACTGATTTCAGCCCAGGAATCGCCGCGGTCGGTGGACATGACCACGATGTTGCCGCAATGGTAAATCGTATCGCTGTTGAAGGCCGAAACGAGAATGGGAGCGCACCAGTTCCAGCGCGTCTCCGGCTTCTTCTGCTGATAGGCGATCCCCTTGGCCTCTCCGGTGACAAGGTCCACCCGGCTGAGCGACCCGAACTGGGATTCGTTATACAGGAACCGGTTGGTGACACGGTCGAATACGTTGTACTGGCCGTCGCCGCCGCCGACCGTGAACCAGTCCTCGAGCCGAATGGGAGGGCCGCCGCGGAGGCCGCCGCTCGTCATGGATTCAAAATCAAACATCCGGCCGCCCGCCGGGCCCGGCCGGGAGCTCGGCCCGAGCTGCGAGCCGTTGTCCTGGAGGCCTCCGGCGACGCGATAGGGCGAGGACAGATCATAATCCACGGCATAGTACTGGCCGAGCGGCAGGAAATCCGGGTGGTACCAGTTCTTCCCGCCGTCCCAAGTCAGACCCATGCCATGGTCATAGCCAAGGAGCATGTGATTCGAATCCTTGGGGTCGATCCACAAGGCGTGATTATCGCCGCCGAAACGGCCGAAGGCCGGCTGCCAGGTTTTGCCGCCGTCGCGGCTTGCAATGACTCCGACGCTTAAGATGTAGACGACCTTATCGTCGGCCGGATCGACGACGATTTGGCCGTAGTAATAGCCGGGGTCCCCGCCGATGCTCTGTTTCTCCGCGCTGACCTTGCGCCAGGTCGTGCCGGAATCATCGGACCGGTAGATCTCACCGCCGATCATGCCCTGGCTGGACTTGCCGGCCAGGACCTCCTGCCATCGGTCGGCCGCGGACAGGCCCGGCTTGTTGGCGTTTTCGATTTCCGCGTACAGGATGTTTGAATTCTTGGCGGAAACGGCCAGGCCGATGCGGCCGAGAATGCCTTCCGGCAATCCGCCGGCGAGTTTCGTCCAGCTTTTCCCGGCATCGAGTGTTTTGTAGATTCCCGAGCCCGGCCCGCCGATCTGATAGGTCCAGGGCTTGCGCAGCCTGTCATACGTCGCCGCATAGAGAACATCGGGGTTGGACGGGTCCATGACGAGGTCCACAGCGCCGATGGACCGCCCTTCGACGGAGACGTCCAAGGACTTCGCCCATGTCTTGCCTCCGTCGACCGTTTTGAAAACGCCGCGCTCGGGATTCTCGGTGTACAGGTGGCCGAGGGCCGCCGCGTAAACAATGTCCGGATTGGCCGGATGGACGACGATGCGCCCGATATGACGGGATTCCTTCAGGCCCGCGTTTGTCCATGTTTTGCCGGCATCCGTCGATTTATAAAGGCCGTCGCCCCAGTAGGTCGAGCGGGAATTGTTGGCTTCACCCGTACCGACCCAGAGGATGTTGGGATCCGACGGGGCAACGGCGATGTCGCCGATCGAGACGGTTTTTTCATTATCGAAGACCGGCTCGAAGCTTTGTCCGTTGTTGACGGTCTTCCAAAGTCCCCCGGACCCTGTGGCCGCGTAAAACGTGTTGGGCTGTTGGAGCGGCACCGCGAAATCGACGAAACGGCCGCTTTGCCGCGTGGGGCCGATGGAACGATAGCTGATGCTTTTGAGCACGTCCTGCGCCGTCGGCATGGGGACGGCAGTTTTCGCCTTGCTCTGGGGCTTCCCCTGGGCGAAGAGCCCTGCAGATCCCACAACGAGCAAGGCAGCGACGACGATGCCGAGAGAATTCTTCCGCATAGTTGACCTCTCCTTCCTGGCGGCACGATGAACCGGGCCCAAGGGCCCCTTTTTTCTTTACCGGAGCCGGCACGGCATTCTCGGCCGTCGAAACCGATCCGATTATACGTGCGGAAGCCGCCGCAGGCAAGACGACGATCGGCTATTCCGAGACCGCGTATCGGATATTTCTTTCTTCGAGGTAGCCCATCACGCGGCGGAAACTATCTTCGGATTCTCCGATAAACTCGGGCGGACAGATGCCTTTCCGGGACACGCGCCCTTCAAGGACGAGATGAGCGACGGCCGTTGCCGGAAATCCGGTCGTCCGCGCCATCGAAGAAAATCCGGTCCCCCTGTCCTTGCGGTCGAACAAGCTGTACTGATATCGCTTAGCCCGGCCCTGATCGGCGCCTTCGATGAGGATCCTCATGATCGTAAACTCGTCATCCCGCTCCCCGAGGCGCCAACGCTTGAAAAGCACGGCGGAGGTGACGTCGATCGGCCGGACTTTGCCGCCGCGCACCTCGATCTCCTCCCGGTCGAAGAAGCCGCTGTCCCGGAGGGCTTTGATATGTTCGGCGTGGCCCGGATACCGCAGAGTCTTTTCGATCATATTCGGCACGGAGACCGTTTTCAGGAGTGAGCGAAGACCGTCGGAGTTGAAGGCCTCGAGGGTGCCGATCTCGTCGAAATCCATGAGCTCGGCATCCGACAATGGCGGCTTGATCACGACGAACCCGTTCTCGACGTAGCGGGCCGGACGGGTGTATTCTTCGATGACATCGGCGGGAGAAAAGGGGGCCTTGTATTCGAACGGAAATTCCCGCTTGAACGGAAGACCTCCGACGTAACACGTGAACTGGGAGACCGTCATCCGAGCGGCGTGGTACCCCAGAATCATGTTGCTCATGCCCGGCGCGACGCCGCAGTCCACGACGGCGGTCACTCCGCGCGTCTTGGCCAGCTCGTCAAGCAGAAACGCATCTTCCGGGAAAAACGAGATATCCACGACGTTCTTGCCGGCTTCGATCACGGCGCGCAGTGTCGAAAATCCCATGAAGCCCGGCACAGCGCCCACGACAAGGTCGAATCCACGAACCAGAGCGCCGACGGCATCGGAATTAGAAAGGTCGGCAACGACCCTCTTGGCGGGGGAATCCCCCAGTTTTTCCAGATTCAAACCGCTGACATCCACGGCCGTTACATCGAATTGAGTGGAAAGGTCCGAGGCCATGACGCGGCCGACCATGCCCGAACCCAGCACCACGATTTTCTTCACGGTATCTCCTTCCCTGTTTCTATCAACTCTTTGAGCCGTTTCCGGCCGGTTGACGGACTACTATAATCCAGCCGGCAGGTCATTTCAACAGCTTGAGGATTGGGATGGAGGCTTGACGAGCCGATCCGAACAGCCCGGTGCGTCTCGCCGCTCAGCGATAAACGCCGCGGGTCGCCGCCACTTCGCCGAGGACGACGATATTTTCGGCGGGTGTGCGCGGCGCGATCGAACAAGCCGTGCTCAGGATGTATCCCCCGCCCGGCATTCCCAGGTCCGTCCGCATCCGGGCATCCTCGCGGACGCGCTCGATGTTCCCGGCGAGCAGGGTGTGGACGGGGTCGATATTGCCCTTGATGAAAATCATCCGCCCGACGCGTCGTTTGGCATCGGCCAGGTCCACGCGGCCGAGAGGCGGCGGGTCGAGGCACTCGATGCCCGAAGCCCCGGACCGGGCCATGATCTCGAGCCGATCGTCGATGTTTCCGCAGGTGTGGAGGTAGGCGGGAGCGCCCGCGGAACGGACGGCGGCCGCAATCCTTCCCTCGAAGGGTAGAACGTAGGTCCTATAGAACGCCGGCGAAAGAAATCCGGCCCCCGCATAAGGCGAGGAGATTTTGACCGCGTCGGCGCCCCGTTTCACCATGCCCACGGCCAGAGGAACGAGAGCGTCGGTCAGCCTGTCCAGGATGGCAGAGGCCCGTGCTTCATCATCGACGAGACCCGCCAGGGCCTGCTCGAAGCCGAATAAATCAAGAAAGTAGTCCAGGGGCGAGGTTACTTCGCCATGGATGGAATAGTCACGGCCTGCCGCCGCGTTGATGCGATCGAAGATGATGAACAGACGCTCGGGATCGAGGGGGAACCGCAACCCCTGAGACACAGGAATATACGATATCGCGGGGGGCAGAGAATCGGGATCGAACCCGGCGAAGTCCGGGAAGGCCGGTGCGGCGGCCGGATCCGGTACCGGCAGGTCGTCGCAGGGGTAGAACGTCTTTTGACCGTTCTTCCAGGTGACCCATTGTCCCGCCGGTCCGCCGGCAATGCGCGAGACTTCCGCGTCCCAATCGGCCTTGTGACCGTAAAGGCTGACGAGGATTCCATCAAAACCGTACCGGGCCCTCAGTTCAAGCAGTCCCGCGGCGAAACTCTCCTCGGAATGCCAAAACTCCACAGGGCTGCGGCCGGTTTGGACGAGCATATGGCCGATGCTCATCTGGCACATGACCGGCACCCGGTCGGCGATGCGCATGGCCATGGCCGACGCCATTCTCTCTTTTGAAGTCATCGCAGGTCCGCGTGCTCAGGATAGACTCCCGCACGCGTCCGGTCAAGGCCGGTCGAGAGAGGGATTTACTTTTTCCCCGGACGTCTGTATGATTATGGACTTTAAAAAGGGATTTGAAGCTTGCCGACCGAATCATGGAGAAGAGAGATTCGTACGCCTTGACGCAAAATCGCATTCGGCCCTTCCGCATGCGCCTGACACGGTGCGGGCTCCTCTTCCTCGCCGTTCTCGTGCTCTTGCGTTTCGCCGCACCTCTGCTGTCCCAGCCGGCGCCCGGCGACACCGACCCCGCCCCTGAAGTCAAAAAGAAGTCGAGCCTGCGCGTCGCCGTTCTGCCGATTCTTTCCTACAGGCCCGAGACACGTTGGAACTTTGGCGCCGGCGGCGTCATCAACTTCCGTCTTGGGCACACGAAAGAGCAGACCCGGCCGTCATCCCTTTGGCTGCGTTTCATTTATACGCAGAATAAACAACTGTTCATCCGGGTCAGCCCCGAACTCTATTTGCCGAAGAACCAGTTCGTCCTGAACTTCAACCTCAGCTATGTCCGGTTTCCGACGGATTTCTATGGAATCGGGAATGGTGTCTCGTTTTCCAACAGCGAGGAGTACACGCCGCGAATATTCCGGTTTGAGGTGGTTCTCAACAAGAGAATCCTGCCTCATCTCTATGCCGGCCTCGGGTACTATCTGGACAAGACAATAATGGAGAGCATCACTCCGGGCGGGCTGCTGGCTTCGGGGACGATTGCCGGCAGTACGGGAGGCCTGGTTTCGGGCTTGGGAATCCATGCAAGCTGGGATACCCGCGATAACGTCATCTATCCTCACAAGGGCATCATGTTTTCTCTCATCTCCTACCTCTACTCCTCAGCTTTCGGAAGCAAGTACAACTATACGATGCTGGCCCTTGACTTCAGATATTATACGCCGGTCGTCTCAAGCCATGTCCTCGCCTTTCAGGCCTACTTCAAATCCCTCGGCGGCAATGTCCCCTTTTATAATCTGGCCCAATTGGGAGGGTCGAACACCATGAGGGGTTACTTCCAGGGCTTTTACCGGGACAGAACCCTGACGCTCTGTCAGGCGGAATACAGGCTGCCCGTCTGGTGGCGGTTCGGCGTCGTCGCCTTCGCGGGCGTGGGCGAAATCAGCTCGGGGCTCGATGACTTCCAGTTGCACAACTTGAAGTATGCTCTCGGCACCGGTATCCGCTTTAAATTGGACAAAGAGGGAGGGCACAAATCTCCGCCTGGACTGGGCCTGGGGCGAAGGTCAGCACGCCTTCTACCTGGCCATCCAGGAATCGTTTTAAGGCCTCTTTGCGCCCATTCTCCCTCTATTTTTTCCGGACGACCCGAAACGTTTTAATTTCGTAAGGGCTCAAGGGTACGGCAACCTCGTTCCGTTCGCCCTCAGAGTCGAGAAGCAATCCGTCCTTGAGCGGCCGCTCGATGAGGTCCGCTTCCATGGCCTGGACCGGCCAGGGGAAAGAAACCCTGGCCGTCGTTTTGCTGCCGAAGACTTCCACCATACGGACGATGAGGTCACGGCTGTCGTAGCCGGCGGCCATCTTAAGGGTCGAAAGGACGACTCCGGCCGGCTCGGCCCGGACGAAGGAATGTTCTGCGGGGAGATTTCCCGTGTGCAGCATGCCGGACCGGACGAGAAGGGGATAATTGAGTTCGTACCCGCGCCGAAGTGATTCCGCTTCCTTCCACGTTCCCGCGTGCGGATAGAGTGCGTAAAGGAATTCATGGGAGCCGCGGTCGGCCTCCGGGTCGGGGGACGTCGCCCCGTGGATCACGGACATCCGTATGACGGAACCTTTGACGTCGAAACCGTACTTGGCGTTATTCAAAAGACTGAAACCCTGCCCTGATGCCGGGTCGGAGACATCGACCCAGCGCAAGGCGGGAACTTCCGTCCCGTCGGCGGGGCGTGTGATCGACCCGAAGGGAATCTCGAATTCGGCTTTGTCGGTTTGTGCGTTGACGGGAAAGGCGACCTTGATCATGAGGTTTCGTTCCTGCCACTCGGAATGCAGCCGGCAATCAATCCTCGGAACGCCGCTGTAAAGAGTAAGGTCCTGTTGGAAGACCGAGTTCCGGAACGGCGTTGTGATCCGCAGGACGGCCCGTACGGGTCCCGCTTCAAGGAGACTGACCGTCGCGCCGTTCGCGCCGAAATTCAGAGCGTTTCCCTTGAGTCCGAGCTCCCAGGCCGACATGGATTCGGGTTCGTCGACGATGGATTGAAGGACGTTTCCGGGTCCCGAAAATACCTCTTTTTTGCTGCGCTTGTCATAAAGGCTCCTGATCCATCCGGCAGATTTATCAACATCGACCTTGAAAAATTCATTTTCGACGGATGTCGGGGTCGCTGCCAGGCCTGTTCGGGCCGTCTGGTCGGTCTTGGCTGACGCCACGGCACGATAGACCCTGTATCCGAACGACGGAACGTCTTTGGCAACAAAGAGGAACCGGAAACGGGTCTGCATGTCCCCTGCCGTCCTCTCAAGAATCTGGACCGGGACCGGGGCGCCGGTCGGGTCGAGCAACCCGACTGCAACCGGGGCGCCCGGCAGAGCGGCCTCGGCGGTAACGGCCTCCGTCCTGTTCCAGAAGAGCGGGTTGAAGACAACAACGGGGATTCCGTCTCCTCGGGTGTCCACGGCGCCCGAGAGGGTTTCGAGGGAAAAGTCCAGGGCACGGTTTCCCCGTGCCGCGGCTTCCTTATAATATCTAACGGCTTCTTCGTAGGCGGGTCCGATGGCCGAGCCGTCCAGAATGTCGTGAAACTGGTTCCGCAGGACGATCTTCCAGGCTTCGTCGAGGTCACGGGCGGGATAATAATCACGCCAGCCTCCGGCGACTGCCAAGGCGGAAAAACGCTCGGCCTGCAGCAGAAGCGATTCAGATGCCCTGTTCCATTTTTTCTCTTCGACTTGAGTCGTGTAGCACGCCGGGAAAGTGAAGTTCAACTCCCGGTCAACCAGAGGAAAATCGACGCCCGAGGCTTGCACTTTCTTAAGGAACGAGACAGGGCTTCCGAAAACCATCTTCGGCTGGCTGGGGTCCATTCGGAATTTGGCGAGGGCGGCGATGTCGGACTCCCTGGGACCTCCCCCGTGGTCTCCTGCCCCGTAGAGAATCATGAATTCCTTGACGGGGGTTTGGGCGGCGGCTTCCTTGAATATGTCGGTAAGGCCGTTCTGGAGGCCGACGTTGTACCAGCCTTGAGGGATGTAAGCGAACACCCGGGAGCCGTCCTTCCCCTGCCATCGGAAAAAGGGCGTTTTGTCCGGTGCGCAACGTCCGAAGACATAATCGGTGATGCCCGCCCTCCTGAATATCTGCGGCAGCTGCCAGCTGTGGCCGAAGGAATCCGGGTTCCAGCCGACGGTGACGTCGACACCGAATTTTTCGAGGAAATAGCGCTTGCCGTAAAGAAGCTGCCGGGCCAGGGCTTCACCGTCGGGCATATTGAGGTCCGGCTCGCACCACATTCCCCCCACCGGGATCCACGTTCCCTCCCGAATCCGCCGGGATATCGCCTGAAAAATCTCCGGGTAGTCTTTTTCCATGACCTCATAGAGCGCAGGCTGGCTCTGGGCGAAGGTCAGGCCCGGGACCTTGGCCATCTGGGCCAAGGTCCCGCCGAACGTTTGGACGGCGATTTCGTGGACCGTGTCCTCCCATCGCCAAAGCCACGCGAGGTCGATATGGGCGTGGCCGACAAGAACCGCCGTGTACGCTCGGGGATCGCCGAGCTTGCCGGCCTGACCCTCCGACTGCGTCTGGCCGGCGGGCATAGCCGCACCGGCCATGGCCAAGCCCAACCCAAGAATGACAATGAAACGCTTGCGGATCATCCTGTCCCCCTTCTCGGCAAACTTAATCAGAGATCAAGAACCATGAACAGTCACTCGAGCTCAGCCGTTCGCGACGATCGCGCGCCGACCCGGCTAGACGTGAATCTCCGACGTGCAGTGCGGGCAGCGCGACGCCTTGAGCGGGATCGTGCTGAAGCAGAACGGGCATTCCTTGGTCGTCACCGCCGCCGGAGCGGTCTCGGGCTTCCGTTTCATCCGGTTCATGCTCCGGATGACAAGGAAGAGCGCGAAGGCCACGATCAAAAAGCTGATGATTCTGTTGATGAAAATACCATAATTCACGGTCACGGCCCCCGCCTGCTGGGCGGCGGCAAGCGATGCGTATGGTCCGGCGACTTTTCCGGACGCTAGGACCAAATAGAGATTAGAAAAATCCACGTGACCGAGGAGCAACCCGAACGGCGGCATCAGGACATCGGAAACAAGCGAGGAAACGATTGTGCCGAAGGCCGCGCCGATGATGATGCCGACGGCCATGTCAAGGACGGAGCCGCGCAAGGCGAACTCTTTGAATTCTTTGATGATTCTTCCCTCCTTCCGAGAATCTGAGAACGGTCGGACCCGTTCAGTCCGACTTATTGATGATCGGGAACGACGATATCCTCAGCCTGGCGCAACCCATGGGGATGAGGAGGACGTCGACGTCGTGCTCTTCCCCCGGGGCGGGACTGGCCGGGACGAGCCCGACCATCCTTCCCTCAGCCTGCCAGGCGGGCACTCTCCTCGCCTTGGCCGTGAGAACTATGGGAGCCGCATCGGCTGCAAACGGCTGGTACGGCGGAGAGTTTATGGCGGCCACCTTGATTGTCTTTTCAGGATGGGCCGCATCGACAATAAGGCCATAGTTCCAGGGCGTCGTCGGCAGTACTTCATAGGCGGGCCACCTGTCGGTTCCTCCGACCTTCTTCCACTCTTCCCCGATCTTTAAGGAATACCAGAGCGCTCCCCGCCTGATCGAGACGGAGTTCGCCGGACGCGCCCAGGTCGTCACGCTGATCGCGGCCGGGAATTCCAGCCTGATTTGATCGCCGTGCCGCCACAGGCGTTTTAGGACCACGAACCGGCCCGGCTGGAACAACCCGCCGTCGGGCTCGCCGTTGACCATCAGCCGGGCGCCCGCCGCCCACCCGGGAATCCTTAAATAGAGCGGGAACTCGACGGGATGCGGCGTCGAGAGGGTGAGGTCAATCCGCTCATCGAAAGGATAGCCTGTTTCCTCTGTGATCCCGACCCGCGTTCCGTCCTCCGCAACAACGGCACTCACTGTTGAGGGCGCGTAGAGGACGGCGGCCAGTCCATTGTCGGCTGTCGCCATCCACAAGTGCTCGGCGAAATAGGGCCAGCCGAAGGCGACGTTGTGCTGGCAGCAGCGGTAGCTCCAAGGATCGTAAGACAGGAGCGTGCCGCCGTTCTGGAAATCGTGTTCGCCCGAGCTGTCGCACGCGATGAGATTCGGCGCCGTTAGGTAGTGCAGCCCCTTGAGGTCGGGCGTCATTGAGGACGGCAGTGAATTGAACGCGACCTCTTCGCACCTGTCGGCCCAGGCCGCGTCCCCGTGGATCCTGAGGAGAGACTCGAAACTCGCCATGAATTCGACCATCGAACACGTTTCGGCGCCCTGCCGGGGGTCGGCCTTGCCCGGCCTGATATTCTCATCGGCGCCGAACATGCCGCCGGGCTGCCGGCCGAATGCGTCGAGGACTTGGCGGTAATTCCGCTCAACCGCGTCCAACTGTGTCTTGTCTTTCGATTGCTGCCAGTAGACGGCGGGTTCGCGGAATCCCATGGCGATGTTGACCCCATGATAAAAGGAAGACTCGACCCCGCTCTTATCGCGATCGGCCGTGAGAATCGGAGACGTCCAATCGGCCGTCCTTTCGAATATCCGCCGGCCCAGGTCGAGGAGCCAAGGCTCGCCGGTCCGGTTGTACAGCCAATAGACGCTCTCCAGGTTCTCTCCGCCGCGCAGCTTCTGCCAGCTCGCCGGCAGGAGACTCGAATCCGGGAGGCGATTCTCGTATTGAAAGTAGCGCGTCATAAACGGTACAACCCGCGCGTCCGAGGTCGCCTCGTAGAAGCTTTGCAGGGCGGCCAGCATCACCATGTTCGGCCAGAGGTCATGGTTGTCCTTATTCTCGACGGGGCCGAAATACCCGTCGGGCTGCTGGGACTTGAAGGCGCAATTCAGCCAGCGTTCCGCCTGCCGCCGCATTTCCGGGTCGTTCAAGAGATAGGCGAGGTCTCCGTAGCCCTTGAGCCAATAGGGCATTTCCTCCCAACCTTTCCCTTTGAGAGTGATCCATCCGCTGTCGTCTCTGAGGTACGGGCTGATTTCGCTCAAACGGCCGGTGAAGCCGTCGCGCATGAGTTGGAGCTGGCTGAGCAGCCAGCCTCTTGGCTCGACGGCCCCGATTGGAAGTTTGACCAGGGGATTGACCGTCAGAGGCGCACGATTGCTCACATAATGGCGGTTGGGAGCGGCCGTGGGCAAGGCGCCGAGGCTTCGGGCCGCCGTCCGAGGCGCGTCTGCCGGGCCGCCCAGGACGAAGGAGACGACGGGGATGGCCGCTAGGAAGAAAGCTGCGACCAGGAGGTGCCTCATCTCTGTCCTTCCTTTCGGCGGTTCGACGAAGGGGCGCGCCGGAAGGACCCGGTCCTCGCCCCTAGTGACGCCCGGTCTTAATCGCGTCGTGCGTGCTCTTCTCGTAAATATACGGTTTCGCGGTCTCGTAGTCAATTGTCCCTTCGCGGCAGAGGCGAATGAGGCACTGGTCCATGGTCTGCATACCCTCCGAAGCCGCCGTTTGAAGGGTCTGGTAGATCGAATCGACCTTGCCGGCCCGGATATTATTCCTGACGGCGGAGTTGGCCACAAGCACCTCGCAGGCCATGCAGCGGCCGGAGCCGTCCTTCTTCGGCAGGAGAATCTGGGAAACGACACCCAGCAGATTTCCGGCCAGTTGGACCCGCACCTGGGACTGTTGGTCGGTCGGAAACACGTCTACGATGCGACTGACGGTTTGGGCGGCACTCGAAGTGTGGAGCGTTCCGAACACGAGATGCCCCGTTTCGGCCGAGGTGATGGCGATGCCGATCGTCTCGTAGTCACGCATCTCGCCGATGAGGATGACATCCGGGTCCTGGCGCAGCGCGTACTTCAGCGCATTGCGGAAGGACAGCGTGTCGCCGGCCGCCCCGACTTCGCGCTGAGTGACGTACGACATCTTCGAGCGATGGAGATACTCGACCGGATCTTCGATGGTCAGGATGTGGTCCCGGCGCGTGCTGTTGATAGCGTCGATGAGAGCGGCCAAGGTCGTCGATTTGCCGCTGCCCGTCGGACCGGTTACGAGCACGAGTCCCCGCTTGGCGCGCGTGAACTCCTTCACGGAATCCGTCAGGCCAAGCTCGTCCATGGTCGGAATCCGGTCGGCCAGAGCCCGGACCGAAGCGGCGACCGTTCCCCGTTGGACATGGACGTTGAACCGGAATCGTCCGACACCCGCGAGCCCGTACGCGAAATCGAGTTCATTGCGGCTCTGGGGATCATTCTCGAACATGTTCTTCTGGTGAATGGTCAGGACGCTGAAGATGAGCTCCTTGGCCGAGTCCGGAGTGAGGCGCTCCGAATCCGCGATCGCCGCGAGCTCGCCGCGTATCCTGATGGCCGGCTGCAGCCCTGCTATGAGATGAAGATCGGAGGCCTTTTTCTCGACCATGAATTTCAAAAGCTCATTGAAAATCATGAACAACTCTCCTTGGGACCCTCTAAAATACAGGAATGGATGATCCGGGACAACCCCTCATTCGATGAAATCGGCCTCATCGCCGCGGATGAGCGTGCCGAGGAACGATCCTGATCAAAATGTCCTGTGGACCTCACCAGGCAATGCCGTAATCCTCGCCGTAGTTGCTGCTGCCGCCCCAGAAAGTCCCGTGGGCCCGGTCAAAGTAAATGGCGTTGATCGGACCCGACGTATACCTTTTGGAGGTCATGATGTAGCCCATGGCCCGGAGCTTGTCTCGCACCGCGGCCGGAACTTTATCGTTCAGGTCGATCTTGCCCGGCAGGGCCTTGTGGTCGTTGAACGAATCGTGCATCTGGTAGCTCGTGATATTGGCGGCTTCGCAGGCCTCCTGGACGTTCATGCCGAACTCGACAATATTCAGAAAGAACTGCAGAAGGTTCTGGTCCTGCGTGTCCCCTCCCTGGACGGCGAAGGACAGGAAAGGCTTGCCATCGCGCATGGCCAGCCCCGGCGTCAGAGTGGACCGTGGCCTCTTCCCGGGCTCAATGACATTGAAGGGATCCTTGAAGGCGTCGAGGACGAAACTCTGGGCCCTCTGGCTCATCCCGACACCGGTCCGGCCGGCTATGACGCACGGGACCCACCCGCCGCTTGGCGTGACCGAGACCACCCATCCGTCCTTGTCCGCAGCCTGGATGGAGGTCGTGCCGGTGCGGAAGCTCGCCTCGAGCGCTTCGGATTCCTCCCGCCCGAGCGAACCTGGATTTTCCCGGCCCCAGCTCAGCCAGCGGGCGAGGTCGGCCCGGTAGGGATTTGTCTTTCCTTCAAAAGGATACGGATCCCCGGGCGCCGCCTCCGCATTATTGCGCTGCCAATCGATCCCCTTGATCCTCTCCCGGGCATAGTCCTTGGAAAGCAGGCCCTTGATTGGTTCTGGGGGCGGGAAATACGGGTCGCCATAATAGAAATCCCTGTCGGCGAACGCCAGGTTCATGACCTGGTAGAGGGCGTGGATGTATGCCGCGCTGTTGTACCCCATGGACTTGAGGTCCAGAGGCTCGAGCATGTTCAGAGCCTGCAGCATAACAGGGCCCTGGACCCAGCATGTCAACTTATAAACATCGATCCCTCGGTAATTCGTGGTCACGGGTTCCTCGACGTATACTTTCCATCTGGCCAGGTCGTCCATGGTGATGAGACCGCCCTGCTCGGACGAGCCGCGGACGAATTCCCGGGCGATATCGCCCTTGTAAAAGCGGTCATAGGCAGCGTAGATCGCTTCCTTCCGCCCCTTGCCCTGCTCCAGCGCCTGGGCTTCAGCCTCGACGAGCTTGCGGAGGGTCGAGAGAAGGTCAGGCTGCTTGAAGATCTCGCCCGGGCTCGGCGCCTCGATCTTTTCTCCGCGATGCGGCAGGAAGACGTCCCTCGAATAAGGCCACTGCTTGATTTTTTCTTTGTCCTTTTCGATCCGGTCGCAGAGTTCCTTTTCGATGGGGTATCCTTCGGCCAAACGGAGTGACGGCTCGAGGACCTCCTTGAGACTCATCGTCCCAAACTCAGCCAGCATGGTACAGAGTCCGCCCGGCGTCCCGGGGGTCACGGCGGATAAAGGACCGTCGGCAGGCGGATATTCAAAGCCCCGGCTCTTATAAAAGTCGACCGTCGCGCCCGTGGGCGCCACGCCCAGGGCATTGATCCCAACGACTTTGCCTGTCTTCGGGTTGTAGATAAGGGCTTGGGTCTCGCCTCCCCAAGTGAGAACGTCGTGCATCGTGCAGACGGCGCCGAGCATGGCACACGCGGCGTCGACAGCGTTTCCGCCCTTTGCAAAAATCAGGGCGCCGGCCGTGGCGGCCAGGGGCTTGCCGGTGATGGCCACCCAGTTCTTCCCGTGGAGCACCGGCTTTTCCGTTCTTTCCATTGTCACAGCGGCATCGGCGGTCATGCCTAGTATTATAAAGAATACCGCGGCTCTTTTCATGTGCGACCTCCTTATTTCTTCAAGCCCTCAGCCCCGTGTGTCCATCCTATCAACGCCGGCCGTTGTTGACAAGGTCTGCCAATGGCCTGGATGATTTCCTTGTGCTATAATAACCGTTCTTACGGCAGCTCCGCTGCGACGAGAACAACCCTGCTATGATTCTAGATTCGAGTCCGGAGGGAGAAAAACCTGCTGTGCATCGAATTGAGCGTCACCCCATCCTTCCCATCCCGCCGCGTTCCGAAATCGCGTTTTCATGGCAGGGCCGACGCCTGACCGCATCGGAGGGTGAAACAATCGCATCGGCTCTCTTCGCCAACGGTATCAAGACCTTCGGCCATCACGCGAAGGACGGAGCCCCCCAAGGAATTTTTTGCGCCAACGGACAGTGCGCCCAATGCCTGGTTCTTGCGGAAGGGTTCCCCGTCAAGTCCTGCATGGAACTGGTCAGGCACGGCCTCCGGATCGAGCCGGTGGAAGGCAATTCCAGCCTGCCTCCGGGCGATGCAGCGGGAAATGTCTCAGCAGGCTTCAAGCCCATCGAGGACATTTCCGTCCCCGTTCTCGTCATCGGGGGCGGACCGGCCGGCCTTTCGGCGGCGATCGAGCTCGGAAAACGGGGCATCGAAACGCTCGTCATCGACGACAAGCACAGGCTGGGCGGAAAGCTCGTCCTCCAGACCCACCGCTTCTTCGGTTCCATCGACGCCGTCTATGCGGGTACCCGCGGCATCGATATCGCGACACGCCTCGAAAGCGAGCTGCGGTCCTTTCCTTCGGTCCGGATCCGGCTCCAGAGCACAGCGCTGGCCGTTTTTTCCGACCGGAAAGTCGGAGTCCTGGTCGATGGGAAGAGGTACGTCCACGTCACGCCGGAAGTCCTGCTCGTCACAGCGGGCGCCAGGGAGAAGAATCTGGCCTTCCCGGGCAACACCCTGCCCGGCGTTTACGGAGCGGGCGCCTTTCAGACGCTCGTCAACCGCGATCTGGTCAAGCCCGCCGGCCGTCTCTTCGTCGTCGGCGGCGGAAACGTGGGCCTTATCGCAGCCTATCATGCCCTGCAGGCGGGCATCACCGTCGTCGGCCTCGTCGAAGTCATGCCCGAATGCGGCGGCTACAAAGTGCACCGCGACAAGTTGGCCCGGTTGGGCGTGCCCATCTACACATCGCATACTATTCTCTCGGCCAACGGTACGGACAGCGTCGAATCCGTGACGATCGGCCGAGTCGATGAGCGGTTCAAACCCGTCCTCGGGAGCGAGAAGTCCTTCGCCTGCGATACGGTTCTCGTCGCGGTCGGTCTGGACCCGGTCGACGAGTTTACGACCAAGGCCCGCGAGTTCGGCGTGCCTGTTTTTGCCGCTGGGGACTCCGAAGAGATCGCGGAGGCCTCGGCCGCCATCTTTTCAGGCAAGATCAGAGGGCTCGAAGTCGCCCGGGCGCTCGGACATGACGTAGGTGAAATCTCCGAGGAATGGTACAGAACGGGCGACATCCTGAAATCCAAGCCCGGACCAACGACTCCGGAAGTTCTTCCGGCCGAGACGGCGGGCGTCTTTCCGGTCCTCCACTGCAGTCAGGAAATTCCCTGCGACCCGTGCACGGCCGTTTGTCCGAATAAACTCATCGACATTGACACTGCAGACATCCGGCGGCTGCCCGCTTTTCTCGCCGGCAAGGACGGCAAAAGCTGTTCGGGGTGCGAGAAATGCGTCGCCATCTGCCCCGGCCTGGCGATCACGATTGTCGATTACCGCAAGGACGCCGATTTTCCAACCGTGGCCATTCCCTTTGAGTTCCTAAAAGAAACCCTCGCCGTCGGGAGCCTGATCGACGTTATTGACACTGAGGGAAATATCCTCGGGCGGGTCAAAGTCGCCGCCGTAAGGGCCATCAAGGCCAATGACAGGACCGTGATCATCAAGGTCCAGGCGCCCAAGGAGTACGCCAAGAAGATCGCAGGCATCCGTCTCCAGCCTGCGGAAGAAAGCGAGCCGATGAGCCGGTATGTGGAGCGGACCGAGGACGACACCATCGTTTGCCGGTGCGAACGTGTGACGGCGGGCGAAATCCGCACCCTCATCCGCGAGGGCTCACGGGACATCAGCGAGATCAAAGCCGTGACACGCGCCTGCATGGGACCGTGCGGGGCGAAAACGTGTACGCCCTTAATCCATCGCGTCTTTCGCGAGGAGGGGATCCCCGACGCCGAGGTCGTCGATCAGCCGAAGCGGCCGCTTTTCCTGGAAGTCCCGCTCGGCCTCTTCGCCGGTCTCGCCGGGAAGGGAGAAGGCCATGGCTCCAAATAGACCATTCGATGTGGTCATCATCGGCGCTGGGAGCGTCGGGACGCCGACCGCCTTGTCCATGGCCGAGGCCGGCCTGCGCACGCTGGTCATCGACGAAGCGCCCAGCGTCGGGCAAGGGTCAAACAAGCGCGCCATCGGCGGGTTGCGGGCGACGCACTCGGATCCGGCCAAGATCAGGATCTCTCTGCGAAGCCTGGAGATTTTTTCCACATGGCAGGAACGGTGCGGCGACAAGTTGGAATGGCACAAGGGCGGCTATATGTTTGTCGCTTACAGGGAGGAAGAGGAGAAGAGCCTGAAGGGGCTTTTGGTATTCCAGAAGTCGGCCGGACTCCACATCAACTGGCTCGACAGGAAGAATCTCCTCGACGTCGTTCCCGACCTCAATCCCGACGGCCTCATCGGCGGCACCTTGTCGCCCGAAGACGGCAGCGCCTCTCCCCTGCTGGCGGCTCATGCGTTTAGTTCGCGGGCCCGGAGATTGGGCGCTGAGTTCAGGTTCAATGAGCACGTCACGGGCTTGCTGTCGAACGCCGGACGGATCACGGGGGTCAGGACAAATAAAGGCGATTATAGCGCCGGCGCCGTCGTCAACGCGGCGGGAGGAGCGGCGGCCGATATCGCCCGGCTGGCCCATCTCACTGTCGCCGTGAACCCGGATTCCCATGAAGCCGCCGTGTCCGAGCCCGTCGCCCGGTTCCTTGAGCCGATGGTCGTCGATATCCGGCCGGTCGAAGGATCCGCTAACTACTATTTTTATCAACACGATACGGGTCAGGTCATTTTCTGCATCACGCCCAGCCCGAGCATCTGGGGCCGCGATGTGCGCGAAACAAGCTCATTCCTGCCTATGGTCGCCAGGCGCATGGTTGATGTCATTCCCAGACTTAGGAATCTCCGGGTTCGCCGAACGTGGCGCGGTCTCTATCCGATGACGCCCGACGGCCTGCCGATCGTCGGGGAAATGACCGAGGCGCCGGGCCTCATACACGCTATCGGCATGTGCGGACAGGGATTCATGCTCGGGCCCGGCATCGGTGAGCTCCTGACCCGGCTGGTGCGGAAAACACTGCTTCCGGAAGACGCCGAGACACTCGGATATTTCAGCCCGTACCGGGAATTCAAAGGGCAGGAAAAGCTCCAATAGAACCGAGGCGGCCGTTGCGAAATGCTTGATGGGGGATTTGAATGAGCGATTTTAAAACTCTGCGGCGCCTGGGCGCTTCTGATCTCATGGTCACGCCGATCGGGCTGGGGTGCTGGCAGTTCAGCAAAGGCAAAGGCATCGTCGGCAACTATTGGGCCGTCCTGGCTGACGAGGAAATCCAGCGCATCATCGCGGCCGGCCTGGCGGGCGGAATCAACTGGTTTGATACGGCCGAAAGCTACGGCAAGGGGGAATCAGAGAAAGCCCTGGCCCTCGGATTGCAGCGTCTCGGAAAGGCGCCGGGGGATGTCGTCATCGCCACGAAATGGAATCCTTTCCTCCGGCGGGCGCCGAACATTCCCAAGACGATCGGCGTTCGACTCGCCAATCTGGCGCCCTTTCCCATCGACCTCTACCAAATCCACAATCCGCTCTCCTTCTCCTCCGTCCGGGCCGAGATGAGGGCCATGGCCGGGCTTGTCCAAGCCGGAAAAATCCGCTGCGTCGGCGTCAGCAATTTTTCTCGCACGCAGATGGAAAAAGCTCACCGGGAACTGCAGAAGATGGGACTGCCCCTTGTTTCCAACCAGGTCCGGTTCAGTCTTCTCGACCGGAGAATCGAAAGAAAGGGAGTCCTCGATGCGGCCAAGGACCTCGGCATCTCGATCATCGCCTACTCCCCTTTAGCCCAAGGCCTCCTCACCGGGGTCTTTCACGTCGATCCGGGATTGATCAGTCTGCGACCGGGCTTTAGGAAGTACATGTCCGCCTTCAAGGCCAAGGGGCTTCGGAAGAGTCATCCGGTCATCGAAACGCTGCGCCGCATCGCCCTGAAATACCAGGCCACTCCCGCCCAGGTGGCCCTCAACTGGCTCATCGGTTATCACGGGGAGACTGTTGTCGCCATCCCCGGGGCGAGCCGGGCCGGGCAGGTCGGCGATTTCACGGCCACCATGAGCTTCCGCCTTTCGGACGAAGACATGGCGGAGCTCGAGCACGTTTCCACGCCGTTTAAGTGATCGAAAAGAATCCGCCTATTTGAGGAAGAACGTCCGGCCCGCACATTCAACGATTTTCATGTCCATGTCGTAAACAGAGCGCAGGAGGTTTTCATCCAAAACGGCGGCGGGAGGTCCCGACGCAATGACGCGCCCCCCCTTCATGAAGACCATGGCATCCGAATATTGGACGGCCATCTCCAGGTTGTGAAGCGTGACGATGACCGTTTTTGCTTTTTCGCCGGCCAGCCGGCGGCAGAGCCCCATCGTTTCGACTTCATGGCGGGGGTCGAGGAAGGACGTCGGCTCGTCGAGGAGGAGGATGTCCGAACCCTGCGCCAGGGCCCGGGCGATGAGGACGAGCCGCCGCTCACCTGAGCTGAGGTCGAGAAAAAGCCGGCCGCCGAATCCCTCGAGGCCGACATAATGGAGAGCCTCTTCGACGAGTCTGATATCTTGGCTCGAGGGCTGAGAGAACGCCGAAATGAACGCCGCCCGGCCCGTCAAGACAAAGTCCAGTACGGAATAATTGAACGTAAACGACGGTTCCTGGGGGACATAGGCGACGAGCTTGGCGCGGTCCCGGCCGCGCAGCCCGGCCAGCTCCCTCCCGTCGACGAAGAGCCGGCCAAGGCGCGGGGTCAGCAGGCAGGCCGCACATTTGAGAAGGGTCGATTTGCCCGCGCCGTTCGGACCGACGATCGACGTCACCCGGCTGTCCTCGAACAACAGGTGGTCGACCTCGAGCCGGAAGCCGTCGTAGGCAAATACGAGATTTTCGATCCGCACGTTCATTGCCAGATTTTTCCCGACTTCTTAAGAAGAATGACGAACAGCGGAAGCCCGACGACGCTGGTCAGGATGCCGATGGGGATTTCAAACGATGCGGCGCTGCGGGCGATATCGTCGGCAATGATTAGAAGGCTGGCTCCGAGCCCCGCCGAGAGCGGGATGACCTTCTTGTTGTCCGCTCCGACCATCATCCGCACCAGATGCGGCACGATCAGACCGATCCAGTTGATCACACCGGTGACCGAGGTGACCGCGGCCGCGACGAGCGTCGCCACGGCAATGACCAGGAATCTCTCCGCTTTCACGTTGAGGCCGAGAGCCCGCGCCTCCTCCTCGCCGAGGGATAGGACGTTCATCCGCCACCTGAGCAAGATGAGCACAATGACGCCGAGCCCTATGACAGGCAGCGTTAAAGCCAGGTCCTTCCAAACGGCCTGCGCCAGGCTCCCCATGAGCCAGAAAACCAAGGCCTGGAGCGCATAGGGGTTAGCAAAGAATTCGACCAGGGAAAGGAAAGCCTGGAAGAGGGCCGAGATGATGATCCCGGAAAGGAGCACGGGGACGATCTGCGACGCGGATTTGCCGGCGATCACGAGGACAAGGACGACCGCAAGGACGGCGAAAGCGAAGGCCGAGAGCTGAGGCGGAAATCCTCGTCCCAGGAAAACGAGGGACAGGGCCGCGCCGAAGGCAGCGCCAAAGGAGATGCCCAGGCTGAACTCGAAGACCAGCGGGTTTTTGAAAATCGCCTGGAGAGAGGCTCCGGAAACGGCCAAAGCGGCTCCGGCGAACAGGGCCAGCAACAACCGAGGCAGCCTGATCCGGAAGAGGATGTCGGCATAAGGCGACGCGCCCGCCGCGCGGCCCGGGGACAGCGCTTCGACGAGCGTCGTCCAGACGGCCTTGAGCGGGATATGGTAGGCCCCGATATTCAGGGAAACGGCGAGCAGAATAACGGGCAGGATCGCGGCGGCCGCCAACAGCCAGCCTGATTTTCTAGCGGCTGATCCACTCATCGCACTTGAGAATCCGGGCCAAGGCCGAGAAGGCTCCATCGACGCCGTAGATCTCCTTGAATACGGCGTTTCCTTCTTTTTCCAATTCGAATGCCGGGAATTTCGCAGGATGAAGCAGCCTGGCCAGATAGGAGGTTTCCACGAGCACGAGCGCCGGATCCCACCAATACCAGAAGCCGAAGGTGTAATGGACGCGGCGTGTCTGCACCGCCCGCACCGAAGCCAGGCGTGTGTCTGCCAGGACGTCTTCGACGCGGACCGCGCGCTCACCGGGCGGATAGTTGCCCTGGATGAGAATGACGTCGGGGTTCCACCGGACGAGCTGTTCGATGTCGACGGTGGCCCCGGCCGTCCCGAGGTACGACGGGGCGAGATTGGCCGCACAGTTTGTGCCGCCGGCCGCGTCCAACGGTTCATACGATACAGGCGTCCGGAGGAGCGACCCCCAGAAGGAGAGGTAAACCCGCGGCCGGCTGCCAGCCGGGATGTCCTTCAGCACCGAGCCGACGGATGCGATACGATCCCGGAAATAGCCGGCGAGTTCCCAGGCCCGTTCTTCACGGTTCAGGATGCGGCCCAGAATGTCAATTTCCCCCAGAAAATTCGCGAATCTTCCGATGGAGGCCAGCGCGGCGACCGGCGCCCGAATCTTCTTTTGAAGCGATTCCGTCCACTCGAATTCGGAGGGAGAGGAGAAGACCAGGTCGGGCCGCAGTTCGAGAATGACTTCGACATTGGGAAACTGTCCTTCGTTCGAGACGACCTTGAGTCGGCCGGCCGCCGGAAAGATCAGTGGGAAGACCCGGTCGTAAAAGCGGAGGAAATAGTCCATGCCCACGAGCCGGCCGCCCCCTCCGAGGGCCACGATGAGCCGGGTGATCTCGGGTTCGAGTGAGATGATACGCTGTGCCCCGGCCGGAACCTCGACGCGGCGGCCCAGGCTGTCTGTGATGACCAGTTCTCCATCCGGATGCGAATGAGCAGGAAAGGCCGCAGAGACCGCCCCGACCCAAGCCAGACAAACGAGTCCGGCGAGCAACCTGCGTGCATGGCGCCCCGCCAAAGGAATAATCTGGCCTCCTTTCCTTCGCGGCTCGCCCGGAAGGCTCACCGTTGAAAGAACAACGTCCCGAAAAACTCGGGGCGATGAAATCGGGGGCCGAGGTTTCGACCGGGCTCCATGTGCCATAATGTGGAAAATCCGTCTCGTCCCCGCATTTGTAGAAATTAGCGGCGGCCTCCCGACCGGGGCTAAGGTCAACCCCTCGAGTCCCCGGCATGAATGCCGGGGCTTGTTCGGGGTTAACCCTGAGCCTCGCTTCTTGTCCCCGCCTTGAAAGGCGGGGCTTAGCGTCGGCGAACGGGTCAACGCCGTAAAGCCTCTTAAAGAGTCCGGCCGGAATCCTGTAGGCCAGCGTCCAACGTCCGCCCCTCAGCTCGCCGTCCATCGGACGTTTGAGCGACGACGAGCTGACGAAACCGCGCACCTCCTCTTTTCGGAGAGGCCTTCTCGTCTTGCGGTCAGGTCCGAAGCCGATGAGAAAGGCCCCGACCGCGTTGGCCTCAAAATTGACATAGCCTTTTTTCTCGGCCGGAAAAGCATCGATGAAAAACTCGACGCAGCTGTCTTTGTAGACCGGATCCTGGAAATGGGTGAAACGCGCCCTGACCCTGTTCTCCTCCACGTCAAAGCGGACATAGAGGAAGCGCTGCGTATAGCACAGCCGGGCCTCGACCCGCGGCTCGTAGTTATTCCCCGTCCAGCGGTAGTGGTTTACGGCCAGTGCCGGGATGCTCCGCCAAAGCGAGGCCGGGCCGCCGATGTTGAAATCGCTCGGCGCCCGTACCACTTCGTAGCTCGGTTTCGTCATGCCTTGGTTATCGAACATCCTTGCCGCACGCGTCCACCAGTTTTTGAACGGCCGGGATGACGGCCAGTTCGCCGCCGGCCTTGGGCTTGGCGGCCTCGGCAAGCAGCTGCTTTTTCGCGTCGACCCATCCCTTATCCGGCGTCTTTCCCGAAGTCAGGAAATCGAGGGCTTCGAGCCCGGTTTCCGATACCGCGGCCAACGCCAGGGACAGCGTCTCGACATCGGCCAAGGCCGGCGAGGCGGCGACCAGCTCTAGCACGGCCGGATGGTTCGCTTTCCAGCGCCTAAGCGCCGCGGCCAGCCCGGACGCGAGGACGGGATCTTTTGTCTCAAGGAAACGGTCCGCCTCCGCCCCGAAACGCCTGGCTCTCAGGGATTCGGGTTGGCAGGCGTCGATAAACTTCGTGAGAGGAGACAGGGTCGTATAGGTGATACCCTGCTGGCTTCGCGAATAATTCTTGGCGGGTTCGGTGACGGCGGCAAGGACATGGAGCGGTCCGATGTCCCCTTGTCCCGCCAATCGCCGCAGCATCATTTCCTGGTTCTTGTCTTGGGTCAGGCCGAGCTCCTCGAGCTCCAAATCGACGATCGAGAGACGCCGGTACATGTCGTCGACATTGTTGACGGCCTGCGGCGACCACAGGCGTTCGGCGATGGCCGCCGTTCGGGGCCAGATTCGGGAATCGATCGTCTCCGGGCTGACCATCTCCCCCCACATCGTCGCCTCCCCGCCGAGGACGAGAGATTTCTGGGCGTCGGTCAGAGGCGAGTTCGCCGGGATCGGGTCGTTCAGGTAATGCTGGACCGCCGGCTGACAGAGGTCGATATAGTAGCCGTTGGACAGAATTCCCTGGTAGCCCTTTTGGGCCGCTTCGACGAGCGCCTGCTGGCCGCGCCAGGAATGGATCACGATGTTCGTCGGCAGGTCCGGCTGGAAGATCTCGTCCCAACCGATCATTTTCTTCCCGTACTTGGTCAGTATTTTCAGGATCCTTCGGTTGAAATACGCTTGAAGGGCGTGGGCGTCGGCCAGCCGTTCCTTCTTCATGAAGGCCTGGATGGCCTTGTTGGCGATCCAATGGCTGGGGTCGACTTCGTCTCCGCCGATGTGCATATAGGCATCGGGAAAAAGCCCGGCCATCTCCTTAAAGAACCTGTCGAAAAACTCATAGACACGAGGGTCGGCGGGATTGAACGTAGGCCCGAAAACGCCGAATTGCCTTTCGATCGGGTACGGCCCCGGCGACGATGAATACTCCGGATAGGCCACAAGCCAGCTCGTGGAGTGGCCCGGGACATCGAACTCGGGCATGACCCGAATGCCTCGGTCGTCGGCATAATCGATGACGTCCTTGATCTGGGCCTGCGTATAGAACATCCCGTCCGATCCGAGCGCCTGGAGCCTGGGGAAGATCCTGGACTCGACCCGGAACCCCTGATCCTCCGAAAGATGCCAGTGGAAGACGTTCATCTTCACGGCCGCCATGCCGTCAAGGTTTCTTTTGATGACATCGACCGGCTCGAAGTGGCGGCCGGCGTCGATGAGGAGTCCGCGCCAGACGAAGCGCGGCTTGTCCTGGATCTCGACGCAAGGAAAACTGTAGCCGCCGGCATCGGTGCTAAGCAGCTGGAGCAGGGTTTCGAGGCCCCTCAGGACACCGATATCGGTCGGCGCCTCGATCGCGACGCGCTCGGGGGTGACCGTGAGGCTGTAGGATTCGTCGACATTAAGCTCGGGCTTCCCGGCCCGTGTGTACCGGTACGCCACGACAGACTTGCCCGTGCCGCTTTGGCCGGCCAGATAATCCTGCTTGAGGAAAAGGCCCGTCCGACCGCTCAGGCGTGACATGAACCGGGCCGCCGCCTTGAAGGCGCGGGCGGCCATCGGAACGCCGCCGGACGGCCCCTGCCCCGCAATCGACAGGTTTTCATCGACGCGGAATCGGCCCTCGCGGATGGTCATCCGTTCCGGTACAGGCATCAGACCGAGGACCCCGCCGGGGGACTTATGGCTTTGGGCGACGCCCTGAAGCGGAAACGTCGCGACCGCGGCCAACAGGAAGAGGCTGATTTTCTTGAACGTGTGAGCCATGGCTTGTCCTTTCATTCTCCGCTGCCCTAAATAATGGGGTGGTCCAGGGGATCGGGCTTGACGACGATTTTTTTCGTGTCGACCTCTTTGCCGTTGACGGAAAGGACGATGACATAAACGCCGGGCTCGATCGGGGTCGGCCTGAAACGGCGCATGCGTTCCATGGGGTCTGCGTCGCCGAGCTCGGCGGGCAGGGCCCTCCTTGTGAGGTCCCATTGGATCTTCTGGATCCCTTTGGCCGCCTTGCCGTTGATTTCCTGGACCACGGCGCCGGTCACATCCTTGACGGACAGAACGACCTTGTTGGCCTGGCTCTTGAGATAGTAATAGATTGTCGCGCCCGGGAGCGGGTTCGTTGCCTTGGCGAACTCCCCCATTGTTTGGCCGCGCACGTCGAAGCGCCGCCACTCGACGGCATCTTCGATCTCGAAGAGATGGGCGTCGGCCTTGAAGGCGTCCTCCTTGAATTCTTTGAAGGGATAAATGTCCACGATGAAGATGCCGCGGCCGTAGGTCGCGATGACGAGGTCGCGGTCCCTGGGCTGGATGGCCATGTCCTTCATGACCACGTTGGGCACGGACGCCGAGAAGTTCAGCCAAGTTTTGCCTTTGTCGAAGGTGGTAAAGACTCCGTAATCCGTGGCCAGGAAGAGGATATTCGGGTTCGCCGGGTCTTCCTTGATATCGCTGACGGGGTTGTTCATTCCGCCGCTGAGGTCCTCGAAGGTCTTCCCCAGGTCGTGCGTAACGAAAACATAAGTTTTGTCCTCGTTGTGGGTTCGGTATCCGGAATAAGCGACGTAGCATGTATTGACGTCGTGTGCCGAGGGCAGAATACGTTTGACCCAGCGGTCATAGGGTATGATCGCTCCCTTGACGCCCTTCTTCTGCTTTCCGTTCGCTTCGTAGAAGTTGGCTGTTATGTTCGTCCAGGTCACGCCTCCATCCTGACTCATCTGAAGGTTCCCGTCGTCGGTGCCGGCCCAGTACAGGCCCGGCTTCTTGGGCGACTCCGCGAATGTGAAGATCGTGGCGTATTGAAGATTGGTCTTCCTGGCTAAAGCGAGGCGGGTTTTATCGCTCTTGGTGAGGTCCGGGCTGATCGTCTGCCACGAGTCCTTTTCGCCGCGGCTGAGGGAGCGATGGACGGACTGAGAACAGACGAACACGATGCCCGGGTTATGCGGCGAGAGGACGATCGGTGAATTCCACTGATAGCGCTGCGCCGGATTGCCGGCCGCATTTTCCTGTGGAGTATTGCGCGGCGCGAGCCCCGTCGTCTCGCCCGTCCTGAGGTTCATGCGGCTCGAGGAGCCGAATTGGCTTTCGTAATAGATGTATTCGGGGTTCCACCTGTCGCGCACGACGAAAAAGCCGTCGCCCGAGGGCAGGTAAAGCCAATCGGCAGGATAGACGCCGTTCGGATTCCGGGTCATGGACGGACCGATCCAGCAGCCGTTGTCTTGTGTCCCGCCCATGACGTTATAGGGCAGCAGGTTGTCGACGGAGACGTCATAGAACTGTTGAGCGGCGATCGTTTCCTTCTGCGACCAATGGGCGCCGCCGTCCCAGGATTCGCAGACTCCGCCGTCGTTCCCGCTCAGGAGGTGTTTGGAATTGAGAGGGTCGACCCAGACGGCTCGGGTGTCCACGTGGGTCTTCATATCCCCTTCCCAGTGGGCGAACTTGAACGTCTTTCCGGAGTCCGTGGACTTGGGAGTGGACGTATCGGGTGTATAAAGCACCTTGTCGTCGCTCGGGTCGATGACCAGCCGTCCATAGTAACCGGCCTCCGTCGGGTTGATCGGGTCGCTGCCGCCGGTCATCGTGTACTCGGTCATGCGGGCCCAGGTTTCGCCCTCGTCGTCCGACCGGTAGATGATGCCTTCCTTTTTCACGGGCTGCATGGGCCTCAAGGCCTCGGCATAAAGGGTTTGGAGGACGGCACGGTTGATGAGTTCGAAACGGCCCTTGACGTCCTCGTACTCCTTCGCGAGGTCTTCGGCCCCTTTGAACTTGTCGAGAATGTCCTTATTGTCTTTGTAGGTCTTGGCGGCTTGGGACATCACGCGCTGAGTATCGATTCTGAGTTTGACCGTGAAGTCCGGATAGGCCGTGAGATCGGCCAGCCGGGAAGCGAGGTCCTTCTGGTCCTTGACGGTCTTTGGATCATAGGTCAGGAGTCCGGCAAAATCCGGGCCGACCTTGACCTTGTCGGGGTCGGTGACTTTGAAACCGCCGTCCTTAAATTCGATCCCGGGAGAGGCGGCAAAGAACGCCAGCGCCACGAGGTTGTTGATTTTTCCGAACGGCACCGGCTTTTCGGCGTCCTTCTTCATGATCTTTTCGATCTCATCGATTGCGGCCAAGGCGTCCTTGTCCTTGGCATAGACTTTCCTGGCGGTCTTGAAGAACACCTTGACGTCGACGCCGGTCGAAGCCGGGAATCTCCCATCTTTGATGATGGCATTCAGATTAGCCGCAAGGTCCTTCTCGGTGTCTCCCGTGATGGGCGTGAATTTTCCGAGCTTGGCCAGTTCGGCCGGGATTTTTGCGGTCTTGAACTTGTTAAGGTACCAATCATCCCTGAAGAGGGATCCCTCACGGTACGAGGCCGTCCCTTCTCGCTCGCTCAAGCCGAGGTCGACGACTTCGTCCATGCGGATATAGACGATCTTCGGGTTTTTTTCATACATCGCCAGACCGTTGCGCCCGGTCTCGACGGAGGCGAGGTCGGGCAGCCCGGCGGCGAGTTTTTTCCAGCTCTTTCCCCCATCGATCGACTTGAATAGAAAATTGCCGGGTTGCAGGTCGATGAAGGTCCAAGCGCGCCGGAACACGCGGTACGTCGACGCCACGACGATATCCGAGTTGGACGGGTCGATGACGAAATCGGCCACACCCCTGTCCCCGGGGTCAAGGACCCTGGCCCATGATTTGCCGCCGTCTATGCTCCTATAGAGACCGCGTTCGGAATCCCGCTCGTTGTCGTAGAGCTTGCCCTCGGCGGCGGCATAAACGATGTCCGGATTTTTCGCGTCGACCTCGACCTTGGGGATATAGAAGCTGTTGTCCAGGCCGATGTGCGTCCAGGTCTTGCCCGCATCGACCGATTTCCACATCCCGTTGCCATGGTAGGCGGCCCGAGCATGGATCGGTTCACCCGTTCCAAGATACAGGATGTTCTGGTCCGATGGAGCGATGGCCATGAATCCCATGCTCATTGTGCCGTACTTGTCGAAGAGGGACTCGAAATGGATGCCCCCGTCGATGGTTTTCCAAAGGCCCCCGGTGGCCGTCAGCACGTAATAGCTCTGGCTCTGGCCGCGGGGAACAGCGAAATTCGTGATGCGGCCCGAGAAGGGCCACGGCCCGATGCTGCGCCAGGTGAACTGGCCCAAGTCGTCGGCGGTAATCGGAACGGCGCTCTGCCCGAAGGCCAATGCGGCCAGGGCCAGGAAAACGCCAAAAAACACAGCTCCAGCGGGGAGATTTCTACCCATGTGCGCCATGATCCCTCCTTCCTAGCCGTTGTCGAGAATACCTTATATAGCACAGTCGGAGTCTGAATAAAATGTCGGGCAGTCCCCTCCTCCGCCGCCGTCGTCTAAGGCGCAGGAGCCCGGAAAGGAAGGCGCCCGAATGTTGTGAGCCTGGCCTCTCTGTCGCGGCTAGCTTTCGACTCTCTCCACGATAATCGTCAGGTTCGAGACCAGGGCGGCGATCGCGCCGACGGCCGCGAGCAGGGGTGCGACGACGGCGCCTACGATCCCCACGGACAGCGGGATCTCCATGAAGATCTTGCCGTGTTCGTCCTTGAGGATGATACGGCGGACGTTGCCTTCATGAAGAACTTCTTTGACTTTGTTGAGGATCTCGCCGCCGCTGACGCGGAATTCCTCAGTCCAGGATTTTTCACCGGCTTTCTTTTCGACCATATTGACCCTCCTTCAAACTGAAATGGGAAGCTTTCTCGCTTCCTGCGGAACGCATCCGCTGCCTTCGTGTCCGATGGTCAGAGACCTGGAAAAATCTTCTTCAAAATGTTCAGGGATTCAGGGAAAAGGTCCGTAATCGGCACGGCCTCCCAGCCCGCATACACGATCTCCCATCGCTTGGGATCGGTCCGCCGAAGACGAAGTTCGATTCGGTAATACTCCCCGGCAAACCGGACGAGCTTGCGGAGGACTTCCGCGGCGCCGGAGGACAGCATGATCTCCCCTCGGACGGCAGCGGTTCCATCCGAACCCAGGGTGTCCACCCGGACGCTCAAAAGATGGATCACGATCCCCCGAGTGCGCTCAAAATACCCCCCGATATAATCGCGAGTCCCGGCCCTGTCTCTGCCCTCGAAGTCCCTGTAGTCAGCCGCAAGGCGCGCCGACAGGGCGTCGAGGTTTCCTTTTTCGGCCTGAGCGGCCGTTTCCCTAAGAAAATCCCTGATCCTGGCTTCTTCAGACGGTGGTGCGCAGGAAGAAACCAGCCAAAAGCCGACAAACGCGACCACGCTATGCAGGGATTTTCTCACGGCACCTGAATCTCCCCATCGATCAGACGCCGGCCCGACGCTCTCATCCTGCACCACCGCCGCCTCCCCCGCCGCCGCCTCCGCCACCGCCGCTGAAGCCGCCGCCGCCTCCCGACGAGTAGTGCGCCGCCGAGGTACTGGCCTGACTGATCGTCGTCGACATGTGTTCAATGCTGCTGACGACAGCGGTCAGATTTCCGGCCGAGCCGAAGGCCGCCGCGCTGTATCCACTATACCATGCCGGTACGACGGCATGTTCGTTTTGGAGGACGATGGGCAAAGCCTTGAGAATCTTCTTGGCATTTCCGAAAAGGATGCCGAAAACGAGGTAGTGTTCCCAGAGCTTCAGCGCCTCCGGAGGGAGCTCCGTGAACTCGGAAAAGTCATCGAGAAAATGCCGGAACGCTTTCCACAACTCATTTTCCCTGGCCCAGGCTGGCGTGCGCCGCTTGATCGTGGGAATCAGGACGGCAGAGAGGATGAGAAGGACGGGGTTAGCCGTCAAGAAACCCAGAGGGAATGTGACCGCCAGAAAGATATTCCTGGCCCGCATGCTTTCAGGCTCGAGAAACTGAAGCGGCTTGGTTTCCTCTTTGACATCTTTGGCCCAGCCCTGGTACCATTTTTGGAATTTCTGAGGATGCTTTTTCAGAGAGTCCTCGAACTCGTCGAGCCGGAAAGACGATCCTTTGCGTGCCCCCGAATCCCCGAGATCTTCGAAGAGAAAGTCGAGCAGGCCGGCCTCATACGGACGCACGTTGCGGTCATTGTCATATTCTTTGTTCAGGGTGACACGGGTCTGGACGATTTCTTTGGTCCTGAGGAGTCCGCGTTTTTCGACCTTACTGTCTTCCATTTGCAGATAGCCGCGCCGCGCCAGGTCGAAGATCGTGGCCGTGAACGCGGCCGGTGTCACCCCGCGGCCCTCCCTCATGAGGACCTGGACAAAAGCGGGCGGCAGGTCCGAAGGAAGCTCGCGGTAATAGTCCGGCATGCCGTCAAAGCGGTAGTCTTTGCCCACTTTCGCCCAAACGCGAAAGTAGACGAAAAGCCAGAGAAGGGGGCCGATGAGCTGCCACGCCACCCAAGGCCCGGCGATATTCAGAAAAAGCCGGCGGCGGTCCTCCTGCCGTCGAGCGTCGCGGGCCTTATCGACACGGGCTTGCTTGGCCCTGCGGATCGTATCTTCGACCATGCCGGCCTCTTCTTCTCTGATCGATTCAAGAGCCGGCCGCCCGGAAAGGACTCCTTGGACCATTCCCGCCGGCCAGACCACCCGGATCTCGACGGCCTGGCGCGAAGGGACGTTAACGGCTGAAAAATGCGCCGTCCGCTCATCCGGGATGCTCGCTTCGCCCGACAGCGGCCCATGCCCCCAGACCATGATGTCGCTCTTCCCGGGAACGGCCTCGGGTAAACGGACATCGATGAGCACCGTCTTGGTGGGCTTGTCCCAGCCCGGCCCGATGATTTGCCAATAGAGCTCCGTGACGTCGGAATGGCTTACGATCCCCCGACCGATCCGGTAATGGATGTGAAAGGTCCGCCGTTCATTGCGGGCGGTGAAATACCATTTGCCGGTGAACGCCCCGTTAACCGTAGTCAGGTCCGCCTTCAGGCTGCCTCCCTGGGCGTCGCTGACTTCGAAGTCCGTAAGAACAGTATCATAGCTGCGGCCCTGGCGGCTCTCCCGGAGCGGAATCGTGATGTACGCAAAATGGAACGTCCCTTCAAACGCGAAGGTCCTGTACTCGTCGACGAGAAACGAGCCGTCCCGCTCGACCGTGAGTTCGATCCGGACCTCAGGAAAATAGTAATTCTTGACCTGCGCTCCCGCAGAGAGGAAGAGGATCAAAATAAAAAGAAAAAGACCCGGCAGTTTTTTCATGGCTGATCCTTTTTCTCGAGAAAAATCTCGATGACGGGGACCTCGACATCCGGTTTCCGGACCGGGAGCCTCAGCCTCAAGGCGCCCTTGGGCCTTTCACTCCTTGCGCCGGGGAAAAAGCCCACGTCCTCATGACCACCAATCGCCCGGATTTCTGAAGCGTCACTGAGCAACTGCGCATACGAAACGCGGCCCGCCAGCCCAGCCAGCTCCAAGACGCCGGCGGGCCAATCGACCACATGGACATAGAGCCGTTCTGCGGCGGGATTGAATGTCAATAAACAGTTGGGCGGCGGGAGGAACTCTTCGGGCGCCTGCGTGCAGCCGTAAATCGACCGGCCGTTCAGGGCCAGCCAGTCTCCGATGCCTGCCAGCCGTTCCGAGGCGCGACGGTCGAAGGCGCCGCGGGCCGTCGGCCCGACGTTGAGGAGAAGGTTGCCGCCCTTGCTGACCGTCTCAATCACCATGACGATGAGCTGGCGAACCGACTTCCATGTGGCTTCGTCCCTGTCATAGCCCCATGATCCGGAAAAAGTCTGGCAGGCCTCCCAGGGTACGCGGCTTCCGCCCGCCTGAATCCATTCGCGGGGGATGAACTGTTCGGGGGTCCGATAATCCCAACCGCCGGGGAAGTCGAGAAGGTCAAGCCTGTCATTGACGAGAATGCCCGGCTGGAGTTCCCTGATCAACCGCAAGAGCTCCTCCGAACGCCACTCGTCGCGGCCTTTCCCGCCCGGGCCGGGAAACGAGTAGTCCAAAAACAACGTATCGATACGGCCGTAGCCCGTAAGGAGCTCCCGGATCTGGTTCGCCATGTAATCGGCATATTTGCGGAGGTCGCGGCCTTTGGCCTTTTCCACGAACTCTTCATTATCCCGCATCGGATGAAAACGGTCGATGGTGTACTCCGGATGATGCCAGTCCAACAGCGAATAATAGAAACCGACCCTCAGTCCTTCGGCGCGCGCGGCCTCAACCAGAGGCCTGATAAGATCCCGGCCGGCCGGAGTCCCGACGGCCTTATAGTCCGTGTGCTTCGAATCCCAGAGGCAGAAGCCGTCGTGATGCTTGGTCGTAACCACCACGTATTTCATGCCTGCGTTCCTCGCGGTCCGGGCCCAGGCCTGGGGGTCATAGAGGTCGGGCTCGAAACGATCGAAGTACTTCCGATAGTCCTCGGCCGTCAGTTTTTCATTGCTTTGGACCCACTCGTGACGGGCCGCCATCGAGTAAAGGCCCCAATGGATGAACATGCCGAATCTGGCCTCTGTCCACCAGTTCATGCGCGCCTCCATTCCCATGGGGTCAACCGGAACCTTTGTAGCCCAGGCGGAAAAGAAAAGCAAGCCTTGCGGACACCAATCAAATGGCCTTCCTGGAATAGATGACCGCGTCCCTCAGCTGGATCTCTGTGCCGGGAACTTCTCCCGCGAGCCCGCACGCCAGAACCCCGATAAGTGTCAGTTTCGTTATTGCGGACATTGTTTTCCCTCCATCGTCGATGGTTGGCATTATCGTTTATGGACGCCGCCGGGTCAACGTTCGGAAGAACGAGGCGCTTCGCAACCTCCTCTCGGTTTTTGACTTTCCCCGGCGCCGGATTTATCATGAGCCCGCCGCGCCCGCCTAGGAGGTCAGCCATGCCCGAGCGCACGCTCCCCCAGCTCTTTGAAGACAGCGTCAGAAAGTTCCCCGAAAATATCCTGATGTGGGAAAAAACCCATGGCGCCTATAGGGGAACATCCTATCGCGAGATGCACGGCCTCGTCCGTCGATTTGCCGCCGGGTTGATGGGCCTGGGCATCGGCCGGGGTGACCGCGTCGCCCTCGTCGCCGACAGCCGGAACGACTGGGTCATGAGTGAGTTGGGCATCCTCTCCATCGGGGCCGTGGACGTTCCGATCTCGGTGCGCATCGAACAACTGTCCGACCTCAAGTTCCGCCTTGCTCATTCCGGCTGCCGCGCCGTCATCGTCACCCGGTCCCAGCTTGAAAAGATACGCCGCATCAGACCCGACCTTCCCGACCTCGTCTGGACGATCCTTCTTGATCCGGCCGACGACCGGGCCGCCGACGAGATTGGCCGCGATGATGTCCTCGAGCGCGGCGACGAGGTGCTCGCCTCGCGCCCGTCCGAGTTTGAGGCGCGCCTGGCCTCGGTCCGGGAAAGCGACTTCGCCAACATCTGCTACACGTCGGGGACAACGGCCGATCCGAAAGGGATCATCCTCACCCACCGCAACTACACGGCCAACGTCGATCAGGGCCGCGGCCTTGTCAATTGCCCCGAGCACTACGTCTGTCTGATCTTTCTTCCGTGGGATCACGCCTTCGCCCATACGTGCGGCATCTATACCATCATGAAGAGCGGCGCCGCCATCGCGGCGCCCGAGGTCGGCCGCACCTACATGGAGACGATCAAAAACGTCCCCCTGAATATCCGGGAAGTCCGGCCTCATCTCCTGCTCAGCGTCCCGGCCATCGCCAAGAACTTCCGGAAGGGCATCGAAAAGACCATCCGGGAGAAGGGGCCGAAAATCGAGGCCCTCTTTCGCCGGGCTTTGAAGCTGGCGTATGCCTATAACGGCGACGGTTGGACCAGGGGCCGGGGCCTTCAGAAGCTGAAGAAGCCCCTCTATCTTTTCTACGATTTCCTGATTTTCCGAAAAATCCGCGCCAACCTCGGCGGCCGGATTGACTTCATCGTCGGCGGGGGCGCCCTTCTCGATATCGAACTTCAACGGTTTTTCTACGCCATCGGCATCCCGATGTTCCAGGGATACGGGCTGACCGAGGCGGCGCCCGTTATCTCGTCGAACAGCCGCAAGGCCCACAAGTTGGGCTCGTCGGGAAGGGTGGCGCCCGGAATCGAGCTCCGCATCTGCGACGAGGCGGGACGGATTCTGCCCGTTGGCGAGAAGGGGGAGATCGCCATCCGGGGCGAGAACGTGATGGCCGGATACTGGAAAAACGAAAAAGCGACGAGTGAGACGCTCCGGGACGGCTGGCTCTATACCGGGGACTTGGGGACCCTTGATGCGGACGGTTTCCTCTACGTTCTCGGCCGCGTCAAGAGCCTGCTCGTCGGAAGTGACGGCGAAAAATACAGTCCCGAAGGCATCGAGGAGACGATGACGGAGCGCACGCCCTTTATCGACCAGCTTATGCTCCACAACAGTCAATCGCCCTACACCATAGGGCTCGTCGTGCCGAATAAGGAAGCTGTGCTGCGCTGGCTTAAGGCCAAAGGGCTGTCCCCGCGGGCCCCGGAGGGCCAGGACGCCGTCCTTAAGCTTATCGAAGACGAGATCGATGCCTATCGGGAGGGCGGGAAATTCAGCGGGCAGTTCCCCAGCCGATGGCTGCCGGCGACGTTCGCGCTTCTCGGAGAGCCCTTCACCGAGGAAGGCGGTTTGGTGAATTCGCAGGGGAAGATCGTCCGAAGCAAGATTGAAAACTATTATCGCACTCGGATCGACCATCTCTTTACGCCGGAGGGAAAGGACATCGGCAACGCGCTGAACAGAACGATCATCAGCCGCTTCGAAAATTGACATGCCCGTTCGAATTAGGGTATGAAGAGGCCTCACCGAGGAGGTGTCATGAGCGTAAAATTCCGGCTGGGCGCCATGATGTTTCTTCAGTATGCGATCTGGGGCTCGTGGGCGCCGGTGCTTTCGGCCTATCTCCAGAACAATCTGGGCTTCAGCGGCGTGCAGCTCGGCCTCATCTTCAGTCTCCTTCCTCTGGCCACGATCATCTCACCCTTTGTGGGCGGCCAGATTGCCGACCGCTGGTTTCCGACGCAGAAAGTGATCGCCGTGCTCCAGCTCGTCGGCGGCGCGATCCTCATCGCCATTGCCACGGTGACGGCGTTCACCCCGATGATGTGGCTCATGCTCCTGTACTGTCTCGTCTATGCCCCGACGCTGGCTCTGACAAACTCGATCGCGTTCATCAATCTCAAGAACTCCGAGAAAGAATTCGGCGCCGTCCGTGTCTGGGGGACGATCGGCTGGATTGCCGCGGGCTGGGCCTTGGCCGGCTGGCGGGCCCTGGCCAGATCGCCGGAGGGAATTGCAGCAAGAGGCGACACGCTTCTCCTGGCGGGGGCCTTTTCGCTCCTCATGGGTTTCCTCTCCTTCGGACTTCCCCATACGCCCCCCCAGCACGATGAGGCTAAGCCTTGGGCATTCATCGAGGCCCTGAAGATGTTCAAGGACCGAAGTTTCCTGGTTTTCGCGATTATCTCTTTCATCGTGGCGACGGAACTCCAGTTCTATTATGTCCTGACCGCTCCCTTTTTGACGTCGGCGGTCGTCGGCATCAGCCAAAGATATGTTTCCGCCGTTATGACCATCGCCCAGATCGCGGAAATCTCCGTCATGGCCTTCATGTTGTCCTGGGCCCTCAAGAAGTACGGCATGAGACGGACGTTGACTCTTGGTATTCTCGCCTGGCCTCTCCGCTATATCATCTTTGTTATCGGCGCGCCGGCTTGGCTCGTCATCGCTTCGCTCAGCCTGCACGGCTTCTGCTACGTCTTTTTCTTTACAGCCGCCTACATCTATGTGGACAACATCGCGCCGAAAGATATCCGGCATTCCGCTCAAAGTCTGATCGCCATGATCATCCTGGGCCTGGGGAGTTTCGTGGGCAGTCTGTTCTGCGGCTGGATCCAGAACATGTTCACGAGGGACGTCGCCGGCGCCGCCGGCCGGACCGTCAAGGCTGTCAATTGGCGGGGAACGTTCTTGGTGCCGACGGCCCTGACCCTCCTTTGCCTCGTCATTTTCCTGGCCTTTTTCCGCGAAAAGAAAACCGGCTCGGCCGCCCAGGCGGCCGCCTGACACAAAAGGACTGAGGAGGGATACGTTGAAAAAGAAGACCAAGCTGGGGGTCGGATTCGTCGGGGGCGGTTTCATCACCCGTTTTCACATCCGGGCCTGGGTCGGCGTGAGGGATGCGGATGTCCTGGGCATCGTTGACCCCGACGAATCAAGGGCCCGCGAGGCCGCTGCCCTGGCCCGCCGCCTTCGGGTCGGCCACCCGGCCGTTTATAAAACGTTGACGGACATGGTGGCGGATCCCCGCATCGACGCCGTCTGGATTTGTTCGCCGAACTACACCCGCCTGGAGGTGATGAACGAGATCGCCGATGCCGTGATCAAGGGCAAGGGTGAGCTTCTCGGCGTGAGCTGCGAAAAGCCTCTCGGCAGGAATGTGGGTGAGGCCAAGGCCATGCTGACGCTCGCCGCGAAGGCTGGTCTTCTCGACGGCTATCTCGAAAACCAGGTCTTTTCCCCGGCCGTCACCCGGGGCAAGGAAATCGTTTGGGCGCGGGGGGCGAGTCTCTGCGGACCGCCGTACCTGGCCCGGGCGGCCGAAGAGCACAGCGGGCCTCACATGCCGTGGTTCTGGGAAGGTTCGCTTCAGGGCGGCGGCGTCCTCAACGATATGATGTGCCATTCGGTCGAAGAGGCCAGATTCATGCTCACACCCCCGGGCGCCGACCGTAACGTCCTGGCTCCCGTCAAGGTCACGGCCTACGCTTCCTGTCTCAAGTGGCAGGAGCCCCGATACGCCAAAATCCTGGCCGACCAGAGCGGCGGACAAACCGACTACCTCAAGCGTCCCGCCGAAGATTTCGCCCGTTCGCTCATCGAGTACCGCGACAAATCGGGCAGAACTCTCGTCGTCGAAACGACAACGTCCTGGTGCTATGTCGGGGCCGGATTGAGGCTGTCCCTCGAACTGCTCGGACCGGAATACTCGCTCGCCATCAATACGCTTGACTCGGGTCTCAAGGTCTTCTTCAGCCGCAACGTCAAGGGCAAAGCGGGAGAGGATCTCGTGGAGAAACAGAATGCCGAGATCGGATTGATGCCGGTGGTAAGCTCCGAAGAAAACGAGTACGGCTATACCGCCGAGAACCGCCACATGGTCCAGGCGTTCCTGGACGGCCGGCGGCCCGAGGAAAACTTCGCCGACGGCGTCGCCGTGACGGAGCTCCTGATGACGGCCTACATGAGCGCGCAGAAGGACCGGACGCTGGCCTTCCCTCCTCCCGGTCTCGAAACGTTCATCCCTGCGGTGGCCCAAGGCAAATGGAATCCCAAGAAAAAATAGGAAGGTGCCATGCGTAAAATGACAATCGGACTGTTGGCGATCGTTCTGACAAGCGCGCTGGTTTCTTGCTCACGGAGCAAAGAGCCGCAGAAAACAGAGCCCGCGTCCAAGCCTGAAGCGGCTGCTCTGCCCGTCCCGCAGGACATCATCGACCAGGTCAAAGCAACAAACTATCAGGACGTCCACATCAAAAAATTCCCTATTTCTGTCGAGGGCTGGACGTTCCGAAAGTTCACGTTTCTTGCCACTTTGGACAAACTCAAGGCTTTGGGGATTACCTATCTTCAGGCCTATCCGGGCCAAGCTCTCGGCAACGGCGATCCGAAGGCGGTCTTTGATCACAACATGCCGGACGACTTGATCAAAATGGTCCAGGCCAGGCTTCGAGCCGCAAAGATCAGCGTGGTCGCTTACGGCGTCGTAGAGATAGGGACGACCGAGGCGAGCATGCGCAAGGTCTTTGACTTCGCCCGTAAAATCGGCATCCGGACGGTCGTCTGCGAGCCCCAGGACGAGGCCTTCCCCCTGCTGGAGACTCTTCTCAAAGAGTACGATTTGCAGGCCGCTATCCACAACCATCCGCAGCCGGCCATGTACGCGCTGCCGATGACGGTCCTCGACCATCTCAAGGGCCGGGACGCGCGGATCGGGGTTTGTGCGGACACGGGTCACTGGATGCGCGAAGGGCTCAAGCCGGTCGAGTGCCTGCGTCTTCTTCAGGGGCGAATCCTGGATCTGCACCTCAAGGACCGGACGGATTTCGGAAAAGGCCCGTCGGCCAAAGATGTGGCCTGGGGCTCCGGACAGGGCGGCGTCCGTGACATTCTGGCGGAGCTGACGCTGCAGGATTACCCGGGCTTCTTGACCATGGAATACGAAAACGAGGAAGAGGTCATGACCCCCGAGCCGGCCATCCGCAAAAGCGTGGAATTCGTCAAGTCCGTGACGTACTACGAAGGCTACGACCAGCTCCTTGGCCGCTATGACGGACAGTACGAGAAGCACGGCTGGAACCATTACGGGCCGGGCTATTTCGAACTCGACCCCAAGACCGGCATCCTTAAGTCCCAGGGCGGCATGGGGCTTCTCTGGTACAGCCGGAAGATGTTCAAGGATTTCGTCCTCGAGCTCGACTTCAAGTGTTCTCAAAAGGAAACGAATTCGGGCGTCTTCGTCCGCGTCCCGGCCGTGCCAACGAGCGACGATTATATCTACCACTCGTTCGAAATTCAGATCTATGACGCCGGCGAGGGCATCCACGCCACCGGCGCAGCCTACGACGCCGAAGCTCCCAAGGTAAACGCTTCAAAACCCGTCGGCGAGTGGAACCACTTCAAGATAACCTTCCGGGGCAAACGCCTGGTGGTTGAGCTCAACGGCGTGACTATTTTGGATTGGCAGGCCGCACCGCGCGGCAAGGTCAAGGACTTTGCCGCCCAGGGCTACATCGGGCTGCAGAACCACGACAGTCTTTCACCGGTCACCATCAAGGACATTTTTATCAAGGAGCTTTGACCGCCGCGGCTCGCCGCAAGATTTAAACCATGGGACGTCTCGAGCGGCGTCCTTTATCCCGCGCCGACGGCCCCGGCTAGAATCCAGGGCTGAGGCTCAATTCGAAGTGCCAGCCGGTCGGCCAGTCCATGGGGTACACGTAGTTCAGCCCGAGGACCATCGCGCCGAAAAGATTTGTCCGGAGGCCGACTCCATAGCTTCTGAGCGCTTTTCGATTGCCTCCCGCAAACCACGGCTTGACGTCTGCCGCCGTGTACCCGAGCTCGGGCGGGCCCCACCAATAGCCGGGCTCGCTGGCGTAGGCGATGCCCCAATCGAAGAATGCGTAAGCCTCGAGGGGCCAGACGCCGTAGTAGCCTTTCCCGAGGCCCAGGAGCCCGAACAGAGGGAAGCGCAGTTCGGCATTGGCGACGATCATTTTGCTGCCGAAAAGCCGGTAATAATCGAGTGACGAGTCGCCGGAGTACGTATAGTACCCGCGAACGAGGTCCCAGTAGCCGATATATAAAGGATAGAGCCGGTTGTCGCCGGCGTCCTTGCCGTACCGGCCGTAATGGAGGGCGCGGACGGCGAGCGTGAACGGCCTCAAGGGCATGATGTACTTCCGAAAATCGAGCGCGACCGTCGTGAAATTGAGTCCGCCGACCGCCGGAGAGAGGGAAAGGGCGTAGTTCTGGCCGAGAATCGGGCTGGCCGCCCCGAAGATCCCGGTGTCGTATAAATAGGTGGCCGTCACGTAACCGAAACTGAAGCCGGGCAGGAACGCCGGGTGCTCCCTGACATGCCCGAGGTAGGCACTGCCGTCGAGAGTGTAGCCGTCGATATCAAGGGTTCGGCTGTAATCGATGGCCCTGAATCCGCCGGCGAGCTCCACGCGACGCACGGCGCTCAGAGGATAGGAGCCGAACACGGAGACATCGTAATTGATGAGGCGGTAGACATCCTGGACGCTGAGCAGGGCCGGCTGTCCGAACGGATTGTTGGAATCGTGGCCGGTGGTGTCCTCGGCCAAGTAATAATAGGGATAGGGATAGACGATACGCTGGAGGGCAGCGCCCCAGTTCAACCTGTTTTTGGAGTTGATGTAGGCCAGGACCCCGGACGTGTCGACGATCTGCGGGCCGGTGATGGCCGTCGTGATGACCGTATGGTACCCCAGCATGTCGCTCCAATACGCCGAGATGCCTCCCGCACCGTACGTCCCGTACCTGTCGACTCCGACAGCGATCGAGGGCGGCGTGATGTAGTCCAGGCCGAGCTTCGGTTTGTAGTCGGTCACGACGAAGTTCGTATCTTTGGGGAGCCCGAAGAGCGGATTCTTGATGAGACCGAGCAGGGCGCCTTCGGGTTGAGTCCTCGGGGCGAGAAGCGCGGGATTGCGGTCGAACTGCGCGAGAAATGGCTGGCCCTCGAGCTGGGCTTTGTCCTCGATGGAAAAAATCGAGTAGTAGCCGCCGTCGTAGCCCGAGAAAAGCACGCGCCCCGTCTTCTGGTTCATCGAGATCGAGGGGCTGATGTCCGTGATGCCGCTGATCCCGGCATAGAGATTGGTGATCTGAAAGATCTTTCCGGAAGCCAGGTCAATTCTGTAAAGATCGTCCTTGCCGTTCTGGTCGGAAACGAAAAGGAGACCCTTCGAGTCCGCGGTCCACTGCGGATCGATATTCTTTCCGTTCGGAAATGCCAGGACCTTTTGGATCTGGCCGGTCTCGACGTCAAGGAGGGCAAGCTCGTAGTTGCCGATGTCGACCCAGTTGAGGTTTGTCGAAAAACGTTCCGTGACGAAGGCGATCGTTTTTCCGTCGGGTGACCAGACCGGCTCGATATCGCCGTAGATATCCTTGGTCATCTGCTTCAGGACGTTGTGTTCCAGGTCGTAGATAAAGATGTCCGTTTGGCCGCCGGACAGGGCCGAGAATGTGACGTACCGGCCGTCGGGCGACCAGGACGGAGTGAGAATCTCGCCAAGCTCCGGGAACGGGATCTCCTTGACGGTCTTGTGCTTCTTCATGTCCATGATCGACAGGACCGGATGGCCTTGGGCGATTCCGCCGAAGACGAACCGCTCGCCCGCGGCGTCCCAGGACCCGGAGGAACGAATAAACTGGATGCTCTCGAAATGCGGGTCGACGGCCGTCGAGATCAACTTGGTTTTGACCTGGCCTGTCGCCGCATCCGCGAGGAACATATCCACCGAGAACAGATCCCGGCTCGAGAGCAGGACCATCTCTTTGCCGTCGGGGCTGATCGCCGGAGCGATGTTATACATGCTGGTTTCGGAGCCCTTGAAGAGGGTCTTGGCGATCTTGGTCGGGTCCTGGGTCTTATCCACCAGAGGCAGATAGGCGTCCTGCATGGCCTTGTGCCAATCGACGGCCAGTTGCTTGGCCTTGATGCCCAGCATCGCCTCAAATACAATTTCGTAGTCGCCGTTCCGTCCTACGGCCTTCATGATCTTGCCGATGATTTCGTCGCCCCAGCGGCCGGCCACGTAGGCCCAGAAAGCCTGCCCCCAGCGGTAGGGAAAATACTTGTAATAATTATCGAGCTTCCTCAGCGAGGGCAGGTCCTTGCGCCTGACGGCATCCCTCATCCACATGGAGGTGTTCGGGTCCACCGGGCCGATGGACATGTACTCGGCCATTCCCTCGATAAACCAGAGAGGAATCCGCATCTCCTGATTGTACGACGCCGCTTGGTTGGGGCGCCCCTGGGCCATGATGTCGTACTGGAAGGCGTGGACGAGTTCATGGCCGATGACGTGGTCCGTTTCGGCCATGCTGGCGCCGTACGGCAGGACGACCCTGCGTTTATAGGATTCCGTGACGCCGCCGGTCCCCTCCCCCATGGTGCCGGGGATGACGGTCGTCTGCTGAAACTCCGGACCGCTGCCGTACAGCACAAGAGGCTGCCGGCTTTTCATCTCGTAATTAAACATGCGGGACAGCCGCGCATACCAGCGTTCGGCCATGAGGGCCGCAGTCTTGACGGTCTCCTCATGGGACAGGTAATAGTAGATATCAAAATGCCGGGTCTTCATGATTTTGAAATCGAACTTCTGGTACTGGACTTTGTTCCGTCCGTAGTACTGGGCGTTCAGGCCGGGCGCGAAAAGCCCGAGCGCGAAGGCCGCGAGGCTGACGCAGGCAGCCCATCTTAAGAAACTCATAAGGCGCATGAAGGGCTCCTTTATCCGAACTTTTGTATCGTAAACCAGACGGGATGGGAAATAGTTGCGTCTGTAGACAGATCGGCCGCCAATTCCATGGGTCGAAACTCCTGTCGACCCCTTTCCGGCCACATTCTAGCCAATTCGCGGGATTTTGTCCACCGCCATGCTTTTTCCCGGCTCTCTGTCAGGTCGTTGACCTCCGCTCTGCAATAAAGTAAGATTGCCGTTCTGGCTGGAAATGACGACGCGCATCCTTGTTATTTTAGCGGTCATGGCCGCGGCCTATGCGCTGGCCAAGGCGAAGAAACTCTCGGTTGAGCTGAGCATGTTCGTCGCCGCCGTTGCCGGCGGAGCCGCCGGTGCGTTGGCGGGAACACCGCCGATCGCCGAACTCGGCCGACATCTCGTCGAAGGCTCATTCACCTATCTCGACGTCATTCTCGTCTTCTTCACAGCAACCCTGTTCATGGCGATCGTCAACGAATCGGGCGGCGTGAACTATGTCGTCCGGGCCACGCTCCGGGTCTTCGGTACAAAGCGCGTGGCAGCGCTCCTCATCCTGATGGTCATCATCCTGATCCCCGGCGCCTTGACCGGCGCGGGAAGCGTTTCTCTGCTCGTTGTCGGAGCGCCCGTCGCGATCGCCTTGGGCCATTTCGGAATTCCGAAAAAAAGGGTCGCCGCGATTCTGTTCATCGTGGCCGGACTGAGCGCAGCGGCGCCCCCCGTGAATATCTGGGCCATGATTCTCTGCGCGGGCACCGCCATTCCCTATGTCGGCTTCGAGCTCGTCCTAGGGCTCCCCTGCCTGCTCCTGGGAGCCTTCACCGTCTTAACGCTGGGACGGAAAAGGGGCGCCGACGCACCGGCAGCAGCTGCCGGTGCTGAGATTCCAGAGGCCCCGTCCGGCATGACCCTGTGGCGCGTGGTCACACCGTTCGTCGTCTTCTTCGGACTCGTTGCCGCGGGCCGCATCTGGCCATTCACCACGCCGATTTTCGGCTTGGCCCTTGAATTCACCCTTGCCGGCCTGGCCGCATGGCTTCTCAGCCCGAAAAAGCTGCCGATTCTGCGTCTCGCCCGGGAGACCGTGACGAGACTCCTTCCCCTCCTGGCCACGATGGTCGTCGTGGGCATGCTTCAGCAGATCCTGACGGCGACGGGAGTCCGCGGCCTGGTTTCGTATCTGGTCATCGCCACGCCGCTCGTGCTGCTTTTTGTTCTGTTGCCCGTCATCATTCCCTTTTCCGAAGGCATCCTGACCTACGGCGCCGCGGCCGTCATCGGCATCCCGCTCATTTGGTATTTGAATTCAATCGGGTATCACGCGACCGTGGTCATCGCCGGGCTCAGCCTTCTCTGGCCCCTGGGCGACGGACTGCCGCCGACCGCCCTCATCGGGCGCCTGAGCAACATGGTTTCCGGATATCGCGATTCCTACTGGGACTTTTTGAAAGCGACCTGGCTGCCCTGGCTGGTCATCACCGCTGCGGCGATTCTCATGATCATCTTCAGCTCGAAGCTGGCCTTTCTGGTCCGCTGGAGCATGTGAGGCGTATGAAAACGCGTTTGAGGAGGACGCCATGCCGGTCATCATGATCGCGTATTATGTTATCAGCGCGTTCCTCCTGGTATTGCTGGCCTGGAATTTTGTCAGGGAGAAGAAGAGCCGCGACAATATCGTGCTCTACCTGTTGGTCATGATTCCGCTCATCCTAAGGCTGCTTCGGGTGAAATAAGAGGAACGGCCCATGCGTCATGAAACCTTATTTAAATCCGCTGCGGCCGCGGTTTTTGCTGTCCTGATTGTTTGGGGCGGGTTGCCGCTTATTCGACATCGGCGTTTCGATGTCATCGTGGTCAAAGGCCCCGGCGTTACGGCCGTCCGGCGGCTGAGCGAGTTCTGCCCCTCGCTCAAAAACACCAGGGCGGACACCAATGTGTTTGTCCTCGAGGGCAAGGAGCCGGGCGGAAAAGCCGTCCTTCTCGGCGGCACCCATGCCAATGAGCCGGAGGCACTCCTGGCCGGGCTGATCTTCGTCGAGAACGCCATCGTCGAGAAGGGGACGCTCTACGTCATCCCCTTTTTTAATAACAGCGCCAGCCGGAACACCCGTGCGGGCGACGGCTATCCTCTCTATTTCGAAATCCCCACGAGTTGGGGCGGCCTGAAACTCCGGATGGGGAATCGAGACGCCTCCCCGCTCGACCAATGGCCGGACCCCGACGTCTATATCCACTATCCGGACAGGCAGCTCCTTTCGTTCGCCGACGCCCGCAATGTGAACAGGACCTGGCCCGGGCGCCGCAACGGGACTCTGATGGAACGCGTGACGTTCGCGGCCATGGAAATCATCCGGCAGGAGCAGGTGGACGTCGCCATCGATACCCATGGCGCCGAGACGATGTTTCCCGTGACAAATTGCATCGTGGCGCCTGAAAAATCCGTGAAAATCGCCACCCTGGCATCGATGACCGTCAAGGCCATGGAAGGGTTCGAGAACCACGTCGAGCCTTCGCCGGCTGGATTCCGCGGCCTCTCCCACCGCGAGATCGGAGACCACTCGCAGGCGCTTCCTTTCCTTCTCGAAGCGCCCATCCCCTTCCTTGACCAACCCACCGGACCGAAGACCACCGAGCTCCTCCTCAACGGCAAGGATCCGTTCCTGCTGAGCCTGGCCGGGAAGAAGATGCTCTTCGTCCCGTACGACGCGTCCGGCTGGTCCATGGAACGCCGCGTCGGGCAGCACTGCTCGGTCGTCCTCGAAATCTTCCGGCAATTTACGAAGAGGAACCCGGCCAAGCCCATCGTGTTGCGCAGCGTGCCTCGATACGCCGACATTGTCAAAAACGGCCTCGGCCGGTACTTTGCCGACCCGGCCAAGGCGGGAACCGCAAACCTTGTTAAAAACTGAACGCCCCGACAATTTCGATCCGAGACATGGAGGTGTCCGTGATGCAACGTAGGATACTCGCCTGCCTGGTTACCGCGAGCCTTGCCGTGGCCGCTTTCGCCGGCGCCCGCCTTCTGGCGCGCCGGGGCGTCCAGGCTCAGGCCGCGTTGTCCCTCGAGGATTCCGGGGCGTGCACGGTCATCATGGTCGGCCGCGGCGCCTCGGCCGACGGCTCGACCATCACGACCCACGCCGCCGATTGCGGCGTCTGCGATTTTACATGGCGCCACGTCCCGGCGGCGGATCACAAGCCCGGCGAAAAACGCAGGATCTATCACATCAACCAGATCCGGACCTGGCCGCCTTCCGAGGGGCTCAAGTGGGATCTCGTCAAGAAGGATTTTACCGGCCTCGAGATACCCGAACCGACCCATACCTACGGCTATCACCACGCCGTCTTCGGCTATATGAACGACCAGCAGCTGGCCATCGGGGAGTCGACGATAGGGAACGTGCGCAAAATATCGAACCCGACCCCGTCGGGCGTGACGGACATCACGATGCTCACGCTGCTGGCGATGGAAAGATGCGCAACGGCCCGCGAGGCCGTCGCGCTCATGGGGTCGCTGGCAGAAAGGTACGGCTACGGTTTCCACGACGGCGGCGAGATGCTGGCCGTGGCCGACCCCCATGAGGTCTGGGATTTTGAAATCATGCCCGTCGGGCCCCTCTGGACCCCCCAAAGCGGCAAGCCGGGCGCCGCCTGGGCCGCCGAGCGGGTTCCGGACGACGAGGTCAGCGTCTGCCCGAATGAGTCGCGCATCGGTGAGATGGACCTGACCAACAAAGATATGTTCATGGCCTCTCCGAACGTCGTCTCCTACGCCGTTGAGGCGGGGCTCTATGATCCCAAAAGCGGCAAGCCGTTCAGCTTCAATCGCGCCTACGCGCCGGCCGAAGGAAGCGCCGCAAGCACAGACGGCCGTCGATCGCGGCTGTGGCGTTTCCTGGACTTGGTTGCCCCGTCCTCGAAATGGAAGCCCGAGACGCCGAACATGGACCTTCCGTTCTCCGTGAAGCCGGAGCATAAAATCTCCGTCCAAGACGTCATGGCGATGACCCGCGACAAGTCACAGGGAACGGTCTTTGATCCCGTGCGCGGCTTGCGGGGCGGACCGTTCCAGAACCCGAACTATCATCGAGGAGCCCGTTTGATCAGCGTCCCCAACGTCGAATACACTACCGTCACCCAATGCCGGGCCTGGCTCCCGAATTCCGTCGGCGGGATCGTCTGGGTTGCCTTGGGCGCCCAGGACACGTCCTGCTACATTCCCTTCTATGCCGGCGTCTCGGAAATCCCGAAGTCCTTCTCGGTCGGGGACCACTGGGTCCTCAACCGCCAGGCCGCCCGCTGGGCCTTTGACTATGTCGATTTCCATACGCAGGTCGCATACAATGCGGCCATTGCCGATGTCCGGGAAGCCCGAAAAAAATGGGAGGATGGCGCTTTTGACCGCCTCCCCGAGATCGACCGGAAGGCCCAAGACCTCTACAACAAAAAGCCGGGGGAGGCCGTGAGGTTCCTGACCGGCTATTGTCTGAACAACGCCCAAAACGTCGTCGATGCCTGGTGGAAGCTGGGCGACGACCTGTGGGTGAAGTATAACCATCTGTCTCTTTACAACGCGGAAAAGCGTCAGACCGGCCGGATCCCGACCGCCAACCCCGATTGGTGGACGAAGGCCGTCCGCGCTTTCGACGTGCTGTTCGAGGCGGGTGAAAAGAAATAAGGGAGGGATGATGAAACTCAAGAAGGTCCTGGCTCTCGCCGGAGTGATGTGCCTGGCGGCACTCGTTGCCGGCGTTTTGTTGGCGCAAAGAGCCCATCCGACGCTCTCTGGCGCGGAGAGGCTTCTGCCCGAGCGCGATTCCTGCACTTCGATTCTCGTCGGAAAAATCGCCTCGGCGGACGGCTCGGTCATGACAACCCACACCTGCGATTGCGGCATTTGCGACTGGACTTGGCGGCATGTCCCGGCCGCGGATCACAAGCCGGGAGCGACCCGGAAGCTCTACCATATATCGCAGTACAGGACGTGGCCCCCGTCCGAAGGCCTGAAGTGGGATCTTTACAAGAAGGATTACGCGGGAATCGATATTCCCGAGGTCCCGCATACGTATGGATACCACCACGGCATGTTCGGCTACATGAACGACCAGCAGGTCGCTCTCGGCGAATCGAGCATCGGCAATCAGCGGAAGATGTCCAACCCGACCCCGGCCGCGGCGCTCGACCTGACCATGCTGACGATGCTGGCCATGGAACGGGCCAAGACGGCCCGGGAAGCCATCCAGGTCATGGGCTCCCTGGCCGAGCAGTACGGCTACGGGTTCAACGACGACGGTGAAATGCTGGCCATCTCGGATCCCAACGAAGCCTGGCTTTTCGAAATCATGCCCGTCGGACCCCTTTGGACTCCCAAGATCGGCAAACCGGGCGCGGTTTGGTGCGCCGAGCGCGTCCCCGACGACGAGGTCAGCGTCTGTCCGAACGAGTCTCGGATCGGCGAGATCGACTTGACCAAGAAAGATTTTTTCATGGCTTCCCCGAACGTTGTGACCTTGGCCGTCGAGATGGGGCTTTATGACCCGAAAAGCGGCAAGCCGTTCAATTGGAAGCGGGCCTACTCTCCCGTCGAGGGCAGCGCCGTGAGCACCGGCGGCCGGATGCAGAGGCTGTGGCGGTTCTTTGATATCGTCGCGCCGTCGCAGAAGATCAAACCGGAGACCCTGAATATGGATCTCCCCTTCTCCGTGAAACCTGATCACAAAATTTCCCTTGAGGACGTCATGGCCATGACGCGCGACAGGAGCGCCGGCACGCCTTTCGACCCTGTCCAGGGGATCCGCGGCGGGCCGTTCAAGAACCCCAGCTACTACCGGCAGACGCGGGTGATCGATGACGGCAGGGCCGAGTACACGACCGTCACTCAGTGCCGGGGCTCGCTGCCGGACCCGATCGGCGGAATCGTCTGGATTTCCTTCGGGTCGCAGGATACTGCCTGCTACATGCCGTTCTACGCGGGGGCGACCGAGCTGCCGAAATCGTTCGCCGTGGGCGACCACTGGGCCTTCACGCGGGATTCGGCGCGTTGGGCGTTCGACTACACGGATTTCCATGTTCAGGTCGCCTATTCGGAGGCGATCCAGGACGTCAAGGCCGCCCAAGCGAAATACGAAAGCACGACGATCGCCCGCATTCCGGAGATCGACGGCCAGGCCCTGGCGCTGTTCAAGAAGAAACCGGCGGCCGCGGCCCAATTCCTGACGGGCTTTTGCCTGAACAATGCCAAGACGGTCGTCGATGCCTGGTGGAAGCTCGGCGACGACCTTCTCGTCAAGTACAACCGGCTCTTCCTTTATGACATCGAAAAGCGCAACTACAACCGTTCCAGGCCGGCGATGCCCGATTGGTGGAAGAAAGCGGCGCGGGCGTTCGACATCCTCATCGAACCCGAGAAAAAATAGGGTCGATGACGAAAACGAGGAGACCAATCATGAAAACACATCACCTTGCGGTTTGGGCGGCGGCGGCGCTCATCTGCGCCTTGCCGAACCTCGCCGGACAAACGATTCCCAAAGCGGGCCTTCCTGTCCTGACGACGTCGGCGGGCCAGAGCGCCGATGTCACAGCCCTCAACAGCGTTCTCGAAGAGGCGGGAATCACGTATGACTATTGCGACGTGCCGACGCCCGACATGCTTGCTGCCGGAGTCGGCCTCGGCGGCAAAGAGTCCGGCCCCGGATTCCACGTCGAGGTCACAAGCGACCTCGCCAAGTATCCGGCCGGCACGCCCTACAAGGCGGTCATCTTCGCCATCGGGGCGAGCATGAAGGGCATGGGGGCTTCAGGATTGACGCTGGACAGCGAGGCCGCCCGGCTCAAGAAACTCATCGAGCTCTGCCGGCAGAAAAAGATCTTCATCATGGCGGTCCACATCGGCGGCGAATCGAAGCGCGGCGCACCGGGGAGCGACAACGAGCGCATGATCGACACCGTGGCCCCCTTCGCGGATTACCTCGTCGTCACCAAAGACAGCAACAAAGACGGCCGTTTCAGCAAGATCGCCAAGAACGGAAGCATTCCGCTTACGGAAATCGATTACGCCCTTGGGCTGGTGGAGATCGTCAAGAAAGTACTGCTTTAAGACCGGCGATCCGGGCCAGGTTACGGCGTCTCGGCGGGAACGACGGCATACGGCTTGAGGTCTTTGCCGCGCAGGATGTCGACGGCCAGGGTTTTGCCGACGGGCCACTCGGCCAGGACCCTGAAGATGTCGTCGATGCTGGCGACGCTCTCCCCGTTTAACGCTACGACGATGTCTCCGGTCCGAAGGCCCGCCTCCCGGGCGGGACCGGCCGCGTCCAACGATACGATCTCGACAGCCTCGGATTTCGCGAGCTTATAAAACCGGACGAACCGCTTGTCGAGAGGGCGCCGGATGCCCACGATTCCCAGATAGCTGCGCCGGACCCGTCCCTGACTGATGAGCTGTGAGACCACCCAGCGGGCCGTGTCGGCGGGGATCGAGAAGCCGATGCCCTGGGCCATGGCGATGATGGCGGTGTTGATGCCCACGACCCGGCCGTGCGAATCAAGAAGAGGCCCGCCCGAATTGCCGGGATTGAGCGGCGCGGTATGCTGAATCACGTTTTCGACCAGGCGGCCCTGCTGGGTCCGGAGGGACCTGCCGAGAGCCGAAATAACGCCTGTCGATACTGTCGATTGAAACCCGAAGGGATTGCCGACCGCGATGACGAGCTGGCCGACGCGGAGGCCGCCCGACCGGCCAAGATTGGCGTACTGGAGCCGCGAAGCATTGACCGCGATGAGGGCGATATCCGTGGAGTCGTCCCGGCCCACGAGAGAGGCGTTGAGCCTGCTGCCGTCGGTGAAGACCGCCTCGATCTTAGCCGCGTCTTGGACGACGTGGCTGTTGGTGACGATGTAGCCGTCGGGGGTGAGGACAAACCCCGATCCAGCCCCGGCCGGCTCGAATTCGTCCGCCCGCGTCGGCCGGCCGAGCGAAATGCTGACCACCGCCGGCCCGACCGATTCGACCACGTGCACAACGGCCCTGGAGTACGCATCCAACAGTTCGGTCTCGGGACTTACAGCCTGAGGTTCGCCGGAGGCGGAGGCCGGGCCGGAGCCTGCGGGGCCTTCGAGCCACGCGATAACGGGTTTCCTGGGTTGAGCCATGCCTTCCTCCCGAGTTGGAACGATCATTTCCATTGTACACGAACAAGAAAGGCCGGCCGGGCTTTGCTCCCGTCTTCGAATTGTGGTAGAAAAAAGCCGGTTCTCGAAAGGAAACGTTGATGAAAAAAGCGGCATTTATGACGATTGCTCTTCTCCTCGCAGCCTTTACGTCCGGCCTGGCCTTGCCGAGCCCCGGCGCCGCCCAAGGTCAATCGCGGACCCGTTATCTTGACTACGCCCGAACCTCGGCCGAGTGGACTTTCCGGCACACGGAAGACCTTCTCGCGCAATGGAGGAAGACCTTTGACCCATTGAACGTTTTCGGTTATCGGCCGCCGGGCGGACTCCTGGAAATGGCCGTGATCGAGGCGTTCCTGTTCGAGAAGGAGCGGAACCCGGAGCACGCGGCGCGGGCCAAATCGGTGCTTCTGACTTACGGGGACTTTAGGTCCGAATATCCCCAGACATCGATCAAGCTGCGGCCGGATTATGCCGCCGGCGTCCCCCCGCTTCCAGACTTCTTCAGCGCCATGAAGTACATCAAGGCCTATGAAACCTTGAAGCGTTTGGGCGTGTTCTCTCCGCAAGAAAACGCCAAAGCCGAGTCCCTCATCGTCGAGAGCATGCGTTATCTTCTGCGCACTCAGGAGTGGGGGCCCATGAACCGCGCGGCCCTGCGTGCCGAATCCCTGGCCTGGGCCGTCCGAGCCCTTCCCGGCCATCCGGAAACGCCCCGGTGGGAGATGCAGCGCCGTGCCCTGGGCGACGATAACTGGAACAACTGGGAGATCGAGGATGCCACGATCTATAACGGCATCTGGCTGTATTCCCTGATGGGTTACGCCGACGCCTTGGGAAAAACGAAGGACCTTTGGAAGATCCCGTCTTTTCATTACTACGCCCAATATTATCTGAATCTCATATGTCCGGCCGGGGTCGTGCCGGATTTCGGTGACGCGCACTGGACGACGAACTGGGCGCATTTTCTGGTCTTTTTCGAGGCCGCCGCGGCAGAACTCAAGGATCCGTCGCTCAAATGGGCCGCTCAGACGATCGCCGCCCGCTTTATCGACTTCTCGAAGGCGACGAACGTGGGCCTGGGCTGCATGCTTCTCGACGCGTACCGCTGGGGGACGGACGAGGTCATGCCGGCGGCTCCTGCTGCGCTCTCCGGCCAGGTCATGGACGATATCGTCGGCAAAAAGATTGTCTTCCGGAACGGCTGGACGCCCCGCTCGACCTATCTCCTTCTCAACTATCGGGACGAGGGGGATGGCGGGCTGAACTTCCGCGATTACCTGCGCGACACGATCCCGGTCGAAGAGGAAAAGATGACCCACGGCCACGCCGATGAGAACAGCCTCGTCCTTCTCATGTCGGGCGGCTCGGTGCTCCTCCACGACGCCGGGTACCGCGACTATATGCCGTCAGGTCCCTACGGCTCTTACCGGCAGGACTATTTCCACAATCGCCTTTGCGTCCGGCCGGAAAAAATCTGGATGGGCCAGAAGCAGGGCCAGTTCCGGTACAGCATCCGTGACGCCGTCCCCGGGCAAACCCTCCTCGACTTTCTTCACGACGCGGGGTCCTACCGCCGCGTCAGGACCCAGAAGATCGATTTTCTGACGTTTCCTGAGTTCGACTACAGCCGGACGAGAATCGTCGACGACGGCTGGGGATACCAGGCCGACCGTGTCGTCGTCTACGTCAAGAATCCCGAGTGTTTTGTCGTGTTCGATATCGTCAAGTCCCTCCGCGAAGAATATTTCACGCTGGCCGGTTTGTGGCATTCGCAAAAGATCACGGACCGCGGCGACCATTGGTACGACACCGGTTACGACTCCATCCAGAATGCTGACCTTCCCACGGACAAACGGTTGCTCGTCGTGTTCCCCCTGACTCAGGGCCGGCTCGAGGGGACCGAGCCCGAGAAGCGGCATTACCAGGACGAGTGGCTTATTCATCAGACCGTGAGCCGCCATTTCGAGCTCGGGGAAACCGTAGCCTTGGCCACCGTGCTCATTCCTCATCGGGCGGGAGATGATCCTGGTGCCCGGAGCCGAGGCGTTTCCCTCGTGCCCGTTTCGCCGGAGGGATCGGCCGTCGCCGTGCGCATCCAAGATGGCGGGAAAGACATCGTCATCGGCGTCAAGAATGACCTGCGGCTGGGCATCAGCCGGGACTGGCGCCGGCCCCGCTATACGTACGAGGCAGGACGCATCCGCCTGGGCGAATTTGAAACGGATGGTGACCTGCTCTTTGCCGCCGTCGATGGCGACTCGACCGATTTTACGATCGTCAACCTGACTAAGGCGTTCTGGCGGGGCGCCCCGTTGGTCGAGGCCGAGGAATCTCTCTTCGGGCTCGCCTTTGACGCCAGCCCTGACCAGGCTGGCATCGGGAAACTCAGATACTGGAAGGATAAAACCCGGGTCGGCCCGTCGCGCTGATCAGATCGGCAGGCCCTGCTGTTTCCGTTGAGCGGTCTTCTGGAGCTCCTGCCCTTCGTGGAGCAGGGAGGCCAGCCCATCGATGATCATGCGAATCTTGAGGTTCATGAGCTTTCGCTTGCCTGTCTTCTGCGCTTCAAAGCGGGCCTCGATGTAGGCTGATACGTCTTCCGGAGTCATGATCTTTTTAACAAAATCGTCCTCCCCCAGTTCCGTTTTCAAGTCTTCGAGAGTCTGTCCATGGACGACGATCTTGTTTTCTTCGAGAATCTTGGCCCGCCAGCCTTCAAAGTCCTTGCTGGCGTAGATCGGGATCGGGCCCAGGAGCTTTTTCGCATCCTGGATGGTCTGGTCGAAAAACGCCTTGCCTTCTTTGAGAAAGTTTCTGGCCCGGTAGTATTTGGGATCGCTGCCGGGAGTCTGGTCGTCAAGGTATTCCCGGAACATCCCGCCTGCCGACGTCAAAAGGTCATGACACCGGGAAGCCCGGATGTAAATCTCGCGTTCGATTTGGACCTGCGCCACTGGTCTTGAACCTCGCGGAATTCAATCTAGCATAGGCAAAAACGGCTTGTCAAAGCCTATTTGCCCGCCCTACTTGACGTCCTCAATAGAAGCGGCGACGACGTTGGCGACCTTGCTGCGCATGGCGATGATGCTGCCTTTGTCGTTGGGATGGACGCGGTTCGTCAAGAAAATGACCGCTGTTCCCGTTCCCGGGTCGATCCAGATCGATGTTCCGGTGTAGCCCGAATGGCCGTAGGAATCATAACCGAAAAGGTCCCCCCTGACCGTCCCGTAGTCCGTCGTGAGGTCCCAGCCAAGGCCCCGGCCGGCCTCGGCCAGCTTGGGAAATATCTCGGTCATGCGCTTCACGGCCAGCGGGCTCAGGATACGGACGCCGTTCCATTGGCCGCCGGACAACATCATCTGGGCGAAAACTGCCAGGTCGTCGGCCGTCGAAAAGAGCCCGGCGTTGCCCGAGATTCCCCCCTGCAGCCTGGCCAGAGGATCGTGGACAACTCCCCTAAGGGGCGCTCCGTCTATGACTTCCGTCGGAACGCACTGGGCCAGCAAGGCCGGCGGCGGATTGTAGAAGGTCCTGTCCATCGCAAGAGGCTTGAAGATGTTTTCCGCAGCAAAATCCGCTATCGTTTGTCCCGTGACGTTCTTGACGATAAAGGCCAGCGTGATATAGTTCAGACAGCTGTAGGTGAATTGCTTCCCGGCCGCGGTTTCTTTGGGGATCTGGGCGATAAGCTTAACGAGGTTTTCCGTTGAGCATGGACGCCCGCACTTCTTCTCGACCTCCTCCGGCTTCATATAGGGAGGCAGTCCGGAGGTGTGCGTGAGGAGATGGTACAGCCGGGCGTCCTCCCCGGGGCCGCCTTTCTCATGGATATAGGGCGCGAATCCGGGCACGTACTCCTTGACGGTATCCCAGAGCCGGATTTTGCCCCGCTCGACGAGGATCATGACCGACGTCGCTGTTGCCACCGGTTTAGTCAGTGATGCCAGGTCGAATAGCATGTCCACGGCCATCGGTTGGCGCGTCGGCACCCACTGGCTGTCGCCGAAAGCCTTGCGGTAGACGGTTTTGCCCCGGCGGGTGACGACGAGCACCGCGCCGGGAAAATCTTTACGTTGAACGGCCTCGTCGATCATCCGGTCGAGGTAGGCCAGATGCTTCGACGACATGCCCACGTCTTCCGGTTTCGCGGCGGGAACCGCCTGCGCTCGCAGGGCGGAGACGCCGCCGGCGAGCAGGATGAAGGCTGCCATCAGCCTCAGGCTCTTGGCCATGAGACCCTCCATATTCGTCAGAGACGGGCTTGGCCCCTGACTATTTTTTCGTCGGCTTTTCCGGCTGATCCAGCCAAACCAGGCCGTCCTGCCGGATATGCCAGGTCGATCCTGATTTGTTGCCGTAGATCGCTTCGAACAGGCTCTTCGTTGTCTGGAGCAAAGGTGGGAAATCCCAACTCTTGACCTTGAGCTCCTTGTCGCTCCGGAGTCCCAAGGCGTCCAGGTCGGTCGTAAATGAGCCGTGGTCGGCATTCCAGGCCCGTTCGCGGTAGTAAATTTTGCGCAGGGCCCATTTCACTTTCTCATCCGGCCTTTCGATGAATTTACCGGAGGCCCCGGCCTTCTTATCCGAGAACTGGATGAATCCCCACAGCTCCGGATAGTGGATGTTGATGACACCCTCCGGCGCCCAAGTCCAATTGTCTTCGGGCAGTGTCTGTCCGGACGCCTGGTCTTTGGCCTTGATGATCCGGCCATCGACGACGTCGACCCGGTATTCCACCCGCGAAAAATTTACGCGCCACTGCTCGCCCACCGCCGGGTGCAACGGCTTGCCGGGGATGCATTCTTTGAGGACGTCGAAGGGGATGGCCATTTCCACTGTCCAGGCCTTGTCCTTGTCCCTAGGGTCGTTGAGCGTGCCTTGGACGTCCACGGCCGTTTTCAGGCCCTTAATATCCCAGGCGTGGACGGCGGGCCCACCGTCTCTGTAGGGTTTGATCAAAAGCAGGTCCCAGACCGTGTTGAGCGCGTTCATCTCGAGCTCGTAATAGTCATGCGTATCGCCGTCCGGGTCGATGAAGACTTCGAAATCATTGTCCTCGAAGATGATGGAGTCCCTGGCCATGAGCGTTGCCCAGACGTTGGGCTCCTCGAGGTAGGCGCCGATATAGAGATAGGAGTCATCCCAGAGCATCTGCACCCTGGTCCTGAAGCGGGGAACAGGCCGGCTCCTGCCTTCGATGTCGCCGAAAACCTCGGTCCATTCGGCCTTCGACCACGACTCTTCGTCGAGGCGGCCGTCGATCGTGATCGGTCCGTTCGTGCGGCAGCAAACATACTTGGGAGGCGAGAACGGAACCTTCGGCTCCGGGACCTTTTGGAGCCCGGCGCCGGAGGCCATGCCGGCTGCGGCGAGGACGATCATGCCGATGACGACATGCACTTTGTTCATACGCGGCCTCCAGCGGCTAGAGTTGCAGCCTTGTGAGTTTGTTCCCGCACCAGGCCAGGAACCTTGCGAAATCCGCGGCCGAAATCTCGAGCGTGGCCGTGTTGACGTTGGGATGGAATCCCAATCCGGCCGCACCGAACAGCTCCTCGTCGACGACGACCTCGACCGCTTTGGCCGTGTCGTTGATCAGCCCGAACGGGGAAACCGATCCCGCTTCGAGTCCGAGACATCGCCGCAGCCGCTCGGGTGACGCAAAGCTCAACCTGTCCTCCCCAAGACGCTCGTTCAGCCGGCGCAGGTCGACCGGCTTCGCGGCCGGGGCGATGACGAGGTAATGGTGGTTGCCCTTCTTGTTGCGCAGGAAAAGGTTCTTGCAGTGCGTGCCATGGATGTTCGTCCAGTGCTTCTCGGCTTCGTCCACCGTGGCCACCGGCGGATGTTCGTGGCGGACATAGGAGATACCCAAACGGTCGAGGGCATCAAGCACGGGTTGTTCGGTCGCGTCGATGGCCATGGTTTTGGGCTTTGTTCCTGAAAGCCAGGGGCTACAATAATCCAAACGCCGCGCGGGTGCAAGAGACGCGTTTCCGGGCGTGTTCCTTCCGGCGGGGATTTTGGATAGAATGAGGTCATGAGAGGAAATCGACGGAATAACGGAGGATGGGGGTCATGTCGTTCGGGGCTGCTCTTGCTGTTCTGCTCTTTTCTGTGCGGAGTCGCGCTTGTTCGGGCGTTCGCCCGGGATATTCCGCCGCCTTTGCCGGAAGACCGAGGCGTATATTTTGCCAAAAAAGCTTACGCTCCAAAGCCCTTGCCCCGGTTCGCCGAGATGAGGACGAGCCTTCCCTCCCCCGTCGTGGATGCGCACCCGCTTTGGGTGGATTTCTATTGGAAGGCCTGGGAGTTGGCCTTCCGGAATTTCTACGAGCCGGCTCCCGGCTCGGGATTTGTTTCGCGGTTCATCGACGCGGCCTTCAACGAAAATATTTTTCTCTGGGACAGCTGCTTCATGACTCTGTTCGCGGACGTTGCCTATCCTCTTGTTCCGGGCATCTCGACCCTCGATAATTTTTACGCCAAACAATATAGCGACGGCGAGATCTGCCGTGAGATCCGCCGCGCCACGGGGCTCGAATTCGCGCCATGGGTGAACGCCGAGCACCTTCCTCTTTTCAGCCGGTGGGGATTCGGCGTGGCAGGCGAAACGACGCCCGTCCCGATAATTTATTCAGGACGGCCGGCCCCGGTTCCGAATCCGCGGCTGACCTTGGACGCGCTGGATCACCCAATCCTTTCTTGGGCCGAAATGGAACACCTCCGGCTGACCGGCGACCGATCCCGCCTCGGGCTCGTTTGGGAGCCGCTTGTCCGCTACTACCGGGCTCTGCAAAAATACCTCCGACAGGGCAACGGGCTTTACATGACGGACTGGGCCAGCATGGACAATTCGCCCCGGAATCCTTTTCTCGACCGGGGAGGGACGGCCGTCGATACCTCCTCGGAAATGGTTCTGTTCGCACGCCATTTGGCCGAGATGGCCGGGATTTTGGGTAAGAAGGTCGAATCAGACGTGTTCGCGGCGGAGGCGGCTGAGCTCTCCCGGACGATTGCAGCCCGGATGTGGGACGAGCAAAGCAAGTTCTTTTATGACCTGACGCTCGAAGGCCGGCGGACCCCGGTCAAAACCGTTGCGGCCTTTTGGACTCTGCTCGCCGGAGTCGCTTCCCCCGGGCAGGCCCAATTCCTTGCCGCGGAACTCGAGAATCCGGCCACTTTCGGCCGCCTGCATCCCGTTCCGACGTGCTCCGCCGATACCTCCGGCTACAATTCGAATGGCGGCTATTGGCGAGGGGCGGTCTGGGCGCCGACCAATACGATGGTCATCAAAGGGTTGGAGAATTACGGCTACCGCGACCTGGCCCGCAAAATCGCCCTCAAACACCTCGAAATTTCGGCAAAAGTCTTCGAGGATACCGGGACGATTTGGGAGAACTATGCGCCGGACTCCGCTCTTCCCGGCCGTCACGATGACGGGAGCCTCGTCCAGCGCGATTTTGTCGGCTGGAGCGGCATCGGACCCATCCTCTATCTCCTGAGGTACGGGATCGGCCTGGAGCCCGATGCCCTTGGCAACAGGCTCGTATGGAGAAGCGATCTCGAAGGCAAGTCAGGCTGCATTCGCTACCGTTTTAACGGCCACGTCGCGTCTCTCATCGTCGAAAAAGACGGCCCTCTTCCCCGGCATATGTCGGTCGATTCGGACGGCGATTTCGGTCTCACGTTCATAGGCATGGGACGACAAAGAAACCTTACGATTAAGAGAGGGAAAAATGAATTCTCTTGGTGAAAAAATGACCTCCGTGCTGTTCACTCGGGTTCGAGTCGGCTCATTGACGATCCCCAACCGCTTCGTCAGGTCCGCGACCCAGGACTATATGGCTGCGGCCGACGGCGTCGCGACGCCGCGGCAGGTTAAGCTCTACTCGCGCCTGGCGGAGGGCGAAATCGGCCTTATCATCTCGGGTCATGCCTTTGTTCAGCCTTCCGGACAGGCCAGCCCGCGGCAGCTCGCGGTGTATGACGATCGCTTCGTGGCCGGCCTCAGCCGGATCGTGGAAGCGGTCCATCGCTTCCCTTCACGGCTGTTCCTGCAGATCGCCCACGCCGGGCGCCAGACCAAGGAGAAACTTTGCGGCTGCGTGCCCGTTTCGCCGTCGGCGGTCTATGACCCCGTATCGAAAGTCATGCCCCGGGAGTTGTCCGGAGCGGAGATCCGGACGCTCATCGGCGATTTCGTCCAGGCCGCCCGGCGGGCAAAGGACGCGGGATTCGACGGCGTCCAGCTCCACGTCGCCCACGGATATCTCCTGAGCAGTTTCCTGTCTCCGCACACCAACCGCAGGCAGGATGATTGGGGCGGGCGCTTGGAAAACAGGGTGCGGGTCGCCGTCGAAATCCTTTCGGAAACCAAGGCCCTTCTGGGGACCGGCTTCCCCGTCATCGCCAAACTCAACTCCACGGATTTCATGGACGATGGCTTGACCCTCGACGATGCCGTGGGCGCTGCCGGGCTTCTCGCCGCAGCCGGCCTCGACGGGATCGAAATGAGCGGGGGCATGGCCGAAGCCGGCCGCGGTTCGATCTGGCCCGGGCTCCGAAGTGAGAAGGACGAAGGCTATTTTGTCGAAAGCGCTGCGCGCCTGAAGTCGGCCGTCCCCGTCCCCGTGTTCGGCCTGGGCGGCATCCGGACCATGGCTGTCGCCGAGGAAATCATAAGCCAGGGCCGGGCCGACCTTGTTTCCATGAGCCGGCCCTTTATCCGCGACCCGTTCCTTGTCAAAAAATTCAGGGAAGGCCTTATCCTGCGGTCGGAATGCATCTCCTGCAACAAATGCAATACTCCTCGCGGCATCAGGTGTGCGGAGCTTATTTCTCAGTGATGAAACGGCGGAATCCCTCCGGTCCGGCTTCGGTCCGGCGGTCTATGATCTGACCTCACGGTGAGCGTCCGGGATGATGCTTGACTGAAGATCAGCCCATATCTTGAGCCGCGGCCTCCATCAGGAGGAAAAAGGCCTGGCCCTCGGTCGCCGTCCCGGGGGCTTCAAACGTCGGTGATCCGCAAACGCCATGCACGAGCCCGAGGCCGTCTACCTTGGCGCGTGCCGCCTGCCGCATCGCTTCCGCCCGAGGCTCGTATGAATGGTTCAACCAGCCTCCCCTGACTCCCCGAAAAATCGTGTAGGCCAGCATTTGGGCCAGATTGACTTCGACAAACGACTGAGGATTGTCGAGGACGTCGTGAAAGAGGGCATCGGGACGCTGGTGCGCAAGACATCCGTCCACGACGGCCCGAATATATCCCTTGAGCCGTTCCTTCTCGACCGACATTTTATCGGGCAGCGCCCTGAGTACGCGTGTCATGCCCGCCGCGGCCCAACCGTTGCCCACGCCCCAAAAGTCCTTGCGTTCGAAATCGTTTTTGGCATCGTCCCAGATGTGCGAGAAAAGTTTCGCCTGTGGATTCCAAAGAACACGGCGCAATCCCTCAACCTGTTTCATCGCCTCATCCGGACGGCCGGCAACGGCAAGGAAGGGCGGAGCCATGAACATGGAATCGATCCAAACCTGGGGCTTATCATCGATATGGTAAAGCGTTCCGTCCTTGCGTCGAGGGGCTTGCTGGAGGAAATAATCGAGCATCCCGCGGGCTGCGGCCCGGAGCGCCGGGTCGCCTGTTTTTCTGGCCGCGAAGAGGACCGCCTCCCCATTGGCGCCGGGATCGGTGACGCCGTGGTTATCGCAGACCTGCCCGAGCCGGCCGTCGGGCCAGGCGCGGACGACGGCCTCCTTTGCCATCAGAACGACAAGGTCGCTTTCGCCCCGTTCGAGGAGGGCCTGGGCCGCGATGCCCTGCTCCCAGGCTTGCCTTTGCATGGTCAGCATCGCCAGCTTGACCTTTTCTGCCTGGTCTTTATTTTTTTCCGTATATTGGGACGCTCGGCTCCTAACGCCTGCCGTTCCCCCAGCGAAACGCGCCGTCAGGCCGCACGCAGGGATAAGGGAAGCCTTCTTTAGAAATCTGCGCCTGTCCATGATCCCTCCCGACTGCGGGTCTCTCCTCTCGGCCACGACAAGAATCTGAGGCGAGACCCGTTTGAATTCTTCGCCCGCCTGAGACCCGCACGCACAGCGGATCACCAAGCCGGCGACGGCGCTATTCTAAGACAAGGCCGGCCGGGCGGCAAGACGGGCGCCGGGTTGCTTGACAGGCCCGGCCCGAATGAATATAGACAGAGTGGAGGTCCCGAATGAAACGTCGTTTCTGCCCGCTGTCTTTTGATGTCGGTCGGCTCCATTGCTCTGTTTTCCGTCTTCACGGGCCATGCCTTTGCGCTTGAGCCCGGCTCTCATATTTTTAATGTCAAGGACTTCGGCGCCACCGGCCGTAAGGCGGACAGCGCCCAGGCGGCCATCCAGAAGGCTGTGGATGCCTGCGCGGCCGCCGGAGGCGGCATGGTCTATGTGCCGCCGGGCGAATACAGGTCCGGCACCATCCTCCTCAAAAGTCACGTACGCTTCTCTGTCGACTCCGGCGCCACTATCTTTTCCATCAAAGACAAATCCGCCTTCGACAAGGACGCGCTCCTTTACGGTGAGGATCTGGACAATATCACCATCGAGGGCCGCGGCGTTTTCAACGGCGAGGCCGCCTACGATTGGCGGCCGTCGGGGGACTTCCGCGACGATTTCATCCGACCCAATCAGCTCGAGATGCAAAAAACCGGTAAACCCCTGCTGCGCTCATTTCCCAAGGCGAACCAGTTCGGACACTTGGTGCAGCTTGTGCGCTGCCGGGACGTGCGGATTGAGGGCGTTTCCTTCATCGACTCGCCCTCCTGGACCATCAATCCCATAGCCTGCGAACGCCTGGTCATCGACGGCATCACCGTCCGTTCGAGCCTCAAGGACGGAGTCTGGGCGGACGGCATCGACCCCGACGGCTGCAAGGACGTCCGCATCGCCAACTCGACGATCGAGACGGGCGACGATGCCGTCGTTTTCTACTCGATGGATTGGTTCGGCCCGGCCCGGCCGTGCGAAAACATCACCATAACGAACTGCCGCCTGAGCTCCGCCTCGAGCGCCATCAAGTTCTGCGACGGCAACATCAACTGTGTGCGCAACGTGACGATCGATAACTGCGTCATCACCAGTTCGAACCGCGGCATCGCCTTTATGACCTTTGACGGGGGCGCGGTCGAAAACGTCGTGCTCTCCAATTTGATCATCGACTGTGTCCGGAACGACTGGTTCTGGTGGGGCGACGGCGAACCCTTCCACTTCAACATCAAGAAGAGAAGCGAGGTCAGCGCCGACTGGCCCAAGGACAAGGACCGGCCGGCCGGAGCCATCCGGAACGTCAAGATCCAGAATGTCGTCGCCCATGGTTACGGCATGAGCGTCTGCAACGGCCACCCGGATTCGTGGCTCGATGGTGTGACGTTTGAGAATGTCAAGCTGTTCATCGCTCATGATCCCAAGTTTCCCTACGATAAGGCCGTCAACGCGATCGTCTTCAAACAGGCCAGGAACCTGCGGCTGCGGGACTTCGAGGTGGTCTGGGAAGGGCCTGTCTACGCGCAGTGGCGGAGCGCCTTCGCCTTTGAGGATATCAGCGGCCTGACGCTCGACGGTGTATCCGCGCGACAGGCTCAAGGGACGGGATCAACTCCGGCCATCCTGTTCCAAAAAGTGAACGACGCCGCCATCCGGAACTGCCGGGCGCTTCAGGGAACGGGAACATTCCTTCTCTTTTCAGCGCCGGGCACAAGGGACATCACGCTGGCCGGGAACGACGTCCGCTTGGCGAAAATTCCCTATGCCTTTGCCGACGGAGCCGATCCGAAATCCGTGCGCGTTTCTTACTGAGAGCGCCGCAAATGCCCGGCCGGGTGCTTGTTCGTCCGGACGAAAAAAGCACTGAAGCTCCACGGACTTACGTCCGTGGGATCCTGCTTCTGCAGGCTTTGGAGCGCCTGTCCCCGAAGCGGGGATTCGCTATTCCTCCGCGGACTGACAGCCGGGGGGTTCTGTTGGCTTGGACCCGCGCAGTCATCAAGAGGCTGCCGAGCGCGGCCTCTTGATGGCAGCCGGGGGATCCTGTTGGCCTCAACCCCCCGCAGTCATCAAGAGACTGCCGAAGGCGGCCTCTTGATGGCGTCCGTGGAATCCCGCGAAGGGGATTGAATTTCGGGCGTTCTTTGGATAAAGTGACATTTCTCGCATGCAGGAAACCCGAATGCCGCAAAAGCCGGAGCGTTCCCCTCTCGAAGGACTGCTCCCTAAAATCCGATCCCGTTTTCCCCTGATTGACCGGGACGCGCAGCACAATTCCAGGATCTATCTCAACAGCGCCGCCGGGAGCCTGATGGTCGATTCGGCCATTGAGGCCGCGGCCGCGGCCGGCCGGAGCCTGAATCCTATGCCCGGCGCGGTTTGCCCCGGGGAAATCGAGACGGCCCGCTTCCATGAACGCGTCCGAACGATCACCGCGGATTTTCTCAACGCCCGCGGCCCGCGCGAGATCAGCTTTCATGCGTCGACGACGGCCGCCCTATTCAACCTTGCCTTTGCCATGCAGGAAGTCGCTGGGCCGCAGGACAACGTCCTTGTAACCGACCTCGATCATATGGCCAACGTCTCGCCCTGGGAAACCGTTTTGGGCAAGGGCGCCGGGTGCGCCGTCCGCCGGGTTCGGGTCACGGATGAAGGGACCCTCGACCTCGACCACCTGTTCGGACTCGTCGATGAGCGCTCGCGCGTGCTGGCGGTGACGATGGCGTCCAACGCCCTGGGCACGATCGTTCCGCTCGCCGAAACGATTGGCGCCGTGCGCCGGATGGCCCCGGGATGTTGCGTCGTTGTTGACGCGGTGCATCACGCCCTCCACGGACCGATTGATGTCCAAGATATCGACTGCGACTTCCTGGCCTTTTCCGGGTACAAAGTCTTCGGCCCGATGCTCGGAGTCCTCTGGGGAAAGGAAGAACGGCTTGAGGGACTGCAGCCTTATCACGTCGAAACAAATAAAAGCGAGCCGCCCGGCCGCTTCGAACAGGGCATGTTGAACAATGCCGCCCTGGCCTCGCTCGCCGCAGCGCTCGAATACATCCTGTGGCTCGGCGCCGAATCCGCCGAGCGCGGCCGGACGTCCCCCCGCCGGCGTGAGCAGTTTGCCGCGGCCATGAACGCTATCGCCGTGCATGAGGAAACAATCTCGCGACGCGTCCTGGAAGGTTTAAAAACACTCAATCCCGACGTGTTCACGCTTTTCGGCCTCACCGACCCGGCCCGCCGTGGCGAGCGCGATCCGACGTTCGCCTTCGAGGTCGCCGGCCAGAGCGCCGCCGAAACAAAAAAACTGCTGTGGGATAACTCCGGCATCCAGATCGCCGACGGCAATCATTATTCTGCGGCCGTCTATCGGCATTTGCGCAAGCCCGCGCTCTGCCGCGCGAGTTTTGCCCACTATGACAGCGTCGAGACAGCCGGCAAGTTCCTCGCCGCCCTTGAAGGAATCACCCGGAAGCGGGCCCGATGACAAAAAGCGGGATCTTCAAGCCACGCCTCTTCCTGCTGGCTGTCGTCTTGGCGGCGGCTCCTCTTTCCCCCCTCCGCGGCCAACCGGCCGAGCTTCTCCGCAGGCCCCAGCACTTCGAGCGCAGCCGGGACTATGACGCGCTCCATTACCGCCTCGCTCTCGTCTTCGATGACAAAGACAAATCCTACACCGGCGAAAACGGGATAACCTTCGCCTCCCTTAAAGACGGACTGGAAAAGGTCTCCTTCGACGCCGAGGAGCTCACAGTGACCTCCGTTACGGATCGGGCCGGCCGGACCCTGGCCTTCACGCGCGAGCCTAAAAGCCTCACCGTCACACTGCCGCAGAGTCTCGCCTGGGGCGAACAGGCGCAGCTGACGGTCAAGTTCAACGGAAAAAACCCGAGGGCAGGCCTGAAATTCATCGCCGCGGATTCGGGCCGCCCGGCCCAGATCAACACATATTCCTGGCCGGAAGACGCCCATCACTGGTTTCCCTGTTTTGACGACCCGATCGACAAGGTAACCAGCGAAGTCATCGCAACGGTGCGAAGCGATTTCAAGGTGCTCTCGAACGGACGTCTTGTGGACGTCGTCGATAATCCCGGTGGCAAAACGAAAACCTGGCATTGGCTGCAGGACAAGCCTCACCCGACCTACTGCATCATGCTGGCCGCCGGCCCCTTCGAAGTGCTCAAGGACTCCCTGGGACCTCTTCCCGTCGATTATTGGGTGTATCGGAAGGACGTCGCCGACGCGCCCCGGTCCTTTCAAAAAACGCCGCGCATGATCGATTTTTACTCGACGACGTTCAGCGTCCCCTATCCCTGGGCCAAGTATGACCAGGTCTGCGTTGCCGGCTACGGCGGCGGCATGGAAGCCACAACGGCCACGATCCTCGGCGACGATACGATCCATGACGCCCGGGCGGACCAGGACTTTTCGAGCGACGGCCTTGTCGCCCATGAACTGGCGCATATGTGGTGGGGCGACCTTGTTACGGAACGGTCCTGGCGGGATGTCTGGCTGAGCGAGAGTTTCGCCACCTATGCGGAATATCTCTTCACGCGCTCCGACCGGGGCGAGGACGAGGGCGCGCTGAACCTCGAAGAGAAGAAAAAGAGCTATCTCAGAGAAGCCGGAAGCCGGTATATCCGGCCCATCGTTTTCGACCGCTACAATGTCCCCTGGGACATCATGGACGAACACTCTTACCCCAAGGGCGCCGCGGTCCTGCACATGCTGCGGTTCATTTTGGGGGAAAAGCCGTTTTTCCGAACTCTGGCCGGCTTCTTGGGAAAATTTGCTTTCAAGAATGCCGATACGCACGACTTTATGAACGCCGTAAAGGATTTCACCGGCGAGAACCTCGATTGGTTTTTCGAACTATGGCTCTACCGGCCGGGTCATCCCGTCTTCGATGTCTCATACGTCTGGAACGAAGCTGAAGGAAAAATCAAACTGGACGTCAGGCAGGTCCAGGACTTCTCCAAGGGTGTTCCCGTCTTCCGGACGCCGGTTCTTATCAGCATTCGCGACGACGGCCCCGAGGTTGTGCACAAAGTCTGGATCACGGGAGAGAAGGAGAGCTTCGAGTTTCCCTCGCCGCGCAAGCCCCGGCTTGTCCGCTTTGACGCCGGAAACTATCTCCTCAAAGAGATCCGGTTCGTAAAGTCTGTGGAAGAGCTCGTTTTCCAGCTCCGGAGCGACGACGCCGTCGGCAGGATGGCGGCCGCAACCGACCTCGCGGGCCATATCGATGAGCCGGGGGTCGCCGCCGCTCTTGCCGAAGCTTCAGAGAAGGATGCATTTTGGGCCGTCCGGCGCGCGGCTCTCGAGGCTCTGCCGGCCGCGGGACGCCCCGAGCTCGAAGGCCTTTTCCGGACCTCCGCGGCGGACCCGAACTCCAGGGTGCGAGCCGCAGCGGTCCGTGCCCTGGGGCTGGCGCGCAAGAGTGAGCTTGCGACTTTCTTTCACGGTGTCTTTGCCAAAGAGTCAAGCTATGTCGTCCAGGCGGAAGCTCTTTCAGCCATCGGCTTGTGCGGCGGCAAGAACGAGGTTCCATTTCTGAGGAAGGCCGCGGCCATGCCTTCGCCAAGGGACATCCTCAGGAGAAGTGCGGAGACGGCCATCAGGGCCGTCCAGGCATCGGAAGGCAACAATCCGAAAGTGGAAATCCGGACGGAGATCGGCGCCATCACTGTGGAGGTCTTTGCGGCGAAAGCCCCGGTCACATCGGCAAACTTTTTGCGCTACGTGGATAACGGCCTTTATGATGGGACCACGTTCTTCCGGACCGTCACCCGCAGCAATCAGCCCGACGACACAGTCCGGATCGAAGTCATCCAGGGCGGGGAGGTCGATGAAGCCAAGTCCTTTCCGGCCATCGCCCACGAGGCAACGCGCATAACAGGGCTCAGGCATCTTGACGGCGCCGTCTCCATGGCGCGGGCGAAGCCGGGCACGGCGACGTCGAGCTTTTTTATTTGCATCAATGATCAACCCGAGCTTGATTTCGGCGGACGCCGGAATCCCGACGGACAAGGATTCGCCGCGTTCGGAAAGGTCGTCGCGGGAATGGCGGTCGTCAGGGCCATCCAGGCCCGGCCGGCCAATGACCAGCGGCTCGAGCCGACGGTCAAAATCCTTTCGGTGCGCCGGATCGGCAATGGAACACGACACTGATTAAGGAGGGAACATGAAAAAGAGGTTTGCATCAGGCATTCTGTTTGTTTGTGTGCTGGCCGTGCTGCTTTCGGGTCAGTCCTTCGCTCAGGAGAAGGCCCCGGCGAAGCCGGTCGCAGCGGGACAAGGCAGGATCCTTGGAAAGGCGCTCTATAACAAGCTCAACCGGGAGCGCCTGACCCTTGTCAAGTTCGAGGGCCTGGCCAATCTTAACTGGACCCCCGACGGCAAGGCGTATTTCGTATCGGAAGAGGGCACATTCAAGAAGGTGGACCCTATTACGGGTGAAAAGACGCCCCTCTTCGACGACGCCAAGCTGCTGGCAGCCCTCAACGCGGCCACGGGCAAGTCCGACCAGAAACTGTTTTTCAATCGGTTCCAGTTCCTTGGCGACGGCCAACAAATACAGTTCGTCGGCCACAACAAGGTCTTTATCTACGACCTGACCTCCGGCAAGCTCAACTTCTACGAGGCCGAGCGGGCCCAGACGGGCGTCCGCGGCCGGTCCTACGGAGACATGCTGTCGCCCGACCTCAAGTACCGGGCCTACACCCGGAACTACAATCTTTACGTCAAAGACATGGACGGCACGGAAACGGCTTTGACGACCGATGGGACCGAAGACCTCAGGAACGGCTTCCCCGACTGGGTCTATCCCGAGGAACTCGGTCAATACCAGGCGTTCTGGTGGTCCCCCGATTCGAAGAAAATCGCTTTTATGCAGTTCGACGAGAGTCCGGTGGCCAAATACCCGATCGTCCATGATATCGCCTCGATGCCCCGTTATGAGTTGCAGGGCTATCCGGTTCCGGGCGCCAATAATCCGATCGTCCGGCTCTTCATCGCCGACGTCGCGTCGAAGAAGATTGTGCGGCTCGATACGGGCGATGATCTCGATGTCTATCTCTACCGTGGACAGTGGACCAATGACGGCAAAGAATTTACCTACCACCGTCTCAACCGGCTCCAGAACAAGGTCGAAGTCTTTGCCGCGGAGCCCGTCCTGGGCAAAACGCGTCTTGTGCTCAAAGATGAGGACCCCTGCTACATCGATGAACAGACCGATCTCATTTTCCTCAAGGACAACACCCGGTTTCTCTGGACCTCCGAGCGCAGCGGTTGGCGGGAAATCTATCTCTACGACCTCACCGGCAAGCTCCTGAGGCAGCTTACCAATGCCCGTCTCCCGGTGCAGAGCATCCTCGGTGTCGACGAGGACCGGGGCATCGTTTACTTCTCCGGCGCGGAGAACAATGGAACGGAAAGTCATCTCTACAAAGTGAACCTTGACGGCACGGGGTTGGCCAAAATGACGAAAGAACCCGGAATGCACCGCATCAGCTTCTCCCCCGGATTCGCCTATTACACGGATTCCTCTTCGAGCTATGAGTCGCCGGCCAAGGCGAAGCTCTTCCATGCCGACGGCAAAGAGATCAAAGTCATCGGCCAGGCCGTGCCGTCAAAGGAATTCCTCGACCTGAAATTGGTCAAGCCCGAGCACTTTCTATTTCAATCCTCGGACGGCAAATACGACCTTGACGCCCTTCTCTATTTCCCCGCCCACTTCGACCCGAACCAGAAGTACCCGGTGATTCTCTCGATCTACGGCGGGCCGGGATCAAAGGGCGTCATGAACACGTATAAAATGAACGACGCCAACCAGGCTCTGGCTCAGCTGGGATTCCTCGTGGCGACGTGCGATTACCGCGGCGTTTCAGGGCGGGGCAAGAATTTCCAAAATCTCCACTATATGAAGCTTGGCCAGGTCGAGTTCGAAGACCACGTCGCCTTTGTCAAGGCGCTCGGCAAAAGGCCCTATGTGGACAGCGGCCGCGTCGGGATCACCGGCCACTCTTACGGCGGCTATTTCACCTGTTTGTGCCTCTTAAAGGCGCCTGACGTCTTCCAGGTCGGCGTCGCCGGGGCGCCCGTCACCGACTGGAGAAACTACGATTCGATCTATACCGAGCGCTACATGCGCCGGCCGCAGGACAACGCCGACGGCTATGAGAAAGCGTCGTGCCTGACCTACGCCAAGAACCTCAAAGGCAAGCTCTATATCAATCACGGCACGGTGGACGACAATGTCCATCCCTGCAACACGATCGAACTCGTCCAGGCGTTGCTAAAGGAGAACAAGAAATTCGACCTGATGATCTACCCGGAACAGCAGCACGGCATCATGTTTCCGCGCTATCCCGAATCCCGCGTCGAGTATTTCATCGAGCACCTCAAGCCGGTCGTGAAGTGACATGAGGGAGGCCGGCGTGTCCGCAGGGCGAACGCCGCCGGTCAGGGACGATTGAGCCGCGGCAGCGGCTGTGGTATAAAATAAGGTCCGGGAGGGAGCCCGATGGATCCCTCCCCATTCTTTTCAAAGGAGTCAAGCGATGGCCAAATTCGAGGGCGTCCAGTGGGCTCCGCGCCAGATGCGCTACCTTCTGCCCGGGAAGCAGTTCAATCTCCTCGAGCCGGACGCCAAAGTGTTCGGGGTGTCCCGGTCGATCTTTTATGCCTCGTTTCTCTGTTTCGAAGGGATCAGATTTTTCTGCAAGAAGACCTCGGCGGGCAAGCTCGAGGTCCTCTTCCTCAATTGGCATAAGAATCTCGAGCGCTTCCGGCGCGGCATGGCCTTCAACCTGAGCAAGAGCCAGGCCGATCTCATTCCTTCCGTGGAAGAATTGGAAAGCCTTTTCATCCATCAGTATTTCGCCGACCCGGAGATCCGGGCCTTCCTCGGAGAGATGGCGAAGGCGGAGGCTCAGGGCTACATGCGGCCGTTCACCGTGGACGAAGAACAGTCCATGGGCGTCACATTTCCGACGCAGCCGGCCGTCCGCGCCATCTTCTGCCGTTTCGACAACTACCTCGGTGAGCCCTTTGTGGGCGTCGTCACGCCGCAGCTCGTCCGCGCCGTGGGAACCAACGGGACGGGGTGTCTCAAGCTCGGCATCAATTACATGATCAGCCTGAAGGCCATGGATGCCGCCAAGGATGTCGATCCGCAGGCGGCGGCCGCTCTCTTCCTGGACGACCAGACTCACCTCAAGCTCGAAGACAGGCACATCACGGAATGGGACTCCTCCTGCTGCCTTTTCGGTTTCAGGGACGGCACGGTCGTCAAAATTCCGGAGAGCAATCTCATCCTCCCGTCCGTCACGATCCAGGGCATGGTGACAATCCTCAAGGACATGGGCGTCCGCGTCGAAGAGCGTCACCTCAAGTACGGCGAGCTGGTCGAGAGGATCAAGACAAACGACCTCGTCGTGGCGGCCAGTATCGGCACGGCCGGCATCATGAACCGGTGCCAGAAACTCGTCTGCGTCGATGCGGCGAACACAATTGCGGCGACGCATGTCCCCGACGCCGGCCACCCGGCGTTTACGAAGCTGGCTGAGGCCAAGGCTCATTACTGGAATATCTATAAGGAAAAGGCGAAGCTGCCGGCCGGCATGAATCTCCACAAATACGTCCTCTGACGAGGGGTTGCCCGAAGTCCATCGCCGGCACGCCGGATGCCGGACTCAAGGTCCGGCATCTGACGGGTGCTGTTTTTCTCCAAGCCCTTCAAAAGAATCGCGGCGCTTCGCCCAGCGACGAATCGGTCAGGCCGCCGGAGCGGCCTCGGTTTCCCTAGAGGCTCATGGCGATGAGCATCCAGAACTTATCGCCGAGCTCGAGATATCTCTGCATAGCGGCCCTGGCGAAATCGTTCGTGTATTTCGTCAGATACTGGCCGACCGTGAACGGCTCTTTGTCGGGCGTCTTGCTGGCCAGGATGTCCTGGACGTGCTTTTCGATGGCGGGCAGATCCGTGAAGGCCTTGTCCTCGAATTCCGCCATCGTTCCCTGAACCTGGTCCTTCGTCTGGCCCCATTTCAATGTCGCCAGCCGGTTGGTCCGCCGGAAAGCCCAATCCGCCGAATCCAGCCGGAATCTGTGCTGGCCGCAGATCTCGAAACTCGGCGGCAGCTCGCTCGCCCCGGCAAAAATCGGAATGCGGGCGCTCATGGCCGGATTATCGAAGGCGAACCAGCAGATCGCGCCGACGGCAGGCGGCAGCCAGCCGCGCACCTGGATGACCGTCGCATAGGAACAGCCAGAGATGGGGATCGTCCGCACCGGCTGGATCGTCCCGGGCTTGAGGGTGTTGATGAGCTGCATCATGTCGCGGGGCATCCAGGCGCTGGCGATGGGGCTCGGCACCATTTCGGGCGCCGCGCCCTGGGCCGTCGGCTGGGCCGGCTGATCGCCGCGCCGACGCGGCTGGCGTTTTTCGACGGACAGGTTTTTCGTCATATCGAGGTCCGTCCCGGCGTAAGGGTCGCGGTAGATTTTGAGGACGTCGCGTACGGAGAGCTTCTTCTCCGGCTTGACCGAGAATGGCAGCTCGGGCATGTCCATCGTCAGCTTGAGCGAGGGCGCCAGGCTGCTCAATACAAAAAACTCACGGGTCGAGAACGGCTTGCGGCCCTGCTTGGGGTCCATCCCATAGACCTTCCACCACTTGAACGGCTCGTTGCCCTTCGGATCCCACCAGCCCATGTCCTGGGCGACTTTGAAGACGTTGTCGGAGGCCATGTAGTGGTCGGGGTCCTTGAGGTTGAGCTCGGAGATGCGCGGAATGTTCGCCGAAATGCCGACCTGGTCATCGGGAATGCGGACGGCGGCCCAGACCGCGCCCTTCTCGAGCGGGCCGGCCCCGAAGATCTCGAAGTGCCAGACTTCCTTGCCGTCGGCGATGGTGATGCATTCCCCGTAGTCGCCGTAGCCGTATTGCTTGACGAGATCGCCGGCCAGGCGGACGGCCTCGCGGGCGGTTTTGCAGCGCTCGAGCACGAGGCGTTCGACTTCTTCGATCATGAACGCGCCTTCCGAATTATAGAGCTCAGGTCGGCCCCCGATCGTTGTTTCGCCGATGGCCAGGCCGTACTCGTTCAGGCACGGGTAGGCCGTGTTCAGGAACTGGAAGGTTTCCGGAACCTGAGGGACTTCGCCGGTCTGGAGAACGCCACGAAGGTCCGTGGTGAATTCCGTATGCATCTTGCCGGAGTAGACCTTATTGAGGGCCTTGTCCGGCCACTTCTGATGGGGCACGACATTCAGCCACGTCCGGTAAGGTCCGTCGCAGGTGTGACAGGTGATGACCGACCCATCCACGGTCGCCAGACGGCCGACCTCGATCGACGTGCAGCCGTCCCACTCCGAAGGCCAGGCCTTTTGGGCCGGCCGCTCTGCGGCAGCCAGATAAAGCGCCGTCAGAAACACAACGCAGAATAGAACGGATCGCGTCGTTTTCTTGCTGATCAACGATCTCATGCAAAGCTCCTTGACGTCAGATAGTCCGATTATTTAAGACCGCCGTGGGGCTTGTCAATCTATTTTTCGCGGCTCTCCTTGATGAGGACAAGGTCCCAGGGCGGGAGCGTCACCTCCCGGCCCTTCATGACGGCTGTTCCGGTGAGCATGTCGCTGCCCGTGAGGTAGCCGTAATTGAATTTCTGAGGCCGGCCGGAATAATTAAAAAAAGCATGGACCGCGGCGCCGTCCGCCAATCTGGCGTGCTCGGCCTTGACCTGCGAAGGCAGCCCTTTATCGGGCAAGGGGACCCCCGCAGCCCGAAGAGTGTCGAGGACCACTTTATCCTGCAGTCCATCGGAAAGGAATGTCCCTTCATAGGTGAGGCTGCCCTTGCCGAAGTTGTTCCGGGTGAGGGCAGGATATTTCCCGAACTCGGGATGGTCGTAGAAAGCCAAAGGCGTTGCCGTTTCCGGCATCAGATATTCGGCCCAAACCGAAACCGTATTCCCCTCCCCCGCCCCGAATGGATCTCCCTTCAGCCGGATAGGCGCCGACAGGTTCGAGAACTCCTGGTAGGAAAATCCGCACGCCTGCCGCAGGGGCCCGGGCGCTCTGACCCAGCGGATCGTCGAATTCTCGTCCGCAAACCCGCTCTTGAATGCCATGAGCACATGGCCGCCGGTCTTGACATAATCCGAGAGCCGCCGGAGGAGTTCATCGCTCGCCGCGTAAAGGGGCGGCACGAGAATCACGTCATAGTCTCCGAACGTCGTGGTCCCCGGAAATACAAAGTCCGTTTCGACATTGAGCCGGTAGAGCGATTGAAACATCTGGGAGAGGACCGTCATGTAATCCGTTCTCGAATCGAACCGCATGAACTCCAAGGCGTGAAGCGAGTCCAGGCTGTAGAGGATGGCGACCCTGTTCTTCTTCTTGAGATTGACGAGTTCGGGACCGAGCTTCCGGAATTCGTGGGCGATGCGGGCGACTTCGCCGTACACCCGTCCCGGCTCGAGGTCGTGGGCCAGCACGCCCTTCCAATATGTTTCCTGGCCGTAGTGCAGGGAATGCCAGTGCCAATAGGCGACGAGGTTGGCGCCGTCGAAAACATTGGCGAACGCCGCCAACCTGAGTTGTCCGTCGTAAGGGGGAAATTGGGAACTCGAGTCCCAGCCGGTCGTTTGCGCGGTGGTTTCCGTGACGAGGTAGTTCGTCCCCTTGAGGGAGCGCAGGAGGTCGCCGCAAAACGCGATGAACTGTCCGTCCATGCTGTCTTGGAGGCCCATGTAGACGTTAACCGCCGCGACGTCCAGGGCCTGGGCGATAGAGGGCTGATCGACGTCGGTAGGCAGCCCCCCGCAGAAATCGTGGGTGATGAACTGATCCGGCCGCTTGAGTTCGCGAACAATCCCCGCCTGCCAGCTCAGGAACTCGGTCGCGATCTTCTGTTGGAAGCGTTCCCATTCGAGCTTATACCCAGGGTTCAGGATTCCGTCCCTGGGAGGCAGCTCATCGAAACTGTTGATCCGCTGGCCCCAGTAGTTCAGCCCCCAGGCTTTGTTGAGGTTATCGGGGGTCGTGAACTTGCGTTTGAGGAAATCTCGAAAGGCCGCCTGGACGTGGACGTCGGCCGTGCCTGAGGGATGCGTCTCGTTGTCAAGCTGATAGCCGATGACCGCCGGGTGGTCTCTGAATGACATAACGAGCTTGCGGATGATGCGCTCCGCATACTTTCGGTAGACGGGATGGGTCAGGTCCGTCGTCTGGCGCAGGCCGTAGGCATAGCGCGGCTGGTTCAGCGGTTTGACCTGGATCTCCGGATGCTCTTTGAACAGCCACGCGGGGATCGAATAAGTGGGCGTGCCGAGGATGACCTTTATCCCCGCCACTGTTGAGGCGGTCGAGGACACGCCTGAGCCAGTCAAAATCGAATACGCCGTCGCTTGTTTCGAGGACGCCCCACGTGGATTCCCCGACGCGCATGAAATTGACCCCGGCATTTTCCATCAAGCGGACGTCCTGCTCCAGCCGTTCATAGGGCATATATTCCCAATAATACGAAGCGCCATAGAGCAGAGTGTCGAACTTAGGCCGGTCGTCCGCCCGCAAGGCCGGGGCGAACAGAAGGCCAATAACAGCAGCCAGCGCCAACCGGCTCGATTGACCGATCTTTTTTTTCATAGGACTTTCTCCAAATCCTGCCACATGTCTTCTGCCGTCATGTCGGCCGAGACGATCGATCCTCACCAGTCGGGCGCCAGCGCCTTCATAGTACCGCAGAAGCGGCAGCGTCTGCTCCCGGTAGGCTTCGAGCTTCCGCCGCACGGCCTCAGCATCATCGTCCGTCCTGCCTTTTCTGTCACCACCGGTATCGAGCCGGAGTCTTTCCATGACCACTTCGCTGCGCCGCGTCCAGGATGATGAGGGATTCGACGCGGATAAGGCTCGACATCGCACTCGCCTGGCCTTCGTGACGCGGCAGTCCGTTGAGGACCAGGACATCATCCGTGCCGGGCGAGCGGCGTTCGATGAAGGCCTTGAAGAGTTTCAGGGCGACGGAGAACTCAGAGTTTGTGAGCAACGCTCCCGTGAGGAGCGACCGGCGAACGACCTCCAGGTCGGCGCCGTCGAGGACCGCAAGCTTTCCCGGGGCGGCGGCTGCGGCGCGCAACTCAGCGCCGAAATCGAAGTGATGGCACTTCCGCCCCTTCAGGCCGCGAGCTTCGAGGAGCTGACCCAAAGGTGTCTTGCCGGAACCCGTCGGTCCGATGAGGAGAATCGCGGACCGGGCCTGGGGCTCCATGGCGGAAGCCCCTATTGACCCTTCGCCGGTCCGGGCGTTTCGCCGACGGTCAGAAAGCGGAACGCGCGATCCATTTCCTGATGGCTCGCAACCAGAACCAAAGTATCGCCCGGCCTAATCGAGAAGTCCGCGCCCGGACTGGTAAACGATTCCTCGCCTCTGACCACGGCGATCACGGTCGCGCCCGTCTTGTTGCGGAGATCGATGGCCCCCAATTTTTTGCCGGCAGGCCAGCCGCCTTTGCCGACGTAAAAGGTCTCGGTCGTCCCGACGGCCAGAAGCTCGGCCACTCTCTGCGCGGTCGGCTGGACGATCTCACAGGTCCCCCGCAACATCCCGTAGCATTCGCCTCGGAGGATCCTGACCTGGGCGTCGATGATGTTCCGGGGCACATGGAATTTGCTGAGCACGCGCGTGAAAATCTCGATTGAAGTCTCAAATTCTTCCGGGATGACGTCGTCGGCGCCGAGGCTGTAGAGCTCATCGATCTCAGTGGCGAACCGCGTCCGGACGATGATGAACAGGCTGCGGCCGAGCTCCCGCGCCATCCGGACGCCGCGACGGGTCGTCGGCGGGTCGGAAATGGCGAAGACGATTCCCCGGGCTCTCTCGGCGCCGGCCTCCTTCAATATCGTCCGGCTCGAGGCATCACCGAAAATGACCGGCTCCCCTCTCGACAGCGCCAGCCGGAAGGTCTCGGGGTTCACGTCGAGAAGGACGTAGGGGATTTCCGACTCCTTAAGCACATAGGCCAGATTGCGGCCGTTCAATCCATATCCGGCGATAATCACATGGTCTTTGAGCTTGGCGGCCGGATTCTCAGGCATATCCTTGATCCGGCCTTTCCATCGGAAGGCCTTTTCGGGTCGTCCTGCCAGCGCGGGCGCGGCCTGTATGAGAAAAGGGGTGGCAATGATGGTCAGGATGGAGGCGGCCAGGAAAACCTGGAACGTGCTGTCCGAGAGCAATCCGTTCACCCGGCCGACGCCGGCCATGACAAAGGAAAATTCGCCGATTTGCGCGAGTCCGAGGGCCGTGATCACGGCGATCCTCGACTGGTATCCCAGCACGATCACCGTCACAAATCCGACCGCAGCCTTTAGGAGAAGGATCGATGCCACGAGTCCGATCACGACGAACTTTTGCCGCCAGACACTCCCGGTGTTGAGCAGCATGCCGATGGAGATGAAAAACAGGCTGTTGAACACATCCTTGAAAGGCAGGACATCGGATACGACCTGGTGGCTGAAACGCGATTCCGCGATAACAACCCCGGCCAGGAAGGCCCCGAGCGCCAGCGAAAGACCGAGCGAGAATGTCAGCCAGGCCATCCCCAGGCAGATAAAAAGCGATGCGATTAAAAAGACCTCTCGAATCCGGGTCCCGACGACGAGCTGGAGGAGACGGGGCATTAGGAAGCGGGCGATAACGAAAGCAGCGGCGATGACGGCCGCGCTCAACAGGAACCTCGAGCCGATCGCAACGGGCGAGACGACTTTGAGGCTGGCCAAAGCCGGGACGACGGCAATCATCGGGACAACGGCCATGTCCTGGAAGATCAGGATGCCGAACGAAATCCGTCCCTGCGGGGCGTCGGTTTCGCTCCGGTCGCCGAGGATCTTCATGACGACGGCCGTGCTGCTGAGAGAGACGAGGAATCCGTAGAAAACCGCCTCCTTAACGCCGATGCCCAAAACTTTCAGGACAAGGACCGAGGCCGATACCGTCAGCAGCACCTGAAGGCCTCCGCCCAGCCAAAAGCTCCTCTGGATCCGTTTTAAGCGCGTCAACGTGAACTCGAGGCCGATCATAAAGAGGAGCATAACGACCCCGATCTCAGCCAGGACATCGATCATGTGAGTGTCCCGGACGAGCGAAAAGCCGCCCGGCCCAATCAGGATGCCGGTTAAAAGAAATCCGACGACCGAGGGAATCTTGGCCTTGGTTGAAAGATAGATGATGAGGATGGAGACGGCCAACACGATGACCAACTCTCCCAGAAAATACATACTCATTGTCCGGATCTTTCTTCCTCGAAACTTATAGCACAGGCAAAAAGCGGGGGTCAACACGCGCCCTTGCCCCTGCTCGACGGCGAGGCCTTGCCGGGAGGCTGAGGCCGCGCCAGCATTATCACTTCTCTTCACCTTTGCCGGGAGGGCATCGTTCTTCCAGTCGACTCCCTTGAGCCGTGCGGTTCCTTATCCGCATGCGGTGCGGCTGGGACCCACGGAGCCTTAATAAATTAGAAAGGGCGGTGTATACTAATGGTCAAGGCGCCGGGGGAAGCCGCACGGGACGGATTGGAGGTTTGCTATGAAAAGAATTCCATTTGTCCTGGCAGCCGCTTTGATCATCGCCGCGTTCGCACGGCCGGCTCTTGCGCTTGACGCGCGAGTCGGGGTCAAAGGCGGAGTATCACTGTTCAACTTTCATACAAGCACTCCCGCACTTTCACCCGTGCCGTTCACGACCTTCGTCTGGCCGATGGCCGGTGTCTTCATCAAGATCAGCTGGGGCGCCTTTTCCATCGAACCGGAAGCCAACTACATGCGGGCCGGAGCTAAGTTTAGTGCCGCAGGCGCTGAGTTCCAGTATCGCATCGACTACGTCCAGGTGCCGCTGCTTCTCAAAGTGGCTCTTCCGCCTCGCGGCCGCATCCAGCCGGAGATCTTCGCGGGCCCCTACGCCGCGACGCGCTTGTCCGCGCGGCTCCAAGCGAGCTCGGGTGGTGCGACCGCGACCACGGACATCAAAAGCCAGGTCAGGAGCTGGGATTGGGGCATCGTGGGTGGGATCGGCGTGAATGTCACTATGGGCATGGTCGTCCTTTCCTTCGAGGGCCGCTATTGCCACGGGATCCAGAACGTTAACCTGACCCTGGAGGCATTGGATGTCGGTCAACATGCGATGAACCGGGGGGCCATCTTCATGGTCGGCCTCGGTTTTTGACAGCGGGCTCGCCGGGCCCAAAAGACCGGGATTAATCCCCTCGTGCAGTGCTGGCTGCACTTTTTCCCGACAAAGGGGCGCATGTCCGATTCGGCTTCCGCCCGCTTTGACGCCGGCTGTCAGGATGGATTAAGCTGGCGTTATGAAAACCCGTTTTGACGTTGCCGTGGTCGGCGGCGGTGCGTCGGGCCTTGCCGCCGCCATCAGCGCCGCTCGCCGGGGAGCGCGGACAGTCATCTGCGAGCGCCTGCCGCGGCTCGGGAGGAAGATTTTGGCCACGGGAGGGGGGCGTTGTAACTTGTCCAATCTTGACCTCACCTGTGCGCACTACACTTCCTCGTCCAAGCCGCTGGTGAGCGCCGTCCTCAGCAGGTTCGGCCCTGACCGCATTCATGAGTTTTTCGGCGGGCTCGGCCTCGAAACGATCGAAGAGGAAGGGAGGATATTCCCCGTCACGAACCAGGCGGCAACAGTTCTCAAGGTTCTCGAAATGGAGATCCGAAGGCTTAACGTCGCTCTTGAACTCGGATTCGAGACCGTCGACCTGAAGCCGGATGACGCGGGATTCGTTCTCACCGCCGGAGACGGACGCGGAGTCGCGTCGACGATGGTGATTCTGGCCGGCGGCGGCAGGGCCTACCCCGCTCTGGGCTCGAACGGGAGCTGTTATGCGCTGGCCAGGCGGTTGGGCCATCACATCGTTCCGCCTGTCCCGAGCGCCGTCCCTCTTCTGGCTAAGGACAGAATGTGCCACATGCTCCAGGGGCAGAGAGTCAAGGCCAAAGCCACGGCCGTCGTCGGCGGCGAAACAGCCCGATCGGCGGCAGGCGACGTCCTGTTTGCGCCGTACGGGCTCTCGGGCACCGCCGTTTTGGATGTCTCGGAGAGCCTTTCCATCGCTTTAAATCGCGAGGGTCGAACGGATACGGCGGTCATCCTCGACCTCGTGCCTTTTCTCTCCCTCGGGAACCTGACTACCCATTTCGCCAAGCGGCTGGCATCGGGTTGGGCGCCCGAGGACCTTATCTCGGGTATCCTGCCCGAAAAGTTCGGCGCCGTCGCCTCCGGTCTCTTGACCTCCCCGGTCCGGGACCATGACAAAGCGGCGGAGGCCCTGGCCGCCGAGCTCAAGCGAAAGAGACTTCGGATTTTTGGCACGCGCGGGTGGAACGAAGCGGAATTCACCTCGGGCGGAATCGACGCCAGCGAAGTCCGGCCGAGGACTCTCGAATCCAAGCTGCAGAAGGGGGTTTATCTGGCCGGAGAAATTCTCGACGTCCAAGGAACCCGGGGAGGCTATAACCTGGCCTGGGCTTGGGCGTCGGGATCGATCGCCGGCCTCACGGAATAAGGCCGGGAAACCCGCGCCTGTCTCGGAAAGAATGACCGGTCAACGAATCTCGTTGCCGGCGTCGATGCGCTTCATTGAGGCGAGCTCCCGTTTCGCTTTCCACTGACTTCTGGCGGCCGGCCCGCCTCCGGACGCCGCAAAAGTCCCTTGGATGCCGTCTCTCACGACTCGCCCCTCAAAGACCATCGTCACCTTCTTGCCGTGATTATCCCGTTCCGCCGTCAACTTGATGGCATCTCCCGCGATCTGCAGATTCATCAACGGGAGGACGACGCCGTTCTCTTTGAGAACTCCTTTGAGATGCTGGAATTGCTGATCGATGTCCATCCGGAATGACGCGCTCCGACCGCCTTCCGAAGAGGTCCACTCCCAAGTCCCTGAAGCATTGACGGGGATGGTCCAGAAATAGATGTTATGGGTGTAGCCGTCGACCGTCACCGATTTGGATTGATCGGGCTCCCACTCCCCCATCGCGAAGTCGTGCGACACGACACGGCTTCCGGGACAGAGTTCCTCGAACAATTTCGGCCTCAAGCGCAGGTTGACGGAGGTCAGCAGGTAAAGAGAAACTACCGAGGCTTCGTGAAAATCGGCCTGAAAGAGGTCGCCCTCGATGAACTTGACCAAGCCGGTGACGTTGGACTTGGCCGCGTTCTCGCGGCTTTCCTTGATCCGTTCGGGATTGAGGTCGATGCCGATGCCGTGCGTTCCGAACATCTGGGCCGCCGTGATGACGATGCGACCGTCGCCACATCCGAGGTCATAAAGGATATCGTTCCTTCCCACGCCGGCCATTTGCAGCATCTCAGCCACGACCTTGGGATTGGTCGGGACATAGGGAACATCAAGAACCCTTTGCTGTCCGAAGAAAAACTCCGGCAGCGCGATGATCGCCAGGACAAGAAAGAAAAGGCCTGATTTTTTCACGGTGGTACCTCCGAGCATCTTGATTCCCCTTTCGAGTATTGTAGCACCCGGCCCCGCCGAGTTCCAGGGCTCATTTTCGGCCAATGGGATAGCCCGACGTCCGCAGACCGCCGAGGGAATTGACAGGTTGCGACGCGTATGCTATCAATGCCGTCCTATGTTCGGCTCAACTCTGGCCCTGACTTACCTTCTCGCCAACGTCTATGCCTGCGTGCGCCTCAGGACGATTTTCCCGTCGGCGGCGTATCGTCGGCTGGTCACGCTGGTCTATGCCTTCCTGTCCCTGGCGTTCCCCGCCGCAGAGTTCCTGTCCCACGGTCAGCGCGGGGTTTGGGGCCGGGCCGTCCAGACCGCCGGGTTTTATGCGCTGCCGTACCTGCTCTATTTCGTCTTGAGCATCATGGCCTTCGACCTTCTTCTCGGCCTCAACCACATCACCAAGATCCTCGATAAGCGAATCCTGAATTCGCAGAGGTTTCGTGTCATCCGGCTATCGGCACTCCTGCTGGTGCCGCTGGCCGTGGTCGTCTGGGGGCGCCTGAATTATGTCCACCTCACGGTCAGCCGATATCATATCGCGCTGCCGTCGAAGTCCACGCCCCTCGAGCATCTGCGGATCGCCATGGCCGCCGATTTCCACCTCAACCGGGGAACGAATCCGGATTTCATGCCGCGATTCGTCGACCGGATCAACAGCATGGCGCCCGACATTGTCCTTATGCCGGGCGACATCCTCGAAGGAGACACTCCGGACGAGGTTACGGCCGAACTGGAAAGCCGCTTCCGGGAGATCAAGGCAAAGTATGGGGTATTCGCGTGCTACGGCAACCACGAATCATACGGCCGCCGCACCCGACCGGATTTTTTTGAGAACGCGAATATCCGCATGCTGCGTGACGCGGTCGTCCAGGTCGGCGACGCCTTCTATGTGGCGGGCCGGAACTATAGCCATTCGGGGCGTCGAAAATCGCTCGCGGACATTCTGGCCGGAGCCCCGAAGGATCTGCCCGTACTCCTTCTTGACCACAGTCCAGCCGATTTGAGTGAAGTGAGCGGAAGCCGCGTCGATATCCAAGTTTCCGGCCATACACACGACGGGCAGCTCTTTCCCATCAATTGGATCACCAAGATTCAATATCCGCTTGCGTGGGGGCACAAGAAATTCGGAACGACTCATGTTTTCGTCACCTGCGGCATCCAGGGCTGGGGCCCGCCGATCAGGACGGCGGGACGCTCGGAGATCATGCTCATCGACGTGGACTTTGTGAAGTAATTCAGGAATCGGCTCCAAAGCTGCGTTTTTTTGCCGGACTCGTCGGATGGGACAGTTCTCGGGGGCAATTGGCATGCATTATGCAGAGACTAGCGTGAAGGTCAATTATGTGTATAATGAGTTCACCCGGCCCAAATTTCCGGTTATGGGGAGAATCATGAAGCCCAGTGACCGGTCAAAGTTGACGGCCCGGGCGGGTGAATTGAATGTTCCGCGCTTGTCCGGAACTGAATTCCACCGAGAGGCAGGAGGAAACATGCTTCATCTCAACCGCACTTCAAGGCTGGCCGGCGTAATCGTTCTGGCCTTCGTATCGATGCTTCTTATCACGAGCTGCAAAAAAGAGAAGGCCGCCGAAACCGCGGCGACGTCCGAACAAATCAGTATGGACACCCTCTCCGCTGTCCTGGGCAAGGCCGAGGGGCCCTCTTCGGGACTGTTTGATTTCTCCCAAGCCGAAGGCCAGCTGCGTCTTGTCTACCATCTCTATGTGCCGGAAGGCAGCGATTTCAACGATTTTATCGGCGCCGATATGGCCCCCAAGATCAGGAAGCTCTACGATCGCTTTAAGGGGCTTGACGGCGTCACGTTTGTCGTCGAGACATCAAAAACGTCACCGGCGGTTGATTGGACGCCTTATTGCTCGTTCGGCATGACCCGGAAGATCTTCAAAGAGACAAACTGGACGGGCCTTCTCGGACGCGATCTGTTTAAAGTCTGCAAAGAGATCGTCTATTCCAAGTAAGCCGGATCCGGGAGGCTGGGCGGGGATTTCGGAGCGCGCCTGGACGGGCTCGAACCGCCGACCTTCTGATTCGTAGTCAGACGCTCTATCCAACTGAGCTACAGGCGCGTTGAGCGGTTCAAAAGCTCGCATACTATAGCCCAAGGGGATTTTTTTTTCAAACCCGCCTCTCAGCGAGAAGTGGCCCGCCGGTCCGAGTGATATTCGGCGCGCCTATAACGAAAAACTGAACCCGTTTTCCTGGCTGACGGAATTCCATCTTGTCTTGTAGGATTGCCATACCCCTGCCCTCCGCCGCCGTGCCCGTTTTGCTTGCCTATCCCCTGCGGCAACCTCTGCCCTAACCTTCCCTCGACTTGGCACGTTTCTTGTTATGGTCATTGACAGGCTCGCGGGCCTCGGTCCCAGCGGTTGCAATTAAGTTCCTCGCCAAGGCGAGTTGCTAAAGGAGGCTCAATATGGTTAAGAAGATCGCGGGAATAGGAGCTCTGCTCCTTTTGCTGCTGGTGGTCGGAAAGCTTCAAGCGCGCCCGCCGATGGACGTCGGTTTGGACTATTTCTATGACAGCCTTGCTCCCTACGGCGAGTGGATATCGATGAATCCCTGGGGCTGGGTATGGTGTCCTTATGACATCGGGGTGGACTGGCGTCCTTACACCGTGGGCAACTGGGACTACTCCGATTATGGCTGGACGTTTGTTTCCGACGAGCCGTGGGCCTGGGCGACTTATCATTATGGGCGATGGGGATTCGACGATGACTGCGGGTGGTACTGGGTCCCGGACTCGGTCTGGGGACCGGCCTGGGTCGGCTGGCGTTTCGGAGGCGGCTTTATGGGCTGGTGCCCGCTTCCCCCGGGCATCCGCTGGCATATGGGATTCGGTCTTGATTTCGGCGGATTTGATCTTGACGATGTCGGCTGGTCGCGCTGGAATTTTTGCGAACTCGGCCATTTCGCCGATCGCGATCTCCGCCGGTTCGTTTTCGACCCGGCCCGAAACGTTAACCTGATGCGCATGACCAGGAACGCCACGAACTATTCCTTTGCCGACAACCGGATTATCAATAATAACATTCCTCTCTCGGATATTGAACGCGGCATCGGTCATAATGTCACCCACTATAGGATTGCTGATGCTCCTGGGGGGCTCAACAATCGTTTCTCCCAAGTCAGGGGGAATGAGATCCAGATGTTCAGGCCCCAGGTGTCTTCCGACTCGAACATCGCCGCCCCAAGGAACGTTCTTCCGCGCCGCGTCACGGGGGTTACGGCGCAACAACTGCAGCAGCGCCACGTTCAGGAACGCCGGTCTCTGACCCAGCGCTTTAACTCGCAGAGCAACGAAATGCAGCGCCGCCATCAGCAGGAGATCCGGGCGGCAATCTCAGACGCGAAGCGGCGGGACGGCCAGAGGCACCCGGAGAGAAAATGCACCCGATCCGACAACCTCCAACGATCAGATGATGAAGCAGCAACAGGAGACGCAGATGCGCCAGCAGTCCGAACGCCAGGCCCTGCAAGAGCAGCAGGCGCGCGAGACCCGGGTGCTCCAGAACCGGCAGAAGAGAGAATTGGATCAACATCAATACGTGAGCCGCAGTCAGGGCTCACAGGCTCAGAAGCCGCCGAAGAAGAATCCTTGAGGAAGGCCGCTTATGAGGGGTCGGGGCAGGGCGTCAACATTGAAGCCCTTTTTAGGGAGCGTTGAATCGCCCGGATATTCCGGATGCGCGCCTGCGGCGCTTTCACCGGCCGCCCCGGCTCCCTTTTTTTTCAGCGGCGCGGGGCGGCCCGCTGTTTTTGCAGCTTCGTTTTAAGTCTCGCGAGCCGCTTTTCGAAGTCCCTTCTGATCGGCAAGCGAAAGCCCGGCGGATAGCGCCAAACCCTCTTCGGCCGCCCGGACGGCCGCTCCATAGTCTTTGACTTTGTGCTCATAATACATGGCCAACTCCCGGAGGCAGAAGGTCTGGTCTCCGCCTGGCCGATCCTGCCAGAGCGACAGGGCTTTTTCCCAATCCATGGTCTTTTTGAAATGGAGCGAGAGTTTCTTGCGGGCGGCGCGTGTCACCTCGCCCGACAGCCTCCCCGCAAGAGCTTTTTCAAGCAAGGCGGCCGACGTCGCCTGGTCTCCGGCATGCTCGAATAACCTGGCGACGCCGTAGAGATCCATCGCGTCCTCATCAAGGCCGGTTGCAGCTCCTTTGTTCCTTTCGACAAGAAGCGCGCCGGCGACCACGACGCTGAGAAGCGATAGGATGTCCTCCTGATTGTGATAGAGGATCGGTTCGATAAGGGAAAAGTCCCCGGACCGGATGTACTCGAAATAGCGAAGGGGAATCTCCGCTCCGGGAATGTCTTCGGCCCGCTCGGCCTGCACGATCTGCTGAGCCAGATGGAAGAGGCGGCAACTGTCATATTTGTGCTTCCACAGGCTCCGAGCCGAAAAGAGGAAATCCAAATGGGGAAGATCCCGGAGAGGAAACGGGGTTCTCTGCAGAGCGAAACGCGTCTCAAGCAGCGGAAGGTCGAAGGCCTTTCCGTTGTACGTCACGATCGAACGGAATTCCATGTCCTTGAAGAAACGGCTGACTTCATTGATGAGGCAGCCTTCCTCGGCCATGTCGCCCAGGAAAAACTGGGTCACCTTGAATCGCTCGTCGCGGTAATATCCCAGGCCGACGAGGAAGGGAACGGTGCCGGTTCCGCCGGCGAGGCCGGTCGTCTCGAGGTCGAGGAAGACGGCCGATCCGAGGTCGAGCGTCTCGAACGCGCTGTCGCGGCCGAGGAAGGCCATGATGCCGCCCGGGACCTCCAGGCCGAGGCCGATCGGAATCTGTCCGTAGCGGGCATTGAGAAGAAAGGAATTTTCATGGACGTCGACAGCGACGCGCCGCGCAGGCTCCGCCGCCTCGCGGCCGGACCGCGCCAGACGGGATCCGTCCTTGTGGCTGAGGGTGATCAGCCGCTCGAGCTTTTCCTTGACGGATAGGCCTTCCTCCTCATCGATCTTTTGCCAAGTTGCCCGGATCGTCGTCGAGCGGCTCTTGGCCTCACGCTCGCGCCTGAGCTGTTTAAGTTTGTTCTCCAAGTCCATGCAACCTCTCGGCCTTCATGAGCGGCCGCCGCGCCGCTCCGCCTTCATGATAAGATAAACGGCCTCTCTTTTCAAAATATTCGCGGCTTGAAAATCACCGGGCGATGGTTATATAAAGGGGAAACCATGGATTCGTCGCACCATCTCGCCTTCGACCTCGGCGCGGAGAGCGGCCGCGCCGTCTTGGGAACCCTCGAGGGAGGACGGCTCGCCGTCAGGGAAATTGCCCGTTTTCCCAATACCCCTCTCAAACTCTTCGGTCACCTTCACTGGAATGTCTTTTCCCTTTTCGACGAGATGAAAAAGGCCATGAAGGCCTGCGCCTTGGATATCCCCGGCGGCCTGGCGAGCATCGGCGTCGACACGTGGGGCGTTGATTTCGGCCTTCTGGCCAGGGACGGCAGCCTGCTCGGCCTGCCGTACTGCTACCGCGATCCAAGGACAGAGGGCGCAATGGACGGTTACTTCAAGCTCGTCCCCCGCGAAGCCCTTTATGAAGCCACCGGAATCCAATTCATGCCCTTCAACACCATCTTCCAGATCTATTCCATGGTCAGGGACAAGTCTCCCCTGCTCGATGCGGCATCCGACCTCCTTTTCATGCCGGACCTTTTCAACTATTTTCTCACAGGGACGAAGGCCCTGGAGTTCACGATCGCCACCACGTCGCAGCTGTTCAACCCCCGGACCAGGGCGTGGAACCCCGGCCTTTTCCAAGCCATGGGGCTCTCAAAGAAGATCCTCCGGGATGTCATCGAGCCAGGCAGTCTGATCGGCCCTCTGGACGAAGATGTGGCCCGCGAGACGGGACTCGGGAGCGTGCCGGTCATTGCCACGGCCAGCCATGATACCGCGGCGGCCGTTGCGGCCGTTCCCTCGTGCGGTTCGAATTGGGCGTACATCAGCTCGGGCACGTGGTCGCTCGTCGGCGTCGAAGTGACAGGCCCGATCATCACGCCGGAAGCCTTAACGGCCAACTTCACAAACGAAGGGGGCGTCGCGGGAACCATACGCTTTCTGAAAAACGTCTCGGGGCTTTGGCTTGTCCAGGCGTGCCGCAAGGCCTGGGAGAGCGAACGGTCCTACTCCTATGACGAGCTGGCCAAGATGGCCGAGGACGCGCCTCCCTTCGGAGCGCTCATCGATCCCGACGACCCCAGCTTTCTCAACCCGGCCGACATGCCCAAGGCGATCCGAGCCTTCTGCAGGCGGACGGGCCAGACCGCCCCGGCGTCCCAGGCTTCGTTCGTCCGAGCCATCCTGGAAAGTCTGGCCCTGAAGTACCGCTTTGTTCTCGAGCAGCTCCAACGGTGCGTCCCGAAGCCTCTCGAGCGAATCCACGTCATCGGGGGCGGCTCACGGAACCGGCTGCTCTGCCGGCTCACGGCCGACGCAACCGGACTACCCGTCCTTGCGGGCCCGGCCGAAGCCACGGCCATCGGCAATCTTCTCGTCCAGGCCATGGGCCTGGGATTGGTGGCCTCGCACCAAGACATGCGGCGCGTGATCGCAAATTCATTCGAGCTCCGCACTTATAATCCCCGGCCCGATCCGTCATGGGAACGGGCTTATGAATACTTCCGGCGGCTCCTCAACCCTTGACAGCCGGAAGTGACTCATACTATAAAAGTGGGCACGGAGGGTTGTCGATGGAAACATCTTCTCTGGACAAAGCCTATGCATTGAGCCGGGAGAAATACGCGGAGCTCGGGGTCGACACGGATAAGGCCCTCGGACAGCTCCAGACCGTTTCCCTATCGCTTCACTGTTGGCAGGGAGATGATGTCGGCGGATTCGAAGGGGCTTCGTCCAGCCTCAAGGGAAGCGGTCTCAAGGTCACCGGAGGTTATCCCGGGCGCGCCCGCAACGTCCAGGAACTCCGCTCGGACCTCCACCAGGCCTTCTCTCTCATCCCCGGCCGCCACAGGCTCAACCTTCACGCCATGTACGGCGAATTCGGCGCACAGCCGGTCGACCGAAACGAAATCGAGCCGGGACATTTCCGGGGCTGGCTGGAATGGGCCAAAAAGGAAAAGCTCAAAATCGATTTCAATGCGACGTGCTTCGCCCATCCTAAATCCGCGGCCGGCTTCACGCTGAGCAGCAAGGATGCCGGGATCAGGAAGTTTTGGCTGGACCATGTCAAGTTGTCCCGAAAGATCGCCGCCCACATCGGACGCGAGCTCCAGTCGCCCTGCATCCACAACCTCTGGATCCCCGACGGAAGCAAGGACATCCCGGTCGACCGGTGGAGCTATCGTTCTTTGCTCAAGAAATCGCTCGATGAGATCTTCGAAACCGAATACAGCCCGCTCCAAATCAAGGATTCTCTGGAGAGCAAACTTTTCGGCATCGGCAGCGAGTCGTTCGTCGTGGGGTCGCATGAATTCTACATGGGCTACGCCCTGACCCACGGCAAGATGATCTGCCTCGACCTCGGTCATTTTCATCCGACGGAGTCCGTAGCCGACAAAATCTCCGCGATCCTGCAGTTCAGCGATGAGATCCTCGTCCACGTCAGCCGCGGCGTGAGGTGGGACAGCGACCATGTCGTCATCCTGACCGATGAAATCCGGGCTGTGGCCGAGGAAATCGTCAGGAGCCAGGCCCTCGGCAAAACCCACCTCGCCCTCGACTACTTCGATGCGAGCATCAACCGTATCGGCGCCTGGGTTCTGGGGGCCCGGTCGACGCTCAAGGGCATCCTCCTGGCCCTCCTCGAGCCGCAAAACCGGCTTAAAACGCTCGACGCCAAGGGAAATGCCCTGCCGTGGCTTTCGGCGCTCGAAGAGCTCAAGGCGATGCCGTTCGGGGCCGTCTGGGATTGCTATTGCGAGAAGAACGGCGTGCCGACGGGTGAAATGTGGCTCCGGGACATCGAAGCCTACGAGAAGCGTGTCCTGAGCAAGCGCTAGCGTCGACCTCGGGGTTCGTCTCGGCACCCGTCGCGAGAAAGACCCGGGCTTCCCGGCGTCCTTCTTACCTGAAGGTCCAGCCCCTTTCGAAAAAACGTCTTGGGGCGGAGACAAGACGGGTGACCGGCCCGTTTAACACCTGCCGTACTTCCGTGTTGACGAAAAACAAAAAAACGCTACACTGAAGGGGACAAAAGCCGCAGACCCGGCTGGTTGCTTATCATGGACACAAGAAAAAGTCCCAGTTCATCCTCTGACGCCATCGGTCTCTCTTTCGACACCAAGTCCTTCGAGCAGGTCAAAGAAATTCTTCATCATCTTGCCAACACGGTGTCGGCTCTCAAAATCTTTCCGCTCGAGCATGCCACGGCCGTCGGCTTCGTGGAGGGACTCACCGACAAGTTGAAGGGTTTCCTGGAGGAGCACGGCAAGCTCGAAATCGGCGTCGAGGAGTATTCGTTCACCTTCGGAGGCCGCCCCGCGTATTCGGATCCCATGACGATCAAGAGCCTCCCCTTCTTTTTCTTCAAAGACGGCCTGCAAATCCTCTTTTTTTACCAAGGTCTCGACCGTGCCGAAATCGCCGATTTGCTCGAACTCATCCGCCGTGAATCGCAAAAGGCCGCCGAGGATGCCGATATCGTCACCGCGATGTGGGAGCGAGACTTCGCCAACATCCAATATTTTGCTCCCGATGACTATGTTGAAAACCGAATCCTCGAGGAGCGGAGCGAATCGCAGTCCAGGCGAAGCTTGTCGACGCTGCCCGCCGAGTTCGCTCAGGAGACGATCGAGGTCAAGGTCGATACGTCCAAGTTCTCGCGGGGGAAAATCGAGCTCACGGAAGAGGACCGGGCAGCCATAAAGAAAGGCCCCGATATCATGGGGGCGACGCAAGGCGAGCACGTTGGCCCGGCCGGTCTGGAAGGTCAGTCGGACGAGCCGCGCGAGTCGGGCAGGAGTCCGGCGGCCGCAATGGACCCGGACCTGTCGGTTTCCGAGATCCAGGCCCTTGAAAGCCTTCTCCGGGCCAACCGGACGATCTCACCCGACGAGGAATTTCTCAATCTCATGGTCGAAGTTCTTTTCCTCGAAAAGGACATCAACCATTTCTCCTCCGACCTCGATGTTTTGCTCGATTACCAGGCCGACAAGCTCCAGCGGGGAGATTTTGCCGTGGCGGTCCTCCTCGTCCACAAGCTCAGGGAGCTCCGGGATTACCTGGCCACAGCGAGTCCGCCAAAGGCCCGGCAACTCGACATTTTCATGAAGGAAGTCGCCAGCTCGAAAACCCTCGACGCCGTTCGCACGTTCATCACGGAGAAGAAGACCGTGGCGTGGCGAGAGCTCGTCGATTTTTTCCGGCTGCTGGGGCCTACGGCCTTCCCACTGGTCGCCGGTATTTATGAATCGATCGCGGATCCGGAGATGCGCCTCGGAGTCATCGAACTCTTTCGTGAGGCGGCGGCCAAAGAGCCGGCCGTCCTCATCGGGCTGGCAGCGGATGAGCGCCCGCTGTTTGCCAAAGAGATCATCGGCCTCCTGGCGAAGGAAGCCGGCAAGAAGGCCGCTCCCTACTTTTCGGCTTTTGTCGGTTTCAAGGACAAGACGATCAAGCTGGCCGCCATCGAAGCTCTCGGCGGGTACGGCGACGAGATGTCCAACCGGATCCTGCTCGGATTTCTGAAGGACCCCGATGAAGACGTCCGCATCCAGGCGGCCATGGGACTCAATCCCGTCGAAGAAAAATCAAGGATCAGGACCATCGTCAAGGAGGCGAAATCGAGGGATTTCTTCCGGAAAAGCCTCAAGGAAAAGCAGGCGGTCCTTTCGTTCCTCGGGCGGACGAGGACAGAGGAAGCATTGATATTCCTGCGGAGGACACTCGAGAGAAGAAACTTTTTCCGGTCATCCGGTTCGACCGCCATGCGGCTCGCTGCCGTGGCCGGACTCGAGAGCATGGGGACGCCCGAGGCCCGGGCGGCGCTTGAAAAGGGCGCCGCCTCTGGGAACAAGGCGGTCCGGGAAGCCTGCGCACAAGCGCTTGGCCGGCTCGTCCAGGCGCCTCCGGGACGGAGTGAGCAATGAGCGAAGACGAAAAAGAGAACAAGGCCGCCCCCCGCAAGGGTCCACGGCAGACTGACGCCAGGCCCTTGTCCAAGGCCTTCCAGAAGGCCGCCGTCGATCTTCTCATCCGCTTTCATATCGTGGCCAAGAACGCCAGGCTGTACGAACCGAACAACACAATGTTCCAGGGGCAGATCCGGGCGTTCTTCACAGCCCTGAGCGCCGTATTCGAGAGCGACGGCGAAGCGACGTTCCGGGTCCGTCGAAGCGCCCTGTTCTTCAACGGCGGCCGCCTCAAGTTCGTCCTCGGCACCTACCCGATCTTCAAATCTGTTCTGGAAGAGCTGCGGGAGCGCGAGGTGGGAACCCTCTCGTTCCAGCCCGGGCTGACGGTCGAGGAGCTCGGCCGCTTCGTTGCCGTTTTCGGAAAAAGGGAGAAGGCCGAAACGGCCCCCTTCGAAAAGCTTCTGGCCGACATGCGTGCCGCGGATGTCGAGGATGTCGTTATTGAGAAGGTTTCGTCCCGGGAGGCCTATGCCAGTCTCCACAAGGACACGACCCATATCTACTTTTTGAGCATCCTCCATCTCAAAGAGACCTTCGAGCGGGACCAGAGGGGCGATTCGATCAAGGTCAATACCACCCGCCGCCTCATGCAGACGATATTCAATCATATCGTCGATAACGAATCCTTCCTTTTCGGGCTGACGAACCTCAAGAACTACGACGAGTACACGCTGAACCATTCCGTCAATGTCTGTGTCCTGTCCCTGGCTCTCGGCCGGCGGCTCGGCTTGAGCCGGAGTGAACTGGTGGAGCTCGGCATGGCCGCGTTTCTTCATGACCTCGGCAAACTCGACACGCCGCTCGACATTCTCAACAAGCCCGCCAAGCTCAGCGATGACGAGCGGGAGATCATGGAGCAGCATCCCCACCACGGCGCCGAAAAGCTCCTTCATCTCAGGGAGTTCAAACGCCTGCCGCTTCGGGCCATTCACGTCGCCCTCGAGCACCATATCAAGGAAGACCTGTCCGGCTACCCCCGCTACTTCAAGCGCGCGGATGTCAACCTCTTCAGCAAGATCGTCAAGGTCGTCGACTATTTCGACGCCATCACATCCAAGCGGGTTTACCGAACCAAGGTCTTCAGCCGGTCTGAAGCGTTGAGCTTGATGCTGGAGTACAGCGGGACGGAGTTTAATCCGGTCATTCTCAAAACGTTCGTCAACCTCATGGGCGTTTTTCCGATCGGCACCCTCGTGGCCCTCAACACGAGTGAACTCGGCATCGTCTTCGACACCAACCCGGATGCAAAATTCGTGTTGAGGCCGAAAATCAAGCTGGTCACCGACCCTGAAGGGAATCGCATTGACGGAGAAATCGCCGACCTCGCCGAGGCGGACCCTGTGACCCACAGGTTTCCGCGGACAATCATCAAATCCGTTGACCCCGAAACCTATGGCATCGCCGTTTCCGACTATTTTCTTGCGCAGGCGCAGTAAGGGAACGATCCGTAATGCCCCCAGCGCCGCCTATCGATCTCCGATGCGAACATCTCCTTGATCCGGTCGGGGTTGATACGCCGCGGCCTCGTTTTTCATGGCACGTGGAGAGCCCAAAACGCGGCGATTCTCCGACCGGGTTTCACATACTGGTCGCCTCGGCCGCCGAGCTTGCGGAGAGCGGTATCGGCGACTTCTGGGACAGCGGTTTGGTCGAAGCCGCCGACGGCCCGCTGGTCGAATATCTCGGAGAGCGCCTGCGGAGCTGCGCCCGGTATTTCTGGAAAGTCAGGTGGCGCGACGGCGAAGGGGCCGTGAGCCCCTGGAGCGCGACGGCCGTGTTTACGACCGGCTTCCTTGCCGAAGGCGATTGGAAACAACGGTGGATCAGCCAGAAAGACATTCGGGAGTTTCGCTCACACGGCCAGGTCCTCCTCGGGGAGTCCGGAGGAGACAACGTGCAGGCCCATGCCATCTATCTGCGCAAGGAATTCGAAGTCCGCGAGAAGCCTGCCTTAGCCCTGGCCTTTGTCTGCGGTCTTGGGGCCTACGAGTTCCGTCTCAACGGGGAAAAGGTCGGCGATCGCGTCCTCGACCCCGGCTGGACGGACTACCGGAAGAGGGCCCTCTACAGCACATTCGATATCACCCCGCTTCTCCAAACTCGGAACGCGGCCGGCATCATTTTGGGCAACGGCCGTCACATCAAGAATCTCGGCTACGGCCCGCCCAAACTGACCTGCCGGATCGAGGTCGAGTACGAAAGCGGGGACAGAACGATTGTGATGTCCGACGAATCCTGGACATCTTCTTACGGCCCGCTCCAGGAGAACGGTCTTTATTCGGGCGAAAAGTTCGATGCGCGTCTCGAAATGCCGGGCTGGGACCGTCCGGGATTTGACGACTCGGCCTGGTCGAAGGCGGTCACGGTTCAAGGGCCGCCGCTGGTTTCGCAGATGATGCCTCCCATCCGGGTCACGGAGACGCTCAAACCCCGCACGGTGGCGCCGCTTGGTCCGGGCGTCTGGATTCTCGATTTCGGCCAGAACTTCTCGGGCTGGGTCCGTCTGAACGTCCGGGGACCGGCGGGAACGGAAATCCGCATGCGCCACGCCGAGCTCCTCAACGAGGACGGCTCGCTCAACACGGGATCGACGGAAAATGCCGAGGCGACCGACATCTATATCCTCAAGGGCGGCGAACCCGAGACGTATGAGCCGCGATTCACCTACCACGGCTTCCGCTATGTCGAGGTCAGCGGCTATCCCGGCGTCCTGGCATCGGACGCGGCCGAGGGGCGGTTCGTCCATTCGGACGTCGAGCGCACCGGGACATTCGCCTGTTCTAACGCCCTCCTCAACCGCATCCACGCCAACATCATCTGGGGGCAGCTTTCAAACCTGATGAGCATCCCCACGGACTGCCCCCAGAGGGATGAGCGGCACGGCTGGCTCGGCGACGCCCACCTGTCGGCCGAGGAGGCCTTCTATAATTTCGGCATGGCCGCGTTTTACGCCAAGTTCCTCGACGATATCCGGCTGGCCATGAAGGAAGACGGCAGCCTGCCTGATGTGGCCCCGGCCTACCTGCCTCGGCTCTATCCGGCCGACCCCGCGTGGAGCTCCGCCTACCCGACGATACTGTGGCTCACTTATGAGCACTCCGGCGACGCCCGTCTTCTCGCCAGGCATTTCCCCTCACTCAGGAAGTACATCGATTTCCTCGGACGCAACGCCGACGGACATATTATCAAGTCGCTCGGCAAGTACGGCGACTGGTGTCCTCCCGGCAGCATCGTGCCCAAGAAAACCCCCGTAGAGCTGACGTCGACCTGGTATTATTACCATGATGTGCTGCTGATGGCTCGGATCGCCGGGGTTCTCGGCCGGTCCGAAGATGCCCGGACCTACGAAAAACTGGCCGACGATATCAAGACAGCCTTCAACGCGGCTTTTCTGCTCGACGACCAATATGCGGCGACGCGGTTCAGCCGCATTGATAACTACCCCAACCAGACATCCAACGTCCTGCCTCTCTACCTCGAGATGGTTCCGGCCGAGAAGAAGGGCAGAGTCGTCGAGAGTCTGCTCAAAAGCGTCGTGCGCCACCAGGATTTTCACGTCGATACGGGCATCCTCGGCACCCGGTACGTCCTCGACGTTCTGACGCGTCTCGGCTACACCGACGCGGCGTTCCGTGTCGCCACACGGAAGAACTATCCCGGCTGGGGCTACATGATCGGGACCGGCGCGACAACACTCTGGGAACGATGGGAAGAGCTGACGGGAAATGCGATGAACTCGCAAAACCATATCATGCTCGGAAGCATCGATGCCTGGTTCTACGGGACGATCGCCGGCTTGACCCTGCTCGAGCCGGCATGGAAAAGATTTCAGGTCAAGCCCTATCCCCTCGGCGACTTGACCTCCGCCGAAGCCGGCCTGAAGACCATCCGGGGCTTGGTCCGCTCGGCCTGGACGAAAAACGAATCCTCTTTCAGCCTCGAAGTTCAAGTTCCTGTCGGGGCGACGGCCGCGGTTCATGTCCCCAAGCTCTACAATGACGGCCTCATCACGGAATCCGGAAAGGTTATTTGGACGGGTTCCCGAGCCGGCGACGTTGTCCCCGGAATTACCGCGGCCGGAAGGGTTAGCAGGTGCGCCGTATTTGAAGTCGTGAGCGGCGCCTACCGTTTCGAATTAAAGAAAGCCGGTTGAGCCGTCAACCCCCGACTAAAAAGGTGCAGGACCCCCTCCCGCGCGTGCGACGGCGGCCGAAAACCGAAAGGCCTTCGGCGCTCAATAAAGATATTTTCTAAACAGGCACGCCGCTTCGCCGTAAGCGGCAATCGTCCGCTGGATGTCGGCATCCCGGTGCGAGGTCGACACGGCGCCGCCCCCGTGCACCACATTCACTCCGTGAACGAGCAGGGCCAGCTTGAGGATCTCTTCCCGCAGGCGGACGTTCGATTTCCGTTCATCATGGAGGTCTTCCGGGCTCTTCAACACCGCCCCACCGACGGGAAAGTGGACCATGACCATGGAGCTTCCCGGAATGACGTCGGTGCCCTTGCCGGTGCAGACCACCGGCACGCCCTCGTCCACGAAAACCCGTTCGATTCCGGCCCGGAGTTTCTCGCCGGACAGGGCCAGCCTCGGATAGACCGACCCGGCGTGGCGAATCAGGTGGTTGAGCATGATCAGGCCGGCTTTCATGTATTCCGAGTGGGCGGAAAACGTGCCGCCGTCGAAGCGGACCCGGCCGCGGAGGCCCTTGCCGCTTTCGCAGCCCTCCATGACCTCCCGCCTGCCCAGCACGGCCGCCACGGCATGCCCGCCGCCGATGATCTTGCCGAAGACCGAGATGTCGGGCCTGACGCCGTAGAGTGTTTGGACGCCGGAAGGGATGAATCTGAAGCCGGAGACGACCTCGTCGAAGATGAGAACGATCCCGTACTTCGCGGTCAGCTCCCTGGCCAGCGCCATGTACTCCCTGGTCGCCGCGAGAAAACCGCCGACTCCGAGGAAGGGTTCGATGATGAAGCAGGCGATGCGGTCGCCCTTGGCCTTCAGAATCTTCTCCAGGCCGTCTCCGTCATTGAACGACGTGACGAGCGTCCGGCGCAGGATGTCCCTGAGGACGCCGCCGGATTCGTCTCCCTCAAAACCCGCCCCCGGCTGGAATTTCACCCCTTTGAGAAGATAGGGCGAGGCGCCGTGCCATCCACCCCCGATTTTCAGCACAAGGTCGCGGCCGGTGAAACCCTCTGCCAGCATCACGGAATACATCGTCGCCAGGGTTCCGGACGTCGTGAAACGGATCATCTCGCCCTGGTCCCCGAGCTGCCGGAGGATGAGCTCGGCCAGCTCGATCTGGTGCCCGGCTTCAAAACCCGTGTGCAGGGCCCCATGTCCCAGCCAGGCCGCTATCTCGCGACGGATCAACCTGGGGTTGTGACCCAGCACGTTGGCGTAGTGGCCCTGCCAATAGTCGACGTACTCGTTGCCGTCCACATCCCGGACGAGCGATCCCTCCGCGTTGACGGCGAAGAACGGATACGGCCGCCACAGCCGGATGGTGTGGCTGCCCCCGCCGATCATGACTCTCTCGGCCCGCCGGAAAACCGCGCGGCTCTTCCCGGTCTTCTTGCGATAGGCCGTGACCAAATGAGCCCGCAGCTTTTCTATTTGATCCATCGGAAAATCCTCGTAACGATTTCACTATTTAATAACCTCGGCCCCGGAATGTCAAACTGAAGCTCCACGGACTTACGTCCGTGGGATCCTGCTTCTGCAGGCTTTGGAGCGCCTGTCCCCGAAGCGGGGATTCGCTATTCCTCCACCGACTGACAGCCGGGGGTTCTGTTGGCTTGAACCCCCGCAGTCATCAAGAGGCCGCCCTCGGCAGCCTCTTGATGGCGTCCGTGGAATCCCGCGAAGGGGATTGAACGCCAACATCTCCCCAGGGCCGTTTCACCCACTTCCCTGCCCCTTCCCGCCTCGCCGTCCGGTGGGCCGCCTGGACGCCCCGGGAGGAAGATCTCATCCCGTCCGACGCTCGCCGGCCCAAGCGCGTGGACGGTCCGCCGGGGTGGATTTGAAATTATTGACGCCCTGACGCTTGTGGGTATAATGAGGTGTTCCAGCTATGCCGATTTTCAGACCTCGGAAAAAGAACCGCGCCTGCGTCATCGGTCTCGACGGCGTTCCCTATGCCATGCTCAAGGACCTGGCGCACGACGGGGTCATGCCGGCCGTGGCCGGCCTCCTCGGTGCGGGGCATCTCCACCGGATGAAGGCCAGCCTTCCCGAGATCTCAGCCGTCTCCTGGACGAACTTCATGACTGGAAAAAACTCCGGCGCCCACGGCATTTTCGGCTTCACGGACTTCAAACCGGACTCTTACGGCCTTCGCTTTCCGACGTTTCTTGACGTGAAGGCTCCGACCATCTGGGATACTCTCGGCGCAAGCGGGAAAAGGTGCATCGTCATCAACCAGCCGTCGACTTACCCGGCCCGGAAGATAAACGGCGCGCTCGTCTCGGGCTTCGTCGCCCTCGAGCTGGGCAAGTCCGTCTACCCCGCTTCCTACCTGGCGGCCCTGGAGAGACTTGGCTATCGCACGGATATCGACACGCTCAAGTCGCGGGAGGACCACGAGTTTTTCTGGCAGGACCTCGCCTCGGCAACGGCGGGCCTCGAAAAGGCATTGGACCTTTTTTGGGCCGAGCCCTGGGACTACTTCGAGTTCGTCATCACCGGGACGGACAGGCTCCACCATTTTCTGTGGACTGCGTACGAAGACCATTCCCACCGTTATCACGGCCGGTTCGTCGACTATTATCGCCGGGTCGACCGGACGATCGAGAGGATCGCCGCCTCATTTCGCGACAAAACAGGCGGAGTGGATGGGCTCTATCTCCTTTCGGACCACGGATTTACAGGCATCGTCCAAGAGGTCTATCTCAACGCCTGGCTCGAGCAGAACGGCTACCTCGCGTTCGCCGTTTCCGAACCGGAAGGCCTCGAGGACATCGCTTTCGGCACCCGCGCCTTCGCGCTCGATCCCAACCGTGTGTATCTGAACCTGCAGGGGAAATTCCCCCGCGGCGCGGTCGCGGGGTCGGAAAGGGAAACCGTGCGGCGGGAAATCGCCGGCAAGCTTGAGGCCCTGGAGTACGAAGGACGGCGGGTTGTCCGCAAAGTCTTTATGGCGGAGGATGTTTATAAGGGACCCTGCGCCGCCAAAGGACCCGATCTCATCGTCCTCGGAGAGCCGGGCTTCGATATGAAAGGTTCCGTCAGGAAGAAGGACATATTCGGCCGGACAAACCTCGAGGGCATGCACACCTGGGATGACGCCTTTTTTTGGACGACCCGGGACATGGGGCCGGACCTGGCCATTGAGAACGTCGCGCCCATCATCCTCAAGAACATCTCATGAGATCAAAAAAGCATACGCTCGTCATCCCTGCCGTCCTCACATTGGGGTTGGTGCTTGCTCTGACTGCTCCTCTCACGGCTTATGTGGGCCCCGGGGCCGGTTTCGCATTCCTGTCCTCGTTCCTGGTTCTTTTCATAACGTTTTTCATGGCCGTTTTCTCATTTCTGTCCTGGCCTTTTCGTTTTCTGTGGCGCGCCGTCCGAGGGCAGCGGGCCTATAGGAAGAGCCCGATCCAAAAGCTGGTCATCCTCGGGCTCGACGGAATGGAACCGAGCCTGGCCGAAAAGTTCATGACCGAAGGCAAGCTCCCGAACCTGGCCAGGCTTAAAAAGGAGGGCGCGTACGCCCGCCTAAGGACGACGACACCGGCCATTTCTCCCGTGGCCTGGTCGTCGTTCATGACCGGCTCGGAACCGTCGAAGCATAACATTTTCGACTTTCTGAGCCGGGACCCGAGGACCTATCTCCCCGAACTTTCCTCGGCCCGCATCGGCAAGCCGAGACGAACCATCTCGCTCGGACGATACAACGTCCCGATCTCCAAACCGGAAATCCGAGGCCTGCGCAAAAGCATTCCGTTCTGGAAAATCCTCGGTGAGAAAGGCATCTTCAGCACCGTCCTGCGGGTTCCGATTACGTTTCCGCCGGAGAAATTCAAGGGCCACCTGCTTTCGGGGATGTGCACGCCGGATCTCAAGGGAAGCCAGGGGACGTTCGCCTTCTATACTACGGACGAGGAAAAAGTGCGCAAGCACGAAGGGGGTGTTGCGGTCCTGGTGACCCGTGATGGAGACGCGGTCAAGACCTATCTTTCCGGGCCTGAAAACACGATGCTCAAGAAACCGGAGGAGATTCGCCTGCCCCTCGTGGTGACGATCGACAAAGCCAAGTCCGGGGCCTGGGTCGAAGTCTCCGGCGAGAAGCTCTTCCTCGAAACCGGGACCTTCAGCCCCTGGGTCCGTGTGACGTTCCGCCCCGGCCTGGGGATAAGGATCAGGGCGATCTGCCGTTTCCTTGTCACCGGGATTGAGCCCCACTTCGAAATGTACGTCACGCCGCTCATGATCGATCCGGAGAAACCCGCCTTGCCGATTTCCCATCCATTTATCTATTCCGTTTATCTGGCCAAGCTCCTGGGCCGCTACATCACACTCGGCGAGGCCAACGATACTTGGGCCCTCAACGAGGGCGTCCTCAGTGAGCAGGCCTTCCTCGACCTCACCTACGCCAACCACGCCGAGTGGGAAGCCATGCTCTGGAACGCGCTCGACAAAACACCTAAGGGATTCGGTAACCATCGTTTTCGAGACGACCGACAGCATCCAACATATGTTTTTCCGTTACCTGGACAAGAATCATCCGTCCCTCAGAGCCGGCCGGCCCGCCATGAGCGGCAGGGTCATCGAGGACCTCTATAGGAAGATGGACGATCTCGTCGGCCGAATCCATGGGACTCTCGGCGACCGCAGCGCGCTTTTTGTCATGTCCGACCACGGCTTCAAGTCCTTCCGCCGCGGCGTCAACCTCAATTCCTGGCTCCACCAGAACGGCTACCTGGCCCTCGAAGAGGGTAAGTCAGCGAGCGGCGAATGGTTCAACGGCGTGGATTGGGACAAAACCAGGGCCTATGCGTTGGGTCTCGGCGGCGTCTACCTCAACATCCGCGGCCGTGAGGCCCGAGGAGCCGTCGACCCCGGCCAGGAAGTCAGTCGGCTTAAAGCCGAGCTTCTCCAGAAGCTCACCGGACTCAAAGATGGGCCGCAAGGCCCCGTGACCATAACGAAAGTCTACGACGCGGATGACGTCTATTCCGGTCCATACAAGAGCAACGCTCCCGACCTCATCATCGGTTACAACGAAGGCTACCGGGCTTCCTGGGAGGGCAGTCACGGGCATCGTCAACGAGGTTGTCTTCGAGGACAATACGAAAGCCTGGAGCGGCGACCACTGCATCGACCCGGCCCTCGTTCCCGGGGTTTTGTTCTCCAGCTTGAAGATCGAGACCGCCAGTCCTTCGATCATGGATATCGCGCCGACGGCGCTCGAGCTCTTCGGGCTCGGCGTCCCGGCCCACATGGACGGGCACGGCCTGGTGGATATCGGCAAACTGACCGGCCTCAGGACGGCAAAGAAGGCATCATGAATCCGTCACGAAAACCATCCTCGGTCACCCGGCGGGAATTCCTGAAAGCCGGCGCCGCGGCTGTGGCTGCCGCCGGCCTGGGCGGGGCACAGGGTTTTTCTCCCCGCGTTTACGGCGCGGCCAAGACGACGAAGAAGGTCATCGTCCTGGGCATGGACGGCCTCGACTATGGCTTGTTCACCGGGTGGGTCGAATCCGGAAAGCTCCCCGCCTTCGCAAGGCTCCTCCGTCAAGGCGGAGACATCCGTCCCCTCGGGTCGAGCATACCGCCTCAAAGTCCCGTCGCCTGGTCGAACTTCATCGCCGGCACCAATCCCGGCGGCCACGGCATCTTCGATTTCATGCAACGCAACCTGAAGGCGGAGACGCTGACCGATTTCATCACATTTTCCGCGGCAGAAACCGACGCCGCCAAGCACACCTTGCGCATCGGAAACACCATCTTTCCTCTGTCGGGAGGCACGGTCAGGAACCTGCGCGGCGGCAAGGCCTTTTGGCAGGTTCTCGAAGAACATGGCATCCCGGCCACGGTCCTCCGCATGCCTTCCAATTACCCGCCTGTTCCGAGCCGACAGAGGACCTTGTCGGGCATGAACACGCCCGACATCAAAGGTTACTACGGCTATTTTAATTACTACACGAACGAGGCCAAGGAAATAAGCCAGGACGCGGGCGGCGGCGGCCGGGTCAACGACGTCTTTGTCGTCGACAACCGTGTCGAGGGGAAGCTCCCCGGCCCTACCAACACCTTTAAGGCGGACAATCCCGAGATGGAGATCGATTTCAAGGTTTTCATCGACCCCGTCAATCCGGTTGCCAAGATCGCTATCCAAGGCCAGGAATTCATTCTCAAAGAGAAGGAATGGAGCGGCTGGAAGCATGTGAGCTTCAGTCCCTTCCCGACGCAGAGCATCGGCGGCATCTGCCTCTTTTATCTCAAGGAAGTCCGGCCTAAATTCAAGCTCTACATCAGTCCCATCCATATCGACCCCGGGCGGCCGGCGCTCCCGATCAGCACGCCCGAATCCTATTCCCGCGAGCTCGAACGGCGCTTCGGGCCTTTCTTCACCAAAGGCCTGCCCGCCGACACCTCCGCCTTGAACAACGAGGTCCTGGACGAAGAGGAATTCCTCTATCAGGACGATTTGGTCCTTAAAGAAAGTCTGGAGCTTCTCGACTACGAGCTCGGCCGCTTCAATGAAGGACTTTTTTTCTTTTATTTCTCGAGCACGGACCAGCGTCAGCACATGTTCTACCGCCTCATCGATTCCGTCCACCCGGCCTTCGACGCCAAGCTCGCTTCGCGCTACGGGAAGACCATTGAGGATATCTACGTCGAAATGGACCACGTCCTGGACAAGGTCATGCGCAAGGTGGACAAGGACACGACCCTCATCGTCATGTCCGACCACGGCTTCAATCCTTTCCGGCGGGGCTTCAACCTCAACACGTGGCTTGTCGAGAGCGGCTTTCACCGGCTGGCCAAGCCCTGGAAGCAGGAAGGATCGTCTTTTTTCGACAATACCGATTGGTCGAAGAGCCGCGCTTACGGCGTCGGCCTCAACGGCCTCTTCATCAACGAAAAAGGCCGCGAGCGGGAGGGCATTGTGGCGCCGGGCGTCGAAAAGAACAACCTCATCCGTGAAATCGCCGGGAAGCTGGAGGCGCTGACGGACCCGAAAACGGGCGAGCATCCCATTCTCCATGCCTATCTCGCTTCCGAAGTGTATCAAGGGCCTTATGTCGCCAAGGCCCCCGATATCGTGCTCGGCTTCAACCGTGGTTATCGCATCTCCTGGGAATCACCCCTCGGCGTCTTTCCCAAGGAAGTCCTGGTGGACAACCCCAAGAAGTGGAGCGGCGACCACATGACCGCACCGGACGTCATCCCGGGAATCGTCGTGGCCAACCGGAAAATCCGGACCGCGGCTCCGGTCCTCTATGATCTGACGGCTTCGGTCCTGGAGATCTTCGGCATCGCCCGGCCCGGGAACATGATTGGAAAACCGATATTTTGATGAAAGCGCCGGAAAGGAGTCCGCGATGGGAGCAAAGAAGGTCAAGATCGACAAAGGCCTTTTCGAAAAGGTCAAGAAGTACTCGGGGATCGCCGGCTACTCTTCGCCCGAAGAATTCGTGACCCACTGCCTCGAAAAGGAAATCGCTACCCTCGAGGAAGCGGATTCCGAGGAAGAGATAAAGAAGAAGTTGAAAGGACTGGGCTACATTTCCTGAGGACCATGGGCGTCGTCAATCTCGTCATCGGCCGGATCTTTGACGTTCTTTTCTGGCCGTTCCTCGGCCTTTCCCCCTGGTTCGGGATGCTGTTCATCTCGCTGCTGACATCGTTCTTGATGCTTTGGGTCTTCCGGATGACTTCGGACCAGGCGGGGATCCGTAAAGCCAAGAACGCCATCAAAGCCCATCTCCTCGAACTGCGCCTTTACAAAGACAACATGCGGGTTTCGCTCAGATCCCAAGGCCGCATTCTCAAGGCCAACCTCAAGTACCTGACGTGCAATGCCAAGCCTTTGATGGTCATGATCGTGCCGCTGCTCCTCATCCTGGCCCAGCTCAATCTTTGGTTCGGAGCCGCCGCGCTCAAACCCGGAGAGGAGACGCTCGTCAAGCTCAAGGTCGCAAAATCGCAGGATCCGATTGGCCTGGACCTCGGGATCGAGTCCACGGGCGGGGTGGCCGTTGAAAGTCCCGCCGTCAGGATCGGCGACGAATCCGAAATCGCATGGCGCATCAGGGCCCTCAAACCGGGCCCCGCCGGGCTGACCTTTCGGGTGGCGGGAAAAGCCCTGACAAAGTCCGTGGCCGTGGCCGGCAGGCGGTTGGCCAAAGTCTCCACACTGTCTGTCCGAGGTTCCCTGATCAAGGAGCTGCTGTATCCGGGGGAAAAGCCGCTCCCGGGCGGCACACCGGTCAAGGAGATCGAAATACTCTATCCGTCACGCAATCTTAATTTTTTCGGCCTCGGCGTCAACTGGCTCGTGGCCTATTTCATTCTCTCGATCATTTTCGGGTTCGGCTTCAAGGGCGTTTTCAAGGTCGAAATCTGAGAAGAGGGGGCTCTGCTGCGATGAAAATCGAAACCTTCAAGATGGAACGCATGCAATCCACTTGGGAAAACGTGGTGGACTATAACCTGTCCGAGAGCGGCGTGCATCCCCTGAACCTCAAGGGATTGTTGACCGCCGAGGAACTCGATGAGCTGGCGGCTGTCGAAATCGGATACACCCAAACCAACGGGACTCAGGAACTGAGGGAAAGGATCGCCCGGCTTTATCCCGGCCTGGGGCTCGAGCAGATTCTGGTGACGGCGGGTTCGTCCGAGGCCAATTTCCTTCTCATGTGGAGCATGATCGAGCCCGGCGACGAGGTCCTCTTCGAGCTGCCGAACTACATGCAGATGGCCGGCCTGCTCCGCGCTTTCGGAGCCCGGGTCAAGCCCTTTTATCTTAGAGAGAATTTGGCGTGGCAGCCGGACCTTGATGAGATGCGGCGTTTGGCCACACCTAAAACGAAGCTGATCGTGCTCACCAACCCCAACAACCCGACCGGCTCCGTCCTCAGCCGGGAGGCCATGGCCGGGATCGTGGAGATCGCGGCCGGGACCGGCGCCTGGATCCTAGCCGACGAGGTCTATCAGGGCGCCGAGCTCTCGGGTAAGACCACGGCGAGCTTCTGGGGTACGTACGACAAGGCGCTTGTCGTCAACGGGCTCTCCAAGGCCTATGGGCTGCCCGGCCTGCGAATCGGGTGGATGGTCGGCCCCGAAGCGGTCATCAAAAGAACCTGGCCTTATCATGACTATACGACGATATCCCCTTCAGCCCTCAGCGACAGGCTCGCGGCGATGGCCCTCTCCCCCGCCAAAAGGGACCGGATACTCGCTAGAACACGGTCCATCCTCAACGCGAATTTCCCCCTACTCCAAAGCTGGCTGCAGAGCCAGGCCGGGGTATTTTCGTTTCTGCCCCCCATGGCTGGTGCCATCTGTTTTGCTCACTACAATAGCAAGGTCAATTCCACAGCTCTGGTCGAACGGCTTATCAAGGAAAAAAGCGTCCTCGTTGTGCCCGGCGACCACTTCGAGATGGACGGCTTTCTCCGATTCGGCTACGGCCCGCAGAAGGACTATCTCCTCGGCGGCCTGGCCCGGATTGAAGAAATGCTTAAAAAAATAAGCTAATCATGGTAAAATCATGCATCCATTCCCGCGAGGAATGAGTTTACGGACTGATGAACCTTAAGGAGGCACAATGAAAAAAGCCAAAATTCTAATCCCCCTGATGATCTCCTTCGTCCTGATCCTCGCTGTCGCGTCGTACGCCCAGCAGCCCACGAAGATTGCGATTGTCAATTCGATGGTCGCCTTTCAGAATTCCATCGAGGGCAAGAAGGCCACGCAGCAGATGCAGGAGCGGGATACGAACGTCAAGGGCAATATCCAGAAGTTGGACGATGCCATCCGCGTCATGGAAAACAGGCTGACCACGGGCCGGCTGACCATGACCCAGGAAGCGCTGATGTCCCTCCAAGCCGATATCGACAAAAAGACGACCGAGCGGAAGCGCTACGAAGAGGATGCGACCCGCGATTTTACACAGTTCCGGGATAACCTCATCCAGCGAATCCGGGATGAAATGGTTACGATCATCAAGGCCCTGCGCAAGGAAAAAGGCTATGACCTGGTTCTCGACCTAACGACCAGCGGGATCGTCGATTTCGACCCGACGACTGATATCACCGAGGAAGTCGTCAAGCGGTACGACGCAGCCAAAGCGGCCGTGCCCCCGGTCAAAAAATAGCGCAATCTGATTCAAATTTCCGCAGAAGCGGAATTCTGCCTGAGCCCCGGGCGAGAAGGGCCTTTCCCTTCTCATACGGGGCTTTTTTCGTCCGGGCCGAGGGACGCAAGAAGTCGAATTCGACCTTGACATTCTGCGCAAAAAACGCAAGATAGAATAATGCCTGCCCCCCATCGAATCGCTGCCGCCGAGTCCGCGCCTGCCTCACTTGCCGCACCGCTCATTTTCCCCCACACTTTTTCCACGCCCGGCACGACGACTATCCCGCTCATCGATAACGACTTATCCAGACGGACTTTTTCCGCGCGTTCGGCCGATATGGCCGAGGTGACGTTTAAGCAAAGGAGCCCAAGGCCATGAAAAGACCCACATCTCAAACATCTACGGCCCGCAGCCGTCGCACCTTTCTCAAGACCTCCGCTGCAGGCGCCGGTCTGCTCATTGCCAACTTCCAGTTGGGCGACCTCTTCGCCGACGACATCCAGTCAACGACCCTTCCGCCTCCCGGGGCTCCGGCGGGCACGTTTATCATGGAGAGCGCGCCGGGGCCGGAGACGGTCATCAACGGCACAAAGTACGTTTACTTTGCCGGCACCGGGTACTTCGCGCTCCATGGCCATCCCGAAGTCATCCAGGCCGGAATCGATGCGTTCAGAAAGTACGGAACGCACAGTGCGACGACTCGGTCGGGCTTCGGCAACAATCCCGTGCTTCTCGAAGTCGAACGGAAAGTGGCCGAATATTTCGGCACCGAGGATGCGGTCTATTTCGTCTCCGGCTATTTCGACAACCTCATCCTCGCCCAAGGCCTGGCCAATGATTATGACGTCCTGTTCATCGATGAGACCTCTCATTTCAGCATCCGGGACGGCGTCGCCACCGTCCGCAAGCCGGTGTTCACGTTCCGCCATCGCGATGCCGACGACCTGTCCGTGCAGATCAAGAAGAACCTCAAGCCCGGCCAGCGGCCGCTCCTGATGTCGGACGGCGTTTTCCCGACGTTCGGCGTCATCGCCCCGGTTCCCGATTACATGAAAGTCCTCGAGCCCTACGGCGGCCTCATCAGCCTCGACGACTCCCACGCGGTCGGCGTGCTTGGGTCGAACGGCCGCGGAACCTATGAGCATTTCGGCGTCAAGTCCGACCGCCTCTATTTCGCGGGAACGTTGAGCAAGGCCTTCGGCGGCCACGGGGGGTTCATCCCCGCGTCGCACAAGCTCATCCAGTATATTCGCCAGAACCTCGGAGTCTATTCCGGGTCGAGCCCGACTCCCACCCCGATTGCCGCGGCCTCATCGAAAGGCATCGACCTCCTCACGGCCCACCCCGAATGGCGTGACAAGCTCCGCAAGAACACGGCCATGGTCAAGCAGGGAATCCGCAAGCTCGGCTTCGAAGTCAACGACAACCCCATGCCGATCGTCACCTGGACGCTCAAATCCGCCGACGAGATGAAAAAAGTCCAGAAGGCACTCATGGCCCGGGGTGTCGCGGTGGCCTACCTCAAGTACGTGGGCGCGCCCTCGGGCGGCGTCCTCAGGGCAACAATCTTTTCGGCCCACACGGAGGCCCATATCCAGAAGCTCCTGGAAGAGCTCAAGCGGGTCGTCTAGGGCTCGCGGGCCGAAACGCTCCGGCTCAGGTTTTTAGACGGACGATGATCTCGCGCTTTGCGAACTCGCCATGCTTGCCTTCGGAAAACTTGACGACAAAACTCCGGCCGTCGAAATCAGCCCCCGTCACAGATGCGATCCGGCCAGTGTTGCGCAGCTCGAGTCTGTAAACCTCTCCGGCCAACCCCTCGACGACGAACTTGAGGAGGCTTCCGTCGAGCGTTGTACTGAGGACCTTCAAGCCGCGATTGAGATCGCCTGTCCGCGAAGCAGCGTCCGGCGGTACGATCTCGGGAGCAGGGTCGATCACCAGAACAACGGTATCGTTTCTCGTCAGGTTGAATTGCATTCTCGGCCGGACGGCCTGGGCGGATGGCGCAGAAGGCTCGAGGCTAAAGGGCAGCGACGCCCCGTTTAAGCTCGCCCTCAAAATCTTTGTGCCCAAGCCCAGTGCCGGGGCAAAAACAAGTTTAAATCCCGCCGCACCCGTTGAACGGACCCGAAGGGTGATCGTCGTTTCCTGTCGGTTATAGTCGAGGGCCAAGACCGACCCCCCGATTTTCCAATTGGACACGGATACATCGGGCCAATGGACAGGCAGACAAGGTTCGAAGGCAACCGTCTTTCCAAGCGCGTCGCCGTCGAGACCGAGGAGCCCGCGGACGAACGGCAGGGCCACGCCAGAGGTCGAAAAGCCCTGGTGGGGAACCGCTTCCTGGGGCCAGATGTTTGCACCGCCCGAGAAGAGTTCGGTGATCGAGCCAAGAGAGTTGTCGAACGTGTGACGGACGGTCCCTAGAAGTGCCGCGAAACCTTGGGCAGAAAATCCATCCTTTAAGAGCGCGGTCGACACCCAGCCCGTCAGAAACGGCCAGGCTGCGCCATAGTTGTAGTTCAAGGGCTCGAAATACGGGCTCTGGGTTGAAAGCATGCGGATTCCCCAGTCCGAGGTCAGGTCCGCGGCGTTCATTTTGACAAGAGTCGCCGTTCCTCTTGCCTTTTCGCCAAGGGCCCAGGCCGGGACCACGGCGCTCCATGGCGTGAGCTCGGGAACGAGACGCCCGTCCTTGTTGAAGCCGTAGGCATACTGGCCGTTGGCCTTGTCCCAAAATTTCTCGCCGAGGGCCTTGGCAGCCTTGGCCGCGGCGCCGCGCGCCTTGGCGGCGACGACTTGATCTCCGGCCGCCTCAGCCAGCACGATCATCCCTTGGGCCGCCTTCGTCCAAACGCATGCCAAATAGATATCCGTCCGGATTCCGGTCAAGGCGCCAAACTCGAGGGCGCCCAGCCCGGCCTTGGTGTTGTCCATGAGGCCGTCCCCGTCTTCATCCGTCGTGAGGCACCAGTCGAACGCCCGAACGAGAGACGGCCAGCGCGCCTTGAGAAATCCGATATCGCCGGTCAGGCGCACGTAATCCTCCACGGCGACGATGTAATAGGGAGTCGTATCGGCGTGGATATAGCCATAGGGGTAATCGGTCCACCAATTGACATAGCCCGCCGCCTGCGAGAGTTCATGCGCCATCTTGCCGTCCTTGCGCTGCCACTTTTCGGTGAAGGCGAGCGCGTCCCTCGCGTTCTGATAAATGCCGAGGCTGTTGAGACTCAGCGAGTTCAGGTAGGCGTCGGTGCCGAAAAACCAGCCGAAGCCGGGACGTCCCCCTGTCCCGGACACGCCCAGGCCGGCGATCATTCCCCTCCCGAGGTCCGGGTTATCGACGAGCAGGTTGTCCAAAGCAACCTTCGCCCATTCGAAAGCCGAATTCATCTCGCTATTGGGAGTCTTGACCTGCAGCCCGGCCCTTCTCATGCGTTCATAATGCCCGACCGCCTCACTGTAACAGGCTTCAGGATTCGCGGCGAGTTTTTGGTAAACGGCTTTGACGTCCTCGAGTTTTCCTTTGCCGCCAGCGAGGATGATAGGCAGGGAAACTCCCGCTATGGCCTTGGGATCCGGGATCTCGATCTTGAACTGATTCGGCGTGTCCGACAGCATGTGCGCCGGCGTGTACGAGATGCCGCGGGCGGCCGGCGAGCCCACGAAGCCGTGGTTTTTGCCGGTCGGCTCGGAGATGAGATAGGCCTTCATCGCATCGTTCCAATAGGCGTATTGACCGCCGAGACCCGCCGGCCACATCGGCTGGAGCACAGGCAGGAAGCTGCAAACGACAGTCAGCGGCTCCCTCGAATCGACCTCGAGCAGGATGACGGCCCCGGGCTCGCTCACCGAAGCAACATAAAGGGCCCGGACCGTAAAGGACTGATACGTGAACGTCAAGGTCGTAACGGCCGGATCGACCGAAATGAACCGTACGATCTCCCGGCCCTGGATCGGGACGGTGCTCGTTCCAACAAGGAAAGAAAACTCGAAGTTGCGGAGGATTTTGAGCGGATACGCCCAAACCTCGAAGGACCCGCTCTCGTAGCCGAGCAGAGCGAACTTGCGGCCCACTTTATCAAAAGGCGTGAACGTCTGGGCCGGCCGGAGAAGCCGAATGTCCGTCGGCTCAAGCCTCGACCGCGGAATGGAGCCGGCCGGCAAAGATGTCTCGGCCGCGACGGCCGTCATGACCCCGACGAGAAAAACGATCGCTGCGAACATGAGTCCAGCCCTCTTCATCGTCCTCTCCTCTCTCGCGCGAAGGCCTTCTCTGTCACTGGATGGCTGAGCTTTCGGCAGGGATACAAAAGCCCCGGCTCCCCTGCCGCGCCGCAGTCGATTCCAAGTGAATTTCAGCCTGGCGTCATGCGGTGATATTAGCAGGTTCCCGCGGCCAAAACAAAGGGAGATCGGCAGAGCAAAGAAAGCGCGGCCTTTCCCCGGATCATCGCGAGTCCCGGGACGCCGCGATCATGGCTCTGATATTCTCCGGAGGCGCTTCGGCGGGGATCGCGCAACCGGCGTTCAAGATGAAGCGCGGCGTGTCCGCGAAAATAGCGCAGAGCTCGCGAGTCTTTCTCTCGACGAGCGCGGGCGTACCGAGAGCAAGGACTCCGCTGGGGTCGATGTTGCCGAGGAACGTCGTCGATTCACTGAGCAGGTCATGGGCCAGCCTTGTATCGGTTTTATGGTCGAGCTCGAGGCCGTCCGAACCGGTCGCCGCCATGTCGCGCAGGATCGAATCCGTCCGACCGCAGATATGCAGGATGTAAGGCAATCCCAGTTTCCGGGCTTCGGCCGCGATTCTTTTCTCATAAGGCTGGGCATAGGCGCGGTACATCCGCGGCGAGACGAGCTCCGGGCCGGCCGGACTGTCGCCGTTCGACAGAATATCCGCGCCCGCGGCGGCCATGAGACGCAGGAATTGGCGGGTGACGCCCGCAGCGTACTCGAGGAGCGCCGTTACGAGTTCCTGATCTCCCTCGATGAGGTCCACGAACCAGGCCGCCGGCGACCGCATGAGGCCGGCCAGCGAAAAGGGGCACTGGTCGCAGTTGCCGCGAACGGCGATATCGTCCTTAAAGTGACTCTTCAGCCGCGTCACCGCTTCGAGAGCGGCGGCGATCGTGAAGTAACGGGAGATATCCACAGGTTGGAGGTCCCACACTTCGTCGAGGGAATGAAGGAGAGGCTCATGGCAGCGGGCGGGCATGTCCTCCGGGAAATCCACCGGGACGCCCACCGCTCCAGCCAGCATCGTCGTGTCCACATCCACGAGGACGCCGTCATAGCCGTAGGTCTCCACGGCCCGGATGAAACTCTCGGCGATGGCCTTGCCGTCCCTCCGGAAGCGGCCCATCGTTACACCGTTCTCCTTAGCCGCCATCATGAAATTGTGCAACATGACCGGGATTCTGTCCGGTCGCCGCCCGGCCAGGGCGGCCATCGTCCGTTCCCGGCCAGTCATCTCGCTTCCCGGAAGGTCAGCGTGATTCTCATGATTTCGGGAATGCTGCCCGTCCTCACCGGGGGGCCCCACGTTCCGACGCCGCAGGAGACATAATAGTGCGTCTTCCCTTTCCGCAGGCTGCCCCAGTTCTGCTCGTAGAGGCGCTTGTTGATGAGGTTGAGGGGAAAGAGCTGGCCGGCGTGCGTATGCCCCGAAAGCTGGAGGTCGATCCCGGCCTCTTCGGCCTGCTCGAGGTGCAGGGGCTGATGATCGAGGAGAACGAGCGGCAGGGCCGGATCGACGCCGGCCGCTGCCATGATTCGAGCGAGCGGCGTCCTTTTCTCGCCGCGCCCGAGGCCCGTGGGGTCCTTGCGGCCGATGACAACAAATGAGCCGGCCACCTCAACGGCCTCGTCCTGCAGAACGCGAATGCCGCACTTGCCGAGGAAGGCGATATTCTGTTCGAGTCCGCTGTAGTATTCATGGTTTCCCAACACGGAAAAAACACCCAGCGGCGCCCGGATCCCGCGGAAGATCGAGATCATCGCCTCCTCTTCCTCGGCGGTAACGGTCTCATCGACGATGTCCCCCGGAAGAAGGACCAGATCAGGCTTAAGAGCATTGACCTCGTCGACGAAAAACCGGAGCCTGGAGATGCCGCAAACCATGCCCAGATGCAGGTCTGAGCCCATCACCGCTTTGAGACTTGAACGGCCGTCTTTCGCGGACTTGTCGATGGCTACGGTGATATCCCGGATGCGGGGCCGCCCGGCATTGATGTATCCTGTTCCGACGATAATGATCGACAGGCCCGCCACAATGAGGAATAAGACCGCGCCAAATCTAGCGGGGTCTGCCGACCATGCCTTCGGGATAAACGCCAGCATCCGGTTAAGGAGGCGCACGAAATCGACAAGGATCACGGCGATGAAAAGGTAAAGCATCAAGGCCAAGTGAAAAGCGCCGACCCGGACAAAAAATCTGGGAACACCGCTGTGAACGAGGCCCTGGACGATCCGCCCGAGAGGATAGCTTAAAACGAAAAGAAGAAACATAAAGGCACAAAGCATCCGAAGCCGATGATGACCGGCCAGCGCCTGCCAGCCGCGCCTGAAGATATAGGCATTGACCAGCGCATAGACCGATAACACGATGAGCAGGAAAGCCAGCAATCCCGGTCTCCTCATGGCTCCGGTGTTCCGACGGCAGTCGCATCCTCGCTCTCGCTGCCGGGGGCAACGGCATTAAACCATGCGATCTTGTCGAGCGGTTCCCGGATGGTCTCACGCGGCGGACGCGATGCCGCATAGCCGACGGGCATCATGGCGACGATTTTGTATTTCTTGGGCACCTGGAGAGCCCGCCGTACTCTTCGCGGATTGAACCATCCCATCCAGCAGGTGCCGAGCCCCAGTTCTTCCGCCTGCAGGACGAAGTGCTCCACGGCGATGCCGATATCGATGAGGTGAAACGGTATGCCCTGAAAACGGCTGCCCAGACGGTGCGTCAACCTGTTGAGCCTGGCCAGGACGACAATGATGACCGGCGCCTGGGCCGCGAACCGCGACGCCGAATAAATCCCCGAAAAGGCCGCTTCGCACAGGCGTTCCTTGAGCGCCGTCTCATCGATGACGACAAAGCGCCAGGGCTGGCCGTTCGAGGCCGAAGGCGCTAAGCGGGCCGCTTCGAGGCAGGCCAGGATTTTCTCCCGCTCGACGGGGCGAGGCAAGAATCTCCGGATGCTGCGCCGGCTCTTGATAAGATCCAGAATGGAAGCCATGGCCGTCGACGTCCGCTCGGTTCACTTTATCAGATGAAGCGATGTCTGCCGCTCATCCAAAAAGTGAGTCCCGGCGCGGGTGAACGCGGCATCCTGCTCCAGGGCGATCTGGACTTCTTGATTGTTCCATTCGGGCACGGCCGCGCGCACGTTGAGTTCAATCGAGTAGACGGTATCGTAATGGAGGGGATAGTCTCCTGCTCCGGGGACGCCGCCCTGCATGTCCCACAGGCCGATCGTCGGGCCGGCCGCATGGCCGTGAAATCCCAGCGGGTGGGTATAAATGCTCGGTTTGAGGCCCTCGGCATTGGCCTTTTTCAAAGCGGCGGCGAGGATCTCATTGCCGGTCAAGCCCTCTTTCATCGCGCCGAGAAGGATGTCCTGGAGGCGGTTCCCCTGGGAAAGCGCCTCCTTCAGTCCGCGGGGAGCATCCTGTTCGCCCTCCCCGAGGACATAGGCCATCTGCTGGGTATCGGTGTCAAGCCTCAGGTAAACGATGCCCATATCGCAGTGCAGAAGATCGCCCCGGTGAACGACCGGACTGTCCTTGAAGGCGCTGGATTTGGGCCTCTGGATCGTAATCGAGGGATTGAACCAGGTCGAAAGCCCCATGCTACGAATCTTTTCCCACATCCACCACTCAACTTCATCCGCCGTCGTCACGCCGGGTGTGATGACCTTCGAAGAGAAGGCTTCGGCGATGATCGCATGGGCGACGGCGACGATGTGGGGATAGACTTCGAGCTCTTCGGGTGACCGCCTCTCCAGCCAGCCTACGGCCAAACGTTCGGCCGAGACCAGCCGCTTGGCATAGTCCTGGCCCAGAGCGCGGACCAAGTTGCCCTTCAAGGTCGCCGACAGACCGTCGCCGAAGGCAAAGACCTCAGACTCGTCGATCCCGATCCGCTTCGGATTTCGCGACTTGACGGCATTAGCCAGGGCCTCCCACTGGTCCTCCTGGCCCGCCTTCCAAATGGTCGGATAGAGGCTGCCGATGCCGTATCGGCCGACCGAAAACTTTTCGACGCCTTTTGCTTCGCCGCGATCATAGAAGACCAGCATGCTCAGCCGCCGCGCCGAAAGGTTCTCGAAGGGAACGAGGGAAAGATAGACCGGGTCTTCGTTGTATTCCCGGCACACGACGAGCCAGAGATCAATATTCTCTTTGCGCATGATCTCCGGCAGAATGCGCTCCAGCCGGGCGCCGAGCCAGCGGTTATAGACGGCGGCCTGCTCCTTCAGACCCAGGACCTCCGGGATTCCGCCGGCGGACGCCTGCACGGCCAGCGCCAGAAGCGCGCAAAGACAGATCGCAAACGCGGGGAGCCTTTTTTTGAACATCTCGCCTCCTTCAGTGTCCGGCGGGCGCCGTCAACTCATCATTTTTATTACAAATTGGGGCCAGGCGCAAGCGCTCCGCGCGACCGGCCGGCCGCTCCACCGCTCAGCATGCCGGCATTGACCCTCGCGGCCATGTTCTGATATAGTTCCCCAGGCAGAGGAACATATTCGGGGAAATTTCGTATAACGTAAAAAGGAGGTTCATGCAATGAAAAGAACCCTGGTTTCGACCTTAGCTCTCATTATGGCGATAGGTTTCATCTCCTGTGCGCCCGAGGCCAGCCTGAAAGCCGGCTCGGCCACAAGCGTCTCATTGCTCCGGCTTCTTCCCGTAGATGCCCGGGGCGTGATCATGATCGACCTGCACCGGGCCGTGGCGAGCGCGGGAGCCGCGGATGCCCTCAAGAACGAGCAGGCTCAGCAAAGACTCGCCGAAGTGGTCAAGATGACCGGCATCGACCCGATGAAAGACATTTACTTTCTCGAGGTCGGAATTATCGGCCCTGCGGCGGGCATGAAGGTCGAGGGCGTTGTCATCGTCAACCTGAAATACAATAAGGACCTCCTGCTCGCGAAAGTGAAAGCAACGGCCGTGGACTTGCAGGAGGAACCCTACAACGGCGTCACAATCTACAAAAGCCCGGCGATGAAGGGCCGCGACAGAGAAGCCGAAGCGGCGTTCCTCGATGACTCGAATATCGCCGTCGGCAGTGCGGCGGCCTTGCGCCGTGTCATCGACGTCTACCAGAAGAAGGCCGACCCGCTCGCCAAGAACGCAGCCATGGGGAAGGTTCTCAAGGCGGTCAACAAGTCGGCCATCGCCTGGGCCGCTTTCGAGATCCCCGCCGATATGGTGAAAATGGCCGCCGCTCAAAAGCCGCAGCTCAAAGTCCTCGAAGGGATCAACGGGCTGACCCTGTCCTTCGATTATCAGAACAAGGACGTCATCGCCGACATTCAGGCGATGGGCGGGGCCAAGGACAACAACAGCCAGATCGCCGCCATGCTCAACGGCTTCAAGGCCATGGGCGCCACGTTCGCCGCCAAGCAGCCGGCGCTCGTCGAACTGATCAATACCGTCGACGTGACATCGGGGACCGACTACGTGAGACTTTATGCGAAGATCCCGGACGAGACCTTGAAGAAGCTCCAGGCGATTGCTCAGGAAAAGTTGGGCGGGTTGATGACCGGCAAGCCGGCCGAACCGAAGGAAGAGAAGAAAACCGAAAAGAAATAGCGGAAGCGGAAGGGAACCGGCCGCCTATTCTTCGAACAGAAACTCTTTAATCCGGAACGCCCAGCATGCCAGGCCGATGAAGACCGCGGCCACGATCGTCAAAACAACAACCGAGAGGACGGGCGAAGTCGGCTCCAGCTGGAAGAGAAGGATGGACATGAGCCTGCCTCCTCCTCCCCCTTTATATTGGTACGGCAGCAGCGATTTAAGGTAATGAACGATGGAAAACCGCTGGGTCGATCCCGGGAAATACTGGATCGCGGTCTCCCAGCCGAAGCCGAACACCAGCCCGACGAGGATCGCCCGCTTGAGCAGCGTCCCGAGGAAAGCGAAGAACCCCGTATAGGCAATGATCGCGAGGAACAGCACACCGGCGTAGCTGAAGAAGGTTCGAAAAAGCGCCGGGTCCCGGAGGCGGTTCGCGTTCATGATAAAGAACGCGAAAAACAGGCTGACCGCCACCATCACGAACATCAGAGCGACGTACGCCGCGAGCTTTCCGATGATGATTCCCGTCTTCGAGAGAGGCCGGGTCACGAGGTAAGACAGCGTCCGGGATTCTATTTCTTCGGCGGTCACCGAAGTCCCATAGAACAAGGAGAGAATGACCACGTAGAACTGGAGGTAAAAAACCATCAGAATATCCGTGAACACCGTCATGACGTCCTCGGAGCGGCCCGCCACCAAAATTCTGACCATAACGGCGAGGACTACGGGAATCAAGCCCAGGAAGAAGAACAACCGGGACTTTCCCGTTCGGCGTCCGAGGAAGAAAAAGAACGCGAAGACTCTCCGAACCGACATGCCGAAAGAGATATGCTGAGGGTTTCCGGTCGTTGTCATTTTACTTCCCTACGAGATAATCGAAAACAGCCTGGAGGTTGTCGTCGGGCGACGTGATCTCCTCGACCTCGATGTTGTCTTCGAGCACGACCTGTTGGAGACGGCTGAAGAACGCATCGCGGTTGTGGGTTTCGACGACGAGCGTCCGGCCGTCCGGACCGAACGACATCTTCAGAATCGAGATGTCCCCGATGAACCGGGCCGCCACGGCGCGCGGATCCACGCAGCGGACCGAAATCATATGCGGATGCGCTTCGATCAGGTCACGGATGTAGTGAATGTCGCCCTGGGCCAGGATCTTCCCCTGATGGACCATAACAATCCGGGACGTCATGGCCTCGATCTCAGGCAGGACATGGCTCGAAACGAGAATCGTGCGGCCCTCGGTCCTGTAATCCTTGATCAGCTTGATGATCCTGCGCTTGCCGAGCGGGTCGAGGCCGCTGAGGGGCTCGTCGAGGATGATGATTTCGGGGTCGTGGGCGATGGCCTGGGCGAACTTGATCCGCTGGCGCATGCCCCGGCTGTAACTCCGGATCTTGCGGTCCTTGTCTTTGGCCAGCTCGACGATGGCCAGCGCTTTTTCCGCCCGGCTTTCGACTTCAGACTTGGCATAGCCGTAGAGCTGGAGCAGGCCGGCCAGGAATTCCCAACCCGTCACGTCCTCATAGAAAGCATCGGGCTCCGGGCAGAATCCGATCCCCGCGAAAAGCCGATAGTTGTTCCAGACCTTCCGGCCGTGGACGGCGACCGTCCCAATATTGGGCTTGAGCTGCCCCGTGATGAGCTTCATGAACGTCGACTTCCCGGCCCCGTTCGGACCGAGGAGGCCGGTGATGCCGCTTTCAATATCCAGGGAAACGTCGCTCAGGCCGAGGATGTTGCCGTACCACTTCGAGAGATTCCTGGTCTCGATGACGGCCGTCATTTGATCACCTCAACCCCGCGTGTCGTTCTGTTCAGAACGGCGAGCGACACTCCGCACACGGCGGCCAGAACGACGAAGGACCAGACCACCGGGACCGCGAAGGGCAGCTTCTGGCCGAAGATAAACGCCCCGGCTTGCTGAAGGTTGCCCTTAATCGAAAACAAAGCGGTATAGGGGCTTCGGAAAATGTTGTTGAGGACACCGTGGAGGACATCCGAGAAGATGTAGATCATAAAGATGAGGATCATGACGTACCGGCTGTTCTTGCTCGAAGCGGAGAGCAGCAGCGTGTAAAAAGCGAAGAAGAGGGTCAGAACGACCGAATAGCCGATGATGGAAAGCGGCAGCCAGGGATATGCCGCTAAGAACTTGAAGCTGCCGGCGAAGATGAGCTTGAAAACGAAGAGGAGGAGGCCGGGGACGAGCGTCAGAATGAGGACGAAGAAAAAGATGACGGCCATCTTGCCCAGGATATAGTCCTTCTTGCGCAGAGGCCGGGCGAAGTAGAGCTGGAGGGCGTTATGCTTGAGGTCATCGGCGATGAGGCCGGCGCCGGCAAAAACAAGAATCATGACCAGGAGGAAGAGTCCCGCGTCGTTCGTCATAAAACGTTTAAAGTAATCAGGATTGACGTTGATGAACCGCTCGGAGCCGCGGGCGATGAACTTGAAGTCTTCAAGCCGCTCGGAGATGTAGAGGCCGGCAAGAAACACGACCGCGGGGACGAAGGCGCCGGCGAAGAAAAACTTGAAGCGCTTTTTCCGGAAAGCCAGCTGGATACCGGTCCGGGTGATCGGCCACCAGCGAAACCGACGTTCGGCGAGACGTCCGTCCCAATGATAATAGCCTTTTTCCCGAATCGTCGTCATCAGTCGACCCCCACGACCTGGGCAAAAAGATCTTCGAGGGAAGTCTGGCTCTTGATGAAATACCGGACTTGCGCCCCGGCTCGGGACGCGGCCCCAAAGATTTCCATCCGGCTCCGGCCGGCCGGCATGTACACTTTGATGACACGGTCCTCCGTCTCATCGACTCGGCAGCCCAAGGCCACGAGCTCTTTTCGAAAAGCCTCTTCATCCCCCTTGATCTTGAGCTCGTAGAGACTGTAGTGGACCGTTCTGAGATCCTCCATCCGGCCTTCCGCCGCCACTTTTCCCTTATTGAGGATTACGACCGAGGAACACAGGATCTCGATGTCGGCCAGGATGTGCGACGAAATGAGGACGGTTATGCCCTTATTGGAGGCGACATCCTGGATAAGGTCGAGAACTTCAGACCTCCCTTGGGGGTCCAGATTGGACGTGGGTTCGTCGAGGAAGAGAAGCCTGGGGTCGTGGACGAGGGCCTGCGCCATCTTGAGCCTCTGCTTCATTCCCGCCGAGTAGGTATCAAGGAGTCTGTAGCGGGCCTCGCCGAGGCCCACGTAGTACAGCACCTCATGGGCGCGCTTCATGGCTTCCTGCCGAGGCATGCCCGACAGCTCGCCGAAGTAGGCCGTGAACGTCACGGCGTCCATCCCGGCAATAAAACAGTCGTCCTCGGGCATGTATCCGACGGATTGCCGGATCATAAAATGGTCGCGGCGGATATCGTAGCCCAGGACCTTCCCCTCCCCTGCTCCCGGGGTAAGGAATCCCAGGAGGATGCGGAGGAGCGTGCTTTTGCCGGCGCCGTTGGGTCCGAGCAGCCCGACCGCGCCCTCCCCGAGGCTGACGGTGATCCCGTCCAAGGCCGTGATTTTGCCGTAGTTGAATCGCAGATTGTTGACTTCGATGCTCATCGGAAGCGCTTATTCTAGACGTTTAGGTATACGGGAGGCAAGCGAAAAAGTTCCCCGCCGTGTCAGCGGACGGCTGTTCCCTCGCCGAAGACCAGGGCCCGATACGCCTTTTCGATGCGATCCGGGGTGGACTCGCGGGCCAGGGACCAATAGCGCCCCATGACCGTGACGACCTTGCCCAGCCCGAGTTCCCCGGCCGTGTCTTCGACCTTTTCTACATAGACGGCGCCGGTCTCCGGTTTGTCGTTCCTGCGTCCGATGAACGAATGGATAAAAAGACGATCGACGCCGGCCTCACGGGCCATGCGCATGAGCGCGAAAAGGTGGCGGATTGTGCCGTGCGAGCTGTAGAAGGAAACGATCCCCATGAGATGGAGGGACCGCCCCGGCCTTCGGGCGCGATCCATGGCCCATCGCAGGGATTCGTTCTGGAAGAAACTTCCGTCCTGGATGGCCGCGTCGATGCGGACTCGGTCCAAGAAAACGCGCCGGCCCGCGCCCAGGTGAAGGTGTCCGGCCTCCGAGTTGCCGACCGTCCCGGCCGGCATCCCGACCGCTTCTCCGGCGCAATCCAAGACGGCCCTTGGATAATCGGACCAGATCCGCTCGAAGTTCGGCGCCCCGGCTTCCGTGATCATGTTTCCGTAGGCGTCCTCCCTGCGGCCCCAGCCGTCGAGAAGCAACAGGAGAATTCTCTTTTTGGGAAGGGCGCCGGCGGGCTTTTGCTCAATAAGGGAGCGACCGGTCATCTCGGCGGGACGGGAGAGGCCGGCCAGGTCCAGGATGGTCGGAGCGACGTCGGTGAGATCGCCTTGGGCTCTGAGCCTCCACGAGGCGGTCTCCTTCGAATCGAAGTCCAGCAGGACGAAGGGAACGGGGTTGCCGGTATGGCCGGTGTTGACCGTCCCGTCGGGATAAAGCCATTCTTCGACCGTGCCGTGGTCGGCCGTCACCACGACCGTAGCCCCGGCGGATCGGGCAGCCTCAATAATTGCGCCGAGGACGCCGTCGACGGTTTTCACGGCCTTGAGCACGGCGTCCCGGACTTCGAGATGGCCGACTTCATCGACGTTCGCAAGATTGGCGACGGTGAACAGCGGCTGGCCCCCGCCCAGGCTGCCGACGATCTTTTCGGCCACCCGGCCGGCCGCCATCTCCGGACAGTCGGCGTAGCGCTCCACCCGGGGCGACGGCACGATGATCCGATTTTCCCCCGGAAAGACGCGGTCCGTCTTGCCGTTGAAAAAGAAGCCGACATGCGTCGCCTTCTCGGATTCCGCGATCTTCGTCACGGCGAATCCGGCAGCACACATGACCTCGGTCAGCGTATTCCTGAGCATGCGCTCAGGCGGAAACGCGACGCGCACAGACAGAGAAGGCGAGTATTCGATCAGAGTGACGAAATCGAGGTCGAGAGTTTCGGCCGGAAAGAGGCTTTGCGCCGGCTGCGTCAGGCAGCGGGTCAGAGTTATCTCCCGTTCGCCTCGGACGTCATAGAAAATGACCGAATCGCCCCGCCCGATGCGACCAACGGGCAGGCCGGACTCATCCACCCTGACGAGCGGTTCGAGCAATTCGTCTTCTTGGCCCGAATCGTAGGCCCGGCGGACAGCGCCGGCCATGGCCGGATCCGTCCGCCGCTCATCCATCATGGCCTTTTCCCTGCCGCTTGTCCCCCGCGCCCGGCTCCACCCGAAGACGCCTCATCGAGCGGAAACAGGAGCATCGCTTCGGGGTCCACGCGGCTGTCAAGGACGCGCATCGCCCAATGGAGATGGGGTCCCGTCGAACGGCCCGTGCTGCCGCACTCTCCGACGACCTCCCCTTTTTTCACAGTCATGCCCCGCTTGACCAGGAGTTTCGAGAGGTGGCAATAAAAGCTGAAGACCCCGAGGCCGTGATCGATGATGACCGTTTTGCCCGAAAAGTACATGTTGCCCGCCAACGCGACTTCTCCGGAGTTGACGGCTCTGATGGGATCTCCAAAGGGCGTCATGACGTCGATCCCGCTGTGAATGGATTCCTGGATATTGTTGACGATCCGCCTCTCGCCGAAATTCGGCGACATTGCGGCACGGCTCGGGACGGCGAAGGCGCCGTCGCCCAGCCAGTCCGGAGTCGTCGTGCTGAAAATCCAACTGAGAATCTCCGACTCCCGCTTGATCGTTTCCTGCATGCTTTTGGGAGGAGTCACCATGTCCCGCCTGAGCCAGAGCTTCTGGGTGGGGAATTCCCTGGCGGCGACGATAAGATCTCTGTGAACCGTCTCGACCACTCCAGCGCGCGTACGGCTCCGGAGTTCAAGCGGATAGGTTCCGGGCTTGACCCCCAAGTCGATGCCGAGGAAGGCGATAGCGCGGCCTCTCGTTCCCTGCGGCCTTAGGACGGCCGTATGGCCAAGGAATTCCACAGTGCACCGCGGAAGTCCGGCGCCATCCTCAAGAATAAAGCACAACGGTTCACCCGGCTGAGTGGCCCTGAAGACCATCTCGACCGTGAGGCCCGAGGGCGTCCGGAGCAGGTCTCGATTGATCGCCCCGGCTTGGAGTGACCCAGCCTGCCATGCGGCGACCAGCAGGAGGCCGATGACGGCCCTGCGGATCATGCCACGGCGCCGTCGCTGCGGCGTCTCAGGACCCGGCCCGGCAGGCGACCGGAGTGCTCCCCGTTTTCGATGACGAGAGCGCCGTTGACAAGCACATGGCTGATTCCTGCAGGGTACTGTGCGGGGTCGGTCCACGTGGCTCGGTCGATGATCTTGTCAGGATCAAAGACTGTGAGGTCGGCGGCATAGCCTTCGCGGATGGTGCCTCTTTGCGCCAGAGCAAGATGGCCGGCCGGCATGGACGTCATCTTGCGAATCATCTCGGCGAGGGGCGCGACTTTCTCTTCCCTGACGTACTTGCCCAGCACGCGGGGAAATGTCCCATAATGCCTCGGATGAGGTTTTCCTTTTGAGAGCGGCCCATAGGGAGCAACCGCCCCACCGTCCGATCCAACGCCGACCAGGGGATGCGCCAGGAGCACCTTGAGCTGGTCTTCGCTCATGGCAAAGCTGATCATCCCCACGCGCCCGTCCTCCTCAACAAGGAGATCTCTGATGAATTCGTAGGGCACTTTCCCGGCGCGTTGAGCAGCCTCGAGAATATTCTGCCCTTCCAGAGACCTGTTTTTCTCCGTGGCCACGTTGGAGACGAGAACCTTGTCCCAGGACCCCAGGTCATCCTCCTTTTTCTTGACCTCGGCCTTGAGCCGTGCCTGCAACGAAGGGTCGCGGAGCCTGGCGATAAAATCCTTCGTCGGCCCTTCCCGCGACCAGAGCGGGAAGAACATGTCGAGTCCCGTAGCCCAGGCAATATAGGGATATCTATCACAACGGAAGTTGACGCCTTCGGCCCTGGCGCGCTCGAGCCGGCGCAGGAGTTCGTCGAACTTGGGCCAATTGCGCGGATAGCCGATTTTCAGGTGGGAGATCTGGAGCCGAATCGGTGTTTCCCTGGCGATGCGGAGGGCCTCGTCAACGGCCTCGAGAATCCCTTCCTGTTCATTCCGCATGTGGGTTGCGTAGACACCTCCGCTCAGCCGCACAACGCGGCAAAGCTCGATAAGCTCTTCAGTGGAGCCGAAACTGCCCGGGGCGTATTCCAGTCCTGAGGATAGACCGAGGACGCCTTGCTCAACGGATTCGCGGACCATGGACTTCATCCCCTCCATCTCGGCGGGTGACGGCGCGCGGTTTCCGTAGCCCATCGCCGCGGCTCTGACGGTGCCGTGGCCGACAAACGTTGTGTAGTTTACGGCGCTCCCGGTTTTGCCGATGCACTCGAAAAACCCTCGCGCGTCTTTCCACGTCAGTTCCAGCCCATAATCTTCCTTCAGATTTTTCGCTTGCTCTTCGGCCATCGAATCCGTGAGCGGGAACGGGGAACCGCCGCAATTCCCGCTGACGAGCGTCGTCACCCCCTGGCGGACGGCGCTTTCGGCCCGCGGGTTGACGAGAATCCGTTCATCGGTATGCTCGTGAACATCGATGAACCCGGGCGATACGGCCAGCCCTCGAGCGAGGACGATCGTCCGCGCCCGCGAGTCCGGAATTCTCCCGATGGTCTTGACAGTCCCCCCCAAGATTCCTATGTCTGCCCCAAAGGGCGGGCGGCCGGTCCCGTCATAAACGGTCCCTCCGCTCACCACGAGATCGTAGTCCTTGCCCGTGACGCAGCCCCGCAGCAAGATTCCCGCCCCTGCGGCCGAAGCCAAGGCCCCCGCCTTGGCCGTTTTTGCGAGAAACGTCCGCCTCGTCATTGAGTTCATGTCCACGGCAGCCACCTCCGATCGAGATTCTCACTATAGTAAAAACAGGAGGCCATGTAAAGCGCCTCGATCGCAAGTTTCGGCTGCGAAGGCCTAAGCTCCACGGACTAACAGCCAGGAGGACTGTTGGCTTTGAACCCCCGTAGCCATCAAGAGGCTGCAAAGGGCAGCCTCTTGATGACTGCCGAGGACGGCCTCTTAATGACGTCCGTGGAATCCCGCGAGGGGATTGATCGCAGGATTGGATTCTGATAAACTGGGGACCCTGCAGGCGAAGAAGCCTGATAAAACCTGAAAGGACGAACAATGGCCGATAAAAAAGCCGACGTCAAGCCCGAGGCCCAGGCAGCCCCGCAGGCTGAGGGCACGCCCAGAAAAAAGAAGATCAACGAGCTCACGCTCGCCGAGATCGAATCGCGGCTGGCCGATTGCCAGGAGAAGCAAGGGGGGCTCTACTCCAAGTACGCCATCAAGCTGCAGGCCCGGAAGAAGGCCTTATCGGTCCGGGGCTGAGCCCCGGCCAAAAACCCGGCCGCCCGGTCCGTCCATAACGAGGCGGCTCCAGGGGTGTTCTCCTTCATCCCGGGCGCTCGCAACCCGAAGAAAGTGTTTACTTTTGGCCCGGAATTTGCTAAAATAGGCCAGAAAAAATAGGAGAAACACAAGAACGTGCTAAGCAAAGACGACAAGACAAGAATCATCAAGGACCACCAGGCCCACCCTGGAGATTCGGGGTCCCCGGACATCCAGGTCGCCCTCTTGACGCAGCGGATCAATATGCTCGTCAAGCATTTCGACGGCCACGACAAGGATTATCATTCCCGGTCGGGGCTGATGAAACTGGTCGGTCAGCGCAAGAGGCTTCTCGAGTACATTAAAAAAAGCGACGTCGGCCGCTACGAAAAACTCATTCAGAAGCTCGGGCTCCGCAAGTAGCGTCAAACCCAAAGGAACGAATATGCCTTACACCATAAGTCTGGAAATCAACAACAGGACCTTATCGATCGACATCGGGAAGATCGCCAAGCAGGCGGACGGCTCTGCCGTTGTTCGCTACGGCGATACCATCATGCTCGTCACGGCCACATCCCGCAAAGAGATGAAAGAGGAAAAGCCGTTCCTCCCGCTGATCGTGGATTACAGGGAGAATACCTACGCCGCGGGCAAGATCCCGGGCGGGTTTTTCAAAAGGGAGGGCCGGCCTTCCGAACGGGAAATCCTAGTGAGCCGTCAGATCGACAGGCCGATCCGGCCCCTCTTCCCGGATGGCTACCATTTTGACACACAGGTCGTCGGTCTGCTGCTTTCGGCCGATCTCGAAAACGAGCCGGACATTCTGGGCGTGATCGGCGCGTCGGCGGCCCTCTATTTTTCCGATATTCCTTTCACGACGCCCTTGAGCGCGGTGAAGGTCGGGATCGTCGGCGGCCAGTATGTCATCAATCCCTCGGCGACCGAGCTCGAGACGAGCCCGATCAACATGACGATCGTCAGCAACGAGGATGGGATCATCATGATCGAGGCCGGCGCCCACGAAATCGAAGAAGACAAGGTCATCGAAGGGCTGACCATCGCCCACGAGACTAATCTGAAGATCATCCGGGCCCAGAAGGACCTTTATCAGCAGCTGGGCATCAAGAAACGCGAATTCACTCCCAAGCCGGTCAACGCAGAAAAAATGGCCCAGATCGAGAGTGCCGTGGCGCCAGCCATGCTCGAAGCCATGCAGGTCAAGGGCAAGAAGGCCAGCGAGTCCGCCCTCAACGCACTGCAGAAGACCTATCTCGACGGGATTCCCGAAGAAAACGAGGAAGAACGGGCGGAAGCCAAGTCCTATCTCGCCAAAATCGAGGAGAAGCTCCTCCGAGAGCTGGTGCTGAAGAAGCGGCTGCGGGTCGACGGGCGGCAGTTCGACGACATCCGGCCGATTTCGATTGAAGTCGGCTTCCTGCCCCGGACCCACGGATCCGCCCTCTTCACGCGAGGCGAAACCCAAGCCCTGGCGACCGTGACCCTGGGCACCTTTGAAGACGTCCAGCGGCTGGACAGCCTGCGCGAGGAATCGGAAAAGCGCTTCATGCTCCATTATAATTTTCCCCCATTCTCGGTCGGTGAAGTGGGCTTCCTGAGGGCCCCCGGCCGCAGAGAGATCGGCCATGGGGCCTTGGCGGAAAAATCGATCCTGCCCGCCATTCCTCAAGATGAAAAATTCCCGTACACGATCCGGATCGTTTCCGACATCCTGGAGTCCAACGGCTCGTCGTCCATGGCGAGTGTCTGCGGCGGCGTCCTGGCCCTCATGGACGCCGGCGTTCCCCTGAACATGGTGGTCGCCGGGATCGCCATGGGGCTCGTCAAGGAGGGCGACGATTACGCCATCCTGACCGATATCGCCGGCCTGGAGGACCATTTCGGCGATATGGACTTCAAAATGGCCGGCACCGAAAAAGGTGTCACGGCCGTCCAGATGGACCTTAAGATCTCGTGCGTGACGCTGCCGATGCTCCGCGAAATCGTCGCCAAGTCCAAAGCCGCGCGGTTGAAGGTCCTGGCCAAAATGAAGGAGGTCCTGGCCGAGCCCCGCCGGGACATCTCGATCTACGCTCCCAGGATTCTGACTCTGTTCATCAACCCCGAGAAAGTCGGCGAAGTCATCGGCCCCGCCGGCAAGATCATCAAAAGGATCATCAGCCAGACCGGCGCCAAGATCGACGTCGAGGAGACGGGCAAGATCACCATCGCCTCGACGGATGTCGCCGCGGCGGAAAGCGCCAAACAGATGATTCAGGATCTGACGGCCGAGGCCGAGCTCGGGAAGACCTACACCGGCAAGGTCGTGCGGATCGAGGAATATGGGGCCTTTGTGGAAATCATGCCGAACCTGGTCGGCCTGCTGCATATCTCGGAAGTCGCGTCATACCGCATCAAAAGCATTCGCGACGTCCTCAAGCTCGGCGACACCGTCACGGTCAAAGTCGTCAATATCGACCCGCTCGACAACAAGATCCGCCTGAGCAAAAAAGCCCTGGAGGAAGGAGCCGCCGGAACGGAATCGTCTCCGCCTCCCCCGCGGCGAGAGCATTCGTCGGACCGGGGCAGGGACCGTAGAGGCCGTTATTAATTCTTCCGCTATAAGGCCGATGGGATGATGGCTCCGAGATCTCCCAAAACAGGATTCACACTGGTCGAGATGCTCGTGGTCCTGGCCATCCTCTCGGTCCTGACCCTGGCCGCCGTCCCATTGGTCAAAATCGCCGTCCAGCGCGAAAACGAAATCGAACTCCACCGAAATCTCCGTCTCATCCGCGAAGCGATCGACGAGTATAAGAAGCTCTCCGACGAGAAGAGAATCGAAGTCAAAGGGGACACCGAGGGCTATCCACCGGACCTGGAGATCTTGGTCAAAGGCGTTGAAGTCCAGGCTCAGGGCGGCGAGAAGGGCGGCAAGACGGCCGCCAAAAAAATTGTGAGATTCCTGCGCCGGATCCCCGAGGATCCGATGACCCAATCCCAAGACTGGGGCCTCCGCTCATACCAGGATGCCCCGGACTCCGATTCCTGGGGCAAGGAAAACGTGTACGACGTTTATTCGAAAAGTCCGGCCAAGGCCCTCGACGGAACGCGCTACAGGGACTGGTGAGCCATGCGAGGAAACATCCAATACCGCCGTAACGGGTTCACACTGATCGAAATGATCATTGTCTTGGGCATCATCGGCATCCTGCTCGGGCTGGCCCTCCCGCAATATCAACTGCACCACTGGAAGGCCAAGGAGGCCGTTCTCCGGGAGAATCTCTTTGTCCTGCGCCAGCAGATCAGCCTGTACTACCAGGACAAAGGCAAATATCCCGCCTCCATCCAGGCCCTCGTCCAGGATAATTACCTGCGGCAGGTTCCCCTCGACCCCATGACCGGATCAGCGACGACCTGGGAAGAGGTCCGCGAGACCATCGGGCCGGACGAAGTCATCATTCCTGATACGCTCGGCGTTGTCGATGTCAAGTCCGGATCCGAGTTGAAATCGAAGATCGACGGGACAGCCTACAATACCTGGTGAGACAACTCTCTTGAACCGCAGCGCTCCCCGAAAACAGCGAGGGTACCTCCTGATCATGCTGATGGTCGCCGTCTTCGCGCTCACGATCGGGCTCCTGGTCGCCATCCCGGTATGGCAAACCGTGCTTCAGAGAGAGAAAGAAGAGGAGCTCATCTTCCGCGGCAAACAGTACGCCGAAGCGGTGCGGATCTACACGGCCAAGAAGCCGGGCCGCTTCCCGTCGAGTCTGGAAGAGCTGTTCAAGGCCAAGTGCCTGAGAAAGCTCTACAGGGACCCGATGTCTCCGAGCGGAGAATGGAACGTCATCCTCAATCCCGGCACGCCCGGCTCAGCGAGCGGGCCCGGAAGCGCCGCCCAGGAGGTCCTCGTCGCCCCTGAATCGGTAGTCTCTTCCATTAAAAACGCGATGGTTATCGGCGTCGTCAGCTCGTCGACCGCCAAGTCCGTGAAAGTTTATTACGATCAGGAAAGCTACGATAAGTGGCTGTTTTACTTCGGCCAGGACCCCAAAAAACTCCCCAAAATCAGCTACTACGGGAAAAAGGACTAGCGCCGGCCATCGACTTACCTCCCGGCCGGATCAGCGCAAGATCCTGAGAACCCGTTCCGGCAGGACGAACTGGAGTCGGTCGGAGAGTTTGAGGGCGTTCGCGGCCGCCTCCCCCGCTTTGAGTTCGAGCACGTAGCGCGCAGGCACATCCGGACCGTACGTCGGGCAAGGATCCTGCTTGCAGGGGGGGACGTCGCGTTCGATATGGATGATCCTTTTGCCGGAGTCGAGCCAGAGCAAATCCAGCGGGATCAGGGTGTTCTTCATCCAGAAGGATTGAAGGCCCTCCTCCTCGAAAACAAAGAGCATGCCTTGGTCGGGAAGGATCTCTTCCCTGAACATCAGCCCTTTCTGCCGCTCTTCATCCGTGACGGCAAGTTCGGCCGTAACGGCTTTGCCGGAGGGGAAAAACACCTTGATGAACTTGTCCCGCCCTTTGTCCTGGCAGTAAAGGTTGAACACCGCCGCGAAGGCGAAAAGAAGAACCGAACCGAATGTCAGAACGCGGACTGTCGGGTTTCTCATATCGACGTTCCTTTCATGACGGATTCAATGGGTATAGACAAGCGGGACAAAGCGGACCGGGATCAGCCGTTCCCGCGTCAGGCCTTTCTTGCCGTTCCGGACGAGCATCAGCTCTTGGACATCGGTCCCGACGGGAGTGATGAGAGTTCCCGCGGGCGCGAGCTCGTTCTCCAGCGGTTCCGGAACCCGGGCGGCCGCGGCGGTCACCATAATGCCCTCGAAAGGCGCGAGCTCGGGCCATCCCCGGCTCCCGTCTCCCACGGCAAAACGGACGTTCCGGTAGCCCAGGGCCCGAAGGATGCTCTGGGCCCTGAGCGACAGGCTTTCAACTATTTCAACCGTGCATACTTCGCCCGCCAGCTCCGCCAGGACCGCGGTTTGGTATCCCGAGCCCGTGCCGATCTCCAGGACCTTCTCATGTCCCTCAAGCTTCAGGGCCTCCGTCATATAGGCGACAATATAGGGCTGCGAGATCGTTTGATTCTCTCCGATGGGCAACGGCTCGTCGGCATAGGCAAAGGCCATCATATCGTCCGGAACAAAGAGGTGCCGCGGCACTTTGGACATTGCCGCGAGGACTCGGGGGTCGTGGATGCCCCTCGCCCGGATCTGGCGTTCCACCATCTTGTGGCGTTCGGCTTCGAATTCCCCGTCGTTCATCGTCGTTGTCCGAGACGCAAATGGCCTTCGCGACCGCGTTTCGCCTGCCGCCGGCGGGGCGTATTGACGCAGCCGCCGCAGCCGGAAAATTCCGCTGTTCGAATGATCCCGTCAGTAGGCACGCGCAAAATACGGAATGGCGACCGCCTTCCTTCCGCACGCAACACAGGCCCCGCCATCCACACTTTCCGCCTCGTCCAGCGGGATGATCCGGATCGTGGCCATCGTTTCGGATTTGATCCGGTCCTCGCAGGCCTCATCGCCGCACCAAGGCGCCCGGATGAAGCCGCGCCGGACTTCCAGAATTTCTTTGAACTCGTCGTACGTCGTCGCGCTCCGGATATTTGCGTCGAGAAATGCCCGCGCCTGAGACAAAAGCTCGGCTTGAATCTCCTCGAGCAGGGCCGGGACGCGGGATGGAAGAGAGGCGAGCGGCGCCGTCTCTTTGGCTTTCGTGTCACGCCGGACGAGAACCGCCTGGCCGGCCTTGACATCGCGCGGCCCGATTTCTATGCGCAAGGGAACTCCGCGCATCTCATATTCGGAGAATTTCCAGCCCGGCGTCATCTCCTCACGAGCGTCGAGATCCACCCTGACCCCGGCCGCCTTGAGAGCCTCCGCCGCAGCTTTGGCCGTCGGCAGGACGGATTCCCTCCAGTTCCCGATCGAAATCGGCACGATGACCGCCTGGATGGGAGCAACGTGCGGCGGCATCCGCAGGCCCGAATCGTCGCCATGGACCATGATCAAGGCCCCGACCGTTCTCGTCGTCATTCCCCAGGAGGTCTGCCAGACATACCGCAGCTCCTGGTTCCGGTCCTCGAACTTGATATCAAATGCTTTGGAAAAATGCTGGCCGAGGTTATGGGAGGTGCCCATCTGGAGCGCCTTGCCGTCCGACATCAAAGCCTCAATCGCGTATGTCATCTGGGCGCCGGCGAACTTTTCCCGCAGGCTCTTGCGGCCGGCCAGAACTGGAACAGCGAGTTCGGTTTCGCAGAATTCCTTGTACATTGCGAGGATGCCGAGGGTTTCGGCCTCGCCCTCCTCGGCCGTCTCATGGCACGTATGGCCTTCCTGCCAAAGGAACTCCGTCGTTCGCAGGAAAGGCCGCGTTACTTTCTCCCAGCGGACGATATTGGCCCACTGGTTGATGAGCACAGGCAGGTCGCGCCAAGACTTGATCCACTTGGCGTACATATGGCCGATGATGGCCTCGGACGTCGGCCTGACCGCCAGTTTCTCTTCGAGCTCTTCCTTCCCGCCGATCGTGACCCAGGCGACCTCCGGCGAGAATCCCGCGACATGCTCAGCCTCCTTTTGGAGGAAGCTTTCGGGGATAAAGAGCGGAAAATAGGCGTTGACGTGGCCGCTGGCCTTGATGCGCTTGTCCATCAAGTGCTGGATGTTCTCCCAGATGGCGTAACCGTGGGGCCGGATGACCATCATTCCCTTCATCGGTGTATAATCCGCAAGCTCGGCCTTCTGGACGATTTCGACGTACCAGCGGGAGAAATCTTCGCTCTTGGGAGTGATTTGCTTGACCTGCCGTTCGTTTGCGCTCACGTCATCTCCTTCGCTTTGAGCATTTTAGGATTCTAGCCGCCGCCCGCTTTTTTGTCAAGAAACAGGACGGAGCGCGATCGGCAGAAGGCGCGGCGTTCAATATCCCCCGCGATTTCACCGTTAGGGGTGATTGACCCGCCTCCGGCGCCATGCCATTTTAGGCTCGCAGTCGCTAAGGAAAAGGAAGGCCATTATGCTCAGGAGGAACGACCGAGAGATTCTGCCCGCCCGGCGGCACGCCGAAGACCGGGGATTCAAGCTCACTTTGCCTCTGACCGTCGAGGGGCCGGATGTCGACGGCTGTCTGTTCAGGGAAGAAACGACACTGTCCTACATCAGCCACAACGCCGCCTTGTTTCCTCTTCAGAGCCAGGTGTCGCTCGGCTCGCGGCTCAAGCTGGCCATCCCTATTCCCCCCAAGCTGGCCGAAGGGAAGGACCTTAAGCTCGTCATCAAAGGGACGATTGTGCTCATCGACCCCAGCGGACGAAATGGACCGGGGGCTCAAGTCTCTCTCAGGCTCGAAACCCGGTATAACGTCGAGGCCAAGCCCTCCTGCCAATAGAGCAGGGGCCGCCTACGCGAGCGCCAATCCCGACTTTGCCAATCACCGACCCGGCACGTGCTTAGCCGCGCACGGTGAGGAAGCCCGCCCAAAAATAACCCCGCGAATCCTCATCAGCAGGGATTGATAGCCTGATGCCCCGGGCAGAGAATGGACCTGACTATGAATACGATAACCACATTTCATGATCCCTCCACCCAAGGCACAGCCAAGGCCGGGAAGAGGGAGCGGACCTTCGAGCTCTCTCTCCCGGCTTTGGTCAAAGGACTCGACGCCACGGGAAGGAGGTTCGAGCAGCGCACGCAGATCAACTCCATCAGCGCCCAGGAAGTCTCCTTCAAGCTCAAATCCCCTGTGGTGATCGGCGCGAAGGTCACCCTGGCCATGGATATTCCCCGGACTCTCATTCTTGAAAAGCCTCTCCGGCTTCTGGTGAAGGGGGCCGTCGTCCACGCCTGCTCCGCGGAGGAGAACGGCAAAAATCAGTTGGTGACTGTCCGGCTGGACCGCAGCTTTCGGCTCCACCCGGATACCCCCGAGCCCTTCTAGCCCGCATGGTCTCCGAGCCGGCCCGCCCCTCGCCGCCCCGCTCATAACCTCAAGCCGCTCAGACTTGACAACCCCCGGATGTTGCACTATGATTCGAACAAAATCTGAATCCATCGTATTCAAGGACGACGACATTGCCTAAAACGGCCGAATCAACAACCGAGAAAAGGAAGACGGCGCCGGCTTCGGACCGTAAGATCACCCTTCTTGTCTTTTGCCCTTCCGACATCATCCTCTCCGGCATTCTCAGGGCACTCGAGGCGGATTCCGAGCTCGAAATCCTGAATATTGAAAAGAATACGATCGAATCGTTTATGGACTCCATAAAGAAGCTCAAGCCGCACGTTATCCTCTTCGCCCACATGGAGGCGCTGCCCAACCTGCGCGAGATCTGCAAGGCCATCCGGGAACTCTCCAAGGCACAAGGCGGGCGCGCCCAGCTCCTCCTCATCGGCAGCATCCCGGCCCACGAAGAGATCGTCAACCTCATCAATGCCGGCGCCCGAGGCTATTTCGACCTCAACGACTCGTCCACGCAGCTGCCCGAAGCCGTGCATGCGGTTCACAAGGGTGAGATCTGGCTTCCCCGCGACAAGATGTCGAGCATCATGGACCGAATCATCTCCGTTGTCGGCCGTGACCTCAAGGAAAAAACGCTCGACCAGTTGACGCCCACGGAATTTCAGGTCCTCCGGCTCATCGGCCAGGGGAAGAGCAACGACGAGATCGCCGAGCTGATGTTCATCAGCAAGAACACCGTGCGGTCGCATATCAAGAGCATCTACAACAAGCTCGATACCCACAGCCGTCTCCAACTGGCGCTCTACGCCATCAACTCGGCCCTGTTTTAGCCCAAGGAATCGAGGACGCCATGAAGACAAGAGCCGTCTCCAAGAAGAAAGCCAAGGCCATGCCCAAGGATCTCGCCATCAACCGGCGAAGGGAGTGGCGCTTTGAGCTGCCCCTGAGCGTCGTCATCGAGGGAAAGCTGCCCCGGGGCGAGAGATTTCAGGAAGAGACGGTCCTGGAGAACATCTCCTCGGGCGGGGCCTACTTCTCTCTTGATTCGGGCGTTGTCGTCGGTTCCAAACTGAACCTCGTGATCGGACTCCCGGAAAAGTTGGCTGAAGGCAAGCCCTTGAAGCTCAGGGTCGGGGGCGTCGCCGTCCGCCTCGAAAAACCGACGACGCGGGCCAAGCACCAGGGGGTGGCGGTGCGCTTCAAAAGAAATTTCGAGGTCGTCTCTGCCCCGAAGAAAAAATAGGGTCCTCCGCGTCGCGCTGACAGGCGGCATCGCCTGCGGCAAATCTGTCGTCGCCCGCCTCCTCCAGGACAAGGGGTGTTTCCTCTATTCCGCGGACGACGAAGCCCATGAGCTGATGGCGCCCGGCCGGCCCGCGTGGAAAAAAATCACGGCCCGCTTCGGCCCCGCCGTCGTCGCCCCGGACAAGACGATCAGCCGGCTCCGCCTCGGCGCCCTCGTCTTTTCCAACCCAGAAGCGCGCCGCTTCGTGAACGCCCTCATCCATCCGCTGGTCATCGCTGCGCAAGAGAAAGCGATCGCCCGCATTGAGCGCCAGGGCCGGCACAGAATTTTCGTGTCCGAGGCCGCTCTGACCGTCGAGGCCGGCTATGCTCCGCTCTTCGACAAGATCGTCGTCGTTTACTGCCCGCCGTCGGTTCAGCTGAGGAGGCTGAGGGAAAGGGACGCGATCAGCCGAGCCGAAGCGCTGCGAAAAATCGCCGCTCAGATGCCGGTCGGGGAAAAGCGTCGCTATGCCGATTATGTCATCGACACATCAGGCTCGCTGGCTCAAACCATCGTACAGACTGAACGGACCTACGCCGGTCTCCTCCAAAATTATGAGCTCAAGCGACTCGAAGGTTTAGAGCGCTCGAGGCGCCGGTCGGCCCGCGGCTGAATTGCGCGCAGCGCAGCCTGCATAGAAGCGCCGGAACCTGGGGGGAATCGAGAAATGCGCGGGCCGGCCGCTAGGCGGCCTTGGATTTGGAAACGAGGCCCTTCAGCTCCTGGCCGGGCCGGAATTTGATCCTCCGGCCCTTTTCGATCCGGATCTGCTTCTGGCGGCGGATATCCCGTCCGAATCCGGTTTTTTTGGCGACGATTTTGAAGCTTCCAAAGCCCCGGATTTCGACCTTCTCCGCGCCGGCCAGAGCAGTCTTCAAGGACTCGAGAACGGTCTCTACGATTAACAATGATTTCGCCCGGCTGAATTCCGATTTCTTCTCTATCGCCAGGGCGATATCGTTCTTAATCATCGAAAGAGCTCCTTGCTTTGTGAGACAACAGAGTATAATTAATTAATTGAAAATAAAATGTCAAGCACAATTATGCCGCCCCCGGTTGACTTGACCCGGAGGAGTTCCTATAATGAAAAAACAGTGCGTTCCAAATTTCTCGCTTTGATCCTCGTTTTGTGTGCGGTCGGCCCATCCTTGTCGGCCGCCGCAATTTTGAAGATCACGATCGACGCCCCTATCCAGCCCATCACGGCGGAATATGTCGCCCAGTCCATCGACAGAGCCGACCGCGAGGGCGCAGCCCTGTTGATTTTGACTCTCAATACTCCGGGCGGGCTGGACTCCTCCATGCGGGCGATCATCTCTAAAATCGTCAACGCGCGGACGCCCGTCGCCGCGTTCGTCGGGCCGAGTGGAGCCCGGGCGGCCTCGGCGGGGTTCTTCATCGCCATCGCCTGCGATATCTTCGCCATGGCCCCCGGGACGAGTACAGGTGCGGCCCACCCTGTGGGCCTCTCGCTGCTCGGCCAGGCGATGGACAAGACGATGGAGGAAAAAGTTACGAACGATGCGGCCTCCTTCATCAAGACCCTGGCCGAAAAACGAGGACGAAATACCAAACTGGCCGAAGATGCCGTGCGGCTCAGCCAGTCCTATACCGAGCAGGAGGCCCTCAAAGGCGGCCTCATCGACCTTGTGGCCGGGACACCGGAGGACATCATCGCTTTTGCGGACGGCCGCACGATCAAACGGTTCAGCGGCGAGGAACGCCTCCTGAAGCTTCGGAACGAACCCGTCGAAAACGTACCGATGACTTTCCGGCAAAAATTCCTGCTGACCGTCTCCGACCCCAACCTCGCCTACATTCTGCTTATGATCGGCCTCCTCGGGCTTTACTTCGAATTCGCCCATCCCGGGGCGATCCTGCCGGGTGTTCTCGGCGGCATTTCGCTTCTCCTCGCGGTCTTTGCCTTTCAGATCCTGCCCATTAATTACGTGGGGCTGCTGTTGATCCTCCTGGCCATTGTTCTGTTCATCCTGGAGGTCAAGGTCCACAGCTTTGGGATGCTCACGATTGGAGGGGCCGCCGCCATGATCATCGGCTCACTCATGCTCATCAAGGGGCCGCCGGCGTTGCGGCCGGGGCTTCAGGTGATCCTGCCGGTCGCGCTCGGGTTCTCGGTGATCATTTCCTTCCTGGTCTATCTGGTCATCCGGGCCCACAGCCGCCGCTCTCTCACGGGGAAGGAAGCTATGGTCGGAGAGATCGGAACGGCGCGGTCGGACCTTTCTCCGTCCGGGATGGTTTTCGTCCACGGCGAACTGTGGGAGGCGGAGGCGGCCGAGCCCGTCCGCAAGGGAGAAAAGGTCCGGGTCATCGAGGTCCTCGAAGGTCTCAAGGTCCGGGTCGGGAAGGCCTGACCGAGCTGATATCGAAGCCGAGGCCCGCGGCCTCGACAAGGAGGGAATCATGATTACGTTTCCTATCATCATCGTCGGCATCGTCGTCATTTACATCCTGAATTCGATTAAGATCCTCAGAGAGTACGAGCGCGGGGTCATTTTCCGGCTCGGCCGCGTCCTGCAGAAGCCTAAAGGGCCCGGCATCATCCTCGTCTTTTCCCCGATCGACCGCATTGTCCGGATCAGCCTGCGGCTCATCACGATGGACATCCCGCCCCAGGACGTCATCACTAAGGACAACGTCACGGTCAAGGTCAACGCCGTTCTGTACTTCCGGGTCATCGACCCGCTCAAGTGCGTGATCGAGGTCCAGGACTATATTTACGCCACCTCCCAGCTGGCCCAAACGACCCTGCGGAGCCTCCTCGGCCAGGTCCCGCTCGATGACCTGCTCTCCGAGCGCGATAAACTCAACGCCCGCCTCCAGGAAATCATCGAACAGCACACCGACCCCTGGGGCATCAAGGTCCAGCTCGTCGAAATGAAACAGGTCGATCTGCCCGAGAACATGGTCCGGGCCATCGCCAAGCAGGCCGAGGCCGAACGCGAACGGCGGGCCAAAGTCATCCACGCCGACGGCGAATTTCAGGCCGCCGACAAGCTCACCCAGGCCGCGGACATCATCTCCCGGAATCCCCAGGCCCTCCAGCTCCGGTTCCTCAGCACCCTGACGGAGATCGCGACCGAGAAGAACTCCACGATCGTCTTCCCGCTGCCTCTCGAGCTTCTTAGGGCCTTCTCGTACGAAAAACCTCAGGAGAAAAAATAACAAGGATGAAAACGAAAGACTTCAGAGAAATCCAGGTTTCAAGCTCGCTGCTGGCCGTCATTTTCCTGTGCGTTCTGGCCCTCGGCGTATTCATTTTCCTGCTTGGGGTTTCCGTCGGCAAAAAGCAGGTTCAACTCGCCGCCGGCACGGGGGGCGTGCCCGTTCGTGTCCAGGACATAGCGAAAGGGCAGCCCTCATCCCAACCGCCCGTGACAAACCCCGGGCTCGAACCCAAGGCCGAGCCCGGCAAAGACTTGACGACACCAACATCTCCAACGAGTGCGCCCGCGGATAAGTCCAGCGTGACGTCGCCGGGCCGGCAATCCCAGGAGCCGGTGCCGAAGAGCGATACAAAGACCAACCTCAAGCCGGCTCCGATCACCGAAACGCCAAAAACGGCCGCCAAGCCCTCCCCTGCCGTTACAGGGGGCGCCGGGCTGTACTACGTCCAGGTCGCGGCGTTCAAGGACAAACCTTCGGCTCAGGCCGAGGCGGACAAATACAAAAAGAAAGGCTACGCGGCCGTCGTCCTAAGCCCCAAGCCGACCGATAAAGTCGCTTGGTACCGCGTCCGCCTTGGTGGGTTCCCCCAGCGGGGCTCGGCGGTCGACCTCCTCAAGAAGCTGAACGAGGGGGCAACGAAAAAGACGGATTACCAGGTCGTCAGGGACTGAGCGCACGGCCAGTCCGATCGGTTCACGGGATTCCCGCAGGGCATCCTCGCCAGGAGTCTGCTTCAAGACCCGCCCTTCATCCAAGTTGCCTCCCTGGATGTCCATCGTCCTTTTGTAACCCTCCTGTTCTCGGGGTTTGGGTTACATTTTAGTTGATTCAACAACTTGCCTTTCAGTTGCCTATTAGACGTTTCAATGCGCCGGCTTGACTTTGGCGGCCCTGTTCTTTATCCTGGCTGTGTCCAAGAACTGGAAGGGTAAGCACCGCCATGACCGTCACCGACAACAGATCCTCCGACATCAAGACCAGAATCGATAACAATTTTGCCAAGTTTGAAGAGCTGCGGGGTTTTCTTTGACCTGGACCACAAGAAATCCGAATGGGAATCCATCATCAGCCGCCTTTCGGCGCCGGAGATGTGGCAGGACCAGAAGACGTCCCAATCGCTCCAGCAGAGAAAGAAACTGCTCGAGCGGGACATCAACTTTTTCAACGGGCTGAAGGAGCAGAAGGAAGAGCTCCAGGTTCTGCTGGAACTCGCGGCGGAAGGCGAGAACGTCGACGGCGACATCGGCGCCGCATTGTCGCGGTTTGATAAGAACCTCTCAGACGGCGAGTTGCGAGCCTTGTTCTTCGAAGGAGACGACCCCCGCAACGCCATCCTGACGATCCACCCCGGCGCGGGCGGCACGGAGTCCCAGGATTGGGCCCAGATGCTCCTCCGGATGTACCTCCGGTACGCGGAGCGGAAAGGCTTCAAGGCCGAAGTCCTTGACCTCCAACCGGGAGAAGAGGCCGGCCTCAAGAGCGCAACGATCCGCGTCGAGGGCGATTACGCGTTCGGCAACCTGAGCCAGGAATCCGGGGTCCACCGGCTCGTCCGGATTTCTCCCTTCGATGCCAATAAGAGGCGCCACACATCGTTTGCCGCCGTCTTTGTCTACCCCGAAGTGGACGAGGACATCCAGATCGAGATCAACCCGGACGACCTGCGCATTGACACATACCGGGCCTCGGGCGCGGGCGGCCAGCACGTCAATCGGACCGATTCCGCCGTCCGCATCACCCATATCCCGACGGGGATCGTGGTCCAGTGCCAAAACGAGCGCTCGCAGCACAAGAACAAAGCCATGGCCATGAAGATCCTCCTGGCCCGGCTCTATGAGCTCGAGAAGAAAAAGAAGAATGAAAAACTGGAAAAGCTTGAAGATGCCAAGTCCGATATCGCCTGGGGCAATCAGATCCGATCCTATGTCCTCCACCCCTACCGGATGGTCAAGGACATGCGCACCCGCGTGGAGACGGGCGATACGGACCGCGTCCTCGACGGCGACCTGGACGAATTTGTCAAGTCGGCCCTCTTCTTGAGGAAAAAGGCGGTGGAAGGATAATCCCATGACTGACATCGGCGATCCCTCGCAAAACGACTCGCGTAAGAGGACGGCTCCGGAGGGAAAGGAGTTTCTGCCGCCCCTCGATTTCAGCTCGATCGTCTTCCTCATGTACTTCCCGGCCCTTATCCAGCTCGGCCTGATGGAGGATCCGGCCACCGGCCAAAAGACGGTAAGCCTTCCCCTGGCCAAGAGGAATATCGACCTCCTCGACCTCCTCAAGGACCGAACGAAGGGAAACCTGGACGAAGAGGAGACGAAGTTCCTCGAGGGCGTCCTCAACCAGCTTAAACTGGCGTTCCTCCGGGAAACGGACGCGGTGAAAATGTAAAACCATGGTCGTTTTCCGCGGCCTTTCATACTACCGCATCCCTCCCTGCCCCACGGTCGTCGCGGTCGGCAATTTCGACGGAGTCCACCTTGGGCACCGCAAGATTCTCGAGCGTCTCCGCGCGCTGGCCCGCGAGCGGAAGGCGCGGTCGCTCGTCCTGACGTTCCATCCCCATCCCGAACGCGCGTTGGGCACGAAAAGCGTCCTCATGATCGACACGCTCGACCAGAGGCTGGAAAGGCTCGCGAGCGCCCACGTCGACGCCGTCGTGGTCGCGGCGTTTGACCGGTCGTTCGCCGCAATTGGGGCCGAAGATTTCGTCCGCGTTATTTTGGCCGAAAAACTGGGAGCCGGCGACGTGGTCGTCGGCCGGAATTTCCGCTTTGGGAAAAACAGGCGCGGTGATGTCTCACGGCTGCGGACGCTTGGGCGGCCTCTGGCTCTCCGCGTCCACATCATCCCCCCGGCCGTCGTCCACGCAACGATCGTCAGTTCGAGCGTTATCCGCCGCCGTTTGGCCGCCGGCCGGGTCGAGGAAGCCGCCCGCTTGCTGGGACGGCCCTATGAGATCGTGGGAAAAGTTGTACGAGGCGCACGCCGCGGCCAGACCCTTGGGTTTCCGACAGCCAACGTCCGGACGGAGAACGAGCTCCTGCCCGACGGCGTTTTCATCAGCCAGACGCTCTGGAAACGACAGGCGCTTCCGTCGGTGACGAGCATCGGCACGAATCCCACCTTCGGCAAGCACCCCGTGAGCGTCGAAAGCCACGTCCTGAGCGGCGCACCGCGGATGTACGGCGCCCAGGTCACCCTTCGCTTATTGCAGCGAATCCGGCCGACGCGGAGCTATTCGGGCCCCAGGAGCCTGGCTGCGCGGATCAGGCAGGATGTCGAGACGGCGCGTGCCTTTTTCGGCAGCAAAACTTGACCCGTTCGCCGACGCTAAGCCCCGCCTTTCAATCCCCATCGCGGGATTCCACGGACGTGAGTCCGCGGAATCCCGCGATGGGGGCAGGCGCTCCAAAGCCTGCAAAAGTTGGATCCCAAGGACGTAAGCTCGTGGAGCTTCAGGGCGGGCACAAGAAGCGAGGCTCAGGGTTAACCCCTCGAGTCCCCGGCATTCATGCCGGGGACTCGAGGGGTTGACTTTTCAGATGGGTTAGATAGCATGAAGAAGGACGGTGTCTCAAGGCCGTCCGGCGGTTCGCCGGCGCGGACGGAAGCGAGGAGTGAAGCATGGATGAGAAAATCAAAGCCCGCATCATGGACGCCGGTCAGATCCGGCGCGTGCTCAACAGGATCGCCACTGAAATCATCGAGCGCAACCACAGCCTCAAGAATGTAGTCATCGTCGGTCTTGAGAGCCGAGGGATCAACGTCAGCCGGCGCATCGCCGGATTGATCAAGGACCTGGAGGGAGTCACCGTTCCCGTCGGAGTCCTCGACATCACGTCGTACAGGGACGACATCGCCAACCGCGATGACCGGAGCATCGTGAAAAGACCCAAGATCGGGTTCCCCGTCACCAAGAAAGATGTCATCCTCGTGGATGATGTCTTGATGACGGGGCGGACGGTGCGGGCGGCCATGGACGGCCTTGTCCATCTCGGTCGGCCCAAGACCATCCAGCTGCTTGTGCTGATCGACCGCGGCCACAGAGAGCTCCCCATCATGCCGAATTATGTGGGACGCGTGCTGCCCACGTCTCGGAGGGAGACGGTTAAGGTCCGCCTCAAAGAGCGGGACGGTGTCGACGAAGTGCTGATCGCCGAGCCGGTGAAGCTCGGCTAGAACAAAGCCAAGGAGCCGACAGTGAATATCCTCATCAAGAACGGCCGAGTCATCGATCCCGAATCGGGAACGGATGACACGCTGGACATCCTCATTGCCGGAGGCACGATCGCGGACATCAAGCCGCGGATCGAAGGCCACTCCGGACCCGTGATCGATGCCTCCCGACTCGTCGTCGTTCCCGGCCTCATCGACATGCACGTCCATCTCAGGGAACCCGGCTTCAAGGAGAAAGAGACGATCGCGACCGGATCCCGGGCGGCGGCCAAGGGAGGGTTTGCGACGGTTTGCTGTATGCCGAACACGAATCCCGTCAACGACTGCCGCGCCGTGACGGAGGAAATCCTGGCCGAATCCCGGCGCAGCGCCGTCGTCAACGTTTTCCCCATTGCGGCGGTCAGCAAGGGTTCCCGAGGCGAGGAACTCGTCGACTTCGCCGACCTAGCAGCGGCCGGGGCCCTCGCCTTCTCCGACGATGGCCACTCCGTCGCCAACAGCCGGCTTATGCGGAGGGCACTCGAGGCCGCCAAACCGCTCGACAGGCTTGTCATCGACCATTGCGAAGACAAAGCCCTGAGCAAAGACGGCGTGATGCATGAAGGGGCCTACTCGGCCCTCTACGGCCTTAAAGGCATCCCGGCCGCCGCCGAAGATATTATTGTCGCCCGTGACCTCATTCTCGCCCGCGACATGAGGGCTCGGCTCCACATCGCCCACTTGAGCACCAAAGGCGCCGCCCGCGCGCTGCGCGCCGCGAGAGACCAAGGCATCTCTGTCTCGGCCGAAGTGACGCCCCACCACCTGACGCTGACGGATGCGGCCCTCGAACACCAAGACCCAAACTTAAAGATGAATCCTCCGCTGCGAGGCCGTGATGATGTCGAGGCCCTTCTCGAAGCCGTCCGCGACGGCGTCATCGATGTCATCGCCTCGGATCACGCGCCCCATACCGAAAAGGAGAAAGGCCGGGATTTCGGCCGGGCGCCTTTCGGCATCGTTGGCCTCGAAACCGCCGTGGCCCTGGTCCTCGACCGTCTGGTGAATAAGAACGTCATCTCTCTCCTTCGGTTCGCCGACATGATGTCCCACACTCCGGCCAAGCTTCTCGGGCTTGCCAACAAGGGCCGTATCGCGGTCGGGGCCGATGCCGACCTGACCATCCTGAACCAGGCCAAGGACATTACGATCGACCGGGACGCGTTCGCGTCCAAGGGCCGCAATACGCCTTTCCAAGGCTGGAAGTTGAAGGGTCAGGCGGTCATGACGATCGTCGGCGGCCGCGTGGTCTATCCGTTCAATTTTGTTTTCCCCACGGGCCCCGGGGAAACTCCCGAGCGCCCAAGGAATCCCGCCCGGCCATGAGATTCGAACGCCTCCAGAAAGACATCGGCTATCAATTCTGCGACCAGGCTCTCCTCGCCAAAGCCCTGACGCACAGCTCCTATGCCTACGAAAACCAGCCTCATGCCGCCAAGGATAACGAGCTTCTCGAGTTTCTGGGGGACTCGGTCGTCGGCTTGATTACGGCTGAGTTCTATTACGACGCGTTCTCGGACAGGGGCGAGGGTGAACTCTCCAAGCTCAAGTCTTCGGCGACAAGCACCCTGGCCCTGTCACGCTTCGCCCAGAAAATCCGGCTGGACAAGTTCGTTATGCTCGGCCGGGGCGAAGAAAAGAGCGGGGGCCGCAAAAAGACGTCCATCCTGGCCGGGACGTTTGAGGCGCTCGTGGGGGCCATGTTCCTTGACGGCGGCCTGGAGCCCGCCCGGACGTTCGTAACGCAGTTTCTCGCCTCGACGCTTGCCCCTCTCCGGAGTGAAGGCTTCGAGATCAACAATTACAAGTCGGCCCTCCAGGAGATGTTCCAGAAATCGAACCTCCCGACGCCGAGCTATACGACGGTAACAGAAAAAGGGCCGGCCCACAAAAAGACATTCGTCGTCGAGCTCCATCTCGACGGCAGATGCATCGCCAAAGCCAAGGGCGCCTCCAAGAAGAGCGCCGAACAAAAAGCGGCCCAAAAAGCCTTGAAGGGCTATCTGGGCCGGAAGATGAAGCAACTCTCGCCGGAGGCCTTCATCGTCGAGACCAAGCGCTGACCGGAGACGAAAAGAGCAGCCGCCATGCCGACATGCGCCAAGTGCCGGAAGAGAAGCGCCAAAAGGACCTGCCCGGCCCTCGGCATCGAACTCTGCCAACTCTGCTGCGGCACCCTCAGGGAGAAGGAGATCCACTGCACTTTTAATTGCCCGCATTTGGCCGCCCACAGGCCGTACCAGGAAAAGAGAATCATCGACAGGAACCCCGGTCCCGGCTCCGGCCGCCCGCACGGCGAAGATATCCTGAACGATGAACGCATGGCCTGGCTCGCCTTCCATATCGAAGCGGCCCTGCGCGGCTTCGCCTCCGCCCATCCGAGATTCTCAGATAAGGATGCTATCCTGGCCCTCGAGTATGCGCGGGAGAAAACCAAGAAGGGCGGCGGCCGGATCTTTATTCCGGGCGCACCCCTGAAACCAAAAAACGAGGCCGGAGAGATCCTCCTCCAAGTGGCCGAAGAGACACGCTATGAGCCGTCCACGCTGTTGACTCCCGTCAATGACGCTTATTTGAAAGACGAGAAAATAGCCTGCCTGGAGCGGCTGGCGCAGGGCATTAAGCACGCCGTGGGAGGCCGACTCGAAGGACGAACGTTCCTCGACGGGCTTGAGGCCCGATTCGCTCAGACGGCCAACGAGCAGCAAGCCAAGAAACTCGTCACGCTCCGTTGACCTCGGCCGGCGCTTAACTCATCAGTATCGCGACCGGCTTGAGGGCCTCGATATTCTGGCAAATAATCTTAATTGTCGCAGCGACGGGAACGGCGATGATCATGCCGGGCACGCCCCACAACCAGCTCCAGAAAATCAAGCTGAAGAGCACGACGAGAGGGCTCATCCCCAATCCTTTACCCATGATCCGCGGCTCGATGAGATTGCCCATCGCCATGTCGGCGCCTCCCGTGATCAGAAGGACTCCGAGGGCCACCCAGACCGATCCGAACTGAAAGAACGTGAAAGCGACGCGGAGTGCCATGGCGATAAGCGACCCGATGCTGGGGATATAATTCAGGAGAAAAGCCAGAAACCCGAAGACAAGCGCGAAATCAACGCCGAAGGCCTTCAGCACGAGCCAAACGATTATGCCGTCGGCGATGCCCATGAGTGTTTTGATCACGAGGTATTTTCTGACCTGCCTGTTGATCTTGGCCAGGACGTCCGTGACCTGCGAGGCATGTTCAGGACTCAGAGCGTTACGCACCTTGCCCAGAACCCGGCCCCGGCCGGCCATGATGAACACCAGAAAGAGAAAAAGGACAAACAGCTTGGAAAAAAGTTCGACGATGGGGCCCAGGCCCGTCAGGATGAGCGATGTAATGGTTGAGATTTCGATTTTCTCGAGGTACGACTCCACGCGCAGTTTGATGGGGATGCCGGCAATGCCGCGGTTGAGGGACTTGGAAAGGGCGGTGAGCTGATCCTGATACTTCGGCAAGGCGTCGGCGAATGATTTTCCGCTCGAATAAACGGCCAACCCGATAAGATAAAGGAAGACAAAAGACCCGAGCAGGACGAGCCCGATGGCCACCGGCTTGGGGATCTTGAATTTAATTAGGAAGCCCACGATGGGGTCGATGACATAGGAGACAAAGACGGCCAGAACGAAAGGAAAAAGAATGGAGCGCGTGATTTTGAAGACGAATCCCGCAAGGAAAAGGAGCAGGATGGCCAGGGAAACCTTTAAGAACCTATCGTCATCCACTCGTCGCTCCTCATCCGGATGAATCCGGTCCGCCTCCGCAGAGCTTCTCTCCCTTTTTCACTTATTCGCTGAGGACGGTCCGGCCAGGGAGTCCGTCAATTCCTTGAGAAGCCCTCCGCCCTTGTTTTCGTAACCGGCGGGAACCCTGGTCACCCCGCAGAGGACGTTCCGGACCCGGCCGATAAACAGGTGTTGGGAGTAGCGGTTTTTCACATGATAGCCGAGAGCGATTTTTTCCGGAACCTGCTTGTCCGCGGCCAGCGCGTCCAGAAGCTTGCCGAGCATCGTTTCGGCGTCTTTCTCCGAATCGCCCTCAACATAAAAGCCCTCAACCTCCTGGCCGTCGACTTTGTACGCGGCGGTATAGCCGTTATGCAAAAACTCATACCCCATGAAGTTTTTTTTGATATACCGTTCGCTTTGGCCGACCAGGTTGTCCTTTGGGAACAATCGCAGGATGGGCGGCAGCCCGGCGGGTTCAGGCGCCGCCGCGGCGACCTTATGCCCGAATTCATCGAGCACCCCTGCGGCCTGCCCGCCTAAGCCGAAGCTCAAGAGCTTGACGTAGTAGCGGCCGATCACAAAGTTCATGGCCTCCCCCTCGAGATAGCCGGCGTCTCCGACCGGCACGGCTTTGTTCTCGGGATACCGCTCGGCGCTGAAGATCCCAAAGGCATTGACCGGGGCCCCCATGTCGTAGATTTCCATGGTCAGCGTCCCTTCGGTCCCCTCCTTCTTAAACTGGGCCACCGCGAGTTCCTTGAAATCGTAGCTGAGATAGCTCTCCGCGGCGCCGTCGATATACTCATACAGGCTGTCCGGCAGGTAAGTCCGCGTGGCCTCCGCGGGCTTCCAGGCCTCCACGCTTGGGATGAGCCGTTTGAGAGTGGAATCCGGCGGCCGGGCCTGGCTGCCGTCCGGAGAGGCCGGCAAAAAGCAGGCCGCCGCCACAACGCCCACGAGCGCTGCGAACCCGCGCAAAGCAAACGCCTTCATGGATGACCTCCCAATCGTGTCATCTACTACTATAGTCGAAGAGCAGATTTTTTGGCAAGGCATCCCCGTCCGGGCGGTTTGACAACCCGCCAAAAAGTGGTCATCATGGACATACCATGAGCCGGTCGCGCGTCGTCATCGTCAGGACCGGGGGTTCGTTGCGTCCGGCGGCCGAGCTCGACCCCTTGCGGATTTCCAGGCTCTTTGAGAGGGGGCTCGGGCTGTTGACCGGGGAGCGGGAGGGCAAGAACGCCTTGATGTCGATTTTCCGCCCCGGCGAGCGCGTCGGGATCAAGATCAACACATTGGGCGGCAAAGCCATCAGCACGCGGCCGGACGTCGCCTTGTCTCTCGGAAAATGGCTGGCCGGAAACGGGCTCCAGGCCAAGGATCTTATCATCTGGGACCGGACCAACCGGGAACTCAGGGAGGCCGGGTACAGGCTCAGCTCCGAACGGAACGGCATCAAGATCTTCGGCACGGACACCGACGGCGCAGGCTATGGGCAGGAACTCGTGTCCCATCTGAACATCGGCAGCCGGTTTTCCGCCATCCAGACAGACTGGGTGACGGCTTCGATCAGCCTGGCTATCCTGAAGGACCACGGCATGGCCGGCGTTACGGCCGGAATGAAGAACTACTTCGGCGCCATCCACAACCCCAACAAGTACCACGATTCTCACTGCAATCCTTATGTAGCCGAAGTCTTCGATTCCGAACCGGTCAAGAGCAAGCACAGGCTCTCGATCCTCGACGCCCTGGTCGTTCAGTATCATCGGGGTCCTGCCTTTCACCCGCAGTGGGCCGAAAAATTCCAAGGCCTTATTTTGAGCCTGGATCCGGTCGCCGCCGACAGCGTGGGCTGGGCGCTTATCGAGCGCCTGCGAGCGGGCAAGGGACTCCCGTCTCTCAAAGAGGAAGGCCGCGAACCGGCCTATCTGGCCACGGCGGAAAGGATGGGTCTCGGCCGAGCCGATCTCGGCCAGATCGAAACGATTGAGGAGACCGTAGCATGAGACGGCGCGAATTTCTGCGGAATGCCGCGGGCGCCGGCCTGCTCCTCGGGACCGGGCTGCCGTCGGTTTGCACAAACCTGGCCGCTTTCGGAGACAAGTCCAACCTCTCGCACGTCGAAGCGTCGTACTATAAAAAGCTCCCCGACCGGGAAATCGAATGTCAGCTCTGTCCCCGGGCTTGCCATCTCGGCGACAAGGAGCGGGGTTATTGCGGCGTCCGCGAGAACGACGGCGGGACCTATTATTCGCTGATCTACGGGAAGGTCTGCAGTCTCAACATGGACCCGATCGAAAAAAAGCCGTTCTTCCACTTTTTGCCCGGCACCAACGCGTTGTCCATGGCGGCGGCCGGCTGCAATGTCAACTGCAAATTCTGTCAGAATTGGGAGATCTCTCAGGTCAGGCCCGAGCAGGTCGACCACTATGATCTCTCCCCGGTCGAGGCGGCCGACCGCGCCGTGGCGAACCGATGTCCGGCCATCGCCTACACGTACACAGAGCCGATCGTCGATTTTGAATACATGCGCGAGACGGCCGTCCAGGCCCGCCGGAAGAACATCCGGAGTGTCGTCGTGACGGCAGGCCATATCAACGAAGCCCCGCTCAAGGACCTCCTGCAGGTCGTGGACGCGGTCAAGGTCGACCTGAAAGGGTTCACCCAGGAGTTCTACACGGATTATGTCCGCGGCGAGCTGAAAACCGTGCTCGAGACGATTCGGACGGTCGGCCGGAGCAAAGTCTGGCTTGAAATCGTCTACCTGGTCATCCCCACGCTCAACGACCGATTGGACGATATTCGGCGGATGGCCGTCTGGATCAAGAACGAAGTCGGCGACCACGTGCCCCTGCACTTCTCGCGGTTTCAGCCGCTCTATCTCATGAAGAATCTGCCTCCTACACCCGTCTCCACGCTCGAGGCCGCCAGAGACACGGCCATGTCCGAGGGCCTGCATTTCGTTTATGTGGGTAACGTGCCGGGGCACCCCGGCGAAAGCACGGTATGTCCGAACTGCCGGAAAACCGTCATCCACAGGGTCGGGTACAGCGTCGACGAGATCCAACTCAAGAGAGGAACGTGCAAATTCTGCGGCACGCCCATCCCCGGCGTCTGGACCTGAAGGCCGGTGTTCCGCCCGTCCTCCTCGGCTTCTTGGCGACGTCGTTTCAAATCTATCTGCTGAGGGAGTTCGATGTCCGTTTCTTCGGCAATGAACTCACCTTCGGCTTCGTTCTGGGAGCCTGGCTTCTCTGGGGAGGAATCGGAAGCCTGATCAGGCCCAGGTCGAGCCCGGCGCTCGGACGTTTGGCTCGCCTCTATTCCCTGACGGGGTTCCTTTTCCTCATAAGCCTTGGACTGTTGCGGTTTTCCCACAACCTGCTGGGGATTCTGCCGGGAGAACTCACCGGGCTGTCCGCGGCCCTCGGCTTCGCCCTCGGTCTCGGCCTTTTGGTGAGCCTTCCGCTGGGCATGGCCTTTGTCATGAATTCTTATCTTCTCGATGGCGGGGTCGCCCGTGTCTATCTTCTCGAATCCCTCGGGGCGACCCTGGCCGGTCTGAGCGTTCATTTTCTCCTCATCCCCCACTTCTCCAACTGGCAGGCCGCAGCGATCTTGATGGGGATCTCCGGCCTGGTCGTCTTTCTGACCATGCGGCGCCGCCGGGCCTGGGTCGCGTTGTCGGCTGCATTGGCCGCCGCTGCGGCACTTGCGCTCCTGGATTTTCCCTCTCAGCGAGCGGCTTGGAAACCGCTGGCGCTCGTCCGCGCCGAAGATACCCGCTACGGAAAACTCCAAGTCGTCAGGACCGCCGACCAATACTCGCTCTACAGCAACGGGCTGCCCCTTTTCACTTACCCCAACGCTGCGGCGGCCGAGGAATGCGTTCATTTCGCTCTGCTTCAGAGACCGGCCGGAGGCTTGGTGCTGCTCATCGGCGGCGGCGCGGGTGGGGCGGTTCAGGAGATCCTAAAGTACCCCTCAACACGCGTGGACTATGTGGAGCCCGACCCGGCTGTGATCCGCTTGGCGGAATCATTTCTGCCCGAGGCCGGGATATCGGCCCTCAAGGACCGGCGGGTCCATGTGATCCATGAAGACGGGCGGTCCTTCCTTCACCGAACCACGGCGACCTACGACGCCATCATTCTGAACTTGCCTGAGCCGGCGACCGCTCAGATCAACCGCTTTTATACAACCGAGTTCTTTCGTGAAGCCCGTCAGAAGCTCACAGCTTCGGGTGTGGTGAGTTTCACCGTCCCTTCGGCGGAGAACTACATCAGCCGCGACCTTCAGCATTTTCTCGCCACTCTGTACCGCACGCTCGCCGGCGTTTTTCCGGAAGTCGCCGTCGTGCCGGGAGAGGACAACACATTTCTCGCTTCCGGAGCGACGCTGACCCTGGATCCCGAAAGGCTCTCAGAGGCCATTGGAAAGCTCGGGCTTCAGAACAAATTCGTCTCTCCCCAGATGCTGCCTGCCCGGCTCAATCCCGCCCGTGTCGCCACGTTGAAGGACAAAATCTCGGGGGACAGCGCCCCCGTCAACAGCGACCTCGTTCCGACCAGCTATTTTTTCCAGTCCGTGCTCTGGGCGTCTCAATTCAAGGGCCTTGAGTCGTGGGCCCTGAGGCTGTTCGCGCGCCTTTCACCCTTCTGGGTTCTCGACGTTCCTCTGATCGCGGCGGCCATCGTGCTGGCCTCCCTGGCCTTGAAGAGGAGGCAAGCCGCTTTCCGTTTCCTCGCCCCGGTCGCTTTGATGGGCTTCACGTCAATCACGGTCGAAATGGCCGTGCTGATCATGTTCCAAGCATCCTTTGGATATGTCTACGGCCGGATCGCCCTCCTTCTCGCGTCCTTTATGGCCGGGTTGTTCACGGGTGCCCTCGCGGGGCTCACGAGAAAGCGGCCCCGGCCGGTCGATCTCGCCGCGGTCCAGGCCGGATTTGCCGTCATGCTGCTCCTGACCATGACAGTCCTGATGAACAAACGCGGCAGCGAGATCCTGCCCTTTCTGGTGCTGGCGACCTTCGGGGTTCTCAGCGGCTACCTTTTCATCGCCGCCAACCGGCTGTTTCTAAAGGAGTCGGTCCATCCCGGAATCGGATATGGCGCCGACCTCCTCGGATCGTTCCTGGGTGTCGTCCTCGCCGCATCCGTCGTGATTCCGCTCTTCGGCATACCCCTTCTCCTCAGCCGGCTGGCCTTGCTCAACGTCCTTGGCTTTTTCTTTGCGGTCGCGGTCGCCGCCCGGCGGGGAACAAAAACAGTGGTTGCATGAGCGCGGTGAAACGCTCCCCGGGTGGATCGAATTATACTATAATAATGAATTAGGACATTGCGCCGTGTTTGAAGACTCGCTGCCTGCAAAAAGAGACAGTTATCATCCCTTGCCGGTTCTTCTCGCGTTGGGGATTTCGCTCGTCATTCACGGCGCGCTGGTGTATTTCCTCTATCATGCCAAGGGCACTGTGAAGATCCTGCCCTTCGGCCCATCCGTGCGCAACATCATCATCGTGCCTCCTCCCAATCCGCCGGGCCCGAAAATCGTCGGCCCGCCCCGGGGCAGCGCGGGGGCGCCCGGCCTCACCTCGGGTGAAGCCGGAGGCCCGCGCGGCGGCGGACCGGGACCCGGCCGGCCCTCTGCTCCTTCCCCTGCGGTTCCTGAAGGGGCCCATGCCCTCGGACCGGTTCAGACGGGAGCGGCGGGAGGCAGCTCTCCGGTTCCGGCGCTGTCCTCGAGATTCCAGAAGTCAATGGCTTCGCGCTTCAAATCCGAGACGGACTCCGGTTTGACCATAACGCTCAGCCCACCCGGTTCGACGCCGCGGCCGGCCGGCGCCGCCTCGGGCGTCGGCAAGGGGTCGCCGGATTTCTATCAGTATATCGGCGGCACGGCTTCGGGAAGGGGCGGCTTCGGTACGGGACCGAGCGGCCGGGGTGGAGGCGCCGGAGGAGGCCAGCGGGCCTCGATGACCATCCCCCTGAAGGGCTATAACCTCGAGCCTTGGGCTAGGAAAGTCCTCGATATCATCCAAAGAAACTGGATGCTGCCCGAAGCCGTGGGCCTTCCCACGGGCACTCGTCTCAGGCTTCTCGTCACGATAAAAAAGAGCGGAGAGCTCGCCTCGATTGAGATCCTCGAAACAACCTCGCTCGAGACGCTGGACCAGGCCGCTCTGAAAGCCATCCGGTCAAGTCTGCCTTTTCCAGCCCTGCCCGATGATTTTCCGGGCGACATCCTGGAAGCGTATTTTGATTTCATTTACAATGAATAAAAGAATCTGGCTTCTTGTCCTCTTCCTGGGTGCGGCGGGCGCCGCCCGGGGAGCGGACTGGAAAGCGGAGTTCCTGTCGTATCTGAGTCCTCGACCGGATTACAAAAAAGCCATGGATTTTCTTGTGGATCAATCAAAGTCCATGCCGGCGGCCGACGTCCAGACTGCGGAGGCTTTGATGGCCTATCTGGCGCGCAAGATCGGCGACGCAGAGCAGGAGAAAAACCGCGTATCCTCCTATTTCGAGAAATACCTCGACAATGATCCGGACTTTGGATTCCTGGACATCACTACGGTCCACGATTTTGTCGGTTTCTGGGGCCATTGGAAATCCTCATATCCCCTGGTTTCCGACCTCAATTTGCTGTCTTATGCGGGAAGGCAGAAACCCGGTCTTCCTTCATCCATCGAGGTCGGACTGGAACTCCTCAACGACGCCTATTACCGGGTATCTCTCGGGCCCTATATTCTCGAAGGAGGCTTTTGGCCGAAAGGCTTCCATATCCTGACTGTCCCGGTTTCCCCGCTCTTCGAGCATTCGGGGGTCTATGAGTTTCTTCTCGATCTCAAGGCGGGGGACCTGGTCCTGAGAAAGCCGCTCAAGATAGCCGTCGACATCACTCAGGTGGCGACCGTCAGTTCGCCGGCGCCTCCCGTAGTGACCGTGAGCCGCAATAACAAACCCGCGCAGGAACCGGCCTTCCTGTCGAGCACGACCGGCGAGATCGACCTTTATGTCGGAGACACGCTCATCCTTAAAAGCCGCAAGGGGACGGCGCGGGTTCCGGCCGTCGTCATCCCGGTCGGAGGGCCCTCCATGCCGGGCCAGAAACCTTACATGCCGCCGCCCACCACGGACCCTATTGCCAACAGCGTGCCGGTGTTAGACGCCCTCGCGTTGACGTACAAGGCCGTCAAGGACCTCTTCATCAAGAAACCGCCGAAACCTTCGCCTCCCTCTTACCAGAAGCTCTCGAGCCTGGCGTTTGCCTTTGTTCACACGGAACCTGATGGTCGGACTGCCGATGTCAGGGCGGTTGTTCATATCGAACGGGCCAAAGCCGACATCCTCCGCCAGTAAATGTTGGCCACCGGGATTCACCCGGACAGCGGCACCAAATATTTTGACATCCTCCGGCCTCTTGATATATATTCCCACACAACGTTCCAGGGATAGGCTCCGCGGCTGCCCCGGACGGATGTGAAGCACGGCGGACCTGACGAAGAGAGGTAAAGCATGACGGAGAAGGGCATCGAACGCCGGTTATGCCAGCGCTTCAAGATCCCGGGGGCGACCATCGCCTACAAGATCCAGAAGTTCTTCTCCTCCCCGCTCGGATTTCAAGAGGAGTTCTGTCCGATTTTGGACATCAGCCGGGGCGGCGTACGGTTCTTGAGCCAGAACTCACCGAAATTCAACTCCCGGATCTATCTCCAGATCTCTATTCCCGGTGAGCGGATTCCCCTGAATCTCAAGGGGCGGGTCCGCTGGTCGTCGTTCAACCCGGGAAAGAGCTACAAGTACCAGACCGGCGTCCAATTCAACCCCTACGGCGAAGAGAAAAACCAGAACTACCCGGGCGCGCTGGTAAAAATCATCGCCCTCGAGCAGAAGTTCATCGAGCCGGGGAACGGAGACGCGGGTCCCCAGACGAGCGAATTCAGTATTTAGTCGACACCCCGGCTAACGGGAGGCGGTCGGCTTGGCCGTCTTCTCCCCTTCAACCACGACCCTGGAGAAATCAGCGATTCCCGCCAGCATCGTGTTGATGGCCCTGAGCAGGCCGAGACGGTTCTGGCGGAGTTTCTTTTCCTCGGCCATGACCAGAACCTTTTCGAAGAACGTATTCAGCACGGGCTGAACCTTGAAGATGATCCCCTGGGCGCGGCCAAAATCTCCCTTCGCAATGATCGGCGCGACGTTCGTTTGGATGATGGAAAAGGTCGAATAGAGTTCGCGCTCTTCTTTCTCGATGAAGAGATCCGGATTGACTTTACCGGACGGCTGGTCCTTGAGGATGTTGTTGATCCTCTTGGCCATGAGGATGAACGGCTCGAAGAGAGGACTGGACTTGAGAGAATCGAGCGCTTGGACCCTGAGATAAACGTCGAGGATCTGGTCGAGCCCGGGACCGAGGGCGGCGTTGACCAGGTCGTACCGGAAACCCTGTTTTTCGAAGATGAAGCGGAGGCGGCCCTCGAAGAATTCGAGGCAATAGCGCTTGACGTCCTCTCGCTTGACGGAGAGCTTATCGCCGTAGGACGCCAGGACTTTGTCAAGAAGCAACGGGAAGGACAGGCGGAGCTTCTTATCGAGGATGATTTTCGCGACTCCGTGAGCATTGCGCCGCAGGCCGAAGGGATCGCTCGATCCCGATACCTCGATGCCTACACCAAGGACGCCGACGATGGAATCCAGCTTATCGGCGACCGCCAGGACCGCACCCGAAAGGGAGGTCGGCACGTCTTCATCCAGGCCGGCCGGCTGATAGTGTTCATAAATCGCCTGATAGACGGCCGCCGGATATCCCTCCTGCCTGGCGTAGAGACCACCCATCTTTCCCTGGAGACCGGAGAACTCGCGGACCATCTCGGTCAGGAGGTCGGCCTTGCAGAGACCCGCGGCTTCGACCGTATCCTTTTTGACCTTGGCCGCTTCCATCCTGTCACAAATATACGCTGAGACCTTCTTCAACCTCTGGGCCTTCTCCTCGTAGCTGCCCAGTTTCTCCTGGAAAACGACATTCTTGAGTCCCGCGGCCCGATCGGCCAGGGGGATTTTCCGGTCCTGCTCCCAAAAGAAGCGGGCGTCTTCGAGGCGGGCCTTGAGAACGCGTTCGTGGCCGCTGCGGATGAGCCCCTTGGCGTCCTTGGCCGCGTCCGCGACACCCAGGAAATACGGCAGCTGTTTCTTGTCCCCGACGACCGTGAAGAGCTTCTGGCCTTCGCGCATCGCGGTCGATAGGACCTCGATCGGCAGGGCCAGGTAGCTTTCGGGAAACGCTCCGAGGACGACCAGCGGATGCTCCACGTTGAACGTCAGCTCATCGAGCAATCCCGGGTCTGGATAGACCTTGGCCTTGAGAGGGGCCACCGCGTCTTCACTCTGCCGGATGATCATCCGGCGGCGGTCCTCCGGGTCGATGATGACGTTTGCTTCCCGAAGCATGTCCTTATATTCGGCGCAGGATCGAACCCTGATCGTCGCGGCTTCGAGAAACCGATGCCCGACAGTGGTGTCGCCCGCGGCGAGTCCCGCGAAGGTCACGCTGAGAGGCGCCCCGTCGAACAGGCAAAGAAGGCTGTGGATCGGACGGGAAAAACGGAACGGGCTCGTGCCCCAGCGCATGGTTTTGGGAAAGTTCAGCGAACCCAAGACGTGCGGGATGACATCTCTCAGGATCTCCGGCGCGGGCGTTCCCTTGGATTTCCTTTTGAACCCGATGTACTCTCCCTTGGCCGTCCTGACGACCTCAAGAGCGGCCTCGTCGATCCCCTGAGACCTGGCGAAGCCTTTGGCCGCCTGAGTGAACGAACCATCCGAAGCCATGGCGACCGTCTTCGGCGGGCCGGTGACGATGTCTTCGCTGTCCGGCTGACCGGGAGCGAAATCTCCTGTCACGATGAGCCGCCTGGGTGTTCCGAATGTGCCGAGCTCCGCGACAGCGATCCTGGCCGCGCCGAGCTCGGCGAGGAATCTCTCGCGGAGCTGCTCGAGGGCCGACCGGACGTGAGCGGCGGGCATTTCCTCCGTCAGCAATTCCATCAGAAATTCCATCAGGCCCCGTCCTTTTCAGCGGTAAATCTTCGGGCGATGTCGTTGACATTGGCCCGGATCTGGCCGATCATTTTTACGCGCTCGGTGACGCTGATGGCGCCCCTGGAGTCGAGAAGGTTGAAGTTGTGGGAGCACTTCAGGCACATGTCATACGCCGGAAGGAGGAGATTCTTCTCGATGAGCTTGGCGGCTTCACGCTGGCAGGCGGCGAAGGCGTGCCGGAGCATGTCGACGTCCGCCGCGTTGAAGTTGTACTCGGAAAATTCCCTTTCCTCGCGAAAGCGCAAGTCTCGGTAGGAGACATCGGCCGACCAGTCCAGGTCATAGATGTTATCTTTCTGTTCGAGAAACATTTCGAGCCTGTCGAGACCGTAAGTGATTTCCACAGGAACGGGCGCGAGGTCGAGGCCGCCGCATTGCTGGAAGTACGTAAACTGGCTGATCTCCAGTCCGTCGAGCATGACTTGCCAGCCCACCCCCCAAGCCCCGATGGTGGGTGATTCCCAGTTGTCCTCGTCGAAGCGCAAATCGTGGTCCGCGAGGGAGATGCCGAGCGACGAAAGACTCTTGATATAGATGTCCTGGATGTCGTCCGGCGAAGGCTTCATGATGAGCTGATACTGAAAGTGCTTCTGCACGCGGTTGGGGTTGTCCGCATAGCGCCCGTCCTTGGGCCGACGGGAAGGCTGGACGTATCCCACCTTCCAGTGCCGGGGGCCGAGAACACGAAAAAATGTGTCCGGGGTCATCGTCCCAGCGCCGACCTCGACGTCGTAGGTCGGGGCCAGATAACAGCCCTGGCCCGCCCAGTAGGCGTGCAGGCTGAGAATCAAGTTTTGCAGAGACATTTAGGGCTTCTTCTCCCACCTCAAGACGGGGTTTTTGGCTGCCGCGACTTCGTCAAGCCGCCGGACATAAGTCACATGCGGGGCGGATTTCAGCAATTCGGGATTCTCCCGGGCCTCTCGCGCAATAGACTTCATGGCTTCGATGAAGAGGTCGAGGTCGCGCCGGCTTTCGGTTTCAGTCGGCTCGATCATGAGGGCGCCGTGGACGATGAGAGGAAATGACATCGTCGGCGGGTGGACTCCGTAGTCGATAAGCCGCTTGGCGATATCCAGGTTCGTCACGCCGAATTCCTTCTGGTTCTTATCGGAGAAAACGCACTCGTGCAAAGACGCCGTCGCGTACTTCAGGTCGTACTCCCCTTCCAGGGCCTTGCGGATGTAATTGGCATTGAGGACGGCGTACTCCGCGATCTCGCGAATCCCCTTGGGTCCCAGTGTCAGAATATAGCAGAGGGCGCGAACGACGACGGAGAAATTCGCGTAAAAGCTCCTGACCCGGCCGATAGACTTGGGCCGATCATTGTCCAACGTGTACCGGCCGTCCGTCTCTTCGATCAGAGGGACCGGGAGATAAGGCAGGAATTCCGCCTTGACACCGACTGGCCCCGACCCGGGTCCGCCGCCGCCGTGCGGCGTTGAGAACGTCTTATGCAGGTTGATATGGAGGACGTCGACCCCCATATCACCGGGCCGGACGATCCCCGTCAGGGCGTTCATGTTGGCGCCGTCCATATAGACATAGCCGCCCTTGGCATGGACGATCTCGGCGATGCGGCAGATGTCCCTCTCAAAGACGCCGAGGGTGTTCGGATTCGTCACCATCAGGGCGGCGACATCTTCGTTCATCTCGCTTTCGAGGGACCGGAGGTCGATCGTTCCATCCTCGTTGGACTTGATTTCCTTGACGGCATAGCCGCAGATGTGGGCCGAGGACGGGTTGGTTCCATGGGCCGAGTCAGGGATCAGGACGTACTTGCGAGGGTTGCCTCTGTCCTCGAGACGCGCCCGGATGAGCATCATTCCCGTGAGTTCGCCATGCGCGCCGGCCGCGGGCTGCAAAGTGAAGGCGTCCATGCCGGCGATGATGCCCAGGAGATTCTCGACCCGTTTGAGGACCTCCAGGCTGCCCTGGATGAGGTCCTCCCCCGCGCCGGGATGGCAGCCTGCGAATTGCGGGAGGGCGGCGAGCTTCTCGTTGATCTTGGGATTGTATTTCATGGTGCAGGACCCGAGCGGATAGAGGCCCAGGTCCACGCAGTAGTTCTTTTGCGAAAGCCGTGTAAAATGACGGGTGACCTCGGTCTCGGAGACTTCAGGAAAGCCTTCGATGTCCTGGCGGAGCGGCACATCAGGGAAAAGGTTCTTCGCGGCCGGAACGTCGAGGGGCGGAAGTTCGACGGCCCTTTTCCCCGGCGCGCTGATTTCGAAGATGAGGGGTTCGCGGATTTCCTTGATCATGACACCGCCTCCTCGAGGGCCTTGGCCAGTCGGTCGATGTCTTCCTTCCTCTTCAGCTCCGTGACACAGACCAGGGCGCAATTCTTGAGTTCGGGGTAGTCGCCTTCGAGTCCCAGGCCGCAGAGAATACCCTTCTCCTTAAAGGCGGCCTCCACCTTGTCCCACGGCTTGGAAAAGCCGAGCACGAATTCGTTGAACGAAGGACCGGAGAACTTCAGGGACGCACCTTGGATGGCCCCGAGAGCGTCCCGGGCATAAGCGGCCTTCTGGGCGTTTTGCCACGCCATCTGCCTCAATCCGTCCTTCCCCATGGTGTCCATGAAGATCGCGGCGCGAAGGGCACAGAGGGCCTGATTCGTACAGATATTCGAGGTCGCTTTTTCGCGGCGGATGTGCTGCTCTCTCGTGGCGAGGGTCAGGACGAAGCCGCGCCTGCCTTCGACGTCGGTCGTCTGCCCGGCGAGCCTGCCCGGCAACTGACGGACATAATCCTTCCGGCAGGCCATGAACCCGAGATACGGCCCTCCGAAACTCAAAGGTATTCCGAGCGACTGCGCTTCCCCGGCCACGATGTCGGCCCCGAGCTTTCCCGGCGCCTCGAGCAGCCCAAGAGAAAGTGCTTCGGCCACGACAGCTGCGGAAACGGCTTTACGGCCGTGGGCGATGCCTGAAAGGGCTTTGCCGTCTTCGACGATGCCAAAAAAGTTGGGAGATTGGTAGATAATGCCGGCCGTATTGTCATCGACCTGGCGCGAAAGCGCCTCCAGGTCCACTCGGCCGTCGCGGCCGTAGCTCATTTCCTCGGCGGTGATGCCGAGATTCTTAATATACGTTCGGATGACTTGCCGGTACTGGGGGTGGAGTGTCCGCGCCACCAAAACTTTCGGCCGACCCGTCAGGCGGTGGGCCATGAGGACGGCTTCGGCGGCGGCTGTCGCTCCCTCGTAGAGAGAAGCATTGGCGATATCGAGCCCGGTCAACTGGCAGATCAAGGTCTGGAACTCGAAAATAACCTGAAGGGTGCCCTGGCTGACTTCGGGCTGATAGGGAGTGTAGGGACTGACGAATTCTCCGCGGGCGGCCAGAGAGTCAACCACGGCGGGTATGAAATGGTCGTAGGCGCCGCCTCCCAGGAAAGAAAGATAGCCGCGGTAGGCGTTCCGGTTCCCGACCGCTTCGAGTTCCCGGACGAGGTCGAGCTCAGCCAGGGGGCCGGGCAGCGCGAGGTTCTTCTTAAGCCGGATGGCTTCCGGCATGCAACAGAACAGCTCGTCGATTGCGGCGATGCCGACCGCCGCCATCATCTCCTTTTTGTCATTATCGCTGAGAGAAATATAGCTCATGAACTCCACCCTCTCCCGACCCCCTCGGGGGCGCCTAGGCCTCTAGGCCCTCCAGATACTTTTCGTATTCGGCAGCCTTCATCAGGGCGTCAAGATCTTTCTTGTCGGCCAGCCTGAGGCGTACGATCCACCCTTGGCCGTGGGGGTCTTTGTTGATGATGTCCGCGGCCTTGGACAGCTCCTCGTTGACGGCGATGACCTCGCCCGAGGCCGGCGAGTAAACGTCGGACACGGACTTCACGGATTCGACGACGCCGAGCGCCTGATGGACCGTGAGTTTGGCCCCGACCTGGGGCAGCTCGATGTAGATGATGTCGCCCAGGTGATTTTGGGCGAAATCCGTGATGCCGACACGGGCCTCGTTGCCTTCGACTCTGATCCACTCGTGATCTTTCGTAAAGTAAAAGTCATTGGGATACATGAACAACCTCCTCAAATCTCCATCGCGGGCCGGCGGCCCGCGTGTATTCTGGCGTTATTTCTTATCGGCCCTTTTATAGAACGGCGTCGGGACGACCTTGGCCTTGGCCATCTTGTCCCTGATACCGACCATGAATTCCTTGCCCACCGCCGTGGCCGCGATCGGAAGATAGACAAGGCCGACCGGCTTTTTCAAGAACGGAGCGAAGGTTCCCGAACAGACGTCCGCGACCTTCCCGCCGTCGACATAAACCGGATAGTGCGGCCGGGCGATCCCCTTGTCGACCATTTCAAACCCGACGAGCTTCTTGGCGAGGCCCTCGGCCAGCTGCTTTTCGAGGACGGACTTTCCGAGGAAGTCACCCTTCTGGAACTTGACGATCCATTTCAGGTCGGCTTCGAGAACGGTCGTCTTGTCCGTAATGTCGTTTCCGTAGAGCATCAATTTGGCCTCGAGACGCAGCGTGTCCCTCGCGCCGAGCCCGATGGGCAGGAGACCGAGCGGCGTGCCTTGGCCGATGATCGAATCCCATAAGACGCCGGGATTGGGTTCGGTCGTATAGATCTCGAAGCCGTCCTCGCCCGTATAACCGGTGCGCGAGACGAGACAATCCATGCCCGCGACTTTCCCGGCCGCCCACCAGAAGGATTTCATGGCGGCCACGGGGACATCGGTCAGGGGTTGGAGAATTCGTTCGGCGAGGGGACCTTGAAGGGCGAGTTGGGAATAGGCGTCGCTCTGGTTTTCGGCCTTTACGGAGAATCCTTTCGTATGCCCCGCCACCCAGGCAAAATCCTTATCGGCGTTGGACGCATTGACAACGAGAAAATACTTCTGCGGATTGATGCAATACACAAGCATATCGTCGACGAACGTCCCTTCCGGGGTCGTCAGGGCCGTGTATTGGACCTGGCCCGGGGCCAGCCTCGCCACGTCATTGGGCGTCAGCCACTGGACATAACCGAGGGCGTCCCGGCCGCTGACGAGAATCTCGCCCATGTGACTGACGTCGAACAGCCCGGCCTTCGTCCGCACGGCCATGTGCTCGTCGATGATACCCTTGTACTCGATAGGCATCTCCCAGCCGGCGAACTCGACCATCTTCGCGCCCATCTTACGGTGGTTGGCATTGAATCGGGTTTTTTTCACGGGGCCTTCCTTTCGCTGGAAAGTTATTTAAGTATCATAATCCGGCGCCGCATTCAAGTGAATGCATCACTCGGAAGCCGTTCTATCCCAAATCGGTCGAGCGTCTCAGAGTATTCCCTGCGTCAGGTCGCGGGTTTGCCCCGGCGAGTCAAACCCGCTCGAGTTCCAGCCTCGCTCAGCGGCAGTGAGCCTACCCTTGGCCCCCGCGCTGCCGCTCCCCCGCCTTCCTCCGGCAGGGAGCGGACTCCGGGGAGCGACCACCAGAATTGTGGCGGAGCAACTCGGAGCCGCAATTCTGGGAAACATCTGAATTGAATCTTGATGCTGGCTCGACGCCTCACTGGTGGGAAATGTCCGAAATGGGAATTCACGCATTCGTGGTATAATCTCCGCTGTTTGACGGAAGCGTTCGCGTTGCCGTGAGTGAGTTCCCTATAATGGAGGTATTGCGATGGCACCAATGATCGCCGCGTGCGGTATCGACTGCTCAAAGTGCGAAGGCTATCTTATGACTCAGGCGAACGATGTCGCCGGATTGGAGAGGATCGCCGCCAAGTGGCGCGAGGAATACCATTCGCCGGAGATCACGGCGGACAATGTCATCTGCGACGGCTGCCTGACCGAAGGCGGACGGCCGGGCGGCTATTGCCGCCAGTGCGAGATCCGCAAGTGCTGCCGGGAGCGCCGCCTCGGCAATTGCGGCCACTGCGCCGACTTTGCCTGCGAAACGCTGGAGACTTTTTTCAAGCGGGCGCCCCACCTCCGGGCTGCGCTGGAGGCAATCCGCAAGGACCTCTGAGGGACTGGGCTCGGCGTCGGCCCGGTCAAACTCATATCGCCTATCAAATTCAGCGCGCTTGTCACCGGGATGGATTTTGCTATAATAGAAAACCATCATGATCGCCCTTAAAACTCGTTTGAAAGAAACGATTTACGATAAACTCAGGACGTTTTATCCCCTGACCCCTGAAGAGATCGAAATCACCTCGACACCGGACAAGGCGGTCGGCGACCTGGCCCTGACTTTTCCTTTCCAGTTGGCCAAGAAGATGCGGAAGGCCCCGAAGGTCATCGCTCAGGAAGCCGCGGCGCTGCTCGTGGGAATCGACGGGGTGAGCAAGGTCGAAGTGGCCGGCGCGGGATATGTCAATCTCTTCCTGGACAGGGCCTCCTACTTCGCCCGCCTTCTTGATGAGCTCGGCCGTCCCGCTTTTATGCCCGAAGAAAAAAAGATCATCATCGAGCACACCAACATCAACCCCAACAAGGCCGCCCACATCGGGCATCTCCGTAACGCCTGCCTGGGGGACACTCTGGCCCGATGCCTTCGCTTCAAGCGGGAGACCGTCGAGGTTCAGAACTACATTGATGATACCGGGGTCCAGGTCGTGGACGTCGTTTTCGGGATCATGGAGATGGAGGGGAAGACGCTCGAAGATCTCGGCGCCATTCCGGGAAAATTCGATTACTACTGTTGGGATCTTTACGCCCGTGTCGCGGGCTACCTGGCCGACCATCCCGGCGCGGCCGAGCGAAAGACGGAAATCCTCAAGAAAATCGAACACGGGGAAGACCCCGAATACGCCATGTCCCGCGAAGTCTCGCGGCGGATCGTGAGAGCCCACCTGGCCACCATGGCCAGATTGGGCATTACGTACGACGTTCTGCCCTGCGAGAGCACCATCCTGCACCTTAAATTCTGGGAAAAGGCCTTTGCCCTGCTCAAGGAGCGCCAGGCGATCTCGTATGCAGAAGAAGGCGAGAACAAAGGCTGTTGGGTGATGAGACTCGAGGATGACGCCGAGCGCGAGAAGGTCATCGTCCGGTCGGACGGCACGGTGACGTACGTCGGCAAGGACATCGCCTATCAGCTCTGGAAGTTCGGCCTGCTCGGCCGCGATTTCTATTATGAGCCGTTCTCCGAAGACGCCGGACGGACGCTCTGGATATCGACCTCCCGGCCGACGCCGGGCGTCCAGTCCTTCGGCGGCGGCAGCAAAGTGTATAATGTCATCGATACCCGGCAGTCCTATCTGCAGAAAGTCGTTGTCCAAGGACTCCGGTCTCTGAAATTCACGGCGCAGGCCGAGAAATCCATTCACTTTTCGTACGAAATGGTCGCCCTTTCGCCCAACAGCCTGAAAGAGCTTAATTATGAGGCGTCGGATGAAGAGAAAGAGAAGGCCTTTCTGGAAGTTTCCGGGAGAAAAGGGCTCGGCGTCAAAGCCGATGACCTTCTTGACCGGCTCGAAGTCAAGGCCCTGGCTGAGATCGAGAAGCGAAACGCCGGGCTCGCCGGAGGAGAGAAGCTCACCATCGCGCGGGACATCGCGGCCGGCGCCCTCCGCTACTTTATGCTCAAGTTCGCCAGAAACTCGCTGATCGTTTTCGATTTCGAAGAGGCCCTGAGTTTCGAGGGCGAGACGGGGCCGTACCTCCAGTATTCGCTGGTCCGCCTGAACAGCATTTTCCGCAAGCTCAAGGAGCGGGAGGGCATCGGCGAGGACGATGTCCTGGCTGCCGCAAGCGCCGGACTGGATCTCGGCGTTCTCTCCGACAAGGAGAGCGGCGACTTTTGGGACCTTGTCCTCTATGCCTCGCAGCTCGAGGATGAAGTCCTTCACTCCGTGGCGGCCCTCGAGCTGGCCCATTTGGCCAAGTTCACCTTCAACCTTTGCCAGAGATTTAACGCCTACTATCACGTCTATCCGATTCTGGCGGAAGAGAACAAGGCGGTCAGGGCCATTCGCCTGTTGACCATTCGATACATCAAAGATCAGCTCCAGAGTGCCTTCGCGCTTATGGGTATCCCGCTGCCGGAACGCATGTGAACCCACTCTGGAGGTCAAAAAGCGCGTTTGATGACCTAATTTGGAGGTTTTCATGATAGAAGTTCAGGACCTCACAAAAAAGTACGGCGAGCTCACGGCCGTCAGGAATCTCAGCTTCAAGGTCGAAAAGGGCATGATCTGGGGGCTCTTGGGGCCGAACGCCGCCGGCAAGACGACAACGATGAGGATTTTGACGGGCTATCTGCCCGCGACAGATGGCAAAGCCAGCGTGGCCGGGTTCGACGTCTTCGATCAGCCCGACGAGGTCAAGAAGGCGATCGGCTACCTGCCGGAGGTTGTTCCCCTCTATCCGGACATGACGGTCACGAGCTACCTCGATTTCGTGGCCGAGATCAAGCAGGTCCCGTCGTCGAAGCGCAAGGAAGCCGTCGGACGCGCCGTGAATTCGGCCTCCCTCGAAACCGTAAAGAACAGGCTGATCAAGAATATCTCCCGCGGCTTCAAGCAGCGGGTCGGCATCGCCCAGGCCATGATTCATGACCCGCACGTCCTGATCCTGGACGAACCGACGATCGGCCTCGACCCGGCCCAGATCATCGAGATCCGCGAGCTCATCCGGAAATTCAAGGGCGACCGCACGGTCATGCTGTCGACCCACATCCTGGCCGAGGTCACCCAGGTTTGCGACGGCGTCGTGATCATCAACGAAGGCCGTCTCATGGCCTCCGGCTCGCTGGAGGACCTGACGGCGTCGTTCCGCGACAAGGACGGAGTCATCCTCAAGGTGCGCCGGGGAGGCGAGGAAGCGGCCAAGCTCCTGCGCGCCATTCCCGGCGTGGAATCCGTTGCCGCCGTCGGAGGCGAGTTCCGCCTCGAATGGGACCGAGCACGAGACCTGCGGGACGCCATCGTCGGTCTCGTCGTCGAAAAGAGCCTGGGTCTGCAGGAGATGAAATCCACGGCCATGAATATCGAAGATCTCTACTTGAAGGTCGTTTCGGGAGGTCTCGGACAATGAAAAATATCTGGTCCATCGCCAAAAAGGAAATCCGGGCGTATTTCAATTCGCCCATCGCCTACGCGGTGATCGCCGTCTTCTTGCTGCTCGTCGGCTTTTTCTTCTACAGCCTGATCTGGTGGTTCAACTCCCAGGCCATGCAGATGGCGCAAAATCCCTATTACGCTCAACAGATCAACATCAACCAAATGGTCTTTTCTCCCCTTTTCCATAACATGAGCATCATCCTGCTGCTCGTCCTGCCGCTGCTGACCATGCGGCTTCTGGCCGAGGAGAAAAAGATCGGAACGGAAGAGCTTCTGTTCACGTCGCCGGTTTCCGTCAGCGAAATCATCCTCGGCAAGTACTTGGCTTCGCTCATCGTCCTGGCCACGATGCTCGGACTCACGGCGCTCCTGTCGATTTTCACGTTCGCCTACGGCAATCCCGAGATCGCGCCCTGGCTCGACGGCTACCTGGGCCTGTTTCTTCTCGGAGCGGCGTTCATCGCCGTGGGGATATTCTTCTCTTCCCTGACCGAAAACCAAATCGTGGCGGCGACCCTGACGTTCGGGGTGCTGCTTCTCTTTTGGATTCTGAACTGGGCGGGTTCTTCGGCCGGCCCCACCTGGCAGGGTGTCCTCAACTACGTTTCATTTTTCCAGCATTTCGACGATATGACCCGCGGCATCCTGGACACGAAAGACCTCGTGTACTACGGGAGCTTCTCGTTTTTCGCTCTCTTCCTCACCCATTCCGTTGTCCAGTCCAGGCGCTGGAGGTAAGATATGGAAACACTCAAGAAGAACCTCAACTATATCGCCATGGGCCTCATTCTGGCCGCCCTTGCCGCTTGGCTGATCTGGCCCTATAAAAAGGCGCTTATTCTGGTCCTCGGCCTCGCCGGCCTGGCGGCCCTCGCCGTGTACGTCGCACTCAACGCGGCCTCGCTCAAACGCAGTTTCTCGCGCAAGTCGTTCATTTATTCCGGCAACACGCTGCTCGTTGTTGTCCTCATCCTGGGAATCCTCGTCCTGGTCAACTATTTCCTGGCCGAGCATCATTACCGGATGGACTTCACTTCCGGCCGTATTCACAGCCTTTCCGACCAGTCGGTCAAGGTCCTTAAGAATCTGAAAAGCGACATTTCGATCAAGTGCTTCTTCCGGGAGGGCAACTCCAGCCGGTCCTCCATGGAAGGTTTGCTCAAGGTCTATGCCTACCACTCTCCGAAGGTCAAGTTCGAATTCATCGACCCCGACAAGAATCCCGGACTGGTCAAGCGCTTCGGCGTCACCCAGGACGGGACCACCATCTTCGAAGTGGGTGACAAGGAGAGCCGCATCACGACCTCAACCGAGGAGGACATCACAAACGCCCTCATCAAAGTCACCCGGGAGAAAAAAAAGACGATCTATTTCCTCCAAGGGCACGGCGAAGGCACGCTGGAGGACACCGGCGACAAGGGCTATTCCGCAGTAAAATTGGAGTTGGAAAAACTCGGCTACGAAGTGAAGCCCCAGACGCTCGCCCTGGCCGACCGATTCCCCAAGGACTGCGCACTGCTCATCATCCCCGGCCCGCAGAAGGACCTCCTGCCGAACGAACTGGATACCATCAAAACCTACATCCAGGACGGCGGGCGGGTCTTCTTCATGGTGGAGCCGGAGACGGCGCCGGGGCTGACGCCCTTCCTCAGTCAATACGGCTTCAAGCTCGATAACGACTTGATCGTCGACACGGTTTCCAGGCTCCTCGGCGGCGACTATTTCATGCCCGTCATCAGTGAATACGAAAGCCACGAAATCACCAAAGACTTTCACTACGCCACGTTTTTCCCCTATGCCCGTTCCGTCGAAGTCGCCGACACGAAGCCCGAAGGCGAAACGATGACCGCCCTCGCCAAGACCAGTCCCAATTCCTGGGCCGAGCGCGAGCTCGAGCAGACACAAGTCAAGTTCAACAAAGCCAAGGATCGCCAGGGCCCGATCACCCTGGCCGTGGTGGCCACCCTCAAGGTGACTCCAAAAAGCTCCGCGTCGCCCGAGACGAAGCCGGGGGAGAAGGCGCCCGCAGAGCCCACGCCGTCGGAAAAAGAAGCCAGGATCGCCGTCCTCGGCGACTCCGATTTCATCAAGAACAATTACCTCGGCCTGTCCGGAAACGCCAACTTCTTTCTGAACATCGCCAATTGGCTGACCCAGGAATCCGACCTCATCTCCATCCAGCCCAAGACCCAGACTCCGCGCGGCATCCAGCTCACGCCGTCCCAGGGGCGGCTGGTCTTTTTTGTGAGCGTGCTGATCCTGCCTTTGGCCGTGCTGATCCTCGGCGTCTCCATTTGGCTGAGGCGGAGGGCGCTGTGAAACCCAAGACGACACTCATCCTCTTCGCCGTTTTCGTCGCTCTTTTAGCCGTAGTCCTCCTCTTCGAATCGAAGGGCAAGAAGATCCAGGCGGCCAAGGAAAAAGCGGATTTGCTGGTCGATGTGGCTTCGGCCGACGTCCAGAAAGTCGAGCTCAAGAAGGACGGCGCCGCCATCATCTTCCAAAAGGACGACAAGGGCGATTGGCGCATCACGACGCCCCTGGAGGCCAAGGCCGACGCCGGCGAGGTCAACGGTCTGGCCGACGGCTTCGCCCAGCTGCGCATCGAACGCGTTGTCGAGAAGGAGGCCAAGGACCTCAAGACCTACGAAATTCCAAAGCGGGAAGTCCGTCTTTGGCTCAAAGGCAAGCCCACCCCAGTTAAAATCCTCATCGGCATCGAAAACCCTATCGACAACGCCCTCTACGCCAAGCGCGAGGACGATCCGCGCGTGGTGTTGGTTTCGAGTTCCCTCAAAACGACGCTCGACAAGGGCGTCTTTGATTTCAGGGAAAAGGACATCTTCAAGTTCGATGCGGCCCAGGTCAAGTCCGTCCGCCTCAAAAGCAAGGACATCTCTTGGTCGGCCCTCCGCACTGATGCCGGCTGGTCCTTGGAAACCCCGGTGCGCGCTCTGGCCGCAAAGTCCAAGATCGACGGCCTGCTCGACTCTCTCTCCGGACTGCGGGCCAAGGAATTCCTTTCTGAAGACAAAAAAACCGAGGACATCAAAAAGTTCGGCCTGGAGAAGCCCGCCTGCGAGATCGCCCTGTCGCTGCCCACGGCCAACAAGGACATTATCTTCTCGATCGGGAAGAGCGGCGACAAGTCCGTCGCCATGACGTCACAGTCCAACAGGATCATCGCCTTCGAAGGCACACTCAGCGCCGATCTTGGCCGGAAGTTGGACGAGATCCGGGAGAAGAAGGTGGCGGACTTTTACAGTTGGGAGGCCAATAAGATTCTTGTTCAGAACGGAAGGCTGAACCTGACGGCGGCCAAAGAAAAGGTCAAGGACGCCGAGACATGGGTGTTGCAGACGGCGGCCAAGGACCCGGCCGACGGGGCCAAGGTCGAGGCGCTCATCCGGAAAATCGAAGGCCTCGAGGCCGCGGGGTTCGTCGATGACCCCAAGAACCTTGGCGATTTTGGCTTGGACAAACCGGGCGCGGAAATCCGGGTTTGGACGAAAGGTTCCGACAATAAGATCACTGAGATAGCCCTCCTCGTGGGTAAAGAGGACAAGGCCAAAAAGCAGGTCACCGTCAAGAACTCCAAGTTGGGGTACTTATTCATCGTCGACTCGGCGTTTATGCAGGAACTTCCGAAGGATGTCAAAGACTGGAAGGCCGAGGCCGCCAAGCCGGAAAGCGCCGACAGCGCAAAAAAATAATCGGCAGGAGGGGGAATGAGAAACGGCCGCCCCCCTGCCGAAAAAGCCTGTCGCGCCGGGCATCCGGACCGCACCTTCGTCCGCCGGCTGTTCCGTTGGTATCGCGTTCATCACAGGCCCCTTCCATGGAGGCAGACCAAAGACCCGTACAGGATATGGGTCTCCGAGATCATGCTCCAGCAGACGACCGTCCGGGCCGTCCTCCCCTACTACAAACGATGGATCGCTCTATTCCCTGATGTCCGTGTCCTGGCCCGGGCCCGGCTTGAAAAAGTCCTCAGAGCCTGGCAGGGCCTCGGCTACTACGAACGCGCCAGGAACATGCACCGGACCGCCCGGCTCCTTGTCCGGGACTACGGCGGCCGGATCCCCAGCGACGAGGCGCTCGTTTCCCGTCTGCCCGGCTTCGGAACGTACACGACCGCGGCGGTCATGAGCCTCGCCTACAACAAGCCGCTGCCCGTCGTCGACGCCAACGTTCGGCGTGTGCTCATGAGACTTCTCGGCATTGAGGGACCCGCGCGGTCAGCCGGGGAAAGAACCCTTGTGGCACGCCTTCGAACTTTTTTCCCGAGCGCCCAACCTGGACTCTTCAACCAGGCGATGATGGAGCTCGGCGCCCTGGTCTGCCGCAGCCGGAATCCCCTCTGCCTGAGCTGTCCGGTCCGCCCGTACTGCCGGGCGGTCGAGGCGGGAAAGCAGGACATCATTCCCGAGCCCAAAAGACGTTCGACGCAAAAAATCGAGGCGGCCGTAGCGGTCATCGACAGGGACAAGCGCTATCTCATCCATAAGCGTCCTCCGCACGGCCTTTTGGCCGGCCTGTGGGAATTCCCCGGCGGAAAGCTCGAGCCCGGAGAAAGGCCGGAGGCCGCCCTGAGACGGGAAGTCCGCGAAGAGACCGGAGGCGACGTAAAAAATGTGAGGCCTTTGACGACGGTCAAACATGCCTACACGCAATTCTCCGTGACGCTCCGTGTCTACTTGTGCGAGTTCCGGCAGGTACCCGAGTTGCCGAAGGACGTTTATCGATGGGTCACGCTGCCGTCCCTTCGTCGTTATCCCCTTCCGTCCGGAAGCGTCCGGATCGTCGATGTCCTGATTGCCAAAACGGCGGGACGGCCGCAGAGAGCCTGATCGTCCGTTGCCCGCGCAGCTTCCTACTCAAAGAACGGGACCGACGTGATCAGGAGAAATCGAGGGATTGGTGCGGGGACGCGAGGACGCTTCTCCCGAGGCCTGACGCGGCCGAAAACGGATGGGGGCGCCTGATTGCCCAGGCCCCCTACTTCAGTCCGAGCTCCCGATGCTTGGCGGCGACCGATTCGGCGAGCTTATCGATGGCCTGCAAATCCGCCTCCCTTGGAAGGCCCCGGCAAACTACCGGATCGAGGAGCTCAAGCTTGAGATTGGGCATCGAGTTCTTGATCGTCTCGACCATCTTGCCTGCCCAGCCGTATGAGCCGATAACCGAGGCGAAACGGGCCTTCGGTCGGAGGGCGTTGGCAAGGACGACGGCATAAAGGAGGGCCGGGTGGGGGCCCGCGTGTACGGTCGGAGCGCCGGCGATGATCGTCGCTGCATCGACCAGGCTCATCGCCAGCTGGCCGATGTCAGCCGTCGCCATATTGAACGGCTGCACGGCGACACCGCGCTCGGCGAGGGCAATGATCAGCCGGTCCACCATCCTGGCCGTCGACCCATGCATCGACACCCAAGGCAGGACGACGAGATTGTGCGGCGTTTCGTCCGTCCAGTCGCGATAGGCGTCGATAATGCACGCCGGGGAGGTGTACACGGGGCCGTGGCTCGGTGCGATCATGCGCAGATCGAGATCCTTGATCTTCTCCACGTTCTGCCTGACGATCTTTCGAAAGGGCATCATGATTTCGGCGTAGTAGCGCTTGGCCGCGTCATGGACACAGCCGAATCCATCGATGAACAACTCGGACGTCGCGAAGTGGGAGCCGAACCAGTCACAGCTGAAGAGAATCTTGTCCTCCGCAAGATACGTCGACATGGTCTCCGGCCAGTGCACCCAGGGCGTATAAATGAAACGCAGGGTCTTCCCGCCGAGCGGCAGGCTTTCGCCGTCGGCCACCGTGCGGATTCGGGCCTCGGGCACCATGAGATGGTCGACGAGCATGCTCTTGGCCGGATTCGAGCACACCAGAACGGCCTCGGGATGCCGGTCGAGAACCCAGGGAATCGAACCGGAGTGGTCCTGCTCGGTGTGATGGGAGATGAGATAATCGATGCGGCCCACATTTTCGAGATGGGCCTCCAGCCGGCCGACGGCCGCAGGGTCCACCGTATCGATAAGAGCCGTTTTCTCGCGGCCGCGGACGAGATACGCATTGTAGCTGGTGCCATCCGGCAGCGGGATCAGCGCGTCGAACAACCGTCGGTCCCAATCTTGGGCCCCGACCCAGTCCACGCCTGGAACAATATTGACAGCCTTCATGATTACCCTCCTCTGCTTTTCAGTCCCCAGCTATTCTAGAGGATTTGCGGCCCGAACTCAACACGCCACTCAACCGCTGCGTTCGGCGTTGGGCAAAACGTCAGACGCCGGGATACTTGCGTTTTGAGAAATAGAGGATGTCCGGACGGCTCGTGTATCCAAGCGACTCAAAGAGGGCTATGGAGACGGCATTCCCCTCCTCGATGAGACAGGCGTAGAGCTCGAGACCCAGAAACTCGAACCTCGCCTCGGCCTCCGCGACAAGCCTGCTTCCGATCTTCTGCTTCCTGAGTTTTGCGTCCACGGACAATCGATTGATCCAGCCTTTTCGGCCGTCATGGGTGGCCATGACCGTCCCGACGACTCGGCCCTCGACCTCGGCGACAAGGAAAATGACGTTGGGGAGTCCGATCTGGCGCTCGATCTGGCCGCGGCTGTCACGGCCCTGAGGCTTGAGGGGCAACCGTCCTTCCGCCCAGAGTTCCATAACTCTGTCATAGTCTTCCATCCGGAACTCACGGATCGATACGGCCGGGCCAAGCGGCATCTCAGTCAACCCCTCGAGTCCCCGGCATGAATGCCGGGGCTTGTTCGGGGTTAACCCTGAGCCTCGCTTCTTGTCCCTGCCCTGAAGCTCAACGAGCTTCCGTCCGTGGGATCCAACTTTTGCAGGCTTTGGAGCGCCTGTCCCCGAAGCGGGGTTCGCTATTCCTCCGTCCCGCGAAGGGGATTGAAAGCCGGGGCTTAGCCTCAGCGAACGGGTCAACGCAGCCTCCTCAAGCGGACGAAGTTTTCTCCAAGGCGCGCCGGGACCTCAGCGGATAAACAATGCATAGGTTCCCGCGAGAAAAACCGCTGCGGCAAGCCCCGCAGCCACAGCCCGCACGGCGCCAATCTTCTGCGAGAGGCCCGCGCCCAAGGCCAGGAGAACGACGGCCCAAACCCCGGCCAGGGTATAAACGAAAAGGTACAGCGATTGCCAGAAACCGGGCGGCGAAAGGATGCCGACCCATTCCTCCTGGCTCATTCCAAGGAGCCTGAACGCGGTCCATGCCGCCGACGGGAGCCAGGCCAGGAACAGAGGCGCGGCCACGCCGATTCCGGCGCACGCGACGGCGCCGCGAAAGGTGCCCCCGGCCTTTGTCCTCCTTCCCAGAAGCCTGATGATGCCGGCTGAAAGGAGCCACGCGGCAGCGGCGTAGGGAATCACGAAAAGCATTTGCCAAACGTAATAATTGTCCGCGCCCGCATTCAGAAATTCCGGGGCGAGCGGCACATCACCGGAAACCCCCAGGGCCGCGGACGTTGCGGCATACATGACGCCGACGGCCAGGACAGCCAGCCCGGCCCGACGGAGCCCGCGCGGGTCGTCGAGAAGACGGCGCATTGTTTTTACGGGAGAAACGATCGCTCCCAGGACATCGTGCGGAAGTTTGGACAAGGATTGGCTCCTCAACTCGAGAAAAGGCTCCGGATCGGAAAATTCCTTTCGCAGGTCATTTCGTGCTTTTCTTGATCAGAGTGAAATCTTCGAAAAGGCCGTAGTCGACGACGCTGTACTCCGATCCGGGCGGCCGCCCGCCCTTGGCGCCTTGCTGGAACGCCGCAGGCCAGGCCCGCCCCAGCGGCGGGTTATTGTGAAAGGGGCCCAGCGTGTTCTTAAGCGTGCCGTAGACAAGGACGTCGACGTTATTTATTCCCGGCCGGATCGCATCGGTGATGTCCAGCTCGAAGGGGGCGAAGGCGATCGTCCCGGCGGTCTTGTCGCCGACCCGGACTTCGGCCGCGGCGCCCCGCCAAGAACCAAGCTTGACAATGTAGCGGGCCCTCGGCCCCGCGTCCTGAGCGATGGAAAATGTCTGCCGGTACTTGACCGGACCGGCGTACATGGGCAACCCTTGGGCTGCCCATGCTCCGAGCGTCAGTGCGGCCGGCGGGTGGATTTCAAAACCCTTGACCGCCGCGCGGAGACGGAAATCGCCGCGGATATAGACCGGCTCGAGCTCGGAGAGAATCGTGAAGGGCCGGGCTCTGATGGAAAGTCTGTTCTTTCCCGCGACGACGTGGGCGCCGATGGGATAGACGGCGAAATCTTTGTCCAGCCACCACGCGCCGGGCACGGGCTGAACGTCGCGTCCATTGATGGAGACGGTGAAAAGCGACGGTCTTTCCACGACGGCTTCAAGCGTGCCGAAATCTAAATAATCCCCTTTGACGGCCGTGAACCAGAACACCGCCTCGAATCCTGAGTTCGCGGGAAACTTATCCCGGTCGATGATATTTGTGTTGTACTGAACGGCGCTGTCCCAGGGGTTCCGGCCCAGCCCATGGAAAGCAAAGGTCTTCCGCTGAGCATCATAGAAGTAAAGGTCTTTCTCGGTCTTTCCGCCCATGACAAGGTCACAATAGTCGACAGTTAGTACGTTCATCGCGTCCCGCGCGATCGACGCCGGGCCTTGGGCCGGGACGCCTTCCAGTGTCGTCTCGGCGGTCGCCGTGGGCCGGATCCGTCTGGACGTGACACAGAGGAGCAGGCTCCCTCCGGGCGGAATGGAAAACGCGGCCTCGACCTTATCCTTCCGCCTCGTAAATGGATACGCCTCCACCTTTCCGGAAAAGGCGTCCCATTCCTCGACGGAAGCCCCCGATAAAGTCAACCGGCCTGCGGCGGTCTGCGCGGGGTCGGTGTTGACCAGGAGAACCAGCTGGCCGCGGGCGATTTCGCGGCGCTGATGAAAGAGCATCGGGTGAGACCCCGCAGGATCGAACACAATGCGCGGCGGGCTGAGTTTGCGCACGAGATCGAAGCCGCTTGAAGCGCCGATATTGAACCACCGGTCGCCGTAAGAAGCGGCCAGGCGCCGGATGTCCTCCGTGACCCTGCCGTCGATGTAGTCGGGGGGGGCCACCCAGGAAACGAGTTTTCCGTCGCGGATGAGATAATCGCGGAGAAGGGTGACCGTATAGTTATTGAGGCTCTCGAGCCCCGGGGGGAGGATGACGAGATCGTAGGACCTTCGCCCGACGGAGAGGGTCTCATAGCCGACAGACGCGAATTCCTCGAGGGCTTTTTCGCTCACCACATCGTACTCGATCTGTTCGGCCTCGAGGAGGTGGATGAAATCCTGGAAGTCTTTGCCGAGCGAGCGGAAGTGCTCCGATTCGGCGGCCGGCGAATAGAGCATCCAGCCCGTTGTCGTCGGCTCCACGACCAGGATCTTATTGATCTGTTCTCCCAAGCTCATGGCGGCCGAGAGCCGGCCGTAATAATCGGCGAGAGTGTTATAGAGCGTCCACCAGGGTTCATGGTACGAGAACGACAGCGGATGATCCCGCTTGCGGGCGCCCTTGATCGTGACGTAGGAGAGATGCTGGTTCAGGAGGTTGACGCCGAGGGCATATTCCCAGTCCGCGATCCGCTTCTGGTCGAAAAACGTCATGTCCCAGCCGCCGGCCCCGAAGGTCTCGGAGAGCGTCCGCTTGCGGCCGCGCTGGTTGGCGGAGCTGCGGATTTCCCTGACGGCCCGGTCATTGCCGAATTGGGCGTGCGGTCCGGTCTCCCAGGAATTCATGAGCATGTCAATCCCCGGGATATGAGCGTAGGAGGCCATGGCCAACGTGTCCGGAGAGACATCCGGCGCGGGCCAGGCGTGCTCCCAGTAATGGCCCGTGAGCTGGAGATTGTTGTCCGTGCAATAAGCGTAGTAGGTTTTTGCCCAGTTTTCCAGGAAGAGGTCGAGGAGGGTCGAATAATAGTTGTGACGGACGCGCCGCCACTCCCCCGTGTCTTCGAAGAGGGAGACGAGGTTCGGCCGCAGGTCGTACCCCCACTTCGCTTGGAACGCCTGGAAGAGCGCCGGAGTATAGTTGACGATGTCGGCGCCGCCCGGCGGGGCGATCTCCGCTTCATCCTGGAAAACCCCGGGTACGGTCAGGCCGAACTCCTTCCCGATAACCGGCTTGTAGGCATTGAGCGTAACGTCGATAAACTTCTCCGTCACGTCCTTGCGCATGAGATCGACATACGTGAAACCGCCGTACCACGGCGACGGGGAGTCGTGCACGACATTGAAGAGATAGTACACGGCGCTGTCCTTTGTTCCGGGCTGGACCTTCCCGGTCACGTCCTCGAGCCCGGAAAGCGCTTGCCGCAGGACGACCAGCGGGGGGTGCTCGAACGTTTTCGGCAGACCTTTGACCCTGGTCATATGAAGCCCGGACCGGCCGGCGTCGGGCAATTGAGCCGGGACATGTCCGCCGGCGAACCCCGACGGGTAGGAGTTTTCGTCGTAGATCCAGGTTTTGAGTCCGAGGGATTTTCCCGTCTCGACCGCGTATTGGCAGAGCGCCAGCCACTCTTGTGAAAGATAGGGAGTGACGAGGCCCGGCCGGGGATGGATGAAGACGCCGCCGATGCCGCGCGCTTTAAAATCCGTGAGCTGGTCCCGGATTTCCTCGCGCGTCATCCGGTCGTTCCAGACCCAAAGCGGTGTGCTTCGGTATTCGGCCGGAGGGTCCTGGAATTGCTTGAGCACGCTCTCGTAGGTATCGCCCGTGACCTCTTTCCGGCACGCGGTGAACGCCGCCGAGATGAGGATGACCGCGATAATAATTCCGCAGGCCTTTTTCATGAGGTGTCCCCTTTCCGGTTAGCGGGAAAGATCAATAGAAATATTACAGCCGCATCGATCGAGGTGCTCATACGGTCCCCAAATGTAAAGAAACAGGACCCCAAAGTCAACCCCTCGAGTCCCCGGCATGAATGCCGGGGCTTTTTCGGGGTTAACCCTGAGCCTCGCTTCTTGTCCCCGCCCTGAAGCTCCGCGAGCTGACAGCCGGGGGGGGATCCTGTTGGCCTCACCCCCCCCGCAGTCATCAAGAGACTGCCGAAGGCGGCCTCTTGATGGCAGCCGGGGGATCCTGTTGGCCTCAACCCCCGTCCGTGCGATCCAACTTTTCCAGGCTTTGGAGCGCCTGCCCCCATCGCGGGATTCCGCGGACTCACGTCCGTGGAATCCCGCGATGGGGATTGAAAGGCGGGGCTTAGCGTCGGCGAACGGGTCAAGCCGGCGATGGGGCCGATGATCGGGCCGACCGCGGCACGCGCATGACATAAAATACGTAACCGTAGAATCGGGCGTATTGCCGGTAGAGGGAGATCTCCGCGGTTTCGAGGTCAAGAATCGCCTGGGCTTCGGCGCGGCCTGAATACTTCTTCCGGAGAAGCGTGATCCTTTTTTCGAGCGGCCCGTAGTAAGAATCCCACCAGGCTTCTTCGGGAAGGGTGAAGTGGCCGAGAAGCTCGAAGCCGCAGGCGCGGATGACGGCCAGATTCTCCGGAATCGCTTTCATCGCAGGATAACCGGACTGCCAGAATTCCCTAAGCTCCCGCGGCGGGTCCTTGGCGAGCCACGAAATTTCGCTGACCGCGATCGCTCCCCCGGCCTTCACCAACGGGCGCCACATTTTCAAGCCGTTCTCAAATCCCGTGATGTAGATCGCGCCTTCCGACCAGATGAGGTCGAAGGTCCCCGCGGGAAAGGGCAGGGCCGTCATGGTTCCCTGAATAGGAAAGATACGGCGGTCAATGTCCTGGGCCGCGGCCCGCGCTCTGAGCTCATCCAGGAAAGGTCGATGGTTGTCGAGAGCCGCCACGAAGCCGCGGCAGAGTCGAACCAAAAGGAGGGTCTGCGCGCCCGGTCCGCAGCCGACATCCAGGATGAGAGGCTCCGGCGGGAGCCCGGAGATCAGCCGAAAGGCTTGGGCCGTCGACTGGTCATCCCCGGGGCCCTCACGAGGCAGACCGCGGTGAAGCTTGAAAAAGAAATTTTCCGCGAAAGTCATAATCAGGGCGTGGAATGGCGGAGAGGGCGGGATTCGAACCCGCGGTCCCGGTTTGAGCCGAGACAAACGCTTAGCAGGCGTTCCTGATCGACCACTCCAGCACCTCTCCGCAGTTTCAGGAAGGCGCGCTTATTCTAGCATGTTTCCGGAAAACATGAAAATTGCGGCTGCGCCTCATGTGAGGATTTGGCGGAGGGAGAGGGATTCGAACCCCCGTTCCGGAGGACCGGAAAGCGGTTTTCAAGACCGCCGCCTTCAACCACTCGGCCATCCCTCCGCGGAACGGGAACATTGTACCCAGCGACGCCGGCGGTGACAAGCTTTATAAGCGCCGCCGCGGCGGCCGCGGCCGGAGGCATCGGTCATGCAGGCGGCGGGCAGGTCGGGCACTCAGGGGAGCAAGACGATTTTCGCGTACGCCGGCGCCTCCATGATTTCGTGATGGGCGCGGGGCGCTTCCGCGAGGGGGATCTCCTTCCCCACGACCGGCCGGAGCGTGCCGTTGGCCAGGCCTTCCCCGACGGCGGCAAGGATGGCGGCCCGCTCGCGATCGGAGGCGTTAAAGAGCAGCATCCCCAGGATCGAAGCATGACGACTCATGATCTCGCGCGGGTCGACCTCGACGCGGCCGCGGTTGCCCACGACCACCACGCGTCCGCCGAGGGCCAGGATCTTCAAGTCCTTGTCGAGATTGATGTTGGCAAGCATCTCCACGACGACATCAACCCCGTGCCCTTCCGTAAGGCCGCTCACGGAATCCAGGTAGCCGGTGGCCCTGTGGTCGAGGACGTAATGAGCGCCTTGTTGAAGCACCAGTTTTCTGCCCTTCTCACTCCCGCCTGTCCCGATGACGATCATCCCGGCGGCGCGGGACAGTTGGACCGCCGCGATACCGACTCCGCCCGTCGCCCCATGGACAAGAACCGTTTCGCCCGCAATGGCATGGGCTCGCTGGAAGAGGGCGCTGTAGGCCGTCGCATAAGGAGTATAAACCGCTGCGCCTTGTGCGAAGGTCACATTTTCAGGCAGTGGATGGACTTGCATCTCCAAGCAGAGCGCCTGCTCGGCATAAGCGCCGCTCAGGGACCCGGAGGTAAACACGCGGTCGCCCACAGCGAAACGGCTGACGCCTTCGCCAATTGCCTCGATGGTGCCGGCCGCATCCACGCCCGGCGTATACGGCAAGGTCGGTTTCCGGGCATAGGCTCCTGACCGAAGATAGGAGTCGACGGGATTGACACCGGCCGCTTTGACGCGGACGACGACTTGCTTGGCACCGGGAAGAAGATCCGGCATCTCCTCCAACTTCATGACTTCCGGAGCGCCATATTCGCGCACACGAATTGCTTTCATCTTTTGCCCTCCCCTTTTAGGGCTATTATATCACTCGCCTGAGCATGCCGCCGGGCCGGCCGCTCGAACCCCGTCCACAACGTCCTGTCTCTCGATCATGGCAAAACGCACATCCAAGGCAACGGGTTTGAGACGCGTATTCCTCCGGCAGGGCGGCGGCGATAGGATCGGGCCGCAAAGGCAGGACGTCGGCAAGGCTGGGATCCCAGACAGCTCAGGCCTTGGCGATCCTGTCTAATCCATCCAAGTACGGCCGCAGGGCCGCCGGTATGGCGATGGAACCATCGCTTTGCTGACAGTTCTCCAGAATCGCGCTCACGGTCCGGCCGACGGCGAGGCCCGAGCCGTTGAGAGTGTGGGCAAATTCCGGCCGTGCCTTGGGCTCGCGCTTGAAACGGATGTTGGACCGGCGGGCCTGGAAGTCTACGCAATCGGAGCACGAAGAGATCTCAATGAATCCGTTGCGGCTGGGCATCCAGACTTCCAGGTCGTACGTCTTGGCGCTCGCAAATCCCATGTCTCCCGTGCAGAGCAGCACAACCCGATGGTGAAGCCCGAGCCGGCGCAGGACTTCCTCGGCCGAGGCCGTCATGTATTCGAGCTCGTCGAACGACGATTCGGGAAGGCTGAAGATCATCATCTCGACTTTGTTGAATTGGTGCTGACGGATGAGACCGCGGACGTCCTTTCCGTACGAGCCCGCCTCGCTCCGGAAACACGGCGTGTACGCGACGTAGCGTCTTGGGAAAGAGGCCCCATCGAGGATTTCATTCCTATAAAGGTTCGTTAAAGGGACTTCCGCCGTAGGGATGAGGTACCAATCGAAGCCCTCGAGCTTGAAGAGGTCCGCCTGAAACTTCGGCAGGTTTCCCGTCCCGGTCAGGCTGTCGGCGTTGGCGATGAAAGGCGGCAGCACCTCGGTGAATCCACGTTCACGCGTGTGCATATCGAGCATAAAGTTGATGAGTGCCCGTTCCAATCGGGCTCCCGACCCCATATAAACGGTGAAACGCGACCCCACGATCTTCGCGGCCCGCTCAAAATCAAGAATGCCCAGGTTCTCGCCGATGTCCCAATGGGCCAAGGGCTCAAAACCGAAGGCGGGCGCCTGTCCCCAGCGCCGCACTTCCCGGTTGCCTTCGGGGCCGGCGCCGACAGGAACGGATTCATGCGGAATATTCGGGATGTTGAGGAGCTTTGACCGGATTTCTTCGTCCAGCGCCTTGAGCCTTTCATCGAGACCAGATATCTCATCACTGACTTTCCGCATCTCCAGGATAAGGACCGCCGGGTCGCGGCCGTCCTTCTTCATCCGGGAGATTTCTTCAGAGGCTTTATTTTTCGCAAAGCGGAGCTCTTCCACTTTCCGGAGGACCTCCTTCTTCTCTCGCGAGACGCGCACGAAATCCTCGATGTTAATGAGGGCGCCTCGCGTTTCGAGCCTATTTTTAACGAAATCAGTGTTTTCCAGGATGAGCTTGGGGTCCAGCATGTTCCAGATTATAGCATAGGTCGGCCTGCCCCAAAAAGAACGATCAGGGAGTTCGGCAGGAGCCCCCGTCCCTGAGACCACCCGTCTCGATGGGCCGGAAAGGACCGCACGTCGGAAGCGCCTCAGTCCTCTACAGCGGGCTCCCGTCACATAAGGGCAATTGGGGCTTTACGGTCCCGCGGAGAGGGGCTACAATACGGAGGATGGCTACGAGCCCGGAACCCGGTGACTTCAAGGGATATATCCAGGTCTATACGGGAAATGGAAAGGGAAAAACCACCGCCGCCTTGGGGCTCGCGTTGCGGGCCGCCGGACGCGGGCTGCGAACATTTATCGGCCAGTTCCTCAAGGCACAGCCCACGGGCGAGATCGAAGCGGTAAAGAAACTGGCCCCCCTTATCACCGTCGAACAATTCGGCCGTGCCGGCTTCATCCAGGTCAGCGAGGAGCTGGAGGAGGCCGACCTCGAATTGGCCGCCCGGGGGCTCCGCCGGTCCGGCCAGGCGATGCGCTCCGGCGAATTCAGGATCGTCGTCCTCGACGAAATCAATACGGCCGTTCACTTCAAACTCCTTCCCGAAGCCGATGTCCTCGAACTGATGGCCAAAAAACCGGATGACGTCGAACTCATCCTGACGGGCCGCTATGCCCCCGAGTCGTTTCTCGAGCGCGCCGATCTCGTGACCGAGATGAAACCCCTCAAGCACTACTACGACCGGGGTATCAGGGCGAGGGAAGGTATCGAGAAATGAGGCCCCGGCCCGACCCGTTCGGCCGGAGCCCTTTCCGGCCCCTCTCAGACAGGCAGGAGTTCGAGCGCCTTGTCGAAGAGGCCCTGGCTGGAATCCCGGCCCGGTTCAAGAAGCTTATCGAAAATCTGACCGTCATGGTCGAGGATGAACCTCCTCCGGGAAGACCGCTCTTGGGCCTCTATCACGGCGTTCCCTTTACGAGGCGCGGTCCCGCGTCGTACGGCAACACATCTCCCGACGTCATCGTCATCTACCAACGGCCGATCGAAGAGCTCTGCCGGACCCAGGAGGAAATCCGAGACAAGGTCTTGGAAGTGGTCCTCCACGAAGTCGGCCATTATTTCGGCCTGGAAGAAGAGGACCTGAGGGAAATCGAACGGGCCGCCCGGCGCGCCCGCCGAGGAGAGAAAGAATGACAAAGATGTTCGAGGGCATTTACATCGCCCTGACCACGCCGTTTGCCGGGGACGCTGAGATTGCTTTGGAAAAAATGCGCGATAATGTCAGGAAGTACAATAGGACCGCCGTGGCGGGATACTTGGTCCTCGGCTCCACGGGCGAGAGCGTTTCGCTGACGGACGACGAGTCCGTGGATCTGGTCGAGGCGGTTATCGAATCCGCAGCCCCCGGAAAAAAAGTGCTGGTCGGAACGGCCCGCGAGTCAACGAAGGGTACCCTTGACTTCACGAACCGCGTCGCCGAGGTCGGGATCGGGGCCGCCCTCGTCCGGCCTCCCTCCTATTACAAGTCGAAGATGACCCGTGACGCTCTCAAGAAGCACTATCTCATCCTGGCGGATGGCAGCCGTGCCCCGATCGTCGTTTACAACATCCCTCAAAACACGGGCTTTTCCCTTGAGCCTCAATTGGTGGTCGAACTGGCCGCCCATCACAATGTTATCGGGCTTAAGGAGAGCTCCGGCAGCTTGGGATTCCTGGGCGAAGTCGCCCGCGAAGTTCCTGAGGATTTCCATTATTTCGCAGGCTCGGGTCATGTCATCTACCCCAGTCTCGAGATGGGAGCGAGCGGGGCGATTCTCGCGGTCGCCAACGCGGCCCCGGAACTCTGTGCCGAAATCTATAGGCTTTATAAGGCGGGTGAAAAAGACGAGGCCCGCAGGCTTCAACTCGACATCATCCCTCTCAACAAGGCCGTAACCGAAAGGTACGGGATCGCCGGGCTCAAGTTCGCCCAGGATCGGCGCGGCTATTACGGCGGGCCGGCCCGAATGCCGCTTCTTCCCCCCGATGATAAGGGACAGCAGGAGATAGCCGACCTCGTCAAAAAGCTCGGGCTCCCCCTGGTTTGATCAGGAGAGTCCTTTCTGCGCTCGGCCGCACCATGCCGGGGCGCGTCCGAAGAAGGGGGAGAAGCGACCGTGCACCCCGCTTCGACCCCGCTCTCGCTGCGTGACACCCCGCCGCCGGCTCAGGCGAGGCTGACTGCCGCACAAGGAACCGTCCCGCTGCCGCTGCTACCTTCCGGTCCTGACGGGATTCACGGGCGGCCCTTTGCGCAGGGCCCCGGCCCTCATCGCCGTTTGCGGGGGCACCGGCCAGAAAGAGAAAAGCCTCGGCGGGGAATTCGACCCCACTGTAGCGGATTGTGGGCAACAGGGCACCGCTAGCTCCCCATCTAGCACGGTCCCGGTCATTATATCCCTTTTTCATGGAAAAGGAACCCCGAGGGAGTCTTTCCCCTCTGGAACTGGACCTAACCGAGACAAGCCGGGGATTTATGCCGGAACCGCGGTGCCCGGCCGTCCCAGCCTGTACTTTCTCCCTTGTTTCGCGTATATTATTATGATAAAGAAAGACTTAGGCAGCGGAGGATACGCTAATGTTTTTTTGGGATAATACGTTTTTCTTGCTTATTCCTCCCTTGATTTTCGCCCTTTATGCTCAATCGAGAGTCAGAGGGACCTTCCGGAAGTACAGTCAGGTATTTGCTTCATCGAAGAAAACGGGTGCCCAAGCGGCCTTTGAGCTTCTTCAGGCGGGCGGCGCCGGCGCCGTGACGATCGAGAAGCTCCCCGGCGAACTCACCGATCATTATGACCCGAGGAAGCGCGTTCTGCGCCTTTCTCAGGGCGTCTATGACAGCCCCTCCGTAGCCGCCCTCGGGATCGCGGCGCACGAGACGGGCCATGCCCTGCAGGACCAGGCCCACTATCAGCCTCTGTACCTGAGGACATTGATCTATCCCATCGCGAGCATCGGCTCCACCCTGGCCTTCCCCCTTTTTTTCATGGGCTTCATCTTCAGCCGCCGCGGCCCCAGTGTCCTCATGGACATCGGCATCCTCCTCTTCACGGCCGCCGTCGTGTTTTCCGTGGTCACCCTGCCGGTCGAATTCAATGCATCGAGGCGCGCCCTCGTCCTGCTCGAGGAACGGCGCTTTCTCACGCCGAGCGAAATGACCGGGGCAAGGGCGGTGCTTAAGGCGGCGGCGATGACGTATGTGGCCTCGACGGCCATGGCCGCGATGCAGCTCCTGCGTATGTTCCTCCTCCGGCAGTCCCGGGACTGACAGATACGAAATCCCGGCTGACTATGGGTCGCCATTCACGGAAAGCTCCTCGCAGCGAACGATGAGCTAACCCTTCACCGAATTTTGTTTCGCCTGTCCATTTCTGAGGACAAAAGCATCCTGTTGGACTGGATTATCGGGACAACAAAAATTCTTGCCTCTGGCCCAATTCAGCCCGGCAACGGGTCATATAGGACGGTTCCGGCGACATAAACTGATACAGGCTTTCTGCCTCGGCTTGGCATGGAGCTTGCATATAAGTTAGCTGAAAATAACGTCTCAAGGCACCGTCCGGCCGGAGCAACAGTTCGCGGAATCCCCGAGAACGACAGGTCGGGCGAGCGCGAAGGAGTTAAAGATGAAAGTCCTAAAGACGACGGTTGTGGCAATACTGATGTGCGGGGCTTTGCTTGCCCAGCAGCAGCAGCCGCCACGAGAGGGATGGAAGGACCTTGGCATGGGGGCGTTCTCCAACGACAACCGCGATATTCTGATGGCCGTCGATGCCAGTCTCGTTGATCTTGAAATAAAAAGTCCCTATGTGGCGTTTATTGTCTACATGGCCCCTTTCAAGGAAAACCAGGACATCACGATCGGCCGCGACAACCTGGTCATGATTTATCAAGGCCAGGAATACAAGATGCCTTCGATCCAGGAACTCCGAAAGGCCTATAAGGGCGAAATCCGGGATATCAACATGTACCGTCATCTCGGCAAGGAGGGCATTATTGCCTCCTGGATCAGGTTCTATGATTTTCCGCGGCGCTCCGATTTCTTCCCGCCTCTTACTATGGGGGCGCCTCTGCCGATCGACGAGGGCTCGATGTACAACTTCATCGGGTTCAAGACAAAGGCCTATTTCAAGAACCCGGGCCTAAAAAAGGGTGACAAGTTGACGATCAAGGCCTGGGACAAAACCCACTCGGAAATCAGCGGCGAGTGCGACGTCATCCTCAAGTAACGTCCTCTAACGTTCTTCCTTTTAGGGTATAAGGCTGTCCCGGACCTCACGGTCCGGGGCGGCCCGGCTGTTTCAGCCGGCACGGAAACTACTCCCAACTCGGAATGCTCGGGCCGCCGTCTGCCGGGATCCGGCCGGGGTGATGATTTCACAAACCGAGTCGTGTGCATCAATGCTCCGCGGTCTTCACCATCGCCTTGACAGTCATCCTACCGAGTGATAATTAAGGTTCTTCGGCTTATGGAAGGAGAACGGCATGAAAAAGTCCCGGATTCGGATTCGCCCGGCGTTGATTCTCGTCTCCATCATGGCAACGGCGGGATGGCTCGCGGCCCAGACCCCTCCAGAAAAATTCTTGGGGTTCAGGGTCGGCGAAGACAGGAAGCTGGCCGATTACGCACAGATTACGGCCTATTTCCAGAAGCTCGCCCAGGAATCTCCGAAGATCAAACTCTTCACCATCGGTGAATCGACGCTCAAGCGGCCGATGATCATGGCCGCCATCTCAAGCCCGGATAATCTGGCCAAACTCGACCACTGGCGCGAGATCACGAAGAAGCTCCACGATCCCCGCCTAACCCCAGGCGACGAGGCCCGGAAGCTGGCGAAAGAAGGAAAGGCGATCGTGCTCATCACGTGCTCCATCCACGCCACCGAGATCGCCGCATCCCAGATGTCCATGGAACTCGCCTATGATCTCGTCACCGGCCGGACCGATTTCGACGCCGGCAAAACGCTCAACGACGTCATCGTCCTCATCGTGCCGTCCACCAATCCCGACGGCAATCAGATGGTCGTCGACTGGTACAAGAAGTACGTCGGCACGAAATATGAGGGCAGCAGCACGCCCTGGCTCTATCACTATTATGCCGGGCACGACGACAATCGCGATTGGTACATGTTCAACTTATCCGAGACGCGGGCTGTGACCAACGTCCTGTACCGCGATTGGTTCCCCCAAATCCACATCGACGAGCATCAGCAGGGCTCGAACGGCGCCCGGCTTTTCATCCCGCCGTTCATGGACCCACCGCTTCCGAATATCCAGCCGATGGTCTGGCGGACGGTCAATCTGGTCGGAACGGACATGGCGTATGACCTGCAGAAGCACGGCATGGGCGGGGTCGTCAACGGCCGTTCGTACACGGCCTGGTGGATCGGCGCCTGCGACGACACCTCGTGGCTCCACAACGTCATCGGCATCCTGAGCGAGGCGGCCTCGGTGCGCATCGCAACGCCCATCGAGATCGAGCCCAATGAGCTGCCGACGTCGTTCTATGAAAAGCGCATGGACTTCATCGACCCCTGGCCCGGCGGCTGGTGGCGCCTCCGAGATATCGTGGATTACGAGCTCGTCTTGTCCAAGAGCATGGTCAGGACGGCCTGCCTCCACAAAGAGGATCTGCTTTTTAATTTCTACCAGATGTACAAGAATTCGATCGAAAAGGTGGACCGGGGCCAGCCCTACGCCTTTGTTATCCCGGCCCGGCAGCGTGACTATCCCACGACGCTCAAGATGCTCGATATCTTGATGACCGGCGGAGTCGAGATCCAGCAGGCGAAGGCAGACTTCGTGGGCGGCGGCAGGCTTTATGCGGTGGGGTCGTTCGTCGTCAAAACGGCCCAACCCTATAAGACATACGCTTGGGCGCTGCTCGAAAAGCAAAAGTACCCGGATATCCGCCAGTACCCGGGCGGGCCTCCGGTGCCGCCCTACGATAACGCGGCCTGGACGCTTCCCCTCCAGATGGGTGTCGCCTGCGACCAGGTCGACGAGGCCTTCGAGGCCAAGCTGGAGAGAATCGACAAGGTCCCCTACCCCGCTGTCAAGGCCCCCGCCGAATCGGCGCCATGGATCGTGCTCGACGCCAAGGCCAATGCGTCCTACGCCGTCGCGTTCGCGTTGCTCAAAGACAAGGCTGAGGTCTATCGCTCCAAGGCGGCGCTGGCCGGCAAAGGCATCACCGCGGCGGCCGGGAGTTTCATCGTCAAGAACACGCCCGAAGTCCGGAAAGCCCTGCCCGGCCTTCTCGAAAAGCGGCATACCGAAGCCTTCGCCTTCGAGGACGGCGCAACCGCCGCCAAGGCCGCGGTCAAGTTTCCGCGGATCGGGCTTTTCCAGTCCTGGCGCGCCAACATGGACGAGGGCTGGACGCGGTATGTTTTCGACGACATGGCCATCCCTTTCAAAACACTTCACAACGATGACATCAAGGGCACGAAGGACAAGAAGCCCGACCTGAAGGCCGATTTTGACGTCATCGTTTTCGCCGACGAGAACACCAACGTCATCAAAGGGACGCGTCCCGGCGCGGCTCCGGGAGCCGCACCCGGCGCCCCGGCGGCCGAATCCCCCATGGCCCGCATGTTCCGCATGATGAATGTCGTGCCGCCCGAGTACGAAGGGGGCATCGGCCAGGAGGGCGTTGACACCCTTAAGGCCTTTATCGAGAAAGGCGGCATTATGGTCACGCTCAACGGGGCTTCCGATTTCGCCATCACCGAATTCGGCGCACCGGCGCGCAACGCCCTCCAGGGCGTCGACCGGTCGGCCTTTTTCTGCCCGACCTCGATCCTCAAGATCCTTGTCGACAACGAAACGCCGATCGGCTACGGGATGCCCAAGGAGGCCGCGGCAATGTTCGTCAACAGCCTGGCCCTCGATACGTACTCGCCGCCTTTTGATTGGGATCGCAAGGTCGTCGCAACATACCCCGACGACAACGTCCTCCTGAGCGGCTGGCTTCTGGGCGAAGACTACATCGCGCGCAAGGCGGCGGTGGTGGACACAAAATACAAGGACGGCCGGATCATCCTCATCGGGTTCCGGTGTCAGAACCGCGCCCAATCCCACGGCACGTACAAATTCCTGCTGAACGCGCTCCTGTATCCGGAGGCCAAGTAGCCGAGGCACAATCGGCGGGACGAGATGGCCGGATTTCGGGGAGGTATTTGCCTCCGCCTTTTCGCCTATTCTAGGAAAGGCTTCTCAGACCACACGAAATATGTCCATGCGCTGATGCGGGCGGAGAAGGAAGTCCTCGCGCGTGAGAGGCAGTCCGCAACCGGAATTGAGTCCCGCGCCCGCCCGGACTACAATAGCCTCAGGACTGGGAGGCACCACGCATGTCTGATGAAAAAAGGAAAAAGCTCTCTCTGATCGTCTTCAGCGGCGACATGGACAAGCTGTTCGCGGCATTCACGCTGGCCACGGGGGCGGCGGCTTCCGGGATGGACGTCGTCATGTTCTTCACCTTTTGGGGGCTCCGAGCCCTCAAGAAAAAAATGCGGACGGGCCAGAGCCTGTTCGGCCGGCTCCTCGGTTGGATGTACGGCGGCGACATCGAGCGCGCCTCGCCCAGTCGCATGAGCTACGGCGGCATCGGCCGCTGGATGTTCAAGAAAATGATGGGCTCGAAAAATGTGCCGTCCCTGACCGAAATGCGCAAGACGGCCATCGACCTCGGGGTTAAGTTCTACGGCTGTACGACGAGCATGGGCGTGATGGAAATCCCCCGCGAAGCCATGATCCCAGAGGTGTCGGCCTGCGTGGGCGTCGCCGCGTTCCTTGAGCAGGCCCAGGAATCGGCGATAACGCTGTTTATTTAGGACAGGACCTGGATCGCGCGATCGATATTCGACACGTCCATGATGACGGAGACCGTGTTTCCTTTGCGCGCCAGCGTGCCATAGCAGTATTCGATGTTGATGCCCTCATCGCCGAGTTTGGTCGTGACCTCGGCCAGGGCGCCCGGCCTGTTCTCCAGATCGACTTTCAGCACATCCCTGAGTTCCGTGGTGTAATTGAGCTTGCCGAGGAGCTTGACCGCCTTGTTCAGGTTCTGCACGTAGAGCTTTGCTGTATCGTGGAAAACCCCGATGGCTTCGACATTGACCTCGTTCTCGGCCAGGAAGCTGCAGAGGTCGCCCAAGATGGACGGCTTGTTCTCCAGGATGACGTAAATCTCCGTGATGCGTTCAACCATGGGAACCCCCTTGATGATCATTGACGGACGGCGTGGGCCCCGAGACTTTCTTCACTTTGCCCCGTCGTCTTGTCCCTTTCACCACTTCTGCTATAGCACGAACCCGGCGCGGATGCAACTGTCCGTCCGGCCGGGCCCGACCGTCCCGCTCAATCGAAGATCTTCATGGGGTTCATGATCCCCAAAGGGTCGAACACCTTCTTGATGGCCCGCATGATCTCGATCTGATTCCGCCCGATGGCGAGCGGCAGATAGGGCTTCTTGACGAGGCCGATGCCGTGCTCGCCGGAGATAACGCCGCCCCGCTTGCGGCAGTCGTAGAAGAGCTCTTCGCGGACGAGGTCGACTTTGGGCCGCCACTGGCTTTCAGGCACCTGGACCATCCGGCCCGCCTCATAACGGGCCTTCATGATATGAGTGTGAATATTTCCGTCCGCGGCATGCCCGAACGTCGGAAGCCACATGTCGTATTTCCGGGCGACCTCGCCGACGAAACGGAGGTGACCCGCCATGGCCGCCCGGGGAACGCAGATGTCCAGGATTTCAACCGTCCCGGCCTTGATCGCGTCATAAATTTTGGAGCGGATCGTCATGACGTCTTCCTGCTTCGCCGCCGATTCGGCGATAAAGATGTTCACGGCCCCCTGCTCCAGGCAGACGTCGGCCACCGCCTGTGAGAGACGGTCCATCTCTGCCTCCGTGGCCGCGTCGAGAATGATCATGAGGTGAGTCTTGCCGAGCTTTGTCGGCCACGTCTTGTGGAGATACTCCTCGGTGAGTGTGATAGGCTCGATTTCCAGAAGTTCGACGGCCATCGGCACGATACCCTTCCTGAGCAGGCGGGGCACCGTGTCGATCGCGGCCTCGATCTCGGGAAACGGCACGACGAGGGACCGCGTCAAAACCGGCTTGGCCATAAGCTGAATGACGGCCTTCGTGATGACACCCAGCGTCCCCTCGGAGCCGATGAACAGGTTGATCAGGTTGTACCCGGTGCTGCTCTTGACGATCTTGCCGCCGAGCTTGAGGATTTCGCCCGTCGGAGTGACGACCTCGAGCCCCCGCACATAGCTCCGGATCGTCCCATATTTCACGGCCCGGCTGCCGCCGGCGTTCGTGGCGATGAGCCCGCCGACCATGGCACTTTCGTCGCCCGGATGCGGCGGGAAAGTGAGGCCGGCGTACTCGACGGCGGTGGCGAAATCGGAAAGCCGGACACCCGATTCCACTACGGCCATCTGATTCTCCGTGTCGATCTCGAGAATGCGGCTCATCCGTTCGAGAGAAAGCACGATGCCCCCGCAGACGGGCACACAACCGCCGCAAAGCCCCGTGGCGCCGCCGCGCGGCGTGACCGGAATCAGCTTCGCGCCGGCGATCTTGAGAATCTCGGCCACCTGGTATTCCGTTTCGGGCTTGACCACGAGGTCCGGCATGTGGGCGATCTCGCGAAGAGAGAATTCGTCGTGGCTGTAATCGAGGATTTTTTCCGGATCGGAAAAGGCGTTGCCTGTTCCGACGACGGCCTCGACGGCTTCCAGGATCTCGCGGGTTATCATCGAATTCATGTCTGGCACTCCCTCCGATGCCGGATGTCCGGGGCCTCGTCGCGACCGGGCGGCCGCGATCCCTGCCTATCCATCAGGCAGCGGTCCTTTTCGCGTGCATTTTATTCGGCAGAACCTTGTCGTGTCAAACCGCGGGACGGCCGGGAGGACGGTCAGCCGACGGTCTTGAGCTGCGCGGGAATGCCGACGACGATCTGGGGCCGTCCCTTGTATTCCTCGACAAAGCCCGTGACCAAAAGCATACGGCTCTCAAAATCAAGGGAACCCGGAAGCGAGATGAGCGTCTCCTTTGGGACAACGACCTCGAACCTTCCTTCCGACGGAACGATGACTCTGAAACCGCTCCGATCGAATGCCCGCAAGCACCTGAAGCGCACCGCGACGACGCGCCCCAGAGATCCTTCGACAGCCCCGGGCTCAACCTGGAGAAATGACCCGCTGCGCCACAAACCCTTCTGCGCTCTCCGCGCCTCCGCCTCCAACGTTTTGAACCGCTCCATCCGAGCCGGGTCGAAGGGATACTTCAGATACGCGGAGGCGAAACCTTCGCCGACAAGGACCTCGTTGAACAGAGTGCGCTCATCAAGCCAAACATAGGCCAATGTCCGGCCGTAGACATCGGTGCGTTCGCGGTCGTATGCCAGGCGGACAGCCTTGCGTTGGAGATGGAAGGTTGTGAAACGCTTGGCCAGGAAGGCCATGAGCCGGAGTTCCTCCTTGGGATCGTTGTATTCGGGCGAGTCGACACCGATGAGCCGGACGCGCTTTTCCTCTCCCGAATCCAGGCGGACCTTCACCGTGTCACCGTCATAAACGTAAATCACCGTGCCGGAGTCGGCGACGGCCGGTCGTGTCGTGCCCCGGCTCACGGCCGCCCGGCCGAATGTTAAGAGGAGGAGGACTCCAAGGCAGAGGGCTCCGAAGATCTTTTCCCGCTTGGAGTAAAACGCCCGACGTCTTCCGTGGCACTTAACGGACCTGTCAGCCATGTGAACACCGTCCATCCGCCGACCTCTTCCGTGGCCAAGCATTCGAGGGATTTCGCCGGTCAAAGGTCTAGCGGCCCAGACAATCCCTAACGGAGCGAACGATCGCCGTCGCGTCGATACCGTACTTCGCCAGCAGCTCCTCGGCCTTCCCGGAGCGCGGCACCTCCCGAACGCACAGATGCTTGAGCGTGGATTCGCCGGCCAGAGCCCCGGCCACCGCCTCCCCCAGACCGCCGCCCTCGTAGTGATCCTCGACAACAATCGCTCGGCCGCCCGTTTCGCGCACCTCACGGCTTATGGTCTCCTTGTCGAGCGGAGCGACGGAATAGGCGTCGATGACGCGGACGGCGATACCGTCCTTCTTCAACTCCTCATAGGCCTTGAGCGCCTCATGGAGCGTGATGCCCGCGGCGATGATCGTGAGCTTGTCGGCGTCGCTCTTTTTCAGGATCTTCGACCCTCCGACCGGGAAGGGCTCGTCCGACGCGTAGATGAGAGGTGTCGGCGGCCTCGTCGTCCGCAGATACGCCATGCCCTGATGCGCCGCCATGCTCGCGACACATGCCTCCGTCGACCGGGCGTCGCTCGGATAAAGCACGACGCAACCCGGCACGGAGCGGAACATGGCCAGATCCTCGAGCCCCATCTGGGACGGTCCATCCTCGCCGATGCTGACGCCGACGTGCGAGCCGCAGAGCTTGATTTTGGAGAACGAAACCGCCGCCATTCGGATTTGGTCGTGGGCGCGCGTCAGGAACGCGGCGAACGTGGCGACAAATGGGATGTACCCCTTGCCGGCAAGACCGATGGCGGCGCCCACCATGTTCTGCTCGTCGATATAGCATTCGACGGACCGGGCCGGGAAAGCCTCGAAAAACTTCTCCGCGTACGTCGAGTTACGGACGTCTCCGTCGATCGCAACGATGGACGGATTGACCTTGCCGAGAGCCTCGAGGGCAAACCCATAGGCCAAGCGGGTCGCGGTTTTGTCTTTGTAGACGGTTCGCGGAAATTCGAACCCGCCCGCTTTTTTCATAGGCCGGAAGGGTTTGGGCTTGTGAACAAATTTCTTCGCGTCAACGTCCGGCAGGCCGCCGAGCTCCTCGATGGCCTTGGCCAGTTCGTCCGGCTTGAGGGCTTTTCCATGCCAGCCGTTTTTGTCCTCGATAAAGGAAACGCCCTTCCCCTTTATCGTTTTGGCCAATATTGCGGTGGGCTTGCCTTGCTTGCCGATTTTCTTAAAGGCCTCGACGATATCGTCAATATTGTGACCATTGATGACGTGAGTATCCCAGCCGAAGGCCTTGAACCGCCGGGCGTAAGCCTGGGCGTCGTGCCCGAACATCGTCCAATCGGACTGCCCCAATCCGTTGACGTCCACGATGGCGCAGAGGTTCTTGAGCTTTTCGTGCGCCGCGAAATTCGCCGCTTCCCAGACGCCTCCCTCAGCGCACTCGCCGTCGCCGAGCATGACGAATGTCCTGGCGGGGGATCTATCGAATCTCTGGGCGAGGGCGATTCCCGCGCCGATCGAGAGACCCTGGCCGAGCGAACCCGTAGCCGCTTTAACCCATGGCATGCGCGGGGTCGGATGGCCCTCCAGGTCGCTTGTGATCTTTCTCAGGTCGAGGAGGCTCTTAAAGGGGATGAGGCCGGCCTCGGCATAGAGCGCCCAGAGGAGCGGCGCGCCATGGCCCTTGGAAAGGACGAACTCGTCGTTGGCCGGGTCGTGCGGGTCGTTGGGATTAAAGCGCATCTCACCAAAAAACAGGCAGGCCCCAATATCCGCAGCGGACAGGCACGTCGTAGGATGGCCCGAGCCGGCCGCCGTGGTCATGCGCAGGCAATGGATCCGCAGCCTTGTAGCGATTTTCGTTAAGTCATCTTTCTTGGACATAAAGTCACCTTCCTATGAAGACGCACAGAATGTCAGGTCCGGGCCCTCCACGATGATTGTTGCCTCGGACCCATTGGCGGACCCTCCAGACGCTCCAAAGAGAGGACTCCAACCTGACAAATCATATCACGAAATCCGGGCCCGAGAAATCCCGCGCCCGGTATGAACGCGATTGGAGGCGGCCATGCCAAATACGGATCACGAGAAGGACACACGGACAGAGTGCTCCTGATATCAACGGATTCAATTTTGACTTCTCATCGGAAAGGCGTATCGGGGAATACGACCTTGCCGCGGCCGCCGCGCTCGGCGGCATCGAGATGGAGCAGGAATGTTCCTATGCCCGCCGCGCCCTGCATAAACCCGGTCTGGGCGATGAGCAAATCCGGCTTGACGCGGTGCTCGGCCTGGACCCAAAAGAGCATCCCGGCCGCCGACGTCGCTTTGGCCATCAGCCGGGCCGTGACCCTCTTGCTGAATTCCAGATAGGCAGGCTCTTTCAGCGCACGCGAAAGGTCGAGGAAGAACTCTCCTACACCGGCCAGTCCGCAGCAGATGCCGTCGTTGTTCCAGAAGCCGGGCGTCTCCTTTTCCGGAATCCCGCTTTCGAGAAGCGCGTTGGCGGACTTGCGAACCCAGTCGAGCCATGACCGATCGCCGGACACTTCGGCGAGGACGTAGAAGAGGCGCGCCGTGCCGACCGGCCCGTGGCACCAGCCGAGGTAATACAGATTCTTGCCCTCCGGCTCGTTATGGAAAACGAGGCAGGTGTCGCCTTCCGTTTTGGCGACGGAGAGAAGATATTTTGCCCCGGACAACGCCGCATCGAGAAATGCCTTATCGTGCGTTTCCTTGAAGAGCTCGGCCAGGAAATACGCGATACCGGCCGTGCCATGGGAAAAATTCGGCATCAACCGGGGAAACTGAGGGTCCATGGCCCATTTCAGGCCGCCGTTCTCCGGCTTGCCCAATTCGACAAGACGTCTGCCGGATTGGGCGGCGAGGTCGAGCCATGCCGTCGTCATTTGTCGCATGCCACGCGTAGATTAAAAGCAGGCCGGTGCCCGCACTGCCGCTGATGATGTCCGTGACGGAATTCCATTCGATGCCCGCGCCCGTCTTCACAGCGGCGGCGCGAATTCTCTTCAGACTATCGAGGAATCCTTCCCGGTATTTCCGCTCGCCAGAAGCTTTGAACGTCTCCTCAAGGGCGAAGGCGGCGCCGGATAGTCCTTCATAGAGACCCATGCCTTTTTCTTGGGGAATCGCGGCCAAAAGATTGTCGCAGCCGGCTTCGGCCGCCTGGAGATAGCGCGCGTCGCCCGTCGAATAATAGGCCTCGACGAAGAAGACAATGATACCCGGCGAACCCGCATAAAGCGTTGTGTTCGCGGACTTCGGGTCCTTCGGATCGGCCGGCCAGTCCAAGCCCGTCGGCCGTTCGGACCTCGGAGGAACGGATCCAGGCCGCCGCCTTTTCCGCCGCGTCAAGGTGCGGCCTCGCGGCCGCCCTTCCGTCGGTGCCGGTCGCCGCCGGTTGGATGATGCCTCCTAATATCAAGACCGCCATGAATCCAAGAATTGTCATCTTTCTTTGAGACATGATCGATCTCCTTCGAACGCTCGGCTTTCCGGCATTATTCCGTCAGGAAACAGGACGTCACTTGGCACGAATGACCCATCTCTTGCAATGGACATGGCATGGGCTCAAACACCGATGAGATACCGGCCAGGTTATTCGCAGCTTAGCGCTCCCGGCGGATCTCTTCGATCTGTCGGCGTGCTTCCGCGATGCTCGGGTTTAGGGCCAGCGCCTGCTCGAACTCGCGGACGGCTTCCTGTCCCCTCTTCAAGCCGCGAAGCCCAAGGCCGGCCAACAGATGAAGCCGGCCCTGCTCGCTTCGGACAGATTGTCTCTCCCCGAATTTTTCGAAAAAGTCGGCGGCCGGCGACGACTGCAATCTCTCCCGCGCGAACTTGAGAAGGCCATCGAACTGCGCCATGGGATTCGGATTCGTTCCCGATCTTCCGGAGCGCGAGACCTTTGAAGTAGCTCTGCTCCGACCATCCTCCCGCGGCCGCGGCCGCGTTGATATAAGAGGCCCGGGCTCCACTCCGGTCTCCCGAAAGTTCTCGTGCCCGGGCAATCAAGAATAACGCCTTCGCCGACTCCCCTCCCCTCGATGGGGGGCCCAACTCGAGGTTTTCCGGATAAGTCGTAGCCGCTCGGAAGAACACCAGGCCTTCCATATATCTTTTTTCGTCGAGACACCGGCGGCCGCGAAGGAGGTTCGCCTCCACCCACAGATTGCGGATACCGGCGCCTCCCTCCCAGATATGGAAATGATGGCCCCGGAGCAATTCGAGGGCACGGTCATACCGGCCGGCCTCAACGAGCAGACTGATTTCCCGGGAAAGAGCATCGTCGTGACGGGCGACCGTGTCCTCGTGCCCTTCGAGAACGGCCAGGCGCTTGCCGGGGTCAACGGCCGCGGCTTCATAGAGGACGTCGAGCTCGTAAAAATAGCGCGGGTCCGACGCATCGATGGCTGCGGCTTTCTCGAGGCTGGCGACGGCCTCGGCTACGTCATTCCTGACACGGGCATAGGCCAGCCCGAGATTCCTATGGACGACGGCCAGGGAAGCGTCGCGCAAACGCGACCTTTCCCAGGCCGCAATGGCTTGTTCCGGCTGACCATCGAAGAGCAAGTTGCCGAGGTAATAGGGGGCCCGGCCGTCATTGGCGTTTTGTTTTTCAGCCCAACCAAGAATCTCCATGAACTCAAGCTCGAACGGAAAAACGTAGTCCGGCGGCTTCGACACGGCCGTCTTGATGGCCTTGAGAGCCGCCTCCGCATGTCCGCTTTGGGCACGGTAGTACCCGAGTGCGTAATCAAGAAGTGGGCTGGCCTTGGGACGGCGGACGGTCTCCCGTTCAAGGACCTCGATCGCCTCGGGCCACATGCCGCAGTTCGCGTAATCCGTCGCGAGCTCCAGAGCATTGGCATCAGAATCCCTCAGCAACGCGGCAACGCGCCCGAGAGACCGTTCCGAGGCAGCCCTGTCGCCGGCTTTCGCGTCAATGAGATAGAGCTCGTTTGCCGACCAGAGGTCGAGAGGGTCGAGAGAGAGCGCGTCGGCCGCGGCACGGCGGGCGTCGTCCGGGCGTCCCAGCCGGCGCAGAATACCCGCCTCGAGCGAGCGGGCCTTAATGTTTAGGCTGTTCGCGTCCATCGACCTTTGGACATAGTCCAGGGTTTTTTCAAGGTCCCCGGCTTGAGAGGCGATTTCAGCCAATTCATAAAAGGACGCCGCGTACCAGGCCGCACTCCAAGCGGCTCTCTGGAATGCTTCTGCCGCCTCAGCCGATTTTCCCTGACGCCGCAACGTCACTCCAAGGTAATAGAATGCCTCGGCGTCTTTCGGCCTCGTATAATTGCGAGTCAGTCTGGCCAGCGCCGCTCTGAACTTGGCTTCGGCCTGTTGATACATGCCGCGCTTTAAATAGACAAGGCCGATGGCCGTGTTGACCCGGGCATCCCCTGCGTCGCGGCGCAGAGCTTCCTCGTAGTACGGGAGGGGTTCGAGCGAGGGGTTGGAGAACTGATCCAGACGAAGACCTGCGAGATAAAGTTCTTCGTTCGTCTGGACTTCTTTCGGCGGGGGCGGCGGAGAAACGGGCGCCGGCAGAGGCGGATTCCTTTTTTCAGGCGGCCGGTAGTGGATAAGCTCCTGCCCGGCCGAATCCAAAAGCACCAGCGTCAGGTCGTTTTCGCCTAGGCCGGCGGGCAAGGTTATTTCGCGCTCGTACGGGTTTCCCGGGCCGATGTCGAAAGCGTCCCCGAATATGGACCTATCCCCTGTCTTGAGCACAGCTCGGACGCCTTTCCTGGCCGAAGTGGAATTGAATGCGATCCGGGCCTTTCCCGACGAGACGTCCAGGTTGCAGGCCGCCTCCCGGTTCGCGTTCTTAATCCCTTGGAGCCCGCGGATCGGATACCAGAACTGGCGGACGACCTTTGTCTCAAAGGGCTCGGTCCAACTGTAATCCGGCTGATTGTCCGAATAGGAGCCGACCATGAGCTCGAGATAGGGACCGTCGCTGTCCGTCAGAATTCTTTCCCAGGTTTTGCCTTCCGATCCGGTGCCCCAGGTCCAGAGCTTCTTGCCCGGCACGATATTGTGGTCCGCGACGAAGGCCACGCCCGCCTGCTTGCCGTGATCATAACCGCCCAGAAAATCTTCTTGGGCATCGAACGCAAAAAAAGAGGTTGGAGTCAGGTGATTCTTCCACCAGCTCACGTCGACCCCTTTGGTGTAGTCCTGACCGTTGAAGACTTCGCTCGAAAAAGGCCAGTGAGCGAATTGGTTCTTGCCGTGAAACGTGGCGAGTTCGGTCGACGGCGGAAAAAAGATCTGGTAGCTTTCGTTGGCGTGGACGGCGACGTTGGCGAAGCACAGGATGGGGTGAGCAAGAGGTGTCCGGTTGAAGACTCTGATCGTGACTTCGATGACCGACGTGTCGGGGCGCAGGGTCAGGCCGACAAGCCATTTCGTCCGGTCGCGAAGTTCGATCTCGCCGACCCGGATCGTGGCGCTTCCATCCGTGTTCGTTTCGAGCGACGAGTCCACTGTCATGAACGACGTGGCGCGATGATGATGGGGAATATTCCATTCGACGCCGCCGGAAATCCAGGCGCCGAGCATGCCGATCAGGGCCGGTTTGATGACATGCTGGCGGTAGACGAAATTATAGCCGTTCGTCTTGTCCACGGCCTCGAAGATGCGGCCGCCGATTTCGGGCAGCACACAGATCCGCACGTACGGGTTTTCAAGATACAGGGCGCGGTAGCTCCGGTCCTCTTTCCGGTCGGACAGCCGGTCGAGAAGCGGGTACGGATAGATCGGCCCTTTGGCGCCTTGGTAGGCCCGGCCGCTGTAAAACATGGGATTTCTCTCGGCGGGCCCCACGACGTACGTGGGAATGACGAGCTTCGCTTCCCAGGCTTTGACCGCCTTGTCCGCGGCGGGCGCGGACCGAGCGGAGAGAAGACAGGCTGCGGCGAGCAGGATACGGGCTAATTTTCGCATCCGCCTCATTCTCCCTAAAGAATGGGCCAGGACCTCGGAAAAAAGATCTGCTCGTAGAGGGCCATCGCATAACGGTCCGTCATGCCGGCGATAAAATCCCCTGTCCTCGCTTCGAGGGTATCGCCCGCGGGATAGTCTTTGACGAAACCGGCCGGGTTCTCCAGGATATAGCCATAGAGATCGCCGATGATCTTCTCCGTCTTTCGCAACTCTTCGCGGGCCGTAGAATTAAAATAGACCCTGCGGTAGAGGAATTCTCGGAATTCGATAACGGCCTTCATGATCCTCTCGCTCATGGCGATCCGGTCGAGCCCGGCCGCGAGACTGGCTTCGACGACGTCCATGACCATCCGGTCGATGCGCGTCGCCGGCCACTTCCCGAGGATCCGGATCAGGTGAGCCGGGATGTCCTCATCCTTGATGATCCCGGCCCGGAGCGCGTCGTCCACATCGTGGTTGACATAGGCGATAACGTCCGAAACGCGGACGATTTGCCCCTCCAGAGTGATCGGCATGTCTTCAGGATCGGTGTCGAAGATTTCGCCGCGGCCCTTGGAGTGCCTGTGGATGCCGTCGCGCACCTCGAAGGTCAGGTTCAGGCCTTTGCCCTCATACTCGAGTCTCTCGACCACCCGGAGGCTCTGGTCGGCGTGATGAAATCCGCCCGGGAGGAGCTTGTTCAGCGTGTCCTCGCCCGAGTGGCCAAAAGGCGTATGCCCGAGATCGTGGCCGAGAGCGACGGCTTCGGTCAGGTCTTCATTGAGTCTCAGGGCCTTGGCGATCGTTCGGGCGATCTGTGAGACCTCGAGGCAGTGGGTCAAGCGCGTGCGGTAGTGATCGCCGAAGGGGGAGAGGAAGACCTGGGTCTTGTGCTTGAGCCGGCGAAATGACTTCGAATGGATGATGCGGTCGCGATCCCGCTGGAAATCCGTCCGGATCGCATGCGGCACTTCCGGCCTCATCCGCCCCCGAGAGCGGGAGCTCAGACAGGCTTTGGGCGAAAACACCTGTTCTTCGGTCTTTTCGAGCTCCTCACGGATCGTCATCTCAGCCTTCCTTTTGGCCCTTTCCGATATGCCGGGATTATAACACGTTCGCGAACGCCGCGATAATTTTGCGGACGCCGGCGCCGACGAACCTTCACCGGGCCGGCCAGCCTATGATAGAATAACTTTGAAAATGGCGAAAGCGATGGTGATTGGAGATAACGTCCGGGCCATCATGGCCGAATTGCCCCCCGGCGTCGAACTCGTCGCGGCCGCTAAAACCAGGACGGGCCAGGAAATCCAAGAGGCGCTTGATGCGGGAGTCAAGATCATCGGCGAAAACTATATCCAGGAGGCCAGGGAGGCATTCCAGACCATAGGACGCCGGGCGCGATGGCATTTCATCGGCCATCTTCAGGCGAACAAGGTCAAGAAAGCCGTGGAGATCTTCGATCTCATCGAGACGGTGGATTCGTCCAGCCTGGCGGGCGAAATCGACAGCCGGGCCGCCGCAGCGGGCAAAGTCCAATCCATTTTGATAGAAGTCAACAGCGGCCGCGAACCGCAAAAGTTCGGCGTTATGCCTGAGGACGTCGAGGCGCTCGTCCGGGTTATCGCCGATCGGAGAAATGTCAAGATCATGGGCCTCATGACGATGGGCCCGTTTGAGGGCGATCCGGAGGACGCCAGGCCCTATTTTGCAGAAACGAAAAGGGTTTGGGAAGCCGTTTCGGTGCTCGAATTTCCGGGCGTCGAAATGCGGCTTCTCTCCATGGGCATGACGAACTCATGGCGCGTTGCCGTCGAAGAAGGCGCCAACATGGTCCGGCTCGGTACGGCTATTTTCGGCCCTCGATGTTCGCCATGATGCACGACTTATTCAGCGGCCGGCGCGGCTCCGCGAGCGATGCGGCTTTTTCCCGCTCGGGCGCCCGGCACGAGAGCTCTATGGCCTTCCGATCCGGGCTCCGGGACAAACGCCGGCCCGCACACAGCACTTAAAGCATGGCCAAAAAGAAAAAGCGTACGCTCAAAAAGAAAATCTGGCTAGGGCTCGCCGTTATCCTGCTGGTCCTGGGGGTCTCGTCGGCCGCCTTCATCCTCATGGGTCTGCCTGACGTCTCCAGCCTGAAAGCCTCGAATCCCACGACGACGGCCCTCATCCGCTTCCGCCAGAATGAAACCCGGCGCCGGGGCCGCCTTCTGGTCATTCATCAGGATTGGGTGCCTTTTGACCATATACCGGACCTTCTCAAAGAGGCCGTGCGCGTTACAGAAGATTTCTCCTTTTATTGGCACAAGGGCATCGACCTCGGCGAAATCAAGGAATCGTTCAAGCGCGACCTACGTGAAGGCCGGTTCGCCCGGGGCGGGAGCACCATCACTCAACAGCTGGCCAAGAACCTTTATCTCTCCAACAGAAGAAGTATCCTGCGCAAGGTCGAGGAATATTTCATCGCCCGCCGACTGGAAAAAGCCCTCTCCAAGGAGAGGATCTTCGAGATCTACCTCAACGTCATCGAACTCGGCCCCGGCATATTCGGAGTCGAGGCCGCCGCCCGGAATTATTTTCACAAGGCTGTCGACCGCCTCGACTCTGAGGAAATCGTTCGTCTGACGGCCGTCATCCCGCGCCCGCTCACGGCGGACCCGCGTGGCTCGGATGCCTGGGTGCGGTGGCGGTGCGGCTGGATTCTCGGCAAGCTCAAGCTGCACAAGATCATCACCGAAGACGAGTACGATTCGCTGGTCAGGGATTTCGAATGACGTGATTCTCGGCACGCCTGCCGGCTGCGGCGACGGTTTCAAATAGCGCGAGAGCCTTAGGCGTTATCGGGAACCGAGCTTCTTTTCAAGGCGCGCAAGCTCGGCCTCGGCCTTCTGGACGGCGGCCCGGCTCTCGCCCTGGGAATTTTCCAGGTAAAGCTTGAAATAATTTACCGCCCCCGGAAAATCTCCCTTTTTATCGCACGCCACGGCCAGATTGAAGTAGCCGACCGGCGTCGGCCCGATGGCCACGGCTTGCTTGAGATAAAATATCGCCAGGTCATAATCGCCCAGGTAAGAATGGGCGATGCCCGCCAACTGATAGAAGGCCTGCTCTCGGGGAAAGTCGTCGATCAGTTTTTCATAGACGACCACCGCTTCCTTCAGCCTGCCGCCGGAGGCCAGGTTGCCCGCATAGCTCATTCGCAAATACCGGCTTTCCGGCTCGATCGCCAAAGCCCGCTCAAAATAAGCGCGGGCCTGGTCCTTCTCGCCCGAAGAATCCAGGATGCCGGCACAGATGGTCAGGGCATCGACGTCTCGAGGGTTCGAGACAAGAACTGTGCTCATGGTTTCATAGGCTTCTCGGACCCTTCCGGAGAGAAGATACGTATGGCCGAGGCGAACGAGAAGAATCTCGGAATCCGGAATCCGCGCCGTGCCCCTTTTCAATGTCTCGATGGCCTGGTCGAATTTTTTCTGCATCGCTTGGGCGATGGCCAGGTTGATATAGCTCGCCGGGGAATCCGGGATCCCGGCCAGAATCTGGAGGTCAATTGTCTCGGCCTCGGCATACTTGTTTTCGAATTCGTACGCCTGGGCCTGCTGGATCAGCCGGAGCAGGCCGGTCTCGTCTTTGGCGTCGGGAGTGGCCGACCCGGGCCGGGCCGGAGCAAAATTCACGTAGCCCAAGGACCTGAGTCTCTCCAGGTCGGCTGTCCTCGGCTTGGCTGACTCACCCGTCACCGGACCGCCCGAGCCCAAGCGGAGAAGCTCCTGTTCGAGCTTCTTTTTCATCGCCCCGGCTTTGCCCGCCGAAATGCGGTACAAGTTATTCTTTTCTTCCGGGTCGCGCCCCAAGTCGTAGAGCTCCGGCTTGGGGGCCTGGATGTACTTCCAGGGACCGGAGACCAGCCCGACGAATTCCGACCAGCCGAAGTTCTCCCGCGGGTAAAACGATTCGATCAAACTGTCGCGGTCTTTGTGCGTTCGCCCGGCGGGCCAGGCGGCCAGGCTTTGTCCCTGCATTCCCGCCGCTTCGCTGTTCAAGCCGACGATCTCCAGAATCGTCGGCGCCACATCGATCAGTCTGACCTCGTTATCGATCACTCGGGAGCGGGGGAATACTGTGGGGTTGTGAAAGATAAGCGGAACTCTGACGGTCTCATCATAAAGGAAGATGCCGTGTCCGAGCTCGACCTTGTTCCCCAGCCCCTCACCGTGGTCGCCGGCGACGACGATGAGCGTGTTCTCATAAATCCCTTTGGTCTTCAGCAACTCCACTATGGCGCCCACATAGTGGTCCATGTAGGCGATTTCGCCGTCGTAGAGCCTGCCGCTGAATTCTTCTCTGTAAGGTGAAGGCGGATCATAGGGGAAATGCGGGTCATAATAATGCACCCAGCAGAAAAATCGGGAACCGGAGTTTTTCTGGAGCCACATCGCAAACCGATCGAAGGTTCCCTCGGCCCGTCGTTCGGCGTTCTGGGTTTTGATGGGCAAATCCGACTGGAACAGGTCGTCATAGACGTCGAAACCCCGGTTGAGGCCGAACCGCGAATCCACGGAGAACGAGGAAACAAAGGCGGCCGTAGCGCACCCGCGTTCTTTCAGGATCTGCGCCAGCGTTCTGATCCCCGCGGGCAGGTCGTGACCGTTGTTGCGGACCCCGTGTTTGAGCGGATAGAGCCCGGACATGATTGAACAATGGGAGGGCAGCGTTAAGGGGGCCGGACAGTAGACCCGGGAAAACCGGATGCCGTCGCGGGCCAGCGAGTCGATAGACGGAGTTTTGGCCGACGGATAACCGTAGCAGCCAAGATGATCGGCCCTGGTGGTGTCGAGGGTAATGAGCAGGACGTTCAGCGGACGAGCGCCGGACGGCCTGAGCCGGCTGTGCCCGGGGCGGATCGCCGAGAAATAGACGAGGAGGACCGCGGCGGCCGCTGCGGCGCTGCCACCGATCCACAGAATCCGCCGCAAGCGACCGCGGGAAGTCCGATGTCCGGCGCCATGTGACTCCTGGTTTTTTCCAGCCGTCGGCGCGCCCGCGCCTTTTCGGTGTGACGCCGGGGCCTCTTTTCTCCCTCGTTTCTTGTTATTCATCGCTCTTCCGCCTGCTTCGCGGCCCTTAGGTCCGGCACCGCCGTCAAGTCCATCGGCCCAAGCCGCCCCTCCCGCGTCACGGACCTCAGACGACCCAAACCTTATGACGACCGAAGAATCTAGAATATCCGGCCGGTCCGGCGGATGTCAACCCCTCGAGTCCCGGCATGAATACCGGGGCTTGTTCGGGGTTGACCCTGAGCCTCGCTTCTTGTCCCCGCCCTGAAAGGCGGGCCTTAGCGTCGGCGAACGGGTCAAGAAAAGAGCCCGTCCCCCGCCGTCGGAGGACGGGCTCTTCGTGCTCAGATTCGAGAATCGCGCAGGTCAGAAAGACAGTTTGAACCCCAGGCGCGCCGACCAGGGGGCAAATCGCGTCGCCCACTGGTTGAACATCGGGTGCACGGTGTCATTGGCGGCGACGTAGGCCGGATAGTTCGTGGCGAATTGTCCGTTCAGGATCTCGGCGTCATAGCCCGAGAAGCCGTCCAGATTGTAGTCTTCGATCCAGCTCTGGTAGGTGCTGGTGTTGGTCACATTGTTGAACTGGAGGTTGACGGACGCCCGGTACTTGCCGGCGATCTTGAAGCTGTAGTCCAAGTAAAGATCGGCCCATACGGTGAACGGCAGCCGTCCGAGGTCGCCTCGGCCGTTCGGATAGATGTACTTGCTGCCGTAATAAACCCTCGTGGTCAGCGGCAGGCCGCTCCGGCCGTAGCCGACGACGCCGATGGTCAGGCCGAACGGAAACGAATAAGAGCCGTAGGCCTTGACGTAATGCGTCCGGTCCTGGGGCAGCGGGCCGTTAAGAACGTGGCCCAAGGCATCGTACGTCATAAACCAGCGGTCAAAGTCCTGTTCCACATTCGGGCCGACGCGGCCTCCTTCATCGGCGCTGGCCAGACCGGAGTAATCGCCGTAGACCCGGCTCAACGTATAGTTGATGCCGCCCTGCCAGTTGTGGCTGAATCGCTTTTCCAGGGAGACGTTGAGGCCGAAGTACTCTCTTGTGGCCCTCGGGCAGCGCCAGAAAAGGTCGGAAAACTCTCCGCCCTCGGATTGCGGCCTGGTCACGCCATAGCCGGGGTTGGCGATCCAGAAGTCCTGTGAAACGTCCGTCGTCCCGTCCGGATTCTGGGTCACGACCTGCACGCCGACGTCTTCGATCGTCCGGATGAGGTGCTTGTTGACGAATCGGAGGGAAACCGACAAGTCCTCCAACAGCTTCTTTTCGGCGCCGAAGGAGATTTCCCTTTGCGCGGTCGGTTTCAAGTTCGGGTCGACCCGGTTGAACGAGGGCGGCAGGAAGTCCATTGTACCGGCGTAGTGGCCGCCGGCGCCCTGGCTGGTCGCGTCGTTGAGCGCGCCACTGGCGGCGATCAGCGGCCAATCCGGATCCTGCAGGGAGTAGTAATCCTGCGTGCGCTTCCAGCCGCCGAAGGTCAGTTCGGCCATGTAGAGCTTCATGACGTCGTAATAGATGCCGAAGCTGGCGAAGACCTTCAGGCTGGAATTCCCGAACACGTCATAGGTCGCCCCTAAGCGCGGGGCCAGCATCTGCCACGGAGTAAACTTGATGGGCTTGGTCGTGAAGCCCGCGTAGGACGTGTTGTTGGTCAGGGACGGAATGTACTGACCCTCGGCCCGCGCGCCGAAGTTGAGCGTCAGCCTGCCGTTGATCGTCCAGGAATCCTGGAGGTAGAACGAGAAATTGTTGGTGCCGACGTCCCAGATGCCGCCATAGGGGGAAGTGAAGGAGCCCCGGACGTAGTAGTACCCGTAGGGGCTGTAATCCGGGTTGGGCGTAACTCCATCGGCCAGGAACGGGTCGGCGCCGGCGCCGACGGGAAAGCCCAGTCCGGTGTAGGTCCGGCCCCAATAAAGCCAGACCCTGGGATGGGTCGAGCCGTCGTACACGTTCTCATGAAGATAGGTGTAGCCGAAGCCGGCCTTCAGGGCATGTTCGCCCAGCCAGTTGGCATAGTAGGAGACGTCGAGATTGTTGCTGAGCTTCGCGGTCAGGTATTTCCTGACTTCGATATAATTGTTGTTGTTTGACCAGCCTCCGCCGTGAAGCAGGTCCGGATTCGCGACAAAGAACGGGTCCTCGCTGAAGGGCGAGTTGGAGTACGCGAAATAGTACGTCGAACTGTCGGGCGGAAGGATCTGCTGGTTGTTCTCGTTCTCCATATGCCAGCCTCCCCGGTAGCTGAGGAGCAGATTGTTGCCGATGGTATAGTCCCCAGTCAGGGCGACCGTCGAGTTGGGGTAATCGAATCCTTCCTTGCCCCATTCATAGGCCGGGTCGTCCCAGCCGATGATGCTGGGCAGGGCCCCGCGATACTTGCTGAAATTGTTGATGAAGCTGGCCGACAACCGAAGGCCGGTGATGGGAGCGGCGGAAAGGCGCGCGGACCCGTTGAAGATGGTGTTCTTGTTTTTAAAGGTCGAGAAGGGCCCTTCCCTCAGGTTGAAGTCCCGTTGGGCCGACGTATCGCTGAGCGTCGGGTTGAACGAGCCGAAGAACCAAAGCTTGTCTTTGATGATATACCCGCCGAGACTGAAGACCCCTTCGAACCGATTATAGCGATCCCTGTTCTTCCCTCCATTGAAGTAGAGGTCGTCATAGTTGACGTATTCGTACAAATAGCTGTCGAAAGGATCCTGCCGGAGAAAGGTCCTGGCCCTCCCCTCCATCAGCCGCGTGTTGTTTTCGTAAAAGCCCATGATGTCGCCGTGGAACTCGTTGCCGCCGGAACGCGTGATGACGTTGACGACGCCGCCCATCGAGCCGCCGAACTCGGCGTTGTAGCCCGAAGCCGTGACCTTGACCTCATCGAGGAGCTCGAGGACGACATTCTGGCCCTTAATGCCCAGATGGAAGTTCGTAACGTCCGCGCCGTCGGCGTACCACATGTTCTCGGCGCCCGAAGCGCCGTCGACCGAAATCCCTCCCGTAATGGGCTCGTCTTGGACGCCCGGAATGGTCGAAATGAGCGAATCAAAAGTCCTCCCTCGAGGAAGCGACAAGAAGATTTCCTTGGTCATGACCTGGCCCTTAACCGTGCTCTTGACGTCGATGAGAGGGGCTTGGCCGACGACCGTGACCTGAGCTTCCAAGGTGGCCTGCTCCAGCTTTTCGTCGATGATCAAGGTTTGGGACATCTGGACATAGACGCCCTTCCGGACGACCTTCTTGAACCCAGAGAGCGAGAACGTGATTTCAAAGGTCCCCGACGGCAGGGCCATCAGACGGTAGGTCCCGTTGACGTCGGTGACGGTCGCCGCTTTGCCGACCATCTTAGGGCTCGACGCCTCGACAGCGACCCCTGGAAGCGGGTTTCCCTGGCTGTCGACGACCTTGCCCACGATCCTGCCTTCCGGCGTGACCTGGGCGAAAGCCAACACAGTGGTCGATAAGAAAATGACGAGCAAAAGAAATATTGGGTTTTTCCTCATGCGTAAAGACTCCGCTAGTCAAAAACTCTTTTCCTCAACCCCGTGGCGCCCCCCTTATGCTTCACCACGACCCTTGGGACGTGAACCAAGTATCAGCTCTCGTCATTCACACTCCTCGTAAGAATTCCCCTTCTCGCATGGGCTTTGCGAAAAGGTTCTGTTCCCCAATTGCCCAAATCATATTTCCGGCCGCGTTCTTTTGTCAAGAAAAGAAAATCGTGTGTCAACGCAACGTGGAAATGTCCTGACACGAGCGAAATGAAAATTTCCGGTCCAACCCTGGGCGGCGGGCCCCAAGGGTCGCGTTCCGGCAAAGATGGGTCGGCGGAAGCCAAGAGTGGAGAAAGATCGGGCGCCCCGGTTTCAGTCCTGCTTGTGGTGCTCCTCGACGGCCTCGAGGCGGAGAACCTCGGCTTCCTCCGCCTCACCGAGGGCGATCTCGGGCTCTAAGCCTTTCGAGCGCCTCAGGTCCTCGATCCTCTGGAGAGGCTTCTCGAGTTTGTTGCGGCGGGTCGTGACCATTCTCTGAAATTCGTCCCTGGCGTCGTCGAGCTTCCTGCCGACTTTCTCCATGGAGTCGCCGAATTTCTCCCATTCCTTGCTGAACGCGCCGATGAGTCGCAGCATATCTCCGGCCGCCCGCTCCATGCTGAAATTATCCAACGCCTGACGGATGATGGCCAGGATGGCGAACAGCGTGAAGGGCGAGCAGAGGATGACTTTGCTTTTCAGGGCGTCATCCATCAAGGTCGAGTCATTCTGGTTGATGAAGCCGTAAACCTGTTCATTGGGAATGAAAACCAGGACATAGTCCAGGGTTTGGTCCTCAGGGTTGATGTAGTCGCGGGTGGTGACTTCTTTGATACGGTTGCGCACATCGCGCAGGAACTGCGCCTTGTGCGTCTCCCGTTCCACATCGCTGTCGCTTTCGAGGTAGCGCAGATAGCTCGAAAGCGGAAACTTGACATCCATATTGACCTTGCGGCCTTGCGGAAGCTGGAAGGTATAGTCGGGCCGCGAAGCTGCGGCGTCGAGCACTTTCTGTTTGAGGTAATTGACACCTTCCACGAACCCGGCCAGACGCAGGACATCCTCGGCCATCCGTTCCCCCCATTGGCCCCTGGCTTTGGTGCTGGCCAGGGCCTGGTGAAGATGGTTCGCCGTATCCTGGAGCTTCGCCGTCTGTTCCGCCGACGTCCGGAGCTGCGCCGAAAGCTCGCCGTACTGGCGGCCCCTGTCTTTCTCAAATCCTGAAACCTGGTCGTTGATCTTCCTCAGATCGCCGCGCAGGGACTCGAGCGTCTGGTCGATGAGTTTTTTCTTTCCTTCGAGGTCCTTCTCGCCGAGCTGGACCTGGCTCGCGAGCTGCTCCCTCGCCAACTTGAGGAGCTCGCCTGTGCTGGCCCGGAGGGCGTCCTGAGACAAGGCGCCGAAGGAATCTCTGACCCGGCCGATGAGGAGCTCGAGGTCCTGGAGTTTCTCGTTCTCGGTTTCGCTGACAAGTTCCCGGGCCATCTCCCGCGTATCCTTCTTCCTGAGGAGAAGGATGACGAAAACGACCGCCGCACCGAACACGACTCCGCCAACAAAAAAAATGATTTCCGTCATCGAGCGCCTCCAATAACCCAGGAAAAAGTTGTCCGCCCGGCTTTTCTAGAAATCCTCTCCGCCTGAATCGTCCCCGCCGCCGGACCCGGCTCCCCCTTCCCCCTCTCCCCCCACGTCCTCCATCGCCCGGTCGATCTCCTCATCGACGCCTTCGCCGGCGTCTTCGCCCATCTCTTTCCCCATCTTTTTCATCCACCGGGCGATGCTCTTGGGATCGTTTTCATCCAGGCCCGAAAGAGTCGAAGGGTCGGCGAGGCTCTCGAGCCGGCTTTCCTCGGAGCGCAGCACCGCCACTCGTGAAACGAGCTTCTGGAGGTCGGTCCCGCCGCAAGATCGACACCGCGGGGTTACGGCAGACGTGATGCTGAGCGTGAGCACCGTCGTTTTCTTGCCGCAGACACGGCACCGGTATTCATAGATTGGCATGGCTCAGATCGGAAGGCCCTGGTTCATTAAAAGGGATTCTAGCATGCCCGTCGGCAGGCCGCAAGACATCGCGGCCCCTTAATCCTGGCGCGTTGCCGCTCCCGCCATCCTGCGGCGGATTGTCTCCCACGTCGGCGTGATCAGGAAACTCTCGTCCATATTGGCCGCCATCTGCTTGAACTTGGAGAACGGAACGGCGAACGTCAGCTCGTCCGCTCCGACGTACGGACGGGCGGAGGGGTCGAACATTCCGATAACGCAGCGCGGCGAGGCCGAAGCCCGTTCGAGATAAGGGTAAAGAACAATCGAGCCGCAGCCCGCAGCGAACGGAGCAATGACTCCGCTTGATTCGGCCACGTCGAAACTCGCCAAAGTGAAGAGTCCGGACAGAACGTCGGGCCGGGCGAAGAAAATGATGACATCCGGCTCCTCGCCGGGTTCAAGGACCCCCCAGCGCTTGAAGACGACAAATCGCCCCGGCGCTTCGAACTTCGGCGTCGCGGCCATGATCTGCCGCACAAGTTCGGGAGACTTCTTGTAGCGCTCGCCCTCCATTTTCCCGGGGATGCCGCATGACAGGAAAAACTCGAATCCCGGACGGATTTCCGACGCATAGCCGAGATAGCGCTTGCCGCCCGGGCAGCCTATCGTCCCGGAGCCGAACCGCAAGCTCTCGCCGCGCCGGACGCGGCCCAGATTAGCGATGAGGCAGCGAGCGAGCGGTCCTGCGCCGGCCTCTCCCGCATCGGCTTGATCGGTGTAATAGAATGCCACCGGGAGCTCGGCGGCGCCGAAATACTTTTTCCAGAGCTCCGGAAATCCTTTACGCAGTTTCTCGTCCATCAAAACCTCCTCTGAGCCGGCATCCGATGAAAGCCCTCAAAAAGCGGACCGCCTCATCCGCCCGCCGGAAGACCGGAATTCCCTCCGCTTCAAGGAATGAGGCCAACGGAGTATAAAGCTCTCCGGCGTCGATGTTGACGACCATGGGTTTATCCGAGGAACGGAAGATCTCAACGACGCGCCGGGCGAAGCTTCCCGGCCTTAGAAAATCTTCGGGCGAACCGGGGCCGGAAGGAAGCGTCTGCTGGGCCGGCGTCATGGGCACGTTCGAGAGCACGGCGCAGTCCACGCCCGGGTCATCGACGATCGCTGCGGCGCATCCGCAGAATACGGCATCGTCGGCGACGGGCGTCACGTCGAGCGGGTTGTGGACATCCTGAAGCCGGTCGATCCCCAGGGGGCGGAGGAATTCCCCAATTGTCCGGGTCGTCGAAGCGGTGAAGCGGGCCAGGTCCAGCCGGTCGCCGTTCTGGAGATTATCGGCGAGAACCACGCACTCGAAACCCGCGTTGCTGAGAAGACCGGCGCGGCGGCCGCGCACCTTCTTGCCGTCGAGAAATGCCAGGGCTTTCATGAAGCTCTCGAATTCAAAAAGGTCGTCGGCGACAATGGCGCCGGCCTGCTCGAGGACCGACCGGAAGACGCCGTAGTCGCCGGCGACCGATGCGGTATGGCTTGAAGTGGCCGCACGTCCCTCGGGACTGCGTCCCGCCTTATAAACAAGGACCGTCCGGCCGCCGCTGTCCAGGATTTCCTTGACCGCCCGGGCAAAGGCGAAGCCGTCGGACGGCTTGAATCCCTCCATGTAGACGGCGAAGATCCGCACGTCCGGGTCGTCCTTGAGATAGTTCATATAGTCCGACACGGTGAGATCAAGCTGGTTGCCGAGCGAGACCGCGTAGAGCGGCTCGATCATCGGCAGCTTGCTCATGCGGCAGATCATGAAGGCGCCGCTTTGGCTGACCAAGGCCATGTTCGGATGCCGGCTCTTCGGTCGGGGCAGCTTATAGTCCGGAATAAACGTCGTATCGTAGCGCCCGGGGTTGGAATAGATGCCCAGGCAGTTGCCGCCGTTGATGACGGGCGTCAGCCGGCCGTTCGCGCGGCCGTCCGCGAGCAGGGCCCGGATTCCCTCCTCGATGCTGCCCCCGCCCTCCTTTTCGCCCATCCCGCCGGCAATGATGATGACCGAGCGGGCCTTCTCGTTCTCGGTCAGGTCCTTCATCACGTCATAGCACTGTTCGGCGGCCAAGGTCAGGACGAACATGTCCACCGCCTGCGGCAGGTCCTTTATCGAAGGAACGCAGCGGCAGCCTTCGATCTCGTCGCGGCCCGGTTTGACAACATAGATCTTGTCGCGCGCAAAACCGTTCTTCAGCATGTTGTTGAGAATGATGTGACCGACGTTCATCTTCTCGGAGACACCGATGATGCCGATGGATCCCGGCTTGAGAAGGCCGCCGATGGCGGCCGCGGGTCGGGCGGACGGGACGCGCTTTTCTCTTGAGAATCGGCAGACACCGTCCAACGGAACGAGCCGTCCGGCGCGGACAACCATCGGGTTAACCTCGGCCTCCTCGATGACGAACGGCGACGCGTCCGCGAAGGGAGAAAAGGCCGCGGCCAGGTCGCGGAAACGAAGAACCGTCTCGGAAAGTATCTTTGGAGGAAGAACGGGCTTCCTGCCCCGGAATTCCGCCGCGAGCTTGCCGTAGAAGGCCAGGGGCTCAAGAAGGCCCGGAACGGCATCGCCCGGAAGGAGATGGACCGAAATCATGGCGACAGCCGTCCCGTCTTTGAGGCGCTCGTTCATGTATTCGACATCGAGCCCGCCGCTCCCGACGGTCAGGATCGGACCAAAGTCCCGGGAGTTGCGGACGCCGAGCAGAATCTCTGAGCCGAAACCCACGTCCTCGTAACGCACCCGTTCGCAGAGGAGGAAGCCCCCGAGCGATTCACGAACGGCCCGCAGAGTCAGGTCCTTCGGACCGCCGGCCCGTTCCGCCTTTTTCCGCCAGGCCAGATAGCGCAGCGGGACGGTATGCAACATCTTTTCACAAACCGCATTCACGGATGCCGGGTCAGCCTTGGCAAACTCCACCCCGCCCACATCCGACTTGTGAACGATGAGCGGGGAGACGACCTTGACGGCGACGCGATCGCTTCCCAGAGCGGCCACATCAGCGCGCGAAACTTTCTTCCCGGCGGGAACGAAAACGAACTTGGGGGCGGCGATTCCGGCCGCCGCCAGAACCTCATAGACTTCGGGTTCGAGCAGGAAATTCCGGGCTTCTTTTTCGGCCCGCTCAAAAATGCCGTCGATTCTGCGAATGTTGAGCTTCATTCCCCTCTCCCCTCTATTCTTCGTGCGCCGTGGATGCCCCCGGCGACGCCGCAGGCGGCTGCGGATTCATATTATCCATCCGATCGATGCGCCGGCCCCTCTTATAACGCCGCCGCGGCCTTCTTGCCGAGCTCGAAGGCCTTGAGATTGCTGTCGACGACGGATGTCCCCCGTGGCTCAAAAAGGGCCTGAATAAATCGGCGGATGGTTTCCTCCTTGAGCATGAGAAATCCGGAGGCGGCGCCGAGCATGACCATGTTCTGTGCTTTGGTTGTCCCGGCCTCCCTGGCCAGATTTTCCGAATCGACGATGAAGCTTCTCTTGGCCGAACGCACGGCCGCCAGAATGCTTTCGAGCTCAGGATAGTCGGGGATGTTCTTGAACGCGGTGGAGCTTGTGACCACGATTCCGGTCGGCCGAAGATAGTCGAAATAGCGCAGTGCCTCGAGCGGTTCGACGCTCAGGATCATGTCGGCCTCCCCTTTCGGGATGAGGTCGCTCCAGACGCGGTCGGCCGAGAGGCGCACGTGCGACGTGACGGCCCCGCCTCGCTGCGCCATGCCGTGGACCTCCGCCTGCTTGAACTGGAGGCCGTCGGCGAGCGCCGCGTTGTCGATAACGAAAGCGATCGACAGGATTCCCTGGCCGCCCACCCCGGCGAGAACAATATCCTGCTTCATGGCCTAGCTCCTCCTCTTCCTGGATTCCTGGATGCACTCGCGGACGGCCACGATGACCGACAAGCCGTGATAGGCCAGCTCCTCGCCGATGATGCGGACGTTGGTTTCGACATTCTTGGGCAGAGGCTCGATGATCTTGAGGTGATCTTTGGCAACGCCGACGCCTTCGACGATCCGTAGCAGCGCCTCTCCCGACCCGAAGCTCGGCTGGCCGCCCGTCATGGCGGTCGTCGCATTGTCGAGGATGATGACGGTCATGTCCGCGTTCGCGGCCGCGGCGCCAAGGAGCGGGGTGATGCCCGAATGGGCGAAGGTCGAATCCCCGATGACGGCGATGGACGGCCACACGCCGACGTCGGAGGAGCCGCGGGCCATGCTGACGCTGGCGCCCATGCAGACGCAGCTCTGCACGGCGTTATAAGGCGGGAGAGCGCCCAATGTGTAACAGCCGATGTCGCTGAAAACATTCGACCCCGGATAGCTTTCGCGGACTTTGTTCAGCGCCTTGAAGGTGTCGGCGTGCGGGCAGCCGACACAAAGTTGGGGCGGCCGCCCGGCCAGAGGGATCGTGCTGCAGGCCTGTGTCTCGAGAGGTGGCTGCCCGAAGGCGACGCGGACCAGATCGGGCGAGAGTTCTCCCGACGCAGGGAGGGCCCCGGTCGCCTTGCCGAGAACCGGTTTTCCCGGTATGCCGAAAAATCCCCTCAACTCATTTTCGATGAACGGATAGCCGTCCTCGACGACGAGGATCTTCTCGACATGGTCGACCAACCGCCGGACTTGCGCGTCCGGAAGAGGATAAGTCGAAATCTTTAGAATCGAAGGAAGCGCCGCCGCGGAACCGAGGGCTTCGCGGACATAATTGTAGGCGATTCCGGAGGCGATGACTCCGAGTGACCGGTCCTCCATGTTGAGCGCCAGAGAATTCCAACGCGATTCCTCAGCCAGCCGGACCAACCGGGGCTGTTTCTGAAGGAGGATGTCAAACTTCCGCCGCGCGTTTGTGGGAAGAAGCGTCCAATCCTGCCATTCACCCAAATTCAGGGAGTTCTTGGCCCGCGGCTCCGCCGTCTCGACCGTCGACCGGCTGTGCGAAAGCCGCGTGACGAGTCGGATCATGACGGGAAGCCCGAGGTTTTCGGAGACGTCGTAGGCTTCCCTCGCCATGTCGTAGGCTTCCTGGTGATTCGACGGTTCGAAACAGAAAAGCTTCGCGAATGCGGCGTAGTAGCGGCTGTCCTGCTCGTTTTGCGAGCTATGCATCCCCGGGTCGTCTGCGCTCACTACGACCAGGCCGCCGTTGGCACCTGTGACTGCGGAATTCATGAACGGGTCGGCGGCGACGTTGAGCCCGACGTGCTTGAACGATACGAGAGCACGCATCCCCGCGAAGGAGGCGCCCAAAGCCTCTTCATAAGCCACCTTTTCATTCACAGACCAGGTTGCCTTGAACCCGCCGTCCTTCTCCGAGAGGCCGATGAGGTACTCCATAATCTCGGAGGCCGGTGTCCCAGGGTAGGAATACGCCGCCGACAGACCGGCATGGACGGCCCCCAGAGCCACCGCTTCATCGCCGAGCAGGATCATACGGGACATGGGCCACCTCGCCTGACAGAAATCCTATATTAGGATACCCCGCCGATGAGACAGATCGGGGTTACTCCGGCCATGGTTCGAAAAATAAGGATACAGTCCCCCCGGGAGGGTGTCAAGCCGCCTCCATCTCGATTATTCCGATATAGTCATGTTGAAATGCCCGGCGCGTTCGGCTATGATGAAGCAGGACGTTGGAATAGCCCATTTTTTGCCGAGGAGCACGCCATGATGAGGCTTTCGACGAAAGGCCGTTACGGAACCCGTTTGATGCTGAACCTGGCCCAGCATTACGGGAACACCCCCGAGGCCGTCGTCCTCAGGAACGTTTCGGCCGACGAAAAAATATCGATCCGTTATTTAGAGCAGATCATCATTCCGCTCAAGATCAATCGCCTCGTCAAGAGCATCCGCGGCGCCGGGGGCGGCTACACTTTGGCCAGGAATCCCGCCGAGATCAAGCTCAGTGAAATCCTGCACGCGCTCGAAGGCAACTGTTGCCTTGTCGAGTGCATCGAAGACGAGGAATTTTGCAACCGCATGGCCACCTGCGCCAGCTACGAGGTCTGGAAGGGCGCCACGGAACTCCTGAAGAACTACTTCGACGGCATAACGCTCAAAGACCTCGTCGAGACGGCCGACGAGAAGAAAAGAAGAGCTAAGGTCTGATCCTAAGGCGAACGGCGCAGCCGCCCGTCCGTTAAAGACCCCCTGAATACAAACGCACGGCGGGTTATATTTCCGCCATGGGAATTAGCCCAGGATAGCCTCTGCGCGCCGGGCTTAGGCCTTGCCGAGCCCGTCGAAGAACGCCGGCCAGAACGGATCCTGTTCGGGAATGGCCAGCGGAACAGTCCGGCCGTCGAGCCGCTTGAACTGCCGCCGCCGCGGACTGACCAGCACTTTGCCGATGACGGACGACAGGATCCCCTTTCGTTTGAGCCGGGCGACTATTCCCGCCGAGGCCTGCGGTCCGGCTGTGATGAGGAGGCTTCCTTCGGCGATGGCGGCTGCCGGATCGATGCCGAATGTCTCGCAAACCGCCCGGACCTCATCTGGGTAAATGAAGAGCCGCTCATCGATCTCCATCCCGACGCGGCTGGCCGCGGCAATCTCGAAGAGACCGCCGATGACGCCGCCCTCGGTGGCATCATGCATGGCCGTGACCCCGCCGGCTTCCATGGCGGTCAAAGCATCCTTGACGACGCTCATCTGGTATGTGAGGGCCTTGGCCTTGTTGACCAAAGCCGCTGGAGTGCTCCGCAGCAATTCCTCTTCCCGAAGCGCTGCGAGGAGGCCGGCCGTCTCGATGGCCGGTCCCTTGGTCAGGATGACGTCGTCTCCGGGGCGAGCGCCCGCCGGGGTGACGTATTTCCTTTTCGAGGCCACCGCAAAGACCGTAATGCCTCCGATCGTGGGGGCGGAAAAGCCGGGATAGAAACCGGTGTGCCCGCCGACGATGGCCATATCGAGTTCCAGGGCCGCTTTGTGGATCGAGTTTATGATCAGTTGCACGTCCTTGCGCGGTGTTTCCGGCGGCAGCAGGAGTGAGTATGTCATATACCGGGGCTTGACGCCCATGACCGCGACATCGCTCGCCCCGATATGGACCGTGAACCAGCCGAACATCTCGAGGGGCAGGCACGGCATGGTGAAAATCGGATCTTCGGCGACAATAAGGACCTTGCCGCGTCCCAAGTCGACGACGCCCGCGTCCACACCGGCCATAGGCGGAACCAGGACTGTCGGGTCTTTCCGGCCCAGTCTCTTCAGAACGAGAGACCGGAAGTCCTCGGCATTGATCTTTCCGATTTTCATAGGCCCATGCCTCTTACGGCGCCAATCCAGCCTTACGCTCGGCCGCTTCGATCGTGTTCATCATGAGCATCGCCACCGTCATGGGCCCGACGCCGCCGGGCACGGGTGTGATCGCCTCGGCCTTTTCTTTGATCGGCTCGAAGTCGCAATCGCCCACGAAACGGTATCCCTTGGCCGCCGTCGGGTCTTCCACACGCGTGTTTCCGACGTCGATGACCACGCATCCCTTTGGAACCATTTCCACAGTAATGAACCGGGGCACGCCCATGGCCGTCACGAGGATATCGGCTTGGAGGGAATACTTGGATATGTCCGGCGTGCCCGTATGGCAGACCGTCACCGTGGCGTTGGCGCCTTTCTTTTTCTGGATGAGCATCGCGGCCAGCGGCTTGCCGACGATGTTGCTGCGGCCGCAGATAACGACGTGTCTCCCTTCCGGACTGTAGCCGCTCCGGACGAGAAGCTGAACGATGCCATAGGGTGTGCAGGGCAGCGGGCACGGCTCGCCCCGCAGCATCTTCCCAACATTGACCGGGTGCCAGCCGTCGACGTCCTTCTCGGGAGAAATGAGGTTGACGACCTTCTCCGCGCTGACGTGCTTCGGCAGCGGGACCTGGACGAGAAAGCCGTGGTACCGTTCATCCCTGTTCAACTCACCCACGACCTTCAGAATCTCCGCTTCGGATGTCGTCGCCGGCAGCCTCAGCGTGGTCTCGAAAATGCCGATGTCCTCCGCCGCTTTGGCTTTAGCACTGACGTAGGAAACCGACGCCGGGTCTTCCCCGACCAAGACCACCGCCAGACCCGGGACGACGCCCTTTTCCTTGAGTCTCGCCGTGCGCCCTTTGAGCTCTTCGCGGATCTGGCAAGACACGTCTTTACCGCTGATGATTTTGCCTGGCATCCACATCCTCCGTTCGACTCTTCTTGGAATCCGCAAGCGGGCCGATCGCCTCGGCGCCCGGCGCGCCACGATATTAAATGATCGGCGGTGCCGGGTCAAGACGATGGGGGCCGGCCAAGGGGATTGAAAGGGGCTTTCGTCAAGAGTATAATTCCGGCGGTTTTTGCGGTCGCCCGCAGCTTGCCCGATCGAAGGGCCGCGTCGCTCGAAGATAAAGAATCCCGCCCACGCGGGGCGGCGCGCCCGGACAGGGTTCACGGCCAGGTTTCGAACCGGCGGAAGTGTCGAGCGCGGCGGGCCGAGAGGAGGACATGAGCATGAGAGTCGGAATCCTGACCGGCGGAGGGGACTGCCCCGGATTGAACGCGGTCATCAGGGCCGTAGTCCGGAAAGGCATCATCTGCTATAACTACGATATCCTGGGCATCAAGAACGGCTGGCTGGGGCTTATCGAAGGCAAGATCATCCCGCTCGACCTGAACGCCATATCAGGCATTCTGCCCCGGGGCGGCACCATCCTCGGAACGACGCGGACCAACCCGTTCAAAATCGAAGACGGCGTCGGCAAGATCTTCGCCCAGATAGAAAAATTCGAAATCGATGCCGTCATCGCCGTCGGCGGTGAGGACACGCTCGGCGTCGCCCTCAAGCTCTGCGACAGGGGCATGCGTTGCGTAGGCATCCCGAAGACGATCGACAACGATCTCTCCGGCACGGATTACACCTTCGGGTTCGATACGGCGGTGTCCATCGTCACCGAAGCACTCGATCGACTGCACACAACCGCCGAAGCCCATCACCGCGTCATGGTCGTCGAGGTCATGGGCCGCCACGCCGGTTGGATCGCCGTCGAGGGGGGCATCGCAGGCGGCGCCGACATCATTCTGATCCCGGAGTTTCCTTTCGACTTCGATGAAGTCTGCTCCCAGATCCTCAAGCGCCGGGAGCGCGGCAAGTCGTTCAGCATCGTCGTCGTGGCCGAGGGCGCCCAGCCGAAAGACGCCAGCCTCGCCACCCAGACGGGAGAGAAGGACGCGTTCGGCCACGTCCGGCTCGGCGGCATCGGCACGATCATCGCCCAGCGGATCGAGCAATGTACCGGAATCGAAACCCGCGTGACGGTCCTCGGATATGTCCAGCGCGGCGGGACGCCCACGGCCTTCGACCGGGTCCTCGCGACGAGGCTAGGCGTCGCCGCGATCGACCTCGTTCACGAAGGGAAGTTCGGCCACATGGTCGGCCTGCGCGGCAACAAGATCGTCCCGGTCCTTCTGGCGGAGGCGCTGGCCGAGCCCAAAACGGTTGACGAAGAGCTCTACGAAACCGCCAGAGTCTTTTTCGGATAGTTTTTTACGCGAAAAGAGCCTCCTCCAGAGCCGGCCGGGCTATGAACCTAAGGTGTTGACTTGCATAGTGTTCCGTGTTAAGCTTCCACGTGGGTTAAGGAGGCGTCAATGAAAAAATCACGGCTGGGCATTCTGCTTTGGTTGATTGCTATTTTTGCCTCGGCCATTCCTCTGGCGGCCCAGGTGCGGGTGGAATTCGGTGTCGGATGGTCGCTGCTGGCGCCGGCGCTCAAGACATCCTACCTCAGTACGTTTTCACCGCCTATGACCGGCGGCGCATATACCAGCTCCGCGTCTCAACTCATCAACGTGAAGGGCAAGATCGGCTACGGCCTGTCCGGTATTTTCAACCTCTTTGTCGGCGAGCACTTCGGAGGTCAGATCCTGGTGGACTATTTCCGGCCGAGTCTGGGTGGCACGAATCCCGCCTTCACCGTTGCCCTGAACTACACGACCTTCGGCCCGCGCACGTTCGAGACCACGGACGGCTGGCCCGACACACGCGGTGATTTCACCGAGGCCACCTACAGTTTTAACGCGATTGTGCGCTTTCCTCTTTCCGAGGATGTCAGTCTGAGCGTGTCGGGCGGACCGACGTCGTTTTACCTCAAAGGCAAGGCCATGCCTCTCGGCTTCTGGAGCTTCCGGCTGGAAAATCCGGAGGTCAATGAGTACCAGCTCTTCCTCAAGTCCTATCAGCTCGTCTACGATTTCGGGCCGATGCAGAAGTGGGGTTTTAACGCCGGAGCCGAAGTGGCCTTCGCCGTCACGCGAAACGTCATCGTTTCGCTGGATGTCCGCCGCTTCCAGAGCGGCAAGGGTAACGCGCAGATCCACCTCGTCGCGAACGGAGGGCTTACGGATCCCATCGAGCCGATCGAAGCGGCGATGGACCTGGGTTCCCTCAGGGTTGATCCGTCCTACTTCCGGGCCTGCGCGACGCTGCGTTTCGTATTCTGAGCTGCAGAGGACGTCAGCCTCCGGTTTTCGGGCGTCCAGGCTTCTTCCGCCGCGGGCCGAGGAAATACCAATTGACGCCGATGATGAGGATAAGCCCGGCCGCGGCCACAATGAGCTTCTCGATCACTACACCCTTCCCCTTCAGACCTTAACTCGCCTAAGTCGAAGAGAATTTGAGACGACGGATACGGAGCTGAACGCCATGGCCGCCGATGCGATCATCGGATTCAGGAGTACGCCCAGAAACGGATAGAGGATGCCCGCGGCGACCGGGATTCCAATCAGGTTGTAAACAAACGCCCAAAAGAGGTTTTGCCGGATGGTGCGGATTGTCCGGCGGCTGAGCTCGATGGCCGAAACGACGCCGCCGACATCGCCCGCGATGAGAGTGATGTCGGAGGACTCCATCGCCACGTCGGTGCCGGTGCCGAGCGCAATCCCGATATCGGCCTGAACGAGCGCGGGAGCATCGTTAATCCCGTCTCCGACCATCGCCACTCTTTTCCCCTCCGCCTGGAGCTTCCGGATGACGCCGGCCTTCTCCCCCGGCATGACCTCGGGGATAACCTGCTCGATTCCCGCCGACTGAGCGATCGCATGAGCCGTTCGACGGTCGTCCCCGGTGAGCATGATGACGTCCAAGGACATGGCCTTGAGCTTTTCGACGGCAGGTCCGGCGCCTTCCTTGAGGACGTCGGCGATCGCGAAAAGCGCCGCCGCCCGCCCGTCCGCGACGAGGAAAACGCTCGTTTTTCCTTCCCGGGCCAACTCCTCGACATGAACGGCGAGGCCCCCCGCGTCAATCCCGGATTGATTGAGCAAACGCGCGCTCCCGACCATGACCGCCCTGTCCTCGATGACGGCTTCAACACCTAAGCCCTCGAGCGCACGAAACTCCGAAGGCGCGGCGAGGGCCAGTCCAGATTCGAGTGCCTTGCGGACAATCGCCTGCCCGAGGGGATGTTCCGAATCTTTCTCCGCGCTTCCGGCCAGGGCCAAAACTCTGTCCGCGGTGAAGCCGGGCCCGGGCAGGATGTCCGTGACTTCGGGAATTCCCTTCGTCAGGGTGCCCGTTTTATCGAAAACGACCGTATCGATTTTGTGCGCGGTTTCCAGGCTCTCGCCCCCCTTGATCAGGATACCTCGCTCCGCCCCCTTGCCCGTCGCGACCATGATGGCCGTGGGCGTCGCAAGCCCCAAAGCGCAGGGGCAGGCGATGATCATCACGGCGACGAAATTTAGAAGGGCAAAGGTCACCCTGGGGGCCGGGCCGAAATCGAACCAGACGACGAAAGTCAGAATGGCAATAGAAATGACCACGGGCACAAAATAGCCCGCGATGACGTCGGCCAGCCGCTGGATGGGAGCCTTCGTTCCCTGGGCTTGCTCGACCAGCTTGATGATTTGGGCGAGAGCCGTGTCCTTCCCGACCTTGAGCGCTTTGAACCGGAAACTGCCGAGTTTATTTATGGTCGCCCCGATGACCTCATCTCCCGGCGCCTTTTCCACAGGCAGGCTTTCGCCGGAGATCATGGACTCATCCACGGCAGAACGGCCTTCAATGACCACGCCGTCGACCGGGATTTTCTCGCCCGGGCGGACAACGACCATGTCGCCCACTACGACGTCTTCGATCGGCACATCGCGGTCCGTGCCGTTGCGGACGATCCGGGCCGTCTTGGGGCTGAGGCCGATGAGGCGCTTGATGGCGTCCGACGTTCGTCCTTTGGCCCGGGCCTCGAGCATGCGGCCGAACAGGATGAGGACGATGATGACCGAAGACGTATCAAAATAGACTTCGGGCGCCAGGCCCGCCGCGCGGAAGAGTCCGGGTGAGACCGTAGCGGCCACGCTGTAAAAATATGCGGCCGACGTGCCGACCGCGATGAGTGTATTCATGTCCGCCGTCCTGTGCCGGAAGGCCGCCCAGGCCGCTTTGTAGAATCGGCCGCCCATCACAAATTGCACCGGAGTCGCCAGGACCCAGAGGACGAAAAAATTCTGGAGGAAGGCCGGCGCCCACGGAAACCAGCGGCGCATGCTGCCGACAAGGACGAAGGCGGCCAGCACAGCCGCCCAAAGGACTTTTTTCCGAAGCGAGGCATACTCGTTCTCGCGAAGAAGTTTCTCCGCGTCTCCGCACGCCGGCCCTGCAGGCAGCTCGACAACTCGATAGCCGGCGCCCTCGATGGCGCGCTTGATGTCCCGAAGTTCAACTTCTGACGGGATGAAGTCGACTCTGACTTTTCCGTCAGCCAAATTAACGGATGCCTTGACGACCCCGTGCAGGGCCAAGAGCGCGGTTTCGATACGCGTCACGCATGAGGCGCACGAGATGCCCTCAACCTGGAGGGCGATGGACGTGACCGCCACATCGTAGCCGACATCGCGCACCGTCCGGACGAGCTCCGCAGCATCCACCCGCCCGGGCTCGAAAAGAACGGTCGCTTTGGCCGTGGCGAAGTTGACGTTGACCTCTTTCACACCGGCCAAGGCGCTGAGGCCCCGTTGGATATTTGCGGCACAGGACGCACAGCTCATGCCCAAGAGAGGCAGATCGATGCGATCGCCCACCCCCTCCGCACGGCTGCCGGCTCCCCCACGCCCATCGGAACTCATCGGCTCGAGAGGTTCGGCGGCCCCAAGGTACTTTTCGGGGTCCTGATCGAACGAGTTCTTGCAATGAAGCGAGCAGAAGTAATACGCTTTGCCCTTATAGAACGAAACGCCGGCGGACGTATCCTCTTTGACTTCCATCCCGCACACAGGATCTTTGGGCACTGAACGTCCCTCCCCTCTTAATGCCAAATTATATCATAAGTGCTCACCTTGCGATAATTCCTATCGTTATTCTAGTCTTTTGCACCCAGCCATCGGAAGCACCGGAGCAACGCGGGCCGGACGCGGCTCAGGGAAAGGGACGGCACCGCCCGCGCCCGGCTTCCCGATATTCGCCGCTAACCTGAGACAAACCACCCCCTTAGCCCATTCTCCATGTATTTGCTTATGTCCGTGTTTTGTGTTAAGATTTTTTTCGCAAATCCAAGGAGAAAGCGATGTCTGGACATTCCAAATGGGCTTCGATTAAGCATAAAAAAGGCGCGGCCGACGCCAAGCGGGGCAAGGTATTCACCAGGCTGATCCGCGAAATCAGCATGGCGGCCAGGGCCGGCGGCGGCGACTCCGATAAGAATCCGAGGCTCCGCAGGGCCGTGACCGACGCCCGGGCCGAAAACATGCCGGCCGACAACATCAAGCGCGCCATCCTCAAAGGCACCGGTCAGCTCGAGGGGGCCTTGTACGAAGAGGTCATCTACGAAGGCTATGGACCCGGGGGCGTCGCCATCTACGTCCAGGCCGTGACCGACAACAAGAACCGCACCGTCTCCGAACTCCGCCATATCTTCGCCAAGAACAACGGGCGCATCGGCGAATCAGGCTGTGTCGCCTGGATGTTCAAGCGCATGGGCTACATCAACGTCGAAAAAGGCAAGGTCGATGAGGACGCCCTTATGGATATCGCCCTCTCAAGCGGCGCCGACGACCTCAAAGATGACGGCTCGAACTTCGAAATCACGACCTCCCCTGACAACTACGAGGCCGTTCTCGAGGCCCTTAAGAAAAACAGCATCGAGATCGCCGCCTCCGATGTCGGCTACCTCCCCCAGAACTATGTCAAGGTCGAGGGCCGGGAAGCCCAGCAGGTCCTCCGCCTCATGGAGGAGCTCGAGGACCACGATGACGTCCAGAACGTTTCGTCCAACTTCGACATCTCCGAAGAGGAGATCGCCGCATTCTCCCAGGCCGGCTGACGGTCCGGTGTGATCCATGAGGGTCCTGGGGATTGATCCAAGCCTCCAGTCCACAGGGTTCGGCATCATCGAAAGCGACGGAAGCGAAACCAAGCCGGTCGCCTTCGGGGTGATCAAGCCGACCGCCCGGCTACCGCTTCACAAGAAGCTTCACGAAATCAAAACCGAGGTCGAGAAGTTGATCGCGGCGTACGCCCCGGACGAGGCGGCCATCGAGAATCCGTTCTATGCTCAAAACGTCAAGACCGCCTTGCTCCTCGGCCAGGTCCGGGGAGCGGTTCTCGTCGCGATCGCCGCAAGCGACTGCCGCTTTTCGGAGTACTCGGCGCTCGAAATCAAGAAAGCCGTCACAGGTTACGGCCAGGCGGACAAGACGCAGGTTCAGACCATGGTCCGGGCGCTTCTGGGACTCGATGACGACCGCATGCCCCTCGATGCCTCCGACGCCCTGGCCGCCGCCATCTGCCACCTCAACACGAGGCTGTATCAGCTCAAAGTGGAGGAGCCCGAGGCATGATCGCTTTTCTCAGAGGGACACTCATTCAGAAGACTCCCGGCCAGGTCGTCGTCGACACCGGCGGTGTCGGTTACGCGGCGGCCGTACCGTTGTCCACCTATTTCAAGCTGGGAGAAGTCGGAGAGCCCGCCGAGCTTTTGATCTACACTCACGTGACCTCCGACGCCCTGGCTCTATTCGGGTTTGCCTCACCGGATGAGAAGGACATGTTTCTGAAGCTCATCGGCATTTCGGGTATCGGACCGAAGCTGGCCATGAATATCCTGTCCGGGATCGAGCCGAAGGACCTGGAGGAGGCCATCCGCAAGAGCGACGTCGCCCGGATCGCCCTCACGCCGGGCATCGGCAAGAAAACGGCCCTGCGGATCACCATGGAACTCCAGGACAAACTCGAGAAGAAGGAGCAGCTGCTGGCCGCCAAGGGGTCGCCCAAGAAAGAGGACCTCATCTCGGCGCTCCTCAACATGGGGTTCCGCCGCAAGGAAGTCGAGTGCGTCGTCGATCAGGCCATCGCCGGCCACAAACCCGAAGCCGGTTTTGAGAAACTCCTGAGAGACTGCTTGAAGCGGCTTGCCAAGATTTAGTATAAGAAGAGCATGCCGGCCATCCTGAGCCCCATCCGGACCAAAGAGGATGTTCTCTTCGAGGACAGCCTCAGGCCGCAAACGTTTGACGAATTCGTGGGCCAGGAGAAGGTCAAGGCCAATCTCAAGGTGTTCATCGAGGCGGCGAAAAAGCGCGGCGAGCATCTCGACCATGTCTTGCTCTACGGCCCGCCGGGGCTGGGCAAGACGAGCCTCGCCTACCTCATCGCCAAGGAGCTCGGCGTTTCGATCAAGCCGACCTCCGGCCCGGTGATCGAGCGGACCGGCGATCTGTCGGCCATCCTGACCAACATGCAGCCCAAGGAAATTCTGTTCATCGACGAGATCCACCGCCTGCACCCTTCCGTCGAGGAAATTCTTTACTCAGCAATGGAAGATTTTTGCCTGGATATCGTTATCGGGCAAGGCCCGGGCGCGCGCAGCCACAAGCTCAAGATAAAAAAGTTCACGCTGATCGGGGCCACGACAAGGGCCGGCCGTATTACGGCCCCCCTGCGCGGGCGCTTCGGCATCATCCACCGCCTCGACTATTACAGGGATGAAGACCTGACGCAGGTCATTCAGCGATCGGCCAGGATCCTCAAGGTCAAGATCGACGACGACGGCGCCGACGAGATCGCCCTGCGGGCCAGAGGGACGCCGAGGGTGGCCAACAGGCTCCTGCGCCGCGTGCGCGATTACGTGGACGTCAAAGGGGACGGAGTCATAACGGCCAAGCAGGCCCAGCGCGCCCTGGACATGATGGAAGTCGACGCCCTGGGTCTCGACGACGTCGACCGCAAGATTCTCGCGACCATCATCGAAAATTTCGGCGGCGGGCCCGTCGGCATCGGCACCATCGCCGCGGCCATCGACGAGGAAAAGGACACGATCGAGTCGATCTACGAACCGTTCTTGATGCGCATCGGATTCTTGGACCGAACGATCCGGGGCCGTGTGATTACCCCTCGGGCTTACGCGCATCTGGGCTATGCCCATGCGGGGCCGAGCAGCGGCCAGACAGGAAACGGCCGTGGGAAGTCGAGGCCGAGCGGGCAGAAGAAGCTCTTCAAAGACTGATGGATTCGCTTCTTCGGTCGCCCTGTCCGGTCCGAATGACTCCCTGCCAGTTTCTTTAGCAAAGGTGGCCGCATTGACGGCAAATCAAATCTCCGCGCTCGGGCCGAACTTAAGGGTCGCCGATTTTGACTTTGATCTGCCCCCCGAACTGATCGCCCAGCACCCTCTCCCCCGGCGCGACGATTCCCGAATGATGGTCGTCGACCGGAAGACCGGGAGAATCCGTCATTCCCGGTTCAGGGAATTTCCGGACTTGATGGGCTCAGGTGATCTCCTCGTCCTGAATAACACGAAGGTATTCCCGGCCAGAGCATGGGGGAAAAACGGCGGCGCGACGATCGAATTCTTATTCATTCGGGAGAGCGAGCCGGGAATATGGGAGGTTCTTTGCCGGCCGGCGCGGAGGGTGAGGCCGGGCGACATCATTGATTTCGACGGAGGCTTCAAAGCCCGGGTGGCCGAGACTGGTCCGGAAGGCAGGCGCCTGTTGCGTTTTGATGGGATGGACCTCGCGAAACGGCTTCGCAAGATCGGGTACGCGCCCCTTCCGCCCTACATTAAACGTCGGCGCGAAGACCTTGACGTCCGCGCCGAGGACCTCCGGCGTTACCAGACCGTTTTCGCAAGAAAGGCAGGGGCTGTGGCAGCGCCGACGGCAGGCCTTCATTTTACTGAAGAAATGCTCCGGGGCCTTGAATCCCGCGGCGTTGATGTCCGGCAAATAACCCTGGATGTCGGGCTTGCGACCTTCCAGCCGGTCCGCGCCGAATTCGTCGTGGAACACACAATGCTCGAGGAATGGTACTCGATCACCTCATCTGCGGCCCGGGCCATCAATGCCGCCAAAAAGGACGGCCGGCCCGTCGCGGCGGTGGGGACGACGGTCGCCCGGACGCTCGAGAGCTCGTGGGAAAATGGGAGGATCTTGTCCGGACGGCGCGCCACGTCGCTTTTTATCTACCCCGGATTCACATTCCATGCGATCGACCGGCTTCTCACAAACTTCCATCTTCCCCAATCCACGCTCCTGATGCTCGTTTCGGCGTTCGCCGGACGCGAGCTTGTCTTGCGGGCCTACCATGAAGCGGTAAAAGAGAAGTACAGGTTCTTTTCCTATGGCGATTGCATGCTTATCCTTTGATTTGCCGGGCTGAGGTTCGGAGCCCCGAATCGATTCGGCATGCGGCTTCCCGGCTTGTGACTTCTTATTGACACAAAAATGCCGGAGGCCATATACTCGCCATCGAAGGTTCGGTTCCCCCATGAGTCTCAAGCTCCTGGCTCAACGCTTCCTGGCCATCACTCTCATTCCGGCCGCTGTGTTTCTCTTCCCCAACGATCAGGCTGTCGAGGTGGCCGCGGGCGGGATTGTGCCCCGACATGAGCCTCACGTTTTGATGAAAAAAGAGCGGCTTGTCATCAGCCCCGGAAAAGTAAGCGCCGAATATGAGTTTGAAAACGAATCCCTCCGGGACGTCATTACACAGGTCGCCTTCCCCGTTCCCGAATATGTCTATCCTTGGGTATCCCGGGACAAGAGCTTCGCGGATTTTAAGCTTTGGATCGACGGCCGGCCCTCCGGGTACAAAGCCGAAGCCCGCGCTTTCCTGAACGGGTTGGATAGGACGAACGTCCTGAGGAAACTGGGCATTACGATCGAAACGTTTGGCGGGTTCAGCTATGAGACTTTCCAATCAAAGCACGGGACGGAATCCTTTATGAAGTACGAAATCAACAAACTCTCACCCGATCAACAATCTGAGCTAATCAAGCTTGGGCTGATCAGCGGAGACTCTGCCAAGTCTGAGCCTCTTATTCCACGCTGGTCGGTTCGCAAAGCGTATTACTGGACTCAGCTTTTTCCGGCAGGACGGATCGTTAGTATCCGGCATGAGTACGCGCCGGTCGTCGGATATAGGCCGATATTAGCCAAAGACCTGAGGAACGACCTAAAGGACAGTTGCATAAGCGAAGAGTTGGTCGGAAAAATCCAGCTTGAAGAAGCCCGGAAAGATCAGTGGTGCGGCTATGCCGGCTGGGTAAAATATATTCTCACCACGGCCAAATCATGGAAAACGCCGATCAAAGATTTCGAACTCGACGTGGAAATCAGCCCTGCTTCGATCTTTGCGACTCCGAAATATGTAAGTTTTTGTTGGAACGGCAAATTTGAGACGATTGATAAGGGAAGTCGCTCGATTCGGGTGAAGGATTTCAACCCAGACCAGGACTTGACGGTGTTTTATTTCTGGTGATCGGGTTCCGGTCGACGGGCTCGGTCCCCCATCATGTGCACAACGTTAAACACAGGAACTGTTCCTCGAGTGTTACGATCTTTGGAAATTGCTTCTTTTTCTCGGGTCCTTACGCCCCGCTCCTTTTCATTCTCGCTCCTCCGGAAGATAGAAAAGAGCGGCCGTTATTCCAATTTCTTGTGGAAGCGGGCGATGCTTAGGCCCAGGATCAGCGTCCCCAAGAAAAGGAGCGCGGCAGCCTGGTCCCACAGTTCCGGCCACCCCGCGCCCCTCAACATGATTCCCCGGATGATCACAAAGAAATAGCGGATGGGCACGATGAGTGTGAAGTACTGGAAGAGCTTCGGCATGTTTTCGATCGGGAAGACAAACCCGCTGAGGAGCATCATAGGGAGGATAAAGAACATGGACGTCAGCATGGCCTGCTGCTGAGTCCTTGAGATGGTCGAGACGAAAAGGCCGATGCCGAGCGTGTTGAGCATAAAGACCAGGCACAAGGCAAACAGCAGCAAAACGCTTCCCCGGAGGGGGACAACAAACCACCATTTTGCGACGGCGATGACGAACGCTGCTTGCACCAACCCAATGAAGACGAACGGCAGAAGCTTCCCGAGGATGAGCTGGTGGGGCCTGATCGGCGTCACAATGAGCTGCTCCATGGTCCCTGTCTCCTTCTCCCGGACGATCCCGATGGATGCTAGGGAGGTGGTCATGATCATCAGGATAAGGCCCAGGACGCCCGGCACCATGAAATTCCGGCTGACGAGCTGGGGGTTGTACCAGACCCGGACCTCCGGGTTGATCACGACCGGGTTTATGCCCCTGCCTCTCAGTCTTTCAAAGGCCTGAAACATTATTTTTTGTGCGTATCGGCCCGAGATCATCGTCGCATAATTGACGCCGACCGTCGCGGCCTGGCTTTCGGACCCGTCCACGATGATCAGGCACGTCGCCTCTTTCCGCCCGGCCACCCGGTCCCCGAACCCTCGCGGGACCACGAAGGCAACGGACGCAGCGCCGATATCGAGGTAGTGATCGATGTCCCGCATTCTCACGACACGCGCTTTGACGGAAAAGTACCCGGAATTCAGAAATCCGTTGAGGAAATCCCGGCTGGCCCCCGACCTGTCCATGTCGCAGATTACAGATGGGATATTCTTGACGTCGAGGTTCGCCGCATAGCCGAGGAGCAAGAGCTGCAGGATCGGGGACACGAAGATGACCGGAAGAACCCGCGGGTCCCGCCGCAGATGGAGGAATTCTTTTCTGATGATGGAAAGGACGGTCCTCATCGCGCCCGCCTCCTTTTCTCTCCCCCGTTCTCCCACCCCACCCGGAGGAGGGTTGTGCTGACGCCCAGCGTCATGACCGCGAACCCGGCCAGGAAAAGCAGCTGGTCCCAGAACGCCCGCAGCCCGGCCCCCTTCAGGATGATGTCCCTCAAGGCAACCAGAAAGTACTTGGCCGGAACCAAATACGTGACGGCCTGAATAAAGGCCGGCATGTTCCTCGGTGGAAAGACAAAACCCGAGAGAATGAACGTCGGGAGGAATGTCGTCAGAACCGAAAGCAGGAAAGCCACCTGCTGAGTCTTCGTGATAGCGGAAATCATGATGCCCTGACCCAGCCCGCAGACGAGGAAAAGCACCATGGTCAGAAGCAGAAGGAGGTAGTTACCCTTGATCCCGACCCCGAAGAAGAGCCAGCCGAGAACAAGGACGAGGTGGGCCGCGCCCAGAGAGATGAGGACGTAAGGAATCATCTTGCCGATGATGAGCTCTGCCGGTTTAACCGGCGAAACCATGATCTGCTCGATCGTTCCCCGTTCCTTCTCCCGGACGACCGAGAACGCCGTGGACACTGTAAGGATGACCATGAGGATGAAGGCCATCAAACCCGGAACGAGGAATTTGCCGCTCCGAAGCTCCGGGTTATACCAGACTCTGACTTCACTCCGGAGCGGCAGCCGCAATCCCAAAACGCCGCGCCTTTCCAGAGCTTCAAGCGTGATTCTCTGCGAGGTGCTCTGCAGGATGGCGGCCGCATAACCCGCGGCCGTTGTCCCGCTCACGGCGTTCGACCCGTCGACGATGACCTGGACCGAGGGGCTGCGTCCGGCCAGCAGGTCATCGGAGAACTTCACCGGAATGATCAGGGCGGCGCGGATTCTTTCCCGCCCCATGAGAGAATCGATCCCTTCGGTTTTTTGCAATTCGGTTTTCAGGTCGAAGTACTCCGTGGCCCGGAACTTGGCGACAAGGTCGCGGCTGGCCCGGCTCCGGTCCTGGTCCACGACGGCCAACGGGATATGTTTGACGTCGAAATTTAATGCGAAGCCGAACAGAATAAGCATAAATCCCGGGATGAAGATCATAAAGATGAGGGATCGGGAATCCCTCCGGATTTGACGGAACTCCTTCCTCATGACCGGCCGAATGCAGCGGAACGGGGACCTGTTCATGGCGTCTCCGCCGCTTCGCTCCCTCCGCTCCGGGTCAGCGCCTCGATCTGATGGATGAAAACGTCCTGAAGCGAGGGCACGATCCTGTCGATCCGGGTCACGGGGATGGCCGCACGGCCAAGCCGGTCGCGGATGAGCCGCCGGCCTTCTTCCTCGTCAGAGACACTGACATGCACGGAAGTCCCGAAGATGGAGATGTCGAGCACCCACGGTTCTTTCTGCAGAATGCTCATGGCGTCGACGACACGGTCGCTCCCGACCTCAAGGATGGGATTCCGGACGATCTGCTGCTTGAGCTCCTGCGGGCTGCCGGCCGCGACGATCCGGCCGGCGTGGATGAGCCGGATGTCGTTGCAGTACTCGGCTTCGTCCAGGTAGTGAGTGGTCACAAAGACTGTGACGCCTTTTCCCGAGAGCTCGTTGATGAGTTCCCAGAAGCGCCGGCGCGACAAAGGATCGACGCCGCCGGTCGGTTCGTCGAGGAAAACGATCTCCGGCTCGTGAAGAACGGCGCAGCCCAGAGCCAAACGCTGCTTCCAGCCCACCGAAAGCGTCCTGGTCAGGCTTCGTTGCCGGCCGGCGAGCCCTGCCATGTCGATGACCCAGGCCATGCGCGATTCAAGAGCCTTGCGGGGCAGGCCGTAAACGCCGCCGAAAAAGCGGATGTTCTCTTCGACGGTCAGGTCCTCGTAGAGCGAAAACTTCTGCGACATGTATCCGATGACCCGCTTGACGCGGTCCGGCTCCCGCCGGATGTCGAAGCCTCCGACCGAGGCCGTGCCCGATGTCGGATCCAGCAGCGCGCAAAGCATGCGGATGATGGTTGATTTCCCGGCCCCGTTGGCCCCGAGGAAACCGAAGATCGCGCCGCGGTCGACGTCAAAGCTCACGCCGTCCACGGCGGTGAAGCCGCCGAATTTCTTCGTCAGCGCCTTGACTTCGATCGAGTGTTCGGCCACGGCTAATTCCCTTTGTCGCTCACGGCGACCTTCAGCGCCCCAGGGCTTTCTCGAACTGGGCCATTGCGAGGGCCAAATCGATGGCGGCCTGGGTCCGGCTCAGCTGGGCTTGAAGGAGACCCAGATCGGCATCGAGGACATCCGCATTCAGGGCCAGCCCCTGCTTGAATTGGTCCCGGGTGATGCGGAGGTTTTCTTCGGCCTGAGCCACGGCGAGATCGGAGATCCTCAGTTTTTCCCTGGACCGGCCGAGTGCCAAGACGGCTCTGGGTGACGTCGAGAACCGCTTGGTCCTCAAGCAGCTTCAGCCCGTCCTTGACCTGGGCGAGCTCAGCCTTGGCCTGTTCCGTCTGAAACTTCGTCCGGCCCCAATTCCAGACGTCGAGCGAAAGTGAAACGCCGATGTCCCAGGTCCCATAGAACTTGTCCTGGCTGGGCAGCAGCCTCGAGTTCGGACGGTTATAGTAGTAATTTCCCGAGAGGACGATCTGCGGGTACCAGCCTGCCCTGGCCGCCTTGACTCCGGCCTCGGCGGCCCTGATCCTGGACCCGGCAGCCAGGAGCTCGGGCCGGGCGGCTAAAGCTGTCGCCAGGATCGACGCGGGCACCCCTTGTTCTCCAGGCGATTTTTCTTCGGCAATCGCCTCGGCCGCCGCGCTCTCGGGCACGGACGTCGGTTCGACGGAGGTATCCTGGGGCAGGCCGATGAGAGTGTCGAGCGAGGTCAGGGCGATGTCGGCCGCGTTCGCGGCATCGATTTTCATGATCTCCACGCTCGATCGCTGAACCTCGACACGGAGAACTTCATTCCGCGTGAGAAGACCCTGATCGAAAAAGGACTGAACGTCCTTGAGGTGGGCATCGACCTGGGCCAGGTTCTCTTCGATCACGGCCCCGAGGCGCTTGGCTCTGACGAGAGCCCAATATGCGCTCTTGACGGCGAAGATATACTCCGCGCGATCCTTCTCGAGGTCATGGCCGGCCGATTTCTCCATGAAACGCGCCGAATCCGTCCCAGCTTCCAACCGGAATCCCGTGAAGAGCGGCTGCTCTACGGAAAGTCGCGTGGTGTAGTTGTTGAAAAAAACGGGCGAAACCACGAATGAAGATGGGAACGGCGCAGGGAGCGGCAGACTCACCTGAAAGGGGGGAACATCGCTGAGCCGAACGTATCCGGCGCCGAACTTCACGGAGGGCAGCCGGCCGGCCGCGAGTTCTTTGGCCTTCGCCGCGGCGGCCTCGAGCTTCATCCGGGAGGCGTGGAGCCCCGGGCTGTTATTCAGTCCAAGGGAAACCGCTTCTTCCACGGATAAAGCTTTCTTTTGGGCCGTTGCGGCTGCGGGCAGAGCGGCGATCATTGCCAGAGCCAGAATTTGCTTAGGATTGAGCATGGCCAGCCTCCGTGGCGACGGATTGGGTGATGGAAATAAAAACGTTTTCCAGGGACGGCGGCAGAGTGCGTTTCTGGACGATGGGGATGCCGGCGGCCGTGAGCTCGGCTTCGATCTGCCCGATCTCCCGCGCGGGATCCTGGACGACGATATTCAGCCTGTCGCCGAAGATTTGTACTTCCGGATGCCCCGGAAGCTTGCGGATGATGGAAAACGCCCGGCGCGTTTCCGCGCAAACGATCTCGATGACTGTCCCCTTCATCAGGGTCTTGACCTTTTCGGGGGTATCGGCAGCAAGAAGGCGGCCTCCACTAAGAAGCCCTATCCGCGTGCAGCGCTCGGCCTCGTCCATGTAGGGCGTGGTCATGACGATGGTGATGCCGGTCCGAAGAAGGCTCGAGAGAATCATCCAGAAGTCACGGCGCGACACCGGGTCGACGCCGGTCGTGGGCTCGTCGAGAAGGATGAGCTGCGGCGTATGGACGAGAGTGCACGCCAGGGCCAGTTTCTGCTTCATGCCGCCCGAAAGCCTCTCGGCCAGCCGATTGCGGAAAGGCCGCAGCCGCGTGAACTCGAGCAGCTCCTCGCGTCGTTTCCGGAAATCGCGGACGAAATGGATTTCCGCGAAGAATTCGATGTTTTCATCCACGGTCAGGTCGCCGTACAGGCTGAACCTCTGGGAAAGATAGCCGATGCGCTTCTTGATCTCCTCTCGTCCGGTGTCGAGGTCGAAACCGAGGACAGAAGCGCTGCCGCTTGTCGGCCGAAGTATGCCGCAGAGGATTCGGATCAGCGTGGTTTTGCCGGCCCCGTCGGGACCAACGAGGCCGAACATCTCCCCTTCACCGACGACGAGGTCAAGAGAGCGCACGGCCTCAACCGTTTCGAAGACCTTCCGGAGACCCCGGGTCTCCACGGCAAACGCTCCCATGGCTCGGTCTATGAGGCAGGCGGAATGACCCGGATGACGGCGTCGGCGGGAAGGCCGGGCTTGAGCAGGCCGTCCTTGTTGTCGATCTCAACTTTGACCCCGAACACCAGCTTGACCCGGTCCTCCTTGGTCTCGATGTTCTTAGGCGTGAACTCGGCCTCTTGGGAGATGTAGGTTACCCGGCCGGGAAAGACGCGGCCGGGAAACGCGTCGACGCGGACGTCCGCAGCATCACCCAGCCTGACCCGGCCCAGCTCGACCTCTGTGATATAAATCATGACATAGACGCTGTCGAGCCGGGAAATGGTGACGATGGTCGAGCCCTGAGCGATGAATTCACCGGCCTCAACGGCCCGGTGGGTGACGAACCCGGAGACCGGGGCGATGACCGTGCAGTCCGCGATCATTTTCTTGAGGAGATCGGCCGCGGCCTCGGCTTGGGCTAACCGGGCTTCGGCGGCCTTGATCTCCTGGGGACGCGAGAGTCTCCTGGCCTTATTGAGGGCTTCTTGGGCCGCGCTCCGTTGGGACTTGGCCACGACCAAACGGGCGTCCGCATCCTCCCGTTGCTTGGGCGTCGCGCTGCCTGTTTTCTCCAAGGCGCGCATCCGTTCCGCGTCCTGTGCGGCCAGTCCGAGCGAGGCGTCGGCCTGTTTCAGCTGCTCCTCGGTTTGCTGGATATCTTCGCGACGGGCTCCCTCTTGAAGCAAAATGAGTTGGGCGCGGGCCGCATCCGCCGTGGCCTCGGCCTGCTTAAGCTCGATCTCCAAGTTCACCTGGTCGACAAGGGCGAGGACGGCGCCGGCCTCGATCCGGTCCCCCTCATCAACGGCGAGCTTCGTCAGTTGGCCGGAAACCTTGGGAGCGACATCGACTTGGCGCGTTTCGATCGTGCCGGACGCTGCGATCTCACCTTTTGTCCCATTTCCCGTGCATGCGGCGAGGGCGACGGCAAGTCCACAGGCAACAACAACTCTCACGTTCATGACACACTCTCCTCGGGCGAATCGAAAAGTCCGGACGCTTCGACGGAAAACCCGCGGCGCCCCTTGTCCGTCAGTATGCCCTGGAAGAAAACTCTGATCACCGACGCGAACGCCGCGGAGGGCGAACGACCCGATTTCGTGATGGCTTCGGGATTGAGAAACTGCTGCATGAGAGCCAGAAAGATTTCCAGCAGAAAATCGGTCTCGTCGTCGTCGCGGAAATAGCCGCCGCGGCGGCCCGCTTCGAGGAGCACTCGGAAATTCTTGAGAATTTTGTCGCGCCGGAATTCCTCGATCTCTTCCCAGACGCGCGGGGCGCTCCTGCGCAGATCCCGGACGAGCGCCGTTCCAATCGGCGCCAGGCGCCGCGCGACAAACGTAAAGAGGGTGACGATTTTTTCGACAAATCTCCGACGGTGGTCGCCGACGAGGCGCTCGACCCCGGCGGCGACGTCGTTGAGCATCTCTTGGATGACGGCCCGGAGAATCTCTTCTTTGCTCGGAAAGACCTTATAGAGGGTTGCCTTGCTGATGCCGATCCTGCCGGCGATGTCGCCGGTGGTGACCCGGACAAATCCGCGCTGGAAGAACAGGTCCCGGGCGGCCTGAACGATGCGCTGACGCACCGCCTCCTCTGCTTGCTTTTTGGAAACCATAAAAACCGCTTTGGTTTTCACAGTTTCCATTATAAGCCCAGGACGGGCTTTGTCAAGGAGTTCGCTGCGGCGGTCAGTCCGCCGACTCCGCCCAAACCGCGGCTTCCACGACGTCCAGGCAGAACACAGCTCTCCTCTTCCCTCATTGTGAGAGACGACATGCCTGTGCTGAACTGAGGAGCGGCTATTTTACGGGATGGACACCGACGAGGATTTTAGGAGCTGAATTGAACGACTCAAGCGCCATAAGTTCGTCGCCCGTCAACCTGATCTTGGCCTCATGGTAGACCCGGCCGTCCCCCTTCCCTTTCGCGTCCAGCTCGAGCTCGATGACCATGAACAGGTAACCGCGCTCAGTCATCTGATGTGTGTCCGCATCCCAGGCCTGGCGCTCGGAGAACAGGAGAATCTTCCGTCCCTTCTCCGACGGGATGCTTTCCGCAACGTGCAGAGTCACGTTGTAACCCCGGCTGCCCATGAACCGCATGACTCCCTTCTTCAGGCCGCGGAAATGGGACATGAACGGTTCGTAACCTTCGTTATCAAGACGCTGCCTGAGCTGCGCCAGTTCCTCGGGGGTTGAATAGCCGTCGATTTCAATCCTGATCGTCTGGACACCCTCAGAATTCGGACCGCTTCCGACGATCATCCTGGCCATAAACTTTTCGCCGGCTCGGGCGTGCGCAGCCAGAATCAATAAAAGCCCGCCGCAAAAGATGACGAGGCCGCTTTTTTTCATCGTCGTTCCCCCTCGACGCATCCCGCGCGCTCGCGCTGTCACGCTGAGAGAATTTCGTGCGAATGGAGAAGCCGCGACTTGACCTTAAGCCCGTACGGGCAGGCGGATTGGCAGTGCCCCGCGCAGGCCGCGCACCCGAGAGGTTTGCGTTCCGGCTCGAGATCGGCATAGTACCCGATCGCTTCTTTTTCCATTTTGTAATGCTCGAAGTACATGGCATAGCGGAGCACATCGTTCACGGCGACATTGCTCGGGCAAGCGGAGAGGCACTCGGTGCAGCTCACCCGGCAGTATAAGCTGTGTGCCTCTTTCCGGTAGAGCGAGAGAAGGCCCAGAGCGGCCCGGTCCAAAGGACGGCCTGAGACGGCGACGTACTCCTCGACATGGGAATAGCTGCTCATGGTCGGGATGCAGGTATCCACGGCGGGATTGCTCAAAACCCAGCGGATGGCGGCCTGGGGATAACTCCCCTCTTTCCCGACCATGCCCTTGAGGTTTCCCTGCATGCCGCCGGCAAAGATCTTCATGGCCACTGTTCCGATTCCTTTCTCACGGACGGCCTTGATTAGCGGCTCGATCTCCTTGCCTTCCATATGGTTGTACATAACGAGAACGACCTGCGGAAAGTCGGAGTCCAGAGCCTGCTTCAGCGTGAGTTTGGCGTTGTGCGTCGAGAAGCCGGTGAACCGCACCTTGCCGTCCTTCTTGAGCTGAGCATAGGCGCCAAGGACCTCCTCGCTCGCAAGGAGCGGCGCAAGGTCGCCGATCCCGTGCACCATGGCCACATCGATGTAGTCCGACTGCAGGCGTTTCAGGCTGTCTTCCACGCGCTTGATGACCGACGCCTTTTCGATCTTCTGCCGGAAATTGTATCCGTGCTTGGTTGTAATGATAACCTTGTCCCTGACCGCGCTTAAACCTTGGCCGACGTACGCTTCTCCCTTCATTCGAAGGTAGCTTTCGGCCGTATCGAAGTACGTGACCCCGCATTCGTAAGCATAGCGCAGGACATTGGGTTCGAAGAGCGAGATGGCCCCAAAGCTGACGTCCGGCACTTTGAGTCCGGTCTTGCCGAAGGCATTGTATTTCTTTATCTTAGGAGCCGCGGAATCTTTTTGGCTGAAGGCGAGGCCCGAGGTCGCCGCCTTGCCCCGTCCAACAAGCCCCAATCCGGCGGCCCCAGAGGCCAGTGAAACGATAAAGTTGCGTCTGTTCAGAATCGACATCTATCCTCCTCCATTCAGAACTTTCGTACGTCGATGGGGTCCAGGACCGCGAGGCGGGCCGCGACCGACGACATGTCCATCCCGACGATCCGGATGATATAGGTCCCCCCTTCACGAGGAGAGGGGCATAGGATGCGCGCCTGCTGTCCCAATTCGTTCGGCGGCGGAACGTCTTCGGCCGACTCAAAGAAGACCACGTCGGTGACGAACCCGCTGCTGAACTTTTCACACTTCAGAGTGAGCCTGTCACCCGTCTTGAATCCGGCCTTCTCGACGGCGCCCTTTGTCCAATTGGACGTAATCACGAAGCCCCCCGGTGTCTCGCCAAAATCGAGAATGTTTCCGGTGAGGAAGCCCGGGCCGGCCTGCGTCTCCCCCATGTTGATGGCGAGGCTGGTAAAGAAATCCTTCGGCAGTGGCACATTCGTTTTGATGTCCGAGGCCTCGGTCAGAGTGCCGCGCGCCCCGACCTGAGAGATGAACCAGGAGCGAGGCAGCTTGAGCCCCTCGTTATCCTCAAAGGGGCCAAAATCGTAATTGATCTCGACCTTCTCCCCCTGAGGGGAGAGCGCATGGAAAACCAGCCGTTTCAGGCGAAAATCGTCGGTCCTCAGAAAAAAGTTGAGATCCAGTCCGTCTGCCTTCGAAATGCTCGCCAGCTGATAGAGCTTCTCCGGCCCGAAGGCCCTGACGCCTTCGAGCTTGAGCTCGCCTTCGAACTTTTGAACAGAGAAGAGCCCGGCATAGAGCTTGGCCAATGTCTGGTAGATCGCTTTCTGCGGATTGACGATGTCGGTGACCGCGCCGAGCAGGTTTCGCTGCGCCTTCCCGCCCGAGACAAGAATGACTTCCGTGATGACAGAGTCCTTTCCTGAAACGGATTTCAGGTCGCCGTTTGCCGAAGCCGTGATCCACGCGCCGCTCGACCTGAATGAAACATTCTGAATGCCGGCGAGAAAATCCTTCCCGCCGGAGGCCTGGATATTTTTCGCCAGGATGTCCTTCAGCGTATCCGCGGCGCATGCGTTAACACCAGAGGCGAAGGCCACCCAAACGAATGAAGCCGGCCGCAAAGAGCCGGCGGGCGCATATGACCATGGCTTCCTCCCGATTCTCCGAAATTCATTGACGCTCCCGACTGCACCATTTCTTGGCTTCCATCATACGCCAACGGCCCCAAGAATGCCGGTTTCAGCAACTGACTTCTCGCAATCAAGTCTCTATGATCCCGAGCGGCGGGTTCGTTTTCCACTTGCCGCGCGTGAAGTCGGGGATGGCCACGGGCCTCCCCTTTTCCGCGACGCTCCGGCAGCTCGCGCCGACCATGGAACTCCAGGCCGCTGCGTCGTACACGTCCTGGTCGAGCGGCTCGCCTTTGTGGAGCGATTCGATCAGGCGATAGTCCTCGATATAATCCATGCCGCCGTGGCCGCGCCCTTCGCCCTTGGCCGCGATGGCCTTCCAGAGCGGATGCTCGAACTCGACGGCGAACTTTTCGAAATCATCCCATTCATGAAGCTTGGCGGCCTTGCCTTCGATATAAATGCGGTCGGGCCATTTGTGAGCGAGTCCTTTGGTCCCCTGGACAAGGTTGACCCGGCTGTACGGCCTGGGCAGGTTTGTGTCGTGGATGAGGATGATCGTCTTCCCGAGCTTTGTCTTGATGAGGCTCGTATTGACGTCGCCCAGGACGTAACGTTCTTTCGCCTGAGGCGAATCCGGCCCGAATTTCTCGACCGCGTACTCATGGAGTCCGCGCGTCGTGCTGCTCACCGAGACCATGTAATCGAAAGCATCGCCGCGGTTGATGTTCAGGCATTGGGACACGGGACCAAGACCGTGCGTCGGATAGAGGTTGCCGTTGAGCTTCTGGGACCAGGCCCGGCGCCAGAGCCCCTCCCCTTCCTTCGAGAACTTGACGTCCCGCAGATCATGGAGGTAGCCGCACTCGGCGTTCAGGATCTCTCCAAGGACGCCTTTGCGGACCAGGTTCAGGGTCATCAGCTCAATCCGGTCGTAGCAGCAGTTCTCCATCATCTGGCAGTGCCTGCCGTATTTTTCCGCCGTCCCGACGAGCGCCCAACAGTCGTCGATGGACATGGCGGCCGGCACTTCGGTCGCGGCGTGTTTGCCGTTCTTCATGGCCGATAGACAGACCGGCACATGCCACTCCCAGGGAGTGGCCGTCATGACGAGATCCAAATCCTCGGTTTCGCACATACGCCGGAAATCGGTCTCGCTCCGTGAGTATCCCGAAGGCTTCGGCTGGCCGGCCTCGACGACCCATTTCTGCACGCGCTCGACCTTCGCCGGCACGATGTCGCAGACGGCCTTGATCTGGACGCCTTCGATATTCAGGTAATTGACGACGTGGGCCGAGCCCATGCCGCCGACCCCGACGAAGCCGACCTTGACCACCGGGATAGGGGCGACCTTGAATTGCGACCTCGCCTCGCTCCCGCCCTTCGGCCTCTGGCCCGCCCCGAGCTTCAGTCCAGCGACCGCGGCCCCCAGCCCGGCCGCGGCGCCGATTTTGAGAAAATCCCTTCGGCTTTGATTCGTTTTGTCTTCGCTCATGGGACCTCCTCTGCGCCGGGCGTTTCCGAATTCCTTGAGAACGAAACGATATCGTTCACGGGCCTTCATTTAAGCAAATTCGCAGCGCGGGCGCAAGGGCCGGCAACGGGCCCGCAGCTCGAGGGTGTTCTTCATCGCGGCGGCCGCAATTCCGGCTCACGGTCACTTTACCCTGATGGTCCCCTGCCATTTCATGCGGAGTGCAGGGTCGGCCAGCATCTTGATCAGCACTCCACCGACTACCGGACGCGCCTGGAAACCGGTCTTGCGGCCGCTGTCGGTCCAGTACCAATCCGTCATCGGCACCCTGTCCGGAGTTTCATTGAGGAACAGAAAAACCGGGTCCGTCAGCTTTTCGAACGTCGCCGCATCGTCAGCCAGGGTCGCCGTCCAAAATACCCAGTCGAGCTTGGTATAGGTCTTTCGACTGTCGAGAGGCAGGCCGTATTTCAGTTGGGACCGGAGATAATGGTCGAGCTCTTTGTGGACTACCCCCGCTGGGAAGAGGTTGAAGCCGAGCACCTTGTCCCAAACAAGGTTGTATTTCTGGCTCCAGGTGCCGGGCCGGTCGAAGGCCAGCCGGAAATGGTCTCCGTCATCAGCCTTTCTGACCCATTCCTTGGCGAAACCCGATGCCAGCTTGGCATAATCCGCCGCTTCCGCCTTGCGGCCTGTCCTTTCGCAGAGCCAGGCGAAGGATTTCAGTCCGAGGATGGCCTTGAGCGAGAGGTTGGCATTGTGAGCCAGGTGGCCGGCGAAATCATCCGTGCAGAGCTGGTTTTCGGGGTCAAACCCTTTTTCTTTGAGATATCCCGCCCACTTTGCCAAAAGGTCCCAGTAATGGACGGCGAAATCAGCCTTGCCTTCGGCCTGAGCAAGCGCGGCCATGAGGATCAACATATTGCCGCTCTCTTCGACCGGCATCTGGTCTTCCTCCGTCTTGTTGCCGCCGCCGTAGACCTGGCCGTCGGCCTGGGGATAAGTGCCGAGGTCGTGCGGCGCGAACGGGAACGGCCATTGGCCGCTTTTGGCATAGTCCAGGACCGGCGCGAGCATGGCCCGAGCGAGAGGCGGGCTCATCAGAAGATACATGGGAGCCGCCGGGTAGATGACGTCCACTGTGGAGATGCAGCCGTTGCTGAAGTTCTCCCGGGGGAAGAAGAGGGGCGTCCCGTCGATATCGACCGCCAGCTTATGGGCGGCGATGGACTGGCGGTACGCCAGGATGGCGATCTGGGCGTACTTTTGGCCTCCCGCCTTCGTCAAGTCCGCGACAAGCGACTCGTCAAAGGCCCGGCACCTGTCCCGGAGAGCAGCGGATTCCGAAGCCGCAGCGGCCAGAAGGTCCGCCGCCTCCCAGCCGTTCCTCCGCCAGTACGGCCGGAGCTTGCGGTAGAAGTACTCGATGGAAAAACGGTCGTCATAGGCAAGCATAAGAGTGCGCGAAACCGGGGCCGCTCCGGCGCGGCCGAAATCAACCGCAGCCGCGGCCACGGGGTAGAGATCATCCACAGACCTGGGCATCGACATATCGTCGTGGACGGGAAGCTTCCCGTCCTTGGCGAAAGCATTCCGGCAGGAGTCCGCCGCGGCGAGGCAGGTGTCGACGCCGGGGCCTGAAGGAAGCGCGAGATAAAAATAACCCCAGTCGATGCGCAGGTCGTCCCCTTTTTTATCGAGTACAGGCTGCTCCTGGGAGCCAAAGGATAAAACTTCGAGGCCGGGAGACTTGAGCCGCGACCACGTCACCTTTTGGTCGGGCGTATTTACGGCGATTTCGCCCGACGCATCGAAATAGAACGCGACGTCATGCTCCCGGCCGTCACTGCTATGGATGTCCACAGTGACATAGGTTACCGGTCGGGACAAGACATCGAGGTCTTTGATAAGAAGGGGGCTGGTAAAGGTCAGCTCCAGGACAATGCCGGCGTCCTCGAACACATAGATCGTGCGCGTCGGGAAGACGCGGAGCGATTTTTGGGTCAGGGCCGGGGTATCCCACGGTTCGCGGCCCATGATGCGGAAAGGCTTGCCGTCGACGCGGACCAAGGCCGCCATGGCATGAGGCTTTCCCGTCCAATGCCGCGGCCAATCGTCCGTCAACTTGTCCGACACGGCCCAAATGCTGAAGTATGGGTCATGGGTCACCAGGGGCACGGCCGGAGGCCGCAGGGCCGGGGCATCGCTTCCGAAAGCGGTTGCCGCAGAGAGGACGAATCCGACGAGGAGGATACCAATCAGTCCGATGAGCTTTGGGGGTTTCACGCTGCCCTCCTTGACATCATTCATGGCCGGGATGTCCTTTTATAGCCGATGCGCCGGTAGAAAGTCAAAAACGGCAGGGGAATCTCAATCCCGGCTCCCTTCGGCGGGGCGGGCCCGGTCTTGGAAGACTCGCACTCGGCTGGCGGGAATGACGGGTCGGCGGAATCGGTCATTCGGAGGGGCCGCCCTTTGCTTTATTGAAGCGATGGAAGTCTTTGCGGAAGTCTTGACAGCCATCCGGCGTCTGCTATAATGCCCTCTCATGTTTGAACGTGTGCTCATCGACGAGGGTCCTTTTACCCCGCACACGACCTCCTTTTTATTTTGGATCTGGTGGGCGGCCTCGCCCGCCCTATAAGTCCGCCCCCCGTCTATATTCCCCTGATCAGGAGTCGTCCGTCGAGACGCCTATAAACTCACGCGACGCTCCAGATTGTGAACGAGGCAAAAGACCACGGGCACGAGCACCGTGTCCGGACGGTGGAAAAGGAAACAAAGAGGAGAAACCATCATGCGATATGCATCGCGAAACCCCGAATATCTGCCGAAATCTTATTACAATATCAAAGCCGATTTGCCGGAACAGCCGCTGCCGCCGCTTCACCCGGCCACGCACGAACCCTTAAAACCGGAAGACCTGGAAGTGCTTTTCTCCAAGGGCTTCATCCGCCACGAAATGGCGTCCGAGCGCGAGGTCCCGATTCCGCAGGAGGTCCTCGAAGCCTACTCGGTATTTCGGCCCACCCCGCTCATCTACGCCGGGGCTCTCCGGAAGGCTCTTAATACGCCGGCCCACATCTTTTATAAGTACGAAGGCGTCGGGCCGGTCGGCAGCCACAAAACGAATACGGCGATCATGCAAGCCTACCTCGCGGCCCAGGAAGGGGTCAGAACTCTGACCACGGAAACAGGGGCCGGTCAGTGGGGCTCGGCTCTGGCCTACGCCTGCTCGCGTTTCGGGATCGAAACACGCATCTTTATGGTCCGCTCGAGCTTCCGTCAGAAGCCCGGACGACGCATCATCATGGAGATGTTCGGCGGCACGGTCCATGAGAGCCCGAGTGACTCCACCGAGGCGGGACGCTCGTTCTACGCAAAAGATCCCAACCACCCGGGAAGCCTCGGCATCGCTATCTCAGAAGCCGTTGAAGCGGCCGTGAAAAGCCCGGGGGTCAAGTATTCGCTGGGCTCCGTCCTCGACAGCGTTCTCATGCATCAGACGGTCATCGGACTCGAAGCGGAAAAGCAAATGGCCGAGCTCGGGGCGGTGCCGGACATCGTGATCGCCTGCGTCGGCGGCGGCTCAAACTTCGGCGGGATTGCCTTCCCGTTTGTCCGCCGGAACCTCACTGAAGGCCGGCAGACCCGTTTTCTCGCCGTCGAGCCCGATGCCTGCCCCACGCTGACCAAGGGCGACCTCCGCTACGACAGCGGCGACAGCGTCGGCCTGGCTCCCCTGCTTCATATGTATACGCTGGGCAGGGAATTCGTGCCGCCGCCGCTCCACGCCGGTGGACTCCGCTACCACGGCATGGCGCCGCTCGTGAGCCATCTCGCCAAGCTCGGCATCGTGGAACCGCGGGCCGTGGATCAAAAGGCCGTCTTCGATGCGGCTGTCGTCTTCATGAAGACGGAAGGCATTCTGCCTGCCCCCGAGTCTTCTCACGCCATTGCGGCCACCATAGAGGAAGCCCTGAAAGCCAAAGCCGCCGGCCGGGAAACGACCATCCTGTTCAATCTGTCGGGACACGGTTTCCTGGACATCAGCGCCTTCGATGGCAATGGGAACGGAGGCAAACACTGCTAGGCCGCCGCTCGTCCGGCGGCCGCCTGCGGCCGATAAACCAAACCTCCGTGAGTCAACCCCTCGAGTCCCCGGCATGAATGCCGGGGCTTGTTTAGGGTTAACCCTGAGCCTCGCTTCTTGTCCCCGCCTTGAAAGGCGGGGTTAGCCTCGGCGAACGGGTCATTGAACTTTCGGGACCGGGATTTCGTATATAGTCATATGGGAGGGACAACAATGAACATTCCCAAAGCCGGGTACGCCGCTTTGATCCTGGTTCTCCTCGGGACATTGGCAGCCTGCGAGGAATCCATCGGTCCGCAGACGGATAACCAAACGATTGCGCCGGATGGCGCCAAACGGGCCGAAGTCAACCTGCGCATGGGCGCGGGCCAGCTGCGGGTCGCGGGGGCCGCCCAAGACGCGCTCATGGAGGGCACGTTCCGCTACAACCGCGAGCGCCTGAAACCCGAGATCGATTATCATGTTTCCGGGACGACCGGAATTCTGAACGTGGGGCCGCGCCGCCACCACGGGATCTATCTCGGCCACGTTCGCAATGAGTGGGACCTGCAGCTGAATAAGTCCATTCCCGTCGATCTCACAGTGAAACTGGGCGCTGGCGAAGGCAGGCTCGACCTTCGCGGCCTCGATCTCACCGGGGTTGATATCGACATGGGCGTCGGCGAGATGAGGCTGGACCTCAGCGGTCACCATGCCAAGGGGTTCAGCGTCAAAGTGAACGGCGGAGTCGGGAGCGGCACGTTGCTCCTTCCAAGCGGGGTCGGCGTCCGGGTCCGTGTCAACGGCGGCATTGGGTCGGTCAACGTCCACGGCCTATTGAAGTCGGGACACGAGTACACGAACGATGCCTACGGCAAGAGCGATGTGACGATCGACATCAAGATCGATGCCGGCATCGGCAGCCTCGACCTCAGAGTCGAACCGGGCGACAGCGCCAAGTTCTGACTAGGCCCCGGTAAAGGATCCGCGCTCGTCGAGGCGCGCAGGGAAGCGACACTCCGAGCTATGATAACTGGAGCGCAGGGAATATCCCAAGCTCCGGAGCTATTAGCGCAACGGGCGCTTTCCAGAGGAATGCCTTAAATTTCTTCCAGCCGTGCCGTAAAATGCCGGAGGAACGGCGACTCCCGGACGATCCGCAAACCCCGAACCTTGTCCCGGTACTTGTAGAGGTCGATGAGGGCATCGGCGACGTAGTTGATATGCGAAACCGTATAAACGCGTCGCGGCACGGCCAGCCTCACCATTTCGAGCTCGGGATAAATTTCCTTCTTGCCCTTCCCGGCCTTGCGGCCGAACATGACGCCGCCGATCTCAACCGCGCGGATCCCGAACTCACGGTAGAGAGACACGGTCAGCGCCCAGGCGGGATATTGCGCGCGAGGAACATGCGGCAGGAAGCGGTCGGCCAGGATGTAAACGGCATGCCCGCCGAAAGGCTTGAACACTGGGACTCCCGCGTTCGCCAGAAGCTGGCCGAGGTAGGCCACTTGGGCGATTCTGTGCTCAAGGTAGTCCTCTTCCAACCCCTCCATCAGGCCCCGTGACATGGTTTCCAGGTCTCGTCCGGCCAGCCCACCGTAGGTCGGGAAACCCTCGCTGATGATGAGCAGGTTCTTAACCTTCTCGGCCAGGCCGTCGTCGTCGAACGTGACAAAGCCGCCGATGTTCACGAGAGCATCCTTCTTGCCGCTCATGGTCGCCCCGTCGGCGTAGGAGAACATCTCCTGGGCGACTTCCAGGATGCTCTTCTTATCGTATCCCTTTTCCCTGGTCTTAATGAAATAGGCGTTCTCGGCGAAACGGCAGGCGTCCAGGAAAAACGGAATCTCATAATGCGCGCAGACCTGACTGACCTCCTTGATGTTCTTCAAGGAGACGGGCTGGCCGCCGCCGCTGTTGTTGGTCACGGTTGTCATAACGAGCGGGATTCTCTTGACGCCCTTGCTTTCGATGAAGGCCTTGAGCTTGGCGACATCCGTATCGCCCTTGAACGGCAGGTCGGAATCGGGATCGTAAGCCTCCCGCCGGACGAGATCCACGGCCTGGGCCTCAAGAATCTCGACATTGGCCCGCGTCGTATCGAAGTGGATGTTGCTCGGGACATAGTCGCCCTTCTTGACCATCGAGCCGAACAGGATGCGCTCCGCCGCACGCCCCTGGTGCGTGGGGATGACGTGGGTGAAGCCGAAGATCGTTTGCACCGTCTTTTCGAGGTTGAAGAAATTCCGGGCGCCCGCGTAGGACTCATCCCCCGTCATCAAACCCGCCCACTGGCCGTCGCTCATGGCGGACGTTCCCGAGTCGGTCAGCAGGTCGATATAAACTTTTTCGGCCGGTATGCCGAAGACGTTGAACCCCGCCTGGCGCAGGATGGCGTCCCTCTCGCGGCGGGAGATTGTGCGGATGGGTTCGACGACCTTGATCTTGAATGGTTCGACCGGAATCCTCACGTCTGCCATAATCTTCCTCCCCTTTCGTCCGGCCCCTTGGCGCAGGCCGGGCGGACCTATGGTCAAAACGAAACGAGCCGCCGGAAATCACGGAAACGAGCCTCGATGTCCTTCCACACCAGCGAACGGAAGCGCTCGATTCCAAAGTCCTCAATAGCGAATGACGCCAGGACGCTGCCGTAGACGGCGGCCTTCCGGATATCACGCGGGCCGAATTGTCCCGCCCTGTCCAGATAACCCAGGAACCCGCCCGCAAAACTGTCTCCGGCGCCGGTCGGGTCGACGACCTCCGCCTCAGGATGCGCCAGCACCCCGAAGATGAAGTCCTTGCCGAAAACAAGGGCGCCGTGTTCGCCTTTCTTCAGGACAATGAGCGACGGGCCGAATCCGAGGAGCGTCCTTCCGGCCTTGATCAAGTTGACCTCCCCGGCGAGCAGCTTGGCCTCCTCGTCGTTGGCGAAGAGCACGCCGACCCGGCCGAGCTCACGAAGAACGGCATCGCGTTTGGTCTCGATCCAGAAACGGATCGTGTCCATGGCAACGAGGCGAGGGCGGCGAAACTGCCTCAGGATGAAATCGTGCCCGTCGGGGTCGATATTGGCCAGATAGACGATATCGGCCCTGGCGTAGGCGGTCGGGACCTCGGGCCTGAAATTCTTGAACACGTTGAGGTCGGTCCTGACCGTCGTCCGAAGGTTGGGGTCGGCTTCGTATCGGCCTTCCCAATGGAATGTTTTGCCCGGCCTGACGGCCAACCCTCTAAGGTCCACATGCCGGGACCTGAGCAGCGTAAGAGTCTCTTTCGGAAAGTCCCGCCCGACGACACCGACGACGCGCGGCCGGGTGAAGTAGCTCGCGGCGAGCGAGCAATACGTGCCCGAGCCGCCCACGATCCTTTCGCGGCGCTCCCGCGGCGTTTCGATGGTGTCAAAAGCGACGGATCCGACGATGACGAGGCTCATGGTTCACGGCTCCGGTCAGGACTTAAGGTACTTTCCGACGAGGAGATCGAGCCTCTTCCGGGTTTCGGCCGGGATGAGGTCCGGACGCGTTACGAGCGTTTTTGCAAGGGCACGGCGGCAATCGCAGCCTTCGCCTGTTTCGCGGCCGAGGCCGGCCAACGACCGCTTGATGACCGCCTTGGCATTGTCGACGTTCTGCCTCAGATTTTCCAGGATGAGTTCGACGGAAACCGTTTCCTTTTCGGACCGCCAAACGTCATAGTCCGTTACGACGTTCATCGTGGCGTAGCAGATTTCCGCCTCACGGCTGAGCTTGGCCTCTGTGGCCGCCGTCATGCCGATAACGTCGCAGGCCCAGCCGCGATAGATGCGCGACTCGGCCTTGGTCGAAAAGGCGGGACCTTCGATGCAGATGTAGGTTCCGCCGAGATGGGACCGCAGGCCCAGGCCGGCCGCGCTTTCGTGGAGGACGCGTGATAAATGCCGGCAGACGGGCTGGGCGAAGCTGATGTGGGCCACGAGCCCGGCGCCGAAGAAGGTGTTTGCCCGCCGCGTCCGGTCGTAGAACTGGTCCGCGAGGACGATATCTCTCGGCCTGATCTCCTCCCGCAGGGACCCGACCGAGTTCACGGAGATGATTCGGTCGACGCCCAGCATTTTGAACCCGAAGATATTGGCCCTGTAATTGACCTCGGCGGGGAGGAGCCTGTGGCCGCGGCCGTGGCGGCTCAGGAAGGCGACGCGCCTGCCTTCAAGGGTCCCGATGACGTAAGCGTCCGACGGAGCGCCGAAAGGCGTCCGAAGCCGGATCTCTCGAACGCCCTCGATGCCCTCGATTTCATAGAGTCCGGTCCCGCCGAGGATGCCGATGGATGCCGAATCTGCACGAGAGTTTTTCGTCCGGGCCATGGTTCCTCCTCGCCATCATATACCCTTTTCGGCGACGTGAAGTCAAGGAGGAAACAGGGGGAAAGCACGGCCAAGTCAAGGCCAAGGCGGGCATTTCGAACCCAAGCCGCTCCGCGACTTCGCGAAGCTCGAAAGGGAGCTTGCGCCGTTGGCTCTCTGGGCAGCGCCCACGTTCCTCTGATTGTTCGAAGTTAGGTCGGCTTGCGGGCCACACACATCAAAGGCGAGCCGCGTGATCGTCCACCTTCTCGAGGCGACAGAGAAAAATCAGGCAGGAAGGCAGCCCTTGGCCCATGACCTCATGTGACCGCGTCAAACCCGCTTTTGCCCGCCATCACGTCTCAAATCTTGACACCGTGATTACACAGGGGGGAGGTCGACGGCTTGACAATCTCGCTTTAGAATAGCTACTATCGAGCGGGGGAAGGTCAATTCAGCTTGACATCAGGGTGAAATCAGCGCCCAGTTTATCCGAACTGACGGGGAATAGATTTACGCCAGGCTTGTATTATATAGAGACTGCACATTCCAAGGGGGCGTCTAATGAAAACAAGGCACTCCGTTTTTGCGGTCCTGGCAATCCTATGCAGCCTAATGATGGGCTTTGAGCCCCAGAGCCGTGTCTATAAAATCGATGTCCGTGTGTTCCAGATCCTACCGATCCAGACTGTTACGTCAGCCGGACCGGATGAGAACGGCAGCATTGTCGGCACCACGAAGGGCGGCGATGTTAGCGCCGGGTTCCCGGGTCATCCTGTAGTTTTGCAGACTGACCTTGAGCCTGAGGCCGGGGAGGAAGAGATCAAGGGAATTCTTTCCGACAAGAAAGTCCAACCCCTGTCCTCCTATCTTCCCTCGGGAGTCCGCTGGACGCTTGCCGAGCGTTATTCGATTTCCTGCCCGGAGAGAGACCTGGGCACAAACGCCGGCCGCAAGGAATATCACGAGACGGAGGGCGTCCGGTCAACTGCAAGCCCATTTGAAGGACGTGCGGAATATTGGCTCACGATTTCACCAGTATCAGCCGATGACCTGGAAGCGACCCTTAGCTTGAAGTACCGTGGCTTCGGCAAGGTGTTATTTGACCAGGATGTCAAGGTCACACTCAACAAAATAGCCATCGTCGGATTTCCCCAATACGGTGGCGACGACAAAAAGCCCGGGCCGCGAGGCACAGTCTGCATCCTGATCCTGCAGGTCCAGAGAGAAGGCAACTGAAAGCCAATTTCCTCTAAGGGTGCCCTAAGAAAAAGAAACCGCAGGTTGAGATGATCTCTCCGACTCCTTGGACTTGCTATCCGTAGGACAAGCTTCGAGAAAAAGGGTTGATATCGAGAATCCTATCGAGGTGGATCCGGCAGCCCTTGGCAGGTGAGGGGAATTCGATTGTCTTAATCCCTTCCTCTTCGCCCCTTAACACGTTTGGGTTTCTGAATAACGATATGATTTAAAGCATCCGGATCATTCTCAGGCCATCGCCCGTCCCACGATATCTCAAGGGCGAGTCGGTTTGATTGGGCGTTATCTGCAATTGCAACTGCTTCCACGGAAGCCTTCTGATTTGCAGCTAAGCGAACTTGGTCCTTAATAAGATTCCATTCGGCCGCAAGTATTGTCAAAACTCCGCCTTTTATCAGACAGGCGAGATCACAAATATCATCGGGACCTATGTTTGAATAATAAATTCTATCTTCTAATCCCTTGATCTTTTCCCTGAATGACCACGGAAACGGAAGTCTGCCGCCAATAGTCGTTGTTTTATTTTCCCCACCCTTATAAGGAGAGTTTATCGATAACAAAACGACCTGAACGTTTTTTGCGATCAGACCTTTCCTTTTGTTTTCAACTTTTAAATGATAATACCTGACAGGTGTGTTTTCTGCATTCGATATAAAGGTTTCTTCGCCCTCTGGTTTTAAAAGAGAGAGAAAAAGTTTCGGACCAAAAAAGCGCGCCCTAATCTGTTCACCCCAAATGGCAGATATCACAATAAGAGTGCTGATTCCGACGCCTATCGCTTGAAGATAAAGACCAACTCTCCCACATTTGGGAAATAGCATCGGCATTAGAACAATGAAGAGAAGAGCCACTAGTAGAATTCCCCAGAAAGCGAGGCGTTTAGCCAGGCCAAGTATACTTTTGATTAACATCATCGGTCCTTATAAGGCGTGTTCCGTCAGTGGCGTCTAGCTTGCAGTGGGACCCAGCGGCTTCGGCAGGTAGCGCATGACAATTTCCTTGGTCCGCATGAACTCAAGCCGGCCCAGGCCCGTTTCGAGCCGCCCGATTTCGTCCGCCGCCGTGTAGAATTCGACGATAGCGTCGATGCCGCCTTTGCTCTTCGAATCTTTCCCAGCCTTGTCGATCACGGGTTGTCCCCTATCCGCGCACGATTTTGGGTGTCCGGTACGCAGAGAACTTAGCATCCGGCACATCCGCTGTCAACGTCCGCTCCGTTTGAGGTCCCATCCGTTTGACCCTGACCACAGAAAAGGCTATTCTATGGGGCGAATTCAGCGATGGACACGGATAAGATCTCCTCACTGGCGGATTGGCTTGGCGGCATCCACCGAGTGGTTGCCCTCACGGGAGCGGGAGTCTCCTCGGAATCCGGGGTCCCGACGTTCCGAGGCAAAGACGGCCTGTGGAAACACTGCAGAGCCGAGTCCCTGGCCACTCCCGAGGCCTTTGATCGGGACCCAACGCTCGTCTGGGAATGGTACGACTGGAGGCGCGGGCGGATCGCTCAGGTCGAGCCAAACCCAGGTCACCGCGTCCTGGCGGCGTGGGAAAGCCTCTTCGCGGATTTTTGGGTCATCACCCAGAACGTCGACGGCCTTCACGAGAAAGCGGGCTCCCGGAACATAATCGAGCTCCACGGAAACATCTGGAAGCTCCGGTGCACGCGGGAAGGCACCGTCACCGAGGTCCGCGATGTGCCCCTGCCTCAACTCCCGCCCGTATGCCCGGCCTGCGGCGCTCTCTTACGCCCTCACGTCGTCTGGTTCGGAGAGTCCCTTTATCCTGGAGTCCTGGAGCGGGCCTTCGCCGTAAGCGGGTCCAGTCAAGCGATGTTGGTCATCGGAACTTCGGCCGTCGTGCAGCCAGCCGCCTCACTCCCTCTCACCGCGGCCGCCGCAGGGGCCAGGATCATCGAAATCAACCTCGAGCCCACACCGCTTACGGCCCGGGCCGACGTATTTTTGCCGGGCAAGTCCGGCGAGGTCCTGCGCCTCCTGGACCAGCGGCTCAGGGCTGCACGGCCGGCCGCAGGCCCGGGCGGACGAGGGATAACTGACTAAGGAAGGACGCCCGCCATGAAATATCTGTACTTCGACGGCGCCTCAGGCCTGAGCGGTGACATGATCCTCGGCGCCCTTCTTGACCTGGGTATTGAAACGGCCTTGTTCAAGGAGAAGCTCGCCGGCCTGCGGCTCCCCGTCGAAATCAGCGTCGGGCGCGTCCGGCGCGCCGGCCTCGCCGCCCTCAAGGTGGATGTCCGCATAAAACCCGAAAGACAGGTCGAACGGACGTTCGCCGATGTCGAGAAGATCATCCTTAAGAGCCGATTCCCTTCGGGCGTCAAGGACGCGGCCGTCGCCATTTTCCGGCGTCTCTTCGAGGCCGAAGCGAAAGTCCACGGCCGGCGTTTGCGGGACGCCCATCTGCATGAAGCCAGCGCCGATGACGCGCTGGTGGATATCGTCGGTTGCGCCTGGCTGGCGGACACGCTTGGCATCGGCGAGTTCTACGCCTCGCCGCTTAACGTCGGCTCCGGCTGGGTCAAGACCTCGCACGGCCTCCTGGCCGTCCCGCCTCCGGCCGTTGCCGAGCTCCTCAAGGGAATACCGGTTTACTCCGCTTGGGTCGACTCCGAGCTCGTAACCCCGACCGGAGCGGCCATTGTTTCGACGCTCGTCAAGTCATTCACGAAATTGCCCGAGCTTATCTATGACAAGATCGGCCGCGGCGCCGGGCACAAAGATTTCCCGCACCTCGCAAACATCCTCCGGGTCTTCTACGGCAACACCCGGAACGTGCAGCCGGCCAAACGGGTCTTCGTCGTCGAGGCGACAATGGATGACGCCTCACCACAGCTCCTGGCCCATTTTCTCGAGACGGCCCTTGAACTTGGCGCGCTCGATGCGACGCTCTCCCCTATCGTAATGAAGAAAAACAGGCTGGGGACAAAATTGACCCTTATTGCCGCCCTTGATAAAATAGATTCACTCATCGAGGCTGTCTTCCTGGAAACGACCTCCATCGGCGTCCGCTACTACCCCGTCGAGCGGCGAGTCCTCGAACGGAACTTCGAGACGGTTAGGACCGGCGGCCAAACGATTGGGATCAAGGTCGGCTCGCTCGACGGGCGGGCCGTCAACGTCCTTCCCGAGTATGAGGATTGCTTGAAGGCGTCCCGCAAGTCGGGACGGCCGGTCAAGGAAATTGCGCAGCAGGCTGTCAGCGCCTACTTCCGGAAGCGCTAAGGGGACGGCCGCGGCAGAGGAGTGGAGCGAGATGGACATCAACAAAATCGAGCGCGGCGTCAGGCTCATCCTCGAGGGCGTCGGCGAAAACCCCGACCGCGCCGGGATCCGCGCGACACCGAAACGCGTGGCCGCGATGTTCTCCGAGATCCTCGGCGGCACCGAGGAGGCCGCCACGCGCAATCTCCGGGTCATCGAGGACGAAAAGCACGACGAGATGGTGCTGATCAAGAACATCCCCCTCTACTCGATGTGCGAGCATCACCTCCTGCCGTTCGCGGGGGTCGCCCACGTGGCCTACATCCCGAAAGACGGGCGGATCGTCGGGTTGAGCAAAATCGCCCGCGTCGTTGAGGAGCTCTCCAGGCGGCTTCAGGTTCAGGAGCGGCTGACCAAACAGATCGCCGACCTCCTCGAAGGGCACCTGAAGCCCCTGGGCGTCATGGTCGTGATCGAGGCGGAGCACATGTGTATGTCCATGCGCGGAGCGAAGAAGCCAAAATCGATCACGGTGACCTCGGCCGTCCGCGGCTCGTTCCGGACGAGGCCGGCGACGAGGGCCGAAGCCATGATGCTTATTCGAGGAGGAACACTCAGTGGCAAAGATTTCTAAGCCGACGTTTTACATAACGACGCCGATCTACTATGTCAACGACGTGCCGCATATCGGGCACGCTTACACCACGATCATTGCCGACACGCTGGCCCGATTTCAGAAGCTGGCCGGAAAAAACGTTTTCTTCCTGACTGGAACAGACGAACACGGCCAGAAAATCGAGAAGGCGGCGGCCGAGAAGGGCCTGACGCCCAAAGCGCTGGCCGACTCCGTCGTCGGACGGACCATGGAACTGTGGAAGGCCTTGAACATCCAGTATGATTTCTTCATCCGAACGACCATGGATGTTCATGAGCGGGGCGTTCAGAAGCTCTTCCAGAGGCTGCTTGAAAAAGGCGATATCTACAAGGGCGAATACAAGGGCTGGTACTGTGTATCCGATGAGAATTTTCTGGCCGACGACGTTCCGCTCGAGAAGGACGGCTGCAAGACCTGCCCCGACTGCGGTAAAAAGGCCGCAGTGGTATCCGAACCGACCTATTTCTTCAGGCTGTCGGGCTTCCAAGAAAGGCTGCTCGAACACTATTCCGCCCACCCGGACTTCGTGAGGCCGCAGAGCCGGATGAACGAAGTGGCGAGTTTCGTCCGGGGCGGTCTCAGGGACCTGAGCATCACGCGCACGACCGTGAAATGGGGCGTCCCGGTTCCGGGCGATCCGGCTCATACGATTTACGTCTGGTTCGACGCCCTCCATAACTACTTGACGGGGATCGGCTATGACTGGAACATCGAGCTCTTCGAAAGATTCTGGCCGGCCGACGTACATCTTGTCGGCAAGGACATTCTCAGGTTCCACGCGGTTTACTGGCCGGCTTTTCTCATGGCCGGCGGCTTTCCGCTGCCGAAGACGGTCTTCGGCCACGGCTGGTGGCTCCGTGACGACACCAAAATGTCCAAATCCAAGGGAAACGTCCTCGATCCCCAGGTCATCCTCAAGACTTTCGGGCCTGACCCCCTGCGGTACTTCCTTCTTCGGGAGATCCCGATCGGACAAGACGGGAACTTCTCCCATGAAGGATTCATCCACCGGGTCAACTCGGACCTGGCCAACGATCTGGGCAATCTGGTCCACAGGACCCTGACAATGATTCAGAACTACTTCGGAGGCATGATCGAAGATCTCGAGGATGCGTCCGGCGATGACCTCAAACTCGCTTCCGATTTCGAGGCGCTCAAGGCCAGAGTCTTCGAGCACTACGACTCCTGCGCCACAAACAAGGCGCTCGAGGAGATATGGACGTACATCGGCAGTGTCAATAAATACCTTGCCGACCGCGAACCTTGGATCCTGGCCAAGGACCCGTCGCGCCGGCCAAGGCTGGCGAGGATCCTGCACCAGGCCGCGGCGGCCATCCGCGCGGCGAGCTATCTCATCTATCCCACGATGCCCGGTTCGGCGGAAAAGATTTGGAAGTTTCTCGGGGAAGACAAATCGCCCGCAGCCGTTCCCTTCAATGCGCTGCGGTTCGATGATTTTACTCCCGGCCGCAAGACCGGGGCTCCCGAGGCTCTTTTCCCCAGGGTGGACTTGAAAATCTTCATCGCTGAAGGGGTCAAGGCGGGGGGACAGGCCGAGAGCGCGGTGGGGACGACGGCCACTACGCCCGCAACGTCCGCCGCCCCCGCTTCCGCTGCCGGAGCGATAAAGGAGGGAAAGGAACCGATGGACATCATCACCTATGACGAATTCAAACGGATGGACCTGAGGGTTGCGCACATCGTCAAGGCCGAGAAGATCCCAGGCGCCACCAAGCTCCTCAAGCTCGAAGTGGATATCGGCTCGGAAACACGGACCATGGTGGCCGGCGTAGCCGAAACGTACGCGCCCGAAGACCTGACCGGGAAACGGCTCATCGTCATCGTCAACTTGAAGCCGGCAGTCATCCGGGGAGTCGAGTCGCAGGCCATGCTGCTCGCAGCCGTAGTCGACGATAAAGCGATCATCCCCTTCTTTGATCGCGAGGTGCCTGCCGGGGCGATCGTCAAATAGGCCGACTCCACGGAAATCAGCGGCGGGCGTCTCCGGTTTCCCCGGCCTACGAGTTGAAGACCGCGGCGATTTCGGCGGCCGGGATGATCCCCTCCCGCAGCACGCGCGGCTTGTCCCCTGTAAGGTCCACGATCGTGGAGGGAGCGCCGCCGGGCGTTCTCCCGCCGTCAACGATCAGATCAACGGCGCCGCTGAAGAGCGCCGTCACCTCAGCCGGATCGGCGATCTCCTTCGCTCCCGATAGATTAGCGCTCGTGGCGGTGAGAGGCTGGCTTATTTCGTTCGCCAGCCTGCGGATCCAAGCCGGCGGCGGGATGCGAACCGCGACGGATCCTCCCGGACCGGCTAGATATACGGGCAATGCCGGAGACGCCTTGAGGACAAGGGTCAGCGGGCCGGGCCAGAATCGCTCGGCGAGAATCCAATAGAGCGCCGGAAGCTCCGCCGTGATCTCGCGGACCATCTCCATGTCGGAGGCGACGAGCGAGAGAGGCTTGTCCGGATCGCGGCCCTTCATGCGGAATATCCTTTTGACAGGCGAACTCGCGAAAGCGGCAGCGCCCAGTCCATAATAGGTTTCCGTCGGGTAAGCCATAATGCCGCCCGCTCTGAGGACAGCCGCGATTTCGGCAATCTGTTCGGCGTTCTCCCGGGCCGGATCAAGGACGATGACCTGCGATTTCAATGGAAGTGTCTCCTTATGGGAATGGTAAAAGGGGCCGGGGCAAAAGTCAACCCCTCGAGTCACCGGCACAAATGCCGGGGCTTGTTCGGGGTTAACCCTGAGCCTCGCTTCTTGTCCCCGCCTTGAAAGGCGGGGCTTACCGTCGGCGAACGGGTCAACAGTGCAAGTCTGGAGGACATATGACCTTTTTTTGGCACAGGCGGCAGGCAGGCTTCCTCGGGGAGCCGCCCGCAGCACCGTGGCACGGTTTTTGCTATAATTGAGGCAAAAGGAGAATACGTATGAAAAAATTGACCGTACTTGCCTTCGCCCTTATCCTGATTGTTCCCACTTTCGTGCACGCCGACACATTTACCCTGCGGATAGGCTATTACCTGCCGCAGACCTCCACGAATCCCGACAGCCTATGGAAGATCGAATTCGACCAGATGACCTTTAAAAGAGAGAATTTCAATTACACCATTTACGGTGGCGGCTACGAATTCTTCGTAACCAAACAGATCAGCCTGGCGTTGTCCATCGACACGTACAGCCGGGACATGCCGGGCGACTATCTCAATTATGAAGGTCTCACCGTCGATCAGGGGGATTACGCTTTTTCGACGATCGACAATATCGTTACAGGCGGATTCGGCGTGCGGCACCTTTTCAGGGTTTCCATCACACCGCTCCAGCTCGACGTGAGGCTGACGCCGTTCGGCAGGAAGTCCCGGGTCATACCGTTTATCGGCGGTGGCGTGGGCCTCTATTTTTGGAGAGTGGCCGTCCAGGGCGAAACGATCGATTTCAGCAATCCTGCAACAAACTTGACCATCGATGCAACCCCCGTCGACGCCACGGGCTTCCCTGTCACTGTGAGTGACGCGCGGGAATCGGGCACGAGCATCGGCGGCCATGCGTTCGCAGGGATCAGGGTCCCGGTCGGTTTCAGGGTCACGATAGAGGCGGAAGCCCGCTATCATTGGGCCAAGGCGACTTTCGAGAAGGCATTTCAAGGTTTCGCGCCGTTTGAACTCGGCGGGCTGGGCCTCAGCGTCGGCTTCAATTATTGGTTCTAGGCGCTCGGCGCTTTACGCAGCGAACTCGGCATCGGGCCGGCTCCGGCAAGGGGCCGGCCCTTTTTGTTTCCCACGTTCTTTCGGCTGATGGCCGGAGCCCGGCTCGAGCGAAGTTTCGGGACAATTGTTTCTTGATGCGGCTATGGCGGCGGGCTGACCTTCCCGCCGGAGGCACCCTTATCAGGGTGTTGTTGACAAGGCCCTGTGGATACGTTTGAGTCGCGGATTGCCGCGTAACCGGGAGGCGGCTCCTCCGACGGCTTAGAAGGTCTTGCCGCTTCCCAGATCTTGACTCTTGTCGAGGCGAATCTCGAGCGGGCCCCACACGGACGAAATGACGACGTCCCCGGTCAGGCGGCACGGCAAAGCCGGCTTCTTGAATTCCTCGCGCAACCCGGTCCCGGCTTCGAAGAAGTCCAAGAGGAAGGGAAGTTCGAACGTCCTGTCGCCGGCGGCGGGAACGCTTTTGTCTCCAGGGATGTCCCCGCTTAAGACTTCCGTGGCCCCAAAAAAGAGATGGTAGCTGATTCGTTCGATGAGAAGCTCGTAGTTATTCGGATTCCGGAGACGCATCCGGAAGACGAGGTCCGCCCCGCCGACGGTAAGGTCGTTGATTTTGAGGGGAAGGAACTCGAGCTCCGGGTCCTTGAAAATCGGAAACTCGCCGGGGAATGCGAACGGCACCTTGTCCTGCCGTTTGCGGGCGTCCTGGAAAACGAAGTCCCCGACGAGGTCGCACAGGGCCTTGTTCTCAATCGGCCCTGCGGAGGCGAACAGGAGGGAGTAGGTGATTTTGACAGGCAGGGCGATCAATGTCTCCCGGCCGGCCGGCACGGCGAAGGGCCCATTCAGACCGACATCCAAGTTGAGAAATTCCTTCTGATTCACCGTAAATCTGTAGCGGGTCCGCACGAGTTCCCGGTCCGACGAGGTGTTGTTGCTGACCGAGATCCGAAAAACCAGGGTCAGGCCGGCGGAGCTCAGATCCCGGATGACCTTATCTTTGAGGACTACCGTGAGATCGTCCTTGCCCGCTCCGAAGCTCGGGAGGGCGGAGGCCGACAGGACCGCAGAGGCCGCCAGCAGCACGACAAGCCGTACCCTGATACGAGATCGTTTAAAACTCATACCCAAACCTACTAGGTCGTTGATATAGAATACACAAAACATCCGGCCGGGACAAGCCGGCGTTGAACTTCGACCGCGTGTCTCTTATAATCCCCTCGTTGGTTCGGCCGCAGGAGGCCGGAAAGGAGAAAGGGTATGAAGAAGCGGATTGCCGCAGTCTTGGCCGTTTCCATGATCTCCGTCTGTCTCGTCGCCGTCTCGGCCTGCAAAGAAAAGAAGGTGTCGAAGAGCGAGCTGGTCGCCGAGCAGGCCGGGCATGACGAAGCCGTCTACAAAAAGCGGACAGTCGACGGCCGCGAGGAAACCGTCCTCACTATGGACTTTTCGAAGCTCGAGCGGCCCTCGAGCCCGGCCGAGTTCACCCGCTTCTTCCATTTTCCGCCCGTCGAGCAGGGCAACACCGGGACGTGTTGGTCTTTCGCCACGACGTCGCTGCTGGAATCCGAGTTGAGGCGGCTCGGGAAAGCCGAGGTCAAGCTCTCCGAGATGTTTACGGTTTATTGGGAATATGTCGAAAAAGCCCGGCGGTACATCCGAGAAAAGGGCGAATCGGCGCTGGCCCAGGGTTCGGAACCCAACTCAGCCCTTCAGCGCATCCGGCAGTACGGCATCGTCCGGGAATCCGATTATACGGGCCTCCTCCCGGGCCGGACGGCTCACGACCACAGCCGGTTGTTCGGAGAGTTCAAGGACTACCTCGAGGGCCGGAAGGCCGCCCGGGACTGGGACGAGACCCGGGCCTTGGCCGGCATCCGGGCGATCCTCGACAAACATCTCGGCCGTCCGCCGGAAAGGATCACAGTCGACGGTCGGGCCATGACTCCACTGGACTACCTCGATAAGGGGCTCGGACTTGTTCCCGCCGACTACGTGGCGTTCGTCAGCTTCAAGTACGCGCCGTTTTATACAATGACCGAATACAAGGTCCCGGACAATTGGTGGCACAGCCGGGACTACCATAACCTCCCGCTCTACGATTTCGACCTGGCCCTTCTGAGGGCCTTGCGGCGGGGTTTTACGGCCGCCCTGGCGGTCGACTTTACAGAGCCCGGCTACAGCGGAGAGAACAATGTCGCCGTCATCCCGACCTTCGATGTCCCGAGGAATTTCATCGACCAATCGAGCCGCGAACTCCGCTTCAACTCGGGGAGCACGACCGACGACCACGCCGTCCATTGCGTCGGCTATAAAGAGGGCGGCAGGGACACGTGGTTCCTGATCAAGGACTCCTGGGAAAATGCTTATTGGGGAAAGGTCAAAGGGTATTTCTTCCACCGCGACGATTATATCAGGCTCAAATGCCTGATGTTCGTCGTTCATAAGGATGCGCTCAAAGAGGTTCTGGCCCGGTTTTAACCGCAGCCGGCGCGCGGGGCGCCCTGGATTCGGGATGCCGCCCTTTCCTCCCGGCCGCCAAAACTGATAGAATGAGGAACCGAAAATGAGTTTCTTGACGTTTGATTTTCCGGATCGGAGGCTGTTCGTCCGTCTGTTCGGCCGTGACGTCTATGCCGTCGGCGGGTACGTCCGCGACCTCCTCCGCCGGGCCCCTTCGCCCGACGTGGATATCCTCGTGGCCCGCCATCCGATCGAAGAGATCATTCGGAAGCTCGAGGTCCATGGCCGCGCGGACCTTGTGGGGAAGAGCTTCGGCGTAGTCAAATTTACGACCGGCGGCACGACATATGACATAGCCTTGCCGCGCAGGGACGTGCCCCGGAAAGGCGGTCTTCGCGGCCACAGGGATTTCGTCATCAACGCCGATCCCATGCTCCCCATTGAAAAAGACCTCGAGCGGCGGGACTTCCGAACGAACAGCATGGCCCTCCGCCTCAGGGACGGGACACTCATCGATCCCTTCGATGGCCGGCGAGACACGTTGGCGAAGCGGATACGGCTCACCAGCCCGGCGTCCTTTCCGGAGGACCCTCTTCGTGTGTTGCGCGCCGCCCGTTTCGCCTCGGTCCTCAATTTCAGCGTTGACCCCGCCATTTACGATATCGCGTGGGGAGTGGATCTCCAGGGTCTCAGCGTGGAAAGGGTCAACGAGGAACTTTTCAAGATCCTTCTCAATTCCGAGCGTCCCTCGGTCGGGCTCGAAGAGCTCTTCAGACTCGGCGCTCTGGCCCAGCTCTTTCCCGAGCTCCAGGCCCTGTCGCTCGTCATTCAGGATTCGATCTTCCATCCCGAGAAGGACGCCTTCGGGCACAACACGGTTTGGCAGCACTCCAAGCTCACCGTCGACCAGGCCGCCGCCTTGGCCGGGATCGTGGGCCTGGACCAGGCCCGGAAGCTGGCCCTGCTCCTCGCCGGGCTCACGCACGACCTTGGAAAAGCCAAGACCACTCGCTGGGAGCATAAGCATGGGCGCATGGTCATCACGTCGCCGGGGCACGACCTCGCCAGTGAACGGCTGGCGCGGCGCTTGCTGGGGCGGCTTAAAATTTTCGCCTGGAACGGGTATGATCTCGGGAAAATAGTCCCGGTGCTGATCAGAACGCATCACCGCGCCGCCGAGTTGTGGCTCAACCGCGCGACCGTCACCAGGAGGGCCTTCAATAAGCTGGCGGCCGAAGTCTACGGCGAGATCGACTTGCTTGTTTACCTCGACGCAGCCGACAGGGGCGGGCGGAAAACCCGGCTGCTCAAAACCCTCGACCGGGAGGCCCGATGGCTTTTCAGAAAGTTCGAGGAACTGCGGGTCGACAAAGAAACGATCAAGCCTCTCATCATGGGCAGGGATCTTATCCGGCTCGGCGTCCCGCCCGGACCGGGAATGGGAAAGATCCTCAAGAAGCTCTACAAGCTGCAGCTCGATAACCGGTTCGAAACCAAGGCCCGGGGGCTCGAAAAAGCCCGCGAGCTTGTCGAAAGGACCGGGACATCATGACCATCCTCGTCACAGGAGGCGCCGGCTATATAGGGTCCCATACCGTCAAAGAGCTGGCCCGGTCCGGGTACGATGTTCTCGTGTTTGACAACCTCAGCAGCGGCAAGCGCGAGCTCGTCGGCGATCGCCGGTGTGTCGAGGCCGACCTCATGGACAAAGAAGCTGTCCGCCGCGTATTCCGGGCGGAAAAGATCGCCGCCGTGCTCCACTTCGCGTCCCTCATCCAGGTCGGGGAATCTTATGCCAACCCGAGAAAATACTACATTCACAACATCCTCACGAGCCTCAACCTGTTGGACGCGATGCTCGAAGCCGGCGTGGACAAGATGATCTTTTCCTCGAGCGCGGCCGTATACGGTGTCCCGGAGGATGTCCCGATTCAGGAAACGCACGCGGCCCATCCGGCCAATCCCTATGGGCAAACAAAGTTCATGGTCGAGCGGATCCTCCAGGACTACAGCCGCGCGTACGGCTTGAAATCCATCTCCCTGCGCTATTTCAACGCTGCGGGCGCCGATCCGGAGGGCGGTCTGGGCGAATGCCATGAGCCGGAAACGCATCTGGTTCCCAATATCCTGCTTCGCGCCCTGGGCAAAACAGCCCGACTCGGTGTCTTCGGGAACGATTTTCCCACCCCAGACGGGACGGCCGTCAGGGATTACATCCACGTAACCGACTTGGCCGCGGCACACGTTTTGGCGCTTAAGTCCCTTGAGGCGGGCGGTCCGGGAGGAATCATCAACCTGGGGACGAACAAGGGATATTCCGTCCTCGAAGTCATCCGGGCGTCTGAGGAAGTCACCGGGCGGAAGGTCCCCTACGAGATCTTGCCGCGGCGCAAAGGCGATGTGGCCGTTCTTCTGGCCTCAAAAGAAAAGGCCGAGTCCGTCCTCGGCTGGACCCCGCGTCTCTCGGCCCTCGATAAGATCATCGCCACGGCCTGGAATTGGCACAAGAGCCGCCCTTAGGCCTTTTAGAGACGGGAGAGAAACCCCGGCGGCAGGGCCCCGGCCGGTTGACTCACGCCGGCCCCCATGCTATATAAGTACATACTGATCATGAACGCGCATAAAATTGGACCGGTTATAGTTTTATCTCTCTCCGGGATGCTCCTTTTAGCAGGTTGCTCACAATCGCCTAAGGCCGTCAAAACTGTCCCCCGCAAGACGGCGCCCGCGGCCGCGAACCACTCCTCGGCAAAGCCCAGCCCGCTCGACACGGACGCGGCGGCCAAACCCGCTCCCCTTCCGGTGGTCGGCAAGGAGGACATCAACGGCGACTCTCCCCCGCCGCCCGATAAGACCCGGGAAGCCGACAGGGAGGCCACTTCCTTGTTCGAAGAGGCCATCGCCGCCGCTCAGGAGGCTCAAACCGCCCTCGAGAAGGACGATACGGACAAGGCCCTGGTGAAGCTCGACGAGGCCTACGCCGTCATTCTCAAGGCCAAGCTTCCGGCCGACTCGCCCCTGATACAAGAAAAGAACGACCTCCGGATCCTCATCGCCCAAAAGATCCAGCAGGTCTACGCGCTGAGGCCGGCCTCCCGGGAATCCTTAAACAACGCCCTGCCGCTCGTCGAAAACCGCTGGGTCGACAAGGAAATCCAGAGTTTCCAAGCCGGGGAAAAGCAGTATTTCCTCGAGGCTTATAAGCGCTCCGGCCTTTACCACGATATGATCGCCGCGGAGCTCCGGAAAGGGGGCTTGCCGGAGCAGCTGGCCTGGGTTCCCATCATCGAGAGCTGGTTCAAGCCCCGCGCCTTCTCCCGCGCCAGAGCCCTCGGCATGTGGCAGTTCATCCGTTCGACGGGTTACCGATACGGACTCAAGCAGGACAAGTACGTGGACGAGCGGATGGACCCGGTCAAGTCCACGCGGGCGGCGATCGGTTATCTGACCGAACTGCACACGATGTTCGGCGACTGGACGACGGCCCTGGCGGCGTACAACTGCGGCGAAGCCTACGTCCAAAACATCATCCGCGCCCAGCGGATCGATTATCTTGACAATTTCTGGGACCTCTTCAACAACCTCCCTTATGAAACGGCTCGCTATGTGCCAAGGCTCATCGCCGCCCTGCGCATCATCATGGAGCCCGGCAAATACGGATTCGAATTGCCCGCCCCCGACCCGGCCCTCGAGTACGAGACGGTCCGGATCGGCGCGCCGGTCAAACTGGCCGGATTATCCCAGGCCATGGGCCTCGACCCCATTTTGCTGACTGTCCTCAACCCCGAGCTCCGCCATGACTCGACGCCGAATTATGACTATGACCTCCGGGTTCCCAAAGGATACGGGGAGAAGTGCCTGACGTGTGTCACCGCGCAGCCGGAATTCGTCCCGCCCGACATCATCGCCGACCGTTACGTTGTCAGGCAGGGGGACACCCTGGGCGACATCGCCCGGAGATTCCGGACATCGGTTGACAGCATTGTCCGGATCAACGGCCTGCGCAGCAAGACCCTCATCTATCCGGGCCAGGTTCTGCGGATCCCGGTGCGGGGCGCCGGCCCCGAAGCGTCTCAGGCGCCGGCGGGCGCAAACCAAGCCCCGGGCCATTCCCAGGCGGCGCGCGCGGCCCGAGAGAGCATCACCTACGTCGTCAAAGCCGGCGACACGCTCTTCAGTCTGTCAAAGACGTTCAATACGTCCGTGGAGAAGATCAGGGCCGACAACGGCCTTCCGAGCGACGAATTGACCGTAGGCCGAAAGCTGACAATCCAATCCGGCCGCTCTTGACGGCGTAGAAACGGATTCCGCTCTCCCCTACTTCCAGATATCTCCCTCGACGCCCAGGCCCGGCATTGCGTTGAGGACGATCCGGTCCGCGATGGTGCGAACGCCATGGAACGGGTCGTTGGTGATGAGAAGGTTACCGTCGAGGTCGGCATAGTCGAACAAGGGAGTGATGGCCGCGGCCGCCGATATGCCCAAGGAACTCTCGATCATACAGCCGATCATGAGCTTGAGACCGAGCGCCCGGGCCATGGCCGTCATGCGCACCGCTTCCTGTATGCCGCCGCACTTCATAAGCTTGATATTCAGGCCGTGAAAGTACGGCGCGATCCGCGGGATATCCGACGCTTTCATCAGGCTTTCGTCGGCGAAGATGGGCAGCTTCGTCCGTTCCCGGAGCCAGGCGTAATCCGCGAGCATCGCGGCCGGCATCGGCTGCTCGACCAGCTCGACGCCCTGTCCCGCCATCCAGTTGATCATGTCCAGGGCTTCTTCCTTGGACTTCCAGCCCTCATTGGCATCCGCCCGAAGCGGTTTGTCCGTTACCGCCCGTATGCCCTCGATGATCTTGCGGTCATTTTTGGTTCCGACCTTGATTTTGTAGACGCCGAATTCACCGGCTTCGCGGATTTTCTGCTGCATGACCGGCACCTCGTCGATGCCGATCGAAAAAGTCGTCGTCAGGGCCTGACTCCGGCTGAGTCCAAAGAGCTTCCAGAGCGGCACGGCGAGCTTCTTGCCTACCCAATCCAAAATAGCCATGTCGATGGCGGCCTTGCCGGCGTGTTCCCCGGGCGCCAGGGCATCGGCCTCTTTCCAGCGGCCCGCATATTCCCACAGATCCCTCTCGAGAACCGGCCGGGCTTTTTGAATGAAGGCTGCGGCACTCTCGGCGCTCTCCTCATAGCGGGCTATCGGGGCCGCTTCGCCCAGCCCGGATGTCCCGTCCCGCTCGAGCTTCACGAACGCATTGCGCCGGGTCGTCCAAGTTCCCCGCGACAGCCCCCAAGCGTGGCGGAGTTGGAGATCCATGAGCTTGACCGAGAGGCGGGTCGTGCCTCCCTGACCTTTTAGGGCCTGCGCTAGGCCTGATCTGACCGAACCAAGGGAGCACGCTGCGACCGCCGCAGACAGATTCAGAAACTCTTTCCTCTTCATCGCCGAACCTCCAGGCCCTATTATAAAAAAGCATCATCCACAAAGCCAGCCTTTTCAAAAGACAAAGTGCCTTGTAAAGACCGCTTTCGCCCGAACAGGGATACGGATATAATAGGACTTCAGGAGGTCAGGCCATGAAGATATCCTTTATGATGGCGGTGGCGATCCCGTTTCTTGCCTTGGGCGCCCAACGGGCGGCCGGAGAGCAGGTCCTCCCGAGCGCGGCGGTCGTCGTCACCAGTGTCGAGAACATGCACAGCCGCGGTGATGCCATGTCGGACGTCGTCAGCCAGGCCATCCTGGGCACGAACGTCAAAATCATCAAGAAGGAACGGAATCCCGCGGGCGAGGATTGGTTTCAGGTGCAAACCCCGGACACCTATAAAGGATGGGTCATCGGTCCGTCCCTGCGCTTCCTGAAAGGCGGCGAAAAAGCCTACGCGTCGGAGGGAAAGATCATGGTCGTCACGGCGTTGCTCGCCAACACGTACCGGGAGACCGACGTCACAAAGCACAAGCCCGTCCAAACCGCTCCGATCAGCGCGGTTCTCGAAATCAGTGGCGACCGCGGCGGGCGATGGTCCGAGGTCACTCTTCCCAGCGGCACTCGAGCTTGGATCCAGAAGGGCGACGGCGAAATCCGAGACGCTCCTATGGTCTGGCCGCGCCGCCCTCCGGAAGATATGGTTGCCTTGGCAAAACGCTTCATCGGTGTGCCCTATCTATGGGGCGGCGGATCGCCTCTGGGCCTCGATTGTTCGGGATTCGTCCAGCTCATCTACAAGATGAACGGCGTCCCCATCCTCAGGGATGCCGATATCCAGTTCGAAGGAAGCGGCCTCATGGAAGTTCCCGCCGGCCAGGAGTCGGCCGGCGATCTCGTCTTTTTCGGCCGTGCTAAGGATAAGATCGGGCACGTGGGAATGATGATCAGCGGAGAGGAATTCATCAACGCGACGACCCACGAGAAGCCGATCGTCCAGATCTCGAACCTCAAGGACGCGTACTGGCAAAAGATTTATCAGGGCGCCAGGCGCCCGAAGCAATAGGCGCGGCGGCACGGGACCGGAACGCAGCGGAGTCTTCGGAGAGGACCGGCAGGGAGCGGAGTCTTCGAAGCGACCAATAAAAGTGCGGCTGAGCGACTCGAAGCCGCACTTTTAAGAAATATCTTGGTTAGGCTTTGGTTCCCAGCCGCACTTTTAAGAAACATCTTAAACAGGTCTTACCTCTTGGCCTCAGTGGTGGGAAACATCTGAATTGAGTTTTGGAACTTGCTCGAAGCCTCACCAGTGAGAAATATCTGCAACCGGAATAAAAAAATGGCATGGCGGGAGCTGGGCCGGCAGGGAACAGAGTCTCCGGAGCGACCGACTCCAGCGAGGCGGAGTGGCTCGACGCCTCACTGGAGGGAGATTTCTTAAAAGAGAACAAAAAAAATGGCCCGGCGGAAGCCGGGCCACCATCATAATCTCAGTTTACTTCGCCAGGGTCTTCTTCCCTTCCTTCTTTTTCTTAGCCTTCTTCTTGAACTCTGACCCGATGAGTTCCAGCATGGCCATCTCGGCTCCGTCTCCTGCCCTCCGGTCGAGCTTGACGATGCGGGCGTACCCGCCGGGCCGTTCCGAGAAGCGGGGCGCGATTTCCGCGAACAGCTTCGTGACCGCCGATTCTTTGGTCAGATAAGCCAGGACCTGGCGGCGGGCATGAAGGGTGCCCTTCTTTCCGAGGGTGATCATCTTCTCGGCCAGAGGTTTCGCCGCTTTGGCCTTGGCGAGGGTTGTTGTCATTCTCTCGCGCTCGAGGAAGGACGTGACGAGGTTCCGCAGCAGGGCGCGCCTGTGGCCCATGGTCCGGCTCAGCTGTCCTCTTTTGACGTTGTGCCTCATTCTTCAGGCTCCTTCACGGTCTTGCCTTCCTTGAGTTCCGCCTGGATCCGTTCGATGAGCTTGGGGTGGAGTTCAAGGTTGAGGGTGAGGCCCAGGTTGCCCAGAGTGTCCTTGATCTCGGCCAGCGATTTGCGGCCGAAGTTCTTTGTTTTGAGAAGCTCGTCCTCGCTCTTCTGGACGAGCTCATAGATACGCTCAATCCCGGCCGAACGGAGGCAGTTGTTGGACCGCACGGAAAGTTCGAGGTGATCGATGGTTTTGGCCAGCGTATCCGCCTGGTTGAGGTACGGAATCTCCTTTTTGGTCGGCGCCTGTTCCTTCTCGAGCGGTTCGTCTACAATGTTGAGGAAGATCCCCAGGTGGTCGCGCATAATCTTGGCCGCCTGGGATAGAGCATCGGCGGGCCGGATCGCCCCGGTCGTCCAGATCTCGAGGGTCAGCCGCTCGTAGTCGATCCGCTTGCCGACGCGGGCCGGGTCCACCCTGTAGTTGACTTTGAGGACCGGGGAGTGCGAGGAGTCGAGCGGAATGAAGTCCAGGCTCAGTTCTTCGTTAAAGTTCTGGTCAGCCGGAATGTAGCTCCGGCCGTTCTTGACGATCATCTCGATTTCCAGTGTCCCGTCGATGTCGAGGGAGGCGATATGGATGTCCTTGTTCAGGATCTCGATATCCGTATCATGGATGATATCGGACGCCTTGGCTTCCGCCGGTCCGACTTTCTTCAGGCTCATCTGCTTCGCTTCGCCGCCCCGCAGTTTCAGGGGCATGCTTTTAAGGTTCAGAATGATGTCCGTCACATCCTCGACGACGCCGGGAATAGTCGAAAACTCATGGAGAACGCCGCGGATCCGAACGGCCGTTATCGCTGCTCCCGTGATCGACGACAGCAGGATCCGGCGAAGAGCGTTGCCCACCGTGACGCCGTAGCCGCGCTCAAAGGGCTGGGCCTGAAAATGACCGTACTTGTCGGTCATCGTTTCGAGATCGGACTCTAAATACTTTGGCCTCTGAAAATCTGTATCCTTCATGTGTCCTCCTCCTGGAGATGTCCTTCGTGCGCAGGCTCAGGACATTACTTGGAGTAAAGTTCGACCACCAGGTGCTCTTCCACGGGAAGGGTGATGTCCTGGCGGGTCGGAAGGGCGATGACCCTTCCTTTCATGTTGTCCCAATCCACTTGGAGCCAGCCGGGAACGTTCTTGCTCCGGTTCGCGGCGACCACCGCCTTCATGTCCTCGCTCTTGGCCGAGCGTTCTTTGAACTCGACAAGGTCGCCCGGCTTCACGAGGGCCGAGGGGATGTTGACCTTGTGGCCGTTGACCCGGAAATGGCCGTGCCCGATGAGCTGCCGGGAATGGGAGCGGGATTGCGAAAATCCCATCACGTAAATGACGTTGTCCAGGCGGCGTTCCAGCATCGAGAGCAGATTTTCTCCCGTGACGCCCTTCTGGCGTTCCGCCCGTTTGAAGAAAAAGCGGAACTGTTCTTCCGACATCCCGTAAAATCTTTTGAGTTTCTGCTTCTCCCGCAACTGGACGGCATAGCCCAGGATTCTCTTCTTGGATCGGCCGTGCTGGCCGGGGGCGTAGGCCCGCCGTTCGAGGGGACATTTGTCCGTCAGACACTTCGCGCCTTTAAAAAAGAGCTTGTTGCGCTCCACCCGACAGAGTCGGCACTCGGGTCCTTGGTATCTCGCCATGTCTCTCTCTCCTTCCGGCCTCAGACGCGCCGTCGCCGCCGGACGCGGCATCCGTTGTGAGGGATGGGGGTGACGTCCTTGATGGACTTGATCTCCAGCCCGGCCGCCTGAAGGGCCCGGATCGACGATTCGCGGCCCGCGCCGGGCCCCGTGAGCCGGACATCGACATAGCGGACGCCGAAGTCCTTGGCTTTCGTCGCGACATCCTTGGCCGCCAGTTGGGCGGCGAACGGCGTTCCCTTCCGGGCGCCCTTGAACCCCGACGTGCCGGCACTGGCCCAGCACACGGTGCAGCCTTGATGGTCGGCGATGGTGATAATCGTATTATTAAAGGTGGACTGGACGTGCGCCACCCCGTAGCCGATTTCCTTCCGGACTTTCTTTTTCTTCACTTTGGCTTTTGGCATGGGTACCGTCCTCCTTACGCCTTCTTTTCCTTGAGTTTCTTGATCCTGGACCCGCGGACGCCCTTTCGTGTCCGGGCGTTCGTCTTTGTCCTTTGGCCGCGGACCGGCAGTTTCTTCTTGTGCCGCAGACCCCGGTAGCAGCCGATGTCCACGAGCCTCTTGATGTTCATGGTGACTTCCTTGCGGAGGTCGCCTTCAATCTTCTCACGCTTCTCGATGATCTGCCGGATCTTGTTGATCTCATCCTCGCTCAGGGCCTTGACCTTCTTGTTCTTGTCGATCTTGGCCTCGTCGAGAATCTTGCGGGACTTGGAGTGGCCGATCCCGTAGATATAGGTCAGCCCGATCTCGATTCTCTTCTCCGGCGGAAGTGTGATGCCTGCGATTCTAGCCATGTTGACCTCGTTTAACCTTGTCTTTGCTTATGCCGCGGGTTGGTGCAGATCACCCGGACGACTCCCTTGCGGCGGATAATCTTGCAGTTCCGGCAGATTTTTTTCACGGATGCTTTGACTTTCATCGTCCTGTCCTCTTACTTGTACCGATACGTGATTCGCCCTTTCGTCAGGTCGTAGGGCGAGAGCTCCACCAGGACCCGGTCCCCGGGAAGGATCCGGATGAAGTGCTTGCGCATCTTCCCGGAAATATGAGCCAGAATGACGTGCTTGTTGGCCAGCTCGACCCTGAACATCGCGTTCGGAAGCGTCTCCAGAACGACCCCTTCCGCTTCGAACATGTCCTTCTTAGGCATAGGGGTTCTCCTTGTACGCGGCGGCCGGCGTTTTGATCGGGTCGCCCTTCCGAGCGCTCAGGATCTCGGGGCCGTCGGCGGTGAGCGCCACGGTATGTTCATAATGGGCCGAGAGGCTGCGGTCCTTGGTTACGGCCGTCCAGCCGTCTTCGAGGACTTCGACCTCCCAGTCTCCGGCCGCGATCATCGGCTCGATCGCCAGCGTCATCCCCGGCTTGAACCGCGGCCCGCGTCCGGGCGCCCCGAAGTTCGGGACCTGCGGTTCCTCGTGGAGGGACCGTCCGATGCCGTGGCCGACAAACTGTCTGATGACGGAGAATCCCTCGGCCTCGACCGAACGCTGCACGGCGGCGGAGACGTCGGAAAGCCGGTTGCCTTCTCGGAACATCGTGAGACCCTCGAGGAAAGCCGTGCGGGCTGCGGCGACGAGCCTCAAGGCCTCCTCGGCGACGCGCCCCACCGGGACGGTGATCGCCGAATCGCTGTAAAAGCCCTCATAGAGAACTCCGAAATCCAGGCTCACGATGTCGCCTTCTTGCAGGATCCGCCCCGAAGGGATGCCGTGGATGATCTCCTCGTTCAGCGAAACGCATACCGACGCCGGGTAACCTCTGTAGCCCTTGAACGCCGGTGCGGCCCCGAGCTCGCGGGTCCGCTTCTCGGCGTAGAGGTCCAGGTCCCGCGTCCGGATCCCGGGCTTGACCAGGGGCTCGAGCTCATCGAGGATCTGCGCAACAATCCGGCTGCTCTGCCTCATAAGGTCGAGTTCTGCGGACGATTTATAGATGATCATCAGCGTGCCTGGGCGTCCTTGGCGCCGCCGGAAAGGAGTTCGTCCAACACGGGCCGGATCGCCGCAAAGGCGGCCTCGACAGTACCGTTGCCGTCCACCTTATGGAGAACGCCCTTCGTTTCGTAATACGCAATGAGAGGCGCCGTTTGGGACCTGTATGTTCTCATCCGCTCCGGGATGACGTCGGGCCGGTCATCGTTCCGCTGGATGAGCGCAGAGCCGCAAATATCGCAGATTCCGTCCTGTTTGGGCTTCTTCGTGATCACGTTGAACACCGCGCCGCACGAGGCACAAATCCTCCGGGTCGACAGCCTGTGGACGACGACTTCGTCGCTCGTGACGATCTCGAAAACCACCTCCGGCCGGCCGCCGTCGAGGGCCTCGAGGCTCCGGGCCTGCGCCTGGTTGCGAGGGTAGCCGTCGAGGACATAGCCGGGCCGGGCGTCCGCCCAGGCCAGCCGCTCCCGCAGGAGCTCGAGGACCAGCCCGTCATCGACGAGCCCGCCCTTCCCCATCTGTTCCTGGGCTCTTACTCCGAGCGGCGTCTGTTTCTTGACCGCGTTCCGCAAGAGATCCCCCGTGGAAATCCGCGGAAATCCATAGGCTCCGGAGAGACGGTCGCCGACCGAACCCTTGCCGCTTCCGGGTGCGCCCAGGAGGATAATCCTCATCCCCTTCTCCCCCTGATCCGGCTGCGCCGCATGAACCCGTCATAGTGACGCATGACGAGCTGGGCTTCGATCTGCTGCATCGTGTCCATCGCCACGCCGACGACAATCAGGATCGACGTGCCGCCGAAAAGGAAGTCGATGCCGAGGCCTTGAGTGAAGAACTTGGGCAGGTTCATTTCGAGCCACGCCCCGACCCAGGGCAGGGATTGGACCTTGACGCCGGTAATCAGGAACTCCGGCAGGATGGCCACGACCGCCAGATAGATCGCCCCGACCAGCGTGATCCGTGACAGAACATCGTCGATATAGTCCGAGGTGTTCTTGCCGGGACGGATGCCGGGGATAAATCCCCCGTACTTCCGCAGGTTGTCGGCCACGTCGGTCGGGTTGAAGATGATCGAGATATAGAAATATGTGAAGAAGATGATGGCCACGACGTAGATCAAATTATAGAGCGGCATGCCCATGCCAAACTGGTCGGCGACAGTCTTGATCGCCGGAACCTTGACGAGCTGGGCCAGCGTCGCCGGGATAGTGATGACGGATGCCGCGAAGATGATGGGGATGACGCCTCCGGTATTCACCCGGAGCGGCAGGTGCGTGCTCTGGCCGCCGTACACCTTACGGCCGACGACCCTCTTCGCGTACGAGACAGGAATCCGCCGCTGGCCTCGTTCAACAAAGACGATAAAGGCCACCACCGCCAGCATCAGGGCTCCGAGAAAGATCATCTTCAGCGGATCCATCGAACCGCTCTTCAGGCCTCCGACCATGGAGTTGAGTCCGGCCGGGAAGCGGACGACGATCCCGGCGAAGATGATGAGCGAGATGCCGTTGCCGATCCCGCGCTCGGAAATCTGCTCGCCAAGCCACATTACGAAGACGGTCCCGGTTGTCAATGTCAGCACGGTGAGCATTTGGAAGCCCAACCCGGGGTTGGGAACGATCTTGGCCCCGGTCGGAGTCTTGAGGGCCTGGAGAAAAGCCGCTATGCCGAAGGATTGAATGAGGCAAATGCCGATCGTGCCGTACCGGGTATACTGGGTGATCTTCTTCCGGCCGAGTTCGCCTTCCTTCGACAGGCGTTCCAGGTAGGGCCAGACGACCGTGAGCAACTGGAGGATGATCGAGGCGCTGATGTAGGGCATAATGCCGAGGGCGAAGATGGTCATGCGCGACATGTAGCGTCCCGAGAACAGATCGATGAAGCCCAGCAGCGAGCCCTTCTGGCCTTGCCAGAAGTCCGCCAGGGCCGCCGCGCTGATCCCCGGGTTGGGGATCTGGCCGCCGATCCGATAGACCGCCAGGAGAAGGAGGGTGAAGATCACTCTCCGTCTCAGCTCAGGGATGCTGAAGATGTTTCTAACGGAGTCCAACATTAGCTTTTCCCGATGGTGACGGCTTTGCCGCCCTTATCCTCGATTTTTTTAAGCGCCGACTGGGAAAACTGATGAGCATGGATGGTCTTGGCCGAGGCCAGATCACCCCGCCCCAGGATCTTGATGAGCGCCGATTCCTTCTTGATGAGGCCGGATTCCACCATGTCCTTGGGCTCGATCTCGGCTTTCCGGATGCGGGCCAGGCTGTCCAGGTTGACGATGGTGTACTCGATCCGGAAGATGTTGGTGAATCCCCGCTTCGGGATGCGGCGGACGAGCGGCATCTGGCCGCCCTCGAAATCGCGCATCTGGGAGAATCCCGCACCTTGGAGCTGGCCCTTGCTTCCGGCGCCGGCCGTCTTGCCGTGCCCGGACCCGGGGCCCCGCCCCACCCTCTTTCGGTCCTTCTTCGATCCCTTAGCCGGTTTCAGGTTGCTGAGATTCATGGCTTTTCCGAAGCCTCCACTTTCAGCACATGCGATATTTTACGGACCATGCCGACGATCTCGGGTGTTTCCTTCCTGATGACATGCGACTGGAGCTTTCCCAGGCCGAGGCCTCTGGCCACACTCCGCTGGGACTCGGGATACCCGATGAGACTCCGGATGAGCGTGACCTTCACGTATCTTTCCGGGGCCGCGGCCCGAGGCTCCCTCTTGGGGGTCTTGCCGGACTTCGCTGCGTTCTCCGTCATAGCGCACCTTTCGCCTTTCCTCGACTCTTGGCCACGTCATCGGGATTCCGAACCCGGCGCAGAGCGTCGAGTGTCGCGTTGGCGACGCTGATCGGGTTCGAGCTCCTGACCGATTTGGTCAGGATGTCGCGGACGCCCGCCAGCTGCATGATCACGCGCACGGCGCCGCCGGCGATGACACCGGTTCCCTTCGAAGCCGGGCGGAGGACGACGATTCCCGCTCCGTCTTCTCCCTTGACCGCGTGGGGAAGCGTGGTCTCGGCGAGCGGCACACGGATCATGGCCTTCTTGGCGGCTTCGACGGCCTTGGAGATGGCCTGCGGGACTTCCCGGGCCTTGCCCTTGCCGATGCCTACGCGGCCATGTTCGTTGCCGACCGCCACGAGTGCCGAAAAACTCAGGTTCTTGCCGCCCTTGACGACCTTGGTGACTCGGCGGATGGAGATGACCTGGTCCTTGAGTTCGAACCCTTCCTCGTCGATGACAGCGACCTTTTCGAATCTTCGATTATCCACGCTCACGCCTCCTTATGCGGCCATGCCCTTAAAATTGGATGCCTTTGCTCCGCATGGCCTCCGCCAGGGCCTTGATGCGGCCGTGGTAGGGATAGGTCCCTCTGTCGAACACCACCCGCTCGATGGCTTTGGCTTTGAGACGCTCAGCCAGCATCTCGCCGAGCAGTCCACTGGCCGTCTTGTTTTTCCCGTTCTTCGACTTTTCCTTAAACGCCTTCTCCAGGGTCGAGGCCGCGGCCAGCACGGTCCCTTCCGCGTCGTTGATGACTTGCGTATAGAGATAGGTGTTGCTCTTGAACACGTGCACCCGTGGACGCTCCGGCGTCCCCTTCACCTTCTCGCGGATCCGCTTCCGGAGACGGTTGTCACGCAGCCGTTTCTCGATGATTTTGTTTTTAAGCACCGGTGGTCACCCCCGCCTTTCGCTCCTTCTTGATCAGTTTCTCGCCGAAGTAGCGGACGCCCTTCTGCTTGTAAGGATCCGGCAGGCGAAATCTCTTGATATCATGTGCAACCTGGCCGACTTTCTGCTTGTCGATCCCACGGACCGTGAGAAGGGTGGGTTTCTCGGCCACGATCTCGATTCCCGCCGGGATCTCGTACACGATGGGCCGGGAATAGCCCAGGCTGATCTCGAGCCGGTTCTTCTCCACCTTGGCTCTGTATCCAACGCCCACAATCTCCATCTTTTTGCTGAACCCCTGAGCAATGCCCGACACCGCGTTCTGGGCCAGGGAACGGCACAGCCCATGCATGGCGCGGGCAGACTGGGTCTCCTCGGACCGGCTCAGCTGGAGCTTGTTGGCTTCGAGGGACGCTTGGATTCCCGGATAGAGCGGGGAGGACAGCTTTCCTTTTTTCCCCTCAAAATCGATCCTGTCCGGATGGAGCGTCACCGTGACGTCCGCCGGGATCATGATGGGCCGTTTTCCGACTCGTGACATGACTACCTCTCTTCGCGCCTACCAGATGCTGCAGAGAACTTCGCCGCCCGTGCCGAGCTCCTCGCACTTCCGCCCCGTGACGACGCCCTTCGACGTCGAGACGATCAGCAGGCCCAGACCGTCGAGAACCTTGGGCACCGAGTTCTTCGTGCAATAGATCCGGCAGCCGGGCGTGCTGACACGCCGCAGCCCGCTGATCACACTCTTGCCGTCTTCGCCGTACTTCAAGGTGATGTTCAGGACGCCCTGTTTGGCGTCGTCGATGACCTTGAAATTCCTGATGTACCCTTCCTCCTTGAGGATCTTTACGACCTCGACCATCATCCGGGAGGAGGGGACGTTGACTTCCCTCTTCTTGGTCCTCACCGCGTTGCGTATCCGGGTGAGCAAATCCGCGATCGAATCCATGGAACTATCCTTTCCTCGAATTTACCACGACGCCTTGGTGATCCCCGGAATCTCCCCCTTCAGGGCGAGCTGGCGGAAGCACAACCGACAGAGGTCGAACTTGCGGTAGTTTCCCCTGGAGCGGCCGCAGATCCGGCAGCGCCGACGGAACCGGATTTCGTACTTCGGCTTCTTCGCGTTTTTGGCCATGCGTGCAGTTGTCGACACATTCACCTCGCTTTTCAGGACTCTCGGAACGGCATGCCCAGTTTCTTGAGCAGGGCATAGGCTTCTTGATCGGTGCGGGCGGTGGTCACGATGGTAATGTTCATGCCCCGGGAGCGCTCCACCTTCGTGTAATCGATCTCCGGGAACACCAGCTGGTCCCGCATGCCCAGAGTATAACTTCCACGGCCGTCAAACGCGGTCGGCGAGACGCCGCGGAAGTCCCGCACGCGCGGCAGGACGATGTTGACGAGCCGGTCCAGAAACTCGTACATCCTCTGGCCCCGCAGCGTTACGTAGCAGGCGATGGGCTGCCCCTTGCGCAGCTTGAACGCCGAAATCGACTTCTTAGCCCGGCCCACACCGGGGAACTGGCCGGTGATCTGACCGAGCTCGGTCTTCGCGGTGTCCAGAAGCTTGACGTTCTGGATCGCATCGCCGACGCCCATGTTGACGACGATTTTGACCAGGCGCGGGAGGGCCATCGGATTCCCGATGCCGAGCTCCTTCTCGAGCTCGGGGAGAATCTCCTTCTGGAACTTCTCGAATAAGCGGCTCATGATGTCATCCTTACTTCTGCTTTTCGATCAGGGACTCGCACTGGCTGCAGACCCGTGTCGAGCTCCCGTCGTCATGGCGCAGGGTCCGGACCCGGCGTCCCTGGCCGCAATCGCTGCAGAGCAGCATGACGTTGGAGGCATGGATCGGGGCTTCCTTCTCCATGACGCCGCCTTGGACGTTCTTGCCGCGGTCGGCCTTGACGAAGTGCTTAGCGAAGTTGATCCTTTCGACAATGACCCGGTTGGTCTCCGGAAAGAGCTTAAGCACCTTTCCGGTCTTTCCCTTGTCCTTGCCGGCGATGACCACGACGACATCATTTCTCTTGAGATGCATGGCTTTCATCACAGGACCTCCGGCGCGAGCGACATGATCTTCATGAACTTCCGTTCCCGAAGTTCCCGCCCGACGGGCCCGAAAACGCGCGTGCCGACGGGCTCCCCGGCCTTATCGATGATCACGGCAGCGTTGTCCTCGAACCGGATGTAAGACCCGTCCTTGCGCCGCAGCTCCTTGCGCGTGCGGACAACGACGGCTCGCACGACTTTGCCTTTCTCGATTTTGCTCTCGGGATCGGCTTCCTTGACCGTGGCCGAGATGATGTCGCCGATCGTCGCGACATGGCCGACGCCGCCGCCCAGGGGCGTGATCGCCATGATCTTCCGGGCGCCGGAGTTGTCGGCCACCTTGAGCATGGTTTGCATTTGGATCATTGGCTTCCCCCCGTTTCCGGCTCAACGGCGCTCGCCGACAGCCCGACGATCTCGAGGACGCGCCAGCGCTTCAGCTTGCTGATGGGCCGCGTCTCGATGATCCGGACGGTGTCGCCGACTTTGCACTTCTCGGTCTCGTCGTGGGCGAGGAACGTCTTTTTGTGGCGGACGATCTTTTTGTATAGGGGATGCCGAATCTGGCGCTCGACCTCGACGGTGACCGTCTTCTTCATCCTTTTGGCGACGACGGTACCGACCTTCGTGGTCTTCCGTGGTTGTCCCTTGGTGTCCATTCTCTACTCCGTCTCTCGGCGCATCTCTTCGAGGAGCGTCTGGATGCGGGCGATATCCTTCTTGATGTTCTTGATCTTCATCGGGCTTTCCAGCTGGCCCAGCGATTTCTGGAAGCGGAGCTTGAAGAGCTGGTCCCGCAGCTCTCCCTCTTTGACCTGCAGTTCGTCCGTCGACAATTCTTTCATTTCCCGGATCTTCATCGCAGTTCTCTCGCTTCTCTCGAAATAAACCGTGTTTTGATCGGCAATTTGTGCGCGGCCAGCCGCATGGCTTCCTTAGCCATGTCCTCCTCGACACCCTCGATCTCGAAAAGGATCTTGCCGGGGCGGATGACGTCGACCCAGAATTCCGGGTCGCCTTTCCCCTTGCCCATACGGACTTCGGTCGGCTTCTTTGTGACCGACTTCCAGGGGAACGTCCGGATCCAAAGCTTGCCTCTCCTCTTCATGTGCCGGGTGATCGTGATGCGTCCGGCCTCGATCTGGCGCGAGGTCAGCCAGCACGGTTCGAGGGCCTGGAGTCCGAACTCGCCGAACGAGAGGGTGCTCCCCCGCTCGGCCTTGCCCCGCATGCGGCCGCGTTGCTGCTTGCGGAATTTGACTTTCTTGGGCATCAACATGGCTAAATCTCCTCGACCTCAGCCATCTGCGAGCTCATCTTCGGTTTTTCGACGGTGCCCTTGTAGATCCAAACCTTGATACCGATCTGGCCGTAGGTCGTAAAAGCCTCGGTGAAGGCATAGTCGATGTCGGCCCGAAGCGTTTGCAGGGGCAGCTGGCCCTTGAGGTACCATTCCGAGCGCGCGATTTCCACGCCGCCCAGGCGGCCTGAGCACATGACCTTGATGCCCTTGGCGCCCATCTTGAGGGCGATGTCCACGGCCTTGCGCATGGCCCGGCGGTAGGCAATGCGTTTCTCGAGCTGGACCCCGATCCCCTCGCCCACAAGAAGGGCGTTGAGCTCGGGCTTGTCCACTTCGCGGATATCCACGTAGACATCCTTCTTGGCAATCCGCTCGAGGTAGCCCTTGAGGCTCTCGATCTCCTTGCCGCCGCGGCCGATGATGATGCCGGGCCGGGCTGTATGGATGATGACCCTGATCTTCGGCCCCACCCTCTCGACGTCCACTTCGGCGATACCGGCGTGGTAGTACTTTTCCTTGATCGCCTTCTTCATCCGCAGGTCTTCATGAATGAGCCGGGCGTATTCGGGCCCCTTGGCAAACCAGCGTGACGTCCACTGTTTATTGAAACCGAGACGGAAACCGTATGGATGTGTCTTCTGTCCCACGTCTTATCTCCCTTTCTCGTCTAGAAAAATGTGGACATGGCTGGTCCGCTTGATTATCCGGTAGGCGCGTCCCTGAGGCGCGGGACGGACCCGCTTGGAGGACGGGCCCCCGTTGATCTGGATGTCGGCAATGCGAAGCGCGTCCACGTCGATGTTGGGGGTCTTCTGCTGGGCATTGGCGATCGCCGAGCGCAGGACCTTTTCCAGGATGGCGCTGATCTTCTTCTTCTCGTTGAAACGGAGGATTGTCAGGGCTTCTCCGACGAACCGGTCCCGGATGAGGTCGGCCACGAGCCGGCCCTTCTGTGGGCTCATCCGCACGTACCGCGCGGCGGCGTGGGAAACGTGACTTTGCTCGCTCATGTTACTTCCCTACTTTGAGTTGCTTGGCGGTCTTGGAGGTATGGCCCCGGAAGGTGCGCGTCGGGGAGAATTCGCCGAGCTTGTGCCCGACCATGTTCTCCGTCACAAAAACCGGGATGAACTTCCGGCCGTTGTGGACTCCGATCGTCAGGCCGACCATCTCCGGGATGATTGTGGAACGGCGGGACCACGTCTTGATCACTTGCCGTTTGCCGCTCGCTGCATCGAGAGCCTGGACCTTCTCGAGAAGGTGGGTGTCCACAAAGGGGCCCTTGCTGACTGATCTGCTCATGATTACTTGCTCCTGCGCCTGACGATGAAGGCCTGGGTCCTCTTATTTCGCCGCGTCTTGTAGCCTTTCGTGGGAATGCCCTCTGGGCTCACGGGATGCCGGCCGCCTTTGGAACGGCCCTCTCCGCCTCCATGCGGATGGTCGATCGGATTCATCGCCGTGCCGCGGACATGCGGCCGCCAGCCCTGCCAGCGGCTCCGGCCGGCCTTGCCGATGCTGATGTTCTGGTGGTCCAGGTTTCCGATCTGGCCGATCGTGGCCCGGCAGTCCAGATGGATCTTCCGGATCTCCGATGAGGGGAGCCTGACCTGTGCATAGTCCCCTTCTTTGGCCAGGATCTGTGCACCGGTCCCGGCCGACTTAGCGACCTGGCCGCCCTTGTCCTTGCGAAGCTCGATATTATGGATGACCGTGCCCATCGGGATGAACCGGAGGGGCATGGCGTTGCCCGGCAGGATGTCCACCTGAGCATCCGAGGAAACGACTTCCTGGCCGACCGCTAGGCCCACGGGGGACAGGATGTACCGCCGCTCGCCGTCTTTATATTTCACCAGGGAGATGAACGAGGACCGGTTGGGGTCGTATTCGACCGTTTCCACGAAGCCGGGGATGTTGATTTTATCGCGCTTGAAATCAATGATGCGGTAGAGTTGCTTATGGCCTCCGCCGCGGTTCCGGATCGAGAGGTGGCCCCGGCTGTCCCGGCCGCCGGACTTGGACAGGGGCCTGAGCAGGGGTTTATAGGGCCCGTCCCCGCTCAGATCCTCCCAGCGGTTGCCGGTCCTGTGGCGGAGCCCCGGTGTGATGGGTCGGTAGGTTTTGATCGCCATGTTTAAACCGCCTCGAAGTATTCGATCATTTTTTCGCCTTCTTTGAGCTTGACGAAGGCCTTCTTCCAGTCCTTCTTCTTGCCCATATTGCGTCCCACGCGGCGAACCTTGCCGGATTTCGCCTGGGTGCGGACGCTGGCGACCTTGGTTTTGAAAAGCTGTTCGACGGCCTTCTTGATCTCGATCTTGTTCGCGTCGCGGGCCACTTCGAAACAAATAACCCGGTGGGCGTCCTTGAGCATGGTGCTCTTTTCGGTGATCACAGGCCTGAGGATGATGCTCTGCGGATTCTTGATCACTTCAATCTCTCCATAGCGGATGCGAAGGCCCGCTGGCTGAAGACCAGCCACGTATGGTTGAGAACGTCGTAGACGTTGAGCGACTGGACGTCGACGGCCATGACACGAGGCAGGTTGCGGACCGAGCGGAACAGGTTCGTGTTTTCGCGGTTGTCCACAATCAGGGCGGAATCCAGGTTGAAGGTCTTGAGGAGCGCCGCCGCCGCGCGCGTCTTGGCCTCTTTGATGTCCAGGACGTCGAGCACGAGGACTTGGTTGGCGGCCAGTTTTTGCGCAAGGACGGACCGAAGGGCATTCCGTCGCGCCTTTTTGGGAAGCTCGTACGAATAGTCCCGGGGCTTCGGTCCGAAGGTTGTCGCCCCTTTTCTCCACAAGGGGGAGCGGGTGCTGCCGGCGCGGGCCCGGCCCGTGCCTTTCTGCCGCCAGGGCTTCTTGCCGCCGCCCCTGACCAGGGACCGCGTTTTGGTCGCTGCGTTGCCTTGCCGCTGGTTGGTCTGATAGTTGCGAACAGCCTCATAGATGAGGTGGCTTTTTTCCGGATAGGCGAAGACGTTGTCCGGCAGGTCAATCTCGGCGGCCTGTTTTCCTGTCTGGTTAAATACTTGCAATTTACCCATGGTGCACTCTTTCGCGTCTATTTGCCGCTCCGAGAGCCGAACTTGCCTTTCCTGACAAAGACGTAGCCGCCACGCCCGCCGGGAACGGCGCCCAGGACGACGAGAAGATTGTTGTCCTTGTCGGTTTCGACGACCTTCAGATTGCGGACCGTGACCCGGTCGTCACCCATATGCCCCCCCATCCGCATCCCTTTGACGACCCGGGACGGATATGACGAGGCCCCGATCGAGCCCGGGGCCCGATGGAACATGGAGCCGTGGGCGGCATCGCCCCCGGCGAAATGGTGCCTCTTGACGACGCCGGCAAATCCCTTGCCTTTGCTCGTTCCTAAAACATGGATGGTTTCGCCGACCTCGAAGATATCGACGAGAAGCTGATCGCCTTCTTTGATCTCGAGCGGTTCGGTGTAGCGGATCTCCTGGAGCTTCCTGACGACGGGAATGCCGGACTTCTTGAAATGCCCGAGCTGAGCCTTGACCGGCTTGCGGACGCTCGTTTCCTCGACGAACCCGACCTGCAGCGCAGCGTACCCGTCTTTCTCTTTGGTCTTCTTCTGGATGACCGTACACGGCCCGGCCTTGAGGATCGTGACGGGAACGACGTTGCCGGCGCCGTCGAAGACCTGGCTCATTCCGATTTTCTTCGCGATCAGTCCTTCCACCATGATCATTCTCCCGTCCCGAAGGCCTGGATCTCGACATCGATCCCCGCCGGCAGGTCCAGCTTCTGGAGCTCCTCGATCGTTTCGTTGTTGTACTCGCTGATGTCGATGAGCCTCTTGTGGATGCGCATCTCGAAGTGCTCGCGGGACTTCTTGTCGACATGCGGAGAACGGAGGACACAAAATCTGTGTATGCGTGTCGGCAGCGGGATGGGACCCGCCACGTTGGCGCCCGTTCGCTTCGCTTTAACGACGATATCCTTGACCGATTGATCCAGCAAACGGTGGTCGAAGGACTGCAGCCTAATTCTGATTTTTTCCATCGTTCGTTCCTCTGTTCTCCTCAATCATCCCCATAACCGGCCCGCCCGGCCGGCGGCCGTGAACCGGCGGCCTACTCCAGAATCTCGGCGACCGTTCCGGCGCCCACGGTCCGGCCGCCCTCACGGATGGCGAACCGCAGGGCCTTCTCCATGGCCACGTCGGTGATGAGTTCGATCTCGAGGGTGACGTTGTCGCCCGGCATGACCATCTCGACGTTCGGCGGAAGCTTCACGGAGCCCGTCACGTCGGTCGTCCGGAAATAGAACTGGGGCCGGTAGCCTTTAAAGAACGGCGTATGGCGGCCGCCCTCTTCCTTCGTCAGCGCGAAGATCGCCGCCGTGAACCGTCGGTGCGGGGTGATGGATCCGGGCTTGGCCAGGACCTGCCCTCGTTCGACTTCGTCCTTCCCGACGCCGCGCAGGAGGCAGCCGATGTTGTCGCCCGCTTGAGCCTGATCCAGCAGCTTGCGGAACATTTCGACGCCGGTCACGATCGTCTTGCGTGTTTCGCGCAGTCCGACGATTTCGACTTCGTCGCCGACCTTGACGACGCCCCGCTCGACCCGGCCCGTCACGACGGTGCCGCGGCCCGTGATCGAGAACACGTCCTCGATGGCCATCTGGAACGGCTTGTCCACTTCGCGGACGGGCTCAGGGATAAACGTATCCATGGCATTGACCAGGTCCCAGATCGGCTTGGCGGCCTCGCCGTTGACGTCTTCCATGGCCTTTGTCGCGCTGCCGCGGATGATCGGAATCTTGTCCCCGGGGAACTGGTATTTTGTCAAGAGTTCGCGGACTTCGAGCTCGACGAGGTCCAGGATCTCGGGGTCGTCCACCAGGTCGCACTTGTTCATGAACACGACGATGGCCGGCACGTTCACCTGGCGGGCCAGGAGAATATGCTCCCGCGTCTGAGGCATGGGGCCGTCGGCCGCGGAGACCACGAGCACGGCGCCGTCCATCTGGGCCGCGCCGGAAATCATGTTTTTGATGTAGTCCGCGTGACCCGGGCAGTCGATGTGGGCGTAGTGCCGGTGCTCCGTCTCGTATTCCACATGGCTGAGAGCCACCGTCAGGATCTTCGTCGCGTCCCGCCGGAACATCTTGGCGTCGGCCTTGGCCACTTCATCATAGGTCTTGGCCTGGGCCAGGCCTTTTGTCGCCAAGACCTTCGTTATGGCTGCGGTCAGCGTGGTCTTGCCGTGATCGATGTGACCGATCGTCCCGACGTTGACGTGGGGTTTCGTCCTCTGAAACTTTTCCTTCGCCATCACACACCTCCTGTTGGCGTTGCGTTGTTTAAAACGTTCATGACGTTCTCACTCATGTTAGGCATGATCCCGATGGGGAATGCGTCCCTCGACGCGGGCCACGATTTCGTCCTGAACCTGGGGCGGGGTTTTCTCGTATTGGGAAAACTCCAGGGAAAACACCCCCCGTCCCTGGGTCAGGGTCCGGAGGGCCGTCGCGTACCCGAACATCCCGGCCAGCGGGACCAGGATCCGGAGCACCCGCGAGCCGCTCCGCATCTCCATGCCGTCGATTTTCCCGCGCCGGGCATTGATGTCGCCGACGATGTCGCCGAAGTAGTCGTCGGGTGTCACGATCTCGAGCCTCATAACCGGCTCGAGCATGACCGGGTTGGCTTTGCCGGCGGCTTCCCGGAAGGCCAGCGATGCCGCGATTTTATAGGCGACCGGGGTCGAGTCAACTTCATGATACGACCCGTCGAGCAAAACAACTTTGATGTCCGTCAGCGGATATCCGGCCACGATCCCGGACTCCATCGCTTCCCGCACACCGTTCTCGATGTCCGGAATGAATTCCCTCGGGATGATTCCGCCGCGCGTGCGGTCGGCAAATTCGTAGCCGGCTCCCCGCTTCAGCGGCTCGATGGCCAGGACACAGTGTCCGTAGATTCCCCGGCCGCCGGCCTGACGGACATACTTGCCCTCTCCTTCGGCGGAGGTCTGGATGGTTTCCTTGTAGGCGACCTGAGGCTTTCCCAGGTTGGCCCGAACCCCGAAATCCCGCTCCAGGCGGTCCATGACGATCTCGAGGTGGAGCTCGCCCATGCCCCGGAGGAGTGTTTGGCCGGTCATGGGGTCTTGAACCACGCGCAGCGTCGGGTCCTCGCGGGTCAGCTTGGTAAGGGCCGTGGCCAGCTTGGGATGGTCGGCCTTGGTCTTCGGCTCAATGGTCGCCGCGATGACCGGTTCGGGGAACCGGATGGATTCGAGAACCAAAGGATGGTTCTTGAGGCAGAGCGTATCGCCCGTCGCGATGTTCTTCATGGAGCCCATGGCCGCGATATCCCCGGCATAGACTTCCCGGACTTCCTTCCGCTTGTTCGCATGCATCTCGAGAAGGCGGGACAGCTTCTCTTCCTCGTTCTTGGCCGAGTTCCAGACCGGCTGCCCGACCTTGGCTTTGCCCGAATAGACGCGGAAATAGGCCAGATTGCCGATGAACGGGTCGTTCATGATTTTGAAGACAAGCGCGGAAAACGGCGCATCATCCGAGGCCGGCCGGGTTTCCGGCGCGCCGGTCTTGGGGTGATGGCCGACGACGGGCGGAACGTCCGCCGGAGAGGGCAGGTAGTCGACAATGGCGTCGAGAAGCGGATGGACCCCCTTATTCCGGAAGGAAGCGCCGAAGAGCACCGGAACAAAGCGCAGACCGATCGTGCCCTTGCGGATGGCGCCCTTGATCTCGGCCGGCGTCACTTCGACGCCGTCGAGATACTTCTGCAAAAGCGCATCGTCGGTTTCGCTCAACATTTCCAGCATCTCTTGTCTCTTCTTCTCAACATCCTCACGATGTTCGTCCGAGACATCCCGGACGACATAGTTTGTCCCCAGGATGTCCTGACCCCAGTCGATTTCCTTTCTCTCGACGAGATCGATGACGCCGCGGAAGCCGTCTTCCCGTCCGATGGGAATCTGGACCGGCAGGGGGTTGGCCGCCACCCGGGCCTTCAACTGATGAATGGCCCTCTCGGGATCGGCCCCGACCCGGTCCATCTTATTGATGAACACGATGCGGGGCACCCGATACTTGTCGGCCTGGCGCCATACCGTCTCGGACTGAGGCTCGACACCTCCAACTCCACACAGTATGGCTATCGCGCCGTCGAGCACTCTCAGGGAGCGCTCAACCTCCGCGGTGAAATCTACGTGACCGGGAGTGTCAATGATATTGACCCGGTGGTCCTTCCAATAGCACGTCGTCGCGGCCGAAGTGATGGTGATCCCGCGTTCCTGCTCCTGGACCATCCAGTCCATTACGGCCGTGCCGTCGTCCACCTCTCCCATCTTGTAGGTCATACCCGTAAAAAACAAAATTCGTTCCGTCGTGGTGGTCTTCCCGGCATCGATATGGGCCATGATCCCGATGTTTCGCACGTGCTCGATCGAGGTTGACCGCATGAACCATTCTCTCCATATCGTACCAATGCACCCGAGGAACTCTTAACCGCAAATTACCATTTATAATGAGCATAGGCCCGGTTGGACTCCGCCATTTTGTGAGTGTCCTCCCGCTTTTTAACCGCTCCACCCCTGTTGTTGATGGCGTCGATGATCTCGGCCGAGAGCTTTTCCTGCATGCTCTTGCCGCTCCGCTCCGTGGCATACTTGATCAGCCAGCGGACGCCAAGGGAAAACGAACGCCCGGCCGGAACTTCGATCGGAACCTGGTAGTTCGCGCCGCCGACCCGCCGTGACTTTGTCTCGAGCGTGGGCCGGACGTTATCGACGGCCTTCTCAAGCATCTTCAGGGGGTCTTCCTTCGTCTTCTGCTTGACGATCTCCATCGTTCCGTAGACGACGCGCTCGGCCGTGCTCTTTTTCCCCTTCCTTAAGAAGAGGTTGATGAACCGGGCGACAACGGTGCTGTTGAAGAACGAATCGGGAGGCGTTTTTCTTTTCTTGATGATTCCGCGTCTCGGCATGGGAGATCTCCTTATATCAGGCGGCCTTTTTCTCTTTGGGCCTCTTGGCACCATACCGGGAACGCGCCTTGAAGCGGTTCTGAACGCCTTCGCAGTCCAGGGTGCCGCGGATGATATGATAGCGCACCCCGGGCAAGTCCTTAACGCGGCCCCCCCGGATCAGGACAATCGAATGCTCCTGGAGATTGTGTCCGACGCCAGGGATGTAGCCTGTGACTTCGATATTGTTGGACAACCGCACCCTGGCCACCTTCCGCATGGCTGAATTCGGCTTCTTGGGAGTTGTCGTGAATACGCGCGTGCAGACCCCCCGCTTCTGAGGGCAGGCCTCAAGGGCGGGCGATTTGCTCTTGTACTTCTTCAGCGTCCTGCCATTCCTGACGAGTTGGTTAACGGTCGGCAATTAAAAATACTCCTCTATGCAAATTTCACAGGGTAGCTTTATTCCTCCGCGGTAGATAGTCCGAGGACGAATGTGTGGATAATAGCAAAAATTGCTATCTCTGTCAAGAAATTTGAGGAGGTCCGGAGCCCTCGGCCCTGGTTCACCTCTGAGGAATCGTCTCTTCCTCTTTCTCGAGGAGATGAAGCGGTTCATCCTCCTTGAGCTCGACGTTCCGGTAGAACTTGTACCCCGTGCCGGCCGGGATCAGCCGGCCCATGATGATATTCTCCTTCAGTCTCCTCAAATGATCCACTTTCCCATAGAGGCTGGCCTCGGTCAGGACACGCGTCGTCTCCTGGAACGAGGCGGCCGCAATGAAGCTGTCCGTGCTCAGCGCACTCTTCGTTATTCCGAGAAGCAGAGGCCGGGCCTTGGCGGGCTTGCCTCCCTTCTTCATGACTTTTTCGTTCTCCTCCTGGAAAATGAACTTGTCCACCTGCTCGTCCACCAGAAATTCGGTATCCCCGACTTCCTCGACCTTGACCCAGCGCAGCATCATCCGGATGATGACCTCGATATGCTTGTCATTGATGCCCACGCCCTGGAGGCGGTAGACAGCCTGGACCTCCTTGAGGAGGTACTCGGCCAGCTCCTTTTCGCCGAGAACCCGGAGGATGTCGTGGGGATTCACGGGACCGTCCATAAGGGCGTCGCCCGCCCGAATCCGCTCCATGTCCGAGACGCTCAGGTGCGCGCCTTTCGGGATCAGGTATTCCTTTTCCCCGCCCCGTTCATTCTTGACTGTGATCTTCCGATAGCCTCTGACCAAGCCTCCGATCTGGACCACGCCATCGATTTCCGAGATGACGGCGGGATTCTTCGGCCGCCGCGCCTCGAACAGCTCTTCGGCGCGGGGCAGGCCGCCTGTGATGTCTTTGGTGCGGGCCGCCTCGCGCGGAATCTTGGCCAGCACGTCCCCGGCGAACACGCGGTCCGCGTCCTTGATCTCGAGGTTGGCGCCCGACGGCAGGAAGTACTTCCGGAGAATGACGGGACGCCCCTTATCGTCCTTCCGTTTCTCATCGAGGAGCTCGATCTGAGGCTGAAGTTTCTCGTCCTTGGGATCGATGATGACCTGGGTAATCAGGCCGGTGAATTCGTCCTGGATCTCCTCCATGCTGACGCCGAGAACGACGTCATGGAAGCGGACAGGCCCGGTTTCCTCGGTCAGGATGAAGGTATTGAACGGATCCCATTCGGCAAAGGCCTGGCGGGGTTTGACCTCGCCGTTCTCGGCAACCAGGATCTTGGCGCCGTAAGGAACCTGATAGTGCTCGACCTCGCGTCCTCTGTGGTCGAGGACCGCGATATTGGCATTCCGGTTGACGACGATCAGGGTGCCTTCCTTGTTCGTGACGCTCTTGAGGTTGTTGAACCGAAGGATGCCCTCGTTTTTGGCCTCGAGCTTCGATTTTTCGGCGCCGCCCATCGCAATGCCGCCGACGTGGAATGTCCGCATGGTCAGCTGCGTTCCCGGCTCGCCGATAGACTGAGCGGCAACGATGCCCGTGGCCTCGCCGAGCTCGACCATGCGGCCGCTGGCCAGGCTCCGCCCGTAGCAAAGCTGGCAGACGCCGCGTTTGGACTCGCAGGTCAGCAACGAACGGATCTTGACCCGCTCGATGCCCAAGTCCTGGAATTCATGGGCGACCTTCTCGGTGATCTCGGCGTTCATGTCGACGACGATATTTCCGCTGTCGGGATTCACGACCCGTTCGAGGGCCACCCGCCCGACGATGCGGTCGATGAAGGGCTCGATGATTTCGCCGTTTTCGACGATCGCCGAAACGTTGACGCCTTTGAGTGTGCCGCAGTCAAGCTCGTCGATGATGACTTCTTGCGAGACATCCACGAGTTTCCTGGTCAGATAGCCTGAATTGGCGGTCTTGAGGGCGGTATCGGCCAATCCCTTTCGGGCGCCGTGGGTCGAGATAAAGTACTGCAGCACGTTCAGGCCTTCGCGCAGGTTGGAGACGATCGGCGTTTCCAGAATTTCGCCCGAGGGCTTCGACATCAGACCGCGCATGCCGGCCAGCTGCCGGATCTGCTGCTTGTTGCCGCGGGAACCGGAGTCGGCCATGACATAGAGAGGATTCAACTCCTTGCCTTCCAGGCTGATCTTTTTCATTTCTTCGATCATCGCATTCGAGACCTTGTCGGTGGTCGTGCCCCAGATTTCGACGACCCGGTTGAACCGTTCGCCCGATGATATTGTGCCGTCCCTGTAGAGGTTCTCGATATCCTGGACTTCCCTCTGGGCCTTGTCCACGAGCTGGCCCTTTGCGGCCGGGATGACGAAATCGTCGATGCCGAGTGAGAAGCCGGCCCGCGTCGCGTACGCGAAGCCGAGATCCTTCATGGCGTCGAGGATCTCGACCGTGGGACCCAGCCCGACTTTCAAATAGGTATAGAAGACCAGGTTCTCAATTCCCTTCTTCCTAAGGACGCCGTTGACGAAAGGAAATCCCGGGGGGAGGATGGCGTTGAAGATAATGCGGCCCGGCGTCGTTCCGATCAGCTCGCGCTTGAACTCCTGCACGGGGCAGGTCATAACGGCTTGGTCATCGTAGTAGGTCGCCAGGTTCATGAACGACCCGGTGAACCTCAGCTTGACCGCGCTCTGAAGGCCGATTTCCTTATTCTCGAGCGCCAGCAGAGCTTCCTCCGGCGTGCCGAAGATACGGCCCTCCCCTTTCTGACCATGCTTCTCCAGCGTGAGATAGTAGCACCCGAGGACCATGTCCTGGCTCGGAATGGTCAGCGGGCGGCCGTGCGCGGGAGAGAGAATATTGTTCGTCGACAGCATCAGTGTTTGGGCCTCGATTTGAGCCTCGACGGAAAGCGGAATGTGAACGGCCATCTGGTCGCCGTCGAAGTCGGCGTTGAAGGCCGCGCAGACGAGGGGATGGATCTGTATGGCCTTGCCCTCGACGAGAAGGGGTTCGAAGGCCTGGATGCCCAGGCGGTGGAGCGTGGGCGCCCGGTTGAGGAGGATCGGGTGCTCCCGGACGACTTCCTCGAGAAAATCCCAGACCTCTGGCCGCTCTTGCTCATGCCATTCCCGGGCCACCTTGACGCTCGGCACCAGGCCCTCTTTTTCCAGCTTATTGAATATGAACGGTTTGAACAGCTCGAGGGCCATTTTCTTCGGCAGACCGCACTGGTTCAGCTTGAGTTCCGGCCCGACGACGATGACGGAACGTCCCGAATAATCCACGCGTTTGCCGAGGAGATTCTGGCGGAAACGACCCTGCTTGCCGCGAAGGGCCTCGCTCAGGGACTTGAGGGGCCTGCGGTTGGCGCCGAGATGGACGCGGCCGCGCTTGCCGTTGTCGAAGAGGGCATCCACGGCTTCCTGGAGCATGCGCTTTTCATTCCGGATGATGAGCTCGGGAGCCTTGAGCTCGATCAGCTTCTTGAGGCGGTTGTTGCGATTGATGACTCGGCGGTAAAGATCGTTGAGATCGGACGTCGCGAAGCGTCCGCCATCAAGGCGAACGAGGGGCCTGAGGTCGGGCGGAATGACCGGGACGACGTCCAGGATCATCCAATCCGGCCGGTTGCCCGACCTCTTCAGGGCTTTAAAAACCCTGAGGCGTTTGGCGTAGCGGAGCCTTCTCTGCTGGGAGGTCTCCTTTTTCATGAGTTTTCTCAGCCGCTCGGCCTCCTTCTGGATGGAGATCTTCACGAGCAGAGTCTTGATGGCTTCGGCGCCGATGCTGGCCTCGAACTTGTCGCCGTATTTTTCCTGGGCGTCCTTGAATTCGTCCTCGTTCAGGAGCTGCTTCTCTTTGAGAGGGGTATCACCCGGGTCAAGGACGATATAGGATTCGAAATACAGAACCTTTTCCAGGTCCTTGATCGACAGATCGAGGACGAGCCCGATCCGGCTCGGGGGGCTCTTGAAAAACCAGATGTGGGCGACGGGCGAGGCGAGCTGAATATGACCCATCCGTTCCCGCCGGACCTTGGACTTGGTGACTTCGACGCCGCAGCGTTCGCAGATGATGCCGCGGTACTTCATCCTCTTGTATTTGCCGCACAGGCACTCGTAGTCATTGATCGGGCCGAAGATCTTGGCGCAGAACAGGCCGTCCTTTTCCGGCTTGAAGGTCCTGTAGTTGATCGTCTCGGGCTTGGTGACCTCGCCCCAGGACCAGCTCTTGATTTTCTCCGGTGAGGCGATGCTGATCCGGACCCGGTCAAATTCGAGCCGGGGTTTTGGACCAATCGGTGGCCTTATTTCCATTAGGATTCTCCTTTTGTCGTCTGGGGAACGGCGATGCCCCAGGGCAGGACTTCTTCCTTCTCGCCCTTCTCGAGCTCGAAGTTCAGACAGAGGCTCTGGAGCTCGCGGATGAGGACGTTGACCGATTCGGGCAGGCCGGGAGTGAAGTCGAGGTCGCCCTTGACGATAGCCTCATAGATCTTGGCTCGGCCTTCGACGTCGTCGGACTTGACGGTCAGAAGCTCCTGGAGTGTGAACGCCGCGCCGTAGGCCTCCAGAGCCCATACTTCCATTTCGCCGAACCGCTGCCCGCCGAATTGGGCCTTGCCGCCCAAGGGCTGCTGGGTGATGAGCGAGTACGGACCGGTCGACCGGGCGTGGATCTTGTCATCGACCAGATGATAGAGCTTCATCATGTAGATGTAACCAACGGTGACTTCCTGGTCGAAAATTTCCCCCGCCATGCCGTCATAGAGCAGCGTCTTCCCGGATTCAGGCAGGCCGGCCTTCTTAAGGAGCAGCTTGATTTCGTGCTCGCTGGCGCCGTCGAAGACCGGCGTGGACATCCACATGTTGAGGGTCCGGGCGGCCCAGCCGGCGTGCGTTTCGAGAATCTGGCCGACGTTCATTCGGGAGGGAACACCCAACGGGTTGAGCACGATCTCCACCGGGGTGCCGTCGGGCAGTCTAGGCATATCCTCTTCAGGGACGATCTTGGCCACGATGCCTTTGTTCCCGTGGCGGCCGGAAACTTTGTCGCCCACGGACAGCTTCCGCTTCATGGCGATGAAGACCTTGATCGACTGAATAACGCCGGGGGCGAGCTCGTCCCCTTTCTTCAGATTCTCCACTTTGTCCTTGAAGACCGCGCGCAGGGCTTCGATCTGCCTCTTGACTTTCTTGTCAAGGTCTTTGATCTCCTTGTCGCGCTCTTCGTTATCGTTCAGCTTAAGCTTCAGGGCCTCTTCGAAGGTCAGTCCCTCCAGGATCTTTTCGGTCAGTTTGGCCCCTTTTTCCACGGCCGCCCCGCCGATCTTTTGTGCTTTTTCGACGACCTCGCCCTTGAGGAGGGCCCGGACCTTCTGCCACTTCTCGTTTTCCATGATGACGATCTCGTCATCCAGGTTTCTTTTCATCCTGGCGATCTCGTCCTTCTCGATGGCCTTCGCCCGGGCGCCTTTCTCGATGCCGCGGCGTGAGAAGATGCGGACGTCGATGATCGTTCCTTCGACCCCCGGCGAGCAGTAAAGGGAGGCATCTTTGACGTCGAGCGCCTTCTCGCCGAAGATCGCCTTGAGGAGCTTTTCCTCCGGGGACAGTTGCGTCTCCCCCTTCGGAGCGACTTTGCCGACCAGAATATCGCCGGACTTCACATGGGCCCCGATGCGCACGATCCCGTTCTCGTCGAGATTGCGGAGCAGATTTTCGGGCACGTTGGGAATGTCCCGGGTGATCTCCTCGGGTCCGAGCTTGGTGTCGCGGGCCTCGATCGTCTCCTCCACAATGTGGAGGGAGGTGAAAATATCGTTCTTGATCAGGCGCTCGCTGACGATGATGGCATCTTCAAAGTTGTATCCACGCCAAGGCATGAAAGCGCAAAGGACGTTGCGTCCCAGGGCCAGCTCCCCTCCGTCCGTGCATGAGCTGTCGGCCAGGACCTGGCCTTTGATGACTCTATCGCCCTTGCGGACGACCGGCCGGTGGTTCGTCGACGTGTTCTGATTGGTCCGGAGGAACTTGACCAGCACGTACAAATCCGTCCCGACCTCGTAGCTGTGCGCATTGTCTTTCTCATCGACCCGGACAAGGATCCGTTCGGCGTCGACGAACTCGACGACGCCGGTCCTCTGGCAGACGATGACGTCTCCCGAGCCGATCGCGACCAGGTCTTCGATGCCCGTCCCGATGAGGGGCGCCTCGGGCCGGATAAGGGGCACGGCCTGCCGCTGCATGTTCGACCCCATCAAGGCACGGTTGGCGTCGTCGTGCTCCAGGAAAGGAATGAGCGCGGCCGAAAGGGACACCAGCTGCTTGGGTGAAACATCGATAAAGTGGATCTGGTCCCTCGGGATGTTCTTGAAATTCCCGCGTTCCCGCGCACTCACGAGATCATTGACGAAACGGCCCTTTTCGTCGACGGGGGCGTTAGCCTGGGCGATGTTGAATTTTTCCTCTTCCCAGGCGGTCAGGTAGAAACAATGGGGTTCGATGATGGGCACGTGCCGGGACTTGGACTCTTTGATCTTGTCGACGGCTTTCACCATCTCGTCTTTCTCGACAATTTCCCCGACCTTGTAGCCGGTGCTGCCGGGGTGGAGGACTTTGACGTAATCGATGATCCGGCCGTTCTTGACTTTCCGGTAAGGCGTTTCGACGAAACCGAAATCGTTGACCCGCGCGTAGCAACTGAGGGACGAAATAAGTCCGATATTCGGACCTTCCGGCGTCTCGACGGGGCAAATCCGTCCGTAGTGGGATGTCTGGATATCGCGGACCTCGAAGCCCGCCCGCTCACGGCTGAGACCGCCCGGTCCCAAGGCGCTCAGGCGCCGTTTATGCGTGATCTCGGCCAAGGCGTTGATTTGGTCCATGAACTGGGAGAGCTGGGAACTCCCGAAGAACTCCTTAAGGGCCGCGATCACCGGCTTGGAATTGATGAGGTCCTGAGGCATGGCCGCGGCCAGGTCGGCCGTGATCGTCATCTTCTCCTTGATCGTCCGTTCCATGCGCGTCAGGCCGATCCGGAAGGCATTCTCGACGAGCTCGCCCACGGACCGCACTCGGCGATTCCCGAGGTGGTCGATGTCGTCGGTCATGCCTTCGCCGAAGCGGAGATTCAAGAGGTAGTAAATGACCTGGACGTAATCCGTGGGCGAGAGCGTTTTCTCATCCATCGGCGTTTCCAGGCCGAGTTTGATGTTGAACTTGAGGCGTCCGATCCGCGAGAAGTTGTACTTCTGGGGGTTGAAAAACAGGTTATGGAAGAGGTTATGGGCGCTCTCCATGGTGTGGGGCTCACCCGGCCTCAGTTTCTTGTAAATCTCGCCCAGGGCTTGGTTTGTATCCTTCCGAAGGTCCTTGCGGAGTGTCGCGGAGATGATTTGTCCAGCCTTGTCCTCCTCGGGGAAGAAGACCTCAAAGGGCTCCGCTTTGCCGATCAGCAGATCGAGCTGAACGTCGCCGATTTCCTCGTTGACGCGGACCTTGCCCTTTATGCCGACCATGGCATAGGCGCCCTGGAGCTCCTTTTTCTGGAGCGGCAGCCGCCCGATGCCCGCATCCTTGAGGGCTTGGAAGACCTCCGGAGTGATTTTTTTCTTCCCCGGAGCGAGGACCTTCTTGCCTTTGGCATCCATGATGTCGTCGGCGGGCGTCTTGCCCACGAGATTCTCCGAAAGCTCCCAATACAGCTTCCCGTCCTCGGGAATGACCTTATACGTCCGGTAGAACAGCTTGAGGATGTCCTCGTCCGATCCGAACCCCAGGGCCCGGAGGAAAACGGTCGCCAGGAACTTCTTCTTGCGGTCGAGGCGGACCCAGAGGATATTCTTGGTATCGTATTCGAACTCGACCCATGCCCCGCGGTAGGGGATGATCTTGGCGATGAAGAAGCCTTTGTTGTCGGCGGGCCGGAAGAACACTCCGGGCGAGCGCTGGAGCTGGCTGACCACGACCCGTTCGATGCCGTTGAAGATAAATGTCCCCTTCTCCGTCATCAGCGGAATATCGCCGAAATAGACTTCCTGCTGTTTGATGTGTTTCAGCCGTTTGGTCTTGGTGGTGGCGTCCTTTTCCCAGGATACCAGCTGCACCTTGAGCTTGAGGGGGACGGCGTAGGTATACCCCTTCTGGATGCACTCCATGGCATTGTACTTGATCTTGAGTCCCACCCGGTCGCCGCAGTGGTCGCAGAGGGGGACTTCGATTTTCCGCATCGCGCTGCAGTAGGGACAGATCTCTTTTTCGGTGAGCTCCGTGTCCGCGGGCAACAGGGTCCCGCAGGCGTTGCATCGGGCGCGGGAGTTTTCCACCCCCTTGAGCCGACCGCACTTGCATTCCCAGGTCCCAATCGAATAGCTGAGGAACTCCAGTTCCGTCGTTTCCTTGAAATCGGAGATGGGAAAGACGTCCTTAAAAGCGGCCTGCAGGCCGGTTTCTTTCCGCTCTTCCGGCAGGAGTTCCATCTGCAGAAATTCTGCATAGGATTGGGTCTGGATGTCCAGGAGGTCGGGCATCGGGAAGACTTGTTTGATCTTCGAAAAGTCGACCCTGTCGCGATACGAATGTTTTGTTTCTCTTAGCATGCTGACTCTCTAAAACAGAGTTTGACGGTCCTCGTCCCGTTCATCAAGAACGGACGCCTCGCACAATTCGGACGCACGGTCCACCCGGTCATTTACTGAAGCTCGATGACCGCTCCGACTTCCTTGAACTTGGCTTTGATCGCTTCCGCTTCGTCCTTGGACACACCTTCTTTGAGCGTCTTCGGGGCGCCGTCCACGAGGTCCTTGGCTTCCTTGAGTCCGAGGCTGGTGACTTCACGGACGACCTTGATGACGTTGATCTTTTTGTCGCCCACGGTTTTCAGGATGACATTGAACTCGGTCTTTTCTTCGGCCGGCTTGGCTTCGGCCAAAGCCGCTCCGCCTCCGGCAACCATAACCGGGGCCGCCGCGGCGCTGATCCCGTACCGTGTCTCGAACTCCTTGATGTAATCCGCGAGTTCCAGGATGGTCAGGTTGTCCAAGTGGGCGAAAAACTGTTCCTTGGTGAGTTTTTCCATGTCACGCGTCTCCTTTATTTGAGCTTGGGTCGTAGCGACCTCAGTCATTTACGTTTCAATCCTGTTTCTTGGCCTTGAGCTGGCTCAGAAGCACCCCGACGTTGCCGAGAGGCGCCTGCAGGGTCCGCATGAGCCGGGTCAGCGGAGACGCCATCATGAACCCGATCTTGGCGATCAGGTCGTTGCGGGAGCCCAGCCGGGAGATTTCATCGAACCGCTCGGGGGCCATATAATGTCCCTGCACGACGCCGCCCTTGACCGCCAGCACCTTCCCCTGGGCCGAATAATCCTTGAGGATTTTGGCCAGTCCGATGGGGTCATCGGCGGCGAAGGCGATCGCCGTGGGCTTCTGGAAGTACGGCTTGAGCGTCTCCGGGCACTTGTCGTGCAAGGCTCGCAGGGCCAGGCGGTTCTTGACCACTTGGTACGAAAATGAATTCTTCCGGAGAAGCTTCCGGAGTTCCACAGTTTGAGAGACCTTCATTTTCTTGAAATCCACCAGGTAGAACGTCGAGTGGCCGTCGAAGAGGCCCTCGAGATTCTGGATGATCTGTCCCTTGGAGTCCTTTTTCACGTGCGCTCCTATTTCTCTAGAATGTCTTCGGAGATCTTGAACGACGGTCCCATCGTTGAGGAGATGAACATGCTCCGGACGTATTTGCCCTTGGCGGACGCCGGCTTGGCGTGGACGATGGCCTGGATGAACGTTCTGGCATTCTCGAGGAGGTTCGTTTCTGAAAACGACACCTTCCCCACCGACGAATGCACGATGCTGGTCTTGTCCACGCGGAATTCCACTTTGCCGGCCTTGGTTTCTTCAACGGCCTTCTTGATGTCGAAAGTCACGGTGCCGGACTTGGGGTTCGGCATCAGCCCTTTCGTGCCGAGGATCCGTCCGAGCTTGCCGACGCCCCTCATGACATCGGGGGTCGCGATGACGACGTCGAAGTCGAGCCAGCCGCCGACGATCTTTTCGATGATGTCGTCGCCGCCCGCAAAGTCCGCGCCGGCCTCTTCGGCTTCCTTGATCTTCTCGCCGGAGGCGATGACACAGATCTTCTTGGTCTTTCCTGTCCCGTGCGGCAGAACGACCGTACCCCGGACCATCTGGTCCGAGTACTTGGGGTTGACCCCCAGCCGGATCGACACGTCCACCGTCTCGTCGAACTTGGCGAAATGGGCCTTCTTGAGGAGCCCCACGGCCTCTTCCAGAGAATACTCCTTGAGCTCCTCGCCCTTGACGTCCTTCGCTTTCAGATAGTTCTTGCCACGCTTACTCACTGACAATCTCCAATCCCATGTTCTTCGCCGTGCCCTCGATGATCTTTTTCGCGGCCTCGACGTCGTAGGCGTTGAGGTCGGCGAGTTTGATCCGGGCGATGTCCTCGATCTGCTTCCAGGTGACCTTGCCCACCTTGTCTCTGTTGGGCGCCGCCGATCCTTTGGCAATTCCGGCCGCTTTTTTCAGGAGATAGGACGCCGGCGGCGTCTTGACGACAAAATTGAACGACTTGTCCTTGAACACCGTGATCAGGACGGGGACAACGGTCCCCTCGTCCATCTTGCCCGTCCGGTCGTTGAATTCGCGAACGAACTGCATGATATTGACCCCGTGCTGGCCGAGGGCGGGTCCCACGGGAGGAGCGGGACTCGCTTGGCCGGCGACGATCTCCAGCTTGATTTTCGCGATGACTTCTTTCGACATCCGTGCCTCCTATAGCTTTTCCACCTGCAGGAACTCGAGCTCAACGGGAGTGGACCGGCCGAAGATGGTGACCAGGACTTTCAAGGTGCTGCGTTCGTGATTGACTTCCTCGACGATCCCGTTGAAGTTGAAGAACGGACCGTCGATGATGCGGACAGCTTCGCCCTTCTCGAAGGAGTGTTTGGGCTTGGGCTTTTCGGACGTCGTTTCCATGTGCTCCACAATCTGGCTCACTTCCTTCTTGCTCAGGGGCGTCGGCGTCCGGCCCGAACCCACGAAGCCCGTCACCTTAGGGACCTGGCGGATCATGAGCCAGTTCTCATCGTTCATTTCCATCTCGACGAGAATGTAGCCGGGGTACGACCGTTTCGTGGAAACGACCTTCTTGCCCCCGCGGATCTCGATCACGTCCTCGGTCGGGATGATGATCTGCCCGACCTGGTCTTCCATGTGAAGCTCGGCGGCCTTCTGTTTGATAGACTCCGCCACGAACTTCTCGAATCCCGAGTAGGTATGTACAACAAACCAGTTTTTTGCCATCGTCCGATTCCTGACTTATCCGAAGAAATCTTTGATTTTGCTGATGACCCAGGAAAATACAACATCCATAAAGAACAAGTAGAAGCCGAAGAAGATCGTCGCGGCGATGACCACGATCGTGGTGCTGTAGACCTCATTGCGGGAGGGCCAGGTGACCTTCTTCAGCTCGCCCCTGACCTCTTTCAGGAAATTCACGAACCGCTTGTCCCAGCGCAGTTTGTCATTCATGGCTGTGTCCTTGATCTCTACCGTTCAGCCGAGCCCGTCCGGGCATCCGCCGGCCCCTGTCCACGCGGCCGTGAGAAGCAATGGCAGGTGAGGCAGGGCTCGAACCCGCAACCTGCGGTTTTGGAGACCGCTGCTCTACCAATTGAGCTACTCACCTGTCTGTCCCTCATGGCCGGCGCTTATTTGACTTCCTTATGCACGGTGTGTTTCCGGCAGAACGAACAATACTTTTTGATCTCAAGTTTGTCCGTCTGCTTCTTTTTGTTCCGAGTCGTTGAGTAGTTCCGACGTTTGCAGTCGGCGCACTGGAGCGTGATGATATCGCGCATCGTTAACCTTCCCTCGCTAACTCCTTGTCCTTCGTCTATCCCTGAAGGCCGCCGCGACCGGGTCCCGGGCCTCCTCGCCTACGGCACGATCTCCGTGACGCTGCCGGCCCCGACCGTCCGTCCGCCCTCGCGGATGGCGAAGCGCAGGGCCTTTTCCATCGCGACGTCCGTAATCAGCTCGATATCCAGGTTGACGTTGTCGCCCGGCATGACCATCTCCACACCCGGCGGGAGCGTGACGCTGCCGGTCACGTCCGTCGTCCGGAAATAGAACTGGGGCCGATACCCCGAAAAGAACGGCGTGTGGCGGCCGCCCTCTTCCTTGCCCAGGGCGTAGATCTCAGCCTTGAACTTCCGGTGCGGCATGATCGAGCCCGCCTGGGCCAGCACCATGCCGCGCTCGACCTCGTTCTTGTCCGTCCCGCGAAGCAGAACGCCGACGTTGTCCCCGGCGATCCCTTCATCGAGAATCTTGCGGAACATCTCAACGCCGGTGACGACCTTCCGCTTTGTCTCGCCGAAGCCGACGATCTCGACCTCCTCGCCGACCCGGACCCGGCCCCTCTCCACGCGTCCCGTGACGACGGTCCCGCGTCCCGAGATCGTGAAGATGTCTTCGATCGGCATCAAAAACGGCAAGTCCGTCAGGCGGACGGGGTCCGGGATAAACGTATCCACGGCGTCCATCAGCTCGAGGATCCGCCGGTTCCATTCGTTCGCCGGTCCGCCGTCGGACTGCATGGAGAGCAAGGCCGACCCGCGGATGACCGGGGTCTTGGCCCCGGGGAACTCGTATTTCGTCAGGAGATCCCTGATCTCCATCTCGACGAGATCAAGAATCTCCGGATCGTCCACCAGATCCACCTTATTTAAAAAGACCACGATCGCCGGCACGTTAACCTGCCGGGCCAGCACGATGTGCTCCCGCGTCTGGGGCATCGGCCCGTCGTCGGCGGCGACGACCAGGATCGCCCCGTCCATCTGGGCGGCGCCGGTGATCATGTTTTTAATATAGTCCGCGTGGCCCGGGCAATCGATATGGGCATAGTGCCTTTTCGCCGTCTCGTATTCGATATGGGCGATGTTGATCGTCACTCCGCGCTCCCGCTCTTCGGGAGCGTTGTCGATCTGGTCATAAGCCTTGAACTCGATGGCGGCATCCGCCTTCGACAGCACGCGCGTGATGGCCGACGTCAACGTCGTCTTGCCATGGTCCACATGGCCGATCGTGCCGATGTTGACGTGAGGCTTAGTTCTTTCGAACTTCCTCTTGGCCATCCTTCATACCTCCCGGCGCCCTATCTCTGAGGACCATCCCCGTCTAAAACGAAAGCCCAAGACCAGAATTGAACTGGTGACCCCGTCCTTACCAAGGACGTGCTCTGCCAACTGAGCTACTTGGGCCCAACATGCTCGAACAAGAGCGGGAAACGGGATTCGAACCCGCGACATTCAGCTTGGAAGGCTGACGCTCTACCAACTGAGCTATTCCCGCGGAAGTGGGCAGGGAAGGATTCGAACCTCCGAAGCGTTTCCGCAGCGGGTTTACAGCCCGCCCCATTTGGCCACTCTGGAACCTGCCCAAGCCATGAATCACTTTCGATGCCCACGTTCGACCAGGATAAGCATCCCTCCGTCAGGGTCAGGATATTCCGTTGCCAGATAGCGCGTTCTATCGCCGCTTTTAAGCCAGCGAAGGGATTCGAACCCCTGACCCGCTGATTACAAATCAGCCGCTCTACCTAACTGAGCTACGCTGGCATGCCCTCACGTTCCAATGTCCGAGTCCGCGACAGTATAGGAGAATACAGAAAGGGGCCAAAAAACAAAAAAACTTTCTCCTCGAGCTCGAAGTTGTTCTTTTTCAGAGACTTAGTCTGAAATGTGCAAAGCTACAACAGTTATGTTATTAGAATATCCCCTTTTTGTCAAGGCTTTCGTTGAATTTTTCCCCGCATTTCGCGTGCCCTGGTCATCGCCTCGCCGAGGCCGCGGTAGAAGTCCACGGTGAAGATCACGTACTTGGCTCTCTGGAGGAGAGTCAGTTCCGCGTCGAGAACGGCCTCGAAGGCCTCATCCTTCTGTCTAATGTTCAAGCGTTCTTCCCTTATCCTCTTGACCTTGTCCAGGATATCGGCCTCCCGGACCTCCGTACTCTGCAGAAGGGTTCTCAAGTCGCGGACATCGGCGCCCAATTGGGCCTGAAGCCTGCCTTTTTCTTTCTCGATCTTCGTCAACGCGGGATAGAGTTTGGCCGCCTGTTCTTCCGAGAGGTCGAGCGCCTGGGTCATGCGCACGAGCAGGAGCGTGTCGATATTCTCCCTCAGCCTGGTCCGGGCCTGGGGAGTCGACTGGGCGGGCTGCGCCAGGAGCCATGTGCCGGATATCAACAAGAGGACTGCCGCCAGGACCCCCGTCTCTGTTTGGCTCATATCTGACCTCCATGATCGTGTTTATTCCTCAATGAAGCCTCGATCACCTGGAGATCCTGTTCGCTCAGGCTCTCCCAAAATAGTGGATTGTCACCGAAAGAAATGAAGGACTCCCGTTCGCTGAGTCGGACGGCATCATCGATCGACGCCATAATTTCCTGGTTGAGAGATGATTCGAGCTCCGGGTCGGCGCCGACCTCACGAAAGAGGGGCGTCAGGGAGTCTTCGAGCGAAACGAGCGCCGGCTCTCGAATCCCTCCCGGACGGGGCACGACAAGCCATGTCCCGAGGAGTATGAGCACAATGAGACCCGTCCCGGCCCAGGCCCATTTCCAGGGGAAGAAGCGGGGAGCAAGAGAAGCGGATTTCGATCCCCCCGCCGCCGCCAGCCGGGCCTCGAGCCTCCGGCCAAAGTCCTCCCAATGCGAAGCAGGCAGCCTCGCGTCCGCCAGTGCCCCTGCCCTATCCTGCAGACTCGTCAAATCGGTCATGTAAGCGCGACAGCCTGGGCAAGCGTGGAGGTGCCGTTCGAGCCTCGCCCTCCGCGGAACGGACAGAGCCCCATCCAGCGCGTCGGATATCCACCGCCGGAACTTTTTGCATTTCATGATCCAGCCTCGGTAAGAAACGGTTTGAGCTCCGACTGGAGCCGTTTTCGGGCCTTGTGCATGCGCCAGGACACTGTGTTTTTCGAGCACCCGAGGATTGCCGCCGCTTCGGCATGACTCATTCCCTGATCGACGACGAGCAGAAATGACGCCCTTAGGTGCGGCGGCAACGAATCGATCGCCTGCCGGATCTTGTCCTCGAGCTCGCCGCGGATGGAGCTCCCTTCGGGAGAAGAGGAGGCTGCCCCGACGTCATCGGAGGGAGTAAGGTTCTCATCGAAATCGTCCCTCTCTTTTTCCCGGCGCCGCTTTTTCAAGAAGTTCAAGGCGTGATTGACGGCAATCCGGTAAAGCCATGTGTAAAACCCCGACTTCCGGCCGAATGTCGGAAGCGATTTGAACGCCGCCAAAAATACCTCCTGGGTCAGGTCATCGGCGTCCAAGCTGTTTCTCGTCATTCCGTAGATGAGACGGAATATCCTGCGCTGATAGCGCCGGGCCAATTCGGCAAAGGCTTCCGTTCCCCCCCGCCTGGCCTCTTCCACCAGGATTTCGTCGGGCCGCTCATCCATTTCTTCAACAACCTGTTAGACATCCATTATACCAATTCCTTTGCGGCACCCGATATCCCGACGGAGTAGCTCAGAATACTCTTTCCGGCAGGGAGCGGCTGGGAGGGAGTCTTTGGAGCGACCATCAAAAGTGCGGCGGAGCGGCACGGAGCCACACTTTTGGGAAACATCTGAAACGAGTCCTCGATCTTTCTCGACGCCTCACTGGTGGGAAATATCCGAAACAACCCTTGGGTCTTTCTTCTCGCCTAAGCGACTCGACGCCTCACTGGGGGAAAATATCTAAAATGAGTTTTTGATCTAGTCTTGAAGCCGCACTTTTAAGAAATGTCTTAAACAGAGCCTACCTATTAGCCTCACTGGTGGGAGATATCTGGCACGACTCTTTTACCCTCTGCTTCACGCATCTTTCCGGGCAATGCCAAAAGCAGTTCAGCCTCATTCCGTTGACAACGGCTTCACCCTGCTGATATCATGGATGCCTCCGTCCTCGGAGGCAAAATTCCATGATTGACCGCTACACTCGACCTGAAATGGGAGCTGTCTGGACAGACGAAAATAAGTATAAAAAATGGCTCGCTGTCGAGCTCGCCGTTTGCGAAGCCTGGGCCAGGCTCGGCCGCATCCCCAAGTCCGCCCTCAGGGTGATTCAGGCCAAAGCCGCCTTCTCCGTCGAGAAAATCGACGAGATAGAAAAAGTCGTCAAACACGACATGATCGCCTTCTTGACTTCCGTGGCGGAGAACGTCGGCCCCCAATCCCGCTTCATCCACGTCGGCCTAACCTCGTACGACATCGTGGATACGGCCCTGTCTCTCCTGATCAAGGAATCGCTCGATAAAATCCTGGCCCAGACCCGGGACCTCCAGCGGCTCCTCAGGAGGGAGGCTCTGAAATACAAGCGGACCGTATGCATCGGCCGGACCCATGGCGTCCATGCGGAGCCGGTGACCTTCGGCTTCAAAATCCTCGTGTGGTACGAGGAGATCAAGCGCCACATCGCGCGCCTCGAAAGGGCCCGCGAGGTGATTTCGGTCGGCAGGATCTCGGGCTCCGTTGGAACGTACATCCACCTCGATCCGAGGGTCGAAGTCATGGCCCTCAGAAAACTCAGGCTCAGCCCGGCCAAGGTTTCGACGCAGGTTCTGCAAAGGGACCGGCACGCCGAGGTTCTTTCAGTCTTGGCCCTGCTGGCGACATCGATCGAAAAGTTCGCCATCGAGATCCGCCACCTGCAGCGGACCGAAGTCCTCGAAGTCGAGGAGCCTTTCACCCAAGGCCAAAAGGGATCCTCCTCCATGCCCCATAAGAAGAACCCTGTCCGGTGCGAGCGCATCTCCGGGCTGGCCCGCCTCGTCAGGGCCAATGCCCAGGTCGGTCTCGAAAATATCGCCCTCTGGCACGAACGGGATATCTCCCATTCTTCGGCTGAGCGCATCGTCTTCCCGGATTCCTTCATCGTAACCGACTTCCTTCTGGCCGAAATCGTGGACATCATCAAGAACTGGTCGGTCCATCGCGACAGGATGACGTCCAATATCGACGCCACGCGCGGCCTCATCTTCTCGCAGAGTGTATTGCTGGCCCTGACGAAGAATGGGATGACCCGCGAGGACGCCTACCAGGTCGTCCAGCGCAACAGCCTCAAGGCCTGGAACGAAGGACGGGATTTTCCGGGTCTCGTCGCCGCCGATCCTGACATCGTCAAGACCCTGTCCCGGGAACAGATTGCGGCCTGTTTCTCCCTGGACCCTTATCTCGCCAAGATCGATTATATCTTTGAAAGGGTGCTCGCCGATGAGAGTTAGAATCCTCGTCTCGTTCAAGGACAGCGTGCTCGACCCCCAAGGCCAGACCGTGAAAAACGCCCTCCACACGATGGGTTACGGCGCCATCCGGGAGGTCCGTCAAGGCAAGGTTTTCGAGCTCGAACTCGAAGGGGTCAGCAGGAAGGACGCCGAAGCCCTGGTCCCCGAGATCGCGCACAAGGTCCTGGCCAACCCGATCATCGAAAAATACACCTGGCAGGTCATTCCCGCGAAGCCGCGCTGACCCCATGAGATTCGGCGTCGTTCAGTTCCCCGGATCAAATTGCGATCTCGACACCTTTCACGCGCTCAAGAACACGATGAAGCAGGAGACGGTCCTGCTCTGGCATAAGGACCACGACCTGCAGAACGTGGACTGCGTGGTCCTGCCCGGCGGCTTTTCGTACGGCGACTATCTGCGGGCCGGCGCCATCGCCCGCTTCTCCCCTCTCATGCAGGAGGTCAGGGCTTTTGCCCGCCGGGGCGGCCGCGTCCTGGGCATCTGCAACGGCTTTCAGATCCTGCTCGAACTGGGCCTTCTTCCGGGAGCGATGCTCAGGAACAAGAACCTGAAGTTTTTATGCCAGCACGTTCACATCCGTGTCGAGAACGCCGGCACGGATTTCAGCCGGGCCGCCAAAAAGGGCCAGGTCCTGCGCATTCCCATCGCCCATTTCGACGGCAACTACTACGCTCCGCCGCAGACGCTGAGGACGCTTGAAAGCGAACGCCGCATCGTCTTCCGGTATTGTGACTCCGACGGCCGTATCACGGAAGAGGCCAACGTCAACGGCTCTCTTCACAACGTCGCGGGCCTTATGAGCAAGGAAGGCAATGTGCTCGGGCTCATGCCGCATCCCGAACGGGCGTCGGAAGCCCTTCTCGGCAGCGAGGACGGCCGCGTCATTTTCGAATCCATCATCCGCAGCCTGAATGGCCGCCGCTCCGCCGCCGCCGGCGCGATCCCGAAAAAGGCCCGCCATGATCGATAAACGTGTCCTTGACCAGCACAACTTGACCGAGGCGGAATACCGGCTGATCGTCGAGCTCATCGGCCGGGAACCGAACCTGACGGAGCTCGGCATCTTCTCGGTCATGTGGTCCGAGCACTGCGGCTACAAGAGCTCGCGAGTCCACCTTAAAAAACTGCCGACCGAAGGCAGGCACGTCGTCCAGGGACCCGGCGAGAACGCGGGCATCCTCGACATCGGCGATGGCTTGGTCGTCGTTTTCAAGATCGAGTCGCACAACCATCCGTCCTATATCGAGCCTTACCAGGGTGCGGCGACGGGCGTCGGCGGCATCCTCAGGGATATCTTCACGATGGGGGCGCGGCCGATCGCCGTTCTCGATTCGCTCCGTTTCGGCCCGCCGGATGATGCGATGAACCGGTCGATCATGGAAGGCGTCGTGTCCGGCATCTCGGGCTACGGGAACTCGATCGGCGTCCCCACGGTCGGAGGCGAGGTCTATTTCGACGAATGTTATGCGGCCAACCCTCTGGTCAATGTGTTTTCCCTGGGCCTGGCCGAGAAGGACAAAATCTTCTACGCCAAGGCCGAAGGCGCCGGCAACCCCGTTCTCTATGTGGGCGCCAAAACGGGCCGTGACGGCATCCACGGCGCGACCATGGCCTCGGCCGAATTCGGAAAGGACACCGAGCACAAACGCCCGAACGTCCAGGTCGGCGATCCGTTCAAAGAAAAACTGCTGCTCGAGGCCTGCCTGGAAGTTATGGAGAGAGGTCTCATCATCGGCATCCAGGACATGGGCGCCGCCGGCCTCACGTGCTCAACGACCGAGATGGCCGCCAAGGGCGGCATGGGCATCGATGTGGACCTGGACTGCGTCCCGCAGCGGGAAGCCGGGATGACGCCCTATGAGATCATGCTCTCGGAATCGCAAGAACGCATGCTCCTTGTCGCATCGAAGGACAATGTGAAAAAGGTCCAGGACGTCTTTGCAAAATGGGACCTCGATGCCCCGATCATCGGCCATGTCGCCGAAGGCGGCCGCATCCATGTCCGGTTCAAAGGCGAAACCGTCGTCGACGTCCCGGTGGACGCGGTGGTCAACCTGTGCCCCGCCTACGAGCGGCCGAGCCGCGAGCCTGCCGGTCTTCGCGCCTTGGCGGCGCTGCCGAATTTTCCGGTTCCGGCCGACCTCAACGAAGTTTTCCTGCGCCTCCTCGGGTCCCCCACGATCGCCGATAAGGAATGGGTATTCCGCCAATACGACCACATGGTCCAGGTCAATACGGCCTTCCTGCCGGGCGCCGATGCGGCGGTCTTGAGGATCAAGGGTTCGCGAAAGGCCGTGGCCATGACCCTCGACGGCAATTCCCTCTATGCGTCGCTCGACCCGAAAACGGGCGCCAAGGTCGCCGTAGCCGAAGCCTGCCGGAACCTTGCGTGCGTCGGGGCCCGTCCGATCGGAGTCACGAACTGCCTGAACTTCGGCAACCCCGAAAAGCCGGAGATCATGTGGCAATTCGAGCAGGTTATCGACGGAATGGCCGAGGGGTGCAGGGCCTTTGAAATTCCCGTTACGGGCGGCAATGTGAGTTTCTATAATGACACAGAGGGAACCTCCATCCATCCGACGCCCGTGTTGGGGGTCGTCGGAATAATCGAAGATATCCGAAAGGCCGTCCGGCCCGGATTCCGAGCCGCCGGGGACATCATCGTTCTTCTCGGGGAGACAAAGGATGAATTAGGCGGCACGGAATACCTCAAGACCATTCACGGACTTAAGGCAGGGACGCCGCCTCAAGTCGATCTGGCTCACGAAAAGCGCGTTCAAGACGTTTGTCTTCAAGCCATCGAGTCGGGCCTTATCCGCTCGGCCCACGACCTCTCCGAGGGAGGGCTGGCGATCGCTCTGGCCGAATGCACGTTCCACAGTCCGGGCCGCATCGGATGCGCCGTTGACGTGGACGATGTGGTGCGCGCCGATGCCTTGGCCTTCGGCGAAACACAGTCCCGCATCCTCGTGACGTGCCGCAAGAACAAACTCGCCGCGCTGACGGCGGCGGCCGGGAAGGCCGGCGTCAAGGCCGCCGTCATCGGCCGGACGGGCGGGCGGGACATCATCCTCCGGCATCACGGCCGGGACATCATCCGGGCCGGGGTTGACAACGCGTTCGAGCATTGGAAAAACGGCATTCCCGGATTTTTTAAAATTCCAACCTGAGGGGGGCTCATGGAAGATGTCGTTTTTCGCAGTCCAAAAAAAAGAGGCCGCGTCGCCGTTTTTCTCTCCGGCCGGGGAACAAATTTCAATGCGCTCTGCGAAAGCATGAACCGCGGGGACGTCAACGCGGATATCGCGTTGGTCTTCAGCAACAGGCCCGATGCTCCCGGGTTGCTCAAGGCCCGGGAGATGGAACTCGACACCGTGTTCCTCGACCCTAAAAAATTCGCTTCGAAAGAGAACTACGATCAGATGGTCAGACACGAAGTCGAGAAGCGTGATATCGATCTCATCTGCCTCGCCGGATACATGAAGATCCTCACGCGCGAATTCTGCGACGCCTTCAAGTACCGCATCATGAACATCCACCCCGCCCTGCTGCCCGCGTTTCCGGGGGTCCACGTCCACCAACAGGCCGTCGACTGGGGCGTCCGGGTATCAGGATGCACGGTGCATTTTGTAACGTCCGAGGTCGATATGGGCCCGATCATTCTTCAGGCCGCGGTGCCGCTTCTCCAGGAGGATACGGCCGACGATCTCGCCGACCGCATTCTTGTCGAGGAGCACCGGATCTACCCGCAAGCGGTCCGGTTCTATTTCGAAGGCTGGCTCGAAGTCCGCGGACGCCGCGTCTTCATCCTCGAGCCGACTCCCTGAGTCTATCCTCTCTATAAGATAGTGGCGGAATGTCGAGACCGCAAAAGCCGGTCTTCCGGCTGAGATTTTGAATGTCACGACATGTCGTTCAAATCACAACGCGGAGGGTAAGATGAAAATAGGCATTCTGGGCTCCGGTTCTGTCGGTCAGGCTCTCGGCTTCGGTTTTTCAAAGCTAAACCACGACGTCAAGATGGGCAGCCGCACGCCTCAGAAGGAAGAAATTAAGGAGTGGCTGAAGAAGGCCGGGCCTGGCGCCTCGGCGGGAACTTACGCGGAGACGGCCGCGTTTGCGGAGATGGCGGTGCTTGCCACGAGCTGGGACGGCACCGAGAACGCCCTGCGGCTTGCCGGGGCCGGGAACCTCGCGGACAAGGTTGTCATCGACGCCACGAATCCGCTGGCCTATCCGCCGAATGCCTTCCCCGAGCTCGTCCTAGGCCATACCGATTCCGCCGGTGAGCACGTCCAGCGCTGGCTGCCGAAGTCGCGGGTGGTCAAGGCCTTCAATTCCGTCGGCCACGCCCACATGTTCAAGCCGGTTTTCCCGTGCGGTCCCCCCGACATGTTCATGTGCGGAAACGACGAAACGGCAAAAATGGAGGTCGCCGGAATCCTGAAGCAGTTCGGCTGGGGCGTCGTCGACCTCGGGGGGATCGAAGGCGCCAGGCTGCTCGAACCGCTGTGCCTGATCTGGGTTTATTACGGCCTGCGGACCGATACCTGGGACCACGCCTTTAAGCTGCTGAAAAAATAGAGCGCTTTTCTCAACGCGCTGCGCCTCTGACCCGGTCAGCTGAACATCTTCGGCGGCTTCATTTGCGGCGGACGTCCGAAGACCTTTTTGTAGATTTCCGGATAGGCGTCCTTTCCGCCGAGGAGCAGGCAGGCCAGCGGCATCCGTTTTTTTGCCAGCCGCGTCATCCCGGCCGCGAGCTTCCGGATCTCCCATTGCGCGGTCGCATCCTCTCTGAGCCGGGAGATGTGATAGAGCTCGCGCACGTTAACTCCAAGGAGAACCCGGCGCCGGTGGGCGTTGGTCAGCACATAATCGGCGGCCGGGCCGACCTCTTTCGCGAGCCTGCCGTGGACGTCATCCGTGCGGCCGATCAAGTCTCGGAATTCGGACGCGGCGCCGACGGCTTCGATCGAGGGCGGCACAGTGACGCCCAGGGCGGGATCATAGCCTTGACAGGTCAGCGTCGCCATCCGGTGACGCTTGAGCTGGGCAAAGCACGACGCCGATACCACGAGGTCGAACAGGAAGCCGGCGTATTCGAATTCTCGAAGAGGAAAGTCGTAGAACTCCATATGCCGGAAGGCGCTCCGGGCGAGGTTGCGCCGGCCGGCCGAGGATGCCCTCTTCACCCTTCGGAGGCACTGATCGTAGCTCAGATGGGAGGCCGTGTGGAGCAGGGCGGCGAGGATTTGCGCATCCCCATCGGGTGTGCAGCCGGCCAGGGCCACGGGCGTGCGGGCAGAGGCCCGGCTGGTGCGGGCAAAGCCGCCCGCCGGGAGAAGAGCGGACACGGCGGCCCCTGTGCCGAGGGGAGTCTTGGCATCGAATTCAGAGGCCTCGGTGAACAGGATGATGGAAGGGGCCACCTCCCTTGCCAAGGAGGCGATCCGGCCGCTGATCTCCCGTATTTCGTCGCTATTCCTGCCGGCAAAGCGCCGGATGAGAAGCTCGAGGTTGCGGGCGTTGATGGTCATGCCGAGCTGGCCTTCCGTCGCCAGGCTCACGATGTAGCGCGCGTCTTCTTTGGCCCAGCCTTCGAGGATTGCCCGGTTCCTCGGATCGGCCGCTTCCGCGCGGTGCGTCTCAAAAAAGAAAGGCTTGAGCTTTTCGAACAAACGGTGATAAAGGGCGTTCTGGGCCTTGACGGTCGCGACGAAAACCTTAGCCTTGCCGGCGCGCGTGATCTCCGCGGGGACCACGAAATCGCTTCCAAGCGTGATATAGCGCTGCGACTTTTCCGTGAAAGAACAGAGCCGGAATCGTTCGATTTCCTCGATGGCCAGCCGGCTGACCCCGATGATGTCGAAATTAAAAACGGCATGCTCGGCCACTGAATGATGGCCCATTTTAAAAATAATGGCCGCATTCGATCGGCGGGCCCGTTCGACCTCAGACCGGGCCGCGGCCCTCAGTTCGTCGGCAGGACGGGGGTCTCTCGAGATGCGGGCGTATGACGCCGAGAGCGTTTCCGGCGTCACATCGTCGCGCGGCGGCGAGTTCTTCTTTAGTTCCTCGAGGACGGAGCTGTCCACATTGTATCCGGCCAGCACGACACGCATGCATCCTTTATATGAACGGCCGTCCGAAAAGTCAACGGGGCAAAGAGCGGCCTCCCGCTGACGCAAATCCACCGAGGAGTCGGTTCCAAGCCTCAAGTCATATATTTCCCGCCGGCGAGGCCAAGAGGCAACACCTGTTCAAGATATTTCTCACAGGTGAGGCTCCGCGTCACTCCGCCTCACCCGTGTTGGTCGCTCCCGAGAGTCCGCTCCCGGCCGGAGGGAATGCCCCGAGAAGCTCCGGCAGGGAAAGGGGCTCGATTGGCCTATCCTTTCATGACGCCGACGGGGACAAGCCGCGCCACGATCCGGCCGAGGCCGACTTCGTGGGAAACCCGCACGACCTCGTCCACGTCCTTATAGGCGGGGGCGGCTTCCTCGGCGACGCCCTTCCAGCTCGTCGCCTTGAGCTCGATCCCCCTGGCCGCCATCTCGTCGCGGATGCGCTCCCCTCGGAAACGCCGCATGGCTTCGTGCCTGGACATGACCCGCCCCGCGCCGTGGGCCGTGGAGCTGAAGCTCAACCGTTCTGCCTCGGCGGTGCCGACCAGGACATAGGACGCCGTCCCCATGCTGCCGGGAATCAGAACCGGCTGGCCGATAGACCTGTACGCGGCGGGGATCTCCGGCCGGCCCGGGCCGAAGCTGCGCGTCGCGCCTTTGCGGTGGACGCAAAGATCCACGGCGCGCCCCCCAAGTCGTGCTTCTCGACCTTGGCGACGTTATGACAGACATCGTAGATCTGCCCCATCCCGGCGGCCGTTCCCATGACCTTGGCGAAAACGTTGCGGACCCAGTGGGCAATCATTTGACGATTGGCAAACGCGTAATTCACCGCGCCGCACATCGAACGATAATAGCGCTGGCCGAGGGCGGAACGAAAGGGCGCGTTGACCAGCTCGCGGTCGGGCAGCCCCTTGGTCCCAAAGGCGTTTTCCATGAGTTCGATGAAGTCCGTCGCGACCTGATGCCCAAGGCCGCGGCTGCCGCAATGGATCATGATCAGGATCTGACCCACCGAAGTGATCCCGAAAGCGTCGGCCGCGTTCCTGTCCTGAATCTCGACGACTTTTTGAATTTCGAGAAAATGGTTGCCGGCGCCGAGCGTGCCGAGTTGGGGAACGCCGCGTTCCAAAGCGCGCTCGGATAGTCCGGCCGGGTCCGCGTCCTTCATGCGGCCGTATTCCTCGGTCCGCTCGAGATCGTCGTGCGTGCCGTACCCATTCTCCACGGCCCATTCCGCGCCTTTGACGAGAATGTCCGCGAGGACCTTTCGGGTGAGCCTGGTGACGCCCCCTTTCCCCACGCCGGCTGGAACCTCTTGAAAAATTTCGGCCAAAAGCTCCTTGCGTTTCTCCGTGACGTCCTTGTCCGTGAAATCGCTCCGGAGCAGCCGGACGCCGCAGTTGATATCATAGCCGACCCCGCCCGGCGAAATGACACCCTCGTCCAGGTCGAAGGCCGCGACACCGCCGATCGGAAAGCCGTACCCCTGGTGCGCGTCGGGCATGACGTATGACATGCATTGGATTCCCGGCAGGCAGGCCACGTTCCGGGCCTGGGTCAGGGTCATGTCACGCCGCACGTCGGCCAACAACTTTTCGGACGCATAGATGAGAGCCGGAACGTTCATGTCCCCCTGTTTGGGAATCTCCCAGGTGATCTCGTTGATCTTGCGCAGTTCCATGATATTCCTCAGACGTCGACAACGACTTGGATCCTGAAGCCTTCGCCTTCTTCGATTTTCATTTCACTATAGGTTACAGCCTTGGCGGCGCCGTGAATTTTATAGCGGTTGGATTGGAAATCGCCCCGGAACTCCGCCTCGAGGTCCAGGCCGCCGCCGGCCTCCCTGATGACCAGGCCGGAAACCGCGCCCAAAAGAAAACAGCGGGTATCGAGCAGATAAAGAATCTCGCTGAGAAATTTGACCAGGAGCTGCTCTCTGTCGAGCCCGTGGACATGGACGGGAAAGCAGCGCGCCAGCTCGATTTCAGCCCAGTCCCACATGAGAGAGGTCAGGGCCAGGGCCGCGTTGCCGAACGCCTCTTCGAGCGTCCGACCGCTGGCCTCGAACTTGGCATCGGCGGTATGGGGAAGAATCCGATAGGCGTCCATGAGGGCACGATCAGTCGGCAAAACGCCCGGCGATGCTTTGGCCGCAGACGGGACAGCGGGACCCGACGATTTTGTTCCTCGTGACGAAAAACCCCTGTCGCAAGATGACGGCCTCCCCGCAATGCGGGCACCGCGTGTCCTCCGACTCGCCGGAGATGTTGCCGACATAACAATGGTGAAGCCCTTCGGCCTGCCCAAGGGCGAGCGCCCTGCGCAGCGTTCCAACGGGCGTCGGGGGGGTGTCGGTCAACTGGAAGTCCGGATGGAACCGGCTGATGTGCCACGGCATATCGACATCGACGCCGGCGATAAAACGGGCGATCGCCGTGAGTTCCTCGTCGCCGTCATTCAGGCCTGGCACGACCAAGGTCGTGACCTCGACCCAGATCCCCATGCTCTTCATGAGGCCGATCGCGTCGAGCACGGGCGCCAGCCGAGCCCCGCAGACTTTTTTATAGGTTTCGTCCTTAAACGCCTTCAAATCGACGTTCGCGGCGTCAAGCCAGGGCCGGATGATTTCGAGCGCTTCCCGTGTTATGTATCCGTTGGTGACGAAAGAATTCGCCAAACCGGCGTCGTGGGCGAGCTTGGCCGTGTCGAAGGCGTACTCAAAAAAGATCGTCGGTTCGGTGTACGTATAAGAAACGCTCCGGCAGCCGGCGGCCCGGGCTTCGCGGACGATCCCCTCCGGCGAGAGCCGGGTTCCGCCCGTCCCGCGGCCCTTTTGCCCCGGCTGGGAAATCTCCCAGTTCTGGCAAAAGGAGCACCGGAAGTTGCATCCGACGGTGGCAACGGAAAACGCCTTGGAACCCGGATAGAAATGGTAGAGCGGCTTCTTCTCGATGGGGTCGACGTGGGCGGCGATCACTTCGCCGTAGGCGTAGGTTTGGAGCCGCCCGTCGACGTTTTGCCTGACCCCGCATACCCCGTATTTCGACGGGGCGATGACGCAGCGGTGGCTGCAGAGGGCGCAGACGGCCTTGCCGCCCTCCCCGGGGCTCCAGAGCATGGCGTCTTTCATCATCAGATATCGAGGTCGGGGTAGAAAACGTTGGCCGAGGGACACAGCCCGTTCAGGAAACATTCCGGACACTTGGGTTTCCGCGCCTGGCAAACGGCCCGGCCGTGCTCGACCAGCAAATAGTTGAAATCGAGCCAGTCTCTTTTCGGAATCACCGCCATCAGGTCGCGCTCGATCTTCACCGGATCTTTTTCTTTGCTTAACCCCAATCTTTGGGACAGGCGCCGGGCGTGGGTGTCGACGGCGATGCCCTCGGCCTTGCCGAAGCCCGATGACAGCACGATGTTGGCGGTTTTGCGGGCCACACCCGGGAGCGTGACAAGCGCCTCCATGGTGTCCGGCACGCGGCCCCCGAAATCGGCGACGATTGTTTTCGCCGCGCCGATGATGGACTTCGTTTTGTTCCGGAAAAATCCCGTGGAACGAATCTCCTTTTCGAGCTCCGCCCGGCTTGCCCTGGCGAAGTGAGCCGCCGTCGGGTATTTCTTGAAGAGGGCCGGCGTGATCATGTTGACCCGCTTGTCCGTGGCCTGGGCCGCCAGGATCGTCGCCACCAGAATCTCAAGAGGGTTGGAGAATTCAAGCGACGTTCGGCCCCGGACATAATGCTTCCGCAGGAGCCGGATCATCTCCTTGATTCGCGCGCGCTCAGTGTCCATCGCCGTCCCCTCCTCTCCGCTAGACCCCGAGGTCCGACCGCGTCTGCAAGACCCTGAGGATATCGCCCCGGCAGATGATCCCCGCCACCTTGCCCTTGTCCATCACGGGAACCTGATGGACGTCCTTCGTGGTGATGCTCGTCAGCACCTGAACCCCGTCGGCATCGGGCGGCACGGAGACCATCGCGTCCTTAGGGGTCATGATATCCCCCACCGTGGAATTGCCCCAATCGTCGCGGGCCTTGGCCTTGACGTCTTCCAGGCAAACGATCCCCTCGAGTTCGCCTCTGTCGGCAACGAGAAAGACCCGCTCGCTCTTCTTCAGGATATAGTCGTCCACCAGCGTTTGAACGCTCAGCCCGGACGGCACGGTTTCGAAATTCGTATCCATGAGGTCCCGGGCCTTGACTCCCTTGAGCGCCGACTTCACCATGACCTGGCTGTACGCCTGGTGCGCGGAACTATGGAGAAACCATCCGATCAGGACGAACCACAGGCCGCCGAAATTCGACCGGAGGAATTGGACAATGCCGATGAAGATCAGAAAAAAGGCGAAGACTTCGCCGGTCATCGCGGCCACCCGTGTCGCCTTTTTGAGGTTGCCGGTGATCTGCCAGATGATCGAGCGGAAAACCCGGCCTCCGTCCATGGGAAAGCCGGGCAGAAGGTTGAACACTCCAAGGGCCAAATTGATAACGGCCAGGTACGCCGCAGCAGACCGCAAGGGTTCGCTCACGGGCCGGAGGAGAGTCGCCAGCCCGAAAAATACGCCGGCCAGCACCAGACTCGTAAGGGGTCCAACGATGGCCATGGCCAGCTCCTTCAGGGGCTTTTCCGGCTCTTCGGTGATTTGCGAGACGCCCCCGAAGATGAACAACGTGATGTTCTTCACATGTTCGCCCTGACGAATGGCCACGAGCGAGTGGGCCAGCTCGTGGAGCAGGACGGAAGCGAAAACCATAAGGCTGGTGAAAACGCCCATCTCCCAGTCGAGCGCGACGCCCCAATGCGGATGCGCCCTGGGGAAATAAGACCCGGCCAGCGACCAGCTGATCAGGATAAAGATGACCAGCCAGCTCGAATCGACGTCGATCTCGATCCCGAAGATCTTCCCGATGCGCCAGGCGTGTCTCATGGTCCCTCCTTACGCAGCCGATTCCCTCCGCCGACCGACGGCGGACTATCTGTTTCGCCGGCCATGCCGGCCAGCCCGGTCACGGGCCGACGTGAAAAAGGTCCTGGGCGATGTGAAAATCTTCGACGTCGTAGTAGTCCGGGAACTTTTCGATGAGCTCAATCTCGGATTTGATCATCGCTTGGTGGCTGCGTTCGACACGGCTGAGATAGGCGAGCATCCGCCGGCTTCCCTCGTCCGCCGCCAGCTCAAGGGCCTCCTTATAAAAGGCCTCCGACGCCTCCTCCGCGCGAAGCGCCGCGGCGAAAAGATCAGGAACCGAAGCCCGGTCGTCCAGGGCTGCGGCGATCGGCGGCATCAGGGATTTCTCAGGCACGTCCGTTGCGTGTCCCGGGAACCTTTGCTTCAAGAGCCGGTCGATGATCGTTCGGTGGTGCGCCTCTTCCAAGGCGAGAAACCTCAACTTTTCGATCAGGATGACGTTTTTGACGCGTCCCCGGAGCCGCGTATAAAACGACTCCGCGTCGATCTCGGACTTGACGGCGACTTCCAGAACTTGCCAGGGTTTCAGATTCCGGTCAATACCCATATTCCCTTCCCTCCTCGCGGCGCTCCGACCCACCGGCGCGGCTTTCGTGAGCCGCGGGCGTTATCTAAAACACGACAAAAGTGTTACGCGTTCTGCCGCAGATGGGACACTTGTCGGGAGCATCGCCCTCCATGGTGAATCCGCACATAGGGCAGACATAGATCGGGCCGCCGGCCGAGTCCTGGCCCGATTCGACCATCTTCTTGGCGTGCTGGTAGAGTCCGCGGTGGACTTTCTCGGCCTGGAGCGCCGCGTTCAGGAACATCTCCGCGGTCTTCTCCCCCTGGGCAGCGGCAACGGCCAAAAACGCCGGGTACATCTCTTCCACTTCGTAATTCTCGCCGCCGACGGCGGCCTCGAGATTATCGGCGGCGTTCCCGATTCCCGCCAGGGTTTTGAGGTAATTGGTCGCGTGGATCTGTTCGGCGAAGGCGTTGGCCCTGAAGAGACGGGCGACATTAGGGTAGTTCTCCGCTTCGGCCTTTTCCGCGAAGGCCAGATAACGGACGTGGGCCTGGCTTTCGCCGGCGTAGGCGGTCTTGAGGCTTTCTTCGGTCATTTTCTTCATGATCGGCGGCTCCTCATGAGATTTCCAGCATGGCCTGAATCGCATGCCGCGCCCTCGCGGCGATATCATCGGGAACCGTCACGGCCGGGACTTCCCCGGCCAGCGCTCTCGCAACGTCGTCCAGTGACGTCATTTTCATATTGACGCAGAGCGCCGTATCCCTGGCCGGGTAGAACCGGACGGCGGGGTTCTCCTTGGCCAAGCGGTATATGATCCCTTTCTCCGTTCCCACGATCACTTCGGCAACCTTGGTGGCCCGGGCTTCCGCCACCATCTTGCCGGTGGACAGGACCTTGTCCGCAAGGTCGATGACATCCATCGGACATTCGGGATGCACCCATACCTGGGCCGCGGGATGGAGGGCCTTCTTCGTGAGGATGTCGGCGGGCCGGAACTTATGGTGGACGAAACAGTATCCGTCCCAAGCGATGATCGAACATCCGGTCTCGCGGGCCACATAGGCCGCCAGGTTCTTGTCCGGCACAAAGAGGACTTCCTTCTCGCCGAGCGCGTTGACGACCGCCACCGCATTCGAGGATGTGCAGCAGACGTCGCTCTCCGCCTTGACTTCCGCGCTCGTGTTGACGTAGCAGACGACCTTGCGGCCGGGGTATGTCTCCTTCCAGAGGCGCAGCTCACGGCCCGTAATCATATCCGCCATCGGGCATCCCGCGTTCGGCGCCGCGAGGACGACTCTTTTCCCGGGAGACAGGATGGCGGCCGTTTCCGCCATGAAGCGAACTCCGCAGAAGACGACGACATCCGCCTCAAGCCCGGCCGCCTTGCGGCTCAATTCGAGGGAATCGCCGACGAAATCGGCCGCGTCCTGGACCTCCGGCACTTGATAATTATGGGCAAGAATAACCGCGTTTTCGCGCTGTTTCAGCTCCGCGATGCGTTTAAGAATAGCGGCGTTATCCATAGGCATTCTCAGGGTTCAGTTCCGGTTTTTCCTTACGTACACTTTGATGATGTCGCTCTCCTCTTCGGACCCCAGGAATTCCTGGCCGGTCGTTCGGCACCAGGCCGGCATATCGGCGAGAATACCCTTGTCCGTCGACAGGATCTCGAGGACCTGCCCGGTCGTCATGCGTTTGATCGTTTGCGCGGTTTGGATGATGGGCATCGGGCAGAGGAGCCCGTAACAATCGAGCGTTACGTCGGCCTTCATCGGACCCTCCCCCCTTTCATCGCCGCCGCGGCGTCAGCTCAACGGCTTGCCGCAGTGCATGCACGCATCGGCGTTCTTATTGGTGATGCCGCCGCAGGACGGGCACTCCTCGAGCTCGATCTTGCAGGCACTGCAATATTCCTCGCCGCCCTCTTCAAGCGGGCCTTCGCAATAGGGACACGCGCAGCCCTCGTTCTCGTGAAGGTCGGCGCCGGGGGCTTCACCCGTCCCTTCGGAGGCGGCTTTCTTTCTGTAATTATCAATCGCGGCGTGGAGGGCGTCGGCGCCGAGGTTCGAGCAGTGCAACTTGTTCTTCGGAAGTCCGCCCAGTTCCTCGGCCACGAGCTCGTTGGTGATTTTCATCCCCTCATCGAGGGTTTTTCCGATGGCCATTTCGCTGACAATCGACGAAACCGCAATCGCGGCGCCGCAGCCGAAGGTTTGGAACTTGACGTCGGCGAGGCGGCCGTCTTTTACCTTGATATAAAACGTCATCATATCCCCGCAGACGGGATTCCCGACCTGGCCGATTCCGTCCGCATCGGGGATCACGCCGACGTTGCGGGGGTTCTGGAAATGGTCCATGACTTTATCGCTGTAGATCATTGCGCTTTCTCCTTCAGATACTCTGTGTAGAGCGGGGACATCTTGCGCAGGCGGCCGACGATCGCGGGAAAGACGCCGAGGAGATGGTCGACGTCGCCGCCCGTTGCGCGTTCGATGAGACTGAAGACGAGCGACCCCTGGGCCGTTGCATGATCCAGGCCCATGGCGAGGAGCACGTGGGAGGCCTTCAGAGCCTTCGAAGTGCATGCCGACCCGCTGGACGCCTGGACGCCTTGCATGTCCAGGCTGAGAAGCATGGCCTCTCCCTCGATAAACCGGACGCAGAAGCTCGCGTGGTGGGGCAACCGCAGGGTCCTGTGTCCCGTGAGGACGACGTGATCCACGGCCTGAGGAAGTTCCTCGATGAGCCGGTCCCTGAGCGGCGTGAGCTTCGCCCGTCGGGCGTCCATCTCTGCCATGGCGACGCCCGCCGCGGCCCCCAGACCGGCGATGGCGGGAACGTTCTCGGTTCCGGCCCGCCGGCCGCTTTCCTGGACTCCGCCGTCGATCATCGGCGTGATCCGCGTCCCTTTTTTCAAGAACAGCGCGGCCGACCCCTTGGGACCGTAGAACTGGTCTCCGGCCAGGCTTAGCGCATCCGCTCCCAAGTCGGCGACGTTGACCGGGATATTGCCCGCGGCCGCCACCGCGTCCGTGTGAAAGAGGACGCCGGCAGCCCGGCAGATGCGGGCGATTTCGGCCGTGGGTTCGATTGTCCCGATTTCACCGTTGGCCGTCATGATGGAGACGAGGATCGTCTCTTTTCTCAACGCTTTTTCAACCTCGGCCGGGTCGACCAGGCCGGTCCCGTCCACAGGGACCAAGGTCGCCGAGAAGCCGAGTTTCTCAAGCCATCGAACGGAATTGAGGATGGACTGGTGCTCGATGGCCGAGACGACGATGTGTTTTCCCTTCCCCTGATGAGCCTGGGCCAGCCCCTTGACAGCAAAATTGTTCGCCTCGCTGCCGCTTGAAACGAAATAGATCTCGTCCGCATGGGCGCCGATGAGCCGCGCCACCTGTTCCCGAGCCGCATCCACAGCCGCGGCAGCCGTCTGCCCTGCGGAATGAAGGCTCTGGGGGTTACCGAAGTCGTCCTGGAGGAAGGGAAGCATGGCCTTGAGCGCCTCGGGATGAAGAGGCGTCGCCGCGATATGGTCAAAATAGACTTGCGTCATGACATTCTCCTCCGCCTGTTGGAATGGGGCGGAGACGATTCGTTAAAGGGCCTCGACGGTTTTGATCTCGGGAATGTCTTTCTTCAGAAGCCGCTCGATACCCATCTTGAGGGTCAATTGAGACATGGGACAACCGCCGCAGGCGCCCTTCAGCCGGACTTTGACCACGCCATCATCCGTGACTTCGACGAGCTCCACGTCTCCGCCGTCGGCCTGGAGGGCGGGCCGGATCTTGTCCAACGCCTGTTCGACTTTTTCTTTCATCCGGGACTCCTTGGCATGAGGATTTTCTACAAACCTTTGCCGCCGGGATTTTCCAGGGCTTTGTCTGGGCTTGAGGGCCGTTGGCGACCCTTAAACGCACCTTGGGCCGGCGCCCTATCCTCTCAAAGGATTTTACGCCGGGACCCGGCCGAATACAAGTTTTCTTATCTAATCAGTAGACATTCGTGCGGAATCCAGCCCCGCACACGGCCGGACAAACTATTTTTTCCGGGCCGCCTTCTTCGGCGCAGGTTTCTTCGCCGCCTTTTTTTTCATCGGCTTGTCGCAGCAGATGAAGACGTGTTCTTCCTCGCAGCCGCAGACATCATCGACGACGACACTGTAGCCGCAGACCCCGCATTCGTAGCCCTGACCCTTCCGCGGTTTCGCAGCTCGCTTGACTGGCTTCTTCACCGGCATCGTAAACCTCCTGGCTGAAAATCCGGTTCTATCTTAGCACAGGAGACTCTGAAGCCGAAACCCGGCGGAGCTTAGACCACGAGCCGAGGGATGAGCGGATTGAGGCGGGCCAGGATTTCGTAGCTGATCGTGCCGGCCAAGCCGGCCAGGTCCTCCGCCGCGATGCGCTCCGACCCGTCCGCCCCGATCAGCGTGGCCCGGTCTTCGAGCGAGACGCCCGGGATATCCGTGATATCGGCCATGAAGAAGTCCATGGCCACGCGGCCCCGGACCGGCGCCCGCCTGCCGTTTACGAGGACATGAGCGGCATTGGATAGACCGCGGTCATAGCCGTCATAGTAGCCGACCGGAATGACGGCCAAGGTGGTCGGCCGGGTCGTTTTATAAGTGCACCCGTAGCCGACAAACGAATCGCGGGGAACCCGTTTGACCTGGGCAATCTTGGCTCTCCAGGAAAGCACGGGCCGAAGGGACAGGGGCTCCTTCTTGCGGAGCAGGCATGAGAGATATGTTTCCTTGGACGGCCACAGGCCATAGAGCCCGATCCCGACGCGCGCCATGGTGAAATCGGTTTCGGGGAAGAGGATCGTCGAGGCGGAGCATGACATATGTTTGATGGGGATTCGGACGCCGTTTGATGCGAGGTTCCGGATCGAGGATCTGAAGGCCCTGAGCTGGCGGCGCGGATAGTCATGCGTCGTCGTGTCCTCGATATTAGCGAAATGAGACGACAGCCCTTCGACCCTCAGCCCGGCATGTTTCCGGATTTCTCTGACAAACGGCCAGACATCCTTGCTGAGGACGCCCTGCCGATGCGTTCCGGTTTCGACTTTGATATGAAGCGTGGCCGTCTTCCCGGCAAGCTGTGCGGCACGGGCCAGGCGGGCGACGGTTTCGCGGTTGTAAACAATGAGTCTAAGGTCTCGGGCCACCGCCTCTTGAAGGGCTTCGAAGGGTACATATCCCAAGACAAGGATCGGCGCCGAGATTCCGGCATCCCTGAGAGCAATTCCTTCGTCGGCCGAGTTGACGCCGAGCCAGTCGGCTCCGTTTTCAAGAACGATCCGTCCGACTTCGAGGAGGCCGTGCCCGTAGGCATTGGCTTTAACGACGGCCATGAACTTGCGCCGGGTCCCGATGACGCGCCGGAACTGCCGGATGTTGTGGACGAGGGCTTTCCGGCTGATTTCAATGTGCTGGAGGTTCCGGTCGTTCATCCCCCGCCCCTACGCCGCTGTTCCCCCGACTTTCCCGAGGTCGACGAGACCTCGAAGCTCTTCGGAGCGGAAGATGGTGTTCGCCCGTTCGACGCCCGTCGAAATGATCGCGACACGGGTTTCGGTCAAGTCCTCGATAAGGCGGAGATAATCGATGAACGTCCCGGGAAGCTTGTCGAACCGGGCCGCCTCATGGACGGAATTCTTCCAGCCCGGAACCGTCCGGTAAACCGGCTCGACGGCCTCCAGGATCCAAGGTTCGGTCGGAAACGCCTTCAGTGTCCGGCCTTTGAAACGGTATCCCGTGCAGACGCGCACCTCGTCGAATTCTTCGAGCACGTCGGGCTTGGTCAGGGCGATCCGCTCGACCCCGTTGATACGGCATGTGTACCGGACGGCGACCGCGTCGAACCAGCCGCAGCGCCGGGGACGGCCCGTGGTAGCGCCGAATTCGTCGCCGCGTGCAGCCAGGCGATGGCCGGTTTCATCGCGGAGTTCTGTCGGGAACGGACCTCCGCCGACCCTTGTCGCGTAAGCTTTGGTGATGCCGAGAATCCCATGGACCGACCGTGGACCGACGCCCAGACCGGTGCAGACGCCGCCGGCCGTCGAGCTCGAAGACGTGACGTAGGGATAAGTGCCGTGGTCGAGATCGAGCAGGGCGCCCTGCGCGCCTTCGAAAAGAACAGTCTTTCCGGCGGCCATCTCCTCATGGAGGAGCAGGGCGACGTCACGAACAAACGGCGCGAGTTTTTCTCCCCAGGTCTTGTATTCCTCGAAGATGGCATTCGCGTCGAGTTCGGGCAGGCCGGAGCCCAGAAAGCCGCGGTTCTTGGCTTCGACGGTTTCGTCGATTTTGTCCTTGAGGACGGCGCTCTCGAGAAGGTCGCCCGCCCGAATGCCCCGCCGCGCCGCTTTGTCTTCATAGGCGGGGCCGATGCCGCGGCACGTCGTGCCGATCTTCTTCGCCCCCCGGCTCTCCTCGCTCAGCCGCTCCATGATCGGATGCCAGGGCATGATCATGTGGGCATTCCGGCTCACCGCGAGACGGTCCGGATCAACATTGACCCCCAGCCGTTCGAGGTCGGAGATCTCCTTGAAGAACGCGGGCGCCGAAACCACAAGCCCGTTCCCGATAACGCATAATTTGCCGGGATGGAGGATCCCCGAGGGAATCAGGTGGAGGACAATCTTGGTCCCGTGGACGTGGACGGTGTGTCCGGCGTTGTGACCGCCTTGATACCGGGCGACGATATCAAATGCGGGAGTCAGGAGGTCGACGATCTTGCCTTTGCCTTCGTCTCCCCATTGGGTGCCGAGAACGAGCAGATTGGCCATGCCTCTTCCTTATACGAAGTCGGTGTTGATGCGAATGTCAGAAGCGTACCGCCCGGGCGATTGTAGCAGAATCGGACGAAGGACTCAAGGCCGGAGGCCGCCTAGAAACTGAAGGCCGCCTGCGCCGAAAAGAGGTTTTTCCTGGCGGCGGGCAAAATCTTGTCCTTATTCCAATCATACTCGATTTTCAGGAAGAGATTGTTGGCCGGCGTCCAGGTGAGGCCGATGGCCCACCTCCTCTGGTTAATAGCGATCCCCATTTCGTCGCCGGTCGGGTGCCCTGGGTCCATGTACTTCACCCGCTGGAGGCTTCCCCACGGTTGAAGGTGGGCGAACTTGAGCACCATCCAGACGGAATAACCTTCGGACTTGCCCTCGGCGATGGGGTCGGGATTGTCGATGAGAGCTTTGGCGACTTCTGCCTTGATTTCCCATTGAGCGGTCACCCAGGAAAAATCCACTCCCTCCAAACTCAGGTTCCGCTCGTTGGCAGTATCGTACTTGCCGGTGTAGTACGATGCACCGGCTTGGATGTCCTGGCCGATGATGAGACCCAGCCGCCCGCCTTTGGCCTTATCCTTATTGTTGTCCGAAAACTGCTGCCCTGATGCAAGGTTGTCCGCTTCCTTGAGGCCGTTCCCTACATAAGTGGCATAGGAAAAGATCGCAACCTGACCTTCGACCGTCACTCCCAGATCCCGCCAGCTCGCCGGATAGAGAAAAGCCAAGTTCAGCGGCGTGCTGATGAGCGGGGTCTCGTATGGCCGGCTGGCGCGGTTCCATTGCCCGAACGGCACGAGGTACATACCGACTCTGGCGCTGAAGGCCTGGGAGGGAACGAACCCGGCCCAGGCCTGCTCAATCTCAAAGAGGGATTCACTCCGGGACCGGACTTCGAGCGCAAACGCGAACCTCTGGGAGATGAGGCCGTTGACCATCAAGCCGGCCTGGATGTTCTCCAGAGAGCCGTTGGCGAAGCCGCTGTCGGCTTGGCCTTTGAGGTAATCCAGCGAAAAGTAGCCGCCGTACTTGATGATCGGACCGGACGATGCGGCCGTTTGCCCGGGAAGTTCCGTTGATTGACCGGCGAGAGCCGCAGCCCAGGCCAGCGTTGCAACCACGAACACCGCCAGCTTCTTTGTCATGGACGAGCCGGTCAGCCGAGCTTTTTAAAAAATTCCTTGCCGACCCCGCACTGAGGGCACACCCACGTCTCCGGCAGGTCCTCGAATCGCGTCCCGGGCACGACACCATTGTCGGGGTCTCCCACGGCGGGATCATAAATGTAACCACAGGCTTGGCATTCCCACTTATCCATGATGTTCTCCTTGTCTTAGTTCTCTTTCAGGACGATCCGCTCATATTCCGTTTCTATTTTGAGCTTATGAACCCTCTCCTGATCGGCCAGGAACTCGAAGAGTTCCCGGAGGGGACGCGAATCGGCGGCCCTGGCCAAACCCGCATAAAGCTCCGTGGCCCTCTTTTCTTTTTTGGCGGCGAAGAGCAGGAGATCCTGAACGGTCATATCCGGGGAGAGCGCTTCATCCGCCGGCGCATCACTGAGCCCCAGATCGGCGACCGGACTTGAGTTGGGGTGTTCCCACGTCTCCGGCCGAAGATTCTCGAGAAGCTCCCGATGATGGATTTCCTCCTGCTCGAGCTCAAGGGCGAGAACCCGAAGGCCCGGGGTCTCGACGATCCCGGCCAGCTGCCGGTAGCCCGCCGCCGCCTCTTTCTCTCTGTCGATGGCGAGAGCGACGATGTCGCGAAGATTGTTCAGCGGGCGGGCGTTCATTGGTGCATTATCCTTGGAGCCGGCGCGGCACCGGATCTCCCTCGACGTGTCCCTTATTATATGGAATTCCCCCGGCCTGTCAAACCTCCCGCCGGCCCTCAGGCCGCTCCGCCGCTCAGCCGGATGAGCCTGTCCTTGACGAGCGAGTTTCGCATGACCGGTTTGTCATTTTTGATCGCAATGTGCAAGGCTTTGAACGAGCCGATGATGACGCTCAGCTTCTTGGCCCGGGTGAGCGCCGTATAAAACAGGTTGCGCTGCAGCATGATGAAGTGCTGCGTCAGCAGGGGCATGATCACCGCCTGATACTCGCTGCCCTGCGCCTTGTGGACCGACACGGCGTAGGCTAGGTTGATATCGTTCAATTCATCCTTTTCGTAGCTGACGGTCCGGCCTTCATAATCCACGAAGATCCGGAACTTCGGCTTGTCGATATGGAGGATGGAGCCGATATCTCCGTTGAAGACGTCCTTCTCATAGTCGTTTCGGATTTGCATGACCTTGTCCCGCACTCTGAACTCCCGGAGTCCGACTTTGAGGCCGTCCTTCTGCGGGTTGAGGCGCTTCTGCAGTTCCTGGTTCAGGTTATCGACCCCGACCAGGCCCTTGTACATCGGACTGATGACCTGGATCTGGGGCGAGAGCGGGCTCAGGCCGAGCTTATAAGGCACGCTCGAGGAGCTGAGTTTCATAATCGTGGTGAAAACACTCTGCTCGTTGTCCATGCGGATGAAATAGAAATCGGAATCCTTGTCTTCGCGCGGCGGATAGATGAGCGACTCCCCTAAATTGACCCGATGGGCATTGAGGACGATGTAGCTATCCTTGTTCTGGCGGAAGATCTCCTCAAGCCGGACGACCTCCAGGGTTTGTGATTCGATGATGTCCTTGAGCAAGGTGCCCGGTCCGACCGAAGGCAGCTGGTCCTTGTCGCCGACGAGGATCAGCCTCATCGGCGCGGGAACGGCCTTGAGGAGATGATACATCAAGGGCAGATCGACCATCGAAAACTCGTCGATAACGAGGGCCTCTCCACGGAGGGGATTCTTCTCGTTCTTCTTGAACGTCCCTTTCTTCGGCTGAAACTCGAGCACGCGGTGGATCGTCCGGGCGTCGCGCCCCGTGGTATCGGCCAGCCGCTTCGCGGCCCGGCCGGTGGGCGCGGCGAGAATCACGTCTCTCCCCCACTGCGCGAAGATATCGACGATCGAGCGAATAATCGTCGTTTTGCCGGTGCCGGGGCCTCCCGTGATCACCAGGATTTTTTTCTGGAACGTCTTCCGAATCGCCTCTTTCTGGAGCGGGGAAAAGACGAGGCCCATGGTTTTTTCCGTGCCCGCGACCGCCTGATCCAAGTCGATCTCCGGCGCCGGGGAGGGATATTCCGCGAGTTTGTGAAGCGCCCGGACGACGTCCTCCTGGGCCTGGTAGAAGAAGGGGAGGTAAAGGGCGTCGTCGGCGCCGAGCGGCTCGCGGACGATGGCCTTGTTGGCGAGGAGCGTATCGAGCGCCTTGTCCAGCTTCGCCGGCTCCGCTTCGAGGTCGGCGGTGCATTTTTCCCTGACCCCGGAAGCGAACGAGAAGACGTGCCCCTGCTCGTTGTCCTTTTCGAGTATATAAAGGATATAGGCCTTGACGCGTTCCAGGGAGCCCGGGTCCATGCCCAGCTTCAAGGCGATCTGGTCGGCTGTTTTAAACCCGATGCCCCAGATATCAAGGCAGAGCTGGTAGGGATTTGTCTTCAAGATTGCGAAGGAACGCTCACCGTATTGGCGATAGATCTTCGTCGCGAGGTTGGTCGAGACGTTGTGCTCTTGAAGGAACATGATAAGGCCGCGGATCTCCTGGTGCTCCTCCCACGACTTGCGAATCTCGCGGAGCTTGACGGCGCCGACCCCTTCGACCTGTTTAAGGCGGTCGGAATCGTTGGAGAGGATCTCGACGGTCGCGGCGCCGAACTTGGCCACGATCCGCGAGGCCAGGACGGGCCCGATGCCGCGAACGAGGCCGGAGGCAAGAAATTTTTCTATGCCCGCCGCCGACGCCGGAAGAGTGAGCGTAAAGTAGTCGACCTTGAACTGCTGACCGAAACGGGGGTTGAGTTCCCACTGCCCTTTGACCTTAAGCGTCTCGCCTGGGGAGAGCGGCGGAAACGAACCCACGATCGTCAGGGCATCGCCGTTCTCGGTCACAAAACGGCAGACGGTGTAGCCGTTGTCGGGATTGTAGAAGACGATCGACTCGACCATCCCTTCGACGGTGTCGTGGCCCGGGGCGGTCAGCAATCTCTCCCCCACGAAACTACTACGACGCTGCCCGCTTTGGCTCCGATCATTTGGGCCGCGGAGCCTTCCCGGACGGCGACCTCGATGAGACCGAGGGAGCCGGGGAGAGCGAAGGGCACTCCTCTTTTCGGAGAATCATAGGACGAACGAAACTCCCGGATATTCCGACCCTCCAGGGAAATAACCGGGCGTCCCGCGGTCCGGCCGCGGCGCGGGCCGTCGACCATGCGGGCCGTGATGTTTGTGACGATGTTCCCGAATTTATCGATGTGGAGCACGGCGCCCAGGATCTTCCGCTCGGAGCAGACCGGACGCGGGATGTCGATGGTCGCAAATGTTTTAAGCCTGGGGCCGAGTTCACGAGGGTCCAGCCCGAGCGACAGCCACGCCGCCGCCGGGGCCATCCTGTCCCGGCCTTCGAATGTGGTCCGGGCGGCCGTCAGGAAAAAGCGCGGCGAGGCCACATGGCGGATGTCCCGAATGCGCTGCCGGCGCAGGGGGAGCGTCAAGAGACCGTTGTCGGGGGCAATGAAATCATAGGACCGGGTCCTCACCAAAAGGATCTTGCGGCGGGTGGCGACTCCCGGGTCGACGATCGAGAGAAAAATGGTGCCTTCGGGGAAGAACCGGAAGCAGGCATCCAAAATGAACCCGGCGGCTCGCACGTCGAAGGACGGAACGTCGTGGCTGATATCAATCGTCCGGGCCCGGGGGTTGAGGCATGCGATAACGCCCTTGAGGGAACCGACGAAATAGTCGGCGTTGCCGAAATCGGTCAGCAAGGCGATCAGAGGATTCTCCATGGTTGGCGTGTTCATCTTAAGCATTTCGCGAAACGCGGTCAACCGATGCCCGCAGATCCGAGCGGGTGCCGTCGCGGGGAATCGCAGCAAGGAGCTTAGTTGATGATTTTGAGGAAGCGGCGCCAGCGCGCCTTGGGGATGAAGCTGATAAGTTTTTTCAGCCGGTCACCGAATCCCGTTTTCTGCCACGCATCGCGCTCGGCGCTATAGGAGAAATAGATGACCCAAGGCCGGCCTTTGATGTTGGACAACGGCAGGAATCCCCAGTATCGGCTGTCGGCGCTGTTGTCGCGGTTGTCACCCATCACAAAGCAGTGCCCGGGCGGGACGACGACGGGTCCGTAGTTGTCACGGATGAGGTCGTCGTAATGGTACGTATCACTCTTGGCATACACCTGAGCGTCGCTGTGGACCTTGTAAGGTTCCTGCAAGGGCTTGTCGTTGACCAAGACCTGCTTGTCCTTGATCTCGACCTTTTCGCCCTCAAGGGCGATGACGCGCTTGACGAAGTCCTGACTCAGGTTCTTCGGATACTTAAAGACGACGATGTCTTTCCTCTGGATGTCTTTGTGCGGAATGATCAGGCGCTCGATGGGGAACACCGGCCTGACATAGGCCATTTTATTGACAAGAAGGAAATCGCCGATGAGCAGCGTCGGCTCCATGGAGCCGGTCGGAATCTGGAAGGCCTGCACGACGAACGTCATGACGAAGAAGACGAAAACCGCCGTCTCCGCGATGAGCTCGAAATACTCCCGGAAGACGCTTTTGTCCTTTTTTTTCATGTCGCCGTCCCTATTAGAGCCCGAATGAAGCAGCCAATATACACAAAACGAGGAGATTCATCAAGATCGTCGACTTGACCGCTCCGAGGAACTTGGGCCATTGGCCGAAACTCGACCGGCCCAGCCGAAAGGCCTGGAGAGGCAGAGGCAGCGTGAGGAAGACCAGGAGCGACGCGAGCGGCCAATGCATCGCCGAAACGCCGGCCAGGACGACGGCATAGCAGCTCAGGGCCAGGATGAGATAGATGACCAGGCCGCCTTTGTAGCCGTAAAGCGTGACGAAGGTCTTGCGGCCCGAAGCGGCGTCCGCGTCGCGGTCCGCGAATTCGTTGATGAGAAGGACCAGAGTCGTCATGACGCCGGAGATGAAGCATGGACCGATGATCCCCGCCGAAGCGAACCGTTCAGTTTGGACGTAATAGGCGCCGGAGACGACGACCGGTCCCCAGCCCAAGAAGATCGCCAGCTCGCCCAGCCCCTTGTTCACCAGCCGAAGCGGCCGTCCGTTGTAGCTGAAAACAAGGAAGATCCCGGCCAGGCCGATGAACGGAAGAGCGGACGCACCCGTCGTGAGTGTGAGGTAGAGCCCGATGCCGACGCCTAGCCCGATAAGGACGAGGGCCTCGGCCAAGGCTTCTCCGGGCTTGACAAAACCCTTGAGGACCATGCCGCTGCCTCCCGAAAAGGGCGACGTCCCGCTTTGGTTGGCGGCATCGGTTCCCGATCGATAGTCGTTGTAATCGTTAAGGACGTTGGTCGCGGCGTGGATGACGCATCCGCCCAGCAAGGCCAAGAGCGCCCGGCCGGGGTGCCACGCTCCGGTTTCCCAGCGCGCGTAGCCCGTGCCCAGAAGGACGCCGCCGAACGTGACCGTCAGAAACGGGGCCCGCATAAGCAGCCAGATCGCTTTCGCCTTGTTCATGTTCCGATTCTCCAGCCCCTTGTTTATCACTTTTGCGTGGAACGAATCAAGCTCGTTAGGCCGCAGCAGAAGCCGGAGCGTGTTGCAGGCATCCGATGAGGCAAGCAATGTGATTTTGCGCCCCAGACATAGGTTAGGCTCCAAGCAGGAGTGCGCAGGGGGTGTTCCCGGAGGAAGGCGTGGGAAGGCCGAGCGGGCACGGGTCCTCGCACTTTGGGCGAGGGGAGCGAGGCCTTTCCTCGAGCGGGTTTGGCTCGCCGGGACAAACCCGCGACCTGACGGAGGGAATCCCCCGAGACACTCCTCTTCCCGCTCTCCGGCGACCTGAAATCCCCGAGTTGGTCCCACGCACATCCCTGATCTGATTCTTGACAGGGCTGGTGATTCCGGCTTTACTAAGCGCATGAACGTCACCCTTTTCGGGTATCCGAAAACCGGCAAGACGACACTCTTCAACCTCCTTTCCGGCGCTTGCGTTCCGGTGTGCGCCTATGAGGAGGGCAAGAGGGAGCCGAATGCCCGGGCTTGTCTTGTTCCCGACGGCCGTCTCGACGCCATCGCCGGCCTCTACCCCGAAAAGAAGAAAATTGCGGCCGGCATTGATTTGACCGACCTTGTCGGCATTTCGCTCGGCGAGGTCAAGAGCAGTCTGTTCCTGGGCCATCTCCGCAAAGCCGACGGTCTCGTCCACGTCGTCAGGGCGTTCCGCGACACTCAGGTCCCTCACGCCAGGGGCCGGATCGACCCGGCCGAGGATATCCGGCACATGGAGGATGAACTCGTTCTCGCCGACCTCGTCCTCATCGACGGCCGGCTGGAAAGGCTTGAGAAAGACTTAAAAAAAATGAAGGACCCCGAGGGCGAAAAGGAAAGGGATCTTCTCAAGAGGCTCCGGCCGCACCTCGAATCGGGGCGGGGGCTTCGGGATTTTCCGATGATGCCCGCCGAAGAAAAGGCCGTCCGAAGCTTCGCCCTTCTCACGCTGAAACCTCTCCTTCACTTCATCAACCTGGACGAATGCGACCTGGCGTTTCTCACACGGCCCCGGGACATGGCCGGCCTCGGCGCCGCCGGGCACTCCGTCATGGCCTTCTGCGGCAAGATCGAAAACGAGATGGCCCAACTTCCGGCGGAAGAGCGGGCGGCATTCCTGGCGTGCTACGGGGTGGCCGAGCTGAGCTCTGTCAGGTTCTATAGAGAAGCCGTTTCGTTCTTCGACCGCGTCACCTTTTTTACGGTCGGCAAGGACGAGGTTCGCGCCTGGACTATAAAGAAAGGATCGGCGGCGCTTGCCGCGGCCGGCGCCATCCACTCCGACATCGAGAAAGGGTTTATACGGGCCGAAGTGATCCCGACGGCCAACCTGCTCAAGTTCGGCGCCCTTCATGATGCCAAAGAGGCGGGCGCCATCCGTCTCGAGGGCAAAGATTACGTCGTTCGCGACGGAGATGTCATTTATTTCAGGTTCGCCCAATGATGCCGAGTTTCCGGACGACCGCAGAGGCCTCCGCCTCTTCGGCGCGGACCGGTGTCCTCGAAACGGCCCACGGACCGGTTGAAACGCCCGCGTTCATGCCTGTGGCCAGCCAGGGAACGGTCAAGGCGCTCACCCATGCCCAAACGGAAAGCCTGGGCGCCGAAATCATCCTTTGCAATTCCTACCATCTTTACCTGCGGCCGGGCGTCGAAACGATCGAAGCCCTGGGCGGGCTGCATGCGTTCATCTCTTGGCCCAAGCCCATCCTGACCGACAGCGGCGGATTCCAGATCTACAGCCTCTCCCCGCTCGTCAAGCTCTCGGATGAGGGGGTCCGGTTCTCATCCCACTTAGACGGGTCGAAGATCTTCCTGACGCCCGAGGACGTCGTCGACATCCAGGTCAGGATCGGATCGGACATCATGATGTGCCTCGATTATTTCCCGCCCTACCCGTACACCGAGGAGACCCTGAAGGAGGCCGTCCGGCTGACCTCCCACTGGGCTCGGCGCTCCCGTACCAAGTTCGAGGACCGCGACAGCCGCCAGCACCTCTGGGGCATATGCCAGGGCGGAGTTCATTGGGAACTCAGGCGCCAGTCCATCGAGGCCGTCGCCGAGGCCGGGTTTTCGGGCTACGCCTACGGCGGATTGGGCATTGGCGAGCCGAAGACGCAGCTCTTCGACGTTCTGGAGAGAGGCGACGCGCTTCTCCCGAAGGACAAGCCCCGCTATCTCATGGGGATGGGCTACATCGAGGACGTCATCGAGGCGGTTGAACGCGGCGTCGACTTCTTCGACTGCGTGCTGCCGACCCGGAATGCCAGAAACGGCACCCTGTTCACAAGCCGGGGGCGGGTGGCCATCAAGAATTCAAAGTATGCCAAGGACCCAAAGCCTCTCGACGAGTCCTGCGGGTGCCCGACCTGCCGGAGCTTCTCGCGGGCCTATCTGCACCACCTTTTCGAGCGGCAGGAAATCAGCGCCGCGGTCCTGAATACCATCCATAACCTCTACTTTTATCTTGACTTCTTTCGAAGAATGCGGCAAGCTATTAAATCCAATTCTCTGAATGTCCTGAAGCAGAGTATAATATCCTTTAACGATAAAACGAAGGAAGACTAACATGATGCTTGGAATGCTTTTCTCGCTCGGCCAGCAGCCCGCGGGAGGACAGCTGGCACGTCCCAACATGCTGATGACTCTACTCCCCTTTATCGCGATCTTCGCGATCTTCTATCTCCTTCTCATCGCCCCTCAGCGCAAGAGGCAGAAGAAACACATGGAGATGGTTGAGAACCTGAAGCCCGGGGACCGGGTCATCACCACGGCCGGCATCTTCGGTACGGTGATGGGCCTCCAGAAGGACCGGATCGAGCTCAAGATCGCCGCGAACGTTAAGATCGACGTCACCAAGAGCTCAGTGGGTGTCATCCTGGGTCAAGGCAGCGACGCCGAGAAAACCGACTAGCCGTCGCACTTTTTCCGGAAAGGTTTGCCATGAAAAAAGGACTTCGCTGGAAAATCCTGCTGACGGCCGCCGTCATCATCGTCTCGATCATCGTGTCCTGGCCCATCCAAGACAAGATCAAGCTGGGCCTGGACCTCAAGGGCGGCATGCACCTGGTCATGCAGATCCTCACGGAGGACGCGGTCGTCATGGAGACGGACCAGGAGATCCTTCGCATGCAGGATTTATTTAAGAAAAATGCCATCACCTACACTTCGATCTCCAGAGTGAACCCTGGAAAATTCATGATCCAGGGACTGAATCCTGACCAGGAGGGGAAGGCCCGCGACCAGTTGGACCAGTATCTCCGGGACTGGGATTATTCCTTCACGCCGTCGGGAGCCACCGTGACCATGAAGCCCCTGGCAGTGCAAGCGATGAAAGACCAGGCCGTCGAACAGTCGGTCGAGACGATCCGCAACCGCGTCGACCAGTTCGGCGTCGCCGAGCCCATTATCCAGCGCTACGGCCGGGACCAGATCATCGTCGAGTTGCCCGGCGTCGATAATCCGGAACATGTCCAGGACCTCATCAAGACCGCGGCCGTGCTGGAATGGAAAATGGTCAAGGCGGCGGGGCCGGACGAGGAAACGCTGCTTAAGGATTATGGCGGCAAGGTCCCTGATGACATGGAAGTCGTTAGAGGCGACCCGAAGAGACGGGCTGAGCCCTTCTACCTCGTGACAAGGGTGGCCTCGGTGACGGGCAAGGACCTGCGCATGGTCCGGCTCGGGCGGGACGAATGGAACAACCCCGCCGTTTCCTTCGGCCTGAAACCGGACGGCGCCCGGCGGTTCGAACAAGTGACGGGCGAGAATATCGGCAAGCAACTGGCCATCATCCTCGACAATAAGGTCCAATCGGCGCCGAATATCAATGCCAAGATCAGCGACCAGGGCATTATCCAGGGGAACTTCACGCTCGAATCGGCGAACGACCTGATCATCCTCCTCAAGGCCGGCGCGCTTCCGGCCGGCATCAAGACGCTGGAGAACCGCACGATCGGACCCTCGCTCGGTGCAGACTCGATCCGGGCCGGTCTTATCGCGGCTCTTGTCGCCCTGGTTTCGATCATGGCCTTCATGATCATTTACTATAAGATATCGGGCATCAACGCCATCGTCGTTCTTTTCCTCAACCAGGTCATCCTCTTCGGATCGCTCGCCTACTTCCGGGGGACGTTGACGCTCCCCGGCATCGCCGGCATCATCCTGGGCATCGGGATGGCCGTGGACTGCAACGTTCTCGTTTTCGAGCGCATCCGCGAGGAATTCGCCACCGGGAAGACGGTTCTGAATTCCATCAGCCTGGGATTTTCCCGGGCCTTCCGTACGATCTTCGACTCGCACATGACGACCATCATCTCGGCCGTTTTTCTCTTCCAGTTCGGGACCGGGCCAATCAAGGGTTACGCCGTGACCCTGATCATCAGCCTCGTCGCCAACCTGTTCACCGCGGTGTTCGTCTCCCACTGGATCTTTGACCTCACGCATGCCGGCCGGACGCCCAAGTTGAGTATCTAACCATGCAACTCTTCAAAACACCCAACATCAACTTCATGAAATACAGGTTCCTGGCCCTGGCCGTCACGGGCGCGGTCATCCTGGCCGGCGCCCTGAACCTCTTCTTCGGCAAAGGGCTGAAACTGGGCGTGGATTTCGGCGGCGGCACGCTCATCCGAGTCGTGTTTAAGAGCCCGACGACAAGCGGAGACATCAGGAGCGCTCTGAACACGGTCGGGCTTGGCGAGAGCGCCATCCAGCAGAGCGGCGAGGCGGGCCGCGAGTATTTGATCCGGACCCTTCAGGTCGTCAGCGTCGCGGACGCCCAGAAGGAACTCGAAGCGCACCAGGAACTGGGGAACAAAGTCATCGTGGCGCTCAAGGGCGACGACGGCAAGGCCGAAATCGCCCGCGGGCAGAAGGACCTCAACAATATCGATCATGCCGGCTTGAGCGCTGTGCTCAAACCGGCCTTCGGCGACAAGGCCGAGGACCTGGCCCAGAAGATCATTCACTACCGAACGATTAAGACCCCGGGCAGCGGGATCATTGAGGACTACGCCAAGCTCGCGGAAGCCGGCGTCGGCGCCGACGTCATCAAGGAACTCCAGGCCAAGACTTATCTCGGCAAATTAACTGTCGTCAGCCGCGAAACCGTCGGCCCGCAGGCGGGGGCGGATTTGAGGCGGAAGGCGACGCTGGCCGTCGTCTGGTCGCTCATCGGCATGCTGGTGTACATCGGCTTCCGGTTCAAGCTGGAGTACGGGGTGTCGGCCATCATCACCCTGACGCAGGACGTCCTGATGGCCCTGAGCGTTTATTCGTTCACAAACCGGGAGATCAACCTGCCGATCATCGCCGCGCTCCTGACGATCGTCGGCTACTCGATCAACGATACGGTCGTCGTCTTCGACAGGGTCCGGGAGAACCTGAAGATCATGCGCAAGGAGTCGTTCGAGGCCATCCTCAACAGGAGCATCAACCAGAGCCTGAGCCGAACGATCATCACCACCGGCACGGTCTTCCTGGCCGTTCTTTCGCTGTATCTTTTCGGCGGCAAAAGCATCAACGATTTCGCGTTCATCATGCTGTTCGGGTCGATCGAGGGCGTTTACTCAACGATTTACCTCTCCTGTCCCGTTGTCCTTTTCTGGACGCAGATTTTCAAGACAAAAAAACGTGGCGGGAGGTAAAAAATCCTCTTGTCAAAGACCGTTTTTTCCTCTATACTATTTTTTGCGTTAATCTCTAACTTAACGAGCATGAGGTAAAGACATGGCGGAAGTCAAAAGGCAGGCCACAAAAGATCAGATGCCCGACATGTTCAAGGACTCCTTCTTCAGGGGCGAGAAGGGCACCAAACGGAAAGCTTTCGCTCTCCCCGTCGCCATTTTTGTTCATGCCGCGTTTGTCATCACGATCATCGTCATCCCCTTGCTATCGACCGGCCCACTGCCGACGGTCGAGGTGGTGTACAGCGCGTTCCTGGTACCGCCGCCTCCGCCGCCGCCTCCGCCGCCGCCTCCGGCCAAGCGGAAGACGACGGCAGCGCAGACGAGGATCAAGCGCGTCCAGGCCCAGGCTCCGACGGAGCCGGGGCGGCTGGTCGCGCCGGTCGAGATTCCCGAACAGATCGCCGAAGAGCAGATCTCGGACATCGGGGTCGAAGGCGGCGTTGAGGGCGGCGTCGAGGGCGGCGTCGTCGGCGGCGTGCTGGGCGGGGTCGTGGGCGGCGTGTTGGGAGGCGTCGTCGGCGAGGTCGAAGCGCCGGTGCGGGCGATCGGCGAGATCAAGCCGCCGAAGCTCGTCCATTCGGTGGAACCGGTGTATCCGGAGATCGCGCGGCAGGCTCGTGTTGAGGGCATCGTGATCATCGACGCGACGACCGACGTCTACGGGCGGGTCATCAGCGTGAAAGTGCTGCGGTCGATTCCGCTCCTGGATCAGGCGGCTATCGACGCGGTACGGCAGTGGGTGTACGAGCCGATGATCATCAACGGCCGTCCCCGGCCGGTCCAGTTCACCGTCACCGTTCGCTTCCAGTTGAAATAGAAAAGCTCGTGAGAGGCTTTTGATATTAAAAGGAGGTATGACCAATGCAATTCGGTCTGCTTGAAATGTGGTCGGCCATGGGCGGCGTGGCCAAAACGGTTGCGATTATCCTGATTGCCCTCTCGATCGTTTCCCTTTATATGTTTATCGAGCGAGAGCTAACCTTTGCCCGTGCGCGGAAAAGGTCCGCGGAAGTCGCCCCGAAGCTGGCGGCGCTGCTGAAGGCCGGAAACATCAAGGATGCCCTGGCCCTGGCTTCGAAAAAAGAAAATGCTGGAAGCCATCTGGCCCGCGTGACGGCCGCCGGCATCCAGGAGTTCATGGAAGCCAAGGACGCCAGACTGTCGATTGAACAGCAGGTCGAGACAGCCACCCGCGGCTGCGAGAGGGCCCAAACGATATTCGGGCAGGATCTCAAGAAGGGCCTGTCAATCCTGGCGACCATCGCCACGTCGGCTCCCTTCATCGGTCTGTTCGGCACCATTTCGGGCATCATCAACGCGTTCCGCGGCATGCAGCTGACGGGTTCGGGCGGCATCGGCGCCGTGGCCGGCGGCATCGCCGAAGCCCTGGTAACAACGGCGTTCGGCATCGGCGTCGCGATCATCGCCCTGTGGTGCTTCAATACGCTGAACACCAGGATTGAAGTCTTCGACGCGGAGATGGACAACACCACCTCCCAGGTTGTCGACTTCTTCATCCTGACCGCCGAATCCAAGTAAGTCGAGTCCGCGCGGCGTCTGAACCGCCGGACGATTGAGAGGCCTCCAATGGGATTTTCAGTTTCGACGGGCAAAGAAACCGTCCGTTCCGAACCGAACGTTGTCCCTCTCTGTGATGTCCTCCTGGTCCTGCTGATCATCTTCATGGTCGTTACGCCCCTCATCCAGAAGGGCGTCGACGTCAAGCTGCCAGCGGCGCAGTTCACGTCGAACATGCCCGAGAACCCCGATGTCGTCCTGGCGATCAGGAAAGATCCCCGGGATCCAAAGGGATTCCTGCTGTACGTCAACCAGGACAAGGTGACTGTCGACAACCTCCAGAATGCCTTGGAAGAAGCGTTTCTGACCGTCCAGGAGAAGAAACTCTACCTCAGGATGGACCAGGACCTCGAATTCGGGATTCTCTCGGATCGTATCTTGGAACTGATCCGCGCAGCGGGCATCGAGGTCGTCGGCGTTATCACGGAGAAAAAGACCGAACGGGTGGAGTAAAGCACGCGGCCTTCACGTCCACGTGCGGCACTCGTTGCAACACAGAATAGGACGGGGGAAGGACACCGAAGCCGGTGTTCTTCCCCCTTTTTTTTGTCCCCAGACGACTTTCCCATCTCCCCTTCCCGACAGTCGTCACTCAGTCTGCCTTTCAAGCCGGGTTTTGCGGCCCGGTGGTGGAGGTCCGCCATGAAGCGGAAAATACTCGTCACGCGGAGAATCCTGCCGGAAGCCTTGGCCTTCCTCGCTGAGCGCACCGAGCTCGAGGTCGTGTCCGCGGAATGCGGCCTGCCCCGGAAGGCCCTCTTTGAAAAAATCCGCGACAAGGAGGGCCTGCTGTCACTTCTCTTGGACGTAGTGGATGGCGAGGTGATGGATGCGGCGCCGCGGCTCCGAATCATCGCCAACTGCGCGGTCGGCTACAACAACATCGATATCGCCCATGCCCTGCGCCGAGGAATTCTCGTGACCAACACGCCGGGAGTGTTGACCGAAGCCACGGCGGACCTCACATGGGCCCTGATTCTGGCCGTCGCCCGCAGAATTCCGTCTGCCGAGAGGCTGCTCCGGGAGGGCGGTTTCAGGGGCTGGGCGATTGATCTCGGCCTGGGCAAGGATGTCTTCGGAAAGCGGCTGGGGATCATCGGCATGGGACGAATCGGCAAGGCCGTCGCTCGCCGCGCCGTCGGCTTCCGGATGGAAACGGTTTATTTTGACCCGGTCCCGCTCGCGCCCGGCGATGAGCACGACCTGGCCGCTCGTTTCGTGCTGCTCGATGAGCTTCTCAGGACCTCGGATATCGTCACGATCCACGCCGCCCTCAGTCCGGAAACGAGAGGCCTCATCTCGAAAGAGCGGATCGCCATGATGAAAAGACAGGCCATCCTGGTCAACGTCGCACGCGGCCCCATCGTCGACGAAGCGGCCCTGGCCGACGCACTGGCGGCAGACCGCATCTGGGGCGCGGGGCTGGATGTCTACGAGCGCGAGCCGGACGTGGACCGCAGGCTCCTCAGGCTCGAAAATGCCGTGCTCCTCCCCCACATCGGAAGCGCCACTTATGAGACCAGGCTGGCGATGTCCATGATGGCGGCCCGCAACCTCGTTCAGGGCCTGAGCGGCGAAAAGCCGGCGAACCTCATCCCCGAGATGGAACAATGATTCGCAGGGAACTGTTGATATCCGGCGTAACAGATACAAAGGGCCGATGGCTGACTCGTTTCTTCGGTTTGGCCAGTGGACTATCCGGCGTTTTTCGTTTGCCCGGCGAGCTTTTCTATTTCGGCGATGAGGTCGTTCACCATCCGTTCCCCGCTCACCCTGCGGAACAGCCGCCCCTTTTTAAAAATGACGCCGCCTGACCTGCCGCAGGCCAGCCCGATGTCGGCCTCCTTGGCCTCACCGGGACCGTTGACGGTGCATCCCATGACGGCGACCGTCATCGGGGTTTTGATTGCCGCTACGGCTCTCTCGACACGCGCCGCGATATTCATCAGCGCCATTTCGGTCCGGCCGCACGTCGGGCACGAAATAATTTCGACGCCCCGGCGCCTTAGCCCGAGGCTGCCGAGTATCCCGTACGCAACTTCGACTTCCCGCTCGGGCGGGGCCGTGAGCGAAACACGGATGGTATCCGCGAGACCCTCGGCCAGCAGCAGGGCCAGACCCGACGCCGACTTGACGCTGCCCGGAAGCAGCCGCCCGGCTTCGGTGATTCCCGCGTGGAACGGGTAGTCGACTTTCCCCGCAAGGAGCCTGTAGGCCGCAAGCGTCCGGGGCACGTCCGACGCTTTGAGGGAAATCTTGAGCAGGAAAAACCCGCAGTCCTCAAGAATCCGCACGTGCCGCAGCGCGCTTTCGACCATGGCTTCGGCCGTCGCTCCACCATGCCTCGCCAGGATATCCTTCTCGAGCGATCCCGAGTTGACGCCGATCCGGATCGGGACATTCCGCGCCATCGCGGCCCGGGCGACTTCGAGGACTTTTTGCTTCGAGCCGATGGTCCCGGGATTGATGCGCAGACCGTCGATGCCTCCATCGAGCGCGGCCAGGGCCAGCCGGTGGTCGAAGTGGATATCGGCGATGAGCGGAGTATCGACCCGGCTCTTGATCGCGCGGAGGGCGGATGCCGCCCGGCTGTCGGGGACGGCCAAACGGACAATGTCGCATCCGGCCCGCGCCAGCCGCCGGACTTGCGCCACCGTGGCTTTGACGTCGCGCGTGTCGGTCTTCGTCATGGACTGCACGGAGACGGGGGACCCGCCCCCGATCGCGATTCCGCCGACAACGATCTGCCTCGTCTCACGGCGTGGAAACATCGCCATCGATTCTTCCTCTAGAACGGCAGCAGGCTGCCCCAGCCGTGCGGCAGTTGCTTGACGAAATCATTGAGGACGACGAAGACGATCAGGACGATAAAAATCACGAACCCGACCTGCATCCAGATCCCACGCGCTTTCGGACCGAGGTCGCGGCGGACGAGCGACTCGATGAGCAGGACGAAGATCTGCCCGCCGTCGAAAACCGGAATGGGGAACAAATTGAGGATGCCGAGCTGGAGGCTGATCACCGCGATCCACCCCATCAGTGTCAGCCAGCCCATGCGCAGCGCCGCATAAGAGAACTTGGCGATTTCGAGCGGGCCCCCGAGCTGCTTGGTCGAGGCCTGTCCGATGAAGAGGTCCCGGATATAGCGGATGACCAAAAACGTGTTCTGGAGGTTTTCCTTGACGCTCGCCCCGATGGCCGGAAAGAATCCGTACTTCTTGATCACAGACTCGGCAATCTGTGAGATTCCGATCCTTCCCACGTTCCCCTCTCGCCGCGGCGTCACCGGAATGGTCAGGCTCTGCCCGGCGCGGACGACCGTGAGCGTGATCTCCTTTCCGGCGCTGCGTTCGATGACCTGGACGAATTGATAGAAGAAAACGGGCTCGCCGTTAACCCCTTCGATGATGTCGCCGGGCCGGAGACCGGCCTTTTCAGCCGGTGAGCCGGCCGTCACCAGTTTGATCTCGGTCAGAACCCGCGGCTGGAAACCCGCGTAGCCCATGTAATAGCGGGTTACCGCCTCCGTCTTAAGGTCTACTCGGAGAGTGGCGCCCCCCCGGCGGATCTCAAGGTTGACCAGCTTATCGGGCCGTGACCCGATGGCCAGCTCGACATCGGTCCACGTCTTGACATGGCGGCCGTTGATGGCCGCGATCTCATCCCCGACGCGGAGGTCGGCCCGGGCGGCCGGGGAGTCTTTGTCGATCCAGCCGATAACGGGCTTCTGATCCAGATAGGCTGCCCTCTCGACGCCGATCCCGTTAAGCACGGCAATGAGAAAAACCGCAAGGAGAAGGTTCATCACCGAGCCCATGACCATGACGAGCAACCGGGCGCCGCGGCTTTTGGCGGCCATGTCATCGGGCGCGACTTCCCGCCCCGGCTCGAACAGGCCCTCGCCCAGGAGCCTGACGTACCCGCCCATGGGAATCATGCTGACACGGTAGTCGGTCTGGCCCTTCTTGAACCCGAAAAGCCGCTTGCCGTAGCCGAAAGAAAACACTTCGACCCGGATGCCGACGAGCTTGGCCATGAAGAAATGGCCGAATTCGTGGACAAAAACGAGGATGCCGAAGACGATGATGAAGGCCAGCAGAGTTCCGAAAGTGGTTGCCATGGTCCTACCTTTGCTCGAGGAGCCGTCGGGTTGCGCGCCGCGCCTCGGCGTCGATTTCGAAGATGCTGTCGATGGAATCCACCCGAGTCTCGCGGTGTCCGTCCATGACTCTGTGGATGATGTCGGAGATGTCCGAAAACGCGATTCGTTCTTCCAGGAAGCCGGCCACCGTCACTTCGTTTGCGGCGTTCAGAGCGACCGGCAAACTCCCTCCCTTGTCCAGGGCGGCTCTGGCCAAAGTGAACAGCGGGTATCGCCTCGGCTCAACCTCGTAGAAATCGAGGCTGCCGATGGCGCCGAGGTCGAGGGCCGGAAGCGAGGATTCCCGCCGGTCGGGATACGTCAGGGCGTACTGGATAGGGATCCGCATGTCCGTTACGCTCAACTGAGCCAGCACCGAACCATCCTGCATTTCCACCAGGGCATGGACCGTCGCCTGGGGATGGATGAGGACATCGAGCCGGGACGGTTCAAGGCCGAAAAGCCAGCGGGCTTCGATGAGCTCCAGCCCCTTGTTCATAAGAGTGGCCGAATCGACCGTCACCTTCTTGCCCATTTTCCAGCGGGGATGGCAGAGGGCCTCGGCGACGGTTTTGTTCTTCATCTCGCAAAGCGGCGTCCGCAAAAAAGGGCCGCCGGATGCAGTGAGGATGACCCTCCGGACGCGGCTCTTTTTCTCCTTCGCCAGGCACTGGAAGACGCCGCTGTGTTCGCTGTCCACCGGAACGATCCGCGCGCCGCTCCGGGCCGCCTCACGGCGAAGGAAAGGGCCTCCGACGACCATGGACTCCTTGTTCGCCAGGGCCACGCGCCGGCCGGCCCGCACCGCGGCCAGCGTCGGCCGAAAACCGTCGAGGCCGGTGATCGCGGAAACGACGATGTCGGCCCGGGAGGCGCTCGCGACTTCCTCGACGCCTTCGGGCCCGAAGGACAGGCGGAAGCCCCATTTCCGGGCGGCCGGGCGCAGCGCCGCGGCATCCTCCTTGGTCTTGACGGAAACCATGACAGGTCTGTGCTTCTCGATTTGCCCCGACAGGACGCGAAGGTTCGAGCCTGCGGCCAGAGCGGTTACACGGAATGCGTCCCCCAGCCGGTCGATGACATCAAGGGTGCTTGTCCCGATCGACCCCGTCGATCCGAGAATGGCGATAGCGGTGCTGTGGGACATCTGGCTCTTATTTCCAGAAGTACCGGACGATAAAATAAAACAACGGCGTCGCCAGGATCAAGCTGTCGATGCGGTCGAGAAAACCGCCGTGACCGGGCAGCGCGTTGGACGAGTCCTTGACGCCGACGGCCCGTTTGAAAAGGGACTCCAGCGGGTCACTCACCTGGGCGGCCCCATGAATGAGGGCGCCGGTAATGACGGCCTTCCAGAGGGGAACGGTCATATGGAGAACCTGCTGCGCCAGCACCGCGCCCCCGACGGCGACCAGGATGCCGCCCAGACTCCCTTCCCACGTCTTGTTGGGACTGGCGATAGGCGTCATCTTATTTCTTCCGAAGGCCTTGCCGATGAACATCGCGCCGGTATCTCCCAAGAAGATCGCGGAGGCGAGGAAATAGACATGGAACGCGCCGTCTTCGAACCGGATTTTGAAGAGATAATTGAGGGTGAAACTGAGATAGACCGTGCCGAGAATGGTGATGGCGATAGACCCGGGAAAATAGGGCAGTTTCTCAAGAGTGTTGAAATAGTTCACGAAGTAAACGGCGGCAATGAGGATTACGCCGAACAAGACAACTTCGAGAGGAATGGACCTGAAATAGAAAGCAAGGCTGAGGATCAAGGCGAGACCGACGCCCAGAGCCCGCTGGGGCAGCAGCCCCTTTCGCGCGGCGAGCTTGTAGAACTCCATCAGGGCGGCAACGATGAAGGCCTGCATCAGCACGAATTGGACGGGCCTCGGGCCGTACTGGACGACGACGAAGCTCACGCCGATGAGGACGATGGCGGTGAATGTTCGTTTGAGCAGGTTCATGTCAGCTGGCCATTCTCCCTGGGCTGCGTAAAAGGACTACCCCTGCGGTCAGCCCGTGTCGCTCTCCCGGGACCGGACATCACCGAACCTCCGGTCCCGCTTCTGGTAATCGACGATCGCCTGGAACAGGTGCTTTTTGCGAAAATCGGGCCACAGCACCGGCGTGATCCAGATTTCCGCATAGGCAATCTGCCAGAGAAGAAAATTCGAGATCCTGAGCTCCCCGCTGGTGCGGATCAGGAGGTCCGGGTCGGGAATTCCCCGAGTATAAAGGTATTCGGCGAAAGTGTCTTCATCCACATCCTGAGGTCTTGCCGGCGGCTTTTCGAGGATCTTGCGAACCGCCTCGACGATTTCCGAGCGACCGCCGTAGTTGAGCGCCAGAACCAGCGTCATCCGGCTGTTGTTGCTTGTCATGGCCTCTACACGCTCGATCTCTTTGCGGGTGGCGGCGGGCATGCTGTCCTTCTGACCGATCGAAATGAAGCGGAGGTCGTTCTTCATGAGGACTTTATCTTCTCTTTTCAAGTATTCCCTCGAAAGACGCCACAGCTGGCCGACTTCCTTCTTGGGCCGCTTCCAGTTTTCCTTGGAGAAGGCGTAAAGCGTCAAGTATCGCAAACCGAGTCTGGCACTGGCCTCGGTGACTTCCCGGACGGACTTGGCGCCGGCGAAGTGTCCTTCGATCCTGGTGAGCCCTTTCTGGCTGGCCCAGCGGCCGTTGCCGTCCATGATGATGGCCACATGGCGGGGAAGGGCGCTGAAATCGACCTGACGGATGAGGGCTTCCTCCTCGGATCCGGCGTCAATGAAACCTTCCAGACTCTCCCACATAGCCATCAATTATAACATGGGGAAGGCCGGAAATAAACGCGCTCGTGAGCAGCCTCCAATCGCCGCCCGCGGGGATTGACCTCCGTGCGACCGTCATGATCGATGGTCGGAGTGGCCTTGTACCCTGGATTGGAACTGGACCGGATGCGGCGCTTCTGATAAATTGGAATGCAGGACGAGGAAACAATGTGCCTTGCAGTCCCCGCGAAAATTATCAAGCTCGAGGAATCGGGCCAGGGAGTCGTTTCCTACCTTGGCACTGAGGTCCGGACGGACTTCTCCCTTGTCCCCGGGGCCAAAATCGGCGACTGGGTGATCGTCCATGCCGGCTTCGCCATCTCGCTCATGGATAGGAAAGAGGCCCGGATAACGCTGCGGCTCTTTCGCGAGATGGCCAAAATGTAAGGGGGCGCGCCTGACAGGGACATCCCTCGGCCTTTTACAATGAGAAAGTCAACAGGGTTATCCGCATCGGGAACGCCGGCGCTTCGAGACGGGGAAGCCATCCAGAGACTGCTCCGCGACATCGCGAAAGAAGTCCGCTCCCTGCCCTCTCCCATGAGGATCATGGAAGTCTGCGGCACCCATACCATGGCTCTTTTCCGGTACGGGTTGACGCCGCTCCTGGCCGAGGCCGGGATCGAAATGATCTCGGGACCCGGGTGTCCGGTCTGCATCACGCCCAACGGCATTCATGAAGCGGCGATCAAGCTCCTGACGGAGCGAGAAGGGCTGACATTGGCTGCGTTCGGCGACATGACGCGCGTGCCGACACGTTTGGGTTCGCTCCAGACGGCCGTCCCCGCCCGCAATTCGAGGTTACGGATCGTCTATTCCCCGGAAGAGGCTCTGGACGAGGCCCGGAGTGAGCCCGGCCGTGACGTCGTGTTTTTCGGGGCCGGATTCGAAACGACGATCCCGGCCATCGCCTTGACCATCAGGAAGGCCTCTGTGGCGCGGCTTGCGAACTTCTCGGTGCTGCCCGCCATGTGGCTCATCCCCCCGGCCCTCGAGGCCATGCTGCACGCGGGCAACTCCAAGATTTCCGGCTTTATCTACCCGGGACATGTGAGCGCCGTCATCGGGCTCGAGCCCTATGAGTTCGTCGCGAAAACCTACGGGATCCCGGGCGCTGTCGCCGGCTTCGAGCCCGGCGACATCCTTCTGGCCATCCGTTCGATCGTCGGGCAGGCCGCAGAGGGAACGCCCCGGGTCTCGCTTGAATATGGCCGGGTCGTCAGGCCCGAAGGGAATCCTGTGGCCAGGGCCGTCATGGCCGAGGTCCTGGCGCCGTGCGACGGCATATGGAGAGGGCTGGGCCAGATCCCCGCGAGTGCGATGACGCCGAGGCCGGAATATGCCTGGCTCGATACCCGCGTCAAGTACAACATGACCATCGATGTCTCAGCCCTCGACCTTCCCGGCTGCCGGTGCGGTGAGGTTCTCAGGGCAGCCGTGCGGCCCGACCAATGCCCTCTTTTCGGCAAACGCTGTACTCCCGAATCGCCCCTCGGTCCCTGCATGGTTTCGTACGAGGGCGCCTGTCTCATCGTCCACAAGTACGGCCGCGGCCTGAGGAAGCCGGCATGAAAAAAGTCAGCCTGGAGCTTGGAAGCGGCGGGCGTCTGATGCGCGATTTTATCAGGGACCATATCCTGGCCTCTTTCGACAACCGGCTGCTCGGCCCGCTCTCCGACGCCAGCCTCCTGCCCGGCGGCCTGGCCTTCACCACGGACAGCTACGTCGTCGATCCTCTCTTTTTTCCGGGCGGCGATATCGGCTCTCTCGCGGTCAACGGGACGGTCAACGATCTGGTCGTTTCCGGCGCCCGGCCGCGTTACCTGTCCCTTTCGCTCATTTTGGAAGAGGGCCTGGCCTGGGAAACATTGGAGAAAGTCTTGCGATCCGTCAGGAAAGCCGCTGCAGCGGCGTCGGTATCGATCGTTACGGGTGACACCAAGGTTGTCCGCCAGGGCCAGGGCGATAAAATGTTCATCAATACGGCCGGCATCGGGACCGCGGTCGGCCGTCCGGCGGTCGGGCGCATCCGGCGCGGCGACAAAGTCATCATAACGGGGACGCTCGGAGACCACAGTTTGGCGGTGATGATGGCCCGAGGCGATTACGGCATGAAATCGCGGGTGCGGAGCGACTGCGCGCCTCTTCTCTTCCTGCTGCCGCTCTGGGCCAAAGGGGCGCTCTGGATGCGGGACGTCACACGCGGCGGGTTGGCCACGGTTCTCGCCGAGCTCACGGAGCACCTCCCCCACCCCATTCTGATCGAGGAATCAAAAATCCCTCTGACCCGCTTCGTCCGCGGCGCGAGCGAGATCCTGGGCATCGACCCGCTCTTCATGGCCTGTGAAGGGAAAGCCGTGATCATCGCCCCGGCCGTGAAGGCACCGGGAATCCTCGAAATGATCCGCCGGCACCGCTTGGGACAAAGGGCGGCGATCATCGGCGAGATCCAGGACCGGATCGGCAAGCCGGGCGAGCTGTTGCTCAAAACGTCGGCCGGAGGCCTGCGCCTTCTCGAACCTCTGACGTCCGAGCTCCTGCCGCGGATCTGCTAGGCCCGCACGACATTTTTCCGTCTGCGCGACGGGATTCCCGGCCTCACCCTTGACCCGTTCGCCGTCGCTAAGCCCTGCCTTTCAATCCCCATCGCGGGATTCCACGGACGTCATCACGAGGCTGCCGAGGGCAGCCTCGTGATGGCTGCGGGGATTGAGGCCAACAGGATCCCCCGGCTGTAAGCTCGTGGAGCTTCAGGGCGGGGACAAGATGCGAGGCTCAGGGTTAACCCCGAACAAGCCCCGGCATTCATGCCGGGGACTCGAGGGGTTGATTCTGATACCAAGCGATCGTTGTTCGAAGTCCGTCCATAAAAGAGATGGCGGCGTCATAACCCATGACGCGTCTCGCTTTCCGAACATGGGCGAAAGAATGCACGATGTCTCCCGGCCGAGGATCGGCGTAGAGCGGCTTGACGTTCTTTTCGAGGACCAGGTTCACGGCTTCGAGCAGGTTATTGACGGTCATCTGCTCGCCGCGGGCGATGTTGAAGATCTCGCCGCCGGCCGTGTCCGATTCCGCCGCCGCGATGTTGGCCTCGACGATGTTGGCGACGTAAGTGAAATCCCGGGACTGCTCTCCGTCACCGAATATCACGGGCGGCTCGTCCTTGAGGACCTTGGTGATGAAGAGCGGCACGACGGCCGCGTACTGCGAGTGCGGATCCTGGCGCGGGCCGAAGACGTTGAAGTAGCGGAGGGCCACGGTCTTCAAGCCGTACAGGTGGTGAAAAGCCTGGCCGTACAGTTCATTGACGCGCTTGCTTGTCGCGTAGGGCGAAAGCGGCTTCCCTTCCTTGCCCTCGATTTTGGGCAGGTCCGGATCGTCCCCGTAGACGGACGACGACGAGGCCATCACGAAGCTCCGCACCCCGGCATCCCGGCCCGCAATAAGCATGTTGAGTGTGCCGTCGACGTTGATGGCGTTGGTGGTCAGCGGATCGTCCACCGAGCGCGGGACCGAAGGCAGTGCGGCCTGGTGGAGAACGTGATCCATGCCCGCGACGGCGCGACGGCAGACATCGAGATCTCTGATGTCCCCCTCGATGAACTCGACGCGGTCGATGAACGAGTCCATATTCGCTCGTTTGCCGGTCAGGAGGTTGTCGAGGATACGAACGCGGTCTCCCCTGCCGACCAGCGTTTCAGCGATATGGGAACCGATGAAACCCGCTCCGCCCGTTACGAGATAGTTAGCCACGGCGTTCCTTTCACACTTTCCCCGATTGGAATCCAATTATACGGAATTCCGGGCTTGGGTCAACGGGCTCTCGCAGTCGCTGGAAAAGAGCGGCAATGCGCTGGCTCACTCGCGCCCGCTCTCGGGGTGTTCCCTCCGTCAGGTCGCGGGTTTGCCCCGGCGAGTCAAACCCGCTCGAGGAAAGGCTTCGCTCCCCCGCCCGTTGGGCGGGGTCCGTGCCACCACTGCAGCAAAGCTGCGGTAGTGCTGGTCGCTTCTTAGAATCCGCTCCCTGCCGGAGGGAACACCCCGAGCTCTTCCTCCTAAGCGAAGCGCGCTAAAGGAATCCCAGCTCGCCGAGCTTGGCCAGGACTTTGTTGACGCTCTGCTCGATCGTCTCTTTGTCGGTTTCAAGAACCAGCTCGGGATTAAGCGGTTCTTCGTACGGGTCGGAGACTCCCGTGAACTCCTTGATTTCCCCCCGGATGGCCTTCTGGTACATCCCTTTGACGTCCCGCTCGATGCACACATCGACAGGGCACTTGGCATAGACTTCGATGAAGTTCGTCACCTCACGGCGGGCGCGGTCTCTCAACTCGCGGTAAGGGGAGATGAACGAGGTCAGGACGCCGACGCCGTTCCGCGAAAGGAGCTTGGCCACAAAGGTCACTCGCCGAATGTTCTCATCCCTGTCCTTTTTGGAGAAGCCGAGGTCGCGGGTCAGGTCCTGCCGGACGATGTCGCCGTCCAGGCGTTCCACCCGGAGGCCGCGTTCGTTCATCGCCGCGGCGACGCGGTCGGCGATAACGGATTTGCCCGAGCACGGCAGTCCGGTGAACCAAAGAGTGAATCCGGTTTGTTCCTGACACATTCTATTGAGCTCCTTTCGAATTCTGCTTTTGCCTCTTCCGCCGGCTGAGCGTTCGGCCGTCGAGGCCGCTACCCCATCTCGGTCCTTTGCGCCGAAGAAACCACTCGGATCAACGGGGCCGGATGACCTGCCCTTTGAGGCCCGGCGGAACGGGAATACCCATGATGTCCAGGATCGTCGGGGCGATATCCCGAATTCCGGCGTCCACAGTCCCGCCGCCCTTCGTCTGGGGATCATTCAGAATATAGATTCCTTCGTGGGCATGGACGGCGTCGTCGGGCCCGGTATCGTTCTCGGCCAGGTATTTCGTCCCGTAGCCGAGGGTCCCGGCCGACCGCCAGTAAAGGTCGTCGAGATAAACCATGAGGTCGGGGTACTCGCCCTCGAGCACCTCGAAGAACTCCTGGGGTTTGATGACTTTCGTATCCCAGGCCTCTCCGTTCGGACCGCGGAGAGCCATGATCTTATCGACCAGGATGTCGCGCTCCTTTTCGTAATCCTCGGGCGCGATGATGCCTTGAGGCTCCCGTCCCTCGACGTTGAGGAAAATGCGGGCGTAGTAGCCCCCCCAGGCCCAAGCCTTGGTTTTCGGCCAATCGATCTCGAGGTCGTCGAGACTGACGGGCGTCGTGGGCTTGGACTTGACGGCCAAGTCGCCCTGCTCGATGAGCCACTCGTTGATGCAGAATGCGCCTTTCATGCGCTTCGCGCCGTGGTCGGAGACGACGAGCACAACAGTCTCCTTCCCGGCCCGCTCGATGAGGCGGCCCAGTTTGGCGTCGAGAAACTTGTAGTAATCCATAAGCGCATTCTGGTACTTGTTTCCCGGCTCATGGAGATGGTGCGCGGGATCCATGTATTTCCAGAACGCGTGGTTGACGCGGTCCACGCCGATTTCGACGAACCAGAAAAGGTTCCAGGGTTTGTTCGTCATCAGCCAGTCCATGACCTCAAACCGCTGTTCGGTCATCGCGAATATGTCCTTGAGGATTTGGTCGCGGTCTTCGGTGCGGAACACGACGTCAAAAATGTAAGGGCCGAACCGCTCTTCGATCTCGCTCTTGAGACCGGCGGGAAAGGTGTACTCCTTGCCGGGGCCGGGCGGCGTGATGAAACAGGAGATCATGTTCCCGGCCACGGGATAGACAGGGTAGCTCGGCGGAACGCTTACGAGCGTGCTCTGCCCGCCCTGCTCGCCGATGTAGTCCCAAACCTTCTTGGCATGCACGGCCTTGGAATTGGCGATCCACATCTGGTCGTAGGAATAGCCCTTCCGGTGGCGGAACCCGTACAGGCCGAGACGTCCGGGATCGAGTCCCGTCGCCATGACCATCCAGGCGGGGATGGTGATCGGCGGGTCCGAGCTGCGAAGGGTGCCGTGGAGGCCGCCTTCGATAAGGCGCCGCAAGACGGGGAGTTCGCCTCTGCGGTCAAAGACGATGCTTCCGGGGGCGCAGTCGAGCCCGACGACGAGCACTTTCCGCTTATTCATTGAATGGGTCCTTGAATTCCATGATGACCCGCGCCACTTCCGGCCTCATCAGCTCCGCCGGAGGCACCTCTCCCCTGACCAGCATGTCCCGGATTTTCGTGCCGCTGAACTGGATCTGCTCGGTCGCCGGGTGCGGACAGATCTTCTCGTTTACAACCGAGCCGCACTTCCGGCAATAGTAAAAAGACCGGAAGAACAGGGGCACGATGCCCAGGTCGGGGAATTCCTCGAATATGTCCTGGGCCGCGTAGGGATGATAGTAGTTCCCGACGCCGGCGTGGTCGCGGCCGATGATGATATGGGTGCAGCCGAAATTCTTGCGGATGATGGCGTGGTGGATGGCTTCCCGGGGCCCCGCGTAGCGCATCTCCATCTGGAGAATGGCCATGACGGCGCGCTCCTTGAGATAATAGTGGCGGATGAGTTCCTCGTAGGAAGCCAGGATCACCTCGTCCTTGAAATCGCCCTTTTTCTTGCGGCCGATGACCGGGTTGATAAAAATGCCGTCCGTGAAGGTCAGGGCGGCCTTCTGGACGTACTCGTGACCGATGTGGGGCGTGTTCCGAGTCTGGAAGCCGACTACCGTCCGCCAGCCTTTCTCCTTGAAGAGGACGCGGGTTTCCTTGGGGTTCAGTTTCCAGCGGTCGAACGGCGTGGGCGTCACCTCGATGAGGTCGAGCGGACCGCCCAAGAGGACGTCTTTCATCGCCATGACCTTGGCGACTCCTGGATGGGCGGGGTCGCTTGTTCCGAAGATCTTTTCCGACATCTCCACTTTATCGAAGGCATATTTTTCCGTGAGTTGGAGAACGGCAACGGGGCGGCCGTTTTCAGCCGTGAGAAGGACCTCCTCCCCGAGCTTCAAGGATTCGGCCGTCCGGGCCTGCGTATCGAAAACGATGGGGATCGTCCAGGGGAGATCGTTTGCCAGGCGCATCCCGTTGAGCACATTTCTGAGATCTCTCGAGCCCATGAATCCCTCGAGCGGACTGTAGATGCCGGTGGCGATATTCTCGACGTCGGAAACGAGTTCGGAGTCAAGGACAAGACTGGGAAGACTCCCGGCCCTGGCCAGGACGTCGTCAGCTTTCCCGCCTCGCAGGGTTCTTTCTACGAGCTTGCCGCCGTGCGGCTGGATCATGATCTCCTCCTAGGGCCGGCCGGGATGACGGCCGATGCGGGAAGTCCTTTCGGGCTCAGTCGATGTAGCCAAGGGCCTTGAGGCGCTCCTTGACCTTTTCTTCTTCGTCCTTGCTGAAAACCTCTGTCGCCGGCTCTTCCTTGGACAGACTCTCCCTCAGGACTTTCGCGATATAGCTCGAAACGGAGCCGTATTCGGTTCCCTTGATGAACTCCTCGATCTTTTTATGAAGGGAAGTCGGGATCGAAATGGTCGTGAATTCCTTGTCCATGGTTTCTCCTCTCGTCTTATGGGCGGCGGTGCCCCCAGGGCGAGCATCATTTATATATCAGGCGGGCCTTTTTTTCAACCTCGCGGCCTCAAAGAGGTAGCGTCTCGGCCCCTTGTCAAACGAGCCCGCCGCAGGGGTGTTTCCCGGAGGAAGGCGTGGAAAGGCTGAGCGGATAAGACGGGGTCAGGTCTACTTTCTTACACTTTCGCATCCCATCCCTCCATAATCCCCACAACGCCGCCGAAAGTGCAAGAAAGTAGACCTGACCCCTTTCGGGGGCCGCTTGACAAAGGAGGCCGGTTCGCGTGTATAATTAGTTAAATTAGAGAATGATACACCCTGAAGTTCCCTCCCCCGCATAATAGATAAAGATGGAAAAACTAACCCAACCCGGCAAGTGTGGACTCGTGTTTCCAGGGGTCATGGACAAGACCCTGAAGAAGCTGGAGAGCCGCCTGGGCGTCATTTTATCCCTCCGCGGGGACCAGTTGACTCTCGACGGCGACCCGCAGCGCGTAGAGTTCGCCAGGCGCTATTTCGAAAAGCTTCTCGAACTCGAGGACAAGGGCTACGTGCTCAAAGAGGAGGATTTCCTTATCGTCCTCGATCTGCTGGAAGAAGGCACCCCCGCCGCGCTGGAAGATTATTCGCCATCCGCCCCCCTCAACCTGTCCCGCAAATCGGTGACGCCGAAAAGCCTCAACCAGCAGGCTTACATCAACGCCATCAAGGATTTTGACCTGGTCTTCGGCGTCGGGCCCGCCGGAACGGGCAAAACGTACCTGGCCATGGCCATGGCCCTTTCCTTCCTTCAGAACAAAGCCGTCGCCCGGATCATCCTGACACGGCCGGCCGTCGAAGCCGGCGAAAAGCTCGGCTTTCTCCCAGGCGATATCGCCCAGAAGGTCAACCCCTACCTCCGGCCGCTCTACGACGCATTGTTCGACTTATCGCAGTACGACCAGGCCACCCATTTGATAGAAAAAGGCATCATCGAGATCGCTCCCCTGGCATTCATGCGCGGCCGCACCCTCAACGGCGCTTTCATCATCCTCGATGAGGCCCAGAACACGACGCGCGAACAGATGAAAATGATTCTGACGCGGACGGGTTTCGACTCCAAACTCGTCATCACCGCGGACATCACACAGATCGACCTGCCGCAGCCCAGGAAATCAGGCGTGCTCCAGGCGATCAAAATCCTCTCCCCCCTGAAGGAGATCGGCTTCTGCTTTTTCAACGAACGGGATGTCGTACGCCATCCCCTGGTCCAGAAGATCATCAAGGCCTACCAGAAGGCCGAAGCGAAAACGGACTGAAATCGCATGAGCCTCCTGTCGCTGAGCAAGGTCAAGCTATTCAAGGCCGGTGAGATCCAGCCGCGGCGTCCCGCGCCTGAACCGCCGGAAGAAGAGGAAAAGCTGCCCCAGGGCGCCAAGCTCCTGAAGAGCCCCCTGTTCCTCCTCCTTCTCACCGTCACGCTCGTCTCCCTCTTCCTCTCCTACCGCCCGCCGCGCGGGCTGCCGGTCCTCAAGGCCGGCGAGATCGCGCCCGCCGACATTGTGGCTCCCTACGACCTGACAATTGAAGACGCCGAGGCGACGGCCCAAAAAAGGGCGGAAGCCGAGAGCCAGGTCATCCCGGTCTATACCCTCGACCCCAACGTTTTCGCCAATACCGAGGAAAAGATCCACCGGATGTTCACCATGGGCCGGGCTTGGGTCCTGAAATTTCCGGCCGGTCAAAAAGAGCTCGAGCTCCGGACGAGCATCCTCGATACGCTCGGCGTCGACCTCGAACTCAACGATATGGTCAGCCTGAGCCGGCTGAGGTTTCCCGCCGACCTCGAAGAGACTCTCGTCAGGATCATGGAGAAACTCTTCGCCCGCGGGATCATCCTCTCCAAGAACCTTTTCAACCATGGCGAATCGGAGCACGGTCTGTCGCTTCTGACCCCCCTGAGGGAAGAAAGGACTCTACAGGTCGGCGAGCTCCTGGACCTCAAGGAGAGCGAACAGCACTTCGCCACGGAAGTGGACAAAATCGAGCTTCCTCAGAGAGCCCGGGACCTCCTCAAAAGCCTGGCCCAAATTTTCCTGACGCCCAACATTACCTACAATAAGATCGAAACGGAAAACCGCAAGTCCCTGGCCAAGGCCGGAGTGGCGACGACCACCGTCACCATCAAGAAGGGGCGGGTGATCATCCGCAAAGGGGATGAGGCAAACTCCGAGACCGTCAAGGTGCTGGACCTCTACAATTTGCGGCTTCAGAAGAAAACGAGCTGGCTGCCGGACCTTGCCGGAAGCTTCCTCCTCTATCTGGTTCTCTTCGCCGCGCTCTGGTTCTATCTCAACTCCATTCAGAAACCCGACAAGGCGGAAACGAGCTTCCGTATGGCGGCCCTGTTCCAACTCGGCAGCCTGGCGCTCTACAAGTTTTCGCTGGCTTTGGCGGTGAGCATATCGTCGTCCATGAACGCCTACGCGTTCAGCCGGGTCGAAACGTATTACTTCGCGTTTCCTCTCCAAATCGGGACGCTCATCTTCGCCGTTCTCGCTTCGGACCAGATCGCCCTGAGCTACGTCGTGATCAACGGCCTGACCGTTGGATATCTCCTCGGAGGAAACTTTCACCTTACGATTTTCACGATCGTCGGCGGCCTGGCGGCCATTTACGGCATCCGCCGCTTCCGGCGAATCCAGCGGATAGCCGCCCTCAGGACCGGGTTCCTCGTCATCCCGCCGGTCAATGCGGTGGTGATACTGATCTTCCATCTGATCGATCGCCAGGGCGGGTTGGGCGTGTTCGCCGCCGAGGTGTTCATGGGTTTGATCGGCAGCATCATCAGCGCAGCCTTGGCCTACCTCCTTCTTCCGGCCGTGGAGAGCGCCTTCGGTTTCGTCACCGCCTCGAAGCTTCTCGAGCTCATGAATACGGACCTTCCCATTTTCAAACAGATGGCCACCGAGGCGCCGGGGACTTACCACCACTCCCTCGTCGTGGCGACGCTCGCCGAAAAGGCCGCCGAGGAGCTGGGACTCAACGCTCAGCTGGCCCGGGCCGGCGGACTCTACCACGACATCGGGAAAATCAAGATGCCCGACTATTTCATCGAGAACCGCGAACAAGAAGTGGACGTCCACAAGAGCCTGAAGCCCTCGATGAGCACGCTGGTCATCATCAACCACGTCAAAGAAGGCGCGGAGATCGCCCGGAAGATGAAGCTGCCGCGGCCACTGCGCGAAATGATCGAACAGCATCATGGGAACTCGCTGGTCCGTTACTTCTACATCAAGGCCAAGCAGGTCTACGACCCCGACCAGCAGAAGATCGGCGAGGAAGACTACCGCTACCCCGGACCTCCTCCGCAGACCAAGGAAGCGGCGCTGGTCATGCTGGCCGATTCCGTGGAAGCCGCCTCGCGAAGCCTGAAGGCCTCGACCAAGGATAACCTCAAGAGGGTCATCACCGATATCTTCAACGCGTACCTTCAAGACGGCCAGCTCGACGCCTGCGACTTTTCGCTCCGGGAGCTGCGCGAAGTGGCGTCGTCCTTCTTGTCCATCCTGTTCGCGATCTATCATCCGCGGGTGGAGTACCCGGGATTCGCTTTTGAAACCAGGCGGACCAGGAAGCCGGCGCCCGCCAAGCAGAACAACAATGATCGAAATCATCGACCGCCAGAAAAAACACCCGGTTCGGAAAACGGCGTTTAAGCGCCTCCTCAAGGCGCTCATCGCGCAGCACCGCCTGGACGACCCGGACATCACCCTCGTTTTTGTAGGGACCCGAGCCATCCAAACACTCAACCGGAAGTTCATGAAAAAGGACAAGGCGACGGACGTTCTCAGTTTTCCGATCGGGCGCAAGGGACCCGACGGAACGCTTTATTTGGGCGATATCGCCATCGCCGTCCCCGTGGCCTACCGGCAGAGCCGGGAGAAAGGCCACAGTCTGGAGCGGGAGCTCAAGCTCCTGGCCATCCACGGTTTCCTGCATCTCGCGGGCTATGATCATGGCTCGGGCATCGAGGAACAGGAACTCATGGCCCACGGGATGTACCTGCGATGATGGTTGCCATTCGATGGGTCGGCCTCCTGATCGTTTTCTTGGCCGCATTTTTCCTGTCCCTCTTCCACGCCTCGCTTGGATCGTTTTCCAAGATCAGCTTAAGCCGCCTGCTCGAAGACCGCACTAAAGCGTTCCGGGCCAAAGTGCTCGAAGATTTCGATGAGACGCAAGTGGTGGTCGAATACCTCCGGAATATCGTTCTCCTCGGCCTCGCCGTCTATCTCTTCGCCGTATTTCCGAAACACCGATTGTGGCCGCTGTGGCTCTTTCTTGTCGTTGCCGGTGTTTACTCCTCTCTCCTCGCCTACCTGCCGCGGCTGCTGAATTCGCTCTGGAAGAACACGATCATGAAGATGTTTCTCCCCGCGCTGGCGCTCGTTCACCACGCAGGCAGGCCGGTTGTCGCCCTCAGCCGCAATCTCTGCGGCCGCGAAGAGCAGCGCGAGGTGAAGGACGAAGAGCGGGAGGCCACGGAACAGGAAATCGAAACGTTCATCGACGAGGCCACCGAGGAAGGGATCATCGGCGAGGACGAAGACGAGCTCCTGCGCAGCGTCGTCGAATTCGGCGACATCGTCGTCCGCGAAATCATGACGCCGCGCGTCAATATGGTCTGCATCCGCAAGGACGCGACGATCGACAATCTCAAAGATCTCATGATCCGGGAAAAGTACTCGCGGATACCCGTCTACAAAGACCGCCTCGACAACATCGAAGGCGTGCTCATCGCCAAGGATATTCTCGAGTATGCGGACGAGAAGCACAAGACGCAGGCGATTGAAGCGCTGATCCGGCCGGTGATTTTCGTGCCTGAAACTATGACTCTCCCCGACCTTCTCAAGGATTTTCGAAAGGCCAAGCAGAAGCTGGCCGTCGTCGTCGATGAGCACGGGAGCGTGTCGGGACTCGCTACCATGGAGGACGTCGTCGAGCAGATCGTCGGTGAAATCCATGACGAGTACGATAACGAGGAAGCCCGGATCGTCGAGAACGCGCCGCACGACTACACGGTTTCGGGGGCCACGGAGGTCGAAGAGCTCGAGGAGCTCTTCGATGTCGAGCTCGCCGAGGACGATTTCCTCACCGTCGGAGGCCTCGTGACAAGCCGGCTCGGCCGGCTGCCGCAAAAAGGGGAACGCCTGACGGTCAAAGGGCTGAATATCGAGATCCTCGATGCGGACCAAAAGAAGATCAAAAAGCTCCGGATCTGGAAAAGCGGAAAAGGATAAGGGGAACTCATGCCGAGAAAGAAGAAAACTGAGGAAGCGCCCGGCACGGCGGCGGCGGTGGCCGGGACCGAAGAAGCAAAAGCAGGTCCGGGAGCCGCGAATAATCTGACCCCGGATCCGGGAAAGGCGAAGGTCGAGACCAAAAGGAAGGCGCCGGCGAAGAAGCCCGCGCGTAAAATAGCCGTCGAAAAGAAGACCTTCAAGACGGGCTATGTGGCGCTCGTCGGCCGGCCCAATACCGGGAAATCCACTCTGCTCAATGCCATGCTCGGCCAGAAGATCGCCATCGTTTCCGACAAGCCCCAGACGACCCGGATCAGCATCCTGGGCATCAAGACGAGCGAAACGGGCCAGATCATTTTCATCGACAATCCGGGCATTCACAAGCCCCTTCACGCCCTCAACAAGAGGATGATGAACTTCGTCTATGCGGCACTCGAAACCGCGAACTTGGTCTGCCTGCTCATCGACGCGACCCAGAAGTACGGGCACGGCGATGAGTATGTCCTCGAGACGCTCAAGAAAATCACGACGCCCGTTTTTCTCCTCATCAACAAAGTTGACATCGTGCGCAAGGACACCGTTCTGCCCATCATCGACAAGTACAAGGACCTTCTCCCCTTCAAGGAGATCATCCCGATTTCGGCGGTCAAGGGCGTGAACCTGGATGTGCTCGAGAAACTGATCTACGACTATCTGCCGACGGCCGACAAACTCTATTCGGACGAAGAGATTTCGGACCAGTCGGAGCGCTTCCTGCTGGCCGAAATCATCCGCGAGAAGGTCCTGAGGTATGTCACGCAAGAGCTGCCTTTCGTGACGGCGGTGTTTATCGAGAGTATCGAGAAAAAAGATCAGGACGATCCCGGCAAGCCCGGTCAATCGCGGCCGCTGACGCTCATCCGGGCCTCGATCTTTGTCGAGCGGGACAACCACCGCAAGATCATCATCGGGCGGCACGGACAGCTCATCAAACGGATCGGCACCGAGGCCCGGCGCGAAATCGAGGAGATCCTCCAGACGAAGGTCTATTTGGACCTCGAGGTGCGCGTCCGGGAGGGATGGCGCGACTCAGAGGACGTCCTCGACCTCATCGAGGGTCAGAAAATCTGAGGGACGGAAATCCGGGTCTGGGGCGCGTCGCAATCTCTTGGAATTCCGCGACATAGACATAATCTCTTGATTTGGTGGGTGTGCCGAAAACTCTGGCCTGGGGGCGTCGTCTATGGAGCACCCCTACGTTCCACTTATATTGACAAGATAAGCGAAAGCTGGGAAAATTGATCAGCTTTTCGCGGATGGTGAGTGTAGCTCAACCTGGTTAGAGCATCGGACTGTGGATCCGATGGTTGGGGGTTCAAATCCCCTCACTCACCCCACCACTTTTCCCCTCCGAGGCCGTGCAGTTTATTCGCACGACAAGCGTTATCGCGCTCGATGGGACCGCCTGATCTCAATCAATAGGAAGGTCACGTGCGAAAAGGAAACTCCTATCAAGCTTCTGTCTTATGGCTTCAGCCTATTGCGCACCATTGTGATATGCCAGCGAAGGCCGTAGAATTGGTCCCCGAATGAGGCCGGCACTTTCATCGTGTTCACCGCTTCTTCGATGTTATCCAGCCTTTCCATCAGCGTTTTCCTTTCTTCCGGCGCTAATTGCGGCCTGAGATCCTGCTCTATCATCAACAGCCCACGGTACCACCTGAAAATGCGCGACCTGAACCGCCACCTGAATATGGCAGGAATGAGCCGGAGGACCGGGAAAAGGAGCACGATCATGGGCACGAACACGACTAAGATGCGATTCACGAGGCTGGCGAACCGGAATGGCAGGGAGCGGTAGAGGAAGCTTTTCCCCGATTTATAGAAGCGACTGGCCTCACTGCTGATGCGGATGCCCTGCTCGATCGGAGCAGGGAATTCACCTTTGCGCCTCAGAAGCCCGGCGGAGGAGTGGACTTCTTGCGCAGCCTCGATGAGCAGGTCGGTGAGCGCTGGATGCAAGTTCTCCCGAGCGATCAGTTCGACCGTCGGCGCGAGCAGAAAAACATCGTCAGCAGGGGTATCTTTTCCGAAATCGATCGACCCCCTTGGGAGGGTGATCTTATTCAGGTAGGTGATGCGGCGCGTGTAAGCGTCGGCCTGGACAAAGCTGAAAAGCCAGATATTAGGTGTATGGAGAAGCTGGCGTATAAGGGCTGTTGAAACAGAATCGCCCATCAAGAATACTGCATCCACTTTGCCTTTGAGGATGGCATCCACGGCTTGGTCGGAGTCCATCTCAAGGAATGTCGTGGGGCCTCCCGGCTCTATCCCGTTGGCTGCGAGCAGCGTGAGCGAGAGGGTATGCGTTCCGCTGCCGACCTCCCCTATCGCCACTCGCTTGCCGATCAACTCGGACAGGAGGTCAATGTGAGACGCATTCCTATAAAAGACAAAGAGTGGCTGGTAGGAGACGCTGCCCAGCGAAACAAGCTTGTCGGTTTTTACCCCGTTGCTCACTCCGCTTTGCACGAATCCTATGTCGACTTTTGACAGGGGATCCGCCAGCTTCTTGATGTTGTCGCCGGAGCCCTCGGACGGAAGTATCTTGAGTTTTACCCCGTTCCGCTGGAAAATCTGCGCATATTTCTCGGCTGCTCTGCGATACGTGCTGCCTTCGGGCCCACTGCTGATCGTGATGGTGCGGGGTGGCGCAAGATAAAATAACAGGAATATGCCGATGGCAAAAACTGCCAATATCAAGACGATCGCGCTTAAGGCAGCGGCGCGTCCAAGGCCGAAGACCTCTGTAAACATCGACTGAAGTTTGTGAAGACCCGATTTTTTTTTGACTCTCATCGCTTACACCACGTCCTGCCTCACGTTAGCACTGGCTCGGATGACCTGCCCCTCATGATACCACCTCTAAAGCGAGGTCTTCAATCCATCCGAAAGACGAGGGATTCCAGAAAGGAATACGGAAAGCCTACCCTTTCAGGAGGCTCCTCTTTAGACCGCAGAACTCACTTATTCGTCAGCGGTTATCAATCCGGCGCCGGCTAGCCAATAAAGGAACTGTGGATCCGATGGTTGGGGGTTCAAATCCCCTCACTCAGGCCACCTTGTTTTCCTATTTTCCTCTGGTAAATGAGCAATTTCGGGCCGTTCTGCTTTTAGAGACCATTTGTCCGAACTAAGCGCGATTAGCCACAATCCGTAATACCGGCGTTACACGGCGGAATTGTCTTCCTGTGCCTCAAAGGGCCGAGCCACCCCGATTTCGGGCCCGTGAACCAGTTTGGGGATGACCCGTTGCCCCCCCCTTCAAATCCGCGGCGAGAAGTACCTGCTCAGAAATACGCGATACATTTTTCCAGCATTTAGGGGTCTTATCCCTTCAGGCTCCAAAGCTTGAAAGCTTCAGTTCAGGCAACATACGCTGAGCGAACGTACTCCGTGTCCTCCTTATGGGCGAATGCCGAAGTTGGTCTTAGTCTCCGATTTCAACCCGGATGAATAGACTCGGACGCCCGTAAGCGTAGCAGTACCAGAACCCATCGTCCCCAAGCATGAAGTATGTGTCCATATCGAAGAACCATGAGGGCCAGGCTGCAGCATAGAACCAATGCTCGCCAAAATAGTATTGATGGTAGCCGTGGTAGAATCTGTAGGAAGCACCGCTCTGGCGGACGAAGCGTATGTGATTCTCCATCCCATAGTGCTCCGGGTGGTAGACTCGCCCTTTGTAATCATGGCGCTCCACTCCCTGACGAACCGATGTCTGCCCTTGTGCAGGGCGGCTCTGAGACTGTGGAGCCGACTGAGTGCCTCGCTGAGTCGGAGCGGGCTTCGCTGCCTCCTTCGGTGTCGTCTTCGGAGCGGGCTTCACAGCCTCCTTCTGCGTGGTCTTCGGAGGCGCCTTCGTCTCCGTCTTCTTCTTATCCTTCTCTTCAGTGCTTTGGGCCGCCAAGGCCAGGCACATTAGTAAAACACCCAGAACCACGAACACTTTTTTCATGTTTCCTCCTTATTCGTTGCCATCTATCTCGGCAACCATGAGAGAACGGCGATAGAATCCGGTTCTTCCCGCATCCGGAGCCGTTCCCTCCAGTCGGCCCGTTTCTTGAAGAGTTCTATTTTGCTCTCCGGGATCACCTTCTGGATTGCCGCATCGATTCTCTTCCTATTTTGATCATCGCGGCGGGAACAAAAAGGTAACTTCATAGGCATCAGTTGTTCCTTCAAAAACGAATCTATGGCATTTCTGGCTCAACATTATCAATAATCATCAAGAAACATGCCAAATTTATAAAACGAGGCGATTCGTCTTTTTATAGGGATGATGCGATGGGACGAGCCGTTTGCCTCAGGAATCGGAAGCCGTAAGTTCGCTTAACTGGCACTTATTCCCAAAAATAAGGACTCATTATTATTTCATTTTCTTGACCTTTTGTCCCGGATAGCAGATAATTGCATCGGCTTTCTTGCGCGGGCTGGAGAAAGCCCCCACCTTTTGGTTCCCATCATCAACACAGCCCGCATCTTCCTTCCAGTGGCCGCCCTGATCGTATGGAGATAATCCCTTGACCTGAACCGTACATGGAGTGAAAATATTTTATCTAGTAAAGGGAGAGATGGGGATGAAGACGATATTCGGATTGCCTCTGTTGCTTGTCGTAGGGGCTGTTTTCAATCTTATTGGCCTTTGCTTATATGCAATCTTCCCGCAAAAAAATGAGGCTCGCTCGAGCAAGGTGCGAAGGACGTCGTTGAATCTCTTGAAAAACGCGCCGAGATTTCGCGCCAGTGGAGGACTTGGTGGACTCTCCTTCTGATACTCGGAACATCTGCGTTGCTGTCAAGTATCCTTATTAAGAAGTAATGTCCAGAGACAGCGTTCCGGAGAGGGCTATAAGCCCGCGCCGCATTGGGAAAACGCAATAGCGCCCGTCTGAACAATCGGTTATTGGGTTTGGTGAGATGATTATCGTCATGGACCGCGGACGATTGTATTGGAGAAGCAGAAAAGGCCGCATCTTCCCTCCTGAGGTATAATGGGGAATATGAAAATGACCCGCGATTTCCAATCATCGCAGGTGTCTGCTGATATGAAAGACAAGAGACGCGCATTGCGGATTTCTCTCCCGCTCGCGGGGTTGTTGTTTATCTCGGCCCTGGCCTGGATCGCCGCCTGCGGTGGTCCGAAAAAGCCGGGCGCGGGGACGGAGAACGTGCTGCTCATCACCCTGGATACGACCCGCGCCGACCGCCTCTCCTGCTACGGCTATGCGAAGAACAAGACCCCGGGTCTCGACGCCTTGGCGGAGCGCGGTGTGCTTTTCGAAAACGCTCAAAGCCCGGCGCCGTTGACGTTGCCCTCCCACTGCACGATCATGACCGGGCTCTATCCGCCGGCGCACGGCGTGCGCAACAACGGTTCCTACGCTCTCGCCCCACGCTTCATCACCATGGCCAGGATCTTCCACGAGCAGGGTCTGCGCACGGCCGCCTTCGTCGCCTCCTTCACGGTCGACTCCCGCTTCGGCCTGAACCAGGGTTTCGATTTCTACGACGATCAGCTGGCGCCGCCGGACCGGTTTAAGCTGTACGAATCCGAACGGCCGGCGGAGGCGGTTTATTCCGTTTTCCGCACCTGGCTGGAGGCCAACGCCGGCAACCGCTTCTTCGCCTGGGTCCATTTTTACGATCCCCATTTCCCCTATACACCGCCGGAGCCGTTCCTGTCCCAGACGGCCGACCCTTACGACGGTGAGATCGCTTATATGGACCATTACGTAGGGGAGATCTCGCGGCTGCTGCAAACGCTCGGTCTGACCGAGAAGACCCTGATCGTTGTGGCTGGGGATCACGGCGAGGGTTTCGGCGAGCACAAAGAACTCGGCCATCAGTTCTTCTGCTACGAGGAGACTCAGCATGTGCCCCTCGTCTTCGTCCCGCCGGGACAGGAATTCCGGGGCATGCGCCTCAAGGAACGGGTCAGTCTGGTCGACGTTCTGCCGACCGTGCTCGATCTCTGCGGCCTGCCGCCGCAGAAGCAGGTCCAGGGCCGGTCGCTCGTCCCCGCCATGAGGCACAAGAGCCTGCCGGAACGTGACCTCTACTTCGAAAGCCTCTTCTCCAACGAGGTGCTCGGCTGCGCGCCGCTGACCGGGCTCTACCGGCAGAATCTCAAATGGATCGACCTGCCGCAGCCGGAGCTGTACGACCTGGCCGCCGATCCGGGCGAGCAACACAACCTTGCGCAACAGCGGCCGGATGAGGTCCGGCAACTGAAGGCGGCGGAGAAAACCCTGGCCGGCGATTTGGGCGGTACCGGGGAAGGCCGGCGCCAGATGGATCTCCGTGAGCGGGAGCGGTTGGCCAGTCTGGGGTACATTTCCGCCGGCACCACCCTTGCTCAGGGCGGCAATCTTGTTGATCCCAAGGAGCGCATCGATTCCTTCATGCAATATGCGACTGCCTGCGAGCTGCAGAAGAAGGGCTCATTGGCCGAAGCGGAGCGCCTGCTGCAGCAGTCGCTTCTGGCAAACCCGGGCTTCGCCCCGGCCCACGCGAAGCTGGCGGCCATCGCCCTTCAAGAGGGAAAACCCTCCCTCGCCATGGAGCGGCTGAAGCGCGGACTCGAACAGGCGCCGGCCGATCCGGGATTGAAGGTGGAATATGCCACGCACCTGTACGAAGCCGGAAGGCTCCAAGAAGCGTTGACTCTTTTGGATTTGATCGACGTTGCCTCCGCGCCGGCCTACGGCACCACCATTTACATGCTGCGCGGCCAGATCCTGGAGAAACAAAACAACCTGGCCCGGGCCGTCGACAGCTATCGTGCGGCCCTTCAGATCGAGCCGGCCAACCGTCCCCTCGGCCGCAAGCTGCTGGGGCTGCTCATGGCGCAGGAGCGCACGGCGGAGTCCTTTGATCTCGCCTTGCAGCTGCTGCAACAGACTCCCGCCGATCTCGGCCTGATGCGCGCCGTGGCCGTTATCGCCGGACGGCTGGGCCGATTCGATCAAGCGGAGGAGTATTTCCAGAAAGCGCTGGGGCTGACCTCGGATCCGGCCATCCTTTTCGACTACGCGGTGGTCATGAGTGAGAAGGGCGACATGCGCCGGGCCCTGGAGCTGATGGAGAGATTTGTTGCCCTGGCCGGGCCGGGCGACGAGCAGGCCGCGATGGCGCAGAAGCTGATCCGGGAATACAAGGCGCTTCTGAAGTAGCCGGCGGCCTTGGCTCAGCCTTGGAATGCACTCTCGAGCTGGGACAGAATATCATGCACCCGGAGAGATATTTTCGATTTCTTGCCGGTGGGACCGCCGGTGGCCTCCGCGACCGCCCTCGCCCGCTGGATCAGATCCGCCTTCAACAATTCGCGTTCCGTTCCGCTGAGCAATGGACACAGTCCGCGGATGTAATAGATCCAGGATTCAAAAATTCCGACGGGCGGCGGATGGCCCAGCCACTGTTCGAACAGGCTGAAGCCGATTTGGTCTCTATGAAGTCCATAGCTTTCCGCGCCCTTGAGAACGGCATCGCGTTCCGCCTCATCGACTTTGCCGTCCGCCCAGGCCACTTCAATCAGCGGTATGATGGACAGGGTTGCCAGCACGTCGAGATGGACGTTCAGCTCGATGAGCTTGCGGAGGACGACCTCACTGGAGATCCCTGAGATCTTCGCTGCCGTGGCGAGAGTGCGCTCCATTTTTTCAAGTTGACGCTTCTTTTCGATGAGGATAATGTCCGCTGCCCGAAAGTACATCTCTTCGAGCGCTTTCCCCCGAAGATCAAGAGCGTAGACGTGTTTCGGAATGATCGTTCCTCCCTAAAGCAGGGATAAGAACCCGTTTATTCGCGAAGAGCGCTTTTCCCCCAACTGTCCAAAACGAAACCCTCCGTTACAACATGACTATATCGCCAGCCGCGGATCAAAGTCAAACACTCATCGTTATAGAGCCCCCCTCGACTCCCCGGCATGAATGCCGGGTCTTGTTCGGGATTAACCCTGAGCTTTGCTTCTCGTCCCCCCTGAAAGGCGGGGCTTAGCGTTGGCGAACGGGTCAAGGTGTCACTTATGTATCTGAACGAGCCGAGGCGTTCTCAGCCAAAGGAAGCGCCTGGGTTTGGTGCCGGTCCATAAGGACGATAATGTGGTCAACCAGCCCCGTTTTATGGTCCGGCTCGTTACTTACATGTCCCGCATGAGCCTTCGAATGAAGGCGTCATAGCTGTCGAAAGGTTCTCCCGGGTCATCGCTCCGAGTCTTCACAACCACTCTCTCAATCTGAGGCATGAGTTGCGCAAACTTCGTTCTGCCACGGGCGTCGTACTCATCAATCGTATCCGACCCCTCGGTGTGAAGGAAGCCATGCTCCAGCACGATAGGCTTTGCCTCTCCCTTGAGATAGATAAGAACCCGCAGAGGCTCCTTGCACGAAGGCCTGCCGAACACCCGTTCAGCCCGGTAATAAACCTTAGCAGGGGCGTTCCGATTGAGTTTTTCGGCCACAGGCTTCCTCCGTGCATCGTATGATAGGACTTGCCGGCGCGCCCTGTCAACCGGGTCCGCCGGCAAGAACCGAGCGAACCCAACAAATCCCGCCGGCGATTTTGGAGCTCTCCAGCTTGTGGTATTTATTGTACAGGCGCTGATTGCAGTAGACCCGTTCATCCGCCCATCAACAGCATAGACTGGATCCGCGTGCTACCGCTCGAACAGGATGACAACACCGGTCACAATGGCGAAGAGCGCCATGACCACGTACAGGCCCTGAAAGCTAACATGGAGCAAAGAGAGCAACCCGGTAACGATGAGCCAGATGCCCAGCAAAACCATCCCCAGGTTCTTTGTCAATCTAAATTCCTTCATGTTGGTAACCTCCTTTTTTGCCGCGGCGGTTTTAATCACCGCTCGGGCGATGGGTCTCCCCTTCCGATCTCGAATGAATCATATCGCCGCCTGCGCGGCGGTGTCAACATTGTCTAAAGGCGATGCCGGGGAGAGGCATGATGCGAGAATCTCCGCGGGCCGCAAGAAGGCTTCGCTGCTGAACATAAGGCTCAGGAGCTCTCAGGTCAAGCCCGCATCGCTGATGTCGCAAATTATCTGCCTCACGGAGGGTATTTCTTAAGTTGACACCGGTCCGCGGCGCGCGATATTATCGCCTCGCTATGGGAGGCGTAAGTTTCGGGCCTCGTGGCCAGCGGAATCTTTGGCTTCAAATCGACCTCAAAAGATAAAAGGAGGGAGGCTCGGCCCGTCGTGAAAACAGCTCTTCCGGTGGCGCTCCTGGCCGCCGTGCTCGCCACGGCCGGCTGCTCGATTCAAAAGATCGCCCTAAAAGGGGTGGCCGGCATGCTCTCGGCGCCGTCGGGCACGAACACCTTCACCCAGGACAACGACCCGGAGCTCGTCGGAGACGCCCTGCCTTTCGCCATCAAATTCTACGAGTCCGTGCTCGCGGCCATTCCCGAGAACGAAGGCCTTCGGGTGCGAACCGGGAGCCTTTGCATCATGTACGCCAACGCGTTTCTCCAGACGCCGGCCGATATGCTCCCGAAGGAGGAATTGGGCAGGAAGGACGTCCTCCTCGAGAGGGCGAAAAACCTCTACCTCCGAGGCCGGGACATGCTCGTCGCGGGGCTTGAGAAGCGGAACCCGCGGCTCCGCATTCAATGGAAGGAACGGCGATACAAGGAGGCCGCCGCGGCCTTCGGCCGACGGGACGTCGAGGCCCTCTACTGGGCGGCCGCGGGATGGGTCGCGGCCTACGCCATCAACCCCTTTGACATCAAGCTGGGACTGACCCTGCCCCAGGCGGCCGCCTTGATGGACCGGGTCCTCGAGCTCGATCCGGGATTCTCAGGAGGCGCGGTCCACAATTTCTATGTCCTGTATTTCGGGTCGCTTCCCGACTACATGGGGGGCGATGTGGCCAAGTCCCGGGAGCATTTCCGGATGGCCCTGGCGGCGTCGCGGGGCCGCGACACGTCGCCCTACTTGTCTCTGGCCACGACCGTGGACGTGAAGGAGCAGAACGTCGGGGAATTCCGAAGCCTCCTCGGAAAGGTTACGGATTTCGACCCCGATACTGAGCCGGACCTGCGGCTCATCAATATCCTTAACCGAAGGAAAGCGCGCTGGCTCCTGGACCACATCGATGATTTCTTCCTCCAGGACGACAAAAAAACATGATCGATGAGGAAAGGGAGACGCCATGAAAAAACCTCGGAGCCTTGTTGCCGCGGCGGCATGTCTGCTCCTCTTCGGCAGCCTGTGGGGCACGGTCATCAAGGTCGGCAGCATAGCCCCGAGCCGCTCCCCTTGGGACGACGTCCTGAATTCCATCGCCCGGGACTGGGGAAAGATCTCAAACGGAACGGTCATCCTCAGGGTTTATCCCGACGGCATCGCCGGGACCGAGCAGGACATGCTCCGGAAGCTCCGTTTGGGGACACTCGACGGCGCCGTCTTCACCAACATGGGCATGACCAAGATCAACCCCAACCTGTACGTGCTCAACACCCCCTTCCTGTTGGAGACGAACGAGGAATTTGAATACGTTTTCGATCAGATGCTTTCGGACTTCGTCAAACCTATTGAGGAGAAAGGCTACAAGCTGCTCTTCCGGACCCTGGCAGGATGGAATTATTTTTTCGCCAAAGGTGAATTCTACTACCCCGAAGACCTCAAAAAATACAAGATCTCCTTTACGACCGGCGAGCCCGATATGGAGCAGGCATTCAAGAAGATGGGCTACCAAGTGATCCCCAACGAAATGAAGGACGTCATGATGGCCCTGCAAAGCGGTATGGTGACGTGCATTTACTACCCGCCCCTCGTAGCCGCCTCGGCCCAGTTCTTCGCCCTGACCCCCCATATGCTCCACCTGCCGATGTCTCCCCTGATCGGCTGGCTGGTGCTGACCGATAAAGCCTGGCGAAGCATCCCGGAGGCCTTTCACGAACCGATGCTGGAGGCTATCCGAAACGAAGTCGAAGGGCTCTATCCGAAGACGATCAAGCTGGAGCAGGAAGCCCTGAAGGTGATGAAGGAGAACGGCCTCGTCGTTCACGAACCTCCGTCCGACGCGCTGGAAAAATGGCGGGCCGTCTCGTTCAAGGGTATGGAGGACGTCGCCGGGAAGGCTTACCCCAAGGATATCTTCGACCGCGCGCTCTCGCTCCTCCGGGAATTCAGGGCGAAGCATGCCCGGTAGGATTCTCCGCGCCGTCCACGCGGGAGAAAATTCGCTCTCCTACCTGATCCTTTCTCTGTTGGTCCTCCTCCCGGTCATGGAGGTCATGGGCCGCAAGGCATTTCATGCCGGCCTTTCCGGATCGATCGATTATACCCAGCATCTGGTCCTGGTCGCGACGTTCCTGGCCGGGGCCATCACAGCCAGAGAGAAGAAGCATCTCTCCATGGCTCTCGAGATGCCCTTCAAGGAGCCTCTGAAAGCGGCTCTGGCCGGCGGCGTGTCCGTGCTCAGCGGGTCGTTCGCCACGGCCTTCGCCTGGAGCTCCCTGAGCTTCGCCCTCAACGGTTTCGAAGCCGGACAGAAGGTCGGCGTCCTGCCGCTTCGCGTGGTGGCTCTCGTCATGTTTGTCGGCTACCTGGCCATGGGCGTCCGTTTCATCAACACGACAAAAGCCGGAGGGCCGCGAGGCTTTCGGCTGCTTGTTGCCGTCCTGGCCGGCAGCGTGCTGGCCTTTCCATCGATCCTTCAATTCGCCACCGCCGTGGCGGGCGCCCCGCCGGCTTTCCTGTCCGTCTTTGCGAAGCCGCTCCAGGCGGCCGTGAGCGGAGCGGCATCGCCTCTCATTGTCGTCCTCGTTGTTTCGGCCTTCTTCGGAACGCCTCTCTTCATCGTCCTCGGCGGCGCCGCCTTCCTTCTTTTTGCCCGCCAGGCGCTCCCGCTGGAGGTCGTCCCCAACCAAGCCTATTCGATGCTGACGGGATTCTCGATGGCGGCCATTCCCCTGTTCACCATCACCGGGTTTCTGCTTTCGGAGAGCAAGGCGGGCGAGCGTCTGATCAAGCTCTTCCGGTCGTTTTTTTCCTGGTTCCCCGGCGGGCTCGCCGTCATGGCGATTTTCGTCTGCGCCTTCTTCACCACGTTCACAGGAGCGTCGGGCGTGACCATCGTCGCCCTCGGCGGGTTGCTCTTTTACATCCTGACGTCCGCCGGGTACGGCAGGAAGTTCACGGTCGGGCTTCTGACGGCCTCGGGGAGCATCGGGCTTCTGTTCCCGCCCAGCCTGCCGGTCATCATTTACGGCGTCATCTCCCGCATCAGCATCAAGGATATGTACATGGGCGGCATTCTGCCCGGCACCGCCATGGTCCTTACCCTGGTCCTCATCGCCGTGGTCTATGCGTCGAGAAGCGGCGTCGAGCGCCATTCCTTCGACCTCCGCGAGGCGCTGGCCGGCGTCCGTGTTTCGGTCTGGGAGATCCTCCTGCCTGTAATCATTTTCGTGGGCTACTTCGGAGTCCGGGCAACCGTTCTCAAACGTTTCGGAGCGGGACTTGTCGTACTCCTGGTGGTCGAACACATTCTGAACGCCGGAGGGCGGATCCGGGTCCGGGCCGCTTCGTGGATCGCGACCGTTCCGGTGACCGCCGCCCTCGCAGCGCTCATGGTCAGGCCGGAAATCCCGTGGGCCTGGATAGGGCTTGCCGCGTTGGTCTCAGCGGCCCTCACGCTCGTCGCCGGGGGCGACGCTCGGGAAGGCCCAGGACGGCTCAGACTCGCCCTGCTATTGGCCCTGACGACCTCAGGCGTTCTGGCTTTGCTCGCCGGTGCATCGAGCGTGACACTGACCCTTGTCGAGAGCGCCGCGGTGGCCGCCCTCTATACCCTCGTCGTCCAGGTCCTCATCCATCACGACCTGAAAATCGCAAGCCTGCCCGCGGCACTGGACAAAAGCCTTCCCATCATCGGCGGAACGCTGACCATCTTGGCCTTGGCCAACGCCCTCTCCTATTACATCATCGACGCCGAGATCCCGGTGAAGCTTACGGCCTGGGTCCTGACGGCGATTTCTTCGAAATACGTTTTCCTTCTTGTCGTCAACCTCGTCCTGCTCGTCGTCGGCTGTTTCATGGACATCTATTCTGCGATCCTGGTCGTCGCCCCGCTGATCATCCCGCTGGGGGTCGTTTTCCATGTCCATCCCGTCCATCTCGGCATCATCTTCCTGGCCAACATGGAGCTGGGTTATCTTACGCCGCCTGTGGGGCTCAACCTCTATCTGGCGTCCTACCGGTTCAACGAGCCGATGATGCGCGTCTACAAGGACGTCCAGCTCTTCCTGTTCGTCCACCTGGGGACGGTGCTGCTGATCACCTACGTGCCGTTACTGACGACACTTCTCCTGAAAAAATAGCCTCCCCTACTCCGTTTCAGCGCCGGGAACAGCGGCCAAAATGGGTGTTAGGCCTATCCCGTTGTCAAATGCGGAGATCTTTCCCCATTTCCCACCTTGAGTTATTTAATGGCAGGATTCTTGCGCAACATCCAAATCGAAGCAGCCAAGAATATGATCATCACCAGAAGCGGAAACCAGATGGGGGCAATCAATGGAATGGGTATCAGGAACAGGCAATCGAGAGTCGTAAGTGATTTCGGCCAATCGATCAATATTTTCAGAGCTGCGTAATAGAAAATATCCCACATGGCAAAAACCCAGAGGAATGCGGAAAGACGCAGCCATCTATTTTTCTCGACTAAGACGGCGATAGCAACCAGCATAATAATCGTGGAAACTTCCCGCGAAATTTCAATGCGCAATAAATCCGGAGGAACCTGGCTCATCACCAGCTTGGTCAGGTCGACAACTCCTCCGATACTCAATATCTTCCGCAAATAAACGACGACCACGGCTTCAAGATATCCCATGGCAGCCCCGAAACACGAAAGAACAAAATACTTGGTCTTTGTCTTCATCTCTCGTTCCAGCGTAAAACTCCTGGCCCTCCAGAGATCAATGGTCCACCGGAAAAGTGAAAGCTCCAACCATTAGGGAACTATTTTCCAGGATCAAGAACAAGAGGAGGTGGACAAGCGACCTCCACATCCTCATCTCTTTGCGGATAGGGAAACCGGATTTTCCAGGAATGCAGAAGATAGCCGCTTTCGCCGGGCGTTGCGGCCGGCTCGTCATCGATGCCGTCGGCACGGGGAATTCCTCCTGTCCGATAAAGCGGTTCACCGGCCAAAGGATATCCGGCGTAGCTCAGATGGATTCGGATCTGATGGGGACGCCCCGTGGGGATCGTCACTTCGAGGAGCGACACCCCTTCCTCAGGGAGCCGGCGGATCACCCGAACGTGGCTTATCGACGGCCGGCCGGCGGCGGAATAGGCGTGAATAGTCTTTGGACTCCGATACGGAACCGGTCCGATGGGCGCGTCGACCGTGAACATGTCGGGCATTGTGGTGCCGGAGGCCAAGGCCAGATACACCTTGCGAATCCGCCGTTCCTTCATGGCGATCGTCAACAGACGCGCGGCCCGGGCATTGCGGGTGAAGAGAATCGCCCCGGAAGTGCCGCGCCCGAGCCGATGGAGCGGCGAACACCCCGCGCCATAACGTCGCCTCACGAGATGGAGCAGGGTGTTTTCCAGGAAGAAACCCCCGGGAAGAACGGGCAGTCCGGAAGGCTTCGCGAGCACCAGGACGTCCTCGTCTTCGAACAGGGTCTCGAAATCCCTCGGAGCATCCGGCTCCTCCCAGGGAAGGCGATAGTAAAGCAGATGGTCTCCCCGGGTCAGGGTGCACTCCGGCGATGCCGGCCGACCGTTAACGAGAATCTGCCCTGCTTCGATCCGTTGCCTCCATGTTTCCTCGGTCGAGTGGGTGTAATAAAGGGAATAGAATGCCGCAACCGAAAGCCCTTCGGCCGACTTGAGGATGCGATCGCGATAGCGGCAACCTTTATTTTTCATGATATTGGACGGCAAAGAGCCGGCAAAAACGGCAAAGCGATGAATGCCCCTCACGCTTTGGACGCGAATTCCCCTGTCCGCGTGTCCACCCGGATGACTTCGCCCCTCGACATGTATTCGGGGACCTGTACGACGAGCCCGGTCGACAAGGTGGCCGGTTTCGACCGCGCTGTGACCGAACCGCCCTTCACGGACGGCCGGGTGTCCACGATCTCGAGGTTGATGAAGGACGGCACCTCCAGGCCGAGGACGCGGCCCTCAAAGCAAATCGATATCAGCCCTTCGATGCCCTCGGTGAGGTAAGGCCACTCATCCTCGATCTCCTCCTTCGTCAGCGTGAACTGACTATAATCCTGAAGGTCCATGAAGGTGATGCTCGAAGCGTCCCCGTAAAGGTACTGCACCGGTCGCCGCTCAAAATCGGCCTCGGCGAGCATGTCGTCGCCGTGCAAGGCGTGGTCGACCTTGCGCTTCGACTTGAGGTTGCGGAAACGGATCTTATACAACGTCACCGCCCCGCGGGCCGAGGGCGATTGGACTTTGATTGTTTCAACGATATGCGGGTCGCCCTCGATCTTGACGACGTCGCCTTTCTTCAAGTCGGATGCTCTGACCATGGGAACGCCTCGATCTCCTCCCGCGTCGTTGCCGCCCCTCGCGAGTCCGGAGAAGAACTATAGCGCCGTGGTGCTGATCCTGTCAAGAAAGTGAGTGGCGGTCATCAACCTATTCTGTTCCGGCCTCCCTTAGAAACCGATCCCAGCCAGCATCATCAAAGCGCGATTCTTGCCGGACGTGCCGGGGTCCGGGTTCTTTATGAAATTGGCCATTCCGAAGTTATAGCGAACCTCCATCGTGAACTTGACCATAGGGAGCCGGAAATCGATGCCGCCGCCGAAAACGGCGCCGTAATCCTCTTTCTGGATCTGGTCGTTCATATCCTGGGATTCACTCACGCCTCCGACAAGGCCGACGGCCTTCGCGGAAAACCGCTCCGAGGCGTACGGCCCGGCAAAAATGGCGGGGCTGATGGGACCCGGAAGGAGATTGACCTTGATGAGCAGGGGGACCTGAATATAATCAAAACGGTATTCGGCCCAATCCGCTCCGTTCTCCATCCGGCCGCCCATGCGAATATAAAAGAGTTCCGGTTGGATGGTCACAGGGCCGAAATGGACATTCCAATACAAGCCGACGGCGGGAGCCACCAGGTCGGAGAATACAGGATTATCCCCGCCGACGAGACTGAACTTGGCCCAGGTCAATTGCCCTTTGACGCCGATGCCCGCCGTTGCGTTCTGAGGAACGACAGCCGCCGCGAAAAGGACGGCCAGCGATACGATCAGGAATTTTTTCACGAATGCCTCCGGTTATGTCAAATTTAATAGTCCCACCCTTCATGTTTAGTTTAACCCGCTTCCGTTTACGGTCAATCGCCAAGGCAGGTGATATCGGGGGGTGATATTCCCAGCCGGCGTCTCACCTTTTCAGGTGGCACAAGGAGATGGACTGCGCCTAAAAGACCACGCCTGAGGAGGACCTGCTCTTCATATAGAGCATGGCCAGCCGGACGACCAAGAAGACAATCCCTGCGCCGAGGCCGATCGCATAAAGCGTCAGGAGCACAGCGTTCAGGGTCGGGATTTTTCTGTCGTGGACCCAGGGAAAGATGATGTCGAACATGGTCTTGCCGAATAAGATGATGAGGAGCGTCAAGCCCAGGGCCGTGCGGTAGAGATAGTGGATGACGTTGGACATGTCCACTTTGTCCAGATTGATGAGGGGAAGCATGAGCCAGGCCGCGAGGATCCAAACAAGAATGGTCACAGTCCAGCGGAAGGCTTTGTCAGGCTTGTCGCGTCGCTGAGGTCCCAAATACGTCCTCGTAAACCAAGCTCATTGTACCATGCGATCGGCCCCGGCTCCAGGCGTCTCCTGCGAGCCGGCGGCGCGTCGGTCAGCCGGCCATGAAGGCCAAGCCGGAGCGGCGTCCAAAAGGCGCGTTGACAGCCTCCGTCACCATGGGCTAAATTGAGCGCAGCATGAGCGCCCGGCTGGCCGAAAACCTCTTTCACCTCAAAGCGAAGGGCTCGGATGTCCGGACCGAAATCCTCGGCGGAGCGACGACATTCGTCACGATGGCGTACATCATCGTCGTCAACCCGGCCATCCTGAGCTTTGCCGGCATTCCCCAGGCGCCGAGCACGATCGCGACGATCCTGGCCGCGACGTTCGGCTGCCTCTTTATGGGTTTCTATGCCAACCTTCCTTTGGCGGTCGCTCCCTACATGGGGGAAAACGCCTTCATTGCCTTCGGCCTGACGGCCATGGGAATCGGCTGGCAGCTGCGGCTCGGAGCCGTCTTCGTCAGCGGGCTCGTCTTCGCGCTGATCACGCTTCTCAGGGTCAGGTCCTGGCTGGCGAATTCGATTTCGCCCAGCCTGAAGCACAGTTTCGCCGTCGGAATCGGGCTCTTCCTGGCTTTCATCGGCCTGTATGAGACGGGGATTATCACGAGCTCCGTCACGGGCATGCCGGCCGCTTCCCTCCTCCGTCCGGGCGCATCCGTGCTGGCGGCACCGGACATCCCGGTAAAAATCGGAAACCTCCACAACCCGCAGGTTCTGCTAGCTGTGTTCGGATTTGTCCTCATCTGCCTTCTGATGTCGTACAGAATCCGGGGCGGCATCCTCCTCGGCATCGCGGCCACCGCGATCCTCGGCTATGCGCTGGGGCTCGGCGAGGCGCCGAAAGCCATAGCCGCCATCCCCTTCCACGGAGCCTACAGTCTCGCTCCCATCGCCCTCAAGCTCGATGTCGCGGGGGTCCTCAAGCTCAGCTTCCTGCCGATCCTTCTGACCCTGTTTCTGATGGGATTCCTTGACACGCTCGGCACCCTGGTGGGCGTCGGAGCGGCCGGCCGCATGCTCGACGAGAAAGGCAATTTCCCGGGCATCGAGCGTCCCATGATGGTCGACGCCGTGACGTGCATGGTCAGCGCGGCCATCGGAACATCGACGAGCGGCGCTTTCATTGAATCCGCCACCGGCATAAGGGAAGGCGCGCGGACGGGCCTGGCCGCGGTCACGACGGCCGTTCTCTTCGCCGTTTCCATCTTTTTCATTCCCCTCGTCGAACCCCTCCAGCATCTCCGCTACGCGTACGGCCCCGCCCTCATCGCCGTGGGCGTGCTGATGCTCGGGTCCATCCGGAATATCGATTTCCAGGACCTGACCGAGCTTGTGCCCGCATTTGTCACAATCGTCTTCATGGTCTTCACCTACAATATCGCGAACGGGCTGACGGCAGGGCTGGTCCTTTGGCCGCTCTTTAAACTGGCGAGCGGCCGGGGCCGGGAGCTCAAGGCGGGCTCGGTTGTGCTTGGCATTTTGTGTCTCGTGTATTTCGTGTTCGGGCTGCCCCATTAAGTGAACGCATGGCCCTCAAACCGGAGCGTACACTAATGACTTTTCAAGGCGGGCTCCGTTCGGAACATCCAAACGCATCAGGAGCGAATCCATGGAAATGACGGAAAACACGCGGTCAAGTTCCGGCCACAAATGGCTGGTCGGGTTGGGCATCGGCTGCGGGGGGATTGTCGTCATCGTGATTGTCCTCATCGTCGGCGGCTTTTTTTTCGTGAGGAACCTGACCCAGGGGTTCAGGGAATCCGGGGTCCTCGCGAAAAACTTGACGGACCGATACGGACAAATTGAAGAGTATTGTCCAGAACCTGACGGCACCATTTCCGCGGCTCGGTTGGAAGTTTTCCTGGCGGTGCGCGACGCCGAACTCCCGGCCCGCAGGGCGCTCGAGGCGTCGCTCGAAACCGTCACCAAAGCGCGGGCTGACCTGGACACCCGGCAGGGAGGCCTGCGAGACATTTTCACGATGGTCCGGACGGGCGCGTCGACGGTCCCCGAGATCGCCGGATTCCTGAAAGCGAGGAATCAGGCGCTTCTCGACCACGGCATGGGGCTCGGAGAATACAGCTACCTTTACGCGATCGCTTACGCGGCGTGGTTGAAGAAACCACCCGAGGACGGGCCGGGTTTCCGGATGACGGGGCCGGGAGGCGTCGCGTACGACCGGGACTCTTTGGAGGGCAGCAAGAATCTCATGCGAGGCAGAGTGCACCGCCTCATCCTCGCCATGATGTGGAATCAACAGGCCAAGCTGCAGGCCGGCCTTCAAACCGGGACACCCCGGGCCGCCGCCGGCGCTGAGGGTTCATGGGCGAATGCGCTTTTGGCGGAGATCAAAACGATGGAGACCAACGGCCTCCGCGTTCCCTGGGAGGACGGTTTGCCGGACGTGATCGCGCGCACCCTCGGACCTTATCGAGCGCGTCTCGAGGCAAGCTACAGCCGTCTGACAAACCCTTTCGAAATCGCAGTCCAGATGAGGTCCCGTTAGGGCATGCGCCGGAGACGCGCTAGAGCCTGAAACGCCGGCCAAATCGGGTTGCCAGAGCTTTAGCAGGTAAAAGATCCGGGGCTGCCCAAAGGGCCGCAGAGGCCCGTTTCGTTGACTTATTGCCGGCCCGCGTGTATATTTCGAATAAGGGACCATACGAAATATATGTATTGTATGCACGAAGATACAAGATATGGCCCAGCCATCCCCGATTTCAGGTATTAATAAACCGTCTATGAGGCATAATTTTTTCCATGATTTTAAAATTCATACGGTTCGGGATTCTGGATCTGATCATCGTTCTCACGGCGGCCGCCTTGCCGCAGCCGCCGGGCTTCGGCCAGCAGCAAAAAAAGAAGGAAGATTTTCACGTTGACGTCACCGTGAGCGCGATTACGATCGCCGTCACGGTCCAGGACAGGGGCGGAAAATACGTCAACGATCTCGAGGCCAAGGATTTCACCGTCTATGAAAACAACGAGCGGAGAACGATCACCTACTTCAAGCACGATTCCCAGGCGCCCGCCAGCCTGGCGGTCCTGCTGGACGTCAGCGGCAGCATGGCCGTCCAAAGCAAGCTCGAGGAAGCCAAGATCGGGCTCCGCAACCTGGTCAACTACGTCCTCAAGCCCAAGGATGAAATAGCCCTCTTGATTTTCGCGGACGGCCAGGTGGAAGTGGCCGCGCCCTTTTCGACCGACCGGAAACGCTTCCTCGAGGAACTGAATAAGGTGGAGGCCTTCGGCAAGACGGCCCTCAATGACGCCGTGGCCGTTTCTCCCGAGTTCGCCAACCGGGGCAAAAACGAAAAACGGGCCCTCCTTTTGATCACCGACGGCGTCGAGAACGACAGCCAGCTGGCGCCGGATAAAGCCCTGGAAATCGCCAAACGGGTCGACGTGCCGATTTTTACGATCGGCTATAAAATCCCTTTGGACGAACAGCTCCTCAAGCAGCTCAAGAGGGCCCAGGACATGACCGGGACCGGCATCGTCGCGACGCTCGAGAGGTTCTCAACGGCCACAGGCGGCAAGGCCTTTTTTGTCAGCCAGCCGGACGCCATGTACACCGCCCTGCGGGAGATCGCCCAGGAGCAGAGCCAGCAGTACCTCATCGGCTACACCACCTCCAAAGACCCCAACGACATCTACCGCAGGATCAGAGTCGTCACGCCGAGCAAGAGCCATAAGGTCCGAACCCGGCAGGGCTACTGAAATGCATCGCGATAGGGTGCGGAACATCCATTTGCGGCCGGGCCTTCCCAAATGCCCGGTTTTGTACTATGATAGATTCAGGGAATGGGGAATCAGCATGCCCCAGGCTAATCATTATGAGTTTCATACAAATAACTGGAGGTAACATGTCCAAACAAAAGTTGGTTCTTGTCGTCGGCGTGGTTTTCGTTATCGCCCTCGTCTTCGGGCCCGGCTGTGCCACGAAGAAGTATGTCCAGGGCGAAATGACGACCATCGACAAGAAGGTCGAAAACGTTCAGGGCGAGGTCGAGGTCAATCAGAAGAGGCTCAAGGATCACGACGAGAAGCTGGCTTCGATCGGCGAGATCATCAGCAAGCAGGGGAACGACATCACCGCCGTCAACGGCAAGGTCGAAGATGTCAAGAAGATGATCCGCGGCGAGTTGGTCATGAAAGCGACGATTCAAAACACGGATACCAAGTTCGCTTTCGACAGTGCCGAACTCACGCCTGAAGCAAAGGGCCAGCTCGACACCTTCGTCCAGCAGCTCATTGCCATGAACAAGGGGCTGTATCTTGAGATCCAGGGCCACACGGACAATACCGGAGAAGCGGCCTATAACATGACGCTCGGCGAGAAGAGGGCTCAGGGGGCCATGATGTATCTGTACACCAAATACCACATCCCCCTGTACCGGATGCAGACGGTCAGCTTAGGAAGCACAATGCCCGTGGCCGACAACAACACCCGTGAGGGGCGCGCCCAAAACAGGCGGGTCGAAATTCTGGTCTACGAATAAACCTCATCGCGTGAAGGCGGCGGCGGCGTCGCCTTCACGATTCAGGCTGCCGACAGGTACGAGACGGTACGAGTACGTTTGGCCGGCGGTGACATGCCGGTGAAGAAACTGGTATGAGCTGAGGGCGGCCGCTTTGGCGATTTCACCCAGAAGCACGTTCTGGGTTCCGACGACTTGGTAGACTCTGTATTTCGTGACGGAAATATTAGCCGTATTGTCGGCCCAGGTCAGGACGTTGACGTATTCCCTCAGCATGGCCGCCCTGTTTGTGACCTTCTCGGCCTTAAAGCCGAGAGGTGCAAAAATGTTGTCGACCAGCACGGACACGGTGCTCGAGGTCTTTTGCATGATCGTATCGTAGGCGATGGCCGTCAGCGACCGCGTTCCGTCCGGGATGAGTCTCGTGTCGAGGGCAAAGGAAAAGGGCGAGCCGGTCGCCGTCGCTTTGAGAACACCGTCCACGTAGAGTTCGACTTTATTGACGCCGTTATCGTCGGCAGCCGCGACTTCGAGTTGGATCGTATCGTAGATGAGTTCGCCGGACGTGAGATTCAAGATCGAGCAGGTCGGCGGGGTGTCGTCGGCGAAGACCTCGACACTGATCGGCGTCGTCGTCCCGGTGATGTTGCTGATCCCCATCCCCGTGGCGAGCCCGCTGTAACGGTCCGTGTTCGGCACCGTCGCCGGTCCCAGGACCATGCCGGCCGTGTAATAATCCGAGGCATCCGCCCAAGAGGCGTACGTCTCGATGTCGTCACGACCGTCCGCCTGGACGAGCTTCAAGAGCTTGTGGTCCGCGTAGGAGTTGTCGTAGGCGTAATCCGTATGCCACGCGTTCAGACGGGCATCGACGTGCCAGACGAGGAGCCCGTCCTTTGCCGTAAAGAGTCCCGTATCATTGCCCGTTCGAAAGCGGTTCTGGACCATGAAGTACTCGTTAAAAATGTCTCCGGGCGCCGCGTTCGGGAAGAAGAGGAGAGCATCCGGGCTGGCGCCCGACGCCCTCAAATCCACGGTCCGCGGACCTGTGGCAACCACGGTCGGCGTGATCCAGTCGAGCATGAACTTGGAGAAACAGTTGTGGTCGCCGGCATTGCCGTCCATGATGTCCAACCCGCCGACGCCCCCGCGAGGCCCGATGGAATCGTCATAGTCGTAATAGTCCGGCACGCCGAGGGCGTGGCCTGTTTCGTGGATGATCGTGATGGGTGAGAATGTCCCCGACGGATAATTGGGGAGCTCCCACTGCCAGGAATACTGGCTGAACCTCTTTCCGTCCAGACGGAAGCTCGAATCGGAAAAGCCCGTATAGTAGCCCCACCAAAACGACGCCCATTCCCCGTGGGGCCCGGTCCAGAAGACGCAGAAGTAGTCGACGGCCCCATCGCCGTCGTTATCGTATTGCGAAAAGTCGTGGCCCTGCTGGTCGTAATAGGTCAGAGCTTCCTTGATCAGAGCTTCCCGGCCGGCGTCCGTTTCGACGACCGAGGCGCGCGTGTAAGGAGCCGTATACCAGCCGAGGACGTCACCCTGGATCTCCAGCTGGTTGTAGGAGGAGCGCCGGTAATAGTTCCGCAGGCTCTCATAGGGGAATCCGCCGGCTCCATCGCCGAAGAGTTTGGCGGACATCGTTTCCGCCGTCGTCAGCGGCGGATAGTCCGAGAAGGCGATGAGAAGGGCCAGGACCTTGACCGTGCCTTTCGTGGGCATGCCCTGCCACGCCGCCGGCGGCGCCATGATGCGCGCGCCGGCCTCGCCGGACACGGACAGCTTGCGGCCAAGGGCCATTGACGCCATCGATCTCAATTTCAGTGTAGCCCGGGAAACAAGGCGCGGCGCGATTCTATGGTTCCCGAAGGATCGGGCCTGGACGATGCGGCTGGCGAGTGTTCCGTCTTTCTTGTATCGTTCGATCTGTTCGCGGGTCGGAGGCTCAAGGGCGAAAGCCGTGCAGACGCCGGCGAGCAAGACAAAAGCCGCAATTGTCCCCGCCGCTCCCCTCCCTCGGGCGTTGTTCATCAATTTTCCATAGTCCATGGCTGCACTATAATTTAGGACCCCGGAAAAAGCAAACCGGCCAGGTGCACGTCCCAAGCGGCTTTAGCGGATGCCGAAGCTGTATGCCGAACGTTCCTCACTGCGGTCCGTGGCCGGCGCCGGCTCGGGAGCGAGCGCGGATATCTCCGCCCGCAGAGCCTCGGTCATTGGGATGTCCACCGCCGCCAGGGAGGCGCGGAGCTGGACGGCATTGCGGGCCCCGATGATGGGGGCGGTCACGGCCGGGTGGCCGGCCACCCAGGCCACCGCCAGGCTGGCCGGGTCGAAGCCGCGATCACGGGCGAACAATGTGAACTGCTCGGCCACCTGATAGTAAAGATCGTCCCCGTAGCGGGTCCGGTAGATCTCGTGCGTGACGAGGCGTCCCGCCTCCGGACTTCTGCCGACGCCATATTTCCCGGAGAGCAGGCCGCCGCCGAGAGGGCTGTAAGAAATGACCCCGATTGTCTCTGCAAGCGCCATGGGCAGAATCTCCGATTCCGCCTGTCTTTTGACGAGGTTGTACATCGGCTGGATGCAGGCGAACGGCGCAAGACCCTCCTTGGCGGAAATCCCCAAGCCTTTCTCGACCTGCCAGGCCGCAAAATTGCTGGCCCCTGGGTAAAGAATCTTTCCCTGGCGCACGAGGTCATCCAGGGCCCGCAGGGACTCTTCGAGGGGCGTCCTGTCGTCGAACCGGTGGATGAAATAGATATCGATCCGGTCCGTCGCCAGCCGCTTGAGGCTGGCTTCCACCGCATATATTATCCGCCGGCGGGAGGCGCCCATCGCGTTGACGTCCGTGAATGTCGGGAAATAGACCTTGCTCGTGATGATCAATTCCTCGCGCCTGTCCTTGATCAGCCGGCCCAGGATTTTTTCCGACTCTCCGCCCGCATAGATGTCGGCGCAATCGAAGAAATTCACACCGGCGTCGCAGCAGGCCTTGAACATGGCCGACGATTCCGCCTCGTCTGCCTCACGGCCGAACGCCATGGTGCCGAAGCAAAGGGCCGAAACATTGACTCCCGTTTTTCCAAGGAACTTATAGTTCACTTCACCCCCCTCTCGCCTCTCACCTCGTCTTGTTGAGGACCAGGCCGTGGCCGAACGGAAATAGCCCAGGAATCGTGACCGGGAGTTTCCCCGTGATGTCGATTTCACCAAAGATGGCCTGAGCGGCGATCGCCTGCGTTTCCGGCGTGTTTCTGTACATACAAATGTATGTATGTACATCGGGAATGCACGCCAGGAAGTAGGGACTGCCGAAAGAGACGGCTGCCACATCCGGGCCGTTCTGCGCTGAGACGAGCCGGTTGACCAGCGCCTGGTGTTTCGGCTCGAGATCGACGTTTCCCTTCCCCGACGTCAGCTTCGAGAACAATGCTACAATCACCGCTCCCGCATCGGAACACTTGGCCAAATCGGCGTCGAGTTCTTCTTGGCCGGTATCCCCATCGGCAAAAAAGGTGAGCGCGTCAGGCGCCCGTTTCTTGACTTCGGCTGCGAACGCCCGGCCCGCGAAATAGTCCCCTTGATCGCTGCTCAACGAGAGGACCACGATCTTTTTCTGAGGAGCCGGCCCGAGGGGAATCGTGTTGCGCCCGTTTTTGACCAGAGTCACCGACCGTTCGAACGTCTTCGCGGCCTGCTTGAGGAATGGGCGCGACGCGACGACCCGGCTGATCCGGGAAATATCGACAAACCGGTTCCGCTCGAGGCCGAGGCCGGCCTTGGCTTCGAGAATCCGACGCACCGCCTCGTCGAGCCTGCGGACCGGAAGACGGCCGTCTCTGACCGCGCTTGCCAAGTAGGCGGCTACACGCGCCGGCTCGGGAGGCAGCAAGACCATGTCCACTCCCGCCGCGATGGCCCGGAAAGCGGCTTCTTCCGGCGTATAGGAGCTCGTAATCCCGGCCATCTCCATGGCGTCGGTCACGATAAGACCTTTGAACCCGAGCTTGCCTCTTAGGAGTTCTGTCAGGATCGCAGTGGACAACGTCGCCGGGAGATTAGGAGTCGGGTCCAAGGCGGGTACAAAGAGATGGGCGGTCATGACCGCCCGGACACCGGCTTCTATGGCCGCTTTGAAGGGAACAAGCTCTACGGATTGAAGACGTTCCAGATCGGCGCCGATGGTCGGCAGAAGGTTGTGGGAATCCTGGGCGGTATCGCCGTGCCCGGGGAAATGCTTTGCGGTCGCGATCATCCCGTTGGCCTGGCAGCCGCGGACAAAGGCGGCGCCGATGCGGCTGACAAGAGCCGGGTCCTCCCCGGCAGACCGCGTGTTGATGATGGGATTGTCCGGATTGATATTGACATCGACGACGGGCGCATACGTCATCTGGATGCCCATCGCCCTGCCTTCGATCGCCGTGATGCGTCCCATCTCGAAGGCCAGCTCGTCGGAACCGGCGGCCCCAAGGGACATGAGCGGAGGAAAGAGCGTGGCATTCGTGATTTGGTTTCCGGCGCCCCTTTCAAAATCGGAGGCGAAGAGGAGAGGGATATTGGCCAGCTTCTGCAGGGCATTGGTGAGCTCGGCCGTCTCATAGACCTCGCCGCCGAACAGAATGAGGGCGCCGATCTTGTGTTCGACGACCAGAGACCGGAGGTCTTCGAGCGCTTTGTTATCGCTGTTCCGGAAAGCGCCGGTGAAGCGGATGCCGATCATCTGGCCGATCTTTTCTTCGACGGTCATCCGGCCAAGCGTTTTCTTGACCCAGCGGGCGTCAGGAGGACCCAAAACCGGCGCGGCGGCCGGGCCGGGCAGCCGGGCGCAGCTCGAGCCGATGAAGAGGGCGGCCATGCCTGCCCAGAGAATCCATGACTTTGACATGACGTCCTTCCCTGCTAAAATTTCACCAGCGCCTTGACTTCCACCTCGGGGTGCGCCTTGGCGATATTCTTGATGCCGTCGAGGGCGCCGAGCTCGACGAGAGCCCCGAAGCCGACGACCACGCCCTTGAGAACTTTGACCAATTTAATGGCGCTGATCGACGAGGATCCCGTGGCGATAAGGTCGTCGATGATCACCACTCTCTGCCCCGGCGCGACCCCGTCTTCGTGCATTTCGAAATGCTCGACGGCATATTCGTTGGGAGCCACGACGCTCACAAATTTGCGAGGGAGCTTGCCCTTCTTGCGGATGAGGGTCATCCCCAGCCTCAGCTCCCGGGCCAGACCGGCGGCGAACAAAAAGCCGCGCGACTCGATGCCGGCGATGATGCCGGGGTTCTTCTGTCGCGCCCAGGCCGCCAGCTCATCGATCGCATCGTTGAATGCCGCCGCGCTCTGGACGACAGGCGTGATGTCCTTGAAAACGATCCCCGGCTTCGGAAAGTCCGGCACGTCAAGGATCAAGGATTTGAAGTCGATGGCCATGGGCATGTCCTTTCGGGCGACTGCGCCGTGTGCGGAATACTCCATTTAAAATTAATCACCTGGCGAAGTCAACCCCTCGAGTCACCGGCACAAATGCCGGGGCTTGTTCGGGGTTAACCCTGAGCCTCGCTTCTTGTCCCCGCCCTGAAGCTCCACGAGCTGGCAGCCGGGGGGGTCCTCTTGACCCCCCCCGCAGTCATCAAGAGACTGCCGAAGGCGGCCTCTTGATGGCAGCCGGGGGATCCTGTTGGCCTCAACCCCCGTCCGTGGGATCCAACTTTTGCAGGCTTTGGAGCGCCTGCCCCCATCGCGGGATTCCGAGGACTCACGTCCGTGGAATCCCGCGATGGGGATTGAAAGGCGGGGCCTAGCGTCGGCGAACGGGTCAAATGGGCCTTTCGCAGACTCCGCCCGGGCCCCCTGGGGCAAGGCCGCCGCGCCCGGCCGGCGCCGGCGGGCGACCGGTTTGCGGCAACGATACACTTCAAGTATAATGTTGCAGAAGGTCAGTTCGGAATGTTGAGCAGAGGGGGAAAGGCGTGTCGATTTTAAGAAAAAAAAGGGTCGCGTCTATCGATTATTCCCTGTACCTTGTCGCCGACGCGGAGTTCGCCGGCAAGCGCAATCTCGTCACGCTTATCGAAGAGGCCGTGAGAGGCGGGGTGACCATCGTCCAGCTCCGCGGAAAGGACCTGCCTTTCGGCGATTTTCTCGACCTGGCCCGCAAGGTTCATGACGTGCTTAAAAAACGGAGGGTGCCGCTCCTCATCAACGACCGGATGGATATCGCGCAGGCCTGCGGCGCTGCCGGAGTCCACCTGGGCCAGGAGGATATGCCGCCCGCTTTCGCCAGGAAGATGCTGACGGAAGGAACGATTATCGGAAACTCCGTGAACACCCTTGCGGAAGCCCTCGAAGCCGAGCGTGCGGGCGCCGATTATGTCGGACTCGGCCCCATCTTTCCGACTACGACCAAGATCACGAGTCTTCCCATCGTTGGAACGGAGGGAATTCGAGCGGTCAAGAGCCAGGTCCAGATTCCGGTCGTCGCGATCGGTGGGATCACAATCCAAAACGCCCCGTCGGTCCGGGAAGCCGGCGCCGACGGCATCGCCGTCGTCTCCTCGATCCTGGGATCCGACAATGTGCGGAAAGCCGCCAGGCAACTTAAAAAAGCATTCGGGGCCTGAGCCCCTGAGGAGGTTACCGTGAATCGTTTTAGGCATCTTGCCGCAGGAATCGTCCTGAGTCTGCTGTTGGTTTTTTCCCAAGGGATGCAGGCCTATCCGGGAAGCCAGAAAGGCAGTTCCCCCAAAGGCACCAACAAGATCGATGATTGCATCCGCGTTCTCGACGAGATGATGAAAGAAGCCGACAAGAGCATCCCGCTCGACCTCTTGAGGAAATGCACCGGCATCGCGATCATCCCCGATGTCCTGAAGGTCGCCTATGTGGTCGGCGGCAGCCATGGCACCGGGCTCCTGATTGTCCGGCGCGACAACCGCTGGAGTGATCCCGCATTCATCAACATCACGAGCGGGAGCATCGGCTGGCAGCTCGGCGTCCAATCGACCGACGTTATTCTGCTTTTCATGACGCCGAGAGGGATCGACAATATCACGCAGGGCAAGTTCACCCTTGGAGCCGACGTCGGCGTGGCCGTCGGTCCGGTGGGACGGAACGCCCAAGCCGGCACGGATGTCACGATGAAGGCCGAGATCTATTCCTATTCACGGAGCCGCGGCCTTTATGCGGGGCTGTCCTTTCAGGGAGCCGCGCTCCAAGTGGATGGAGGCGACAGCGACAAGTTTTATGGCCGGGAGCATGTAGGCGCCCAGGAGATCTTCGAGGGCAAAGTCGGCAGAGCTCCTGAAAGCGTCGAGCGGCTCAGGCGGGCGGTGGCCAAATACACGGAAAGCAGAGACAGATAGCAGGCCGCGAGGGCGGGGCTATGGGCGAAGGATGGTGATGCGCCGTTCGTCGTCTTTGCCGATTTCTATCTTGACAACGATCCCCTCGACCGTGAAGGGAAGTTTTTCCGCCCATTCGACGAGAACGAGCCCTTCGCCGAGGATATCTTCCCAGCCCAAGTCAAGGATATCTGCCGGCCGTTCCAGCCGGTAGAGGTCGAAATGGTATACCCGGAACCGTCCGTCATAGATATTGAGAAGTGTGAAGGACGGGCTGTTGACGTCATTCGGGTTCTTGATGCCGGCGCCGGCGGCGATTCCCTTGGCGAAGACTGTTTTGCCGGCCCCGAGCGGCCCGGTCATGAGAATCACCTCATTCCCCTTGAAACCTAGGGCGAGCTTCTTAGCCAGCCGAAAGGTCTGGTCCTCGGAACGAGTGATAAAAATTTGGCCGGCTGCTTCCGTTGCAGCGTCCTTCGGCGCCACGGAAGTTTTCTTCATCCGTTTTCCAGAGCTTTGAGGGCCCGGGGCAGGAACTTGATGATATCGCCCGCCGTCAAATACTTTTCGCTGAGGCTCTCGGCGCCGAGGTCGCCGCTCAAGCCGTGCACGTACACGGCCGAAAGGATGGCGCCGAGCACGTCCTTCTCTTGAGCAAGCTGGGCGGCGATCATGCCGCTCAGGACATCTCCTGAGCCGCCGGTGGCCATTCCCGGGTTGCCCGTCGGATTGACAAAGACGCGGCCGTCGGGGTCCGCGATGAGGGTGCGATAACCCTTCAGCACAAGATAGAGGCCGTGCTCCTTAGCGAAAGCCGGGGCCAGTTCAAGCCGATGTTTCAGAACTTCAGCGATGGGGCGTCCCGCAAGACGCGCGAACTCTCCAGGATGAGGAGTGAACACAACCGGTCCCGGCATGCCGTCGACTTCGGCCAGCATGTCCGGATCGGAAGCGATGATGTTCAGGGCGTCGGCGTCGATGACGGCCGGAATCTTGATTTCGGGAAGGAGCAGGCGCAGGAATTCCGCCGTCGCGGCATGCGTGGACAGCCCGGGACCGAGGACCAGAGCACCCTTGCCCTTAAGGAGCTTGATCGCGGTCGTGAGGGCGTCCACGCCGATCGATTTCATCGGGGTCTCCTCAAGGGGCTCCGTCATCAATTCCATCATGGTCCGGGCGATGGCCGGCAGACAGCTGCGTGGAGTGGCGATCGTGGCGAGTCCGGCGCCCGTCTTCAGCGCGGCCCTGCCGGCCATGGCCGCCGCTCCCGTTTTGCCGAGCGACCCGGCGATGACGAGCACGTGACCGTAATCTCCTTTATGGGAATCCCGCCGCCTCTTCCTGAAGAAGGGCGCCACGCTTTCCGTGTCGAGAAGGTCAAGAGTCAATCCCGGATTCTCAAAGAGAAAAGGCGGAATACTGATGTCGGCCATCAGCAGTTCGCCGGTGGAGTCCCCGGCGGGCGGGAAAATATGAGGAATTTTTGGGGCGGCCAGGCAAACGGTTAAGTCCGCTTTGACGCAAGGCCCGATCGTCTCGAATGTGTCGGACGAAAGGCCGGATGGAATATCAACGGCGACAATGAATCCGCGCGCCCGGTTGATGGCGTCGACTACTTCGGCCCAGAAGCCCTCGAGAGGCTTGTCCAGTCCCGTGCCGAAAAGGGCGTCCACGACGACCGTCGCCTGGGTGAGGTTCGATTTTGCCCGGCGCCATTCCGGGGCGCCCGGCACTTCGAGAATCGGAATGCCGAGCCTGCGGACGATAGCGAGGTTGACCCTCGCATCACCTTTGACCTCGTCGGCCTTCGCGACAAGAAGGATCGTGGGCTTGGCGCCTGCATTGAAGAGATGGCGGGCCGCGACCAGGCCATCGCCGCCGTTGTTGCCCTTGCCGGCAACGATGACGATGCGCTCATCGCCCGGGCATGGAAACCGGTCCAGAATGGCCCGCGCCACCTGAGCCCCCGCGTTCTCCATGAGCACGGCGCCGGCGATCCCCAGGTCCTCTATGGCGATCCGATCGATGTCTTTCATCTGTCTCGAATTAAGGATTTTCATGAGTGTTCCTCCGGCGTCCTGAGCTGCCGCCCTTTTCACCGGCAATTCTAGCATAAAAGAACTCCGGCGTGACCGCGGGGAGCGGCAAAAGTTGACAATCCCTTGCCGCTTATGCTAATTAAGTCGGAAATGTTCGGTGCCCTCGCCGGGTTTCTTCCCGCGCCCTGATGTCCGTCGAGGTGAAAGGTCGGCACGTGGCAGTCCCGGTCCGAAACAGAAAAGTCCCCTGGCAGCCGATCGCGGTTTTTGTCCTCCTCGCCCTCGCCCTGCTCACGCTCACCAATTTCTTCCTGGCGCGGCAAAAAAAGCATGCCCGGAGCTACGCGGAAAGCGAGCTGGCCACCATCGCCGACCTGAAAGCCCTGCAAGTTTCCTCCTGGCGGAACATCCGCCTCGGTCTCGGCGACACGCTTTTTGAAAACCGGTTCTTCGGCGCCCGGATCCAAAAAGTGATCCAGGGCCCGGACACGGAACAGGCAAGGCAGGAGATCGTCGCAGAGCTGGCGTCTCTAAAGAAAAGCCTCCCCTACGAAACGGCTGCCGTTCTTCTCCCCGGCGGGAAGATTGTCCTGACCCAGCCGAACACGCCCTCCTATGGTCCCGCACCGGAGGCCGTGCGGCTGTGCCTCGAGGCTTGGCAGGCGCGGAAGGTGCAGCTCGGCGATTTATACAAGACCCGAGAGTCCGGACGCCTCCAAATAACGCTGGCCATCCCTATTCTCATCATGAAAGAGGGAAGCCCGCAGCCGATCGCCCTTCTTGTTTTCGACTATAGCCCGAACCCGTCTCTTTATCCCATCCTCCAAGCATGGCCTATGCCCAGTCAAACTTCGGAGACATTGCTCCTCGCGAGAGACGGCGCCGACTTTGTCCAGCTCAGCGAGCCGCACGACCGGATGGGCACGGCCCTTTCTTACCGCTTCCCTGTCAGGGCTTTCCGACACCCCGGAAAAGATACCAGTCTTGGAGAAGAGGGCCTCGTCGAAGGAAAAGACTATCGCGGCAGCACGGTTCTCGGTTACATCAAGGCCGTCCCCAACTCGCCCTGGTTTCTCATGACCAAAACCGATGTCGCGGAGATTCGCGCGGGCCATGGGCTCGGATATGGCGGCCCGCTGACGGCCGGCATTTTGGTTCTGATCGTGGCGGCGGGGCTTACCCTTGTTCTGTTTTGGCGCCGCGAAGGCGCCGCTTTCGAGGCGCAGGAACAGGACCGTTGGGAAAAAGCCGTCAAAAACCAGGACGACTTCTTGAGTGTCATGATCAGCGTCATGCCGAACGCGGCCTTTTTCAAGGACACCCGCGGCGTGCTGGTCGGCTGCAACGCGGCCTTTGAAAAGCTGCTGAACCTGTCCAGGGACAAGATCCTCGGCAAAACCTTCCGTGACCTCGTCGAAGAAAAGCTCGCGGACAAAGACAAGGAAACAGACGAGGCCCTGCTGCAGAAATCGGGAGTCCAAGTCTACGAAGCGGGTCTCAAGGCGTGGGACGGAGGTGTCCACGACATCATCTTTATCAAGTCAAGCTACGCTAAGCCCAACGGGATGATCGGCGGCCTCATCGTCACCTTGATCGATCTCACGCAGCGCAAGCGCATCGAAGAAGAGCTCCAGCAGATCAAAACGTTCACGGACGGGATCGTCCAGACAATGACCGAGGGCCTGGTCCTGACCGATGCCGAGGGTAAATTCACGTTCGTCAATCCGGCCGGGGCGGCGCTCCTGGGATACAGGCCGGCCGATATGGTGGACCGGGAGGTCGTTTCCTTCGTCCCTAAGGATCAGCGGAACATCGTCAAAGAGGCCGACGACCGTCGTTCCAAGGGAATATCCGACCGCTATGAGCTCGATTTCCTTCACAAGGACGGCAGCCGGAGGACGCTGCTCGTCAGCGGCGGCCCGAGGGTCAGCGGCTCGGGCGCCAGCGGGACGATGGCCGTCCTTTTGGACATCACCGACAGGAAGCTGATGGAAGAACAGATCCGCAGCCTGTCCCTCGAAGATGAATTGACAAAACTGTATAACCGCCGCGGTTTCATGACCCTGGCCGAGCAGCAGCTCAAGAATGCCAGCCGTCTCCATAAGAGGGCCTTCCTCATCTACGCGGATGTCGACAACCTCAAGGCCGTCAATGATACGTTCGGCCACAAAGAAGGCGACAAGGCCCTCGTCCAGCTGGCGGCCGCGATCAAGAAAAGTTTCCGCGAATCCGATATCGTGGCCCGCCTGGGAGGCGACGAATTCGTCGTCCTGGCCATGGAAACCACCCGGTCCGGCGCGGATATCCTGACCAAACGCCTGGACGAAAAACTCGCCATGTTCAACCTCCATATGTCGCAAGAGGGGAACGCCTCGTACACCGTGTCCGTCAGCCTGGGTGTGGCCATGTTTGACCCGGAGTTCCCCTCCAGAATCGAGGACATGATCGTCCAAGCCGACAGTCATATGTACGAGCAGAAAAAGGCCAAAAAAATCGCATCCTGATTGCGGAAATCAGGCCGCCAAAGTGGCCTGCGGCTGGTTCCCGCGACCTTGAATAGAGCGCCTTTTTGTGCTATCGTCTGTGGGACTTTTTCTCCGACCAACAGAGGAGGTTCGATATGGCTATCCGGATGGGTATAAACGGATTCGGGCGGATCGGCCGGAACATGCTGCGGGCTTCATGCAATGACCCGGGCATCGATTATGTGGCCGTCAACGACATCACCGACGCCGGGACCCTGGCCCACCTGTTGAAGTACGATTCGGTCCTTGGAGCATTCAAGGGACATGTCGAGGCGGCCGAGGATGCCATCATTGTCAACGGCAAAAAGATCCGGGTGCTGGCGGAGAAAGACTGCGGCAAGCTCCCCTGGAAGGACTTGGGGGTATCGATCGTCATCGAATCCACCGGAAAATACACCAAGCGGCCGGATATTCTTCCGCAGATCGAGAACGGCGGCGCCGAAAGGGTCATCGTCTCCGCTCCGGCGACCGACCCGGACATCACGGTCGTCATGGGCGTCAACGAAAAGATGTACGACCCGGCCCGGCACCGCATCATCTCCAACGCCTCCTGTACGACGAACTGCCTCGCTCCGGTCGTCAAGGTCCTCCATGACCAATATGGCGTGGAGAAAGGATTCATGACCACGATCCACTCCTATACGAACGACCAGCGCATCCTCGACCAGCCCCACAAGGACCTGCGCCGGGCCCGGGCGGCGGCGATTTCGCAGATTCCCACGACGACCGGTGCGGCCAAGGCCGTCGGCCTGGTCATGCCTGAACTCAAGGGCAAGATCGACGGCATCTCGGTCCGCGTTCCGACCCCCAACGTCTCGATCGTCGACCTCGTCGCCGTGCTCAAGACCAAGGCCACGGCCGAAGAGATCAACGCCGCCTTCAGGAAAGAGTCGGAGGGCTCTCTGAAGGGCATCCTCGGCATCACGGACGAGCCGCTCGTGTCCGTGGATTTCATGGGCGACTCCCGTTCGGGGATCGTGGACAGCGCTCAGACCAAGGTCCTCGGCGACAATCTTGTAAAGGTCCTGGCCTGGTATGACAACGAGTGGGGCTACTCCTGCCGGCTCGTCGATCTCGCCAAATACATCGGGCGCTAAGACGTCCATGAAATTCATCACCGATCTCGACGTCAAAGGAAAATTGGTCTTCCTCCGTGTGGACTTCAACGTCCCTCTGGACGATAAAGGGGACATCCGCGACGATACGCGGATCCGGGCTTCCCTGCCCACAATTCAATATCTTCTCGACCATGGGGCGAGACTCATCATTGCCTCCCATCTCGGCCGGCCCAAAGGCAAGCCGGACCCCAAATTGAGTCTCAAACCGGCGGCCAAACGTCTGGCCGAACTCGTTCCCAACACGATCCTCACGGCTCCGGATGTCATCGGGGACGATGTGGAGAAACTCAAGGCCGCCCTCCGGCCGGGCCAGGCCCTCGTCCTTGAGAACGTGAGGTTCTATAAGGAAGAAGAGGCGAACGACCCCGGGTTTTCGGCCAAGCTCGCGAAGAACGTCGATATTTTCATCAACGACGCCTTCGGCTCGAGCCACCGCGCCCACGCGTCGGTCGTCGGCATCGCCGGTTTCGTCAAACTCAAGGCGGCCGGATATCTGATGAAAAAGGAAGTCGATTACCTGAAAAAAGCGGTCGAAGCGCCGGAAAAGCCGTACGTTGCGATTCTGGGAGGCGCCAAAGTTTCCGATAAGATCGAGATCATCGACAGCCTCCTCGCCAAGGCCGACCACGTCCTCATCGGCGGGGCCATGGCCTACACGTTTTTAAAAGCACAAGGTCTCGGCGTGGGCAGGTCGCTCGTCGAGGACGATCAAAAGGACGTCGCGCTCGGAATTCTGGCCAAGGCCAGGGAGACAAAAGTCGAATTCCTCCTGCCTCTCGACCACGTCCTCGCCGCCGCAGTGGATGCCGGCGCCGAAACGCGCATCGTCGACACCCTTCCCTTTCCTGATGCCATGATCGGCGTCGATATCGGACCAAAGACTATCGAAGCCTACTCCCGGATCATCAGCAGCGCCAAGCTCATTTTCTGGAACGGCCCCATGGGCATCTTCGAGATCGAGAAGTTCGCGGAGGGGACCATGAAGATCGCCCGGGCCGTCGCGGCGTCGGGCGCTGTTTCGATCGTCGGCGGCGGCGATTCGATCGCGGCGGTCAAGAAGGCCGGGGTCAAGGACAGGATCAGCCACATCTCGACCGGCGGCGGGGCATCCCTCGAGTACATTGCCTACGAAACTCTGCCGGGCCTCGAGGCGCTGGAAAAGTAAAATGGCCGTTTCCCGGGGACGCCCGTTCTGCGCCGGAAACTGGAAAATGAACATGACGATTCCGGAGACCCGCAGCCTGGTCCTCGGGGTTCTCGCTTCTGCGTCGGCGGACCTCGCCGGCGCGGACTTCGTCGTGATGCCGCCGTTCACGAGCCTGGCTGAAGCCCACGCCCTCCTCAAAGGCTCGCGAGTTCGCTTGGGCGCGCAAGACCTTTTCTGGGAGGACAAGGGGGCTTTCACGGGGGAGGTTTCTGGCCCAATGCTCAAGGACTCGGGTTGCAGCCACGTTCTCATCGGCCATTCCGAGAGGCGGCAATATTTCGGGGAGACCAATCAGAGCGTAAACAAGAAAATCCGGGCCGCGTTGAGGTCGGGCCTTACGCCGATCGTCTGCATCGGAGAAACCGAGGCGGAGCGAGAAGCCGGACAAACGGAAGAGAAGCTGGATAGCCAGCTCGAAGAAGGCCTCCACGCGCTCACCTCCGCCGATATGTCCAGGCTCATCCTCGCCTACGAGCCCGTCTGGGCCATCGGCACCGGCAAAAACGCCTCACCGGCCCAGGCCGAAGAGGCCCATGCCCATATCAGGAGCCGGCTCGAAGAAAACTATGGAAATGAGCGTTCCTCCTGTGCTATAATTCTCTATGGCGGCTCCGTCAAGCCGGCCAACGCATTTTCCTTATTCCAGGAAAAAGACATCGACGGATTTCTCGTGGGAGGAGCGTCCCTCGAGGCGGATTCCTTTGTCGGAATCGCCCGGGAGGCCCTTCGTGCTGATAAGGAAGAGAAGTGAGCGCTTTAATTATTCTTCTCCACGTCGTCGTTTGTTTGATCTTGATCTTTGCCGTCCTCTTGCAGTCAGGAAAGGCCGCGGACTTGGCGGGGGCTTTCGGCGGCGGCGGCAGCCAGACGGCGTTCGGTTCCCGTGGGTCGACGTCTCTGCTGTCCAAGGTCACGACGATTTCGGCGATCATATTTATGTTGACGTCACTCGGACTTTGGATCGTCTCCGCCAAGGGCACAAGCTCCGTCGTGGGCGGCGAAAAGACCCCCGCACCGGCCGCGCAGACTCAAGCCGCTCCCGTCAAACCGCAGACAAAGGGCCAAACCCAGGCCCAGCCGCCGCAAACGAAGCCGCCCCAGGCGAAGACCGGTCAGCAGAAGCCGCCGGCCTCATCGGGCGCTGAACAGAAGAAATAAACGCCGGATAGGCGATGGGAAGCCGGGCCGATGCCCAGCGGGAGGCTGATCCTCCCAAGCCAGTATGCCGAAGTGGTGGAATTGGCAGACACGCTAGCTTGAGGGGCTAGTTCCCATTAATCCGGGAGTAGGGGTTCGAGTCCCCTCTTCGGCATTGTTTTCGTTCCCGGCCCGGGCCCGGGCATTACGCCTTGATGACGCTGTTTTGGCCGACAACGTGCCTTTGACAAAAAGCCCTGCTTCACTCCACGGATTGTGGCGGATTTGCTCCACACTCCAGGAACCCTCATCGAAATTTTGAAAAGGACTTTTCGCCTGGACATGCATCGCGCGGCCCGAGCGCGCGGTTATGAAAGATAATGGGACCGATGAAAGTGAGGTGGGAATCATGAACAAGCAAAATCGGTGTCGACGTGAGCTTCGGCTCAAATCCCTCTGCTTGGGGCTGACGCTCGTTCTGCCCCTGGCCCTCGTTGCCTCCTCAGGGAGTACGCCGCAGGGTGTCCAGCCTGTCGAACTCCGCGTCAGGGTCTTCGACGGCGCCCGTTTTGTCGACGGCCTCGGCCTAAAAGATTTCGACGTCTACGAAAATGGACGCCTTCAACAGGCTGAGTCGCTTTCTCTCTTGAACGGTCAAACCGTCGTCAGGGAAGAAGGGGCGAAACCCGGCCAGCTCTATGCGGCGCGCTCCTACTATTTTCTCTTCCAAACCGTGGATTGGGATCCCGCCCTGGGCGAAGCGATCGATTATCTGTTCACCTCGGTCATCCGTCCGGGTGATTCGATGATGCTGATCACCCCGATGAAGCCCTACTCCCTCCAGGCCAACGCCCTGGCGCAGAAGCCGAAGGCGACGCTCTCAAAGGACATGCAGCATCTCCTGAAGCAGGATATTCAGCGGGGCGGCACGGACTACCGTAACCTCATCAGGAGGCTGAAACGCCTGACCAACGCTATCGGAAGCGCTGCCGGCGGCGGCGGTCAGCCGAACTTCGAAGACAGGATGGAGGCGGATTCCTCGACCGACAGCTCCGAAGGTTTCGGACTCGAGTTCCAGATCCAGCATTACCGGGATGCCTTGATGGAACTGGAAAGCCAGCGCCTTGTGGACGAGAAGAAGCTCATGGGCTTTGCCCAGTCCCTTAAGGCCGTCCCGGGTGAAAAAAGCGTCTTTTTCTTCTACGCCAGGGAATACCGTCCCGAGATCGGCGCTTCCGCCATGCAGACCCTGATGACCATGTACCAGGACAATCCGACCATCGCGGGAAACATGATGGACCTGTTCCAGTTCTACAGGCGGGACCCGTCGTTCGACCGCGATCTCGTCAAAAGGGAATTTTCTGACGCCGGCATTGTCCTTCACTTCATCTTCATGGACAAGAAATCCCAGCGTGTCTTCGGCGCCAACATGCGTGAGCAGTCGGAAGACATCTTTCCCGGCTTCAAGGAAATCGCCCGGGCCACGGGGGGCACATGCGAAACGTCCAAGGACCCCGGGGTTTCCTTCAGACGCGCGGCGGCCGAGTCACAGCAGTATTATCTCCTGCGCTACATTCCCCAGGATTCCCCGCGCGACGGCACGTTCAAATCGATCGAGGTAAAGGTAAAAGCCTCCGGCGCCGCCGGAAAGGCCTACACGGTCGCGAACCGCGACGGCTATTACGCGCGCTGAGCTCAGCCGCGGGTTCTGGCGAGCCATGCGGGCAGGCCGTCCAAGAGTCGTTTCATTACGATCTCTGTGTTGCGTTTGAACAAACCGATATTGCCGTAGGCTTCGCCGCCCGCCGCTCCCACGATATCGCTCACCCCACGAAGGATGAGGATCTTTTTTCCGTTGCGCCGGGCGGTCCAGGCGATGGCGCCTGATTCCCAATCAGCCGCCACGGCCCCGTACTTCGCTTTGAGGCCGGGAACAGCCGAGGGGTCGATGTCCTGATCTGCGGAAACAAGCGTGAACCTTCGGATCCCGGCGGGGTCCGGCCCCAAAAGCCAGCTGAGGTCGATGGTCGTCGCATAGTCGGCGAGGGCCTGCTCGGCGCTGCCCATACGCTCGATGACATCATAGATGACGGTTTTCGAGGCCAGGATCGCATCGAAACGGCCGACGGCCCCTTCAAAGCCTCCGCAGGTGCCGAGGTTCACAATGAGCGGGGTGTCCCAGCGGTCGATCGCATACTGCGTCGAGGCCGCCGCCGCGGTTTTGCCCCAGCCGCCGTGCAGGAAAAGGACGCGCCGCGCACGTTGATCCGGGCACGCCACGTCAATCGAAAAGAACTCTCCGAACGGCGAACTGTCGTACTGGGCGGCGGGATAGTAGGCCTTGACGACGGCCCATTCCGCATCGGCTGAAACCAGGACCGCGGCGGCCACCTTCGTGCCCCGAGTCTGATCGTCAGCCCACGCGACACCGGCCAGAGAAACAAGAAAAACGAAGAAAAGAGCCTTATATTTCACCGGCGGCGGCTCTCCTCTCCCCTGTTCGTTCGAGTCCGCATGATACGCCGGGTGAAGGAACCCCGCGCCCCACGCGGCGATACGGGATCCGCTATTGCCCGCCTCATGTGCGGCTGGCGACCCAGAGCGCGAACGACTCTTCGGCCAATCCTCCCGAAATACGGTCTCGCTCGGAATCTTTGTGGACCACGACATATGTCGGCACGGCCTGGACGCCGAACGCCTGGGCCAGCTCGGGATGCCGCTCAACGTTGATTTTCACGACCACGATCTGTCCGGCCCGCCTTTTCGCCAGCCGTTCGAGGATCGGTTCCATGACAAGGCAGGGCTGGCAGGTCGACGAGTAGAAATCGGCCAGGACGGGCAGGCTGGAGTTGCAAAACAAAGTTGAAACCTGCTGGGGATTCGGCTCGATCACGCTGCCCGGCAGGGGCAGGTCGACCTTGCATCGGCCGCAGACGACCTTTTTCCCTTGAGCCTCCAAGGGAAAGTAGTTCGTCGTGCCGCAGTTGACGCAGCTGACTTTAACCCGTCCGTTTGGCATCCTTTCTCCTTCCACGGCGCGTAAGGCCGCGCCTGCCGGGCGCCGTTCAGGGCGACTCCAGTCACCCGTCTATTTCTTGATCGGATAGGCCGGGATAGGCGGGAGCGTCTTGCCCTGGGTCTTCAGGTTTTCGAGAATGACCTCGATGGCCTTGTCGAGCTGCTCGTCGATTCCGGCGAATTCCTTGGCCGGGTCATTGTCGACGACGATGTCGGGCTCGACGCCGGTGCCCTCGATGATCCAGCCCTTGCCGTCCGGGCTGTAGGGGGCAAACTCGGGCTTGTTGAGGAACCCGCCGTCAAGCAAAGGCAGCGTCCCTCGGATTCCGACGACGCCGCCCCAGGTCCTCTTGCCGATGAGCGTGCCGAGCTTGAGAAACTTGAACCGGTAGGGAAAGATGTCCCCGTCGGAGGCTGAAAACTCGTCGCATAAGCAGACCTTGGGGCCGATAAAAGCCGCCGCGGGGTCGGGCCGGCTGGTCTCGTTCCGCGCCATCTCGACCATAACCATCTGGCGGGACAGGCGGTCGATAATCATGGGCGAGACGTTGCCGCCGCCGTTCCCCCGGACATCGATGATCAAAGCCTGTTTGCGAAGCTGCGGATAAAAGTGCTTGACGAATTCGTTCAGACCCTCGACGCCCATATTCGGGACATGGATATATCCGACCTTGCCGCCCGTCGCCAGGCTGACTTTCTCGATATTGCCCTCCACCCAGGCATGATAGTAAAGCGCGTTCTCGGTTTCGATGGGAACGACCACGACCTCACGGGTGCCCTTCTCATCGGGAACGCCGTTCACCTTGAGCCGGACCTGTTTGCCGACCGTGTTGTAGAGCGCTTCGTACATATCGGCCAGCGCGTTGAGAGGCCGGCCGTTGATGGCGATGAGATAGTCCCCTTCCTTGACGTTGACGCCGAGCTCGGTCAACGGAGAGCGCAGAGCCGGGTCCCAATTTTCGCCCTTGAAAATCTTGACGATTTTGTCGTATCCGGTTTTGGCGTCCCGTTCGAATTTCGCCCCGAGCATACCGACCTTGACCTTATCGGGCGTCGGGAATTCGCCCCCGCCGACATACGTGTGCCCCGAGCTCAGCTCGCCGATGAGCTCCCCGATGACATAGGTCAGATCGGCGCGGTGCTGAACGGCGTCGGCCAGGGGCTTGTAGCGCAGCCGGAGGGCGTCCCAGTCCACTCCGTGCATATTCGGCGCGTAGAAAAATTCCTTCATCTGCCGCCAGCATTCCTCGAAGATTTGGCTCCACTGCTGACGGACGTCGAGGGAGGCCTCCATCCCGGAAAGGTCCAGTTTCGTCTCGGGCGCCACGGGGCCTTTGGGAAGATCGATGATGGCGAAGCCGCGGTCTTTGGCCACGATCATTTTTGTCCTGTCGGCCGAAAGCTCATACCCATCGACCTTGCCCAAGTCTTTTTCTTTGAGGGTGCCGAGATCGTACATCATGAGCGAGGGCGAGCGCTCCATGTCCTTGACCCGGCCGTAATAGACGGAATCGCCTATGGCGAGGATGTGGCCGTAATAGGCGGTCTCGATGGGCAGGGCAACGATGCGGTCCGTGAGGCCGTCCGTGTCCACCTTAATGGGCACGGCCGCCGCTTCTTTTTTCTCTTCGGGTTTTTTCGCCTCGACGCCCGGCTTGACCGCGGGGGCCGGCTTTTCTTCTTTGGCGGCCTTGACCGCCACTTCGTCGCTCTTCGGCTCGAAGGGCGACTTGGCGTCCTTTGACAGCGTCACAAAGTAGACCCGGGACATCGACAGGTACGCGTGATTCCATTCGGTCGAACTATAGACCGGGCGGAAATCCCTGTCGGAAACGAAAAAGAGATATTTGCCGTCGCTGCTGAAGGACGGATCGGAGGAGTTGTACCACGAGTCGGTGACCTCGAAGGTTTTTTTCGTATCGAGGGAGTACAGGAAGATCCTGTTCACGTTCCGCGGTTCGGGGATGCCGAAGGCAATCCACCGGCTGTCGGGCGACCAAGCAAACTGGACGATTTCGCCGGCCTCGGACGTCGCCGCGGCCACGATTTCTTTCGTGGCCAAGTCCACATAGCTCAACCGGAGCATTTTATCGTTCCAGAGAATTTTTTTCCCGTCGGGCGACCACCGGAGTTCGTACTTATATGTGTCTCCGTTCGACGTGACCTGCTGCGGCGCACCGCTTCCGTCCTGGTTCATCGTCCAGATCTCTTCGATGCCGCTCCGGTCGGAAATGAACGCGATGGTCTTCCCGTCCGGCGACCAGGCCGGATTGCGCTCGTGGACGCTCGACGTATTGGTCAGGTTACGGGTGTTGCCGTGTTCGGCGGGGACGGTGAAGATATCGCCGCGGGCGCCGAACAGGGCCCTCTTTCCGTCCGGCGCAATGTCGAAGCTGGTGATCAGACCGGCGGCCTTGACGACTTTGGCGCGGCTCATCACCAGATCATCCGCGATGGTTACCGGGACCTTGGCAATCTTTTCCGTAGCCAGTTCGAAGGTGTAGATAAACCCGCCGTTCTCGAAGACAACGTGCTTGGGGCCGAGGGACGGAAACTTGATATCGAATTCCGCGAAATTGGTGAGTTTTTTCGTCAGCTTCGTGCCGACGTCGTAAACATAGAGGTTCCACCTTTTGTTCTCGTCGCGGTCCGAAAGGAAATAGATCCTGTTTCCGCTCCACATGGGGATGATGTCGCCGGCGGGATTGTTGGTGACATTTTCGACGGCTTTGGTCGCAAAGTCATAGACCCAGATATCGTCGGCCATGCCGCCGCGGTACCGCTTCCAAGTCCGGAATTCGCGGAAGATGCGATTATAGGCGAGCTTCCGGCCGTCGGGTGAGAACGAGCAGAACCCGCCTCTCGGCAGGGGGAGCTGCTCAGGCGTCCCGCCCGCCGCGGGCACGAGGTAAAGCTGGCCGTTGAAATCGTTCCATTCGCGCATGCGGGAACGAAAGATGACCTTCTTCCCGCCGGGATCCCAGCCCATGACCAGGTTATTCGGTCCCATCCGGTCGGAGATGTCATCCCTGGCGATGGAGGGCGTGTAGGTCAGCCTCTTCGGGGCACCACCGCCGGCCGGGATGAGGTAAACCTCCCGGTTTCCATCGTATTCGCCCGTGAAGGCGATAAGCGTTCCGTCCGGAGAAAAACGCGGGAACGCTTCATATCCATCAAAGAAGGCCGTGAGCTTGTGGGCCGCTCCGCCGGTGATCGCCACCGTATACAAGTCTCCTGCGTAACTGAAAACGATCTGATCGTTTGAGATGGTGGGATAGCGCAGGACGCGGGCTTCATCGGCGGCGCCGGCGAGGCCGGCCGCCATGATCAAACCGGCAAAAAGAGGCAAAATCCTTCGAATAAGATTGATCGTCATTGTCCCTCCTCGTCATCGGACCATTTCGCTGCCGACTATAGCACAACTCGACCCCCTGCTGAAGCTCCAATGAGTTGAGGGCCGCGGCCGTTATTTTCGCAGTGGTCCCGGTTTTGTCGTCTCGAGGAGGCGCCGGCGCGCTTTTTCGTTAAAGCGCTCGATGGCGTAGCGAAGGGTCGTCCGCGGTATGGCCGGGCCGTGTTCGAGGAGAAAGCCCTCGAGGCGCACCATATCGGCCTTGCCGGCCTCGCGGAGCAACCAGCCGTTCGCCTTGTGGACGAGGTCGTCCTGGACCGGAAAGAGGGAGACGGAGATCTCGTAGACGGCCGGGAGGAAAGCGGGTTTCCTGGCCAACTTAATGAACGATACGGCTGAAGCCCTTTTGACCCACCGGTTGGGATGCGTCGCCCAGCGCTTGATTTTTTCGACATAAGCGGGATACTTTTCGAGGAAAGCGCCCATCGAATCGGTGCAGAAAACGTCCACGGAGGCCCAGTTGTCCAGAAGGTCTTCCGCCAGCCATCCTTTGACCTTAACGAACAAGGACGCCGGGAAATCTTTCTTGAACCTGCCCAGGATGAGACCGCCGACGGCTTTTGCCTCAATATAAGGCTCCCGGAAAAGGATGTCGGCGAAGGCGGTGGCGTCCCGAACGGTCCATTGCTGCTTGATGGACTTGTAAAGTTCGGCGGCCAGGTTTCTCACTTGTTTGGACGTGGCCCCATAGGTCTTGATGGTATTTTTGAAGTACATCAGCATTCCGGCGGCCCTGCCGGGGTTCGACATGCCGCGCAGGCGGGCGATGGCCAAACTGGCAAGCTCGCCGGGAGTGATCTTCCTCTTATCCATCTCATCCTCCATGCTTTTCAAAGGAGCTGGGAAAGAATCGGGTTGGATACCAAAAAATTGTCGGGCGGAATGCGGAGACGGCTCCCCTGCCGCGCCAACGAGCCTTCTGCAACGAGCTCGTCGATATTCCGGCGCCGCCTGTCCCCGACATCGGCGCCGAACCGGTCCGCCAGTTCGTCGACGTCCACGCCCTCAGCCAGGCGCAGTCCGAAGATAAGCGCCTCCGTGAATGCGGTTTCGGGCGTGAGCGTGACCTCCTCTTCCAAGCGCTCTTTGCTCTCTCGGAGCGCACCCGCCCATTCGGCGAGCGATCGGGAGTTGCACCAGCGTCTCATTCCGAGGTGGGAGCAGGCTGATGGTCCCAGGCCCAGGAAAGGCTCATAACGCCAGTATTTCAGGTTATGCCGGCACTCCTTGCCCGGCCGGGCAAAGTTTGAGATTTCGTATTGGCGCAAGCCCGACGCCGCAAGTCTGTCACGCACGGTTAAGTAGGCGTCAGCGACCGCATCTTCGTCCACGGGATTTCTTTCGAGGGTCTTCTCGAATGGAAGGCCTTCGACATTCTCGAGGATATAGAGCGAGACATGATCGGGAGCAAGCCGTATGGTCTTGTCCAGAGTCCGGCCGACCATCGCCCTGTTTTCTCCGGGGACTCCGATCAGGAGGTCGATGCTCAGGCTTTCGAAGCCGGCCGCCTGCGCCGTCTCCGAGAAGGACTCGGCGTCCGCGGCGGAATACCCGCGGTCGAGCGTTCTGAGAATCGTGTCATCGAAGGACTGGATCCCGATGCTGAGCCGTGTAACCCCCGCTTCTTTCCACTCCCGCATCGCCTCGCCGTCGGCAGTTCCGGGATTCGCCTCGAGGGTAAACTCGTCGAGGGCCAGCCAAAAGCTCCCGTCGAGCAACTCCCTGAGGGCATAGAGATCGTCCGGCGCCAGAAGCGACGGCGTCCCGCCCCCAAGGTAGAGAGTGTCGAACTCGAGCTTCTCGCGCGAGCGCCGACTGGTCTCCCGTTTCAGTCCTTCCCACCACTCGCGATAAAGGTCAGTGGTCAGGGGGACGCTTGCGAAATGGCAATACGGGCACTTCGTTCTGCAGAAAGGGAAATGGACGTACAACCCGATGGCCATGGCCCGTCAAGCATACTTCAAATTTGCCGGGAATGGTACGCCCGGCGAGGCTGAGGGCTTTGCGACGAACCGATCGAGGCTATTTTTTGTCCTTGTTTTTCATCGCGCAACCCCCCGGCGAGCCGCAAGAGCAGGAGCCGGCGGGTTTCTGGCTTTCGCTTTTCTTCTGGAGGTACTTCTCCGGGTCCTTGGCGAAAGCGTCCTTGCAGCCCTGGTTGCAGAAGTAGTATGTCGAGCCCTTGTATTCGAAAGTCGCTTTGGCCGCCGCTTTGTTGACGGTCATACCGCAGACCGGGTCCACAGCGGTGTCGCTCGGCTTCTGCTGGCCCTTCTGAAGGTATTTCTCCGGTTCCTTGGCGAAAGCATCCTTGCAGCCCTGACCGCAGAAATAGTATGTCGTGCCTTTATAGTCAAACGTGGCTTTGGCGGTCGCTTTGTCGACGTTCATGCCGCAGACCGGGTCGACGGCGGTGTCGCCCGGCTTTTGCTGCGCGCCGGCGATGATGGCGAGCGCGAAGGCCAAGGCAATCAAAAGCATAAGGGGTTTCGATTTGTTCATGTCGTCCGACCTCCTGATCGCCGCACATCATACACAATCGAGGCGGAAATAGCCAGAAGGCTGGATGACCTAGCCCGTGATCAGAGGCTATTTTCCCTTGATGATCTCGATGAGTGTCTGCAGGGCCCGGGGGTCCTTGCTTTCGCCAAGCCAGAAGACGGCCTTTTTTCGTATCCGCGGGTCAGGATGAGTCTTGGCCAGCTTGATCAAAGGCTCAAGTCCCTGGTTATCCGGAAGCTCGGAAAGAGCGAAGACGGCTTGCTCCTGGATTTCGGCGCTGCCGCCGTTCCGGGCGAAATCCTCCAGGGCTGCGCCCGCCTTTTTCGAGGCAATCTGGCCCAGCCAAAAGATCGACTGTTTCTTCACGTCCGGCCTGGAGTCCCCGCGGGCCAGGGCGATAAGCTCGTCGACCGCCTCGGGAAGTTCCACCTGGCTGATGGCGAATACGGCGCCCTCCCTGACTTCCCTCGAATTGTCCGACTGCGCGGCACGGACAAGGATCCGGAGGCACGAGGCGTCGCTCTGCTGGCCGATCCAGAAGGCCGCCTCCTTCCGTAAGTCATCGGGCCCCCCGCCCGTTAGAACCTTTTCGAGAAAGGGGATGATGAGAGCGGGAGTCCCATGGACGCCGGCGGCGGCAAGCAGGTTCTCTCGGACTTTGTCCCCGCGGCTCTCGGCGAACTGTCGTTTGATGAGAGCTATGCTCTCTTCATCCGCGGCCGCCCCGAGCCAGATGAGCGGCCGGTCCTCGAAGTCGAAGGAGAGGTCAAGGTTGCTCATCCTCACGGCGTCGAGAACGGCCGGTTTTCCTGCATCGTAACGGCAGAGAATCGCGATGTCCTTTAGGACTTTCTTTTCCTGTCTCGTCGTCTCGAGCCCTTCCAAAACGTTTTTTGCGGTGTGACGGACGCTGTCCTCGCCGGGCGCCTGGAGCGCCATTTCGCGCTTCCCGGCCAGGATCTCGGCGATCGTAAGAGAGATCCGGGCGCGATCGTCGCTCCAGGAGCCGATCATGGAGTTTTCGTTCATGAGGCGACGGATACTGTATCCGATCCATACCCCGCGGCTGCGATCGTGTTTCGAGGCCTCCTCCAAGCCCCAGGCCAGCCTCAAGTCGAGAGTCTTGGCTCCGCCCGCGTACTGGATCACTTCGGCCGGCAGCTTGGGGCCGACGGAGGGGCCGGCCGCGGCCCATGCCGCAGCCGTCAAAGCCAGACCGACAAGCGCGATGACAGGAATTCCTGCGCGATTCACAGTCTACTCCTGCTTGTCCGCGACCGATCCGCCCTCTTTCTGCGCGAGAATATCCATGAGAGCCGCCTTGGCCTTCGGCGTCCCAATCTGGCCCAAGGCCATGACGGCGCTGGTGGCGAGTTTGCGGTCCTTGCCTTTGGCAATTTCGAGAAGGACGGGGACGGCCTCGTCGTTCTTCGCCTGGCCGAGGGCCATGACGGCCTGCTGCTTGATTTCGGGGTCGGCCTCTTCCTTGAGAATTCTCGAAAGGACCGCTGTCGGAGCTCCGCCTTCTTCGTCCATCAGCATAAAGACGACGGCCCGCCTTGCCCGCTGCGACTTGGCCTTTTTCATCAGCTCGAGGAGGGCGTCTGTTCCCATCGTGCCCTTAAATTCCTGAAGCGCGTACACCGCCTTCTCAGCCATCTCGTCGTCCGGTCCGTTCATCGCCATGTCCAGCAGAATCTCCTTGACGCCTTCGCCGCCGTGCTGGGCGATGGCATAAAGCGCGCTCTGCCTCAGGTCGGGATCTTTGGAGGTCGTCAGGACCTGCTTGAGGATATTGAGCGAGTCTTTGCCTTGGATCTCCGCAACTTGAAAGAGCGCGGCCTTGGCCAGGTCGTGATCGTTTTCCTTCAACAAGGCGTCCTTCAGGATGGGCAGGGCGTCGACGTCCTTCCTGTCCGCCAGGGAGTAAAGAGCGGCCTCACGGACTTTTTTGTCCTTGGCCTCGTTCAGAATGCGGCGAAGAGCGTCGAGGGCTTCTTTGCCTTCGATGTTCTGGATGGCGTAGGCGGCGTTGCGGGCGAGCCCTTCGTCCGTCCCCGTCAGGGCGACGTCGGTCAGCACCGCGACGATGCCCGGGTCCTTAGTCTCGGCGAGGGCGAACAAGGCGTTGCGGCGGAGGTCTTCCGGAGCGTTGGACTGCAGGACTTCTTTGAGAATCTTGACCGCCTCGGGGCCGCCACGGCTCGCCAGCGCGAAGAGCGCGCTGCGGCGGACTTCGACATTGGGCTCCTGCCTGGCGATTTCGGCAAGCTTGGCCGACGCCGCCGGTGAATTCATGTCTTCGAGCATGAAGACGATCTGGCTCTTGAGCTTGACGCTCCCGGCCTTGTCATAAATATCGAGAATGGTTTTTTGGGCCTCCTCGTCGCCGATATTCTGCAGGGCATAGAGCGCGGCGAGCTTGATGTCCTCGTCGTTGCCGGACTCAAGCGATTTGATGACTGTTTCGTACTCCGGCTTGCCGGTCCTGGCCAGCTCCTGGGAGAGCCGGACCATGTTGGCCTTGGCGTCCTTGACCCATTGGCTGTTCGGGTAGGAGCGGACGAAGTCCTGATAGCACTTGAAAACCGTGTCCAGAGATTGATTCATCTTCTCGAGGGAATAGCAGGACCAGTAACGGGCATCGTCCACCCAGGCGCTCTTGGGGAATTGTCTGGCCAGTTCCTCCATGGCTTTGCGGGCGGCATCCCATTTCCCGTCGAGGACGAGCGCGTAGGCCTGTTTATAGGCGACGGCGTCCTTCTCCTGCCCCTGAGACGTCTTGGTGGCGGCGAGGGCCGCGGCCGGCAGGACGATCGCAAGGATCAGACCGAAGATTGCGGTTGCAGTACAAATTTTCCAGGTTTTCATCGTGGCCTCCTTGGTCATGTTATGCTTTGACTTTATCTTTACGGCCCGCCGACCGCTCTGGAGACTCTGTCCCCTTCGCGGCCTTGGCCGTTCGGGCCATGCGGGTCAAATCGATTCTGAGGAATATGCCCTTCTGGTCAACGCCCTGCTTGACGAGCTCCACGCCTTCCAGGTCCTGTCCAACGCCGAGGTTGGCGATCTGCAACAGGATGACCTGAAGGTCGGCCACGAGATCCCGAAGCCGTTGCTGGCGGGGGTCCGTCAGGGAGCTTTGGATATTGACTGCCTGGCCGGCGAGTTCGCGCGACCTTTCCTTCGTCCGCGAAAAATCCAAGGCGTACGCATCCTGGGTTTTCGGATCGTAGTTGACCAAGCCGAGCAGAAGAACCTTGGAGCGCTCGAGGTAGTTTTCGGCGCGGGCGGCCGGGTCCGTAAGATTCGAAGCCGGGATCGCCGCAGCGGAGGAGAGCTCAAGCGGCCTGGATGGGCCTGGAGTCCGAGGGGTCTGAAGGTTATGGCCGACAATAAACCCGGCCGCGACCAGTGCGGCGGCCGCCGCCGCTTGATAGGCCCAGCGCGGAATTGCCGCCAGAAATCCGCCGAGGCGGAGCCGCGAGGAAATCCGATCCCCCACCCCGGGCCTGTCCGCAGCTAACCGGGCTTCCAACTTGTCCCAATACCCGTCCCAGAACTCCCGGCCGGGGTCGGGACGGTGCCTCCGGTCCATGACCCTCAGGGTGGCCCCAAGCAAGGAATACTCGGACGCGCAGTCCCGGCAGGCCCGAAGATGCTCGTCGAAGACCTCTCTTTCGGCAGGCCCGAGTTCTCCGTAGAGGGCTTCGATCATCCTGTCTTTGCAGGCTGAACACTTAATCATGGGACGCCTCCAGGCCGGCGCTTCCCCGGCCTAATTCTCTTCGAAGTTTCTTGACGGCTCGCGCGAGGTAGCTCTTGACCGAGCCGATGGACAACCCAAGAACCTCGGCGATCTCCTTGAGCATCATGTCGTCATAGTGACGAAGAAGGAAGACCGCCTTTTCCTGGGGCGACACCTTGTCGAGCGCCCGGGTGATGCGGCGCTGAAGCCCCTCGAATTCGAGCCGCCCGTGCGGGTTGGGGGCTGCGGCCGAAAACACAACCGCGTCCCCGTCCGAGCCTCCGGCCACCAACGCTTCGTCGCCTATCGCCAAGGGTGTCGAGGCCCGCTTCCTGAGATGGTCAATGCACGTATTGTAGGTGATTCTGTAGAGCCAGGAGCTGAGCTTTGCGTCCTTTTTGAATGTGTCGAAGTGGCGGAAAACCTTGACGAAAACGTCCTGCGAAACGTCCTCGGCGTCGACCTGGTTCCCGACCATATCCAGGGCCAGATAGTAGATTTTTCTCTTATAAAGGTCCACAAGCTCCCGGAACGCCGACCGGTCGCCTCCGGCCAATCCGTCGATGAGCTTTTTTTCGTCCATTCTCCAGTCCATTTCCGGCTTTCACTCCATAAGACGGAGCGGCCGGGCCCGAGGTTGGCAAAGAACATTATACAAGGAGGCCATCGGCGGGGCATCGGCACGCGCCGCGCCGCCCACCAATTTTCCCTTGTCGCCGTCGACTAAAACCATCGCGGCACGGGCGTTCCGCCCCGCGCACACGCCCCGGAATTTAGGGCGGGGCCGTCGGTGTGTCATAATAGTAAGGTACGGGATCGTACCGTCCGCGGAGAGTTCCAATGAAAAGACGGCAATTCGTCAAGCTATCGCTGGCCGGGGCGGCGTCGCTGCCTTTCGTGGGATGCGGGACACGTTCGGGATCAGATGGCTCCGCCCGTTCCTGCGGAAAGCGCCCTCTTTCGGGTGAGCGGGATACCGGTCCAGGCTATCACCGCGGGAAACCGCCACGCGGGAGTGGATGCGCTTATCGACCTCATGGGCGGAAACGGCCTGGGTTTCTACCGCACAGACAAGCCCGGTGCGGCGAACAGCGCCAACGGCCTCGTCGCCGCCGACGACGTGGTCCTCCTCAAGGTCAACGCGCAGTGGAAATACCGCGGCTGCACCAACAGCGACCTCGTGCAGGGTGTCGTCCAGCGCATCCTCGAACACCCCGACGGGTTCACAGGTGAGGTGGTCATTCTCGACAACGGTCAAGGGCGGGGCAGTCTGAACTGCGACACATCGTCGGCGTACGGCGATAGTCAAGTCCACGCCAACTCCGAAAATGACCAGCACACTTTCCTTTGGCTGGTCAACAGCTTGTTCATGGACGCCCGCGTTTCCGCCTTCCTGCTCGACCCGATCGGCGGGACATTCATCGGCGACGCGGACCATGTGACCAACGGCTACCGGCGGCTCGACAATGTGTCCTATCCGTGCTTCACGACCGCCGGCGGCCGGCGCGTGGAGCTCGCGAGCGGAATTTGGAACGGGTCATCGTTCGACGCCCGCCTGAAGCTCATCAATATTCCGGTGCTCAAGCATCATGACGCCGGAGGCTCGGAACTCACCGCCTCCCTCAAGCACATGTACGGACTCGTGTCCATGTCCGACGGTCAGTCCAACTTCCGGCATTACGCCGGGCTCGGCGAAACCGCCGGAAAAATGATGACGGCTGTAGAGACGCCTGTGCTCAATATCATCGACGCGATCTGGGTCTCCCACGCCGCCATCGGAGGCTATCCGGCCAGCGCCACATTTCGTGCCAACCAGATCGTCGCCAGCCAGGATCCTGTGGCGCTCGATTATTGGGCGGCCAAGAATATCCTCTACCCGATCGATAACAACGAGAGGCACGACCCGGCGTTTCCCGGCGTCGACCTTTGGCTTACAGGCGCCCGCGACCTGATCAACGGGCGAGGCGGGTTCGCCGCGCAAGACAAGGGCGTGCTTATTCGCTATGTCACGAAAACTGAATCGGAGATGCAACTCTTCGAAACGACGGTGTCCTGAGCCGCGCGTCTTCTCCCGGCCGGCGGCTAGCGGACGTAAGTCCCACCGGTAAAGTCCGACCGATCGAGCTTGGGCCAAATCCGGAACTGCACCAGACTGTCCCGCTTGAACACGGCCGTCGGGATGCAAAACCGATCGTTGATCGATCGGCGTCTTGTGCGGCGGCGCGCCCGATGCTAGAATACGGGGCACAGCGCATCCAGCGCGCATTCGGGAGGAAGAAATGAACAAAATCCGGGTCGGCGTAATAGGAACAGGCTACATCGGAATGGTTCACCTGGAGATTCTGCGCCGGTTTGCCGGTGTTGAGGTTGTCGCGGTGGCCGACAGCGATGCCGGGCGGGCCCGCGCCGCCGCTGCGAAACTGGACATCCCCCGGGTCTACGGCCGCGCCGAAGAACTCATCGACGACCCGGCGGTCGACGTCGTGCACAACTGCACGCCCAACACGCTCCACTTTGGGCTGAACAGCCGGGCCATAGAAAAGGGCAAGGACGTTCTTTCGGAAAAACCGCTCTCTCTTAATTCCAAGGAATCGGCCGAACTCGTCCGGCTGGCCGCCAAGCACAAGACGCTTACAGGCATCAACTTTTGCTACCGATACTACCCCGTCGTCCAGGAAGCCGCCGCCCGCGTGCGACGAGGCGATTTCGGCGAAGTCAGGGCCTTCATGGGCAGCTTCCTCCAGGATTGGCTCTTCTATGAGACGGATTATTCCTGGCGGCTCGACGCTTCCGTCGCGGGCGACGTCAACGTCATGGCTGATCTCGGCAGCCACTGGTGTGACCTGGTCCAGTTCATCACCGGCCGGACGATCGTCGAGGTCATGAGCGAACTTCATACCTGCATTCCCAAACGAAAGAGGCCGAAAGGCGGGTCGCTGTCCTTCGGCGGCGGCAGCGCCGGCGATCTCGAGGATGTCGAGGTGAAGCTCGACGACTTCGCGTCCCTCTTCCTCCGCCTCGATAACGGCGCGCGCGGCAATTTCACGACGTGCCAGGTCGCCGCCGGCCGGAAGGTGGATTTAGAACTCCAGGTTTTCGGGTCTAAGGAATCGTACGGCTGGAGCCATGTCCACCCCAATGCGCTTTGGATCGGCCACCGGGAAAAGGCGAACGAGGTCTTCTACGAATCGTCTCAGCTCCAGGCTGAGGAAACACGGAAATACGCGACTCTGCCGACGGGCCACCCCATGGGCTACCACGACGCCGTCTATAACCTGTTTCGTGACTACTACGACGCGCTGGCGGCCAAACGCCAGGGCCGGAGCTTTGCCGCCACGTTCCCGGATTTCCGGACAGGCCATGACATGATGTGCATCATCGACGCCGCGCTCGCTTCCTCCAGGTCCTCCGCCTGGGCTAAAGTCGGAAGGTAACGCCGGCCCATCCTTGCGTGGGGCACTGCCGCCTTAGGCAGGACCGGAGTCTTGCAGGCAAGGACTTCAACTCTTCCGGTCAAGTCATTCCGGGCCCGCCACGGCAGAGACGCGACGAATTCGGACTCTCCCCTGATTGAACAAGTCTGGCATGATTATTGCTTGACTTTTGTGGACGTTTTCTATTCGAGAAGCTCAAAAGGCCTTCGCAAAGGGGAGGATGATAATGCGCATGAGTCGCAAAGCCCGTGCAAAGATCTCACGCGGCAGGCCGCGTCCTTTTAATAGAGGTACTGTCAGTCCTTTGGCCGGACTGTTTCTCGCCATCGCCATTCCTGCCTTGCTTTTCCTCGCCGGATGCGCCAGCATGGAGAAACTGACGGCCCGGACGGCGCCTTCCCCGGAGGAGCCCTGGACACCGCCGGCCAAAAGCCAACAACCGGCACTTGCGCCGGCGGCGGCCCGCATTCCGCCCGAACTTCTTCAATCGACACAGAAATGGACCTTGGCCAATCTTGTCGATGTGGGGCTTCTCAACAGCACTCTGACGCGGACGGCATGGGCGTCCGCGCGCGCCGCTTCCGCGGGCGTCGACATCGCCCATGCCGCCTACTATCCCGTCGTCGGCGCCAAGGTCACCGGATTGAAGACCAAAGGTTCGGCGTTCGGAGGCCGCTTCACGTTTGATTATTCAAACCTGGACCCGGGCGCAAGCCTCAGCTGGCTTCTTCTTGATCTCGGCGGCAGAAACGCCGACACAGACATGGCCCGGCAATCTCTCGCCTCCGCCAACTGGACTCAAAACTCCGTCATCCAGGGCGTCATCCTCCAGATCGAGCAGAGTTATTACCAGTACCTCGCGTCTCGGGCGTTGCTGGAGTCCTACCGGACGAGCCTCAAAGAAACCGAAGCCAACCGGCAGGCCGCAGACCTGAGGCACAAAGCGGGGGTGGCCACGATCGCGGATGTTCTCCAGGCCAAAACATCGGAATCGCAAGCGCGCCTCGACCTTGTTTCAGCCGACGGCGCAACCACGACGCTCAAAGGGGCGCTCGCCAACGCCATGAGCCTGCCCGCCGATACCCGTTTCGAAGTCGCTGATGATCTGCCCGCCGCCCTTCCTCTGGAATTGGTCTCCGGAGAAGTCGAGCGCTTCATCAACGAAGCCCAGTCCAGGAGGCCCGACATCGCCGCCGCTCGGGCGCAGGTGCTCCAGGCTCAGGCCAATGTCCGGTCCGTCCGCTCCGATGGATTGCCGACGGTCACGGCCAATGCAAGCTACGACAAGGTGTACTATCTCCACACGTCGGGCGCCAGCAACACCTACGCCTTGTCCGTCGCCTTGAATATCCCGATCTCGGTGGGCATCGCCAACGCGTACAGAGTTCTCCAAGCCAAGGCGGAAGTGGACGCCGCCAAAGCTCAGATGGACCAGGCCGTGCAGGCCGTCGCCCTTCAGGTCTGGACGAGCTACTACAACCTCAAGACGGCGGCCCAGAGAATCGGTACCGCCCAGGACCTTTATGATTCTGCCAATGCGTCGTATCAGGTTGCCCTCGATCGTTATAAGAAAGGCGTCGGAAGCATCCTCGATCTTCTCGCCGCTCAAGCCGCCCTCGATGGCGGCCGGGTCCAGGTCGTCCAAGCCAAGACCGACTGGCTGCTCTCTCTCGTCCAGTTTGCGCACGACACCGGGACGCTGGGCAGGCCCGAGCCGACACCTGCGGGAGGATTCCCCGTCCCATTGAAGAAAGGAGATCGCCGCCCATGAGGTTCCATATGAAAATCCCAAAAAAATACAATAAGGCCAGCGACGGGCGGATGGGAACGCCCATGGTCCCGATTGCCGTAACCGCGCTCGCCTGCCTGCTCATGATCGCATCGGCCTGTTCCCGGAAAAAGCCCGCACCGTCGCCGGGCGCTCCGGTCACGGTCGCTACCGTCGCTGAGCAGGACGTGGCGCTTCAAGTCAAGGCCATCGGAAACGTCGAATACTATTCGACCGTCCAGGTCAAGGCCCTCGTCGGCGGCCAGATGCTTGCCGCCCATTTCAAGGAAGGCCAGGATGTCAAGAAGGGCGCCCTTCTCTTCACGATCGATCCCGAGGCCGTTCGAAATCGCCCTCCGCCAGGCCGAAGCAGCCCTGGCCAGGGATCGAGTGCTCGCCAAAAATGCCGAGGACGACCTCAACCGCTATACGGAACTCGTTCAAAAGGATTATGTCACCCAGGAAGCCTACGAACAGCTCAAAGCCAACGTGGAACAGTTCCGGGCCACCGTGAAAGGCGACCAAGCCGCCGTGGACAATGCCCGCCTGCAACTCGATTATTGCACTATCCGCTCCCCGATCAACGGGCGCACGGGCGCGCTCATGGTTTATCCGGGCAATATCGTCAAGGCCAACGACACCTCGCCGCTCGTGGTCATGAATCAGATGACACCGATCTACGTTTCGTTTTCCGTTCCCCAGCAGAACCTGCCTTTGATCAGGACATACGAGGCCCAGGGCCAACTCAAGACGGAAGCGGTGCTCCAGGACAATGCTCCCGCCATCCCGGGCTCCCTAACCTTCATCGACAACGCCGTGGACACGACAACGGGGACGATCCTGCTCAAGGCGACCTTTGACAATGCCGACAAGGCGCTTTGGCCCGGACAATACCTTAACGTGATCCTGACGCTGACGATCGAAAAGAACCGTATCGTCGCGCCGTCCCAGGCCATCCAGACCGGTCAGGCGGGCCATTACGTCATGGTCATCAGGGACGACATGACCGCAGAATCCAGACCCGTTGAGGTCGAGAGGACGCAGGGGGACTTGGCCGTCATCCGTTCCGGCCTCAAGGCCGGCGAGAAGGTCGTCACGGACGGTCTGCTCAGGCTTACGACGGGCACCAAGGTCGAGATCCGCAACCCCGTGTAGGAGCCGCCATGAACATCTCCCACCCGTTCATCAGCCGCCCGGTCATGACCACCCTGCTCATGGCGGCCATCCTGGTCTTCGGCCTCTTGGCCTTTCGCGAGCTTCCCGTCAATGACCTGCCCAACGTGGACTTTCCGACGATCCTTGTCTCGGCGACTCTGCCGGGGGCGAACCCGGACACGATGGCCTCTTCGATCGCCACACCGCTCGAAAAACAGTTTTCGACGATCGACGGCCTGGATTCCATGACCTCCACCAACTACATCGGGGTTTCTCTGATCACACTCCAGTTTACTCTTAAGAAAGACCTCAACGCCGCCGCCCTGGATGTGCAGGCCGCCATTTCGAGGGCCGGCACTCAGCTGCCGCCGCAGATGCCGGCCCCTCCGTCTTTCCAGAAAGTCAACCCGGCCGCATCGCCCATCCTCTTCATCGCCCTCACCTCCCCCACCCTGCCCCTTTCAACTCTCGACGAATACGCCGAAACCATGATGGGCCAGCGTATTTCCATGGTCAGCGGCGTCGCCCAGGTCCTCGTCTTCGGCTCCCAAAAGTACGCGGTCCGGCTGCAACTGAATCCGGATGCCCTGGCCTCCCTCGGCGTCGGCCTCGACCAGGTCGGCCAGGCCGTCGTCAACGGCAATGTCAACCTGCCGACCGGCACGCTTTACGGACCCAAATGGGCCTACACCATCCAGTCGAACGGCCAGCTCTTCAACGCCGCCGCTTACCGGGACCTCATCGTCGCCTACCGAAACGGCACGCCGGTCCGGCTCAAGGACGTCGGGCGCTCGCTCGACAGCGTCCAAGACGACAAGGTCGCCGCTTGGTTTTATACAAAGGAAGGGCCGGCGCGCTCCGTCATTCTCGCGATCCAGCGCCAGCCGGGGACGAACACCGTCCAAGTGGCGTCCGACGTCAAAGCGTTGCTGCCCATTTTCCGCGACCAGTTGCCCGCCTCCGCCCATTTCCAGGTCCTTTACGACCGCTCGGTGTCCATCCGGGAATCCGTGGGCGACGTCGAGACGACACTCGTCATCGCCATCATCCTCGTCATCCTTGTCATCTTCTTCTTCCTGCGGAATCTGACGGCGACGACGATTCCGAGCCTGGCCCTGCCGTTCTCGATCGTGGGCACGTTCGCGGTCATGAGTGTCATGGGGTTCAGCCTCAACAACCTCACCCTGATGGCCCTCACGCTTTCCATCGGGTTTCTGGTCGATGATGCTATTGTCATGCTTGAGAATATCTTCCGCCACCAGGAGCTCGGCTCGACTCCCCGGCAGGCGACATTCGACGGGTCCAAGGAGATCGCCTTCACCATTGTGTCCATGACCCTCTCCCTGGCGGCGATCTTCATTCCCATCCTGTTCATGGCCGGCATCGTCGGCCGGCTCTTCCGGGAATTCGCCGTCACGATCGGGGCCGCCGTGCTTTTCTCAGGATTCGTTTCTCTGACCCTGACGCCCATGATCAGCAGCATCATCCTCAGGCCCTTGCGCGACGTCAAGCACAACCGGCTTTACCTGGGCGTTGAAAAGTTCTTGCACAACATGCTCGAGGCCTACAAGAAAGGTCTGACATGGTCCCTCAGCCACCGGATGCCCCTCCTGCTGTTCTCGTTTGTGACGCTTGTCCTGACCATCGTCCTGTTCGTCAAGATCCCCAAAGGCTTTCTGCCCAGTGAAGACGCGGGACAGTTCGTCGTCGTTACCGAAGCCGCCCAGGGGATCTCGTTCGACGCCATGGTCAAGCACCAGCTGGCGGTGGCCGACGTGGTCATCCACGATCCGAATGTCGCTACGCTCGTCACGGCCGTGGGAGGGATCAGCCTTCCGAACCAAGGGCGCATGTTCGCCCAGACGATCCCTTTGTCCAAAAGGAAATTGAGGGTCGACGCGATTATCAACGAACTCAGGCCGAAGCTCGCGAGAATCCCGGGCATCGTGTCCTACATCCAGAATCCGCCGCCGATCCAGGTCGGCGGGCGCTTCACCCAAAGCCTGTACCAATTTACGCTGCAGTGCCCGGACACGACGCTCCTGTACTCCAAGGCTTCGAGCTTTCTGGCCCGGCTGCGGGCCATGCCGAACCTGCTGGACGTGTCGAGCGACATGGAGCTCCAAAACCCTCAGGTGACGGTCGTCGTCGACCGCGATAAGGCGCAGACGATGAACGTGATGCCCCAGCAGGTCGAGGACGCCCTTTACTACAGTTACGGTCAGCGCCAGGTGTCCACGATCTATACGCCGACCAATGAATACTATGTCATCATGGAACTCGAGCCCCAATACCAGACCGGCCCGCCCGATCTTTCGAAGCTCTATGTGCGTGCCACGACGGGGGGGCTCGTTTCCCTCGACGCGGTGGCAAAATTGACCCCGACCATCGGGCCGCTGTCGATCAACCACTCCGGGCAGCTTCCGTCCGTTACGATTTCCTTCAACCTCAAGCCGGGTGTGGCCATCGGCGATGCGGTCGACGAAATCAAGAATCTGGCCCGTCGGGAATTGCCCCTGACGATCAGCGCCAGCTTTCAGGGCACGGCCCAGGCGTTCCAGTCCTCACTCAAGGGCCTGGGATTTCTCCTCCTGCTGACGATTTTCATCATTTACATGATCCTGGGCATCCTGTACGAGAGCTTCATCCATCCCTTGACGATCTTGTCGGCTCTTCCTTTCGCCGGCTTCGGTGCTTTGCTAACCTTGTTCATCTTCCGCACGGAGCTTAGCATTTATGCCTATGTCGGCGTCATCATGCTGGTCGGCTTGGTCAAGAAGAATGGCATCATCATGATCGACTTCGCTCTCGCCGCCGAACGGAAGGAAGGCAAGAACGCCCACGATTCCATCTTCGAGGCCTGCGTCATCCGCTTCCGCCCGATCATGATGACGACGCTCGCCACGCTCTTCGGAACGCTGCCGATCGCCCTGGGCTTCGGCGCGGGCGCGGAGTCACGGCGTCCCTTGGGCCTGGCCGTCGTCGGAGGATTGCTTTTCTCCCAACTGATAACGCTCTTTGTAACGCCTGTCATCTATACGTATCTCGATGAGCTCAAGTCCCGGTTCGGGAAGAAGGCGGCTACTCCCGCTCCTGCCGGAACGGCATGAAATCGGGCTTTGGGTGTTCCGTGCGGCAGTGAGCGCAACATCGACACAATCTGAGGTCGAGCTCGGAGTGTTCCCTCCGGCGGGGAGCGGAGTCTTCGGAGCGACCAGCACTACCGCAGCTTTGCTGCAGTGGTGGCACGGGTGGGGGAAACGCAACGGGGTCAAACCTACACTTTTCACTTTTTGCCGGGGTCGTGGTCGTGCGGCGGTTTACTTAAAAAGTGAAAAGTGTAGGTTTGACCCCCAGAAGTTGCCTTTCCCCCAGAGCGAGACCTTCCCTCGAGAGGGTTTGACTCGCCGGGGCAAACCCGCGACCTGACACAGGGAACACCCCGAGAGCGGGCGCGACAAGGGGGATAGGATAGGCTCCACGCCGCAAAACGTGCTAAGATTGTAAGAACATTGGAAGGAGGCTGCCATGCCCGAAAATCCACTCGCAACTCTCGAGGCCATCGACCCGGACCTGATGCGTCATCTCAAGGAGACCAACGATCTGATCTATTCGTCAGGCGCCCTGCCCAAGAAATACAAGATCCTCATGGCCATGGCCTTTGACGCGGCGCACGGCGCCGATCAGGGCGTGAGGGCGCTGGCCCAGGCCGCCATGCACGAAGGCGCCACAAAAGAGGAGATCGCCGAGGCGTTAAGGGTCGCTTATCATCTCGCCGGAATCGGGACTCTGTACACGGCTTCAGCGGGGTTGAAAGGCCTCATCGGATAGTCCCGTCATCCTCGCGCTCGTCCGATTGAGCCGGGCGGCTGCCCCCGCTCCCCTTCCATATCGAAGGCCGCTCGCGGCACTTCAGTCGGCCTTACGGCCATTGGAGGTCTCGAGTGGAGCCCGGCCGACTCCGGACGTGAACAGCTTCGCGCCCCATTCAGACTCGACGGCATACGTCATGCATCTCGCAAAGATTTCGTAAGCGAATTCGGGACAGACCAGCCCTTTCCGTGCGAGCAGGGGCCCGGAGCGTTCCCGGTCGAAAAGCCGTTGGTCCAGCATGTAGGGCCGATAAGCCTCCAAGAGGCGGTCATAGACCTTTTCGAGCGGAGTCTTGGGAGTGCCGTCGAACTGTTCAGCGGTGCAGGCCCTGATCCCCTTCAGCCGGAACAGCCGGCTGCTGTAATCGACGATCTCCTCGATGCGCGTCAATTTCCGGTTGACGATGTGGAAAATCCCTCCGGAGGGCGCGCCTTCCATAAGCGCGAAGAATGCATCGACGAAGTAATCTACCGGAATGAGGTTGAGGCCGCCCGCTTCGGCCACTTCGATCCTTAAAGGCAGGTGCAACGAACCGTCTTTTTCGAGGCGCACTCCCATATCCAGAGCCTTTTTTCCTCCCTGTTCGCGGATGTCCTTCTCATAAATGTCCTTGAGAAAAAGCGCCAAACGCACGGGGTAATAAACGGCGGTGAAGAGTGTACTGCGCCCGGTGCGGGAGTCGCCGTAGACGATCGAGGGCCGGTAGATCGAAACCCTCAGCCCGGACGCACGGCACGCCTCAAGAACCGCGCGCTCACCGAGGCACTTCGTCTCCTCATAGGCGTTGTGGAATTCGCTGGCGGCCGAGACTGTCTCGGGGCAATGGCCTGTCGTATTCCCAGCCACATACGCCGTGCTGACGTGATGGAAATAATAGGCCCGACCGGCCCTGACAAAATCCAGAACATAGGAAAGGCCGGTGGTATTGACCGCTTCGACTTCGGCCCGCTTTCGCTCGGAAAAAGAAGTATTGGAAGCGCAGTGGACGATCTCGTCGGTATTTTGGAGCAGGTCGGCGTAGGCGGCTGCGTCGAGGCCGAGGGCCGGACGGGTGATGTCGCCCGGGACAACGCGGAGCTTGCGCCGGTCGCTTTGGGGGAGACCGAACCAGTCCAACAGGTCGCTGACCCGTTTCTCGGACGTCCGGGCTTTATCCGCGCGGGCGAGAAGGCAAACGGGATAGCCTCTTTTGAGAAGCTCGACGGCAATGTGGCTGCCAAGGAAGCCGGTGCCTCCTGTCAGCAGGAATCGCGTCAACCCTGCCGCGCGCTTGTGCCCCAGGGCGTGCAGCGAAATCTTCACATGTCCTCGCTTGCCCAAATTTCAGGCCGCGGTCTGATGCCAGTCCATCGTCCCTCGGAGCATCTCAGTGTCAATCGTTGCCGGCCGAAGTTTCGATGGCAGATGACTGCGCAGGTGGTCAATATATCAAAAAGCCGCACGTCCCTCAACGTGGCACACCCTGAGCGTTAAGGACAGCGCCCACTCCCCGACCCGCGGCACGGCGGAAGCAGTCAGGGGACCGCAGCCCGGCCGGTTTGCTTTTCGGAGGATCATTCTGTATCGTTAATGGAAAGAGAAGGAACCATGCCTGAAGGCGCGAAGTCCGGGATTAAAGGAAGTCCGTCGTTCAACATTCTGATCATCGACGACGAAGCCAACATCCGTAAAACTCTGGCCATGCACCTCGAGACCGGCGGCCACCGGGTACGAGCCGTGGGCAACGCACCGGACGCGCTGGCTGAGGCGGCACGGACGTCGTTTGAACTGGCGTTCGTGGACTTGAGGCTGGGCACCGCCGACGGTCTCGACCTCATCGCGCCGCTTTTGGCGGTGACGCCCAGGCTCAAGATCATCGTCATCACCGCCTACGCTTCCGTCGACTCCGCCGTCGAAGCGATGCGTCGCGGGGCCGTGGACTACATTCCCAAACCTTTCACGCCGGCCCAGATCACCATGGCCGTCGAAAAGGCTTTCGCTATGCAAACGCTCGAACAAAAGGTTGCGGCCCTCCAAGAGGATCTGGGACAGAGAAATCCCGAAGCGGACTTTTCCAGCCTGAATCCGGCCATGCAGAAGGCCGTCGCCCTCGCCCGTCAGGTCGCGCCGACCGATGCGACGATCCTGCTCCGGGGCGAAAGCGGCACGGGGAAAACGCTCCTGGCTCGTGCGATCCATGCCTGGAGCCGGCGTGCCGAGAAGCCCTTCGGCCTGGTCTCCTGCCCGTCTTTCTCCGCCGAACTGCTGGAAAGCGAGCTTTTCGGACACGTCAAAGGCGCTTTCACCGGCGCCGTGCGCGACAATCCCGGCCGCATCGCGGCCTGTGAAGGCGGCACGCTTTTTCTTGATGAGATCGGCGATCTTCCGCTCGCCCTGCAGCCGAAGCTCTTGCGTTTCATTCAGGACAGGGAGTTCGAGCGGGTCGGAGATTCCACGACGCGCAAAGCCGATGTCCGAATCCTCAGCGCCACGAACATGGACCTGGACAGGGCGATGCGTGATGGCCTCTTCCGCGAGGACCTCTTCTACCGCCTGAACGTCATCCAGATCGAAATTCCCGCGCTGCGGGACCGGCCCGATGATATCGTCCCGCTCGCCGAGCGTCTTCTCACATTTTACGGCCGGGCGAGCCACCGGGCATTCGCAGGATTCACCGATGAGGCGGCGAAGGCGCTCAAAAACTACGGCTGGCCGGGCAACACCAGGGAGTTGAGCAACGTGATCGAGCGGGCGGCAATCCTGTGCCGGTCCGAACACGTCGGGATCGAATGGTTCCCGGCCGGCCTGCTGCCTCAGAGTGCCTCTTGTGTTGCTGGAGACCCGGTTCGGCTTGACGAACTCGAGGAGCGGCACATCCGGCGAGTGCTGGGGGCCGCAAAATCGTTGCAGGAAGCGGCCAATACTCTCGGCATCGATCAGACGACCTTGTGGCGGCGACGGAAAAAGTACGGTATCTAAACATCGGAGGCGCTGGCCTTGCAAGTTGCAATACCATTGAAAAATAGGCATTGCATATTGCACTGATGCCGCGTCGATTCTGGTTGGTAACTAATTTGTTTTTAATCCGATAGGAAAATATGGCCTCTGGCACGATACTTGCTGAATCTGAAGCAAGAGAAAATTCACATGCTCGGACTCCGTCAAAAGCTCAGTCTCGGTTTCGGTGGTTTGCTGCTGATCATTGTCCTGCTCGGTGTCCAGACAATCCGCCACCTCAGCCAGCTGGGTGAATCCATCGACGTCATCCTGCGGGAGAACTACAGGAGCGTCATCGCCAGCCAGGACATGAAAGAGGCGCTGGAGCGAATGAACAGCGGTATCCTCTTCAAGCTCCTGGGATATGACGCCGAGGGGGATGATCTTCTGCAGAAGAACGCCGCGGCTTTTGATCGAGGCCTTTCGTCCGAATTGAATAACATCACGCTTCCCGGCGAAGGGGAGACAGCCGGGCACATCCGCGATCTCTACGTCAAGTATAAGGCCGTCGAGAAGGAGGTCGCCAATCCGTCGTTGCCGGCCGCAGCCAGGCGAAGCGCTTATTTCTCGAGCCTCCTGCCGCTTTTCCGGCAGATCGAGGACGGGGAAAACGCGATCATGCAGATGAACCAGCAGAACATGGTGGATGCCAATAATGCCGCCCGCAAAAACGCTGCGGCGGCCCGGCGCCAGATGTACATCCTGCTTCTCGTCGGAGCCGTCGTGGCCGCCGTGTTTATCGTGTTCATGCGCCGATGGATCTACTATCCGATCAATCGTCTCATCCAATCCGCGGACGAAATCCGGCGCGGCAACCTGGACCTTGTCGTCCAGAGCGATTCCCGTGACGAGGTTGGACATCTGGCCGAAGCGTTCAATGCCATGGCCGCCAGCCTCAGAGAATTTCGGCGTTCCGATCAGGCCAAGCTGACCCGTATCCAGCGGGCGACGGAGCAAGCCTTCAAAAGTCTGCCGGATGCCGTGGCCGTTGTCGACCTCGACGGCAAGGTCGAGGTGGCCACGCAAGCGGCCACCGAAATTTTCGGTCTCAGGCCCGGGTCCCTGGTCACCGAGCTGACGCCGGCATCGCTTGGGGATCTCTATTGCGAAGCCCTCCTCGAAGACCGTCCGGTCGGGCCGGGAGAACGGCAGGGCCTGATCCAGCGGTTCGTCTCGGGCAAAGAGAGGTACTTTCATCCCGAGGCCGTGCCGATCCTGAACGAGGAGAGACAACCGACGGGCGTCATTCTGGTCCTCCAGGATGTCACGCAGCTCCAGCAACAGGACGAGATCAAGCGCGGGCTGATCTCGACGGTTTCCCACCAGCTCATCACCCCGCTGACCTCGATCCGGATGGCGATCCATCTGCTCCTCGAAGAGAAGGTTGGGGGCCTGACGGAAAAGCAGGCTGAGCTCCTGGAAGCGGCCCGGGAAGACAGCGAGCGGCTGACGGGCATATTGACCAGCCTTCTGGACATCAGCCGGATGGAGTCCGGCCGGGCACAGCTGGACCTTCGACCCATCTCCCCGCACGCCATGGCCGTCGAAGCTTCGGAGCCCTTCCGGAGGGCCGCCCAGGACCAGGGCGTGACGCTGAGCATCGAGGTTCCCGCGGATCTTCCCGATGTCAAGGCCGACATGACACGAATCACGCACGCCTTCGAAAATCTTTTGTCGAATGCTCTCAAATACACCAGCCCCGGAGGCAGGGTGGCGATCACGGCCCGGGCTGATCATAAGGATGTCGAGTTTTCGATCACGGACACCGGCGCCGGGATCGCCGCCGAATTTCTGCCGCGGGTGTTCGAACAGTTCTTCCGAGCCCCAGGACAGGGCAAGGCGGCCGGCGCCGGTCTCGGCCTGGCTATCGTCAAGGAAATCGTCGAAGCCCACGGCGGGACGGTCGATGTGGAGAGCCAACTGGGCATGGGCAGTACCTTCCGATTCACCCTGCCGAGGGTGCACGAGGATTCGGCGGAAGGAGGAGCCGTTATGATGGATCTTCTCTTCATCCTGGCCGGGCTGGCGTTTTTCGGGCTCTGCGCCCTTTATGTTCGGGCCTGTGAAAGGCTTTAGGCCATGGCAAATCTCCTCGGGATTATCGTGGGATTATTATTGATCGTCTACCTTTTTTATTCGATCGTCCGGCCGGAAAAATTCTAAGGGAGGGAACGGCGCATGGCCCTCAGCGGCTGGCTTCAATTGGCGGCCTATGTGGCCGTCCTCGTGCTTCTGACAAAACCCGTCGGCCTGTATCTCCTCCGCGTTCTGGAGCCGGGAGGCCGGACGTTGTTGGACCCGGCGCTCCGGCCGGTCGAACGGCTGTTCTACCGCTTTCTCCGGGTGGACCCGAAGAAAGAACAGGACTGGAAGGGCTATACGGTGTCGCTCCTCCTGTTCAGCATGGTCGGGCTCTTTGTCACTTACGCGGTCCTGCGGCTCCAGCACCTCCTGCCGCTCAATCCCCAGCACCTTGGTCCGGTCCGGGCGGACCTTGCCTTCAACACCGCAGCCAGTTTCACAACGAACACGAACTGGCAGAACTACGCGGGTGAGACGACGTTGTCATATTTTTCGCAGATGGTCGGACTCGCCTTCCATAATTTTGCGTCGGCCGCCACCGGAATTGCCGTCGCCGCGGCCCTCGTCCGCGGCATCGCCAGGAGCTCGGCCAAGACCATCGGCAATTTTTGGGTTGACATCGTCCGCATCAACCTCTATCTTCTCCTTCCGCTCTGCATCGTTTATTCCGTCTTCCTTACGTCCCAAGGCGTCATCCAGAATTTCAAGCCTTACGACACCGCGAAACTCGTCGAGACGACCGCCCCGGCCGGCCGGGCGGCGGCGGAGCCCGGAGCCGGAGGCACGCCTCGTCCGGACACACAAACCATCGCCCAAGGCCCGGTTGCCTCACAGGTTGCGATCAAAATGCTCGGCACAAACGGCGGCGGCTTTTTCAACGCCAACGCGGCCCATCCCTACGAGAATCCGACGCCTCTTTCGAACTTCATCCAGATGCTGTCCATCTTCCTCATTCCCAGCGCCCTGACCTATTTTCTCGGCCGGAAAGTGAGGAACCAGAAGCACGGCTGGGCGGTCTGGACAGCCATGGCCGTCCTCTTCCTGGCGGGCGTCCTCGTCTGTTGGCGGGCCGAGAGCTCCGGAAATCCGCGCTGGCAGGCGGCCGGCATCGATCCCGCCGGCGGGAACATGGAGGGCAAGGAGGTTCGATTCGGGATCTTCGACTCCGCCCTCTTCGCCACCATTACGACGGACGCGTCGTGCGGCGCCGTGAACGCCATGCATGATTCGTTCACTCCGATCGGAGGACTGGTTCCCCTCTTCAACATCCAGCTCGGCGAAGTCGTGTTCGGCGGCGTGGGGGCCGGCCTTTTCGGCATGCTGGTCTTCGTCGTCCTGGCCGTCTTTCTGACCGGCCTGATGGTCGGAAGGACGCCCGAATACCTGGGAAAGAAGATTCTAGCCTACGATGTCAAGGTCAGTGTCCTGGCCGTTCTCATCTCGATCTTCAGCATCCTCGCCTTCACCGCGTGGGCGGCCGCCACACGCTGGGGCGCGGCCGGATTAGGGAACGCCGGGCCTCACGGCTTCAGCGAAATGCTTTATGCGTTCTCCTCGGCGACGGGGAACAACGGCAGCGCCTTTGCCGGGCTCAGCGGAAACACCGTCGCGTATAACACGACCCTCGCCTTGGCCATGCTGTTCGGCCGCTTCTTCCTGATAGTGCCCGTTATGGCCCTGGCCGGAAGCCTGGGCTGGAAGAAATGCGTGCCGACCGGAGGGGGCAGCTTTCCTGTTTCCGGGGTCACATTCGTTCTCGTGCTCCTCGGCACCGTCGTCATCGTCGGGGCACTGACGTTCCTGCCGGCCCTTGCCCTCGGCCCGATCGTGGAGCATTTCCTGATGACGGGATCCTCCGTGCTGTATTAAAGGATTAGAAAACCGTGCCTGCCAAAAAACATAGTCTGTTCGAACGCGAGATCGTCGCCGGGGCCGTCCTCGACGCGTTCAAAAAGCTCAATCCCCGTCATCTTCTGAAGAACCCCGTCATCTTTGTTACGGAAGTCGGCGCCGCCCTGACGACGGTGGGCCTTTTCGCAAGGTCGGGACACGAGCCTCTCCGATTCATCATCCAGATCGCGCTCTGGCTGTGGTTCACCGTGTTCTTCGCGAACTTCGCCGAAGCCATGGCCGAGGGCCGGGGCAAGGCGCAGGCCAACGCGCTGCGCAAGACGCGGACGCAGACCGTCGCGAACGTGATGCGCGGCGATGGGACGCTTGAGAATGTGGCGGCCGAAACGCTGCGCAAGAACGACTTGATCGTCATTTCCGCCGGCGAGGTCATCCCGGCCGACGGCGAGATCGTCGAGGGCGCCGCCACGGTCGACGAATCCGCCATCACGGGCGAATCGGCGCCCGTTATCCGAGAGGCGGGAGGCGACCGCAGCGCCGTGACCGGCGGGACGCGCGTTCTCTCGGACCGGATCGTCGTCCGGGTGACGGCCAATCCGGGCGAAAGCTTCCTCGACCGCATGATCACGCTCGTCGAGGGCGCCCGGCGCCAGAAAACGCCGAATGAGATCGCCCTGACGATCCTTCTCTCCGCGCTGACGATCATCTTCCTCGTCGTCATCATCACCCTCAAGCCGTTTGGACTCTACGCCGGAACATCCTTCACGATCACGGTCCTCGTGGCCCTGCTCGTCTGCCTCATCCCGACAACGATCGGCGGGCTTCTGAGCGCCATCGGGATCGCGGGCATCGACCGCATGGTCCAAAAGAACGTGCTGGCCATGAGCGGCCGCGCCGTCGAAGCCGCCGGGGACGTCGACGTGCTGCTCCTCGATAAGACCGGCACGATCACCCTGGGGGACCGGCAGGCCGCCGAATTCTTCCCAGCGGCAGGCGTCTCGATAGAAGAGCTCGCCGATGCCGCGCAGCTTTCCTCGCTCGCGGACGAAACGCCCGAGGGCCGGAGCATCGTTGTCCTAGCCAAGAAACATGGACTGAGAGGCCGCGCGATCTCCGAGATGCCTCATGCCAGGTTCGTGGCCTTTTCGGCCCAAACGAGGATGAGCGGAGTCGATCTCGAAGGCCGCGAGATCCGCAAAGGCGCTGTCGACGCCATTGAAACATTCGCGGGGCCCCGTGTGCCGGTGGAACTGCAAAGCGCCGTCCGTTCCATCTCGACAGCCGGCGGCACTCCCCTGCTTGTCGCGGAAAGACAACGGTACCTCGGCGCCATTTATCTGAAGGACATCGTTAAGGGCGGGCTCAAGGACCGGTTCGACCGGTTTCGGGCCATGGGCATCAAGACCGTGATGATTACGGGCGACAATCGCCTCACGGCGGCCGCCATCGCTAAAGAAGCCGGAATCGACGAGTACATCGCCGAGGCCAAGCCTGAGGACAAGCTCGAGCTCATCCGCAAGGAGCAATCGATGTGCCGGCTCGTCGCCATGACGGGGGACGGCACCAACGACGCACCCGCCCTCGCCCAAGCGGACGTCGGCGTGGCCATGAACACGGGGACGCAGGCGGCCAAAGAAGCCGGCAACCTCGTGGACCTCGATTCCAACCCGACCAAGCTCATCGAGATTGTCGAAATCGGCAAGCAGATGCTGATCACCCGGGGAGCGCTCACGACCTTCAGCATCGCCAACGATGTGGCCAAGTACTTCGCCATTATCCCGGCCATGCTGATGAACGTTTTTCCCGTCATCGCCCCGCTCAACGTCATGGGACTCAAGTCACCCCTGAGCGCAATCCTGAGCGCCGTCATCTTCAACGCCCTCATCATCATCGCCCTGATCCCGCTGGCGCTGCGGGGCGTACGCTTCCGTCCTCAGGGCGCGGCCGTTATGCTCCGCCGAAACCTGCTGATTTATGGCTTGGGCGGCCTGATCGCGCCGTTCCCCGGCATCAAACTGATCGATATGATCGTCAATGCTCTGCATCTTGTATAGGGATAAACATGAATAGCGCACGGAAGCTCGTAAAAGGATTCGCGGCCGAGCTCGGCACGTCGGTGGCCGCCACGGCGGGCCTCTTGATCGTCCTCTGCGGCATCTATCCCCTTGCCGTCTGGGTCGTTGGACAAGCGTTCTTCCCGGCTCGAGCCAACGGTTCGCTCATCCTCCGGGGCGGCGCCATCGCCGGCTCTCACTTGCTGGCCCAACCCTTCACCGGCCCGACGTACTTTCACCCCAGGCCGTCGGCGGCGGGGACCGGTTACGACGGCACGGCTTCCGGCGGGACGAATCTCGGGCCCCTGTCCAAGAAATTGAATGACGACCTGCGTCAACGGGCTGATCAATACCGCGCCGAGAACGGCCTGGCCCCCGGCACGCTGGTCCCGGCCGATGCCGCAACCTCATCGGGAAGCGGGCTGGATCCGCACATCAGTGTCGCCAATGCCATCCTTCAGGCTCCGCGCGTGGCCAGGGAGCGCCGGCTCATGGAAAGCGTCATCCGGCAGAAGATCGATGCCTTCACGGAAAATCGCGACTTGGGTATTCTCGGCCAGCCGCGGGTCAACGTCCTCGATCTCAATCTGGCGCTCGACGCGCTCAAGAAGTAGGCATGGCGGAAGAACGGTCTGATGCATTCTTGCGCCTCATCCGCCGCTCAAAGCGCGGCCGCCTGAAGGTCTACCTCGGCTATTGCGCGGGCGTGGGCAAGACCTACCAGATGCTCCAGGAAGGACACCGGATGCACGATGAAGGCATCGACGTCGTCATCGGCATGCTGGAGACCCACGGCCGATCGGACATCACCAGGCTCGCTCAAGGCCTCGAAACCACCGCCCGGCGTCGCCAGGATTACCACGGCGTCGTCTTGGAGGAGATGGACCTCGACGCCATCCTGGCGCGTAAGCCGCAGGTGGCCCTGATCGACGAGCTGGCTCATACGAACGTCCCGGGAAGCCGGAACGCCAAGCGCTACGAGGACGTCCAGGATATCCTGGCCGCCGGCATCCATGTCATCACCACCATGAATGTCCAACATCTGGAAAGCCTTTACAACACCATCGAACGGGCCGTGAGGGTCAAGGTCCGTGAGCGCCTGCCCGACGCGGTCCTGGCCGAGGCCGATCAGATCGTGGATGTGGATATCACGACCGAGGACCTCAGGAAGCGCCTGGAGGACGGCAAAATCTATCCAAAGGAGCGCATCGAGCCGGCTTTGGCCAATTTCTTCAAATCCTCGAACCTGGAAAAGCTCCGCGAGCTCGCGCTGAGGGAACTGGCCGCGCAGATCGACCTGCGCCGGCGGGCGGCGCCTGAGGCCGAGGAAAGCGCCGCGCCCGAGCAGATCATGGTCTGCCTGAGCTCCCGGGGACCCAACAGCGAGAAGCTTCTCCGTTACGCGTCACGGCTGGCCGGCACGTTCAACCGGAACTGGTATGCCGTCTACGTCCAGACGCCCTCCGAGGAGGCCACGGCCATCGACGCGCAAACGCAGCGTTACGTCTCCGACGCCCTGACGCTCGCCAAGCAACTCGGAGCCATGGTGTTCATCTACAAAGGCGAGGACGTCGCCGATACCATCCTTAGGTTCGCCAAAGAATACCGCGTCGGTCATGTAATCGTCGGACGGCCGACGCTGAGGCCGTTTTGGGGGCGCTTCGGGAAAAACAAGGACATCCTGAAAAACCTCATCAAAAACGGCAAGGGCGTAACACTCATCGTCCTCGACACCCGGGAAGAGGTTTTGCCCGCGGAAAAACCCGGGATCGAGATCCCCGAAGAGCTGCCGCCGGGCCCCGTTTCCCCTTCGCGGCCGTCCGCTTCCAAGGAACGCCCCACGCTGACGAGCTGGCTGACCGCGCGGCGGATTCTTATCTGGAACGAACCGGTTTCGAGGGAGATACTTCTCAAGTCGCTGGTCGAAGCCGCCGTAAAGGACAGCGGGATCGGAGACGCCCAATCCATTTTCGATGATGTCCTCGCCCGCGAGGAGCAGGGATCGACGTTCTTCAACGAAGGCGTCGCGTTCCCTCACGTGCGCGTCGCGGGCCTTATGTCACCGGTGGTGGCCGTCGGCCTGACGAATTCCGGAGTCCTTGACGTCACGACAGAGAAGCCCGTCGACATCGTGTTCCTCATCCTGTCGCCGGGAGAGCGTCCCGACCTCCAGGTCCAACTCCTCGGCCTGGCCAGTCAGATGGTCCAGGACCGTCATCTGCTGCAAACCCTCCGCTCCGTCCAGACCGCAGAGGAAGCGATGGCCGTCCTCCGGAACTGGGAGACAAATCCCTAGCCGGGGACATCCGGCCGTTCGCTTCCCGGGCGGGAAACCGGAGACGCTCCGGGCTTCGCATGTCCCGGGCCGCGTGATAGAATGGAACCCCGTGTCAGCGTATTCGCCGCCGCGAAGTCTATGGCCCGGAATGCGCCGGGTCTCGCGGAAATCCTGGACGGGACCGAGGAGGGAAGGCTGAGATGATGGCCGTCGAAATCAAGGGACTCGTCAAAATCTATAATCACGACGTTCGAGCGCTCGACGGAATCGACCTGAGCGTTCCGGCCGGATGCCGCTTCGCCCTGCTCGGCCCGAACGGCGCCGGCAAGACGACCCTGATGAGGATCCTCACGACCCAGCTCGCGCCCAACGCCGGAGAAGCCCGTGTGTTCGGGCTGGACGTCACCACGAAGGCATCCGAGGTCCGCCGGCTCATCGGGTACATCCCCCAAGAGATGAGCGTCTGGACCGATATCACGGGTTACGAAAACCTGCTCATTTACGCGAAGATCTACGGAATCCCGTCGCGCGACAGGAAGGCCAAGATCCAGGACGCGCTGGAAAGCATGGGCCTTTCCGAGGTCTCTCAAACCATGGTGAAGACCTATTCGGGCGGCATGATCCGAAGGCTCGAGGTCGCCTGCGCCCTTCTCATCAATCCGCGCATCCTTTTCCTGGACGAGCCGACGATCGGCCTGGATCCGGCGGCGCGTCGCGCCGTATGGGAGAAGATCCTGACCTTCAAGCAGGAATTCGGAACGACGGTCTTTTTCAACACGCACTACATGGACGAGGCCGATCTCTATTCCGACGAAATCGCCATCCTCGACCGGGGCAAAAAGATCAGGATCGGAACGGCGGAAGCGCTGAAGCGCTCCATCAAGAGCGACATGATACGAGTCTCCCTCGGCGGCACTCCTCCTGCGGAGACCGTACTCGTCCAGCTCCGAGGCCTGCCGTCCGTCAAAGAGGTCAGGCTGGAGGATTCAGATTTAACGGTAGCCGCCGTGGACGCCGACGCGGCGGTGTCCTCGGTCATCGAAGTCCTGGCGGCGGGAGGTGCGGTCATCCGGCGCGTCGCCGTGGACAAGCCGACACTCGACGATGTATTTTTGGCCTGTGCCGGGACGACTCTCTCGTCCGGCGGCGATCTCAAGAGCGCCCGCCAGTTCCGGCGGCGCATTGGAAAAGGATAGGAACGATGAACGCCTTAAGAGAGATGCTGGCCATGATGGAGCTTGAGCTCCGAAGGCTGCGTCACGACCGGACGGAGATTTACACGCGGGCCATCCAGCCGATCCTTTGGCTCGTCGTCTACGGAACGATCATGAGCAGTGTCAGAGCCATCCCGACCGAGGGCATGTCCTACCTCGCCTTCATTACGCCAGGCGTGCTTCTCCAGTCCACGGTTTTTGTCTCCGTCTTCTATGGGCTGACCATCGTCTGGGAGAGAGACACCGGAATCCTGAAGAAACTTCTGGTTGCCCCCGTTCCCCGCTACGCGACGGTCATCGGGAAGACGATCGCCTCTGGAGTGCGGTCCCTTTTCCAAGCCCTGATCATCGTGCCTGTGGCTCTGCTCCTGGGGGTGAAATTCGTTCCCAATCCGCTGAATTTCCTGGCCGCGCTGGTGGTCTTGTTCCTCGTCTCCGGCGGGTTTGCCGCGATCTCCATTCTCGTCGCATCATTCATGAAGACCCGGGAACGTTTCATGGGCATAGGGCAGGCGATCATCATGCCTCTGTTTTTCGCCAGCAGCGCGCTCTACCCGGTCAAGATGATGCCGGTCCTCCTGCAGCGCTTCGCCGTCCTGAATCCTCTGACCTATGCCGTGGACGCGGTGCGCGGCCTGATGATCAGCGGCGATCTGAGCCATCTCCTCCGCGACACCGCCGCCATTGTTGTCTTCGACGCCCTGATGTTCGTGGCGGCGTCCGCGAGCTTCCGTAAGATTATCGAATAGCCCGGCGCCTGATCCGTGGGCGGATCGGGCGCGGCGCCGGGAACCTGTCTCGGATAAACTCCCGCGAACGCCTCGCCCCTCGGTGTGCATAGTCGAACCCTCGAGTCCCCGGCATAAGTGCCGGGGCTTGTTCGGGGTTAACCCTGAGCCTCGCTTCTTGTCCCCGCCCTGAAGCTCCACGGACTGACAGCCGGGGGATCCTGTCGGCCTCAACCCCTGCAGCCATCACGAGGCTGCCGTCGGCAGCCTCGTGATGATGTCCGTGGGATCCGACTTTGCAGGCTTTGGAGCGCCAGCCCCGGAAGCGGGAGTTCGCTATTCCTCCGTTCCGCGAAGGGGATTGAAAGGCGGGGCTTAGCGTCGGCGAACGGGTCAAATTGACAATTCCCCCTTTGTTGCAATAGGCTAAAAAAGCCGCGGACGGCCGGCGGTCCGGCGCCATGCGTCCGCACCCGATGCGCGGGAATCGAACGATAGGCGAGAAAGGGGCAACGATGATTTTTAAACGTGCGATCGTGCTATTGGCTGTCTTCCTGCTCAATCCCCTGGCCGGGGCGACGGGATCCTTGTCGAGTCGAGGCAAGTCGCTCGCCGGGACCGACATGCCGTCGGCAGGCCCGCGCGAGAAGCTCCTTCTCGATTTCGGCTGGCGCTTCAAGCTCGGAGATCTCTGCTCCATCGAGGGCGACCAGGGATATGGGTCCGGAGAGGCGTTCGGCAAGGCCGGCGAGGCGGACGGCGCGGCCAAGCCCGATTTCAATGACAGCGCCTGGCGGACCGTCGACCTCCCTCACGATTGGGCCGTGGAGCTCGATTTCGTCAACGCCAAGAGTGAGGCGCTTCAGGACCACGGTTTCAAGCCCGTCGGCCGGCTGTTCCCCAAGAGCTCGATCGGTTGGTACCGGAGGAGCTTTGCCGTTCCCAAAACGGACGAGGGAAAACGCCTGGCGGTCCAGTTCGACGGCGTTTTCCGCGATTGCACCGTCTGGATCAACGGCCATTATCTCGGCCGGAACCTCAGCGGCTACAGCGAATTCCGCTATGACGTGACCGACTATCTGCGGTTCGGTGAGAAGAACGTTCTGGTCGTTCGCGTCGACGCCAGCCAGTACGAGGGCTGGTTTTATGAAGGAGCGGGGATCTACCGGCACACTTGGCTGGTCAAGGTTGCGCCGCTGCACATTCCTCAGTATGGAATATTCGTAACGCCCAAAATCGAAGGGCAGACGGCCAAAGTCAATATCGAGGCGCGCGTGAGGAACGACCAAACCGCCGATGTTCGTTGTGTTCTGCGTTCGCTCGTCCTCGATGAGCGCGGTCAAACCGTGGCCGGCATTTCCTCGGAAGAGCTGCGCCTCGCAGGCCGCGAAGAGAAGACCGTGACACAGCAAGTGGAGGTGACGGCCCCTTTGCTCTGGTCGCTCGAGGCGCCGCATCTCTACAAACTCGTTTCCCTTGTCGAATCCGGGAATTCGGTCGCGGACAGGCTGGAGACCCCGTTCGGCATCCGGACCATCCGTTTCGACAAAGACAATGGATTCTTCCTCAACGAAAAGCGCGTCGAAATCAAAGGCGTCTGCTGCCACCAGGATCATGCCGGGGTCGGCTCGGCCCTGCCGGACAGGCTGCAGGAGTGGAGGATCGAACGGTTGAAGGAGATGGGCGTCAACGCCTACCGGACGAGCCACAACCCGCCGACACCCGAGTTTCTCGACGCATGCGACCGTCTCGGGATGCTCGTCATGGACGAGAACAGGTTGATGGGCAGCTCTCCGGAACTCGCGGGAGAGTTCGAGAGGCTGGTCCTTCGCGACCGGAACCATCCGTCGGTCATCATCTGGTCGCTCGGCAATGAGGAAGGAATGATCCAGGGCACGGCCGTCGGCAAAAGGATCGCCCAGACCTTGAAGCGCGTCCAGCAGGAGCTCGACCCGACGCGGCTTTGTACCTACGCCGGAAACAACGGGAATGAATACAAGGGGATCAACAGCGTCGTCGATGTCCGCGGCATCAACTACATCGTGCTCGGCGACCCCGACGCCTATCACCGCGCCCATCCCGAGCAGCCGGTTTGGGGAAGCGAAGAAGCCAGCACGCTCTCGACGCGCGGCATCTACGTTAACGATAAAACCAACGGGTATATGAGCGACTATGACCTCAACGCGCCGCGCTGGGGGGCCACGGCCGAAAAATCCTGGCCTTTTTACGCGGTCCGGCCCTGGCTGGCGGGCGAGTTCGTCTGGACAGGGTTCGACTACAGGGGCGAACCGACGCCCTACAGCTGGCCCTGCATCAACTCGCATTTCGGGCTCATGGACACTTGCGGCTTCCCCAAAAATAACTATTTTTATTACCAGTCGTGGTGGTCGGACAAAGACGTGCTCCACATCGCTCCCCACTGGAACTGGCGAGGCAAGGAAGGCCAGGCGATCGACGTCTGGTGCCAGAGCAACTGCGAAGCCGTCGAACTCTTCCTCAACGGAAAGAGCCTCGGCCGGAAGACAATGAAGCCCAATTCTCACCTCGAATGGAACGTGCCGTATGCACCCGGGCGTGCTCGAAGCCCGCGGAGCCAGGAAGGGCCGGACGATTGAGGCCAAGGTCGAAACAACCGGAGAGCCGGCCGCCATCCATATCGATCCGGACCGGACAGCCATTCGAGCCGACGGCGAAGACGTTTCCGTCCTGAACATCTCCATCCTCGACGCCGAAGGTCGAGAGGTTCCCGTGGCGGACAACCTAGTCAGGTTCGAGGTCACGAAAAACGGGCGGGTCATCGGCGTCGGCAACGGCAACCCGAGCAGCCACGAACCCGACAAGTGTCTCACAGGCGCCTGGCAGCGGAAGGCCTTCAACGGCAAGTGTCAGCTGATCCTGCAGTCAACGCTTGAGCCGGGAACAATCGAGATCAAAGCGTCCGCGGACGGGTTGAAAACCGCGACCGTGGCAATCCGCGCGGAGAAGTCTCAGCCGCGCCCGGCCGTCGGAAACTGATCTTACTCCGCTGAACGAGGACCGGCCGTGCATCAAATATCATCTTCTCGCGGCGTCACCCGCCGCAGTTTCCTCAAGACGGCCGCCGTGTCGGCCCTGGTGCCCAGTATCATACGGGCCTCCCCGCTCCGCGCCTTCGCCCCAAGCGACACGATGCGCCTAGGCTGCATCGGCGTCGGCCGCCAAGGGCTGGCCGACATGCAGGAGCTCATCTATCGCGGACTCGAGTCCGGAGCGCGCGTTGTCGCCGTCTGCGATGTGGACAGGCACCGCCTTGAGAAGGCCCAATGGCTTGTCGATAGAATCTATTCCCTCGAACGCAACGGAGGAGGCGGAAGTGGGTGCGCCGGCACCGGCGATTTTCGAGAACTCCTGGGCCGCAAGGACATCGACGGAGTCCTCGTCGTCACGCCGGACCATTGGCACGCAGTCATTGCCGTCGCAGCCGCCGAGGCGGGTAAGGACATCTATGTCGAGAAGCCCCTCACCTATTCGATCACCGAAGGGCGCGCGCTCGTCCAAGCAGTGCGGAGGCGCAGCCGGATTCTCCAGGTAGGCTCCCAGCAGCGCTCGTCGGTCGGCTTCCGCACGGCCTGCGAGCTCGTCCGAAACGGTGTTATCGGCAGGGTCAAGAGCATCCTGATCCGGCTGCCGCAGGATTCGGGGGCGGGCGACGCACGGCCGATGCCCGTCCCGATAAACCTCAACTATGATTTCTGGCTCGGCCCCGCCCGGGAGGCGCCGTTCACGGAAGACCGCGTCCATCCGCAGATGAGCTACGAGCGGCCGGGGTGGATGCAGGTGAGCGCGTACGACCACGGCATGATCACCAACTGGGGAGCCCATATGGTCGACATCGCCCAGTGGGGCAACGGGACCGAAGACACGGGGCCGGTCGAGATCGAGGGAAAAGGAGAGTTTCCGGACCGGGGCCTGTTCGATGTGCACACGACCTTCCATGTGGAAGCGAAATACGCCAACGGCATTCCGCTCGTGATCGAGACGGGCGATCCGCCCGGCGTCCGCTTCGAAGGGGGTGCCGGATGGATTCACGTCACGCGCGACAAGATCGAAGCGTCCGACCGGGCCATCCTCCGCCAAAAGACCGGGGACGGCGGGGTAAAGCTACCGGTCAGCACGAACCACATGAAGAACTTTTTGGAATCCATGAGAAGCCGCAGGGACCCTGTGGCTCCTGTCGAAGCCGGCCATCGATCGAATACAATCTGCGTCATGGCCCACATCGCGATGAAGCTCGGCCGAAGACTGCGCTGGGACCCGGCTGCCGAACGCTTTATCGGCGACGATGAGGCCAACGGCTGGCTGGACTATCCACACCGCCGGCCCTGGACAATTTAAGGAAGAGTTTTCCGGCGAGACGTGCCCGGGCCGGCGCACCCAAAGCGCTCTAAAGTGTTGCGAGAGTCTATCGGCCATCTCCGGATGGGAGGGGCACTGAAAGGATTTCAGGTTCGAAAGAATCTCAGGCTAACCCTTCGGTCTGGACCCTAGTCCTGTCGGAGTATCCATTTCCAGATGACGGCCGCCACGATCCCGCCGATAACGGGGGCGAGCAGGAAAAGCCAGACCTGAGACAAGGCGTCTCCCCCGGCAATCAGGGCCGGTCCAAGGCTTCGGGCCGGGTTGACCGAGGTTCCCGTAATGGGAATACCGACGATGTGGATCAGGGCCAGGCAAAGTCCGATGGCCAGGCCGGCAAAGCCTTGGGGGGCATTCTTGCTCGTCGCGCCGAAAATGACGAAAAGAAAAAGCGCGGTCAATATGATTTCGGCGGTAAGACAGGCCACGAGAGAATACCCCATCGGAGAGTGAACGCCATAGCCGTTCTGGCCGATCCCGTTTACGGCCAGTGAATAGCCCGCGTGTCTCGCGGCGATTTGGAGGAGAGCCGCCGCTCCGAGGACCGCGCCCAGGCATTGGGCTATAATGTACCAGAGGGCGTCTTTGGCCTTGATCTTTCCGGCCGTCAGCATGGCGATCGTGATGGCCGGGTTGATATGGCAGCCGGAGATGGGACCGATCGCATACACCATCACCAGGACGGTCAGTCCGAAGGCCAAGGCGATCCCAAGAAACCCGACCCGCTCGCCGGCGATGACGGCGCTGCCGCAACCCATAAACACCAAAGCCGCCGTGCCGATCAGTTCCGCCGCATACTTTCTCCAGGAAGTCATTTTTCCCTCCTTTTAACGCTCAGTTTATCACTGCGCCCGCCTCAAAACAATGTCGACAGCGCCGCAACGGAGGTCTTAGTAATTCCACGGCCGGCCGCGGCTCTTTCCTATGATCGGGCGGATTGAACGGCACCGATCTAACCTCTCATCGGGGCGGCCTCGACAAATCGGCCGGCCTCGCGTATATTGGTTTTAAGTCAGGAAAAGAGGAGTAAAAAATGCGAATGATTATGCAGGTGAAGCTTCCTCACGAACCGTTCAACGAGGCCGTCAAAGACGGCAGCGTTGAGCAGAAGATGGCTCGGATTCTCGACGAAACGAAGCCCGAGGCCGTGTATTTTACGGAGTTTGATGGGCATCGGGGCGGGATCATGATCGTCGACATATCAGACCCCTCGAAAGTGCCCTTTTTCGCCGAGCCATGGTTTCTGGCATTCAATGCGGATGTGCAATTCCACATTGTCTTGACGCCGGAGGACCTCCGAAAGTCGGGGCTCGGAGCTCTCGGCAAGAAGTGGAAGTAGCGGCGGCTTAGAACAACTTCCGCTTCACGGATCCTCGGCCTGGGATAGTCTTCCTCGGCGCCGAAGCCGCAACGGAAAAGGAACTCCTTAGTCGGGGTCTAGCGGATTCAGCTACCATTGTAGCAGTGCGAATGGGTCCGCCATACATACCCGTCTGCTTTTCATTGACATCGAGCCAACGCCGGAGGTAGGATTCGATCATAGCGGGTTGAGATTGAGTCCGGCTCAGCGGGAGATATTTCCATGCAAGGCGACGAAGTGAATTCCCATTCCCATATGCCCGACGGGTCTGGACCGCGCAAAGCAGCGCGCGCCGGAGTGCAGAGGAGCGTACGAGCGATCCGGGTTTCTCTTAATCTGGTTCTTTTAGGCGTCCTTTTTGCCGGTTGCGGGGTAAAGCCGCCGGAGGACACGACCCCCAAGGCTATCGTGTGCTCAGGTACGCCGGAGACATGTCTCCGGATCCTCAGCGGTTGGACGATGGAAGGCCGCCGGATGGATCTCAACATTGTCGAATTCTCTTGCGTTCGGTTGGACGATGGGCGTTACAGGCTCTATGGTGATCGGGTGCCGGCCACCACCGTTCCTCCAATCAATCAGCTGATCAGCTTCATTTCCAACGACGGGCTGGTCTTTGGGGAAGAACCCGGCGTGCGGCTCGAGACGAAGATGGGAATCACGCACGTCATCCGGACACAGGAAGGCTTGTACAGGGCATATTTTACGGACTTCACGGTGGACCTAGGGCCGGACATGGGCGCCTCGGCCGTTTCGAGCGCCATTTCGACCGACGGAGGCTTGACGTTTTCCATCGAACCCGGTGAACGGCTGACGTATTCCGGGTCCGGATATGAGGCCAAGGGCTTCGGGCAGGCGCGAGTGCTGCTTCTGGCTGACAGAACGTATCGAATGTATTACCAAGCCATCGGCACCGACTATAGCCGGATCCTCAGCGCCGTGTCCACCGACGGTTTGAGCTGGAGCCGGGAGGACGGTATTCGGGTCGATATCAAAGCTCTCTGCCCGGCGACGGATTGGGGCGGTGCGCTCATGCCGTTCATCGACCCGAGCGGCGTGTGCCATCTTTTCGCCCGCACCTGGAGGTGCACGGGAAATTTCGTAAATACCAAGGCGGGGATTTTTGATTCGACATCAAGCGACGGGCTGACCTTCACGTTCGGCGCGACGCCCGTCATTGAGGGATACACGAAGCCTGACAACACAGGAGTCGACGCAGAAGACTTCTGCCTGATCCAGACTCCGGACGGATTAAGGGTGTATTTCGCCCTCTTTAACGCGGGGGCCACCATCCCCGAAACCGCGATCTACAGCATCATCAACAGTTCCATCAAATAGCCCGCACCGTTTGACCGCTTAGAGTTCAACGTGGACCCTGATTCCAAAGGCATGCACGGGACCACGGTCTCTGTTATAGGCGGGGTTGAGGATGAACTGGTAGTCGGGAGTGATCCACAGCCAGCCGGCCAAAACCTTCAAGGAGTAATAGACCTCCGCGACGAATTCGCCGCTATAATTGAGAGCCCCGTCCCCAATAATAAACCCGGTCCCTCCGGCTCTCAGGAAATCCCTGTGGTCATCAGACAGCCCGCTCAGAACAAAGGCTATTCCGAGGGTATCGGGACGCTTCCACAGGGCGCCGTTGACGGACAAACCGAGGCTGACGCAACGGTCTATTTCCGTAAACGCCCATGTCTCATTGTGTCCGTCATTCCAGCTGCCTCTGAAAAACACGCCGACGTATTCATCGAGGGATTGCTCCGCGCTGAGCCCGAATCCGTATTTTGTGCGCCCCGGTCTTCTGACGGGTCCGAGTTGCGGCGCCGTGTCATGAAGAATTCCGTAGTCGATAGCGTCCCGGTAATTCCCCATGCCGGCCCGCGTCAGGTACGTTATAAGACGGACCGCCCCTCGCTGTGCTCCGATCTTGTATGTCTTCTCGAACCCGAGGGTCGAAGAATTTGACCGCCCTACCTTGTCCTCGAGTATCGCTCCGTTGGGGGTTGTGGGGACCATCACGAGGCCGAAACGGAGCGCCCACGACGGTTTGACGAATTCGGTGACGACGCCGAAAGTATAGCCGCGAGTATTAGCCGGGTAATCCCAGGCTCCATGGCCCATCAGGGCCCAGTTGAAAAACTGTGTCCTTGGATCATGGCCGTACGCGCAACTATCAAAAAAGTCCAAAACACTGAACTTTCCGGCCATCAGAGAAATGTAGGAATCCGGCTCCAGCCCGGCCAGTTGGTTTGTTGCATCCTCAACTCTGTGCGACGTCGCCGATAAGGAGAATAATTGCCTGACGTAAAGGCGCCCGATATAGCCCTGCGGGCTCGGGTCGCTCACGCGATAAACCTCCCCATTGGGGAATGCCGCGATGCCCGACCGTGCCGGAAAACCCGCTGCCTCCGGCTATTTCGGGGTCGAAATAAATCTGGGTGTTCTTCCATAGTCTAAAACCGAAGAACAGCGTCGAAGAAACCGACGTTTTGCTCTCAGCCTTTGGATCAAGGCTGTTCAGCCCTGAATACTTCGCCCTGAAGGAGGGGTGGGCCTGGGTGATGACCGTAAGTTGGAAGTGAGCCGTTAAGGTCTGTTGCCCAGTGGCCGTCTCGTCTGAACCATAAGCTGGCAAACAGAAGATAACCAAAGAGGCGACGAATAAAACCGATGAGAATTTCGTATGAACAGCCATAAAACACCGCACCACACCCGAATATGTTATGACCCATTTTACTCCAGGTCACATGTGGTTTTGAAGGGTCGGCGGCCATCTTCGTCGTGTTGACTTCGCTCCGAAGCCGGGACTATACTTTATTTGCAAAAGGGATTTTGATTTCGCGCCGGATGCGAGCAAAAGCTGTACTACCGAAACGGCCGATCCTTTTGCATTTCCGTGCGGGCGCCCGGGGCGGGTTCGATGTCGGAAGGAGAGAAAGGATATGTCAGCGTCCAAAGACCCAGGTCATAAATTCTCTAGGAATTGGGGGTGGATAGCCTGGATTGCTCTTGAGCTTGGCTTTCTCGTCTTATGCCTCCCGCGGCTCTGGCCCGGATCCGCCCAGACGCCGACGCTTCCGGCGCCGCTGCCCAACAGCATCCTCTTTGTCCCGGGCTCGACACAGAAGGTGTGTCAGCTCACCGGAGAGACGGATCGTCAGCTCCATCGGCCGACCGTGAGTCAAACGGCCAGGCGATTCGGGTTGACCGGTGCGGACCACGGATACTCGTTCGAGCACAAGGGAAAGCTTTTCTTCCTCTTCGGCGACTGTCAGCCGACCCCCACGTTCAACGGCAAGCCCAACGGCCGCAACGATCCTCCGCGGCTGGTTGACGACAACGATGCCATTGCGTTCACATCGGATACGACCATCGCAACATGTCTTCAGTTGGACTTCATACGGAACGCGATCGGCGCCTATCAAAGCCCCGTCGTCCTCGACGCACAGGGGCAGCCTGCCATCACCCTGCGGAGCAACGAGAGTCCAATCTCGGGAATCAGCGAGGGCGGCCGCATGTACGTGATCTTCGGGACCGACAACCCGTATGCCAACCCTCCGACGCCCGGAGCGGCCAAGAGTCTCGATAACGCTCCCACCCGTACCGTAATGGCCGTTTCCGACGATGACGCGCAGACGTTCCATTATCTCTATGATTTCTCCAAAGGGCCGGGCGCAAAATTCATCAATACCGCCATCGCCCGTGCACCCGATAGCACACTCTGCTTTTGGGGAACCCAGGGTGGATTGCTCTACCGGCGAAGCCCGGTGTTCTTCGCGCGTAAAAAGGCCGCGCAGATCGATCAGGCCGGCGGCATGGAATATTTTGCGGGGTTCGGTCCCGACGCGGCGCCGCGCTTTTCGGCATCCGAGACCGATGCGTTCCCGGTGTTTGCCGAGGGCGGCGGCTCGCCGGAAGCTCCCAAGGGCAGCGGAGTCGGCGAGCTCGGCGTCGAGTGGAATCGCTTCGTCAAGCGCTGGGTGATGCTCTATAATTGCCATAATAGCGCCTCCGGGAATCTGCCTGGAATCTGGATGAGGCTGGCGCAACAACCATGGGGCCCATGGAGCGCGCCGCAGACGATTTTCAATGGCGAGCGGGACGGCGGGTTCGGACATTTTGTCCATCGCGCCGTGACGGCCGAGAATCCGGCCGACGACGGCCTGACCGTGCCCACCCGCATCCACGAGCAAGGCGGGGTCTACGGACCCTACTTCATCTCCCGTTTCACAATCGGCGATGAGGCTCTCGCAACGTCGACTTTCACCTACACCATGGACACGTGGAATCCGTACACTCAAGTCATTATGAAAACCACAATTAAGGACACCCGGTAGGGTCATCGGCAGTTTCGCAAAGAGAGGAGGAATTATGCGCAGAAGACATCCCTCGAACACCCTTCTTGCCTTGGCGTGTATCTCCATCGTTGTTTTCGCCCAGGGCAGCAACGCCGGGGCGCAGGCCAAACACGTCAAGATCATGGCGCTCGGTGATTCCATTACCTTCGGCACGCCGGATCCCGGGTACGGCGGCTACCGGCACCTGCTGGGAACGCTGCTCGCGAACGACGGCTTCTCGGTGGAGTTCGTCGGGTCGCGGGAGAGCGGGAACGGGGTCCTCACGAGCCCGGCCAACGAAGGCCATCCAGGCTGGACGATCCCGGAGCTCAAAGACGGTATTGACGCAAACGGCTGGCTCAAGACCTACCAGCCCGACCTCATCCTGCTCCACATCGGGACAAACGATCTTCGCAAGGGCGGCGCGGAGGCGGCGCCCGGCAATCTCTCTGCGCTCCTCGACGACATTCTCGCGCGTCTGCCGCAGACGCACATCATCGTGGCCCAGATCATATTTTTCCGACGCGGGTCCGATCCCATCCATCGGGCGTATAACGCCGCGATTCCCGGCATCGCGGCGTCGAAGGGCCCCCGGGTTTCTGTAGTCGATATGCAGAACATCCTTGGGCCCGACGATTATGCAGATGGGCTGCATCCCAACGCGAGCGGCTACGACAAGATGGCGCACGCTTGGGAGCCGGCGGTGCGGGCGGCGCTTTCCGGCGCCGCTGCTCAAACCCGCTTTCAGGGGGTCGTTGCCCTCGCTCCGGTCCCGCCGATTGAGGCGAAAGCGGCGCCGGCCACGGCGACGACGGCCGGAACACCAATACCGGCGGTGACAGCGGGGCCGGCCCTTCGCTACGTGCCCGGCTCAACCATCAAGGTCGAGCAACTTCTGGGAGAGGAAGATAAGCAACTGCACCGGCCGACGCTCAGCCGCACCGACTCGCGCTACGGAATCGAAGGCACCGACCTCGGCTATTCCTTCGAGCACGAGGGGCGGGCAGTCTTTCTATTCGGCGACACCGTGGGACGCCTGGACCGGGCGCTCGACACGATCGCGACGACCGACGCGACCGACCCGGAAAGCGGCGTGCGATTGGATTTCCTGAAGAACGGCGCTGAATACCTCACGATTCAACCGCCCGGTGTCAGCATGGGGGCGTTTGAGGTACCCGTGACGGGTATCAGCCTCGGCGGGACGATGTATGTGGCTGTCTCGACGAACCATTCCGCGGATCGGACGACGGACCGTTCCGTGCTGACGAAGTTCAAACCACCGGCGGGATTCCAGCCGCTGCGCGTGATCTCGCAGCTCCCCGAAGGACACTTCGTCAAGATGTCGGTGCACATCGAGCCCGGACCGACTGCGGGCTTGCCGCCGGGGGGACCGTACATCCTCATCTGGGGGACGGGGACCTATCGTAAGAGCGACGCATACTTGTCTATCGTCCCGGCAGCTCAATTCGAGAGCGGCCAGGGGACGCGCTACTTCACGGGCCTCGATGCGGCGGGTGCGCCGGGCTGGAGCGAAAAGGAATCGGACGCTCAAGCGATCGTCAAGAACGGCACCATGGGCGACGTTTCAGTTACGTGGTGCAAGGACCTGGGTTTGTGGCTGATGACGTATGACAGCCGGCCGCCCGCTCCCGCGGGCATCGAATTCTCCTTTTCCCGGACGCCTTGGGGTCCTTGGAGCGAGCCGCAGACGATTTTCAACGCCGTGCGCGACCGAGCCGCCGGCACGTTCATCCACAATCCCAACCTGCGTCCGTCCGACGGGCTCGCGGGTCCCGTGATCGGCAAGGGCCGGGCGGACCCGGAAGCCGTGCACGGCGGAGCCTACGCGCCCTACGTTGTGGAGCGCTGGACGAAACTCCAAGGCTCCGAACTGAGCATCTATTATGTCCTGTCGACGTGGAATCCGTACGTCGTCGTGCTGATGAAATCGAAGCTGCACGTCGAGTAACGCCCGGCAGTTTGCGGTTTTTCGCCCCGCATCTCCCGAGCCCTTCCCCACTTTTTGTGTTCTAATCCCGGCGGGCCATTTTCCCCTTGATGTTGCTTATGCCAGCTCTAATCGGCATAGTCAATTATCTTTGTCGCTGCCTGAGAATGGCGTCGTCGAGGGCCGCGGACTCTATTGGGCTTTATCGTACAGGTCCTTCTTGACCTCGGCCAGCCTTCGCTCTTCCACCTTGACGGCTTTGATGTGGCCCCAGTTCATGACCAGGTAGATCAGCGGATGGCTTAGGTTCCCCGAAAGCCGCCTCAGGATCGACCATGCCCCGTAGAACGTTTTTCTTGCCCGAATTTTTCCGGTCATCAACTCATACGGCAACATGTTTTTCGGTCGGTAGACCACGGTGCTGTGGTCGTAGTATTTCCAATCGTCTGTGAGCAACCGGCCCTGCTCTTTCATTTTCTGGAATGTCTTTGTCCCGGGGTACGGCGTAAGGACATTAAAGGAAACCGTGTGGACCTTGTTCTTTATAAGGAATCTCACGGTATCATCAAAGACGTCTTTGGTGTCTTCGTCAAAACCGAAAATCATCGAGGCATTGGCGAATATCCCGGCCTTGCGCATTTTTCTCAGGGCATTTTCCAATCCCTCGAGGGAATTAAACGACTTCCTCAAGGATTTCATCTGCGCTTCTTTGACACTCTCCAGGCCGATAAATAGGCCTTTGCAGCCGCTGTCGGCGGCCAGCTTTAAGAGTTCTTCGTCCTTGACAAGCATGGAAATGGATGACTGGCCGACCCACGAAATCTTGAGCGGTTTTAAGGCGGCGAAGAGCTCTTTGGCATAGCTCGGATGCCCGATAATATTGTCGTCAAGAAACATGAAGTGTTTTCTGCCCGACTCTTTGATGTCCCTCACGACATTTTCCACGGGCACATGGCGGATTTCCTTGCCGAAAAGATCCGTGACGCAGCAGAAATCACAATTATAGGGACAACCGCGGGACGTCATGATAGGCACCAGGCCGAAAAGGTGGCGTTTGGTGATTTTGCTGAAATCCTTGGGCACATAGATCGAAAGATCGGGCTGTGGATTATGATATGTCTTCTTTAAACGGCCGTTTTTATAGTCCTCGAGCAATTCGGTCCAGACACCTTCGGCTTCTCCGATGACGACGGAATCGCCGTAGGGCGAGGCCTCATCGGGAAGCAGCGTCGGATGGACGCCGCCAAGGACGACCGTCTTCCCTCTGCTTTTAAATTCCTGGGCAAGTTGATAGGCGCGAGGGGCATTGGAAGTCATGAAACTGATGCCGACAAGATCGCAGTCCTGTTCAAGATCGATGTTTTCAGCCTCTTCATCGACCTTGGTCACCTGGTGCTCTTTGGGCGTCAGACCTTCCAGGATGAACAATGCCAGCTGCGGCATCATCATTTGCTTGTTGGTTCTCCCGGTCGGGTCGACCGCCGGGGATACGAGTAAAATCTTCATCCGTTTTCTCTATTCAATGTGTATTATACTACAGGAGAATTGGCAAGCGCGTCCGGAAGGACTTGACCCCCGACCTTTTCGCTCGTCATCGTGATCCTTCCCTCCCGGGTGATCCGCCGGGTCAGCGCCAAGTTCTCTTCACTTAATCGCCCGAGGAGCTTCGAGTGTTTGGCGCAAGATCGGTAACCTGCCATCGCCTAATGAACCACCTCTAGAGTAAGATTGTCAAGCAGCCAGCCGCGCCTTGGCGTCCTCGACGTCAGGAAGACAAGGTCGACGTCATTCCAGATGTCGAGAAATTCTCCGCGATTTGCGGCCATCTCGGGATTTATTTTTCAAGGCCGATTCTTCTCATAAGGCCGGAGAAACGCGGGTCGGAGCGCACAGGATCGAATCTTTGCAAGTTATTCACATAGAATAATAGGAACGGGTCGCGCTCTCGGAAGGCCTTTTCAAGCCAAGCAAAGACTTGGTCCTTTTCTCCAAGAGCTGCAAAAACCCATGATATGGCTACTGATGAGACGTAGTTTCCCTTCGAATACTCGATGATAGTATTGAGCATTTTTCGCGCGTCTTCTCGTTTCCCCATAAGCGCGCAGCAACATGCCACGCCGATGTCCCCGTATTTCAATCGTCCACCTGACCTGCCCCCCTCACAGGGATCCAGTCCTTATGTTAGGATTAAGCTGGATCGAGGGAGGTGAATATGGCCAGGAAACGGTTCACCCCGGAGCAGGTCATCACGATGCTCCGGGAGGCGGAAGTCCTTCTCAGTCAATCTAATCCGATCGGCGAGGTCTGCCGGAAGCTGGGGATCTCCGAGCAGACCTACTACCGCTGGCGGAAGGAGTACGGCGGGATGAGGGTCGACCAAGCGCGCCGTCTTAAGGAACTCGAGCAGGAGAACACGAGGCTGAAGAAGCTGGTGGCCGACCTGTCCCTGGACAACGCCATTTTGAAAGAAGTAAACCGGGGAAACTTCTGAGCCCGGCCAAAAGAGGCCGGGCCATCGAACATGTGCGTGACGTGATGGGCATCTCAGAACGGCGGGCGTGTCGGGCGATCGGGCAGCCGCGGTCAACCCAACGGCATGAGCACAAGGTCCCCGATGACGAGGAGCGGTTGATCGGCCAGATCGTCCGGCTGGCCACACAGTACGGGCGCTACGGCTATCGCCGGATCACGGCGCTGCTCCGGAACGACGGCTGGAGGGTAAATCATAAGCGAGTGGAACGGATATGGCGGCGGGAAGGTCTGAAGGTACCCCAGAAACAGCCCAAACGCGGCCGACTGTGGCTCAATGACGGATCCTGTATCCGTCTGCGGCCCGAGAGGAAGGACCAGGTCTGGAGCTACGACATGGTGATGGAGAGGACGTCTGACGGCCGGCCCCTGCGGATCCTGGCTGTCATCGACGAGTACACCAGGGAGTGCCTGGCGCTCCATGTGGCCCGGGGGATCAGGTCCGGGGATGTCCTGGATCAGCTCTATGAGCTGTTCCTGAGGAGAGGGATGCCTCAATACATTCGGTCCGACAACGGGCCGGAATTCGCGGCCAAAGCTGTTCGTAAATGGCTGAACCGCCTTGATGTGACAACGCTGTTCATCGAGCCCGGCAGCCCTTGGGAGAACGGCTATATCGAGTCGTTCAACGGCAAGATGCGGGACGAGCTTCTGAACGGAGAGGTCCTGGACACGCGGACGAGGCGAGGGTGCTTGTGGAGGCTTGGCGAAGGGTCTACAATCGCATCAGGCCGCACAGCTCGCTTGGGTATAGGCCGCCGGCGCCGGAGGCGCACGTGGTCGGAAAGTTCACTCTAGGGCTGGTACAATGTTAGGGGGCAGGTCAAGTACATAGAAATGGTATAGAGTTATGCGTAATGGTGAGATAATTAAGTTGCAGGAGAATGAAACCACGCGATGATCAATAAGAGGAAGGCAAAATATGCCAAACCGTGCGACGGCAATTGGAGATAACCATGAGAGCTTGGGCAAAAGTCTTCATGTTGGCAACATTAACGTGTCAGCTACTGGGCACTTTTTCAGGGCAAGAAATAAGGAATGAAATAAAGCAAATACGAAGTTCCGAACGTGGCAGAGAATTCCTAAAAGACCATTCTGAAGAGAACTTGTATAAAATAATGCTCTTCGCTACGGACCCAGTTAAGTACTTTATCAGCATTCAAGATATTAAAGACTGGTTTGGCTATGTTGAAATATGGGATTCCTATTTAATTAGATCCAATAAGACTGCCAAGGGTTATCTCGGCACTCTCTTGGAGCATTTCAGAGACATAAACCCTGAAAAAGTCGAAATCCTAACTTTCTTGGTGCTCAATAGCAAGAACTGTGGCCTATACCAAGAAGCCATGGGAGCTCGATATGCGAGGTTGTTTTCAGCTAGTCCCGGCACTTTTATCGAAGACCTGGAAAAAAGAAAAAACTGGAGGGATGTTATCGGACTTATCCTTGTGGGGGGTTGGTATGAATTCAAGGTTGGCGTTGCAAAACTCGGAGATTCTGAATTTGAAAAAGAACTCAAGGCCTACTTAGCCGAGCTTGAAAGACGTGATACGCACCTCAGAATCCCCAACCCGTGAAGCGAGAGTCTACTAAAGTGATCTTTTCGCCCAAGCCCCGGTCCAGAATGGATGCTGGACTCACGCGAAAGAACCAATCCGAGCGAAAGAACGAAAAATAAAGGAACCAGGTTGCGGATGTGCAGGTTGCGGTCTGCTCTGGAATGTATAGACCATCCCGCCATGTCACACAGGTGTCACAAAAATTGCTTAAATCTGCCTAATTCTGATTAACGGTGCTTAAACGAAAAATGCGATTTTCCCCATATGAAAACGATTTCCAGGGGAACCCCGACAGGTTCCTCTTTGGATTCGAAGTCCAATCCCCTACTCTCTTGGACATATGGGGAAAACCCGATTTCCAAGGGGAAACGTCTTGTTTTACTTTTCGCACATCTAGTCAGAACTAAGCGGCTTTACGCATTATTTGTGATACGGCTGTTGCGTGGCGGAGTGGTCCTGGTCCCGGAAGGCAACCATTGCTTCGTGGACAGGCCTCTCTTCGCCATCTGATATTCCCCGATGACGATTCAAAGAAAACCCACCCGTGACTGCTTCTGGGGCTCTTCCCCCTAGATCCGAAAACCCAGGAAAACCGACGCCCGCGCCCCGCCGAGTTTGATGTTGACGTTCTCGGCCGTGCCCGACGCGTAGAGATATCCGAGATTCACGCCGACAAAGGTGACTTTCCCCATGAGCAACAGGCCCATTCCTCCCTGAAAGCCGAGTTTCGAGCCGGAGACCGACGCTTCCAACGTCTTTTCCTTATAGTTCAGGTCGGCCGCACCGGCCTCGACCTTGAGCTTTAGACCTCCGGAGATCGTCGCAAGATAGGCCAGCCCAGCGGTGAAAAATGTCTGCGTGGACTTGGCGGGCAGATGCAGGACCGGCGTCTGCCCCGTCTTGGAGAATGTCCCGAATCCACCCATCAGGTAAAGGCCACGGACCAGCCTCAGGCCGGCTTGGAATTCCGGATAGAAGACCTGGCTTCCGTAGATCTCCTTGTAGCCCGAGTCGGCCGGCTGGAGATATCCGAGCCCTGCCGAGATGATCGCATGGTCTGCGGCCAGGGACGTTCCTACGGCCAGAAGCAGGATGATGATGATCAGGGGCGTCTTTTTCATGGGCATCACCTTTTGATAATCTGGGTTTCGCGCTTCGGCACGGTCGGCCTGCTCGAGAGGGTTCCGGCTCCGCTTGAAGTCGCCAGCACCGCTCCGCCGCAGTCCAGCGCATCGACCTTATAGTTGTAGCTCGTGCCGGTAGCGAGGAACAAGTCAAGATAGGTCACGGTGCCAGCGGTGAGGTCGGCTTCCGTAAAATCCTTGATCGTCTCGTAGGACCCTGTCCCCGTGCGCCTCGAGAGCCTGTATGTCGTCACATTGAACGGCGCGGATTTCGTAACCGTCAGGGTGATGCGGCCGTATTCCCGGCTGATGATCCAGGCCTTCTCCACCTTGCGTTCGACCATAAGGGAGAGGCTGATCGCCGGAACGAAGCCGGTGCCGGAGGCGCCAAAGGTGGCGCTCGGGTTGGCCGCGTCGTTCGAGTGGACAGCAAAGACGGCGGCCGCGGGGCCCGTGCTCAACGGCGCGTACCGGAGAGTGATGATCTGAGATCCCAAGGCAGGAACGCTGAACGGCGTCGCGGGCCCGCGATAAGAGAAATCCGCCGATCCGGAGGCCGGCGCAATGGAGGTCACGGTGAGCGCGACGCCTCCGTCGTTATAAAGGACTGTCGTCCTATCCAAGGATGAGCACTCGTTCACGCTGCCGAAGGCGATGTCCGCGATTGGGAGGCGCAGCTGCGGCAGATTCGCAGGGGTCGTGACCGGGGCCTCGTTCGAGTATCCGGAGTCGCCGGCGTTGTTGTAAGCCCGGACCCGATAATAATAGGTCGTGCTCTCCGTGAGGCCGCTGTCCACAGCGGTCGTCAGGTTGGCGCCGGCCGTGCCGACCTGGGCGTACGCACCCCCGGCCCCCGTCTTGCGCTCGATTTCGAACCCGGCCTCGTTGAAGGAATTGTCCACCCACGTCAGTCGGACCTGGTTCGCAGAGAGGGCCGTCGCCTGGAGTCCGGACGGCGCCACCGGTACGGTCAGGGCCGGCGTCGTCGCATTGACCACGTTCGATGGGTCCGAATCGCCGCCGGAATTGAACGCCAGGACGCGGTAATAGTATGTCGTGCTCTCCAGCACGGTCGTGTCCGCGAAGGTCGTGACATTCGCCGCCACGGTTCCGACCGCGGCCCAAGAGCCGTTAGGATTCAAGGTGCGCTCAATCCTGAAGCCGGATTCGGAGGCCGAGTTGTTGGTCCAGAAGAGGTTGATCTGCCTCTCGTTAATGACGGTGGCCGCAAGGTTCGTGGGCGCGGCCGGGCGGGTCAGGATGGTGGCCTCGTTCGAGTACCCCGAGTTCCCGACGGCGTTGTAGGCGCGAACGCGGTAGACATAGGTCGTCCCTTCAGTTGGGCTTATGTCCTTGTAGATCGTGACGTTGGCGCCGACGGTGGCGATCTGGGACCAAGTCCCGGTGGCGCCGGTCTTGCGCTCTATCTTGAAGCCGTCCTCGTTGGTCGACTTGTCGGTCCAGACGATATCGATCTCCGTCGCCGTCACGGTCGTGGCGTGGAGGTTCGCCGGAGCCGCGGGCGGAAGGTTTTCGGAAAGGCGCACGATAAACGCGTCGTCGGATATGGCGGCCGGGCCGGCGCCGGGGATCAGGAACGGGCCGACAGACACGGGAAAGTCGTTCGAACGGGTGTAGCCCGTGACGAAGACGTTTCCCACCCCGTCCGCCGCAATCCCCTCCCCCTCGTCGTTCTGCGAGCCGCCGAGGTAGCCGCAGTAGATCAGGCTGTCGCCGGAGGCGCTGACGGTGGCGACAAAGGCGTCCTTCAGGCCGCTTTGAACGAGGTAGGGCCCGCCCGTGACGGGGAAATCGGCCGAGGAATCGGTCGACCCGGCTACATAGGCGATCCCCGAGGCATCCACAGCGATCGCCGTCCCCTGGTCGTCGCCGGAGCCGCCGATGAAACCGCAGTAGACAAGGGCCGTGCCCGAAGCCGCCACCTCAGCGACAAAGGCATCATTCCCGGCATGATGGACGAGGCTGGGCCCGCCTGTCGCGGGAAATCCCAGCCCGGAACCCGAGGTCCCGGCGACATAAGCGTTCCCCGCAGAATCGACGGCGATCCCGGCGCCGATATCAACACCTGTGCCCCCGATGTAACCGCAGTAAGCGAGCCCCGTGCCGGCCGCGTTGACCTTGGCCACGAAGGCGTCCTCGGATCCCCCGTAGGTCAGGAAGGGGCCGACCGTGACCGGGAAATGTTCCGTGGGATAGGAATTTGTGAAGCCTGTGACGTAGGCGTTCCCCGAACCATCGATGGCGATGGCCGTCGCCCCATCGTCGGCCGTGCCTCCGATATATCCGGCATAAACGAACCCTGTGCCGGCGGCGTTGACCTTGGCGATGAAGGCGTCCTGACCCCCGTTGGTGACCAGGTGGGGGCCGGTCTTCGCCGGGAAGTCAGTGGATTCGGTCCAGCCGGCGAGATAGGCGTTCCCCGAGGCATCGACCGCAATCCCCTCGGCGCGATCGTCGAGTGACCCGCCGACGAAGCCGCTGTAGGCCAGCCCCGTGCCGGCGGCGTTGACCTTGGTCACGAACGCATCGCTGTATTGGGAGATATTGCCGTGAGGGCTCAGGCCCGGACCGAAGACCGCCGGGAAGTCCTGGGAGTATGTCCAGCCTGTGACATAAGCATTTCCGGAGGCGTCGACGGCGATCCCGCTGCCGACATCGTCTCTGCTCCCGCCGATAAAGCCGCAATAAACCAGGTCCGTGCCCGCGGCGTTCACCTTGGCCACGAACGCATCTGTTCCGCCGGCCACGCTTTTAAAAGTCAGGTCGGGCCCGACGGTCACGGGAAAATCGTAGGATGCGGTCCAGCCCGTGACGTAGGCGTTCCCCAAAGCATCGATGGCCACGGCCGCCCCGCGGTCGTCGGCCGAGCCGCCGATGAAGCCGCAATAGACAACCGTCGCGGGGTCGAGGATGAGAGGCCGGGAGCGGTCATAGTCGCCGATCTCGAAGCCGTAAGTGAAGGAGCGGGATGCCGGCGCCGCGGCGAGCGGGGCCTCGGCTCCTTTTCTTGCGGACTCCTTCAGGCGGAAGGACGCTTCGACGCCGGTTTTTTCGTCCCCTTTGAGCTGGTAGGCGATGGGCGCTTCGTCGCTAAAGCCGCCAAACGGCGTCTCGACCTGGAGTTTGCCCTGCGCGTTGACGGAAACGTTCGTGACGCCTCTATAAGAAAGGCGGATCTTTGACGGGTCGGCGCCGGGTTCCACGATGAACTCGTACTTTAGCCGGTCCGACGTCCCCGAATAAACGAGGTCGACTCCAGGCCAGAGGTTTCGATAGACGAGTCGCGAATAGGCCGGAATTCCCGCGCGCCAATCCTGCGGCCGGCCCTTGAAATAGGAAAAGACCGTGTCCGTTTTCGCTTCGCCCACGGGATGGACGCCGCGATTCGCACCGACGAAGTCCAGGGCCACATTCCAGCGTCGGCCCTCATCTTTTACGCAGGCGAATGACTTTTGGGCCGCGCCTTTGTCATCTCCGGGAGCGCCGGGTTTTTTGCCGGCTTGAGCCCCGCGCAGGGAGATCGTGATTCCCTCAGATGTGAAAAAGATGCCCCGGTCTTTCCCCATAACGTAATAATCCACGCGCCGGTCGAGCTGTCCCTGATTCGAGATGAAGGACAGCGGGATCCGGCCGAAATTCGCCTCGAGCCGCGGGGCGGAACGAACGGAGATCGCGGCGGTCCCCCATTCCGCCTTTTGTGACGAGCCCGCCGGGCCCGCGAGAGGGATAAGAATGAAAAGGCCCATGGCCAGTCTGACGACTGTTTTCATCGGCATTTCCCCTTTTCTCTGTCGACCCAGGTGCAGATTCCAAAGCCTGACAGAAGACAAAATGAGTATAGCGCCGACCGCCAAGGGAAATCAATCGACACGTCGCGATCCTGCAGCAGCCCGTACGCCAACCTCATTTCTCTGACCTCGGCAGCATAGCCAGCGAGGTCAATATAATCGGGACTCTTGAATGCTTTATTATTTGGGAAGCCCCCTCTTGCTCCGTCAGTCCATCCATTTGTACGGGAAGAGCTTCCCGGCTTCAACAGGTGAAATCAGGCCGCCCGCGAGGGCGACGGCACGGGTCAGCACAGGGTCGCGACCGGCTGCGAGGTCCTCTCCATTAGGCAGCGCACTCACATCAGGGGCCACGCCTACCTTCTCGAGATCCCCGCCGTCCGCCATGATGACGGCCGATTCAGAAATGGAAATTCCGTAGAGAACGACATTCTCCCCACCCATTTCTCTGGAGTAAAAGCGGGCCTGCATCACGGCTCCAGGCGTATGATCACCAATGACCGTGCCTCGTTTTTCGAGCTGAATGACTCGGGCAAAGAGCTCGGCGGCCGAGGTCGAATCACTATCGACGATGACGACGAGCTTCCCCGTGAACGCCTTCTGGCCTTGTGTTTTGGCCACGATCGCCTTCACGTTCTTTTCCCGGCCCCTAGGCTGGCCGATTGTCACGTCATGGTCGAAAAAGTAGCCCAGCAGGAGGGTGAGCCGTTCGACGTAGCCTCCGGGGTTTCCCCTCAAGTCGAGGACGACCGAGTTATACTTGGGAAGCCGGCCGGCAATTCTTTTGAAATCCGCCTCGTCGCCCGTGAACGAGGGAACGTTCCAGATGAAGACGCTATTGCTCGCCGATTCGGCAAAGCGTTGTTCGTCCGAAGAGTTCTCCGCCCGGCGCAAGATATCCCAAATGTCTTCTCCCTGCGTCAAGTCAATAACTCGCTTTCCCACATCGATGCGGGTTTCCACCTCGAGTTCGCGAGGCGGGCCTCCGGGGCTTTGGACGACCAGGCTCACCGCCGGCGCGGGCCGGACCAGGAAGTAACGGTATGTGAACACCTGAGCGTTTTGTCGAGTCAGCTGGAATCCATCGACAGAGAGCACCGCGTCACCCACTTTGAGACCCTTGGCCGCGGCATCGCTGCCGGGCTTTACGGCGAGAATGTAGGGAGTCTCACCGATCGCGCGCATTCGCCATCCGTACTCGAATTTTGCCACCCGCCCGGGCGGCACAAAGCGCGTATGCGAGTCATTCAGGTCAAGCACGGCCTGGGCGATGATGCCAAACATATGACCGAGCGACGTCGCCTGCTCGATGTCCTGCTCGGCCTTCCGGAAGCGTCCCTCGAGGTCCAGGCCGTGGAACGTCGAGTCGTAGAAGTGTTTCTGAAGGTCCTTCTTGATGACCTTGAGCATGGTTCTTCCCCGCATCCGATCCACGCTGCGCATCTCTTGGGCCTCTCCCGACAACGCGGCGATGAGCGGGATCGCCACGGAGGCAAGCAGCAAAAAGTGGCTGACGCTGAAAGGTCGGTGATAACGGCTGTGTTTCATGCGGACTCCTCCTTGCGGGTTGATTCTCCTCGCCGAGGAAAGCACGTGCATTGTGATGACCGGTCCCCATCATGCCATCGCCGACGATAATAATCGTCCTAAAATGGAATGTCAATCTCGATGACGAAAAAGGCCTCGTCATATTTTGGCGACCGTTTGCGTGGAGAAGGGGACTCGCGATCCGAGGCCTATCTCCGGTCGAGCAGGAACGGGTATCTCCTCTCGACAAGCGCTCTCAGGTCCCGGCCGAGGCTTTTGAGCGCAACCGGAGCGTCCTGCGGCCGCGTCCGCTTTTGGTTGATCGCCCCCATCAGGCTCCAGTTCCTGCTCGTCCCCGAAACCGGCTCTTCCGCCTTGACATCATAGCGCGTGAAATCGATGACCATTTCCTCGTCGGGCCTCTCGAGGTCGCTCAACAGGCCGAGCCTGAAAGTTTTGTTCATGAACCAGCGGATTCTCTTGCCGGCGTCGGAGCCGCCGATGCCGGAGCCGGTCTCCTCGAAACGATAGTCGAAATCGTTCGTTCGGTAGTGGTCACGCCAAATCAGCCCGAACTCCCCCTGCGTGATCACACGTGAGTCGGGCCAGCGCCTGCGGACGGCGCTGAGCCACCTCGTCAATCCCGAGAGGTCGATCGGCAGGCTCAATTCCCAGCAATTCGTGACCCAGGCGAAGCCGTTCAGGCCGAAGCCTCGGTCGAAGTGAACGGCCGTGGTGTGGAGCATCTGTGCGAGACCGACCTCCGGACCGAAGGCGCCCAGCGTCTCGATCGGCCCGACTCCCATCCGGCTGTTGAAGCCCGCGGCGAAACCCTCGCGCCGGGCGGCCAGGAAATCAACGGTCCAACCGTCGAGGTTCACGCAATCGATCCGGTCTCCGATCCCCTGGGCCGGCTTGCAGAAGTGCTCTATCGAGGGATAATAGGGGTAGCTCACCGAGCCGTCGCCGTCCTGATTATCGATGGCATACTGGCTCCAGATATTCCCCTGGCAGACGTGGATGCCTTCGACCTCGGCCAGATACTTCAGGTTCTTCGCCGAAAGGAACCCGGCAACGATGCTCTTCGGACGATAACTCTTCCCCACGATCTCAGAAATCCTGGCCAGCGCGTCGTGCAGGTCCCGGTTGATCTGTTCCGTCGAATTGTAGGCGTTGGCGAAATACCCGCCTGGGATAAACGTGACTTCATCCCCGTAACGACGAAGATAGCCCACGATAAGCTCCCGGATCCTGACATAGTCAGGGGATTGGTCGTGCAAAGCCTGCCAGCTGAAGGCCCAAGTGATCCTGGCTCCCGGGAATCCCTTCTCGACCGCTTCTCTGAAGGCAATGACCCGTGTCGGAGTATGGAGCACCCGTTCGTCAGCGCCCTCGTTCCGGTCTCTCGTGACCTCGATCTGGTTGACGCGGATGACGCTATTCAGGGTCAGGAACCGGTGTCCCATGAGCCGGTCCGCTCTGCGACAACCGCTGATCGCCGCCAGAGCCAGGACCCCGCAGGCGATCCCAAAGACGGCGGCATCTTTCGGTCTCATGATGCCTCACTCGAAAACTGGTCCACCAAGAATGGAGTTTTTGGCTTCTTATGCCGATCTTGTATTTATCAACGAACTGCCGTGGCGTCAAGTCCTTGAGCCGGGCTATGCGGCCGCAACTCATGGTTAATCTTTCGCCACTTCTCGATCTTCTCCCGGGCGTCCTTTATCGATCTGATGGAGCCCCTCCGGGCAGTAGATCCGGTGTGCCCGCATCAGAAGGATTTCTCCCTATACGCCGCCGGTGTTCCAGAATAGGTTGAAAACCGTGGGAATTACGGTTTAAAGTTAAGAAACATAAAAGGCGGCAGTGGGCCTTTGGGAAGAATTGACAGCTTCTTGACATTTTCTTGACAACTCTCCGCACCATGAAGGCGATATTGGGAGTGGAAAGGAGGAACCAATGTCACGCAAGTCTCTTGGAGTATTGTTTGCAACGCTTTTTTTCGCGGCCGCCGCCCTGACGGCCCAAGTCAGGAGTACAAAGCCGAATGATTTTACCATCGAGCTTGGCGGAAAATGCTTTGTTTACTCGATGGGCTACCAGAGGAACATCAGCCCCAATTTCGCCCTGGACGCCGCGATCTCGTACATCGGCGGGGGCACCAGCTACGATAGTGTGGGAGTGTTTTTTCTCACCGGCGGCGCCCGGCTCTACATGCTCAAGAAGGATTCGTCCCCTTATCTTTCGGGCGGGGTCGCCTGGGTTTCGGCGGGCGCCAATGCCGGACCGTTCAGTGACGCCGCGTCCGCGGTCTATTTCTACATTTCGCCCGGGTTCGAATACCGGGCCTCCGGCGGGTTCGTATTCAGGGGCGGCGTGTATCTCTTGTTTGTCGAGGACTCTTTTTTCGTTTGGCCCGGACTGTCGCTCGGGATCGCCTTCTGATCCGACCGCGGGATCTTCGGCATCAGAGGATCCCCGGTTGCGTTGAGAAAACAAAAAATGGGAGACGACTGGCGATTCCAGCGAACCCTCCCCTGCTCGAAGAACTGCGCAAGCTCAGATGCCAGAACGGGCATAGTCCCTTTGTTTTCCCCAACCCGAACGTCGGGAGGGCTCTGTGGGAACATCCCGGTCCGCGCAACCTTAGGAAAAGCCTGTAAGTCAATGTTTATCAGCGAATTAAAGAGAGCGCGCCCGGCCAGATTCGAACTGGCGACCTGCGGATTCGAAGTCCGACGCTCTATCCAGCTGAGCTACGGGCGCGGGTAAGCCGTATGATGTCCTTTTATAGCTGAATCCCCAGTCCCTGGCAAGCCGCCCAACGGCATCAACAAACCCACCGCCGCCGTCGGGAGAGACGGAGCCTGAACGCCATGCCCGTGAGTGAACGGGACTTGATGACTTCGTGGCCTTTCTGAACTGCCAGAAATCACATTTTGAGCGGCCCGCAGTTACGAAATTTCTTTTGCAACGCCGGACCGTTTGCGTTAGTATATCAATTCTTAATTATTTCTTAATTTTCGTGACCGCATTCTAAAGGAGCGACGAACGATGAAATCAGCGAAACTCCTAAAATTCGCAGTCATTCTCGCCGTGGGCTTCCTCCTGGTCGGCTCGGTTTCACGGGCTGCCAGCGATGACGCCACCGCGAAAAAGGACCCCGCTAAAGAAACAAAAGCCGACGGTCAGCAGGCCAAAGAAAAGGAAAAAGAGGCGGCGCAACCGAAACAGAACGTCGACATCACCGTCACGGCGCCGCGCGTCGAGATCCCTCTCAAGAAGAATCCCGCCGCGACGACGGTCGTCGAGACCCCCGTCCTTCAGACGATGCCTCGCACGATCGGCATCGACGAGGCCATGAAGCTCGTCCCCGGCGTCAAGGTCGATAACCAGGCCGACGGCGAGCGCGTCCACCTGTCGATCCGAGGCGAAGGCATATTGACCGAGCGCGGCACCCGAGGCATCAAGGCGCTCGTCGACGGCATTCCGCTCAACGATCCTTCCGGCTATGTGTCTGACTTCTATGATATCGATTGGGCCACGGTCCGGCGGGTCGAGATCCTCCGGGGGCCGGCCGGGGCTTTCTATGGGAGCAGTTCCTCGGGCGGGATCATCAACGTCCTGACCCGTAACGGCGGCCCCGATCCCATCTCCGCCGACGCCGACCTCGTGCGCGGCGCCTTCGGCCTAAAAAAGGCCATGGGCGAGGTGGGAGGCACGACGGGCGTCATGAACTATAACATCACCGGGTCGATGCTCACGGGCGACGGCTATCGCGACCATTCCGCGTACAACGGCGACAACGCCCGCGGCAAGTTCACCTTCTCCCTCAGTCCGACTGTGAAGATTACGGCGATCGCCGGCTACACGGATTTCTTCAACCAGAACCCCGAAGGCCTCAACCTGGCCTGGTTCAGCGCCGACCCCAAGGTCCTGCGCCGCATCGCCAACCCCGACTCCAACACGTTCAACGAATATCAGAAGACCCAGCGCGCGACCGGCGGCGTGCTGGCGTCGATCGGCTTGACCTCCAACCTGGATCTGGCCGTGACGACCTACTACCGTCACACGAAATATACGGAGGCCGTCCCGTCCTCGTTCATTCACCGCGACCAGGACGCTCCCGGTTTTATGCTCCAGCTCAACCACAAGGCCGGAGAAGGTTGGCTCAAGAATTACGCAAGCGCCGGAGTCGATGTGGCCTGGCAGAGTATCGACGAGTTGAAGCATGACAACAACCCCGGCGGCATCGAAGGGTCCATTGTCCAGGACAACCAAACGCTGTCCCAGACCGGTTCTGGGGTGTTTCTCCTCGACCGGGTTGAACTCGGTCCGTATTGGGGCGTGTCGGGAAGTGTGCGATACGACTACATCACCAACAAGCTGGCTGACCATCTCCAGGCCGGCGGGATCGATCTCTCCGGAAAGGTCGCTTTCAAGAGAGCCACGGGCCGGTTGGGAGTTACGTGGAATCCTCTCGCGGACTTCGGACTCTACGCCAGCTGGGGCACCGGGTTCGTGCCGCCCGGGACCGAGGAACTCGTCAACAATCCGTATGGTTTTGGCGGCTACAATACCCATCTCGTCGCGGCGACCTCGAGCGGCGAGGAGCTGGGGGCACGAGGTTCACTCGGCCCGACAGTCAGCTACGATTTGGCCCTTTTCCACCTGGATACCAATAACGATTTCGGCCGTTACCGGATCACCGGGCGGCCGCTCGAAACATTCTACGGCAACGTGGGCTCAACGAACCGAAACGGCATCGAGATGTCTCTGGCCTGGTTCCCCATCGACCCTCTGGCCCTGCGGCTGGCTTACACCTATTCCCACTTCAAATATGAGAACGTCGCGACCCTCACGGGTCAGACGTTCAGCGGGACGTGGCTGCCCGACATTCCCCAGCACCAGCTCTATGCCGACGCCGAGTACCACTTCACCAACGCCCTCATGGTCGGGGCCGCGCTGGAATATGTGAGCGCCTGGTACATCGACGGGACGAATGTCATTCTCCCGAACGGATACGGACGCACCGATCCTTACGCGCTCGTCCATGTCCGCATCGGGTACAAGTTCCAGGTCGGCGGGATGCCCCTGCAACTGCTCCTCTCGGGCCACAACATTTTCAATGTCCTCTATTACGGCTTCACGGAGCCCGACCCGGACGGAAACTCGTACCAGCCGGCGGCCACGGCTGAATGGTCGCTGGCACTGAAGATCGGCCTCAATTAAAGGCCTGCGCGCGATTACTGAAGCTCCACGGACTTACGTCCGTGGGATCCTGCTTCTGCAGGCTTTGGAGCGCCTGTCCCCGAAGCGGGGATTCGCTATTCCTCCACGGACTCACGTCCGTGGAATCCCGCGAAGGGGATTGAACCGGCTGAGGAGAGTTTGAGCGGCCAGGAGGCTGGATGGACTCGTGCGCGCGGAGCAAGTTCAGGTTTTCCAGGAACCGCCACCGGACCAAGTCGCTGCGGGGTTCAGGCACGGCCCCTGATTTCGGCGATCTTGCCGGCGAACCAGCCTTTGAGCCTGTCTCCGTAGAAGTAGCAGATCGGAACGACGAGAAGCAGCAAAAGCGTTGAACTGACAAGGCCGCCGAGCGTCGAGAGGGCCAGGGTCGACCAGATCTGCCGCTTGACTCCGGTCTGCCCATGCATCAGGAGCAGGGGGAGCATGCCGAAGACCGTCGTGCTCGTGGTCATAAAGATCGGCCGGATGCGGTCCCTCGTGCCGTGGATCACGGCGTCCCATAATTCAAGGCCCTGGCGGCGTTTGAGGTTGATGTGGTCGACGAGCAGGATCGCGTTCTTGACCACGATCCCGGCCATGAGAATGACGCCGATATAGGCCGACGAGTCGAACGGGTACTTGGCGACGACAAAGGCCACGAAGACGCCGATGAGGGCCAGCGGCACGGCGAGCATGATGAAGAAGGGATGGATGAAGGACTCGTAGAGCGCGGCCAGGATCATAAAGATGATGATGAGCGAGAACGCGATGGCCGCCGCGATCTCCTTTTTCTCCTTCTCGGTCATGTTCCAGGTCTCCTCCATGCTGGCCGAAAACCCGGGGGGCAGCGACAGGCCGGCGAAAACCGCCTTCCGGAAGTTTTCCTCGGCCTTGTTCGGGCCGCGGAATTCCCACATCACCGTCTGCTGAAATTGCTGGTTCTCCCGGTCGATCGATCCGGCGATCGGCTGTTCTTCGACACTGGAGATTTCGCCCAGCCGCAGGTATTCGCCGCCGCGCGTCCGGATGAGAGTGTTCTGGAGGCCGCCGAGGTCCAGGCTGTGGGACTCGGGGAACTTGACCGATACGTCGATATCCTTTCCCTCCATGAACAGCTGAACCGGCGTGCCGAAATTCCCATAGAGCAGCGCGGCGAGTTGAGAATAAAGATAGGGCGGGTCGATGTCATAACGGCCCAGGGTATCTTTATTGATCTTGAGCACGGTTTCGGAGGACTCGCCGCCGTACCACCAGTTCCGGCTGGAGACGATGCGGACCTCCTTGATGCGCGGGTTTCTCTTCAGCTGCCTTTCGAGGGCCGACGTGATGTCCTTGAGTTTCCTCAAATTGTAGCCGGAGAATTCGATCCGGGAGCTGTAGTAGGTGCCCGTTCCCATACTCGAAGAATACCCCTGCGGGTCGAATCCATAGACGTAGATGTCGAGACCGGCGAATTGGGTGGCCAGCCCGATCAGCTCTTCCTTGAGGGCATAAGGCTGGTACGAGCGCTCGATCTCGGGTGGGAAGTTGATCCGGATGGTGGCGTTTTCGGCGTTGACATAGGTGTTCATCTCCTTGGCATAAGGATGCTCAAGGACCTTGTCCTCGAATTTCCGGATGGTGGCGTCCGTCTGCGCGATATCCGTCCCGCCCGGCATCCCGATGTTGAGCATGAGAATTTCCTGGCTGTACCACCGGAACCATTCGCCGACCGTGACCTGCGATCGGAACCACCGGTAGCTCCCGAAAAGAATCGCCAGGGCCACGAGCAGGACTTCCACCGGGTGCTTGAGCACCGCCGTCAGAAAGCGTTCGAACCGCCGGCCGGCCGCCTCCCCCGCTGCGCTTTTCCGGCGTTCGAGGAGCTTGGGGCTGAGCGCCGGGATCAACGTGAACGACACCAGGAGCGAGGCCGCCAGCGCCGAAGAGATGACGAAGGCCAGCGGCAGGTAATAGATTTTCAGGCGGCCTTGAAAATAGGGAAAACAGGCAAAAACGCTGATGACAGTGAGGGTTGAGGCCACGACGGCGACGAAGACCTCTTTCGGGCCGCGCAGCGCCGCTTCCAAGGGTGGGACGCCGCGCTCCCGCTGCCTGAGGATATTCTCAAAGACGACGATCGAGTCGTCGACAAACATGCCAAACCCGAGCGCCAGGGCACCCAGGGTCAGCATATTCATCGAAATCTTGAAGATGTAGATCAGGTTGAAGGTGATGACGGCGCTGAAGGCGATCGAAGACAGGATCAGAAGCGACGGCCGGATCTTCCTCAACACGACGAAAATCATCACGAAGACGATGACCGTGATGAATCCGACCAGGCGATAGAGGTCGGCCAGGTTCGTCTGAATCTGCCCGCTCTCATCATTCACCGTCTTGAACGTCAGGTCGGACGGCAGCGTCCGGCGGATGTCTTCCAGCCTCCGTTTGACCTCGCCGGCCACCTTGAGCGTGTTCGTCCCTTTCTCCTTGGTGACCGTCAGGCTGATCGTGGATTGGCCGTTGATCCGGTGGATGTACAGAATATCGCCGTAGGTCGGAACGATCGTGGCCACATCTTTCAGCAGGATCGCATTCTTGCCGGTTGAAGCAACCAAAGTCTCTCCGAGCTCCCGGAGCCCGGTCACGGCATCGGCGATTTTGAAAAGATACTCCTGATTGCCTTTCTTAAGCCTGCCGGCGGGATGCGTGATGAGACGGTTCTGGATGGCCATGGTGACCGTGTAGGGCTGGATGTTATAGGCTTTGAGTTTCGCACTGTCGAGGCTGACCAGAATCTCGGGGTCCGAGCCGCCTCCCACGTCGACTTTGGAAACACCCCTGACCGAACCGATCCCGAACTCGAGTTTGTCCTTGACGAGCTCGCGGAGTTTCTGGAGCGAGTAGTTCCCGGAGATCGTGTACTCCAGGAAAGGCCGCACCCGGAAATCCTCCGGCACATAAGGCTCCACGATCGGCCGAACCCGATACGGAAGATTCCGCCTGACCTTGGCGATTTCCTCGCGCATGGCCAGCGTCGCGAACTCCATGTCGGTTTTCTGGTCGAACTCGAGTGTGATTTGCGATGTCCCGATCGAGGACGAGGACGTCATCTTCTGGACGCCTTTGACAGTCGCCAGCGCTTCTTCGAGAGGCGCCGTGATCTTCGTCTGGATGATCTCGGGGGGAACTCCGGCCCAGGCGGTATTGACGCTGACCTGCGGATAGTTTTCTTTTGGCTCGAGCTCAAGCGGCGTATTCAGAAAGGAAAAAACGCCCAGGACAAGCAGGGCGAAGTAGAGCATCGCCGTCGCCACCGGCTTGTCGACGAAGAACTTCAGCATGTGACCGGCCGGCCTTCCTTTCTCTGTTCCACGGCCTCGTAGACGACCGGGATGAGGATGAGCGTCAGCAACGTGGAGAACAGCAGCCCTCCCGCGACGACGATGCCCAGCGGCTTGAGGAGCTCCGAGCCCCGCTCCAGGCCGAGGGCCATGGGGATGAGCCCAAAGACCGTATCCAGCGACGCCATCAGGATGGCCCTCATACGGGTCATGCAGCCTTCGACCACGGAATCGCGGAGGGACTTCCCGCCCCGGCGGAGCTGGTTGATGAAATCGACTTCGACGATGGCGTCATCGACGACCAGTCCGACGAGGACGACCATGCCGATGATGGACATGACGTTGAGGCTTTGGCGGCACAGGAAAAGCGATACGAACGCTCCGGCGGCGCCCATGGGCAGGGTCAGCATGACGAGAAAGGGATGGAGCAGCGACTCGAACTGGGCGGCCATGATCATGTAGGTCAGGACGGCCGCCAGCAGGAGCGCCAGGATCAGGCTCTTGAATGATTTATTCATCTCCTCCTGCTCGCCGCCGAACGTGATGTGATAGCTTTCGGGAAGCTGCATGGCTTTGACGGCGCGGTTGATGGCCGGGACGACCTGGCTGATCTTCGCCTCGTGGAGGTTGGCCGAGACGATGATCTCCCGCTGCTGGTTCTCGCGGCGGATTTCCTGCGGCCCCCTGGCCGTTTCGTAAGTTACAAGGTCTCGCAGGGGAATAAGCGCTCCCTGGCGCGGCAGCTGGCCGTCGAGGAGCGACTCGATATCGGCCCGGGACGCTTCGTCCTGCCGGACCAGGACGTCATATTTCTTCTCGAGTTCGTTGAACTGGGTGGCCACCTGGCCGCGGACGGCGCCGACCAGGAAACGGGAGATATCGTCCGGCGAGAGCCCCGGATACTTTTCCAAAGCGTCCTTCCTGATCTTGATGCGGAACTCGGGCTTCCCCTCCCCGATATTGGTGCCGACATCCACGATGCCCGGGATATTTTTCAGCCGGCCCGCCAGGTCCGCGGAGAGCTCCTTCAGCTTATTCAGGTCGTTGCCCTGGATCTTGAGGCTGACGGCGCCGGAAGAGAAGGTCAGGAATTCCGCCAGGGCCGATTCTTCACGAGCGACGGTGTAGCCGACGTCGGGGGATGAGGCGAGGCGCCGCCTGAGGCTCTCGAGCGTCGGCTCAAGGTCCGACGGGCTCGCGACGCCGATGAAGATCCGGGCCGAATTGAGGGACGAACCGACGTTCAGGCCCTCCATGCCGCTGACGATGCCGATTTGGGAGAACGTGACCTTCACAGCGCGCAGCGATTGCAGGAGTTGCTCGATCGACGAAACGACATCCGACGTCTGCTCGAGGGAATAGTCCACAGGCGTCCGGAGCTGCAGCTCGAAGGACATGGCTTTGATCGGCGGCATCTGCTCCCGGGGCAGCAGGCCCCCCATGAGGAACGTGACGCCGAAAAAGATGAGCGTGCCGATGCCGATTTTTCCCTTGTGGTCGAGACTCCAAACCAGCCAGCCTTGGTAGCGGACACGGAACGGGAGGTAAACGCTGTTGAACGCTTTGAAGATCATCGCGAAAAAGGGCTTGAACGGGAAGGCCAGCAGCTTGAACACAAAGGCAAAGAACTGCGTCACGAAGCTGGCGATGAAATCGAAGAGAAGATAAACACCCCGTAAAATCTTGGCCAGCAGCCAGCGCAGCCCTTCCCAAGGAAGGAGCAGAATCCGAACGGCTCTCTTTTCGCCGCTTCCGGGGCCGCTGGCCGGACCAGGCTTTGGAGAAGGGACGAATCCCTCGGCCGGCTTCGCCGCCCCGATCTTGAACGTCCTCGCCTGAAGCATCGGGAGGAGTGTCAGGGAGGCCAGGAGCGAAGCCAGGAGCGAGAAACTCACGGTCAGCGCGGCATCCTTGAAAAGCGGGCCCGCGACGCCATGCACATAGATGATCGGCAGAAAGACGACGACCGTGGTCAGCGCGGTCGCCATCACCGCCCCGCCGACCTCCTTGGCCCCGATATAGGCCGCTTCGGATGCCTTTTTCCCCAGGCTTCGGTGGCGAAAGATGTTTTCCGAAACGACGTCCGCGCAGTCGTCGAGCATGCCCACCCCCAAGGCCAGACCGCCGAGCGACATGATGTTCAGGGTGAGGCTGCCGAAATACATCAGGTTGAACGTGGCGATGATCGAGATCGGCAGGACCAGGTTGATGATGATCGGAGTCTTCCATTCCTGGAGGAAGATAAGGACGACAAGAAAGACGAGGATGGTGCCCTGGATGATCTCATCGGTGAGCGCCTTGATGACGGATTCGATGTATCCCGCCTGCTCGGAAACGACGAAGATATCGACGCCGGGATTTTCCTTCTTGATCTGGCCGATGACCTGCTTGGCCGATTTCGTGACCTTGACGGTGTTGGCCGAAGCCTCCTTGCGGACGAGGATGCCGATACTGTCGCGCCGGTCAAGCCGGGTCATGCCCTGTCGTTCTTTAAGGGCGTCCTTGACCTGGGCGACGTCCTTGAGACGGATGATGCCTTTGGCCTTGGTCGTCTGGATGTTGATGTCGCTGATCTCCTTGAGCGACTCGTATTCTCCGACGACGCGGATGGCGTACTTGAACATTCCCTTGCGGATCGTCCCGCCCTGAAGGTTCCTGTTGAAGGCGTCGATCCGGCCGGCCACATCGTTGATGGTGAGGCCGTAGAGGGCCAGCAGCCGGGGGTTGACCTCGACCTGGATCTCACGCTCGACGCCGCCCGTGATTTCGGCCGAGCCGATCCCCTGGATCTGTTCGAGGCGCGGCTTGACGAGCTCCTCGGCGAATTCCTTGAGGTCGAGAAGGTTGGCCGATCCGGAGAGGGCCAGAACGATGATCGGCTTGCTGGCCGGGTCCATGGGGATGATAGTCGGATTGTCGGCTCCCTCCGGCAGCCGGCCGCGCGCGTTGTCGAGGGCCTCCCGGGTGTGGAGCATGGTGAAGTCCATGTCCGTCCCCCAGGCGAACTCGAGGGTCATGAAGGAGACGCCTTCTTTGGAGATCGATTCCACCCGCCGCAGTCCCGGGACACGGCTGACCGCCGCCTCGAGCGGCGCGGAGATAAGCGTCTCGATTTCCTCCGGCGCAACGCCCGGATATTGGGTCATGACCGAAAGTCGCGGGTAGCTGATGTTGGGGAGCAGGTCGACGCTCAACTGCCGCAGGGAAATGAAGCCGAGAAGGACGACCGCCACATAAAACATCAGGGTGGTGACCGGCCTGTCGATCGAGAGGCGCACGATTTTCATGGTCCCCCCTGTCCCCTACTGGAACTCATAATCCCTGAACTTCAGGCCTTTGGTGTCGAGGGTCGTTCCCATGATCTGCTCGAGGCGGGCGGCGGCGATCCTGTAGGCCGTCAGGGCCTGGACCTCGTTCGACCTCGCCGTAGCCAGCTGCCGTTGGTATTCGAAGACCCACTGACTGCCGACGAGGCCGAGCTGGTAGCGCTGGATCTCGGCGGCCAGGCGCTTTTCCTGGAGCGCCCTGTTCGCCGCGGACGACTGGATCCTCAGTTCAGCGTTATGAAGCTGCTTTAGCGTGTCCGCGATTTCAAAGCCGACGGCCTGCTTCTGGGTTTCGAGCGACGCCGCGCTTTGTTCCTTTTGCAGCTTGGCCTGGGTGAGGGCGGCCCGCGAAAAGATGTCGGCCATGGGAATCGTCAAATTGAGGCCGGCCGACCAGCTCTTGTACGTGAGTTTCAGGGCCTGCTTGAACGCATCCCAGCGGCTGCCGACGACCTTTCCAATGATCGTCCCCGTGAGCGGATTGTCGTCTTGGTAGAGAAATTTGACGCCGGACTGCCCCGGGCTCCACCCGCTGAGCGACAGGTCAAGCTCCGGCAGCAACTGGTTCTTTTCGAAGCTGACTTGGCTCGTACTGATGGCGATGAGCTTCTCGGCCTGGATGATATCCGGGTTGTGGACAAGGGCGGCCGCAAGCGCCTGATCATAAGTGACCTGGATCTTTTCAACGGCCGGCTTGTCCGCCAGGCCGAGCCGCTCGGTCGAGCCGAGGGCGGCGGGCGGCAGGTCCAAGATTTTTCTGAGGGCGGATTCGCTTTGCTCCACCTGCAGCCTCGCCGAGACGAGGCCGTCGTCCCAGCCGGCGACCGCCGTTTCAGAGTTCAGGACATCGATCGCCGATTGATTGCCGATCCGCTCGCCTTCCCTGGCCCGCTTGAGAACTTCCCGGCTCTGCTCGAGCGAGGACTCCTGGACCTTCAGATTCTCCAGGTCGTTATAGAGGTTCCAGTATGCTTGTTCGGTCTCATAAAGTGTCTCAAGGACCTTGGCCTTGAGCATGCTCGTGGCGATTTCCTTTTGGCGTTCGGCCTGATAGGTCGGCGCCCGATTGACTTTAGGGCCGAAGCCCTTGAGCAGCGGCTGGGTGATGGAGAGCTGGATGTAGGTATAGTACTGCGGGTTGATTTCCACGTATTTTTGGCCCGAGGTCGAGCCGTTATTGTAAACCCACAATTGGGCGGAGGTTCCCGTCACCATTTTTTGGGTCAGGGTGAAGTTGTTCTGGTTAAGTGTGTACGGAAAGCTCGTCCCCTGCAGGCCCCAGACTCCGAGGGACGTTTCGCTTTGTCTGTTGTACCCCGCTTCGAGCTGGGGCAGGAATTGCTCCTTGGTCAAGCCGACCGCGGCGTCCTGGATGCCCGGGTTGAAAGCTTCGACGGACAGCGAAAGATTGTTGGCGAGCGCCTGGGCCATACACTCTTTCAGGCTGAGGGCGGGCTTTTCGGTCTTGGCCTCCTGCGACGGCAGGATGGTCAGGGTCGAAATCAAAAGCAGAGAAACGACGCATAAAACCTTGGGGGTGTATCGCATGGCTGTCTCCGATCGTGGCGAGCCCATGTCCCGCAGCGCTATTCCTTGATCGTGACGCTGGCGTCGTGAGCCAGGGTGAAGTGCCCTTCGGTGATGACGAGGTCGCCCTCGTTCACCGTCTCTTCGGGCCGCTCGCCGGGGAGAATCTCCGCGAAGTTCTCGTTTTCGAGCCCGATTTTGACGTAGCGCCATTTCGCCAGGCCGTTCTCGACCACGAAAACAAGTTTGCGGCCGCCCCGCACGAGGATCGCCTCCTGCGGCACGAGGAGCCGGCCCTTGTAGATTTCGGCGGCGATTTCGACCTCGGCGTGCATGCCGGGCTTTATCTCTTCGGTCGGGTTGCCGAGGGAGATGTGGACGGCGCAGGTCTTGTCATCGGCGTTGACGATTGGGCTGACGGCTTCGACGGTCCCCTTGAAGACCTTGCCCGGATAAGCGCTGAAGCGGAGGTCCACTTCGCGGCCGGTTTTGATTTTGCCGATCTCGCTTTCGAGGATTCTTGCCTTGACCCAGATCCGGTTGATGTTGACAAGCGTACAAAGCTCGCGGCCGGCGTCGAGGCGTTCGTGAGGGGAAATCTTGAGTTCGGTCAGAATGCCCGCGAACGGGGCGCGGATTCGTGTCTTCTCGAGCTCCATCTGGGCGACCTTGACGTCGATTTCAGCCTGGGTCAGCCCCTTGGTTGTGGCCATGATCTCTTCCTTTTTCCGGCCGGCGTCGATCAAAGCAAGTTCATAGTTCTTTTGGGACGCTTCGTAGGCGCTTTGGGAAACGAGGCCTTTTTGGAAGTCCGATGTCGTCTTATTGAATTCGGCTTCGGCTTTGTTGAGCCTCTCGACGGCGGCGGCCGGAGTCTGCTCGTTCGCTGCGGCAAACTGCTTTTCCAGGAAGAGATCCGAAAGGTCCTTCAGGCGCGTGGCCTGCCTGCTCTCGAGCGCCAACTGGTAGACGCGGTCGTCGAGCTCGACGAGCAGGTCGCCCGCTTTAACGTGACGGCCCTCGGCAGCGTAAAGGTTTTTTACGACGCCGCTGACTTCGGCCTTCAGCGTGACCTGCTCCCGCGTGTAGGCTTCGCCGGGGGATTTCAGAGTGATGATGAGGTCGCCTCTCGTCGCCTTAGCGGCCTTGACGGGAAGCGGCGCGGCCGCAGGCTTCTGGCCGGGCGCTTGAGAAGCGCTTTGTCCGGTGTCGGCGGAGGCGCCGGCCCCCTGATTCCCGGGCGCGGCCGGGGCCTTATTGAAGACAAGAAAGTACGCTCCGGCGGCAAGCAATAAAATGATCAGGAACCCTCCCAGCACGGGTTTAGGTATGCGCATTCCCACCTCCAACTAAAGGCAGAAAACTATGGTGCTATTCCATCGCGAACAAAAAGACGAACCATCGAGTTCCCAATATTCCCAGAGCATGCAACTTCCGGACCAAAATGTCAATAATTCGCAGGTGACGTACCACGCTCCGATCTTGATTCTTAGACGGTTTCGACCGTCGATTATTCCCACGAGCTAATAAATGAATACGCCTCACGGACCGTCTTCGTTGAGATCGAATCTTTCAGACCGAGAGGTGAGCGCGGAATAGCCGACGGGTTGCAGCCCGGGGCCTAGGATATCCTCTTCCGGAGCCCGCTATTTTTTGCCGAGTTTGTCGATCGCCGCCTTCACGCGCGCCTTGGTCATCGGCAGCTGGTAAAGCCGGGCGCCGGTCGCATCGTAAATGGCGTTGGCCACAACCGCGCCCATATTGATGATGGCGGGCTCGCCGCAGCCGGAGGGCGGCAGCTTGTCGTTTTTGACGATGACGGTCTCGATCTTCGGAAGCCATGAGTAGCGCGGCAGCTCGTAGGTATCGAAGTTCTGGTCCAGGACCGCGCCGCCCTTGAAATGGACTTCTTCGGTCAGGCAGTAGCCGAGCCCCATCGTGATGCAGCCTTCCATCTGGATCGTCGTTCCTTCGGGGTTGATGCACTGGCCCAAGTCTTGGGCGCATACGACGCGCTTGACCTGGACTTTGCCCGTGCCCTTGTCCACGGCGACTTCGGCGATGGTCGCAACGTAGGTTCCGCTGTAGTCGGCACAGACGAGGCCGAAACCGCGGCCGCTCGGTGACACGGCCGGCTTCCAGCCGAATTTGTCGGCCGCCGCCCTGAGGACATTCTTCATCCTGTCGTCAGCCAGGTTGTTCAGCCGGAACTCCAGCGGGTCCACCTTGGCCGTCGCGGCCATGATATCGATCTGACACTCGCGGGCGAAGGTGTTCGAGTTCGAGCCTGGGGCGCGCCAGGGGCCAACCCCGAAAGGATGGGCGCTCGTCCCGCCTCCTCCACCGCCTCCCCAATCTCCATAGGAAATCGTCCTATGGTTGGGGATGTTATAGAATTGGGCGGCGCTCCGCTCTCCGGCGAAGTAGACCGCGTAATCCCAGAGGACGATCTTCCCGGCGGCGTCGATGCCCGACTTTATCTTCATGACGGCGGCCGGACGGAAGGTGTCGTTGAAGAACTCGTCGGCCCGCGTCCACATCACTTGTACGGGCTTCCCGGCAAGCTTCGACAGCCGGGCCGCCTGCGTCACCTGGAGGTTGAAGGACTTGCCGCCGAAGCCGCCGCCCACGAACGGGCTGATGACACGGACATTGTCCGGCGGGATGCCGAGGACCTTGGCGACCTCCTCTTTGGCCCGGAACGGGGTTTGGGACGACGGCCAAACCATGGCCCTGTCCCCTTTGACGTCGACGAGAGCGGTGTGCGGCTCCATGGCGGCGTGGGCGACATAGCTGTTGAGATAGGTCTCGTCGAAGGATATCTTCGACAGCGCCTCTCCCTGCTTGAGGTCCCCGCCTTCGGCGGCAGTGTGCGGCTGCGGCGCGGACTGGACGAGATGGTCGAAGATATTGGTATCGTTGACATTTGAGTCGGGAACGTCATACTCGGCCTTGATCAAGGCCAAGGCCTTCTCCGCGACATCGGGATCGCCGTGGAGCGCGGCGACAAGCTCGCCGTCGTGGATGACCTGGACCCCCTCGATACTCGACGCGCCCGCCGTGTCCAGCGTTTTCAGCTTGGCGCCATGGGCCGGCGGCCTGAGGACTCTGGCATAGAGCATCCCGGAGATGCGGATATCGCCCGCGAAATCGGCGTCGCCCGTGACCTTCAACCGCGAATCGCGCCGCAACTCCGGCTTGCCCATGACGTTCCATTCGGCGACGGGTGTCAGCGCCGCCTTCTGGACGAGATGGCGCTGGATCTTCTTCCCCCCGGCCAGCTCGGCATACGTGGCCTTGGCCGAGGGATTGCTCGTCACGAAGATCACGCCGTCCTTTGCGGTGAGCCCTTCCTTGGGGACCTTGAGCTTGTCCGCGGCCAGTTCGAGCAAAACCCCCCGCGCTTCCGCCGCGGCCGCCCGCAGCGCCGGTCCGAAGAAACGTGTCGTCATTGAGCCGAACGTTCCCATGTCCCAAGGACAGAGGTCGGTGTCACCCAGAACCACGTCCACAGAATCGAGAGTGACGCCAAGCTCATCGGCGGCCATCTGGGCCAGGGAAGTGACGACGCCCTGCCCCATCTCGATCTTGCCCGAGTAAACGGTCACCCGGCCGTTGGGGTTGACAAGAAGATAGGCGTTAAAATCCTCGGGATAGGTGACGCCGCCGCGACGCGCCTGTTCCTGCAGGAGCGACGATTCGCCGAAAGAAACGGCGACAAGAATGCCCCCGCTTAGGCCCAGGAGCTTGAGAAAATCACGCCGGCTGAGGTCGTTCGTATCCCAATATTCGTCGAGGTCACTTCTTTTCATGGCTCCCTCCTCCTTGCATGGCCGCGGCCGCGTCCTGAACCGCCGGCACGATGCGGTTGTGAGCTCCGCAGCGGCAGAGGTTCCCTTCGAGTGCGTCCAGGATTTCCTTCCGGCCCGCGCGCGGGTTCTTCTGCAGGAGGCTGTAGGCGGTCATGATCATTCCCGGCGTGCAATAGCCGCACTGAAGGGCGTCGTGTTTCATGAACGCCTCCTGCAGAGGATGGAGGCGTCCGTTCTGCGCCAGCCCCTCGATCGTCATGACGCTCTTGCCTTCGACCGTCTTGACCGGCGTCTGGCAGGAGCGGACGGCCTCACCGTTGATGACGACCGTGCAGGCGCCGCAATACCCTTCGCCGCAGCCGAACTTGGGCCCCGTGAGATCGAGTTCGGTCCTCAGGACCCAAAGGAGCATGCGGTCCTCGTCGACCAACACGCTCACCGGCTGTCCGTTCAGAGTGAATGGGATGGTTCGATTCATGGAATTCCCCCGTCAAGAGAAATCATCGTATGTCCCTTCGGTTGAGAAAAATCTACCACGTTGCGACACGGATGTCAAAGGCCGTCGGTCATGTCGGCGGGTGCAGGCGCTTCTGGAACCAGAGGCGCATGGCCTTCATCCGTTCGACCTCATAGGCCGGCGCGCGGCGGCGGCACGCGGCCAGCTCCTCGCTCCCCGCCGGGGCGCCCCATCTGATTTCAGGTCCGTCGTTGGGGTTATAGGCCATCTCGAGCGCTTCTTTCCTTTTAAAAATATCTTCCATCGTCAGCACCTGGGGCTTGCCGTCGGAGCGGGTGTAAGTGATGGTCGTCTCGCGGGCAAGCGTCATCTCGAGCGACAGCAGCCCGGCCTTGACGGCGGCCGGCGATGTCCTGCCCGACACCTGATACGTTTCGGGATGGGCGGCCACCTCGTCCGGAAATTCGAGAAGCGTGTCGATGGCGATCAGGAGCCGAAGGTCCCTGTTGGGCGTCGAGAAATCCTCCCATGGCCCCGTCGTCTGAAAAACCTCCGAGCCGCCGTATGGCATGGGGATGACCGTGCCGGGATGGGCTGCCATGTAGGCGACGCCGTTCGAGACGGATTCCAGCCTGACGATGAGCTGCTCGTGAAGCGCCTGGACGAGGTCGCGCAGGGCTGTTTCCGCATCGAGCGGATCGGGGTTGATCAACCCGGCCATGGTTTTATAGAAGGCGGCGGGCGGCATGTTGCGCTGCTGGAGAGAAAAATTACCGTAGTCGGGGCTGTGACTGATCTCCTCGTTTGTCAGCAAGCGGGGCCGTCCGTCGGCCAGGATAATCGGGCGGAAAGCCTTGAAGCCGGGCTCTCCGACGACCCCGTCCGTGACGAACAGGAAATTGCCGCGCCAGAAACGCTTGATGCCGATGGTGCCGTCGGGCTGGGCATCGACGGCCAGGAGCTGCCCCGGGCGCTTGCCCATCTGCGGCTCCCATCGCACGATGGTCAGGGTATGGCCGTAGGGGTCGGCGAAGACGGACCCCGGCCGCAGGTCGTCTCGCGTGAGAGGCAGCGGATAATAGTCCGATTCATCGGTCTTGAACGCGGTCCGGCCATTACCGGCGTGGACCACATTCTTCACCATGGGGAGCATGCGAGCGAACGACTGCAGGGGATCGCCCGCGCCGGATAAAATGTCGTTATTCCACCAGCGCTCGCTGCGCGGCGGGACGGCTACACTTCCCCAGCTCGTTTCGTGAAAGCCGAAAGGAAGCCCGAGCTTCCAGGCAAAATAGGCGCGCAGGAAAAACGGGTTGTCGGCGCAATCGGGGGTCATCTCGATGCGAGGTTTTCCGTCGCTGCCGTCCTCGCCGAGCCCGAGGCGGTTGAAAAGGATGTTCCGATGCGCGTCGCGCGTGACTTCGTCGAGGGCAGGCCAGGAAGCCCTTTCGTCTGAGTCCAGGAACAGGGCGTCGAGCCAGGCCGAATAAAGGTTCTCCTCGGCTCTCGACCAGCCCTTTTCGCTCTCCCACACGGAATGGATCGTTTTTGCGGGCTTCCCGTCGGGCGTAATTTCAAGGTCGAAGGTCTCAGGGCTTTGACGATCGGCCTTGATGCTGACAGTCAAGCGGCCGGAACCGGCGGCCTCGAATTGCTCGGCCTGCCAGAAGGGAGGTCCTCCTCCCCTTTTCGTCTGGAGCGGTTTGAGCGAACCGACGGGGCTTGTGACCGCAATCCGGACATCCCGGAATCCCGTTTCAAAAGCCGCGAGAATCCAGAACGGACCACCGGGCTTTACGACGCGTGGGGAAACAAGTATCGCAGGCTTGATGTTTCTCGCGGCCGGGGACGGCGCAGCGCCTGCGGGCAGGGCTAGGCTGATCGAAAGCGAAAGGGACAGGCTCAGCGCCGCCGTCGCGCATAAAATAAAACGCCCGACGGACCTCCACGTTTGAGCCAGGCCATCGCGGGATGCTCGACCCATTTCAGGAGGCGATTGGATTGTGCGAAGGAATCGCGTGTTCTGCCCACCCTAGAAGTAATAGCGGAAGCCCATGCCGCCGCCGAACGAGGCCTCGGTCTTAGGCACGATATCGAGCATCGGAGCGATTTCGAAGAACAGCTCGATCGGCGCCCCATCGAATTCGTAGCTGATGCCCAGCGGGACACGGAAGCTGAACTTGGCATCGGTGTCTGATTTCGTTTTGAGGCGCGCGCCGAAGCCGTAGTAGAGGGCCATCTTGCCTTTCTCGACGTTGAAGAGGTCGAAGCTGTGGAAGAGAAGGTCTCCATGGATCTGGAAGGAACCGCCGTCGACAAAGGACCAGGCCGCTGCAGCGTCGAAGGCGATGGTGCGGCTCGTCCAAACCTTCAGGCTCACGCCGCTCGGCTCGCCGAAGATCAGTCCGAGGCCCGTATTGCCGCCCTGATGGTTGGCTTGGGCGAAGGATATCCCGGCGCAAACCGCCAGGACGAGGAGCATGGATAAAGCTCTTTTCATTATGAGGACTCCTTTATAAAAGGTATGAATGCTGGCTCCATCGTTGACTCTTTAGTCGAATAGATACCAGAAACGCCGGAAATTCACAAGCCCAGGCCGCGGAACAAGTCCCCTCTGGACCGGAAGAGAAGTCCAGGACTCACCTAAGATATTTCCCACCAGTGAGGCTTCGAGTCACTCCGCCTCACTGGTGTTGGTCGCTCCGGAGGCTCCGCTCCCTGCCGCAGGGGTGTTTCCCGGAGGAAGGCGTGGAAAGGCTGAGCGGGCATGGACCGGAGTCCAAGGCTGAGAATCAGCTCACCGCCGCGCTCACAACATTGGGTCATGGCGTCCGCCCGCGCAGTTTTGCTACAATAGACCCCAATGGCTTTCCTCGACCGGCTCAAAGCCCATGCCCAAAGGCGGGACACCCTGGCTTTTTTCCGCTATATCGGGCCCGGACTCCTGGTCACCGTGGGGTTTATCGACCCGGGAAATTGGGCCTCGAATATTGCTGCGGGGGCGTCGTTCGGCTACGCACTTCTTTGGGTGATCACGCTCTCGACCCTCATGCTCATCGTGCTCCAGCACAACGTGGCGCACCTCGGCATCGCGACCGGCCTCTGCCTCTCGGAGGCGATCAACCGGCACTTCCCGCCCGCGGCCTCCAAGCTTGTCCTGGGGACCGCGATCGGCGCCTCGATTTCGACGGCACTGGCCGAGATCCTTGGCGCGGCGATCGGGCTGCGCATGCTCTTTCCCGGCCTGCCCCTCCAGGCCGGAGCATCCCTGGCGGCAGCGGTCGTCATCACGATGTTGTTCACGAATTCCTACCCGAAACTCGAACGATGGATTGTCGCCTTCGTCTCGCTCATCGGGATCGCGTTCCTCTACGAGCTCCATCTTGTCCACGTGCCTTGGGGACAGGTCGCCGTCGGTTGGATCCGGCCCGTGTTCCCGTCCGGGTCCATGCTCATCATCATGAGCATCCTCGGCGCCGTCGTCATGCCCCACAATCTCTTTCTGCATTCGGAGATCATCCAGAGCCGGCGCTGGAATCTCGAAAACGAGAAGGTCATCGGCCGCCAGCTCAAGTTCGAGTTCGCGGATACGCTCTTTTCCATGATCCTCGGCTGGGCGATCAACAGCGCCATGATCATCGTCGCGGCGGCGACATTCTTCGGGAAGGCGCCGGTGACGGAGATCGAGCAGGCTCACAACATGCTCGGGCCCCTTGCCGGCTCGATCGCGGCGCTCGTCTTCGCGCTGGCGCTTCTGCTCTCGGGCCTGTCGTCGTCCGTCACGGCAGGGCTCGCCGGGAGCACGGTCTTCGCCGCGTTTTTCGGAGAGGAATACGACATCCGCGATCTTCACTCCAAGCTGGGCACGGCCCTGACGCTCGTCGCGGCCACCGCCGCGGTATTCCTGGTCAAAAACCCCTTCAAGGCCCTTATTCTGTCGCAGATGGTTTTGAGCATCCAACTCCCGTTTACCATTGTCAGTCAGATCCTGCTGACCTCCTCGCCGCGCGTCATGGGAAAGCACGCCAATACGCCGCGTCTCAGGGCCGTCCTGTGGGTCGTAGCGGCGGTCGTCGTTGCCCTCAACCTTTTCCTTTTCGCCGGTTTCCTTCGCGGCCGCATCTGAACTCCGCCGCCCCGCCCGAAGCCTATTCCTGAAAATTCGCAAGCACCGTTTCCCCCTGGTTTCTCTTTCCCCGCTTCGCCTTGCTGTTTGGCATTTCTGGCCTCGTATGATATCCTTGAAATGGGTCAAGTGGGATTCCAGCGGCGCATGTGAGTGGGGGGCAGCATGAAAGGACCGTGTAACGTCGAGGAGCTTGCCGGGCAGATCTCCGCCGACGCCAAGGCTGTGATTCATCCGACCTTGGGGGGTCGAATCGTCCGGTTCCTGAGCCTCGTCGTTTTGGACGTTTTGGCTTGGGCGGGGCCTCGGCTCACTCGAATCGGCCTTATCCGCAAGCCCCTGGCCCGCCTCGTCGAAAAACACGTCAAAGCAAGCAGCGGTGATCACGCCCGAAGCGGCCGTAAGCCGCCGCGCGTTGTTGAGGACCGGATGCAGACCGGCGTCACAATCCTGAGAACGGTCGAGCGGGCCCTGGCCGAAAACAGGCTCAGCAACGCATCCATCCGGAGAATCCTCAAGAATTTCGGTCATGACACGATGTTGAAGAAGGGTCACCCGAGCATCCGCGAGGAATTCATCAAGACGCACGGCGTCAGGCCCCCCGAAATTCTTCTGATCAGTCCGACCAAGGGCTGCAACCTTAGCTGCAAGGGCTGCTACGCGGATTCCGCGTCCCTCCACATCAAATTGCCCTGGCCGGTGTTGGATCGCCTTGTCACAGAAGTCCATGACATCTGGGGCGGCCGATTCATTGTCTTCAGCGGCGGCGAACCGCTGGTCTACAGGGACGGCGGCCACGGGATCCTGGACCTGGCCGAAAAGCATCGGGACTGCTACTTCATGATGTACACGAACGGGACCCTCATCGACGACGCCATGGCCCGGCGCATGGCGGATCTCGGGAATCTCATCCCGGCGATCTCAATTGAGGGATTGAAGGAGAGTACCGACGCCCGTCGCGGCGACGGCGTTTTCGACAAGATCTGCGCGGCCATGGAGCGCTTGCGGCGGGCCAAAGTTTTCTACGGCGCGTCCATCACCGCCACCCGAAGCAATGTGGACGAGATTTTTTCCGACAGGGTCATCGATTTCTACTTCAAGGAGATGGGAGCTCTCTTCGGCTGGGTGTTCCAGTATATGCCGATCGGCCGGGCCATCACGTTGGACATGATGCCCACGCCCGAGCAGCGCCTGTTCATGTGGCAGCGCTCTTGGGAGCTCATCAACAAGCGCCGGCTGTTCATCGCCGATTTCTGGAACGGCGGCACGGCGGCCCAGGGCTGCATCGGAGCCGGAAGGTCGGGAGGCTATATGGCCGTCATTTGGAACGGCGACGTCGTCCCGTGCGTGTTTATGCCGTATTCGCCGATCAACGCGGTTACGGCCTACGCCGAAGGAAAAAACCTCATCGACATCTGGTCCGCACCCTTTTTCAAGCAGATCCGGGATTGGCAGTACAGTTACGGGTACGGCAAGGACTACGGCGCCGACCCCATGATCGGCAATTGGATGATGCCCTGCCCGGCCCGCGACCATTACGCTGAGTCCCATCCCTGGCTGGAGAAATTCCATGTCAAGCCTATCGACGAAAATGCCGAGGCGGCCATGAAGGACCCTGACTATTACGCCGGGATGGTGGAGTATAATAAAGCGGTGGCGTCGCTTCTTAACCCCATTTGGGAAAAGGAATACCTGGACCCCGACTTCAAACTCTCGAAATGAATTTGAATCATGCGTCTTACGGAAAGAACCGGAAAAAAGGCTGTTCGCACTTTATGGGCGGCCGTCGCCGGCATCATCCTCTTCGGGTTGCTCCCGGCCTCGGGCGACCCTCCTAAGCCCCAGGAAAATCTCCAAACGCCGGCCGCTCCCCAGGGTCGTCTGGTCAAGCAGCGGACGGGCCAGTACGACATCAGCGCCCATCTCTTTATCATCGGACGGCTGGGGGATGTGGGGACGATGACGATCGGAGAAACCCTCCGGCAAAACGAGGGCGCCCTCGAAAAATCCCTGTCGCTCACGGGCAGCGCCAACGCGGAGCAGGCCAAAAAGAACCGCGATTACCGCGGTGAGTTCCACCTCGTCGAAGTTATGCCGCTCCGGCCTGATGGGTCGGTCGATGAAGAAGCCGTCCGGGAATGGCGCGGCTACGAGAAATCGTGCTCGGGGATTTTGAAGCTGAAGAAGTACCAGGCCGAAAACGTCAAGTTTTTCAAGGACCATGCCGTCGCCACGCGCGAAAACGGAACGGAAAGAACGGTCGAGGGGGGGTATGACAGCCTCCTATCGCCCCTCGCATACTTCCTTGAGCACGAGATCAAGGTCGGCGACATCATCGAAACGCCTTATATCCTCAACGGGAAAGCGCATTATTTCAAGTCTGAGGTGACCGACCTCGTCACCCTCAGCGAGTACAAGGCCCGCGCTTTTCAGATCGACATCGGCACATTCGACAAGGTCAACACCGAGGATAAGCCGACCAAGGATGTCTGGAAAAAGCAGGGCAATATCAGGGTCTGGTTCTGCAAAGAAGGCCCTTACCGGAACACGCTCCTCCGGATAAAGATCAAGTTCCGCTGGTACCTCTGGCTCTACATCAACCTGCAGAAACTCGAAGGCTGATCGTCTCTATTTGGCAGCCTCCGCAGCGGGCTTCGGGCGGCCGACGTCCAGGCTCCTGTAATTCAGCGCGGCGTTGAAAATGAGGAAGAAGCTGCCGAACGTCTCCTGACGCCACATCGGATTGTTGGCGAAGAAAACGACATGCCCCTTGCCGACCGGAACCTCCGCGACGGCGGCCTTCCCGGCCAGTTCCTCCCCGCCTTCCAAAAGCCCCGAAACAAGGAGCTTGTCGGCCGTGTCAAAGCGCAGGATGACCCGCACCGAATTCAGGTCCGGCGGAAAATAGAGGTTGAGGAGATCTTTGTATTCGGCCGGGATGCCGGTTCCGCTGCCCTGGACGTTCCCGGTCTTCTGGATGCGGCCCTGGACAACGTCGGTGTCCTTGACGCCGCCGCGGCCCGAAGGACGGCCCTCGCCGCCTCCGCCTGCCAGCATCTCTTCGATGTCCATCCCCATGACGGCCCGCATGCCTGTTTCGAGGATGGGGCCGCCGCTGAAGTACACACCGAGGTTGCGGTCATAGCCGTAGCCGATAGGACCGGCGTTTGGAGAGACATTCGCGCTGAGCACCGAGCCGATGACCTTTAGCTTCTTGGGCTCCACAGTGGAGACGCACTCCACGATGCCGTAGTTCGTCAATACATCGGCCATGCCGCCGATGGCGATGAACAGCCCGCCCTGCTCGAGGAACTGCTTGAGGTGCGCGATCCCCGTGAACTCGATGCCGCCGCGGATGTCATCGCGCGGGTCGGGAGTGCCGAGGTTGGGGTACTTGTCCGTCTTGAGCCATGGAATCGGGCTGTCGCCGCCGATTCCGTTGACGATCCGCTGGACCTTGCCGATCATTCCGGCCGGCGGGAAAATGATGACGTCGTACTTGGACCGCAGGTCGGCCGTGTCGCGGATTTCCTGGACCGGAATGTAGGCGTACGGGATTTGAAGCTTGTCAAAGGCCAGGCGGTACCAGCCTTCATCCTGCGTATTCACCCAGGAGTGGAGGATGGCCAGCCGCGGGGCGTCGAGGTCGTGTGTCTTGACGGAGGGAAGGGCCGAGAGTCCATAGACCTGGATGCCGAGGTCGCGGCAGGCTTGGCCTAGTCTATCTTCGAGGCCGGCGGCATTTCCGTCCTTCGGAATGATAAAACTTCCGGCGTTGAACTTGACCGCGCCCTGGCTGAAGTCATCCTCGGCGGCGAGCATCTTGACGTCCTTGAGGCGGTAGCGGAAGGTCATGAGCTCCGGCTCGGCCGCGTGATTCACGGCGAAGGCAACGGCCTTTTTTCCCCCGACGAGTTTCCCTTCGACTCCGGCGCTATTCTTGAGAAGCGTCATGGGCGCGTCGAGGATCTTCGTGTCCGTGATGCGGACCGTTTTGACGTTGTGGAGGGCGCCGAGCGTCCAGCCTGTATCGTCGTAGGGTCTCGGGTCCTTGGGATTGTAGTATTGCGTGTCGAGGAGCATATCGGCGCAGCGGCTGTAAGGCTGGTCCATCCGGATGATGGAGCTTCCGGCGGCGAATTTGTCCTGGCCGACCGTGATCTCGGCCGTGGCCGTGTGGATTTCGACGCCGTTTTTCCGAAGCAGGTTGACGAGCCGCGCCGCGGCCAGGGGCCGCTTCGTATCGGAGGGGATGACATAGGCGGCCGGCCCCTCGGTCCTCGCTTTGGCCACGGAGCGCTTGCCCTTGATGTAGAAGTTTTCGAGGAACCGGGACCGGTTGTCGGCCACATGCTTGAAGCTCAGAAGCAGCGCGCTTTGCTGGAAGTTGATGTTGTCACGGAAGGACCACTTGACTGTCTTAAGCGGCGGGTCGGGCCGGTACCAGGCCCGAGTGGATTCGCCGGTCACAGTCCGAACCAGGGTGTCGGCGCCGACTCCGCCGAACGTCTCATAAAATCGCCCGACGGAATTGTGAAAGTGGGCGACGTAGAAGGCGTAGTTCGCGGCCCAGCCGTCGAAGAAGCCGTGCGTCCAGACGCCGGGGACGCCGCGCCGGGTCATGCCGCCGATTTCGTTGAAGGCGAGCTCCTGCCACTCGTCGATCGTGATCGGGTCAAGCCAGGCGTTGTACGGCCCTGTGCCCGTCATGGTGTAGAGGTAAGGCACCGATTCGTGAAGGTCGTGCATGATGATCGGGTGCCAGTCGAAATAGGCCTTGAGGAGATTATCGGTGAGCTGCAGCCCCATCCCGATGTCATCGCGATTATTGTCGTGCATGACATACTTGCCCCAGTACGGGAGCGGCTGAATCTTCTTGTCCTTATGATCCTTCTTGTAGAGATAGGCGTCGGCGGCCTTGTCCCAGCCGTCCACTTCGAGAATCGGCGTCATGAGGATGACCATATTCTTGCGGATGGCCTGGATCGTGTCGGAGTCCTCGACGGCCAGGCGGTAGGCCAGCTCCATCATCATCTCCGGCGAGCCGCACTCGACCGAATGGAGTCCGCCCGTGATCCAGTAGATGGGGACCCCTTCGGCGATGAGCCTGGCCGCCTCGTCATCCTTCAGCCCGCGCGGATCGGCGAGCTTGGACATGATCTCCTTCAGCCGATTCAGCCGGGCGATATTCTCGTCGGACGAAACGGCGACGGCGATCATTTCGCGGCCTTCATCGGTCGGGCCCAGAGTGAAAACTGAAACGCGGTCCGACGCCTCGTCCAGCGCCCGCAAGTACTTATAGATATCGGCGGAATGATCGAGGATATCGGCCGCCCCGGATATATGTCCCAGCACTTTGAGGGGTGAGGGAACCTTGTCCGAGGCGGGCAGGTGGTCGATGAATTCGGTCAGGAAAAACTTCTCGGTGGTCAATTCCAGAATCTTTGCGGTGTAATCCTTGTCGTTGGCCTGGGCCTGTGCTTGGGCCGCCTGAGGCGCGGGCTTCGCCGACGTCGAAACGGGCGACGTGAGGGCAAAGAGCGACAGAACGGCCAGAGCCAGAAACGGAGCGAGATGAGCGCGTAAACGTGACATGAGCATCCTCCTGCGAAAGCGATCCAAAGCTTCGCCGGATTATAGCACAGAATGCTTGCCGCCGGCCTGGAAATGCGCGATGGACTTGGCACAAAGGCCGAGCTCGGGATGTTCCCTACGTCGGGTCGCGGGTTGGCCCCAGCGTGTCCAACCCGCTCGAGGAAAGGCCTCGCTCCCCTCGCCCAAGGGACGAGGGACCATGCCCGCTCGGCCTTCCCACGCCCTCCTCCGGGAATCACCCCTGCGCTCGGCTCCACCAGCCCCTGCCAATGTAAGGAAAGGGGTCAGGTCTGCTTTCTGCCATTTTTGGCCTCTTCATTCCCACATGCGAAGATTTCCGCAGCAAAAGTGGAAGAAAGTAGACCTGACCCCATCTTGGTTCGAGAGCGGGCGCGAAAGGGAGCTCTACGAGCAGCGGCTCCAGCCGCAGTGCGGGCACACGGGACAGCGCTCGTCGGGCAGGAGCGCACCGCAGATCTTGCAGCGGACGGTGAAGAAGTCCTTCTCCTTGTGCTGCACCTGGCCGAAGTGCTTCTCCATGACCTTGGCGATCGCATCGGGGATCGACGAGATGAGCCCACCTTCGGTGAAGATGGGCTCGGAGCCGCCGATGCCCTTGAGCTGTTTGATAACCTCTTCGACCTGGACGCCGCTCCGCAGAGAAAGAGAGATGAGGCGGCCCAGGGCCTCGGCGTCCGCCATGGTCGAATAGCCGCTCTTCCCGATCGAAGCAAAGACCTCGAACGGTTTGTGGTCACGCATGCCGATCGTCACGTAGAGATTGCCGAATCCGGTTCGGATTTTCTCGGTCACAGAAGGCAGCGAGGCCGGCCGCTCCACCGGCCGGAGAACCTCCGTCCCCTCCTTGTAGAGGACCTGGCTGCCGCGGGACCCATCGCGGTAAATCGTGATCCCCTTCGTTTCGAGGTCCCAGGCCAAATGGAAGGCCTTATCCACTTCGTTGACCTGCGCCTCGTGGCGGAAGTTGATCGTCTTCGAAACCGAGTTGTCCACATACTTTTGGAATGCGGCCTGCGTTTTGACATGCCATTCGGGAGAAATTTCGTGAGCCGTGACAAAATAGCCCGGCAGCGGCTTGCTTGGGCTTTCGGCCTTCCAGGCGGCGTAGATCGGATGGACATCCCGCAGTTCGGAGTCGAGGATTTTTGAGACGACTTCGAAGGCGAATATGGGTTCGATGGCCGACGAGCAGCCCGCGATGCGCGAGATTGTCCCTGTCGGCGCTATGGTGAGGACCGTCGCATTCCTCATCGCCAAACCCTTATAGACCGATTTGTCGATATTCGGGAAATTGCCGCGTTCGCCGGCCAGCGCCCGCGACGCCGATGACGCCTCCGTCCTCAGGAACGAAGCGATCTTCCCGGCCAGGGCCAGCGCCTCGGCCGAGTCGTACCTGATTTTTCGCAGAAGGAGTAGATCGGCCCAGCCCATGATGCCGAGCCCGATGCGGCGGTTGGCGTAGGTTATTTCGGAGATCTGAGGCAACGGGTAGATGTTGGCGTCGATGACGTCGTCGAGGAAGCGGACGCCGAGCCGGATCGTTTCGGCGAAGCGGTCCCAGTCGAGGCCGTCCGGCTTTTTCGGATCATGGAAATTGGCCAGGTTGATGGAGCCGAGGTTGCAGGATTCGTAGTCGTGAAGCGGCTGCTCGCCGCACGGGTTCGTGGCCCTGATCGGACCGAGGTCCGCCGTCGGATTGGCCCGGTTGATACGGTCGATAAAGACGAGCCCGGGATCCCCGCAGGCCCAGGCCGATTCGACCATGAGGTCGAAAATCTTGCGGGCGTCCTTCTTGCCGGCAGGCTGGCCGGACCGGGGGTCGATGATGTCGTAGGACGCGCCCGCCTTGAGCGCGGCCATGAAGGCGTCCGTGACGGCGACGGAAATATTGAAATTGGCGACGCTCGTCCCGTCGAGCTTCATCTGGATGAACTCCTCGACGTCGGGATGGTCGACGCGCAGGATGCCCATGTTCGCCCCGCGCCGTGTGCCACCCTGCTTGACCGCTTCGGTCGCCGCGTCGATCACCTTGAGGAACGAGACGGGACCCGAAGCGACACCCTGGGTCTTGCGGACGAAACTGCCCCTGGGCCGGAGACGGCTGAAGTCGAAACCCGTGCCGCCGCCTTCTTTGTGAACAAGGGCGGCATTTTTCACGGCCTCGAAAATCGAGTCGAGCGAGTCCCCGACCGGGAGGACAAAGCAGGCGCTCAGACACATGCCCCGGCCTGCGCCGGTCAGTGTCGGACTGTTGGGCATAAAATCGCGGGCCGCCATAGCCTTGAAAAACCGCTCGGCGTGCTCCCGGCGGTCCGGTTCGGACTTTTCGACGGCGGCGATTTGCACGGCGACCCGGCGAAAGAGGTCGGCCGGGGTTTTTTCGATGAGGTCGCCCGTCTCGGTCTTGAGGAAATAGCGTGTCCTAAGAATCTTCAGGGCATTTTCGGAAAAACCGGCCGTATCGCTCATTGTCCATCTCCCCTTGTTGCGGCCCGGGCGCATGCGGTCTGCGGCCGCGCTCTGTACACAAAATCTATCTGTTTGCTAAGAATTATAGCGGGGCCCGGCCGGGATTTCAAGCGGGGTGAATCCATATCATGGAAATCCGAGTTATGGGATAATAGAGCATTATGAGGTTTGAATATGCGTGAGAAAATGACTGGCCTCCTTTTGGCAGGCCTGGTCTTCGGCGCTGTTGCGTGCGCCGGGGCAAAGGTCTATATGACGGACGGAAGGCCGCTCGACCGCGTCATCACTGTCGACGGCCGCGCCGACGATTGGCTCGGCGTCCTGTGCAGCGTCGAGGACGGCCGCATGAAGGTCGGCTTCATCAATGACCGGGCGTTTCTCTATGTTTGCCTGATCACAGAGGATGAGTCTCTGGTAAGGCGGATTAAATTCGGAGGACTCACGGTCTGGTTTGACCCGAATGGCGGCCAGGCCAAGGTCCTCGGCATCAAGTACCCTCTCGGCCTTCCCAAACACGATCCCGCGGAAAAGCCGAGCGAAGAAGGCGGCGGGCCGCCCCCCACAGCCGATCAGACCAGCGCCGAGCCGGGGTCGATTCTTGAGGTCATTCGGCCGGGGGCCGCGTCGCCGCAAAAAGTCGACATCGCGGATGCCAAGGGCCTGGAGATTAAAGCCGCGGAGGATGACAAGCTTTTCGTCTACGAACTGAAGATTCCGCTGCAGACGGATCAAAGCCCCATCGGCGTCGGGAGCCAGCCCGGGAAGATGGTCGGCATCGGCTTTGAGGCGCCTAAGCCGACGGCGCCGAAAAGTTCCGGCTCCGGACGGGAGGGTGAGCGCGGCGGAGGCGGTGGAAGAGGACCGGGTTCCGGAGGCTTCGGCGGGATGTCGGGTGGAATGCGCGGCGGTCGCGGCGGAATGCATGGCGGAGGGATGGGCTCCGGGAACAATTTACAAATGCCCGAGGGTTTGAAGTTCTGGACACTCGTCAAGTTATCAACCCCTCGAGTCCCCGGCATGAATGCCCAGGCTTGTTCGGGGTTAACCATGAGCCTCGCTTCTTGTCCCCGCCTGGGAAGTCGGAGCTTAGCGACGGCGAACGGGTCGAAAGAGAAGACGGCGGCGCCGGCCGAATCGTCGCTCTATCGATAGCCCCTTTCTTTCCTAGGTAAACTCGCCCGGCGATGATACAATAGCCGAAATCCACAGGAGACCTCCTTATGCCCGCAAATGACATTACGAAAAAATTGGAGAGCCCTTCGGTCGACGCGGGGGCCTGGGTCGCACCGAACGCGGTCCTTATCGGCAGAATAACGATCCGGCGTGGGGCGAGCGTCTGGTACGGCTGCGTCCTGCGCTCGGACATGGCGGACGCGGACATCGATATCGGCGAGGACTCCAACATCCAGGACGGGGCCGTCATCCACGTGGACTCCGCCCTGCCCTGCCATATCGGCGCTCGGGTGACGGTCGGCCACGGGGCCGTGCTCCACGCCGCGACGATCGAAGACGACTGCCTCATCGGCATGGGCGCGATCGTTCTTTCGGGCGCGAAGGTCGGCCGGGGCTCCATCATAGCGGCCGGGGCGCTCGTTCCCGAAGGTGTCGTCGTCCCGCCCGGCGTCGTTGCCGCCGGCCTGCCGGCCAAAGTCAGGCGGGAGGCGACCGCTGCGGACAGGGCCCTGATCGAGAACTCCTGGATGACTTACGCCGGGCTCCGGGACCTCCACGGCGCAAAATAGGCCAAATGCAGACAGCGGGCCGGAGCTTTAAAGCGGTCATCTTCGACCTCGACGGGACTCTGCTGGATACGATCGACGACATCGCTGGCGCCATGAACAAAGTCCTGGAGAGCTGCGGCTTTCAAACCTACAGCGTCGAACAGTACAAAGTCCTCGTCGGCGACGGGATCGAGGAAATGGTCCGCCGGGCCCTCTCGCATGCCAAGCTCGATCAAGAGGCCGTCGCCGGCATCGTCGTCGACTACCGCCGCGAGTACGAGCTCACCTGGAGGCGGCACAGCCGCCCTTATCCCGAAGTTCCGGATCTCCTCCGGGAGCTTCGCCGCCGCGGCGTCAAGTCGGCCGTCCTGTCCAACAAGGCGCATGCGTTCACGGAAGCCATGACCGCCGAGCTGCTGCCGGGCGTCCCGTTCGAGGTCGTGCGGGGTGCGGAACCCGGCGTTCCGCTCAAGCCCGACCCGGCGCCGGCTCGGGCCATCGCCCGGGAGATGGGGGTGGTCCCTGACGCCTGCGTTTTCCTGGGGGACACCAGAGTTGACATGCAGACCGCACGGGCGGCCGGTCTCTTCCCGGTCGGCGCGCTATGGGGCTTCCGCGACGCACAGGAGCTCCTGGAAAGCGGCGCCGCACTCCTCATCGCCTCGCCTCTCGAACTTCTCTCCCTTTTCTGATCCCTCACCCCTTCCGGCAATATCACCCTTCAAATCACCCCGTGCGATGATAGACATCCCTCCGCCAGGGTTTATCATGGAAAAGCAAAAGCCCGTGGAATATGGCAAAGGACGGACGCGTGGCCAAAGATCAGAGGAAAGAAAAACGCATCAAGGAAGAGCTCAGGATCGTCATCGAGATCCCTGGGCCGGCGGGGTCCCCCGAGATGACAGCCGTCAACGCCCTGACCCGGGACATCTCCCTGGGCGGCGCCCGGATCATGACCGACACGTTTTTTCCCGTCGGCGCCGTCATGCGCATGTCACTCTTCCTGTCGCGTACCAAGCAGGTCATCAAGATCCAGGCCGACGTCCGCTGGGTCCGCGCCGTCGACACGGGAGTCTTCGAAATCGGCGTGGAATTCAGGCACGGCATACCTCTCAGCGTGATGGCTTTGATCAACCATTTGTACGGAAAAGCCCGTCAGGCTCCCGCGCCGGTCCAAGCCAAGAATACGAACGCGCATGTGAACTGACCTTCCCCGGGGAATTTACCTCATCGCGGGGGGTGACGCCGAGGGGCGAAAAATCCTTTGGCGAATCCCCAGGAGAGGTGATTGCCCGGGTGGCGGCCGGCTGAGAAACTGGATTCATGAATGATGTGCGAGTTCCGGCGAGGCCGGATGGCCGAAGAAATATTGGCCCGTTAGAAGCCCAAGGAGGGTGTTATGATCGAACGACTCGATAATTGGAACGAGGCGACGTCCGCCTTCGCTGTCGTCGAGCAGCAGATGGCGAAGTCCGTGGCCGCTCAAAAGGCCGAGATCGAAAAGGCTCTCGCCGACCGCATCAATCGGGAAAAGGAAGAGGCGCAGAGAAAGATCGACGCCACGGAGCAGGAATTCGTCAACGTCCGTCATGTCCTCGAAGAGCACCGGACCGTCATGAGCGAACTCAACACGGCCAGGCAGCGTCTCCAGGCCCAGATCAAACAGCATTACACCCACGCGTTCGGCCTGCGGAACACTCTGGCCCAGGTTTCAGCCCAGGCGGCCGAAGAATGGGAAGTGCTCGAAAGGCTCAAACAGGAACTCGACGGCATCCGCAAAAGGGCCGCGGAGAAGGCCGAGTTCCTGAGCGCCTATTTGGACAATCAATTCGGGATCAAAAGCCAGTTCGCGACGGCCTTCGAGACCGAGAGCCTTCCCGCCGACTATGAACAGGCGATGCTTCTGCTGCAGAAGGTCCGGGACATCCTTGCGTCGGTAAACGACCTCACGCCGGCAGAGGGCGAGACTGCCCAGGAGCCCACCCCTGTGCCGTTGGTTGAATCTGTCGCGGTGAACGTGACGGAAGCCGATATTTCAGAGACGGCCGCCGATTTGGCGGAGGAGATCGCCGGAACGGCGCCCACGGCGACGGGCGGGGCCGCCGGCGATGACGCCGCCGAACGGGCGGAGCTCTCGCCGGCAGACGAACGGGACATAGCGGAGATTGAGGCGCAGCCCGCCGTAAGAGCCGCCGTTTATCCGCAGCCCCCCCAGGGTGAACGGCTCAACGTCCTTCTTGAGACTCTGACGCAGTACCGGAGGACGGAGTCCGTGGCCAACGGGAGCGTTATCGCTTACTTCCAGAAGGACAGTGAGAAGATCCTGGACGGTGAGTCATTCATGGGCACGATCACCAAAATTATCGACGCCGCGAACGATCTTCATCGCCAGCTCGAAGGCATGGAATCCCTGAAGGACCTCTTCCTCCTCAAGCAGGAAATTCTCAATGAGCAGGAGATCCTCAGGAAAGTCTTCTTCCGCATCGTCAAGTTCTGCGACAAGGAAGGCGGATCGCTCCCGCACTATATCGCGGAAATCCTGAGTTCACAGAGCCTCAAAGACATCCTGGAACGGCTGACCATGGGCAATTGGAGCAACGACCGGGACTTCAAGAATTTCATGGAAGAGATGACGACGCTGCGGAGCGCGATCTTGTCCAGGACGGTGTCCTCGCCAGCGTACGTCAAGTCCCTTCTCGACCAGCTCGACGGCAACAACCACCAATAGCTGAAAAGCGGGCGCAGGCCCGATAGACTTGGGAACCTCTAGATGATCTCGAGCTTGTCCTTTTCCGGCAGCTTCGGGAACGGAGCGTGCGGTTCCTGCTGATACCAGAATCCGACCGATGAGATATCGTCCTGGAGCGGCAGGTACCTGCCGCCCGACATCCATCCGAGCGCCTGAATCGTCACTTTGAGGTCCTGCTCGAACCGGATGGGATCCATGATGTGCCAGCGGTACAGTCCGAACCTCTGTTGGACCTGGTAGTGCCCGTCGCCCCGGATGACCTGGGCAAGCCCCGAGTACGGTGTCGTGAACTCGTGGTATTGGATGCTGCCGTCGGGCGCCTTGGCGTCAAAATCATAGGAGCCGCAGAAGTAGTCTTCCGTGCCGGTGCCGCAGATCGTCGGAAACTCCTTGTCCCCGTCGATATAGAACTTGATCTCGCCCTCTCCCCACCAGCCGTTGTTGTTGACGCCCCAGGCCAGGTAGGTGCCGACGTAATGGCCCCAGCCCTTGACGCCGTCGAGGATCGTGTAGACGCCTTTATAGGGCAGCGGGTTGACGCGCCTGAACTGGGCGTGGAAGTACGCCGCATCGGCCGGGACCTCGGTTTCCGTGTAATTGATCTGATAGTAGATCGTGAAATTGTCGTCGGCGATGTTTTCAAGCGTAATCTTGAAGCCCTTGCGGAACGGCATCTCCCAATAGCAGTTGAAGGCGCTGCCGGGGTTGACGCAGACGGGAATTGACGAGACCTGGGCATACTGACCCCAGCCGCACGCGAAGAAGTCCCCAAGCGGGCATTCGACGGAAGGCTCCGTCTCGCCGTCCCAATAGAAGCGGATGATGGCGAAGCGCCAGGCGCCGGCGGGCGTACACCAGATCTGCTGGATCGCGCCCGAGCCCTTGACGTCGGCCATGACGAAAGTCTCCTTCGGCTTGAGCGTGACGTAGGGCGAGATTTTCCAGCCCTGGCCGAGGTCGCGGGCCGCGCCTTTGGCGGGGCCGTTGACGGACATGCCGGCCTTGCCCTTCTCGCCGGTGAAATTCTCCGGGCTGATCGAGTGCGTTTTGGCGTGGGAAAGACGCGACAGCGTGGACAGCCCCATGCCGAGGCCGCTCGACGCCTTCTTATCCTGCGCGGCGGAAAAAGTGACGCCCGCCGCGACGAAGAGAACGAGGGCAAAAAGAAACGGGATCTTCATGGATGATTCCTCCTTCACAGCACTCGTTTTATATTTCGTAACACTTTTAAAGTCAACCCCTCGACTCCCCGGCATTCATGCCGAAGAGTCGAAGGGTTGACTTTCCCGCCGCGACGGGGCTATAGTCTTTCCGGCCTCGCGGCCGTCATGGAGGAGACCACATGCCGACGAAATCCAACAACCCCCACCTGCCCTTCGGCGATCAGCAAACGGCGCCTTGGTACGGCAAGGACATCCTGACGGTCAAGCAGTTCAGCCGCGCCGACCTCGAATACATCTTCCGTGTCGCCCACGAGATGCGCATCATGGTCGAGCGCATCGGGACCTTCGACCTGCTCAAGGGCAAGATCCTGGCCAACCTCTTCTACGAACCCTCCACCCGCACCTCCTCCTCGTTTATGGCGGCCATGCAGAGGCTCGGCGGCGCGGTCATCCCGATCAGTGAAGTGAAGTATTCGTCCGTGGCCAAGGGCGAGAGCCTCCCCGACACCGTCCGGACGCTCGGCTGCTACGCGGACGTCATCGTCATCCGTCATCCCGAGGTCGGCTCGGCGGCGCTGGCCGCCCAGTATGCCGGCAAACCCGTCATCAACGCCGGCGACGGAGTCGGCGAACACCCGACCCAAGCCCTCCTCGACACCTTCACCATCCGCGAAGAGCTCGGCCGGCTCGACAACCTGACCGTCACCATGCTCGGGGATCTGAAGTACGGCCGCACCGTCCACTCGCTGGCCCGGTTGATGACGCAGTTCAACGGCACGAAGCTCAACTATGTCTCTCCCGACATCCTGCCCATGCCGAAGGACGTCATGGACGAAGTGGCGGCGAAGAATGTCCCTCAGGCGCAATACGCCTCCCTCGAAAAGGTCCTGCCGGAAACCGACGTCCTCTACGTCACTCGCGTCCAGCGCGAACGGTTTGAAGACGCCGGCGTCTACGACAAGGTCAAGGACGCTTTCGTGGTCACTCCAGCCGTTATGGCGCCCGCCAAGCAGCGGATGATCGTCATGCACCCGCTGCCCCGCGTCAACGAGATCAGCATGGACTTCGACGACGACCCGCGTGCGGCCTACTTCCACCAGATGGAATACGGGCTCTACGTCCGGATGGCCCTTCTGGCCATGGTCCTCGGCAAAGCGTAACGGCTCTTCGCAAAATCGCGATTAAGCCGCCTCCGCTTGATCGAACCCCGAAAAAAAACTTGAAGGCCGCGGCAACCTTTTTGTCCGACCACTCGTCTTAAATTATGAGAATCAGAAAGAATTAGGATGCGCGCATGCAACTCTTAACAAAGCTCGAGGAGCTCGTCCTCGTCGCCGTGCTCAGACTCGGAACCGACGCTTACGGAATCTCGATCCACAATTTCATCGTGGGGCTGACCGGGAGCGCCGTCGCCATGAGCAGCGTCTACTTCCCTCTCGAACGCCTCGTCCGCAAAGGTTTTCTGCAAGCCGTGCGCGGCGAGCCGACACCCAAGCGTGGCGGCATGGGCAAGCGCTTCTACCGCCTGACCAAGTCCGGATGCGCGGCCCTGCAGGAGAACCGCGCCCTTTCCGAGGCCGCCTGGCGCGGCGTCGCCAACCTCCTGGACGAGCCCTCGGAGACTTGACCGTGTCATCCCGTCCCTCCGCCCGCAAGCCTGTGTCCTCTTCCCCCACATTCGACCCAATTTCCAACCCGACATCCCACAACCCGGGCGCGTCCGGTCCGGCCTCCCCCGCCCCCGCAAGGTCCGATGCGTCCTCGTCCAAACCTCCCCTATCGCTTCTCCGCCTGGTCGCCTTCCGCGACGGAGACGAAGGCTATTTGGGCGACCTTGAGGAACGCTACGCCACGCTTACCGAGCTCTCCGGCCCCGCCGCCGCCCGCCGCTGGCTCCGGCGCGAAATACTCCGCGCTCTTCCCCGCTTTATCGTCGAATCCATCCGTTGGAGATATCGAGATGTTCAAGAATTATGTGAGAATCGCGTTCCGAAACCTCAGAAAGCAGAAGGGATATTCCTTCATCAGCATATCGGGCATGGCCGCCGGTATGGCCGCCTGCCTGCTCATTTTCATGTACGTTTCCCGCGAACTCAGCTATGACCGCCACCAGCCGGCCCATGATCGAGTCTTCCGGATCGCCGAGGAGTGCAAGTCCGCCAGTTCCACTCAGCGATACGCCCCGACTCCCTTCCCGCTCGCCCCAGCCGTCCTTCAGGACTTTCCGGACGTCGAAGCTGCGGCCCGGGTTCTCTCGGCTTCAGGCCCACTCCTCGAATCCGGCGAAAAGAAATTTTACGAAAAGCGAATTCTCCTCGTCGACGGCGATATCTTCAGGATTCTCTCTCTCCCGCTTGTCCAAGGCGACCCGAAGACGGCGCTCGACAGGCCGAATACGATCGTCGTGACTGAGCGGGCGGCCCGGAAGTTCTTCGGCCAACAGAGCGCCATGGGGAAGATCGTCAAGCTGAATAACAATCGCCTTTTCGAGATCACGGGCGTCTTGAAGGATCCCGCTTCCCCTTCGCACCTCAGCGCCGACTGGTTCGCGTCGCTCTCAACGTTGAAGCAAATCCCCGGGTGGACGGACGAATTCAATAACTGGCATGGCACGCAGGTTCACACGTACGTCAAGCTGAAGCCGGGTGTCAACGCCGAGGCTTTCGAAAAGCGCGTCGGCGGCATCGCCGATAAGTACGTGGGCAGCCGGCTCAAGGCCCTCGGCTCGGAATACAGGTTTTTCCTGCAGCCTATTGCGCAGATCCACCTCAAGTCCAATCTTCTCTTCGAGCTCGATCCGCCGGGCAGCGCCGGCGTCCTCTCCCTCCTGTCGGCCGCGGCCGCCTTCATCCTCATCATCGCCTGCCTTAACTTTGTCGGCCTGGCCACGGCCCGCGCGGCGCGCCGGGCCCGCGAGGTCGGCCTGCGAAAGGTCGTCGGGGCCGAACGGACGCAGCTCATCATTCAGTTTCTCGGCGAGTCGGTCGTCATCGCCCTCTTGGGAGTGCTGGCCGCCGTCATCCTGGCGGCGCTTTCGCTGCGCATTTTTAATCGCCTGGCGGGCACGGAGTTTACGACGGCGATGCTTTTCGTCGCCGGGCCGCTTCTTTTCATGGGCGTCATGGGTCTCGCGGCCGGGCTTGGGGCGGGCTCCTATCCGGCGCTTGTTCTCAGCGCCTTCCAGCCGGTCCGGACGCTGAAGGGGATTTTCCGGACGGGAAGGCAGGGCATCCTGACCCGGCAGATCCTCGTCGTCGGACAAGTTATTCTCTCGGTCGTGCTCATCGCCGGCACGGCCGTCATCGGCGGGCAGATCCGCTTCATGAAAAACCAGGACCTCGGCTATTCCAAGGAACAGTTGCTCGTCCTGCCGGTTCAAGGGAGCGACGCCCTGCAAGAAACGATACGAAGCCGTCAAAAGCGCTTTTCTGGCTGCGCCCGGGGTCCGCGGCGTGGCCGTCTCGTCGGTTGTTCCGGGACGCCGCGGGAGCAGTTTTAATGTCCGGTTCGTCGAGGGCGGGGCCGACCATAATTGGGGGATGTATCACCTTTTCGTCGACGCCGATTTCATATCTCTTTACAAGATCGGCATGGCGGCGGGCCGGCCTTTCGAGCGTGATATGCCGACGGACGAAACGAAGGATTTCGAGCAGGCGCCCGTCTTTCTTGTCAACGAGGCGGCCGCAGCCGCCTTTGGGCTGGCGCGGGCGGAGGATGCGGTTGGCAAGAAGATCGAAACCGGATACGGAGGCCGCGAGGGCGCGATCATCGGCGTCGTGAAGAACTTCCACTATTCAGGACTCCAAAACAAGGTCGAGCCTCTGGTCATGGAATGGTTTGCGGAGTCGTTCGGGACAATCACCCTCAAGGTCGCCACAGGGGACTTGCGCCAGACCATGGCCTCCGTGGAGAAAGTCTGGAAAACCCTTTTCCCGGCGCTGCCTTTTCAAAGCTATTTCTTGGACGAGTTCTTCAACCGCCAGTATGCCGCCGATGAACAGGTCCTGGGAATCACCCGGGCCTTCACGCTCCTGGGGATTCTTATATCATGTCTCGGCCTGTTCGGGCTGGCCTCCTACCTCGCCGAGCAGCGCACGAAAGAGATCGGCGTCAGGAAGGCGCTCGGCGCCACGACGCCGGGACTTGCGGCGCTTTTCTCCAGCGGATTTATTCGTCTCGTCCTGCTGGCCAATCTCATCGCCGCTCCGCTGGCCTGGTACGCCATGCGGCGGTGGCTGGAGGGTTATGCCTCCCGAGCGCCGATCAGTCCGTGGGTGTTTGTCGAATCGGCTCTGATTTCGGTCGGCGTCGCCGTCCTCTCGGTCGGATATCAGTCCATCAAAGCCGCCTTGACCAATCCCGCCGACTCCCTCAGGTATGAGTAAGCAACCCAAGCTCGCGGCGGCTCCAACATGCATTGCGGAGTTGACAAGTCTTCACTCCTATCCTAGCCTATAAACAAACTTCTTGATCATGTGGCCAAGTGTTTTGGCCCTATGGTTAACAGGGGAGATTCGCCTTCACTTCTTACGTAAATCGGAAGGGAATGCAACCAGGAACTATTTGCTCTCTTTGATTGTATTAGAGATGAGCTTTTCAAGCCTGATCTTGAAATGGGCGGGGAACGCCGGGAGGAAGCCATGGACCCAATCAAGTCCTTTCATTCTGAGCCTGACATCGATCCGGAGCCTCGCAAGAACTTTGTTCGCGGGAAAGCGCGGCGGTTGTTGCGAGCGAGAGCGGCCATCCCGGTTGTTGTCCTTGCCTTTGTTGCGGGAGCGGCGCTCCGGCCCGGCCGCACATTTCCTCCGCCTCAATCCTCACCATCACCCCAGTCCGCGATTCAATCCGGAGCCGAAATGAGCCGCAAGCGCATCGAGCAGCTGGCGAAGGATCAGAAATTCGAAGAGGCCGCGAAGGCGGCCGCCGCGCTCCGCGACGACGCCAAGCGCATGAACGACGAGTCGCTCTGGACCTGGACCCTCATCAAAGAGGTCCAGCTCCGCATGGCCCTCCATGGGTATGAAACCTCCGTCCGCTTTCTCAAGGAAGAGGCGTGGCCGCCCTCCCCCGTCCAGCGCAACATGCTCGACCTCTTCTACGCGCAATCTCTCCTCACCTACTACGAAGCCTACTCCTGGGAGATCAACAGCCGCGAACGCGTCGAAGCCTCCGGCCCCGTCGACCTCAAGGCCTGGACTAAGGACCAGATTTTCGCCGAAGCCTGGGCGGCGCTGATGCGTGTTTGGAAAGATCGCGAGCGTCTTCAGGACCGGCATCCCAAGGAATTCCCCGACTTCTGGACGGTAGGCAACTACCCGGCAGGCATTCGCGATACGCTCCGCGACGCCGTCGTCTACCTCATGGCCCGCGTCCTTGCCGATACGACCTTCTGGACGCCGCGTCAGACAAACGAGATCTTCCTCGTGAGCCTTGATCAACTCCTTTCCGGCGAGCCCCTCGACGCCAAATCCGCGGCATCAGCGCTCGATTCAGCCGCCGCCCACCCGCTCGAAAAGCTCCGCGCCCTTCTGGCCGAGCATGAAACCTGGTGCGGCCACGCCCGACGGCCCGAAGCCGCTATGGAAGCGCGTTTCGAGCTTCTCGCGGCCCTCCACACGGCGTTCACCCAGGCCGACGACCGGTCACTTATCCGCGAAAGCCTTGCCAAATACCTTGCCGCGCACCGCAAGCTGGCGTGGTGGGCCGTCGGCCAAGCGATGCTCGCGGAATTCACTCAGGATGAGGAGGCGCCCGACGCCCTCGTCCGGGCCAGAAAACTCGCCCTCGAAGCTGTCGAACTGTATCCGAATTCGCCCGGCGGCCTTCGCGCGCTTCACCTCGTCAAAAGTATCGAGGCGCCCGATTTCGAAACGGAGATGATGGCCACGGACCGGACGTCACGCCGTTCGATCCGTCTTAACCACAAGAACATCGCGACAGTCTATTTCCGCGCTTACCCCGTCGACCTCACCGACCGCATTGCCACCTCTAAGGATTACAACATTCTTCCTCAATGGAATGAGGCCGATAAAATTATCCAGGGCCGGAGCCACACCGCGGCCTGGAAGGCCGAACTTCCGCCGACTCCGGACTACCGCGAACATTACACCTACGTCGACGTGCCGGCGAGCCTTCGCCCAGGGCTCTACATTGTGGCCGCTTCGGCCCGCGAGGACTTCGCCCGAAGCACGAACCGGATCCGGGCGCTCGACTTCGTCGTCTCCGGCATCGTCATGCTCAAGCGCACCACGACCGGCGGCGGCATGGAGGCGGTCATCGTCTCCGGCGACTCAGGCCGTCCCACCGCAGGCGTCAAGGTCGATCTCTACAGCTATAACTGGCAGAAGGGCCACCAGCTCGTCGAATCGCAGGTCACGGACGTGCAGGGACTGGCGGCTTTCGCGGCCCGCGCGAACGAGAGCGGCCCCTATTTCCTCATGGCGAGCAAGGGCGCCGACATCGTTTTTGATCCCGCCTATATGTACCTCTACAGCCGGCCCAAGGCCGCCGAAACGAGCGCCGCTCTCATCTACACCGACCGGAGCATTTACCGGCCGGGGCAGAAGCTTTACTGGAAGCTACTGGCGTATGCCGGACGGCAGGACCTCGGCAAGCTGCGGCCGGCCGCGAACTCGACGGCCTCGATCTGGCTCGAGGACATCAACGGCCAGCGCGTCGCCGAGGCAACGTCGACGACGAACGCCTTCGGCACGGCGAGCGGCGAATTCCTGATCCCGGCGGCCGGGCGTCCGCTTGGCGCGTGGCGGCTCCGCGCCTCACCGCAGGGCTACGCCCAGGTGCGGGTCGAAGAGTACAAGCGCCCGACCTTCGAAGTCACAGTCAAGGACCCCGAAAAGCCCCTGCGCCTGAACCGTCCCGCGACGCTCAAGAGCGAGGCCCGCTATTACTTCGGGCTGCCGGTCGCATCGGGCACGGCTGTGTGGCAGGTCAAGCGCGAGGCGATCTATCCGCGCTGGTGGTGGTGGGAGATGCCGGGCACGAAGGCCCAGGTCGTCGCCGGAGGCAGGGCATCGCTAAGGGAAGACGGCACGATCGAAGTCTCGTTCACGCCAAAGGTCGACGAACGCAACGCGGGCGCCGATTCAGGCCTCACCTACCGCTATACGCTTGAGCGTCGATATAACCGATGAAGGCGGCGAGACGCGGTCGTCAAGCCGGTCGTTCCGGCTCGGTTTCGTCAGCATCGAAGCATCGCTTGGCGCCGAGAAGGGCTTTTTCCGTGCCGGCGAGACGGGAAAAATTTCGGTCACGCGAACCGACCTCAACGGCACTCCCAAGCCGGGCAAGGGGACGTGGCGGGTCGTCAGGCTCACTCAGCCTGAGGCGACTCTCCTGCCGGCCGACCAGCCGATGCCGGAGCCGCCGCCGACGACCGGCGCCGCGACGCCCGAGCCTTACCGGACCCCGGGCGACCGCCTGAGGCCGCGCTGGGAGCCGGCCGCTGCGCCCGATACGATTCTGCGCCTTTGGAAAGAAGGCGCCGAAGTCGCAGCGGGCAAGGCCGAACATGACGCCAAGGGCCTGGCGTCGCTTGAGGTCAAGCCGCTCGAAAGCGGTGCGTATAGGCTGCTTTATGAAACCGGTGACGATTTCGGGGCCGTGTGCCGCGAAAGCCTGAACTTTCTGGTCACGGGCAAGAATCTTGCGACGCGGCTGCCGCTCTTCCTCGCCTCGGAAGAGCTCAACGGGACGGTCGGAAAAACGGCCTGGCTTCTCCTCCACAGCGGCTGGAGCGGCCAGCCGGTGCTTTTCGAAACGTTCAAGGGCGGCGAACTCTGGGAACGCCGTTGGCTCGAGGCCGGCAAGGATGCCGAGCTCGTCGCGGTTCCGGTGACCGAAGACATGCGCGGCGGTTTCGGCGCGCGTATCACGACCCTTCGCGACCACCAGTTCATCACCGAGGAGGCGACGATCTTTGTCCCGTGGGACAATAAGCAGCTCGACATTTCGTTCGCGACTTTCCGCGACAAGCTCACGCCGGGAGGACGCGAGACGTGGCGCGTCATGGTGAAGACGCCGTCGGGGAAGCCCGCGGTCCAAGGCGCCGCGGAGCTGCTCGCGTATATGTACGACAGGAGCCTCGATTTCTTCGCTCCGCATAATCCACCAAGTATCTCCAGTCTCTATCCGTGGCGGGCGGAGTTGAATTCGTGGGAGTCGACGCTGGGCGCTGCGGAAACCGCTCTGGAGCAGGATTACTCGTGGGTGACGCTCCCGCCCTATCCGATTTTCAAGATGTCTGAGTTGGTTGCGCTGTCGGGGTATGGGATCGGCGGGCCGGGCGGCAGAAGCAGCAGAATCTCACGGAGGTCGGATGGGACCTACGAAGCGGCTGTGATGGCGCCCTCACCAATGGTCGACGTAAAGTATACGGCCAAAGGCACGACCGTTGGGGGTGTCATGGGCGAGGAGCAGATGGCCCAGGCCAAGGAAAAAGGCGGTAAGCCCGGCCAGGAGCCCGCGACCCAGGAAGCGCCGGTTCCGCTGCGATCGAATTTCTCCGAAACGGCTTTTTGGCAGCCGCACCTCCTCACGGGCGCGGACGGAACGGCTTCGATCGAATTCACTGTGCCCGACTCGGTCACGAGTTGGCGGGTTTTCGTCCACGGCGTGACCAAGGACCTGGCGGGGGGAATGCTCGATAAGGAAGCGCGGACGGTCAAGGACCTCATGGTTCGGCCGTACCTGCCGCGATTCTTCCGGGAAGGCGACAAGGCCGAGCTTCGGGTGATGGTAAACAATGCCGGGGCGTCGGACCTCAGCGGAGAAGTTGCGCTCGAGATCATCGACCCGGCCACAAACGAGAACCTGGCGCCGGCCTTCGGATTGCCGGCGAGCGTGCCGGCGAGAGCATTCACCGTCAAGCCGGGAGGCGGGACGGCCGTCGCGTTCATGCTGGCGGCGCCGGCGCGAGTCGGGACAGTCGCGTTCAAGGTCACGGCCAGAGCAGGCGCGTTCTCGGACGGCGAACTGCGGCCGCTGCCGGTGCTGCCGGGGCGGATGCATCTCGTGCAGTCGCGGTTTGCGACGCTCAAGGAAGGCATCCCGCGCGAGCTCACGTTCGCGGATCTCGCCAAGGGCGACGATCCAACGAGGATCAACGAGCAGTTGGTCGTGACGGTCGACGCGCAGCTTTTCTACGGGCTGCTCGAGGCACTCCCCTACCTCGTCAATTATCCGTATGAATGCACGGAGCAGACGCTCAACCGCTTCATGTCGACCGGGATCCTGACGGGCCTGTACAACAAGTATCCGTCGGTGGCGAAGATGGCCGAGGCGCTGAGCAAGCGCGATACGGTGTACGAGACGTTCGACCAAGCCGATCCGAACAGGAAGATGTCGCTCGAGGAATCGCCGTGGCTCATCGAGGCGCAGGGCGGGAAAGACGCGGGATACGGAATGGAAAAAGTGCTCGACCCACGGGTGGCCAAGGCGCAGAGGGACGCGTCGCTCGCGAAACTTCTCAAGGCGCAGACGTCGCTCGGGGCGTTCCCGTGGTGGCCGGGCGGGCCGCCATCGCCGTACATGACGCTCTACATCGTGCACGGGTTCTCCAAGGCCCTCGAATTCGGCGTGAACGTGCCGAAGGACGCGGTGGTAAAGGCGTTCGGATACCTGCATAGGCATTATCTCGACGAAATCGTGCGCGAGATAATGGCTCACGACGTCGGCTGGGAGTTCGTGACTTTTCTCAACTACACGCTGAGCAATTTCCCGGATGCGCCATGGACAGGCGGGGTTTTTACGGACAAAGAGCGAATGGCGATGCTCGACTTCTCGTTCAAGCATTGGAAGGAGCATTCGCCGTATCTCAAGGGGTTCCTGGCGCTGACGCTGAAGCGGATGGCGCGGATGAAGGACGCGGTGCTCGTCTGGGCGAGCGTCATGGACAGCGCCAAGACGACCGTGGATGAAGGCACGTCGTGGGCGCCGGAGGACCGCGGCTGGCTGTGGTACAACGACACGATCGAGACGCACGCGTTCGCGCTGCGGACGCTCATGGAGCTCGACCCGGCGGACAAGAGGAGCGAGGGCTTGGTGCAGTGGCTCTTCCTCAACAAGAAGCTTAACCACTGGAAGTCGACGCGGGCGACGGCGGAGGTCGTTTACTCGGTAGCGTGGTGGCTGAAACAGTCGGGCGGGCTGGGCGTCAAAGAATCGGTGACGGTCGATGCGTGCCGGACGCACACGACGTTCACGTTCGATCCGGACGTGTACACGGGAAAGAAAAATCAGGTTGTGATACCGGGCGAGAAGCTGGGGACGGGAGCGGGCGGAACGGGCACGGAAGGGGCGGGGGCAACGGGCACGGAAGGCACGGGCCGGACGGCCGGCGGACGGACGGGAACCGGGGGGACAGGCGCGGGCTCAGGGACGTCCGCAGAGTGCGCGACCGTGAAGGTCGTGAAGGAAGGGAAAGGAATGGCTTTCGCGAGCGCGACGTGGCACTTCAGCACGGAAAAGATGCCGGAGAAGAGCGAGGGCGATTTGTTCGCGGTCGAGAGGACCTACTTCAAGCGGGAAAAGCGGGGCGGAGGCGCAGGATCGGGTGGCGCCGATGGAAGCATGAGTGGAGGTGCGAACGCGAGCAGCGGCTCGGGCCAGGGCGCGGGCGACGGCGAAATCGTGCTGCGGCCGATTTCGGATGGGACCCCACTTGCGGTGGGCGACGAGATCGAGGTGCATCTTTCTATTCGGGCACGACATCCGGCGGAGTACGTTCATTTGAGGGATCCGCGGCCGGCCGGGTGCGAGCCGGTGACGCTTACGTCGGGATACAAGTGGGATTTGGGGCTCGTGCGCTACGAGGAGATCAGGGACAGCGGCACGAACTTTTTCATGGAGTGGCTGCCGCAGGGCGAATATACGCTAAAGCACCGGATGCGGTGTGCAATGGCCGGGACGTTCAAGGCCGCTCCGGCGACCCTGGAGTCGATGTACGCGCCCGAGTTCGCGGCATACAGCGCCGGCGTGCTCGTGATAATTAAGTAAAACAAGAAAGAACAAGAAAGGGCCAGGTCTACTTTCTGCCACTTTTTAGCAGAAAGTAGACCTGGCCCTTTCTTAGTACGTCAGTCGGCAAGGCCGAGATACTTTTTTATGTGTCTCGCTAACGCATGTTCAATTTCGGCGTGTCTCGGTACAGGCTGCCTTTTCCCGTTGGCCGGATTCAGATAGATATCATGCCGCGAACCGTGGCGAGAAAGAACGCATCCGGCTTCGGTGATCTGGCGGATGAAATCCTTGCGTTTCATACGGTGATTTCGATGGTTCGATAATTTGCCGGGACTTCGTCGAGGGTCATAAGATAATAGGCGTCCTTGAGGTTTTCGATAAGCTCATTTACCGTCTTGCCCTGTGACATGATCTCCGGGTTCTCGACCAGTTTTCCCAGCCAGTATTTATTGCCTTTCCAATACATCACCGTAAGGTTCTTTTGGATCTTCTTTTCTTTTTTCATAACTTACCCTCGCCTATTAATATGCCTTTTCCGGCGGCGAAAATCAAACAAGAAAGGGCCAGGTCTACTTTCTGCCACTTTTTAGCAGAAAGTAGACCTGGCCCTTTCTTAATTCTAATTAACTAGTAGACTTGGTCCGACCCCATTAGCAAACGGTGACGGTGAGGCCCTCACGGTTGATCGAGTAGGCGAAGAAGCGCGCCTTGTCGTTCGGCGGGTCCGCCTCAAGCATCCGCTTCACCCTGTCCGCGTCCTCGCGCGATTTGCACACCATGAGCAGGAATCCCCCGCCGCCGGCTCCGAGAAGCTTGGCGCCGTAGATGTGCGGCCTGACCCGCGCCCGCAGCTCTTCGATGGCCGGGGTCGAATGGTCCGGGTCGAGGTCCACGTTGAGCTGCCAGGCGAGGTCGATGAGCCCGCCGAACCTCTCCATGTCTTTCGTGCTCATGGCATCGGCCATCGTCGGCGGGAACGCATGGAGCCGCCCGAGCGTCGCCATTGCTTTCCTGTCTCTATCCAGGTAACGCCCGACAACCGCGTGCAGGATGTTCTTGGCGAGCCGCCTCAGCCCCGTATAATAAAGGAGCGTCCGCCCGCCGTTCGCCTCGGGGTCGAGGAGGTCCGCCGGGACGAAATGGATCTGCGGGTCGGGAACGAGCCCGGCCTCCGCGCTGATCATCTTCGTGCCCCCGACGACGCCGCCGATCTGGTCCTGCCAGCCGCCGCCGGTCGTCAGTTCCTGTTCGAGCCGCAACACCGCGTGGAAGAGCTCACGGTGCGTGTAGTTGCGCCCGATCGCCCGCCCGATGACCGACATCAGGACCGCGCCCATGATGCTCGATGTCCCGAGCCCGCTGCCGCTCGGGATGGCGGCCAGGGTCGTCAGCTCGATCCCCCCGCCGAAATGCCGCAGCATTCCCTCGATCGTCCGGACGCCCCTGGGCCATCGCGCCGCCTCCGGGGCAAATCCGGACAACGCCAAGGCCGCCTTGGCCAGCGCGAACTGACTCCCCGGCGTCCGGTAATCCAGGAGATGAGCGACATCGCGAATCACAAGCCGCGTGCTGTGGTCGATCGAATTGATCCGGATCTCGGGCCGATCGATGACCCGCGCGTAGGCCTGGATCGGCGCCTGTCCGTTGAGGTCGACGGCGGCATTGATGACGCATCCCCCTCGCTCCAACGAATACGGCGGCGTGTCGGTCCAGCCGCCTCCGAGGTCCAACCGCGCCGGCGCCCGGCCCCACACGATCTCGTCGCTGCGGAGGACACTGCGGGGTGCTTCGAGCCTCTCCCCCGTTCGGTAAACGATCGTCCGGCCGAGATGGTTAAACGCCTCTTCCCGCATCCGCTCCGCCCACTTAGTGAGAGCTTTTGTGGCCTCTCGATCGGAGAACCGGACGGACGCGGTCGCGCGTGCGTTGGCGAACGTTGTGTTTGCCGGCCGCGCGGCCTTTGCCGCACGAGCGGATACCCGGACCGCAAAGCGTGGGAACTGACGCCGCTCGGCACATCGGCTCGACCGGCAAACCAACCGACCCCAGCCATCGTTTCTCTGCGGCCGTCAGCGACGAATCGAGCGCGGTCGAAATCTTGCGCGCGAAATTTCCCCGGACGCCCGTCAGGCTTTGAACGACCGACCCCAGCGTGTGAAGAATCCTCGAAAGCTCGAGCGACTCCAGGCCCCGTTCCCGATCCCCGTCCCGTCCCCGAACCCGGTTTCGGTTCGTATGTGCCGGCGTGCCGAACATCCGGTAAGCCTCACGGACGATCTCGACCACCCACAGCGCGGCCTGACCGGGCTGCGCGCCATTCCCGGCGAGGTGGTCTCTCCGCATCCGAATGCCCTCGCCTGCACCCGTGCCGTCGGCATGACCCGAATGCAACGCCAGGAAAGAGATCTCTGCGGCCGACAGTTCGCTCTCGGGGCTGAACGCCCGAGGCAGCGCCTCGCGAATCGTGCGGCCGCGGATGGCTTGTCGCCTCGCATGAAAAGCGTCCTGCGCGGTCAGGCGCGACATCTCCTCGAGACTATACCTGTCTGCGGCGATCCACGCCCGCTTCCGCGCCACGGCGACGCCGCGCGGGTCGTTCATCCACAGCCAATGGCGATAGTCTTGCGCGTGCCGGACGAATGGGAAGAAGCGGCCGTTCCAGACGGAGCGCTCGGCGCCCGGGCTCACGTTCAGCCGTTGGCTCAGGCTCGACGCCGCATCCACGCCTCTCGCTCTCTTCCTCTCCGGTTCGCCACTCCATACATCCGACGCCTTCGCGCCCATCGCGGCAATCCAATTCAGCACAGGCGTCCCGCAGAGCCGGGCCCCGCCTTCCGCAGAGATATGAAACGCATCGTCGATCCCATAGACGCGGACGAACCAACCTTTCCGGCCATCGCGGTCGCGGCCCTCGAGAACATCCACGCAGACGCCGCGCGGCACGCTGAGCGGCTCCTCGACATCGATACCGGCGATCACGCTGTCGCCGGCGACCGTCAACGGCGCGTCCACCAGACAACCCTCGATCCAGCAATTCTTCCCGTGGATCGCACCCTCTTCGCTAAGGCGGCAGTTGATGACGAGGTTTTCCCCTTTTTCCGGGCCGCCCATGTCCGCGCTCAGAAGGGAACGGCCGCTTTCGAGAAGTTCCCGGAGCGTCCCGAAGTGGAGGAAGCGGAGGCGCGGGACGACGTCCACGGAAAACGCGACTTTCCTCAAACGCTGATAGATCTGTTTCAGCACATCGGCGCCGAGCTTTGAGCCGGCCGACCTCACTTCGTCCTCGTAGCCGGCGAAAGTGGTTTCCTGGCCCATGGCGCAGCAGATTTCGCGATAGAGGTCGAGTCCGGCGGCGTGGATCGCTGCGGCGACGGGACCGCGCAGGTCGAGGCTGCCTTCCCGGTTTTTTCTGATCGTGCACAGATCGAGGAGTCCGGCGGCCGCGCGGGGCGCCAGATTCAGGATGCCGATGTCGAGGATCGACTGGCCATGAGAATTGATGGCGCCGGCGCTCCGTTGCTTTTCGAGTGAAGGCTTCTGCAGAAACGACTTGACCCGCCCGTCGGCCCCGCGGCAGAAAACGCCGTGATTTTTGGCGACCTCGGGACCGGCGAGACAGCCGATGCCCGTGATCCCGTCCGCGGCGAACCTGACGTTCGCGGCGTCGAAGGCCAGGAGCACATCGCCCGACGCGACCACCACCTGTCCATGCGCGGACGCCGGGAGCGGAAGCTCGAGATAGGTCGGGATCAGGCGGTCGAACAGAGTCACGCCCAGGGCGCTGTCCGATTCGCCGGGCACCGGGACGAAAATCTTTCCGCACGGGCCATAGGGAGGAAGGCGTTTTGAGTCGCCGCCCGCGTGGACGATGAGAATCCTGAGATGGCCGAAGATCTTCTCGAACGCCGCAGGGTCGGGACGGAAGTCAACCCCTCGAGTCCCCGGCATGAAAGCCGGGGCTTGTTCGGGGTTAACCCTGAGCCTCGCTTCTTGTCCCCGCCCTGAAAGGCGGGGCTTAGCGTCGGCGAACGGGTTGCGCGACTCGCTCCGGGCCACTCGCGGTCGAGAACCTTGAGGAGGCAATAGAGCGTGCTCCCACCGCTGCCGACGCGACGGCCGCCCGGGTCCGCAACGACGAGGATATTCTTGGCGCCGCCCGTGAGCCCGAGATTTTCGCGCAACGAGATAAGCTGCCGATAGGCCGCGGCTTGTTCATCATTCGACGCAGTGACGATGAGGTAATCCCAATCGGGGGGGAGAGGACTTGGGGCGCGGCTCGGGATATCCATTGGCTTGACCAATATCTTAATCGAAACCTCGGTTTATTTGAACCGGCGGAGCCTTAACTGCGCGTTTTTGGGGGCAAAAACGAAGACTTAAGGCCAAAAAAGCACCCTAAAAGTGATGTATATTCAGCCGTTATGTACTACTTAAGTTGGTCCGACCCCAAAATGACCCCAAAATGGTCTTTAATTTATCCGGCGAGCCGAAAGTTTGGATCCAGCGCTGCTCGAGCTTGCCCGAGAAGGCGGGGTCGCTCGTCCGGATGGCTTTCAGGCGCTCGGTCGCGTAGGCTTTCTCATCTGTGGTCAGGTCGTCCCACCAGGTCAAGTACAGGAAAAGGATATTCAGGTTCAGGAACTCGTCGTCCGGCTTGAGGGCCAGCGCCCGCCGGAAATAGAGTTTGGACTTCTCGGCGTACGTGAGCATCGGGTAGTTGTAATAAAGATAGGCCATACCCATCTCAAATTGGGCGAAGGCGTCGATCGGGTCGCAGGCGAGAGTGAGCGTATATTGCGCTACGGCCTTGTCGCAGAACGCATCCCGTTTCTCGGCGTTCCCGGCTTCGTTCTCGACCTTGGCCATCTCGACGTAGAGGCGCCCCGCCTCACGGCTGATTTCGGGATTTGCCGAGTAGTTTTCAGCGGTGGCGAGGAGGCGTTCGAGCACCGGGAGCGCGCTTTGGACGCTTCGGGCCTCGGATCGTGCTTTCACATAGCGGCCGAGATAATGAGAGCCAAGAAAATCGCGGCCGGCGAAAACCAACATGGCCAGGACGACGAGGGCCGCGGCGGCGCAGCCGACTATTTTTAGCGGCCTAATCCTGGCATTCGGGCGGAAACTAAATGTTTGCGCCGGGTCCCCCATCTCGCTCTTCGGTTGATTGTTTGCGGCTCCCACGACATTGCCTTCACTCCTCGCCCGGCTCTCCCTTGCCCTTCCGCCGAGCCTCTCTCCAGCCGCGGTCTTGGCCCCAACGACTGTAACAAGGAGCGCGCACAAGGCGACGAAATAGACCGCGTTCGCCGTGATCTGCAGGTTGAAGTCCGTAAAGCCGTGGATGAGGATGGCCGCGACGCCAAGCATCGCCCCGAGTCCGATGCCTTTGGCGAAGTTTCCACGCCGCCGCGCCCATCGCCGGACCGAGCCGGCCAGCAGCCACAGCGCAGCCGCGATCAGACAAGCGCCGGCGATGACTCCGTTTTCGGCCGTGAACTGCAGATAGTCGTTGTGGGCAAAGGAGAGTTTCACTCCCGGGTCGACCTTCTCGACCATCGCATAGGCGTTGAGGAAAGTTCCTTTGCCGGTGCCCGCCAGGCGATAATCGCTGATGAGCTCGGCGGTATTCTTGGCGAAAGTGCTGCGGTTATCCTTGGTGATGTCGATATCGGCGAACCGTTGGACGATCGGGCCGATCCCGAGCCAGAGGGCCACGGCGAGGACGGCTGCCGCCACGAGGCGCACGACCCAGCGGAAGCGGCGGCGCGGGCGCCGGCGAGCGTGCGCGGAGGTATGGCCGTGCTCCGAACGATGATCGTTTCCTTGGCGCGATTCCTCGTCCGGGTCGGCGCCGGATTCCGTCTCCGCCGAAACCTCGCGCCAGGTCGCGATGGCTGCGCCTGCGAGCACCAAGGTCACGAGAAAGATCATGACGCCCGACCGCGACTTCGAGAACACCAGGGCGATGGCGATAAATACCGACGCCAGGCCGCAGAGCAGCGACCACTGCAGGCTTTCCTGCCCGAACCAGAGGATTTTGCGGCGGAGCGACAGCCCCTTTTCCATGGCAAAATAGCGCGCCTTGGCGAGGAGATAGCCGAGGCTCATACGGAAAGGCCATCTCCATGAACCCGGCAAAATGGTTGCGGTTGACAAAGGTGCCGGTCACCGAGCCGATGCCGTATTTCTTGGCGTGTGCGAAGATTTTTTCAGAGCCGCTGAATGTTTCGGCCATGCCGTAAAACGCCTGGAAGAGGGCTGAGACGAGGATGACGAGCACGACAATCTCGATTTCGCGGCGCGTCCGGACGGTGCGGACGACAAGAAATCCGAAGAGTCCATAACACACGGCAAGGATAAGCGCCGAAAGAGACACGCCGGGCGCGAGGGAGAGTGTCCAGAACGGCCGGGCGGTCCATCCGGCCAGGCCGTCGCGGGCCATGGCTTGATAGATCGAGGCGGCGTGGGGAGAGAGAAGGCGCACGAAGGCGGGCGGTAGCGGCAGGATTTGGAGGAGCGAAAAGGCGAGGAAAATGCCGAGGAAGATCTTTACGGCGATGGGGAATGATGGGGCTTGGCTTTCGGAATCGAGGGCGTCGGCGTAACCGGAGGAAGCCCGGATGGTCTTGCCGTAACCCTGCTCGGGCGGGACCCCGGTCCGGAAGGATCGTTCCCGACTGGAATGGGAGTCAGAAAGGCTTTCGCCGGCGCCACGGGAGGTGTTGGGTCCCCGACCGACTTCACGGAAGCCGTTGCGCCCTCGACCGTTGGCGCGCAAGACGTCACGTCCTCGGCCGCTCGCATGGGCGTCAAGCCCATCTTTGCGACCGAACAACTGTCCGGCCAGGTACAGGAGGAAAAGGACGAGCGTCGCCGCTTCGAAAACGAAAATCGCGGGCTGGGTCACCGACCCGATGGGGAGCGGCACGAACAAAAGGATCGCGCACACCCCGGCGAAAACGATGCGACGAATGATCATGTGGCAAAATTAAGCCCCATTTTTGGGCTTAAATCAACGTTTTCAACCCAACAATGGGGCTAAAATCCAGAGAATTATATTGTTTTGTTTAAGTTACCTTAAGTTACCTTGGTCCGACCCCAACAAATCACCGGATCGGCGACGCTTCCTCCGACTTCGCGAAAATCGCGTACAGGATCGCGCCCACGGCGACAACGATCAGGACAATGCCCACCGGCGACGTAAAGAAGCTCTTCTTCCCAGCGTCCTGGCCGCTCGTCGTACCGCCCGGTGAGAGTGCCACGGAGATTTTCGCCATCTCGCTGCCCTTGAGGAGTATCAAATAGTCGAAATTGAACTCGCCTTTCGGGGACGACACGCCCAGGATATACCGGCCCTCCGCGATGTTTGAGATTGTGTACATCCCGTTGGCATCGGTGTGATTGCTCTCGTACTCCTTCGCGTTAGAGACGTTCCGCAGCCGCACCACGGCGTTGCTGACCGGGGTCTTCATGTCGGTGCCGTAAACGAAGCCGATAAGCGACCCGCTCGAGCCGGCCGCCGAAGCCGGAGACTGCGCCCTAACCTGTGCATACTCCGCAACCGGAAACACGAGCAGCACGAATGCCGCCAGCACCCCGGCCACAAACCACTTCGACCTAAAAAGCCCGTTCAAGATCATTTCTGACCTCCCTTTTTGGTTATATTGACGCGAATAACAGACTTATAGCCATTTAGTCGAATATAAAATAATTGGACCCATCAAACGGCGCCCAACGCCCATTTCCCCCGCGTAGCCCGACCCCCATCTCGGACCCGATCCTCGACCGCCGGCCGAAGGAACCCCTAATCGATGATGGGCGAGGCTTCTTCGGTTTTTCTTGGTCAGCTCGTAGATCCCGATCCCGGCGCCCGCGGCCAGGGCTACGATGACCAGAATTCCCGCAGGCGTCCCAAAGAACGCCTTGCCCGCCCCGGCGCCCTTGCCCTCCAGGACTCCGCCCGCCTTCATCGAGACGGTCAACTTGGCTGTTTCGCCGGACTTGATGTAGACGCCGTAGCTCAGGTTGTAGTCGCCGCGGCTGGAGCTTACACCCATCGTGTACCAGCCCTCTTCAATGCCCGAAATCCTGTACATACCCTTGTTGTCTGTCGGGCTCGAGTACTCGCGCTGGTTGTTGAGGTTCCGGATTTTGACCGTGGCATTGACGACGGGCGTTCTTCCATCATCGGCGACCACGTACCCGGTGACGGACCCTCCCTTAGCCGACGCGCCCTGGGCAAAATCCCGGACCGGCGCCAGCAGGAGGACGAACGCCGCCATCAGGCCGACCGCACATACCCTCGACCGAAAGATTCCCATGTTAAGCATGCGGGGACTCCTTTGGGTTGATTATAACACTGTGTCAAGCTATTTGCGCGAAAAATGATATTTTTGAGCCTTTTATCGCCTTTTTTGCCCGAGAAGCGGCAGTTTTTGGGTCCAGGTCCGCCGACGCGCCGGATTCTGCGGATCGCCCCATTCAGGCAGGGCGCCGTTGTCGAGAATGGCGCGCGGGATCTCCGTGACCATGGCCGCGGCCTTCGCCTCGCCGACGATCCGCGCGGCCGCCGCGACCGCCTTCCTGAGCAGCGGGGGCCTGGCGTCGGGCGTGTGAGCGTCCGAGGCGATGATGTGCACCAGGTTGTGGGCGAGGAAGAGCCCGGCCGCGTTCCGCGTCTCCTTGCCGAAATCCCCGGTCAGGCTCATGGCCGTGACCTGGGCCACGCAGCCCATCGAGATAAATTCATAGAGAAGCTCGGGATGCGACACGAATTCCCTGTTCCGCTCGGGGTGACTGATGATCGGAACAAATCCTTTGCTCATCAGGCTGTAAACCATGTTCGACGACCCCGGCGGCACGAGGTCGGACGGGAATTCGATGAAAACGTAGCTCGTCGAGTCGAGCGTGAAGCGATAGCGTTCGACCGTGCGGACGAGCTCGGCGTGGACGGCGACCTCGGCCCCCCAGTGGAACTCGATCTCGACGCCGGCTTCGGCCATGGCGTCGTGGAACTCGATCATGCGCTGCCGGAGGATGCCCAGGTCGCCGTTGTGACGCGTCAGGCGGTAGACGTGGGGCGTGAGGGCGATGACCTTGATGCCGTCCCTCTCGGCGATGCGGGCCATCTCCAGGGCCTGGCGCCGGTCGTCCGGCCCGTCATCCCAGTCCCACAGCAGGTGTGTATGCAGGTCGATCATTTAGTACGGTTTTTCGTTCTGGTAATAGTAGTCCTTGTAATGGTACGCATTCCTCTGGACGTCGACGTTGTTGATGATGACGCCGAGGGTCCGGATCTTCATCATCTCCAGCTTCTCGCTCGCCTTCTTCAGCACCTCGCGCGACGTCTTGTCGCCGTGCACGACCAGCACAATCCCGTCGATCCGCGCCCCGAGCACCAGCGCGTCGGAGATCTCGAGCATCGGCGGCAGGTCGAACAGGATGTGGTCGCACTTGTCCTTGAGCAGGTTGATGAGCGCCATCATTTTCTCCGACCCCAGCAGCTCGGCCGGGTTGGGGGGGATCGGCCCCGAATTGATCAGGTACAGGTTCGGGATGGCCGTCGCCTTGATAACGTTCTTCAGCTCCACCGAATCCGTCAGGTATGTCGTCAGTCCGAACGTGTTCTTGACTTTGAACAGCCGGTGCTGCCTCGGCCGCCTCAGGTCCGCGTCCACGACGAGCACGGTCTTGCCCGCCTGGGCCAGCGTAATCGCCAAATTGGCGACTGACACCGTCTTCCCCTCCCCCGGCAGCGCGCTCGTCACGGCGACGGCCTTCACCGGATGGTCCGCCGACGAAAGAAGCAGCGCCGTCCTGATTGACCGGTAGCTCTCGGACAGCCGCGAGTTCGGGAAGTAGTACGGCACAAGCTCAATGACGCGGGCATGCTCCTTGTCCCCGTCGCGCGCCGCCTCCACCGCCTCCATCGCAACAGCACCATTCGCCCCATCCCCTACCCCGGCCGTGTCGGCCTCCAGCTGCCGCACCTCTTCCGTCTTCCCCTCGAGCTTGTGCGCCTTTTTCCGCCTATAATACAAATAGCCCTTCTCCGTCCCGTTCAGGCTGAACTTCGGCACAACCCCGAGCGTCGCCAGTCCCGCGTACCTCTCGACATCCTCGCTCGTCTTGATGCTGTTGTCGAGGAAATCGAACAAAAACGCCAGCCCGATACCCCCCGCCAGACCCAGCAACAACGCCATCGCCAGGTTCCGCGCCTTCCTTGGGCTCGACGGCCGCACCGGCACCCGCGCCCTGTCCACGACCCTCACGCTCGACGTCCTCAGCCCCTTGAGCCTCGCCTCGACCCCCGTCTCGCTCTCGCCGCCTGAGCAAGGAGTCGAGCAGGTTTTTCTTATTCTGGACCTCGATCTTCAGGCCGTTGTATAGCACCGCGCTGCTGTTCATGTTGAACGCCGCAGCCTTCTGATCGTTGAAGGCCACTTCGAGCGACTTCTCTTTCCTGAGCGCCGTCTGGAAATCCGAGTACGCCCCCTTCACCAGGTTTTGCGTTTCGTCCGCGAGCGAGTTCCGCGCCGCCTCCACCTCGACCTTCAGCCGCTGCAGCTCCGGGTAATCCGGCTGAAACCGCTCCTGCGTTTTCTCAAGTTCCCGTTTAAGCTTGACGTAATCCTCGCGCAGCCTCTGGATCAAGGGATTATTGATTGCCTCCGGCACAAAATCGGGCGTCGCGTTCTTGAGCTCGTTGTACGTCGCCTCTTTCTTGTACCGGTCGATCTGGACTTCGGTCAGCGCCTTGTTGAGCTCGCCCAGCCGGTCGATGATCGTCGTTTCCTTATCTCCCAAGGCCACGATATTCGCCTGCGCCTCGAGGTCCTGGAGCTGCTTCGACTTCTGCTCGATGTCCGTCTGGAGCGTCCCGATCTGGTCGCTCAGGAACTTCGTCGCCTGCTCCGTCGAGGCGTACTTCATGTCGATGCTGAGGTCGATGAACGCGTCGGCCAGCGTGTTCACACAGTCGGCCGCGAGCTTCGGGTTGCGCGCCCGGAAGCTCACCTCGACCAGCCGCGTCAGGCGCACAGGGCTCACCTGGAGCCTGCCCAGGAAGCCGTCGATCAGATTTTCGTGGAAGGTTTGATTGTTCGGATCGATGGGCGTCTTTCGGCTCTCCGGCTTGCCGACGAATTCTTCGTTCTCGGCCAGATTGAGCCGCGCGACGGCACTTTCGGCCAGTGTCCTTCCGCTGAGAAGCTTGTACTGCGTCTGGTAGAAATCGTCCCGCATCGTTTCGATCTGGAAGGCCTGATCGAAGCTCAGGATGTTCGGTTCCTTCTCGATCAGCAGCATGCCCTTGGCCGTGTACACGGGTTTCTGAGTGAATGTCCAGAAGGCCGTGAGGGCCACCGCCGCCGCGACCACGGACAGAACCGTCCCCTTCCTCTTCCGGATCTTCTCCCAATAGTCGCGGAGGTTTATCTGCTGCTGCGGCCCGAATTCGTAATCGCCTATCGGGATCTCATGTCTGCTATTGTCCATCATTAACCCCTTCATAGGTCACTCCCTGTGCGCGCTGAGAATTTCTATTTATGGTTCCCAGAACGATTCCGGCACGAAAACCACATCGCCTTCCTGAAGCGCGATGTCTTTCTTCGCTCCGCTGATGATATCCTTCACATTGACCCGGATCTTCTGCTCAATCCCGGTCCTGCTTTTCCTCGTAATGACGACGGCGGTCTGTTTGGCGCCTTCGGCAAATCCCCCGGCTTGGGCGATGGCTTTGAGCAGCGTCACGTTCTCCGAGATCTTGAACTTCAGCGCCCCCGGCTGCGTCACCCGGCCCATGACGAAAACCCTGATCTCCCTGTCCACGGGGACATTGATAACGTCGTTCGGCTCGATCGGGATGTTGAGCTTCTGATTCCCGTTGAGCAAGAGATCCACGAGGTCGATCGGGATGGTCGTCGTCGCCCCGGTCACGCCGTCGGTCCGAAGCACGAAAGTCTCATTCGTCGCCTGATCGGTGAAGCCGCCCGCCATCGAGACCATCTGGAGGAGGTTCCTGCGGCCGACGAGCTCGTAGTTCCCCGGATTTTTGACGGCGCCGATCACGGCCACCTGCTTGCTTTTGTATTCTTTGATGAAAATCGTCACCTGGGGATTCTTGACGTATTTCGCCTGGAGGAGGCCCGAGATTTTCTGGACAACCCCATCCTGCGTCAGCCCTTCGACTTCGACCCGGCCGAGGAGCGGCAGCGTGATCGACCCGTCTTCCGAGACGCGGACGACCTGACTGAGCTGCTCGAGTTCGAAGACCTTGATTTCGAGCAGATCGCCCGGCCCGATCCGATAGGCCTTGACGAAGAGGTCCTTCGCTTCTTGGGCCTGGAGGTCCTGGCCCTGCAACGCCTGCGTCCGCACACTCTGCCCCGGATCCCGGGCAACGAGAGCCCCGGCAGCGACTAAGACCATCAGCCACAAGCAAACTGTTTTCTTCATGTCAACCCTTCCTAGAAATCATAAATCAAATTCATCCCATAAAAAAGTCTCGTATCGTCCTCAAAAGCGATATTCGAGAGCCTGGACCACCAGCTCATAATAAAGCCGATCGCCGTTTTTTTCTTCACCCGAAAATAGATCCCGGCGGAATGGATCCGGTAATCGTCAAGCCGCTTGACGCTCTCCCCCACCCCGACCACCTGAGCCACCGCGTAATTATTCCTGCCGAAAGAAAAATCATAATCCAGCCGGACGAACTTCAACAAATAGAACGAGGCGCCCACAGAGGGCATGCTCTCCAGGAAGTAGGGGTTGTTGTACCAGAGCGAAAATGTCACATCCCGCCTGTAGGCGGCCCGAATGACGAACGGCTTGGCCAGCCGCACCGATACCTGCGAGTCGCCCACGAGCCCCCGGTAGTCGATACCCTCTGTGCTCAGGACATCGAACTGCTTATAGCCGACGCGGATCTTGCCCCAGATGCGGCCGAGAGGAGAAAACTCGAAGCCGGCGTAAGCGGCTTTACTCGAGGAGTTCTTCAACAAGGCGGTCTGGGCGAAATCGAAATCATAGCGGCCGTATTCCAGGTCGATAAAATATTTCATCCGCGAGGTGATCTGATAATAAGCCGAGAGGTCAAAATACGATTCCTTCCTGTTGAGCTCTTGTGGAATGTTGAAGATGTCAAAAATGGCGTTCCCATAGTCAAATTTAAGCAGTTTCCAGGCAAAAGCGAGCGAGGTCCGCCGCGAAGTCTGAAGGAGGACGGACGCTCCCAGGCCGTCTTCCTTGAGACGAGGCCGGAGGTCGATCTCGGTGTTCCAGCGTTGACGGGCGTCCGTGTAGAGCCAATCAACGGACAGGAAAACCTGCCTGAGGTTGAGCGCCGCGGCGCCGGTGAGATAATAGTTCCAGGCCCTTTGCTCCTTTGTCTTGGCATAAAAGACGTACTGAGGCGAAGCGGACCCGGAGAGCACGAACCTCCGGGAAATGGGCAGATAGACGGTGACCGCCGGCCCGGCCGTCAGAGTGTAATCCTTGATCGGGTTGTTCGGCGCATACAGCACGTTCGAATCGTAGCCGAAGTTCGTCAGCCAAATCGCCGGTTGGATGTGGAATGGGCCAGCCTTCAAAGCAGCCTTGCGCCAAAGCGCCTCGAGCTCCTTGCCTTTCCAGGTGTCGGCGAACGCTGACCCCGCGCCCCAAATAAGCAAGGCCAGCGCCACTATCGGCATCCCTCGCACGGTCAGGCCCTTTCTCAGCATGAATCTTGTCTTTAAGGTTTTCACCAACTGCCGGCCTTCGGATTGGTCCCGGATCCGGCCAACCACGGCTTATAGGTTGGGACAATCTCCGCGAGCACGGCAATGATGCTATCGCGATCGCTCCCATCATAACATACGTTGATCAGCTTCTCTACCTTAAAAAACGTCTCGTCCTCGGGCCTGACCTTAGGGTTTCTCGCTTTGAAAATCCTGGCGTGTTCGGTAGGCTCCGAGCCTTCTTCGGCCCCCAGCAACTCTTCGAAAAGCTTTTCCCCCGGCCGGAGGCCGCTGAAGACGATCGGAATATCGACGTCCGGCTCATGGCCGCTGAGCCTGATCATTTCGCGCGCAAGGTCCAGGATCTTAATGGGCTCGCCCATGTCGAGGATATAGGCCTCTCCCCCCTCGCCGATCGCCGCCGCCTCCAGGACAAGGAGCACGGCCTCCGATGTCGCCATGAAAGTATCTCTTCATCTCGGGGTGGGTTACGACCACCGGCCCGCCCCGCTTGATCTGCTCCTCGAAAAGCGGGATGACGCTTCCCGCGGCTGCCGAGAACATTTCCGAACCTTACCGAGATGAACTTTGTGCCGTTATGCCCGTTCAGGGCCCTGAGGATTTCCTCCCCGACGCGCTTGGTCGAGCCCATGACGCTTGTGGGATTGATCGCCTTGTCCGTCGATATGTAGACGAATTTTTCGACCTTGTATTTCAAAGCCAGTTCGCCCAGGATCTTCGTCCCCAGGATGTTCGTTTTAACCGCCTCTTCCGGATAGCTCTCGAGGACCGGGACATGCTTGTAAGCCGCCGAATGGAGGACGATTTCGGGCCGGAACTTCACGAAGACATCCTCCATCTTCACCCTGTCCCTGATGTCGCCGATGACCGGAATGATTTCCGCTTCGAGTCCTGCGGAAGCGATTCATCAGATAGAAAAGCTCTGTCTCATCGATATCGAGGAGCGCGACCGATCTCGGTTCAAACTGAAGCACCGTTCGCGCGAGCTCGCTTCCAATGGACCCACCCGCTCCCGTGATAAGGACTCGTTTTCCCTTCAAGAAAGCCTCGTATCACGGCGAAATCGATCTCAACCTTCTCCCTTCCCAAGAGGTCCTCGACTCGACTTCCTTAATATCAGAAAGCGTTACGTTCCCATCCATGAGATCCAGGATTCCGGGGAGAATCTTGACCTTCGCCGGTCCGCCCGCGTTCCGGATTATCTCAACCACGGAACGGATCTCTTTAGACTGAAAAGAGGGTATGGCAATCAGAACCTCGTGCGACGATGTTGGTTTTCAACAATGTCGGGATATCATCTCTTGTCCCCAAGACTTTAATGCCGTGGATGTTCATCCCCCGTCTTGGATAAATCGTCGTCGATATATCCTATGGGAAAATACTTGGATTTCTTATTGATCAGCATTTCGCGGCCTATCGCGCTGCCGGCATCGCCGGCACCGACAATGAGGATAGGAATACGCCCGCGCCGTTTTCCTTCCCGACTTGCTAAGGTATTCGATAACGGCCCTCTTGGAAATACGGAGCACGCCGAGGGCGCCCAGTGTGATGCCATAATCCGCAAGCATAACAGCTCGCGGAAAACCAGCGAACGGCCCGCGAAACCGAAAGCCCAGATAGATTGCTGCCAGGACAAGAGAGGCCATAGAGACCGCTGCGATGAGCTTCACCAAATCGCTGAGACCGAAAAACCGCCAGGAAATCTTGTACATGCCAAACGCCGCTAACAATGATATTTTTACGATAAACGCCAGCCCAAAATAAAAGGCGAATTATTCAGCGCTCGGCCGGGATCGCTCCGTCAAACCTCAGCCAGAACGACGCATACAGCGAGAACGCGATTAAGAACAAATCGGCGAAAAAGAAAAAAGCAGCCTCTTAAGCGGCGTCATCCGGCCCATCATCCTTTTGATTTCAGCAAATCCATTTTCATTTCGTCAACCCCCCAATTCAGTTCATCTGGCCGTCTACTCCTAGGCAAGAATCAGCCGCTATGCTCCTGAATCAACGCACGATTCAGCTCTGACGGCAAATCGCCATAAGCCAGTGAAAAGCAAGATCGGGAGCGCAATTGCAGCGGCATCAATAAAAGGTACGCTTTTGTACCATAAGCAGGGCGATGACGGCCCCTATCGAAGCTAATCCCATATAGATGAGTGTCACGAAACGATGGCTGTATCCTGCGATAACAAGACGCTGATAGATATGAGATCGATGGGCCTTAAAAATATTTTCTCTATTAATAACTCGACGGACCAACGTGAAAGAAGTGTCGAAGATAAACGGCCAAACCACCAGGAATCCTGCAACCATAGCGCGCGGGTCCTTTTGGCCTGCAATAATGGGAAGCGACAGCTAGGGTGAATCCAATAAAAGCACTCCCCACATCCCCCATGAAAATTCGAGCCGGTGGCCAGTTGTGGAATAAAAAACCCAGGCTGGACGCGGCTAAGAGCACTCCAATTAGGCCGATGAACGATTGACCGCTCATTAAACCAATAGTTGTCCACCCCAACCCAGCAACAATCGCTTGCCCACCCGCGATCCCATCTATGCCATCCATGAAATTATAAGCGTTGGTCAAGCCCATTATCCATAGCAGCGTAAATGGGATACCTAATAGGCGCAGATGAATATCGTTAACCAGGGGAATCGTTATCGTTTGAAAATAGCCGATCATTATTATGATAATTGCCGAGCCTATCGCTTGCACGGCCAAGCGTATTCGATACGGGAGCCGATAAATATCATCGAGACCTCCAACTAATGCAACGATCCCGCACTCATGCTGAGTGCTACGATCTCCCCAAGGGGAACCCTAAGGGTTCGGAGCGCGAATACGCCCCAGACGCCGAAAATGACTCCGGCAACTATGCCCAACCCTCCTCCCCGGGCGGTTGGTTGGGTATGCAAACTGCGGGCGTTCGGGATATCGAGCATCCGTCAGCAGCCCAGCGTCTTGATCCCGCAACACAAAGGACAGACAATCCGAAAGCCGCGGCAGCAGCTGCAAAATTAATAAGCAGCAAAACTAAAGCTCCCTTTCTGCAATCCGTTCATTCTATACTCGCTTCCCACTGGGAAAGAAAACCATACTTCAGGCTAATTCAAATGGCATTGTCCACGGGGAGAATCATAAGTTTTAACTAACCACAACTCCTATTGTATGGTTAATTTACCTTCGAGTAGATTCCCAGATCGTCTTCTGCAAGCCCAGAATATTTTTCATGAATCCCAAAAAGATGGTAAATCGCGGCAGACATGCGCAAGCCGCCGTTCCGGCATTAGCCAATTGCCGGCCGAGCCTGTTCGTCACCCAACGAAACGGCTAGAATTACAGATCAAACCGGGGTTTAGCCCCGATCTGGAGCACGCATGCTGCAAGGCTGGGTCGTCATCGCGGTCGCGCTCGGCTATATCGGGCTGCTGTTCCTGGTGGCGAGTTATGGCGATCGCATCCGCGGCTCGGCCGCGAGCGGCCGCGCCCGGCTGCTGATCTATCCGCTGTCGCTTGCGATCTATTGCACGTCGTGGACCTTCTTCGGCTCGGTCGGCTCGGCCTCGCGCACCGGCTACGAATTCCTCACCATCTATATCGGCCCGGTGCTGATGATCGGCCTGTTCTCGCCGCTGATCGTGCGCATCGTGCGGCTCGCCAAGGCGCAGAACATCACCTCGATCGCCGACTTCATCGCCGCGCGCTACGGCAAGAGCCAGGCGGTCGCCGCCACCGTCGCGCTGATCGCGATCGTCGGCACGATTCCCTACATCGCGCTGCAGCTCAAAGCGGTGTCGTTCTCGCTGGAAACCATCCTCGCGCAGATCACGCCGGGCACCGGCGTCACCCGCCCGCTGCTCGGCGACATCGCGCTGTTCGTCGCGCTGTCGATGGCGATGTTCGCGGTGCTGTTCGGCACCCGCCATATCGACGCCACCGAGCATCAGGACGGCTTGATGCTGGCGATCGCCACCGAATCGATCGTCAAGCTGTTGGCCTTCCTGGCGGTCGGCATCTTCGTCACCTTCTGGATGTTCGACGGCCCGGGCGCGCTGTTCGCGGCGGCGGTGCAAAGTCCGCAGACGGCCGGCATCTTCGCTGCGGCAGCCGCCGTTCGACACGCTGCTCGCCAGCACGCTGCTGTCGTTCGTCGCGATCATCCTGCTGCCGCGGCAATTCCATGTGGCGGTGGTCGAGAACAACAACGAAGACGAGATCAAGCGCGCGGCCTGGCTGTTTCCGCTCTATCTGGTGCTGATCAACCTGTTCGTGGTGCCGATCGCGCTCGCCGGCCTGCTGACGTTCCCGGCCGGCCACATCGACAGCGACATGTTCGTGCTGGCGCTGCCGCTGCAGGCCGGCTCGAACGTCCTCACCATCGCCGCTTTCGTCGGCGGCCTGTCGGCGGCGACCGCCATGGTGATCGTGGAATCGGTCGCGCTGTCGATCATGGTGTCGAACGACATCGTCATGCCGCTGGTGCTGCAGCGGCGCGAGGCGCTGATCACCGGCCGCGAGAATGTCGGCTCGCTGCTGCTCACCGTGCGGCGGATCGCGATCTTCGCCATCCTGCTGCTCGCCTACATGTATTACCGCTCGGCCGGCGATGCGCAGCTCGCCTCGATCGGCCTGCTGTCCTTCGCGGCGATCGCGCAGCTGGCGCCGGCGTTTTTCGGCGGCCTGTTCTGGCGGCGCGCCACCGCCGGCGGCGCCATCGCCGGCATGACCGCCGGCATCCTGGTCTGGGCCTATACGCTGCTGCTGCCGAGCTTCGCCGACATCGGCATCGTCGGCCAGCACATCCTCACCGACGGCCCCTGGCACTCGTGGCGCTGCGGCCGCAGAACCTGTTCGGGCTCGATCTGCCGCCGCTGGTGCACGGCGTGGTCTGGAGCCTCGCCGTCAATCTCGGCTCTATATCGGCTTCTCGCTGCGCCGCGCGCCGTCGTCGATCGAGCGGATGCAGGCCAACGTCTTTGTGCCGTCGGATCTGGCGCCGATCGCGCCGAGCTTCCGGCTCTGGCGCTCGTCGGTGACGGTGGAGGAACTCACCACCACGGTCGCGCGCTATCTCGGCGAGGAGCGCACCCGCACCGCGTTCGAAAGCTTCGCCGGCACGCACCGCATCAGCCTCGAACCCAAGGACGAGGCCGATTTCCGGCTGGTGCGCTATGCCGAGCACATTCTCGCCTCGGCGATCGGCGCGGCCTCCTCGCGGCTGGTGCTGTCGCTGCTGCTGCGCAAGCGCACGGTCTCGACCAAGGCCGCCCTGAAGCTGCTCGACGACGCCAATGCCGCGATCCACTACAACCGCGAAATCCTGCAGACCGCGCTCGATCACGTGCGCCAGGGCATCGCGGTGTTCGACAAGGACCTGCAGCTGATCTGCTGGAACCGGCAGTTCGGCGAAATCCTCGATCTGCCGCCGAGCCTGATCCGCGTCGGCATCGGGCTCGCCGAAATCCTGCGCTTCAACGGCCGGCGCAGCGACGTCGCCCCCGAGCGCATCGACGATTTCGTGCAGGCGCAGATCGAGCGCTACGTCTCCGGCAGCGAGCCCTTCCTCGAGCGCTTCGCCGAACGCGGCATGGTGATCGAGGTGCGCGCCAACCGCATGCCGGACGGCGGCATCGTCACCACCTTCACCGACATCACCCCGAGCGTCGAGGCGGCCGAAGCGCTGGAGCGCGCCAACGAGACGCTCGAGCGGCGCGTGCGCGAGCGCACCGAGGAACTCACGCGGCTCAACGCCGCGCTGGCGCGCGCCAAGGGCGAGGCCGACGAGGCCAATATCTCCAAGACCAACTTCCTCGCGGCGGCGAGCCACGACATCCTGCAGCCGCTCAACGCCGCGCGCCTCTATGTCACCAGCCTGATCGAGCGGCAGGGCGGCGGCGACGAACAGCCGGCTGGTCGGCAATATCGACGCCTCGCTCGAGGCGGTCGAGGAGATTTTCGGCGCGCTGCTCGATATTTCGCGGCTCGACACCGGCGCGATGCGCCCGGAACTCACCAGCTTCCGCATCGACGACCTGATGCGCCAGATCGAGCTGGAATTCGCGCCGCTGGCCGGCGCCAAAGGCCTCGATCTCACCTTCGTGCCGCTGCTCGCTGGTGGTGCGCTCCGACCGCCGGCTGCTGCGCCGGCTGGTGCAGAACCTCGTCTCCAACGCCATCAAATACACGCCGACCGGGCGCGTGCTGGTCGGCTGCCGGCGGCGCGGCGACCACCTGCGCATCGACGTCTACGATACCGGCGTCGGCATCCCGGAATCGCAGCAGCGCGACATCTTCGTCGAATTCCACCGCCTCGATCAGGGCGCGCGGATCGCGCGCGGGCTGGGCCTCGGTCTCTCGATCGTGGAGCGCATGGCGCGCGTGCTCGGCTGCGATATCGAGGTCGATTCGGCGGTCGGCCGCGGCTCGCGTTTCGCGGTCAAGGTGCCGCTGTCGAACGCGGTCGCGGTCGATCTGCCGGCGCGCGACGACATCCGCGTCGACCCCGGCCAGCTCGTCGGCACCACCGCGCTTTGCATCGACAACGAGCCGTCGGTGCTCGACGGCATGGAAACGCTGCTGCACGGCTGGGGCTGCGAGGTGATCAAGGCGCCGGATCTCGCCATCGCGCTGGCCGCGATCGAGGAAGGCCCGATCGTGCCGAACGGACTGCTGGTCGACTACCATCTCGACCACGGCAACGGCATCGAGGCGATCGTGGCGCTGCGGGCGCGCTTCGGCGACCTGCCGGCGATCCTGATCACCGCCGACCGCTCGCCGGCCGTGCGCGAGCGGCGCGCGCGCCGAAGGCATCCAGGTGCTGAACAAGCCGCTCAAGCCGGCGGCGCTGCGCGCGCTGCTGGCGCAGTGGCGCGTGCTGCGGGTGGCGGCGGCGGAGTAACTAGCCTTCCGCCAGCGGCGCCTTGCGGCCACTGGCCGGATTCGATCTTGGCGGCGGCGATCACCGCCTGCGTGCGGCTTTCGACGCCGAGCTTCTGCAGAATGGCGGAGACGTGCGCCTTCACCGTCGCCTCCGAGACGCCGAGCTGATAGGCGATCTGCTTGTTGAGCAGCCCCTCCGACAGCATCATCAGCACGCGCACCTGCTGCGGCGTCAGCGTCGCCATGCGCGCCATCAAGGCGGCGGTTTCGGCGTCCGAGCCGGCGGAGAGATCGACGTCCGGCGGCGTCCACACGCCGCCGCCCAGGATGCGCTGAGATCGCGCCGCGCATGGCCTCGATGCCGAGCGTCTTCGGGATGAAGCCGGAGGCGCCGAATTCCATGCAGCGGCGGATGGCCGCCGGATCGTCGTTGGCCGAGACCACGATCACCGGGACGCCGGGATATTGCGCGCGCATATACATCAGGCCGGAAAAGCCGCGCACGCCCGGCATGGCCAGGTCGAGCAGGACGAGATCGACGTCGCCGCCGCGTCGAGCAGTTCGGCCACCTCGTTGAACGTTCCGGCTTCCGCGATATCGACGCGCTCGAACAGGCCGGTGACCGCCTCGCGCAACGCGCCGCGAAACAATGGATGGTCGTCGGCAATCACCAACCGATAGTGCGAATTGTCATTCAACCTAAGAGCCTCGCGAACGCCCCGAGCTGTCCGGGCGCCCCATAATGCGCCGCCGCACCGACAGGCTCAATAGGCTTGCGCGCGCTATTTCCGGCTGCCGACGAACTGCAGGATCATCTCGCGGCTGTGCGGCGCGCGCCGGTGTTCGACCAGATAGATGCCCTGCCAGGCGCCGAGCGCGAGTTTGCCGCCGTCACCGGCACGTGCAGCGACACGCCCGAGAGCATCGCCTTGACATGCGCCGGCATGTCGTCCGGCCCCTCACGTCGTGGATCCAGGGCGCGTCTTGCGGGGCGAGCCGATCGAGCGCTGCCATCAGGTCGGCCTGCACGTCGGGATCGGCATTTTCCTGGATGGTGAGCGAGGCCGAGGTATGGCGCAGATAGACCAGCAGCGCGCCCTCGCCGGCGCCGGCCTGCGCGATGAAGCTCGCGGCATGCTGGGTGATGTCGGTGAAGCCGGCGCCTGGCGTATCCAGGCGCAGCGTCGCGGTCGCGATCAGTTGCGG
>CAVSEQ010000002.1:0-547577 GCA_963727095.1 Candidatus Aminicenantota bacterium | reverse complement strand
TCGTCCTTGTATCACCACTGGGTACAAGTTCCTAGGGATCGCGACGGATTTCACTAGGTGGGAGTCGGGGACACAGCCACTATCAGTATATCGTCTTGTGGCGTCGCTGGTCAACTCGAGTGAATTGTGAGGCTGAATGAATACTTAATCCCGCTTGCGGATGCCGTTTGTCAGATCATGCCTTGAACTTGCGTGGGGCGATCTGGGCAGCAATCCGGTGCAGGATCTGGGTAACCCTACTATGGGTTGACCTGCCACCCTAAAATCGGTCCAGGCAGGGCTGGCATGGCAATACAAGCGGTACTCAGCAGATCCTGTGCTGGCAGAGCAGGCCAGGAGGGCGAAACGGGGGTTGTGGTCGATGCCAAACCCTGTACCGCCGTGGGAATTTCGGAGAATGCATAGGAGGCACGGGGCAAGTCCAAACGCTTGAAAATCTTACATCCGCAGTATTGCCTTGACCGGGGCAGGTTAATTTAGGGCATGGACTCCCCGATTGATTAAAGGACGCTTTCGCAGAGCCGCGCCTTGTCAGGAATCGCTCCGCTTGTTCTGAAGGGCTCCTCCGGAGGAGACTCCTTAAGAATTGATGTCTGGGCACGGCGCTCAGCCTTGCTATTTTTTGCAGAGAACTCTCAGAACCAGTGCTACAGCATTCCCAACTGCCACAACCACTCCGAGAACAGCAATCGTCTGCATTGAACGATTGATACGTCTTTCAGCTTTTTCTTCACTCACCTGTCGCAGGCTGGGCAAAGAGTTGCCCTTATCATCCACCCGCGCGAAATCCCTTTCTAAATTCCCAGGCCCGAATGCATATCCACCAGCTCGCTTTGGAATCTTCTTTTTTTGACTAAGCACATCCATTGCCATAATAGCTACTATGATTGTCAGAACAGCGGAACTAATTAGCCAAACAATCATCTGACAACCCCCGCAACGGATTTTTCAGACTGACGCTATTTCTTCTTCCTCGGGCGGCGCCTTTTAGCAGGTTCGAGGACGCGAATACGCCGGGGAACTGTCATAGGCGTTAGCGCTTCATGGATACCCTTCAGCCGACTCGCCAGGAATTCGGTGTTTGCATCCACTATCGTCGACACGTCTTTTAGACTTTTCTCCAATGCGACAACTTTTTTCTCCAGGACGGCGACTCTTCGCCTCACCATCAGGGATATCTTCCACTCTTGTTGCGCCTTCAGTCCCCTCGCATTCCCTTCATCATGCCGGAACCATTGGGGTTTCTTTTTGGGCCTCATCTCTCTTTCCTTCCACAGAGAATCATCCATCCTTCTCCGGCTCACGTCAAGAGTTTTCCTTTTGGTTTGCGGCAACCATTCGAGCCAGGCCAGGGCATTTCACTAATTAACTGATTCTGATTTTCTTTTTAGATAATGCTCGGATCGATTTATGGGGGCGGGTCAGGGGTGCTACACGGTGAATTAACAACCTGGGCTAGAAAAACCGGGTTGACAAGCCCCTGGCCCCCTCCTAGACTTAGGTGGAAGGGAGAGTGATATGGCCCCAAACAAGAAGGTATGCCCGTTCATGTCCAGAATCGCTGTAAAGGTGTCTTGTATCAGAGAGGAATGCCAGTGGTGGTTTAGAGAGGACGAACCCCAAGCAAAGGGTGATTGCGTTATCCAAGCGATTCGGACAAGTCTCTGCCTTTTAGCCATGAAACAGAAAGAGGGGTTGCCGAGGTTCTAGAGACCTTGAAAATCAAGGCCAAGAGAGCTTGACCCATAAAATCATACAGGGAGGCCCTGCGGTCTCCGCAAGGAGGGAATCGTGATTACATTTCCTATTATCGTCATCGGCATTATCGTTATTTACATCTTGAGCTCGATCAAGATCCTCAGGGAATATGAGCGGGGGGTCATTTTCCGGCTCGGCCGCGTTCTCGCCAAGCCCAAGGGGCCCGGTATCATCCTGGTCTTTTCGCCTATCGACAGGATCGTGAGGATCAGCCTGCGGCTCATCACGATGAACATCCCGCCGCAGGACGTCATTACCAAGGACAACGTCACGGTCAAAGTTAACGCCGTCCTGTACTTCAGGGTCATCGACCCGCTCAAGTGCGTGATCGAGGTCCAGGATTATATCAACGCCACCTCCCAGCTGTCCCAGACGACCCTGCGGAGTCTCCTCGGCCAAGTCCCGCTCGACGATCTTCTCTCGGAGCGGGACAAGCTCAACGCCCGTCTCCAGGAGATCATCGAACAGCACACCGACCCATGGGGCATCAAGGTCCAGCTCGTTGAGATGAAACAGGTCGACCTGCCGGAGAACATGATCCGGGCCATCGCCAAGCAGGCCGAGGCCGAACGGGAACGGCGGGCCAAGGTTATCCACGCCGAGGGCGAATTCCAGGCCGCCGACAAGCTGACCCAGGCTGCGGACATCATCTCCCGCAACCCCCAGGCCCTCCAGCTCCGCTTCCTGAGCACACTGGCGGAGATCGCCACCGAGAAGAACTCAACTATCGTGTTCCCCCTTCCGATCGAGCTTCTCAGGGCCTTCTCGTACGAAAAACCTCAGGAGAAGAAATAGCATCGAGGAAAACGACAACCTTCCCCCCACCTGCATTTCCTAGTGACCGAGGGCGGGTGCTTGACGTCAGCGAGATTCGGACAGGGATTGATTTCTTCTAAGCTATGGTTTCCAACAACAAACCCATGCTAGGAGGAATGAATGACGGGGAAGTGCAGCTCAACGGGGATACCATCCGAGAAGCGGGCTCAAGGAACGGGCGGAAAATCCCTACCACTCCGCGAACGAGTTCATCTTCCCCTCGAGGTTGCCCCCCGGACCCGAGCCAAGCCCTGAAGATCAAAAAAAGATATTAGCAGTCGCCATCTTAGACTGCTAATTTTGCGCTTTCCGCCTGTTGACAAATCTCCAGATTCCTGCATAATACTAGCAGTCCCTGTTTCCAATTGCTAAAATACAAAAGGAGATTAAGATGAAAGTTCATCCATTGCATGACAGAGTACTCCTCAAGAGGCTTGAGGAGGGAGAAGTCAAGAGAGGCGGGATCATCATTCCGGACACGGCCAAGGAGAAGCCCCAAGAGGCCGAGGTCATAGCGGTCGGCAAGGGGCGGGTCAACGATGACGGGAAGACGATCCCTCTCGTTGTCAAGAAAGGCGACAGGGTCCTCATCGGCAAGTACAGCGGCACCGAAGTCACGGTCGACGGCGTCGAGCTCGTGATCATCCGCGAGGAAGAGGTCCTGGCGGTCATTGAGAAGTAAGGAGATACCATGGCAAAGCAGATTGTATCTGGAGATGAAGCGAGACACGCCCTCCTCAAGGGCGTCAACATCCTGAGCAACGTCGTCAAGGCCACTCTCGGCCCCCGGGGCAAGAACATCGTCCTGGACAAGAAGTACGGCTCCCCCACGAGCACCAAGGACGGCGTCACGGTGGCCAAAGAAGTCGAGCTCAAGGACCCGTGGGAGAATATGGGCGCCCAGCTCGTCAAGGAAGTCGCGTCCAAGACGTCCGACGTTGCCGGCGACGGCACGACGACCGCGACCGTCCTGGCCCAGGCGGTCTACGCCGAAGGCCTGCGGCACGTGACGGCGGGCTCCAACCCGACCCTCATCAAGAAGGGCCTCGACCGTGCGGTCGAGGAAGTCGTCAAGGAGCTCAAGAAGATGAGCCGCGAGGTCAGCGGCGAGATGATCGCCCAGGTCGGCGCCATCTCGGCCAATAACGACCCGTCCATCGGCAAGATCATCGCCGAGGCCATGGACAAGGTCGGCAAGGATGGCGTCATCACGGTCGAGGAGGCCAAAGGCCTGGAAACGACCATGGACATCGTCGAGGGCATGCAGTTCGACCGCGGCTATCTGTCGCCCTATTTCGTCACCGACCCGGAGCGGATGGAGTGCGTCCTCGAAAACGTTCTTATCCTGCTCCATGAGAAGAAGATCAGCAACCTCCGGGACCTCCTGCCCCTGCTCGAGAACGTGGCCAAAATGGGCCGGCCGCTGGTTGTCGTAGCCGAAGAGGTCGAGGGCGAGGCCCTAGCGACCCTGGTCGTCAACAAGCTCAAGGGCACGTTCATGTGCTGCGCCGTCAAGGCTCCCGGCTTCGGGGACCGCCGCAAGGCCATGCTCGAAGACATCGCCGTCCTGACGGGGGGAAAGGTCATTACGGAAGACATCGGCGTCAAGCTCGAGAATGTCGGTGTCGACTGGCTCGGCCAGGCCAAGAAGGTCGTCATCGACAAGGACAACACGACGATCGTCGAGGGCCTGGGCAAGGCCGCCGACGTCAAGGCGAAGATCAAGCAGATCCGGGTACAGATCGAGGAAACGACCTCCGATTACGACCGGGAAAAACTCCAGGAACGGCTGGCCAAGCTGGTCGGCGGCGTGGCCCTGATCAAGGTCGGCGCGGCCACTGAGACCGAGCTCAAGGAGAAGAAGGCCCGGGTCGAGGACGCTATGCACGCTACCAAGGCGGCCGTCGAGGAGGGCATCGTCCCCGGCGGCGGCGTCGCTCTGCTCCGCGCCCAGAAAGCGCTCGAAAAGCTCCAGCTCGAAGGCGACATGCAGATTGGCGTCAATATCATCCGCCGGGCCATCGAGGAGCCCCTCCGTCAGATCGCATCCAACGCCGGCTTCGAAGGCTCCGTGGTCGTCGAGAAGGTCAAGGAGATGAAGCCGGAATTCGGCTTCAACGCCCTGTCCGAGAAGTACGAGGACATGATCAAGGCGGGCATCCTCGACCCGACGAAGGTCGTCCGGATCGCGCTCCAGAACGCGACCTCCATCGCCGGCCTGCTCCTGACCACCGAAGGCATGATTGCCGAGATCCCCGAAGAAGAGAAGTCCTCCAAGTACCCGACATCTCCTGGCGACATGTACTGATCGTTCCCCGAACGAACGCACCTAAGCTCCGGGCGGTCCCCCGCCCGGGGCTTTTTTTATGGGTGACCTGAAGAAATGGCTGAAAGCGAAGAAATGATTTCGGCGGGAACGAGCCTCCGTCCCCATTCCACTGTTCCGCGGAGCTTTGTGTTTCCCCCCGCCCTTTTCTTGTGCTAAAATTTCTTCATCGGAAGGCATCAGCATCTTAAGGGCCGACGACGAGGGGAGGCCGCATGGACAAGACAATCCGTTTCAAGCTCAACGGCAAGGAGGTCCGCGTCGAGTCGCCGCCGGAGCGTATGCTCCTGTGGGCTCTCCGTATCGACCTCGGGCACACGGGGACGAAATACGGCTGCGGGGAGGGGTTTTGCGGCGTCTGCACGGTCCTCGTCGACGGCAAGGCCGTTTTTTCCTGCCAGTATCCCCTGTCGAAGGTTGAAGGAAAAAGCGTCCTGACCATCGAGGGCCTGGCCAGGGGAGGCCGTCTCCACCCGCTCCAGCAGGCGTTCGTCGATCACGGCGCGCTCCAGTGCGGCTACTGCACACCGGGCATGATCCTCCAGGCCTACGGTCTGCTCCTCAGGAAGCCGAACCCGACCGAGGCGGAAATCGCCGACACCCTGGAGGGCAACCTCTGCCGCTGCGGCAGCTACAACCGCATCATCGCGGCCGTCCAAACGGCGGCCAAGGCGATGAAAGGGGCTATCCATGAAGCCCGCTAAGAACGAGAACGACGAATACACGATGTTCGGAACGGATGGACCGGGCGCGGGCTTCCACCTCGGGCGCCGGGAGTTTCTGAAGCTCGCCAACGGCGGGCTCATCGTCTTCTTCGCAGTCGGCGATGGTCTGACATTGCAGGAGGGCGCGCGGGGCGGAGGCTACCCTGACGACCCCAACGCCTATCTCAAGGTCGGCCCGGACGGCCGGGTGACGTGCTTCACTGGAAAGATCGAGATGGGCCAGGGCATCATCACTTCGCTGGCCATGATGCTGGCCGAGGAGCTCGACGTCCCGCTTGAAGTCGTGGACATGGTCATGGGCGACACAACCCTCTGCCCCTACGACTCGGGCACGTTCGGCTCACGCAGCACGAAGTCCTTCGGGCCGCCCATGCGACAGGCCGCGGCCGAGGCACGCGGTGTCCTCCTCCGGCTGGCCGCCGCCCGTCTCGGTGCCGCCGAAGAGGCGCTGGCGACGAAAGACGGCGCGGTCTTCATCGCAAAAACCCCGTCGAAAAAAGTAACATACGCCGAGCTCATCGGCGGGAAGAAGATCGAAGTGCGGCTGGAGCAGAAGCCGCCCATCAAGCCTTACGCCAAGCACGCGGTCTCCGGCAGGCCAACCCCGCGCATAGACGGCCGGGCGAAAGTCACCGGCCAGGCCAAGTTCGCTGGCGACATCCGCCTGCCCGGCCTGCTCTACGCCTCGGTCCTCAGGCCGCCGGCCCACGGCGCCAAGCTCAAGAGCGCGGACACGTCCGCTGCCGAAAAGGTCCCGGGCGCGAGGGTCGTGCGCGACGGCGACCTCGTCGCTGTCCTCCATGAGAGGCCGGACGTCGCGGCCGAAGCGCTCACGCTCGTCGTGGCCGAATTCGAGCCCTCGGATTCGAACCTCGACAACACCACGATCTTCGCCCACCTGAAAGAGGCCGCGCCAAAGGCCGAGGTCGTCGTCGAAGCAGGTAATTTAGACGAGGGCGCCAAGCTCGCGGTAAAAACCGTGGAAAGGTCGTATTTCGCCCATTACGTCGCCCATGCCCCGTCCGAGCCGCATGCGGCCGTCGTCCAGATCGAGAGCAACCGGGCGACGGTCTGGGCCTCGACCCAGTCGCCTTTCCGGGCCCAGGGAGAAGTCGCAAAGACGTTGGGCATCCCGACGGCGAACGTCCGGGTCATCGCGCCCTTCGTCGGCTGTGGCTTCGGCGGCAAGAACCAAGGCGGGCAAATCGTCGAAGCGGCACGCCTGGCCAAGCTCACCGGGAAACCCGTTCAAGTGGCCTGGAAGCGCAAGGAGGAGTTTTTCAACGACACCTTCCGTCCCGCGGCCGTCTACGATGTCCGATCCGGCCTTAACGCCGATAACAGGATCGTTTTCTGGGACTACAAGAACTACCACGCCGGTAGCCGAAGCTCCCAGCCGGTCTACGACATCCCCCACAAGCGCGTCCTCTCCTTCGGCGGGGGCACCGGCGCTGTCCCCGTCCACCCCTTCGGCACGGGCGCCTGGCGCGGGCCCGGCAGCAACACCAACATCTTCGCTACAGAATCCCATATCGACATCCTGGCCGAGACGGCGGGAATGGACCCCCTCGAATTCCGGATCAAGAATCTGGCCGACGTCCGCATGAAAAAAGTGGTCGGGTCGGCCGCCGACAAGTTCGGCCGGATGTTCGCCAAGGCGCCGAGCGGGCGCGGCTACGGCATCGCCATCACGGATTATCTGGGCACATACGTGGCCATGATGGCCGAAGTTGAGGTCAACAAGGAGAAGGGTACGGTCCGCGTCCTGCGCGTCGTCTGCGCCCAGGATACGGGCGAGGTCATCAATCCCCAGGGCGTCCGGATGCAGATCGAGGGCTGTATCACCATGGGCCTCGGTTATTGTTTGACCGAGGAGATCCGGTTCAAGGACGGCCGCGTCCTCGATGAGAATTTCGATACCTACGAAATCCCGCGCTTCTCCTGGCGGCCGAAGATCGAGGTTGTGCTCGTCGACAATCCGGGCATGGCCCCTCAGGGCTGCGGCGAGCCGGCCATCACGGTAATGGGGGCTGTCGTTGCTAACGCCATCTACGACGCTATCGGCGTCCGCATGCACACCCTGCCGATGACCGCGGCGCGGATCTTGGAGGTGCTGGCGCGAAAGATGTGACACAAGCGGAAGGGGCCATGCGGGCTTCAGTTATCATGATTCTTGTGCTCGGCTCCATGGCCGGCTCATGCTTATCTCCCACCGGGCCAGTGCTCAAGGACGGCGTCCTGACCACATTCGACGTCAACGGAAAGCGTTATGGCATCTTCATCACCAACCCGCAGAAGATCGACCAGGTCATCGCCCTGTCCCACGGCCAATCGAACACCAAGATCCCAAGCGGCCGTGTCATCAAAGGTTGTGTGCATTTTCCTCCACAATTGGATTTCCCTAGGTATAAGCGAATAATCTTTGCAATATTGATCTGCTCCCCGGATCCTGACCCGGATCGGAGCATAGACTTTATCACTCAACGGGAGGGTTCAGGTCCCGGTGGGCCTTCTGGACCGCAAAACGTGCCGGACGGTTCCGACCCATGGCGCGGCTCTCCCCTGTTGTTTCGGATTTCCCATGGAAATTAGTGTTTTTGGGTCGTCTTCCGATTAGGCACGTTTAGTCCATTTTAGGCGGGTTTAGGTAAAATCTGTGACACCGGCGTTACAGGGGATTAGTTTGCTTCATTCTCGATGGGCCTTCATTTCTGCGATTAGCGTACATCGTCTACTTTATGGCGCTCCAGATAACCTTGCCGTCCGGCCCAAACAGAATCAGAGAAGATTCAGGGTATGCGATTGTCTTTCCATCGGGCGTTTCTACCTCTGCCTTTCCGGCCGCGAAACGAAGGTTGCGATTCTCGTCAAATAGCAGCAGACCAGGGCGATCTTTGATCATGGCCAGCATGCCGCGAGGGTTGCACTTTTCATCATACAGGTTCAGCGACGGGCCATTTTTGAACATGCCCAACTCGGCCCGGGCCTTGCCGTTTTCGTCATAAAGCGTCAGGCTAGGGCCATATTTGCCCACGCCCAGGATAGCGCGGGTCTCGCCGTTTTGGTCCTCGAGAACGAAATCATTGGCTCGGATTTGCTTGGCCGTTCCAGCCACCTGTGCTCTTGCCCGGAAGGCCGTCGTCTCCAACACTGCGGGGACGATCAGGCCCCCGACTACAACCAGAATTGTGCCCAACAGCCAGCGGTTGCGCCGCCTGACACGTCCCATCTCTCTTTCCATATTCTCAAGGCGTTCTTCAATGGTCATGTTATCCCCCTTATGAGAATTTCCCCCGCGTCCCATCGTCTATCTCTATGAGGCGCGATCATCCACCCTCACCGGCGTCGGGAGCTGACAGACCCACCCCTACGTGAAGCGAAGCTTCCCTACGGGTTGATTTAAAGAATGCTCCTTTTTCGTCGTGACGTTGTGCATCACGCCCGTCTGATAAAGGTCCATGCGGAGTCTAGTGGATGAATCGGTCTTCTCTCTCGCCGTATAGGCTATCAGCGCTCTCACGACATTCAGCAACTTATCCTCCAGAGCCTTGATACGTTCTTCCTCGGTCATCTCAGTTTTTCCCTTTCTTCCTCGGGCGGCGCGAAGCAATAAGTTGCATCCATCGGTCTATGTCGTTCAGACGTTTCTCCAGGGCGGCAACCCTTTTCTCCAGCGTCAGGAACGGATTTTTGTCAACCTCGGGCCACATTGCCCCAGTGAGAAGCTCCAGACGGTGCCCCGCCCTTTTAAAGAAGCTGCCATAGTCCTTCACCAGTTCGTCCAGATTTTTCTCCAGCGTAGCAACTCGTTATCCCAGTGTCAGGGCGTTCTTCTTCGGCATCGCTTCACTCCTTCTAGCAGACTTGAAGAAGCTTCCTATTTAGGTCCTTGGAGGCTTTACTGCTCTGAGTGTGGAAGTCTTCACGCGCGTACTCCTTCAGCGCCGCGACCACGTACTTGAAATCCTTCTCTAGAACGCCCAGCTTATCCTCCAGAGCTTTGATACGTTCCCCCTCAGTCATCACTTTCCTCCTTTTACTCCTCAGTGTTCATGTCGGCCGACCTTAAAAAGCCCAGGACGTTCAGTGAGTGATTCCGTCTCCTCGTATCCCACTATAGGTCTTCCCTCCTCATCCACCGAGATTACGACGCGTTCCCTGCACTCCAACGTTTCGCTTAGTGGGAATTGCTCCGCCAAATGCCAGAGCAGTCTCTTTACCTCCCAACTCGCGCTTTTGTCTCCGGCGTGCACCACCACCACTCCGTTTTCATCCAACTCAACCGTCACCGCCTTGAAACGCGCCAGCTCTTCTTTCAACGGCGATTGCTCCGTCAGAGGCATCAGCACCGCCGTGATTTCCCGAAGAAGGGCATCATCGTCCAGAGAAAGCTCCCCAGCTTTTTTGGGCATCACCAGCTACCCCCGCAGAAAATCATCCGTCCTTCTCCGGTCCACGTCAAGGATTTCCCCTCTATTCGCTAAGAATATATATAAAAAAATATATTATTAGTGCTGATACTCTTAATTCTCTTAGGGATTACCCCGGGAGTTCCAGCAGTTTTAGCTAAAAGTGCTAAGGGTATCGTTTTCACTAACTTTCTTGTCACCGTGGGTGGCGGAGATATCCCTCGTTAACGAAGACGATACAGCCTCCCTATTTTTCTCAGCCAAGAAACAGATTTGTTCAGGCAGTAGGATCAGCTCGACCTCTATTCCTATTTGTCATTGGAGACGAAGAAGGACGGGGCCGAGAAAATACCCAATCTCACCGTGGAAAGTCGCCAAAATGTCCAAGCAGACGATTTTTCAGAGAACCCAAATGCTTCAGAATCAGTCAATTAGAAAAGGCCCCCATTGTTCCTCAAAAACGATCCCGAGAGAAATCAGTGTCGACGGATTCTCCCCTGTTGGGTTTCATCCGGTTCATTTTTCTTGCATTTACGTATCTTGATGGATTGATCACGTTTGGTCGTGTCAAGTGATTGTTCGCAACTTCGGGGCCATCGTAACTCTCTTCAGTTAGCCGCTTGAACCATCAGCTCATGGAGCCTGTCCAAGGATCCGAGGACCTTGTCCTCCCGGATGTAGCTGCGTTCACTGGCCCAGTCCTCAGAGTATTCGACGAGATAGCAGATCGTCAGCCGGACGTAGCTTTCGACCGAGGGGAACACGCCGACCACCCGGCTCCGCCGGCGGATCTCCATGTTCAGGCGCTCCTGGCCGTTGGTCGAGGAGATCCGCTTCTTGTCGACCTCCGGGAAGTCATAGAACGAGAGCGAGTCCTCGAGCCCCTCTTCCAGGCAGCGGACCGCCTCGGGGAATCGCTTCCCGTAGTCGTCGATGAGAGCGGCGGCCGCCCGCCGGGCGCTCTTTTTATCCGGCTCGAGCCAGATCTGCTTCAGATGAGCCGCGAAGCGAGCCTTCTCCCGATGAGGCACCTTGGCCAGATATGTTCCGCATGAAGTGGACCTTGCAGCGCTGCCAGGAGGCGCCCAGCCACTCCTTCCGGACCGCGGCCTGGATGCCCGCGTGGGCGTCGGAGATGCAGAGCGCGGTCCTCTTCATGCCCCGCGCCTTTAGCTTGCGGAAGAAGACGCGCCAGGAGTCCTCCGACTCGTCGAACATGGGCTCCACAGCCAGGATCTCCCGGGAACCGGCGGGTTGACCCCGCAGGCGATCATCACGGCCACAGAGACCACCCGGCCTTCGACCCGGACCTTCTGATACAGAGCATCGATCCAGAGGAACGGATACTCCTCGGCCAGGGGCCTCGTCTTAAAATCGGCGACCTGGGAGTCGAGCTCCTTGTTGAACTCCGAGACCTGGCGGCGGAGATGTTTTCGATGCCCATCGCCCGGGCCAGCCGCTCGATCTTCCGGGTCGAGACCCCGTTGATGAAGGCCTCTTGAACGACCGCGATCAGCGCCTGCTCGGACCGCCGTCGCTCCGAGATGAAGAACGGCACATAGCCGCCCTTGCGGACCTTGGGCACGAGAAGATAGACCGTCCCCATCCGGGTATCCACCCTCCGGGCCCGCGCCCCGGAGAAGTACGTTCGTGCGCTCCTTCGCGTGCTTCCCCTTGGCCGCCCCGACCTTGGCTTCCGCCTCGATCCTCATCATCTCCGTCATCACCCACTTGAGCATAGCCAGGAAGGGATCGGGTTCCGTGATGAACTGTAATAGCGCCTTCTTGAAGGGTGTCCTATAATGCTGTTGGGCCATCGTAGTAAAACTCCTCTCTTTCGGTTTGGCGATCGAAGAGAGTTCCGGCGCTTTGCCAGCACCGACTAAGGTTACGATGGCCTTCCTCCTATGCCAAATTGCGAACATCACTGTACACTAGCTCACGTTTTGGCTAGACTGAGCTATTTTGAGCAAGAGTTTGTACAATCTCTGCACAATTTTTTGAGAAATCCATGCGTAGTTGTCAAATGCATCGACGTGACAGCCTTGCAAATCCTGCCTTAGCGGAGATATATTGAAGATAAGATGGATCCAGACAGATTCCCGAAAGGCAGAAATGGAACTGCGTGGTGATGATAAAGAGTCGTTGGTAATCGAATGTTCGATGCGGGATGAAGATATATTACTGAATGTGACGATCAACGTCCGAGGCTACTCCGCGGCCGACCAAGCTTGGGTTGCGGCCGGGGACTGGCGTGCTTTCCTTAGAGAACTGTACGAACTTGAGAGACGCCGACAGGGGTTTGCGACGTTGACGGGGGCGAACCCCCACGATATAAAGTTGGTCTTCCAGGCAACGGATCGGGCTGGGCATATGGCCGTCACAGGCTTCATGGGCAGGCAAACGTCGGAAGATTTCTACCAAAAATTAGAGTTTGGCCTCTCCTTTGACGCGGGAGTGCTCCGAACCCTTGTTAAGGAATTAGAAAAGGTCGGACAGCAGACCTAAGTCCGTTGATGATCGATTCGTTTCTTGACTCACTAGGGCGGTCGGATTAATATCGTTCAGCCCCCGGGAGGGTGAGGCATCCGGTGATGCCTCTGGACTTCAAATCCAGCATGGGGCTATAAACGTCCCGGGTGGGTTCGACTCCCACACCTTCCCGCCACTCCCCCACATCTTCCTCAAGAAACCAGCTTGCCGTTCTTTATAGGCAACAAGATCGCAGAGGAGAACATGGCGGCGGATGCCGATTGGCCACAAAACTTAATTGGAATTTAAGGCCAAGAATACCGTTCGGGCAATGACCTGACAGATGGGACTTGACAATAGACCCTAATGGATTATTCTTAGCGTAGGACTGGTTAGTGATGGGAGCTAGTGCAGTCAAGGAACCGTGCGCTCTTTTGCGAATCCCAATGTCAATGCAGGGTGTCAAATGAAGTTTGCACTTAGGTTGGCTTTATTACCCTTTTCGTTCTTAGCGTTGTTTTCCGCATGCGGGAGCGGCCACAATCCATCAGCAGCGCCAACTAATGAATGGACTTGGGTGTCTGGCAGTAATACGGGAAATCAGTCGAGCGTCTACGGCACCCAGGGGACGGGCGCGGCGTTAAACGTCCCCGGGGGAAGAAAGTTAGCTGTATCCTGGATCGATTCCAGTGGAAAACTTTGGCTCTTCGGGGGAATGGGCAGCGTTTCGGGAGGCGATTTCGCCTGGCTCAATGACCTGTGGAATTATAATCCGGCAACCCTTGAATGGACCTGGGTTTCTGGCAGTAGCATGGGAGACCAAGTGGGCGTCTACGGGACCCAGGGCACGGCCGCTGCCTCAAACGTACCCGGGGCAAGAACTATGGCTGTATCCTGGATCGATTCCAGTGGAAAACTTTGGCTCTTTGGGGGATTTGGCTATGATTCGTCCGGCTGGGGCTACTTTCTCAATGACCTGTGGAATTATAATCCGGCAACCCTTAAATGGACCTGGGTTTCTGGCAGTAACATGGGAAATCAGGTGGGCGTCTACGGGGCCCAGGGCACGGCCGCTGCCTTAGACGTACCCGGGGCAAGAGAATCGGCTGCATCCTGGATCGATTCCAGTGGCAAACTCTGGCTCTTCGGGGGAGTTGGCTTTGACTCGTCCGGGGTTCTAAACGAACTCAATGACCTATGGAAGTATGACCCTGCTACCCTTGAATGGACATGGGTATCCGGCAATAATAGCGCGCAGCAGGCGGGCGTCTATGGAACTAAGGGCACGGGGGCTCCCTCAAATGTCCCCGGGGCAAGAGAATCGGCTGTATCCTGGATCGATTCCAGTAGCAAACTCTGGCTCTTCGGGGGAGTGGGCCGTGATTCGGCAGAAAATTCCGGCTTTCTCAATGACCTGTGGCAGTACACCCGGTAACGCAGACCTTTCATCCGTGTTGTTCCCGAGACAAAAGTGCATCTCGTTCGCTCGGATGTTAAAGAGCTTGGGATCAGCTATCAGATATCGGGCCCGCGCGTGAAAACGTTGTCAAGGCACGGCAGACAAAAGAAACGACTCAAACTGTGTCTTAGGAGATCAATCAGATGAAGAAGTCCATGCTGATAATCTTCATTTTCCTATTTGGAGTAATTACAGGCTTTGCGCAGAAGAAGGATGCACTCTTCATCTATGGCAAAGGCTGGTCTTTTTGGGTTATCGAGCCCAAGGGCTGGCTATGCCATACGGAAGACGCATTCCGGTATCAGATGAATGCCTATTTCTGCTTGGGGAAAAAGAATATAGACAACTCGCCGGCTATCATGCATATCTCGATTCATAAAAAGGGAGGCGATACTATCGAGCAGGAATTAGCCTTCGATATGGAGGATTACAGTAAACACTCTACGAAGATCGAATTCCTGGAATTCCCGATAAGTGCGCTGACCTATACGTTCGTAACAAAAATATATGTTATCGATGATAAAACAACCGATTACCTGTGCTACATCGATCCTGATAAGAATTCCCCTCTATTCTTGGTTTTCGTATTACATGGGCCGAAAGAAGAGAGCCCCAAGCATGAAAAAGACTTCCTGTCATTAGTCAAGTCCTTCTCTTGGATGACCGGAAATGCCGAAGGCATAAAAAAGTAGAAGGCTAGCTACAAAATGGCCATAAACATGTCAATAAGCGTTAGTAACCATTTTTAAATAAACCAGTTAAATAGATAACCATCAGGCCTTCAAATCCAAGCAAGGATTGTCGATTTGTCTTGGCGGCGGGAATTGGGCTACGGCAGCTTGTCGCGCTCCGGCGCAGCCACGGAGCCCGTGTAGAACACGGCGCAGTGCCCTGGTTCGATCAGTTTCTTCGCGCTCCGCAGCAAATTCGTCAGAGGACTCGTGAACGATCTCAATGTGCTGATTGTGCCGATCTCCGGGCGGCTGAACGGCCCATGGATCTTTTGGCTGTAAACCGCACAACCGCGCTTGTCGAGGACAGCCACGATGACCTCCTCAAAGCGTTCGTTGACGAAATTCAGGCCACCCTTCATGGCAATCCTTTGTTTTTTTGTGGTCATGGCGACATCGACAGCCTCGGCGACACCGTTTCCCACCCTCCAAACCGACACGAGCTTGACGATGACCGCTTTTCCACCCAGAGATTCCTTGTAAAGGTCGGCAAACTTGTATCCTCGTGTAAGGGCCATCCCCAACCACGGGCCCGCGAGGAAGTACCCTCCGACGTCCACGAGGTTGAAGTGCTGGCTACGTTCGAGCGCCGAGATGAGGCCGTCGATATCGACATTATTGACCCGGATATTCTCGCCGTTCAGGGAAACCTGGCCGCTCAGGGATCGTTTTAGCTCAAGGGCGGACTTCCCCATCGCGGTCAGGTCCGCCGAAAAGTCGGCGAACCCTTCCGTATTTTTCGCGTTCGCGGGTTCTTGAAGCAGTTCTTCAATCTTGAGCCGGCTCAGCGTAAAGGTGGCCCTGAAATGAGGCTCGGTCCCCGTGAAGTCCGCGTGAAGGGTGCCGCTCCCCGTCCCTCCGAATTGGCTCATGCGGGCGTGGCTGACATCGAATACACCATTTCGGCCCGTGACTCTCATGACGAGGTCGGTCAGCGTGAGATTCCCAGCCCTGATCGTCCGGCACCGGATATCATCGGTGAACGAGAGGGACTTCAACAGGTCCCCAGTCCCCCCGGCGGAAAGGCCGCCGGCCGTGATATCTACGCCATCCAATTCAATTCGCCCGCCCGATTCAAGGTCGGTATAATGGAGACTTCCATGAGAAATGGCGAGCTTTCTCACGGTCACGGGATTTCCCGACGGTCGCCCTCCTTGCGTTTTCGCTTCGATATTGAGTTTTCCGTTTTTCTGCCGGACGATGGAGATGACGGGTTTGACGAGCTCCAGTCCGGTGATCTCGACCCTGCCCCTGATGAGAGGCAGGAACTTCAAACCTATTTTCACGCTCGCCATGGTCGCCACGTCGGCCCCAGCGTTCTTGACCGTGATGCCCGAGAGCGAAGCGCCGAAAACCGGGAAAAGGGAGACGCTCACTCCGCCTTGAACACGGACATCCATTCCCAGCGCGCTCGATGCGGTCGCTTCGATCCGGGGTTTAAGAGCTTTACTGCCGAACAGGAGGACAAGGACGATCAGGATGATGAGGCCGAGGACTACCCCGCCCCCAATCCATAAAACCTTTTTCTTACGCTTCGCCATGCCCTATCCCTCCTCACCAGAAATCGAAATGGGAAGCTCGGTCCAGAGAAACCGGCATTCCGCGCGGTTTGAGTCCTTGCGGAAGGGTTGAAGCTGCACATCATGGCTCGACCCCCCGGCCGCCCGGGAGGTCGAAGATCGCGAATCGTCTGCCGAAAACATCGTCCCGATTGACCGGGGGTCGCCGAGCGTATTCAGCACACCCCCGGCTTCGAGGCATCTTTCCGCGTTTACGCCTACTTTTTCTTCTTGGGAGGCGGCGGGGCCTGCTGCTTGGCCGGCTGGACGACCTTTTTGACCTGCTGGGTATCCTGTTTTTGCCGCACGGTCAGCTGTTGCTTCTCGGCTTGATGCTGCTTCTGCAAATCGGCTGTTTTAGCCTGGTAAGTCTGTTGGATTTTCGCTTTTGAGGCCGCGTCGCGGGCTTGCGCTTGTTCCGCGGCGCGCTGGGTCTGTATATTCTTCAGGTCTTGAGCCTGGGTTTTCTGGAGGAGGGCCTTCTCCTCGGCTTGCCGCTTCTGGACGGCTGATTGCTGCACGTTCACCGGCACCCGTTGTTTCGGCTCGAAGACCTTGGCCGGAGCCAATTCTTGCCGGGCCTGGTTCGTGTTGAGAACGGCTTTCGGCCTCGCTGCCGCATTCGTCCGGATGGCCGGTCGGTAGACCTCAACATTATTACCCGTGACCCGGGCCTGTCCGGGCTGCCTGACATCCTGGATCGCGTAGTGAGGGATTTGCTGCCGAGTGACACGCTGCACGACGTTGGCGTCGATTCCCCCGTTGAAAACCCTATTGTTGCGGAAGGACATGTTGTTATGGATAGAGGTGTAATTAACGATCGTTACGTTGCGTTCATAAGGGAGGGTATAGTGATAGATGTCGCGGTCCAGGAAATGGGGGGCTTCGATAAAGACCCAGAAACGGCTGGGAATGTTGAATGAAATCGAGGCGAAATCCATGCCGGCGCCGAATTCGACTCCGGGCGGCAGAGGCGCCCAACCCGCATACTGGTCGCTCCATCTCCAGCTCACCCAGGCCGGAGCCCAGACGTTGCCGGGAACCCAGTACCAGCCGAATCCGTCGTCATAGCCCCATCGCCCGTAATGGAAAGGAATTGCGCCCCATTCCTCGTTCGGGATCCAGGTCCAGCCGTCGTCGGTCATAACCCAATGGCCGTCGCTATAGGGCCGCCATTGGTAACCCATATGCCTGGGGGTCCAAACGTAGCCATAGGGCTCCATGTTGACCCAACTTCCATACGGGGACAGATAGTTATACACGGAATCCATATCCATGTCCGATCCGTATTCTTGTGGGGCGCCGATATTGGGACCGCCCCTATCGGGGGCATAGCCGGTCTCCGGCGACGACATATAGGCTCCGCAGCCCACGGACAGTAAAAGACCTAACGTAATGACGCATAGACCATTTTTCATGTTCTACCTCCTGATCTAATTATTGATAATGCAAGCTATATGCCAATCCAATCTGGGCTTATGGGGGGAATTGCCCTCCCCGAATCGCGGTCACTCGTCTGAAAACGGAACCGTGCGGCAACAAGTATCCTGCCAAACGGAACAGGTGCTGTATTAAAGGTCAACATCTTAGGCGGAAGAACAATTCAAATTTGCTAGCCGGGGGCTTTGAATCGCCCGACACCCAAAATCCGTCTCTTCTCCGGGGGGAAAACAAGTTCCCGACAATCTGAGAAGGCGGGATGATCCTGGCACGAAAACTGCATTTAAATGGCTGGCTTCTGGCCAGTCCAACGTCCCGTTTAATTACGGCTGAGAGATGGACGGCGAGAAGCGAAAGAAAGGAAGGGAAGTCTGCATGCTCTGGACAATCATAGTCATCCTGTTCATTCTTTGGCTTCTGGGTGTTATTACGGCGTACACCTTCGGTGGCCTCATCCACATTCTTCTGGTTATCGCACTGATCATTCTGATTGTTCGACTGGTACAGGGCCGGAGAGTCCTCTAGCGGCGAGAACGGCACGGGGGCAAGCCGGCGTCATCGCCGTCATCCCTTGAGCGCATCCGACGTCGATTTTCTTCATGCTAAAGGAGATTTAATTCCATGAAGCTTGCGGGGATAATCCTCATCGTTCTGGGAGCCTTGGCACTGGCCTATCATGGTATACGCTATACAACCAGGGAGAAGCTGATTGATATCGGACCCCTCAAGGTCACGGCGGCGGAGAAGAAGACCCTCCCGTTGCCTCCGGTCGTCGGAGGAGTTGCGATCATCGCGGGAATCGCCCTGATCCTTGTGGAGCGCAAAAGGAAATAGCCGCCCTCGATATTTCCGCCCGCGATGTCCCCGGCCTCAGGATTTTGACGGACCGGCCTTCGTGAAATCGATAAAACCCCGATCGACATCCACCGAAATGAGCTGCACGCGAACCCGGTCGCCGACATCCAGGCCGTCAAACCCGGTGACAATTCTCCCTTCCACCGGCATGCGGAGGAGCCGCGCCCAGGTGCCTTTATCAGAAGCCCCCGTGATAATGGCATCAAACTGTTCGCCGATTCTCGATTCAAGCAGAAGGGCCGCCGCGGATTTATCGACCTGCCGCTCGACTTTGTCGGCAGCATCCTCTTCTTCGGTGCAATGTTTCGCCAGAGCATCCAATTCGTCCTTGCTGTAGGGCCAGGAATCACCGCCCAGCGCAGCCTTCAGTAAGCGTTGGGTGATCAGATCAGGGTAGCGGCGATTCGGCGCCGTGGAATGCGCATAGTCTCCGACCGCGAGACCAAAGTGGCCCGGGACCGTGTCGCCCGGAAGCTCGGCGATATATTCACCCGCACCTAAGAGTTTGATGACCGCGAGAGACAGGTCAGGGAATCGAAGCGGGTCGGCGGCTTTTTGCTGAATGAGAAACTCGTTCAGCGCTTTTGGATCCGGCACGGCGGGCAGCGTAAATTTGCGTTCCCCGGCTATCTCGACAATCCGATCCCAGCGTTTTGGGATACGGACCACACGGCGGATGGACGGGAATTTTCTGGAGGCGAGATACCGGGCGGTCACCCCGTTGGCCGCGATCATGAAATCCTCAATAATGTCCGTGGCGCGGTTCTTATGTTCCACAGCGAGATCACGGAGTTCGTCGCCCTCAAAAATCGGTTTCGCCTTGATGGTCTCGAGACTCAGGGCCCCATTGATGTGCCGTAGGTTCCTCAGATTCTGCGCGGCGCGGTCCTGCGCGCGCAGATTCTCGTCAAGTGCGGTGACGGCACCGACGGCGGCGGGTGCAGCTCCATTCCCCTCAAGCCAGGCGGCCACACTGTCATAGGCCAGCTTCGCATGGTTGCGGACACGCGCTCGGTAGATTGCTGAGTCCTGCAGGGATCCATCCGCGCCGAGCACCATTTCGATGACAACGGAGAGGCGATCAGCATCGAGGTTCAATGAGGTGAGGTCGGTGGACAGTTTTTCAGGCAGCATGGGGAAAATCTCGGCGACGGTATAAACCGAGGTCGTATTATGGCGGGCGTGATCGTCAATGGCGGATCCTTTTTTGATAACCGAATCCACGTCGGCGACGGCCACGAGGATCTTGACCTTATCTCCGGGCATGGCCTCGGCAACGCTCAGCTGATCCAAGTCGCGGGAGTCGTCGTTATCGATGGACGCCCAAAGAAGGCTGGTGAGGTCCCGAATGGCCTCGCCGGTCGCGGCGCCCGGGCCCTGAATCCCGTCGAGTTGGGAGAGCGCCTCACGAGAAAAGTCAGGAAGCAATCCCCGGTCAATCATCGCCCGCTGGGCGATCCCCTGCAAAATGGCCCGGTGCTGTTTATCCTTCACGTCAATCGTGTTCATGCGATGTTCCTTCAATGATAGTCCGGAGAAAAGGAAACCAGCCAATCTCCATTGCCCGATCAATCCCCATGAGATTTCTCAGGCGATGGAGCGCCTTATCTCCTTCTTATCAATCGATAAACGATCAGAATCAGGATGGCACCCAGGACCGATCCGACGAACCCGGCAGGCTGACCTTCTCTATACCAACCGAGATGTTGTCCGATATACATCGCCACAAAAGAACCGGCAATGCCGAGAAGAATGGTGACAATAAATCCCCCCGGGTCTCTTCCCGGCATGAGCAGCTTGGCAATAAGCCCGACCACAAAGCCAACCACAATCGTCCATAAGAGATGATGCATAGGACCTCCCTTAAAACGTCTTTATGAATCCATCCGTTCCGGCCAAAAAGGCCTACTTTTTCCTTCTTTACCTCTGTTCCTCATTCGCCTGCGCCCAAGCCTTGATGGAAAACGCGATCGGCCCAGGATAGGCCGGCTGATCCGCGGAATTCATTATATTCCGCAAATCAATTTACTCTGGCTCTTTTCTCGATGTAAACTCTCAGTTCGCTGAAAAAGCTGCACTTTTCGTTTATGTGCATATCCCCTATTTCTCTTTTAAGGAAATTGACGTTGAAGGCCGATAGAACCTCCTCCGTATTTCCTCGGTTCCAGTCCAGGGCAAAGTCGAAGCCGTGGACATCAAACCCGTTCACTGGACCTAGGTTGTGCACAATTCTGAATTTGAGCCAATGATTGGCAAAACCCGACTCCGCAAATCCTCTGACATCCTTAAGAGCACCCGTCTGTCTCTCTTTTTCATTTCTCCTGCCGGCCATGGAGCTAAAGATCTTTTCGGGAAGAGTCATTTTTAGCTCTCTGGCGATGATCGGTCTCGCGTTGTCCAGCATGAACAGGATGGAAGTTTCTTGCGCTTGTTTGTTGTGCTCCATGTACCATAAGGCCACATCGTTTTTCTTCCAGAAAATGAGCGCACCGATTGCTGCAACACCTACGATCAGGACAACGATCACTTTTCTCCAGACTCTTTTTCCGACGCGAGACGCGGTTCCCGGCATTATTGATCCTCGCTCTTAAAGATGCAGACTCGTCCTCTTACCTGATTGTTCGGCCTCTTTTCTCTGCGTTTCCCCCGCTAAAGGACTCTCCGGCCCTGTACCAATCGTACGATCAGAACAATCAAAGCAATGACGAGAAGGATGTGGATAAGACCCCCGACGTGGAAAGCGAAAAATCCCAGGGCCCATAAAATAAACAGCACGATCAGGATTGTCCAAAGCATAACGCCCTCCTTGAACTTTTTGCCTCTCGCGGCCCTGCTCCCATCCTTATGGGACAGCGAATAGGACTCGAAAGAGACCGTTTATGCAAATGCCGTTTTCGTGCCAAATTCTATCCATATTCTGGCAGGTTGAGCATCCCCAGAACCCTTTGTCGTTATCCTGCAAAACAGCATAATTCCCGTAAAATAGCATATGGCCTGCCAAGATATCCCGAAATGATTATAAGGGTCGGGCCGTCCTTTTTGCCCCAAGTATTGCGGCTATTCGGCCTTTGAAAGCATTTCGAACTCATGAAAACTGGAAAGGAGATACCTAAAATTGAATGGCACACGGCTTGCACTATCTCTCTAATCAGAGGAAGCCATGACGGAGCAAAATAAGCGACTTTTTTGCCGGTTAAAATGGAAATTCGGGTTTATCCCCTTAGTCTGCTTGGCGGCCTTAATCAGCGGCGGACCAGACGCTTTCGGGCGCCCTTTATCCGAGAGAAACGATCTTCCGCAACCGAATTTGCGTCGATTCCCGCAAGCCTATGCTGCCGATTTCAATTTATCTTCTTTTCGAACAAACACCGACAGCGTGCGTGGGGGTGGCTCTGGCTCCATTGCGTTTTCCCTCCAACAACAGCCGTTTAACGCCCCCCCCGTCCGGCTCCGAAATGACGATCCGGAGTATAACAAGAAATCGAGCGTGTGGATGGTTGCTCTCAAGGTTGAATTAGCGAATGTTTTTGTATGGTCGGTCGATCGGTTTGTTTTTAATTATCCTTATTCGCACATAGGGCCGGCGACGTGGAAAAGCAACCTAAAGCTGGGCTGGGAATGGGATACGGACAGGTTAGGTATGAATTTCTTCTTTCATCCCTATTCGGGAGGCGCCTTTTTTGGCGCCGCTCGTGCGAACGGATACGGTTATTTTGAATCCGTGCCTTTTGTCTTCTTGGGCAGTTTGACGTGGGAGTATTTCGGGGAAACGACGCGGCCAGCGTATAACGATATCATCAACACGACAATCAGCGGCGCTTTATTTGGAGAAGTCCTTTACCGATTGTCTTCCAATGTCCTGGATGATCAAACGACCGGGGTAGAGAGATTTTTCCGGGAATTTGCGGCGGCGATTCTCAGCCCCGGGAGAGCTTTGGGGAGGCTTTTTCAAGGAAAGCTGACAAGAGTCACTTCGAAAGAGGTCTATCAGAAAGAACCTCTCAATATTACGTTGTCCATCGGGGCGCATTGGATCAACAAGGGCACCGACTTCGCGACGGGTTACCTAAATTCCTATGTAGGGATTCATCTGGACTATGGCGATCCGTTTGAAGTACGACCTCGCAAGCCTTTTGATTTCTTCAAGCTTCGGACAGAAATCAGCTACGGAACAAACTTGGGAAAGAAATATCTGGACAACCTCGTCGCCTATGGTCTTTTGTTCGGCCAGACCATTCACTCCGGGAATTGGGAAATGCTGATTGGGGCGTTTCAACATTACAACTACTGGGACAGCTCGATTTTCGAACTCAGCGCCCTGGGCTTCGGTGGAGGAATCATTACGAAGTGGCAGTTGTCCAAGACGTCTAATCTGCAATCCGCGCTCCATTTTGGGTTCGTCCCTCTCTCCGCAAGCAATTCGCCCCATATCGATATTGTGGAAGTCGGCATCCATCTCCGGAATTATGATTATTCCGGCGGATTAGAAGCCAAGTATGAGGGAACTTTTAATCTCGCAAATATCGGGCAAGTGACGGCGATCTATTACCTCTATGGTCTTCATACGTATATCGGACCGGTTGGGAACAAGATCATCGGCATCTTCAGGCCCAGAATTGCCGTCAAGCTTTTCAGCAATCTCAGCCTCGGACTGGAATATTTGTATTACCGCAAGGACAGCTACCTTCGAGATTTTCCGAATAATCACAGTCAAAACACCGAGCAGAGAATCTATTTGTTGTGGTACTTCTAAATCCAGGATGTGTTTACGTGAATAACGGGAAATATTCTTAATAAGGGAGGGCCGGACAAAATGAACAGCTTATTCATTCAGGAAACGACGAGTTTGAATCCACTGAGCACGATCCTACACAAGATCCTCACATTCATCTATTTTATTGCTCATCAGCTTGGTTTAGGGATCATCAAGGTCATTCACCCAATATTTCCGCGCGGCAGTTTCCCGGACAGTCTTATCGATCCCCTGGGCTTCTTGATCATTTTGACCCTGTTCGTGTTTCTTGTCGGTGTTGCAAAAAAAGTTGCCTGGGCTATTATTTGCGTGGCCTGGATTCTGCTGTTCATTAGAATTCTTATGATTATTTTTAAGGTCGGATGAGCGCTCGCAAAAGTTAAGCTCCTTCTTCAGGCCTTGGCGAAAGAGAGTGCGGTTCCTTTGCCGGGGTTGATACCTCACTGCCTCCTGATTCCCTGTACCGTCTGTCTTTGACGCCCGGAATCTTCCCGTGTCGGATCGGCTCAAAAAAGAGAGCTTGAACCTCCATCGGGCTTTTGATAAAATCGACAATCCGGAATGCGCAACAACCTAAAGGCGAGAGTTCTTATCATCGATGATGATAAGCTCATTTGCGATTGGATCGCGAATGTCGTTATCCAGTTGGGACACCGATCATTTATCGCCCACACACTCGAAAAGGGGCTTCAAAAAGCCCAATCAGAGCCATACGATATCGTTTTTGTCGATGTGCGCCTGCCTGACGGAAGCGGCCTGGACACCATTCCGAAAATCAAGGCCACTCGCTCCTTTCCTGAAATCATCGTCATCACGGGACTCGGCGATCCCGATGAGGCCGAACTGGCCATCCAGGCCGGCGCTTGGGATTATTTGGAAAAGCCGGCTTCGTTCGAAGCCATCAAGCTTCCCCTGCTCCGGGCTTTGGAATATCGAGCGGAAAAAAGGCCGGGTAATCCATCGATCGTATTGAAAAGAAACGGCATTATCGGAGATTCGCAGAAGATCGCGTCTTGTCTGGAGTTTCTGGCCCAGGCCGCCGAGAGCAACGTGAATGTTCTCATAACGGGCGAAACCGGAACCGGGAAAGAACTTTTTGCAAAGGTTATCCATTATAACAGCTCGCGAGCCAATAGAAATTTCGTGGTTGTCGACTGCACGGCGCTCCCCGAAACGTTGGTCGAAAGCGTGCTTTTCGGGCACGCGCGGGGAGCGTTCACGGGGGCCGATCGGAGCGAGGAGGGGTTGATCAAGCAGGCCGACGGAGGAACTCTTTTTTTGGATGAGATCGGCGAGCTGCCGTTGTTGATTCAAAAACGATTTCTCCGGGTCGTTCAGGAGCACCGCTTCCGTCCTGTCGGCGGACGTCAGGAAAGTGAGAGCGATTTCAGGCTTGTGGCGGCGACAAACCGAGACTTGGAAAGCATGGTCCAGCAGGGACAATTTCGTGAAGATCTGCTCTTTCGGCTCCGGACTCTCCTTATTGAAATGCCCCCCTTGAGAGACCTTCTCGCGGACATAAAAAAAATAACAGTTTTTTATATGAACGACTTGTGCGAGCGGTTCGGCATAGTCCCAAAAGGAGCTTCTCCTGAGTTCTGGGATGTCGTGACCGCCTATCGATGGCCGGGCAATGTGCGAGAACTGATTCAGGCTCTGGAGAAGGCCCTGCTTTCGGCAAAAGACGAACCCATGCTGTACCCTAAACACCTGCCGTCATACATCCGTATCCAGGTGGCACGGAACTATTTCCCGAAGAAGCCGGGAGGCCAGGGCAAGACAGACATGCGCGCGACCGATCCCCAAGTGCCCCCCAAGATGAAAGAATTTCGGGAAGCCGCAGTTTCTGAAGCAGAGCAAAAGTATCTGAAGGACCTGATTTCTTATGCGGGCGGGGACAACAACAAAGCCTGCAGGATTTCCGGATTATCCCGCTCAAGATTCTATACTCTTCTCAGAAAATACAGGCAACCTGATGGGCGACGGCCGCTCTAGTACCGGTCATGGCCTTTAATAGAGCAGAGAATGAGTGCCCATTTACTGGAATAAGTGCTATTTAAGGGAACAAATCGCTGTCGATTCTCGGGGGCAAGCGGCCGCTACACTTTCCTCTCCCCAAATAAAACTAATCGCTTGATCAATGAATTTGGCATGTTTCTTGATTATAAATCAATTGGCGTAAAGAGAAATGACGCAAATTCGCTCTTAAAAGAAACGAAAGCCAATGCGAGTGCTTTTTTATTCAAGCAGGGACGGTCAGAATAATAAAAGGCTTGAGGCGGCAGTTCATGACGTGATCCCGGAAAGCAAAATAGAACTCTTCAAAAGACTGGATGACTTTAGGGAGAGACTCCGGATGCCCATAGAACCGGATTCAATCGCCGTCCTCTCGGCATGGAGCCGAGAAGAGCTTCAGGACATACAGGTGCTCCGCGCCCTGCTCACGGAAATTTATGTTGTCCTCGTTATCCCGGATCGAAAGAAAAGCACAATCGAACTCGCCCATCTCTTGCTGCCGCGATTTTTAAGCCAGAAAAACGATAGTTTCATAGATCTCAGCAAAGTCCTTAACAAAATGTGCCGGGATTCTCATTGATCCTATGAGCTGACGGCCGTCTTTCTCAGCGGCCATTCCCCCCGCCTCTTCTCAAAAGCACACTCCATCACCCTTCATCATCGGTGGAAAGCAATTCTAAGTCCCTTGATGCCATTCGTCATTCGCCGAATCTGTGATAAAACCAGGTTTTTACAAGTTGAGTGAGGATCACATAGCCCAGCAGCATCATCGCCAGCAGGAGCCAGTACAACGGCGGTAGTGGGACAAAACCCAGCGCGCGTGCCAACGGGGAAACGGTCAGCCAGGCGCCGACCGCGACGATGACGAGAGAGGTCACGGTCAGCGGCCAGCTGGCCCGGCTCTGGATAAAGGGAATCTTGTTGGTGCGGATGACATGGATGATGAGCGTCTGCGTGAAGAGCGACTCCACGAACCAGCCCGTGTGGAACAACGCGGGATTGCTCCGGGCATGAAACACCGAGAGCATGATGGCGAAAGTGAGGTAATCGAAGATCGAACTGATCGGCCCGATGAACAGGATGAAACGCTGAATCGCGCCGATCGTCCACTTGCGAGGCTTGGCCAGCCAGTCGGCGTCCACCGCATCCGTGGGAATGGCCGTCTGCGAGAAGTCATAGAGCAGGTTGTTGGTCAGTACTTGGATCGGCAGCATAGGGAGGAAGGGCAGGAACGCGCTGGCGCCCACCACACTGAACATGTTGCCGAAGTTGGAAGAAGCGGCCATCTTGATGTACTTGATGATGTTGCCGAAAACGCGGCGGCCTTCGATCACGCCCTGTTCGAGTACCATCAGACTGTGTTCGAGCAGGATGATATCGGACGATTCCTTGGCGATGTCCACGGCGCCGTCGACCGAAATGCCCACATCGGCGGCCTTCAGGGCCGGGGCGTCGTTGATGCCGTCGCCCATGAAACCCACCACGCGGCCCTTGCTCTGCAAAGCGCGGATAATGTGTTCCTTTTGAGCCGGCGCCAGCTTGGCAAAGATGCTGGTCCCATTGGCGACTTCAGCCAGCTCGGCCTCGCTCATCGTTTCCATTTGAGAACCGAGCAGGATCTTGTCCACCGGCATGCCGACCTTCTTGCAGATATAGGTCGTGATGATCTCATTATCGCCGGTCAGAATTTTGACATCCACATTCAACGCGTGGAGCCGCTTCAGGGCCTCCGTCGCGGTCTCTTTGGGCGGATCGAGGAAGGCCAGGAACCCCAGCAGGGTCATGTCGGCTTCGTCCTGCATTTTATAGTGGGGCTCATCGCTATGGCCGGGAAGAATCTTGTAGGCCACGGCCACGACTCGGAAACCCTGAGCGTTCAATTCCTGAACGAACCGCTTGCGATGGGCATCGTGCTCAGGCAGGACATCCAGCACTTTGCCATCGACCTCCACGTGAGGGGAAATGCGCATGATCTCTTCCACGGCGCCCTTGCAGATCAGAATATGCTGCTTCTCGTTGTCCTCTACGATCACGGACATGCGCCGCCGCTCGAAGTCGAAGGGAATTTCGTCGATTTTGCGATAATCCGTTTTGACCTTGAGGTCCTCCTCCAAGTGACCGTGATCGAGGATGGCCTCATCCATCAGATTCTTGAGGCCGGTCTGGAAATAGCTGTTGATGTACCCGTAATGCAGGACGCGCAGGCTTTCGTCGCCGTGAACATCCAGGTACTTTTCCAGGACGATCTTGCCCTGGGTCAGGGTGCCGGTCTTGTCGGTGCACAGGACGTCCGTCGCTCCGAAGTTCTGGATGGCGTTCAGACGTTTGACGATCACCTTCTTGCGCGCCATCATCAGGGCGCCTTTGGACAGGTTGACCGTCACGATCATCGGCAGCATCTCCGGGGTCAAGCCGACGGCCACCGCCATGGCAAACAGGAAAGCCTGCAGCCAGTCGTGTTTGCTCAACCCGTTGATCAGGAAGACGGCCGGCACCATCACCGCGATGAAGCGGATCATGAGCCAGGTGAACTTGTTGACGCCCTTGTCGAAGCTCGTCAGCTCGCGCTGCCCGACAATGCGGGCGGCAAGTGAACCAAAGTAAGTGCGACCGCCGGTAAGGACGACCACCCCGGTCGCGCAGCCGCTCTCCACGTTGGAACCCAGGAAACAGATGTCCGGCAGATCCAGCGGATTTTGCACATCGGCCGAGGCGGGCGCGGCTTTTTTCTCCACCGGCAGGGATTCGCCGGTCAGAGCCGCCTGATTCACGAACAGATCTTTCGCGGAAACAATCCGCAGGTCGGCCGGCACCATATCCCCGGCGTTGAGCAGGATGATGTCGCCCGGCACAAGCATCTTGAGCGCCACCTCGGCCTCTTGGCCGTCTCGCACGACCGTGGCCGTGATGTTAACCATGGCTCTAAGCTCTTCGGCCGCGTTATCGGCGCGCATCTCCTGAACAAAACGCAGCACGACGCCCAGCACCACCATCACAAAAATGACGATCGTCGCCCGCAGGTCACCCGTCAGGTACGACAGCACTCCCAGCGCGGCCAGCAGGATGACCAGCGGATTTTTCAGGTTATTCCATAGGCGCCTAAGGGGAGACTGGCGCTTCTCCCGCGCGATTTCGTTCAAGCCATAGCGCTTAAGGCGCGCATCGACTTCCACCGCGCCCAGTCCGTTGAGTCGCGATTCGAGATCCCGCAAGGCCGTGTCGGTATCCGTGCGCGACATCGCCAATAATTGATCGGAGACCTTGGCTTTGTTTCCTGCGGCGAAATCCCCGGCCTGCTTCAGCGGCTTCTTCGGCAGTTCCATTCATTCCTCAGCCATAAAATGCATCCACTTCAGCCTCCGTTTGCCGCGGCGCCAGCTTGGGGCGCATCAAAGCCGCCCGGCCCTGCCTCAGCCTTTCCGGCTGCAGACTCAGATAACTGCGCGTTTACTTCTCCCCCGGCGGCAACGCGTTCCAATTGAGGATGGCGTTCCAGAGGAACCGGTAGTCCGAGCGGTTGAGGTCCCTGTGGATCGGGTTGAAGTTGTAGGCCAGGACTCGTCCTCGGCCTGCCGGGAGGTCGAAGATCGCCGGCCGTCCTTCGAGCTCATCATCTCCCCTGACGGCGCCGCTGACGAGCATCTTCACCTCATCCTTCTTCGCCTGATCCTTGGCCTCTTTCGGCTTGGCGGCCCCGGGAGCCGGTTCTTCACGGTCCTCCGTCCTGAGCTTGGTGCCCCACTGGAGAACGACCGCGTGCCGGCCTGATACCGCGATATCGTAGACGGGCAAAATCGTGCGAAAGGCCGACGTCGTCTCCGGGTACCCGTAAGCCAGGGGATGGTCGGTTCTCACGAATTTCACTTTGAGCTCGGACCCGGGCGTGTAGATGGCACCCGATTTCCTGTAAACATCGCGGACCAGTCCCCCGTCGAGGGCCAACGTCGAGCCGTTGCCGAGGGTAATGAGCAGGCCTCCCGCGTCGAGATACTTCTCGAGGTTCGCCATGCCGGCCCATCCGATCCCTCCCGTCGTTTCCTCGGTTGCATCGGGCACCCCGTGGCTGGGGAATTCCTTGGTCTTCGTGTACGGCATCGGCCCGAATTTCTTGTCGATGCCGTGGATCTGATCCTGGAGCCCCAGGTAGTTGTGGCCGAAGAGGATGATATCGTACCGCTCGCGCAGACGTCCCGCGCGAATGTCATCATCGCGGATGTAGGAATAAGGGATTTTTTCCCTGTCCAGGACATAGCGGATCCAGCCGACCGCCTCGGTATCTGCCCAAGTGTGCCAGACCGCCAATCGAGGCAGGTTTGATTCGTGCCGCGGCACGTCGGGAACGACAGGCGCGCTCCCAAAATCTACAGCCAGCTCGTCGGCGGCCGGCTTAAGGGCCTCGGCCAAACCCTTTTGTCCAGCCAGGATCCATGAACCGGCCGGATAATCCATCGCTCCCGATTTGAACGGCTTCTCGGCGATCTCGACCCTGAAGGCCGCGAGACGGTTGCGGAGCGCCAGCAGAGCCTCCTGGCCCGTGTCCTTCAGCAGATAGACGGGCCCTTCGCCGTCGACCCGGCCCTGGGGCTTGTATCCCGGATCGACCCGCGTCACCGGGACGTCTTTGACCTTGGCGTCGTCGATCCGCTTGGCTTCGACGCCGTAATGGACGGGCAGAGCCCACGAAACATCGTCGTAAGGCTCATAAGGGCTGTCGGCCGGGAACTCTTGCGGAACAAGCAGGTCGACGGCATAATTCCGGTAAGGCTGGTCGAGCCGAACGACATACGTCCCGGCCGGGAACTCTCCCTCTTCGACCTTGAACGGCCCGGCCGCCCGCGAGACCTCGATCCCTTGGGTCTGGAGGAGACTGACCATCTGCGCCACACGCCGGCGGTCGCCCTGATCCGCCGGAATGACGAAAGCGAAGGGGCCGCCCTTCACGCCCTTCTGCCACGAGTTGTAGCCTTTGCGATAGAAATCGCGAAGCATTTCTTTGGCGTTCTTGGATGTATAGGCAAGAATGGCCAGGCAGCCGCTTTCCATATAGTTGGTATTATCGCGGAGAGACCAGCGGAACTTCCGGTCCGGAGGCATCGGCCTGTACCATTCCCGGCTGGTCACAGGGCGGCCCACATAGCGCTCCTCATTCGGCCGCAGGACGCGGTCGAGGGTCTCGGCCGTGCCGTTTCCGAATGTTTCGTATCCGCGTCCCATGCTGTTGTGGTTGACGGCGAACGAATCGAGGTAGTGGTGGGCCCATCCTTCGCCGAATCCCCACGTCCATACGCCGGGCATTCCCATTGAGGTCAGGGCGCCGATCTCGGCGAAGGCCATCTCGAAGAACTCGTTGATAAGGATCGGGTCGAGATTGTTGTTGAACGGCCCCGTGCCGTTCCAGGTCTGAAGGAGGGGGATCGACTCGTGAAGGTCGTGGACGACGGTCGGGTGGAAATCGAAGAACATCCGTGTGACGGCCCTCGTGGCCTCCAGGGCTTGCTGGTGCGTGTCACGGTTGTTGTCGTGGAAAACGTAATGGCCCCAATAAGGGGGCGAGACCGGCGGCAGACGCTCGTAATCCATCTTGCCCTTGAGGTAGCGATAGAACCAATCCACGGCTTTGTCGCGCCCATCCGGTTCCGATACCGGGTTGATAAGGACAATGACCTCGCTCCGGATCTTGCGGATCATCGGCTGCTCGGACACGGCCAGGCGGTAGGCCAGCTCCATAACCATTTCCGGGCTCCCGGTTTCGGTGGAGTGGAGGCCGGCGTTTAAATAGTAGATCGGCCGCGCCGAAGCGATAAAGCCCTCGGCGGCATCGGGGGACGTCTTCCGGGGGTCGGCGAGGGCGGCGGTCGCCGCCTTGAGCTTGTCGAGATCGCGGATTCCTTCCTCGTCCGCGACGGCCGCAAGGAGGATGTCCCTCCCCTCTTCGCTCCGGCCGATGACCTGCACACGGACACGCGGGCACGCCGCGGCGAGCGCGCGGAAATAGCCGTAGATTTTGGCCGTACCCGACAGCTCGCCTTCCGCCCCGACGATGTGACCGAGGTACCGGGTCGGCGATGGTACGCTGCTTGACGCGGGCACATACGCGACCCACGGGTTGCCGAAGCGCGCTTCCGTCGTGAGCTTGGCGATCGTCTCCACCGAGCCCGATTCGGGAGTGTCCGGGGCGTAGGGATTTCCGCTTTGCCCGGCCGCGGAGACGATCAAAGCGGCGCCGAGAACCGGCCACAGCCGCCGTGCAAGGTTGTTCGCTAATTTCATGAGATCAGATCCTCTCGTTGGGAAGTAATTTGGGGCTCCCCAAAAAGCCCTTGGAGTCAAGCATGCCGTGAGCATATCGTCCCCTCTCAAAAAAAGTCAACCCCTCGAGCCCCCGGCATGAATGCCGGGGCCTGTTCGGGGTTAACCCTGAGCCTCGCTTCTTGTCCCTGCCCTGAAGCTCCAGGGACCTCTCGCTCTTCATGTCTTGATTTCGTTCATCGTCCGAAGTAGCATTTGGGGAAGCCATGAGCAAGCCTATCCCCGCCGGAGGCATGGTCCGGCGCTCGCCGGAGGAGCAGGTCGAGTTTTTCGCGGCGCTCCATCGCCGTTCGGTCAACCCCGCTCAGCGGGCCTGGTTCGAGGCGCGTTGCGCGGGGCTTGGGCTGCATTTCCCCGATGACGAGCTGACCGTGCTCGCGGCGCTAGACTCGCCCGCCAAGGTGCAGGAATTCCTCGATACCCAGATCTATTACAACGACGACCACGCCTCGGTCGATCAGGACGAGACGGCCATGCCGCCGCGCCGGGTTCTTCAAACGGGCATGGCGCACTGCTTCGAGGGCGCGATGTTCGCGTACGCCGCCGCCTCTCTGCATGACCATCGGCCGCTCCTGGTCATGCTCGAAGCAAGCCAGGATGCCGACCACAACCTCGTTGTGTGTCAAGACAGGCGGACGAAGCTCTATGGCGCGAACGCCCAATCGCGCTATCCCGGGCTCGGCGGCCGGCCGATGCAGTATGAAACCATTCGCGCCCTGGCGGAATCGTACGTCCCGTTCTATTACAGCGACCGCTCTCTCGACCCCAAGGACCTCACGCTCGTCGGCTACTCGGACGGACTCGACCTCATCGCCCGCTTCGGCGCCGCGTGGATGGCATCAGAGGAACCGCTGTGGGACATTTACTATACCTATATCGACGATACGCGCCGTTTCCACTACTTTGAAGACGCGAGCCGCGAGCCTCATCTTTATCCGGTCGTTCGCGCCCTTAAAGAGAACTGGATCCGCGTCGATGCCCAAGGCAAACCGTACGTGAGTCTCCCCGATTTGCCCCTTGCCGCAAGGGAAATGTGGCCCGCTTTCTGGCACGAGTTCAGTCCCGCCGCCGGTCCGCGTCCTCGTGGAAAGGCTCGCGAGATCGAAAAGGAATTTATGCGGCTGACCGGCACGACACCGATCGATCTCGAGGACAACGCGTTCGATTTCCAGTTTTACCTGGCGGCGGGTTACCGCGTGGATCAGCTGCTGACCGGCCGTTGATGGCATACCTTGATTTAACGATAGCAAAACCAAGAAACATGATCGGCAAGAACGATTGAATCTCATTGACGGAGGAGGCCCTATGAACCCAGCCCATTGTTGGCGGCGGAACATTCTTCTCGTATTCCTCGGAATCGCGATCCTGATCGGCTCGGGATCGGCCCAGCGGCAAGGTCAGGAAGGACGTCAACCGGAAGGACTCCGGTTCCGCTTTATGGGCCCGGCCGTCGGCAACCGGATTTCAGCGGTCGCCGGAGTTCCGGGCGACCTGAACACTTATTATGCCGGAGCGGCTTCGGGCGGCATCTGGAAATCCTCCGACGGCGGCTTCCGGTTCATGCCGATCTTTGACGACCAGCCCGTGGCGGCCATCGGCGCGCTGGCCGTCTCCTCTTCGAATCCCAGCATCGTTTGGGCCGGTACGGGAGAAGCCTGGGCCATCCGGGATGTCGACATGATGGGCAATGGGATATACAAATCGACCGACTCCGGCCAGACGTGGACCCCCATGGGGCTTGACGAAACAGGACGTATCGGCCGCATTGTGGTCCACCCGACGAATCCGGATATCGTCTTCGCTGCGGCACTCGGCCGCCTGACGGGTCCGCAGCAGGAACGGGGCGTTTACCGGTCGACCGACGGCGGCAAGACGTGGCAGCGCGTGCTTTTCGTCGACCCGAACACCGGCTGTTCCGGCCTGGCCATGGACCCCAATAATCCCCAAGTGCTGTTTGCGGGCATGTGGCAGGTTGAGATGCATACGTACGGCATGTTCAGCGGCGGCCCGGGCAGCGGCATCTATGTCTCGCGGGACGGCGGCTCCACGTGGAAGCGCTTGCTGGGTCACGGCCTGCCTAAGCCTCCTCTCGGAAAAATCGACGTGGCTGTTGCCGCCAAGGATTCCAAGCGTGTTTACGCGTTGATCCAAACCGCCGACCAAGGCTCCGTTTGGCGCTCGGACGACGGTGGGGAGAATTGGCAGGTCGAGAGCTGGCAGCGGGCCTTGATCGGGCGCGCCGGTTATTACATCCGCCTGGCCGTCTCCCCCGCCAGCCCGGACGAAGTCATGGTGGCGAACAGCAGTTTCCACCAATCCATGGACGGAGGGAAGTCGTTCCGGACCCTGCCGTGGGGCGGCGATACACATGACATTTGGGTCGACCCTACGAACGCCGACCGCATCGTCGTAACCGACGACGGCGGAATGAACGTAACGAATGACCATGGGAAAACCATGCGCCGAATCACTCTGCCCATCGGGCAGATGTACCACGTCGCCGTGGACAACGATGTCCCCTACCACATCTACAGCAACATGCAGGATGACGGCACGATGAGAGGCCTGAGCACGCTGCCCGAGGCCGCTCCGGGCGCCGCAGGCGGAGGATTCGGCCGCGGCGGCTTCGGGGGCGTTTGGGACCACGGATTGGGCGGCTGCGAATCGGGCTTCACCCTTCCGGACCCCACGGACTCCAACATCGTCTGGGCAAGCTGCTACGGCCTCGAGGTGACACGTTACGACTTCAGAACCAAGCTCGCCCGTTCGGTGAGTCCGTGGCTGCACACGCTCGATTCGCCGCCGGACAAACTCAAGTACCGGGCGCACTGGACGCCGCCGATGGCTATCGATCCCTTCGATCATAACACTGTCTACTTCGGAGCCCAGGTCATTCTCAAGACCACCGACGGCGGGTCGAGCTGGAAGGTCGTCAGCCCGGATCTCTCGACCCACGACCCCAGCCGAATCGCTTCCTCGGGCGGAATCGTCGGCGACAATCTCGGGCAGTTCTACGGCGAGGTCGTCTTTGCCATCGCGCCGTCCGAAGTTCAGCAGGGCCTCATCTGGGCGGGAACCAACGACGGCAAAGTCTGGAACACCAAAGACGCCGGCGGCACGTGGAATGACGTGACGAAAAATATCGCCGGCTTGCCGGCCTGGGGCGTGGTCTCCAAGATCGAGCCCTCCCATTTCGACGCCGGGACGGCCTATGTCGCCGTTGACTTTCACCTCATGGACAACCGCGACCCTTGGCTCTACAAAACCGTGGATTTCGGACAGACGTGGACCAAGATCTCCGGCGACCTTCCGAAAGGGCCGCTGGCGTACGCCCGGGTCGTTGCGGAAAATCCCAACCGCAAAGGCATGCTGTTCGCGGGCACGGGAAACGCGCTCTATTACTCGATCAATGACGGCGAGCATTGGAAACAGCTCAAGGAAGGTTTGCCCCCGGCTCCGGTCTCCTGGATCGTCGTGCAAAAGCAGGCCCACGACCTGGTCGTTTCAACCTATGGGCGCGGCCTCTATATCATGGAGGACATGAGTCCGCTCGAGCAGGGCATCATGGAGACGACTCCGGGCGCCGGCCCCCGCTTGGCTGTCCCGCGCGCCGCCTTTCGGCTCGTGCGCGGCGGGCGGGCGCTCCTGAACTTTTCGCTCGCGGCCGCTTCAAAGGATCCGGTGCAAGTCGAAATCCTCGACACCGCCGGCAACGTCCTCCGAAAGCTCCCTTCGGTCCAGGGGCGGCCCGGACTCAATCGCATCTCCTGGGACATGCGGCATGAGGCGCCGCGGCTGGTTGCGCTTCGTACGACGCCGCCGCAAAATCCTCATATTTGGGAGGAGCCGCGCTTCCGAGACGCCAAGACAAGACCAATCACGCACTGGGGCCTCGCCCAAGCCCAGGTCGGCCCATTGGTCGCTCCCGGCCCGTACCTGGTGCGCATCACGGTCGACGGCCAGTCCGCGGCGCAGGCGCTCGAAATCCTGCGGTCGCCCGACAGTCACGCTTCGGACGCCGATCTCCAGGCTTCCGTAGCGCTGCAATTGCGTGTCCGCGATGCCATCAGCCTCGCGGCCGACATGACAAACCAAGTGGAATGGATGCGCAAGCAGCTCGAGGACGCCCGCAAGACTCTTGCCGGGGAAGCCGGCAAGGCCTCTCTCCTCAAAACTATCAATGATATGGACAGAAAGATGCAGGATGTCGAGTACAAGCTTATTTCAAGATCGGACGCGCTCAGCGACGATAAGTACTTCGTCGAAGCCTACAAGATCTACCTCAATTTGATCTGGCTCAACGGGGAGATCGGCACGGGCGCAGGTGACGTGGCCGGAACGGCTGATTACGGTCCGACGGAAACGGCGGTCGTGCTTGTGGCCGGACTCGAGAGCGATCTCCATGCCGTTCAGGAGCAATTTCGCGGCCTGTTGGCCAAGGACGTCCCGGCCTTCAACAGGGCCATCGCCGGAAAGGGGCTTTCCCCGCTTCAGGCCACGGGCGCTCCTCCGCCGGATCTTCCTGGGGGCCGCGAGCGCTATTAGGGATTATTGGACGATCTTGCCCGCCGGGTCGATCGTCACACTCTTCTTTTTGCCATTGACCTGGACCTCAAGCTCGAAAAGTTTCCGGCCGCCCTTGGTCATCGCCTCGGCTTTGATGATTTTTAGGCCGGGGAAGCTCTTGGCCAGCGACTGCTGAACAGCGTCCGGCAGGCTCTCCGGCGTTACGGTTTCTTCGATCTCGACGGCTTTGCCGTCGGCCGTATAGAGAAGGTCACGGTTGAGCTTCCCGTCAACGCTTTCAACCTCGTAATAGGTCACGCCTTTTTCCGTTTCCTTGCTGGTTCCTTTGATCACGGCCTGCGGGTAGGCCGTTTTGAACGCGGCAAGGACGGCCGGGGGCAGAATCTTCAAATCCACGGCGGCGGGTTTGGCCCCCGCGCTTTTCTCCTGGGCAGCGACCATGGCCGTTGCACCCAAAACCGCGACGACCGCTAAAAGGACTGCCGTTCGTTTCATGAAAACCTCCTCGAGAATAGCGCCGGAAAATTCGCCGAAACCGCTTCAGCGAATACGGTCCGATAAATATAACACGGCTATCGCGGGCAAGCCACTGAACTTTTCCTTAAGCCTGGAGGAGAATCAGCCATAGGAATGTGCCCTAACCCTAACGGACTCAACACCCACCTTGGACTCGGGGATACGGCTCCGGCTGCCAACAGTTTAAGAAAAACGCCGGATTGATCTGCTATAGAAAAGAGAGGTGTCCGGATACGGAGAGATGGCTTCGCTTCGGCGTGCCGTTCCCCCGATGGACTCTCCCCGGAGCTTCTGGTAGAGTCATGATATTGGGAGGTTGACTCTGTCGCCATTGTTGATCAGGCGGATCATTTCGGCCAGGGCCCTGAGAATTGCGGCCGGCTACGCGCTGGGCGGTGTCTGCCTCTTCTGGGTTTTCCATGACACGGATTGGAAGACGTTCCTTCGGAATATCGAAGCCATCAACTGGTTTTGGGCCGCGCTCGGCGTCCTCGCCTCGGTCTTGAGCTTTGTCGTTCACGGCTTTCGCTGGCGGCTTCTTCTCAAGCCGCTGGGCCGCATCCATGTCCTGCGCACCACACAGGCCGTCTATTGCGGGATTCTTGTCAACGATATCCTGCCGATGAGCTTCGGCGAAATCACCCGGGCCTACGTCGTGTCGGTCTGCATGCACAAGGACTTTTTCTCCATCATCCCGTCGGTCATCCTGGAACGGGTTTTCGAAGCCGTTTGGCTGGCCGTCGGGATCGGGATCACGGCCCTGAACGTACCGCTGCCCAAAGACCTTCGCCGCGCGGCGGATGTTTTCGGCGCCATCGTTTTGCTTCTTGTCGGTCTGGTTCTCGCGATTGCGTTAAGGAAAAAGCGGGCTCGGCGGGAAAAAGGACAGTCCGGGCGGAGCCGGAGAAAGAGGCTGGGCCGGTGGCTCTCGTCCTTTCTCGAGCGGTTGGGAGATGGTTTTCGCTCGATCGGACTGTCCCGCGACCTCGCCTTCGCATTTCTGCTGTCATTGTTGCTGTTCACATTTCAAATCGCATCCCTGTGGTTCTTCATAAAGGCCTATGGTCTTCGCCTGTCGTTCCCTGAGTGTGCTGCGGTCTATTTCATCACTCTGCTCGGCACGGCTCTGCCTATCGCCCCGGCCAGCATCGGGACATATCAATTCTTCTGCGTCGTCGCTCTCACCTTGTTCGGCGTCGGCAAGACAAACGCCGCCGGATTTTCCCTCGTCGCCTATCTTTTCATGACGATGCCTCTGCTGGCCGTCGGCATTTTCGCCCTTTCGAAGAGCGGGATGACGCTCTCGGACCTGAGGGAAAGGATCAGCCGGCTGAGACTCAAGAGGCGCCCGGACCCGAGGCATAATTCAAGTGTCCCGCCTCCGTCGCAGCCCGGTCCCGCCCCGTGCCCCTAGGAATACGGAGCTAGGGCGTTATCCGACGGCGATAATAACGAATGGTCCTTGCTGGTCTGCCGAAAATTACGCGTTTTCGGTTCTCATGCGATAGAGCGGATAGGGCTAGTTAGGGACTGCGAAGCGCGGCGGACCACCGCCTCTAGGGCTCATTCGTTCCCGCCCGCAACTATTTCGGCAGGATGATCCGGAACGTGCTGCCGTGGTTCTCGCGGCTGTCGAGCTCGATGCGCCCGCCGTTTCCCTCCACCGCCTCCCTGGCGATCGCCAGCCCCAGACCCGATCCCCCGATGCCCTGCGACCGGTCCCGCTCAGCACGATAGAAACGGTCGAATATGCGCCGCTGGTGCTCGGCCGAAATTCCCGGCCCCGTATCACTCACCTCGATCGCGATCTCGCGCGGCCCTTCGGTGAGCCTCGCGGTAATGGAGCCTCCCTCGGGGGTGTACTTGATGGCATTATCGAGCAGATTGACGACGGCCCAGCGAAGCGACTCGCCATCAACCACAGCCCGAACGCTTGGCGGCAGCTGCGTGAGCACTTTCTGGCCTTTTTCTTCGGCCATGATCCGCATGTCGTCGACGGCTTTCTCAACAAGCTCCGTCACGTCGAGGTCTTTCCGGTCCATCCGCAGCCGTCCGCTTTCGACGCGGGTCAGGAGAAGAAGGCTCTCGACGAGATGCGTGAGGCGTGCGGTCTCCTCGAGCATGCTGCCGATCCGGTCACGGTACGCATCGGCGTCGAGGTTTTCCCGGAGCGCCACTTCTCCGACGCTCTGGATGGCCGTCAACGGAGTGCGGAGTTCATGAGAAGCGTCCGCGGCAAAGCGTTTCTGCCGTTCGAAGGCATTTTCCAGGCGGTCGAGCGTTTGATTGAAGACGTTCGCCAGCCGGCCCAGTTCATCCCGGGGATTTCCGACGGCCAGCCGGTCGGACAGGTTTTCGGCCCGGATCTTTTCGGCTTGGCCCGCCATGGCCGCCAGAGGATTCAAGAGGCGTCCGGCAAGCAGGGAGCCCCCCACGGCGGCGAGCACGAGCGCACTGGCGAAGGCCATGGCCAAGATCACCGAAAGCGCCCGGAGCGTTCTCCAATACGGCTCCTCGCTTTCGGCCATGGTCAGAAGAACGCCGCTCTTCGTTTTATCCGTGAGCAGCCGGAACCTGTCCCCTGACGCCGGTCGAACCGTCCGGTACCGGGAGGCCGGGCTCGTCACAACGTCGGGCAACCCCGCCTTGCGATAGGTAGCGCTTTGGTAGTAGACACTCTGTCCTTGCGCGAGTTGGAAGAGCCTGGAGGGATTTTCGGATTCCGAGTTATGAACATCCCCGGGTTTTTCAGAAACCTCACTCGCGACCTCGGAAAACTCCTCGGCAAGGTGCATGTCCAGCTGCTGGAACAGCCGGCCTTTGACAAAAAGGTAGACGGAGACGGAAAAAACCAAAACGATGAAGGCCAGGACAAAAGTGTACCAGAGCGTCAGCCGCAGGCGCACACTGGACGTCCGAATTCTCATGGGGATCTCACTTCGAGGATGAATCCGACGCCGCGCACGGTATGCAGCAGCTTTTTAGCAAATGGTTCGTCGACCTTCTTACGAAGGTGAGCAATATGGACATCGATGACGTTGTCGATCGGGGTCGCCCGGCGCGTCTCGTGCCAAACTTCCTTCGCCAGCATTTCCCGCGTCACGATTTGCCCCTGATTCCGGAGCAGGTACTCGAGGATTTCATACTCCCTTCCGGTGAGAACCACGGACCGGCCCGATCGCACGACGGCGCGTCTTCTGACGTCCATCTCCAAGTCCGCCACCCTGAGTTTGACGAAGTCGCTTCGAGTTCCCCGCCGAAGGAGCGCCCTGATCCGGGCCAGCAGTTCGGAAAACGCGAACGGCTTGACCACATAGTCATCGGCGCCTGAGTCCAGCCCCCTAACCCTGTCCTCGACCGAGTCTTTTGCCGTCAGGATCAGGACCGGGATTCTGTCTTCGCGCCGGCGGATCGAGGTCAGAACTTCGAGCCCGTTTTTGCCCGGGAGCATGAGATCGAGGACGACGAGGTCGAGTCTGCCCGCGGGTCCGACGGCGAGAGCTTCCTCGGCGGAACGCGCGACCCCGACGTCAAAACCCTCGGCCTCCAGTCCTTTTTTCAAGGCCGACGCGATCTTTTTATCGTCTTCGACGACCAGAATTTTCATGGTTTTGATCAGCCCGATATTACACCAAGAATTCAATTTTACGAATGGACTTTTTCTTAAGATTTGTTAAGACATGAACAGGACCGGCGGCTTTATTCTTTTGCAAGACCTCAAGGTCCTTTGCGCAGGGCCAACCCAATCGTCAGCGCGGAGGTGCGGAACATGAGCGGTTTTCCCTGCAGGAGCCGCCACTGAATGATACTCATATCGGACATCTTCTGGACCTTGACAAAAAGCCTGAGAAACTTCAGACCGGCGACCTCCAGGGACCATCGATCGCGCGAAGAGACCACTTTTACTTTCAGGCTGAATCGCCAGCGATGAGCAACAACAGGCATGACAACAATGGGTATGGGGGGATTTGCCGCCTCTTCGGACAACCCAATGGACACGGGGTGGTTCGTCGACGGATAGGAGTTTTGGGCCAGGGCGAGCGCGAGGAGGATGGCAAGCAAGCGCGCCCGGCTGAACTTGTTGCCGTCCGATGAGCGACTGTAATAATTCGGCGGCCGCAAGCGAACATTTGTGCGGCAAAGAACCTTTCCGCAGTCGCGTACGGGATCCACCGCTCCCTCCCTGTGCTCACTATAGCCCCCAATCTGGTTGCTGTCAACGACCGGAGCGCACCGCGTACGCCCAGCCGGGCAGCGCCGCCCCCCCTTAAAAATAATCCTCCCGTCGGATGATGCCGTCGACCGTCCCGCCTTCAAGAAAGCGCTTGATATTGCCCATGGCCTGCCGGGCGCCGTCGAGCAAAGAGCCCGGAACCATGGCCGAATTGTGCGGCGATCCGATCACGTTGGGAAGTTCGAGAAAAGGATCCTCCATGAGGAATTTTCCTTGCCTGAAAGGCTCGGTCCACCAGGCGTCGATGCCGAGCTGAAAACCGGGGTGATTCCTGACATGGGCATAGAGGGCTTTCTCTTCAAGAATCGCGCCTCGTGAGACATTCACGATAATGGCATCGGGCTTCATCCAATCCAGTTCATTCTTGCCGATGAGGCCCTTCGTCGCTTTAGTCAGAGGCAGGGAGACGACCACCACGTCGCTCACCCTCAGGACATGCTCCAGGTCCCGAAGGGTTCCGATGAAATCGGTCGGCTCGGCGGTCTGTCCGGTCGAATTGATGGCGAGAATTCGCATGCCGAAGGGGCGCATCAACCGGGCCGTCGCCCGCCCGATTCCTCCGAATCCAAGGATACCGGCTTCGAGGCCGTTCAGCAGGCGGTTGGGGACGAACTGATCGAATTCGCCCCGCCGCAGATTCTCGTTTTGGACGATCAGCCGTTTGGCCAGGGCCAGCGTCATCGCCAGGACGTGTTCGGCCATGGGGATGGCATAGGCGCCATGGTTGCTGGCGATGATGATATGCGACGGAAGTTCGCCGAAAGGCACATGGTCGGCGCCGGCGGACATGAGCTGGAGGAAGGAGACCCGATGCAGAAGGCCATAACTCTGCACCCCGATCTCCCGCGGCACGTTCCAGCTCAGGAGAACCTCGGCTTCCCTTAAGGCGGGCTCGCGCTCCCCCACGGCGAGTTCGTTCAGGAAGGCGAATGAGGCTCGACCGCCCAGTCCGTCCAGATACAACGCCTTGTGCTCCGCAGGCGCCTTATAAGTGACAAGGATATGTGTCATGGTCGTCGCGTCCGGCCGGATCGACCGCCCGGCGAATCTTCCGTCTGCGGCTTAAAAGCGACCACGGTGCCGTCGGCGTTGGCTGCAGCCAAGACGCCCTCGCCGAGGCTCTCGACCCAAATGATGGGAGCGGCGCCGAGGCAAAGGAGGGGTTTGATCGTGCCCCGCCCATCAACCATATAGACCTTGCCGTCTCGCCTGCCGTAAAAGACATTGCCCCGCCATGCGACCGGCACACCCGGGACAGTATCGTTCATTCCCTGATCAGGGCTGATCTTTTGCACGAGCTTGCCGCTTTCTGCATCGATCGCCAAGAACTCGCCCCGCACGGACTTCGCGAACAGCCGCTTCCTATCCTCGGAGATTCCGAGCGATTCCCAGGCGTCATGGTTCTCGCGCCAAATGCAGCGGCCCGTCGCGAGGCTGACCGCCGACACCGTGCCGTCCGGACTGCAGGCGAAAACCCGGTCGCCGTCGGTGCAGGGCACGCAACCGGCGGGCGAATAATAAAAGTTATCGTTCCCGGTCCACGCCCACATCTGCTTTCCGGACACGGCGTCTAGGCAGTGAAGATGCGCATCCCAGCTTCCATAAACGACGCGCCCTCGGACGACGAGGGGGCATGAGGGAACCATATCGTGGGCGCCGTCGTTCACCCAAACCTGTTCAAGGGTTTCGCTGTCCAGGCAGTACATCCGGCCGGAAAGCGTGCCGGCCAGCAGCCCCCGGGCGCCCCCTGCCCCGCGCGGGAAAAGAACCAGCGGCGATGTGATTCTCTCGCCGAGATTGACGGTCTTCAGAACGCTGCCGGTCGAAGTATCAGCCACGAAAACTCTGCCGCTCACGTCGGCGGCATAGAGCCTCCGCCCGTCCTCAGTCGCGACCGGCCGGCTGATCACCTCGGCCAAATGCCCGGAAACATTGGTCCGTATCCGGCCGTCCGACGCATTGATGACGACGATCGTGCCGGCCCCTCCGCCCGCGAATCCGGTCGCGGCGAAAACGCTGCCCCGTGAAGAGGTCGGCGGCGCCGTCAGGGTTCTCCGCAGGTCGCTATGCCATAGGACATTGACGCCAAAGTTGGCATAGCTGATTTCCGGCTGGGGCGGCGGCGGCTCGAATTTCTCCGGCTTTACGAAATCCCCGATTCTCAAAAGGCGGCCCTCGACGTCGATCTCGTCCAGTGAAATGTCCCGGCCGGTGTCCTCGATGATGGAGAATCCCGGGCCTTTCCCGGCGCCCGCTTTGGAGGCCCGTACGGTCAGCACCGGAATTCCTTTGGACGCCAGGACTTCGCCTCGATGGACATGTCCGGCCACGACACACGACGGCCGCAGACGGATCAGGTTGTGCACCACCGCCCAGTTGTCAACATCTGCGGGCGGATGATGAAGGAGAACGAAGATATCCTTCGAAGCGGAAACCCGTGCGATCGCCTTGGCGAGCCACTCCACCTCCTGCGGATCGAGATGACCGAATTCTCCCGAAGTGAGAAGGAAGAAGGCGGCGCCGCTTTGCTCGTCAACGAAATACCCCCGGCCGAATTCCTTCGCGAAACCCGCGAGTCCCGCGCCGATCCAGTGCGCGTCGTGGTTTCCCGGTATGGCAACCCAGGGAAGCCGGAGTCCCGACAGGATTTCCTTGGCCTGCGCGAATTCCTCGTCCCGGCCCTTTTCGGTGATGTCTCCTGTAACAAAGACGCATTCGATGTCGCGCCGTTTGTTGATGGCCTGGACGACCGACCGGAGATCGACCGCTGCCGTGCCCGAACCAACATGGGTATCCGAGATGACGGCAAACCGGACGTCCGTTCCAAAGCCCCACCAGGCGCAAAGGAGGAAGAGGGAGAGAGCCGATGCGAGATGCGCTCGAAGTTTTTTCATCTTGACCTGCTTCGTCTTTCATATTATCAAGACACGGTCCCGTCGTTCAACCTCTATCTAGAAGCGGCCCCGCCAGGCGACCAATTTTTCGCCCTTGACATGGGGCCCAGGTCGGAAATATGATTATTTTCGCCGGGAAATCCTGGCAAGAGACTTTGATGGGCTAAGTGTCGGGCGGCCGTTTGGACCATACTACTGACCCAGATGCCGCTTCGCCAAGGGAACGAAATGCACGGCGTAAAACTATTCGCACCGGTTTCGCTTGCCGGGTTCTTCGTGCCCACGGCGGCCCCACGCGCCTCGGCAGCCGGGGGGCACTAGAGTGCCGGCCTGGATCGAAGCCATGCGGCTGACGCCCGCCGCCTGTCCCGCCTGGACGGAGGACGTCGTCCTGCTCGACGATTCGCAGATGACGGCTGTTCTCAAAAGTGCTCTCATCCCCGCCCCAGCAATTGGTTTCCTCCCAGGCCAAGACGTGATAGAATACTGATCGTATTTAACGGGCTAAGGAGGGGGCAATGCGGAAACGCATTTCCTTGACAAGAATTCTCTTCTCCGCTTTTCTTTTCATGAGTCCTATTTTCTTGACCCAATCGGTCAGGACCCAGGAGAAGGCGGTGAGGACCGTCGATAAAGTTCCCAATACGGTTCAAAATCCGGCTGGGCAGCGGGATTCGACGGGTCCGGCAATCGATGAATTAGCTGCCAGGCTCAAGTACAGCCGCGGGACCGGCGACGCGGACAGCGTCAGGCGGGTTTTCGCACTTCTCTTTCCACCAGACCCTGAAAAGAACACCGTGGCCAAGACCGCGAGCGTCCCGTCCCCGATCGCACCGGACAGGTCCCTGGACCCGTCCAAGCCGCAGGATGAGACCAGTCCGGATCGCGCGGTGATGAACTCGCCTGAATGCGAGCGACATCCGGCCGCGGACATCCAACGCGGCGGCGCCGAATCCGGCGCCATCATCGTGGCGGCCGAACGGTGGTCGGGAGGCGCGCCGCATTTTATTAGAATCAGGACGAGCGCAGATAAAGGCGCGACGTGGACAGCCTCCAGTCTCATCGGAGACGAACACGCCCGGACCCAGCCGGCCCTGAGGCAGATTGCGAAGGACGCGCTGGGTTTGATCTATGTCAGGAACTGGACCGACACGGACCAGGACATCTTTTTCGCCCGGGTCGCGACCGACCTCTCTTCCGTCACTGAGGTCCCCGTCGAGAGCAGTTCCCTGAGGCAGGACGGTCCTTGTCTGACTTCCGATTACCCCGCCTTCGCGGTTCCCTTCGTCTACATCGCTTATTCCGAACACTCCGGAACGACCTATCGCGTGAAGTTCAGGATCAGTCCGGATCTGGGCATGACATGGAGCGCTCCCGTCACCGTCGCTGCGTTTTCCAGCCCCGTCGATATTGATTGCCGCACGGCGATCGCCTACGATCCTTCGAATGATCATCTTTATGTCGCGTACGTCGGCTGGCAAGGACGATCGGAAGGGATAGCCGTTGCTGCGTCGGACACTTTCGGCGCCCGATGGTCGCCTTCATCCTTCGTCACCGCCGCCGATGCGAATCCCGATCTCTCCCCCCGCATCGCCGCAAAGAACGGAACGGCCATCGTCGTTTATGAGCATACGGTTTCCGGGTCTCTCAGAAATGTTTATTACGCTTATTCGACCTCGGGTGGAACGGCTTGGAGCAACGGCGTTCCGTTGGCCTCCGGCGCCTTCGACGAGGGCTGCCCGGATATCAGGGCTTCGGAGAAGGCAGGATCGCAGCGCTTGTTCGTCTCCTACGCAAAAGACGGCGCCCAGGTCGTAGTGAGAAGTTGCAGCGCGTCGCGTCCGGGCGTCTGGACGGATGAACAGAACGTCAAAAGCGGTTCGGCGCTCGTCAATGGCCAACCCACGGCTGTTCTTCCGGACATCGACCCCGCCGACGACAATCTCGTAGGAACCGTCTGGGCAGAGCTCGACCCGGACTCCGATATCTACTTCGGCGCCGCCTCGTCGGTCCCGGCCGAGGCCGTGCTGTCGCTGACGCCGAGTGACGGCTTCAATTCGTCGGGCTCACAAGGGGGGCCCTTTAAGCCGTCAGGCACGACTTATACCCTTCGCAACAGCGGCGGAACCCCGCTCGAGTGGACTGCGGCCAAATCACAGCCCTGGGTCACGCTGTCCGCCGGAAGCGGTCGGCTCGACCCGGGGGCCACGACGACAGTGGCCGTGACCCTTAACAACAACGCGAAGACGCTTCCGGTCAATTCTTACAAAGATGCCCTTGTGTTCGCAAATACAACGAACGGCGACGGCAATACGACCCGGGCCGTCATCCTTCCGGTCACGTCGGGCCTCACGCTTTCTGTAACACCCGCCAACCGGGATGTGACGTACACTACAGGAACGACGACATTTGCCGTGGGCAGGTCCGGCACGGGAGTGATGTCGTGGACGGCAGCGGTGATCTCTGGAGCGGGCTGGCTCTCCATTCAGTCCGGTGCTGCGGGCGTTAATGCCGGGACCATCACGGCCTTTTATCAGGCAAACCCCGGGATCACGGCGCGAATCGGCATGATCGAAGTGACGGCCCCTGATGCCGCCGGCAGCCCGGCGGATGTGACGGTCACGCAGATCGGCCTCCCTCGGCTTTCGGTGACCCCGGCCGGCGGGCTCGTATCAACGGGCCAGGCGGCAGGACCGTTCAGCCCGGCGAGCGCGATGTACACTTTGCAGAACATTGGAGGATCGCCACTCAACTGGACGGCCTCGGCAACGCAAACATGGGTGACCCTTTCGGCGCCGGTCGGCACACTCGCCGCCGGGGCATCGACGACAATCACCGTCACGATCAACAGTATCGCCAACGCATTTGTCGCGGGCACGTACAACGACACGGTGACCATCACCAACTCGACGAACGGCGACGGAAACACGACGCGGCCGGTGAGCCTGACGGTTTCCACGTCACCCGGCACAGTCGGCGTGAGCCCCGCCGACGGATTGGTATCGACCGGGCCGGTCAGCGGTCCGTTCACGCCGGCGAACAAGGTCTATACACTCAAAAACATCGGAAACACCGCGCTCAACTGGACGGCCGCAAAGACCCAGGCATGGATCACGCTGTCGGCGGCGAGCGGCTCGCTGGCTGCGGGGGCCTCGACCACCGTTACGGTTGCAATCGGCAGTGCAGCAAACACGCTGGCCCAGGGCGCCTACTCCGACACGGTTACGTTCACCAATTCGACAAACGGACGGGGCAATACGACACGCCCGGTAAGCCTGACCGTCGGCGCGGCGGTCGGCACGCTGGCCGTTGTCCCCGTCGACGGTTTTTCCACCACCGGAAATCCCGGCGGGCCGTTCACGCCGGCCAGCAAGGACTTTACGCTGCAAAATACGGGAACGACGTCGCTCGATTGGACGGCAGCGAAGACTCAGACATGGGTCACGCTGTCAGCCTCGAGCGGGACGATCGCTCCGGGTGGATCGGCCACCGTCACGGCATCGATTAACACGGCGGCCAACACACTCGCCGCGGGGGCCTATGCCGACACGGTGACATTCACGAACGCGACAAACGGCAAAGGAAACACGACACGGCCGGTGAGCCTGACCGTCAGCGGCCTCGGCGCGCTGTCCGTGACCCCCGCCGGCGGGCTCACTTCAACCGGGCCGCTGGGCGGTCCCTTCAGCCCTACGGGCCTGACCTACACGCTGCAAAATACCGGAGGGACAGCGTTCAGCTGGACTGCGGCCGGCACGCAAGCCTGGATTTCCTTGTCGGCCTCGAGCGGGACGCTCAACTCGGGAGCCACGACCACAGTCACGGTGACCATCAACAGCGGCGCTACCGGACTGGCCGCGGGCGCTTATAGTGACACGATCACGTTTACAAACGTTACGAATGCGAGCGGAACTACGACCCGACCCGTGTCCCTGACTGTCGGGGCGCCGCCCACGCTGGCCGTGACTCCGACAACGGGGTTCACCCCGGCCGGACCTCCGGGTGGACCCTTCAGCCCGGCCAGCGCGATTTACACCCTGCAAAATACGGGGGCGACCGCGCTCAGTTGGACCGCGGTAAAAACCCAAGCGTGGCTCACGCTGTCGGCGGCGAGCGGCACGCTGGCTGCGGGGGCTACAGTCCCTGTCACGGCCTCGATCAACACGACCGCCAACACCCTGACTGCGGGCGTTTACACTGATGCGATCATCTTTACGAACGCGACCAACGGAACGGGAACGACGACACGTTCCGTCAGCTTAAACGTCAGTACGGCCGGCGCCCTGTCGGTTTCGGCTCTCACCGGGCTTACATCTTCGGGAGCTGTGGGCGGGCCGTTCACCCCGGCGAGCACCCTTTATACGCTTCAGAACACAGGCGCTAATCCACTCAACTGGACGGCTGCGGTGACCCAGGGTTGGCTCACTCTGTCGGCGGCAAGCGGAACACTCGCTGCGGGGGGCACGACCACCGTCACGGTGTCCATCAACGCCGCGGCGAATACGCTTGTCGCGGGGGCTTACAGTGACACCGTCACGTTCGTGAACGCGACGAACGGGAGCGGCAATACGACGAGGCCGGTCAGCCTGACCGTCAACGCACTGGGCGCTCTTGCCGTAACGCCGGCGACCGGGCTGACGTCCACGGGACCTCAAGGAGGCCCGTTTAATCCTTCGAGCATCGTCTACACACTCCAGAATACAGGCGCCACCGCGCTCAATTGGACGGCGGCCGGGACGCAGTCTTGGATTTCGCTCTCGGCATCCAGCGGCACCCTCACTCCCGCCGCAACGACGACGGTCACTGTGACGATCAACAGCGGCGCCACCGGCCTCGCGACCGGTGTCTTTGCGGACACGGTCACATTCACTAATGCAACGAACGGCAGCGGCAACACGACCCGACCTGTAAGTCTGACGATCACGACGCCCGGCACGTTGACGGTTACGCCGACCACCGGACTCACGTCCACCGGGCCGGCGGGCGGTCCATTCGCGCCCGCCAGCCTCGCGTTCACGCTTCAAAACACGGGGGGCGTGGCGCTCAACTGGACGGCCGCCAATTCTCAGACCTGGGTTACATTATCCGCCGCGAGCGGGACACTCGGCGCGGGAGCGACCGTCACGGTCACAGCGACGATCAATACAGGTGCGAACACGCTCGCCGCCGGTTCTTATGCGAACACGGTCACATTCATCAATGCGACCAACGGCAACGGAAATACCACGCGGCCGGTGAGCCTGACCATCGGCACCGCAGGAGTTCTAACCGTCGCCCCAACAGACGGCTTGGCGGCGTCGGGGAATGCCGGGGGGCCCTTCGTCCCGGCGAGCAAAGACTTTACACTGCAGAACACCGGAGGGACTTCCATCAACTGGACCGCGGCCAAGGTGCAAACGTGGCTGACATTGTCGGCGGCGAGCGGCACCCTCGCAGCGGGCGCCAGCGTCACCGTCACGGCTTCGATTAACACCGGGGCGAATACCCTCACGGCAGGAACCTATGCCGACACGGTGACCTTTGCCAACTCGACGAACGGGAGCGGCAACACCACACGGCCCGTGAAATTGACGGTCAACGCCCTGCCCGGAACGCTGTCCGTGACTCCGGCCGACGGGCTCGTGTCCATCGGGACGGCGGGAGGGCCCTTCAGCCCGCTGAGCAAGGATTTTGTCCTCTCGAATACCGGCGCGGCGGACCTTAACTGGACCGCGGCGGCGACGCAAACATGGGTGACGCTGTCGGCGGCGAGCGGCACGATCGCTGCAGGAGGCACGGCCACGGTTACGGCAACGATCAACGCCACCGCCAACACCCTCGCGGCCGGCGTGTTCGGCGATACCGTAACCTTTACGAACGCCACGGACGGCAGCGGAACCACGACTCGCCCGGTGACCTTGACCGTCAACGCGCCGGGCGCGTTGACCGTAACGCCGGCGGGCGGCCTCGTCTCATCCGGAAACCAGGGCGGCCCGTTCAACCCTGCAGGCGTTTCCTACACGCTGCAGAATACGGGCGCCACAGTGCTGACATGGACGGCAGCGGCGACACAGACGTGGGTCAGCCTCTCAGCGCCGAGCGGCACGCTCAATCCGGGCGCGACGGCCACGGTCACGGCAAGCATCAACACGGGAGCGAACACGCTGGCCGCCGGTTCTTACGCGGACACGGTCACATTCACCAATGCAACAAACGGCGCCGGAAACACGACGAGGCCGGTGGCCCTGACTATCACCGGGCTGGGAGTGCTGACGGTGACCCCCGCCACGGGGCTGGTCTCGGCGGGAACGGCGGGCGGTCCCTTTACCCCGGCGAGCGCGGCGTTTACGCTGCAAAATACGGGGACGTCACCGATCACGTGGACTGCCGGCAACTCGCAGACATGGGTAACGCTGTCGTTGGCGAGCGGCACTCTCGCCGCCGGGGCCACGGCCACGGTTACGGCGACGATCAACGCGACGGCCAATACCCTGGCGGCGGGCTCGTACGCCGACACGGTGATCTTCGCGAATACGACCAATGGGGGCGGAAACACGACCCGCCCCGTGACCTTGACGGTTAACGCGACCGGTTCATTGACCGTGAGCCCGGCCGATGCTCTCATTTCCTCCGGGCCTCAGGGCGGACCTTTCAGTCCCTTGAGCATCATCTATACGCTTCAAAACACGGGAGGAACCGCTCTCAACTGGACGGCCGCCAATACCCAAACATGGATAACGCTCTCGGCCGCAAGCGGCACTCTCGCTCCTGCGGCAACGGCCACAGTGACCGTAACCATCAATGCGGGGGCAAACACCCTTGCGGCGGGTGCTTTTAGCGACACCGTGACGTTCACCAACGCGACCAACGGCAGCGGCAATACCACACGGCGCGTCAGCCTGACCGTGACCGCCCTGGGCGCATTGACGGTAGCCCCGGCGGGTGGGCTCGTTTCGTCAGGAATCCAGGGCGGACCGTTTAACCCCTCAGCCATCAACTATACGCTCCAGAATACAGGCACCACGGCGGTGACCTGGACGGCGGCAGCGACCCAGACTTGGTTGACCCTGTCGACGCTGAGCGGCGCCCTCAATCCGGGCGGCTCCACGACGGTCCAGGCGACCATCAACTCCACCGCCAACACGCTTGTCGCCGGGGCCTACGCGGACACCGTGACATTCACCAACACGACGAACGGCGCCGGGAACACGACGAGGCCGGTAGCCCTGACCGTATCCGGGCCGGGAGTGCTGACGGTGACCCCCGCCACGGGGCTGGTCTCGGCGGGAACCATAGGCGGTCCCTTCACTCCGGCGAGCGCGGCCTTCACGCTGCAAAATACCGGAACGACGCCGATCACTTGGACGGCCACCAAGTCGCAAACATGGGTGACGCTATCGTTGGCAAGCGGGACGCTCGCGGCAGGGGCGACAGCCACAGTCACAGCGAGCATCAATACCGGCGCCAATACGCTGGCGGCAGGTGCCTACAGCGATTCGATCAGTTTCCTGAATACGACAAACGGGAGCGGAAACACGACACGTCCGGTGAATCTGAGCGTCAATACGACAAGCGCGATGGTCGTGACCCCTCCGGACGCGCTCAATTCGTCAGCGGGCCGCGGGCGGCCCCTTCTCTCCCCTGACGACCATCTATACGCTGCAAAACACGGGCGGGACGGCGCTCAACTGGACGGCCGCCAACACGCAGGCCTGGGTGACGTTGTCGGCAGCGAGCGGGACGCTTGCCGCAGGGGCGACGGCCACGGTCACAGTAACCATCAATACGGCGGCCAATGCCCTCGCGGTCGGCACCTATAGCGACACCGTGACCTTCACGAACACAACAAACGGAAGCGGCAACACGACACGGCGGGTGAACCTGGCCGTCAACGCTCAATCCGCGATGGTCGTGTCTCCGGCCAACGGACTTACGGCATCCGGAATTATCGGAGGACCCTTCAGTCCATCCACCGCTTCGTTTACTCTTCAAAACACAGGCGGCACGCCTCTTTCCTGGACGGCCGCCAACACGCAGGCTTGGGTGACGCTCTGGGCGACGGGCGGGACGCTCAACCCGGGGGCATCGACCACGGTCGGGATGTCCATCAACAGCGTGGCCAATACGTATGCGACCGGCTCCTACAACGATGCGATAACCTTTACGAACACGACAAACGGAAGCGGCAATACCACCCGGCCCATCAGTCTGACCATCAGTCCTCCTTCCAACCTTTCCGTTACGCCGGCCAACAGCAATGTGGGCTTTGCGGCAGGGACGACGACGATCAACGTTTCGAACACGGGGGGAGGGACGCTGAGCTGGTGGACCTCGATTACGACGGGAAGCGACTGGCTCTCCATAACTTCGGGTTCCACGGGCACGAACACAGGGACGATAACCGCCGCGTTCCTACCCAATTCGGGAGCTTCGCCCCGGCAGGCCGTCATCCAGGTAACGGCGTACGGCACGACCACGACGGTCCAGAATGTGACTGTCACTCAGGCGGCCGGCCAACTTTCCCTGACGGTCAGCGGCCAGCGTTTGGTGGCAAAAGCCTGGTTAATTCAAAGGGAATATTGTAAACTGACCTTGACCGTCGACAATCCCGCTGCGATCGCGGTCGCCCAATTCGTCGTGTACAGGAAGACCACCGATCAGGGCTATCAGGCTGTCCAAGTGCTCGCGGGATCGGCGCAGCAGAGCGGGCAAATGATGATCAACGATGCGTATTTAGAGAAAGGCAAAGCGTATACCTATCAGGTCAAGGCCGTGGATTCCCTGGGGGGCATCCTGAGCACGAGCAATGAGATCACGCTCTAAGGGAAACGAATGAAGAGACGTTGGGGAACGACCCCTATGAAAAAGACCGGCGCACTCATCCCTATGCTGCTCCTGATGCCCGCCTTGTCCATGGCGGCGAACGTGCTGCTGTTTTCGGTCGCCGGCATCTACACGCGTCCGGCCGACGCGGGCTATCGGGCTGTATACGGCAATCAGGCCCTCTTCCCTGAGTACACCGCCGGGGTCCGCATTTATAAAGGTCTCTACGTCCTCGGGAGCTACGGCAAGTTTACGAGAAAAGCGACCATCCCCGATCTCAATGTGGAGGCCCAATCCAGCCAAAGCTATATCGGGGCGGGGCTGGCCTATATCACCAAAATCTCCGGGAATATCAGCTGGGATGTCGAGGGTGCCGTAGCGGGGATGAAATACGAGGAGCGTGCCTTGGACGCCGTCATCACCGGCAAAACGCCGGGCTACAAGGTTGAGTCGGGATTTTTGATGATGGGAGAACACGGTCAGATCTTCGTGGGGCTGAAAGCCGGCTACCTCTTCGCCCGAGTCAAAGAATTGGATGTCAAGCTGGGGGGCTTCCGGGTCCTCCTCTGCCTCGGGGTCCAGCTGTTCGGCGAGCGATAAAGGCCGCTCCCTGAAACCCATCGCGGCCTTCCTTCCGGCCGCGGCTCCTTCTCCAGATGATGTCGGGCGCGTTTCACTGTATAATTGCAGCTTGATGGAGATGACGATATGAAGCATGACCACGCCCGGCCGTCACATCCAAAGCTGCCTCCCGGTCCACGATCACGGACCCGGAGAAGACGGAACGCCGATCTGGCTCTGATCGCGCTTGCCGTCATCATCCTGGGGATGTTTCTCGTTTCGAAGTTCGTCGGGAGCAGGTCGGCAAGCCGTAACGGCAGCGGGGCCGGCCCCGCCGCGGGGTCATCCATCACCACGACGGGAACCGCCGCGTCGTCCGATCAGTTCGCGGACCTCGAGCCCCCGCGATCCGAAGACGAGGAATCGAGCGCCGATGATCCTATGCTCGGTCCGGTCATTTTCTCCGACCCGCAGGCGGCCCGGCCGTTCGCGCCCATCAACGACCAGAGGCTGGCCGGGCTGCTGGATCCCGAGATCGAAAAAGCCCTCATGTTCGGCCGGATCCCGTCTCTCGCCGTGGCCCTCGTCTCCGGAGACCGGATCGTTTGGACGCGGGCCGCGGGACTCGCCAACATCCGGGTCAAGACCCCCGCCGCTTGCGATACGGTTTATCTCATCGGGTCGACATTCAAGACGATGTCCACCATGGCCCTCCTTCAGCAGCTCGACCAGGGAAAATTCAAGCTCGACGACAGCGTTAACGACTACCTCACGGATTTCAAGATCGAGCCGGAAAACAAGCGCACTCCCGTCACTTTCCGCAATCTCCTAACACACACCTCGGGACTGCCGACGGATTTCGGCCGCCACGCCGTGTGGGACGAGACGGGGCCGCCGCAGCTGGCCGACTACCTGCGGCACGCTCTCCGGCTCGAACGGCGTCCTCTGTCGCGCGTCATCTATTCGAATATCGCCTACGCCCTCGTCGCCTACCTCGTTGAAAAATTTTCGGGCGTCCCGTTCAAAGACTACATGCAGCGCAACATCTTCGGGCCTCTTGAAATGCGCGACACGGCTTTCGAGCCAAGGCCGGATATGGCCGAGCGCCTGGCCATCCCTTACATCCCGGTTCAGCGGCGCGGCATTTTCCGACCCGTGGACTGGGTCAAGGCGGACGTGTGGCCGGCCGGAGTTGTCTACGGGACCGCCGTCGACCAGGCGCGCTGGCTCATGGCCAACCTCAACGGGGCGACCATCAAAGGCCGGCGGCTCCTGAGCGAGGCAACGTTTCACGAGATGACGAGGCGCCAGTACGACCGTTTCGCCGGCCCGCTCAACGGCGGCTGGCTCAACGAAACGACCGGCTATGGCCTGACCTGGTGGATTTCACAGAAAGACGGCGAGACGATCATCGCCCACAGCGGCAGCGTCAGCGGTTATACGGCGTTTCTGGCCGGCAGCCTCGACAGAAAAATCGGCGTCGCCATCGTCACGAACGGAAACAAGGCCCACCGTTTTCTCTACGCCCTGGCCCTCAAGGCGCTGGACGCGCTCAGGAACGGGAGCCCGGCGGCTCACCGCTGAGGGCGCCTTCGCTCGGAGTGGACGCCGATAAGGCGGCGTCAGGTTCCTGCCGGGCCGCCACTGATTCCAGAAGGTTCATCTGGCCCGCCTGAAACGCAATTTTGAGCCAGGCCCGGCTGGCGATGAACACTTGGGCGATGACGAACCCCAGGATGATCGTCCCCGTCGTCCGCCTCCGAAAAAACGCTTGAACGCCCAGATAAAAAGCGAACGCCGCCCAGCCCGTCAGCGCAAGCAGATAGTACAGGCCGAGAGTGCGGGCCGGCCGACGGACGACGACTCTCACGGCCTCGACAAGCGACCGGAAGACCTGTCGGGTGTTCCCGGCCGCGATGAGGATCCTCGAATAATCCAAAATCATCTTGATAACGTAAACAAGGAAGACGGCGACGAGAACCTGGAAAACGTTTAGGATAAATCCAAGCTGCTCGCGGACGGGATTGGCGGAAAGCGGGTTCAGAACGACATTGAGGACGACCATGAAAATCACCGCCGGGACCCAGAGCACCAGGGAGTAAGCGTCGACGCGAAAGAAACGTCCGTAGAACCTGGCGCCTCCGCCGAAAAAGGACTGGCCGAAGGCCGCGCCGTCCTTGCCGGGAACGACGACATCCAGGATCCCGCCAAAAATAAAGATCGAAACCAAGGCCTGAAACACGACCAGGAGAAGGACCGCGGTCAGCAGCCCGCCGAGGGCGACTCCCGAAGACGTCAGAACTTCAAAGATCGTGTTCATGTCGGCTTTCTTAAGCAGGTCGGCCGCCGCGAGACTCGGACCGATCGTCCCGCCGAAGAACGCCCTGAAAAGGAAATAGGCCGGAATGGCCGGCAGGAGATTGAAAAGCCAGAGAAGCGCGGTCATTTTCGGATGCCGCGTCGCCTTGATTATTCCGTGCCGATAACTCTTGACGATGCTCATCGCGTCCTCCCGGTCACAGCGATACCAGCGACAGGAAGCCCTGGAACCATTCCATAAATCCCAGCGCGTACTTGAGGATCCCGGCTTTCTTCGGCACGAGCGTCCTTGAATTGTTCGTGTAGTTCACATCGAGGATCATTTTGTGGTCGGGGTCGACCGTGGCCGAAACGACCTCAGCTCTCTTGAAATAGACAAAGCGCTTCCAGCGGTCGCGTCCGTCCCATGTCTCCCGGATTCTATCGCCGTCCTTGAAAACGACCAGGATCTCCTGGGGGAAGATCCATTCGCCGAAGCGGGAGGCGACGACCTCGCTGCGGTACATTTTGGGGGCTTGGCTGCTCGCTTTTGGCGCGCCTTGAGGCCGCTCGGCCGGCGGGCTCTTCTCGTCGAACACACCTCGCGGGTCAGTCACCTCCACGGTGCTCAGGTCGCTGATGCCGTAGTCGAGCTTGTCCGGGCTGCCGAGGGCCTGGCTGAAAAACCATTCGAGGTCCCGGCCGCTGACGTCCTCAGCGACCTGGACAAAGTCGGCCGTCCTCGGGTGGCGGAATTTCCAGCGCTCGAAATAGGCGCGCATGACTTTGGCCATGACATCCTCGCCCAGCAGCTTCTCCAGGGTCAGCATCATGAGGCCGGCCTTGCTGTAGACATTCAGGGAATAGCTCCCGCCGCTGATATAATCCCACGAATTCTTGACGACCGGGTCAAACCGCCCGGAACCGATGACCATGGCCCGCTGATAGGCCTGGTCGCTGATTTTCACCCCGCCGATGTCGATCACGGAAGAGTCCTCACCGTAGTAGCGGGCCATGGCCTTGATCTCGGAATAGGTATTGATGCCCTCGTCGAGCCAGGCTTCCTCGAATTCGTTGGAGGCGACCATGCCGTACCAATAGCCGTGTCCGAACTCATGGATCGTAACCAACTCGGGCATCCGGAAGCCGCGCGGCATCCAGCTCGTCGTGTCCGCGGTGAAGAGGGTCGGGTACTCCATGCCGCCGGCGGCCATGGCCCCCGGCGCCGGGTCGACGAGAGTGATCGTTTCGTAGGGGTAGGCCCCGTAGCTCGTGCTGTAGAACTCGATTCCGTGCCGCAGGGCCTGGGCGTAGCGGTCCTTCTGACGCAAATGGGCGCGATGGACGAGGAGGATCATCTCCGTATCGACGCGCGGCTCGGCCTGGATAAACTTTTCGTGGAACTCGACGAAATCCGGACAGGCGGTCCAGGCGAAATCGTGGATGTCCTCCTGGTGGTAATCATAGGTTTTTGTTCCGTCGGCGTTTGTCCGTTCGCCGACACGTTTGCCGGTGGCGCCGACAACATATTCGGCCGGAGCGGTCAGTTCGGCCTTGAATTCGCCGAAATCCGCAAAAAACTCCGAGTGGGCGTGATACTGGTGGCAGTTCCAGTCGCCGTTCCACAGCACGCCCACCTTGGGAAACCACTGGGCGACCATGAAGAAATTCCCGGAATATCCGCTGCGTTGCATGACCTTCGGCAGCTTCGACATAAAATCGATGCGGAGCGTGATCTTTTCACCGGGCTTCACCGGACTCGGCAGGGCGAGTCTCATCACGGTCCGGTCGTCGGGATTGCCGTCATCGGGCTGGATGAAGGACATGGCGCTGGTCAGGTCCGGCCCATCCGGGACGGCCAGCTTCCTGACCGTGATGAATCCCCACTCGTCGTCGGCCCGCCTGACGTCCCGATAGGCCCGGCCGCTTTCTGTCATCAGCGTGGATCGGCTGTTCTTGAAGGCGTTCAAGTAGAGATGGAATCTGAGCTCGCTCACCGGCGCCTGCGAATCGTTGAGCCAGGTGAGAGTTTCATAGCCCTCGACGGTTTTTTTGGCCGGGTCGAGGCGGACATGGAAGTCGTAATGGACGATCGGCTTGGCCATCGAGGCCGCAAGCGGCGCGGCCGAAAAAACCAATAATAGGACGATGAAAGGAATGCTTCTTTTCATGGGTGCTCTCCGTCGGGAATGGGCCATGGACTCGTTCGGCTGAAACTATATCCCGATTCGGCAAAGACGGTCAAGAAGACTGACCTTCGAGTTCGCTGAGCCGGATCCATAACTCGGACAAGCAGCGTTTCTTGGGGAAATGGATCATGGTTCCACACTCTGCGATTTTTAATGGGCGGCACATGGGGAATGGGCAAAGAATTACTCACATTGGGAAGTTGGCGCCCCGCATTATTGTCTCGGTCCCCGTCCAACAGCAAAGGCCATGCCTTATGTAGAGAACCCAGCCAGGAGAATTCCTCATTCAAAAAGTTTGGCATCTAAGTTGCATGATTAATGCAAACCTATGGCAGACGAGACAGTCTATACTCAGTAGAAGCCCGTTGGCGGAGAGCCGGTCATGATCCTGCACATCGCAAGAAAAGATTTCCTGACGAACTTGGTTTCAGCACGGTTCCTCATCGGCCTTATCCTCTGCCTTGTTTTGATACCCTTCAGCATCCTTATCAACGTCAGCAACTACCGGGACCGTGCAACCCAATTCAAGATTGACCTCGCGGCGGCGGAGAAGGCCGTCCAAGAGGTTCGCGTTTACTCCAGGCTGAGGCCTCAGGTTGTGATTCCGCCGGAGCCCCTGAGCATCTTCGGCAAGGGCATCAGCGACCAGGTGGGAAATCGGGTGAAGATTTGGCTGGGCGACGTGCCGACCCTGCCGGAGGGCATAACCGAGGCGGGTGACAATCCGTTCCTGGCCTCCTTTTTTTCCGTCGATTTCGTCGACATTGCGGCCATCATCTTCTCCCTTCTGGCCCTCATCTTCAGCTACGATGCCTTCACCAAGGAGAGGGAGGACGGCACGCTGAAGCTCCAAGTGGCGAATTCTTTAAGCCGTTCGACATGCCTGGCAGGGAAGGTCCTCGGGATCCTGATCACGCTGGTCCCGATCCTAATCTTCTCATTTTTGCTGAGTGCCGTTCTTATCCTTTTCTCCCGGAATATCGCCTTTTCCGCGGTTGAATGGGGCCGCATCGGCCTTCTCTTCGCGGTCAGCCTGCTTTACCTTACGGTTTTTGTTTTTATTGGGCTGTTGGTCTCCGCCCGCTCCAAGACTTCCGTAACCAGCCTCGTCCTATGCCTTTTCCTCTGGGTCTTCTTCGTCTTTCTCGTGCCCAATGTTGCCGCGAACTTCGCCGAGAGCTTTGTCCGCGTCCAGTCCCGGGATAACCTCGACCGGGTTCTCACGGACATCGACCGGGAGCGCGACGAAAAGGTCAGGCAGGCCCAAAAAGCGCAGGGAATCCCCGAGGGACTGAGTTGCTGGTGGTGTTCGAACGGTGACGACGGCTTCATGGAAACCTACGGCAATCCCCGTCCGGACTTTGACCTCTTTCGCCGCAGGGCCGCGATCTCCGAGCCGCTCCGGATCCAATACGCGGATAGGAGATGGGCGCTGCAAAGGGCTTATCTCGACAGCCTCGCCCGGCAAGCGCGCGCGGCCGAAAGTCTGTCGCTGATCTCGCCGGCCGGCCTTTTCCGGACAATCGCCTCCGCCGTCTGCGCGACGGACCTCAGGTCTCACGAAAGCCGCATGGGCTGGATCCGGCAGTATCGGGAGACATTTGTGCGCTACCTCGAAGCGAAGAACATATTCTCCTCGTTTCGCTGGATTACCCCGGCCCCGCCCGAGTCGTTCCAGACCGAGGATGAGCTGACTGAAAAAAGAACCGGGGGAGAGTTCAAGACGGCTCAGGCTTATGAGGCGTGGGCGGCAAAGCAGACGGACTTTCGACTGCGCTGGGAGAAACTCAGTAAGGTCAAGATCCCCGGTGATGTTCCGGAGGATTTCCCTTACCTCGACGTCTCCGATATGCCCCGGTTCCCGGACCGGCCGATGGGCATTTTTTCTGGCCTGGAGAGCTCGGTTGTGACCGTGGGCCTGCTCGTCGTCGAAATCATCCTGCTTTTCTACGTCGGCTACGTCGCCTTCCTCCGCTTTGACGTGAGGTGAGCCATGCTGAAAACCGTTCTGAAACGCGAACTCCTCCACAATCTCTACAGCCTCCGGTTTCTGATCTCGCTCGTGCTCCTCATCGGCGTCTTCATCGCCGGATCGTTTTCATTCGTCAGGGGGCACGGCCTCAACCTCGAAAAGTACCGCGAAACCGAGGCTCAGTTCGTCAAGGACATGAAAACCCAAGCCGCGGCGAACGCCACGGAACTCGCCGTGGGCCAGCGGACGTATGCGATGCGGCCGCGGGATAACGCTTTCATCGCCGATGCCAAGGAAAAGTACCTGCCCAACGCTGTCACCTTCAGCGCCTGGAACGTTTTTTCTTTCCAAAATAAGAGCGGCAGCGCCAATCCCTTTCTGAAAAAGTATGACGAACTCAACTGGTCGTTCATTGTCGCCGTCATCGTGAGCTTCGTGGCCTTGATGTTTACGTTCGACGCCGTTTCGGGGGAAAAGGAATCTAAAACGCTGGCGTTATCCCTTTCCAATCCGGTCTCGCGCGGCGCCCTTCTTCTCGGGAAGTACCTGAGCGCCGTCCTCTCGGTGATGGCCATTGTCGTGGTCGGGGCCATCGCCAATCTGATCGTCATCTTACTCCTCGGGAGGATGGGCTGGACCGGCGCCCTCGCGGGAGAGGTCATCGGATTCCTGGCGGTCTCCGGCCTCCTCGCCGCAAATTTCGCCGCTTTCGGCTTGTTTTCTTCCGTCGTCGCGAGGAATTCGAATGTCAGCCTGCTCCTAGCGCTTTCGTTTTGGCTCGCATTTGCCGTCGTCGTCCCAAATTCCAGTACATTTATCGCAAAGAATTTCTATCCCATTGAGAGTTCCGAGGCGGTCGAGAAGAAGGTCAATACGGCCTTTGACGACCTTGACAAGAGCGCGCCTCCGGGAAGCTGGATGATGAACTCCAGCAACCCTTTCCTCCCCCAGCACAAGCTCCGCGCCGAGCTCCAGATGAAACGGCTTCAGGCCGAGAAGCGGATCCGCGACGATGATTACCAGGCGATGTTCCGCCAATTCGAGAGAACCCGGCTGGCGACGGCCATTTCGCCCGTGTCCCTGTTTGAATACATGACCGAGGCTGTCGTCGGCGGCGGCTACGTACGCTTTCAGAAAGTATGGAAGGATATGCACGTTTACCAGAGCCAGTTCCTGAACTTCTTCAAAGCGCTGGACGCGGCCGATAAGGGCAGCCCTCACTGGTTCAACCCGAATGAGGAGGTCTCGACGACCTTCAAACCCGTGGCCTTCGAGAGAGTGCCCCAGTTCATGGAGCAGCCGATGTCCATCACCGATCGACTCATGCCCGTGCTCAAGTACCTCGTCATCGCAGTGTTTTATTCCTGTGCGGTGTTCTTGGCCACGTACGTCCTCTTTGTCCGGTACGACGTCCGCTGAGGGCCGCGAAGCCCTCGCTTTACGCCGCCGGATCGCCCGGCAGCTCAGGACGGCTGCGGGCAACAGTCAAAGCATATCTCGCAGATCGCCTGCGTTCTCAAGCTTGAAAAGTGATAAGTTATTTTTCCGGTTGCCGCTTGACGATGCCTTCGATGTATTTGGCGAACTTATCCGGAGCCCCCGGCGGAGCGATATCGAACTTGATGCTCAACGTGTCGGGCGTCTCCAGAACATAAGTCAGCCGGAACCGCGGAGCGTTCGCGACGGAGGCGCTGACGAACTGGATCGTCGTCCCGGAAACCTCAATGGCATACTCGATCGTGTGCCCTTCGTTGTCGAAAGTGATCGCCCGTAGCTCGCCGCCCGGCGTCGCCGGATAGATGATCATCATCTGATCGTGGACGATGGCCGGCTTGTTTCCCTGAGCCGGGTACTCCGAATGGCTGCGATTGACCAGGACATGTCGATCAAGGTCCCAGCGGATGGACATCTCCCCCATTCCCTCGCCGGGCTTCCCGGCGCCCAGCCCGGACCAATCGCCGACCAGCCCTGCGACAGACCCCCAAACGGTGCTCGACGACGAAGGCTGGCCCACCGCGGGAATGACCGACAATAAAAATAATGCGATAGCCAAGTTGAAATAAAGGTTCCTCATGGAGATACTCCCTGACGCGACTGCCATTTATTGATCGATGCCCCTGGATGGGATGATCAACGCGCCTTTCACGGACTCTCCGCCCGCCCACGCAGGAGGCGTCACCGGAATCTGAATCCGAGCCAAGTCCACAAGGCCGGGCCGGCTAAAGCGTGAAAACGAACCCGAGTCCGCCTTCAATTCCTCCGATCTGGGCCGAAAGGATGTCCGGCTCTTTGGCCTTGGTCTTGGCGTAGCTGTACCGGCCGTAGACATCCAGTGAAACGACCTTGCCCAACTTGACAACGACGCCGAACTGCCCGAGGAACCCTAGTGCGCCGCCGGAAGCCGTGCCGATGATATTCGTTTCGCGGTACAGGAAATAGCCTCCCGCGACCCCGAGATACGGGCGGACGGCGGCATGAGAAAGGCCGACTTTGAGTCCCGCGTAGAGTGGGACGATCCGGATCTTCGTGCTCTCTCCGGTAAAGCTGAGCGTGCCGCTCTTGGAGAAGTACTCGGCGCCCGCCCAAATGCTGAGATTGTCCGCGACCGGATACGCCAGCTCCAGCCCGAACAGAGGACCAGATTTGTAGCTGTCCCGGAAAGCCTTGTCCGCGGGCACAAAGAACGCGCCTTTGGCCTCGACCGTCAGGCCCGCGCCGAAAACACTTCCGGCCGCCGAGATTAGGGCCGCCATGAGCAGGACCGCTCGCCGACCCCGGATCAAGGTTCGACCTCGGTCGGGCTCAAAGGGGCTTTCCGCTGACGCAGGTCTTCCGAAAGCTCCCGCTTTCCCAGGAATTGATAGCTGATTGCCCCGTACTTGCAGGAATCGACGCATCGGAGACACCTCACACAATTCGGGCTGTTCGGGTATTTATAGAACCTGAGCTCAACCGGACACTTCTTATAGCACATCAGGCATTTCGTGCATTTCTCGTCGTCGACAGCCATGCGGAAAAGGCTGGCCTTGTTGAACAATCCGAAGATGGCACCGAGGGGACAGACGGCCCGGCAGAAGGGGCGTGTGCTGAAGGTCATGAGGCCGAGGAAGATGAAAAGGATGACGACTTTCCAATAATACATGAAGCCGACAAGGCCGCGGAGCCCTTCGTTCAGGGCCACGAGAGGAATGCCGGCCGCGAGCGTCCCGGCCGGGCAGACCCATTTGCAGAACCAGGTATGGCCGTAGCCGAATTCGTCGACGATGAGAAGCGGGAGCGCCACGACGAGCACAGCCAGGAAAACATAGCGAAAGTAGGAGATAAAACTCGGGAGCTTGATCTTCGGCGTCCGGATCTTGTACATGAGCTCCTGCAGGAACCCGAACGGGCAGAGCCACCCGCACGGCATACGGCCCACAACGGCTCCCACCGTCCCGAGCAGGCCGATGACGTAGAGCCCGAACTTCTTGTCGGCCACGGACAGATTGAACCGAATGGACGCAAAGAGCGTTTGCATGGACCCGATGGGGCAGGCGCCGAGGGCGGAGGGGCAAGAGTAGCAGTTCAGGACCGGAACGCAGACACCCTTGACGCCGCCCTGAAAGATGCGGCCGGTGACCCACCCCGGCAACCAAGCGTTGGCGAGGAGGGCGCTCGCCCCCTGGTACCAGGGCCGCTTCCAGCGGGGTTTGCTTTTCTGAGCCATCGCCGGAGCCTCAGCCGATCCCGATGCAGTCGAGGCAGACCGTCACGGCCTTTTCCAGGACAGCCTTATATTCCCCCATGAGGAGCCCGGCGATCATCAGCCCGAGAAAGACGGTCAGCACGACCCAGGGGAGTTTGCGTTTCATCACTTATCTCCCGCGAGGGCTCGCTTTACGGCCTCTTCGAGATCGACCATGTGCTCAACCTTGAATCCTTGGTGCACGTGGACGATCTTTCCTTTGGAGTCGATTAAATAGACGACGGGAATGGCGATGGCATCATAGGGATTCTTCATGGCCTGGGGAGAATGGAACAGGCCGTCGCCCGGCGTCCCCACCGTTGGGTCGGCGAGCATCGGATAGGTGATCCTAAGTTTCTCATAGAACGGGCGGACGACCCTGGACCCCCGATCATCAAGGGCGATCCCGAGAAGCCGCAGTCCGCCTTTTTCCTGATTCTCGGCGGGTTTGTACTTTTCGTAGAGTTTTTCCATATAGGGCATGGCGGCCCGGCAAGGCACACACCAGGTAGCCCAAAAATCGATGAGAACGGCGCCCGGATAGGACGTTATAGTCCGCGCGGCGCCGCCCACCGTCTCACCGATGAGAAGAATCAGGCGGCCGTTTTCGACTTTTACTGTGTATTCGCGGCCGTCGATGTTCTTGAGCGAGAACGGGAGCACGGCCTGGCCCTGCTTCAGGAGGGCGAAGGCGGCCGTAAAGACCACCACGAATATCAGGAAGCAGACGGCCATTCGGACGGCGAGTTTCATGGCACACACCTCTTTTCTCGGACTCTGGGAGGATAGTTTAGTCCGGGCGCCCCGGTTTTTCAATAACCCGCCCGTCGTTGACAGCCGCCCGCTGCGTTTCATACAATGAAGTCCAAGGAAAGAGGAGGCCCCGGAGAAGGAGGAAGAACAATGAGGCGCCTGGTCCGATTTGCGGTTCTCGCAGGGCTTCCCGCCGTCCTCGCCGCCGCTGAGCTTCGCTTCGAAGCGCCCAGCTTTGAATCGCCTCGGTACGCCATCCGCGTAACGGTCGAGTTCAAGACAGCCCCGATAACGGTTAAACAGGTCCTTCTCAACGGCATCCCGTTCGAGGCTGCGCTTCTCTTTCACTCCGGAAAGTTGTCGGACCGCGCCAAGGCCTTGGGGCCGGGCACCTATGAGCTCCTGCTGGATTATGCCTGGACCGCCAAAAAGAAGTATGCCGTTACGCTGGTCACGCAAGCCAAAAACTCAACTAGGACCAGAACTATCGACTATTCCGGGGTCTCTCCGACAGTCGGCGGGCTTCTGAGCGGTGTCGACGAAGGATTTTATCGGGTTTGGCGGGTCCAGGAAGAAGCGGGAATCGAGCGGCACGACGATATATGCACCGCCACAGTCACTGACCTTAAGACAAAAATCGATGAGCCCCGGTTCCGGCTTTTCGAGGGGTCTCGTGAAATCCCTTACCAGGTCCTGGCCAGGAAGGAATCCTTGCCACCTGAAAGCGCCGCTGCAGCCAATCCTCCGGCGCTGACCTACAAATTGGCTTTCCCTCTTGACGCGGTGCCCAACGAAAAGAAGATCATCCTTCTTGTTAAAGGACGGCCTGAAAAAACTCCGGACCAGGCTCTAACACTCACCGGGGAAGGGTTGGGCAAGACCATCCAAAACGGGCCCCTGACCATCCAGTTCCACGCGAAGAGCGGCCAGATTCTCACGATCGAATCTCCGAAGGAAAAAATCCGCCTCTGGAATAAGGAAGGCGCCATCCATTGGAATCCCGACGCATTCATTCCCGGGATCGCTTGGGACCATTCTTTCGAATGGAACCCGCCCCAGTCCTTCGAGGAAACGTCCGGTCCGCTCGTTTATGTCAATGCCCGCGAAGGACCGATGTCCAGGATCAAGGACGTCAACCTCAAGGTCCGCTACGTGGTCGAACCCGACAAGCCCTATTTTATCGTCGAAACCCGCCTGGACGTCGAGAAAGACATGGGTGTCATCGCGCTCCGGAACGACGAAATGGTGCTCGCCAAAGAACTGTTCGATACCCTCATGTACAGGGACAAAGACGGCAAGATTATCACACTTCCCCTCAAGGAGAGGGCTGAGGCGCCCTACGGCCTTGTCCACATCGCGGATCCCGATGTCCCCTGGGCCGGCCTCATGAATATGAAAGAAGGCTACGGCTTTTTCACCCTCCGGCTCGAGGCGGCGAACTCCAACCTCGGCGCAGCCGGCGGCTTTCTCCACAAAGCGGGGACCTATTTCTACGCGCCGTCGGACGGAACCTACGTCTATTGGGTGCGGCCGCTGCTCTACACATGGGGAGATTACGCGACGAACAACCTTCTGACGTTCCTGCCCAAAGGAAGTTCCTTTTACGAGAAAAATGCCTATATCATCCTCCGGCTGAGCGGACAGACACCCCGCGAGCTCGACGCACTCCTTCGGAGACTGCGCAGTCCGCTTCGGATTTTTTGATGCAATTCGTCGATTTCAGGACCGGGGAAACGAGCGAACGGATCGCAACACTCTTCCCTGGCTGGGAAAGCGATGAAACCGTCGCTTTTCTCTCCCCCCATGACGACGACGTCGCCCTTGGAGCGGGGTTCCTCGTTCGGGCGGTCATCGAGAACGGCGGAGTTCCTCTCGTCCTCGTTTTCTGCAAAGGCGACGCCGGATACAGCCATGCCCGCGAAAAAGCGACAATCGTCCGGACACGGCGCCGTGAGACGGCCGAGGCGTATCGCATCCTGGGCGTCGAGCCGGCGGATATCCATCTTTTCGGCATTCCCGATCTTTCGCTTATGCCCTACGTCAACCGCAAGGTCCCCGGCGGGGCGGGGATCGTCGACCGTTTCATCAGGCTGCTCCGCTCAAATAAAGTCAGCCGGACCGTGATCGCGAGCCCGAATTTCGAAAACTGGGACCATACGGCGGTTTTCAATCTTGGGGTGTACTGTGCGCCCCAAGCGGGGGACCCGATTCTGGCAGACCTTGGGGAGCCGTGCGTTATCCGCTCCGGCCTGATCTATTCCGTGTGGGGGGATTTCGGGCCTGCGGGCGGGGGTGCTGGAGGGCTTCGAGCCGAGGCCGGAATCCTGGCCGGGGAAAATGAGGAAAGGCTCGTCCGGGAGGCGCTCGGCGCCTTTGTCTCGCAGGCGGCTGTCATGGAGAACACGGCGGCGCGGCAGAGGGAATCGAGAAGAGGCCCGGAAGGTTATCTCGAGCTCTACCAGCGGGCCGGAGTCCGCAAACCGATCGACTACACGGCCTATTTCGAACGGATCCGCAAAGGTCGCGTCTAGCCTATCTCCTCGGGGCTCCGTGGTAGCTCATGGAATTGCGATTTTAGCGAAGAGAGGTGACGGATGTACGCGATAGGAATCGATTCCGGAACGCAGGGAACGAAGGCGCTGGTCGTCGATGCTTCGACGGGCCGCGTTTTGGGGAAAGGCTATGCACCACATGCCATGATCACCGGACTCGGACCGGGCGCGAGCGAGCAGGACCCGCGGACATGGCTCGAAGCCCTGGAAACGTCGCTTGCCGCCGCCATAAAGGAATCAGGAGCCAACCCCGCCGGCATCGTATCACTCGGTGTATCCGGCCAGCAACACGGCTTCGTAGCGCTGGATGAGCGCGGCCGCCCCATTCGTCCCGCCAAGCTTTGGAACGACACCTCGACAATCGCGGAGACCGAAGCCCTGGTGGAGCGGCTCGGGGGAACGAAGGCCTGCATCGAGAAGCTTGGAATCAATGTGGCCGTCGGATTCACGGCATCCAAGATCCTCTGGCTTAAAACCCACGAGCCGGATAACTACGCCAAGCTGGCAACCGTTCTCCTCCCCCACAATTACTTGAACTATCATTTGACGGGACGGCTTCACATGGAATACGGAGACGCGTCGGGGACGGGTCTTATGGACATCCGGGCTCTGCGCTGGTCGGACGAGGCTGTGAACGCGATCGACCCCGGCCTGAGGTCCAGGCTTCCCTCGCTCAGCCAGCCAAGAGATGCCATAGGCTTTGTCCGAAAGGCCGTGGCCGCGCGATACGGGCTCAAGAAAGTTCTCGTGTCCGCCGGCGGCGGCGACAATATGATGGGGGCCATCGGAACCGGCAACGTCAGGCCCGGCGTCTGTACCCTCAGCCTCGGGACGTCCGGCACGATCTATTCCTATTTCAATAGGCCGTTCGTGGACCCTGCGGGCGAAATCGCGGCCTTCTGCGACAGCACGGGCGGGTGGCTTCCTCTCCTCTGCACCATGAACGTCACCAACACCTCCGAGCTCATCAAGGCCCTTTTCAAGCTGTCAAACGCCAAGCTCGAAGCGGCGGCCCGGAAGGCGGATCCGGGCTCGGACGGCCTCCTCTTCCTTCCCTTTGTGGACGGCGAAAGGGTGCCGCCCCTCCCCTTCTCGAGTGCCGTGCTTTTCGGTCTCGACCGGAAAACGTTCGATGCCCCCCATCTTGCCCGCGCCGTCATCGAAGGAACCGTGTTCAACCTCGGCTACGGCTTCGCCCGCATGAAGGAACTCGGCCTCAGGCCCGCGGAGATCAGAGCCACCGGGGGCGGGTCAAAGAACCGCCTTTGGCTGCAGGCGGCGGCCGACATCCTGGGGACACCCGTCGTCACCTTGAAGGAGCAGGAAGCCGCGGCCCTCGGCGGGGCCCTCCAATCGGTCTGGTGCTATCGCCTGGAAAGGGGCGAAAAGGTCGGGATTGAAGATATCACGAGGAACTGCGTCGCCCTGGCCGGGCAATCGGCGCAGCCCGATCCTGCCAACGCTGAGCGCTATAAGATCCTGCAGGACCGGTTCAATTCACTCTGGAAAACGCTCATCCCCGAATTCAAGGCCCACAGCAGAGTCATCGGTCGACGGTGAGCCGGCCCCTGAGCCCCGCGCCCGCTCTCGGGGTGTTCCCTCCGTCAGGTCGCGGGTTTGCCCCGGCGAGTCAAACCCGCTCGAGTTCCTGCCTCGCTCTGGAAACGGGGACATGTACCTTAGGTACGTGTCCCCATTTCCAACCGTGCCCGCTCGGCCTTCACACGCCTTCCTCCGGGAAACACCCCTGCGGCGGGCGCAAAACAGGGGGCCAGGGCCGAGGGTAGGCTCGCTGACACTGATCGATGCCAGGAATAGAGAGTGTTTGACCCGACGAATCCTCAGTGCTTGTGCAGGTCCTTGTGCATGATCTTGCGAATCTCGTGGAGCCGCTCGTTCGCGGGTAGGTCGGAGAGCCGCTTGTTCATGAACTCATCATTTTCCGCCTCGAGCATCCGCGCGATATAGTCGATGACCGTCGGCGGAAACACGCCGTCCCGCTCGTAGAGGTCCCGTTTCCGAAGGAGAAGCCGGGCCGATTCGACGCAGCTCGCCGGAAGGGCGGGAAGACGTTTGAGGAGGTCCTTATCGGCGAATACATTGCCTTTGACGTACAACCGTTCCGCGAGCTCGAGCGGGCCGTACTCTTTGAAGAGCGACAGATCTCCGCCAAAGGCCCAGTTCGCGGCCATGGTGATCCCGGCCAGCATGAGATGGATGAGGGCGCTCCCATCGGGACTCCGCAGCTCCACGGTCTGCCGACTGCCCAGGGAATTCTCATAATCCTCGGACTCCTGAGCGTTGATCTTCTTGGCCAGCCCGGAAAGATTCGACCAGCCGAGCGGGACGCGGATGAGGGCGCTGCGGTTGAGGTCGCTCCAGCACACCCGGGTTGGCGCCTCGAGGTTCGGGACTAGACGCAGGTAGGCCGAGGAAACCGTGTTCCCGAAGGCTGTCAGGGAATCCGCGTACTCGCACAGCCCTCCGATGAGTTTCCGGGCCGCTTCGGAAAGGCGCCCGTCAGGTTCGCTCATCACGTTTTTTCCGTCCTTGGCCAGCTCGAGATGGAAATGGAAGCCGTTGCCGGCAATACCTTCCTCGAGTTTCGGCGTGAACGTGGCGACCGAGCCGAGCCGGCTGGCCACGTTGCGGATGATCCAACGGCCGAGGACAAGGGCATCGGCCATCTCCTCGACCGGGCGCGGCAGGTATTCGACTTCGAGCTGCTCGGCCCGCCGGCCTTCGATTTCCTTGATATCGCTCAGCACGCATCCGATGACGCCCGCCTCGCTGTGGGCGTACTTGACGGCGCCGGTGACTTGCGTAATATGCCGGACCATCTCGTTCAGGGCCGGACCGCTTTTGTTGAACGGCGTCGAGGCGTGGTAGCCCCCGACGCGCTCGACAGGGTAACATTGATCGGCCGTCGGGCTGAGGAGAAAGAATTCGAGCTCGCCCAGGGCGTTGAGCTCGAGGCCGGAGGCCGTCCGAAAAATCTCCGCCGCCTTGCCCAGGATCGTATCCAGCGCAAAGGGCGCTTGAACCCCGTCCTTCGTGAAATAGCGGCAGACAAAATCAAGGCTGTGCTCGTCGAAGGGATTGAAGAAGGCCGTCCGATAGAGCGGGACCACGTACAGGTCGGAAAGAGCCATCTCCACCAGCCCCTTAAAGAGCGAGGAGCCGTCGACACGTTCCCCCTCCGCAAGGACTGTTTCAACCTGATGACGGTTATTCGCGGGAAGCTTGAGCTCCTTGAGCTTGCCGTCCAGCGCGGTGTAATGAAACGTCAGGCGCTCGATCTGCTTCTGTTCGATGACCTTCAGGAGGTTGGCCCGGGTGAGGTCACGGGCGGGCTTGTTGAGCATGACCGACACCGGGTTAGCCAGCGCCAAGGGGGAAGGTGGATTTGCCATCGCTTATTGCTCCTTCTCAGCGAAGAAGTTTATTTTAGGGGAAACCGAGCGCCTTTTCAATGGGGCGCGACTCTGAGCTAATAAAGTAGATAGGCTTGGCGAATCCGGAGGAAATCCTCGAGTCCGGCCCTGAGACCGTCCATGATCGCTCGTACCTCAGCCCCGCCCTCGAGGGCTTCCCGGACCTTGGACGTGCCCATGATCTTGTCGAAATAATCCTTGTGGAATTCGAATTTGCCCGGCGCCATGGACCGGATCGCCTTGATGATATGAAGGACCGTCTCGAAGGAGCGGTAGGAACCGCGATCCGTCACATAGACCTGGCAGCCGCCGCAGAGCTGCCCCTGGAACTTCGAAAAGGTCGGAGTGAACCAAGCCTCACGAAACACGACTCCGGCGAGCCCGAGCCCGTTGAGCCTGGCCGAAAGCGCGTTGCCGTCGATCCAGGGGGCCCCAAAGAGCTCAAAGGGCCGGGTGGTCCCTCGTCCCTCGGAAACGTTTGTCCCCTCGAAATAAACCTGGCCGGGATAGACGGCGGCGGTTTCGAGTGTCGGCATGTTCGGCGAGGGCGGCACCCAGGGCAGGCCCGTCTGGTCGAACCACATGCCGCGCGTCCATCCTTCCATCGGAACCACGGTCAGTTTTGCTTTGGGTTTGAGGAATTTCTCATTGAACAGCCGGGCCAGCTCCCCCATCGTCATGCCGTAGCGCTCGGGAATCGGATAGAGCCCGACAAAAGAGCTGTGGCTGGGGTATTCGACGATGGGACCCTCGACGTCGACGCCGTTGATGGGGGCCGGCCTATCCAGGACGACAAAGTCGATGCCGCTTTCGGCGCAGGCCTGCATGGCGAAGGCCATCGTGGCGATGTAGGTATAGACGCGCGTGCCGACGTCCTGGATATCATAGATCAAGACGTCGATGTCCTTGACCATCGCCGCCTCAGGTCTTTTGCCCGCGGACTTGGTATCGAAAGACCGCATAAAGGCGTCGATATTCTTGAGCATGCCGGGCTCCGGTTTCATCGACTGGCCGTAGAGGCTGAAAACCGGAAGCTTGTATTTGTCGTCGAAATAATAAGGGACATACTCACCCGCCTGGACGTCACCCCGGACGCCGTGCTCCGGTCCGTAGAGGGCGACCAGGCGGACCTCCGGGTTGGCCCGAAGGAGGTCTATGGTGCTGCGGAGCCGGCTGTCGGCGCCCGTCGGATTGGTGATCAGCCCGACTCTCTTCCCCTTGACGAGGTCGAGGCGCTTCTCGAGGAGAACCTCGACACCAAGTTTGACCCGGGCCGGGTTCCGAGAAACGAGTCCCTTTGCAGCGGGCGCGGGCGAAGCCGCCGCTGTGCTCGCGGCGAGGCCTGCGGCCAAGAAGATCGCCCAGACGGTCCGAATGCCTCCCCGATAATACCCTTCTGTGGGAGCAGACATCGCCCACCTCCTGTCGATGATTGCCCATGCGACGCCCAGCATAACAAGAGCTCTCGTCGGGAGTCAACCCCTCGAGTCCCCGGCATGAATGCCGGTGCTTGTTCGGGGTCAAATCGGGGATTGATTATCAAAGGGAAATCATCTATAAATTGAGGTGATCCATGCCGACTGAGCGCGGAGAAGGAACCATCACGTCATCATCCGGAGGACGCTTGCGCCGTTTCATCTGGGCCTGCCTGCTTTTCGCCGCTTGTTCTTTCTTCGCCCGCGCTGCCGCGATCCCTTGCATCTGGACCAACGTGGAGAAGATCGTGGCGGTCGGGGATCTCCACGGCGATTATGACAACTTCGTCGTCATCCTTAAAGGAACCGGCATTATCGATGCGGACCTCCGTTGGTCGGGGGGGAAGACACACCTGGTCCAGACGGGCGACATACTGGATAGGGGCACTCAGGCCAAGGACATCCTCGACCTCCTCATCCGGCTCGAAAAGGAGGCCGCGGCTGCCGGCGGGATGGTCCACGTTCTCCTGGGGAATCACGAGGAAATGAATATCACGGGCATCGCGCTCGATTATCCCGACTATGTCACGGTCGAGCAGTTCGTCTCATTCCTCCCTGCAGACGTCCGGACGGCCAGAGAGAAGGAATTCCTGGCCCGGCTCTCCGATCCCGAGAGGGCACGGGTGGAAAAGCTGGGTCTCGATCTCGCAACGAACCAGGCGCTCAGGGATTTCTGGCAGTCCCTCGAGCGCAGGAGCGGCGATGCGCGCCGGGCCTATGTCGCCGGTTTCAACTCCGCCTACGGCCCATGGCTTCTGCAAAAGAACGCCGTGATCAAGATCAACGACATCGTGTTCGCTCACGCCGGCGTCAGCGATAAGTATTCCGGCATAAAGATCGAGGATATCAACTCAACGCTGCGCAGGGAGCTCCAGTTTTTCCAGGGGTTTCGGAGGAATCCCCAGGATATTTCGAGCGCCTTCCGGCCCACGATCGTTTATGACTCCGAGAGCCCGCTCTGGTTCCGCGGTCTGGGCTATAGGGACGAAACGGCATCTTCCGCCGAGGTCAACCGGATTCTGGCGAGGTTACAGGCGCGCTTCATGGTCATCGGCCACGACTATTTCGCGTACGGAGGCGGGAGCCCCGTCATCCGCGACCTCGGCAACATCAGCCGGTACAACGGTAAGGTGTACATCATCGATACGGGGATTTCCCATGCCTACGGCGGTGTCACCACGGCGCTTGTCATCGACCAAGGCCGGTTCAGCCTCTGGGAGCCGGAGGAAGCGGGCGGCGAACCGAGCATGAAGACGACGCACGATGCGGCTCCGCCTCCCGCCTTCGAGAACGTCGAGAAGTTTCTAAAGACGGCCCCTATCACGAACGTCCGAAAAACGGATATGCCGGGAAGAACCGAACCGTGGAGAGTGGTTCTCAGTGACGGGCATGACACACGCAGGGCCATCTTCAAGTACATCGACCGCCGCAGGCCCAGCCCCCTGGCCGACAGCTATCACTACGAGCTGGCGGCTTATGAAATCAGCAAATTTCTCGGACTCAGCCTCGTCCCGGCTGCGGTTGAGCGCCAGATCGAAGATATGCCCGGCTCCCTGTCGCTCTTCATCGAAAACAGCTTTTCCGAATCGGACAGGAAGTCCGGACAGGTCAAGCCGGCGGACCCGGAGTCTTTTAGCCGGGCCATGGCCGACCTCCGCGTCTTCATCAGCTTGGTCAACGATACCTGCGCCAACGACCAGGACGTGCTTATCCGCAAGGACGACTGGGCGGTCTTCCGGGTCGATTTTTCCCAAGCCTTCGCGCCCGGCGACAAAGACGCCCTAGCGTGCAAGATCGACAGATGCTCGCGCAAACTCTACCGGAAACTTGCCGCCTGGGAGGACAAGACAGTTTCGCAAATCATGGCGCCTTATCTTTCTCAAGGCGAAATTCAGGGCCTCCAGGCGCGCCGGAGGCTTCTCGTCAAGACGATCGCCGCTCTGATCAAGGAGCGCGGAGAAGAGGCCGTCCTTTTCTAGGAAGGCCGCGAAGGAGAGGGCGATGGCGGAAGCGGGATACGGACATAGACCGGCCCACGAGGCATCGTCATTTTCCTTCCCCTACAGAATCCTCAGGCTCTTCGCGGACATCCGTCAGGGAGAAGCTCCGAAAGCCCTCCTCCTGGCTTTGAACGTCTTCCTCCTCCTCCTCGCCTACTACATCCTCAAGCCCCTCCGGGAAGCCATGCTCCTCGTGGACAAGGATTCGGCCGTGGTCAAAAGCTGCCTCGGGGGCGCCCAAGCCGTGCTTTTCGTGTTCGTCATCAAGGCCTTCAGCCGCCTGGCTTCGAAAGTTCCCAGGCACATCCTGATCACGTGGACGACGCTCTTTTTCATCTCGAACCTCGTGGTGTTTTACTTTCTCAGTCTGGGCGGGATGCCGATCAAGACCATGGGCATCCTGTTCTTCATCTGGATAGGCATTTTCAACATGTTCGTCGTCGCCCAGTTCTGGGGATTCGCCAACGACCTCTACACCGACGAGGTCGGCAAGCGGACCTTTCCCCTCGTCGCCTTCGGCGCCACGCTGGGCGCCGCCCTGGGCACGCGGATGCGCTGGCTGCGGGAGATGATGGGGAACAACTGGGAATACAAGCTGATGCTCATCGCCGGAGCCATCCTGCTGGTCTGCATCGGGCTCGCCATTCACATCCACCGGAGAGAGGTCAGGAAAAGCCGCGAGGAAAGGGAAAAAGGCCTGGCCGGCTCCGAAGAGAAAGCCCGAACCCAGGAACAGCCGCTCAAAGCCGGGGGCGGATTCAAGCTGGTTTTCGGCAGCCGCTACCTTCTTTTGATCGCCCTCATGATCGGGATGTATAATTTCGTCAACGCCACCGGCGAATTTATCATATCCGCCGTCGCCGTCAACAGCCAGATCAGCCGCACCGCCCCGGCCCAGACAGCGGTGGTGCTTCCCCAGCCGTCAACGGGCACGCCGGTCGGGCAAGCACAAGCCGTGGAGGCGCAAAAAGCCAAGCCGGACCGGGAGAAGCCCCCGTCCGATATGCAGAAGTCCATCCATACGATCTTCATGGATTACCAGTTTCTAACAAACGTCATCGCCCTCTTCATCCAGCTCTTCCTCGTATCGCGGATTTTCAAGTGGGTGGGCGTCGGGGGCGCCCTCCTCTTTCTGCCGCTCATCGCGATCGGCGGATACGGCCTTATCTCCTTCGGGGCCGTGTTCGTTATCGTCAAATGGGTCAAAGCCATCGAGAATGGGACGGACTATTCGCTCCAGAACACGACCAAGGCCGCCCTGTTCCTCGTGACGCCCCGGGAAGAAAAATACAAGGCCAAGGCGGCCATCGACACTTTCTTCGTCAGAGGCGGCGATACGATTTCCGCCGTGGCCGTCCTTATAGGGACTCAACTCCTGGCCTTGAAGATCGAAAAGTACGCGATCATCAACGTCGTCGCCGTGGGCGTGTGGCTCGTGCTTTGTTTCTTTATCATCCGAGAATACAGGAAGATAAAAGGCGCAGCGCCGGACCAGCCGTCCACGACTTGATTCCGCCGGGGAAAGGGACTAGGATTCGGCTTAACGAGGCCGTCCTGAGGGAGTCAAGCATGAAACGAAAAGCGGCGCTATTGGCCGTCCTCTTGTCGATCGGCCTGGCGACAAAACCTCTCGCAGGCCAATTCAAGCCTGAAGAGATCGCCCGTCGCGGCGAAATGGAAACATTTCTCCTCACGGCCGAGATCATCCGGTCTGAGCCGGTCGGCGAGGGCGTCACGCATCCCTACCGGTTGCATCTTAAGAAAGGCGATTTCGAAACCACGGCTTTCTGGAAAAACCCCCGGGGGATGATGAACGGCTTTCTGGAAGGCTGGCAGTACGAAATCGCCGCCTACAGGCTTGATAAACTCATCGGGCTCAATATGATTCCGGTCACGGTGGAGCGTTCTTTTCAAGGCAAAAAGGGAGATCTTTCGCTTTACGCCGAACATACGTACAGTCTCCTCGAGGTCGCCGATAAAAAGATTCCGATCCCGGACGACGCCCAGGACCGGGTCGACCAGGCGAAGTGGCTGACCCGCGCGTGGGACAGCCTCGTGGCCAACGACGACCGGACACAGCAGAACGTCCTTTACACGGAGGACTGGCGGACTATCCTCTTTGATCACTCCCGGGCCTTCCGCTCGACGAAGCCGTTCACCGAGCGGCTTATGTACGGGGCCAATGGAATAAAGAAGTTCGAAAACGGCTCGCCGGTTCTCTTCCGGAGGCTGCCGCGCTGGTTCGTCGAGAAGATCAAAGGCCTGACCCACGGATCGATCAAGGCCGCGGTCGGCGACACGCTTACCGACGCGGAGATCCGGGCGGTCCTTATCCGGCGCGACCTCCTGGTCAAGGAGATCGACGTCATGATCAAGGAGCAGGGCGAAACCCAAGTCCTTTATGAATGAGGTGACAAACTGTCACCCACGGATGAATAGATTCGACGGGAGGGTGCTGATGAAAAAAACATTGATTGCGGCGGCCCTTGTAGGGGCGTCCGTCCTTTGGGTCCCGGCTCTCTTCGCGCAGCTGACTCCGGAGGAAGTCGCTCAGGGGCCGCAGTGGGAGGAGTTTCTCAAGACCGCCGACATCGTCGGTCAGAGACAGATGACAGGTTCCGAGGCCGTGACGAGCCCCTGGGTCCTGATGCTCAAAAAAGGCGATTTCACCCATCAGGCTCTTTGGAAGAACGCCAGGGGGCGGATGGGCGGTTACATCGAGGGCTGGCAATATGAAATTGCGGCTTACCGCCTGAGCAGACATCTTGGCATCAATATGGTTCCGCCGACGGTCGAACGCCGTTTCCACGAGGATCTGGGCTCCTGCCAGTATTGGATCGACGGCACCATGACCCTCAAGTCTCGCGAAGAAAAGAAGATCAAGATGCCGTCCATCAAGGTTTTCAATTGGAACAGGGGGACCTATCTTCAGCGTTTCTTCGACAACCTGATCGCCAACGAGGACCGCCACCAGAACCAGATCCTGATCACCCAGGATTGGAGGATGATCCTCATCGATCACTCCCGTTCCTTCCGGACCTCAAAGAAGTTCACTGAAAAGCTGATCTTCACTGAGAAATACCCCGAAGGGCCTAAACTCATGAGCGAACTGCCGCGGGCGGTCGTTGAACGGCTCAAGGTCCTGACGTTCGATGAAGTCCGGGCCGCCGTCGGCGACACGCTGACCGACGAGGAGATCAAGGCGGTTCTCGTCCGCCGCGGGCTGATTCTGGACGGAGATCGATAAGCTCATCAAAATGAACGGGGAGGACAAGGTCCTCTACTGAAACGGAAATTCAGGCTAAATCGCTTTATAGATCGTCAGGATGTTTTCATCCCCTTCGCGCCGGTAGTCAAAGCCGTCCATCAGCGTTTTGAAGAGGAAAATACCGAGGCCGCCGCGCTTGCCGCGGCGGATGTTCTCGGCAAGGTTGGGCGCCGGCTTGTTGCCGGGGTCGAACGGGACGCCCCGGTCCCTGAATTCCATGAAGAGCCTATTGTCCTGGTTCCAGATCTTCAGCGCCATGTCGCCGCCGCCGTGGGGATAGGCGTACAGAGCGATGTTGACAAAGATCTCGTGGAGGGAGAGCTCGAGCTTCATGGCGTCATCGTCCGAGAGCGGCAGGCCCGCCAGGTTCCGCTTGAGGAACCGCCGCACCCGATCGATTTCCGACAGGTCCGCCTTGGCCTTGAGTCGGCCGGGCTTGTTCGGCTTCGCGGCCGCCGCCCGGATCCTTGCCGTCATGCGTTCCTCTTGATGACGACAAGCGTCATATCGTCGCCCTGCTCCGCGCAGGACGTATAGGCAAAGACGTCATCGAAAATCCTATCTTTGATCTGGACGGCCGGAAGCCCTGCGTTATGCCCTATTTCAGAGACCAGCCGTTCATCACCGAATTCCTCCTGCTCCGCGTTCCGTCCCTCGACGATGCCGTCCGTATAAAGGCAGAGGATTTCTTCCGCCCCGAGCGGGACCGTGCCCGTTTCGTAGGTCACCGCGGGAAACATTCCCAGGCAGAATCCCGTGCTTTCCAGAAACCGGTGCTGCCCTTTCGAATCCAGGAGAAAAGGCGGGTTATGGCCCGCATTGACGTAGGCGACCTCCCCTTTGTCACGGTCCAGGACGCCGAAAAAGAACGATACGAAACTGTGGCTGTCGGAGCTGGTATGAACGAAGTCGTTCAGCTTGGCGGCCAGCGCCGCCAAATCGCGCGTGACCGGGATCTCGGCATGAAGCGAGGCCCGCACCGATGCCATCAGGAGAGAGGCGCTGACTCCGGCGCCGGAAACATCGGCGATGACGACGCCCAGACGGTTTTCGTCGACGGGGATGAAATCATAATAATCCCCGCCGACGTGTGAGCAGGCGCGCGTGCCGCCGCTGATGTCGTAGGGCGGGAAGACGGGGTCGTGCCGCGGGAGGAAGTTCTTCTGGATCTGCGCCGCCAGAACCAACTCCCGCTCCATCTGGGACTTGATCAGGGATTCCTCGAAAAGCCTGGCGTTCTCGATCTTCACGGCGGCCAGGTTGGCCAGCAAAGTCAGAAGGCGCAGGTCTTCCTCCTTGAACTGGCCGATGAGAGAACCTCGGTCCGCGTAGACCAAACCGATGATGTCACGGTTATTCCAGAGAGGGACGCACATGGCCGAATGAATCTGGGCCTGGACGACGCTGAGCTGACCTCTCAGCTGCTCGTCGGACTGAATATCGGAAATCAGCACGGCCGCGTTCTTCTCCAAGGCCGTCCGGACGATGCTGCCGCTGACGACGATGTTCTTGGCTCTCAGGTGCCCGCTTTGGATGCGAACGACCTTGTGGACGAGCTGCTCGGGCCGGCCTTCCTTGAGCATGAGGACGCCGCGGTCCATAGGGATGTTTTGGGTGATGAGGTCCATCACATGGTCCAGGAGTTTGTCGAGCGGCATATGGTAGATCAACGCCTGGCTGACTTCGCTCATGACGGCCATGAACCTCTGGTCCCTCTCGAACCCCGCCGCATCGAGGCTTTCCGCCGGGCCCTTCAGGATCACGGCCGAGGGAGGTTTCTTAAGAATGTCCCTGACCTGGATGATGGTATTCGAGCTGTGCGTGAAGGTGGTGCCCTCGACGATCTGTACGCTTGTCTGGAACTCCCTGTCGAAGATCAGCCGCGTGGATCCGACAAGGATTTCGTCCCCCCGCGCGAGCTCGGTTTCACCGACGATCCGGCGTCCGTTGACGAAGGTCCCGTTCTTGCTGCCCTGGTCCTGGATGACGTACCCCTTCTCCGTGGGAAGGATGACGGCGTGGCAGCCCGAGCTGAACTGGTCGTTGAAGACAAGATCGTTCGACGATGCGCGGCCGAGCGTCACCCTCTTCTTTCCCGAGGGTATACGTGAAGGGATCGTCTTTCTTCGGGTAAACGAAAAGGTCGGCCATCGCTTTCCACCGCTTTCATTGTAAATGAGCGGTCGCCCTCATTTCAATCCCCGCGCATGGCGGCGCGGCGGCCGCGTCCCTTTGGCTTTTTTCAGGCGGCGCGCTTTTTCTTCGAGCGGCAGGTCCTCGATCAGCGGAAAAAGGAGTTCCTTGAGTCCCCGGTCCAGGATATTGTCCAGGAGTTCGAGCGAATAATCGACGCACTTCCGCGTCCCCTGGAGAATGTTCTGATAAGCTTTGATGATATCTTCCTGCGGGTAGATCAGGGCAAGGAGGTCAAAGATTCTTTTGATCCTGAGGTCGAGGAGCGCCTGCGCCTTCTGCCCCTCATGCCGGCCTTCAGGGCCGGACGCCGATTCGCTGCCGGCGGCTTGAAGCGTCAAGGATGGCGGCGCAGCTTTTCCTGATCAGGGTGAATACGGCAGCTCGGACGCGCCTTTCACGGAACCGGGCCTCCGGATGGGCCGACCGGATCCTGTACAGCGCGTCGACCAATTCCCGTTCAAGGTCTTCCTTGTTCCGAACCAGTTCGGACGTCAGGATATCGACCGCCTTCTGGTCCCCTATCCGAGCCAAGATCTCTGGAATGGCCTGACGGACCGCCAGGGATTCCGAAGGACTCTGGAGGTGCTTCTTCAGCGTCTCCTCGATCCCGGGACCGAACGCCTTGAGGGCGTCCTGAGCGGTCTGTTGGGTCATGAGATTGCCGAGCAGGCGGATCATGAGCGGGACGTGTTCCTTCAAACGGTGGACGGCCGCGCTCATCAGCGCATAGTTCAGCACGTCGGGCGACTCATCCTGAAGCAGCCGGCCGAGAAAGCGGGAAACATCGGGCGAGGCCTCCATCATGCCCATGAGCTTGGCGGCCTCCATCCGCTCTACCTCGGACTCCGATTTGCTCCCGACAACATCCCCCAGGTGCTTTTTCATGACCGTCTTGAAGGTGTCTAGGGCCAAGACTTCCTTGATCTGCACCTCGAAATCCTCGTCGGCCAGGGTTTCCTCAATCCCGGGGTAAAAAATCTCGCCCCCGACGTCGAGGAGGGCGTCCATCGAGCGCGCGGTGATTTCATCCTCTTTGAGGGCGATGACGGACATGAGTTCCGGCGTCAGCTTTTCCTTCTGGACGAGCTCGAAAAGATTCATGGCGTAGAGCGCCGAGCTCTTGCCGCGGCTCTGGAGCGTGTCAAAAACAAGCCGGGCCGCCTCCACGTCCACGTTGTCCGCGACGATCTGGTTCCCGTCCTGCCATCGCCGAGTGAGATCTTTCTTCACGATGCCCAGGTACTCTGCGTAAATAACCCAGATGAGAACGCCCCAGGTCAGCGCGAAGGCGATCATGACCAGCGCGACCTCGCGGACCTGGACGGAAGGAGTTTTGTAGGCGAAGGATGAGACCCGATAGAGGATCCAGAACAGCGCGGCCGCCAGCCCTGTCGCAAATTTGTTGACGAACATATCGATGAAGATCTTCGCTTTATACTTAATTTCGGCCGGAATGGGGATGTAAAGCAGTTCGCGGACGGACTGACTGGTCGTCGTGTCCAGGGCTTTGTCGCCACCCCTGACCAGGCAGGCCCAGACCATAAGGCCAGCGGCCGCGGGCAGGAGGAAGACGGACAGCCCTCCGAGAAGGAGGGCGGCGGGAGCCAGGAGCAGGGCCAGGCGGATCCCAAAACGCCTCAAGATCCGCCCTGTCGCCGCCAGGTGGAACGCCAAGGATAAAACAAGGATGGCCAGGAAAAAAGTGCCGAGGAAGGACGTTCGGACGGCGGCGTTGGGAATGGCATCCTTGATAGCGATCTTGAATTGATAGTTGATGAGAGTTCCCACGACCATAGCCGAGGCAAGCACTCCCGCGAGCAGCCTGAGGTACCGGCTGCTGCCGACCGCCCTTAAACTCTCGAGGTACCCGACCCGAGTCCCGGCCCGGGCGTAAACGCCAGTCTCCCCCACTCCCTGGAGCTTCGTCTGCTCCTCATATACCAGATGGATGATGCCCACGGAGAGCAGGAGGATGAAGGGACAGATAAGAAGCAGGTTGGCCGGGCCGATGGCCTGAGCAAGACGAGAGGTCGCCAAGGATCCGGCGATGCCGCCGGCCAGCCCGCCGGTGACGAAAAAGCCGATCGTCCGCTTGGCCTGATGCGGGTCGAAGAGGTCGTTGACGGCGATCCAGAATTGGGTCACGGACATGACGATGAAAATGTCGACCCACAGGCTGAAAACGAAGACCGGCAGCGGCCAGGAATTTCTGATTAAGACTTGGAAGGAAATAAGGCCCAACAGGCCGGAGGCGTCCTGGGTCGGCGAGATGAACATGCTCCTTCGGTTCACGGAGAAGACAAACCAGAAGACGAGGACGTTGATCAGGAAAAAAAAGGCGGTCGCCGAGGCGTAGGTTCGGCGCGGCAGCTTGTTGAGGAGCCTGGCGTTGATGGCGATGACGAAACCGATCAGGGCGGCCGTGAGGAGGTCTGCATACGGCCACCACGCGGGAGTGACCCCGATCAGAAAATTTTCCTTGACCGGTTTGACGACATAGATCGAAAATGTGACCAAAAAAAAGTAGATGAAGAGATAGAGCGCCGCCCTCGTTTCATCCGGACGGATATCGGCAAAACGGGAGAAGAACCTGTGCAAACGGCCATCCGTCAACGAAGGCTCTCCTTTGTCCAGGCGAGAGGACGTCAAGACTTTGCGAAGCTCTTGAGCGCGGCATCCTCGGTATCGAAGATCTCGAAGACCCGATACAGCATTGTAACCTGGAAGACGAGATGCAGCTTCTTTGAGATTTCGGCCAGCTTGAGCTTTCCGCCCAGGTTCTGAGTCGAGATATAGCTGGCCAGGATCTCTCCTACGCCGAAGCTGTCGATGAACCCGACGTCCTTGAGGTTGAGGAGGATGTTCCGCTTGCCGCGGTCCAGGTTGGACTTGACGAGCTGGTGGAGCGTTATCTCCGGCGTGTCAGTGCGGCGGATCTCGCCGGCGATCTCAAAAACCGCGATGTCGTTGATGTCCCGGGTTTTGATCTCCATGACAACCCACTTTCGTGTATTTGTTTATCAAAAGCCGGGCGGAAAGTCAATCGGCGGCCCTTTCGGAGCTGGGCGCGGTTTGGTAAAATGGCCGCGAAAGGAGGCCCGCATGCCTCTCGTTGAAATCCACCTGCTCGAAGGACGGACGGACGAACAAAAGAAAGCCTTGCTAACGGCGGTGACCGATGCCGTCCATGACTCCATCGGGGCGCCGCTCGAATCGATCCGCGTTTGGGTCCAGGAATTCTCGCCCCGGGAGTATATGGCCGCAGGGGTGCTCGTCGCCGACCGCAAAAAATAGTCCGTTTAGTTCTCTTGCGTTTCGGCGACCGGTGATTGGGGATTCGAGTCGCCCGGCTTAGCGAGCTTCTTCCGTAGGAAATAAACCGGAATGCCGATGAGGACGATGATCAATCCCGGGACCGTGTATCCCGTCTTGAAGATGAGGAGGTCGACAGCGATCGCGGCCGCGACGAGGATGTAGATAGCCGGGACGACTGGATATCCCCAGGCTTTATAGGGCCTTTCGGCGTCCGGCTTCTTTTTCCGCAGGATGAAGATCCCCGAGACGACAAGGACAAAGAAGATGAGGACCGCGAAAACGACGTAGTCCAGGAGCTGGCTGTACGTTCCCGACAGGCAGAGGAGCGAGGCCCAGATACACTGGACAACGAGGGCCGTCCCCGGCACGGACTTTCTGTTGAGCTTGCCCGTTGACTTGAAAAAGAGACCGTCCCGGGCCATCGCATAGTACACGCGCGCTCCGGACAGGATCAACCCGTTGTTGCAGCCGAAGGTCGAGATCATGATCAGCACGGCCATGATGGCGGCCGCGGGAGCGCCGAAGATCATTTCGGCCGCCGCGGTCCCCACGCGGTCGGATTGCGCGAACTGGATGCCCCGGCCGAGAACGTTTGCGGCCTCCGGGCTTCCATGGACCGGCAGGGTCACGATATAGGACATGTTGGCCAGGAAATAGAGCAGAATGACGATCCCGGCCCCGAGAGCCAGGCTCAGAGGAATATTCCGCTTGGGATTTTTGACCTCGCCGGCGATGTATGTCACCGTATACCACTCATCCGACGAAAAAAGCGATCCGACCATGGCCGCGCCGATGGCCGCCAGGATCATCAGGCCCGAAAGGGATTGGACGGAGGCGATGCCGCCGCCCGCAGCCATATGCGTCCAGCTGGCCTTCCAAAATACAGCCCAATTGGCTTTGATAGCCACCGCATTGGCCCCGACGACGAACCCCAGGACGATGAGCCCGGTCAGGGCGACGGTTTTCGCAACTGTGAAGAAGCCCTGGATCGTCTTGCCCGTCCGCAGTCCCCGCATATTGAGCAAGGTCAGGATAACGATGCTGGCGATTCCCAAAACCTGGGCCGCGCTGATCTTCAACCCGAGAACCGTGAGAAGGATGTGCCGCTCGCTGAACCATGGGACGAGGACGCCGGTGAACTTAGCGAAGCCGACGGCGACAGCGGCGATCGTCCCCGTCTGGATGACGAGAAAAGTCGTCCAGCCGTAAAGAAAGCCGATCAGGGGGTTGTACGCCTCTCGCAAGTACACATAAAGGCCGCCCGCATGGGGCATCATCCCGGCCAGCTCGCCGTAGCTCAGGGCGCCGATGACGGTGACGACGCCGGTGATGAGCCAAACGAGGAGCAAGAGTCCCGGCGACCCGACGGTCCGGGCGATGTCGGCGCTGACGATGAAGATCCCGGAGCCGATCATGGCCCCCATGACGATCATCATCGAATCGAAGAGGGTCATTTCCCGCTTGAAATGGCGGGATTCCGTCTCGGCGGCGGGCGTGGATGGTGTGTCCGGCACGGCGGCGAGTGGCTTATCCATGTCATTCTCCTTCGGGTTTCGGCGCCGGCCCATTGACGGCCGCGACGCCGGGTCTCTGCCGGCTCTTGCGGATGCCGTAGGCGAAATAGATGGCCAGGCCGATGACCATCCACACGATGAGACGGATCCAGGTGTCCCTGGAAAGGTGGGTCATCAGGTAGATGCAGGAAAAAATGCCCAGGACGGGGACCAACGGAACCAAGGGGGTCTTGAAGGGCCGGGGGATGTCGGGGCGGGTGTAGCGGAGGACGAGGACGCCGCCACAGACGATAGCGAAAGCGAAAAGAGTCCCGATACTGACGAGCTCTCCGACGATGCCCATGGGCAGGAGCCCGGCGGCGATGCTGACGACGATGCCCGTGATGATCGTCGTGACATAGGGCGTGCCGTACTTCGGGTGGATCCTGGCCGCAGCGGGCGGCAGGAGGCCGTCCTTAGCCATGGTGTAGAAGATCCGGGGCTGGCCCATGAGCTGGACGATCATCACCGACATCAGGCCGATAATGGCGGCAATTTTGATAAGAGGCGAGAGCCAAAACAGCCGCATGGCGTCGATGGCCACGGCCACGGGGGCGGTGACATTGAGCTGGGTGTAGGGAACGACGCCCGTGAGGACGAGGGAAAAGACGATGTAGATGGCCGTGCAGGCGAAGAGGCTAGCCGAGGATGCCGATGGGCATGTCGCGTTTCGGATTCTTGGCCTCCTGGGCGGCCGTCGAAACGGCATCGAAGCCGAGGTAGGCGAAGAACATCACGCCGGCCCCGCGAAGGATCCCGCTCCAGCCAAAGAAGCCGGATTGTCCCTGGTTCGGGGGAATGAATGGCTTCCAGAGTTCCGGCTTGAGGAAGAACAAGCCGGCCCCCACGAAGACCAGAATAATGCTGATCTTCAAGAAGACGATGACGGAATTAATCGTCGCCGACTCCCGGATGCCCCGGACGAGGACGAAGGTGATGAAAGCGATGATCAGAAGGGCGGGGAGGTTGATGAGAGCGCCGGTTTTCGTCCAAGCGCCGGTCTTTGGATCAAAGGCAAAGGGCGCATCGGCCAGAGCGGCGGGGACATTGAGGCCGATGCCCTTGAGAAAGTTGACGACGTACCCGGACCAGCCGATGGCGACCGTCGTAGCCCCCACCGAGTATTCCAGGATGAGATCCCAACCGATGATCCAGGCGATAATTTCGCCGAGGGTCGAATAGGCGTAGGTGTAGGCGCTGCCGGCGATGGGGATGAGCGAAGCGAATTCCGCATAACAGAGCCCGGCGAAGGCGCAAGTCACGCCGGCGAGCACGATGGAGAGCGTGACGGCGGGACCGGCATACTGGGCAGCGACGTGGCCGGTCATGACGAAAATGCCGGCCCCGACGATGGCCCCGACGCCGAGGAAGATCAAGTGCCAGGGACCGAGCACCCGCCTGAGGCCTGAGGTTTCAGATGCGGCTTCCCGCGATAGTTGTTCCAGCGATTTCTTGGCAAACAAGGTGTTTTTCATGCGGTTTCCTTACGGAGTACGGGGGCGCGGGGCCTTTTTATTTCGTGCCGTTCCGGGGCTGGATGCGCCATGGGAAAGGCGATTTTATAACATAGGGCCCCGGGGATGTCAAAAAGGGGGGGAAGAAAGGGATGGGGAGCGGGGGAAATGCGCAGGGCTACCGCAGCGCAAATCGATCAACAAACTTTATTACCCGGCCTGGACCTTGTACTTGTCCTGTCCGTCTTTGTCGTAGGACTGGTAATAATGGCGCTTGGAATAATAATCGTGCTTTCGAAAAACCAGGCTGTTGACAATGACGCCGAGGGTCTTGATTCCGGCCATATCGAGCTTTTCCTTGGCCGTTTTTAAGGCTTCCCTCGGTGTCTTCTCGCTCCAGACAACCAGGATAAGGCCATCGAGCCTCGTTGCCAGGACCAAGCCGTCGGTCACGGCCAGCAAAGGGGGCGTGTCGAATAAGACATAATCGAAAAGTCTCCTCAGGTCATTGATCAGAGTCGTCATCTTCTCTGACCCAAGGAGCTCGTTCGGGTTGATTGGCACGGGTCCAGCATTGATGAGGAAAAGGTTCGGGACCTTCGTCGGCTTAATCAAATCGGAAATCCTTAGCGTTCCCGTCAAAAAGTTGCTCAACCCGCCGGTGTTCGGCATCTTGAAGATCCTGTGTTGCCGCGGCCGTCGGAGATCCGAATCCACGATCAGGACACTCTTGCCTGCCTGGGCCAAGGTCACGGCCAGATTGGACGTGGTTGATGTTTTTCCCTCCTGAGCCAGGGGACTGGCGACGGCAAGGCACTTGAGCGCTGACACGTCTGGAGAAAGCAAGAGGGATGAACGGATCGATCGATAGGATTCCGAATAGGCCGACGTGGGGCTCTCGAACGGGATGAGCTCGATCGATGTTGGCTCTCCAACGGTCCGTTCCCCGGTGGGCGGTGAGGCAGCCGGCCTGCCGGGATATTCAGCTCCGAGCGCGGCGCTTCCCTTGCTTTTGTCGCTGGACAGCCAGGAATTCGCATCGTGACGCTTCCTCGCGTTTTTTTCGACTTTGATTTTCACGCCCGGCCTGTTGACCTTTTGGCTGCCGGAGGAAGCGTATCCGAAACCCTCGTGGAAACCATTTGAGTCGAATGCCGGCACAAAGCCCAGAGAAGGCAGACCAGAGTACCTCTGGACATCATCGAAGGTCTTGATCGAATCGTCCAGATGTTCGCGGAGGAAGGCGAGCCCGGCGCCGCCAAGCAGACCGATGAGGAATGCCACGGCGATATTGAGCTTCTTCTTCGGGCTGGACGGATAGAGCGGCGGCTCGGCCCTGTCCACAATCCGGACGTTGGATGCCCTTATTCCTTTGAGCTGGGCGGATACGTCCGTCTCGCTCTGCCGCTTCAGGAGCGCCTCCATCAGGTTTTTCTTGTTTTCGATCTCGATCTTCAAACTATTATAAATAATCGAGTTGCTGTTGAGCTGGACCGCTTGCTGCTTCTGGTTGTTGAAGACCTCTTCAAGAGATTTTTCCTTTTGGACCGCCGCCTGCCAGTCGGAATAAGCGCCTTTGAGCAGGTTTTGTGTCTCGCTCAGCAGAGAGGCTTTAGCGCTCTCGAGCTCGGTCTTTACCCTCTGCAGCTCAGGGTAGCCGGGTTCAAACCGCTCCTGCATTTTCAAATATTCGCGGCTCAGCTTGTTATAGTCTTCCCTGAGCCGTTGGATCAACGGATTCGACAAGGCCTCCGGAATCGACTCCGGCGACACTCCTCTGACCATATTGTAGTACGATTCCTTCTTTATCCTGTCGACTTCTGCCTCGGTCAGGGCCTTGTTCAGCTCGCCCAATTTTTCGACGATCGTCGTTTCCTTGTCGTTCAGGGTCACAATATTCTTGTCAACGCCGTAGTTCTGCAGTTCCTGCTCGTTCTTCGCAATGTCCGCCCGGAGGCTTGAGATTTGGCGAGTCAAGAACTCCCCTGCCTGCGCCGCTGCATCGTATTTAATCTGCACGTTCATATCGATGAACGCTTCGATGAGGGCGTTCAGTGTATCGGCGGCGAACTTTGGCTCATGGTCCTTAAACCGGACTTCGACCATTCTCGTCTGGCGGATAGGGCTTATGCTGAGACGATTGAGAAACTGGTCCGTCAGTTTTCTTCGGAAAATAGAATTCGGCTCATCCGACGCGCCGTAGGCACGTCTGAGTTTTCCGGCAAACTTATCGTTATCGTAGAGTTTCAGCTTCTCGATCGTGTTCCCCGCAAGGGTCCTGCTCTGTAGGAGCTTGAACTGGGTCTGGTAGTAATCGTCGTTGAGAGGCTCAAGCTGCGAGGGTTGCTCGAACGTAAGAATGTTCGGTTCCTTCTCGATGAGGAGACTTCCCGTGGCGGTATAGATCGGCTTAATTGCGAAGGACGCGACCGTCACGATGACGAGAACGGGAATAGCGAATAACAGGATGGTCCTCTTTCTCTTGAGGAGCACCGCCCAATAATCCGTCAAATTGAACCTGGGAGGTCCCGTCTGGCTTTCCGCTGGCTTATTGTCCATTCTCGTCCCCTCTAGAATACAGAATCCGGGGCGAAAAAGACATAGCTTTTTGTTCGTTCGATAGACGGTTTCATGCTGTCAATGGGTCCGCTGACCCCGTCAATCCCCTCAATAGGCTCCAATACCGAAAAATACGACGGGGATTGTTTTGGCAAGTATTTTCAAATCCGTCCCGATGGACCAGTTATCCAGGTATTGAAGGTCTAACTCCATCCAGCGATTGAAATCGACTCTGTTCCGACCGCTGATCTGCCAAAGACCCGTCAAGCCCGGCCTCATCGAAAGCCTTCTCCGCTGCCACGGCTTAATCTTTTCGGCTTCATAGGTCGCCATGGCCCGCGGTCCGATCAGGCTCATATGCCCGGTAAAGACGTTCACGAGTTGAGGCAGTTCATCCAGGCTGAATTTTCTCAAGAACTTTCCGACCGGTGTGATGCGGGGGTCCTTTTTTATCTTGAACACGGGCCCATCCATCTCGTTAAGATCCTCCATTTGCATCCGTTGCCGGTCCGCCCCGTCATCCATCGTCCGGAACTTGTACATCATGAACTCTCTCCCGTTTAAACCGGCCCTCGTCTGCTTGAACAGGATGGGACCCCGGGACGTCATTTTTATCGCCAGCCCGATAAGAAGGAATAGCGGGAATCCGGCGATGATCCCCATTCCCGACAAAACGATGTCCAAAATCCTTTTAATGAAAAGCTGGGATTCGTTGGCAACCGTCGTGTCAAATGAAACAAAAGGTATGCCGCCGAGCTCTGTATGCCGCCATTTCGCCAGTTTTACGTTAAAGAGGTCCGTCGCCACGGTGGCCTTAACGCCGACGGTCTCACATTCGCGGACCGCGTCCTCAATATAGTTCAGCCTTGACCGGGGCAACACGAAGACGACTTCGTCGACGGCTTCGTTCATAAGAATCTTCCCCAGCTCATTCAAGGTGCCCAAGACGGGAACTCCTCGCATGGCCGCCGGCCCGTGGCCGGGCTCGTCATCGATCGAGCCGACAATCTGCAGGCCCCATTCCGGGTGCTCCATGATCATCCCGAGCATCGACGCCGCCCTCTTGCCCTTGCCGACAATGAGAATCCTATGGCTGTAACTCCCGGTCCTGCGGGCGTGCCGCGTCATCGAGATCACGGCCATCTTTTCCGCCAAGATGAAAAGAAAGCTCATCGCAACAAAAAGAAAAATGAAAAGGCGGCTCACATATTTCAACTGCGCCAGGAAGATCAATGACCCCACCGTGATAAAAACCAAAAAGGCCGATTCGACGACGGCCACGGCAGCCTGCAACGGCCGCTTCGCGGGCCAGTCACGATAGGCCCCGCTCCAATAGAGGGCCAAGCACCAGACAGGCACGGCGAAAACGACAAGGACGGCATAGTCGCTCATGGATGTCGGCGGATTCTCCACAACGATTCGGTTCCAGAGAATCTGCGCACCCAGGGCCGCGTGGATGTGCTGCCTGATGAAAAAAGAAAAGAAGAAGCTTAGGACGACAGCCGCGCCGTCCAACAGGATCATAGCGTTCCGGATAACCCTGGCCTTTTCCTTGAACATCGTTTAGCCCCTGTAAAAATATGATAGCGAATAATTAAGAAACCTAGCCCTATGCCTATTATAACGTGAATTTGCGTAAACCGAAAGCCTGACATATCAAGAGATATAAGAACTTAGGATTATTATATACGTATCGACGCCATAGGCGATGAGGGTCAACGCTAAACCGATAGAGCCATTCCAATCCTGCCTTCTGCATCCATTGAGGCGCCTGTCGGACGTTGCCGGCAAGAAAATCGAAGGCCGCGCCTACCGCAACCATGACCGGCGCCTTGATTTTGCCAAAATGCTCTCCGATCCACAGTTCTTGTTTAGGCGCCCCCAGCCCGACCCAGACGATATCGGCGTTGCTCTCGTTGATCATCTGAATAACCCGCGCGTCTTCCTCACGAGTCAGAGGTCTAAAAGGCGGCGAATAGAATCCCGCGATATTGAGGCCCGGACACTTGGCTTTCAATCGATCCATCAAAGCATGCAATACCGGTTCACGCCCTCCAAGGAAATAGTGCGAATACCCGCCTTTCAGGCTTTCATCACATAAGGAACTCATCAGCTCCCTGCCGGGTATCCTTATTATTTTCGCCTTTTGGAGGAGTCCGGCCGCCCAGACGAGAGGCTTGCCGTCTGCCAAGGCGATATCCGCTTCATTATTGATTCTCCGATAAGAGTCGTCATTCTGGCTCATCATGACGGTATGGACGTTGCACGCCAAAACATAATGATTCCTGCCGTCGGCGATATATTGACCAATTCTTTTGAGGGATTCTTCAACGGTGATCCTGCTGATGCCGATCCCAAGGATATTGATTTTGTTCATCGCCTCAACCATCATGTCTCGTCGGTCATTCTTCGAGATTCCCGGACGAAAGCTCCATATATTTGGTCGTGTGTCTTAAGCATTGTTTTAATAAATGCGTTATTATCTCTAAAGTTTTTTATGGCTTCCGGATAGATCTCGATGATGAATCGCGCCGAAATGTCATTCTTGTTTTCGATGTAGTTAGTCTTTTCCATGTGAAACGATTTGAGAAGGGTCAGGATCTTGTTTTCACCAAAGGAGGTAACGTCCGCAACATTTTCCGGGAAAACAATGACCGGGGTATCGTTCTTGAAACAAAATATGGAATCGTGATATCGATGCGTTATGACGAGATCGAAATATCGATAGATTCCCATTTGTTCGAAAGGCGATAAATCCGTCAGGATAATATCCGCGTAATACGCCGGACGAAGAGAGGCGACAATAAATCCCTTTATCCTGAAATAGTCGGATACGTCCCTTCCCCATTGGGCCTCTCGAGTCAAATGCAGACAGACACAAGGTTTATGAAACTGCAGTTTTTTCCTTTTGAGGTAGTCCTCGACAAAGCTGTAATCGATGTCATAAGTAAAAGTCGGATCCGGAATAACCCGTAACCTTTTATCTCCCTTGGGGGTGAAGAAGGAGAGCAACCGGAATGTCGCATCATCCCTCACGCCCAAAAGAGAGAAGCCATCCAGTGTTCTCTGTATTTTTTCCTTTTGGGTCTCAGATAGAGCGTCGTAAACGAGGTTAAGGGACGAGGCCGCTATAAGAAATTTCTTGCAATCGACAGTCTGATCCAGCCAATAGGCCGTCAGCTTATCTTGGCTCGCCCCCCTCAGTTCTAATACCGTGTCAGAGCCCACGTAGATGGCGTCATAGTGTTGCCCTTTTATAAACTCGATCGATTTGCCGACATCGCCGGAGATCAACCGGGTGTTGCTAAAAGTTAGATGGTTTTTGAAAAACGACCTGTATTTCTTAAATCTGACCCAATCGTTTTTGAGCGACTGCAAAGACATGTTCGATAAATAGGGTTTCAGGCTGGGTTTCCAGGCCGAGTAATCGATCAACTCCACCTGGGCATCGGGAAAGACTTTTTGTACGGCGTCCAGTGTGCAATACGCCTGCATATTCGTGCCGAGATTCGAATATTCTCTGATGTACGTCAGGATTCCGATTTTTTTCATAAATGCCGGCTCAGTTTTTTATTCCCGGGAAATTCACCCTTGCATTATACCTGACTGTATATCTTTTCGAGCCTTTCCACGCCTTCGGAGGCCAGGTATTTCTCTCTCGCCAGGTAATAATTATTTAGCGAAATTCGTCTGTACAGATCTTTTTCCAAAATGAGCTTTTCGATATATCGGGCAATCACGGCGGCTTCACGGTTTTCGGTGATGAACCCGTTCTTCCCGTTCTCGAAAAAGTCAACGATTCCGCCCACCGGCTGCGTTATGACCGGCAATCCAAACGATAAGGCTTCTAAAACGGATGTAGGCATTCCTTCTTGATAGGAAGGCAGGCAGTAGAGATAGGCGTCCTGAAATACATCCCGCTTTTTTTCTCCGGTAACATACCCAATAAATGCGACATTTTGAATATTGTTTTCCTGGACATAGGCCTCAACATTCGCCCGTTCCTCACCTTCCCCTGCGACGATCAGGCCCAAATCAGGATACCTCTTCTGCAGGAGGTTTATTGCGTCTACTGTTTCGTAGATCCCCTTTTCCTTAATAATTCTCGCCAAAAAGAGGACGTTCCTGGCCCCGTCCTTCATCCGCATATCTAAGCTTTCAGTAATATCAAAGCCGCTAATAAGATCATCGTCAACCAAAGTGGTTTCAATGAAGATCGGCTGCCGAAAACCCCATCGGACCAGTTGGTTCCTGAAATCCGCAGCCAAAACGATGATGGCCTTTGAGGAGAAATAGATGCGTTTGAACAGCCACAGGGATATCCCCTTGAGTTTCTTTTCAAAATCCTTATCCCAGCCGTGGAAAAATATTAAAATTTTCTTCCTGGCAACTTTCGACATAATAACGAAAACGCTATCGCGGAGGACGCCCTTGGTGTTCAGAGATATATTGACATGCACCACGTCGATAGGCTCGCTTCTCAGGACCTTCAGAAACCTCCCGTAGTCAATAATAAGACGACGAGGTATCCTGATAATTCCTTTCTCATTCACGCGTCGGCCGACAACAACGTATACGGCATTTATATGAAATCGTTTTTTTAGAATAGCAAAGTAGTTGGATATCCCACCTGGGTCGTCTTCAGCCTGCCGCGTAATGAGGACGTTCACGTTGGGGATACGATTCCGAATAGCATTTTCCTACGTAATGAACGGAGGTCGAGTTCCGTTGAAACGGCCATGGAATGCATATTTACAATAGCCGAAGAATCCGTGCACTTGGGCGCACAAGACAATCAGGGATGCGTCATCCTGGATACTCAAGGACTTGAGTCGATAAGGATCAGTTTTCCTATCATTCCATCCAACGTCCAATGTCCGGGCCGATTCGTAACCGCTCTGCATCACCTGGTCTAGTTCTCGTCTCGAATAGTCTCCGTTGGGATAGCTGAAATGTGCCAGTCTCATTTTCAATAGTCCTTCCAAGCTCTTTTTTGAATCTTCGATTTCGAGCGTCATCTCCGCCCTATCGCATGTCGTCAGGATGGGATGGAATTTTGAATGCGATTGAAAATCCACGAAGGGCTGCATTGATCGAAGTTCCTCGTAGTTTAGGGCTTGCCTTCCTTCATATTCTTTTTCTAGTTCGAAGCCTTGAGAATCTTTTAGCGTTTTCAGCAGGTCCGAAAACCTCATCCCTTTTAAAATGGACGGGTCCATCGCTCCCGAGTCAAACCAATAGCGCCGGTGAGTATTGACAATATGGCTGCATAGATAAATCGTTGGGACCACGGCGTAGTTCGCGAAGAGATGCTTGAGTTGGCAGTTTTCCTTGTAGCCGTCATCCAAAGTAATGACTATGGACCTACGAGGGATCTCATCCCAATCGTTCTTTTTAATCGCATGAACCAGCTTTTCAAGAGGGGTAACATTGAAACGCTTTTTGAGATAGCGCAGGTGTTTTTCGAAAGTTTTCGGATTAGGATTGTGATACGTCAGGATTAATACCTTTTTCCTGCAAAGAACTCGGATGAACAGCGGCGCTCCGCTTATCCAAAACAACGTTCCGATAAATGATCGAAGGAACTTCTTAAGAGAGGTCATGGAATTGTCACGAGGCACCGCGATCCCAGTCCATCGTTCACCTACGCGCCTAAATAGGTCGCTTTAAACTGACGCACGTTTCCAGCTGACCAGATCGAAAGGCCAAGCCACAAAACAACGTAGATCATTCCACCTAACATTACTTCCAAGACAACCCCTAATTTCGGGCCGATCAGGAGGAATGCGGTCATTCCAACGGTCGCCAGAGCGGTTTTCCATAACTTTTGCCAAGGAAATGCCTTTGGATAGATGCGAGAAACCTGGAAAAGGTGCAGCCCTGTGTCGAACAGAGAAATCAGCAGAAAGCTGATTGCGGCGCCGAGTAATCCGAGGGTTTTGATAAAGATCAGACTGCATACGAGGCTCACTAAACTTTTTATGGCCACGATACGAAGCAGGCTTTTTTCGCGTAAAGCTGCCAACAAAACCCTGCCCAGCACTGCCGATACGGCTGACATGATAAGACTCGCCACCATGATCCGCAGTATTTCCCCAGATCGCGCAAATTCCTTCTTTCCATAAATGAACACCAGCACTTTTTCTCCCAGGATAAACAAGCCAACCGTTGCCGGCAGGGCGATGCTCAGCACGATTTCAAGCAAGTGATCCGACACTTTTTTCAAAGCCGACAGGCTGACCCTGTAGCGTCGGCAGAGCATCGGAAAGGCCGCGATGACGATGCTATCGTAGATTAGGAGAATGGGCGCTATGATCTGCGTAGCCGCGTTATATAATCCGACTCCTGTCTCACCGAGGATTATCGAAAGGATGATGTATATCACACTGACCGTTATGGCAATGATGCCTTGAAAACCCATAAAAGGGATCGATGAGCGGGTTACAGATATCGAAGTCGCCAAATTTGGCCTCTCCTTTGGCCGAGAGATGTGGCGTAAGATAATTCCCCATTCCGCTCCAAGCATTAGAAAATTTGAAACTAGCAGAAGTATGCCAATGGCCCTCAGGTCATAGCCAGCCGCCAGCAACCAAAATGTCAATCCGACGACCAAGAGATTGCGGGGCAAGTTGACGATAAAGATAAGTCCCATCCTCTCCCATGCCTGAAAGACAGCCTCGCAAACGGTGGAAAGGGAAAACGGCAGTAGTCCGAGCCCAAACAACAGAATGATCTCGGAAGTCGCAGCCGAGTACGCTAGGAGAATAGTAAGAAGCAGCAAGGCCGCTAAGGATAAGAAGGAAAAAGCAGTCACCACTAAGCTGCCATTGATTAGGTACTTGTCGGTTTTTGAACGGTCGGAGGCCACTTCTCTAATAATCAACATTCGCAGACCGGCCGTACCGAAGACTTGAAAAGTCGCCAACAAGGTAAGAGCCAGAGACATCCGGCCGAAACCTTGCGTCCCCAGGTAACGCCCGACGAGGACATAGAGCACAAACGTGGCGATACGGGTAATCGTATCGCTGGAAAGCAGCGATGCCGTGTTGCCGACCAGCCGGCTGACTTGTCCCTTGGCTGGAGGAGCTGAGAAACGGCTTTTCACAGTTTTCCAAGACGAACTCTCTGCTGATATCATAACGTTCATCAAGCCCGCAATTTCCAAAGCGGCCATTTTTTTTCAAGGATTACATAGTCAATGATTCGAAATAGTCCACATATAACTTTACAATAGACTTTATAGAATAGTTCTTTTCTACGTGCTCTGACAAGTTCTGCTTTATCCGTAAATAGCTTTTTTCGTCCGTATCTAATAGTCTCATCATGACCGCGGCTAAAGAGTCAACAGAACCTTTTTCAAATAGGAATCCGTTCTTGCCATCGATGATAAACTCTTTCAACGAATCTATATCAGATGCAACAACAGGCAAATTATAGTTAAACGCGACCATGAGGGCTGCACTTTGAGCGAGATCTTGATAAGGCATTACAAAATAATGTGATTCCATAAACAACCTGGGGATTTCTTCATTCCGGATAGTTTCTATTCTTAACTCAAAGATTTCCGGATACTTAATAAGCCTTTCATATTTTCCCCAGTCAGAACAAAAGCCAAATATCTTAACTTTGAATTTGTTACCGCATTTTTCGTACACTTTATTCGACGCATTTATAAGAATATCCAACCTTTTATAGTCTCTGATGTATCCAAAAAAAAGGAATGCAACTTGGCCCTTAGGCAAAACGGAGGAGCATTGTCCAAAATCAATGAGCGCCAGCGGCGCGAAGAACACACTCTTGCCTGGGTATTTATTCTGCATAACGGCATATTGGTTCTTTGAAAACACGTGAAAACGGGTAAAATACTTCAGTATAAAACCCATATATAGCTTGGCTGCATGGTAATTTACAGCTCCTTCAGGAGTGGTCACATTATGGGCTGCGCATATGACCTTATTTCTGTCAAATATCAACGAAACAAGAGGGAAGAAGTATGGCAAACCATCAATATTAAAATAGAAGAATCTATACTTCTCTTTGTTTATGCTTCTTAATAACCCCCAATATTCCTTTATTATTTTGAAATTCCTTCGCCTATTCTGCAAATAATGAAAGAGGCATCTGATACCCGCTGCTTGCGCTACCTCTTTGACCCTTGTCAAATAGTCACTATTAGCTTTCCTATTATGTATAATCAGCCAGTCGATATTGTAATACTTGCTTAGACTGGGCATGATCGGCAGATCAACGTCTATATAATAATTCGACGTTATCCAACATATGTTTTTCTTTTCCATGCGTTTATCTGCCTTGAATAAATTTAATCAACGTGCAGCACGCACCGGGATTTTCGTCGATGAAGCTGTTAAACTTCTATAAACCGAAAGACACAGTATCAAAAAGAATGAAAATGTTGTATTAAGCATATTTACCTCAAAGAAGTTTACAAAGATAATCAACACGACCAAGCTAAGAAGGGATAACGAGTGCGCTCTGTATTTCCAGACTGATTTAAACACATAGCCAATGATTTTTGCCAGTACTAAAAGGGATAGGCCAAGTCCCACAAGCCCGGTTTCAAGGAAGGTTTCAATATAACCATTATGTGCACCCCACACTTGCCAACCATATATCGATTGGAGCCAAGCAGACTTTTCGCCTACGAATAGTGCGCCATATCCTGATCCGAATAAGGGATTGTTTCTTAGCCCAAAACTAATCGACGTACTCCAGATGTCCGATCGCCCAGTAAAAGTTGGATCCTTGCCGCTTGGCTTCAATATTAATCCCATAACGTCAGCGTGCATAATATTCTCATTCACAATATATCCAAATAAAATAATAACGATAATAAAAAACACCAGGGCAGCGATTATATAGGGATCCTTTAACCCCATTTTTATAAGCCAGTATACTAAAAGTGATATCGCTGACGCCAAAAGCATGCCTCCTAAAGGTGTCTTTGAGCCGGAGGCAACGAGACCAGCGAGCAAAGCCAATAAAAGAACGAGGTGTTTCTTAATAGATACTTTAAAAGAAACCTCTCCCGAGGATGAATACCATAACATGACAAAAAAGGAGGCGGCGCAAAAGAGCCCGAAGCCGTTTTTGTGACCGATGATACCGCATGGGAGCGACCCACCCTGATAGGACTCCCAGCCATAGCGTCGCGATATGAAGATCATCGCGAGATTCAGAGCGGAAACAATATAGATATAAAGAAAAACGGTCTTTCTCAACAATTTGATAGGGTCTGGCAATGATGCAATATTGATAAGCAGCAAAAAGTAAATGGCTATTTTCACCCATCTCCTGAACGCAATACCAGGAAATTCAGACCATAAACAACTTAACAACGTATATCCAAAGAGCAATACCAAGGGCCAGTTCTGCGCCAACATCTTCTTGACCCTTTCGTATCTCATGATAAGAAACGGGATGAGTACGAAAAGAACCAGATTTCCAAGCAGGCTAATAAGGATATTACCTTTCCAAGAATCAGACTTATAAGACCCGGGATTCTCTTTCCAGAAATCAAAGGCCCGTGTGGTTGTCAAAATTAAATAAAATGCCGTTAATCCTATTGCCCATTTCTGATCATATCTCATATCCGGGGTCGTCGAGGGATAAGGTTCCCCCGTGGTACGAAATGTCTTCAGCTCGGTTTCGATCTTTACCACTTGCCGTCTCTATAAGTGCTATTCATACAATAGGGAGAAAACGATCATGCATGAACTTCGAGGACAAGGAATTAGACAAGCTACCGCCCTCTAGGGGAGAATTTTCCCTCAAAGCCAAGGTCATCGAACCTAGGATGGCCACCCTGCCCGGATGAACAGATTCAGACCTGGCCAGTAAAGCAAACTACTCCTCATAGATACAGAGGAGTCAATAAGATAAATGGGAAGCTTAAGAAAAGGCATAAAAAGCTAAAAACACGGGTACGCCCCACTGTCCATCCATTTCTGCCGGACGAAACCTCAGCATTCGATATCCTAATCTGGCGGGCTATAAATGTCAAGGGGCAACAGTCTCCTAACGTGAATGCTTCAGCTCCTACCATAGGGGATCGTTCCCCAAAGATCATATGCCGCCTGCGATAAAGCGGCGGCGGGGCGGGTCTCGCGGCCTTGCGCCTTGGCTTTACCATTATGTGCTTGCGCCAAAAAGATTTTTGACTTGCCCAAGGTCAATCCATCGTCTCCGAAGTGAGATTTTCAAACATCGAGTTTCGCCAAGCCCCTAGAAATCCATTATTTCCTGGATCGCCTTATGGGTAGCGCTTAAGGTTGATAGGACTGCAGAATCGGAAGCCAGAGTGCGCGCCCATGGCCAGGGTACTATTCGGCCGCTTCCCCCATGGCTAGAATATTGGCGATTTGAACATGTGTGCCTGTCAATGAGTATCAAGCTGTATAACCCTTCAATTTTTCAACGAATTACACGGTTTTTCAATAATATACACTAAGTTCCTATGATTAGCAGAAAGCCTCATGAAGGAAAAGAGATATATGCACCATAACAGTATTTGCGCAAAGAACCATAAAATCTGGTTTTGAATTGGAAGAGCATCCCATCCATACTCTGCTTTCAATGAAAGGCCTTTCTTTTTGCAGAAATCATAAATACCGGATCTGGAAACAACTTTATCAAAAAATATAGGATAGGGATCATATCCGGGTTTTCCTGCATTCTTGTTTCTGTTTTCCTCAATATATTTCTTAAATAATACGTGCACCCAAAAAGGAGTGACCCTCTCCACAAAGCCAAATGCCGAATCTCTATTCGGAAACAAAAGGATCATGATTCCCGACGGTTTCAACCACCTGACAAAGTTATTTAGCACGCCTTCAGCACCATCAATGTGTTCAAGAACGTTTTCATTATAGATGATGTCGTAGCCATTCTCTTCAAGAGAAACCGTCTGCAAATCTGCATTTATTGCGATATCGAGATCCTTCTGCTTGTTCTTGCGAATAGCTAAGGCATTTTCGTCATTATCAACACCCGTTAATTTGTACTTAACACCTCGCAAGTCAATGAACCATTTTCTCCCACATCCTGCCTCCAAAATATCTAGGATTTCATCGACACGAGCCTTTTCGTGGATAACCCCAGAGATCATCTCGATTACCTTACTATAATTGGCCAGGTTCTTGGCTTTGGGGAGTTTGTATTTTTCTTGCACAAGATCTTCCTTTCTCCCGGCATCAATTTGCTTATTCGCGGCGCACTATCTCTCATGCCCCAAGACTAGAAATCGATTCATCCTTAAAAAGGAGTGGAAATTCCCGGAGGTTGACCGATCATGGTTAGACATAAGTTTTCAATATTCCTGGAAGCCTACGTAGAAAACCAAATGCCGTATCGTGTTTATCAACAGAGTCAAAAGGACTCGCTTGTCGGGCTCAGGGCTCGTCAGAAATGATTGGCCTTTTTTCGGCCATCCTCGAGAGAGACGGCTTTTGAAAGGTCCCATTTATTAACGAGGCAGGCTCCCGAATGCCAAGTTGTCCGGCCAAAGTCGTAAATGCTATATCGGTGCCGTAGCCGGTCCCCGACGAATTCGTCGCGTACGCCCGGACATGATACGTCGTGCCCGGCGTTAGCCCTGTAAGGCTGCATGTATAGCTCCCGATCCCCAACCCACTTTGTATATGTGAGTCGTAAATCGTCGGATTCGCCGTCAATGCCCAGCACACGCCCCGATCCGTCACCGGCGCCCCGCCGTCGGAGGTAACATTCCCCCTGCCTACCGCGCTCGTAGACGTGATCGAGGTTACCGTCGAGGTCGCCACCGTAGGCGGAGTTATCCCTTGCTTAGTCATGAATGTTAAATCGCTTCCGTAGCCGGTTCCCGACGAATTCGTCGCGTACGCCCGGACATGATACGTCGTTCCTGGGAGCAACCCTGTAAGGCTGCATGTATAAGCTCCCCGTCCCCGACCCGTTTTGCATGTGCGAGCCGGAGATCGTCGGATTCGCCGTCAACGCCCAGCACACGCCACGCGCCGTTACCGTGGCCCCGCCATCCGAGGTTACATTTCCCCCGCCAACCGCACTCGTGGAGGTTATCGAGGTCACCGCCGAGGTCGCCACCGAAGGCGGAGTCATCACTTGCGTCGTCGTGAATGTTACATCGCTGCCGTAGCCGGTCCCCGACGAATTCGTGGCGTACGCACGGACATGATACGTCGTGCCCGGGGTCAACCCTGTAAGGCTGCATGTATAGCTTCCGGTCCCCGACCCGTTTTGCACGTGCGAGCCGGAGATCGTCGGATTCGCCGTCAACGCCCAGCACACGCCACGCGCCGTTACCGTGGCCCCGCCATCCGAGGTTACATTTCCCCCGCCAACCGCACTCGTGGAGGTTATCGAAGTCACCGCCGAGGTCGCCACCGAAGGCGGAGTCATCACTTGCGTTGTCGTGAATGTTACATCGCTCCCGTAGCCGGTCCCGGACGAATTCGTCGCATAGGCCCGAACATGATACGTCGTGCCCGCAGTCAACCCCGTCAGGCTGCAGGTATAGATCCCCGTCCCCGACCCATTTTGCACGTGCGAGCCGGAGATCGTCGGATTCGCCGTCAACGCCCAGCACACGCCACGCGCCGTTACCGTGGCCCCGCCATCCGAGGTCACGTTTCCCCCGGCTGCCGCACTCGTGGATGTGATCGAGGTCGCCGCCGAAGTCGCTACCGTGGGCGGAGTTATCCCCTGCGTGGTCGTGAATGTCAGATCGCTTCCGTAACCGGTCCCGGACGAATTCGTCGCATAGGCCCGAACATGATACGTCGTGCCCGCAGTCAACCCCGTCAGGCTGCAGGTATAGATCCCCGTCCCCGACCCATTTTGCACGTGCGAGCCGGAGATCGTCGGATTCGCCGTCAACGCCCAGCACACGCCGCGCTCCGTTATCGTGCCCCCGCCGGCGGATGTTACATTTCCCCCGGCTGCCGCACTCGTGGATGTGACGGAGGTCACCGCGGAGGTCGCCACCGCAGGCGGCGTTATTACTTGCGAAGTCGTGAATGTTACGTCGCTCCCGTAGCCGGTTCCCGACGAATTCGTCGCGAACGCCCGGACATGATATGTGGTGCCCGGGGTTAGACCTGTAAGGCTGCCCGTATAGCTTCCAGTCCCCGACCCGTCGAGCGTGTGCGACCCGGAAATCGCCGGATTCGCCGTCGAGCCCCAACAAACGCCACGCGCCGTTACCGTGGCACCGCCATCCGAGGTCACAGTCCCGCCATAGGTCACGCTCGAAGACGTTGGACCTGTGATGTTCGCTGTCGTAACCGTTGGAACTGATACCGTGACCTGGGATGTCGATTCAAACGCACCGATGTCCGGGTTTTTCCCCTGCTGTGCGGGGACAGGGTTCCCAACGATGTCGGTGGATAGGTTAACGGGAATGCCTTTCGATATGCATGGCGAATTCGGTTGCAATCGAAAATCGAGAGGATTTGAAGCGGAGACGAAGAGCGGGTCGGCCCCGACGGAATGGGTTGTTCGGCCGTAAGCGCTTTCCCAGGTCGCATAGGTAGACTTATAAATACTAGCTCCCCAATAACTGACCAGCCCCCATTCGATAAAATTTGGTTTCTCTAAACCAAAACAGTTGTATTCATAGACATTGCCTGAACCATTCCCACTATTTTCTCCACCCCGTATGGCACTTAGCGCCCTGACACTACCAATTACAATATTGTTCTTGAACTCGTTACCGGTCATGTGGTCAGTCCCTGTATTTTCACCTCCCTTGCACCATAGCCCGATGTCCGAATTATTAAAGAGCGTGTTGTTATAAATCTTTTGGTTTTTAATGTCTCGATAAACTGCGATGCCCCATTTGTTTAGATAAACAAGATTGTTGTTGACCAGGGCCCCATCGTTCATGTTCTCAAGGAGGACTCCGTAGGTCGCATTGTTATGGATCTTGTTTTTCCGGACCACGGCGCCCGTGCCCCATTGGTCGACCCATATTCCGCCGCCCGAATAATCGCCGTGAGTGTCAACCTGGTTATAGACTTCGCAGTTTTCTATGACGACATCGTCGCTTTCGCCAGCGACCCCATAATTTGCGCCACCCCACACTTTGATCCCGGCTGTCCACCGTACCGCATCTATGGCGTCGGCATTCCATCCGCAATCATGCACGATGCAGTTCTGTATGAGAACGTGCCCGGTGACATCAGCATCCCCGTCAACGGATATGCCCGTGCCACCCGAATGACTAACTTGCATATTCCTAAAATTAAGATATTTTGAAGTTTCCGAAGACCCTATAACATTTGTAACAAGAGTTCCCCTGTACGCAACCTGAGTGATGTCGCAGGCATTAAGATCCAGATAATCGCTATCCTGAATGTAGAATCCCGCGTCGTTAGTATTCCTTGTATCCAGATTCGAAAAATTGACATAATCGTGATGTGAAATCCATATTGAATAAGTTCTGGCTGCGGCCTCCAGGGTATGGGCAGCCGGGTTTTCGCCGACATTGATATAAAGGGTGGCAGCCCCCGCATTATAGTAGTACTGGTTGCTGGCTAGCGTCGTCCCCGTCCCCTTAGTGACCCGGGTCCCGTTATATACGACGACTTTCGGCTCCGTCATAAGGGCGGATTTTGCGTAGGTCGTTCCAGTTACCAGAGACCAGGAGGTCAAAACGTCACTGCCATTGATGATCGGCTTTGCTCCCGTTCCGTATGCCCCAAAGGTGATCGGATTCCCCGCACTCCCGCTGCTTGGAACAGTCAGCTGCTCTCGCCAATTTCCGCCACATTTAAATAGGACTGTTTCTCCAGGGAGGAACTTGGATGAGTTGACTTTGCTGACAGTTTTCCACGCCGTAGATGTGGAAAGGCCATTGTTGGAATCGTTTCCCCCCGCAGCGTCCACATAATACGTGGCCGCCGAGGCGAGAACCTGATCCTTCACGCTGATTCCGGAAATAATAATCGTACTGCCTGAGGCTTGAATCGCTGAAGATTGCTGCGACAATGAAGGGCTCTGGGTTTCAACCGTGAAATATTGAGTTTGGCCGGACGGCCCGATCCCATAGATGGACGCGCCGGAGTCGGTTGACGAGAGAGCCGGATCAAAACTGAGCGTGACGGACTTCCCTTCTACAAAATAATCTGCGGAATTGGCCGGAATACCGCTTTGGACGCGAGCCTGGTCGCCGCCTCCGACCAGGTTCAAGAGATCGTGGCCGGTCGAAGAATTATTGCTGAGAAAATGTCCATCGCTGGTAACCCGGACATCCATGTGCCATATCAGCAAACCGTCGCCGGGCAGGTAAAAATCGTTCTCGGTGCGAAAACGGTTTTGGATCAAGTAAAACTCATCCAAAGTCTTGGCGGAGGAGCCCGGAACGATAAGGAGGGCATCCGGGGATGTCCCGGAAGCTCTCAAAGTGAACTCGCCCTTCCCTACGGCAAAAACCCGGGGCGATATCCAGCCCAGCAGCATTTTGCTGAAAGGGTTGTGATCACCGCGGTCGTTGTCCATCATGTCCAATCCTCCGGATCCGACCTGAGAACTGGTTTGATCGACATAATCATAATAATCGGGAAGACCGAGAGCATTCCCCGTTTCGTGAATGGCCGCCGCGGTTTCGAAACCGGTCGCATCGGGGCCGGAGGCCCTGAGCCAGGAATATCGGGTCTGACTCAGTCCCTTTCCATCAAGGGAAAAGGACTGATCCGAAATGGAAGTCTGATAGCCCCACCAAAAGCCGCCCCATCCGTTGTCCGGCCCCGTCCAGATGACCATAAAATAATCAACGGTGCCGTCTTGGTCATTATCGTATTGGGAAAAGTCATGCCCTTGGCTTTGATAATAAAGCAGGGCTTCCTTGATGAGATTTTCTCGCGCTTCCGGCGTTTGGGGCATGCTGGCGCGGGTGTAGGACGGGGTGTACCAGCCCAAAACATCCCCTTTGATGTCAAGGGCGCTATAGGACGACCGGAGGTAATAATTCCTGAGGCTTTCATAGGGCCATCCGCCGTCCCCGTTTCCGAATAATCGCGAAGCGATGGCCTCCGAAGTCTGACTGGCCGGATAATCCGGGAAAGAAATCAATAGAGCAAAGACTCTGATCGTGCCTTTGCTGCCTAAGACTCTTGTGGAGATAGATGGAGAACCAATGATCTGATCGATTTCGGCGTCTGTCATCCCCGCCTGGCCGAGGCGGATGCGTTCGATTTGTCTGCGGAAACTCTGCACGAGCTCGGGCGCCACAATATGATTTCCCAGAGCTAGGGCATTTTGGATCCGCAGATTGAGGGAGCCGTCCTTGGCATATGATTGCAGTTGGCCGTTTGAAGGTTTTTCCATGGCCCAAATAATGGATGAGTTCATGAGGATTAAGAAAATGATAAAGATGGTCGTCCAGGAAAAGCGTGCCAGGGACTCTCTCAAGCTGAATCCAGCGCGTTTTCTCTTTCCCATAACAAACATGATAAGTGCACCTCTCTCTGTATTAATGCGTGAATAATGATGGCATAAGCGATGAAACCCAGAAATCGCCGGTAGAGATGACCGCAGGGGTGAAACCGGGGGAGACAAAGACTAACCGCATGCAAAACAACTTATTCTGTAAAAACGGGGACCAAGGCGCATATTAGCTATATTCCTGCGCTGGGACCGATGTCAAGAAGAATATCTTGATTGCTAACGCAACGCTAATGCGGCATGTGTCGTTACCGGGCACCACAGCGGACGAAAGGGAGTCCGCTACCGGTATTCCCAGGCGCCCCTGTCAAATGCCGCCCCGACTGGTCGCGGATCACCGCCGTAGTCATTGGCAGGCGCCCCGTTGGCGCGAACCGCTGTCGCGGGCCGGGCTTGCGGCCCCGATGCGGAACAGCGTGTCGACGAAAACAGGATCCACGTCAACCAGGGCGTCCGTTCCCGTGATTTCTCGGGCATAGTCATAGGACCGGAATCCATTAATGAGATTGTAGTCGACGGTCATCCCTGTCTGCGGATACACGGCCAGTTGCCATTTCACATTGTCGGAGCAGATGTTGTTGCGGATGATCACGCCCGACGCATCGGCATTCTCCACCGCGATCCCTCCGCCCCAGCTCGACGTGCCGTTGCGGACCGCCGTATTATTCATGATGGTGACGTTGCGGCGCGGTCCGTTCTGGACCCATGCTGAGATGACGATCCCGTTATTCCGGTTGTCGTGCACGATGTTGTTAACGATGTCGATGATTTCGGCGGTTCCGCCGGCCTCAGAGGATACTGCGATGCCATGATCGCAACCATAAACAAGGTTCCGTTCAACGATCACGTCATGAAGGGAGACCGCGTTCCATGCGTCGACGTATATTCCCAGGCGCGCCAGGTCGTGCACGACGTTGCGGGATACTGTCCCGGTCGCGCTGGCATTTTTGATGTCAATTCCTTCGCCGCCGAGCGTGACGGCCGGATCTATGTCGACCGTATCGAAGACTTCATTGCGGTACACGTCGAATCCTGAGACCGAGTCCAGGCTGATGCATTCCTGGGTCGCGACCGTGGTGTCCGCCGTGGTGCGTGTGCACGCTCTGCGTACAGTGTTGCCGCGGACCGTAACGCCGCTTGACTGGATTGCGTAAATGCCAGAAGCGCCGGTGCGGTACGTGATGCAGTTCTGGATAGTCACGTTATCCGCCTGGTACAAACCTATGCCGAACCAATGGGACCCTTGGATGCGGAGTCCGCTCACCACGACATAGGCGGTCTGATAGACATTAAACACCCCGTCCCAATCATAGGCCCAATCAGGTGAATTGGGGTCCTCGAGCACCACAATACCATCAGCCTTGAAGATGACCGGGTTGCCCGGCGTACCGCCCCGCGTCAACCGAACGAATTCGCTGTAGATACCGGCACGTATCAGAACCAGGTCGCCGGGGTTTGCTACCGACGCCGCCTTCGTGATGGTGCGGTAGGGGTGCGCGGCGTCACCGAAGGCCGTATCATTGCCGCTAGTCGAAACGACAATCGTGCGACCCGTAGCGGTAAATTCCGTATCATAGGAGGAATCGGCCATGTTATTGGCCATGTCGGCGACTTCAGGACCCGTTGAGGGCGGTGTCGCGACCTTGGCGCAGGAGACAAAGGCCAGAAAGAACAGAGGCAAAAAATACGCGCATACCAATGAATATTGTACCATGGCTTCGCGGCCGTCCGTGAGACCAATGGCGGCGCGACCGATGGTCGTAAAGTCCAGCCCTTTTGACCTTCCCGCCGGCCGGGACGACTAATATCGTTGGACAGATCGATTGATTACTACTACTTTGCTAAAAAGGCCAAAGATGAAACGACATGCTCGGGTCTCAACCCTCCTTATCCTTTTTCTCTCCCTCCTCGTCTTCATGCGATGCCAATCGCCACCCCCGCTGGCAACCCAAACGCAGGTCGTCGTCACCGTAGACGCGACCTCTGTCCAGCGTGAGATCCAGCCCGGGCTCGTCCTTGGCGCAAATCTCGGCAGCTGGGTTTTAAATCCGAAACTTGGCCCTCAGACCCAAGGGCTCTTTAAAGACCTCCGGCCATCGGTCGTTCGCTTCCCGGGCGGCAACATTTCCAATAACTATTGCTGGGTGACCCAGCGGGCCAGCGACAATAATCATGTCCAGTGGGACAGCTGGAGCTGGGGAACGAGTGTTCCTCAGTATGTCACTTTCCTCAAGGCTGTCGGCTGCGTCCCGATGTTTTCCCTGAATCCATTCGACCACACCATCGATGGGCAGGCCCACAGCGCCGTTGCCGAAGCATCGGAGCTGGCCAGTCTCTTCGTCGCCAACGGATTCACCGGGGCCTATTACGAGGTCGGCAACGAGAACGACGGCTCTTGGAACCCAATGCTCAGCATCAGCGATTATACTGATAGATTCATCCAACTTGCCACGGCCGTAAAGGCGGTAGACCCGGCCGCCCAGTTCATGGGCCCGGTTGTTTCGTCCTATAACCTGACGTGGGTCAACGTTTTCTTGGACGGCCTGCAGAGCCGGGGCGCCTTGGGATTGCTGGATTGGTTCAGCTATCACCACTACGGCGGCTGGATCGCCAACACCAACCAGGACAAGATTAACCTCGATGACCCCCAGGCCTTCGGCCAGGGAATGGAAACCATCCGGAGCGCCCTGGCCGCCCATGGGGCATCCCGGGTTAAGATTGCCGTTACGGAGATGAACGCCGCGATCTGGGGCGAGGGCTGCACCCGCGATCAGTTCACGATCAATCAGGCGATCTGGCTGGCCGACACCATCGGCGCCAGTTTCCTTCACGCCGACGCGGCGAACGTTTGGATCCACCTCACTTCAGGCACCGATCCTCATTCTTTGATCGACGACGCGACAGACCCCCCGACGCCGACCAGAAACTACTGGCCTGTATGCCTGGCCGCCCAGACTCTTTCGACGGAAAGTCCCTCGACCCCGGTTTCGGTCCTAGCGGTAACGCTAGACACTTCGCCGTCGACCATGACAGCCTATGCCGTACGCAAAAGCGACGGCAGCCTCGGGATCCTTCTGATCAATAAGAGCAGCAAGGACCTCGAAGTGGCTGTCGCGCTGACCAACCTGCCGCTCGGCGTTGCGGGCCGCCTGATCAGCCAAAAGGAGTATGAGGCGGCGTCCGGAGCCGCACCGCTGTCTGTTCGCATAGAATGGCCCCGGCTCATATGCACGGTGCCGGGGTTATCCATCGCGGGGCTCAGGGTCTTCTGACCGAACCACGGCCGTCACGAGAGTTCCGTCAGCCTTATCACAGCCCAGAGAGCTAATCCTTGTGATCGATGTGCCAGGGCCACCGGTGTTCCCTTCCGAGGAATCCCTCGGAAAGCACCCGATGCGCGGTCATGGATATATCCCATCTTCCAAGCAAGGTTAACAGCTCCCGCGACACCACGCGGAGCGCGGCATTGGAGATGTATTCATAGGTGGGGGGAACGAGGACGACCGCCCCACCAAATCCAAGCTTGAACCTCGTAATGCTGGATTCCTCGGACTCAGGGAGCGGTTTGCCTGCAACCAAATCAATGGCGGCCGACGCGTCGATTCCACAGAGATCAAAACTAAGGAAACCGCTCTCTTTTGCCCATTCCACGGCTTTCCAAACCACCAGTTCATTGGGCCGGAGCCGTCTTTTGCTCCCGGACCAGCCAAGCATTTTCATAGCCACCGTATCGCCAAAGGGGACCGCCAGGAGGCCCGAGAGAAGCTCCCCCTCATATTCCGCAAGGAAGAGCTTGAGACCTTGTGAAGGTGCGAAATTCCTCCACATTTTTAGGCAATAGTCCAAGGACTCTGGGACAAAATGCCGGCGTTCTCCCGTTGCCATAAGCAGACGATGAAAACCTGCCAAATCGCTTTCCTTCCCCTGACGGACCTGGACCCCCAGCTCTTGGGCCAACCCGACATTATTCCGAGTCGTCCTTCTCATCCGCCTCATAATGATCCGCAATTCCGGGGACAGATCAAGGACGCTGGTGGCACGCTGGCCCACCAAGAATGGGCTGACTTGTAATCCCCATTTTTCAAACGATTCGGCTGCATCGCAATTGGTGGCCGGTTGCACGGCAAGATAGCTGATCTTTTGGGCCCGGATCACCCTGACCAACTGATCCAGCACTGCTTCCAATAGCTCCGGTTCGCTGCGGGAGAGAACGGGTCCTTGAAGGACATGGGCGATCTTAAGAACGCCGAGCCGCCGCACCAGCATTTGGGCGCCTGCCTCACTACGTCCGTCTTTTTTTGCCACTATCCGGATCGGCCTCCAGCCATAGGAGCTTTTAAACGCGGCCCATAGGCTGGACTGCAGATGGTCACTTCGAGGCACGCTGGCGACAAACGCATCCCACTCAGGGTCAATTAGTTTTTGGGACGTCTCCCAAACTAGTCCGTTGCCCACAATGTCACCTTGTCCGTCTACGCAAGGGATAGCGCACGCCTCGACCAGCCTATTTCCTGGTTCCCGACTAACAATCCTGTTGCCTATAATAATAGCAGTTCGGCGGCTAAATCAAGTGCGCTTGAGCGATAACGCTAAGCCGCAGTCATTCTCCCGAGCAGGTCTCCCCTTCTCCGGCGTCGAGAGCACGACGGAGCGCGTCTTTCCAAGGCATCAGCCGAAAGCCGAAGGTCCGCTCAAACTTCCCGCAATCCAGAGCGCTGAACAGCGGCCTCATTGCCGCTGTAGGGAAGTCGGCGGTCTTCGCCGGCAAAAGCTCACGCGCGATCTGCTCATTTGACTTTGGATCCAGCGCCAGGATCTCCTTCGCCCACTCAAACCGGCTCGCGAAGCCATCTCCGGCCAAGTGATAAAGCTCCGCGCGCGCTGAGATCCGTTCCAAGAACCGTTCTTGGTTCACCTTGCCGGCGTCGGCCGCTGAACCATCTACGGCCATCTCGAGGATCCGCCTTGTCGCCTCTGCCAATGACCCTGCCCAAGTCGGATTGCTGACCTGATCGTCCACTACCTTCAATGTCCGCTGCCGCCTGGACCATTCAAGGACCTTTGTGACAAAGCTGTCCCGCCTAAGGCTATAAACCCAGGCCGTCCTGAAGATGAGATACGCGCCGCCCAAGCTGATGACCGCCTGCTCTCCGGCCAGCTTGGTTTTGCCGTAGACGTTGACTGGAGCCGGGCCGTCGGTTTCGGCGTAAGGCGTCCCTTTGGCGCCGTCGAAAACGTAGTCCGTCGAGTAGTGGATGAGCGCCGCCCCGAGATCCCGAGCCTCTTTTGCCAGTATTCCGGGAGCAGCCGCATTTACCGCAGTCGCCCGTCCGATCTCACTTTCCGCCCGGTCGACGTTTGTGTAGGCAGCCGCATTGACGATGACTTGAAACCGGCCCTTTTGGCGAAGAAATCGTCTAATTCCCTCCTCTTCGCCAATATCGAGTTCCGGATAGTCAACGGCGGTTACTTCGCCGAGCGGCGCCAGGTTTTTTTCAAGCTCCCAGCCCAGTTGGCCGGTATTGCCTATCAGCAGGATGCGCACTGAATGAATGTTATCCTTGATTATGGATCTTTCTATATTTTTCCGTCGGCCAGACGCGTCAGGTACTCACCATATTGGTTATTGATGGATTTGGCTTGGGCCCTCAGTTCATCGATGCCAATGTATCCCAGCCTGAAGGCGATCTCCTCCGGGCTCGAGATCATCATCCCTTGCCTTTCCTCGACGGCTTGGACGAAGTTGGCCGCTTGAAGCAAGGCCTCGGGAGTGCCGGCATCAAGCCACGCGAAGCCCCTGCCCAACGTCTCGACCCTCAGCTCCCCTAATTTCAGATAAACATTATTGAGCTCGGTTATTTCCAGCTCCCCGCGGGTCGAAGGTTTGAGCGCCGCAGCCCTCTCGATCACTCGCCCATCATAAAAATAAATCCCCGGCACCGCATAATTCGACCGCGCCACGGCCGGCTTCTCTTCTATGCCCAGCGCCCGGCCGTTCGCGTCAAACTCGATGACGCCGTATCGTTGCGGGTCACGCACGGGGTAGGCGAAAACCGTCGCTCCGCCCTCGCGTTCAACGGACTCAACCGCGCGCATCAGCAGTTCCGGCAGGCCATGCCCGAAAAAGACGTTGTCACCTAAAATAAGGCAGACCGTCCCGGCTCGAGAGGTTTTCGCTTTGCCTTCCAGGAACTCCCTGCCGACAATGAACGCATCGGCCAGCCCCTTTGGCTCAGCCTGCTCGGCGTACGAAAACCCGAGCCCCCATTGCTTTCCGTCTCCAAGCAGAGCTCTATATCCCGGAAGGGCCTCGGGAGTGCTGATAATCAGTATTTCCCTGATGCCTGCCATCATGAGCGTCGAGAGCGGATAATAGATCATCGGCTTGTCATAGACCGGGAGGATCTGCTTGCTCGCACCCATTGTCAGCGGGAACAGTCGTGTCCCCCGTCCACCCGCCAGGATTATTCCTTTCATTGGGTCTCTCCCCTCCCGCCACGCCCATCGTAATTCCGCTTAATCCAACTCCGGTAGTCGCCCTGCTCCCGGATCGCCTTGACCCATTCGGGGTGCTCAACATACCATTTGGTCGTTTTTCTCAGCCCTTCCTCGAGCGTATGCCTGGGCCGCCACCCGAGTTCCCGCCGGATCTTTCCGCTGTCCATCGCATACCGGCGGTCATGCCCGGGTCGGTCGGCCACGTACTGCATCAGCGATTTATGGGGCACATGCTTCGCCTCGGGCCGCGCTTCGTCAAGAACCTGGCATAAGAACTCCACGATTTGCAGGTTCGTGGGCTGCGTGCCGCCCCCAATGTTGTAAGTTTCTCGGCTCCGCCCTGCACGGACCACAAGCCGAATCGCTTCGCAATGGTCCTCCACATACAGCCAATCCCTGATTTGCCGGCCGTCCCCATAGATCGGAAGCAGCTCGCCCGCCAGCGCGTTGGAGATCACCAGCGGAATGAGCTTCTCAGGAAATTGATATGGCCCATAATTATTCGAGCAATTGGTGATTGTATACGGAAGCCCATGGGTGTGCCCGTACGCCCGGACAAGATGGTCGCTGGCCGCCTTCGACGCGGCGTAAGGGGAATTCGGGGCATACGGCGATGCTTCGGTCCAGGGAGGATCGCCCGGGCCAAGCGACCCGAATACTTCGTCGGTCGAGATATGGTGAAAACGAACCTCGGCCTCCCTATAGCCCTTTTCCTGCATCCAGTATTTCCAGGCCGCGTCCAGCAAGTTCAGCGTTCCGATGACATTTGTCCGAACGAAAAGCTCCGGCGCCAGGAGAGACCTGTCGACGTGCGTTTCGGCCGCGAAATGAACGACCGTGTCGATCTTGTGATCGCGCATCACCTGATCGACAGTCTTCCGGTCACAGATGTCCCCCTGGACAAAGACATGCCGATCCGGATCCGGCAGGCCGGCAAGATTCTCCAGGGTCCCCGCATAGGTAAGGGCATCCAAGTTTATGATCAAAACCTCCGGATCGGTCTTCAACAGGTACCGGACGAAATTGGACCCGATGAACCCGGCGCCACCCGTCACGAGCATATTCCTTGGGGCCATTCTATTCATAAACCTCCGCGTCCTTGAGCGGTCTGCCCTGCGCGTCTTTCCTGGAGACAAGCGGGGCATGGCCCTCGATGAGCGGCCACATGATGCCGATGTTCGGATCGTTCCAAAGCAGCGTGCGCTCCCATTCCGGCGCATAATAATCTGTCGCCTTGTAAAGCACCTCTGCCTCATCGCTCAGAACATAGAATCCATGGGCAAAGCCCGGCGGTATCCATAGTTGTTGTCCGTTCTCCGCCGCAAGCCTGACTCCGACCCAACGCCCGAACGTCGGAGACTTTCTCCGGAGGTCGACCGACACGTCGTATATCTCTCCCGAAACCGCACGAACCAGCTTCCCCTGCGGTTGTTTAATCTGGTAATGGAGGCCCCTCAGCGCGCCCCTTCGTGAAAGCGAGTGGTTGTCTTGAACGAAGTCCACGTCAATTCCATTGTCGGCGAACTCACGTTTCTTGTACGTTTCCATAAAGAAGCCGCGCTCATCCGCGATAAGGCGAGGCGTTATAAGGATAATGTCCGGTATCGAGGTGGCGTTGAACTCCATGGAAGCCTCTAATGTGTTTGCTGTCGGGAAGTATAAACAGCGTCGCAAACGGTGTCAATCAAGCGCGCAGCGAGGCGAAGCTACCGCAGCGCGGGCATCCGAAGCGAGTCGCCGCGCAGAGCCCTAGGCCGGCAAGCAAAAATCGCCGGACGGTGTCACCGCCGAGGGTGTCGAACGCGGTCTCATCGGAGGCAGCTATTTTACGGATTGGACCTTTTAGGTCCGTTCTGCCCTATCCCCGTAATACTGGTGATACTGGTAGCCGAAATAGTGATCGTATTTCCGGATATTGAGGTTATTGATGACGACGCCGAGCGTTTTAATCTTGGCCATGTCCAGCTTCTGCTTGGCCTGTTTCAGAGCCTCCTTCGGGGTCTTTTCCCCCCATATGACCAGGATGAGACCGTCAAGCATCGCACCCAGGACGAGGCCGTCGGTTACGGCCAGGAGCGGCGGTGTATCGAAGAGCACGTAATCGAATTTTCCCTTCAAGACTTTGATCAAGCTCCGCATTTTGTCCGTGGCCAGGAGCTCGAGGGGGTTGGGAGGCACGGCTCCCGCGCTGAGCAAGTGGAGGTTCGGCACCTCCGTCGGCTTGATCACGGCCGCCAGATCCACTGCCCCGGCCAGATGGTTAGAGAGGCCCGGCACGTTCGGGACCCTGAAGATTTTATGCTGCCGGGGCTTCCTCAAGTCCGAGTCGACGATCAGCACCCTTTTATCGGTCTGGGCCAGTGTCACGGCCAGGTTGGAGAGCGTGGATGATTTCCCTTCCTGGGCCAGGGGGCTGGCGACCGCGAAGCACTTGAGGGCCGGGTCGGCGAAAGAGAGCAGGAGCGACGATCGGATGGTCCGGTAGCTCTCGGAATAGCCCGACTCGGGTGAACCGAACGCGATGAGCTCGATTGATTGGCTCTCCTTTGGCGATGAAGCGCCGGCGCCGGTTGTGGTTGCCTGTCCTCCTTGAGACTCCCCTATCGCGGCAGAATTTTCAAAGCGGCTGTCGTCGACCGTCCAGAGGCTCAAATCACCGTTCTTCCCTTGCCTTTTTTGGACCTTGATCTTCACGCCCGGCGCTGTGTTCTTTCGACTTTTGCCGCGGTTGGATCCGTACCCGCCGAGGAAACCGTTCGGCGTAAAGGCGGGCACGACGCCGAGCGCAGGCAACCCGCTATATCTCTCGACGTCATCGAAATTCTTGACCGAATCATCCAGGTGCTCCTTTAGAAACGCCAGCCCCGTGCCGCCCAGGAAGCCAATGAGCAACGCCAGGGCGATGGTAAGCGCCTTCTTCGGGCTGGACGGATGCAGAGGGGCCTGGGCCTTGTCCACAATCCTGACATTCGACGTTCGCAAACCTTTCAGCCGCGCCGACGCGTCTGTCTCGCCCTGTCGCTTCAACAGAGCATCCATCAGATTCTTCTTGTTATCAAGCTCGATTTTCAGGCTGTTGTAGCGGATCGCGTTGCTGTTAAGCTGGATAGCCTGTCGCCTCTGGTCGTTGAAGACCTGTTCGAGAGATTTTTCCTTCTGGAGCGCCGCCTGCCAGTCCGCATAGGCGCCTTTGACGACATTTTGGGTTTCGTCCAGCAGGGACTGCCTGGCGCTATCGAGCTCCGTCTTCAGCCGCTGCATTTCGGGATACCCGGGCTCGTAGCGTTCCTGCATCTTCAAGTATTCGCGGCTCAACTTGCCATAATCCTCCCGGAGACGCTGGATCAGCAGGTTGCTCAACGCCTCGGGAATGGACTCCGGTGAGACGTCCTTGATCATATTGTAATTCGTTTCTTTTTGTATCCTGTCGACCTGTGCCTCGGTCAGGGCCTTATTCAACTCCCCCAGTTTTTCGACGATCGTCGTTTCCTTTTCGCTCAGGGAAATGATGTTCTTGGAGGCGCCGTAATTCTGCAGCTCTTGCTCGTTTTTCGCGATTTCAGTCCTGAGGTTGGCGATCTGCCGCGAGAGGAACTCCGCGACTTGCTCCGCCGATTCGTACTTAGTCTGAAGGTTCAAATCGATGAACGACTCAAACAAAGCATTGAGAACTTCTGCGGCGAATTTGGGATCCCGGTCTTTGAAACGGACCTCGACGAGCCGTGTTTGCCGGAGAGGCTTGACATCGAGACGTCTCAGGAACTTCTGCGTCAATTTCTTGCGGGACGTGGAGTCGGAATTCACTTCCTCCCCGGTGGTTTGTTTCAGTTGTCCCGCGAACCTGGCGTCGTCATAAAGCCTCATTTTATCAATCGTGCGTTCGGCCAAGGCGCGGCTCTGCAACAACTTGTATTGAGTTTGGTAATAGTCATCGGTGAACGACTCGATTTGGAACATCTCGCCAAAACTCAGGATATTCGGCTCCTTCTCGATAAGGAGAGTGCCGGCCGCCGTATACGTAGGCTTGGTGAGGAAAGAATAGGCCGCAGCCAAAGCCAAGAGCGCAAGGGCAGGGACGAGCACCGCCCATTTTCTCTTCTTCACGGTCGCCCAGTATTTTTTGAGGTCGATCTCTCTTGGGGAAATGTCCTCTGTCGTTTCATTGTTTTTCATAACGAGCTCCAATCATCGGCCTCTTGTCGGGCCGGCGAAAAAGGTGGTGTGTTCTGTTTAATAGGCCCCTACTCCGAATATAACGTAGGGGATCGTCATCATGAGGATCTTGAGATCAAGCCACAGGGACCATTGGTCGATATACTGGAGGTCCAGAGCCATCCATTCAGCGAACTTGATATTGCTCCTCCCGCGAATTTGCCAAAGGCAGGTTATCCCCGGCCTCATGGAGAGCCGCCGCCGCTGCCAGAGGGCCATGTCATCGGCCTCATACGTCGGCAGGGCTCGAGGTCCGATCAGGCTCATCTGACCCACGAAGACATTGTAGAGCTGCGGCAGTTCATCAAGGCTGAATTTCCTCAGGACCTTTCCCACGCGGGTAATACGCGGGTCCTTCTTTATCTTGAATACCGGTCCATCCATTTCATTCTTTCCTGCAAGCTCGAAGCGCTTTTTGTCCGCTCCATCGTGCATGGTCCGGAACTTGTACATCGTAAACTTCCGGCTGTTTCGTCCGGCCCTTTGCTGTTTGAACAAAACCGGTCCGGGGGACGTGAGCCTGATGGAGAGGGCAATAAGAATAAACAACGGTCCAAGGACGATGAGGCCTAACCCCGATGAGAGCACATCCAGGGTTCTTTTAATAATGAGCTGCGATTCGCTTGCCACAGTTGTTTCAAATGAAACAAAAGGAAGACCATCCAGATCCATGACCTTTGCCTTGGCGATTTTCATATCAAAGAGATCCGTCGCGATACTCGCCTTGACACCCACTATTTCACAAATTCTCACGGCGTCTTCGATAATGCTGAGCCTCGACCTGGGGACGACGAAAACGGCTTCGTCGACGGCCTGCTCTTTGAGAATCTTCTCGAATTCATCCAGTCCCCCGAGAATCGGAAGGTCTCCGACATTCACGATTCCCCTTCGGGGCTCAACATCCACAGCCCCGATCATTCCCAGCCCCCATTCCGGGTGGGCATTGATCTTCTTGATAACGGAAAGCGCCCGGTTTCCCGTGCCCACGATAACGAGCCTGTGATATTTCTGGTCATTCTTGCCCGCATGTTTCATGACAAGCATGACGGTCAATTTTTCCCCCAGGACGCACAAAAAGCTGACAATGAGGAAGATTCCGAAAAAGAGGCGGCTGACAAAAATGAAATTGAATAAATAGATCAGAGTGCCCAATCCTACTCCGACCAGAAACGCCGTTTTCAAAATGACCCACGTTACGCGGCGGACACTTTTGGCCCGCAGATTGTTGTTGATGCCGTTCATATAAAGGAATGCGCACCAGAGCGGGACAACGATGAAGACCATCGGCAGGTAGCTGCCGACGGAGGAAGGAGGAACCGTGAGCCTCCTAAATCCCGCCAGAGAGTCCACCCCGAAGATCTGCTGAAAATGCTGGCGCAGGGAGAATGACAAGAAGAACGCGATTGTTACGACGATCGCGTCCAGAACGAGCAACGCCCTTCCTACGGCTTCTTCTTTTCCTATAGCCATAATGACACCACCGTCTTACTTAGACCCCGCGAGGCGATTCGAAGAAGAACCCTGATGCCAGCGTTCCCGAAGAATTCTATAGACAAAAACCGGATTCCCGATAAGGTAGCGGCGCCACAGAGTTCTCGGTTCCGAAAACAGCCGATAAACCCATTGCAGTCCGGCCTTCCGGAGGGGGCGTGGGGCTTCCTTGATCATTCCGCAGAGAATTTTCAGGGTTCCCCCTCCGATGTGCCAAACGATCGCACGTGGACAGGCGCGATTGGCGAGCCTGCTGATTCTCTCGGATTTGGGCGTCCCCATTCCCAAGAAGATGAAATCGACATCGCCGCATTCCTTGAGTTTCTGTTCATAGGATTTTTCGTCGGCATAGCCGGAGATATGGCCTACGATGCGGCAATGCGGTGATAGGCTTTCGATTCTCTGAATGGCCGTTGGAAGCTCCTCATCAGCCAGCCCTACGAGAATTGCCTTGCTCGGAGGGAAGCCGGGATCAACCAGGAAGGCGCGAAAAGCTTCGGTCATATTGCATCGTTCCTTGATTTTCGAGCCAAACAGCCTCGCGGTCCATACGATGGACATGCCATCCGCCGCAACGACCCGCGCCTCATGGAGAATGGAGAGAAGATCGGAATCCCCATGGGCGAGATTATAAATATGGGCATTAACGCACAACAGCGTTCTCGGCTGGAGTGCGCGGTCACTCAACAGCTGGCGAATCTCATCAAGGAGTTCGGGAATTGTATGCTCCGAACACGGGAGGAGTCCCAGCCGGAATTTGAGGGGACTTTTCACTCCTCTATCAGTCATTGGCGGCAATTATCGGAGGCGCAACGGGGTATGAATGTATCAAAGGAACGCATGCGTGCACCCCCGCTAGGATCGGCTTGCGATAGTCCCTTCCGTCGCTGATCGGTATAAGGACATGAGCCCTTGGTAATAGCGGTCGACATTGTATTTGTCGCGAACTCTATTGTACCCGGCACGGCCCAGTCTTTGGCCCAAGTCTGGATTTTCCCAGAGCAAGCTCATTTTGCGGCCAAGTTCGGCGTCGTTTCCGGGTTCGAACAATAGACCCGTCACCCCGTCCTCAACAATCTCCGGCAACCCACCGATTCTCGAGGCAATGATGGGAAGCCCGTAACTCATGGCTTCGAGCGCGACGATGGGAAATCCCTCATAGTATTCGCTCGGCAGGGCCAGAAACCTGGCGCCTTCATAGCACTTGGTCAGTTCAGGGCCGTTCAAGTGACCCAAAAAGCGGACGTTGGAAGGAGCGAGTTTTTGAACTCTCTGGAACAAGGGCCCATCACCGGAGACATAGAGCGGAAGAGTTGGGACCTGCCGCGCGGCTCTGACAAACGTATCGATGCCTTTTTCGGGGCAAATCCGCCCGACAAATAGTCCGTAACGGCCCTGCGAGGAGTCGGCGGGCGGGCGGGCCGCATCGAGCCAATTGGGAAGAATAAACAGTTTTTCTTGGGCAAATCCTGCGCTCGAGAATAGTTTCCTGGCGAACTCCGTTAGGACAATAAAGCGGGAAATGCCATTATCCAGGAGCCCGGATTTGCGAGCCAAGGCGCTTCTCAAGGCAAAGCCCAGGCTCTCCAGGATATCTCCCCGGCAATTCTTGAGGACGCAATAATGCTCTCTCCCGCCTTTGCAGCGTTCGCATAGGCGGCCCCGGCTCAGGTGCGTGGCGACGGGACACGTCAATCGATAATCGTGGCACGTCATGACGACGGGGATTCCAGAGCGCTTTGCCTCAGCCAACGCCGAAATTGAAAAAAACGGATATATTTCATGCACGTGGATGATGTCGGGTTTGTGCCTCCGGATCATGGAAGAAACGAGACGCCTCCCGGATCTGGAATAGATACCCTCAGCGAAGGCCCGGACTCTGCCCTTCAAGCCCCGGGCAAGCACGCGGCTGTCGCGCGTCAAAAACACAACTTGGTGGCCTCTTTCTCTGAGCAAACGATTCATTTGGGAGACGACGTATTCTGATCCCCCCCCACCTCTGTGCCAATTATGGATTTGCATAACGACCATGCTGCAACCAGCCATGCGCTCGAGAGTCTGCTCCCTAAGGCAGCCCCTGCCGCGAGGCGGAACGGCTTTTCGACCCCCAGATTGTCGTCTCCTTCCTGAGCTGCAGGTTCGAAAAGAAAGTCTTCTGCGGAAAGGCCAAGGGGGCCAGGACAAACAGGGATTCCCTGGAGTATCCGATAAACCTGGCCAGGAGGCATTTTCTCCCCAGCGCTTCCGCCTTGTTGCGGGCGAATTGGGCAAGAGCCAATCTCGTCAGGTTGACGAAGAGCGCCTGACCTCCCCTGGCCAGCCATGACAGCAACAACTTGAGCCGTCCCCATTCGCGATAATCCCTGACGGCGAAGGCGATCCCATCGCTGAGAGAAGTCCAAATCAGGTACGCTTCGGAGAGCCGATATTCCGGCACTTGGTGGAAAACGACCGCCCGGGGATTGATCCAGGCTTCGACGCCGGCCATCCTTGCCCGGGACAAGAGCTCGGTATCTTCTCCCCTCCAAATATGCCGATCATCAAAGGTCCCGATCCTTTCAAACACCGCCTTATCGATAATCATATTTCCTGTGCCGGGGAATGTCTTTCTGAGGCAACGTTGAGGCTTTTCGCCGTAGTCGATTTCGCCGAGGACTTGGCGGCAAACGGAAGACAGATGGGCCAGTTGTTCATCGGTCAGAAGGAGCCGCCGATGACCGCCCACGCAACGGACCTTTTTCTCCGCGGCAAAAGAATAGAGCTCGTAGAGCCATTGGGAAGCCGCCAGCTGATCGTCATCGAAAAAGGCAACCCATTGGCCCGAGGCTTCCCGAATTCCCCGATTCCTCGCATGCGCCGTGCCTCCGCCGCTTTCCCGAACGTATCGCATCGGGACACCGGAAGCCCGGATATAGGCTTGGACCAATTCAGGAGTGCCGTCGATCGAACCATCATCAACGATAAGGACCTCGTAAGAGAATTCGTTTCTTGTTTCAAGACGGGTTAGGCTGTCCAAAGCCGTCGCGAGCATTCCCTTTCTGTTGTAGGTGCAAAGGATGACGGTAATGTCAGGCTGGTTCATGCCCACTCTCCACCGGCTCCCCCAATCACGGGCCGATGAAATCCAACCTTGGCTATTGAAATAAAACAGGCCAGCGCTGACAGAGTCGGGTTGATCAGCGCGGATTCCAAGAATCCATCGAGTATGCAAAAAGCGAGTAGAGTCACAACGAATGCGTACTCAGGACTTGCGGATCTTCGCAGAAACGACAGAGCCCGGCGAATCCCCAGTCCAAGGATGCCGAGGAAACCGGCCAGGCCGATGACGCCGACGCCTAAGACCAGGTCCAGATAGGCCGAATGCGCCTCGGATATTCCCCATCCTTCCTTCATCGAGAACTCGAGCGCATGAGACGGAGTCCAAAAGCTGTTAAAACCGAACCCCAGAAAAGGCCGCGTAGCGGCAAATGAGAGCGCCCTTGTCCAGAGCGGGACACGGGCAGACAGCGTATAGATGGAAGAATCAGCTCTGCCCAGAAGCAAAACATTGCCGAGAGCCGGAAAAAGGCTGTTCCCCCCCAGGAGAACCAATATCGCCATAATCGTCAATAACGAACACGCCAACACTAAAACCGTCGATTTTGGCAAAGCAATGTACAAAAATATCAGAAGAGAGATCAACAGGCTGACAAAGGCCGTCCTTGATCCGGTGAGGGCCAGAAAGGCAAATCCCAGCCCGGCGCCGGCAAAATAGATTTTCTTCCTCTTTTCGGCAAGCCGGGCCATGCTCAGGCATGAGATCAAAAAAATCGCGCAATTGATGGCCTGATTATTGGGGTGCATGGTCCCTGCAAAACGGTAACCCGCCGAAAGAGGATTAAACTTTCCAAGGGCGAGTTCGATCAAGAACCCCAGGGCAATATACACGCCGGTGCTAAAAAGCAGAAATTGTATAATTTGCCGGAACGAAAAACGGTTGACAATGCCCAATCCACCCATACAGAGCATCGTATACGTGACGACCCTTTTCGACGCGAGAAGCGGATCATCAGCCCAGAGGAGACTGGCGCAAATCCAGATGGCGAAAAAACCCAGCCAGACGGCCAGCCATCCGCCTATTCTCAAGGACTTGTTGCGTAACCGCAACAAATCAACCAAACCAAGGGCGCCCAAGGCCAGGAAGGCTACCTGGCGCTGGACACTCCCTTCGGTGATGGAATAGACAAGTTGCTGAGCATTGTGTTCATTACTCACCACATAGAGCAAGCTGTGACACGAGAAAAATATCGCCGCCGCATAAAGCGTAAACCCCACCCAAGGGACTCGCGTGTTCATGGTCAGCAACCCGGGACTCCGGAGGCTTCCAGCATTCCGTATATCTGATCTTTGAGCTGAAGATTCTCAGACATCATGAAGATGAGAAGAACGTTCAGCTTTACGACATCCGCGGCGATCGGACCCAGCCTCTTCAGGATATCCAGCCGGGCAGGCTCGAGATTGATCCCATCGCAGTACTTGATGAGCCGGGCGATGGATTGGGCCGGTCCTCTCTTGCATATGAGGGGCTTGATGTGAAAGTAAACGAAGTCGTAGAGGGGCAGCCCGCAACAGGTACTGTCCTCCCAATCGATGACGGTCAATCGTCCTCGATGAAGCAATGTGTTCCAGGGAGAAAAATCCCCATGCACCCTGTGAAACGGAATTTTGCCGTTGCTGAGATTTTGGGCACAACTCTTGATGATACGTTGCGCCGTCTGCCTGTCGTCCTGAGAGGCGAATTCGCCTTCATGGGCCCAGTTCCAGAGGACCGTCCATACCGGCCATTGCTCGAGGGGCATCTCGCGAACATCGATCTCGCCCATTCGGTTTAAGAAATCATAATGGGCGGGCGTCAGATGCCAACCCCGTTTTTGAGGCGAGGATGCGGATCCTTGCATGATTTGGACCGTATGGCGTTGCCAATGATCCATGAACACGTTGGGAGACAAAAAAGGCGTCAGTTCCCGGTGACCGGTGAGCGCCTTCAGGATTTTATTCTCACGCTGAAGGCTTTGCTCGCCGGGAACGACATCGGAGGTTTTGGCATAACCGAGAATCTGGCTCTTGCTGCCGAAAAGTTGAAAAACCTGCTTCGTCCAACCTCCGTAAACCGTCGCATCCACAACGGTCTCGCCGATTTTTTCGCTAATCCAATCGAAGAGGTAGGACCCCTCCGGGAGACGTCCCGGTCTCTGGGCCACCATAAGAAACTGGCTTCCCAATGTCCCCAGGATTCGGGCGGCAGGGGCGAGGGGGAAGAACCGGAGCGCGAGCCTTTTAAGAAGATCCTCCGGATTCATGAATGACACGCTCGCTTTGATCGACCGGCGGCTCAGGAGAGGAACAAGGATCGTGGGATTCTCGAATGGCAGAAACATGTATTCACGCATAGCCCTGAACCCCAACTTAACTAGCTCATGGCGGGTCGGAAGATGCCGTTGCTGTCCAAGAAATATGACCATCCCGCCGGGCTCGAGGACGTCGTAGAATGGTCCGGCCCCTCCGCTCAACCCTTCTTTGACGTTGACCGCGATCGCGGGATATTTCCCCTGAGGATTGAACCTCTCTAAGATCCGGAATTTGTAGGTTTGCCCGAGGCTCTTGGCTTGCTCGACCGCCCACGAAAGTGCGGCGTCTTTACTGTCCAAGACATCGATGAGTGTCCAGGACCGACCCAAACTCGCCAAGTCCCGGCCTTCTAAGCCGATTCCCAAAACCGGACTCTCCTTCGAGGCAGGCAGAAGGAACTTCCATAGGGAATGACGCGCGCTCCGCCCGTACTGGTGCCACTTCGCGTAGTCCAATTTACTAACGTCGCTTGAATCGAAATCTGTGTCCATCGGTCACGTCATGGAGGCATTTTTCTTCGTGAGTGTTTGAACGATCGCATACAGCATATTGGACCTGGATTCCTCGATTCGGCTGTCCGTTTCGATCCAATGGCAGTGATCCATTCGAGCCGCCAGATTCTCGAGCCGCTCGACTTGCCGCGTCAGTTCTTGGAGGGGCAACTCATGCTTTCTTTGAAAGGCAGTTTCCGGTCGTGTTTTCAAGATCAGAATGAGATCCGGTTTGGGCACGAGCAGGCCAAAGAGCGCGATGATCCCCGGCCGCAACGACACCCTGTTGCGCTCGGGATCGATATAATAATCGTAAAAGTAGCGGTCAAAAAAGAAAACGCTCTGATTTTTCACAAGCTTGGGATAGACCCGGAAAAGATAACCCAAGGAATAATCCATCGTGTAATAGGCCATCCGGAAAAGAGACCCTAGAACGCCGCTGGGGGGCAGGTCATGCGGGCTTTGTCTCTGAGGAGGCCGCGCCGCTTCTTGCCGGAAGAGAACCGCTAAGGCGGGGAGCAAGGCAGGCCTTGAATGCTCCATCCACGATTCTCTGTGGGCAAGCCTCTCATAATCCCGCTTGACCATGTTGATCAGCGTGGATTTGCCGCTTCCGTCAATCCCCAGCACCGCCACGAGTATCCCCGGCCTCTTGACGATTCGGGCAAGATACGCCAATCCCAGTCTAGCCTGATTCAGCAAGACCTTGTGCGGGGCTCTCGACAGGGACCTCCAGAGAAGGCCTCTTCTCAGTGCGCGGCTGACAGGAGGCGCGCTTTCCCCTTTTTTAAACGAATACGATCCCATGAGCGAAGACGCCGATGATCCGAAGGCCCTGGCGATAGAGGTTTTGACTCTCTTGGGCAGGCCGTCAAAAGAAAAATCCTGTGCGTCGAACTTCCTCGACACCGGGACATTATAGACGGTTTTTTCCAGAAGTGACACGAGAACCGCTTCTTTTTCTTCCGCGACGCGCACTCCGTTTTTCAGGAGGGCGCTGTCGAGTACGGCATCCACCGAATAGTACTCCATGCCGCGCCAACGCAATCCGGTTTTCAAATCGATCTGGAGTCCCCATGGCTCGCCCTCGGGATGAAAACCGATGCATTGGCATTGGACAAGGTGGTCATTCCGGCGATGGTGAATCGCAAATCCGCCGCACTTGGCGGCCGCTGCCTGAATTATTGCGATCGCCGTCCCGACCTGGCTTTCCTTGATGAACACATCGAGGTCGCTCCCCTGCAGGTCAAATGGGAGGCCTTCGTAGTTCCTGCAGACACAATACCTCAGGCGGCTCCGGTCGAACTCGGAAAACAGTTCGATGAGAACGTCAGATTCGGGAGTCGCGCCGTTGGCAGGTTGCACGAGGATCATCACGTGGTCTCAGTAACCGTCTGCGTCGCTTGCGACCGCGAGAGCTTCGAGAATTGCCAAAGCCTGTAAGCCGCCGCCACCATGTGGGCAAGAAGGAGCCCCTCTGCCACACCCGTTACGCCCCGTGATTTGACAAGCCAAACCCCTACGGTGACCGTTATAACGAGGGCCAGGAGGAAGCTCTTGAAGCCCACATCCGGCCTGTGGATGGCAAGCAGCGCTGAATTAGCCGGGAAGGTGATGCTCGAAGAAAACTGACTCAACGCCAGGATGGCTACGATCATCCCCGTATTAGTATACTTATGGCCATAAATGAGATAAACGAGCTTGCTTCCCCAAATCATCATCACAGCGCAGAAGAAACCCATGACCAAAATCAGGACTCTCGTGGTGTACTTTACGAGCCTTTTTAGCTCTCCAATTCCCCCCGCAGTGTACAAGTGAGACGCATGCGGCAAGAGGAAATTTGTCATCCCGAGCAAAAGCGGGTTGGCAAAAAATAGAACGCCTTGGCAGGCCGCCAGCAGGCCCGTCGCCTCGGGGCCATGAAAGGCGCTCAGGAGCCAGGGTTGAATCTGGACGCTGGCCCAATACGTCAGCGCGCCGGCAAAGAGCCACTTGGCATATTTTATGTTCATGCTAAAGTCGTGCTTGACGTCTTTGAATCGAACAATGAAGTCGGGCCTTTTTGCCAAAAGCCAGACGGTTGCCGGCCCGCAATTGGCCAATCCGATAATCCAGAAGGCCGTTTTCGGCGACAGCACCTTGAGAAGAGCGGCCAACACGAGCCCGGCGATTTGAATGATCACAACGGCGATATCCAGCAGGAGGGCCGTGTGCACTTTCAGCTGAGCGAAATTGATCTGACGCGCATATTCGCGAAAAAGGACAAAGAGAATAACCCCGGCCAGAGTCCAGAACAAGGTTCTCAGTTTTACCGGCCCCAAGCCGTTTCTCGCCGCGACGGCCCCCGCCATAAGAACGAGGATGCTCATAATAGAGAAGGCCAATTGATGGACGATGGTGCTGCCCGTGTACGTCGACAGTCTTTTCTCCCGATAGCGCGGACAATAAACAGCGTAGGGAGTCAAAATCAGAGTGCTTTGAATGCTGACCATCAAGAGGACGGCATTAAGTCCCAGGGCATAGATCCCGAAGGCCTCTTTCGCTAAGACCCTGCCGATAATCACGCTGGTGAGGAAGTTGCTGGCGCTGACGATGGCCTGATCGATGATAATGATGACTCCCCTTTTGGCGAGCCTTCCGGCAAATTGACTGAAGAGTCGCGGAAAAAAGGCATGCATTTTGAAAGCCACCGTATTCTCTTGATCGTTCATCCGGATCATCGGGTTCCGGCATCGCCGGCAGATTCCCCCTCCGCCAACCGAAGCAAGGGGCTGTTCCCCGTGTTTCCGGCCAAAACCGTTTCGTAAACCTTTTGCATTAATTCGCCGTTCCGTGTCCACAGGAAGTCCTCAGCCCTTGACTTGGCACCTTGACTGAGGGCTTCCAGCACCTGACTCTTTGTGGCCAGCATCTCGATCGTAGAGGAGAGTCGGCGGATCGTGTCTTCGGGAGTCAAGACAGGTATCTTGACACCGCAATCTGGGGTGACCACATCCCCGGCGCCCTGATGGTCTAAACAGACGACCGGCACTCCGGCCGATAAGGCTTCCAAAACCACGGTCCCGCAGGTATCGCGGAGGCTCGTAAAAACAAAAATGTCGGCCCATCGGTACTGATCCAGCGCCTCTTCGTGCGGCAACCATCCGGTCCACTTGCAGCGATCATCCAAATGATACTTACGAGCAAGGCGACGCCATCGGCCGGCCAATGGTCCTCTTCCGAGGATTCGGACCTCGTATTTCACCTGAGGAGGCAGGCTCTTTAGGGACTCAAAAAGAAGATGCAGAGCCTTGTGATGGTTTAGGGCGCCGCTCCAAAGGATATTCAACGTGTCACCGCGTAACTTTTTTGGCTTTATGGCATCAACGTGTGAATCTATGCCGACATCCAAAATCCGCCGAGGCCGGACTCCGTAAAAGCGCACAAAGTCGCGCTCAGCCTGAGAATTGGCAACGACAATGGCGCTCGCCTTCCGGACGGCATGACGGACTCTAGGGCTGTACCGAAGCTGGCCAAGGTTGATGATGCTGCGCAGGGCTTCTTTGACAGCACCCCCCAGGCCGGATGCCGCCAGAAAACGGAAGGGATAATTTTGTGTCCCTCCGATCGGGCCCCATACAAAAGGGACATCGAGCTTCCACAGATACCCCGGTTCCCTGAAGCCGCACATGTTCACCTGATGGCAAAGGTCAAAATGATGATCCCGCGACAGCTCCCTGGCCAATCGGAATGCACGGCGATGCCACAGTCGATAGGCGACATACCAGAACCCGGGAAGACCCTTCAAGATCTTCTCAAACTTCGTGTTCTTGACGAAATGGAACGTGAGGCCGTTAAGCGGTCCGTTTTCGGCGACATAGCGGACGATGTCGCTCTGATATCTCTTCTCTTTGCAGATGACCCAAGCGTCGCAGTATTTCGATATTTCGAGCACGCGATGCCATCCCGCGCCAGGCTCAGATCCCCTGTAGGGGCTGCAGGCGTACGCCAGCAGCAACACCTTGGGTCTTTGGCGACCGGATATCAAACCGCTGTTTCTCGGCAAAAATGATCCCGCTATTTCAGAAACACGTGGTGGAGTATCATAAGAACCCCGGCGCCCGCCCGCCTGACCTCAATGAATAAGTCTGCGATTTGAGAAGTCAGCAGAAAAAAGCAGACATAAAAAAGGGCGGGAGATTTCTTCTGCCATTTAAGGACCGGCCCGGCTATGAAGGACCTCGCCCTCTTTGTATTCGCTAATCCCGCCATCAAAATACCCAGGAGAGCTCCTGCAAGGATATCCGTCGGGTAATGCAACCCCAAATAGATCCTCGGCAGGCAAATGATAAAAAACACGTACGCCAACAACAGCCATCCGAGCCGTTTGGTGATCGACCAGATACCCACGGCCAAAGGAAAGAACAAGGCCGCATGGTCACTCGGAAAAGAACTCCACGTGGAGACCTCGCCTCGCCCCGTTCCAAACGGCAGGAGGAAATTCAGGGCTGGGTTTTGGGACGGTCTCGCCCTGAACGGCAGGACATAGGCGAGAAATCTTACAAGAAAAAGCGTAAAGACGGCCGCAGCAAGAGCCGAGATAATGCGCTCCCGGGCATTCCGCTCTTTTTGGGCATCCGTGTAGCGGAACCAGAACCACCATAGGGCTGACACGATCAGCCCGGCTTTGACGAGGTCGCTGCCCGCCACGAATTTCATCAACTGGTCGAAATTCCATGAACGCTGCGAGAATGTGTTGAATAATTTTAGTACCGACAGATCGAAACCGTTTAAGAGCTGAAAGGTTTTTGTTAAAACCGGCAGGAACATTAAGGAGATAATCATTTTGACCGCGTGATAGCCGGAATTAGATCCATGGATTCAGGACGCCTAAGAGTAAATTGACTTTGATTATCATTTGAATTTAAATTATGCCGTCAGCTCATTGGAAGCGGAAAAAGGCAAAGTTATGAAGATCGCCCACCTGCTCCCCTATTATCCCGCCCCCGCCGGCACCTCCAAAGCCGTCGGAGGCATGGCCAACGCAGTGGCCCGCAATGGGCACGACGTCGAGATTTGGACCTACCAGGACTGCCTGATCACCGACCCGCGCCACAAGGCGCAACTGAGGAGATTCACGCCGCCTCGCGGGCCGAGCTGGATTCCAAGCCGTGATTTGAGGAAATACATCGCGGCACACGCATGCGACTACGACCTCGTCGGCATCCACGGGATGTTCAACCCATTCCTGCCGCTGACGGTTTGGTGCCTGCGGCGGGCCGGCGCACGCTACTTGCTCTGTCTCCACGGAGCGTATCATCCGGCGCTGCTGCGCAAGAACCGGTTGCGAAAAACGCTCTACTGGCCGCTCGAGTCCTTCGACGTGCGGCATGCCGCGGCCATCCAGGTGCCCACAACCAACGACGTGGGTTTCCTCCGCGCTTTGGGGATTCAAAAACCTGTGATCATCGTGCCGAACGGCTTCGATCCGAAGGACGTGCCCGAAAAACCCCTCCGTCCGGAGCCCAGCGAGACAATGCGGCTGCTGTTTCTCGGAAGAATCGAAAAGCATGTGAAGGGGCTGGACCTGCTGATTGGCGCGCTGGAAAAAGTTCGCCGCCGAGGCCTCGACGTAATCCTCGACTTCGTGGGACCGGATTGGGGCGACCTGGCCGCCCTGCAACACCTTGTCAACGACCTCGGCCTCAGCGCAACGGTCCGATTTCTCGGAGCCGACTACCAACGGCCCGCGCACGAAATCCTGAGTCCCTACGATTTGCTCGTTCTGCCGTCCCGTACGGAGGGATTCGGCTTCGTGGCACTGGAAGCGATGCTCAACGCGACGCCTGTCCTCGTCACCCAGGAGGTCGGCGCGGCCGAACATGTCCGGGCCGCGAACGCCGGCTGGATCGTGCCCGCTACGGCGGAAGGTCTGGCGCAGGGACTCGACGCGGCTGCCGGCGCGAAGGCGCACTGGCCGGCGTACGGAATGCGCGGCCGCGAATACGCGCTGGCGAACCTGGGCTGGGACGCCATTGGCGCAAGGGCGGCGGCGAACTATGTTCGTGTGATCCACGGTGATGCCGGGCCGGGCGAGGTCCTCAGGTAATCCCGCGAATCCATGCTAAAGGCGACTAATACGTTTTTCTTAATATTCCCAATTTCCCATGAACGACTTCAGGTGACTGATTTATTACTGTCATAAATTCCTTATAGGCCTGATCTGCTCCGTCCCAGAGGGCATTCGTTGGATCGCAGTCATCGACGACAATCATCCCGCCTGGAAGAAGAATTTTATACAATTCTTTCAGGCCCTTCGCCGTAGGCCGATACAAATCAACATCCAATAGCGCGAAGGAGAGGGGGCCAAGCGTTGTCAAATCATATCGATTGACGTCCGCCTCAATAGAACGCACCCGACCGATGTCGTTCTGGCGCATCGTGCGGTCAAACCACTTCTTTTTGTTCATTGAAAACGCGGAAAGTAAATCAGCTTTCGATTTCGCCCGATGGGCAGTTTCAAATTCAATATCGTCAGGCACGAAACCCGAGAAGGTATCAATGGCATAGTAAATTTTCTCGATATTTTGCGCGTCCATGTATTTGTTAAGGAAGACAGTTGTTGATCCGTTGCCGCAGCCGATCTCAGCAATCGATCCGTCAATATCTCTCGTATCTTCAAGACATTGGCAGAGAAAGCATACTTGCGGCGCTGAAAAATTATAAAGAAATCTCGGAAACGAATATCTCCTGAAGGGAGAATTGAACTGCACTTCCCGGATGAGTTTTCCGAGCTTAGTATTCACCCTGACCTTTTTTTATTGGCGAACGAAACGACACCACGATCACCAATGAAGATGTTCGTCTTCCTTGAACCACCGGATCGTTTTTGTCAGCCCCTTATTTAAGTCGATACGGGGCATCCATTTCAATAACTTTTTGGCCTTGGCAATATCCGGCTTTCTTATGAGCGGATCATCCACGGGGAGCTCCCGATGAACAATCCTGCACTCCTTTTTCGTCAAAGCGCGGATCCTTTTTGCGAGTTCCAAGATCGTCAGTTCATTGGGGTTGCCGATGTTCATAGGCAAAGGATAATCAGATTCAATGAGTTTCGTTATGCCGTTCACCAGATCATCGACGTAGCAAAAGCTCCTCGTTTGTTTGCCGTCGCCATAGACCGTGATATCTTTCCCTTCAAGCGCCTGGCCTATGAACTCCGGGATGGCCCGCCCATCCTTTCTTCTCATCCTCGGCCCGTATGTATTGAATATTCTGACAATATGCGTACGAAGACCGTGTTTCCTCTGGTAGGCCATCGTGAGGGCTTCCGCAAATCTCTTCGCTTCGTCATAAACACTTCGCGGCCCGACGGGGTTGACGTTGCCCCAATAGTCTTCTGTCTGAGGGTGGACCTTCGGATCGCCATAAACCTCTGACGTGGAAGCTAAGATCATCCTCGCCGCATTCGCTTTTGTCAGCTCGAGAGCGTTGGCGGTTCCAAGAGCGCCGGCCTTCAGTGTTTCTATGGGAAGCTCGAGATAGTGTATCGGGCTGGCGGGGGACGCGAAATGATAAATATGGTCTAATTTCGCCTTTATCATGACTTTTTTGGTCATATCATGTTTGATAAAACTAAAGTCGCCGGATCGAATGTGCTGGATGTTCTTGAGCGATCCCGTCACGAGGTTGTCCAGGCAGATAACCCGGAAACCCTTTCCGATCAAATCATCGCACAGATGGCTGCCGATGAATCCCGCACCGCCGGTGACCAATGCGGTTTTTTTGCGCAGCATGATGAGGCCCTTTTCGATTTATCTTCCTATACCGAAATACTTAAAGCCCATTCGTTTCAGTTTCTCTCTTTTGAGAACATTTCTCCCATCGATGATAATCGGGTGCGCCATCATCTTCTTGATTCTGCTGAAATCCAAGTTCAGGTACTCATCCCACTCTGTCGCCAAAATCATCAAATCGGCGCCTTCCAGAGTTTCGTACAGATCGGCGCACATTTTCACTTTCTCGCTCAACGTTCCGGGCCGATCTTTGACGACCGGATCATGGGCCTTGATTTTCGCTCCCATGTCGACGAGGTTGTTCATAATGGCGATCGCAGGGGCGTCCCGGGTATCATCCGTGTTCGGCTTATACGCGATGCCCAGAACGGCGATGGTTCTTCCCTTGACGATTTTCAACTCGTCCTGGACCTTCTTGATCACTTTCTGTCGTTGTTCCTTATTGACGCTGATGATGGCATCGAGAATTTGAGGGGTAATCCCATATTCATTGGCAATGGAGGAGAGAGCCGAAATGTCCTTTCGAAAACAGGATCCTCCCCAGCCGATGCCGGCGCTGAGAAACTTAGGGCCGATGCGGCTGTCCAGTCCTATGCCCTCAGCCACCTTGAAAATGTCCGCCCCGACTTTCTCGCAAATGTGGGCGATTTCATTGATAAAGGAGATCTTGCCGGCCAGAAAACAATTGGCGGCATATTTAATCAATTCCGCACTTGTGAGGTCGGTGACGAGCAACGGCACATTCCTTCCTTTGGGTATCAGCCGCGGCAGGTTCGACGGCCAATCAAAGCTTTGTTCGATAATCGGCTTATAAACCTCGCGCAGTTTGTTTATCGCCCCTTCGGATGAGGAGCCTAAAATGATGCGGTCGGGAAAAAAGGTGTCGTTGACGGCGCTGCCCTCCCTCAGGAATTCGGGATTTGAAGCGAGCCAAAATCGAATGGTCTTTTTGACCTTATTTTTTTCCATGCTCTCCGAGACCATCATGGAAACCCAATCGCCGGACCCGATCGGCACCGTGCTCTTGTTGACGATGATCTTCTCGCCGTTGATGAACTTGCCGATGTCGCAGGCGACGGCCTCGACGCTGCTGAGGTCGGGATGCCCGTTGGCGCCGGCGGGCGTGCCGACGGATATGAAGATGACTTTGCTGGTCTCGACGGCGCGCTGTATGTTCGCGGTAAAATGAATCCTTCCCATTCCCACGTTTTTGGCCAGGAAATCGCCGAGCCCCGGCTCAAATATGGGGCAGATCCCCTTCTGGAGCTTCTCTACCTTAGATTGGTCATTGTCGACGCAAATAACATTATGTCCGATCTCCGCAAGGCAGACGCCGGTGACCAGGCCGACATACCCTGTTCCGACAGCGCAGATTTTCATCGTTTTTTAGCCATATGGATCTCCGGCTGAATCGTTTCCGGACAGGCTACCGCCCCTGGCGGGAAAAGCGTTCTCCCTGGTTTCCAAGTCTGAATCCTAAAGTTTATCCATCCAGCCGAAATGGATTGGACTCGGTCGGCGAAATCAGGCAAGAAATCCTTGGAGATTCAAGGGACTCTGCATATGGGGGCGTGATCAATGGAGAAAAAGAAAACAATGCAAAGAAGTCAGTCATCCCCACCACTTCCTTATCCTCTCAGAAACAAACTTGACGACTATTTTTTACCTTAAACGGGATGGGATGTCAAGAACGGGAAATCGCCGTCTGCGGACCTAGGCCTTCGAGCCAAAACAGGTGTGGGCGTCTTTTATGCTGACAGCCTATCCGGAACGCCTTATCCCGCTTTTCTCATCATTCTCGCGGGGGGAATGCGCCGGATCATCTGCGTCATATTGTCGCGCCCCAGCATCATGACAAACTTGCTGAACACCATGCGCAGAATGTCGTTTGAAATGTATTCGCATCCCGCTGGAAGCAAGATAATGGACCCTCCAAACCCGAGTTTAAACCTGGTGGTTGTTGACTTCTCGGATTCGGGGAGAGATTGGCCCGCCAGCAACGCACGCGCCGCCGATATGTGGATCCCATCGAGATCAAAATTCTGGAAACCGTTCTCTTTTGACCATTCGATGGCCCTCCAAATCAACAGATCGTTCGGGCGAAGCTGTCTTTTTCCGCCGCTCCACCCGAACCGCTTCATGACCACCGAATCGCCAAAGGGAACGGCCAATAGTCCGGACAAGGCTTCACCGCTATCCTCAGCCAGGAACATTCGAAGATGTCCTGAGGGCTTCAGGTGCTCCCATAAGCCCTGACAATACTCTCGAGACTCAAGCCTTGATCCATGCCGCCGATACGTCGACCCCAGCAATTGGTGAAAAACTGCCAAATCGGCGTATGTTCCCTCCCGAATGCGGACTCCCTGGTCGTGAGCGAGAATGATGTTGTTGCGAGTTGTCCTTCTCATTTGCCGCAGCAAGATGCCCAAATCCTGGGTCAGGTCTATGATCAGGGTCGCCCGCTGCTCTCCCAGCAATCGGCTGGCCTGGAAGCCATATTTTCTTAGGACATCGACTTCTCGACAATTGTAAGCGGGCAGCATGGCGAGATAGCTTATCCTGGCGGCTCGGATCAACCGGACCAACTGATCCAGTACCATTTCAAAGGGCTCGAGTTCATTGCTCGAGAGAACCGGCCCTTGAACCACGTAGGCGATTTTTATCGCGCCGAGCACTCGACGCATAAGGAATTGGCACCCCGCGACAATATGGATTCCCTTCCATATTATGATCCGTGTCGGTGACCAGCCAAATGACGCTTTAAAGGCCGCCCAATGGCTGGATTGCCAATGATCTCCCCTGGGGACACCGGCGACAAACGCATCCCATTCAGGATCACTGATCTTTTTGGAAATCTCGCACGTTAGCCCATTTCCCACGAGGTCACCTTGACGTCATCTTCCCCCGAATATGCAAAGACCACGCCGGCCGTTGCTTAGTCTTGACTCACGCTTCCGCTCTCATAATACCAGCGGGCCAGGCTAAAAATCAAATCGAGTGTGAGATTAGCCCTCCAACCCCGACCACGGCCGGCGGCTTCTGGATCTCCGAGCCTGGCCCCGTCCCCCTGGCAACCAATCCGAATAGTAGAGATTCCGGCCTAAGGCACGGGTTAGACTTCGGTTAACACCGCCAGTTGCTGGCGCTAGGCGCACTCCCCTGAAGTCAATTTCTGCACGCGCGTCGCGAGGGTACTAGATTGAAACTCTCACTCGAGGGGTGGCACATTGAGCGGGGGCAGGTCACATGCGGGCAGAACTTTTCGCCGTCCCCGCCAAAGCAAGACCATAAATATCATCAAGGGCAGTGTCATTCCCAGCGTGCTCTGCATTCTATATACGACCTTATACGACAGGATGCCAGTCTGGCCAAGGGCATCAAGAGGAGCAGCTAATCGCGAGCTGAAAGATAAGACAAGTGCCATAGTGAGGGAGATGCCAGAGGGCGAAAGGGCCAGGAGCGCGAAGGGAAGGCAAGCATACCAAGGCCAATAAATCGAAGCGGCTATGAGCACATAGCTCAATGCGATGTAGGCAAACAACTCTCTTAATCTTGATTTGTCGCGCAAAGAAAAACTTAGAGCCAACACGAGAATCGCATAAAGGACACCGATTATTCCGCCCGATATCTGCCCGGCTTTTTCCTTTGAAATGAGTTGCTTAAGAAGCCAGGAGAGAATGCCTGCAGGTGATGTCGGGCTGCTCAACCGTGCATTCAAAAAGACCCCGTTAAAGGTGTTAACTCCCAGCCACAGCGGGCTGTAAAGCAAAAGGGCAATGCCGATCCCAATGGCTAATCCCAATGTCATTTCGAAAGCAAATCGCTTCCAATTACGCCATCCTCGCCATAAAAAGAGCGCCTGGGCCGGCATGAAGATGAGAGGGAGATACTTGGTGAATACTCCCAATAGAATCGCAATGATTGATAAAACCGGGCGCCGGGCGACACAGAACAGCACGGCCGCGAGGACAAACATGATCATCAATGCGTCATTATGTCCTTCAGCGGCAAATTCAACGGTGATCAATGGATTCCACAAATAAACCAGCGTCCCGAGAAACTGGGCTGTTGGACAGATTCGTCCCAGAATCTTCCAGATGATAACAGCCGAAGTGAGACTAGCCGTCACAACCAGAGCTTTTATTACCAAGATCGCAATCGAAATATTTCCCGTCATCCTGATTATGGCTATCTCCAGCTGGGTCCATAGCGCCCCATAGGGAGAGATGCCATGCACGGGTCGCCAACCATATTCAACGAGTTGCAGTCCCAGGGGAGTGTCGAATACGCTTTTGGCTTCCACTGAATACGGGTTCTGGCCCGGAATTGTGCCAAGATAACCCTGTGCGATATAAGTGTAAAGATCGATCGAAAGATTAGGCCGTACCAACAGAAATCCAAGGTTGATCAGAACCGGAATAAACAAAGCAAGGTTGCGTACTTGCCTGTTATCGAGATCACCTCGTTGGCAGAGCTTAATGACCCAAAAATATGCCGCAAAGAGGCCAACAATCGCGGCGTAATAGCCAATGATTTGCATTGGAAGGGTCGCGCGAATGCCCGAATCTCCTAGCTTATTAGCTGCGGCAATACTGTGATGAAAGCCTTCAAGAAAAATGCCGCGTTGGGATAGATGGAGGACGAGGTACAAAATCGCGCTCGCTGACCCGGCGAGAACTATCTTCCGCACTCCCCGTCCTTTATCGCAGGAGAAGTCGCTCCCCATCGTGATAAAATCATATTTCATGCTATAAAACGAAGTCAACCCCTCGAGTCCCCGGCATGAATGCCGGGGCTTGTTCGGGGTTAACCCTGAGCCTCGCTTCTTGTCCCCGCCCTGAAGCTCCACAAGCTGACAGCCGGGGGATCCTGTTGGCCTCAACCCCCGCAGCCATCACGAGGCTGCCGAGGGCAGCCTCGTGATGACGTCCGTGGGATCCAACTTTTGCAGGCTTTGGAGCGCCTGTCCCCGAAGCGGGGGGTTCGCTATTCCTCCGTCCCGCGAAGGGGATTGAAAGGCGGGGCTTAGCGTCGGCGAACGGGTCAAGAAGCAGAAAATCCTTGATATTACGATTCGGCAACTATTGATACCTCCATAAGTAGCGACCTGCTGCAAGCGCAAAAAAGGGGCGTATGTTTCGGGACTGAGCATTCAGGAGGAGAAAATACCATGGCATTCAAAGAGAGACTATTCAAGGCCCTGCACGAGAAGAATTCGGTGCAAAGGCACCTGGTACGCAAGTACTTTTTTTGGCCCCTTGAAAAAGTAGGGCTTCACCTTACCGCAGACCACTTCTATGAGATCATTCCGAATACCGGACAGGCGGAGCACAGTTATTACGAATATCCGAAAGACTGGATAGTGAAGGAACGCCGATTTTGGAATGAGCAGTACTTGCTCGAGTGCTTCCTGATGTTCAACTCCGCTTTTGAAGTTTATCTGCCGGTTCACTTGCTGGCGCGACAATCCGAGCCTGTGCTTAACGCTGTTCGCGAACTTCCGCTGGATCCAAACTTCAAGCTTGCCGGCGGCTCCTTTTATCTGCGGCGGGCCGGATGAGCGCTGATCAACTTCCAATCCAAATTGAGCGGGAGGACTAAGGGGATGACAAGTCCGGCATGTTCATATGCTCCGACATCCGGGGCGGCGCCTCTCGGAACAGTTGTCCCGACATAATCACGAGTGAGACCGACATCGATTCCGGCGTTGGTGCATGGAGAGGTTGGCTGAAGCCGGAAGTTTTCGCCTCCGGCGATTGTATTCAAGAACTGGGGATCGGCCTGAACGGAATGGGTCGTGCCTCCGTAGGCCGTCTCCCACTCGGCGTAGGTGGATTTATACGCCCTGGTTCCCCAGCCTATGAACCCGGTGAAGGCAACTCCTAAACAGTTGTAGGTGTAGAGGTTCCCGATGCCGTGCACGCCGTCATTGTCGGCCCCGTGGTCGCAGTGCAGGTTCATCGAAGAATTCCCGACGCTGATATTGTTTATGATCTGGTTATTGGTGATAACCAAGCCGTAATTTCCGCAACTCAGACCGATGCCGATCTTATTGTTGTAACAGACGTTGTTATAAACCTTGTTGCCGTCACAGGTCCGGCTCGCGTCGTCCGTATTGGAAATCCAGATACCTCTGCTGGTCGATGTGCCGTTGGTGTCGTAGACGATGTTGTAATAACATTGAGAACCGACGTTCTTTTCCAGGTGGATGCCGCACCGTCTGCAGTGCGCGACAAGGTTGTACCGGATGACCCCCCCATGCGTGATCGTATCGAACCATATCCCGTGGCCGCCGCCGTTGTTGGTGGAGGCGAAATATGTGCCCCCGTTGTTGTTGTAGTATCCGGCGTACATCACCGTGTTGTTTTGAATGAGTGGGCTATCATTAGCATCGGGGTCGGCAGCGATGGGAATACATTCAATTCCTGCTGTGTATGGCTCGTCCGGGTTGATCCCGTCATAGGTGCTGTTGTTGCCCTCAATGATTGTGCCGGAGGCGTAGTTACAGGTTATGATCCCTCTCTGCCCGTTCATGTAGGTCGTATTGTTTTTTATGATGATTCCTGCATAGGCGTCCTTGGCAGTCGTCGAGCCGACCTGGATGCCGCATTGGCACGCGTAGGCCGTCGTGATCCCATCCACCATCAAGTAATTCGATGCGTCATAGCTTTGGAAGTTATGGGTCTTGGCGTTGACGAGCATGAGGCCGGTGATGGTGATATGGGACTTGGAGTTCATATAAATACAGTGCGCCCTGGTGCTTGCCTCAATCGAGGCGTAGCGGGAGCCCGGATTCGTGTCGGCGTAGCAGTAGAGCTGGCCACCCTGAAGCGCCCATTGGTACTCCGCAGACAATTGCGTGATGTCTTTCCTTCTGACCCCCCAAATGTTGGCGTTGAAAATCAAATGACCCACCGCCTTCGCCTCGGTTGCTTTCCAAAGGTTGGGCGCCCCGCCCGACACCGCCGTCCATGTTGAAACAACATCAGAACCGTTGAGTATCGGCAGCGCCCCCGTCCCATAAGCCCCGAACGTAATGGGGCGTCCCGCCGAACCGCTGGAGGGTATCGTAAGCTGTTCCCGCCAAATATCGCCCCGGTTAAAAAGAACAGAATCCCCCGGGGAAAATGAAGCCGCGTTGACTTGAGCGATAGTCTTGAAGGCCCTGTGCGCCCCGGTCAGGGCCCAGGTCGTCCCGTCCCCGCCGGCATCGGCGGCACTATTGACGTAATAGGTCATCGAGTAGCCAAGGACCGCCAGGGATAAAACAAGAAATAGAACAAGGCTGATGCGCTTCATAGGCGTTCCTTTATGGTTGACATAGGCGCTGCAGATTGACCTTATCTATCCACCATCAATGTACCTCCTCCGAAGTGAGGTTTTCAAGCCGATCTTTGAGCGAAGTTGCTGTGCCGAGTTCATTCCGCCTTGCATCTCTCCCCCGTCGCGACTTCGAGCTCCGATTCGGGAATCTCCGTCTCCGGCCCCTTCCTGAAAAATCCGTAGAGCACCGGAAGCACCACAAGCGTGAGCAGCGTCGACGAAATTAGCCCGCCCACCACGACTACAGCCAGCGGCTTCTGGATCTCCGAGCCGGGCCCCGTCGCAAACAGCATCGGGATGAGGCTGAAGATCGCGATCGAAGCCGTCATGAGCACCGGCCGCAGCCGCGTCTCCGTCCCCTTCAGAACCGCCTGCTCGACCGGCATGCCGCAGTCCTGCAGTTGCGAAATATACGAGACAAGGACCACGCCATTGAGCACCGCCACCCCGAACAGAACGATGAACCCGACCGAGGCCGGAACCGAGAGATAAAGCCCCGAGATAAGGAGGGCGAAAACGCCTCCGATCAGCGCGAACGGCAGGTTCAGTATGACGAGGAGTGCCAGCTTGGCCGAGTCGAAGGTCACGAGCAGCAGAAAGAAAATCAGCGCGATGACCGCCGGCGTGATCACCATGAGCCTGGCCATGGCCCTCTGCTGGTTCTGGAACTGACCGCCCCAGCTGATAGTGGTTCCGCCTGCGAGCGGCACCTGCCGTTTGACCTTAGCCCGGGCTTCTTCGACAAAACCGCCGATGTCCCGGCCGGCCACGTTGAGTTCGATCCCAATCCGCCTCTGCCCGTTCTCCCGGCTGATCTGAGCGGGACCCTCCAGCGCCTCGACCGAGGCCAGGTCCCCGAGCGGCACCCGGTATCCTCCGGGCGCGTCGATGAGGATGGACTTCAGCGCGTCGATGGAGTCGCGATGGTCCTCCGCGAACCTCGTCACGACGTCGAAGAACTTGCTTTCCTCGTACATAAGACTGGCGGCTTTCCCCTCGACCGCGATTTCGATGACGCTGAGGACGTCGCGCACGTTGATCCCGAACCGGGCGATCTTGGCGCGGTCCACGGTGATCGCGATGTACGGCTGCCCGGAGATCTGCTCGACGAGAATATCCTTAGCGCCCTGAATGCCCCCAAGGACTCCGGCCACAGCCTCGGCCGTGGACTTGAGCCCGTCCATGTCGTCGCCGAAGACCTTGACCAGAACCTGGGCCCGCGTCCCCTCCATGAGCTCGTTGATGCGGCACTGGATGGGCTGGCTGAATGAGATGACCATGCCCGGCACATCGGCCACGGCCAGGCGCATCTTCTCCATGAGCTCGGCGCTCGTCTTCGCGTTCTTCCACTGCGAGCGCGGCTGGAGGGCGCCGACATAGCCCGTCTTATCGACGCCTCGGGCCTCGATGGCGATGCCGGTCTGTCCGGTCTTGCCGACGATAGTGGCCATTTCCGGGAAGGCCATCACCTTCTGCTCGACAAGCTTGGATACGGCCAGAGCCTTATCGAGCGAGACGCCGGGCAGGAGCTGGAAATCCATGTCGAAGGCGCCCTCGTCCATGACCGGCAGGAATTCCGTCCCCAGGCTCGGGATGACGGCCACTGCCGCCGCCAGCATCAGGACGGCCGCGCCGATGACCACGACTTTCCGCTTGAGGCCGAACCGGAGTACGGGCAAGTAGACCCGCTTGGCCGCACGCAGCAGGAAACTCTCCTTTTCGTGGCCGGGTTTGAGGAGGAGTGAACAAAGGACGGGAATGACGAAGATGGAGAGGAGGAGCGACGCGAGCAGGGCGATGGCCACAGTGAAAGCCAGAGGCGTGAACATCTTCCCCTCGTATCCCTGGAGGGAAACGATCGGAAGGAAGGTCAGCGCGATGATGAGTTCGCCGAAGATACTCGGCTTACGGACTTCGATGACGGCCGTGAACACGTCGTGAATGGTGGATTTTCCCTTCCCCGCCACACTCAGATGCCGCTGGACATTCTCCACCTGAATGATCGTCGCGTCGATGATCATGCCTATGCAGATCGCCAACCCCCCGAGCGAGATGAGGTTCGCCGTCAGCCCGGCGCTCTTCATGACGGTGAACGTCAGCAGCGCCGACAGCGGCAGGGCCAAAATGACGATGAAAGCGCCGCGGATGCTCCGCAGAAAAAGGAAGAGGATGATGATGACCAGGATGGAGCCGACCGCCAGAGCGCCCGTCACCGTGTCGATGCTCTTGATAATGATGTCGGACCGCTTGTAGTAGGGCTCGATCTTGACGCCGGGCGGCAGGAGGTTGGAGTCGTTAATCTCCGCCACCTTGGCTTCGACGAGCGCGACCACGTTGCGGCTGTTGGCGCCACGGAGCAGCATGACCACGCCGCCGACGCATTCCTTCTTGCCGTCCTTGAGGGCCGCCCCCTGCCGGACGGCGTGATCCATCTTGACCTCGGCCACATCCGCAACGATCACGGGGACGCCTTTCGAGGACTTGAGGACGATCTTCTCGATATCGGCGACCGACCGGATCAGTCCGATGCCGCGGATGAGAAATTGCTCGGAATGCCTGTCGAGAAATCCGCCGCCGACATTCTGATTATTCCTTTTAATTGCTTCATAAACATCGTTGGGGCTGATCTCGTACTTGAGCAGCTTGTCCAAGTCCATGATGACCTGAAACTGGCGGATGTAGCCGCCGAAGGAATTGATCTCGCTCACGCCGGGCACGGACTTTAGCTGCGGTGTGATGACCCAGTCCTGAAGCGTCCGGAGCTCGGTGAGACGGGCGATGCGGCCGGCCTCATCGGACGGCTCCGGCCCTTCGAGGGTGTACTGGTAGATTTCGCCCATGGCCGTCGCCACCGGCCCCATTTCGGTTTGGACGCCTTCGGGCATGGAGTCCTTGGCTTCGGCAAGGCGCTGAAAGACGAGTTGCCTGGCGAAATAGATGTCGACTTTGTCCGCGAAGACTAGGGTGACGACGGAAATCCCATACTTCGTGACCGAGCGCATGACGTCGAGTCCGGGCAGGCCGCGCATGGCCATTTCGATCGGGTAGGTGACGAATTTTTCGATCTCCAAGGGAGAAAGCCCGGGAGCGGTGCACACCACTTCGACCTGGATGTTGGTGACGTCGGGGAAGGCGTCGATCGGGAGGTTCAGAAATGAATAGACCCCGACGCCGACGAGCAGCACGAGAACGATCAGGACCAATGCCCTCTGCCTGAGAGAGAAGGCAATGATTTTTTCGATCATCACTTCTCTCCTTCGAGCGTGCCCTTGAGCATCTCGGCCTTGATGTCGAAGCTGCCGCCGGTCGTCACTCGGTCGCCCTCCTTGAGTCCTTTGAGAATCTCCACGTACCCGTCAAGCGTCCTGCCGGTTTCGACGTCCCGGCGGATATATGTGCTGCCCGGAGCGGGCACGAAAACCACGGTCTTGCCGGCGATCGTACGCACGGCCTGTTCGGGAACCGCCAGCACGGAGACCGGCTCGCGCGAGATGATCCGGACCTCGGCGAACATGCCCGGCTTAAGCTTCCCGGCCGGGTTGGCCGCCTCGACGCGGCCGGTGACCGTTCGGGTCGCCTCGTCCATGATCGAGCCCACCATCGTCAACATGCCTTCAAAAGTCTGTCCGGGATAACCCGCCACCGTGAGTTCGGCGCGGGCGCCGGGAGCCACGGCAGAGAGGTCTTTTTCGAAGATATGGACATGGACCCAGAGCGAGGTCAAGTCGGCGATGGCACAGAGCGGCGCGCCCAACTCCACGGCGCTGCCGGCCGTTCCCGCCGCTTCGAGAACGGTGCCCGCGAACGGCGCACGGATGGCCACGACGGGCAGGGCCCGCCGGTTGGACCGCAGAGAGGCCAGGTCGGCATCTTCGAAACCCATAAGCCTGAGCCGCGCCTCCGTGGATTGGAGAAGACTTTCGTGGAGTTTCTCATCCTCCGAGGCGGGATTTTTTCCGGCCTCTGGAGCCCGTGACAAGATCTGAAGATAGTCGGATTGGGCGGCCAACAGATCGGGACTATAAAGCCAGTAAAGGTCCTGTCCGGCCCTGACCCGGTCGCCCTCGAACGCGAAAACCTTCTCCACCCGTCCGGCCACGCGTGGAGTCACCCGGACATACTTTTTCTGATTGAGCGCCACAGTCCCTGAAACTTTGACCGAAGGGTAAAACGTCCGCAGCCGGACCTCTTCGATTTGGATACCGGCCGTCTTGGCGGCATCCGTGCTCAGGGTCACGGTCCCTTCCGCGACCTTTTCCTCCGCTTTCGGTCCCTCGCCTGCCCCGGGCTTCCGGGTGCAGGCCGGGAAAACGGCGAGCGACAATCCGGCCAGGATGAGCAGTGTTCCCGATATTCTTTTCATGATATTCAATTCCCTAATATTCGACATTTTCGACCTCGATCGCTTCATCGTCCCCAGCCGTGGCGATATCGATGAGCGCCAGCGTGTGGTTCAAGAGGGCCCGCAGGAATTCGGCGCGGCTTTCTTTCAGACTCCGGACGATATCCAAGACGCCGAGCGCGTCCGATTTGCCGAATTGATAGTTCGTCAGGCTGGCTTTAAGTGATTCCTCGACGTCGCGAAGCAGCGAATCGCGGAAGAGCCCGATTTGCTCTTCGAGGGCCAGCGCGTCGGCGTACGATTTCTCGAGGACGAAGAGGACCCGCCGGGCCGTCCCTTCGGACGCGACGGCCGCCTGCCGGGAGGCGGCCTCGGCCTCCATGGCGGCTCCGCGGAACTCATTGCGGCGAAGGGGAAGCGTCAGCCCGAATCCCACGCCCCAGGCCCCAAGCCGTTTGCTCGGCAGGAAAAGGCCGACCGAAAAGTCGGGAAGCCCGGACTTCTTCGCCAAGTCGAGAGTCAGCGCGGCCTGTTTCTCGACAGACGACGCCACGCGAACGGCTGAGCCGGACAGGGCCGTCGACCGAAGGTCAGCCAGACTCTGGGCCACGGGAACATAAGCGATCTCTGTAGCAAATCTCAGCGGTTCGAAGGCGGAAGCCCCCATAAGGAGGTTGACAGCCATCGTCTTGTCCTTGAGGTCACGCCGGGCCTCGACAAGTTCGTTTTGGAGGCGCAGCGACTCGAGCCTGCCGCGGATGACATCGAGGTACGGAACCTGGCCGCTCCTGTAACGTTCGGCGGCGAGGTCCGCGTATTCCCTCAAGGTCCTCAGCATCGATTCCAAGTCCTCGATTCTTCGTTGGGCATAAGCGGCCCGGAAATAGGCCCGCTCGACGCGGCCTCTGACGACGTTCTGGATTCGCTCGAGATCGAGCTGCGCCCGACCCTCGCCGGAACGGCCGATTTCCGTGCGGACGGCCCGTTTGCCTGGGAACTCGATGACTTGGCTCAGCCCGAGGCTGAACTCTTTCTCGCCGTTCGACTTCCAGAGAGGCAGCCCGGCGGCTTCGAAGCTCAGTTCGGGATTGGGGACCGCCTCGAGCTGGAGGCGCCGTCCCATGGCGGCATCGATCTCATGACGGGCCTGAAGCACCGCAGGATGATGACTCAAGGCCCGGGCGACGGCCTCGTCGAGTGTGATCGGCTGTTCTTGCGCCCTGACCGCGGGAACGGCAAGAACGAGCAGTATGAGAGCGATGGCCGCGTGGGCTGCGACGGCCGTAATTCGGCAGGGCGATGCGCCCCTGCTTGCGCTCCTCAGTTCTTTTAACGTCGGCGGCTTTCCTCGAGCCATGTCTTTCCTCCTTCGTCACACAACACAGGGAAGGCAGAATGGGCGGTGCCTTGAACCCCACGCGCGGCGCATGGTTCCTAGGACAAGGAGAGTCGCGCGGCCTCACCAGCCGCGGCAGTCACGTTCCTAGAGAGCCCGCGTTGCGGTTTTCCGGGATTCGGAAATTCAGGCAGGGAAAGACTTGGGAGGGTGGCCGATATCGGCGCTAAAAAGAGTCACGGGACCGCCGACCAGGGCATCCGGCGAAAGACGTTCGACATCTTGGGCGACGCCGAAGTCGATTGAAGCCGGCGAAAAAAGCGTGCTCCAAAAGCACAGGCATATCGAGGCGGGACCACGATGGCAATGAGTGAAGGTCCCCGTGGGCAGCGTATTATGGACCGGGCAGAAGTCTTCGGCAAAAAAGTAATACAGACTCAACCCCGCAAAAACCATTAGAAACAAAACGGCAATCGACTTCTTCATGTCCGGACTCAGGGTCGCATTATCGCACGGCGGCCGGCCAGCGTCAACGGTTGCCTAAAGAAGGGGCCAGGTCTACTTTTTGCCACTTTTTAGCAGAAAGTAGACCTGGCCCCTTCTTAATCCTTCTTCGTCCTGTCGGAATTTGAAAGTTTCGCGCCGCCGGACTAGAATGGAATTGGTCAAGGGGGTGACATGAAAAAGCTAATTTATTTCGCGGTCCTGACATCCGTCGTGTTGTTCATGAGCTGCGTAGCACCGATCTACGTCAGCGAGGATTACGACCGGCATGCCAACTTTCCATCGTATAAGACTTTTGATTGGATGCCGAAGCCTGACAAAATGCCGCCGACCGCCCGGCAGGCCATAGAATCTAGCCCGTTTCTCGCCAAGCGCATCCAGGACATCACGGCCCAAATTCTGACAGCCAAAGGGATGACCCAATCGTCCGTAAATCCCGACATCGTCATCAATTATTATGTCAGCTTCAAAGAGAGGTACGATATCGCGGATTGGGGTTACTACTACGGGCGCTTTTGGGCCTATCGCTGGCCGTATTTGGGCCCCTATGATTATTACGCCTACCAGCAAGGCACCCTCGTCCTTGACTTTGTCGATGCCAAGAAGAAAGAGATGGTCTGGAGGGGTGTTGCGGATCAGGCCATGCCGGAATATGACAGGTCCTCCTCGATCAGCGAAGACGACCTGAGGAAGATCATCACGAAGCTCCTGGCGCTTTATCCGCCCCAGCCGTATACAGGCTGGCGGCACTAAAGAGAAGCGAATAGCCTTCGCTCGACCTCGGGCAAGCTTTTAAGACCGGCTTCCTGCCCGGGGTGCTGCCATAATTTGTGCCGCGCCCGCCGCAAAGCGCACGACGCAAACGCTGAATCAGACCAAGAAGGCGCCACACATCTGAAGAGAGAGGATTATTTGCGAATCGGCGTACGAAAAGGCTTATAATGACAGGCGCTTTCCCCGCAATCTCCGCGATCACAAGGAGGCTCTGAATGAAGACCACGAAACAAGTCGGCCGGTTCTTCGCAGCGGCGCTGATTTGCGCGCTGTGCGCCGGAATGTCCGCGGCCAAACCATCCGACGACGGCATGTGGACGTTCGACAATCCGCCGACCAAGATCCTCCAGCAAAAATACGGCTTTACCCCGTCCAAGGAGTGGCTCGACCATGTGCGGCTGTCCAGCGTCAGGTTCAATGACGGAGGCTCAGGATCGTTCGTCAGCCCGAACGGCCTCGTCATGACGAACCACCATGTCGCCATCGGCCAGCTGCAGAAAATATCGACGGCCGAACGCGACTACGTGGCGACAGGATTCTACGCGGCGACTCAGGCCGAGGAGCAGAAAAGCGCCGATCTCGAAGTCGACGTGCTCATGTCGACGGACGACGTGACCGCACGAATCCGGTCGGCCGTCAAGCCGGGCCTGTCCAATGAGCAGGCGCTGAAAGCCCGCGAAGCGGAAATCTCCAGGATCGAGGCTGAAAGCCTGAAGCAGACGGGCCTGCGTTCGAATGTGATCAGCCTTTACCAAGGCGGCGAATACTGGGTTTACCGCTACAAGAGGTACACCGACATCCGGCTGGTCTTCGCGCCGGAGCGCCAGGCCGCATACTGGGGTGGAGATTGGGACAACTTCACCTATCCGCGCTACGACCTCGATGTGGCCTTCTTCCGCATTTATGAAAACGGCCGGCCGATCCAATCGAAAGACTTTTTCGCATGGAAGAACGGCGGGGCCCAGAACAACGAGCTCGTTTTCGTTTCCGGCAATCCCGGCAGCACCGACAGGCTTTTCACCGTCGCCGAGCTCGAGTTCGAACGGGACTATCACTATCCCATGATCCTGAAGTACATCAAGCAGAGAATCGCCATCCTGCGTGGCTACGCCGCCAAAGGCCAGGAGCAGGAGCGCCGGGCCCTGGTCTCGATCTTCGGCCTCGAGAACAGCAAGAAAGCTCTGACCGGCGAGTACGAACAGGGACTGCTCAACGCCTCCATGATCCAACGGAAAGCCGTTGAGGAGAAGGAATTCCGCGAGAGAATCGAAGCCAACCCCGCCTGGAAAGCGGAATTCGGCGGCGCCTGGTCGGTCATCGCCGGCGCCATCAAGAGCCAGGAAAAAGACTACAAGCAGCGATTCTACCGACAACTCATGGGCTCACGGCTGGCCGGCTATGCTTCGACGATCGTTTTTTATGTGTCGGAAACGAAGAAACCCGACACCCAGCGGCTCAGCGGATTTCATGAGGCGGAATTGGAAAGCCTGAGGTTCAACCTCTTTTCCAGAGCACCGATCTATGCCGATCTCGAGGAGTCCACGCTGACCGGGACATTGCAGCTATCGCTTGAGGAATTGGGGCGCGACGATGCGTTCATCAAAACCGTTCTGGGCGACAAATCCCCGGCTGAAGCGGCCCATGAACTCATCGCTGGCACAAAGCTCGCGGATATCCCCTTCCGCCAGGCGCTCATCAAGGGCGGAGACAAGGCCGTCGCGAATTCCAAGGATCCCCTCATCGTGCTGGCCCGGAAGCTCGAGCCGGCCAGCCGAGAAAGCATCCAGTGGACCAAGGACAACGTCGAAAGCGTCCTCGTGCCGGCCAGCGAAAAGATCGGACTGGCCCGGTTCGCGGCTTACGGGAAAGCGCTCTATCCGGACGCGACCTTTACGCTGCGGCTTTCCTATGGCACGGTCGCAGGCTATGAAATGAACGGCACCCAGGCGCCGTATAAGACCACCCTTTACGGGCTCTACGACCGCTCGCTGGGCTTCGACAAGGCCGGAGACTGGGCGCTCCCGGACAGGTTCTGGAAGGGAGTCGGCCAACTCGATCTCTCGACGCCGGTCAACTTCGTGAGCACGTGCGACATCATCGGCGGCAATTCCGGCTCACCCGTGATCAACAAGGACGCGGCGATCGTCGGACTGATTTTCGACGGCAACATTGAGAGCCTGGCCGGGCGATTTTTCTTCGATGAAAAGTCCAACCGGGCCGTGGCCGTCCATCCCGCCTATATCATCGAGGCGCTGCGGAAGCTCTACGGCGCGGGCAAGCTCGCCGATGAGATCGAAGGGAAGTAACCGGCCGCCGACCTTTCAACGTCCGGACGGGATGAGCGGGACGACGAGCGCATCGGCGTAAGGCGCGGCGGTCAGGACGTCGAGGAAATCGATGATCGAGGCCGCCTGGGCGTCGGAAAGCGTTTTCCCGAGCTGAAGCCGGGCCATGATGGCTACGGCGTCCTCCAGCCGGGCGACGCTCCCGTCATGAAAATACGGCGCGGTCATTTGGACGTTTCGCAGAGGCGGGACCTTGAACACGTACCGGTCTGAGGGGTTTTGGGTTACGGTGAACCGTCCTTCGTCCGGCTTCTCGCTTTTCGTGAGCTCCCAGTAAGCCTGCTTGACGCCGAACTTCTGGTACATCCGGCCTCCGACGGGCGCGCCGTTGTGGCAGCCGGCGCAGCCGATTTGCATGAAGGCCTTCAAACCCTCGGCCTCCGCGGCGGTCAGCGCCTTCGTGTTGCCATTAAGGTACTCGTCGAACCGGGAAGGCGTCGACAACGTCCTTTCAAAGGCGCCCACGGCTTGAGCGAAGTGATCCGCGGTTACGGGATCCTGGCCGCCGGGGAAAGCGTCCTGAAAAAGCCTGGTATAGCCCAGCTCTCTTATCCGCTTCTCGGCCTCCGCGTACGACGCATGGCCGTAAGATCCGGGAACCGCCAGAGCATGCTTAGCCTGGTCCTCGACGGAACTCCGATTTCCAACCCAGTGCTGCGAGATCTCGCCGGCCGCGTTTAGAACCGTGGGAGAATTTCTCGGACCGGGCCGGCAATTGCCGCCGATGGAGGTTTTCAAGCCGTCGGTAAAATAGAGATTGGTCCAGTGGCATTTAAAGCAGCTGGAGCTCCCATCGGCGGAGACGCGCGGGTCATAGAAGAGCAACTTGCCAAGCGCAACTTTTGCCGGAGTCAAAGGATTGTCGGGCGTCTCGAAAACCAGCGGCAGCGGGCTGAAATGCTGCTTTGCCTGATCGAGCAGGTCCGTTTGCGATGACCCGGCGTTTGAAAGTGAGACGATCAGCAACCCACAAAGGACGATAAGGATGTCGACGCGTTTCATGTTGCCCCCCTCACGAACCATGCTAGTTGAACCGCGAGAGCGTTGTCAACCCCTCGAGTCCCCGGCATGAATGCCGGGGCTTAGCGTCGGCGAACGGGTCAACCGACCGCAGACGTCGCCGCACCTTATCTTGCCGGTTGACGCCGGCCCCCGTTGTTGTTATCTTCTAACCGGAAAAAGGGCCGCCATGGGGGATAACCGGACGAGGACGATTAAGGCTGAAACGGCGCCGGACCGCATCGGGCAGACGATTTCTGGTAAGTTCCGCATTATCAAAGAGATAGGCCGCGGCGGCATGGGCCTCGTCTATGAAGCCGAAGACCTGAAGCTCAAGCGGACGGTCGCTCTGAAGTTCCTCCCGCCTGACCTGACTCGAAACCCAGAAGCCCGGGAACGCTTCGTCCAGGAGGCGCAGGCCGCCTCCGGCCTCGACCATCCCAATATCTGCACGATCCATGAAATCGGCGAGACCGAGGCCGGCGAGATGTATATCGCCATGGCCTGCTATCAAGGCGAGAGCCTCAAGGACGCCGTCGAGCGCGGGCCCCTCCCCGCCCCGGATGTCATCGACATCGTTGCCCAGGCCGCGGAAGGTCTGGCCAGAGCTCACGAGAAGGGCATCGTTCATCGCGACATAAAGCCCGGCAATATCTTTGTGGCATCGGCCGGACCCGTGAAAATCCTCGACTTCGGACTGGCCAAACTCGCCGGCCAGATGAAATGGACCCTCCCGGGCACGACCGTGGGAACGGTGGCCTACATGTCTCCCGAACAGGTCCGCGGCGAAAACGTCGATGCGCGAACGGACATCTGGTCCCTCGGAGTCGTTCTCTACGAACTGGTGACGGGCGCGCTGCCGTTCCGCGGCGAAAAAGAACGCGCGGTATTCAACGCGATTCTCAACGAGCCGCCGCTGCCGGCCAAAGACCTCCGGCCTGGATTTCCGGCAGAGATCGAAGGCGTCATCGGCAAGGCCCTGGCCAAGGACCCGGCCAAAAGGTTCGGTGCGGCCCGCGAAATGGCGGAGGCGCTTCGGGGTCTTGCGAGTGGGTTGCCCAAGCGCCGCCGCTCAGCCCTGCGAAGATTGTCATTCGGCAGTTCCCGCCGCAAAACGATGGTGGTCTCCGCCGCGTCCCTGCTGAGCCTGGCGGCCATCGCCGCGGCAGTCTGGCTGCTCACCAGGCCGACGTTGGCCTTCGAGAACCGCGACAAGCTGATGGTGGCGGATGTCGATAATCAGACGGGCGACAAGGTTTTCGATATCGCTTTGCGAACCGCCATCGAAACCGACTTGCAGCAATCCCCTTATGCGGCGATTTTCGACAGGCCGCAGATTGCCGAAACCCTGCGGCTCATGCGGATGGATCCGAGCGCAAAGGTCGACGAAAACGTCGGCCACGACATCTGCCGTTTTGCCGGGGTGCGCGCCTTCATCCTGCCGCGTATCCTCGGCGCCGGCGAAGCCTATGAACTCGAAGCCATCCTCATCGATCCCGTCAAAGAGCGGCACGTCGACCGGATTCGTGTCACCGCCAGAGGCCGTGAGGATGTGCTTTTGCACGCCATCGACAAGCTGGCCGGGAAGGTCAGGTCGCACCTCGGCGAATCCTTGAGTTCCATCCAGAAGGCGAACAAAACTGTTGTTCAAGTGACGACGTCCTCCTGGGAGGCGCTGAATGACTTCTCGCAGGGCATGACGAAATGGCAGCAGTCGAAGTTTAAGGAAGCGGCAGCCCTCCTCGAGATGGCCTTGGCCCGTGACCCGAAATTCGTTGATGCAAGGAGCTCTCTCGGCTTGCTGAACTTCCAGTTCCTCCGGGAACGGGAGAAGGGCAAAGCTCTTCTTCGCCAGGCCCTCAAAGACGCCGAGAGCCAGAACCTGCCCCAACGGGATATCCTCAAACTCAGAGCGGCCAACAAGCAATTCGTGGATGGCGACCTGCCGGGAGCGCTGGAGGAATACCGGATGATGCGAGAGATATTTCCCGATTTCATGCCGCCGTGGAACAACTCCGGTATGATCCTGCGGGCCCTCGGACGCTATGAGGAGGCGGCCAAGATGTACGAAAAGGCCGCCGACCTCGCCCCCCACAACAGCATCCCTCTGTCCAATCTCTGGTTCACTTTGATAGATTATCTGAAGGACGCCAAGGCCGCAGAGACAGTCGCGCGCCGCCTTATCGAACTATCCCCGGACTTGGCCCTGTCCCACAATTTCCTGGGATACAGTCTGGCCGCCCAGGGCCGCTTCGACGAGGCCGAAAAAGAACTTCGGAAAACACTCGCCCTGGAGCCGGACCAACCTTATGCCCTCCCCAACTTGGCGTATGTGCTGTATGCTGAGGGGAAACCGGCTGAAGCCATCCCGTTTTTTCGACGGCTCTTCGAATTGACCCGAGACGGAAGAATAGTCGGATCTCCCGCCAAAAACGGCGCCTATTTAGCGCTCGCTCTCCGGAAAAATGGGAGTTCCGATGAAGCGGTCAAGGTTGCCGCTGAGGCCCGGGAACTAGAAGTCAAAGCCTTAAAGAATTCTCCGCCGAACGCCCAAGCGCTCGTCAACATGGGCCTGGCGGCGGCCGGCGCAGGACAAACCAAGGAAGCGGCCGTCTTCCTCGACAGAGCCCGCGCCCTTGGAGACAAGGATGCCTATACGCTTATGGATATCGCCGAGCTCAGCTCGCTGCTCGGGCAAAAAGCGCAGGCCTTGGAAACTTTGAAGAAGGCCCAAAAGGCCGGTTTCCTGGACTATTTCTTCCCCGTTCTCCTGCCGGGTTTTCAACCGATCGCAAACGATCCCGAATTCCGGGCGCTCTTCAAGCTCGAAAAATAGGACGACCGCCTGTTTGAGACAGTCGGCTGGGCGGCATCAGCGTTGCGCGGGTTCGGCTTTCTTCTCTTCGATCCGGTTCCAGTCCGGCGGCTCGACCCCGAGCAGGTTCCGAACAAAAAAGTCCCGCCTCTTCCTCTCCCCGTACTCCCCTCCCGAGGTGTGATTCTCGCCGGGAAGGACGAGCATCTCGAACGCTTTGTTGGCCTTGATCAGAGCATTGACGACTTGGAACGTTGACGACGGATCGACGTTCGTATCCAGTTCGCCCACGTAGAGAAGCAGTTTGCCATTAAGCTTGCCGGCGTTCACCACGTTGGAAGCGGCGGCATACTCGGGGCCGAGCGGCCACCCCATCCACTGTTCGTTCCACCAGATCTTATCCATCCGGTTGTCGTGGCAACCGCACGAGGCCACACCGACTTTGTAAAATTCCGGGTGAAAGAGCAGCGCGCCCATGGCGTTCTGCCCGCCGGCCGAGGTTCCGTAAATGCCGACGCGGCTGATGTCGTACGAAGAGTATTTGGCGGTTACCGCCTTGTGCCAAAGGATACGGTCAGGGAACCCTGCGTCGCCCAAGTTTTTCCAGCAGACGTCATGGAAAGCTTTCGAGCGGTTGGACGTTCCCATGCCGTCGATCTGGACGACGATGAAGCCAAGCTCGGCCAGGGACATCATGGGATTGTAGGCCATGAAGAACTTCGGCACGAAGGAATCGTGCGGGCCGGCGTAGATATTTTCGATCACGGGATACTTCTTCGACTTATCGAACTTCAGCGGCCGGATGATGATGCCATAGATGTCGGTCGTCCCGTCGCGCCCTTTGGCGACGAACGGCTCGGGAGCGCGCCAGCCGGCCTTGAGAAGCCCGCTGATGTCGGCTTTCTCGACTTCCATGAGCGCCTTTCCGTCCGAGGCCTGCCGCAGCACGCAGACCGGCGCCAGATCGAGGCGCGAAGACGTATCGACGAAATACTTCATATCGCCGGAATAGACGACTTGATGGTTCACGTCGCCGCCGGCTAGGACGGTGAATCCCGTCCCGTCGAAGTTGATGGCGCAGGCCCGGACGAAGTAGGGATCCAAGCCGGCCTGCATCCCGCTCGCCCGGAACCAGATCCGGCGCTTCTCTTCGTCCACCTTATCCACGCCGCGGACGACCCACTCGCCTTTGGTGACCTGGTTTTTGACCGTTCCCGTTTGACCGTCGTAGAGATAAAGGTGGTTCCAGCCGTCCCGTTCGGACATCCAGACGATTTCCTTCCCGTCGGCGACATCGTGCCGATATTTCTTGCCCGAATAGCAGAAGAACGTCTTGGGCTCTTCACTGATGAGCGCCCGGGGCGAGCCGCTTGAGGCATCGACTTCGATCACACGGTAGACCTGATGGCCCCGCTGGTTATATTCGAAGGTCACGGCCCGGCCGTCCTTCCGCCATTCCAGCGCCGATAATTCGAAGGCATTCGGGAAGAGGGTGTTGTCGGTGTTGATTTGCCTCTTCGCCTGGATGTCGAAGATCGCGGGCTGCTGGACGTCCAGCGTGTCGCCCGGCTTGGCGTACGTGACCGTGAAGGACTTCGGCTGCAGCTGGTCGGACGGCGATGATTCGACATACTGGATGAGCCGCTTGTAGCCCGGGCGGATCCTGTAGGCGGCGAGCTTCTTCGAATCCGGAGACCAGCTCACGGAGCTCAAAGAATAGTAATTGCCCTCGCTCCCGTCCCAGCTCAGTCCGACCTCATCCTTGCCGGGCTTGCCGCCCTTGGGCCTGACGAAAACGTTAAAGTTTTTGATGAAGGCTTCCCACTTGGCGTCGGGGGACGCCTTGGGCTCCTTCGGTTCGGCTGCTTCCTCATCGAAAGGCCAGGGGCGGCGCCGTTCGACCGGTCCGAGCTTGGTCATGGCGTAAGACGTGAGGTCGCAGCTCCATCTGAACCCGGCCGCCTCGAATTCCACCGCCTTCTCCCCTTCCGCGAAACGGATGCCGAAGAAGGGAAGCTTCTCCGGCTGGAATTTTTCGCCCGAGGCGGCGTTCAGCGCGGCCGTCAACCGGGCGTGGTCGAAGGCGGGCCGCTTGGTCAGATTCTCCGCATCGGCCCACATGAACTCCGTGCCGCCCTTGATCGACTTCCGGTACCAGAAGTGGTCGGTCTTTTCGATCCACGTCACACCGCTGGGGACATCGAGCGCCAGGCTCTGGAATTTTTCGCGCAGGCCGTTGGCCCGCTCATAGTCCGCTGCTTTCCCTTGGGCGGAAAGGAACGCGGGCGGGATGAACAGGACGCAGAGCAAAAAGATGATCCCGAGAAGATGATATTTTTTCATTGAGAGCCTCCTCCGATCAAAAACATTACTTATCGCCGGAAACGGCTGGTGTCAAGTACTGGAGCGGCGGCGAATAGTGACATCTGACAGAAAAGGTTCACATTCAAACGACAGATGATGTCGGCTTCTTCCGGAGCCGAAATAAGATTCGTTTCGCCAGTCCCTGCGCAGAGCTTCCGGCGGGGGCTGAACGTGGTCGACCGATGCTCGCTGAGTTCTACTCGGTCTTGGCCGGTTTGCCCACTCTGCCGATGAAGAGCGAAGTGATGAACAGGATCCCCGCCATGATCGCCGCGACCGGCAGACTGCCTTGGACGGAGTGCCCCACACTTAGGCTGCCGATAAACTTGGGCACGAACGTGGCCCCCAGCAGGCCGATCGCGAAAATGATCCCGAAAATGCTCCCATAGAGTCTGGGCTCGAACTTGGAGAAGGTCACCCCCGTGACGGTGGGGAAAATCGGGGCGAAGGCGAGTCCCGTGAGCAGAATTGATACGATCGCGAGGCCCGGGCTCTTGGTGAGGATCATCAGGACAATCGCTGCAATCGAGACGAGCGACGCCGCGGCGATGACCTTGGCGCCCATGGCCGTCAGGTTTTTCATGGTAGATGCGAGGAACCGGCCGACCATCATGGCCACGCCGAACAAGCTCAGCGCCAGCCCCGCTTTGGCAACAGCTCCGGCCGTTTCGCTGCCGCCCAGGATCTCGGTCATCAGCGGTTTGACCCAGGTGGCCATCGTGATCTCGAGCGACATGTAGCAAACAAGCGCCAGCGCGGCAATCAGCACGGCGCCTTTGCTCAAGAGCTTGACGGCCATCGAGAACTTATAGCCGGTTGCGACCTGCGGGAATTTGGTGGCCAAAGCGAAAATGAGGAACACGATGACCAGCGCGCCGATGATGGACACCGAGGTGCTGTAGCTCAACTTCATGCTTTTCAAGAAGAGGACGAAAAGCAGCGGCGTGACCACATAGCCGAGCCCGAAAAAGGCATTGCCGAGATTGCTGGCCCGGGCCGGGTCTTTTCCGGCGAAGAGCACCACCGGAATCAGCGTGTTGCCGACCGTGTTGAGGCTCATGGCCCCGATGCCCAATAGGATGCACGCCACCATCGCGATGGAGAAGCTCGGCGCGAAGGCCAGCAGAAACAGGCTGCCGCTCGTGACGACAAAGCCTAGGATGGCGATAGGCTTGTATCCGAACTTGTCGACGAGCGGACCGATGATGATCTGCACGATGCAGGCCGTGAGGAAAAGCCCCATCGTCAAAGAGCCCAACTGGCCGGCGTCGATCTTCAGGGCGGCCATCAGTTCGACCGATACAGAGCCGATGATGATGAAGCAAATCGCAATCGAAAAAACCGCCATCAGGGCGACGACCGCAGTCATTTTTTTCATGGGCTTATCCTCCCCGGGTTATCGAAGTGGACTCCGATGTGTCCATTGACGGCAACCATATCACTCCCTGAAAATCCTTGTCAACCCCTCGAGTCCCCGGCATGAATGCCGGGGCTTGTTCGGGGTTAACCCTGAGCCTCGCTTCTTGTCCCCGCCCTGAAAGGCGGGGCTTAGCGTCGGCGAACGGGTCAACGATTTCCTGGCCGGGGAGATTCGGCGGCCGCCGGCGCCCTATTCGACGGCTCGATCCATGAACGCATAAGCCATGATATGGGCTATGACAAGGAAGCTGTCTTCCAGCCGTCCCATGTGATCGCTCGGAACGCTCAGGTTGAGGCCGACCTTGTCTTTAAGCAGACCTCCTCCGGCCCGTGTCATTCCGATGGTCCGGCAGCCGATGTCGTTCGCGTAGTCGACCGCGCTGAGCACGTTCGGGCTGTCGCCGCTCCCGCTGATGGCGACGAGCACGTCCCCTTTTTGAGCGAAATTGCGGAGCTGCTCCACGAAAATGCACTCGCGGTCGACGTCGTTGGCATAGGCCGTGATTGTCGCAGCGCTGTCGGCGAGGCTGAGAATCTTGAACCGGTTCTCGCGGCCGTATGACGCGCCCTTGAGCATGTCGACGACAAAATGAGAGGCGATCGTGGCGCTCCCGCCGTTGCCGCAGGCAAACACTATGCGGCCGCCGTCCCGCGCCTCCTTGAGCCAGGAAACGGCTAAGCCGATGGCGGCGGAGTCGAGGCCGGCCAGCGTTTTTTTCAAGTTTTCGAGGTATTCGACGGCGAATTTCACGGTTGCTCCTCCTTTTCACCTTGGGCCAGCCACATCTCGAGCCGGGGCGCAAGCTCGCCCGGGCCGGCTGTTCCGGTCGTCGCCAGCTGCTGCACGGTGATGGACGCGACAAGGTTGGCGACGAGGGCGGCCTCGACTGGGGTAGCGCGGGCGCAGAGCGCCAGCACGGCGCCGGCCGTCGCGCTGTCCCCCGCTCCGGTCGGGTCGGTCGGCTCCGGGACGCGGACGCCTCGGACGAGGGTAGGCGCGGGATCGCTCGTCCACATCCCCCGCGGGCCGGCGGTCACAAAAACAGGCCGCCCCGTGCGTTTCCGCAGCTCAACAAGCGCCTGCACGACCATCGGGTCGTCGGGGTCATCCGTTCCCGGCGGGAATATTTGCCTGACGGCCTCACGCGCATTGGCTTTGATCACAATATTTCGAAACAGGCCGACCCGCGAACGGCTGTCGGCCCAAAAAACTTTGCCCGGGCGGCTCCGGGCCAGTTCGGCCAATCGCTCGCGAACGGCGGCGGTCACGATACCACAGCCCTCTTCCTCAATTTGATCCTGCACGGCGACGGCGTCAAGCCGCGGCAATAAGCGTTCGAGATGCGCGAGGACCGAATTCATGGCAACCCTGGGCATCGGCTGCCTGTTCTTCGTGTCATAACGCTCGTGCTCGCCGGAGAGATCGCTGGTGCGGCAATCTCTCGGTTTCAAGTAAGTCGGGGTGAATCGCTCGGGCAGCACGATGAGGCCTTCCGTCTTGCAGCCAAGACTGGTTAGGGCCTTTCGAAGTTCGTATCCCTCTCCGTCGTCGCCCGTGATCCCCAAGACATGCAATTCGCCCGCACCCAGGGCAGCCAGGTTGTTGACAATCGTCCCTGCGGCGCCGGGGCTCGAGCGTACCGACACGACCTGGTGGGCGGTTTTCCCGCTTTCCACGGAGACTTCGGCCAGCGCCGGATCGATGTCGAGGTACTTATCAAGGAAAAAATCCCCGAGCACGGCGATCCGGCATTCCGGGAAGCGGCCGACCAATTCCCTCAGGCGATCGCTGTTCATCGAGGATTCTGGTCGACGAGCAGATGGTAAAGTGTCGGCACGGTACTGGAGTGGTCCCCTCTGACGTAGAAGCTTTCCCCGCCGTCGGCGACCGTGCGGACGAGGATCGTCTTGTAGGGACGGAAATAGTAGCTCGGATCTGTCTTGGGCGCTTCCTTCCGGAGGTCCAAGCCGTCCAGCGCCGCGAGGTCGAAAACAGCGGTCGTGAAGCGCCTGATCGTCTGTCCTCCCCGGCGGGCCGCATTGCGGGCCATGGTCAGCGCCTTCAGAAAGACCTCCGGGCCCATCACGGCGGTGCCGATGTTGAGCAGGACGCCGCCCTCGAGTCCGCAGACGCTCTGGACGAAGACGAGAAAATCCGTGTCGCTCGTCGCGCCCGCGGCTGCCCCGTCGAAGTTCGGGTGCTCGTGAATGATGTCCTGGCCGATGGCGACGTGAACGGTGACCGGCACGCCCAGCCGAAGGCCCGCGGCCAGGACGCTCGTCGCCGCGTAGGGGAAATTCCCTGCCATGATCGCCCTTCCCACGGCCTCGCCGAATCCGACGCCTTCGAGGTGCCCGGCCCGCACGGCATCGTTGATGCCGCCCGTCTCCTCCCACAGTCCGAACTCGCCCGTGCGGACATACCTCTCGACGCTTTCGCAGGTCTTCCCGATCAGGGCCAGCTCATAGTCGTGGATGGCGCCGGCGCCGTTGAGGGCGATGTGCGTGACCAATTTCCGGCGCATCAGGTCGATGAGGAGCGGCCCGCAGCCGCTGCGCAGGACGTGCGCGCCGAGCATGAGGATCACGGAGCTCCCGGCCGCCGCGGCTTTACGAATCCGCTCGGCCAGGATCGGGAGATCCGGACTCCAGGCCAAATCGAATGAGCTCTCGGGATAGATAAAGCTGTCTCGGCTGACGTCATGAGCGCGCTCAGAGAGCGGTCTGAGTTTCAGCCGGGAGCGGTCGAATTTTTTATAAAGCACGGGCTCACCTCATCCTTGTCTGAAGAGATAATCCAGCAGCGCGGCCCAGTCCCGGAAGTCGGGGATGATGATGTCCGCGCCGACGCCGGCCAAACGGTCGCGCTTCCAGGGATCGGGCCGGCCGGACCTCCCGGCCTCGTCGGTGGCGACGGCTACGGCCACGCCGCCCGCCGACTTGATGTTCATGATTTCGACATAGCCGTCGCCGAACCCCAGCAGGGCCGAGCCGTCCACCCGGTTTTCCCGGAGGATGCGCTCGATGACCATCTGTTTCGAGTATTTCTTGTAGTCGTCAATCGCGCCATAGATATGATCGCCGAAAAAAGCAACGAGACCCAGGAGCGCGGCTTCTTCCGCGACGTATTTCTGGTCGGTCCCGCTCGCGAGATACATGGGAAGGCCGCGGCTCCGGATGGCGGAGAGAATGCCAAGCGAGCCGGGGACAAGATAATCCTCCGGCCTGGCAGGGCCGCGGCGCAGGGATTCACGCCTGTGACCGATCTTTTCGAGAAGCCGGTCGTGATATTTCTGCTTGTACGCGAGAGGGTCGAGCGGCCGGCCGCCCCGCGCTTTTATTTCCTCGGCCAGTTGAATCATCTGATAGATCGTCTGCTTGCCGGTGAGCCGCATCACAAAGTCATGGCAGCGGCGCGAGACATCGTCGCGGGATTCCGGCGTGCCCGTGGCCAGGATTTCTTCCGTCATCATGGCCACCATCACCTCGGGCCAGCCTTCGCGGACGAGGCTCAGCGTGCCGTCGAAATCAAAGAGGACGTGCTTCAAGGGAATTCCCGGCGCGGTTTCATGAAGGATTTCTATCAAAGTGCCGGGCAGTAAGCGGGAGCGCGACGTGCCGGCTATGTTCCGGGTGTAATCCTGCTCGATGCAGGAGGGCGCGTTTTCAGGCGGGCGTTTATCGGACCTCATGGGAATGCCAGCGAACAGACGTCCATCGTGCACCATCAGTATATCGGCGGCATCCGCTCTAGTCAACGCGCCGGCCTTGATATAAAATACGGCTTCAGAAAACCGAAGATCGGGAATATCTCCGGCAAGCCCTCGAGGCTGTCCGGTGGATTTCCCGCCGGTGAGGAGGGGAAATGAAAGCGCTCGTCCTATTCAGAAGCTTCCATGGCAACACAAAAACCGTCGCGGAAATCATCGCGCGGCAGATCAACGCCCTCGGTCATGAATCCTTCGTCCAGGACCTTCGCAAGAAACTCCCTGACCTGCAGGGATTCGACGTCGTTCTGATCGGGGCGCCGACACGGATGGCGAGAGCCAACCGGAGAGCTCTCCGGGTCCTGAAGCGGCTGCGGAAACTGGGCATCGGGGAAAAACCCGTTGCGATCTTCGACACCTACGGGCCCGTTCCGACGAAGCCCGAAGAACTGGAAAAATCCAGAAAATGGCTGTACCCGGGAGCCGCCGGCATCATGCAAGGCGTCGCCAAGGCTGAGGGTCTGAATGTCTACGAAAAGGTCCTTCGATGCGAGGTCCAGGGCATGAAAGGTCCGCTGGCCAAAAACCAAGAGGAAAACGCAGCCGCCTTCGCCAAAGAATTCGTCGCATCGATAGCGAATAAGGCGTCCTAGGCCGCGGGGCTGAATCGCGGCCCGGCGAGGCCGGTAATCGGCGAGCCCCGTCGGAGGACGCGGCCCTCTAGGAGTCTCCGCCGTGTTCAGGAAAAAATCGTCTTAATGGTGCTCGTGGGCCTCTGCCGCTTCCGCCTCGGCTTTGGTCTTATGAACGGTCCCGTCCGGGTGATTCGGTGGAGAATAGACGGTGTAGAGTTTTAGCTGTTTGGTCTTGGATGTGTTGATGACGTTATGGTAGGTGCCCGCCGGCACGATGGCCGCTTCGTTCTTTCGAACCACATGTTCTTCCGTGCCGTTGAGGACGAATTTAGCCTCCCCCTGTTCGATGCGGAAGAACTGGTCGACTTGGGGATGCACCTCGTTGCCGATCTCTTCACCCGGCTGCAGGCACATCACGACAAGCTGACAGTGCTTGCCTGTGAAAAGAACCTGCCGAAAGAACGTGTTCTTGAGCGTCTGCTCTTCAATCGGTCCAAAATAACCCGTCATGTTTTTTGCTCCTTCCTGTCAAAGATGGAAAAAAACACCATGAAATATGTTGCTGACCTCGTCTGCGGTCTCTTGCCTAGATGAGCTATTCGAATCTGCGAAAGCTGGCCGCGGCAACCCTTAACGGTATCCGAAAAAAATCTTCCTTATAGTTTATCATATCATTGAGAAACGCAAGTGTCGCGAGCTTGAGTGGGAGTGCTTGACGTCAATGAAATTCGGACGGGGCTTGATTCGTCCTAAGCTTCGAATCGCGACAGAGGTGCGGGCGATCATACTTCTTCAAAGTAGAGTGTTCCTATGGGGGTTGTAAGAATAGAGCTTCCTGTATATACTATTAAGAGCCCGATGGGTCTGAATTGAAGTCGACAATCGAGTCGGTCGATACAAGAAACATTATGCCTGACCCGATTTACAGAAACTATGCAATGGCATCGCTGCCCGGCCTCGGTTACCAAGTCAAAACAGAGCCTGCGTCGTCTTGCGCTCGTGCTGGACTGGACGCGCTCCGCAAGGGAACTGATGCTCGCAACCGGAACGCGGCTCGGCCCCTTCGAAATCCTCGCCCCGCTCGGCGCGGGGGGCATGGGCGAGGTCTACCGCGCCCGCGACACCCGCCTTGACCGCCCCGTTGCTGTAAAGGTCCTGCCGCACGATAAAATCTCCGACCCCGAGCGCAAGCGCCGCTTCGTCCAGGAAGCCAAGGCTGCCTCGGCGCTGAATCATCCCAACATTGTCACGATCTACGATATCGGGCAGGCGGAGGGCATCGATTTTATTGCCATGGAATATGTCGACGGCCGGACTCTCGAAGATCTGGTCGGTCGCAAGGGGCTGAAGCTGACCGACGCGTTAAAGTACGGCGTTCAAATTGCCGATGCGCTTGCAGCGGCGCACGCTGCGGGAATCATTCATCGGGATCTTAAGCCGGGAAACGTGATGGTGACCGGCGGCGGGCAAGTCAAAGTGCTGGATTTCGGCATTGCGAAACTCATAGAGCCTGCCACGGGTGAGCTTGCGTCGACTCGGACCGCCGTCACGGAAGAAGGCACCCTCCTCGGCACGGCGGCCTACATGTCGCCTGAGCAGGCCGAAGGCAGGAAGGTGGACGCGCGCTCCGACATCTTTTCTTTCGGCGCTGTCCTCTACGAGATGATCACCGGCCGGCGCGCATTTCAAGGCGATAGCAATCTGGGAATCCTGTCCGCGATTTTAGAGAAAGATCCGACACCTGTGAGCACGCTTGTGGAGCAGACGCCGGCTGATCTGGAAAGACTCGTCGCCCGCTGTCTCCGCAAGGATCCGGAACGTCGTCTCCAGCACATGGGGGACGTCAAAATCGCGCTTGCGGACCTGAAGGAGGAATTCGACTCCGGCAAGCAGCAGGCTGCCGTGCATGCCCGGGCCCGGTTCCCGGTATGGGCAGTCGTCGCCTTGTTTTTCATCCTGGCGGCTTCAGCCGGCATCATTTTGTGGCTGACGCGCTCGCCGGCGACAGCTCCCATGCCGACCCTGACTCGCCTGACCTGGGACCCCGGCCTGACGACAGACCCTGCGCTCTCCCCAGACGGAAGACTTTTGGCCTATGCTTCGGATCGCAGCGGTGAGGGAAATCTCGATATTTATGTGCAGCAAGTTGGCGGGGCTGCGCCGTTGCGGTTGACGCGAGACCCGGCCGATGAACGTGAGCCGGCGTTTTCGCCCGACGGCACCTCGATCGTTTTCCGCTCCGAAAAGGACGTCGGCGGCATTTACATCGTTTCGGCGCTGGGCGGCCCAGCCAGATTGATCGCGCCGGGCGGGCGGCGGCCGCAGTTCTCTCCTGATGGCAACTGGATCGCCTATTGGGTTGGAAGCGAACTCGAGGGTGCCAGCTTCAGTATCCGCAACAGCGCCCGCATTTATGTCGTTGCCGCCGTCGGGGGGGTGCCCAGACAGGTGCAGCCTGACTTTGTTGCTGCGGCCTATCCGGTCTGGTCGCCGGACAGCCGGCACATCCTGTTTCTCGGCAATCGCAGCAACGAAGCTCTTGCGGAAGAGAGCGTCGATTGGTGGGTGACGCCCTTAGACGCAGGCCCCGCGGTGAAGACGGGCGCGTTACAGGCCACGCGAGCGGCGAAGCTCAGTGGTGCTCTCCAGGTGTATTCCTGGGCGCTGGTCGAGCCCGTATGGGCGCCGGACGGCAAGTCCTTGATCTTCTCCGCCTGTTATGGCGACAGCACGAATTTGTGGCGGATCGGCATTTCGGGGGAAACATTCAAGACGACCGGTTCGCCGCAGCGCGTGACTTCCGGTCCGACACTGGAAGAGAGGCCCTCGCTCGTTTCGGGGCCGGGCGGCAGCCTTCGCCTCGCGTTTGCCAGCCTGAGCCAAAACCTCTCCATCTGGAGTCTGCCCATCGAAGCGAATCAAGGCAAAGTCGTCGGTGAAGTGAAACGGTTGACTCAGGATACGGCTGACGATTTCCAACCTGCGCTATCGCCGGATGGTGCAAGGATGGTTTTTGTTTCGACGCGATCGGGCCATCAGGAGGTCTGGATCAGGGATATGCGATCCGGCGACGAATCTGCGCTTACTGCGACCCGCTGGATGAAGTATGCACCCCGCTTTTCTCCTGACGGGTCAAAGGTGGGCTTCGCCGAGGCCGGGAAATGGAACACCTACATTATGTCCAGCACGGGCGGCACGCCGGAAATGGTATGCGAAGGTTGCGGCCAGTTGACGGGCTGGTCATTGGACGGAAAGCGTGTCCTTTGCAACGCTCTTGACGGGCATGTGACCTTATTGGACCTGGACTCGCGGCGGAAAATTACGCTGCTCTCTCGTGCCGGCCACTGGCTGTGCTGCGGTCGCTTTTCGCCGGATGGCCACTGGATCACATTTCTAGACGGCACGGCCTTCCGGACCTACATGGTCCCCTTTAAGACCGAAGCGCCGGTCGGTGAGAATGCTTCGATTGACATCATAGATGGCGACGGAGGGTACTGGTCTCCCGACGGTAATCTGGTGTACAGCTTTTCACACCGCGACGGGTATCGCTGCATTTGGGCACAACGTTTGGATCCGGCAACCAAGCAGCCGGTGGGCGCACCGTTCGCAGTTTTTCATTCCCACAATGCACGGCTCTCGCTGTCCAACCCGACCGAGGTTTCGCTGGGCATCAGCGGCGACGAGATGGTTTTTAACATGGGCGAGCGTACCGGCAATATTTGGATGGCGGAATGGAAAGAACGGTAGTGCAACTCGGGCGTTCCCTATTATCGGCGTTCACCTTCCGCTCCTCTGCTTCTTTATGAACTCCGCGGCGGGATCCTTGCCTGCCGAGATGAGTTTCTCATTCCACTCATGCTGTGCGAGCAGACGGCGCCACCGAACGTATTGTCCCGGGTATTGCGGACGCGGATTCTCGTAGCCTTGCAGCCAGAACCGGAACCAGTCGACCGATCCCTGCATCGAACCGACCCGCTGCAACGGAAGTTCCAGTATATGCTTCCCTTCCGGAAAGAGAACCAACTCCACGGGCTTCCCCTGGACGACGAGCGCCGAGTAAAACTCTGCGGCCATTGAAATTTTTCCGTTGTATTGCATGAGCAGCGGCGTCCGCACGCGTTGGGCCGAAAAGGCAGGAGCGTAATCCAGCCACACCTTGAAAGTTTCTCCATAGGGCGGCCCGCCGTACATGGCCGCCATGCCCGAACGCAGGTTTTTGTCGCCCAGATACGTTCCATAGTTGTAGATGCCCGAGTCCGCCGATACCGCCGCGGCCCACGTCTCCTTCGAGTGCGTGAGCGTAAAATCCACCGTCCAACTCGTCCGGCTGAAGCCCATGATCCCGACCCGCGCCGGATCGATCAGCCCGCGCCGATCCAACTCCCGCCTGGACGTTTCGAACGCGTCCATTGCCCGGAACGCCTCGGAGACGCCGCCCGGCAGCTGCTTCCACGTTCCCTCGGGATAGGGGCCGACGGCATCCTCCAGCATGAGCACCACGAACCCGTCGTTGGCCAGCGCCTGCGGCGCGAAGTTGGCTTTCAATCCGTCGTTGCCGCCATGGATAAACGTATCATCCCAGGTCTTGCACATGATCACGCACGGGTAACGCGTGCCCGCCGCGTAACCCACCGGGTAGATCAGGTATCCCCAATCCTTCGACGAATTGCTCCCGACCCATTCGATCTTTTCCACACGGCCAAGCGTTTGTTCTCGCAACTCGGGGTTGATCTCCGTCAACACCGTTTTGGCGCCCGTCTTGGCGTCGAGCAGCCACAGATCCGGCGGCACCGTCGTCGTTTGATGGATGCCGACAAAACGCCGCATGTCGCGCCCCACGGCCGCGACGTCGCTGAGGCCCGAAGCGGGCAGTGCCGTGCGCTTCTCTTCCTTCCACGCGCCGGCAGCGGTTTCGGCCCGCCGCAGCGTCACCAGATCACCGTTGCGGAGCCTGACCACCACCCGCCGGCCCTGTTCATCAAACGCAAGCATTTCTTGTGGCGTCTCTCGCATGACGAGCTGCGCGGCGCCCGTTATTACGTCGATGGCGAAAAGATGTTGCGGACGAAAGGGGCCCACCAGCGCCTCGCCGACGGAGCTGCCGTCGCCGACCGGGCTCGGACCACACGCGAGGTAGTGCGTGCTGTCGTCGCTCCACAACAACGCCATGCCCCACAAAGAGTCGCTGATACAACCGGCGTCAAGAGCCAGCTCGAGCGAAGGCCCGCCAGCGCTTGGCCCGGAGCGCGGCGTGGAGGAGGGAATCGTCGCCGGCAGTTCCGCCCGCACCAGTTCGTTCGGCGGGACAACGAAGCCCCGCTCCGGCCATCGGCGAAAAGCGGGGTCCTTTTGCCAGGCGGACGGGTAAGGCACCGCTTCTCCCAAAGCAAGGAAGCTCACATGCCGCCCATCGGCCGAGATAGCGGGTCGCATCAGCCCCAGGGATCGTTTGCCGCCGAAAACGGTAAGCGTGCCGCCGCCCACGTCCATCACGACGATGGCCATCCGCGAGGCTTTGTTTTTCGCAGTGCCTCGCGCGTCGATATCGAGCAAGAAATCGTCCTCCGTGATCACCACTCCGCGAGGCGACGCAAAACGGTCCGCCTGCTCCTCGTCGGGCACATTCACCAGCAACGCCAGCCGCCGGCCATCCGGGGTTGCGGCGAATTCTTCAACATTGAGCTCCCCGGGGCTCAACGGCGAGGATTCGCCGGACGCCTGATCAACACGCGCCACGATGCCTTTATCGCCGTCGGGTCGGTACAGAACGAGGAGGTGCTGCCCGTCCGCGAGCCATTGCATCTGGCGAATGTCCCGGGTCCGCAGCACGGCTTTTCCACTATGGCGCAGCCGATCGTTCACGCCGGTTTCCGGCAACTCGCGAACATAGACGACCGCCTCGTTGATGTTTTTTCTGAGGTTGGGTTCGATCAACACATAGGCCACCCGGCCGCCGTCGGGAGAGACAGCCGCCGGTTTCTCATCCAGAAACGTGCGCAACCGTACGGAATCTTCCACCGTCGCCGCCCTCCGGCCGGCGGCATTCGACGAAGATGCTTGAGCGGCGAGGATCGCCCCCAGCCCGGCGAACATTCCCAGCAAGGCAAAACAATTGATACGGCTAGGAGTTGATTTTTTTATGGACAACCGGCCCAGTCCTTCATGGCTCCGGCGAAGTCCTCCGAATACCCTGTGTGGGCAGTGCAGAGCAGGGAAATTCCCTTCAACCGTGAGAGTCTGAGAATCGATTCCCTCTGCTGAGTCTTGTTGAGTTGAAGGAATCCCCTGTCCCTGACCACTTTCCCTTGTTTGAGATTCAAAATGTCGCCCACGACCAGAATGGAGTCATTGATGAGATACGACATCGATCCCGCTGTGTGGCCTGGGGTCGACAGGCATTTGATCGAAGTGTTGCCGATGGTGAGAATCTCGTCATCATCGAGGAGTTCAGGTTTGACCGGCAACGGCTTGTTATACATGAAGCCAAAAAAGCGAGGCGTGGTGTGGTCAAGCATGGCTAGTTCGGCCTTCGGCAGATAGACCTTCGCGTCGGGAAACGCGGCAAGTCCTCCGACATGGTCCCGGTCTGAATGCGTCAAAAGGACGTGCCTGACTTTTTTCGGATCGATTCGAAGCCTTTCGAGCTCTGCGAGGGTGGCTTTGGAGTTTATGCCGGTATCAAAGGCGATCAACGACTCGCCGGCGTTGAAGACATACATCGCAACAAATCCCAGTTTGACGAAGAAAAGGTCCGCTGAGATGGAACCGCTCCGCTGCTTCTTGTCTGCCATTTGAAACTCCTCAGGGCTCGCTCGAAGCTGCCGACGTTGTTGGATACCGCCGGCGGCCGGCCATGAATCGATGCGAAGCCCGCGGCGCTGACCTGCTCTCGTCCAATGTACCACCTCTGAAATGAGGTTTTCAAGCTTGATGCCCTCCGCTTTTTCCGTGTGACACGGCCGTCACAAGTCCGCTGCCTTTACATCTCGTTCATCTGATGGCATACGTCTGGCCACAGAGGAGATGGGAATGGACAAGCGCGCGTTGTGGTCAAGAATACTGGTTATAATTGGACTGATGTTTATTGCCCTCACATATTCGTACGGGGCCTTCGAAATCCCAGGAATCATAGTCGCCACCGTCGGTGCGATTCTTAGCAAGAGTCCTCGTCGGAAAATCCTCTTCTGGGGGGCGGGCATTGTGGCTGCGGGCTTAGCCGCAGGGTTTATTTTTGGCATAATTTACGGGATGACGCACAAAACTGGAATTCCGTCGCTACCGATATTCATAGGTATTCCTTTTTCTTCGGCGTTATCATCACTGCCATCGGCACCATAGCCATTCTTTGGAAAGGAAAGCGACCAGCATCGCCTTCAAGTCCCGGCTCATAATTCCGCTTTCCCTTGATCTTCATCGGCATCCGTTTGGCCCTCCTGCGCGTCCCTAGGCTGTGTGACGGTAGCGTGCCAAAATCAACTGGAAGCGCAGTAAAACTACGGTTTCGGACGGAAGACGATGAGAGGCGCAGGTTTCATTGTAAATCGCTGATAAATCGAATCAACACGGGGGATCGGAATGGCGTGCCTGAGAGGATTCAAACCTCCGACCTTTGGGCCGCTCACACTCGCCTGACCGGAAATTCCGATATGACCCTTTCAAGTTCACTAACGGATGCTGCTAACTGCGTCTGGTCGACGTGAAGCTTGAAGTGTAGCCGATTGCCTATGCCCGGCTGGTCCGCCACTTCGCCCGTCAATTCAATATGTCCCTTTCCGTCCCCGACCAATAGTAAACGCAATTGACCTTCCATCGTCGAGAACTCAGCCATGCCCCGCAAAGTTTTGCTAAGCGGGCGAAGTTGAGTGAGGAAAGCAGCCAGCTCCTCCGTCAGTATTGCGGCTTCGACCTTGCCGCGAAATCCGCCGACAGAGACGCGAAATTGCGAGGTCAGCCAGTTGTCGTCGTGATAATCACCGCTGGGAGCTCTTTCGTAACGCAGAACGTCCACCTCTATGCGCTCCGCTTCTGATTGGCCAAACGAAAATGTCATGTGGTCACGGCAAAACTCACGTTGGAACCCGGCCATGCTCAACCAACGTGACTTGCTTCCTTCTATTTATCATCTCTGAAGTGACATTTTCAAGGTCAATGTGACTAGAATGGGTGTGTCGTGTCGAGTTTTTGTCGAGGCTAAAGCGTATTTCGTGGGCCACAGACGGCATATAGTTGGAATCCATGCCGTAGGTAGCAAAATGACTCCGCGTCGGGAGATACGCGGCTATTTTCAGGTATCCCGATGGTCCTGATTGCGCTATCGACTTGAAAGCCGTTCCCATCGTTCGGGGTCATTGCCGAAGTACGACCCACCAGAAGACCTGCCCGTGTTCAGGTCAACTCGAAACGCAAACCACTCGTCGTCGCCTGGCTCCCATGCAAGTCCCCTGATTTCGTCACCGACGATTCTAAGTTTGTCGAAGCCATCCCACGAAAGTCGACGTGTATGCCAAATCAATCCATCCGGACCGAGCCTAGCAAGTGCCAGCCCCTGCCTGCTGAATACCCACCCATTCGGGTCATGGACTTCCAAGGCGGCGTCGACCGCGGGGAGCAGCAGTTCAGCCGAGCGGAGTTGTAGATTGACTATCCAAAGGTCGCCTTCAGCGATGACCACAGCATCCCGGTCATTAGGGTGCAGACGCACGAGATTGAGCCCTCCGAGACCGGGCCTGAAATTTGCCACCCAGGTGCCCGTCTCCGTTTCAAACTCCACGGCAATCCCTTCGTGTCCGAGGCGGCCCCAATCGGCCGGAAAGGCAGTTGGTAGCGGCCCGTACGGTGGGAGTCCTTGGAGAAATCTGACATGGATGGGCATGTCTTGCTCAGGATAACAGTTTTAAGTCCACATCCGAGCTGTCGAGACACCGCCCTTTGTTCTCATCGGGGACCCTTCACTCCTCAACCTTGATTTCTACGACCCGGTCTCTGAAGTCGTCCAGTATTCCTTCACCAAAACTGTGGCACTCCAGCATGAACTCGTGATTTTCCAAGAACGCCATGAATCCTACCAATTCGACGCCATCGGTTCGACCTGCGACCATCGGCGTGTGCAACACAAGACGTTCTACAGGCAGGAGTGGGTGCTAATGGTCAAGAAGTACCCGTGACCGGTGTATTCGAACTCCTCGGCAGAGGCGCTCACCAAAACATCGAACAGTGCTTCGAGGCCTGCCGCCCCAAGCAGGACTTTGGTTGCCTGTTTCTCATATTCCTTCATTATCTATGCTCTTGACGAAAATTGGACTCCTGCCATCAATGTACCACTTCCAAAGTGAATTTCTCAAGGTCTTGACTGCCCTAGAAGCTATGGGGTCGTGTCGAGTTTTTGTCGAGTGGGCGCTGAAAACGGCTTAACGGTGCTTAAACGAAAAATCGGGAAAATCAGGGGAAAACCAGTGCCGGTGGAGGGAATCGAACCCACACCCGAGTTGCCCCGGACGGGATTTTGAGTCCCGCGCGTCTGCCAGTTCCGCCACACCGGCGAAGCCAATAACTATATGGGATTTCGGGTGAATTTTCAACAGCTGAACTGGCGGCAAAGAAGGACTGCGCGGACAGAATTGAACAATGCGTGCGCCCGAATGGAACGTCGACCAGAAGAGCGTGCTTCGCGCCTCTCCAGAGAAGCCGGCAAAATTGAACCGTCTCCCGGAGTCTGGTATAGTTGGCCCCGTGCCGACGCCCGAACGAATCGAAAGGGTCACCCGCGTCCTCTCATTGCGCCAGCCTGATCTGCGCGTCGTCCTCGAAGGCGTGACCATCGCCCACAACGCCAGCGCCGTCATTCGGACGTGTGACGCCGCCGGGATTCTCCACCTCGACCTCATCTCCCCCAATCCGGAGTTGCTCAAGTTCAACGAGGCGATCTCGACGCGCGCCGACAAATGGCTGGAGATCGGCGTCCACAGGGCCCCGGCCGATTGCCTCGGCCCCCTCAAGCGTGCCGGATACTCGATCATTGCGACGCACCTCCAGAAGGAATCCGTCCCCTACACGGATGTCGATTTTACGCGCCCTCTGGCCGTCGTCTTCGGCAGCGAATCCGAAGGCATCTCGGAAGAATCCCTGGCCTTCGCCGACTCGGTCATCCGGATCCCGATGCTCGGAATGGTCCAGAGCCTCAACCTTTCGGTTTCGGTAGCGGTTATTCTCTACGAGGCGCTCCGCCAACGGGCCGCCAAGGGGTTCTTCGATAAGCCACGGCTCCCGGACGGGGAGTTCGACGCGCTCCTCAAAAAGTGGCTGAGACTGCAATCGGACTGAGGCGCTCGGCCGAGGGAAAACCCTGACGCCATCCGGGAGCGCGGACCCGCATCGTTTGTATCCCGAGCAAAAAAAAGGCCGCCTCGTCCCGAAGCGGCCTCCAGCGAAAGAAGCAGGTTTTCAGATTCTCTTCAAGGAAGGCTTCAGCAGGAGTTTGACGTCCTTGACGGCCTTTTTGCCGTTTTGGGCGAACTCCTCGCGCAACTTCCCGATATTGGCCTGAATCTCCGGGCCATAGTTGTTCTGCCAGTTCAGGATTTCTTTCTGAAAGGCGTCCGTGTAGCTCTGCCAGGATTCGAGAAAGCTCTCGAAATCGCCGGAGCCGATGGAGCCCCCGCCGACCTGTTGTTCCTCGACGGTGACCTGGATGGTGAGCGGCTTTTTGTCCCTCAAGACTTCGATCTTGATCTTATCGCCCTTCTTCTTGGTTTGGACGATGTCGATAAGGTCGTCCCTCGACTCAACACGCTTGCCGTCGGCACGGACGATGACGTCCCCGACCTTGAGGCCGGCCTTGACGGCGGGACCGTTTTCGGTCAGCTTGGAGACGATCGCCGCGGTGCCTTCCTTAACGCCGAAATGTTGCGCAAGCTCCGGGCTCAAAGGATCGCAGTAGACGCCGATAAATTTCTGCTGTTCGTACGTCCAATTGAACGGCCTGGGCCCCTGGACGGGTCGGCCGGGAGGGGCCGTCCCGGGTCGGCTCTGGGCAAGTTCGGGCGGGAAGATATTGGGGAACCGGAGCTCCATTTCCTTTTTCGCCTCGTCCTCGGTATAGTCGCCGAGCTTGACCTTGATGTCCATCGGCGTGCCCTCGCGGTCGATCTTCAGAACGACATCCTGACCCGGTTTGCCCCGGCGAACCTGCGACGAGAGCATCTCCGGGCCCGTGATGTCCTTGTTGTCGATCTTGAGGAGGACGTCCCCTTCGCGAAGCTTGGCTTGTCCGGCGGGACCGTCTGCGTCGACCTCGGCGACTTCGAGTTTCCCGTCTTCGTTCAAGCTCGCTTGAACGCCGAGCCAGCCGTGCTCGACCCTGCCCTTCTCCCTGATCTGAGCGGCGATGGACTTCACTATGTCGGCCGGAGCGGCGATGGCCATCCCCGACGACGGCGCTTCTGCCCTGCCAAGCACGTATCCGGAGCCGGACTGGACCCGGTCGCGGAACGAAAAGACGACGGGTTTCTCTTCCGTGTAAACACCTCGGAGAAGCCCAACCATCTCACCTTTTTCATTGACGACGGGACCTCCGCTCGACCCGGGCGTCACCCAGATGTTGAGGCGAAGCCAATCATCGGTCAGCGAGCTGACGATGCCCTGTGTCACGGCCGGAGTTCCCTCCGGGGAAATGCCGACGGCACAAACCCAGGAACCGGCCGACAGGCTGTCCGGATCCCCCAGCGTCACGGCCGTCAGGCCCTTGCCCTTGGCCTTGAGCAAAGCCAGCTGGGTTTCGATGTCGAATCCCAGGAACTCGGCCTCTACAGTTTTTCCGTCCGAGGTCGTCAACGTGATCTTTTCGTCCCGAGGTGACATCAGCGCCGTCGTCACCACATAGCCGTCCTTATCGATGACGACTCCCGTCGCGATGCGCCTCGTGTGATTCTGGGCCGTAACCCGGACCACCGAAGGAAAGACCTTCTTGGCGATCTCCGCTATGTTTGTTTCCCTTCCACCTGCCCCTAAGGTCTCCACCCCGACCATCAGGGACGGAACCAGCAGGGCCGCCATGACCACGTGAGCCGGTCTAAAAATCCTGTTCATGGCTTAGAAAAACCTCCTAAAACCTGACTCCTGAAGGCGCTCCTTCAGAAACCTGCTCCAGTATGAGAACCGTCTTCGGTTCGTGCGAGACGTTCCGGTATTCGGACGTGTAATCCACTTTCTCGAGCATCGGGACATAAGCATTGTCCCCACGCCTTCCCGGCGCCAGGCCGGCCGAGACAATCGGCTGGACGACCTTCTGAACACTGGGTTTGCCGGCCAGCGCGACCGGCGGCCGCTTGGGCAGGACGAAGACTCCGAGCAGGACGCTGCCGGCGACGGCAACGGCTGCGGCCCCCCCGAACGCGTAGCGGGCAGCCGTCCGCCGGCGGAGCCTGAGCCGAGTTTCACCCGGCAGCCTCGCCAGGACGCGCGCCTCGAAGTCCTCGGGCGCCTTGACCTTTCCGACCCTAGAGAATTGTTCGAACCCTTCCATTTTCAGTCACCTCATTCTTGACCGGGCTGGCCTTGACCTGCAGGGACTTTTCCAGCTCACGTCTGAGCTGCTTCCTTCCCCGGCTGATCCTGGCCTTGACGGTCCCCACGGGCCTATCGATGATCCGGGCGATCTCCTCTTGGGAGAAGCCCTCCATATCTTTTAGAACCACCGGAATCCGGTAGCGTGGCGGAAGCGCCTCGAGGGCTTCCCAGAGATTCCGGATAATGCCGGGATCGGCCCGGTCCTCGTAATAGGTCCCGGTCGAGTATTTGTTTGTCAAGTCGTCCAGCGGGACGGTCGCCATTCGTTTCGTCCGCTTGAGCTCGGTTTTGGCCAGGTTGGAGGCAATGGCATAGATCCATGACGACAGCGGGGCGATCGGCTTGTACTTGTCGGCCTTGAAATAGACACGGACGAAGGTTTCCTGCGCGAGCTCGACGGCCTTCTGGTAATCGTTCGTGAATTGGTACAGGTAGTTCACTATTTTATCCTTGTAAAGCGTCATAATTTGGGCAAACGCCTGCTGATCTCCATTCCGGACGCGCCGGATCAGCTCTTGTTCGTCCATCCTCTCTGTCATAAACCTGTCCCTTGAGGTAAAAGTTGCACTTATTGAGTCCAACCTCCCCTATTATATGCCTTTTCGGCTCCCCAGGTCGCTGTTCGCGGCACAGGGGATTGCCGAAGGGAGCATAAAGCGGTAATGCGGCTTTGACGTCGCGCGCGGAGCATTACCGCAGCGGACGGAGGCAACCCCTGTGCCGCGATAGGAGGCCTGTTGCTCTGCCTCCGCTGTTTCCCCCCAGCGAGGCGTCGAGCCGCTCCGCCTCACTAGTGTTGGTCCCTCCCGAGAGTACGCTCCCTGCCGGAGGCAACCTCCAGGCTGCGACTCTGGGCCCAGGGGATTGCCGAAGGGAGCATAAAGCGGTAATGCGGCTTTGACGTCGCGGGCGGAGCATTACCGCAGCGAACGGAGGCAACCCCTGGGCCGCGATAGGAGCCTGTTGCTCTGCCTCGGCTATTTCCCCCCAGCGAGGCGTCGAGCCACTCCGCCTCTTGGTGTTGGTCGCTCCCGAGAGTTCGCTCCCTGCCGGAGGCGACCTCCAGCATGCGACTCGGGGCCCAGGGGATTGCCGGAGGGAGCATAAAGCGGTAATGCGGCTTTGACGTCGCGGGCGGAGCATTACCGCAGCGAACGGAGGCAACCCATGGGCCCAGAGTCGCAGCAGCGGGTTGCCCACGGGGCTCTTTTATAGGAAAATAGCCTTAAAAATGGAACTTTCGGCCGGCCATTTCCGTCAACCAGAGTGAATTGAATGGAATTGAACGAGATCATCAGAGAATGCCTGGAAGGCAGGCAGGGAGCTTGGGAAACGCTTATGAACATGTACGCCAAGAAGGTTTTTAACATGGCCTATCAGTTCAGCGGCAGCCGCGAAGAGGCCGAAGACCTGACCCAGGACATCTTCCTCAAGCTTTATAACTCCTTGTCCAAGTACGACTTCCAGAGAAATTTCACCGCCTGGCTGCTGACCCTGACCAAGAACTATCTGATCGACGAATACCGCCGGACCAAGTGGGAGAAGACGCAGCGAGACGATTTCAATGAAGACCTCCTGGCTCAGGCGTCACTCAAGGGTCCGGAGACCGACTTGGACCGGAAGGAAACCCAGGCCGTCATCTGGGAAGGTCTCAACCGCCTGTCATCGGAGATGCGCATGTGCATCATTTTGAGGGACCTCCAGGGGCGGAGCTACGAGGAGATGACCGAGGTTCTCGGCATTCCCCTGGGCACCGTTAAGTCCCGCGTCAACAGGGCACGGATCCAGCTGGCCGAAGTCCTTCGGGAGAGGAAAGGAGAACCCTCATGACCTGTGAACGGATCGAGGAACTTCTGTCCGCGTATCTCGAGGGCGAGCTGTCTCCTGAAGACAGGCGCGAGGTCGACACCCATCTCGGCTCTTGTCCGCGATGCGCCGAACTCCTCGGGATCCTCCGGGAGACCGAGGCCGCCATGGCCGTCTTTCCCGAAGTGGAGCCCAGTGACAACCTCTTGGCCGGGCTTTATGCGATTCCGGCGAAGAAAAGAGGATTCAAGCTCATCTTCGACTTCGCGCTCAGGCCGGCCCTGCAACCCGTCTATGCCGCGTTCACGCTCCTTCTTCTCTTCGTGTCTTTCGTGCTTTTCGTTCCCCAAGGCCAGGGGATCAAGAAAGCTATCAACAAGGAGCTGCACCTCGGCTACAGCCAGGTCGAGAAGATTTATGCCAAGGCCGGGTCCCTGACCGATGACCTGGGCAAGATCAAGGACAATGTCGTGAATTCCCTCAAGACCCTGAATCCGTTGAAGGATCAAGAGGAAAAACTATAAAACGTTTCGATCGGAGGTATGAAATGGACGAAAAAATCACAATCCAGCAGAGGCCGCTCAAGTCGCCGGCAGCGGCGGGTATTCTGGCCGGCATCTTTCCGGGGGCGGGCGCCCTTTACAACGGCCTGATCACCAAGGGCATCCTCTACATTCTTATCTTCGCCGGGCTCATCTCCATCCAGGACCATGCCGGCGGGCAGCCCTTCAAGGCGTTGCTCCTGGCGGGTTTCTACATCTTCCAGCTCATCGAAGCGATCAACGACGCCCGTGCCCTCAATCTGGCTGCCGGCGGCGAGAAGGCCGCGGATGCGCCCAAAGTCCAGAACTTTCCGCAGATCGTGCCGACGGGCTCAATCTTCTGGGGCATCGTCCTGATGGTGGTCGGAGTCCTGGCCATCCTGGCCAATTTCGACATTATCATGTGGGAAAACCTTTGGGACTATTGGCCCGTGGTCGTTATCGTCATCGGGCTCAAGCTCGTCTTTGACGCGATCATCAAGTCGAAGGCCGAAAAATAACGGAGGCACACCATGGCACGACATCGACATCACGACTCTTTAGTGTGGGGACTCGTCCTCATCGTCGTCGGCGGCTTCTTCCTGCTCGAAACGCTGAATATCAGGGTCTGGCATTATGCCTGGCGCTTCTGGCCCGTGATCTTCATCGTCTGGGGCGCGAGCAAGCTCTACTACGGCCTCAAGGAGAAGGGCCGGCACGAGGCGACGCCCGTGGTCCCGCCCCAGGACAAAGGCCATGAGGTTTAGGGAAGTCCTCTTCGTCGTCATTCTGCTCGTCGCCGGACTCGTCATTTACGAGATCGAGACGGGGGGATCGGGCGGGAGCTGGGGCATCACGTTTGACGAGGACGGCGAATTCCTGGGATTAGGCCATCAGTACGCCTTTGAAGAAGCGCAGACCTTCGACGCTCCCCTGCCCGCCCGGCTCGATGTGGTCAACAGCCACGGTTGGGTCGAGGTCAGGGGCGGCGAGCAGGAATCCATCCAACTGACCTTCAAAAAGCAGGTCCGGCGAAGGACGGAGGCGGACGCGCGGGAAACGGCTTCACAGATCCACTTCTCTGTCGCCAAGTCGGGCGACCGATGGACATTCTCCGCGAATCGCGCCGATTTTCGGAGGAAAGGCTTTCAGACCGGTTTCATTTTGACGGTCCCGCGCCGGATGAGCGTCACGGTGACCAACTCCTACGGCCAGGTCATCGTTGAAAAGGTCAAAGACGCGGCGGTTGAAAACAGCCACGGCCGTGTCTCGGCCTCTGAGATTTCGGGGCCGTGCACGCTCGAGACCTCCTACGAGGAGGTTCGGGCCGTGGCCGTCTCCGGAGACTGCCGGATCATCAACGCCCACGCCGATGTCCAGGCCGGACCCGTATCGGGCGATTTGCACATCGAAAGCAGGTACGGTGAAATCGGTTTCGACGATATCGGCGGGCGGGCCGACATCGCGGCCAATAACGCGACCGTCCGCGCCCGGCGCGTCAAGGGGCCCGTGTCCATCGAGACCACATACGAAAAGGTCTGGCTGACCGACGTCGGTCCGGCGAAGCTTCGGGTCCGGCATGGCGCCGTGGAGGCGGACGGAGTCCACGGGGACCTGGACGTCCAGACGAGCTACGAACCGGTCAGGGCTTCGAACGTTCAGGGAAATCTCCTGGTCACGGGCAGCAACGTCGAAGTCGAGGCGTCGGACATCGGCGGCCGGGAGATCTCCATCACGACGTCCTACGAGAAGGTGGAACTCTCGGGCTTCTCCGCGAAATTGGCGTTGACGGACAGGAACGGCAACATCATCCTCAGGCCCACAGATCTCAAATTCCCCATGGACGTCCAGGACCAGTACGGCAGCATCGATTTCTACTGGCCGGACGGAGCGACCTCCTCGCTTGAGGCGCGGTCCAAGGGCGGCAGCGTCAAATGGGGACTGGCCGAAAAGCCGTCTGTCGACAAGACCAACGGAGTTTCCCTCATCCAGGCGTTCGGCGGGAACGCGAACGCCGCCGATATCGTCCTCGCCACGAGCTACGGCGATATCCGCATAGAACCCGGCCATCAAAAACTTTGACCGGGGAAGGTCGTCCCTCTGCGGCCGGTTCCTTCGGGGACCGGCCCTTTTTATTAGGGGTGCCGGGACTTCAAGGCGTAGATGCGCTGGGCGATCGCGCCGTTGACTTTGATGTTGAAGAAGGAGATCAGGTTCGTCACGTCCTTCTTGTATTTCGTGACATAGCGCACAAACTGGGACCGCTTCCGGAAACGCAGGAGATTCTCGAATTCGGCAACTTCGTCGTGCAGTTCGATGACGTAGTGATTGATCGTCCGGTACTGGGCGTTGATATCGATGAGGTCCTTGCCGCTCATCTTGGAAAAATCCAGGTGGGGCGGCATACTCTGGAGAATCAGCAGGCCTTCGTTGTGGAGTTCGTTCACAGATTCTTCGATCTCCTGGAAGTACGACCGAAAGTCGGCCGGCTTCTTGAGCTTCGCCCCGGCCCGTTCGAGCAGCTTGTCGTACTGCGTCTTGAGGGAGACGATGGAGTCCTTAACACCGAAATACTTGCGCTCCGTGTTAAACAGGTCGATAAAATCCCGCCCGATGTAGATTTTGTCCTCGTAGCGGGTCAGAAGTTCCTGGGCGGAATGCGTGTAGAACTTGATCTCGAAGCGCCGCCCTTCCGAATCCCGCTCGCGGAGCCTGGCCAGGACGAGGAAGTTGTTCTGCTCGATAAAGGAGCTGTTGATATCGATGAGCACCGAATAGACGGCCAGGTTCTGAATGATCGATTCTTTCAGGTACTCGAGCAGCTCTTCCTTGCGCAGCACAAAATCCGAAATAGCCTCGTCGGGCGTCGGGTTCAGGATTGAGAAACTCGAAGAAAGGAGATAGAGGACGGGGCCGCTGCCGAGTTCGAGGTGAAGGTTTTTGAGGACGCTCTGATAAAGATCGTCGAGAAGCATCGGTTTAAGAGGCGGAAGGCTGCTTAAATCGAGTTTGGAGAGCTCATCTACTTCATTCATGGCGTCGCTCCGTTCGTGGCTAATAGTAACACCCCGGAAAAAAGAAAGTCAAACCCTCGAGTCCCCGGCGTGAATGCCGGGGCTTGTTCGGGGTTAACCCTGAGCCTCGCTTCTTGTCCCCGCCCTGAAGCTCCACGAGCTGACAGCCGGGGGATCCGGTTGGCCTCAGCCCCCGCAGTCATCAAGAGACGGCCTTCGGCAGTCTCTTGATGGCAGCCGGGGGATCCGGTTGGCCTCAGCCCCCGCAGTCATCAAGAGACGGCCTTCGGCAGTCTCTTGATGGCAGCCGGGGGATCCTGTTGGCCTCGACCCCCGCAGTCATCAAGAGGCGGCCTTCGGCAGTCTCTTGATGGCAGCCGGGGGATCCTGTTGGCGTCAACCCCCGCAGTCATCAAGAGGCGGCCTTCGGCAGTCTCTTGATGGCAGCCGGGGGATCCTGTTGGCGTCAACCCCCGCAGTCATCAAGAGGAGGCCTTCGGCAGTCTCTTGATGGCAGCCGGGGGATCCAACTTTTGCAGGCTTTGGAGCGCCTGCCCCCATCGCGGGATTCCGCGGACTCACGTCCGTGGAATCCCGCGATGGGGATTGAAAGGCGGGGCTTAGCGGCGGCGAACGGGTCAACGGCGGCCGGAGGGCTTGAAATCGCCGCGGCTCCGGAATATGATCGCCCCCTGGAAGGAGGGAACGGATGTTCAAAGGACCCCGTCATGGAAGAGCCTGCCTCTTCGTCATCACTGTGGGCCTTCTGGCCCCGGCGCTGAGCGCCGACGTCATTGTCTCCTCGGGAGGACGCGCCGAGGCCCGCGTCGTGGTGGCGGAAACGGCCGGCCCGGTCGAACAAGAAGCAGCCCGGCAGCTGTCGTTCTTCCTTCATATCGTCACGGGCGGCGATTTTCCGGTCGGCCACGGTGCGGCCGGAAGCGGAGGCCGCCTCCTCGTCGGGGACGAAGCCGCCAGGCTCGCCGACCCGTCCTTCTCCGCCAAATCGCTGGCGCCGGAGGAGATCGTAGTCCGCTCGGCCGGCAACGATATCATTCTCGCGGGCGGCAGCCCCCGCGGAACGCTCTACGCCGTCAACACGTTTCTGGAGGATGTCGTCGGGTGCCGCTGGTGGACGCCGACTGCGAGTTTTAACCCCCGGCGGCCGACGCTTAAGGTGGGCAACCTATCGATTCGGTATGCGCCGCCGCTCGAGTATCGGGAACCCTACTGGTACGTGGCGTTCGACGATGACTGGGCCGCGCGGAACAAGGCCAACGGCATCCGCAGCGGAGGCGACGAACTCCACGGCGGACGGCACGTCTACGAGGGATTCGTCCACACCTTTTACAGGCTCATCCCGCCGGAAAAGTACTTCAAGGACCATCCGGAATGGTTCAGCGAGATCAAAGGCAAGAGGACAAGCGAGGACGCCCAACTCTGCCTGACAAACGAGGAAATGCGGCGCGAACTGGTCAAGAACCTCAAAAAGTTCCTGAGGCAGAATCCGAAGGCGACGATCGCCTCGGTGTCTCAGAACGACTGCACGAATCCTTGCACCTGCCCGAAGTGCCGGGCTGTGGAGGAGGAAGAAGGCAGCCCGTCGGGACCCATCCTGCGTTTCGTCAATGCCGTGGCGGAGGATATCGAGAAAGACTTTCCGAACATTACGATTGACACCCTCGCTTACTGGTACAGCCGGAAACCGCCGAAGATCACACGGCCGCGGCAAAACGTCATCGTCCGGCTGTGCAGCATCGAGTGCTCCTTCAGCAAGCCGCTCGATGCCGAGGGCAATAAGGATTTCTACGAGGACCTGAAGACATGGTCGGCTATCGCGGACCGCCTTTTTGTGTGGGACTATGTGACCGATTTCGCCAATTACATCCAGCCTCACCCGAACTACAGGGTTCTGGGGCCCAATATCCGGCTTTTCGTCAAGAACAAGGTGCGGGGCATCTTCGAGCAGGGCGCCTATGAGTCCTGGGGATCGGAGATGGCGGAGCTCAGGGCCTGGATGCTGGCCAAGCTGCTGTGGAATCCGGCGCTTGACGATAACAGGCTGCGAGAGGAATTTATCAAGGGATATTACGGTCCGGCCGCGGGACCCATAGCATCGTACGTGGCGCTCCTCGACCGTGCCGTCGACAGTTCGGGTGACAAGCTGGGCTGTTATTCACCTCCGGACGCCAAGTTCCTTTCCCTCGATACGCTCCGCGGATCATGGGACCTCCTGAACGACGCGGAGCACCGGGTTCACGGGACGATCGAATATGCAAGCCGTGTGAGGCGCGTGCGGCTGCCCGTGGCCTACGTCGTCCTGGCTCGCTGGGATGCGCTGCAAAAGGAAGCCCAGGACCGTCACGTGGCGTGGCCATGGGGCCCGGAGAGAAAGTCCCTCCTCGATTGGTTCCTCGGGGCCTGCCGGGACGAGAATGTGACGATGATTTCCGAAGGTCAGACGCTCGACGACTGGGCAAAGAAGGGCGGCCGCTAAAAAGAGGGGGCCAGGTCTACTTTCTGCTACTTTTGCTGCGGATATCTTCGCAGATGGGAATGGTGGAGAAGAGGGCCCTCGGTCATTGAGCGCGGAAGTCCGGCTCCGGCTGCGGCTTGTTGCCGAGAATCTCTTCGATTTGCGTTATCACTTCGTCCGTCAGGAGCGGCACGGCGTCGAGCGCCTGCATGTTTTCCGTAACCTGCTCAGGCCGCGAAGCACCGGTGATCACCGTGCTCACGTTCGGGTTCCTTAGGCACCAAGCCAGGGCGAGCCGAGGGAGGCTGAGATCCAACTCCGCCGCCAACCCGGCCAGTTTCTTGACCTTCGCCGCCATTTCGCGCCCTTCAGGTCCCTGATACCGTTTCTTCAACCATCCGTAGCCGGCGAGCGAGAGCCGTGAGCCTTCGGGCATCGCTCTCAGATATTTTCCGGTTAGAAAACCGCTGGCCAGGGGACTCCAGACCGTGGTGCCGAGACCAAAATCCCGGTAGAGGCCGGCATACTCGCGCTCGACACGGGCCCGGCTGAACATGTTGTACTGAGGCTGTTCCATGGTCGGCGGGACGAGGTGCTCCCGCCGGGCGACATGATAAGCCTCGCGGATCCGCTCGGCCGGCCACTCGCTGGTCCCCCAGTAGAACGCCAGGCCCTGTTCGATGACATGGGACATGGCCCTGACCGTTTCTTCCACCGGCGTAAAAATGTCGGGCCGGTGGCAAAAGACCAGGTCGACATATTCCACGTTCAAGCGTTCGAGAGCCGCATGCACTCCCTCGATGATGTGCTTGCGCGAAAGCCCCGAATCATTCGGGCCTTCCCCCCCCCAGAAGATCTTGGTCGACAGCACCAGGTCCGCGCGCCGCCAGCCGAACTTCCGGATGATGCTCCCCAGCATGACCTCCGCTTTGCCGCCTGCGTAAGCTTCGGCCGAGTCGAAAAAGTTGACACCGGCCTCGTAGGCGGCCTTGAGACAAGCGGCCGCGGGCTCCTCTCCAATCTGATCGCCGAACGTCACCCAAGTGCCGTATGAGAGGGCCGAAACTTTCAACCCTGACCGTCCCAAAAATCGATATTCCATGTGTTTGACTCCCCACCGGGATTGCCGCCGTTATTATAGCCCGGCCGGCCGGGCCGCCGAAATCACACGAAACCGCGCGATTGTCCCTACCGGATCTCCCCGGTCAACGGTGAAAGCTCTCGCCGATGAACTTCAGCCCGTCGACGATTCCCGTGCGCCAATAGATCCAGGTGTGGGCCCCCGCCCGGCTGCGGAACTCGTTCGGCACCTTGCGGTCACGGAGGATCTCGTGCAGCAGCGCGTTCCCCTTGAACAGGAAATCGTCGTCGCCGCAGTCGATATAGTAGCGCACTTTTTTCAGCGTCTCGACGGGGACCGTTTTGGCCAGGTCAAGCGGATTGACTCCTTGAAAATGCGGAGTGAGACGGGCCTTGCCGCTGAGTTTGGGCCCGAAGACAGGTCCGAAGACCCGGTCGTACGTCGGCTGCTCCATAGCGGTAAACTCGTCGTCGATAAAGACCCCGGCGCTGAATGCGGCGCAGGCCGCGAAGAACTCCGGATGCCGCATGGAGAACATCAGCGATCCGAAGCCGCCCATGGACAGCCCCGACACACCCCGGAATTCCTTATCCGGACGGGTTCGGTACGTCGCATCGATGTAAGGGATGAATTCCTGGATGAACATATCCTCGTAGCGGACTTTGTTCTGATAATCATTGATGTACCACGTGACTCCGCCGTCGGGCATGACGATGATCATGGGCGGTATCTCGCGGGCGGCAATGGCCGTGTCCGCGGCGAGGTTCACTTCCCCGAACTGGATCCAGCCGGACTCGTTGTCCGTGTAGCCGTGCAGGAGATAGACAACCGGGTAACGCCGGGCGGAGACCTGATAATCCGGCGGGAGGTAGACCGCGAAGCTTACATCGCGGCCGAGGATCCGGCTCCTCATTCGGAGGCCTTCCCGGACTTGGCCGGGGCCCGCCGTTGTTTGCGCGTCGAGCGCCAGGCCGAGGTTCGCTACCACGATCGCGCTGATCATGGCGGCTCTCAGGATCTTGAATCTCCTCATGCCTTGCTCCTTTCGCCGGGCATATTGGATAGCCGCTCCCAAGAAGTTCTGCGTAACTTCCCCCCGCTTCTACCGGGTCGGCGCCATCCCCCTGACCTTATACGTCACCGTTTGCGGCGAGTCAACCCCTCGAGTCCCCGGCATAAATGCCGGGGCTTGTTCGGGGTTAACCCTGAGCCTCGCTTCTTGTCCCCGACCTGAAGCTCCACGAGCTGGCAGCCGGGGGTCTTGTTGGCTTGAACCCCTGCAGTCATCGAGGGGCTGCCGAGGGCGGCCTCTTGATGGCGTCTCTGGAATCTCGCGAAAGGGATTGAAAAAGCGGGGTCAAGTGTCTAGAATACCCCTTCTCATGCGCTGACCGGACCATTTCTCCAACTCGTCCTGCGAAACATGTGAAAAAAGAATGAAAAAGCTTTTTCTGGGCGCCCTGATCCTGTTGGGATTTCTGTCCCCGTTCGTTTTGGCCGTCGAGATCCAGGCTGTCCGTGTCAAGCACGGGCCCAAGATCGACGGCCTCCTGTCCGACGCGGTGTGGCAGTCGGCCGTTCCGTTCACCGAGTTCCGGATGGTCGAGCCCCTGGCCAATGAGGCGCCTTCCGAAAAGACCGAACTCCGGATTCTCTATGATGAGTCGAACCTTTATATCGGCATCCTCTGCTACGAAAGCGAGCCCGGACGGATCGCCGCCAACTCCCTGGCCCACGACAGCGGCGGCACCGAGAGCATGGGATACGGCGGCTATGGACACATTCCGCAGGGACCGAGCGACGACTCCGTCGGATTGCTCCTCGATCCGTTCCTGAACAAGCGCACCGCCTACATTTTTTTCGTCAACCCCCGCGGCGCCCGAAGCGAGGGCCTGATCACCGGGGGCCAAGCCAGCCTGAATTGGGACGGCATATGGGATGCCCGGGCCCGAATCCTGAGTAACGGCTGGAGCGCTGAACTCATGATCCCGTTCAAGACCATCTCGTTCAAACCCGGCATCACGACCTGGGGCATCAACGTTCAGCGCGTCATCGCCCGCAAGCAGGAAACCATCCGGATGTCCGGGACCAACCGGGACAGCAATTTTTATAACCCGATGGAAGCCGCCGCGCTGACGGGCATCGAAGGCGTCAAGCAGGGAATGGGCGTCACGGTGCGGCCCTACGGCCTCGGGAGCATCCTGAAAAACGCGCCTGATGTCGGCGGCACGGACAAAAAGCTCAACGGCGGTGTCGACATCTACAAAAACTTCACGCCCAACCTCGTCGGCGTGGTGAGCTACAACATGGACTTCGCCGAAACCGAGGCCGACGAACGCCGCATCAACTTGACGCGGTTTCCCCTCTTCTATCCCGAAAAGCGGATGTTCTTCCTGGAAGGCTCGGAAACGTTCAGCTTCAGTTCGAGTATCAGCTTCCAGCCCTTCATCAGCCGTTCGATCGGGCTGCTCCAGGGCGAGCAGGTTCCCGTTCTTTTCGGCACCAAGCTCTATGGCAAGATCGGCAGCACCAACCTGTCCATCCTCGACGCCCAGACCGACAAGTTCGGCGGCCTGCCGGGCCAAAACTTCCTGGCGGCCCGCATGACCCAGGACATCTTCTCCGAGAGCAAAGTCGGCTGGATTTTTACCAACGGAAGCCCCACGGGAGAAAGGAATTCCCTCGCCGGCGTCGATTTCCAATATTCGTCGTCGAAGTTCCTGACGAACAAGAACATCATGTTCGCAGCCTGGGCCGCTTACAGCTGGAATGAAGAACCGGGTCGGCATCACGGCTACGGCTTCAGGGCCGGTTACCCCAACGACCTCTGGAATATTCAGAGCACATACGCCTGGTACGGCGAGGCGCTGAACCCGGCCTTGGGCTACATGATGCGGCAGGCCATGCAGACCGGTTTCCTCAGCGTCTCGTACCAGCCCAGGCCGACCGGCGGTTTCTTGGCCGACGTCGTCCGCCAGTTCTTTTTTTCGGCGAGTGGAGATTTCTACTGGGACCTTTCCCGAAATCTCGAGTCGAGCCAGATAACGGCCGCCCCCCTCGCCTTCAAAAGCCAGAGCGGGGAGCAATTCGGCTTCAGCGTCGTGCCCCACCGCGAGGTTTTGACCGAGGATTTCACCATCGCCAGCGGCGTCGTGCTGCCGCCGGGGTCTTACAGTTTTCTTAACTATCGCTTCGATTTCAGTTCGGCCACTCATCGAACCGTCGCCTGCCAGGCAAGCTACTCGTTCGGACAGTTCTATTCGGGACATTACAACGAAACGACCCTCGACGTGTCCTTCAGACTCAAGGGCTACGCCACGCTGTCGTTCGACACGGACCTCGTCCGCGCCCGGCTTCCGCAGGGAAATTTCAGTGAAAACGTCTATCAGCTCAAGGCCGACTTTTATATTTCCCCGGACCTCGGCCTCATGAACTACATCCAGTTCGACGACATATCCAACCAACTGGGCTGGAGTTCCCGGCTCCACTGGCAAGTCTCACCCGGAAACGAGATCTATCTCGTCTATAACAAGAACTGGGAAAGACGCTGGGACCCCACGAGCCGGCTCTTTCCGATGGAAGGCCGCGGCGTCATCAAGATCTCTCTGTCGATCCGCCCCTGAAAGAAAACGACGCAACTCCGGTTTTCACTTTTCCGCTTTTGAGCGTCGTTGCGGCACAGCCGCCGATGAAACCTTGCCCGGATGCCGACAGTTCTTACTCTTCAGTCAGTCCCCGGCTCTTCCCTGGCCGTGTTAGGCAGCGGAAAAACTCCCGCGCCGCCCTGGACGGCGCTGCCGCCGAGTCCCACTGAAAGTCCCGAAGGTCGATGCGGCCGAAAGCGCTGACGCACACGCCCTCGGAGATGAGCAGCCGCTTCTGTTTTTCAAAGCCGCGGCCCCGCGGCAGCGAAATCCGTCCCCGGCCGTTGATGACTCGGTGCCAGGGCAGACCGTCTTTATCCGACGAAGAATGGAGAACCCTGACCACCTGCCTGGCGCCGCGATAATTTCCGGCCAGGGCCGCGATTTGTCCGTAGGTCGCGACCTTGCCGCGAGGGATTGCCTTGATAAGGTCCTTGGCCCGTCTCTCAAACTCCATCGCAGCCTCCCGGCCGTGTCCTCCTAATGCCTGAGGGTCCAGACATCGCTTGCGTAACGCCTATCGCGCAGATCGGCGATGGCCTTCCGATCCTCCGGACTGAAAACATAGGGTTCCAACGATACGCCGAAGAAATCGGCGAAGCCTCGCCGCAGGTATTCAGAGGCCTCCGAGAAATCAATAGACCGCCCCGTGGCTTCCGAAAGAGATGTCATGCCCGTCTCCCCTTCCGCGGGCGTCCGCGGCGCCGCGACGCGGGCCAGCAGGCCTTCATCCTTTTCGAGCGGAATGGACCCGTGCTGAAGGAACAAGGCCCCAGTCCGCTTCTGGGCGCTGCCGACGATCTTTTTGCCGCCGATCTCGATCTCATCCCTGGCCGGGTAGGCAAAACAAGGCATCGTGCCCCTGACATAGGCCGGAGGAGACTCCTCCGCCATGACAGGAGCGAGGCCCATGAGTTCGAGCCCCCGCATCAATGCCCGGGAGACAAGCCGGTAGGAATCGCGCAGTGTTTCTGTAAAAACGCGGGCATCGGAGGAGGCGACGGCGTAGGTGACTTCCCGGTCGTGAAGGACAAGCTTCCCGCCCGTAATCCGGCGGACGACGCCGATGCCGTGTGTTCTGCAGAACTTCAGGTCAATGACCTTAGCCGCGTTTTGGGCATAGCCGAGCGACGCCGTCGGCCTGTCCCACCGGTAGAAACGGAGGAACGTGCCCGGGGCTTTTTCGGCCATGCGGAAAAGGTATTCGTCGACGGCCATATTCCAGGCGCCGGCTTGGGGCTCATCGTCGATCAGGAGTTTCCAGGCGTTCATCGGTAAAAAAAATGGAGCGGGAAACGGGATTCGAACCCGCAACTCCCAGCTTGGGAAGCTGGCACTCTACCGTTGAGTTATTCCCGCTCACAAGCCGTAACGGCATCAGGATTCTAGCATAAATTCCGGTCATGTCAAAGGCCGCCTCCGGGCTTCCTGCGGCGTTGACACCTCCCCGCAGCCTCATTATAATCGGGAGGCATTCGCTGATTTGAAGGATAACGCCATGGCCAAAGAAGAAATCCCGACCAAAGAGCCCGCCGGTGAATCTTCCGCCCGCACCGGTTCGACGCGGCTGGGCTCCACCATTTCCGTACAGGGCGACCTCGAGGGTCATGAGGATGCCGTGGTCGAGGGCCTCTTCAAGGGGAAAATCACCCTCCCATCGGGCACCCTGACCGTCGCGCGCGGGGCCAAGGTCGAGGCCGAAGTGCGGGTGCGCGGACTCATTCTCCACGGTGAGTTGACGGGCACAGTCTTCGCGGCGGAGCGCATTCAGGTTTCCGAAACCGGCCGGATGAACGGCAACGTTGTCACACCCAAGATCGCCATATCCAACGGCGCTCAGTTCAAGGGCGGCATAAAGATCGAAAAAGTCTGAGAGGCCGCCTTCAAGAGGGGGGCCAGGCCGTCCCTGATTCCTGGTATAATAACAATTCATGAAGGACTTCGAACTCGTCTCGGATTTTGAGCCCAAAGGCGACCAGCTCCAAGCCATCTCGACGCTCAACGAAAGCCTGAAAAACGGCGCCCCGCACCAGGTTCTGAAGGGGGTCACCGGGTCGGGCAAGACTTTCACGATGGCCAACCTCATCGCCCGGCTGAACCGCCCGGTGCTCGTCATATCGCACAACAAAACCCTGGCCGCCCAACTCTACCAGGAATTCCGGCGGTTCTTCCCGAAGAATGCGGTCGAGTATTTCGTCAGCTATTACGACTATTACCAGCCCGAAGCCTATATCCCGGCCACAAACACGTACATCGCGAAGGAAGCGACCATCAACGACGAAATCGACAGGCTTCGGCTGTGCGCCACGAACTCGCTCTTCGCCCGGCGGGACGTGATCATCGTCGCCTCGGTGTCGTGCATCTACGGGATTGGGGCGCCCGAGACTTACTACTCCATGAGTTTCCACCTGGCGCGGGGCGAGGAGATAGGCCGCAAAGCCCTGTTGGAGAAGCTCGTCTCGGTCCAGTACGAGCGTCAGGAGGGCGAGTTCAAGCGGGGAGGTTTCCGAGTCCGGGGCGACATCGTCGAAGTCTTCCCGAGCTATGAGGAATCGGCCTACCGGATCGAGCTTGAAGAAGGCAGAGTCCGGGAAATTTCCGTCGTTGACCCTCTTCTCGGCAGCAAGAGGGGGACGGTCGAAACGGTCATGATCCATCCCCGCACGTTCTTCTCGACGCCGATGGAAATGCTGCGCGGCGCTGTGTCGGGGATCGAGGCGGAGCTTACCGAGCGTCTCGAGTATTTCCGGGGGCGCGGCCAGTTCGTCGAAGCCGAGCGCATCGAAGAGAGGACGCTCTACGACCTGGAGATGCTCCGCGAATTCGGATACTGCCCGGGCATCGAGAACTATTCCCGTTTCTTGAGCAACCGCCGCCCGGGCGAGGCGCCGTACACGCTGCTCGACTACTTCCCCGCCGACTTCCTGACGATCATCGACGAGTCGCACCAGACCGTTCCCCAAATCGGCGGCATGTACTACGGCGACCGTTCCCGCAAGCTGACTCTCATCGAGCACGGCTTCCGGCTGCCGTCGGCCCTTGACAACAGGCCCCTCAACTTCGAGGAATTCGAAGCCCGGGAGAAGCAGATCCTGTATGTTTCGGCCACGCCGGGACTCTACGAATTCAAGAAGTCGCCGGGCCATATCGTCGAGCAGATCATCCGGCCGACGGGGCTCACCGACCCGGAGGTCGAGATCCGGCCCATCAAGGGCCAGGTGGACGACCTTATGGCCGAAGTTCAGGACCGGGCCCGCAAGAATGAGCGAACCCTGATCACCACGCTCACCAAAAAGATGGCCGAAGACCTCACCCGCCACTATCACGAGCTGGGCCTGCGCGTCCGCTATCTGCATTCGGAGGTCGAAACCCTGGACCGGGTCAACATCCTGCGGGACCTTCGCAAAGGCGTCTTCGACGCGCTCATCGGCATCAATCTGCTGCGCGAAGGCCTGGACCTTCCCGAGGTCTCGCTCGTCGGGATCCTGGATGCCGACAAGGAAGGATTTCTCCGCTCGGCCATCTCGCTGATCCAGACGTTCGGACGGGCGGCCCGGAACATCAACGGCCGGGCCATCCTTTACGCCGATACCGTCACAGCGTCCATGAAGGCGGCCATCGAGGAAACCAATCGCCGCCGAGCCATCCAGCAGGAATACAATCGGGCCAACGGCATCACGCCCCAGAGCATCATCAAGGGCATCGATGAAGTCCTGACAAGCGTCTACGAACGCGACTATCTGGATTACACAAAGATCTCCGAGGACAAGGACATTTACTTGTCGCCTCTGAGACGGAAAAAACGCATTGAGGAGCTCGAGAAACTGATGCGGGAGGCGGCCAAGGCCCTGGAATTCGAAAAGGCCGCGCAGTTTCGTGACGAGCTGAATAAGCTCAAAAAGCGCGAACTCGAACTCGGGCTGTAGCGCCGGAGCCCCGGCAAGCGCCCGAGACCGAATTCGTAGAGAAGAGGCGGGAAGGACAACGCGGAACAGCCGATGGCCGAATATGAGGCACTGAAAACGAAAGCCGCCGGGCTCCCGGACCAGCCCGGGATCTACTTCTTCAAGAACGCGGCAGGCGAGGTCGTCTACATCGGCAAGGCCCGCTCTCTCCGCGACCGGGTGCGTTCCTATTTTCTGCCCAATCCGGATTACAAGGTCCGGAACATCCTGCGCGAGACGGCCGACATCGACTACATCCTGACGGGATCGGAAAAAGAAGCCGCTTTCCTCGAAAACAACTACATCCAGCAGCACCAACCCAGGTTCAACCTGAGGCTCAAGGACGACAAGAGTTTCCCCTATCTCCGGTTGACCCTGTGCGAGGACTTCCCGGGCATCTATTTCAGCCGGCGTGTCCAGGAAGACGGATCCAGGTACTTCGGTCCATTCAGCCCGGCCCGCCGCGCTCGGACTTCGATCCACCTCGTCAACAAGACCTTCCGCATCCGCGGCTGCGAGAAATCCGTCTTCAGCGGCCGGAAGAGGCCTTGCCTCGAGTACGACCTCAAGCTGTGCTCGGCGCCCTGCGTCGGGAACATCTCCAAAGAGAATTACCGCGCCGACGTCGAGAGCGCCTGTCTTTTCCTGGAAGGACGGACAAGGGAGCTGGCCGCCGCCCTGAAAGGTCGAATGGAAGCCGCCGCCGCCGCGCAGAATTTCGAGGAGGCCGCCCGCTGGCGGGACATTCTTCGGACGATCGAAGACATCAAGGACCGGCCCCGGGCGATTTCCGTGGCTCTTGAGGACCAGGACGTGGTGGGTTATTTCCGCGTCCGGGAAGCGGGCGGCCGTGTACGTGTTCTTCATGAGGCGGGGAAAAATCAGGGACTCGGAAAGCTTGGCCCTCTCCGTAAGCGAGGCCGAATCCGATGCCGACGTTTTGGGAAGATTCCTGCAGGGTCTCTATGCAAAACAAGAAAAACCGCGGCGTCTTGTCCTTCCGTTTTCTCTCGAAGGCCTTGACGGCCTCGAAGAGCGCCTCCGGCGGCCGGCCGGCGGCGGTCTCCGGCAAGTCCGGGGGCGCGGAGAAAACCCAGCTCCTCGTTCCCCAGTCAGGCAGGAACAGGAAGCTGGTCGAGCTGGCCAACCGGAATGCGGAATCGCTTCTCGAGCGGACCGCCGGCGGTCCGGCCGCGATCGAGGAACTGAAGCGTGTGCTGGGCCTGCCGGAGCTTCCTCGCACGATCGAGGGCTTCGACATCTCCAACACCAGCGGCCTGGAATCCGTCGGGTCCATGGTTGTCTTCAGGGACGGCCGGCCCGATAAGGACGAATACCGGCATTTCAATATTCGGTCGGTCGAAGGTCCGAACGATGTAGCCAGCCTGGAAGAAGTTATCCGCAGACGCTACGGACGGGTGGTCGACGAGGCGAAGCCCCTCCCCGATTTGGTCATGGTCGACGGAGGCAAGGGCCAGCTGGCCGCCGCCGAGAAGGCGCTCGCCGGTGTTGGAGCAAGCGGCGTACCGCTCGTATCGATCGCGAAGAAAGAAGAGATCCTCTTCACCCCGGACAAACGGGACGGAATCAGGCTGGAGCGGACTTCTCCGGCCCTAAAACTTATTCAGGCGCTTAGAGACGAGGCCCACCGTTTCGCCATTACGGCGCACAGGAACCGGCGCGAGAAACGCAGCTTTGAATCCGAACTCGACGGGATTCCGGGCCTGGGTCCCAAGAAAAAGGCAGCGCTCCTCGCGCGTTTCGGGGGCATCGACGAGATCCGTTCGGCCAAGTCAGAGGACCTGGCCAAAGTCGTGGGCGACAAGCCCGCCGCCGCCTTGCTCGAAAAGCTCCGCCGTCCCTGACCGCAACACTTGCCTGTGTGCCGGCGATTGACTAAAGAGGGCTTACCACTCGATCGCGCCGATGTCGCCCAGCGCCCCGGACGGGCGCGTGTTGCCCCGCTGGTCGACGCCGATGAGGCTAACGGATTGGCTCCCTCTTTCGACCGTGATGGCGACGTTGCCGCCCAGAGGGCCGCTGGCAAAAGTACCCCAGAACTCGTCTCCGAGAATCACCTGGCCCAGGCTGCCGCCGATGGCTGTGTCGAGATTTCTCCAGAAGTTTATCCAGGGAGCGTTGGCGGGATCGGAAGGCCAGGTCTGGGCGGGACCGTACCAGGTCACTCCGGTCATGTCCCCGAAGCCGGACCCGAAATCGCTGCCCAGAATTGAACCATAGACCGTCCGGATCTGTTGAATGACGGAATTCAGAAAATCGTCCGTGGCGACGCTGTAACCCGTGTACCCGGCGGTGACAGAGGTGACTTGATATGTCTGGGTCGGGACTTGATCCACGGCCAAGCCGGCCGGGGGATACCACAGGACGGCCGGAAGCCCGGCGTCGGTTCCCGCCGAGAGAATGGACGCGTGATAGTGCACATTGCTCGTGTCCAGCGCCTCGAGGATCGAAACCCCGTCCCGGTCGCCCGTCTCCGGGTAATGTTTCCGGCTGAGCATCATCCATTCTGGCACGGGCACGAGAATCTGGCTGGAGTCGAGAACGCCGATCAAGTTGTAGCCATTGCTGGAGAAGAAAAGCAGCGACCCCGTGAACCAGTCGTTGTCGACCCCGTTCAGTTTATTTCCGACGACGATCGAATGCTGCACCAAGACGTTTTCGACGACGTGGGCATTGCCGATGGTGGCGGCAACGCCGCCGCCTCCCATGTTCGATTTGCCGCTGAAAATCGCCTCATTGCCCGTGACTTGGTTTTCCGCGATGGTGCAGCTGATGACGGACAGGGAACCGCCGCCCATATAGATGCCGCCGCCGCGGTAATAGTACTGTCCGACCTCGGGGATCGCCGGATTGTCCTCCGCCAGGTTCCGCGCGATCGTACAGTTGGTCAAATGCATCGTGGCCAAATTGTTCGGGCCGCCGGACAGCGTAAAGACGCCGCCGCCGTAGGCGTGCTGGGCGGTGATGCGGTTTCCGCTGATGGTGCAGCGTGTCAGCATGGCATCGTTTCCGTAGCCGCTTGTATTGTCCGCCCCGCCGACCGAATAAATGCCGCCGCCCGCGGCGCCGTAGCCGATAGCGGAATTGCCGCTGATCACACAGTCCGTGAGAGAGAGGCCGTTCGCATAGATGCCCCCGCCGTAGGTGCCTCGGTCGCGGCTGGAAATGTCATCGCCGGTGCACTTGTTCCCGGATATCGTGCAATGATCGAGCGTGGCGACTCCCCAGACCGCCAGCCCGCCTCCTCGCGCGAGGGTGTAGGGCTGCGTTCCCGCGGCAATCGGTTCGGCGTAGGAATGGCCGGAGGTGATGGTCACATTCTTCATGGTCAGGTCGCCGTAGACGGTGAGGACCCGCGCTCGCATCGCGTCTCCTCCGTTCCATTTGACCACAATTCCCGCGGGCAGCGCGGACGCGTCGAGAACGACGTTCTTTTGGGCATAGAGGGCCGTCTGTCCGTAGTCCCTGTCCTGGTATCCTTGAAACGTCATGCCGGAATAGATTTCGCCTTTCAGTGTTGCATGGGCGGAGCCGACCATCGAGAGAAGGATCGTTCCGCCGTTGAGCGAAGGGTCGAAAGTGATCGCTTCACCGGAACCGGCCTTGGCGATGGCCGACCTGAGCGTCACGATGCCGACGGTCGGCTGGTCAATGTCCGCCAGCGAATTGACAATGATCTTCGGGTCGGGCGTATTGCCCGAGCCGCATCCCGCCGCAGCAAGGACGACGATGCCGAGCAGAAGGGCCCAAAGTGCCGGAGAGCTGCCGCGTCGATGCCGGGGACTCCTACCGGGGCCCGAGCGCACGGGAGCGCGGCCTCGCCGGTATGCTTCTTCCCTTAATCGTTTCCGAAGGGTGTTCGAAGTGCAGGTCGTCATGAAATCTCCTTTGGATCAGGATGAGGATTATAGAACCAATCTCTTTTCCCTGCAATCGGCCGGATTGGCCCTCTTTTGATATTTCCCGCCGGCTGCGGCATAATAACGCCATTAAATCCGTGGAAGGAGATTCCCGATGAACCGACCCCGCTATCGACGTTTTGTCCCGGCGGCTCTTCTTGCCGTCCTCCTCGTCCTCCCGGTTTTCGCCGACGAGGGCATGTGGCTTTTCAACAAGCCGCCCAAGGACATCCTCCAGAAAAAGTACGGGTTCGCCGTGACGCAGGAGTGGCTGAACCATCTTCAGCTCGCTTCGATTTCGTTCGGCGGCGCCTCAGGGTCGTTCATCTCCCCCGACGGCCTGGTCCTGACCAACCATCACGTCGGCCAGGGCGCGCTGCAAAACCTGTCGACAAGGGACCGCGACCTTATGAAGACCGGCTTTTACGCGCGAACCAGGTCCGAAGAACTGAAAGTTCCGAGCATGGAACTCCGGGTCCTCCAGGGGATCGACGACGTCACGGACAAGGTCGTCGGCGCGGAAACGCCCGAGATGACTCCCGCCCAAGCCTCCGACGCAAGGCAAAAGGTTATCGCCTCGCTGGAAAAAGAGACAACCGAAAAAACGGGTCTCAGGGGCGTCGTCGTCAATCTTTACTCCGGCGGCATGTACCATCTCTACAAATACAAGACATTCAACGATGTTAGGATCGTGTTTGCGCCGGAATATCTGATCGCTTTCTTCGGCGGCGACAAGGACAATTTCACCTATCCGCGCTACGACCTCGACATCACCCTGTTCCGCATCTACGAAAACGGCCAGCCCTTCAAAAGCACCGACTACATCAAGTGGGCGGCCCAGGGGGTCAAAGAGGGCGAGCTCGTTTTCTGCTCGGGCCATCCGGGATCGACAGGCCGCCTTTTGACTTACGCCCAACTCGAGTTCCTGCGCGACACCGGCTATCCCTTCACGATCGCCAACTACAAAAGACGCCAGGCCTACATGCACGAGTACAGCCGGCTCGGCGCCGAGCAGGCCCGGATCGCTCTCAGGAATCTCTTCGGCATCGAGAACAGCCTCAAGGCGACCATCGGCTACAACTCTGGTCTTGTCGATCCTAAGCTCATGGAGAAGAAGCTCAAGGAGGAACAGGCTCTTCGTGCCGCCGTCGCCAAGAATCCCGAGCTTGAAAAGCGGTACGGAAGCGCCTGGGACGAGATCGCGGCGGCCGAGAAGAACTACGCCACGTTCTCCAAACCCTTTGCGTTTTTCGAAAGGGCCAATGGATTCTACACGACGTATTTCACCATAGCCCGGAACATTGTCCGGCTGGCCATGGAGAAGCCCAAGCCGAATGCCGAGCGGCTGCGCGAATTCCGCGACGCCGGTCTGCCCTCGGTTGAGCGCGGCATCCTCTCCCCCGCGCCGATTTACGATGACTTCGAAATTCTGAAGCTCGGAGACTCGCTGGCACAGCTCAAAGAGGAGCTCGGCAGCTGGCAGGAGGTCAAGTGGATCCTCGGCGACCGTTCGCCTCAAGATGTCGCGAAAGAGCTTGTCTCCGGCACGAAGCTCAGGGATATCGAGTTCCGCAAAACCCTCGTGGCCGGCGGGCTCGACGCCGTGAACCAGAGCCGCGACCCGATGATCATGCTGGCGCTCCTGGTGGACCCGGCCTCGCGCGGCCTGCGCGCTCGATACGAAAAAGAAGTCGATGCGGTCGAGACAAGAAACGGCGCCAGGATCGCCCAAGCCATGTTCAAGCTGCAAGGGACGTCCATACCTCCCGATGCCACGGGAACCCTGCGCCTGAGCTTCGGCGTCGTCAAGGGCTACGTGGAAAACGGAGAGAAAATTCCTCTCGCGACGACCTTCGCGGGGCTCTACACAATATCCCAAAAGGCGGGGAACAAGGATCCCTACGAGCTGCCGGCGAGCTTTCTCCAGAAAAAGGCGGCGCTCAAACTGTCCACGCCTTTGAACTTCGCGGCCACGTGCGACTCCATCGGCGGCAATTCCGGATCGCCGGTCGTCAACCGCAAGGGCGAATTCCTCGGCGTTCTCTTCGACGGGAACATCCAATCGCTGCCGACACGCTTCGTCTATGAGGACACAATCTCGCGTTCGGTCATGGTCGACGGCCAGGGCATCATCGAGGCCCTGCTCAAGGTCTACGACGCTAAGCCGCTCGTGGACGAAATCCTGGGCAAGAAGTAGCGACCGCTCGCGGAGGACTTTGACCCATGAAGTCCTGGACGGAACACCTCTGGTTCAACACCGGCAAGCCGGTCGAATAGGGGCCAGTCCGCCATGCCCGTCAATTGACTTCTCGGGGGGTTTCTGATAAAAGATAATAAATGTACAAGTGGATTTCCCGCAAACTTTTCGGATCCGACACCGAACGGACCCTTAAAAAGATCCAGCCCTTCGTTGCGGCCATCAACGACTTTGAACCATCCATCGAAAAACTCTCCGCCGACCAGCTGCGGGCCAAAACCGCCGAATTCAAGGAGAAACTCAGTCAGGGCGCTGAAATCGACGATATCCTGTTCGAAGCCTTCGCGGTCGTCCGCGAGGCCTCCCGCCGCACGACCAAGATGCGGCATTTTGACGTCCAGCTCATCGGCGGTGTCGTCCTCCACCAGGGCATGATCGCCGAGATGAAGACCGGTGAAGGAAAAACGCTGGTCGCCACCCTGCCCGCCTATCTCAACGGGCTGACCGGGAAAGGCGTCCACATCGTCACGGTCAACGATTACCTGGCCAAGCGCGACACGGAATGGATGGGCGCCATCTACAAAGCCCTCGGCCTGACCGTCGGCACGATCCAGCACGACCTGGGCGACGCCGAGCGCTACGCCGCCTACCGGGCCGACATCACGTACGGCACGAACAATGAATTCGGTTTTGATTACCTGCGCGATAACATGAAGTTCCGGTTCGCCGACCTTGTCCAGCGCGAGTTCAACTACGCCATCGTGGACGAGGTCGACAGCATCCTGGTCGATGAGGCCCGGACTCCTCTCATCATTTCCGGTCCGACCCAGGAGTCGACGGCGCTCTACTACAAAGTGGATACGCTCGTCCGGCGCCTTCAAAAGGATAAGCACTTTACCGTGGACGAGAAAACGCGGACGATTTCCCTCATCGAGGCCGGTGTCGCGGAGTCCGAACGCTACCTCGGCGTCTCGAACCTCTATGAACTGGCCCAGATGGACCAGGTCCACGCCATCAACACGTCGCTCAAAGCCCACCATCTCTTTAAGAGGGATGTCGATTACATGGTTCAGGACGGCAAGGTCGTCATCGTGGACGAATTCACGGGACGCCTGATGCCGGGACGCCGCTACAGCGACGGCCTTCATCAGGCCCTGGAAGCGAAGGAGCGTGTCCGGGTCGAGGAAGAGTACCAAACCCTCGCCTCGATCACCTTCCAGAACTATTTCCGTATGTACAAGAAGCTGGCCGGGATGACGGGCACCGCGGCTACCGAGGCGACGGAATTCCGGACGATCTACGGCCTGGACGTCGTCGAAATCCCCACGAACAAGCCCCTCATCCGCTATGAGAATCCCGACCTGATCTTCCGGACCGCCCATGAAAAATGGGACGCCGTGGCCGAGGAGATCATTGAGAACAACGCAAAAGGGCGGCCCTGCCTCGTCGGGACGATCTCGATCGAGAAGTCCGAGCATCTGAGCAACCTGCTCCGGAAAAAGAGCGTCCGTCATGTCGTGCTCAACGCCAAGTATCACGAGCAGGAGGCCCAAATCATCGCCCAGGCCGGGCGGATCGGGGCCGTGACGATCGCCACCAACATGGCCGGCCGAGGCGTGGACATCCTGCTCGGCGGAAATCCCGAGTACCTCGCCCGCGAGCAGATTAAGAAAACTGGCGCCGATCCCGCCGAAGTGCCCGTTGAGCGCTGGCAGTCCGCCGTGGCCGATATGGCGAAGATCACCTTGGATGAGCACGAGAAGGTCGTCGGACTCAGCGGCCTCCACGTCATCGGCACCGAGCGCCACGAATCCCGCCGCATTGACAACCAGCTGCGCGGCCGCGCCGGCCGCCAGGGAGACCCGGGGTCATCGCGTTTCTATTTGTCCCTCGAAGACGATCTCATGCGCATCTTCGGCAGCGAGCGGATCTCCGGGCTGATGGCCCGGATCGGCATGGGCGAAGGCGTGCCGATCGAGCACCGCATGATCACCAAAGCCATCGAGCGCGCCCAGAAGCAGGTCGAAGGACAGAATTTCCTGATCCGCAAACACCTCCTCGAATATGACGACGTCATGAACAAGCAGAGGGAGACGATCTACACCCAGCGCAAGGAGACCCTGCAGGGCAAGGACTTGAGGGAGTATTTCGTCAATCTCATCGAAACGCTGGTCGAGTGGATGCTCGATACGAACGCCAACAAGGATCAGTCTCCCGAAGATTGGGACAAGGAAGCCCTCCGCCAGGGGGTCCATGCGCAGTTCGGTTTCGATATTGATACCCTTAAAATCAATTGGGACGAGATCGCCTTCGAGGATCTGCGCGAAACGCTTATCAACGCCCTCCGCAGCATCTACGAGGACAAAGAAAAGTTCCTCGGCCCGTTTATGCGGGAGTTCGAGAGGATGATCCTTTTGCAGGTCATCGACGCCCAGTGGAAAGATCACCTCCTGGCCATGGACTACTTGAAGGAAGGCATCGGCCTCCGCGGCTACGGACAGCGAGACCCGCTGATCGAATACAAGAAGGAAAGCTTCGACATGTTCCAGTCGATGCTCGACAGGATTGAAGAAGACGCCATCCGCTACCTCTTCCTGATCCAGCCGGTCGTCGAGCAGCAGGCTCCCGAGCGCAAGCAGGCGCCCGTCTATTATCAGCGCGCCGAGGGCGGCCCTTCGGGTCAGAGGGTCAAGCAGGCCCGGTCGATGATTCCCGGCAAACGCAAGAAACACTGAGAGAGGAGGAGCCATGCTCCACGAGAAGATTCGCGAAGGATTGACATTCGACGACGTCCTCCTCGTGCCGGCGAAATCGAACGTGGTCCCGGCGGCAGCCAGCGTCACGACCCGGCTGAGCCGCAACATCCCGCTCAACATCCCGATCGTCAGCTCGGCGATGGACACCGTGACGACATCCCGGATGGCCATCGCGCTCGCCCAGCAGGGCGGGATCGGCATCATCCACCGCAATCTGTCCATCGAAAGCCAGGCCGAGGAAGTGGACAAGGTCAAGCGGCACGAAAGCGGCATGATTGTCGAACCCATCACCCTCAGGCCGCAAGACAAGATCGGCAAAGCGCTCGAGGTCATGCGGGAACACCGGATCTCAGGGCTGCCGATCACGGATGAAAACAACAAGCTCGTCGGAATTCTGACCAACCGGGACATCCGCTTCGAGAGCCGGCTGAACCTGCCGATCGAGAAGGTCATGACCAAGGAGCTGGTGACCGTGCCGGTCGGGACGTCGCTCGAAGACGCCGAAACGGTCTTTCACAAACATAAAATCGAGAAGCTTCTGGTCGTCGACGACGCCGGCCATCTCAAGGGACTCATCACCTACAAGGACATTCTCAAGAGGATCCAATATCCGGACGCGGCCAAGGACAGCCTGGGCCGGCTCAGGGTGGGCGCCGCCATCGGCGTCGGAAATGACAGGCTCGACCGCGCCAAGGCCCTGGTCGCCGCAAAGGTCGACGTTCTCATCATCGACAACGCCCACGGCCACTCCGAGCGTGTCATCCAGACGGTCAAGCTGCTGCGGGAGGAGTTTCCGGGCCAGGAGCTCATCGCCGGGAACATCGGCACGGCCCGGGCGGCCGAGGAGCTGATCGACCTCGGCGTCGACGCGGTCAAAGTCGGAGTCGGCCCCGGATCGATCTGCACCACACGAATCATCACCGGCGCCGGCATCCCTCAGATCACGGCCATTGCCGATGTCTACAAGGTCACCTGCAAGAGGGGCGTCCCGCTCGTCGCCGACGGCGGAATCAAGTATTCGGGCGAAATCACGAAGGCCATTGCGGCCGGGGCGGATTCGGTCATGCTGGGCAACCTGCTGGCCGGAACCGATGAGTCGCCTGGCGAAGTGGTGATGTACCAGGGCCGAGCCTACAAAATCTATCGTGGCATGGGATCGCTCTCGGTCATGAAGGAGGGGAAGAGCAGCGACCGCTACATGCAGGACGGCCTCACGGCCGCCAGCAAGCTTGTCCCCGAAGGGATCGAAGGCCGCGTGCCGTACAAGGGCAGTGCGACGGCGATCGTCCAGATGCTCGTCGGCGGTCTCAAGGCCGGCATGGGCTATGCCGGCTGCGGCACGATCGAAGAGCTCAAGACGCAGGCCGAGTTCATCAGGATCACCCCGGCCAGTCTCAAGGAAAGCCATGTCCATGATGTGATCATCACCCAGGAGGCGCCGAATTACCACCTGGATTGAGGGGGGCATTTGAGGGGGCCGGCCCGTCGTGAAATCGCATTGACGGGACTGGAGAGCAATGTCTGAGTACCTGATCAAGTGTCTGATTGCCATTCCAACTCTGGGCGTGGGATTGGCCGCTTTCCTGAGCATGATGAGCCTGCTGGGGAAGCCGCTTGACCCACAGCGTGACCTGACGCGGCTCAAGAAGTTCCACAAAATCACCGGCTGGATTTTCATCGGCCTCCTGGTCCCCCTGGTCGCGTTGGGGGCGGGCATACTGGCCAAACAAGGCGACGGCCTCCCCATGAGAGGTATCCTTCACGTGGTGCTGGCGGTAACCCTCCTCGCCCTTCTCCTGCAGAAGGTGCTCATTGTCCGCTTCTACAGGCAGTTCCTTAAGCAGGCCCAAGGGCTGGGCATCGCCATTTTCGGGTTAACGCTCGTCATCGTCTTGATCACGGCCGGATATTTCTTCCTGCGCGGCGGCAGATAAGAAGGGGCCAGGTCTACTTTCTGCCACTTTTGGACTCGTCCCACCCACGTGAGGAGATTCTTCAGCAAAAGTGGCAGAAAGTAGACCTGGCCTCTTCTTAGTTAATACGGATGCGGACGTTGTCGATCAAACGGGTGTCTCCGATAAAAACCGCCAGGGCGATGAGAACGTCTCCCTCGAGTCTCGGCAGCGGCTCGAGCTTCTCGAGGTCCGTGATGCACACGTAATCGACCCGAGCTAGCGGCTCCGCTTGGATCATATCCCTGATCGCCTCCATCAGGCTCACAGAGTCCCTCTCGCCCATCGCCACCAGGTTTTCCGCCTCAGCCAGGCTTCTGGCGAGGACCAGCGCCGCCGTCCGCTCTTCGCGGGAAAGGTAGGTATTCCTGGAGCTCATGGCGAGGCCGTCGGGTTCGCGCACCAGAGGGCAGGTCACGATTTCCGTATCAAGGCCGAGGTCCCCCGCCATCTTCTTGACGATGATGACCTGCTGCGCATCCTTCCAGCCGAAAAAGGCCGTATCAGGCGACACGATATTGATAAGTTTCAGGACGACGGTGCACACGCCCCGGAAATGTCCCGGCCGCGACTGGCCGCACAGACGCTCTTCCAGCCCGCGGACCTCGACATAGGTCTTATATCCGGGGGGATAAATGTCCTTGGAGGCCGGATGGAAAACGACATCCACACCCTCTTTTTCAAGGAGCGCGGCGTCACGCTTTAGATTCCTCGGGTATTTCTTGAAGTCCTCCTTCGGGCCAAACTGGATGGGATTGACGAAAATGCTGACGACGGTCACGTCGGCCCGGCGCCGGGCTTCTCGAACGAGGCTCAGGTGCCCTTCATGAAGGCAGCCCATCGTGGGAACGAATCCGATGGTTTTGCCTTCAGCCTTCCAGCGCAGGACGAGCGCCTTCATCGCGCCGATACTCGTGAGGATCTTCATTTCTTGCGCTTCTTCCCGGACCCGGCGCCTTTCCCGTGAACCGGGGCGGCCGCGACATTCATTTCGACGGCGGCATCCGGCCGGAGATGGTACGACGTGCTGTCATCCGGGAACAATCCGCCTTTCACCTTTTCGGCGTATTCCGCCACGGCTCGGCTGATCGTTCCGTGGAGGTCGGCGAATTTCTTCACAAACTTCGGAAGGTAACCGGCCGAGTATCCCATAAGGTCATGGAAGACGAGCACCTGGCCGTCGCAACGAGGTCCGGCCCCGATGCCGATTGTCGGAATCCCGACCTTCGCGGTGACGAGCCCCGCGATTTCCATGGGGATGGACTCGAGGACCACCGAGAACGCTCCGGCTTTCTCGAGATTCGCCGCGTCCTCGATGATTCTGCGGGCCTCCGCCGGCTCGGTTCCCTGGACCCGGAAGCGTCCCAGGGGGTGGATGGATTGGGGCGTCAGACCGACGTGGCCCATGACGGGGATCTCGGCTTCGACGAGCGCCTCCACGAGCTTCAGCCGTTTTTTCGATGCGCCCTCGATCTTCACGGCGGCGGCGCCCGCTTCCTTGAGGAAGCGCGAGGCGTTCCGGACCGTTTCTTCCGGACTCAGATGAAATGAAAAATAGGGCATGTCGCCCACGACCAATGCCCGATCGACGGCCCTCGTGACCGCCTTCGTGTGATGGAGCATCTCCTCCATCGTCACGGGGATCGTGTTTTCGTAGCCCAGGACGACCATTCCCAGGGAATCGCCGACGATAATGATGTCCACGCCGCACTCATCCAGGATCCGGGCGGTCGGAAAATCGTACGCGGTAAGGCACACGATTTTCGGGCCCAGCCCTTTCCGGGCCATAAGCGCCGGGATTGTGATTGCCGTTCCCAATTGATCAGACATGTTCCGTCCTTTCTCCCCATCCCGCCTGCCACCGCAGGATTGAGGTAAAGTCTCTACTTTTTCACGCCCTTACCCCCGAAGCTTTGGGGGACGTAATAGAGCGAGCTTTTTTTCATGTCCTTGATCTGGTAAACCAGGTCCAGAATATCGTCTTCACGGCTGAAGTCCACGTCGTCGGCCTTGACGACCAAAAGCGGCGCCGCCTGGTAGTTGAAGAAAAAGTAATCGAACGCCTCGACGATATCCTCGAGGTACTTTTCCGATATGTTTTTCTCGACCGAGTCGCCCTCTTTTTGCACCCGCCGGATCAAGGTGTTGAGAGAGAGCTGAAGGTAAATGACGAGGTCCGGTTTGGGCACGCGCTCAGCCAGGATTCCGTAGATTTTATCGTACACGAGAAGCTCGTCGTCGGTCAGAGTCTGATAGGCGTAAATCTTGTCCTTCTCGAAGAGATAGTCGCAGATGAGCCGGTCGATGAAGAGATCCCTCTGGAGGAGCCGGACCTGCTGATTATAACGGTTGGCCAGGAAAACGAGCTGGGTCAGGAACGCAGCCCCATCCTTCTCGTTGTAGAAGTCCTTCAGGTAGGGATTGCCGACATGGTCGAAAATAACCTTTCCTCCGATCCGCTGGGCGAGGATATTGGCCAACTGGGTCTTGCGCGAGCGGAAGACGCCTTCGACGGCAATGTGCTTGAACGGAACTTCCAAGGCGTTTTTCATACCCATAGCTGAAGGCTGATTAGGTTATATCGAATACGCCGGGCCAAGTCAACGGAAAACTGGCCCTAGGGCTTGGGCTTCTCGACGGGAACCACAATCCAGGCTACCAGGTAGAAGAGCACCATCGGCAGGAGGCCCGTGATGATGTCCACGCCGACGAAAATCAATCGAACCAGGGAAACGTCCACGTCGAAGTATTCGGCCAGGCCGCCGCACAGCCCGCCGAGCATTTTCTGGCTTTTGGACCGAAAAAGCCTCTTGGACATGCGTTGTGCTCCTTTCTCAGGCGGGGAACCAACCCCTCCCTTCTATTATACGAAAATCCAGGCAGTTTCGCCCACGACTTCTCTTGACTCCGAAGGGCGGCCCGAATACCATTGATGCGTCGTTATCCCCGCTGGAGGCAATCATCATGAACGGATGGACGGGCCAGATTCTCCGGGTCAACCTCTCGACGAAGACGTTCAAAAAGGAAACGTTCACGGAGGACTTCGCCCAAAAATGGATCGGCGGTCGAGGTTTTGCCGTCAAGATTCTCTATGACGAGCTCAAGCCGGGGATCGACCCGCTCGGCCCTGACAACAAGTTCATCGTCGCCGTCGGTCCCATCGCCGGCATCCCGGCCCCCAACACCGGAAAGGCGGTGGTCGCTGCGAAATCTCCCATAACGGGCGGCTACGGCGACGGGAATCTGGGAACCCGGGTCACCGAGCACCTTCGCAAGTCCGGCTATGATGCCCTGATCGTCGAAGGCCGGGCCGAACGCCCGACGATGCTCTATATCGAGGACGACAAGGTCGAGTTCATCCCCGCCGAGGAAGTCTGGGGCAAGGGGACCTACGAGACCAACGACTGGATCTATGCCAAGTACGGCAAAGGGGTCGGGGTCCTCAACATCGGTCAAGCCGGAGAAAATCTCATCCGCTACGCCGTTGTCCGCAGCCTCGAGGGGCGCGCGGGCGGCCGGCCGGGAATGGGCGCGGTCATGGGCTCCAAGCGGCTCAAAGCCATCGTCGTCAAAGGCTCACGCCCGATTCCCCAGGCCGACCCGGCGGCTATGAAAAAGATAGGCATGGAAGACCTGAGGAAGGTCCAGCAGATGGATAAACAGAGCGGCTGGTCCATCCAGAGTACGACCGGCGTCCTGGCCTGGTGCAATGAGGTCGCGGCCCTTCCCGTCCGGAACTTCCGGAAGACCCACCATCCAGACTCCTGGAAAGTGGACGGCGAACGTCTGAACAACGCACGGATCGCCACCTACGGCTGCCCGAACTGCACGATGCGCTGCGGCATCACGATCCATGATGACGCGGGCCGGGAATCGGAGCTCGATTACGAGAACGTCGGCCTCCTCGGCCCCAACCTCGAGATCTTCGACCTGCCCCAAGTAGCCGCATTGAACTACATGTGCGACGATTACGGCATCGACACGATGTCGGGGGGATGCGTTTTGAGTTTCTACGCCGACGCGGTCGACCACGGCGCCATCCCGGGCGACATCCGCTTCGGGGACGCGGCCCAATTCAGGGACGTCCTGCGGAAAATCGCCCTTCGCGAGGGGCCGGTCGGGGATCTTCTCGCCGAAGGATCGCTGCGCGCGGCGCGGGCCATCGGCAAGGGTTCCGAGGCGTATGCCATGCAGGTCAAAGGCCTCGAGGTCGCGGCCTACAACTGCAAGTTCATTCCGGGCATGGCCCTGGCCTTCGGTGTCAGCCCGATCGGCGCCCACCACAAAGAGTCCTGGGTCATCACGTTTGAAATCAAGCAGACGTCCCGCGATTCCTACGGGCCGGAAAAGGCGCAAAAGGTCATCGATCTGCAGAGAATCCGGGGCGGCCTCTTCGAGTACATGGTCTCGTGCCGGTTCCCCTGGATCGAGCTCGGCTGGGAGCTCACGAACTACCCGAAGTATTTCAATGTGGTCACCGGCCTCAACTGGACGCTGGACGATTTTTGGACGATCTCGGACCGGATTTATGCCATGATCAAGTTGTTCTGGCTCAGGGAATACCCGGAGACCGACCGGTATCGTGACTACCCGCCGGCCGTCTGGTTCGACCCGGACAACGCCGATACGGAAGGGCCGATCGCCGGGCTGCACCTCGAGCGTGAGAAGTACGACGGCCTCCTGCAGCATTACTACGACATCAGAGGCTACGACAATCGCGGCATTCCGACACGGACGACCCTGGACCGGCTTGGGTTAAGCCAGGAGGCAAGGACGGCGGAGAAATTTGGAACGCTGACATAAACCATGAAAATCACCGTCAAGTTGATCGGACCGTTTGTAAACCAAATGGGCTTCAGCGAGAAGGCGCTGGACGTTCCGCCGGGGACGACCGCCGAGCGCGTCATGGAGATCGTGGCGATCGATAAGGCGCGGCCGAAGATCATCACGCGAAACGGGCGGGCCGTCACCCCGACCGAAGAGGTGGCGGACGGTGACAGGATCGTCATTTCACCGATCTATTCCGGAGGGTAAGCGGGCCGGGCCAAGGGTCTGGGCCGTTCTTCTTTTCGAAACGCCTGCCGGGCCTGTTCTGGAAAACGGCGTACTAGCCCGCTACAGCGGCGCGACGAGCGTCCGCAAGGGTCCACAGGGGGAACCATGGTCGACATTCTCATCGGAGGCGAATGGCGGAAGGCGCGGCGCCCGGCCGGCACATTCCGATCCGTCAATCCGGCGAACCGGGAACCATTGCCCGGTGAATACCCCATCTCCTGCTGGCCGGATCTCGAAGCGGCCCTCGTGGCCGCTTTGCGGGCCGTCGAAGGACTGCGATCGGCAGGCCCGGCCCGGACGGCCGGTTTTCTCGACGCGTTCGCGGTGGAAGTTGAAAGCCGCCGGGATGAGCTTGTCGCCCTGGCCCATCTTGAAACAGCCTTGCCGGCCGAACCCCGGCTCCGCTCGGTCGAATTTCCGCGTCTCCTCGACCAGATCCGGCTGGCCGCCGCGGCATGCAGGGACCGTTCGTGGTGCCGGGCCACGATCGATTCGAGACTCGGCATCCGGTCAAAATACGGCCCGTTGGGCGGCCCGGTCGTGGTTATGAGCCCGAACAATTTTCCTTTCGCGTTCAACGCCGTCGGCGGCGGTGACTGCGTCGCCGCCCTCGCCGCAGGCAATCCTGTGGTTGCCAAGGCAAACCCCGGGCATCCGGGGACGACCAAGCTCTTTGCCGAAGCCGCCTTTGAGGCCGTTAAGAAGTCCGGCATGCCTCCTGCGGCCGTTCAGCTTTTCTATCACTTCGGACCGGACGACGGCGTCAAGCTCGTCGGCCATCCGGCAGTGGGGGCGACGGCCTTCACGGGAAGCCGCTCTTCGGGCCTGCGGCTCAAAGAGGCGGCCGACCGGGCGGGAAATCCCATCTACGTGGAGATGTCAAGCGCCAATCCGGTATTCATCCTGCCCGGGGCGCTTGAGGAGCGCATGGCTGAGATCGGCTCGGAGCTCTTCGCGTCCTGCTTGCTCGGCGCCGGACAGTTCTGCACGAAACCGGGGCTGGTCGTTCTCCTCGACGACGCCCGCGGCCGGGAATTCTTGACTTCCGTCAAAGCCGCCTTCAAGACCGCGGATCCCGGCTATCTGCTCGGCCAAAGCGTATTTGACGGACTTGTTAAGGGGTGCGAACGCCTCGCCGACGGCAAAGCGGAACTCCTAGCGGGCGGCAGACCCATCCCCGGGCCGGGCTTCAGGTTTGAGCCGACGCTCTTCAAAGTCTCGGGTTCAGGATTTCTCAAGAACCCGGGGGCCTTTCAGTTGGAATCATTCGGATCGCTGTGTGTGCTCGTCTTCGCCAGGGATGCCGCCGAGATGATTGAGATTGCATCTCTTCTTGACGGACAGCTCACGACGACGATCTACAGCCATAGCGGCGGGGCGGATGACCGTTTCCATGACGCCCTTGAGCCGATCCTCAGAAGGAAGGCCGGGCGGCTCCTCAACGACCGGATGCCCACGGGCGTCGCCGTTTCGCCGGCCATGAACCACGGCGGGCCGTTTCCGGCGACAGGCCATCCGGGTTTCACGTCCGTCGGAATTCCGGCCGCGATGCTCCGGTTCGCCGCGCTCCATTGCTATGACAGCGTGCGGCCCGACCGGCTTCCCGCAGAGCTCAAGGATGAAAATCCCACGGGATCAATGTGGCGATTTATCGATGGAGCGTGGACTCAGAAGAGCCTTTAGCGGTAAAGGCACACATACGCCGTATCGGACGCGACCTTGAGCTGAAACTTCTTGTTCGCCGCGACGGTGAAGGTGTCCCCGGCCGCATAATCCTTCCAGGCCGAGCTCCCGGGGAGCTTGACCGTCAGCTTGCCGCTGACGACCGTCATGATCTCGACCGTGGATGTCCCGAACTCGTATTCTCCGGCGGCCATGACCCCGATCGTGGCAGGACCGTCCGAGGTATTGAAGGCCAGCGACATGACGTTTCCGGCGAAATACTCACTGAGCTTGAACATGGCGACCTCGCATTTTTACAAGGAGTTCGACGACAAGGTTGGCCTGCATGTTGGCGACGACGCCCACCCTCGGCGCCATCGGGCAGATGCCGGGAACAGCCTGGCTTTCCTCGTCGCCGCAGATGTAAAGATTTCCCACTTTCCTCGAGTGCAGTTTGCGGTTCCTTCCGTAGCCGGCCAAACCCGACGCGGCAACGATGGGCCTGTCCGGGAAGCCGGCGAGCCAGGCCTCGATCAGCATCTCTTTGGCCTCCGCCCGGTCAAACGCTTCGATGAGAATGTCCACACCGCCGAAAATCTGTGTCACATTCCCGCGCGTGATCCGGACGTTGTGCATTTCATAGATGGAAAACGGATTGATTTTCCGGAGATTTTCCTGGAGCGCCTCGACTTTGGGACGTCCGATCTGGTCGATAAAAAATTGCTGGCGGTTGAGGTTCGAGGGTTCGATGATGTCGAAATCCGCGATGACCAGACGGCCGACGCCAACCCGGGCCAGGGATACGGCGGCGTTCGAACCGATCCCGCCGGCCCCGGCGATGCCGACGGAACTCGCCCTGAGGGCGGCCAGCACTCCGGGATCGCGGCCGGCGAAGTAAGCGTTCTCGAAATCCGGCATCAGCCCTTGCCCGAATCCGGAACGTCGCGCTGGATTGTCAAAACGATCGTCTTGGGCTCCGGATCGATTCCGCTCAGCGCCGCGATCATGCCTGAAACCGTTTTTTCCATGAATTCCCTGACAAACGCGTTGAGCGGGATTTCCCGGCCGTCCACCTCAAGCTTGACTTCGGACATGGCCGCCTCCTCCTCGGAAAGGATGATATCGCAGATCTCGGCCGTTTGGTCCGGCCTGAAGACGGGGACGGAAGCCTCAGGCACGGTCGGCGAGTCCGATACGACGGCCAAAAGCTCGTCCGGCCGGACCCGGGACTTGCCTGAGACGCCGGCCCTAAGGACTTCAATTTTTTTTATCCCTCGGGCCTCTTTGCCGCCTTCGATGATGACGACGCCGCTGTCGGGGAATGAGAGCTGGGCCAGAAGCCGAAGGTCCTGACTCGGCGCTTTCCTCAGTATAGCCCACTCGGTCATGGACACCATGGCGACGCCGTCGGCGCCGGCTTGGGCATATTTCCAGGTGTCCTTGCCTTGACTGTCGAGCGAGAATCCGTGCGGGCTGTGCTTGACCGCGCATGTCCGCACCCCTCGCCGCTTGAATTCGGCGATAAGCTTGGTCAGGAGAAGCGTTTTTCCCGATTCCGAATCCCCGACGACAGCGACGATCCGCACGCGTCCCCCATGACTCGAAATTATCCGGCGCCCCTGAGACGACGGCTCCGGAATCGCGCCTTATATAGCACACGCCGGAGGCCAAGTCAAAACCGGGAAAAGGAGCCGGACGAAGACATCTCCAAACATTTTGCATTCTTCGGAAGTTTGGATATAATCCCCTGTCTATGGCCGCAATCGCTTCCCACCAAGAGGTCCATCATGAACATTTGGGTCACCAAGTCTCCGAAGCAAATCGATGACGCCTCGGAGCACACGCAGCTCAAGAAAAACCTGACCGCCCTGGATCTGGCCGCCTTGGGCATCGGCTCGGTCGTCGGCACGGGCATCTTCGTCGCCACGGGCCAGGGCGCGCAGCTTGCCGGGCCCGGCATCCTCATCTCGTTCATCATCGCCGCCATCACCTGCGGGTTCTGCGCCCTCACCTATTCCGAGCTGGCGTGCATGTTCCCTGTCGCCGGAAGCACGTATTCCTATTCCTATGTCGCGTTCGGCGAAGTCATCGCCTGGATCATCGGCTGGGACCTGATGCTCGAATACCTCGTCGCCGCCAGCGCCGTCGCTTCCGGCTGGTCGACGACGTTCATCGGCCTCATCCAGAGCGCCGGCGCCAATCTGCCGAAGGCCTTCATCATGCCGCCTATCATGGTGAATGCGGCGGGAAAGATTGTGCTGTCCGGCGGCATCATAGACCTGCCGGCCATCATCATCACTCTCCTCATCACCTGGATCCTCTACATCGGCATCAAAGAAAGCGCCAAGATCAATAACATCATCGTTCTCGTCAAGATCATCGTCATCGTCCTTTTCGTGTTCCTCGGCGTCCGGCACATCAGCCTGGCCAATCTCCATCCCCTCATGCCGTTCGGATGGAAAGGGATCATGGCCGGAGCCGCCATCATCTTCTTCGCCTACATCGGATTCGACGCCGTCTCCACGGCGGCCGAGGAAACCAAGAATCCCAAGAAGGATGTGCCTCTGGGCCTGATGCTTTGCTTGGGCGTCGTCATCATCCTTTACGTGTCGGTGGCCTTTGTCCTTACGGGCATCGTGCCCTATAAGCTGATCGACGTCGGCAACGCTCTTCCCGCCGCCCTGGCCCGAATCGGCATTCAGTGGGGCGGGGCGATGGTCGCCACGGGCGCCATCATCGGCATGATCTCGACCCTGCTGGTCACCCTTTACGGCCAGATCAGGATCTTCATGGTTATGGCCCGCGATGGCCTGCTGCCGGCCGCCTTCTCCCGTGTCCACCCCAAGCATAGAACGCCTCACATCTGCACCTGGATCACGGGACTGGCGACGGCCGCGATCGCCGGACTTTTCCCGCTGCCCATGATCATCGACCTTTGCAACATCGGCACGCTGTTCGCGTTCGTCCTCGTTTCGATCGGCGTGGTCGTCCTGCGGAAGACCCAGCCGCAAGTCGAAAGGCGTTTCAAAACGCCCGGTGTTCCGTTCACGCCGCTGATCACCGTGGGCTTCTGCTTTTACCTGATGTACAGCCTGCCCAAGGTCACCTGGATCCGGTTCGGAATCTGGCTTGTCGCCGGCCTCCTGATCTATTTCCTGTACGGCGTCCGTCACAGCAAGTTGCAGCCCGAAGTCATCGCACAGCCCCAGCCGCCGACCCGGAGCTGAGACGCCCGTTCTCACTTCCGGGAAGGGGCAGGACAGGCGCGCGCCATCGTTCGGGAGGGAATTCTCCCCGCGGGGATTGACACTCTACGCTTGCTCTGTTACTATCCCGCGCGTCTCCGAGTCGGAGGCGCTAAAGCCCTGATCGGCCATGCCCTCCGACCGATAGGGAAAAGGCTGGAAACGGCTTTTCCTTCCATATTTGAAAAGGAGAAAGGTTATGTCACGCCGCATTTTACCCCCAATCCGATTCATGGTGATTCCCGTCCTCGTCCTCGCATTTCTTCTTTCTTCAACTGCCGCCGCGGGTCAGGCGCAGTCCGAGGAAAAGACCAAAAAGGAGAAAGAGCAAGAGAAGCCCGTCCGGATCACCGAGGAAATCCGGGTCGTCGGCAAAGCACCCCGCATGATTCCGCTGGCGACGGTCACGACCATCGACTCGACCTCGATCCAGCAGATGAGGCCCCTGGACCTGTCGGAGGTCCTCAAGTTTGCCCCCGGAACCATGATCACCGTCGGCGCGAAGGACGAATATACTCTTAAGCTCCGCGGCATCGATTCCGGGCGCATTGCGCTCCTCGTCGACGGCGTGCCCATCGTCGAGCCTTACTTCGGCACGTTCGACCTGAAGACTGTCTCGTCGGGCGGCATCGAATCCATGCAGATCACCAAAGGTCCCTCCTCGGTCCTTTACGGCCCGAACACGCTGGGCGGGATCGTCAATGTCATCACGCGCCGCCCGGGCCCCGACCCGGCCGCGTTCCTGACCCTCTCGCTCGGCAATCAAAACACGCGGACCGGCGGCACCGATGCGGCCTTTCAGCTGGGCCGGTTCGGCGTGGTTGGATCGGCCAGTTACCAGGATTCCAACGGCTACCGCTACAAGGACCCGGCTGCCGGCGAACTGACACGGTCGCTGAGCGATTATTCGCGGTTCAATCTGTCCGGCAAAGTCATCTACAACCCGTCGAGCGACAGTGAAATCATGGTCAACGCGGATTCCTACCATTCGTCTTATGGAATTCCGCCGGCCCTCGTCGGCGCCGCCCGCTATTGGCGGTTCAAGGACTGGGACCGCACGTCCGTCAGCGCCGGCGGTTACACTGTGCTCGGCGATTGGGCGCTTCTGCGCTTCCGCGGTTACTACGTGAACTACTACAACGTGCTCGACCAGTATGCCGACCCCACCATAACGACGATCCAGGCCGAAAGTACCTATAACAACCCTATCTACGGCCTCTTCGGAATCGGTGAATTCACGCTGGCCGGCTGGAACAGCCTCAAGGCCAGCATATACTATGAGGGCGACCGGACGCGGCAGCAGGACAATCGCGGGCTGCCCTGGGTGACCTACAAGCAGAATATGACGTCCGTCGGCGTCGAGGATCATGTCTCGTTCTTCACCGACTGGCATTTCATCGCCGGCCTCAGTTTCGACACTCTGGATAAGTACATCGGCGGGACGACAACGAAGGTCAATCCGCTGGTCGGGATCAAATACTCGCCGGGAGACGCGTTGGACATCCATGTCTCCTTTGCCACGAAATCGAAGTTCCCGTCCATGCGCGAGCTTTATTCATCGACCAACGGCAATCCGGACCTCCGGAGCGAATTCGGACGGAGCTTCGAGGTGTCGGCGACATATCATAAGGGAATTTTCCTGTCCGGCTCCGTTTTCTTCAACGCCCTGCGGGATTTCATCAACGCCCTGCGCCTGCCGGACGGGACGCGCCGTTTCATCAACATCAACCGGGCCCGGATCAACGGGGCTGAATTCCAGGCCCAGGATGCCTGGACGGCGGCGGGCTTCCGTTTTGATGCACTCGTGAACTATACGTTCCTCGACCACAGGGACGAAACGAACGATCGGCCGCTCGACATCCTGCCGAAGCACAATTTCAATTTTGAGGCGGGTCTCAGGGCCTTCGGCGTGCGGGCGGGCCTGTCCGGTCTTCTGTCATCAAAGTCGTGGCTGTTCAACACGGGCACATCGTCGGAGACGGGCATCCCGTCCTTCTTCAGCCTCGACGCCGTCGTCAGCTGCAGCCTCCGGAACTTCGAGCCCTTTATCCGGCTCACGAATATCTTCAACCACTTTTACTACACGGAGCCGGGCTTCCCGTGGCGGGGACGATATCTTGAGGTGGGACTTAGGACGGGACTCCTTTAGGCCAAGCCGAGGTCCTGGTCGATGCCCTGCATGGCCGCGATCGCGAGGGCGATGAACTCGTCGAGTTCAATGCCGAGGTGGACGCACTGTTCGATTTCCTCGCGCCGCGCGCCGCGGGCGAAACTCTTTTCTTTATAGCGCCGTTTGACGAACTCCGGGTCGATGGCCTTGAGTTTCTTTTCGGGATGCATCAGGGTCGCCGCTATAATCAGGCCCGTCAGGGGATCGATGGCGAAGATGGCCCAGTCCATCGGCGTCTCACACGGGACTTTCCCGGCATGGGCCTGGACGGCATGGATGACGGCCTCGTCGATCCCCTTCTCGCGGAGAATCGGCACCGTTTCGGTCGTATGGAGGTTGGGGCTTTTCTCCGTGATCTCGTAATCCAGGTCGTGGAGGATGCCGGCCAATCCCCACGGTTCCGGGTCATGGCCCAACCGCACGGCGATGGCCTTCATGCACGCTTCGACCGACAGGCAATGTTTGACAAGGTTCTTGTTCTTGAGATGCTGCTTCAGCAGTTCAAGGGCTTCTTCCCGTTTCATGAGATCTCCTTTCTCCGACGCTGATTCTAATTCTTTCCCGACCCGTTTTCAACGATAAAGCGGAGCCGCGTCTCCCGGGACTGGAGCCGGTCGAACGCCCTGACGATAATTGTGTAACAGCCTGCTTTGGCGGGATGCCATGTCCACGAATCCTTGATCGAAGGCCCCTGGCGGAGGTCCGGGCGGCCGTTTTCGGCAAGAAAGAACTCGTAGAATGGGTGGTCAAATCCGGCTGTTGCGGCCTTGACCTCGACCGCGTTATGCGGGGACGACAACGACGGAGGTTCGGCGGCGGCCGACAGCCGGACATCCGGGCCGAGAAAAAGGACCCTGGACGGCTCGTCCGAGGCGGAGGATTCGAGGAGAACAAGCCGGGGCGGAACCCACAGCGGCCCGCTCAGCAGTTCTTCAGACAGGCTGTAATGCCCGGAGGGCTTTCCAGTGACAAGCTCAACCGCCAAAAGGTCGGGCCCCAGGCCGGTCAGCAGAACGGTGCCGTTCGCGATGACCGGCTGATAGACGATCCGCGCAGGCACGTTCCGCCACCAAAGGATTTCGCCGCCTTTAGCGGAGAAGCAATAGACGACGCTGTTCGAGGCGGCCAAGACGATCCTGTCTCCGGTAACGCGTGCGGGATGGACCGGAGCAGCGCCCAGCTTAAAAACCCACTTCCGTCTGCCTGTCGCTTCCTCGAGTGCATAAAAGTCCCCCGCCGCAGTCCCGAAATAAACCCGGCCTCCGCCCGTTCCGGGAGCAGCGTCCACAGCGCCGTGGGGGTCGAAAGTCCAGAGGACTTTTCCATTCGAATCAACGGCATGGATCAGGCCGTTTCCGGCAGCAAAGAATATCCTGCCTGCGGAAAATGCCGGTTCGACTCTGACCGGCCCCGCGGCCCTGAACTCCCAAACGGTCCTGCCTGCGGCCTCGGGGTCCAGGGCGAAAAGGCGGCCGTCTGCAGACCCGAAGTAGAGGCGCCCCCTGTATTCTCTGACCGCCGTCGCCGGCAGGGCCGGGAGCCTCATCGTAAAGGCGGCATGTCCCATCGAATCCAGGGCGCAGAGAATGTCCGGGTCTTCACGGATATAGACGAGCCTTTCTCCGATTTCCGGCGGCTCGCGCAGGGGTTGTTTGGCATCGAACCGCCAGAGGACACGGCGGCTGGTCATGCCGACGGCATAGACGAAACCCTTTCGAGTGGCGACGAACATGACGTCGCCGCGAATCCCTGCCGGGGCGATGACGGCGCCGTCGATTTCAAGAGATCCGTCCTCAACGAGCGGGAAACTGACGACCGAGGGTCCTGGAACAAACTGCACTCCAAGCGTTCGACAGGAGGCCAGGACGCAACAGACGGCCGCCGCAACGATGAGTGCGGGCGCAAGCTCAGATCGGAGGAATCTTTTGCCCATCGTCTCGAAGTATAACATGCCCGGGAACGATCCCCCAAGGGGCGCCCTCAAGAATCCCCGGCCCGCAGGAGCGGGGGCGCGATCCTTGGGACCCCCCCTTGAAATATGGTATGATGCGGGCGCAGGATTTTCCTATGGTCAACTATATTCTTCTCTATAAGATCCGCAGGATCGTCAAGAAAATCATCAAGGACAAGATCGCCGACGATGAAATCGCCACGACGCCCAAGTCGTGCATCGGCTGCCTGGCCGACGACATCAGTTGGGAGGTCTATTACCTGTTGAAGGAGAAAGAAGAGGCCGGCGAACGCTGATCAGGACTTGCCGCTCCTGATCTTGTCCTTCAGCGCATTCCACCAGTCAATGCGCTTCCTGACCTCTTTTTCGAAGCCGAGAGTGCCCGGCTCGTAATACTTCCGGCCTTTGAGCCGCTCCGGCAACGTTTCCATGTCGGTCGTCGAGCCGGCGGAATCATGGGCGTACTGATAGCCTTCCCCGTAGCCGAGCTCCTTCATCAAGGGCGTCACGGGGTTCCGGATATGAAGCGGGACCGGCTCGTGCGGGCTGCGTTCCACGTCCGAAGTGGCGGCCCCGAACGCCGCGTAAACGCGGTTGCTCTTGGGCGCCGAGGCCAGGTAGACCACGGCCTCGGCGAGAGCCAGCTCGCCCTCCGGCGTTCCGAGGAAGTCGTAAGCTTCCTTGGCGTTGATGGCGATACCCAGCGCCTGAGGGTCGGCCAATCCGACATCTTCCGAAGCGAAACGAACGAGCCTTCTGGCGACATAGAGCGGATCTTCGCCCGAGGACAGCATCCGGGCCAGCCAATAGAGCGATGCATCGACGTCGCTGTTCCGCAGGCTCTTATGGAGGGCCGAGATCAAATTGTAGTGCTCTTCGCCGGCTTTGTCGTAGAGGAGAGTCCTTTTCTGAAGCGCTTCCTGAGTGTTCTCCAGAGTGATCGTCCGGCCCTTGGCAAGTTCCGCCGCGATCTCCAGGGTATTCAAAGCGCGCCGAGCGTCCCCGTTGGCGAAATCGATGAGAAGGTCCAGGGCGCCGGGATCGATGGCGAGGGCTGTCTTCCCGAGGCCGTGTTCGTTATCTTCAAGAGCGTCCTGGACGATCCGGACCAGAGCGTCATGGTCGAGGGCCTTGAGCACGAGCACCCGGGTCCTCGACAGGAGGGGTGCGATGATTTCGAACGATGGATTTTCCGTCGTCGATCCGAACAGGATGATGTCTCCCCTTTCGACATACGGCAGGAAGGCCCCCTGCTGAGCCTTGTTGAATCGGTGGATCTCGTCAATAAATAGAATCATCGGCTTGCTGTAAAGCCGGCGGTGCTGCTCGGCCCTGGCCATGACCTCTTTGATCTCCTTGATCCCGGAGAGCACGGCGCTGAAGAATTCGAACGGAAGGTCGAAGTGGCGAGCCAGCAGAGCGGCGAGCGTTGTCTTGCCCGACCCCGGCGGCCCCCAGAAAATGATCGATACGAGGCGTTTGGACTCAATAAGCTCATTGAGGATCTTGCCTTTGCCCAGCAGGTGGTCCTGACCGTAGATCCTGTCGAAACTCAGGGGACGCATCCTCTCGGCCAGCGGCGTGAGGGTTTCCTTGCCGCGTTCTTTTCGCTTTTCTGCCATGAAGACGCTCCCAAACGGATTATAGCACAGGGCCTGAAGATGGGGTCAAACCTACGGCAGGGAGCGGCAGGGAACGGACTCTTGGGAGCGACCGACTCCAGTGAGGCGGAGTGGCTCGACGCCTCACTGGTGGGAGATATCTGAGATGAGCCTCAAAACTGGAAAGTGTAGGTTTGACCCCCTTCTTCGCCTTGACCGTTCCCCCGGAAAATGTTAATGTTTCACCCTCATCGATGAACAAGGAATCGAAGGAACAGAAGCCGGGCAAAGACCAAAAGGCCAAGGCTCCGCTCGTCTATCGCTTCAATGAAGTGAGCCGGATCGCCGAGTTGGACCCGGCGACTCTCGAAGCCTGGGAGAAGGAGTTCCCTTTCCTCAACGCGGGCCGGACCGGCAACGGACAGAAGTTTTTCCGTCAGAAAGACGTCGATATCATCCTCCGGATCAAGGCGCTGCTCGCGTCAAAGAAGCTCACCATGGCGGGGATCCGGAGGCACATCGAAGAGGAGTTCGGTCTTGTCCCGGCGACTCCGATTCATCCGGAGAAGCTCCGCAAGGCGCTATACAATGTCCGCGACGAACTTCGTCAGATCGCTTCGTCCCTGGATGAGAAGCGAAAAAAAACGTAGCGGCTCTCTCGATTTCTGCTATAATTATTGGACCCCGGTATCGGGACGTGGCGCAGCTTGGTAGCGCACATGCTTGGGGTGCATGGGGTCGGCGGTTCAAATCCGCCCGTCCCGACCATTCCTCATAGCCGGACTCCGCAAAACCAGGATCGGGAATATTCCACTCAGGCAGGAGGAGGAACCGTGGCAGTTCGGAAAGGCCTAAAAGCGGCGCTTGATTTGAAGGGAAAAACATTGACCGCGTCCGACCTCATCGCGGTTCAAAGCGGCGCAGTGGTCAGCCGCGAGATCATCCGCGGGAAAGCAGGCTCGGTGACGGCATTCGCGTTTGACGCCTGTCAGCAACTCAGCGAGCACACGGCCCCCTTCGACGCGCTGGTTATTGGCCTCGAGGGGACCGCGGACATCACCATCGGGGGAAAAAGCCATCTGATAGTGAAGGATCAGATGATCATCATGCCGGCCGGCACGAGCCACGGGCTCAAAGCCGTTTCCCGGTTCAAGATGCTCCTCGTCATGATCAGGAGTTAGGCTATGGCAAAACCCGGGGCCGCGGGAGCCGCCCTCCGAAAACCGCTGATCCTTTTGACGAACGACGACGGCTTTTTCTGCGAAACGATCCAGATTCTCCACCGCAGGCTCAGGACGCTCGGCCGGACGTTCATCGTCGCCCCGGACAGGGAAAAGAGCGCTTCGTCGCTGGCCATCACCCTCCGTCGGCCGCTCCGCATTCATGAGATCAAGCCGACCGTGTGGGCCGTCGAGGGCACCCCGGCCGACTGCATCTATTTCGCCCTCCGAAAGGTCCTGCCGCGGCGGCCGGACCTCATTGTCTCCGGGATGAACCCGGGACCGAACCTCGGCCAGCAGGACGTCAATTACTCCGGAACCGTGGCCGGCGCACTGCAGGGGACATTTCTGGGCATCCCATCCTTGGCAGTCTCGCTTCTCCCTGATAAGCGCGGCAGGTTCGCCGTCCGCTTCGGGGCCGAAATGACGCGGCAGATCGCGGAGCATGTCCTCCGGTCAGGCCTGCTGCCAGGGGTCACGCTGAATGTCAATATTCCGGCTCCGCCCATAAAAGGCGTCATGATCACGCGGTTGGGATGGAAGTTCTATGACCCCGAGATCATCGAGAAGAAAGACCCCCGCAACTCCTCCTATTACTGGATCGGCACCGGGACGCCGCGGCACGTCGGCGCCGAGGACTCGGATGTTATCGCGTCCCACCAGGGCTATGTTTCGTTGACTCCCCTCCATACCGATATGACGGCTCATCACGCGCTCGGCTCGCCGAAACTGCGGCGGTTGGCAAACGCCCTGGTTGTTACCAAGCGGCTCGCCGGTGCTTGACGCCGCGCCGGCAGCGCATGAGCGAATCCTCTCCGGAGAGTCCGCTAAGCAAAGAGGCCTAAACGTTCCTTCGGCCGCGTTTATATCCCGGATCGTCCGAAAGGCCGTCCCACTGAGGTGCGCCCCCACAAAATCCCCAAGGACGCGCCTTATGCGCAGGACGGGTAGACGCAGGCGATCAGCCGCTTATCGCTCGTCGGAATCAAGCGGAGCTTCAGCCCTCGGCGCCGGCTTCCTGCGGTGCCGGATGGCCTCAATCACGGCCGGCATAAGTGAAATGAGGATGATGGCGATGATGACGAGGGAAAAATTCTTCTTCACGACCGGGATATTGCCGAAGAAATACCCGGCGCCCAAAAACAGAGATACCCATCCCACCCCGCCGACCACGTTGTAGACGATGAACTTGCCGTACGACATGCGGCCGATGCCGGCGACAAAAGGCGCGAACGTCCGGATGATCGGGATAAAGCGGGCGATGATGATGGTCTTGCCGCCGTACTTCTCGTAGAACGCGTGGGTTTTCTCGAGATGTTCCTTCTTGAAAAACCGGGCCTTTTCCTGACGGAAGATCCGGGGGCCGATGCGATAGCCGATCCAGTAATTGACCGTGTCTCCGATGACGGCGGCCGCCGCCAGGAGCACGAGCAGCCAGCCGAGCTTAAAAGACCCGAGAGCCGCAAACGTCCCTGCCGCAAAGAGGAGCGAATCGCCCGGCAGGAACGGCATGACGACAAGTCCGGTTTCGACAAAAATGACGACAAAAAGGATGCCGTACGTCCAGAGGCCGAATTGCACGATAAGGTTGCTGAGGTGCTTGTCCAAATGGAGGACGATATCGATGAGATGCTTGATCAAGTCCATGGCTTCATCTCCGGGGCCGGTTCCTCGGCCTTCAAGTCCCGCGAGCGAGCCCTCACTATACATTCCTCCGCATCGTGAAGCAACTTCCTTTCTGCTAAAATAGAGTTCTGGAAGCACGGCATGACGGATCCCGAAAAGAAGACACGGCTGATCGACAGGGCCCTGGCCAGGCTCTCCCCGCTCGAATCCTGTTGCACGCTTTGCCCGCGCAACTGCCGCGTGGACCGGGCCGAAGGCCGGTTGGGAATCTGCCAGACGGGCCGCCGGGCCGCCGTGTCCCACGGGCTGCTCCATTTCGGCGAGGAACCGGTCCTCAGCGGAACGTCCGACGCCGGCGGCGCAGCTCCGCCCGAGACGAGCGCCCGGCACGGCTCCGGGACCGTCTTTTTCGCAGGCTGCAACCTCAAGTGTTTGTTCTGTCAGAACTACCAATTGAGCTGGCTCCTCGAAGGCGGCCCGGTGACGGATGAGGAGCTCGCGGAGATGATACTGGGACTTCAGAAGCAGGGCGCCCTCAATATCAACCTTGTGTCACCGACGCACGTCATCCTGCCCATCCTCCGGGCGCTGCGGATCGCCTGCTCCAGGGGCCTTGATCTGCCGCTGGTCTATAACTCCAACGGCTACGACAGTCTCGAGGTTCTGGGCGCTTTGGATGGGATTATCGACATCTACCTCCCCGACTTGAAGTACCACTCATCCTCGCCGTCGAAGAGGTACTCGGGAGCGGCCGATTATTTCGAGAGAGCCTCCCAGGCCGTCCTCGAGATGTCGCTCCAACAGCCCGTCCTCGCTCTGGATTCAAGCGGCGCGGCTCGACGCGGCGTCATCATCCGCCACCTCGTGCTTCCGGGTTATACGGAGGATACGCTCGCCGTCCTTGCCTGGGTACGCGACAACCTCCCCCCCCATATCGGGCTGAGCCTGATGAGTCAGTACCGGCCGTGTTACAAGGCCCCCGCTGAGATCCAGCGTGGGGTCACCTCGGCGGAGTACCGCCTGGCGGCCGAGATGGCCGCAACGCTCGGTCTGGACTTCCTGTTTTTGCAGCCGGGACCTTTTGGCGAAGACGAGTCCCTCATTCCGGATTTCCGGAAGGAGAAACCTTTCCGCTGGAAATGACTCGGGCGCTGCGCCGGCGGTCTCAACGCTTTTGGCCGGGGGGCGTGTAGGCCGGCGTTCGGGGCAGCCGCGACTCCGCGATGCCGAGTGCCTTGGCCACTTCGCGAATCTTGGCCTGAATCGTCATGACGTTCTTTGGACCCATCCTGAGCAGCTGCTTCTGGGCCGGGCTCAACTCTTCGAGAGTCTCATCCGTCATTGTGAAGCTGAGAACTTTTTGCTCGACGCGCACCGGCCCTTCGACGACCGGGATTTCGAGGAGCTTGCCCATGGCCTGGATAAGAGTGTCGTCGAAATTCACACCCGGATAGCCGAGATCCTTGTAGGCGTCCTGGATAAGCGGCTTGAGAGCGCGGTAAAAGCCGGCGGCGGCGGCCGCGTCCATCGATGCCACAACGTCGGCAACAGGGTTATAGCGAGCAAAGCCCGACGCGTCGATGATCAACCCGTCCGTCCGGGAGATCACTTTGAATTTTCCGGCCGGGGAGAAGAAATCGATATGGGACTTGGGGTTCTGGTCGTTGGCGATGTTGTCCACGATGACGACGAAAGTCCGGACGAGGTCCTTCGTCTTAAGCCAATTGGCGAACAGGGAGTCCGAGGACAGGCCCGCGGCCCGGTCCCGGACGACGGGATCGCTTTCGTCGAGGGCGACGGGAGGCAAGGGGGACGTTTCACCGGCGGCCGATTTGATTCCGCCCGATGTTTCGGATGCCGACGGCCTCGGCGCTCCGGCCTGCTCGGGCGCCTCCGCCGCCCCGCCTGAGTGTCGCCGCATCACGGCGAAATAATAGATCGCCCCCGCGATTCCGATGACGACGATGATCGTCAAAGCGATGGCCACGACCTTTTTTTGATCATCCATGACCGCTCATCCCGTCCTTTCTAAGGAAATCCCGGGCGCGTGCGCGCCGGGCCGCCCCGGCCGGGAGGCCTAGGACGTTTTCAGGATTCTGATATTGCCGGCGAGCGCCTTGAGCGTGATGCCGGCGGCGCCTTCACCCATCCGGCCTTTCAACGTTCGAGCCGGAAGGACCTGCCCCATGTCGAGGTCGCTCGTGACTTCTCCGTCGGGGGCCTGAGCATCGATCCAGATATTCGCGTCCGGCTGCAGGCGGAGGGTGATATCCCCCCGCTGGACGATGACAGTCATCACGTCGTCGGGCCGGATGTCCAGCACCTCGATATCCGCCTGGCCCGTCCCGATCGCTCCATTGAGCGAGCCGGAAAAATTTTCGATCTTAAGTGTGCCTTCCTTGACGTCGACGTCCAGGCGGCCGTAAAGATCGGATAAAGCGACGTCTCCCCTGTCCACCACGATGCTGCGGAGATCGATGGAACTCGGAACGCTGATCGAATAATCGAGGCGCTCGGGCTTTCGGCCCTGTTCCGCGGGGCGCGTCTTGATCGCAACGGAATGGTCCGTCTTCCGGATATCGGCGTCCGGCCCGTAGTTCCATGGGCCCAGCAAGCGAATCCGGGCGTCTTCATCGGTTTCGTTCCCGTTGAGCCTGGCCAGGACGTCCACCTGATCCTTGTCCCATCCGGAGATATCGACGTCGCCGAGGGCGTTTTGCAGGGACAGAGTCCCACCCGGTTCAAATTCGAGCGTCCTGTGAATCTCCTGCCTTGCAGCAAGCGGCACTCCGGGCTGCTCGGAATCGAGGGGTTCCATGACCATGAGACAGGAAACCGCGCCTATGATGCCTGCGGCCAGGACCAATCCGCCCGCTATCCGCGTCTTCATCGCACCACTCTCCCCGGCATGCGGCAACTACGCCCGCCAGCCGATTGCCCCGACTATACGAGGCCACTTCTATTATACATCCGATTCCCCGCGTCAGCCTAAACCGGAGCAGGCGCTGCGGCCCCCGGGGGCGACCAACTCATAAGCGCGGCGGCGGCATCAGCCGAAACGGCCGGTGATGTAGTCTTCGGTCCTGGGGTCCTGGGGATTGGTAAAGATCTGTTCCGTTTTTCCGAACTCGGCGAGCTCCCCAAGGAGAAAGTAGCCGGTTTGATCCGAGACGCGGGCCGCCTGCTGCATGTTGTGAGTGACGATCACGATCGTGTACTGTTTCTTCAGCTCGGCCATCAAATCTTCGATTCGGCTCGTGGCCGCCGGGTCGAGGGCCGAGCACGGTTCGTCCATGAGCACGACCTCCGGCTCCATCGCGACCAGCCTGGCGATGCACAGCCTCTGCTGCTGCTCGCCGGAAAGGCCGAGGGCGTTGGCCTCCAGTCTGTCCTTGAGCTCATCCCAAAGGTGGACGGATTCGAGACTCCGGACGAGCCGTTCATCCATCACGTTCCTATCACGAACGCCGTGAACGCGAAGCCCGTAGACGACGTTATCATAGACGCTCAGCGGAAAGGGGTTCGGCCGCTGGAAGACCATCCCGACGCGTTTCCTGAGCTCGAGGAGGTCTGTCCCGGGCTGATAGATGTCCTTGCCGTCGAGGACGACCGTCCCGGTGATGTGCACATCCTCAATGAGGTCGTTCATCCGGTTGAGCGCTCTCAGGAATGTCGATTTCCCACAGCCCGACGGACCGATGAGCGCCGTGATCTTCTTCGCATCGATCGACAGGGTGACGGATTTTAAGGCCTGGAACGTCCCGTAAAAGAGCGACAAATCCTTGACTTCGATGATGCCCATGGCAGCTTATCCGAATCTTCCGCGGAGATAGTCGTCGGTCCGTTTGTCGGCAGGGGCCGTGAAAATATCCGCCGTCGGTCCGATTTCGACGAGTTTTCCGTCAAGAAAAAAGGCCGTCCGGTCGGCGACCCGGGCCGCCTGCTTGGTATTGTTGGTCACGAGGACAATCGTGAACGCCTTTTTGAGCCTGCGGAGGGAGTCCTCGATTTTCATGGTGGATATCGGGTCCAGCCCGGACGTCGGCTCGTCGAGAAGAATGCAGTCGGGCTTGAGGGCCAGAATACGGGCCAGGCACAACCGCTGCTGCTGGCCCCCCGAAAGCTTTTGGGCCGACGAGTCAAGACGGCCGCCGACCTCTTCCCAGAGGCCGGCTTGCTCCAGGCTGTTTCGGACGATGCTGTCGAGCCGCACCTTGCTGCGCACGCCGGCCATGCGGGGCCCGAAGGCGACGTTCTCGAAGATCGAGCGCGGCAGGGGAACCGGGGTCGCGAACACCATGCCGAGCCGGCGGCGGAGTTCGATGACATCGACGGCGGGGTCATAGATATTCCTGCCGTCGATCTCGACCGTTCCTTCGACGCGCGATCCCCGGATGAGGTCGTTGAGCCGGTTGAGGGCGCCGAGAAACGTGGACTTGCCGCTTCGGGCCGGCCCGATGATCCCCAGGATTTCGTTCCTGTACACGTCCAGGTCGAGGTTGATGAGAGCCGGGTCGCCGCCGAAATAGCAGCTGAACCGTCTGACGCGGATGGCCACGTGGGCCGAAGATTCTTCCCGATCGTGCTTCATGAATATCTCCGGATGAATCTGTTCATCAGGTAATAGGTCATGAGGTTGACGAGCAGAATGGCCAGGATCAGGACGGCCGCCGTACCATACGCCCTGGACATGGAGATGCCCTCCCTGGCCAGGACATAAAAATGGACGGACATCGTCCGTGACGAGGAGAACAGCGACGTCGGGATCTTCAGGGCGCTGCCGGCCGTGAAGATCACGGCGGCCGTCTCGCCGATGCTGCGGCCGATGCTGAGGATAATGCCGGTGACGACGCCGGGAAGCGCCGCGGGAAGGACAACACGGGTTACTGTCTGCCATTTCGTCCCGCCCAATGAAAAGCTGACCGTGCGAAGGACGCCCGGGACGCTCTTGATAGCTTCCTCACTCGTCCGGATGATGGTCGGCAAAATCATGAAGGCAAGCGTGAGGCCGCCGGAGAGGATCGACCACCCGAAGCCGAGCTTGGTGACGAAGAGGATGAATCCGAAGAGGCCGAAAATGATGGAGGGGATGCCGGCCAGGCATTCGGCGCCGAAGCGGATGATCCGGGTCACCCTGTTTTCCCAAGTGTATTCGGTCAGATAGATGGCGGTGCCGACGCCGAGCGGCGTCGCGATAAGAATCGCTACGGCCGTCAGCACCACCGTTGCGACGATCGTCGAAAAGATGCCGCCGCCTTTGCCCATGTCCACCGGATTCCGCGTCAGGAAATCGAGGTTGACGGCGGGCAGGCCTTTTCTGAGCACGAAAACGATGATGAAGAAAAGAACGGCGACCGTGAGCGCCGTCATCGTCCAGAGCACGATCCGGGCCGCGCTCTGCTCGAGGCGGGGGCTGACCGGGCTCATCCTTTGGCCTTCTTGCGCCGCGAGGACGTCACGTTGGCGACGGTGTTCAGGATCATGATGATGATGAAGAGGATCACGCCTGTCGCGAAGAGCGCCTCCCGGTGCTCGCCGGCGGCGTAACCCATTTCCAGAGCGATGTTCGACGTCAGCGTCCTCACCGGACTGAGCAGCGACTGCGGGATGCTGATGGCGTTGCCCGCGACCATGATGACGGCCATGGTTTCGCCGATGGCCCGCCCCATGCCGAGGATGATGCTGGCGATGATCCCGGAGCGAGCCGCGGGGAGGAGAACCATCCTGACCGTCTGCCACTTGGTCGCGCCCATGGCCAGGGATCCCTCGCGGAACGCCGGGGGCAGGGCCTGGAGCGAATCGACCGAAATGCTGATGATGGTCGGCAGAATCATGATACCCAAAATGATGGACGCCGCCAGGACCGAGAGCCCCGGACCTCCGAACTTCGTCCGGATGAACGGAACCAGGATCACGACACCCATGAACCCATAGACGACCGAGGGGATGCCGGCCAGGAGCTCGATCACGGGCTTGATGACCTGGCGGATCGGCTTTGACGCAAACTCGGTCAGAACGATGGCACAGGCCAGGCCGAAGGGAACGCCGATGACCATGGCCCCAAGCGTTACGTAAAGCGAGCCGATGATCATGGGCAGCAGGCCGAAGCTTTTCTCCGAGGGATACCAATCGGACCCTCCAAGAAACTTGCCGATGCCCTGCCTGAACATGATCGGCGTGCCCTGCTGGAACATGAAAACCGTGATGACAATGAGGATCGAGACCGCCGAAAAGGCGATGGCGAGAAGGCCCAGACGGATCAGCCGGTCGTTGCGGTCGAGCTTGTTCATTCCTTGTCCTTTGCCGCGTCCCTCAACGACGACGGGGCCTGCTTCGCCGAGATAAGCCCCTGCTGCTTGATGAGCGCCTGCCCTTTGTCCGAGAGCACAAAATCCACAAACGCTTTGGCCGCGCCTTGGGGCTCTCCCTTGGTAACGAACAAGAACGGACGCACAAGCTTATAACGGCCGGCCAGGATATTTTCGTCGGTGGCCTCGGCGCCGTCCAACGTCAACGCCCTCACCTGCTCATTGACCAGGCCGAGCGAGATGAACCCGACGGCGTACGGATCGCCGGCAACGATCTCCCGGACCGTGCCGTTCGAATCCTCTGTCACGGCGCCCCGGTAAATCCGGGTCTTGCCCATCACCAGCTCTTGGAATGCGCCTCGTGTTCCGGAGCCTTCCTCGCGGGTCACGACATCGATCTCATGGTCGGCGCCGCCGAGATATTTCCAATTCCGCAGGCCGCCCGAAAAAATCTGCTTGACCTGTCCGAGCGTGGCCCCCCGGACCGAATTGGAGGGGTGGACAATGATGGCCAGGCCGTCGCGTGCGACGACGATCTCGTGCAGTTTCTTTTCGTCCGGTTTGAGCTCCCGCGAGGACATCCCGATCTGACATGCGCCGCTGAAGCAGGCCTGAATGCCTGCACTCGACCCGCCTCCCTGGACGCTGACTCCGAGTCCGACGTGCTCGGCCTGGAATACTTCGGCCCATTTGTCGGCGAAAGGCTGGATGCTCGTCGAGCCGGCGACAATGACCGAGTCCTGGGAGCGCCCGGGCCGGCACGCCGGCAGGCCGGCCGCGCAGAGGGCAAGAACGTAACAAATCGACGGGTATTTCATAAGGCTGCTTTTCGATTCATTCAGGGTGCGAAAATTATACCTTAAAGAGGGAGAAATCAGAAGGCAAAAAAGATGAGAATCCGGCAGGTCGGATCCGCCTTCCAACACACGGTTAAATCCGTTTTTTCCCCGAGCTAAGGGACCGGCCAGGCGCGCTCAGACTCCGCCGCATCGTGCTTCTTTTTGCCGCCTGGGCACCGACCGCGGGGTCGTTTGACGCCGTTCAGGAATCCTCGTTGTCAAGGGCCCGGAGTCTGGCGTCGAATTCGGCCTTCTTGGCATCATATTCGCCGCCGAGCTTTTCAAGCTCCTCGAGCAGACCGTCCATGGCCTTCTTCGTTTGATGCATGGACTTGGACAGCGCCACAACGCGCGCGCCGCCCTGTGCCCGGGATGCCGAGACGAGCTCTTGGTTGAGATCCTTCAGTGCGGCGTCCTTCTCCTCGACTTCCTTTTCGATCGCCGCCATTCGGGTTTCCAACGGCCTGAGGAGCCGCGAGCGGTCGGCGATGATCTCCGAGCGCGCCCGGCGCAGCTCTTTGGGGCTGGGCTTGGCCCGTTCGCCGTTCCCGTTCACCCTGGCCGGTCCACCGCCAAGGCCCGATGGGAGTTCCTCGACCCATCCGACTTTGTCCAGGAATCTTTGATAGCCGCCCTCATGGACGGTGATATCGTCGTTGTCGAAAACGATCAGCCGCTCAGCCAGCGCATGAAGAAACATTTCATTATGCGTCACCATGACGACGGCGCCGTCGAAATTGTCGATCGCGGCAAGCAGCGCATCGTTCGATTCGATGTCGAGGTGGTTGGTCGGTTCGTCGAGGAGAAGCAGGTTGAGCGGCGTCGCGATGAGTTTCCCGAGCAGCACGCGGCTCTTCTCCCCTCCCGAGAGCACCCCGATCGTCTTGAGTCCGTCGTCGCCTTCGAACATCATGGCCGCGGCGATCAGGCGCGCCCGCTTGGGGTCGCCTTCGCCGTCCGCTGAGCCGATTTCCTCAAGCACGGTTCGCGAGTTGGCCAGCGTCGATATGTGGGTCTGCTCGAAGTAACCCGGCGCGACGGATTGCGGTGACGTGATCTCACCGGTTCGCGGCGTGAGATCGCCGGCCAGGAGTTTGAGCAGGGTGGTTTTTCCCGGCCGTTCGGCCCGATGACGAAAACGCGGTCCTTGGCTCCGATGCTGATCGAGAACCGCCTGATGATCGGCCTGTCCGGCGTATAGGAAAACGAGATGTCCCTGACATCCATGGCGTACTTATTGAACGAAGCCTTCTCGACGAACGCGAAGTCCAGGTCCTTGATGGACTCGAGCTTCTCCCTTTTCTCCATCTTCTCCAGCGACTTGACGCGGGACTGGACCAGGCCGGCCAGCCGGGCCTTGGCCCTGAACCGGGTGATGAACAGGTCCATTTCCTTTTGCTTCCGTTCGTCGTTGATGCGCGTCTTTTCGTAAACTTCTTCCTCGGCGGCGATCTGTTCGTAGTATTTTCCCGTATCTCCGGCGATTTTCCGGACCTTGCGCCGGTGAATGCCCAGGATATGGGTGACAACGTTGTCCATAAAGCTCCGGTCATGCGTGATCAGCATCAACTCCCCCGGCCAAGACTGGAGGAACCGCTCGAGCCAGCGGATCGAGGTGATATCGAGGTAGTTGCTGGGCTCGTCAAGGAGAAGCATCTGGTAGTCGCCGAGGAGGACCTTGGCCAGATTGAGGCGGACCTGGTATCCTCCGGAAAGCTCGGCCGGACGTTTCTCGAGGTCGATGGGCTCGAAGCCCAGGCCGGCCAGGACCTTTTCGACGCGCCAGATTTCGTTGGGAGAGTCGGGAGGCAGGGCCCCGGCCGCTTCGCCGAGAACCGTCTCCTCCGTGAAGGTCAGGCGCTGCTGGACATAGCCGATCCGGTAGTTTTTCGGCTTGGTGATCGTCCCGTCGTCGGACTCCTCCTCGCCGACGATCATCCGGAAGAGCGTGGTTTTGCCGTGGCCGTTCCGGCCGACGACGCCGACCCGCTCACGGCGGTTGACTTTGAAGCTGACGGCCTCGAAGAGGCCCTGTTTGCCGTAGCTCTTTGAAAGGTTCTCGACGATGATCATGCGGCGCTTTCTTCCTATCCTAAAACAGCTATTTTACCTGAACCGGCGCCGCCGCGCCAAGCCTAGTCCGTAAGCTTCGATTCGATCCTTGGGTCGGGCACAAGCCATATCAGCGCGACCAGGACATAAAGAGCATCGGACATCCAGTGGTGGACGAACGCCAGAAGGATGGCCAGGACGTAGAGCAGGGGCGATATCTTTCCTTTGATGTCCTTCCCGAGCGCAGCCGCCAGCCTTGAGTTTGGGCCCTCCAGCGCGAGGAGAAGCTTCTGCAAGATGAAGTAGGCGATCGACGCGAGCAAAAGGACCACCCCGTAGACGGCGGTGGGAAGAGAGGCGAAATGGTTCTCCCCCATCCATCCGGTCACGAACGGGATCAACGACAGCCAGAAGAGAAGGTGCAAGTTGGCCCAAAGAATCCGGCCGTTGATCTGCTCGGCCGCGTGGAGCAGGTGATGATGGTTGTTCCAATAAATGCCAAGGAAGACGAAACTCAGGACGTAGGTCAGGAACTGAGGCAAGACCGGCCTTAGGGCCTCGAGACTCACGCCCTTGGGGATTTTCAGCCCGAGGACCAAAATCGTGATCAGGATCGCGATCACGCCGTCGCTGAAGGCTTCCAGCCGCTGCTTTTTCATCGGACGTCACCGCCCTTCAAATCTTAACGACATGCCTCTCACTGGACGGCCGCCATTCAAACGGCGCCCGTCATCGATCAGCGTCACTACTTCTTCGGGATCGGCGGCCGGGACGGGAAGACCAGCGGATTCTTCTTGATCTTCTCCAGGATGACCGAAATCGCCTTGTCGAGCTGTGCGTCCTTGCCGGCCATGACCGAGGCCGGGTCGTTATCGATGACGATGTCCGGGTCGGCGCCGTGGTTTTCGACCCACCACGTTCCTTCCTTGCCGTAGAAGGAATTGTTAGACTGCTCGACCGTGCCGTTGTCCACAGTGACCTGCTGATTCAGGATGCCGACCAGCCCGCCCCACGACGGAACGCCCACGACGGTCCCGAGCTTCCGGGCCTTGAAATGTTCGACAAAGGCTTCACCGTCCGAGCCGTTGTTTTCGTTCGAGACGACGACGTAGTTGCCGTCGCCGGCCGTTCCCGGGTAGCGGAACGGGACCATGCCGCGGAGGTTGTTGAGCCCGACGACCTGGCGCTCCAGCTTGTCGATCAGGAAGTATTCGGTCCAGCCGCCCGAGTTCCGCCTCATGTCGAGGATGATGCCGTCCTTATAGCGGAAGGCTCGCCAAAACTTGTCGAACTCGCCGATGCCGCCCGAACCCATGGCGTTGATATGCATGTAGCCGACCTTGCCGTCGGTGGCTTGGAGGACCTTATGGATGTTGTCCGTGAGCCATCGGAAATAGCGAAGGCCGTTGTCGCCCCTGAGCGGTTCGACGTCGTAGGTCTTCGCGCCGATCGGGCTGGGCTTGGCCCCAACCGTGACGGAAACTTTCTGTCCCGGCACCACCTGGAGCAGCTTGTAGTAGTCGGCCGGGGGATGCACCTCGGCGCCGTTGATGGCGATCAGGTAATAGCCTTCCTTGACGTCCATGTCCGGCCGGACGAGCGGTCCCCTGAGGTCGAGGTTGTATTCGGTCGGTCCGTAAATTCTGGCCAATTTGTAGTAACCGGCAGCCTTGTCAGGAACGAGGTCGGCCCCGAGAAGGCCTGTGAACAGCGGCGACTGCGCCACGGCCCGCGCCTGCGGCCCGTAATCGCCACCACCGATGTACGTGTGAGATACGGACAGCTCGCCGACCAGCTGGGACAGAAGCCAGTTGAGCTCGCCTCGCGTTGAGAGGTAGGGAATGCGGGCCCGATAAGCGTCGCCCAGCGCCTTCCAGTCGCGGCCGTGCATGTTGACGTCATAGAAAAAGTCGCGATACCAGCGCCAGGCGTCGTTGAAGATCTGCGTCCATTCCTGAAGTGTGTCGACGCGGTAGATCAGGTTCTGAAGGCCGAGCTTGTCGCCGGCCGACTTGGCCCGGAAAGCCTTATCGATCGTCGTCGTGAAGACATCGGCGTCTTTCCTGATAATCAACTGCTCGCCGTTCGCGGACAGCCCGAAATCGCGGATCTTGCCGTCGACGACGGTTTCCTTGCGGTCCTCGATATCGAAAATGTGGAGATCCCACTTTGTGGCGCCGCGCGGCGCGAAGATCTCCTCGTACTCGGCTTCCGTGAACTCGGGGACCGATGCCCATGCGACCTTGCCCTTGCCGGCCTTGAGATAGAAATAATTGCCCGCGGAAACGGGGAGCGGGAAGGTCCGCGCCGCCAGGCCGTCGGCGTCGATCCGGAAGGCCGGTGCGGCCGCCTCGCCTTTTTTCTCCGCCGCCTCTTTCTCACCGAACGGCGGCTTCTCCCCCGCCCTGAGCTGGACGCACATCACCTGCTGCGGAGTGGCGACGACGTGATTATCCTCATAGAAGTCCATCCGGATGGTGAAGTCACGGCTTGAAAGGTAATAGAGGTATTTTCCGTTCACGTCGAAGCACGGGTTGAGGTTGTCGTAGAAGTCGTTTGTGACCGCGATTTTCTTCCCGGTCGCCAGTTCGTAGAGGAAAACCTGGCTGTTCCGGTTATATTGGACAAACGTGTAGCAGATCCAGTTTGAATCAGGCGACCAGCCGTAGTCGCTGACCTCCCACGTGAATTCGTCGTTCTTCATCTGGTTCGAGGAATCGACCTTGACCAGCTTTTTCGTGGCGATGTCGACATAGAAAAGGGAATAATCCTTGTTGCCGAAAAGGATCTTCTTTCCATCGGGCGACCAGACCGGGTGGTAGGGCATCCGGTCGAGGGTCGTCGTCAGCGGCGTCCATTCCCCGCCGCCGATCTTCTGCATGGTGAGCTGATATTCGCCCGTTTTGTCGGAGAAGAAGGCCACCCATTGGCCGTCGGGCGAAACGCGCGGGACCATCTCACGAGTGCCGGGAGTATCGGACAGGTTCGCCGTTGCCCCGTTTTCGGTCGGGACAACGAAGATATCGCCGCGTGCTTCGAGAACGACCTTCTTCCCGTCGTTCGCGACATCCACGAAATGGACGTATTCGCGCGGATTGATCGTCCGGTTGCGCTTGAGCCAGTGGTCGGCCGCCGCCTCGACTCGAAGCTTCTCCACTTTGTCGGTCGCGGTGTCGAGGACGTTGAGCGTGCCGTCCTGGACGTAGACGATGCTTTTGCCGTCGGTGTTCGGCATCATGACGTCGAAATCGGCGTAGCTCGTGACCTGAACAACGTCTTTGGCGCCGATCTTCTGCTTGTAGATATTGGCGACGCCGTTGGTCCGGTCGGAGACAAAATACATCGTGTCGCCGACCCACATCGGATAGCTGTTCTTGCCGACATAGTCGGAAACAGGGGTGAAGGTGTTGGCGGCGAAGTCGTACATCCAGATGTCCTGATACTGGCCGCCCTTGTAGCGCTTCCAATAGTATTCCTCGTTGCCGCGGCGGTTGTAGAGGAGCTTCTTGCCGTCGGGCGAGAAGCTGCAGAGGACGCCTCGGTCGAGAGGGAAACGCTCGGGCGCCGAACCCTCGCGATCGACGAAATAAAGATTCGGGTCGCGGCCGACGACATTCTCGTGCATCGAGCGGAAGATGACCCGTCGGCCGTCGGGCGTCCAGCCCATGGCCAGCGCGCCGCCGGGCGTATAGGTGAGCCGCGCGGGTTCGCCGCCTTCGGCGGGCATGACGTAAACGGCGATCGGTCCGTCATAAGACCCCGTGAACGCGAGCCATTTCCCGTCAGGCGAAAACTTGGCAAAGTTCTCCGTCCCGGGGTAGCTCGTCAGCCGCACCGCCTGCCCGCCCCGCGCGGGCACGGACCAGAGATCATGTTCATAAGTAAAGACGATCCGGTCGCCATGGATCGTCGGATAGGTCATGAAGCGGGCCTCTTCCGCGGCCAGCGCCCCAGACGCCAGAATCATTGCGGCCAAGAGAATTCGCGTAAGTCTCGTCATGAGTACCCTCCCCTCTGATTTTTCTTCACTATCTTACACCAAACCCGTCGCCACACGCCAAAAAGCCAACGGCAAGGGCGCGGCATTGTTCCTCGCAGCCGCTTTCTCCCTCGTCCATCCTCTGCCGCAGCCCCGGCGGAGCGCATGATCCGGGCGCGGAACGCCCCCCAGCGGCGTTCCCGCCGGCTGTTTCTAGAGACCGATTTCCTTGATGATGTTGGCCGCCCCGGAGAATTTGTCCGTGACGAACAGCACCCAGCGGATATCGACACTGATCGAACGCTGAAGCTCGGGAATAATATAGTAGTCGCCGATGACGCTTTCGTAGGTCATGTCGAAGATGATGCCGATCTGTTCGCCCTTGGCATTCAGCGTCGGCGAGCCGGAATTTCCGCCCGTGACGTTCGTCGTGTTCAGGAAGCAGGCAGGGACGTCCTTGAGCCGAACGTCGGCGTAGGGGCCGAAATCCTTGGCTTTCCAGAGGTCCTTGATCTTGGCCGGCACGGCAAAGGGGAACTTCCCCGTGTCCTTCTCGATGACCCCCTTGAGCGTCGTCTGGGGCAGGTACCAGACGGCGTCCCGCGGCGTGTAGCCCATGACCGGCCCGTAGGTGAAACGGATGGTTCCGTTCGCGTCGGGCGGATAGGTGCCTTTCTTCATATCCAGGATGGCCGCTTCGTAGGCCATCTTGAGGTCGGCGCCTTCGCGGCTGAAGGCCTTGCTTTCCTCGCGAACGACTTTCAGTTCCTTCTCCATATCCGCGGCCAACTGGAGGAACGGGTCCGGGACAGCGGCAAGGGCCGCCGGCTTGAGGCCGAGGAGTTCGACCCTCTTCTTGGGATCGCCCAGGACCGTCCGGGCGTACATGGCGTCGACCCTGGCCGCGACATCGGCGTCCGACCCGGCCGCAAGGCCCTGGAGAGAAGCGGGCCATTTCGCTGTATCGGGATGGGCCGCCCTGAGCTTCGCGAGCGTCCATTTCAGGAGATCACGGTCCGTCGCAAAAACATACCCGCGCTCAGCAAGCTGGATCCGCTGCTTGAGCTGGGGAAGGTTCCGTTCCTGGAAGCCCAGCTCACGGTCCTTGTCGGGCTTCTGAATCTCGGGCACGGCCCGGATGATTGTATAGGCCTGCGACAGGATGACCGAACCGCCGAGAACGCCGTTCAAGAGCTCGGTCCGGGCGCCGAAAGCTTTTTGTCGGACCTGGAAAGCGGTGAGATCGGCTGCGACCGAACCGTACTTCTTCGCCCGGGCCGGGTCGGCATTGATCCAGTCCAACAGCTCTTTTTCCTGCGCCGCCTTCTTGGCCACAAGGTCGTACTTCTCGAATCCTTCGCGCTTGCCCTGCATGTTCTTCAGGCCGTTATAGAGGCCCTTGACCAGCGACGCGTAGCGGATCTCGACTTCCTTATCGTTCCGGCCGGCGTTCTCGTAGAATTTTATGGTGTCCTCGGTATCCTTGATCCGCTTGGCCATGGCGTCAGCCTCCGCCTTGAGCTCGGTCAGGGAGGCGTTCCGGGAGGTTCGCCCGGGATACCCCATGACAAAGGTAAAATCCCCTTCCTTGAAGCCGTCGAGTGAGGGTTTCAGCCAGACCTTGGGCTTGTAGGGAACGTTCCCCGTGCTGTAGTCGGCGGCATTTCCGTCCGGCCCCACATAGGCGCGCAGAAACGAAAAATCGCACGTATGACGCGGCCACATCCAATTGTCCACCTCTCCGCCGAAATTCCCGAGGTCCTGGGGAGGGGCAAGGACCAGCCGAACGTCGCGGATCTGCTTGAACGTGTAGAGGTAGTAGGCGTTGCCGCTGTACATCGAGGCGAGGGCACAGCGCAGGTCCTTGCCGGCCTTTTCAGCCTGGGCGATAAGTTCTTTCTGAGCCTGGTCATAAGCGTCATACCTCTGCCGCGGGGTCATTTTCGGCTTGAAATAGGCGTTGACCTTGGCCGTCACATCTTCGTATCCGAGCAGTACGCCGGCCGTGTAACCGAGCGCGGGGATCTCCTGCTCGCGCGTGGCAGCGAGAAAGCCGGTGTTGATGTAATCCTTTTCTTTGCTCGATGCGCGCTGGATGGCGCCGTACGCGACGTGGTGATTGGTCAGGATAAGCCCTTCGCCGCTGACAAATTCTCCGGTTCCGCCGCCCAGATTGACGACCGCGCTCATCAGACCGGTGCCGTCTTTCTTGTAGAGGTCCTCAGGATTCATCCGGAGCCCCTGGGCCGTAAGATTCAGGGTCTTCATCTGATGGGGCATCCACATCCCCTCGTCGGCCCGGCCGATAAACGCAAAAATCAGGATGAGACTCAGGATGATGCAGGTTTTTCTTAGCTTCACGCTCTCCTCCTTGTGATTACGGGCGGCGGGGTGCCGTCGAGAGGCATCAGCCGCACGTTATTCGATATCATAGAACTTCCATCGCGCATTAAGGGCCTTTACGATCTCCATGACCCAGAGGGGCAGGGAGGAAAAAACCAGGATAACGCCCAGGTCGCCGAGGCCGAGGGCCTGGGTTTTGAAGACGACCTGGAAGAACGGAATATAGATGATGCCGAGCTGGAGCAGGAACGAGCCCACGTTGGCCGCGACGAGCTGCGGGTTGGAGAAAACGCCGAGGCGGAAAAAAGACGTCTTTTGGCTGCGGCAGTTGAAGGCGTGGAAAAGCTCGCTGCACGAAAGAACGGCCAAGGCCGCCGTCCGCGCCCGGACGATCCCTTCGCCTTCGACCTTCAGGACAAACAGGAAGGCCGAAAGGCTGCAGAACGCGATCAACGTCCCTTGAGCCAGCATCAGCCAGGCACGGGGCCGGGTGATCACCGGCTCGTCGGGCTTGCGCGGGGGCCGGCTCATGATAAAGGGGTCGACAGGGTCGATGCCGAGGGCCAGGGCGGGAAGCCCGTCCGTAATCAAGTTCACCCAGAGGATCTGGATCGGCAGCAACGGCATGGGGAAGCCCAGCAGCGAGGCTGTGAACATGACCAGGATCTCACCCGAGTTGCATGACAGAAGATAGTGGATGAACTTCTTGATATTGTCATAGATGCCGCGGCCTTCCTCGACGGCGGCCACGATCGAAGCGAAATTATCGTCGGTGATGACCATGTCCGAGACTTCCTTGGTCACATCCGTGCCCGTGATGCCCATGGCCACGCCGATGTCCGCCTCCTTGACCGCCGGGGCGTCGTTCACGCCGTCACCCGTCATGGCGACAATTTCGCCTTTGGCGCGCCAGGCCCGCACGGAGCGGAGCTTATGTTCGGGCGCAACGCGGGCGTAGACGGCGACCCTCTCGACCAGGCCGCTGAGCTCGGCGTCGGACAGCCGATCGATTGCCTCGCCGGTCAGGGCGATGGAATCGCTTCCGTAGATTCCGAGCTCGCGGGCGATCGCCACGGCCGTGTTTTTATGGTCGCCTGTTATCATGACCGTGCGAATGCCGGACGCGCGGCACTTTTCGATAGCCTCTTTGGCTTCGGGGCGGGGCGGGTCCATCATGGCGACGAGCCCCGAAAATGTGAGGTCGCGCTCAACCGCGCCGGGTTCGTACGAATGGGGCTCCTGCCCGATGGCTTTTTCGGCCACGGCCAACACGCGCAGGGCCTGGTCGGAGAAGCCGTCGGTGGCGGCGAGAATGCGGGACCTGTCCGAGTCGGTCATCAGCCGCTCCCGGCCCCTCTCCAGAATATGACTGCAATCTCTGATGAGGATGTCCGGAGCCCCTTTCGTGTAAACGCGGTAATCATGCCCGCTCTTGCGGACGATCGTCATCTTCTTGCGTTCGGGGTCGAAGGGAATTTCTTCCAGGAGATCGAGGTCCCGGGCCGCCTCGCGCTTCCAGACGCCGGCCTTGGCGGCGCAGGTCAGGAGGGCGATCTCGGTCGGGTCGCCGAAAACCTTGACCGCGCCGTTCTCTGAAGTGAGGTCGGCGTTGTTGCAGAGGACTCCGATCTTGAGGCTCTCGATGAGGTCCGGGTCCGCGGAATCAGCCGGCTGTCCGTCGGACAGGAACCCGCCGGCAGGCTCATAGCCCGTTCCGGTCACCTGGAAGGTGCGGAGCGAGGTCCAGACGGCCCGAACCGTCATCTCGTTCTTTGTCAGTGTCCCCGTTTTGTCCGTGCAGATAACCGTCGCGCAACCCAGCGTTTCGACGGACGGCAGCTTGCGGATGAGAACGTGGCGCCTGACCATCCTTTGAACGCCGAGGGCCAGGGCGATCGTGACGACGGCGGGGAGTCCTTCCGGAATGGCCGCTACGGCCAGACTGACGGAGGTCAGGAACATATCGAGGACCGCTCCGCCCCTGAGGATCTCGAGTCCGAAGACAATCGCGACGAGAACGAAACATAGATAAATAATCCATTTGCCGAACTGCTCGAGCCGGCGCTGCAGTGGAGTCGTCTCTTTTTTGATCGACTGGATGAGGCCGGCGATGCGGCCGAGCTCTGTGGCCATGCCTGTTTCGACGATGGCGGCCCGAGCCTTGCCGGAGGCAACGGAGGTCCCCATATAAACGACGTTGGCGCGGTCGGCGAGAGGAACATCATCGCTATCAAGGGCCAGGTCCGTCTTATTGACCGGAGCGGACTCGCCCGTCAGGCTCGCTTCCTGGACGGTGAAATTCGGCGTGTGCCAAAGGACCCGTCCGTCCGCGGGCACGTGATCGCCCGCCTCGAGTTCGATGAGGTCTCCGCGGACGAGCTCGCGGGCGGGGATCGCGGCGATGGCGCCGCCGCGGATGACTTTGCACGAGGGTGCCGCCATCTTTTGAAGGGCGGCCAGGCTCTTTTCGGCACGATATTCCTGGATAAGACCAAGGACCGCATTCAGAACCACGATCGCGAGGATGGCCAGAGCGTCGACCCATTCGCGCAGAAAGCCCGAAACGATGGCGGCGGTTATGAGGACCCAGATTATAAGGTCTTGGAATTGTTCGATGAAGATGGCCAGTGGGCTGCGGCCCTTTTTTTCGAGGAGTTCATTGGGCCCGGATTCGGCGAAACGCGTTCGGGCCGCCGCCGCGCTAAGGCCGGTTTTGGGATCCGTGCCCAGGAGAGCACAGACCTCCGCCGTGCTGAGATGCCACCAGTGCCTCGTCACGCGATCATTCTTCCTTAAGGAAACGCCGCTATCGGGGAATCGGCCGGGCTGTCCGCGGGCCGAGCCTGCGCCTCAGAAGAGCCCTATTATACTCATCTCGGCGCCAAATGGACAGCGGTACGCCTGAGCGGGAGGGCGGGTCGGACAGCCGGCCGCAGCGCCGGTCCGGCGGTCCACCGATTGACCAGAATGTGTCCTTGCCAGGCCCGCGGAATCGGCCCGGCGGGGCCATTCTATCGTGCTATAATGTTACATATTTCGCAGAGGTGGAACTTGGACATTCCTGTCGAACGCTGGTATCCGTGCATCGCAGAGCGGACATCGCGAAGGAATTTTGACGGCAGGCTCCCCGAGGAGGAGAAGCTGGCCAGGCTCGAAAGGGTGTGCCGAGAGTTTAGGCCTTTCCCGGAGTGCCGTGCCGAGTTGGTCCGAGAACCGGCCACGGGTGTGTTCAAGGGGATTCTCGGCAGCTACGGCCGCGTCACCGGAGCGCCCTCCTACATCGCTTTTATCGGGGACATGAACTCGGCGCGTGTCCAGGAATGCCTGGGGTATACGGGAGAAGGATTGATCCTCGAGGCCGCCGCGCTCGGCCTTGGCACCTGCTGGGTGGGAGGATTCTTCCGGCCCGGCGTGGTCGCCGGCCAGGTGCGTTTGGGAGCCTCAGAGAAAATCATCGCGGTCAGCCCCGTCGGCACGGCGCCGCCGAAATTGCGCTTCTCAGATCGGACGATCAAGGTCCTGGCCGGCTCCAAAGGAAGAAAGTCGCTGCGAGAGCTTCTTCTGGGCGATCCGATTCCTGACGAGAAGATTCTCAAAGGGCTCGAAGCCGCCCGTCTCGCCCCATCCGCCGTCAACCGCCAACCGTGGCGTTTCCTGATTGACGCGGACTCCATCACGATTTCACCCGATCGGCCGGAGAAGCACCCGTTCATTTCTCTGAGGCTGGACTGCGGCATCGCCATGCTTCATCTGGAACTGGGTCTCCGTTCCGCCGGGATGACGGGATCATGGGAATTTCTTCCGGCTCCCGATGTCGCGCGATTCAAGTTCGATTCCGCAGGACGGGGTCGTCCCCTCTCCCGGTAACCGAGTTTAAAGGGCTGGATGGCTCCTGCGACCCCCTCTTCCCTCCCCGGCCGAAAACATGTATAATGCCGACTCACGATCGGGGAGTAGCGCAGCCTGGCTAGCGCACAGCGTTCGGGACGCTGGGGTCGTGGGTTCAAATCCCACCTCCCCGATGGGTTCCCCCCATGATGATTAAGGATCTCAAGGATTGTCCGTTGTTCATGGCCGGAGACGCTTCGATGCTTAGAGAGATTCTCCACCCCGGAAAGGGTCCGTTTGCCGTTGGATACAGCCTGGCCCATGCCGTGGTCAAAGCCGGGGCGCGGACCAAGCCTCACCGGCTGCGGAGCTCGGAAGTCTATTTCATTCTGACCGGCCGAGGGGTCATGCATATCGGCCCGGAGGAGAGCGAGGTGTCGGCGGGCCAAGCCGTGTACATTCCTCCCCTCTCAGTCCAATTCATTGAGAATTCCGGCGACGCCGACCTGGCGTTTCTCTGCATCGTGGACCCGGCCTGGCAGCCCGGAGAAGAAGAGATCCTCGACGAATGAAGGGCCGTGCGCCATGAGTCCCGTGCCTTTTCCGTCTCCTTCAGGCGTTCCGAGGCCCACGTTCGTGCGGCGGCTTTTTGACTTGCGACGGCGGATGAGCTGGAAACAGGCCTTTACCGCCCTCAAGTACCCGAACTACAAGCTCTGGTTCTGGAGCCAGATGTTCTCGCTCTTCGGGACCTGGATGCAGAGCACGGCCCAGGGCTTCTTCATATTTCAACTGACCCACTCGCCCGCCTATCTCGGCCTCGTGGGTTTCGCGGCGGGCATCCCGACCTGGCTGTTCATGCTCTATGCGGGCGTCATCGCCGACCGTGTGCCCAAACGAACGCTCATCATGATCACCCAGACATGGATGATGCTGCTCGCCTTCCTGTTGGCCGGCCTGACCTTCATGCATGTGGTCCAACCCTGGCACATTCTGGTCATCGCCTTCTTTCTCGGCGCCGCCAACGCCTTCGAAGCGCCCGCCCGCCAGGCGTTTGTGCTGGAGATGGTCGATCTCCCGGACCTCACCAACGCCATCGCTTTGAACGGGGCCATGTTCAACACCGCCACGGCGGTGGGGCCGGCGGCCGCGGGCTTGGCATATGCCCTCTTCGGACCGGCCTGGTGCTTCGCCATCAACGGTCTCACGTTTATCGCCGTCATCGTCGCTCTGCAGAGAATGAAACTCGCGCCCTTTATTCCCAAGTCTGAACGGACCCATGTCCTCGCCGACCTCAAGGAGGGCCTGAAGTACGTAGGCGGGCACCCCATGGTCAAAATGATCATCGGCCTTGTGGCCGTCGTCACCCTTTTCGGCATTTCCTTTGCCATTTTGATCCCGGCCTGGGCGGTCAATGTGCTCCACGGTGACGCCAGGACCAATGGTTTCCTGATCGCGGCCAGAGGCGGCGGTGCGCTCGTCGGCGCCTTGGTCATCGCCAGTCTCGGGCGCTTCCATTTTCGCGGCAAACTCCTGACCGCAGGTTCGATCGCTATGCCCGTCCTCCTCATCGCCTTCGCCTTGGTCCGTTGGACGCCGCTTTCCCTGCTGCTTCTTTTCGGGGCGGGCCTCGGGCAGATTTTCATCTTCAACCTCTGCAACGCCCTTGTGCAGACGTTTTCACCCAATGAGCTTCGGGGCCGCGTCATGGGGGTCTATACGTTTGTTTTCTTCGGGTCCATGCCGATCGCGGCCTTGGGCATCGGGGCGACGGCCCAGCGATTCGGGCCGGTGGCGACCGTTATCGTTGGGGAAGGCGTTCTGCTCGCCTGCGCGATTCTTTTGCGGGTTCTCTCCCCGCGGCTCTGGAAGCAAGCCTGATCCCGGCAGGCCGGTCACTTCGCAAAGATCATTTTCATCCCGGAAAAATCAATGCTCCATTCGTACGCGCGAAGAAACTGATGACTGATGATCCCGTCGTCGATAAAGCCGAGCGACCAGTAGCTCGCGGGCGGCATGGTGCCGTAATCGCCGATTTTGTTCTCCTGGGCCAGCGGTCCAAGGCCCAAATGCAGGATGGAAAAGCGGCCCGTTGCGAACCCCGCTCCCCCGCCTCCGCCGATGCTTCCCTCCGGCACCTTGGTCTCGGGGACGGGAATGCCCGCGTACGTCAGTGTCTGCAAGGGCGCGGTGAACGCCGCCTCGCTGGCCAGTCCCGAATCGACAAAAAACGTCAAGGGCGCCTTCTCGTTGAGCCGGCCCGGGACCATCATGAAATGCGTCATGGCCAGGACGAAGGGCACCTCGATGACCGTCTTCCCCTTGGCATAACGCCGGATCTCCTGGAATGCATTTTCGTTCGGCCGGCGCAGGATTAGCCGGGCGTGAGGATAATCGAGCGTTGCAAGGAACTGTTTCAGAACTCCTGTTCCAACGATACCGCCGATCGTGTACTTTCCTCCGGCAAATCCGCTGGAGAACCGCTTCGTCGGCAGGATGGAGACCGGCACGGACTTGAGAGTAATACCGCCGATCGTCAACGAATCAGCTTTGGTGAAGCCGACGGCCGCCTGCTTGCCTCCGGCGAACGTCCCCATGCTCGAGGCGACCGGCTTGATCCCGAGGAGAGCCGCGATCTCGTTGTCCAAGACAAACATGTCGGCACCGGTGTCGATGAGCGCATAGATCTGCCGTCCCTGGAGTTCGACGGAAATGAGCGGCAGCGGGTCCGTGACGATAAACGGCACTTCCCCCTGCCTTAAGTCATTCGGCCAAACCGCTTGGTAAGGCTCGTCCGTCCCGAACGAGCGCATCATGTCCCAGAGCGGAAGTTTGACCTTTCCCTCGAGTCCTTGGAAAAGATCGGTTGTCTTGGCGTACTGCTTCATTTGGTAGTAGACAAAGACGAGCTTTGTCTGCGCCCTGACCTGCGCTTGCTCGTCCGAAGGGTTCTGGGTCATGATCCGGCGAAGCAGACTCTCGGCCGTTCCATAGCGGGCGAGCAGGTATTCAAGGCTCGCTCCCAGAAACAAGGTCTCCGTTGCAGGTTTCTCGGCTTTAAGCAGGGGCTGGAGCAGCGCTCCGGATCCCCGGAAATCTCCCGCCTGATAGAGAAGGCTGGCCAGCTGGAATCTTGACTGCGGATCGCGGGCGTTCTTTTCAAAGGCCAGCCTGGCATCGGCTATTTCCCCGTCAAGCTGGCCGCGGTCTTTCACCGGCGCATCGGCCTCAGGCTTGTTCTGGGGAGGAGGGGCGTCCTTCTGTCCCGGCGACCGGCCGAAACCCAAGGCGGCAATGCCCAAAGTCAAGATGAGCAGCTTCAGCGAGAAGCCGAGATGACGCAATTTGATCATGGGACTTGCCCTCCTAATGGATTCTAGAATACGGATCGGTCATGGTTCGTTTCATGCAGTTCAAGGCCGCCGTGTCATCCGCCGAGCTCGACGAGTTCGTATTCCCTCCGGCCCAACCCCATTTTCTCACCGTGGGCAAGTTGGACGGACCAATCGATATCGTAGCCTTTGCGGAAAGCGTCTTTTCGGCCTCCCCGCTCGATGACGAGTTCGGCGGTCGCCGTATCCACGGCCACGGGATCGAGCGAGGCCAGAATGCCGATGTCGGGCACGATCCGCGGCTGGTCCCTGGCCATGCAGTCGCAGTCCTTCGTGATCTTAAGCAGGAAATTGAGATAGGCGGCCTTGCCCTTAAAATGCCGATGGACTAGAGAAGCGTATTCAGCGACCTTTTCTTGCAGGCGGCGGGAATCCTCGTCCCACTTCATTTTGATCGCTCCGGGCTTGCAGACGACCAGACATTCGCCGCAGCCCGTGCACTTGGCCGGATCAATGGCGACGTGGCCTTCTTCCTGGACAATCGCATCCGCGGGGCAGAAATCAAAACAGATGCTGCAGTTCCGGCATTGCTTGGCGTTGACCCGGGGATGGACGACCGAATGCTGGTCGAGCTTTCCCGCTCTCGAGGCGCAGCCCATGCCCAGGTTCTTGATGGCGGCGCCGAGCCCGGTCTGCACATGTCCTGTGACGTGGCTCAGGCATACCAGAGCGTCGGCATCTAAAATGCCCGAAGCGATCTTGGCGGAAGGGGTCCCCGGTCGCCCGCCCCTCGCTTCGCCCATGTCATGACCGATCAGGCCGTCGGCGATGATGACCGGGATGCCCACGGCCTCGGCCGTGAACCCATGCGACCAGGCCAGGCGGATATGGTCGACGGAGTTGGAGCGGTTTCCGACATAGAGCGTATTCGAATCCGTGAGAAAGGCTCGCGGCGTCTTTTGCCTGATTTCCCAGATGAGCGCCGTCAGCCAGCCGGGCTTGATGTATCCCGTGTTCTTGACTTCGCCGAAATGGATTTTGAGCGCGGCGAAGTCATCTTGATCGATTCTCTCGTTGAGGCCGGTGGCCAAATAGGCGGCACGGGATTTCCCGGCCAAGGTTTCGGCCGGTTCGCCGGCGTCGGCGGGGATGTAGAAGACACGGCTCTTCATCAACCGGCCCGTCCGCCCTCAACCGGCCAGGACTTTGCGGGCCGCGGCCAACCCGGCGCCGGGGTCGAAGGGGTATTCGAGAGTGGCAAGCGTCTGCTCGATCGCGCCGACGGCGAACTCGACCTGGCCGGCGGTCAGGTTGCCCATATGCCCCATTCGGAATACGCGCCCTTTGGTCTCCCCCAAGCCGCCGGCGACAACGACCCCGTTTTCGTAAAGTGTGTCGCGGAAGGCTTGATCATCCACCTCTTCCGGATAGACGACGACGGAGAGAGTCGGGGCCAGGGCGTTCTCTTCCGTGAACATCACGAAGCCCAGCGCGGCGAGGCTGGCCCTGAGCGCCCGGGCGAAAAGATCGTGACGCTTGAACCGGCGCTCGATTCCTTCCTCCATGATGATGCGCAGCGCCTCATGAAAGGCTCTGATCTCGTTGACGCACGGCGTTGAAAAATATTGCGATGGGTCGTGCATGATCGGAAGCCAGCGCAGCAGGTCCGAGTAATAGGCCGGGACGGCCGGGAGGCTGCGGCGCTTGGCCATGGCCCGCTCCGAAAGGACAAGAATGGAAAGTCCGGGCGGTGTTCCCAGGCATTTCTGGGCCGCGGTGAGGACGACATCGATCCCCCAGGCGTCCATCCTTTCCGGGACGCCTCCCGTGGCGCACACGCCGTCGACGATGAACAGGGCTCCCGACTTTCTGATGAGGCATGAGTAGGCCTCGACGGGCGCCGCGGTTCCGGTGGCCGTATCCACGTGGGTGCAGACCACCACTTGGTACGAGCGCTCCCTGAGGCAAGATTCCAGTTTCTCGGGCGTGACCGCTTTGCCCCACTCGCTGGCCACGACATCATGCCGGAGTCCAAAGGCCGAACAGATCTGGGCCATCCTGTCCCCGAAGTAGCCCTGGGACAGGATGAGGACGCGGTCCTCTTTATCGATCGTGTTGAGCAGGGCCATTTCCATGGACAACGTTCCCGCTCCCGAAATGATGAAGGATTCGCCCTTCTCGCAAAACAGAATGTCCCTCAGATACTGACAGGAATCCCGCAGCTCTTTCACCATCACGGGACCGACATGGGAAACAGTCGGCCGAGCCAAGGCGTCGAGGATCCGAGGCACAACGGGGCTCGGGCCGGGTATCAAAAGCAACGCGTCGTTCGGCATGATGCACCCTCCTCCCTGCGATTCGACTCCATTGTGACCAATCGAGCCCGAGAAATCAAGGGCTCCGGCTGCCGCAGCCGAGATCAGGGGGCACGCCGCGGCGGAACCGTCTTATTCGACGATCTTATAGTTCGTGCCCTGATAACTGACGATGAGGCTGTGCCCGATGGAGAGATACTTGGCCAGACCCGGCTTTTCGGCGATCAGCCGGAAATACTCGTCGGAATTGAACCTGATGGTCTTGACGTCGGCGCCCTCTTTGTAATCGCTGTCCGTCCAAACATCATCCTTAAGGTAGAACGTCTTATCGTCCTTATACTGGATTTGGACCGAGACGACTTGGGAGGCTCGGTCCTCCGCTTTAAGCGCTTGCGTGACTTTGGCCGCCTTGACGGCGCCGGCGCCGGACACCTGGCGGGCTGCCACCGCCTCCATCGCGTCCGGCGCGGCCGCGTCCAGAACTTGCCGCTCCTTTTCGGTCACGAGAAACGAGGTGTAGGGCGTTACAATTCCGAACTTGATGCCGAGCTTTCGGACTTCGTCGATGAGTTCACGGTCGGCGCCGTGAAGCCGGATTTCCTCCAGAAGATAGCCGACACGACGGGTAGCCCAGAGCCGCGGCAGAAAGCTGCAGGACGAGTCGGTCTTGAGCGTCCGGCCGGCCAGGGTGAACGATTTCGGCCGTTTCCCGACCTGCCCTGAAAGCGTGACGGCTGCCGGGCCGCGTCCTGTGTACTTTCCGACAAGAACCAGTTGGGAACCCTTGAACAGGTCCGGCAGGGCCGTGGGGTAGACCGCCCGAGTTTCAATCCCCTCAAAACTCGCCGCGAGCCCCGAGAGCACAGGAGAGGATATTTTTCCATAATAAGAGGATACGGCAGATTCGATGTTTTCGGTCTCCGCGACGTAAACGGAGGTCCCGCGGTGATCCGTCGAAATCCTGTCGAGGAGTTCCGTGTTGACGTCGTCGCCGACGCCGAAGACGATGATCCGTGACCGGCGTTCATCGGCCGCCCTGAGGTTCTTCAGGATTTCCGCCGTGTCGGTTATTCCGGCCGTGGGTAGGCCGTCGGTTAAGAAGAGGATATAGTTCGGCCGTTCCTTGTCCCTTATCGTGCTCAAGGCCTTGAGGAGGGCCCCGTTGATATCCGTGCTTCCGGAATCTTCGATGGCTTCGATAAATTTCATCGCCTTTTCGATATTCGCGCCGGACGCGGCGACAGGCGTTTCCGAAAACACGGTCACGGTGTCGTTAAAATCGATGAGCGAAAAAGTGTCCTCGGCCCGGAGGCGGCGCAGGATGAAGCGGGCGGCTTCCTTCGCCTGACGGATCTTCGCTCCGCCCATGCTGCCGGAGCTGTCCAGGACCAGCACGACGGTTTTGGGGATGACCGCCTCTTCGCCGTCGGCGAAGCGCGGAGCAGCCAGCAAAAGGAAATATCCGGCCTCGCCGTCCTGCCAATTCATGAAGGAAAGCCCGACATCGTCCTTGGACAGGGAATAGTACAACACGAAGTCCCTGTCGGGACGGACCCCCGCCTCTTCATACCCCACAGCGGCCCGCCGTTCTCCCTCTCGCTTGACGGAAATCTTGTGCGAGGGCGAATAGACGTTCAGGATCGGCACGGGGCTCTCGATCCGGACCGTCAGGCTGACGTCCTTGAGCGGATCGCGGGAGAAGCGCTCGGTGTTCAGGGGATACCTGTAGCGGACCAGGCTGTCCTCGGACTTCAGCACCTCTGTGTACGAGATCTGGATCCGTTTTTCGCCGTTGGCCGGGATCGGATAAACCCTGGCCTGAAACATATCGCGGCCGATATATTCGAGGAGTCCCGGGTCTCGCATACGGCGGACGATGTCCTCATAGATGCCCCGGGCGCGCCGGCTGTCCATGATCTCGCCTTGAACGCGTTCGTTGCCGATGAACATGGCAAAATCCGAAATCGCGGCGTTCTCGGGGACGGGGAAAATATAGGTCCCCTCGATGTCGCGGCCGTAATTATTCAGGAAAACCTGGTCGATCGAAGTTTTAGCGACTTGGTTGGCGATCTCCACGGTAACGTGATGATACTTGACCGTCAGGGGAGGTATGCTTTCGCCCGGCCTGCCGCGCGGGATGATGAACCCGTCGGCCAAGAGTCCCGGCGCCAAAGTCCCGAGAACAATAAGGGCGCCCAACAGTGCCCGAAGGATTTTTCGTCTTCCCAGCTGGATCATCGTTTCCTCCTCGATCCCGGCCAAATGTTCTTTCCTATCATTTCATACAACTCTGCCGCCGTTTTGTTCCAAACTTTTTTTGGCCGCACAACGCTTCCCGGGACAGCGTTCCCGAGGGCCTGACGATCAGCCTCGAATTCCATGAGGATCACCCTCCCGCCTAAGCCCCGCCGGAGACGGCCGTGAGCCGTGATCCCATCAAAGGAGCTCCAGGAGGCGAGCCTGGAGATCCTCGACGGAATCAAAGACCTCAACCGGGTAATCTTCGAATGCGTCGGAGTCCGCCGACAGGAGAAGAATCGCGGTGATCCCCGCGTCCATGGCCGCCAGGATATCGAACCGTGTATCGCCGATGACGCAACACTCATCGGCCGCGACACCAAACGCCTGCATCACCTTCCTGAACGGCGCGCCCGACGGTTTCCACAACCCGGCTTCCCTCGTGATGATCAAGTCGAATGTGAGCCGGAATTTTCCGAGGAGAAAGTCCGTATTGGCCCGCGAGTTATTGGTGACGAGAGCGGACTTGAGCCCTTCTTCCCTGAGAAACGAGAGCAGCTCACTCACCCCCTGCCTCAGCATCGAGCCGGCCGTCTGCTCGAACTCATGCCGTTCGAGAATGTCCCATTTCCGGGACCTTTCGGGCTCCGCGAGTGAATCCAGGTAGCCCAAGAGCGATGTGTCGTCGGTCTCGAGCTCCTGCCGGATTTTGGGCCAGTCGTAGGAGTTCTCGACGACAGTCCCGTCGAGGTCGAAAATAACGGCCTTGAGGCCCATGCGCGCGGTCCGCTCCAAACCGCTAGGGCTCCCTGACCCGGCCGACCTCAAAGAGAGGCTCGCCGCTGTTGCAGGGCGGCGTGTGGATGATATAGAGAAGGACTCCCGTGAAGGGCGCCCTGACATCTTCTTTCACGTTTCCGAAATAATCCGTGACCGTGCCGACGACCTGGCCTTCCTTGACGTAGTAGCCCATTTCGAGACGGGGGTAAAAAAGGCCGTCCCACTTGGAATTGACGACCTCGTACTTGTCGATCCAGACCGGGTCCGCGGCGGGCTCGGGAACGCCCGGGATCATTCCATAAAACTTCATCACACTGAGCACACCCTTGACGTTCCGGAGAACGGATTCTTCGTCGGTCCGGCCGAGATACCCGGCCTCCGAAGTGATGGCGGGCTTTCCCCGGAGGATCGCCGTGTTGCCCAGGTAAATGGACTTAGCCGGATCCTTGGTCCGCGATTCATCGATGATAATGGTCGGCAGTCCGAACGCCAGGGCCAGCTCCTTCGTGGTCTCGTCGAAGGCCTTGTTTCCGCTGATCATCCAATACGTGTACGGAATAAGCGCTTCATTGCCGTCGCCGCAGTGCATGTCGAGGAGGACGTCGCATCGTTTGACCACAGTTTCGGTCAGGACGGCCGCAATCCGCTGACTGATCGTCCCGTTGATGTCGCCGGGGAAGACGCGGTTGAGATTCTTCCAGTCATGGGGATTGTAGTAGATTGTCCGTCTCTGAAAGCTCGGCAGGTTCGCGATATGAACCATGATGACCGTGCCGGCAAGGGACTTGGGATCGATCATGGACTTCAAACGATAGAGGGCCAGAATCGGGGGATACTCGTAGGGATGGACGCCTGCGACCAGGGCCAGGACTTTTCCCGGCCGAATGCCCTGGATCACGGTGACCGGAATCCGCGTCCCGACGCCGTCCTTCTCCGGAACCTGAAGAAAGCCGGAAACAACTTCGCCCGGATTGGCCCGCAATCCCCCGATGGTGAATGGGGCGGAGTTCCTGGATGCCGCAGGGACTGAGCACGCGAGGGACACGATGAAGATCCCGGCAAGACTTCTTTTCGCAGACGCTGACGTCATGGCGAGCCTCCTTTTTTTTGCTTGTTGCCCATAGTTCAATCGGTCATGGGATCGTCCGAAAGGGACGCCCTTATTGTGACCCAATCGCGTTTCTCAAGCAAGGGGACGGCATTTGAGCGCGTGACGATTTTTCTGTTGCGCCCGCGCCCTCGCCTCTGATATACTTCCGGGCAAACGTTCGAAGGAGGTCCCACCATGGGAAAACTCATTGCAGTCGTCGGCGGCCTCATCGCAATGGCAGGAGGAATCGCCCTGGTGGTCATTTCCGCCACCTTTCGGTATGCCTTTGTCCGGCTCGTTGAAGGATTCATTCCCCCCATCCTTTTCTTCGGCGGCCTGATCGGGCTCATCGCAGGAATCAGCAGCATCAAGGACGCCCAGAGGACCAAGAGGCTGGAGCAAGAAACGGAAGAGGAGAAGAAAACCCAGGCCTGATACGGCCCGCCCGAACCTTTTTCGGCTGCTTCGTCTTTCCGTCGGGGGTTTCTCCGGCTGAAGATGTTCTTCCTTTGGCGTTCACAAGCAACTGTGCTAATATGGGGACAGGCACGTGACCGTCCTCAACGCACTTTTCTTTTCCTTCCTTTTGACCTTTCCTTCCCCCCCAACCCGTGATATCGAGCGTGCCTTTCTCGAAAACTCACCGGAGGTCCTGCGGGGGCTTTTCACGATTTCCGGCGACATTCCGGTTTCGCTTCCGGACCCGCTTTCGTGCGCCGACCAGGTTTCCCCCGATCAAGCCTATTTCCTTTTCAAGCAGATCTTCGAGGTCTATAAGACATTGGAATTCTATGTCGATTCCCGCGTTTCGACGCTTCCGGGCAAACCGGGCGGCATCCTTAACGCCCGCTGGTCATTTCGGAACCAGCGGACGGGAAACCAATACCCATTCCGGGTCTTTTTCTACCTGTCGCCCGAAAGGACCCCGACGGCTTCCCGGGACCGGCCGAACCGGATAACCCTGAGGATCGTCGAAATAAGGGCGGAGCGGCTCTGATGCCCTGGAAAAATCCGGCGATCCGCCGCCGTGTCCTTTTCGCCGCCGGCGCAACGGTTGGATTGGCCTTGGTCGTCGCGCTCCTCTCTTTTGCCCTGCCGGGCTTTCTTTCGAGGGGATACGACCAGAAAAGCCTCTCGTTCTTGAAAGGCCAGGCCCTTAAGGTCCACAGAGAATTTGCCGGAATCATTGCTTCTCTGGAGTCCCGTAAGAAGCAGTTTGCCCGGCCCCTCCTGCCGGCGGACCCCGCCAAGTATTTCGCGATATTCAAGAGCGCCGGCCTGGATCCCGACAATGACGGAATCGCGCTCGGCAACGGGGACGGGATTCTCGAGATCTGGTACGGGAATGTCGTCAATCTGGCCGATCTCGTTTCCGCGGATAGTTTTCAGGAACTGAAAAAACAGGGGGCGGCGTTTTTGGTCAAAAACAAGGCCTCGGTCTACCTGGCGGCCGTGCAGCCCCTCGAGCCGAACGGGAGCCTGCTCGTCCACTTCAAGCTCCTGGCCGTCATTCCTCAGTTTCAATCGTCATATATCCTCGCTTTCGACGCCCTCAGCCTGGCCGTTCAGTCGACTTTCGATGCCGACTACTATGACTTCCAAGAGGAGGTATCGGGCTTCGAAAAGGTTTTCGCCAGGAACAAGGACGAGATCATCGGTCATCCGAGACAACCCAACGAAATCCAGACCCTTTTCTTTCCTCTCCGGAATCAGGCGAACAGGATCGTGGCGACGGTCACGCTCACATCCCCTTCACTGACATCCAAAGTCACGGAGATCAGAGAGAACCTCCGACTGGTCTTTTTCCTCCTTTTGGCCGCGGCCCTCCTTATGGGCCTCGTGTATTTCTGGACGGCGCCAGGCTTTCTGGCCGGACGCGAGGTCGCTCCCGGCGTGCTCATTGTGCTCCTCTGCTTCGGGCTGCGCTCCATCGCCTTCCCGCTCAGCGGCCTCGAAAGGATCGAGTCCTTAAGGATCTTCTCGCCGTCAATTGCGGGATTCTCATCTTTGGGCAAACTGACAGGGTCGCCGGCCGATATTGTGCTGAGCGGCTTGCTGGTCTTCGCCCTCAGCCTGGTCTTGGCGGTCTACGGGCGAAGACTCTTCCGACGTGACCCCGCCGAGCGTCCCCCGGGAATCCTGACCGCTCTGGGCATCCCCGCCGCAGCCCTGGCGGCAGGCGGCCTCCTCCTCGCCCAGGAACTCGTCAAAAGGCTCGTTTTTAATTCCAACCTGTCGCTGCTTCGCTGGGCCCTTAATCCGTCGTTTCTGGCTCTGCATCTCGGCCTTCTCCTCTTCCTGGCCGCCATGCTTCTTCTCACGGCCCAGGCGTTCCGTTTGGCCGCGCTGTACTCAAGGAATCTCTGGCTTTCCTACGGCTGCCTTGTGCTGGGGGCGGGGGCCGTTCTCATTGCTGCCGGCGCAGGCAGGACGCCGTTCTTCCTGGCGTTGGATCTCGGTCTCCTGTCATGGGCCTTTGCGGTTGCCTTCGTACCCGAGCTCCTCGCCCGCCGCGAAGTCGCCTTTCTCGGCCTCGTGCTGGCGGCAATATGGATGTCCGGGCTGCTCGGCAATTTGACCACGTTCCGGACGCATAAGCTCCTCGAGACCACTCTGAGGCGGACGATCCTGTCCCAAGAAACCTGGGGAAACTTCCTGATGGAGCAGTCGTTCCCCGATCTGGATCGCGAGCAGCGGTCCATCGTGGCCTTTTTTAAGAACCCCGTCGACCAGAGCTTTGCCCATACACTCTGGCAAAGAAGCCTCGTCGCCAAATTCAACTGGTACTCAAGTCTTGAGGTCCGTGATGCCGAAGGGAATATCCTCAGCCGGTTTTCCCTCAATGTCCCCAAGTTTTACGGCCGGCCTCCGGAGCTCGAGCCTTCGGAATCCTGGGCGGTCGTCCAGCAGTCGATGGACTTCATCGGCAAGCAGAAGGAGTTCCTGGTGGGCTACAAGGACTGGCGTGACGAGGGACACTATCTCGGTCGCCTGATCCTGCAGGTGTCGCTCGACCCCGAGATGCTGCCGTTTCTCTATTCGGCCAACCCGTATTTCGAAGCGCTGCGGACCGATCCCATGCCCTCCCTGAACCAGATCGATTTCGGCTGCGCCATCTACGACCTTAACGGCCGGCCCCTCTTCAACCCCCAGAAATTGACATCGGGACTGCCGCTCCTTGACCTCGGGCGGCTGGCAGCGCCGGACGCGGCCTTCTGGTCCGAGTTTCGTGAACGCGGCACATCCTATGATTCCTATTTCTTCCGGTCGGACGATAAGATCTACAGCCTCTTCGCGCCGCGACGGGATTTGAAGACCCGCGCCGTCGATTTCCTGCGTCTCTTCTTCTTCGACCTGGCCGTGATCGTCGCCGTTCTCCTTCTTAACGCCCTCGCGGCCGGCAAAGCCAGGTTGAAGAGGCCGCTTTGGTCGTTTTCCAACCGTGTTTACGCCGCGTTCTTCGCCGTCGCCCTCGTGCCGCTGCTCATGTATACCTATTTCACGCGGAACCTCTTCGACCGCATCTTCGCCCAGCGCTATGTCGAGGACGCCGCCATCCACGCCAGCTATGCCCAGGGCCTCATGGAGGCCTTTCTCATCATTCAAGGCACCGCCGCGGGGACGACCGAAGTCTCTCCCCACCTCGCGCCATCCGAAGACCTTGCCCTTTGGATCAGCTCAACGCTTTCGAACGATATCAATCTCTACAGCGATGCCATGCTCCTCGCGTCCAGCCGGCGCGAATTCTTCGACAACGGGCTCCTTCCCGACCTGCTGGACGGCGAGGTATTTGAGAGCCTCATGTACGGAAAGAAGCCGTTCACGATGAAGAGAACGGCCATTGGCGGATACTCGTTCCAGACTCTGACCGTACCCTACGAATTCAAAGATACGACGCTCTTCATCTCCCTTCCCTTTCCCTTCGAGCAGCAGGAAACGGCCCGGGCCACCCGGGAAATCGTTGATTTTCTCGTGCTGATCTCAGCCTTCTTTATGGTTCTGGTCATCCTTTTCGCCCGGGGCATCCGGAGCATGATCATCGTCCCGGTCCGGAAGCTCCTGGCCGGCACGCGGGAGGTCGGCCTGGGCAATCTCGAAGTCACGATCGAGCACCGGTCCCATGACGAAATGATGACGCTCATCGACGGATTCAACACGATGACCAAGAACCTCAAGACGCATGAGCAGGAACTGGCTGAGATGAGCAAGAAGGTTGCCTGGACGGAGATGGCGCGCAAGGTCGCCCACGAAATCAAGAACCCGCTGACGCCCATCCAGCTCTCGGCCGAGCACGTCCTCAAGGTCTATGAGGACCGCAAGGGCGATTTCGACGAGACGTTGAAGGAGTCCATGTCGTACATCATCAGCGAGGTGGAAAACCTGCGCCGAATCGCCCAGGAGTTCATGGAGATTTCGAGGGACACGGCGCTCCATAAAGGCCCCTTGGAGCTTCGTGACGTCCTGGACGAGACGCTCCGCCCCTACAGGAAGCTCCTCTCGGAGCGGATCCGTTTCCGGGTCGTATACGAAGGTCCCGAGTTCCGGTCGCGGGGCGACGCGGCCAAGCTGAGGACGGCCTTCCGGAACATCATCGCCAATGCCATCGAGGCCATCAGCCGGAAAGGCGAAATCGCCATCACGGTCGGCCGGAGGGATCGGCGCCTCACGGTCGCCATTCGAGACAGCGGGCCCGGCATGAGCAAGGAAACACTCGACCGCATTTTCGACCCGTATTTCTCAACCAAAGATTCGGGAACGGGGCTCGGCCTGCCCATCGCCAAGAAGATCATCGAAGAGCACGGCGGCACAATCCGCGTCGAAGGCGAACCGGGCAAAGGCACGACGGTGACCGTCGAGCTGCCCGGCGAAGAAGAATAAATGGCTTTTCCCGGGATTTTTTGGGACAATGAACGACGGGGTCCGCGTCTCAGAAAGGATCGGTAGCATGCCCAAAACTCTTGTCACCTACTACAGCCGCACGGGAAATACAAAGCTCGTTGCCGAGGCGATCAACGCTGAAATTGCGGGAGAGAAGGATTTGATGCCGATCAAGGACGTCCATGACCTCTCCCCCTATGGAATCATCTTTGTGGGGTTCCCCGTCGAAACCCACAGCGTCCCCTATGCGGCGGAAGTGTTCCTCAAGAAGATCCCTGAGGGGAAGAAAGTCGCTCTGTTTTCGACGCACGGTTCCGTCGCAGGGAGCACGCTGTCCCGCGAAGCCCTCGAATATGCCAGCATTCTTGTCACCAAAGCCAAGGTCATAGGGACGTTTTCGTGCCGGGGGAAGGTTTCGATGCAGGCCCTCGATGTCCTGATGAAATCGCCCGAACAGGCGGCCTGGGCGGACACAGCCGCCTCGGCCGCGACTCATCCGGACGAAAGCGACTTGGCCGAAGCACGGGCTTTCGCCCTCTGGGTTATGACTCTGGCCGCTCAAGGCCAGTACGGAGAACCTTAGCTTACGCCGTCTCGCCACTCGGGTTCAGCGGCGGTCGGCCTTCCTGAGCCGTTCAAAGCCCGAAGCGCACACAAACTCCAAGGTTTCCTTCTTCTCCACTTCGTCGAACAGGAGGTTCAGGCCCAGGGTGTCGCTGGACATATGCCCGGCGATGACGACGTTCAGGTTGGCCTTCTTCGCACAATCCAGGGCGTCTTCGCTGAGGTGCATCCCGACGATCGTGCTGACGCCGGAAACGGCATGCTGCTCGTAGATGCTCTTCGACCCTTCGGTCCCGCCGGTCATGTCCACATAGATCCTGCCGCAGCGGTTGGTCTCCGACCCGCTGACAATCTTAGGTCCGGCCGTGGCGCGCGCGGCCTTGTATTCGGGAATCTGCTTGAGGAGGACGAGGAGGTCCTTAAGCCTTTCCGGGGCCCGCCGCTTGAATAGTCCGGTAAGATACGAGGTCACGCAATTGTCGGCGGGGGTGTGCACACACATCATCGGGATTCCCAGGAGCCTGGCGGCGTCGACGGCCCGGTTGTGATTGACGGGAAGAAGCCGTCGCTCGATTTCTCCGATCCTCTTGTCCATGAGCTGCTCGGCGACCGACACGTTGACGCCGCAGGCCGCCAGCAGGTCGGCCTGGAGCCGCATGACGTCGTGAAGATGCGCCAGCGCTCGGCCTTCGGGATGGTGGGCGATGATGAGATCGATGTCCCGCCCCATGTCTTTGTTGAGCGTATGCGTCAGGATGACCTCGGGGACCTCCATGTCGATGCCGACGATGACTTTTTTGATATCGGTCTCGGGGAGTCCGAAAAGGATGCGCGTATCGGCGTAGGGGTTGAACAGCCGGTCGATATCAAAGTCGGCGGATTCCTCGCCGGCGAGCTTTTTAAAGTCCGCTTCCTCGGCCCGGAGGATTTTGCGAATTTCATCGGCGCCCCTCAGATCCTGAGAGATGCCGACGGCGACGGCTTTCCTGTAAAGAGCATCGAGTTTCATGGACGGCTCCTTTCATCTTCGGGCGGCACGTTTTGCTTTATCCACTCTTCGCCACAAAGGCTGGTCCCAAGGGCGGACGTGCTGCGGAGAACAGCGCGGGCCTGTTCAAGGGACCTGGCCAGCTCGGCTCCAGCCCTTTCCGCTTCCCCGGCGTCGAGGAGCAGGAGGGCCCGATAGCCCTGAAGGCGGACGGCTTCGAGCGTTCCAAGGGCATCGGCGAGATTCCGCTGGGCATTTTGAAATTCCATGAGCACGCTCGCGAACAACCCCTTCTCGCGGGCCGCGTGATAGCAGGCGTCGAGCACGAAAGCGGCGGTGCCTATGAGACGCCCGAGCGCGGCAGCGGGCGAGGGATCGGCCGCGGCAAAGGGCGGGCCGGACTTTGGTGCCGCCGCAGAGATTTCCTCGAAGACCAAGGCCATTTCGAGGAACGAAGGAACGCCCCTGCCGGCGTCCCCATCACCCAAAGGCGGCGGATCGGAGACCACCATCGCTTTGAGCCTCCCCAAGGATTCCGGCGGGACGGCTGATCCGGGAAGACCTTTGGCGATATCCGGATGCGCCTTATCGCGGGACATACTCCGCACCGCTTGCCGGAGGGCTCGCTGCGCGGGCGTAAGAAAAGCGTCCATCGTTTTTCACTTCCCCCAACATCTTACCGGCCCGGCAGCGAGGAATCAAGCGCCCGGGCCGAAGGCAAGGAATCCGGGAAGGGGCACGCCATCGACCCATGAGGCCGGAGGCGAGGCGGCGAATTGACAGGGCCGGGAAATTCCACTACATTCGCCTTATGATCCGCGGCTTGTTCCGGCTGATTTTTTATATTTTTATTGTCTATCTCGTGTATCTCGTCCTCAGAATCTACCGGGCGGCGACACAGCCCAAGAAATCTCCTCAGGCCCAACGCCAGATCCGGGGCGTCATGGTCAAGGACGAGATCTGCGGCACGTATATCGCAAAAGAAACGGCGCTGCGCGAGGTCCGCAAGGGCGAGGAGCACTTTTTCTGTTCCGAGGAATGCCGCCGGAAATTCCGCGAGTTCAAAGACCCCCGCTGAGCCGACGGTTCCCTTGAAGAACCCGACGACTCCCCTTCGCCGGACTTGCCATCACGCGCAACTCGGCAAACGCAAGCCGGCCCGGAGCGGCGACGGGCGGCCTGCCCATCGCTTTGGTCACCACATCCCGCTGATCTCGAATCCCGGAAACTCGCCGGAGTAATTCTCCCAAGTGAGGTCGACGTTCTCGACCAGAGCCATTCGGGGGCCTTGTTTGAGGCGTTCCAGGAATTGGTCGACGTTTTCGCGGTCCCCCTCGGCCAGCACTTCGACCCTTCCATCGTAGAGGTTCCTTACCCAGCCCTTCACGTTGAGGAGGTTGGCGTACTTTTCGGCAAAAAACCGGTAAGCGACACCCTGGACCCGGCCGGCCAGGAATACGTGCGCTCGGACTTTGTCCCCCATGCCCGGGATTCTAGCATAGCGCGCGACAAGTCAACAACGCGCGTCAAGAAGGGGTCAAACCTACACTTTCCAGTTTTGCCTTCGAAATAAGCCAAATCTCAAGTTCTAGCGGCCAAAACTGGAAAGTGTAGGTTTGACCCCCTGACCATAAACCATCACCAGTTTAGCTGGATTTCGGAACCGGCGTATTATGGATGATAGGATTTTGGCTCCAGGCGCAAGCATGTGAACGATTCCCTCTCACTTTTTCACCCGCTCGTCGCCCGCTGGTTTCGCGAGCGGCTCGGCGCCCCGACCGCCGTCCAGTCCGAGTCCTGGCCCGCGATCGCCCGCGGCGACCATGTCCTGGTCACCGCGCCCACCGGCAGCGGCAAAACGCTCACGGCGTTTCTGTGGGCGATCGACCGCCTAGTTACGGAAGCCTGGCAGCGCGGACGAACCCGCGTCCTTTATGTTTCGCCGCTCAAGGCCCTGAACACCGATATCCGCCGCAACCTTCTTCAGCCTTTGGCCGAGCTCGAGGACGTTTTCAGCGAAGCGGGCATCGCCTTCCCGGACATTCGCGTCATGACTCGAAGCGGCGACACGCCTCAGGCGGAACGGCGCCAAATGCTTCGCCGACCGCCGGAGATCCTGATCACCACCCCGGAAAGCCTCAATCTCCTCCTCAGTTCGCGTTCCGGCCGCGAGATCCTCATCTCGCTCTCGACCGTCATCCTCGACGAGATCCACACAATTGTGGACAACAAACGCGGCGTCCACCTGATAACCGCCGTGGACAGGCTCGTCCCTCTCAGCGGCGAATTCCAGCGCATCGCCATGTCGGCGACGATCAAACCCCTGGCGGCGGTTGCCGAGTTCGTGGGCGGTTTGAAGCTCGAGCAGGCGCCGGGCGGTCCCCGTTTGACGCCCAGGCCCGTCACCATCGTCCGGACAGGCGAAAGCAAAAAGTATGACCTTCGCGTCGTCCAGACTGAAGACGGTTCTGAGAAACCGTATGACGACACGTTCTGGCCGCCGCTCGTCCGCGAGTTCCGGCGGATCATCGACCGCAACCGATCATCGCTTTTCTTCGCGCGCAGCCGCCGCATGTGCGAGCACCTGACCCTGCGGATCAATGCCGGCGAGGAGCATCCTGTCGCTTATGCCCACCATGGCTCGCTTTCCAAGGAACTCCGCCTCGAAGTCGAGGCGAAACTCAAATCGGGCGACCTCAAGGCAATCGTCGCCACCAATTCCCTTGAACTCGGGATCGACATCGGCGCGCTGGATGAGGTCGTGCTCGTTCAGTCGCCGCCTTCGATCGCCTCCGGCGTCCAGCGCGTCGGCCGGGCCGGCCACCAGGTCGGCGCCGTCAGCCGAGGCACGTTTTTCCCGACCCACGACCAGGATTTCGTGCAGTCGGCGGTCATCGCCCGAGCGATCGAGGAAGGCGACATCGAAGAGGTGCGTCTGGTCGAGAATCCCCTCGATGTGCTGGCTCAGGTGCTGGTCTCGATGGCCGGGACCGAGGTCTGGAAGATCGACGACCTCTACAACCGGATCCGGACGAGCCGCCCCTACCGCGATCTGAGGCGTGACCACTTCGACCTCGTCCTGCGCATGCTGGCCGGCCGCTATGCCCACACAAAAGTGCGCGAGCTCAAGCCCAGGATTTCGATCGACGCCATCGACGACACCGCGACGGCGCGCAAGGGCGCCTTGTTCGACGTCTTCATTTCGGGCGGCACAATTCCCGACCGCGGCTATTACCATCTGCGTCATGAGGAAACGGGCTCGATGATTGGGGAGCTGGATGAGGAGTTTGTCTGGGAAGCGTCACTCGGGCAGACCTTTACGTTCGGGACTCAGCCCTGGACGATCCGCCGCATCACCCACAACGAGGTTTTTGTCCTTCCGGCCAAAATCAAAGAATCCCAGGCGCCCTTCTGGAAAGGTGAGGTCTTCAACCGGAACGCCCATCTGTCGGACAAGATCGCAGAATTCTTCGAGGAAGCCGACACGCGTCTCCAGGACCCCGAGTGGAGGGCGGAACTCGAAACGCGGTACCGACTCAATCCCATGGCCGCAGAGCGCGTCACGGAATATTTGGGGCAGCAAAAAAAGGAGACGGGCGCGCCGCTGCCGCACCTCAGCCATGTCCTTGTCGAGCACGTCCAGTCCGGGCCGGGCGGTTATCCCGGCGCCCAGCTTGTCCTCCACACGCTTTGGGGCGGGCAGCTCAACCGGCCCTTCGCGCTGGCCCTCGACGCCGCATGGGAAGAGCGTTACGGTTACCGTCTGGAGATATTCCCGGGAGACGACGCGATCGTCGTCCAGCTTCCCCACGAGGCCTCGGCCGGGGAGATTTTTTCGCTTGTCAGCGAGGCCAACCTGGAGCCGCTCCTGCGCCGGCGCCTCGAGAGCTCCGGCTATTTCGGGGCCCGTTTTCGGGAGAACGCGGGCCGGGCCCTTCTTTTGACCCGGCGCCGCCTCAACGAACGAACGCCGCTTTGGATGAGCCGGCTTCGCTCGCAGAAGCTCCTCCAGGCGGTCATGCGCATGCCCGACTTCCCGATCCTCCTCGAGACGTGGCGGACCTGCTTTCGGGATGAGTTCGACCTCGAAGCTTTAAAGGGCAAGCTGGCGGGATTGATGTCGGGAGCGACAACGGTTTCCGAATGCACGACGGCGCGGCCGAGCCCGATGGTCAGAGACATGGCGTGGAAGCAGGTCAATCAGTACATGTACGCGGGCGACGAACTTCCCGCGGACAGGCGGTCAAACCTGAAGAGCGAACTCCTGCACGAGCTCGTTTTCACTCCGGGCCTGCGGCCGGCGGTGTCGACGGAAACAGTGCGGCGTTTCGAGGAAAAGCGGCATCGCCTGAGCCCCGGCTACGCCCCTTCGCCGGACCGCGAACTCGTGGAATGGGTGAAGGAGCGCGTCGTCATCCCATGGCCTGAATGGGAACGGCTCATGGCCGCGATCAAACGCGATCATTCGGAACCGCCCGCCGGTGAGGAGCCTCTCGACACCGACAAACCACCGGAAGAAAGACGCGATGCGGAAAACGCAGAAGGCAGGCCGGAGCCGCGGGTCTCGGCGATGACGGAGGACGAAGTGAGGAACGTCGACCGGAAATCTGGTTCCGGCCGTGCCGAGATCACGGACGATGCGGCGGCTAGGATCGTCTGCGTCGAACGGCCCGGGGCGTCTCATGCATTCATCTGCGCGCTCGAACGGCTTCCCGAAGTCCGGCGAGGATTCGAATGGGGTCCCGAATCTCAGGCCCTGACGCTTGGGGGGCAGACAAGCGCTTTGCCGCGGATCGGACATGGCAAGTCCGGTGAGCCGCCGCTCGGCGCGGGGCCGGCCTTGGACGAGGAACATGAGGCTGAGTTCACGGAGCTCCTGGCCGAATGGCTGCAGTATTACGGGCCTCGGACTCCCGGGGAGATCGCCGGTCTGTTGGGCATCGGACTCGATCGTCTCAATCTGGGGCTTGAAGATCTGAAGGACGCAGATGCCCTGGTCGAGGGCGCTTTGATCAAAGCCGATGATGATCGACGGATATGCGACGCCGAGAACTTCGAGACCCTGCTGCGGATGGAGAGAGCCGCCGCCGCGCCGAGAATCGAATCCCGACCAACTGAAGACCTGGCCGTTTTTTTGGCCGGGGTCCAGGGACTGATCCCCTCGGCGGGGACGCGGGCCGAGACGGAAGAAGAGAAGGTCTTCAGAGCTGCCGAGCGACTCACCGGGTATGCGGCGCCGGCCCCGCTGTGGGAGGCGGAGCTGTTTCCTGCCCGCGTTCCCGGTTACACGGTCTCCATGCTCGATTACGCCCTCCGCCAATCCGGGCTGCGCTGGCAAGGCGACGCGCGCCGGCAGGTGCGGTTTCTCTTTGCCTCGGATCTCGACCTCATCGGGGTTGAGAGTACGCCGCCAAATTCGACCGGTAACGATGCCAAGGATCTGTTTCCCGACCCCGAGGCCCGCTACGATTTTGCCTCGCTTCTCCGCAGGGCCGGAAACAATGTCGGCCGGCTCGAGGAAAGGTTGTGGGAAGCGGTCTGGTCCGGTCGCGTGACAAATGATACCTGGAGCTCGTTGCGCCGCGGCCTTCAGACCGACTTCCGTGTCGTGGACGTCATCGAACGGCAAACGCGGAGCCTCGAATATGCCCCCAGGCGGGGTGGTCTCCATCTTTCCGCCTGGCGCGAATCGCAGGCCTACCCCGGCAGCTGGTTTCTGGTGCCCTCGCCGCCGGACGCGGCGAGGGATCTCGTCGAGCAAGAGGAACGCCGCAAGGATCGGGTGCGCATCCTGCTCGACCGCTACGGCGTTCTTTTTCGCGAGCTTCTCCTCAGGGAACAGACGCCTTTTCGCTGGGCCGATGTGTTCCGGACGCTGCGGATCATGGAACTCTCGGGTGAAGTCCTGACCGGATATTTTTTCAAGGGCATTCCCGGGCCGCAGTTCATGTCACCTCAGGCATTCAGGCTGTTTAGTCAGGATGCTCCCGATGATGCCGTGTTTTGGTTGAGCGCCGTGGACCCGGCGTCAGTCTGTGGGCTCCCGATCGAAGCCCTGAGGGGAATTTACCCCAAGCGCGTGGAGGGCACGCATGTCGCCTTTAGCGGGGCGAGGGTGGTCCTAGTTTCCCAGCGGAAGGGACGAATGCTGACCGTGAACGTGCCTCCCGGCGATGAACGTCTCTCTGAATATTTCGGCGTGCTGCGCCATCTGCTGACCCGGGATTTTGACCCTCTCCCCCGCGTCGTGATCGAGAAGATCAACGGTGAGCCGGCGCCCGCCAGTTCCTATCTTCCGGCCTTACGCCGCCTTTTCGAGGTTGTCAGGGACAGAAACCAGGTATCGCTTTTCCGGACCCTCGAGCTCTGAATTCGCGAAAATTGCTCGATGGTAATCGTCACCCGGCCGGCGACGAGCCGAATTCAGGATCTAACGGAGAGCCGCGGAGATGGGGCGTGTGAGCCGCCGTTTGGAAAATTCGCTGTCCCAAGAGCGGCGGATAAGAAAGGGCCGGGAGCGGAGGCGCGCCCGGCCCTGAAAAAACGATTTCGAATTAGAAGTGGTAGGCGAAAGCGATCGTCGGTGCGTAGATATTCATCCCGTGCGTGCCGGGCATGACGCCCGTCGCCAGCGGCGAAACAACCTTCTGGCCGAAAAGGAATTCCATGCCGACGTCGAAGGTGAAGCTTCCGGACTTGTATCCGAAGCCCAAAGCCGCCGCGTTGTAGGAGATTTCGGGCAGAAGGATGTTCAGCGTTTCAGGGGGTGAGGGCGACTTGTCGAAGTAATATCCCGCTCTCACGGCCCAGGCCGAGGTGAAGGCGTACTCCAGGCCGAACCGCCACTGAATCCTGTCTTTCCACAGAAGCTCGAATGTGCTCGCATTGCTGAAACTCGCCTGCCATATCGGGTCCGAGTACACGGCCGGAATGGTCTGGAGTTTTTTCCAATTCGTGTACTGCCCGTCGGCCGTGATCGTCAGGTTGGTGAGGGGCTTGACGGCGATGCCTGCACCGATCCACAGCGGCCAGGTGGCCGTCCGCGAAATGTCGGAATCCGGGGCCAGGCCCAAGCCGGCCGCGGCCGGCATCTGTGCCGCGCCCTTAAACGTCACGTTGGAAGGGGTGCGGAGGGTCGCGCCGAAGCTGATGCGGTCAGAGGGTTTAACCAGGAGCCCGAAGGTGGCGCCAAACGTCCAGCCATGGATCTTTTCCGTGTACTGCCCGAGCAGCGGCCGCTTGATATTCATAAAACCATAGTCGACATTGAAGGTTGCGCCCAGCGAGACGTAGTCACCGAGCTTGACGGCGATAACGGGCGACAGGGAAAAAATGCCGATCATACTCTCCCAGTCGTACGGAACGCCCTTCGTGAGGTTCTGAAGCTCCGCGCCGTTCCACTCGGCGCCGACGCCTGAAGGCGTATAGGCTCCGATTCCGACGACGATGCTGTCACCGATAGGGTGAAGGTAGCCGACCATGCCGGCGGGGTAATACTGGGCCGCTGTCTTAGCGTCAACGGCGGCCAGGGGAAACGAATATGTCCCCTGCGGTATCAACAGGCTCCCCGACAGGAAGAAGACGGGCTTCTTTATCTGGGTCAGTCCCGCCGGATTCCAGAAAATGGCGCTCCAATCGTCGGCCAAGCCGATGAAGGCGCCGCCCATGCTGATCGCACGCGTCCCCACCCCGTTGAGATTCAGGCCGTTGGCCAGAAGTCCGGAGGCGAGCAACAGCGTCACTGCCAGCCCTGCGCATAGCTTTTTCATTTGCATCTTATTCCCTCTCCTATGGGGATTTATCCGGGAACGATAGTATATCCACAAGCTGTTGTCAACTCCCGGCTTACGGGCGGGCGGGCGGACGAAAGGGGCCGGAAGTGGGCGGCTCAGACCGGAATGTGCTAAAATTTGGCTCTGTAGGGTTCCCGATAAAATGACGAAAAATCTCCTGTCAATCGCCGGTTTCGACCCCTCGGGCGGAGCCGGAATTCTCCTGGACGTCCGGATCTTCGAGCGGCTGGGCTTCCGCGGCTGCGGCGTACTGACGGCCGTCACCGCCCAGGACCCGGCGCGAGTGACCGAGGCGGCCCGTCTCCCGGCCTCGCTTGTCCTCGGACAATTCGGGGCGTTAAGCCGTTCCCTGCGATTCGAGGGAATCAAGGTCGGCATGATCGGTTCCCTGGGGAACGTCAAGGCCGTGGCCCATATCCTCGAAAAGAACAATGGGATCCCGCGTGTTATCGACCCCGTGTTCAAGTCGAGCTCGGGCTTCCGGCTTCTCGATGAACGCGCCGTGCCGCTTTTCCTCAAGGTCTTTAAGGCCAAGGCCGAGCTTATTACGCCCAACATTGAGGAGGCCTCCACTCTTTCGCGCAGGCCAGTCGAGACGGTCGAGGACATGAAGGAAGCGTGCCGAGCCATTTACGGATCGAGCCTTATCCCCTGCCTGGTCAAAGGCGGCCACCTGAAGGGCAAGGCCGCCGATATCCTGTATGACGGCAGGGATTTCACCGCCTTCGAGCATCCTCGGCTGAACAAGAGTGTCCATGGCACCGGGTGCTTCCTCTCGTCCGCGATCCTCGGCTTTTTGGCAGGAGGTTCGGACCTCGAGACCGCCTGCCGCCGCGGCATCCGGATGACCCGCCGGGCCATCGAAGCGGCTCTCCCGGCAGGTCACGGCCGCTCCGTCTTTGCCCTCTAGAGAATACCGCTGAAGCGCGTCACTCCATCCTCTTGGGCCGAGGAGAACGCTGGCGGCCAAAGAGAAGAATGCGCCGAGGACGCCGCGAGCCACGATTACTTCGACACCGGACTCAGGAGAAGAACTTCTTGCGCTTGGGCTTCGACGTCGCGCCTCTCAAAGAGCATCGGATGATAGGCGCCCTTGAGCCAGAGGGGAAGCTGGTCCCTGTAATGGCGGCTGAGAAAATGGCCGCTTTCGCCTGACGTATTGATGCTCACCGATTTCCGCAGGTCGCCTAAATCGACGATGATCCGAAAGGATGCGGCCGCGTTCGTCCGGCCGGATGGCGAGGGATAGGCGGCCCGGACCGTGAAGGCATCGCCCGGCATTGGATGGGTCCCTGCGTTAAAGAATCCGAGCAGCGGAACCCTGCCGAGAGCATGGCGAAAGCTCAGGGAGTGGATGACCGCCCAGTCCCATTTCGAGGGCCCGCCGTACCGCCGGGCAAGTCCGGCATAAGCCTCGCCCAGGATTTTTGTGATGCGATCATCGCGGTTCTCGACAGCCGGCGTCGTTCGATCGTCAAACCAAGGGGAATTCCGGTCGGCCAGGATCCTATAAAGAAGGATAGGCTCCTCGAAGAGCAGGGTCCCGAGACCCTTAAAGATGTCACCCATCTCGTCCTTGAAAACCGCCTTCATGAGCGCATCCATAAAGGATTCGAAGAGAGCGGGGGCGGCCCCGGCCCCGATGGTCCCGTCCCAGCTCTCAAGAAGCCGGCGCGCCTCGCCGGCCGCCCCGCTTGCCGTACCGGCTCCGAGCACATAGGGCAGAAGGAGCCGGGCCTGTTTCGAGACGATATCGTTCTGGACGGCCATCATCGTTTCGACGGTGTGTTTGGACGACTGCGAGAGGAGTTCAGCGATCCGCTCGGCCCGGAAGGGCAAAAGCCAGCTCTCGCTGATATAATGGTCGTACCCGGCCGGGACCATTGAGTTGTTCGCGGTCACGATGAAACCCTGCTTGGGATTCAAGATTGTCGGTTTCTCGTCCTCGGCGAGGGTCCCCGTCCACCAGCCGTCGGCCTTCCAGCCGGGATAAGGAAAAAGGGCGGCTTCCTTTTTCCGGATGGGAATCCGGCCGTTGAGATAATAGCCGATGTCGCCATGGGCATCGGCGAAAACGAAATTCTGGGGCGGGGAATCGATGAGTTCCATGGCCGCCTTGAATTCGGTCCAGTTCCCGGCCTTATTCAGTCGGTAGAACCCCTCGACGGTTCGGCCGCCCTCCAGGGCCGTCCATTTCAATGAAATCGGAAGCCGGCTCTTGATGACGACAGGACTGATGACCGGCCCCCGCTCCGTCCGAATCAATTCGATCGTTGCCGGCGTCCGCCGCCAGCGGACATGGATCGTCTCCTTTGTCTTTTCCAGCGGCTTCCAGCCGTCCGCATTGCGATAGCGCTCCCCGGCGGCGTCGAATTCCTCGATATAGATGTCTTCCGTATCGGCGAAGGAGGAAGTGATCCCCCAGGCCGCCGTTGCGTTGTGGCCGATGATGACGAGCGGCAGACCAGGAAATGTCGCTCCCGTGACCCGCAGCGTCGGACACTCCAGGTGCATTTCATACCAGAGCGGAGGCAGAGTGATGCCGAGATGGGGATCGTTCGCGAGGAGCGGTTTTCCCGACTGGGTCCGGCTTCCTGAGACGACCCAGTTATTGCTGACACCATGGGCAAAGAACTCGGTGAAGTCCGGAGCGGCCCGTTTGAGGAGGGCCAGGTTTTCGGGCATCGGGATTCCCGGCTGAAGAAGGCCGGCGGCTTTTTCCGGACTGAGCTTGAGAAGAATTTTAGTGCGGAGGATTTCGTCCGGAAGGTCGGCCCCGAGGCCCAGCGAGGCCAGAGGCTTGACGGAAAGGCTGTCCTCGACCGTCCACTGTTCCGGCCTGTACGCCATGACCACGAACTCGGGCGGCCAATGGGCGGGCCGCCTGCCCGCCATCCAGGCGTTGACGCCGGCCGCAAACGACGTCAATAACCTCTCCATTTCGGGCGAGAGGTTGGCCCTCTCCCTTTGGACGGACTCGCCAAATTCGAGCGTCCGGGCGATCCTGTCCCACTCCAGGCCGGCGGCGCCGATGACCTCGGCGAGACGCCCGGAACACGCCCGCCGCATCATATCCATCTGCCACAGGCGGTCCCCGGCCTGAACAAATCCTGCGGCAAAGAACAGATCGTGCTCATTGCCGGCAAAGATGTGCGGGATGCCCCAGGGATCGCGGACGACACGGACCTCCCCTGCGAGCCCCCGGAGCAAGGTTTGGCCGGCCTCGTTAGGCAGAGAGAGCCGGAAAAGGACGGCCAAGAAAACGGCACAAGCGGCGGTGAACGGGAGAAGGATCGAAAGGGCGAGAGCGATTCCCTTTTTCACCGGGCTTCTCAATCGACGGCCGCGCCCGCCGAGCCTCGGATGACACGGCCGGCCCTGGCTAAAATCTCTTTGGAGAAAACGACGCCCTGCCTGGCCCCCGCGTCGAGATTGATGAAGACTTTGACGTCTTCCATCATTTGGATGGGAATCCGGGCCGGGTTTTCCCCATGCATGACGCGAAGCGCCATCCGCCCGGTCTTGTAGCCCATGTCGTAGAAATCGAAGCCCAGAGCGGCGCATGCTCCGAATTCAACGGCCCTCGAGAAGCCGCCGAACAGAGGCAAGTGGTTTTCGTCCGCCACGGGGCCCAGGACTTCGAACGAGGAGTTGATGGTGTTGTCGGAGATCGGGAAGAGGACCTCGACTTTCTCATTGACAAGGATATCAGCCGATTGGGGAATCTCATGGGCATCGGCGATCGGGACGTCCACAATGTCCATATTGAGCTCCGAGGCTGCCTCGCGCGCGAGATTCAGGTAATACTCCGAATTGACCTCGGAGGGCGTCCAAAGTGTCCCGATACGCTTGGCCTTCGGCAAGACTTCGTGAATGAACCGGATGGTCTGACGGACCGGACCCGTGGAGGTCACGCCGGTGACGTTGGGCAGATGGTCGGCGGCCGATCGGCCCGCCCCTACGAGGAATGGGGTCGCGACCGAGCCGAAGACGATCGGGAGGGTGCGTCCGGAAACCAGGGCGGCCTGGAGGCATTGCGTCGAAAGGGGGATGACGAGGTCGATATTCTCCCGGGCAAACTCTTGAGCGATCCGCTGCACTTCGGAGAGATCGCCGGCGGCGATCCGGATGTGCAGTGTGACGTTTTCCCCCTCGCGCAGGCCGCCGTCCTTGAGGGCCTGCAGGATGCCTTTCCGGACCTCGTTGGCGGTTGGAGAGTCCACGGACTGGAAAATTCCGATGGAGTACGGCTTCGGACTCGCCGGGGCCGGCCGCGCAGGCTGTTCCTTTTTGCAACCGGACGCAAGGAGCAGAACAACGGCCAGGCCGCTTGCCGCAACTATCCTTCTTATCATGGCTCCTTACCGATGATAATCAAAACCGGGACCGGTGGCAATCGCGTTCCGCAGTCGCTCATCCCGTCCATCCTTCACTCCCTAAAGGGAGACGCCCAATCCGGTGACCGCCCGAAACCTCTCCGGCGCGATATTCCCACCGCTCACCACGGCCACAACCGTCCGGCCGTGGAACAGAGAGGGAGAGCCGAGGAGCGCCGCGACCGGAAGGGCGCCCGCACCTTCAACGACCCGGCGATGACTTTCAAAGACGATGGCCATGGCTCGCGCGATGAGCGCCTCGGGCACGGTAACGATCCGTTCCACGAGGTCGCGGCAAAGCGGAAACGTGATCGCGCCGGGCTCGATGCCTCCCGCCACGGCATCGGCAATCGTCTCGCCCTCCTCGATGTCCACCAAGCGGCCCAAGGCGAGAGACGCCGCCATGAACGCCGACGTTTCAGGTTCGACTCCTATCGTTCGAACGGCGGGCCGGACGGCTCTCAGGCAGCCCGCGACGCCGGCGATGAGTCCGCCGCCTCCGACGGGGACAAGGATGTCGTCCGCGTTCGGCACGTCATCCGCGATCTCCAGTCCTAGGGTGCCCGCGCCGAAGATGATGTCCCAATCGTTGTAAGGAGAGACAAAAACGCGGCCGGACGATTCCGCTTCCTGGCGGGCGCGCGCCTCGGTCTTTTCGCAACTCTCCCCGAAAAACTCGATCCCCACGCCCAGGCTCTCGATCTTTTTCCTTTTGATATCCGAGACGGTCGTGGGAAGGAAGAGCTTGAGCTCCACACCCTCGAGCCGGCTGGCATGGCTGATGGCCAGGCCATGGTTTCCGGTCGACGCCGATACGACGCCCCGCGCCCGCTCCTCTCGCGACAAGACCCGCAGCTTGTGCAGGGCGCCGCGCAGTTTGAAGGACCCCGTGAACTGGTCGCACTCCCATTTGAGGAAGACTCGTGACCCGGCGAGGTCGCTGAGAGCTTTCGAATATTCGACGGGCGTACGCCGGATGTCGGCGCGGATCAGGTCGTAGGCGGTCCGGATTTTGGACCCGAAGTCCGGAAGAGACGACGTCGGCACGGCCATTGGCCCCCAAAGATACGCCCGGCCCCGGCCAATGTCAAACCCTCGAGTCCCCGGCATGAATGCCGGGGCTTGTTCGGGGTTAACCCTGAGCCTCGCTTCTTGTCCCCGCCCTGAAGCTCCACGGACTTATGTCCGTGGGATCCGACTTTGCAGACTTTGGAGCGCCTGCCCCCATCGCGGGATTCCGCGGACTCACGTCTGTGGAATCCCGCGATGGGGATTGAAAGGCGGGGCTTAGCGTCGGCGAACGGGGCAAACACGTCCGGTCGGTACGGGGCGACGCACAAGGACGAGCTTTTCACGCGCTTCGGACAATCGGCTTCTTTATTTGCCCAACGGCCCGTTTTTGTTTTAAAATGGCGGCACGATGGCCGAGTATTACATCGGGACGGCAGGCTGGAGCTACGACGACTGGAACGGCGTCGTCTATCCGGAAGCCAAGGGCCGCGGCTTCCATCCGCTGCGCTTTCTCGCCGATTACATCAACATCGTCGAGGTCAACAGCACCTTCTACCGTCCTGCCAATCCGGCGCTCGCCGTTTCCTGGCTGAGGAAAGTCGAGGCCTATCCCGACTTCCTTTTCTCCATCAAGCTCCTCCAGCTCTTTTCGCACGAGCGCCGGGATTTCAGCCAAAAAGATGTCGACGAATTCAAGGCGGGGATCGACCTCCTCCGGGTCCGTCTGCGGCTGGCCGCCCTTCTCATCCAGTTCCCTTGGTCCTATATTCATTCGGCAGAGAACACCGCGTACCTGCTCCGGCTGTTCAAGGCGTTCGGAGAGTATCCGATCGCATTGGAGGTCCGGCACGGCTCGTGGGACGTGCCTGAGTTCTTCGCGTTGCTCAAGGAATACAGAGTCGCTTTCTGCAATATCGACCAGCCGGTCTTCGCGAACTCGATCAAGCCCTCGGCGGTGAGCACCAATCCGGATTTCGCCTACGTGCGGCTTCACGGGCGGAACTACAAGAACTGGTTCCGTGCGGACGCCGGCCGGGACGACCGTTACGATTACCTCTATGCGAAAGACGAACTCGGCGATTGGGTCGAGAGGATTAGAAATCTGGGGAGCAAGAGCGGCAAGGTCTACGTCATCACGAACAATCACTACCGGGGCCAGGCCGTGGCCAACGCACTGCAGATTCGAAACATGATCACGGGCGAAAAGGTGGATATCCCGCAGCTTCTTTTGGAAAAATATCCGGCCCTCAAGGAGATCGTCCGCAAAATCCGAAGCGGCCAGATGGACCTTTTCCGGAAGAACGGCGGCCCGGCGCCCGAAAGCCGAAAGGACGGAGACACATGAGCTGGTGGGAAAACGGATTTGCCGAAATCAAAGGGAATGCCCTGTTTCTGGCCGGCGTCAAAGCCGATGAGCTGGCCGGAAAATACGGGACTCCGCTCTATATCTACGGGCGGGGACGGATTCTGGACCGGTACACCGTGCTGGAAAAGGCCTTCGCCGAAAACTCCTCTCTCGAGGCGCGCATCTGCTACGCCCTGAAAGCCAACGCGCATCCGGGCATCCTCGGGCTGCTTCAGAAGCGCGGAGCCGGGATCGATGCCGTCTCGCCCAACGAGGTCGATGCGGCTCTCGCCGCAGGGTTTTCCCCCGAACGCATCCTCTACACGGGGACGAGCGTGAGCGCCGAGGACCTGCGCCGCGTTTTCCCGATCGACGGGTTGACCATCAACATCGACGCCGCCGAACAACTCGACGTCATGGCCGAGGTCAAGCGGCGGGGATTCCCGGGCCGGAAGATCCGTGTTTCCGTCCGCTGGAACCCGGGCATCGGCCGCGGCTTCAACGCGCGTGTCGTCACGGCCGGCCAGCGCTCTTCCGATGGAACACCCATCAAGTTCGGCGTCGAAGAAAAGAAAGTCACTGCCGTTTTCGAACGGGCGCGGGACCTCGGGTTTGTGCCCGTCGGACTCCATCAGCATCTCGGATCTGGCTGGGTCCGGACCGAATTCGGAGCCGTCCAGCAGGCCGTGGACAGGATACTCCAAAAGGCCCGCGAACTTCGGAAGAGCGGCTTCCCTCTTGAGTTCCTCGATTTCGGAGGGGGATTCGGTCCGCGCTACTCCAGGGCCCAGGGGGTGTTCCCGGTCGACGATTACATCGCGTACATCTCCCGGTCCGTCGAAAAATCTGATTTGGGAGTTAAAGCGTTGACCGTCGAGCCGGGGAAGTACCTCGTCGGCGACGCCGGCGCCCTGCTGCTTCGCGTCGAGTATCTCAAGGAAAGCTACGGTAATCTCTTTGCCTGCGTCAACGGCGGAACGTATAACACGGTGCCGAGGCCGGCCATCTACCTCCAGGCGCGGCATGAGATCGTCAACGCGACGAATGTGACGGCCGCACGGAAGGCCCGGGTGACAATAGCCGGGAATCTCTGCGAGACCGGCGATGTCTTCGGCAAAGAGCGTCTGATGCCGTCGCCGAAGAGAGGCGACATCATCGCCATTCTCTGCGCGGGGGCGTATTGCAGAACGATGGCTTCGACATACAACCAGAGGGACATCCCCCGGGAAATCCTGATCTGACGGCGCCGGGAACCTCGCGGAATTTGCGGCCTCACCGCCACCGGCCTCATTTTTTCAAGAAGGCGAAGACCTCGTCGAGATCGGGAAGCGTGGAAATGTCATAGACTTTGATGAAGCCAATCCGGCCGTTTCCGTCGATAATGAAATTGGCCCGCTCGGAGAAGCCTTCGTCCTCGCGGAATATGCCGAACGCGTGGGCGACCGCTCCGTGCGGCCAGAAATCGCAGAGAAGCCTGGTCTCTTTGATGCCCAGCTCGTTCGCCCAGGCGTGTTTGGAAGGAAATGAGTCGACGCTGAGGCCCAACGCGAGGGTCTGAAGACCGTCGAATTCGGATTTCCTTCCTTCGAGGCCCTTCATCTGTTCCGCGCATACCGGCGTCCAGGCCAGCGGATGGAAGGACAGGAGGACCTTCTTCCCCGCGAAATCCGACAACCTAAACTCGCGGTTGTGATGGTCCTTGAGGGTGAAATCGGGCGCAATGTCTCCCACCGAGACAGTCTTCGTGCTGTCCATGGTTCCTCCTCCCTTGCAACAGCCGACAGGAATGCCTGCCAAGCGCGCTCAATTATGGCATCCGACCCGAAAAATAACAAGAGCAAAAATATGTTGAAAAGCGGCTCATTCCATCCCTACAATAGGAGTCCGCAACCTGCCGATAGCCAAGGAGCCTGCCATGAAAAGAGCATTCCTTATCGCCGTCCTCTCGATCGGTCTCTGGGCGCTGACCCTCACGGCCGCGGCCGAGGGCCGTAACGGCTACTACCGCTTCCCGACGATCCACAGCAACGTCGTTGTCTTTACCTCCGAAGGCGACTTGTGGTCGGTGGACGCGGCCGGCGGCGTGGCCAGGCGCCTGACGACCCATCCCGGCCTGGAGCGCAATGCGGCCATCTCCCCCGACGGCACGACGGTGGCCTATTCCGCCCAGTACGACGGCCCGACCGAGGTCTACACGATGCCTCTCGCCGGCGGGGTCCCCATGCGGCACACGTTCGCGGGCCAAACGGCGATTGTCGTGCGTTGGACCTCCGAAGGAAAGATTCTTTACGCCACGCAGAAGTTTTCCTCCATCCCGAATACCCAGCTGGTAGCCCTCGACCCGAAGACGAACGCCGAGACCCTTTTGCCGCTCAGCCAGGCCGCCGACGGATCGTTCGACGCGTCGGGCAAAACACTTTTCTTCACGAGGCTCCCGTTTCAGGGCAGCTACACAAAGCGCTACAAAGGCGGCACCGCCCAGAATATCTGGAAGTACGAGCCGGGCGCCGAGGAAGCCGCGGCGCTGACGGCGGATTATGCCGGAACGAGCAAGAACCCGATGGTCTGGAAGGACAGAGTCTATTTCGTCAGCGACCGCGACGGATGCATGAACCTCTGGTCCATGGACCTCAGCGGAAAGGACCTGAAGCAGCTGACCCGGCACAGGGGCTTCGACGTGAGCTCGCCGGCCCTCGACGACGGGAAGATCGTTTACCAGCTCGTGGCCGACCTTCGCTTGTACGATATTCAGGCAGGCACAGACCGTAGCATCGACATCGTTCTGCCGTCGGATTTCGATCAGATGAGAGAGCGCTGGATCACCAAGCCCCTCGATTACATGACATCCGTCCACCTGTCGCCCGACGGCGACCGCGTCGTCCTCGTATCGCGAGGCACTGTTTTCGTCGCGCCCGCGGGAGACGGCCGATGGGTGCGGGTCAGCCGCAAGGAAGGGATCCGCAACCGGGCCGCTCGCTTTCTCGGAGACGGAAAAGGCCTCATGGTCCTCTCGGACGAATCCGGCGAATGGGAGTTTTATCGTTTCCCGGCCGACGGACTCGGCCCGGGCGAGCCCCTCACAACGGGCGCCAAGGTCCTGAGGTTCGACGGAATCCCCTCGCCCGACGGCCGTCGGATTGCCTTCGCGGACAAGGACCAGCAGCTCTGGATCTATGATATCCCGGCCAAGAAGCTCGATAAGGCGGCCGTATCGGCCAACGGCATGTTCGACGGCCTGGCCTGGTCGCCGGACGGCCGCTGGCTGGCGTACGTCCAGACCGCCGACAACGAGTTCCAGCAAATCGCGCTTCTGGACGTCGAGTCGGGAAAAGCCGCCATGCTGACCGACGATCGTGTCGACTCCTACGACCCGGCTTGGAGTCCGGACGGCCAATGGCTCTATTTCCTTTCCGACAGGTACTTCCGGAGCGTCGTCGGCAGTCCCTGGGGTGCGCGCCAGCCGGAGCCCTTCTTCGACAAAACGACGAAAATTTATGCGGCTGCCCTCGTGCCCGGAGTGAAGTTCCCGTTCGAGCCCGCCAACGAACTCACGCCTCCCGGCAAAGAGGCCGCCGAATCGTCGAAAGTGCCGACCGAGCCCCGCGCCCACGCCTTGGCGAAAACTGCCGGCGCCACGGAGGGGAACGCCGCCGAAAAACCGGCCAAGGAGGCCAAGGCAGCCGTCTCCAGAGTCGTCATCGATTTCACCGGCATCCGGGATCGGACCTTCGAAGTCCCGCTCCCGAGCGGCGTCTACTCGCAGATCTCGTTGACGGATAAAATCCTTTTTTTCGTCGAATGGGAGACAAGGACCGCGGGCCGGGCCAAACTCCAGGCCGTCGAGATTAAGGACAGGAACATCCAAACCAAAACGCTCGTCGAGGGGATCCGGAGCTCTTATGAACTCTCGGCGGACGGAAAGAGAATCCTCATCCTTAAGGACGGCGACCTCTATGTCCTCGACGCCGGCACCTCGGCGCCGGCCTCGTTGGCGGAGAAGAAAGTCGACCTCTCCCGCTGGACCTTTACCGTCGACCCCCGCGAAGAGTGGCGGCAGATGTTTACCGACGCTTGGCGCATGGAGAGGGATTATTTCTATGACCGCAATCTCCATAATATCGACTACCAGGGGCTCTTCGACCGGCACAGGCCTTTCCTCGACAAGGTTAGCGACCGTGACGAGCTCAATGACCTCATCGCCCACCTCGTCGGCGAGCTCTCGGCCCTCCACACGTTCGTCAGAGGTGGAGACATCCGGCAGGGCGCGGACAATGTGGCACCGGGCTCGCTCGGGGCCAAGTTGGTCCGCGATGAAGCTAAAGGAGGGTACCGGATCGAGCACATCACGAGGTCGGACCCGGATTATCCAGAGCGCTGTTCGCCGCTGGCCGTGCCGATGTCGACGATCCACGAAGGCGACGTCATCAGGGCCGTTAACGGCGCCCCGGCGCTCGACGCCTCCGACCCGGCCCTCTTGCTGAGAAACACGGCCGGACAGCAGGTCCTGCTTGAACTCTCGCCGGCGGCGGGCGGCGCCGCCTACAAAGCGATCGTCTATCCCATCAGCCCCGGAGCGGACTCCGACCTGCGCTACGCGGAATGGGAATACACGCGCCGGCTCGAAGTCGAAAAGGCGGGAAAAGGCGAACTCGGCTACGTCCATTTGCGGGCCATGAGCGGCGACAACTACACCGAATGGGTCCGCAACTTCTATCCCGTTTTCAACCGCAAGGGCCTGATCATCGATGTCCGTCACAATCGCGGCGGCAATATCGATTCCTGGATTCTGGAGAAGCTGATGCGGCGGGCCTGGTTCTATTGGCAGGATCGGGTCGGCAATCCCACCTGGAACATGCAGTACGCTTTCCGAGGCCATATGGTCGTCCTGTGCGACGAATTCACGGCTTCCGACGGGGAAGCCTTCAGCGAAGGTTTCCGCCGGCTCAGCCTGGGCAAAGTCATCGGAACGCGGACCTGGGGCGGGGAAATCTGGCTGAGTTCGAGCAATGTTCTCGTCGACCGCGGCCTCGCGTCGGCGGCCGAGACGGGTGTCTACGGTCCCGAACGCGCGTGGCTCATCGAGGGCCGGGGCGTCGAACCCGACGTCGTCGTGGACAACCTCCCGCACGCCGCCTTCCAGGGCAAGGACGCCCAGCTCGAAGCGGCCGTCAAGTACCTCCAGGAAAAGATCCGGGAGGAGCCGGTCGAGGTCCCGAAACACCCGCCGTATCCAGACAAAAGGAAATAGGCAAAAGAAAAACCGCCGAGAAAGCCAAGGAGGCGAAATGAATCGACGAAGATGTCTCCCTGCCATCGCCGCGTTTATTATCTTCGGAGCCTGCGGATCAGCGAGGCTCTCCGGCGCCGAGCCGACGAAGTACGGCTATCTCATCAAGAACGGTCCTCCCTGCGCCGTCTGGTGGGCGGAAGGCGCTTACAAGGTCATGAAGACGGACCCCGTGCCCGCGACCGAAGGGAAGGCCGTGCGGATTGCGGCGGCGGGCAACGAGTATGAGCCCTTCCAACTCATCCTGCATCCGGAAAAGCCTCTGGACAGCGTTCATGTCGTCGCCGGGCCTCTCATGGACGGCAAAGGCAACGGTCTCGATGCCGCCGCCATCTCGATCTGCCATGTCGAGTACGTGAAGATCACGACGCCGACGGACGAACAAGGGGCGACCGGCTGGTGGCCAGACCCGCTTCCGCCCTACGACGGGCCGTTTACGGCCGGCGCTGCGGAAAATCATCCATTGTGGATAACCGTGCATGTCGCAAAGGGCACGCCGCCCGGGCTCTATGCCGGCAAGATCCAGATCTCGGCCGACGGCTGGTCGTGCGATGTTCCGGTCGAGCTTCGAGTCAGGGCATTCAGCCTGCCGGAACGATCGTCCGTGCGCTCCGCGTTCGGCATCGTGTGCACCGATATCAAGGCCTACCATAACCTCGAGACCCGCGAGGAGCTCGAACAGGTCGTCGACCTCTATTACAAGAACCTCAAGGAACACCGCCTTGCTCCGACGTCTCCCTTCGACCTCTATCCCATGACCGTTGCCGCGAGCGGCGTGTTCTGGCGCGGAGGCGAGTTCACGTCCGAGGGAGTCCACGGCGGACGCAGGGCGCTCAAAATCGTCGACGATGATACGGCGAAGAACGAGTCGGCGGTTTACGATGCGCCCATCCCCATCTCCGGCTGCCGACCGGTCCGCTTGACGCTGTGGGCCAGGACGGCCGAGAACGGCCAGTCCTATTCGGTGCTGCTCGAGGCCTTCGACCCGGACGGCAACTGGATCCCACGGGCGAACCTATTGACGGAGTTCAAGGGATCGCTCGAATGGAAGCAGGAGAAAATCGAGATTCCTGCGCTCCCCGAAGAAACCAGGACGCTGCGGCTGACGCTTTTCCCCACTTCTTGCGACGCGGCGGGAACGGCCAAGGGCACGGCTTGGTTCGATGATATCGCCCTCGATGCGATTGCGCGCGGGCCCGAAGCGCGCCTCGAGAACCTCCTGCCCGGCGGCGACTTTGAGATGCCGCTCGAAGGCATGAAGGTGGCGGTTGACTTCTCGGCATTCAATCGCGGGGCCAAGCGGTACCTTGACGAGTTCGGATTCAACGCCTACGACCTGCCGCTCACTGGGCTCGGAACCGGATCGTTCTATTCCCATGTCGGGGGGTCGCTGGCCGGTTTTAGGCAGGGCACTCCGGAGTACGACGTCCTTCTCAGCCAGTACCTCCGCCAGGTCGAGGAGCATCTTGCCAAGAACGGCTGGCTCGGCCGCGAGTATATATACTGGTTCGACGAGCCGGAAGCGAAGGACTATCCGTTCGTCCGCGAAGGCATGCTCAATATCCGGAAAAACGCGCCACGGCTGACGCGGTTCATCACCGAGCACGAGCCGGGCCCGGCCATCATGGACGTGTCGGAGATCGGCTGCACGATATTCCACCGCGTCAATCCGAAGGTCGTGGCCGAGCTCGGGCCGAAGGGCCACGAGTTCTGGTCTTATCTCTGCACGGGACCCAAGGCGCCATGGGTGACGCTCTTCATCGACCATCCGGCGGTGAACCTGAGACTCTGGCTCTGGATGAGCTACGCGTGGAAGCTCCGCGGCATTCTCGTCTGGCGGGCCAATTTCTGGAATTGCGGGACGCTTTTCCCCGCGGGCATGCTGCAAAATCCCTGGGAAGACCCGATGTCCTATACGATCGGCTACGGCGTACCCTACGGCCAGGTCCAACACTGGGGAAACGGCGACGGCCGTTTCCTCTATCCGCCCAACCGCAATCCCGGGAAAGATAAGGTGAAATATCTATGCGGACCTGTCAATTCCGTGCGTTGGGAGATTCTCCGCGAAGGCGTCGAGGACTATGAGTATTTCGTCCTGCTCGAGCAGGCGATAAAGGCCGCGGGCGTGAAGAACAAGACCCTGGCAGCCGAGGCGGCGAAGCTCCTCGAATTCCCGGCGGCGCTCTTCACGAGCGGCCGGGAGTACACCAAAGACCCCCAAGACCTTCTTCGCTACCGGAACAAGGTCGCGGACATGATCGAGAAATTGACTGCCGCGGGATCGCCGGGAAAGCAGTAACCGGCCAGTCCCGCGGACTCCAAACGAACCTAAAGCGGACGACGCAACGCATGCGCCCCGCGGAGCTGATCTGGGCCAACGGGCCCGTCGGAAACCGAAGACCGGTCATGGGCGCTGTTATCTGCCCGATAGCAATCCGTTTTAGACCGTGAGATCCGCCGGCTACTTGCGCAGAAGCGGCGACTTTTGCGTCTTGGGCGGCTCGACTTTTTCAAGGACCGATTCGAGCTTTTCCTTCCGGGCGAAGACTTTCATCACACACGGCTGGGTCAGCGCTTCGGTTACGACACCTGTCGGAGCTTTCTCCCAGAACGGGATGACCAGCTTGTCCTTGCGGACGAACGGCAGGCCGAACTCGATGCCATAGCCGCCGGTCGGTCGCTGCCCGAGGAAAACACAGGCCACGACATTCTTCTCAAAATCCACTTCAGGCACGGGGCGGCTTTTGAATATCGCTTTCCACGCGACTTCAAACTCGGCCCTCTTCACGATCACAACCTGCCGGAACTCGGTGATGCCCGTGTATGTTGCGCTCCATTCCTGGGGTGAGCCGTCGCTTTCGTCGGCGCGCCCGCCTGCGGCGACGAACGTCAAACTCACGATGATCAGTCCGATAATCGCGATATGCCTCCGCATGCTGCAACCTCCGTTGTCGGGCGCCGTCATGATGTCCCAATTCAGCAATCTTCCCAAGTGTCCCTCGGCCTTTTCTATATCACAGTCGTCACCCAGCTGCCAGCGGCTTGGCAGGCTCGAAGCATTGTGGTCAGAAGAATCCCTTCAAGCAGATCCATCTCAAGAGCCAGAAACCACCTCCTCCCCGAGCGACGGCGGGTCTCCTAGGCCTGCCCCTCCCTTCCCCGGCCAACCGTCCCCCCCCAAGAGGGGATGAAACCGGCTTCAATTTCACCTCCCGTATCATCCTTTTCAGCGATTGCGGGCCTTAACTGATTGAATTAATTATAGTTTAGCAAAGAGAGATGGTATGGGAACTACAATTAAAGAACTTTCCAAGAGAGTTCGAGCCCTGCCCCGCACGATTTCCGACGCGGAAACGCCCGAAATCCAACCCACGCCTCCGATGCCTCTCGAAAGCAAGGAGGCCTACGAATTCCTTCTGGAGCATTCCACCGATATCGTCCTTGTCCTCAATAAGCGGCGAAAGATCACTTATGTCAATAAACGCGCACCGCTGTCCTTCGGCTACCCTATGGAAGAAATCATCGGAGCCTCCATTACCCATTTCTTGACGAAAGACAGTATGAAAAGGGCGAGGCTTGTCCTGGCTCAAGCATTTCTCGGCCGACCCCAACCGGAATTTGAACTCCAGGCCAAAACGAAGTCCGGCGAAATAAGGTCGATCAGCGTCGCCGAAAGTTCCGTTCCCTTGTATGAGAACGGCCGAATGTCCGGGATTATGATTAGTGCCAGCGACATCACGGAACAAAAGAGGAACCAGGCCGCCCTCGAGGAAAGCGAAAGGCGCTTCAGGGATTTGTGGGATGAAGCTCCCATCGCCTATCATACGGCGGATACAAAGGGGATCATCACGAACGTCAACCAGACCGAAGCCCGGATGTTCGGATACAGCAAGGAAGAGCTCGTCGGCAAGCCCATTTTCGACCTCATCCTGCCGGAGCAGAGGGCCGGAGCTCTCAGCCGATTCCAAAAAAAGGTCGCCGGCAAAAGTCTTCCGAGATCGGAGGATAGAATCTTCGTTAAGAAAGACGGGTCAAGGATTCATGCCGCGGTTAACGACACACTGGAACGCGGCGCCCGGGGCAAAATCACCGGCATCCGCTCGACCCTGGTGGATATCACGCCATTGCACGAGTCCAAAGAAGCCCTCCAGAAATCCGAGGAACACTTCCGGCACCTCGTCGAAAAGTCGGGCATCGCGATTCTTATCGACGACGAAGACGGAAATCTTAAGTACTTCAATGACCGGTATGCGGCCATTTTCGGATATTCCGTGGAAGAAATGAAGACGTTGAAAAGCTGGTCGACCGTCCATCCGGACGACGTGGAGAGAGTCATATCCTATCACAGAAGGCGCCTCCAGGGCTTGGATGTGCCATCCCGATATGAATTCAGAGCCGTCAGGAAGGACGGATCCGAGATTCACCTTGAAGTCGACGTGACCGCTTTGAGAGAAGGGGAACGCACCGTCGTCACCCGGTCCTACATGTGGGATATCACGGAGCGCAAAAGGACGCTGGTCAAGCAGCGGGAAAGCGAAAATCGATTCCGTTCCATCGTCGAGCACTCTCATGACGGCATCCTCATTCTCGATAATGCCTTTCAGATCACCTATGCGAACGGACAGTCGAGCCGCATCTCCGGCTTTGCCCGGGAGGAACTCATCGGCCAGGATTTCAGAAGGTTCATCGACGACGAAGGCCGGAAACTGACGAGTGATTTTTATCTCTGCCTGCAGAAAAAAGTGGCGGTGCCTCCGCAGTTCGAGTTCAGCATCGTCCGCAAAGACGGCCAGAAAAGGCGGATGGAGATCAGCGCCTCGGCGGTATCCGACGCATTGGGGAAGGTGGAGATCATCGCCCAAATGCGCGATATCACCGAGCGCAAGCAAGCCCAAATGGCGCTTCAAGACAGCGAGGAGAAATATCACACGGTGGTCGAACGTTCCAATGACGGCATCGCCGTCATTCAAGACGGAGTCATCAAGTATTCTAATCTGCGACTGGCCCAGATGTGGGGCGGCGACGCTGAGCACATAGCCGGCAAGCCGTTTCAGACGTACGTCCATCCCGATGATGCGGCCAGGCTGTCCGACATGTATCAACGCCGCATGGCCGGGGACGCTGCCCCGGCGATCTATGAGGCCGCGCTCTTGCGCGTCGACGGCCGCAAGGTCTATACCGAATTGAGCGGAGGGATCATCGATTATCTGGGAAAGCCCGCCGATCTTCTTATGGTTCGCGACATCACCGAACGCAAACGCGTTGAATTGGAATTGAAGAATACGCTCGGCCGCCTGCACAAAATCATCGGGGCCACCGTCCAGGCCATCGCTTCGGCCGTTGAGTCGAGGGACCCTTACACGGCCGGCCACCAGAAAAGGGTGGCGGACTTGGCCCGCACCATCGCTACGGAAATGGGGCTTCCCCGCGACACAATCGAAGGCCTCCGGACGGCCGGCGCGATCCATGACCTCGGGAAGTTGTCGATCCCAGCGGAAATCCTCAGCAAACCCTCTAAATTGTCGGACATTGAGTTTGCCCTGATCAAGACCCATCCTCAGGGCGGCTTCGAGATCTTAAAGGATATCTCCTTTCCATGGCCGGTAGCCCGGATCGTTCTCGAACATCATGAGCGGATGGACGGGTCCGGCTATCCTCGGGGATTGAAGGGCGAAGAGATCCTGGTCGAGTCGAGGATTCTGGGCGTCGCCGACGTGGTGGAGGCTATCGCGTCACACCGGCCTTACCGGCCCGCCAAAGGGGTCGAGGCGGCTCTTCAGGAGATCGCCGCGAACAGCGGGACGCTCTACGACCCGGAGGTTGTCGGCGCCTGTTTGCGGGTCTTCGAAAAAGGCTATCAATTTGCCGGCCCGGATGGAAAACCGGTCGAGGTCCCGTGATGACGGAACAAAAACAAAATCGACAACGTCAGCCTTCACCCAAAGAAACGCCGGCAAGCGGGCCTCGTATCGTCCCTCAAAGTCAAAACTCACGGCACCGCCGGTCCAAGGACGACTCCGCAGCATGCATGCTCGCTGAACTGAGACGGGCGGAAGAAGCCTTGCGCCGGAGCGAGGACCGCTTCAAGCTGCTGGCGGAGAATATCGTCGATGTCATCTGGATGATGGACCTCAACCTCCGCTATACGTATATCAGCCCTTCGGTTACCAAATTGAGAGGCTGGAGCGTTAAGGACGCGATGGCCCAGACGATGGATGACACCGTGGCGCCGTCTTCTCAGGAAAAAGCGAAAAGAGTCCTTGCCGAAGAATTGGCCCGGGAACGTCAAGGCGCCCCCTCCCACCGCGTCCACACCATGGAGCTGGAACTTAATTGCAAGGATGGATCGACAATCTGGACCGAAGTCAAGATGACATTCCTTTACAACGACAAGGAAGAGCCGATCGGCGTCATGGGTGTCACCCGCGATATCGCCGAGCGCCGGCGAACGGAAGAGGTATTGCGCGAAAGCGAAGAGAGGTTCCGAGCCCTCAGCGCGGCCGCCCAAGACGCCATCATCATGATGGACAACGATGGGCGCATTACGTTCTGGAGTGAAGCCGCGGAGCGGATCTTCGGCCATGCGGCGAAGGACGCCGTAGGACAAACTGTCCACGACCTGCTGGCTTCCTCCGGTTATCGAGCCAAATTTGCAGAAGCCTTCCCCCGATGGCGGGAGACGGGCCAAGGCAATGCCGTCGGCAAGGTGTTCGGATTGGCGGCTCTTCGCAAGGACGGCACGGAGTTCCCCGCGGAGATCTCTCTGTCCTCGACGCAAATCAAGGGCCGGTGGAACGCCGTCGCCATCATCCGCGATATCACCGAACGCAAGCGGGCGGAAGAAGAGTTGAAGTTGAGGAATATCCTCCTCTCTACGGAGCAGGATACTTCGCTCGATGGAATCCTGGTCGTCGACGAGAAGGCCCAGATCCAATCGTACAATCAGCGCTTTGTCGATATGTGGGGCGTCTCGGCGGAGGTGATCGCGACGAAATCGGACGAGCTGGCCATGAAGTCAATTTTGGATAAGCTGCTGGACCCGCAGAAATTCCTGGAAAGAGTCGGCCATCTTTACGAGCATCGCCGAGAGGAAAGCCGCGATGAAATCGTCCTCAAGGACGGCAGGGTCTTTGACCGGTACTCGGCTCCGATGTATGGGTCCGATGAGAAGTACTATGGACGGGTCTGGTATTTTCGTGACATTACGGTCCGCGTTCGCGCCCAGGAAGAAGTGCGCAATGCCAACGAAAAACTCTCCGCGCTGGTGAAGAAACTGGAAAAGAACAGCATCCAGACGGGTCTCCTGAGCGAACTGCGCGAGTTCCTCCAAGGATGCCCGACGACGGAGGAGATCGGACCGGTCGTCGCGCGCTCGATGAAAAAGATCTTCCCCGATTCGGAAGGCGCCCTGTTCCTCTTGAGCCCCTCCCGGACGGATCTGGAATCGGCCGTTCGCTGGGGAGGGTTTCCCGAAAACGCGGATGATAACGTTTTTGCTCCGGACGCGTGCTGGGGATTGCGCCGAGGCGGCGTCTACGTGGTCGATAATATCGAAACGGGCCTGCTCTGCCGGCACCTCAAGCATCGTCCCGCCGCCGGCTACGCGTGCCTGCCGCTGATGGCGAGAGGCGACGTGCTCGGCTTGCTGCATATCCGGAAACAACCGGCGGGGAAAGAGGGGGACGATCCCGCGATGATCTCCGGGCTGAAAGATATCTCCCTTGCACTCACGGAGCTTTTGTCCCTGTCCATCTCCAACATCAAACTTCAGGAAACCCTCAGCAGCCAATCGATCAAAGATCCGCTGACGGGGCTTTTCAACAGACGTTACATGGAGGAAAACTTCCAGCGTGAGATCTGTCGGGCGGCCAGGAAGCAGGAGCAGATCGGCGTCCTTATGGTCGACATCGACCACTTTAAAACCTTCAACGACCTCCACGGCCATCCCGCCGGTGACGCGGCACTGATCGAGTTGGCCAACTTTTTCAAGTCCAAAATAAGGGGAGCCGACATTGTGTGCCGTTACGGAGGAGAGGAATTCACATTGATCCTCCCGGAATGCTCGCTGGAAAACGCCGGCAAGCGCGCCTACGAGCTGGTCGATGAAGCGAATTCCCTGAGAGTCCAATACAACGGCCGGGTCATCGGGCCCATCGCCCTATCGATCGGAGCTGCCGTTTATCCCGAACACGGAACGAGCCCGGAAGATCTCCTGCGGGCGGCGGATGCGGCACTCTATAGGGCCAAACAGGACGGCCGGGACCGGGTCGTTTTGGCGTAGTTGCCGTCTCTTTTCGAGCGGCGCAGAGATAGTGCCCCTAGACCGCCAAGCTCAGGGCGGTGAAGCACAGCTCTTCCGGCTGGGAAATCGTCTCATCGTCGCCCAGGCCGTCCTCGACAAGAGTCTGGATGGCGTCCCGGATCTTCGACAGGGCGTCCTCATACGTGGAACCCCTGGCCCTGCAGTCCGGAAATTCAGGACAGCGGGCCGACCAGCCTTCCTCGTCCCGCGCGATAAACACCGGAAAGCGATATCCGTTCATCGCTCACCTCCCCCTAAATGGAGTCCCAGCGTATTTATATGCATCCTTTGTGCCAAATTTTGTCATTTAGCTTCTCCTCTTTCAAAATACCTTCAGGAAGGAACAGTTAAAGACCTTGGGGATGCCCTCGCCATCAATCCGCATCTCGCCGCGCAAAAAACAAACCGGCGGCGTTCCGTACGTCACACACTGGTTTTCGCCGATCCCCTCCAGGATGCCCGTTTCGTCTTCAAACATGTAAAAATACTTCGGCCCGTCCGGGCGAACGCCGCCGTTCCCGCTGCCGCCCCTTAGACCGCCATTCACGCCGTACGTCTCCCGCTGCCGCGCATCCACGACCCGGACGACAAGTTCGACCATCATCCCGGCGCAGTCTGCGAGGTCCCTGATCCGCAGGTCCGGACGCTTCCCTTCGAACAGGTCAAGCTCGTCGCCGTCCGTAAGAAAGCCCAGCGATTCGTAGAGCATCCGCCGTTTCTCGTCCTGGGCGACATCGGCCACCTCCTCCATGTTCTCGAGGCCCTGGAAGTAGCGGAGGATCTGGTGCGTCCGCCGCGGCTCGAGGGAATCGAACACCCCCGCCCGGATGAGCGCGAGGAGGTCCGACTTCGACGGCTTGAGCCGCACCAGAAAATCCTCGACCGACGCATACGCCCCACTCTCCCGCCGTTCGCCGACGATCCGGTCGATCGTCTTGAGTCCCAGTCCCTTGATGGAGGTAAAGCCGACGCGGATCGCGCCCCCGTCCGCGCTCCCGGCCGGCCCGTCCTCGACCTCGAACTGGTAGAGGCTGCGGTTGGCGTCCGGTCCCAGGATCCGGATCCCGTTCCGCTTCGCCTCGGCGACATACTCGGAAAGCTCGTAGTAGCCGCCGCCCGCATTGAGCACGGCCGCGAAATACGGCACCGGATGATGGACCTTGAGGTAAACCGCCTGGTAGGCCATGTGGGCGTAGGAGGCGCTGTGGGCTTTGTTGAAGGAGTACGAGGAGAACTTCTCCATGGTCCGCCACAGGCGCTCGACCTCCGGCGCCGCGTACCCCCGCCCGGCCGCCGTCTGGAAGAATTTCTCGCGCAACGCCGTGTCCCCGTCCTTGCGCTTTTTCAGGCCCCGCCGCAGCAGGTCCCCTTCCTCCGGCGGCATCCCGGCCACGCGTTCAGCGATCTGCATGACCTGCTCCTCGTAGAGAAGGATTCCGTCCGTCTCAGGAAGGATGCGCGCCAGGAAGGCGTCGCCCTCCCCTGAGCCCATGGGAGAATTATTTTTCCCGTCACCTTGCTTTCCACCCCGCCTCCCGCTCCGCCGCCGCAACAGCGCCTCTTTCATTCCGCTCTCGGTCGGCCCCGGCCGGACGAGGGCCAGCGCCTGCGTCAACTCATGGATGTTCACCGGCTTCATCCGTCGCAGCAGATTTCTCATGGCCGGGCTCTCGACCTGGAAGCAGCCGATGGTCCCGGCGCTTTGGAGCTGCGCATAGGTCTTCGCATCATCCGGCGGAATCCCCCGCAGCCGCAGCCCCGCCGACGTCTCTGAGATCGCCGCCAGCCCGCGCACCGAGAGGAGGTCGAGCTTGATGAGTCGCAGGTCCTCGACCGCGTCCTTGTCGAAGTGGGTCATCCGCAGCCCCTTGGCCGACGTCTCGAGCGGGAGGCAGCGCTCGACCGGCGCGGGCGTCAGAATCACGCCGCCTACGTGGAGCGAGATCTCGTGGTAAACGTCCTGAAGTTCCGCGGCCATTTTCCAGACCTCGAGGAAACCCGGCGCGGGCGCGACCGTCCGCAAATAACCGGGGTCTGCGAAATACGGAACCCGTTTGGTATAGCCCCGCGCCTCGCCGGGCGGGACGCCGAAGGCGCGGAGCGTTTCATAGAGGGCCGCCCGGGCCCGGAAGTTCTTGAGGCTGCAGACATAGGCCGCGCCCGTTTTTCCCGCGCCGTAGGTCTCGAGGACATACTCCAGGATTTCGTCGCGGCGGCGCGAATCGAAGTCGATATCGATGTCCGGCGGGTCGGGCCGGCCGCGGTTGAGGAAGCGCTCGAAGTAGAGATCGAAGGCCATGGGGTTGATGTGCGAGAGACCGAGGAGGTAGGTCAGGAAGGACGACGCGCCCGACCCCCGCAGGTTGTGGAGGATGCCGCGGCGGCGGGCGAACTCGACGATGTCGTGGACGATGAGGAAGTAGGGGCCGAAGCCCGAGCTTTCGACGGCATCCAGCTCGCGGCAGGCCCGCTGCCGTTCACGCCAGCTCAAGCTCTTGGCGGCCGTGAGCCGCTCCATGACGACGTCGCGGAGCGTCCGCGGAAAGAGATCGGCCGGGAGGTTGGGCACGATGTCCGCGAATGTGAAGTCACATTTCTCCGCGACCTCGAACGTGCCGGCCAGGGCCTGTTTCGCGGCCTCGCCGAAACGGCGGAGGGCCGCCGTCTCCTGGTCGGGGCCGAAGAGCTTGACTTTGGCCAGGAGCCGGTCGCGCTCGGGCGGATAGGGAATCTTCTTTTCGATGGCGTGGATGAGGATGAGCCGCTCCGGGCTCGCCAGGTACTTGATCGGATTGACCCAGACGACCGGGAGGCCTTCGGCGGGATGGGAGACGTGTCCCTGAGGTCCATGTCCCCCGATCTCCATCACCCGTTTGAAATTCGTGAAATCGGCGCCGAGGTAGAGGCTGCCCGCCGGGACCTTCTCCCGCAGCTCCGCGAGCATGCCGGCCTCGTCCGGCCATAACCTGCCGGCGGAAACCTGGGACTCGCTTTCCTCCGCAACGGCATTTCTTCCCACATCCGCTCCCGTCCCAGTTTTTGCGGGACGGCTCCAACCGGCCTGTTCCTCCGGCGTGCCGCCTCTTGCCCGGTTTCTTTTCGCGGCGTCCCCCTCTTCACCCGCCTCGAGGCCGGGGGTCGATCGCGAGGGCGATTCGGGGATGGCGATCACGATGAGGCCGGACGCCGAACGGATCTCCCGCCGGTTGAAGATCTCCACCAAGTTCGCGTAGCCCTCGCGGCGGCGGACCAGAAACACGAACCGCCGGCCGCCGACCTCGAACTCGCAGCCGAAGAGCGGTTTGAAGCCGCCGACCTCCGCCGCCCGCTTCCACTTCCCCCAGCCGTAGAGATTCCCGATGTCCGTGAGGGCCACGGCCGGCAGCCGCCGATGGGCGGCCCAGCCCAGCGCCTCTTCGAGCGTGACGCTCCCCTTCCCCCGGCTGTACACGGAATGGACGCGGAGCGGAACGAACATGGCACTCACTTCGTCAGCGACGCCGTCTTCAGGACATAGCCGCGCCGCGGCTCGAAGGCGTAGATCGCGTCGAGCATCTTCTCGCGGATCGTAAGCACCGACCCGAACCCGTACTTGCCGCGCACCTCGTCCAGCGCCCGACCAAGCTTTTCGGGACGCTCCGAGTACGGCTCGAAGAGGGCGAGAGGCCGCGCCCGAACCAGTTCGGACGCTTTGACGCCGACCAGCCGCAGGGCCAGCCGCGACCCTTTGACGAGCTCCAGGAACAGCTCCTCGGCGATCTTGTAGATCTTTCCCATCTCCTGCAGGGGCATCAGGACGAGGCGGCGTTTGATCTCGGTCCGGAAGTCCGAGGTGCGGGCCTTGACCTCGATGACGTGGGCATAAAGGCGGTCCTCCCGCAGGGCGAGCGTCAGCCGGTCACAGAGGTAAGCAAGGTGCGCCAGGAGCATCTGCTGGTCCCACAGGTCCACGAGGAACGTCGTCTCCCGCGACACGGACTTCGGGAGCGTGCGCGTGACGAGGGGCCGGCTGTCGATGCCGCGCGACTGGAGATAGATGTCCTCCCCGTTCTCGCCGAAGAGCGAGTGGAGGGTCGCCCGCGGCAGCCCCCACAGGTCGCCGATCTTGTGGATGTTCATCAGGCGCAGCACCACCTGGGCCTTGGGACCGATGCCGGGAAGCGCCTCGATCTCGAGGTCGCGCAGGAAGTCCTGCTCCTCGCCTGCATGTACTTCGAAGAACCCGGCCGGCTTGGCCTTCTTGGCCGCGAGCTTGGCCATGATTTTGTTCGGGGCGGCGCCGGCCGAGACGGTGATTCCCAGCTCGCGCTCGACCCGGCGCTTCATGTCGCGGGCGGCCTCCGTGAACGACGGGTAGATCGGACCACAACGGGTGAGCTCGAGGTAGGCTTCGTCGAGGGAGGCCTCCTCGATGTCGGGTGTGAACGTGCGGAGGACGCGGAAGAAGCGCTCGGAGAAGGCCTGATAGACCTGGTTATTGCCGCGGACGAAAATCCCCTGGGGACAGAGTTTATAGCATTGACTGAGGGGCATGCCGGTGCGGACGCCGTACTTGCGGGCCTCATAGGAACAGGTCGCGGCGACGCCGCGCTCGTGGGCCAGGCCGCCGACGATGACCGGCTTGCCCTTGAGGTCCGGGTTGAGCAGGACCTCGACGGAGGCGAAAAACGCGTCGATGTCGACGAGGACGACGTACCGGCGATTCATGTCAAACTCCGCAACCCAAAAAAGGTCAAAGATACCTCTCCTGTCCGCACAGACGACTTCGATTTTTCTTCCCCCTCCCTTTTCCCCCCTTTCCTAAAGGGAGGCCGGAGCGGGAATCACCCCATTCAGTACTTTCTCAAAACGCCGATGACCCGGCCCAGGATTCTCGCATCCCCGGCCTCGATCGGCTGGAAGGACGGGTTCTCCGGCATGAGATAAATCCGGCCGTCGTTCCGCCTCAGGCGCTTCAGGGTCACCGACCCGTCGCCGAGCATGGCCACCACCATCTCTCCCGAGTTGGCCGTGTTCGTTCGTTCCAGGAGAACGTGGTCGCCGTCGTCGATGTAGGCGTCGATCATGCTCTTGCCGTCCACCCGGATACAGAAGATGTTGCCGCGCCGGCGCCCCACCATCCAGCCCGGGACATCCATGGCCTCGCCCGAGACGTCGAAGGCCTCCCGCGGTCCGCCCGCCGGGACAAGGCCCGCCACGGGCACCTTGACCTGGCTCTCGAGCAGGGCCGGGAAGCCGGCCACCCGGATCTCACCGCCCTCGCGGGCGATGTAGCCCTTCCGCTCCAGGCTCTGGAGATGCTTGAAGACGGCCGAGGGGTTGGCCATCCGAAGGGCGGCGGCCAAGCCGCGGACGGTCGGCGCGTAGCCGTGCCCGAGGATGAAATCCTCAACGGCCCGCAGCACCGCCGTCTGTTTGAGAGTAAGTTCTCGCCTTAGTTTGTTTACCATTTTGTCCACCATTTATAAAATAATGCGGGAAAGGGCGTTTGTCAAGAGAAAAACTACGTTGAACCAAAACAGACGTGTTGCACCAACGTGATAACTTCCGGTTTGGCCAACGTGAAAACTTCCGCTTTTTTCGGTTAAGGTATGGCTTCCTGAGGAAGGAGGCCGGCTTTGATGCGAAAGGATCTAATCACGTTGAGCCAGGAAGAGCATGATCGGTTGCTGATCATCCGCAAGGTTATGAAGCGGGAGATAAGCCAGGTCGAAGCGGCGGATCTTCTGAACATCTCCGACCGTCAGGTCCGGACTCTCATCGGCAAGGTCAGGGAGAGGGGGGCTAAAGGGTTGGCGCACGGGAACCGAGGCCGGGAGTCAGCCAAAAAGATGGCCGGGGCGGAGGAGGAGCGGATCGCGGGGATCATAAAAGAGAAGTATTGGGACTTTGGGCCGACGTTCGCCGCGGAGAAGCTCTGGGAGAGGCAGGGGGTCAAGGTCAGCGACGAGAAGTTGCGGCAGATCATGATCGATGCCGGGATCTGGCGGGTGAGGCACCGCAAGGGGGACGTCCACCAGTGGCGGGAGAGGAGACATTTTTCGGGCGAGTTGGTGCAGATGGACGGGTCCCACCATGACTGGCTCGAGCGCCGGGGTCCGAAGCTCGTCCTGATGGGCTACATCGACGACGCGACCAACAACAGCTTCGGCCGTTTTTACGACTACGAAGGGGTCGAGCCGGCGATGGACAGCCTGGAGGGTTATATCCGGCTCTACGGCGTTCCCAGGGCCCTCTATCTGGATAAATTGAGTACCTATAAGACGACACGGCCGGCGGACCTGGATGAGCTGCTGCGGGGAGAAGAGGCGCAGACGCAGTTCGAACGGGCCGGCAAGGAGCTTGGGATAAACATCATTCACGCCGACTCGCCCCAGGCCAAGGGTCGGATCGAGCGGGAGTTCGGCACGCTTCAGGACCGGCTGGTCAAGGAGCTTCGACTGGCCGGGGTTTGCAGTAAGGACGAGGCGAATCGGTTCCTCGTGAGCTATTGGCCGGAACACAACCGCCGGTTTTCGAGGCCGGCGTTGCGGCCGGATGACCTCCACCGGCCGCTTCCCAAAGGTCTAAACGTGAGGGATATCTTTTGCCTCAAAGGGTCGCGGACGATCAACAACGGCTATATGGTCCGCTGGAAAGGGAGGCTTTTGGTGCTCTCCAACCCATCGATCGCGATGAGGAGACGCCAAACGCAGGTTCTGGAGCACTTCGACGGCAGTCTCCTCATCCGCTTCAACGGCAGGGACCTGGATTACCGAGAGGTTCAGGACATAAAACCGGAGCCGCGGCTCGCGACGGAAGAGAAGAAGGCTCCGGAGAAGAGGAAGGGCCAGTACATCCCTCTTCCGAATCACCCTTGGCGCAGGTGGGAGCCGCAACTCCACCATAACTGCTATCTAGAGAAAATCTAACCCTTGAGAAAAGCGGAAGTATTCACGTTGCTGGAATCCGGAAGTATTCATGTTGGCTTGACAGAACCAAAACAGACGTTGACAAATACAACATTTTGTGGTAGAGTTATTTAAAGTAACAACATATAGACTTAGCAATGCCCGGTTAGGTTTAATCGAGGCGACAGTTCTTTGAAAGTTTGACCAAGAAAGCTGAAAGTTGAAGCCAGCCTCCTATTCTCCTGCAGGTTACTCACTTGCAGAAAATCGGACGTCCTGTAGCTATCACAGTAATGCCTAATGCTGGGGTACAAAACGATCATGGATGTCACAGCGTTGTGCCCCGACGACCGATTCGAAAAAACGCAGGCATTTGCAGGACCACAGGTCCGCATATAGAAAATTCTATACGTTAAAGGGGAAAGCTATCATTCTCCAAGAATAATAGTCATTTCTCTTCAACTCACGCCGGTACACAAGTCGGCTTGAGCATCTAAATCTTAAGAAAGGAGGCAAATATGTACAAGAGGCATTCTTGGGCAAAGAAACCTCCTCTCAACCTCGCCTCGGAGAAAATTCTCCTGGCGCGGAGGGAGAGAGGCAAAGATGCTCAAGGGGATCTCTTGCTCCATGCAGCTCTCAAGGCAATTCGTTCCAAGCACACCGAGTCCGTCCAGAGAAACCTCAAGGACTTCCTGCTCCTCACTCAAGACCTAAGTCCCTTCGATCGCTCCTTAGTCGAGGACGCCCGCTCTATTGCAGAACAAAGCCGTCGCTGGACGAAGGTCGTGCGCTTTCTGCTCAGTCTTTTCCCGCTCTTCTGCGAATTGCTGCTACGGCTGATGAGTAAGAAATTCCCTGGTTGCATATATGGCCACGCCGGGCGGCTGGCTTGATATAGATTAGTTGTGGTGTTGTCTGATTTTTCTCGGATAGATTTGCATCGATTAGCTGGACTAGTCGAATTATCTCAGGAAACTTTTATCGACCTTCTCTTTTCCGTCCCCGAGTGCTATTACCAGCACCGGATACCTAAAAAATCCGGCGGCTTCCGGACGTTAGAAATACCATATGACGAGTTAAAAGCCGTCCAGAGGAAACTTCTGCGGTTCTTGCTAGAGAAGATAGCAATCCATCCAAGAATTTTTTGTTGTCCTGGGTCATCAATCAAATCCGCGCTCATTGACCATGTTGGAAAGCCAATGGTTATCACGCTCGATATTGCTGATTTTTTCCCAAGTGTTAAGAAGCACCTGGTAATGCAGTCGTTCATAAGAATTGGCTTTTTAGAAGAAACGGCCCGAGCAATGACGAGGATTGTTACCCACAAAAACCAAATACCGCAAGGTGCTCCCACTAGCCCCTGCATTGGGAGGTTAGTACTTTGCCCGTTGGCTTGCAGTTTGCAGCAGTTGCTTTCTCGGATCCATAAGGAAGCACGTTTTTCGATCTATGTGGACGACCTAATAATCAGTGGTCCAACGGGTATAAAGAGATCGATAAGTACCGTACGTTCCATAATGGGGCGGAATGGTTTTAGATTAAAGGAAGACAAGGTTTTTGCAATGGACTCCAAAACAGAACAGGTTGCGATGGGAATCCAGTTGAACCGCAAGCTGCGTGCTTCCAGGAAATTCATGGAAGAGCTGGAATTATTATCCAAGGCGCTTCCGGCAGGACACCCGGTCCTCCAAGGCAAGAAGGCCTGGGCCCGTTACTTGAACCAGGGATAAAGAGGTCCCTGAAAGATTTTCGCGGCCAATTCCGAGACCAACCTCTTCACATCGTACCGTCGTAGCGGCGGTAATTGCGGCCTAAAATAGAAATCGGTGATCTTGAGCTGAAGACCTTCGGTGAGGTTCATGGGGAAGGGGTGTAAAGAGAAAAGGCCGGAATCGCCCGGTTGACCGACCGTGCTTATATTATTTTCCACAGGTGAGCGGCAAAGGAAGTTTTTCCCGTTCATCGAAAGCTGACGAGCATTGGATTTTCAGCCATTCTGGCTGGCTCCCACAACCGACGAAATGTCCCTAAGAGGCCGCACGCCCATGGCGATAAGAGTGCCGTTGTCCGGGCTATCAAACGTGAACACCGGTTTGCGCCATTCAAGGACTTTCCGGCAAAAAGACTCCGTTTTCCCTCCAGGGACAGCGTAGGAAACAAATATGCTGTCCGCTAGTGCGGCCACAAAATCGTTGCGGGCGCCAGCAATCTCTACAGTCGCCTGCTTGAAATTGGTATCAAAAGGCGACAGCATAAGAAGGCGGCCATCCGAAAGCGGCTTGGCATACTCATCTGGAATCCGTTTTTCGGCCAGGCGCCGGGCCGGGCACCAGATGACCGTTTGCTTTCCTCGGAGAAGAAGGCTGAGACATTCCTTCTCCATTGGCGAATGAAAACCACTTATGACGACGACCCCTGCATCGCGCAATTCACGGGCAAGGTCGTAAGTCCTTAGGATAAGGTTGCCCGGACACTTGACCGAACAGAAGAAGCCGAGCGCCGCCTCCCGCAGGATATCCAAATCGCCGAGCACGTAGATTCTCTTCGGGGTCTTTTTCCCAAGGTGGGTCGCTAGAGAGCCTGGATATGCCGCATCGGCTTGCTTAAGGCTCAAAATTGCCATTTCACGCCTTCCTCCATTTGTTAAGGATAATTTCGTATCTTTTCCCAGGCGGTTTAGCAACCCTCGTCCCTTCATTTTTTCCCAATCAATATATTTCGTTAAGCTTGTCCCGTGTCTTGTGATGGCGCTAAGATATCAAGGACAGCGCGATATGAAATGGAGAGTTTTTTAGCCAGGCTGTCCTGTTCACATTTACTCAGGAATCTTGTTCGCGTTCCTCCTTTTTCTTTATATGGATGAGAGGCGGGAAGTTCATTGCGTCGTGCATTCGCCTCTCGGAATCCTTCCGCAATAGTTGGGTGATATGCTGCAAAAGGCTGTTGGGCGTCCAGCAGCCTGCCAAACTTGGCTAGCTTGCCGTCTTTCTCTTTTGTATTCACCGTGCCGGACAAACGGTGCACGGCAAGATAACTCTGCAGGGCAAGAAACATTGTATGGTTGAATGAGTTCTGATAGCTAAGCCATTGCGATCTAGCAGTGTGATAGGCCGAATCTGCGATGGCGAGAATTTGTAGGGCATAAGAATATTCGCTTTTAAGAAGATTTTTCCATCCGTCCCAATGACGCACGCCAAATCGCCGAAAAAGGAGTTCTCCGAGCGGATCGACCCTAGGAATCGGGCCCCTAATTATCCCGAGTTGCTTGAAAGTATTTTGGACGGGCTTGGGCAGAGACCGCGCCTTAACATCGAAGCTATGATGTGTCAGACCCAAACGAATGAATGTCTCGGCAAGGGCAATTCCCGGCTCAGCCGCCGAACGGCGCAAGATTTTTTCCGCAACATCGTTACGGCCAAACCTGCTATCTGGAAGGAACGGCACGATCAGAGCTTGAAGAAGGGAATTTTCTTGAAACATTGCGAACTTTGCATACTTTCCCAATCCCGCTTTCTCTGCCTCGCATAAAAAGTGACAGGCTCCCCATTTTGCCGCGATTCCGGATTCCCTATCTGTTGCTGTTTTTATGGCTCTATTCACGTAATAGCGCATTTGCTTGGGCTTCATCATTCTGGCCAAAATGTGCCACATTTCTCCTAGAACATACTCATATGGAGTGGTTTTCAAAATCGCCTCACAGCTCCTAATAATCCGTTGAGAAGGCTTGCACTGGGAGAGATAGTACACAAAAGCGTCGATGTGCTCCGGGTGGCGTGGCAATAGGCGAAGAACAATAGGTAGAAGCTCAGGCGCCGGCTCCGAATGGTAAAGAACATAACGCACCCTGGTTTTATCGCTTATTACCTGGGGCCTCCCTGTAATTGCGGATCGGATTTTTTTAAGGGCATCTTGTGATGATAAAGCCGGTTCGTCCGGCTGGTCGCCATCTCTATGCGGCTGGATGCTCGGGAGAATACCCATTGCGTCCTCGAGCGTTTTTGCCTGAACGATATCATGTTTTTTGCCTTGGGGAATCAGCCCTCTACCACGGAAAACAAGTTCCATCTCAAGGACAGCCTTTCTAACGGCTTCTTCGGATTTTGCAAAAAGCCGGATATCATCAACGTATCGGACATATCTTACTTTCTTGCGATAAAGTATCTTATCGATCGGCAAGAGAAAGGATTCCGCTAGAAAATTTGAAGCAATGGGTCCTTGGGGTATGCCATGGGCGTGGCCTGCGGAGGTTAGTTCAGAACTCCACTTCTTTAGCCAGTCGATGATTCGCTCACGATTCCCATCATCCAAACTTCTGGGGAAAGCGGTCCGGAGCAGAAGATCATGACATATTGTGTCAAAAAAGGCTGCCAGATCGAACAGAGCAATCCATCGGAATCCGGCATCAAAATGTTCCTTGATTTTTGCCTGGAACTTAGTATAAGAAAACCTCCAGTCCTGAAGGAAAAAGATAGAATTATGGTCATTTTGAATGATATTGCTGAAAATGCACTTATTCTCCAGCCTCCTTCTTTGATCCATTAGTTTCCGCGCAAAAATGTTCGCGATGGCCTGGAGCACTATCTGATCCTCGATGCACAGAAGTGTGATCGGTCGCTGTAATCCTGAAGGCTTGGGGACGTATATTTTTGATGGCGCCTGAGGCATGTAACTTCCTCCCCTCAGGCGAGCATGCAAATCATTGATGTTTTCTTTAATACTGATCTCATACGCGTTGTAGAGATGGCGGAAATACTTTTTATAAGCTATGTTCTTGCCCGTAGTAAGCCGGCGCCAGGCAAGTCGTAAATTCGGAACGGTCCAAGCGTCTTGGAGTTTCATAATCGCCCTTGACTTATCCTCTATCTCCTGCTTGCAGATGTTCCTACTTTATTTTTCAACTTTTATCGCCCCGTATCTTAACTGAGGCTTGCTTCGATGTCTCCGCTGAAATGCGGGTCTTCTTCAACAGGTGCTGAGAAAGCAACATCCACTGCGCACCTAAGACAACGTGCCAGCATTCTCGAAGAGACGCACTGGAAGCCGCAAAGAGCACGGCCTTTAAAGAGGCATATGGGAGAGGATGTTTGGCGGCTGGTAAGTATTGATCAATAATCCCGAGTCCAGCAAGGCCCCACAATACGAGCGTTATTAGTATAGTAAGGATCGCCGTTTGGAAGGCAAACGCATATTCCACGAATCCGCCTTCATGGTATAGCGCGATTTCTTCAATCTCGGCGCTTTGAAGCATCGCCTGGGCGTTTCCTGCCCATGCAAAAGTTAGGCCAATAAATATCCCCGCGAGAGGAAGGAGAACCGTGTTTGCAGCAAGCTGCATAGATGTCTTCACCATTATAGCCAATACGACGCCGATAAGAACGTGCACGCAAAGCCATAGATCCAGAAATCGAAATATGCCTGGACGACTACCCCCTCTGCCAAAGAACCACCGCCAAAAGCTTAGAGCTGACGATGCTATTGAGTTACCCATCCTATCCACGTAACCTTTTGTACATCTCTCGGATATGCTGGAGAATGGTTCTTTTCTGCTCCAATCGTTCTACGTTTTCTTCAGTGACCATCACAGCTTTCCCCTTGAGATGCCTTGTCACAGGGCGAGCTTCTGGATCCGCTCTTAGACGGGCACTGGCGTCGTCCCCACTAGCAGCAGCTGATCGTGCCAGCTCCGCCAAAGGCACCGCAGTTAGGCTCTCTCCTTTCAGCTCCACTTTCCCCTTTTCGCCGTTAGCCTCGGCTAAACACTTTTGGAGAGGCTTTACAAAATCCCGGTTTGCGTCAAACGGATTTGGTCGTGAGAATTCTACAGAGAATCTGGATATTTGATAAGCCTGGCGGAGGTGCGCAAGGAAGCTTTCCGGATCTTGAAGTTCTGCAATTTCAATCTCTGCGCCTTGCTCCGATGAATATGTGGACAATTCGAGGAGGCGCGATAGGCGGCCTGCAATGCCGGACACTTTTGGAGATAGTTTTACCTTTTTGGCTATTGCCATCACTTCGAGTTTTACGTCTAATATTATGTGAGTGTAGGGCGACGTTTCAAACTCTTGATCTATAAATACTCCATCCTTGAATGTCTCAATTGTCGCCTTAGTAGTCTTACCAAAACGGAAGTAAATGCCCGAATCATCGATATTTTCAACGTTGCCTATGTGCCAAGTTATCCGTGACCGGAGTTCGTCCGTCGGACGGGATTCTATTAGAATTCTTAGCAAATCAGTTGGGGTCGGCTTCGTCAAATATAGCTGACCCTGATTTGGTAATAATACTTTTACGCGGAAAAGCTGGAATTCAAGCATCGCATCACCTTTAAGCAGTTTTCGTATTAATAAGTATCAGAGCCATTTAATCAATATGGACTTTGGACTACCTTGCTCACTGGTGTTCAGCTCCTTCCGTTGTATCCTGACCCATTCGGTACTTGATATCGTAGTTAATAATAAAATCCAGCTCCTCTTCCGTAAATCCATAATGGTGCCCCAGAATTTGGTCAACCTCATCGATAACGGGCTTGCACGGTTTGGAATCGACAGAGTCGATCAGGAGTCCACTCTTTCGCCACTGCGCCTTGTGTTTCAAAAAACACTTATTGAGCCTCCTAGATAGTTCAGCCAGTGTATTGTATTCTTCGGAGCCGAACCTAGTCAGATCAAGAGGGAATTCAGCTACATCTGCTGGATTAATATGACGCGTGTCAGTGTAGGTACAGAAAAAATGGTAGTAAGTAGAACTATTTAAGATTGCGTGAACAGCATCACGACAGGTTCCGTTGCCAAATCCAATTTCATTTACTTCTCCGCGCACCCTTAGCAGACCACCATCCTCCGATCGCGCCATGGGGGGCTCGAGCAGAAACTGGCAGAAGTAGCCCGGCACTCTTACCCAGTAGACCTTATGTTTGCCGTGCCTTGTCGTAAAGAATCCAATGGATTTCTCACTCGATATCTTAGTCATGGCGCGGGCACCTTCGGGGCAGCCGACTTTCGCTAACAGTCCATGGAACAGTGATGCCTCCTTTGTTAATTGCTGATAGCGGACGCTAGCAAATAGATTCTCTCGTTCACCTTTCCTCGCATCCCATCGACAATACCGTGTCGAAAATTGCATCGGTCCTGCAATCTGTCCCGATGCCAAAAGAATTGTCAGCCTGTTCTGCGCTCCCGTGAAGAGTTGACCGGGTCGGTTCGAAAAATGAGATAGCCAGAGAGATCGGGAAGTCGAGTACAGACGATCGCGCAACGGTTCCATCGCGCCAGAGCATGCGACGGAAATGGGAATTATCATTCCAACATGCCCGCCGGAACTGGCCAGCGTAACGGACCTTTCAATTGTGAATGCATAAAGATTTGCACACTTCAGAGTCGCATAATTCTGAACTGCATATTCGGTAACTTTGGAGTATTCCACGTACGGAGGATTCCCGATAATAACGTCAAATCCGCCAGCTTTGTGGATACCATAGAACTCCGCGAACCAGTGGAAGGGTTGATGGGATTTCCTCCACTGTCCGAAGGCGTCCTCATATTTCTTCCTATTTGGGATGCTTCCAAGGTCGACTCCATATTCGCTGGCGAGGAATCGGTCAAGCGTGTCAGTTAATTTCCTGAGTCGGGAGCGAAGATTTTCCTTGGCTTCGGAGAAATCCTCAGACGACATCCCTTGCTCTATTTGCATCTCACGGAACTTTCGGAAGGCCCTGTCTGCCAAATCCGCTTCCTCTTCAAGGCGCCTTAATTGATCTTCTGTCTCCCCAAAGACTATCCTTCCTTGTCCAGAGGTTTCCTTTTCCGCGGCAGATCTCACCTCGTCGAGCTTGGTAAATCCTACAAGGGTATTGCCGGCACGGATATTAAAGTCGATGTCCGGCAGAGGCTCAATGTCCTTGGGGTGCTCGATCTGGGCAACGAGTTTCAGGAAAAGCCGCAGTTTGCAGATCTCTACGGCCTCCTCCATGATATCAACACCGAAAAGGTTGTTGACGATGATGGATTTCAAAACAAAGTATCGGTAATTGGGGTGTTCCTCCACTCGCTTCAACGTCTCAGTGAAGAGCTTGTAATAGTTGGGGTGATTTTTCTTTCTGGCATCTCCCCATTCTTCAATAAAAAATCGCATCCGCTCGAGACATGCCTCATAAAGCGGTTCAAGAACATTAAGAGATGCAAACAAGAACGCCCCGGAGCCACACGTCGGGTCAAGTACTGTAACTGCCCCGACGGCCTTCCATAAAGCGACAAGGAGTTCCGGACCTTCGGCGTTCTCGACCATATCTTGTGCAAACTGACGAATGTCGAGATTGTAGGTTACGAAGTCATTGATAGTGCAGATTTCGCCGTCGGCCAGCTTGTCGCGAACCTCTTCATAGCGCTTCCGCCTAGTAACAACTTCGCGCCAGATCTCAGTGGGCAGGGCATATTCCGGCGGCGCGGGCTTATTCCATACTTTGCGGCGCTCAAGGAGGTTGGGCTTTGCCGGATCGTCGCCTTTTCAATTTCTGGAGGCAGCGGCAACGGTCGAGGCAGAAACTCTCCTTCGTTCTTATCAACGCTTCGCGACCTGTAGTTCCACGATATTCCATGCCGAACGGCCTTATAAATGTAGCGGTCAGGATCTTCCTCGAGAAGTCGCCAGACCGAGCGTTGTCCCTCGAAGGCAATTTTGCATTTTTCTTGGGCCGTGTCGAAGAGAAAGGGAATAACCGTATTCTTGCCGATATATTCAGTTATATCTTCTTTGGTATAGTATGCGCCCATCTGCTTCTGGTTAACGTACTTCTCGAAGATATAGCCGAGGACATCGGGATTGATTTCGTCGTCACTCTTAAGGGGGCGCTCGTCAAGATGCCAGCGGTAAGCGTCAAAAAACTCGAATAGTCTATCGAAGGCCTTGTCAGGGATAGCAATAGTCTTGCCGTGTAGCCGCTCGATCTGATGAAGCATGAAGATACCGCCATTGAGATACGGTACTTCACCAAGGAGGCGGTTGGCCTTTTCGGAGCGCTCGTCTCTCCTCTTGGCAAAGCCTTCGAAGAAAAGCGGGCAAAGCAGGTCGCGATAATAGCAGTCCTTGCCGAGCTCATTCCGGGATCGCGTAAGCTTGTTTCTGAGGTAGTCTGTATCACCGCCGCCCAAAAAGCCTTTTTTCTGGATAAAGTAGACGAACATCAGGCGATTGAGCATGACCGAAACATACCAGCGTTCCAATTCCTTGTCCGGAATGCCCGCCAGGAGGCTAAGGAAGGCGGCATGTTCGGTTTTGAACCGGTCATAGAACCTTTTGGTGACGCGCTCGACGTCAAACGCTTTCCGGGCGCGGCCGGTTACGTCAAGGAGGGTAAGCCCCTCTTCTTCCTCCAGACTGACAGCCAGGTCGCGTATCTTCTGGATGAGCGAATCTCCGGGTTGGCCGACGCTATAGGGATATTCCCGGCAGGCGACGGGCTTGCCTTGTTCTCGCCGAACCCACTGCCAAATCTGTATCCTCCGCTTCTCATCGGTAAAGATAATAAGATGTTCATGGGTGTTCTTGGCAACTAGGCGTTCGATTTTGCGGCGAGTCGGAAAGCCCGGGATTAGGCCGCCGGCTGTAGGATCGCAAACGAATGCCACCATCCCGCATTTTTCGGCGATGGCCGATAATCTGAACATCCAGCCGTCAACGGAGATTTCAAGCCTGGCTTTATAGTGGTTCCAGCCGAGCTTCTCAATAAAAAGAGTTTTGAAGTCATATGAAGTAAGCAGGTTCCGACCTTCTGCAATGCCTAGACTCATTGACTACTTCCCTTCCTGCTTGCCCGTCTGAGCTTTTGCATCGGAAAGCGCCTCCGAAAGTCCCAGGGAGCAAATGATCCGCGGCTCGCGGGATTCCCCTTCTTCGTCTTTGACGCAAAGCGCATCTGCGTCGCGCAGGTCGATAACTTTTTGGGCAATATCCTCATTGGTCGCGCGTGACCGGAACAACCGATTCAAAGCATCCTTCGCCGCATCGCGAAGAGGGTAGCGATAGATTTCTTCGATAGCCCGATGCAATTCCTGGCGGTCAAATAGGGTATTTTTAACATCCTCGGCATATTGCTTGAGCCGCTCATACGTACGAAAACGCGCCCCCGACGGTCGGCCGAGTTGGCCACCGACGGATTTCTCCTCTTTCAGAACCTGTTCCACTCCCTGGCGAACCAAGGAATGGTGGGTTTCCAGCCGCGGCTGGGCGGGAGTATCAGGAGGGCACTTTGCCGTGTCCAGAATGGCTTTTTGGGATTCGGTGACCACGCGCCCGCTTTTATTCAGCCAAACCAGAGCATCGTTGTCCTCGGCCGTGCGTAAGTAAACAACCACCCCGCTGGGCGCCGCAGTGGACGCAAGATGCGACTTTGTGGAGTAAACGACAGGAGGCAATTCGCACACAGCCTTCTCCAGTTTTGCGTCAGCGGTGATGGCATTCTTCCAAATTTGATAGGCATAAGAAGCCAAGTCCACTTCGGCATCGGCGTCGCCGTCAAGGATGCCCGCCTTCTCCGTAAAGAGGTCTCGGACGGCTTGGTCGTTTCGGTCGTCCTCAAAGAAGGCCTCGTCCGTCCCCACGACCTCGGCGTTTTCCTGAAGACGCTGACGGACGCGGGCGCGCAGACGGATAATCCGTTCCACACCGTCGGCGGGTAGGAACGAGTAGCAATAGAGCTTCTCGGCCTGCTGGCCAATACGGTCTACGCGGCCGATCCGCTGTACGAGGCGGATAATCGCCCAAGGGAGGTCGTAATTGACTACAACGGCGCAGTCCTGCAGGTTTTGGCCTTCGGAGAGGACATCCGTGGCAATAAGAACCCGGAGTTCATCTTCCGACCCGACAGAATCGCGTTTTTCGTTGCTTTCTGGGCTGAATCTCCAGGCGAGACTCGTCGGGTCAGACGATTCGCCCGTCACACCGGCAAGCCTGCTAACCCCTCGGGCCTTCAGTTGCTTATCTAAATAGTGCACTGTATCGGCAAACTGGGAGAAGACAATCACCTTTTGCCCAGCATGCTTGTTGCTGAGTAAGGCGTAGAGCGCGTCAAGCTTAGCATCCCGGCCGGCATCCCACTCGCCACATTTCTCAAGCACTCTAATAAGTGACTCGGCGTCTGCTCCGAGGTTCGCTGCCAAGGTTTTATCAAAAAGTTCCGGCCGGAGCCAGTCGAAGCGGTTCTTTCCTTGGGAAGCGTACCGGCGATAGACATCGGCAGCGCGCCGATTGAAATCTTCCGGCGTCCGTAAAGAAGATCCATTTTCGGCATTGCATGCGGCTTCGTCTTCGTTTTCAAAAACGCTTTCGAGGCCATCAGAATCCTCATCGCAGATGCGGGCGTCAAGCAGTCCGATGTCCTGAGTTCCAATCGGCAGAGGCGTCCCGGCTTCAATCGCATGGATGTAAACGAAGTTGCGCAAAATGTGCCGCTCTACGGACTGGATAAAGGCTTGCCCGCTTGATTCCAGCCGCTTGAACAGGTTCGTACGGCAGAATCCCATAAGGCGCTTGCCGGCCCGCGATAGATCTTGAAGGGCCTTGGCTTCGTCTCTCGTCGGTGGCGTATCGGGAGCGGGGGTCACATAATTGCCCAGACCATAGCGCGGCAAATGAAGGGAATTAATTGTGTCCACAACCCCTGGTGAGTAAAGGCGGCCGTATTGATCCTTAGGGCTTTTCTCGTTGATCGCAAACTTGGCTGTCCTTGGTATGCGGGTTGGAAAATAATAGGGCCGTCCACCTTCGAGGGGCAAGTACTTGCGTCCGTTGGAAAGATCCGTCTCGGCATAATTATCCATAATGAAACTGCGTGTGCGTCGAATAAGATACAGGCGCATAAGCTCTCGCCAGTCGTCAGCGTATTCGCTCTTCTCAAATGCCGCCAATGAACGCGGCGAACATTGGTGGCGGCGTATGAACTCGGTTTCCCCCAAGTCGGCTAATAGATGCTCAGGGCGGATGGCAAGCTCCTGATCGTCCGGGAGAAAAAGGCGCAATTGATTGGAAAGGTCCAAATAGGTCTTATTGTACGGAGTGGCGGATAGCATGACGCACTTGCTGTCATTTTTCTTAATGTAATCTCTGATAACGCTGTAGCGTCTCCCCTCCCGGTTGCGGAGGTTGTGGCTCTCGTCAATCACGACAAGGCGATATCGGCGCGTTTCGGGGAGCTCCCGAGCAACCGTGCTCAGGGACATCACTTTGCCACGCAGATGGTAGCGCTCACGGTAATCGTTCCACATGGCGAGCAGATTTTTGGGGCAGATGATAAGCGTTTCAAGGTCGTAATCATCCTCGAAGATGCGCGCCAGCGCCGTGGCCATAAGGGTTTTTCCGAGACCGACGACGTCCCCGATCAGTACACCACCGCGTTTGTTAAGGTGATGGGCAGCAATCTTCACCGCTGCCCCCTGAAAGCCAAGCAGTTTTTCCTCGAGCTCCGGCGGCAAATGAAATTCTGTTATACCTTCGCGAGCTTCGCGCGAGAGATGGTAGGCCATTTTGACGTAAATGTGATAGGGTGGGATAAGCTCCTCTCGAGCCCAGCTTTGCTCAACGACCTTAACGAGGTCCTCAGAAATGTCAATGCACCAACGGTCGTTCCATCGGTCTTCAAACCACCGTTCCAGCTTTGCGCAGGAATCGTGGTCAAGCACGTCGATGTTCAACTCCCCCTGATGGGAAAGCCCGGCTAGCGTTAAGTTGCTGCTCCCTAGATAGCTGATTGTTGGGGTTATGGGGTCGGGACGGAACAAAAGATAAAGCTTGGCGTGCAGTGGGTGGCGCAAGAACAGTTTAATAACCACCTTCTTAGCCTTGATCTGTGCTGCCAGCCGCCGGAGTCCTGCTTCATCTGCGTTTGTTGGAGCCCCGACGGTCAGCTGTTCTTTGAACTTCTCGACGAGTTCTTTTTTGAGCCTAAGGGCCATTGCCTGGTCGACTTCTCCGCCATCGCTCATCAGCCCAAGCAGAATGCTTATTTCTTCTTGGGGCATTCTCTGCATGCCGACGAGCAGCCGGCAGCAGCGGCCCTCGCCTCCGGGCCAGCTCTCAATGTAGGAGTCCAGGGCCTTCCAACCACGCAGATTAAAATAGCCTACGCAAAAATCGGCTCGATTTGAAACTGCTAGTGTCTCCTGCAAAGCGGGTAATAGATCGTTTTCTATGTTGTCGAAAATGCGTGGCACTAGCTCACTCCCTTTGAATCTAAGACGACGGGGAGGCAACTCAATTGCTTTGGCTTCCCACTACGCGCAATCCTAAATCACAGAGGACTGGTAAGTCAAGGATACAAGAACTCCGATACGATACATTTGGTCAGACTGTGAGTACGGTGGCATATCTAAGTTGGCGCGCTCCGAAAATTATCCAACTATCACTGCGCCCTGCCAGTAGGGCACAATTTATGGGCGGAATGCCCATGTCGGCCTGGGCCAAGAAGCCGCCCGCTTTGAGAATGAGAGCCCCGGGACTGGCAACCGAAAAACCGAGGTCCGGCAGTGACCTTCTGGTTCCTTTTTCAGGGTTTTCAGAGGAGAGATGCCTGGTCAGAATCCAGGCCGCTTTCTTGATCAAGGCAACTTTATGGCGGATAATCGAGTCTTATGGACATGATGTGTTGTCAGCCCGTTACAGGGTTCGCTGCTATTTAGCGGAGGAGTTTCAATGCGGCGTGTTGTTCTTCGCGGCATTGGCGGGATCCCGGCCATCGTTCTCGTCCTCTTCGCTGTCATGTCGACAGCCGCCTCCCAGTCCGGCACTGAGCAGCCGCCCGTGAAATTGAACGAGGTCCCCCGGAAGCTCGCCCCGGTCGACTTTCTCGCCGAGGCGCCGGTCATCGACGGCGTGCTCGATCTAGGCCTGCAGCATCTGCCGCGCAGAGCCTTCTCCCAGGTCGATCTCATCGGGACCACCGAAAAGCCCGCGGAGGCGCACTACCGGCTCGCCTACGGGACCAATTTCCTTTACGTCTATGTTGAAGCCCGAGGGGACAAGCTGACGTATAACGACAGGGCCTATCAGAACGGCGACGGCTTCCATATGGTCATCGCCCGGCCCCGGCCCGGCGACGCGCCCACGGACGAGTTCTATGTCGCGGCCTGCTCCGCGGTCGACCGGCCCGACCTCGATTGGACTCGCCGGCTTTTCTGGTACTACAACGTCGACAAGATTTTCGTCCCGATGAGCCGGCAGGCCAAACTCGAGTTCGCCGCTCACGACGGAGTCATCTCATTCGAACTCCTGCTGCCGTGGCAGGATTTGCATCCCTACCACCCGTGGCTTTCGGATGGGATCGGATTCAATCTGGGATTCGTCAAGGCCGGCGGTCAAGGCGCATTTTATTATCAGCGTTCTGCCCGATGACCTCGGCCGCGAGAATTCACCCCGAACATATATCAGGCTTCATTTCGCCGCCCCTTCTCTCGACAAAGGGATGCAAACTTTCGTCGAACTCGAGCGAAATCACGTGGGTCTAGGCGAGCCCCTTCGGGCGCGGGCGGTTACGCTGAGCTCGGTCGAAGACACGGAGAGTCTGAGCGTTTCCGTCCTCAGCGGCGAAGGGACTCGGCTGGAATCAACCACGGCCGAGTATCCGTGCAAGCGTGGGCTCACGTTCCATGATTTTAGCATCGACCTGGGGGACATGTCGCCCGGAGGCTATCGTATGGCCTGGAGCTCGCGCCGCGATTATTCCAAGGGCGATGATTCCGTCCGGGCGTCGGGGTTGACCATCCTACCGGCGGCGGCCGCCGAAAGATTTGCTGATCGGCTGGAACGCGTGAAGACGCACCTCGCTCCAGGAAGCGTCACAACCCATCGGTTCCTGATCAACGAAGCGTTCGCCTCTCTGCGCTCGCTCAAGCCATACGAAACCGCAGCCAAGGAACGTATGGCGCTGCTCCACCTCGAGGCGGACCTCACCCAAGCCGAGGCGGGCCGCGATATTCTTGCGGCAAGGACCGGCTTCATGCGGCGGGCATTCCTTTCCCGAATTGACAACACGCTTCAGCCTTACGCCGTCAGGATCCCGGCCGGCTACGATCCCAAGGCTGCCAGGAAATATCCGCTCATCGTCTATCTTCACGGCAGCGCGTCGGATGAAACGAATCTGGCCGGAGTCGATTACTTGAGCGACGGGGAGTTCATCGAGCTGGCGCCGCGCGGCCGCGGCCCTTCCAATGCCTACACGCGAGATCATGCCCAGGAGGATATCGAAGAAGCCGTCGCCGCGGTCACTCAGAGCTACCCCATCGATGAGACGCGGATCATCCTGACCGGCTTTTCCATGGGCGGCTACGGCGTCTACCGGACGTTTTACGAGCATCCGGGCCGATACAAGGCGCTGGCGATATTTTCCGGCCATCCGGACATCGGCAGCCTTTACTTCCCGGGTGAAGGTCATCCGAACTTCCTCGAAGACAAGAATCTCGTGAAATTCAAGGGAATCGCCATCTTCCTTTTTCATGGTCGTGATGACCGGAACTGTCCGTTCGCCATCACTAAGGAACTGGTCTCTAAGCTCGAGCGGGCCGGCGCCAAGGTCGAATTCGTCACGGAAGCCGGAGCCGGGCACCAGCGACCCGGCGCCGAGACCATCGCCCGTTATCGCAAGTGGCTTAAGACTGTGATCGGTAAATAGCCTCTGGCTCCTCGGGAGTATCCATCCCCCTAAACGCATTCGGTGACCGCTTCCAGGCCGAATTGATCATAGCGTCTCGATTCCCCAGGGTTGTCAGCGGCGCGCCACTCGCATAGAATTGGGGATCATTAGACAAAAGCATCGGGTGGACGGGTCTATAGAGATTGAGCGGACGAAATCCGGAATGATATGACGCTTGAGGAGCTTTACGACGGCTTCGGAGAGAAGATGTATCATTATCTCGTCCTGAGGCTCGGCTCGGCCGAGGATGCGGAGGATGTCCTTCAGGAAACGTTCTGCCGTTTGGCCAGATACTCCGTGCGGTGGGCCATCATCAGGAATCCGAAGGCCTTTGTCTTCAGCGTATTGCGAAACGAGTCAAATCGGTTTCTGAGGCGCCGGCTGACGCACCCCGCGGACAGCTTGGATCCTGAACAGCAGGCCGAAAAGGCGTTGATCATGGATGCACCGTGTGCCGGCGTCGCCGCAGCAATCGCCGGTGCTCTAGCCGCATTGCCTGAAGAGCAAAAGGACATCGTCATTCTCAAGATCTTCGAGGACTTTTCGTTCAAGGAGATTGCCGGGATATGCGGGCTGTCCATCAACACGGCGGCCAGCCGCTACCGTTACGCGCTCGAGAAGCTCCGTGCATCGATGGAGGGGAAGGTATGAACAAGGAAGAAGAGCGGAAATTAGAAAGAACGCTCGCGTCGCTCGCGCCGATACCAGCGCCACAGGGGCTGAGAGAGCGGGTTCTCGATGCCGCGAGGAAAGAGCGGCAAGAGCGAGCCTGGACCACACCCCTGCTTCGCGCCTGCCTGGCCGGATGCGGAGTGATTCTCATCGCCGTTTTCGCCCTGGACGGGGCGGCGTCCGGCAAACAGGCGAGCCGCCTGCAAGCTCTTCTCGATGGGAACCGGATCTCGGGCAGCGCTTCGGACACGGAATGGGCGTCGGTGGCAAAAGACTTGGGCGATGTCCTCAGCCCCGCCGACCTGGCCCGGGAAAAGCGGCTCCTAGCCCATCAAGGGCCTCGGGCCGGCAATCGGCCGTCCGGCTCGATCATGGAATTCCTGAAGGAGAATCACGATGGCAGCGAAATTCCGAAAGATCTCGATTAGGATCCTCGTCGTTCTGCTCATCTTTGTGACCGCGGTCCTCGCGGCGCGCGCGATCCTGAACTACACGACGGGGAAGAAGCTGGAGCGGTATCTGGCCCAGGCCAAGGCCGATGGCGTCGCACTGAGGGTCAAGGATCTGGTGCCTAATTGCCCGGATGCCGACAACGGCGCCCGCCTGTGGAAGGCCGCCGAAGCGCTGCTCCTCGTAGAAAAGGACGATAACATTCTTATGAGCAAGACGATCGAGTCGTTTTACACCGGACTGCCTTTTGATAATACAGCCAAAGAAAAGCTAAGCCGCCTGACCGAAAAGAACAAAAAGGTCCTAGACCTCATCGCCGAGGCGGCTGAGAGGCCATGCTTCCGGTACCGGGACTGGACCGGTAGCCTTGCCTATGACGCGAAAATTCCTCCTGCAATCAGTCTGATCAAGGCCATTCGGTTGCTGGCTATAGACGCCGTTCTCCACGCCGAAAAGGGCGCGGTCGGCCAAGCCTTGGAGGAGAGCCGTTCCGGCATGCGCTTTTCCAGCAAGCTCTTGGACGAGCCTGTTTTGCTCGACATGCTCATCGCCTTAGCCGTGAGGAAGGCCGTCCAGATTTCGTTCGACCGGATCGCAAGCGGCTGCGACCTCGACCCCGAAGGCCTGGCCCGCTGGGTCAAAGAGATGGACCCGGGCCCGTGGCGTTCGCGTTTCTTCAGGTGCCTGCCGGGGGAAAAGGCGCTCATGCTCGAAGTGTGTATGGAAGTCATAAAAGGACGGCCAGAGACGGTAAAAGACTTCTATGGCTCCGGTGCCTACCATCGGGCCGTCGCCTGGCTGCTTAGACCACTTCTTAAGGCTCAGGTGCTTACGGCCTTGACTGTCTTTCCGGAGCTGGAGAGCATGTCCGAAAGGCCCTATTACGAGCAGCGGGATCTGGTCAAGAAATACTTGCGGGATGAGGCTCCGCAATCGTGGCCTCAAAAACTCCTCCGCGCGTATGTTCCCGAGATAGGAGCGATGTTCCTCAAGGAAGCCTCGTTTGAGGCAATGATGCTCACGGCCCGGGCCGGGCTGGCCTGTAAGATCTATAAGAGCAAAACCGGGCGCTATCCGGACACGCTCGATGCCCTCGTGCCGGACATCCTGAGCGAGGTCCCCATCGACCCATTCACCGGAAAACCGCTCGTCTACAAAATCGCAAACGGCGAACTCCTCATCTACAGCCTCGGGTCCAATCAAAAGGACGACGGCGGCCGCATGACGTACGAAATCACGAAGATAATCATGGACAAGGACGATGACTGGACCTGGCGCGAGAGGATCCACGAAACGCCGAAAAAATAGCGCCTGATGATTCCGGCGAACAAAGGGCGGGCTTGGGAATGACGCCGCCGGGAGGCCGAGGGAAAAAGCTTAGTTATCGCGCCGCAGGTCGATCCGGTCAAGCCCGTGTTCGTTGAATTCCTTCTCGTACTTGTCGAGGAGCGGTTTCTCCCGCTCCATCCCCTTTTCCGTTGACAGCTCCGCCAGGGCTTGCTCGCCGTACTTCCTCGCGTAATCGCGGTCGGCCATGCGGAAGATGAGTTGGTCCCAGAACGTATTGTCGTTATAGAAATCGACCGTCCCGGCCATCTTCTCTTCGAGCTCCGCCGACGGCAGGAGGTTTTTTTCTTCTTCGTCCTTTTCGACGTAATCCTCCAAGCCGTTTTTCTCCGCCGCGGCGAGGACGAGACTTTCGACCTCGTCATATTCCTCGATGACATCGTCCGTCCGCCAGCTGTTGGCCATGATGTTCCCGAGGTAAACGAGCTTGGCCAGGCTTTCGAGCTGTTCCTTCGTCAATTCGATGTTCATGGTGTCCTCGCGAAGTCAACCCCTCGAGTCCCCGGCATGAATGCCGGGGCTTGTTCGGGGTTAACCCTGAGCCTCGCTCCTTGTCCCCGCCTTGAAAGGCGGGACTTAGCGTCGGCGAACGGGTAAAGTATACCATGGTATACTTTTTCGCAAGCAAGGAGAAAACACCATGGGCCGATGTGAGGATTTCACGAAATTCCGTCACGACATGAACGCCCGGATTCTGGAGGACGGGACCCTCGAAACGAAGAGGTTTTTTGGAATCGACGACAGGGTCTACCATCCCGGCGCCCTCGACGCCAAGACCAAGGAGCTGATGGGGCTCGTCTCGTCCTTGGTCCTGCGCTGCGACGACTGCGTGACGTATCACATCATCCAGGCGCTCGACAAGGGCGCCACGGCGCAGGAGTTGCACGAGACCTTCGCCGTCGGCTTGGTTGTTGGCGGCTCGATCGTCATCCCTCACCTGCGGCGGGCCGTTGCCTTTCTCGATGAAATGCTGGCGAAGAAAAGCGCCTGATGCGTCGCCGCCGACAATTTTGGCGCCGGGTTCTGTATAATAAGAAGGGTGGCATGGGATGACATGAAGATCGCCGCGCTCCTCTTCATCGTCGTCTTTTGCTCGGCAGCCGCGCCTCTTTTGAAATCATCCGACAAACTCCATGCCCTGACATTCCAGGAACTCGAGCGAACGTTCCGCGTTTTCATTCCCTCGCGGGCGGAGGCGGCCGCGTCCGCCGGGGCCGCGGGGCTGCTCCCGGTCGTCCTGGCCCTTCACGGCGGCGCGACGGACGGCCTCACGATGAGCCGCTTTACCGGACTCAGCGAGAAGGCCGAACAGGCGGGGTTCATTGTCGTCTATCCGGACGGCACAGGCCGGCTGCCCCGCGTCCTGACCTGGAACTCAGGCGCGTGCTGCGGCTATGCCCAGAGCCACAACATCGATGACGTCGGGTTCCTCCGCGAAGTCGTCGCTTTCGTTCTCAAAACCTATCGCGGCGATCCATCCAGAGTCTATGTTACGGGGATTTCGAACGGCGCCATGATGGCCTACCGGTTGGCGGTCGAGGCTCCGGATATCGTTGCCGCCGTCGCGGCCGTGGCCGGCACTCTGGACCTCGATCCGGCGCTGGTGAAAGTGCCGAAACCCGTGCTCCATTTTCACGGAAGCGACGACGAATATGTCCCGTGGAACGGCGGCCGAGGGTCGCGGACGGCTCTAGGCAATGCCCATCGCTCGGTCATGACCACGATCGGGACGTGGGTCCGCATCGACGGCGCCCGTCCTGTCCCTGAAGACACCGTGCTCCCCAACACGACCGGCGACGGCACCGAGGTCGTTCGACACACCTACGCCCCGCGGTCCGGCGGTTTCGAAGTCATTCTCTACGAGATTCGGGGAGGCGGACACACTTGGCCGGGCCGGGTCCGGGCCGAACGCCTCCTCGGCAAGGCGACCACGGCCATCAACGCCAATGACATCATTTGGGAATTCTTCTCCCGCCACATTCTAAGAAAAGGATAATCATCATGCACAAGAAGACTTTCGTCATCATCACCGTTATTCTTGGTATGTCCCTCTACACCTGCGGCGATACGCACAGCCGGCGTTCCGGACCGCCGTCTTCGGCGAAAACCGGCAGCACTCCGTTGACAAGTCCCGGCGCCGCGGTCGGGACCGCCTCGCCTTCAGCGGCGGGGCAAGAACAAAGCCGGCCGGCCCGCCGTTTCACCGAAGACGAACTCAATACGATCGAGGTGGTCAAGGGGACCAAAAACTCCGTCGTCTTCATCACCAACCTGCAGTATGTCACGGATCTTTTCTACCAGTCCGACCAGCCTGTGGCCCGCGGCAGCGGATCGGGTTTTGTCTGGGACAATGAGGGCCGGATCGTGACCAATTTTCATGTCATCGAGGACGGCGTCAAGTTCATCGTCAGCCTTCCCAGCCAAAAACAGATCGAGGCCAAGCTCATCGGCAAGGAGCCCGTCAAGGATATCGCCGTGCTTCAGCTTCAGGAAAAAGTTCCTGACCTTGAGCCTGTGCGGATCGGAACCTCAGCCGACCTCCAGGTCGGCCAGAAGGTCATCGCCATCGGCAACCCCTTCGGGTTCGATCACACCGTCACGGAGGGCATCGTCAGCGCGTTGGGCCGGAACATGCCGGGCGCAGGAGACGTAACGATCCGCGACATGATCCAGACCGACGCCTCCATCAACCCCGGTAACTCGGGAGGCCCGCTCCTCGATTCATCGGGCTTCCTCATCGGCATGAATACCATGATCATCAGCCCGTCCGGGACCTCGAGCGGCGTCGGGTTCGCGGTTCCCGTGGACACCATCAAGGCGATCGTGCCGCAGATCATCCAGTACGGCAAGGTGACCCATCCGGGGATCGGAGGCATCACGTTCGTTCCCGATGAGTACGCGCGGAGATCGAGGATCGAAGGCGTGATTATCCGCGACGTTCCCCACACGAGCCAAGCCTATGAGCTCGGCCTGAGAGGGCTCACGCGTGATGCCTTCGGCCGGGTTTTCGCCCGCGACATCATCACCGGCGTCGACGCCGCCAAGGTCAAGTCCTACGACGACCTCTTCACGGCATTGGACAATTACAAAATCGGGCAGACGGTCACGCTCACCGTCGAGCGGGAAGGAAAATCCCGGAAGGTCCAGATTCGCCTGGCCGGGATCGACTAAGCGTTCGTTCTGCCCGGCAATTTCAAGGTTTTCAGGCGTCGGTGACGCTCTCTTCATTGTGCGTCATCGGGATTGAGCTGCCGGTGCGGACTGTCTCTCAATCCGGTCCCAACGCAGAATGCGGAGGATCCCTCGGAGGCATGTCAGGAAAAGGATGATCAGGGCGACCGCGAGGGACATAGAGACGCCGATATTCGTCCAATCGGCCAGGAGCTCAGCTTTCGAGAGTTGGGCGCGAGAGGCACTCACGATCGCCAACTGGGCCTTGACCTCGAGCCAGTGAGCCGAGAGGACGAAGCCGAGCAGGACCGCGGCAACGGCGTCCATGGCGGCCCGGATTCCCAATCGAAGCCGGGTCCAAGTGGGCCGGGCCAGATTGAACGCGGCCGTCACCGCCCCTGCGAGCCCCAGCACAAGGAACGGATAATAGAATCCGTGGTGCAAGTTCTCCCAAACCGGACCGAGCGTCCAGCGGACGGAAGCGGCGCTGTCGATGATGACGACCGGAAACCGCAGGACATTCACCCACCACAGGGCAAAGAGGGCGCCGCAAACGATCTCAACGATGGATTGCCCGCGAGGGATCTTATAGGGGTCCCGCACGACCGGAAGCTTGCGCGGATTCCAACGCTCAAAATACTTGGACTTCACGTGAACCCGTTCGGCGATAGCAAAGGCCACGGTGATAAACCCAAAGGAATAGAAGGCGATATTCCACAACGTCGACAGTGTCTTGAGCAGATCCGGTCCGGGATGCGCGGCGCGGTAAGACGGGATAAAAGCGACGAGAAAGAGCCAAACCAAGAACCAGGGCACGAGGTAAACAAGCGCTACGAGTTTTAGGACGAACCGATAAATCGGGTACAGCAAGGGGCCGATCAAGTGTCGCTGCGGCAGGTAGCGTTCGGCCACGATCATCGGGGGCCCATAGCGCTTGAGGACGGCTTCGAGCTCATCTTCCGTCAGCCCGCGGCCCAATTCGCCGGCCTTATCGTCGATGTGCGAATGGATGTCCTCCGCGAGCTCGGCGATAATGTCCTTTTTCTGTGACTTCGGCAGCCAGAATTTCACTGCCTGCAGGTAACGGTCGAGTAAATCCATGACATTGCTCCTTAAAGAATTCCATTGAGGGACGCGTTGATGCTCCGCCATTCGGCGATAAGCTCGGCAAGGATTTCGGCGCCGTCGGCGGAAAGCCGGTAGAAACGCTTGTTGCGCCTGTTCTCCTCGCGCCATTCGCTCACGAGCAATCCCTGGCTTTCCAGGCGCCGGAGGAGTGGATAAAGCGTTCCCTCATCGATGGCCAAGCCGTGGTCGACAAGAGCTTTGCGCAAGGTGTAGCCGTACTGCTCGGCCCGGAGCTCGGCCATCACAGCGAGAACCAGGCAGCCCCGCCGCAATTCGAGACGAAGGTTTTCGAAATGCTCTTTGCTTATCATTTTACTGTGTGCCTCATACTATGTTATACATAGTATATAGCGTACAGCCTATGCTGTCAAGCCTTTTTTTGAGATTAATTAAAAAAGGCCGGATGAGGCGTTGCGAAGGCCTGTTTCGTCTTCCTCTCTAGCCTCGGGGCCTATTGCCTTTTGGGGATCGGCAGGATTCCGGCCATCTCGCCGATGACGTTGACGATGTCCCTGTCCGACGGAACGATGATCTTTGCGTTATTCTGAAGAGCCGTTTCGAAAGCCTGCAGGCGGCGCAGGATCTGGGCGTTTCCGACAAAATACTTCTCCGCGGCCTCGTTGACCAGGCGGATGGCTTCCGCCTCGCCCTGGGCCTCGAGGATCTTGGCCTGACGGACGCCGTCGGCCTTCTTGATCTCGGCCCGGCGCTCGCCGTCGGCCACCGTTTCCCGGGCCGTGGCAAAGTCGATGGCCGCGACCTTCTCATTCTCGGCTTTGACGACCTTGTTCATGGTTTCCTGGACGTCTTTCGGCGGATCGATTTCTTTGAGTTCCGTCCGGACGATATCGATGCCCCAGCGGGAGGTCTCTGTGGAAAGGGTTTTAAGGAGCTCCTCGTTGATCTTGCCGCGCTCGCTGTTCGCCGACTTCAGGGTCAGGGTGCCGATGATATTGCGGAGAGTCGTGCGGGCCAGGTTGACGATCTGCCATTGGTAGTTGTTGACGTTGTACTGCGACGCTTTGACACTCTCCTCGTCGTCCTTGACCTTGAAATAGACCTGGGCGTCCACGCGGGCGTTGAGGTTGTCATAGGTGATTATTTCCTGAGGTGCGGCGTCCACCATCTGCTCGGTGATATTGATCTGATGCAGCATCTCGATGCCCGGAATGACCCACTGGAAGCCGGCCTTCACGAACCGGTTGTAGCGTCCCAACCGCTCGACGAGGCCCCGATGCGTGGGACGGATGATGCGGATGCCTATCAGAAAAATGAAAACAACGCCACCGGCGATCCAAATATAAAACATCATGATCAGCCTCCGACCGATTTCTCTGACTTATCCGGAATGTTAACGCGGGCCGGGCGAGAAGTCAACGCCGGCCAGGCCAAGCGACCGACAAATACGGGGCCAGGTCTACTTTCTGCCACTTTTAGCAAAAAATAGGCCTGGCCCTTTCTTTTTCTTTCTTTCTTACATCTTCCAAGTGCCCGCGACAATGAGGTCGACACCCGTCACGGCGGCCGCTCTGTCAGAGGCGAGGTAAGCGACGGCGTCGGCCACGTCCTCGTGGGATCCGAGCTCCGATTCACTGAGATTCCGGGAGCGCGGCAGCATGCCGCCTTTCATCAGCCCGGGCGAAACCATATTGACCGTAATGCCGTTCGCCGCTTCGGACACCGCGGCCGTCCGGGTCACGATCAGCAGCCCGGTCTTCGCGGCGGCGTAAGGGAGGATCGTCGGAAAGGAGTGGAGCTGCTCAGCCCGGCTGTAGCCGACATTGATGATCCTTCCCCATCGGCGTTTCCGCATCCCCGGCAAGGCGGCCTTGAGGCAGAAGTACGAGCTGAGGAGATTCCCGCGAAGGACGCGCTCCCAATCGGCCGTCTCGAGCTGATCCCATGGCTTGACGAGGATCGGCCCCACGCTGTTGACCAGCACATCGATTCGTCCGAACTTTTCCTCGACCTTTTTGATAAGGCCGGAGGCCTGGGCTCTCTTGGTCAGGTCGGCGCGGAAGAGCGCGCTAAGCTTGCCCTTTTCCCGGATTGCGGCCGCCAGCTCCTGGGCTTCGTCGCGTCGGGTGAGGTAATGGACGGCGACGCCGGAGACCTCGTCGGCAAGCCGCAACGCGATGGCCCGGCCCATGCCGCGGCTCGCGCCCGTGACGAGAGCGATCCGGAGGCTCATGCCGACATCCTAACAGGGAACGCGGGAATCCTGCAAGCCCCATTCGGAAGCAGACCCGACCTACTTCAGGCGAGACAATCAGTGGAGCGGGCCGGTGACGCTTTCGACGGCCTCGAGTATCTCGCCCGACTGGACGACTTCCTTCAGCCTGTTGATGTCGTCGAAGAGCGGCCGGTCTTCCTCAAGGAAGGCCACATGCTTCCTGATGACCTGGTAGGCCGCCTGAAGGGCCGCGCTCGGCTTCACCGGCTTGCGGAAGTCGAGGGCCTGGGCGCCGGCGATGAGTTCGATGGCAAGCACAGCCTGGGCGTTGTCGATGATCTGGCGCGTCTTATGAGCCGTCGTCATACCCATGCTGACGAAGTCCTCCTGGTCGGCCGCGGCTGGGATTGATCCCGTGGCGGCCGGGTGGGCGAGGATCCGGTTCTCGCAGACGAGGGCTCCCGCCGTATATTGCGTCAGCATCAAGCCGGAGAACATGCCGGCACCCTTTGTCAGGAACGCCGGCAGCCCCGCGCTCAAATGCGGATTCATCAGCCGGTTGTGACGCCGCTCCGAGAGGACGGCAACGGTCGTTACGGCCACGCCGAGGAGTTCGAGAGCAAAGGCCATCGGCACACCCTGGAAGTTCGCCCCGGTCAGGACGAGCTTTTCGTCCGGGAAAAAGACGGGATTGTCGGCCGCACCGTTGAGCTCGATCTCCATCATGTATCGTGCCCACTTGAGGGCATCGCGCGCCGCCCCAACGACCTGGGGCGTGCTCCGAAGGCTGTAGGCATCCTGGACCTTTTTCCCGGGCCGGGCCAAGAGCTCACTTCCGTCGGTGAGCCGGCGGATGTTCTCGGCCGACTCGAGGGCGCCGGGATAGCCGCGGGTCTTGTGCAGGCGCTCGTCGTAAGCTTTCATATTGGCGTTGAGGACCTCGAGGGTCATCGCCGCCGCGATCTCGGACATCTTGAGCCAGCGGCCGACGTCATGGACGGCCAGGGCGCCCATGCCCGTGATGACGTTCGAGCCGTTGATCATCGACAACCCGTCTCGGGCGCGGAGAACGATGGGTTTGATACCCGCCCGCTTAAGGGCTTCGGCCCCATTCAGGCGCTCTCCCTTAAAGAAGGCTTCCCCCTCCCCCATCGGCACGAGGGCCATCTGGGCCATCGGCGAAAGGTCGCCGCATGCGCCGACCGAGCCTTTTTCGCACATTACGGGCGTTACGCCTTTATTGAGCAGTTCGGCCAGCGTCTCGACGACGACAAGCCGGAGGCCGGAATGACCGTGACAGTGACAATTGATGCGGCTGAGGATCGCGGCCCGGACGATCTCCTCGGCCATCGGCTTCCCGTATCCGGCGGCGTGACTGTAAATGAGGAAGCGCTGATATTTCTCGAGCTGATCCTGAGTCAAGACGACGTTGGCCAACTCACCGATGCCGGTGTTGACTCCGTACATGATTTCGTTCTTCCCGATCTTCTCTTCGAGAAGGGCGCGGCACTTTTTGATCCGCTCCTTGGCCTCCGGCGCGAGGACGACGGGCTCGTTCGCGCGGGCCACTTGGACGACTTTCTCGATGGTCAGGTTTCTTCCGTCTAGGACGATCGACATGTTTGCGCCTCCTGTCGGCCATTTTCCTCCGAACCGCGTCGGGGGATAACACTTTATCGGAACAGGCCGAAGAAGGCAAGCGGCGGCGGCGAGGCGGAGGACATTTGCCAACCCCGGGCCGCTGTGCTATATGTAGGGCTCAATTTTCGGCGATTCCATTCGCGGAGATCACCCCATGATGAGAGTGACGAAACGCATCCTGATGACCGGCGCGGCCGGGCAGATCGGCTCGGAGCTGGCCTCCGCTCTCAGGAAAAAATACGGCAGCGCCAACGTCGTCGTCACCGACATCGTCAAGCCTGCCGGACCGCTCGCGGAGTCGGGGCCCTTCGAGCTCCTGGACGTCACCGACCGGGCGGCGCTGGCCGGCGTGATCAAGAAATTCGGCGTCGATACGATTTATCACCTGGCAGCCCTTCTTTCCGCCGTCGGCGAAAAAAGACCGCAGAAGGCCTGGGAGATCAACGTCAACGGTCTCTATAATGTCCTGGAGGCCGCCCGCGAACTCGCATTGGCACGCATCTACTCGCCCAGCTCGATCGCCGTATTCGGCCCGGCGACGCCTCGGGAAATGACGCCGCAGGACACCGTCCTCGACCCCAAGACCATGTACGGCGTGACCAAAGTCGCGGGCGAACATCTCTGCGATTATTATGTCCAGAAGTACGGACTCGACATCCGCGGCTGCCGCTACCCCGGAATTATCAGCCACCAGACCCTGCCCGGCGGCGGCACAACGGATTACGCCGTGGCCATATTCTACGACGCCGTGAAATCCGGCCGCTATACATGTTTTCTGAAAGAAGAGACACGGCTGCCGATGATGTACATGCCTGACTGCCTGAAGTGCACGATCGACCTGATGGAGGCGGATTTCGCCAAGCTCCGGCATCACTCCAACTTTAATGTCACGGCGATGAGTTTCTCGGCCGGCGAATTGGCGGCCGAAATCCGAAAACGCATCCCTACGTTCGCCGTCGAATACAAGCCCGATTTCCGTCAGGCGATCGCTGATTCCTGGCCTGCGTCGATCGACGATACGGCGGCCCGGGAGGAATGGGGCTGGCGCCCCGACTTCGACCTGGCCCGGATGACGGAGGACATGCTCACCGCTCTCCGCAAGGGCCATTCGAGCGGCGCCCTGAATTACTGAAACTCCGCTGGTCGGTTCCTGCAGGGATTCGAGGAAACTCCCACCGTTCCGTTGGTTTGATATCGCTGCGGATTTCGTCCGAACGCGCCAGTGTCCCGGGTATCAGGTCTTCCGGCGTGACCGGCCCGCCGCGGCCAACTTCTCATTGAGGAACGTCGGCAGGGCAAAGGCGGCCAGATGGATAACGGGGTTGTAGTACTTGAGTCCCTTGGGGATACTCGACGTCCGCACGTCGAACGGTTCAATGCTGTCCGAGAGGAAATCGTAGCACCATGTCCCAACGGGGTAAGTCGGGACCGGCCCGATGTAGAGCCCGGCATAGCCGAACATTTTCCGGAGGAAAGCCCGCTTCCGCGCGTGTGATTCCTGATGGATCATGAGCGAGCCGGCCTGGCCCGCCACGATTCCGCCCGGCGCCAACTTTGACTTGAGCTTCCTATAAAATGCCTGCTGGTGCAGGACTGTTGACGGCCCGACGGGGTCGGAGGAATCGACGATGATGACGTCATAGGTCTGCGCCGTATCATCGATAAAGTGATTTCCGTCGGCAACGACGAGTTCGGCCCTTTTGTCTTTGAGCGCGGGCTTGAGCCACGGGAAGTGAGTCCGGCAGGCCTCGATGACCCGGCCGTCGATCTCGACGAGCCACGCCTTTCGCACGGGGTGCTTGAGCACTTCCCGAAGCGCGCCGCCGTCTCCGCCCCCGATGATGAGGATGCGGCGCGGGTCCGGGTGGCAGCACATCGCCGGATGGACGAGCATCTCGTGGTAATAGAACTCGTCACGTTCGGTCGTCTGGACCAGCCCGTCAAGCAAAAGAACGCGGCCGTAGTCCTTGTTGAGGATGATCTCGATCTGCTGGAACGGCGATCTCCCGGCGTAGAGCACCTTCTCGACCTTGAAGAATATCCCCGAAGCAGGGGTTTGATACTCCCGGGCCTCGGTTTTGCGCGCGTTGAGAGCCTTTGTCATCGGGAACTCCTGGGTCCGGTCGACTCCGCCGGTCGGGGCCGGTCAATAGGTTTTTTCTATTTTAACGCCGCGGTAGTACTTCTTCAGGATGTCGCGGTAGTTGGCCCCGGCCAGCGCCATCCCGTACGCACCGACTTGGCACAGCCCGACGCCGTGGCCCCAGCCCCGGCCTGAGAATGTGAAGCTGGTAACGTGGCCGCTTTCGTCCCACGACTTGTCAATGACGAAAAGCGTATCCCGGAGGCCCAGGACCTGGCGAATCTGAAGACCTGCCACGGTGACCTTGCCGCTGGTCCCGGTGATCGTGAGCTTCGTGGCGCGTCCGGAAACGCCGCGCGACCTGACGGCGACATCGACGAGATGGCCGATCGGGTAGGACGGGGAGATCATCGCCTCCAGCTCATCGTGGGATTTCTGGACCTGCCAGCGGTTGAATCGAGAGGTCCTGTCCAGAACGTTCGAGTTGGGCGGATAGAAGACCTCGAGGTAAGAAACCTCGCCTTCCGTGTCGACCCACTGGACTCTTTCCCCTCCGAGCAGCGTCAGACTGGAGGCAAAGCTGGCATTTCCGTCCAGGTTTCGGAGCAGGAACAGCCGGGGAGCCAATTTCAGGGTTTTGCGATCGAAATCCTTGCCGACCTCGATAGTGCCTTTTCCCGCCGAGCGGAAGGTTCCCGAATCGAAAAAATCTTTATGCGCGCGGAGGATCCGGGACAAGGCGATGGCCAGTTCGGCCCGGCTGACCGGCCGGCGCGGATTGCCGGTCGTGAGCAATTCCGGAAAGATGCCGGATTGGAGGCAATACGCCAGCGGCCTCCTGTCTCTCGGCTCGACGGGCGGCATGCCTTTGAGGGCGAAATCCGCCTCGGTCGCAAGCAGAAGACGATCCACCCGCTCCTGCCAGCCGAACGCACCGACCAAAATCCTGGCCAGATTGGCGAAGTCGAGGGAGCAGGCGTCGGGCGCGAATTCGTCCGTTTTCGCACCCACGCGCTTGACCGACGTCCGAATCCACTCGACGGCCTCGTCGAACGGACAATCCTGGCGGAAGTCGACGGGCTCGACGCCGAGGGGAATGATGCCCAGGCCGGCGAGAAAGGCCACGTCAACGCTGGCATTCCTTCCTCCGACCGTAATCGGCAGGACCGGGGACTTGGATTCGACATGCCATTCCGGTTGCTTTTCGTAGGTGCACTCCACGCTCGTGAGGTACGGCGAGGGGTTGCCGGAAAAGACATTCTCGACATTTTCGGTCTTTCCGCCGCACGTGCTCATGTAAAGGGCGTTGATGAGCTCGCCCTTGTATTTGACCACTTCACCGCGGGTGTCGTCGACGGCCCGCGTGCTCAGCGGGTGCTCGGCTTCCATCCCCGAATAGAGTTGGGAACGCGGCGTATCGACGAGGTCGTAGCCGAGGTCTTTGAACTGACCGACATTCTTGATGGCGTAGGTCCGGGCCGCGACGGCCTGGGCCTTGAGCGCTTCCAGGGCGTTGAACTGTTCCGGGTTGAGTTCTCCGGCCACGACGCTTTTCAGATAATCATCGACGTTAAGGCGATTGACGAGGACGACCCCCTTGGCCGTTCCTCTGAGGATGAAGAGGCCGCGGTAACTCCGGCCGTTGAAGGATAGGTAACTCTGGGGGTTGGCGGGAATAAAATAGAGGATCGAATCCCGGCCGAGGGGCAGGAGTTCGCTCTTGAGGAGCATCCAGATCGGCCGCGACTCCCCTTCCATGATATCCTCACGGAGGATCCAAACGTCCTTGCGGCCCGCTTGGTTGAGCGCCTTGATCCCGTTCAACGCATCGCCGCGCGTCAGAAAGTCGCCGACTTTGACCTCGAAAACGCCTCCGGCGGCGGTTTCGCGGTTTTCTTCGACATAGACCTTTCCGTTGATTTTCTGCCTTAGGCCGGCGGCCAGTTGGTCGGCTTCCTTGCGTCCTTTGGTGTGGGCGACAAGAAGCACATATTTCTCGGTAATCTTCTCCCTGCCGCCTTTGATCTGGACCTCGTCGACGTCGTCGGACAATTGCCGGTAGGCTGTGTTGACTTCATAGATCTTCATGCCCGAAGAAGCTCGAATCTTGACGTCCTCTATGTTCGTGCCGAGGCCGATGTTGATGATGGGCTTGGGGATCATATAACCGTGGAAAAACGCCGTTTCGGTGCCGAACTGCACGGGGATCCCGCCAAAGAAGGCGAAAATGAGGCACGTGATGAGAAGGTACTTCGCCCTGCGGATGCGCGAGGGGGGAATATCGGGAAGGTTGAGCTTTCTCATGGTGTCGAAATCCTTCGCGGCCTAGACGGCCACGAAACTAGTAGTGCCAGATGTCTCCTTTGAATCCACAAGATGTTGTATCCCCAGCCGCCTCATCAACGTTACAGGAAAAGAAATTCTTTGTCAATCGGTTCCTTCTCGGACCGGCCGCCCCCTTGGGCAGGAAGATCTTCGTCCTGACTGATCCCGGACGGGCGTTTCCGTGTGGCAGGCCCGTTATCGCGCGAATCGAACGGTCCATGTGATGTCGCGGCTCCGGTCAGCGAGGAGCGTGACCGCCACGACCAGGCCGTCCCGCCGGGTGGCAAGCACCCTGGCGCCCTCGGACTCGATCGAGGCCGGCTTGTAGCCCTCGGGAACCGTGAAGTAAACCACGTAGGGGTCGGCCGCGGTGACGCGGCTCTTGCCCGAAAGAACATCGTCCTTCCAGCGGACGTCCAGGAGGTCGATCCCGCCGCCCGTGACGTGACGGCTGGTCGCAAGAATCTGTGGATGCGACGCCCTTTCCCGGATAACAAAGTCCTGCGAGCGGAATACGGGGTCCAGCCTGCCCGGCGAGAATCCGCCTTTGAAGCAGCCGAGGAGTTGCTTCGACCAGAATTCAAAAACAAAGTACTCCCTGTCCGGGTCGAGCCCGAGGTCCGCGAAGCCGATGTTGGAAGCGCGTTGACCCGTCCGGCCGAGAACGGCCCAGTGTTCGAAGGGGCGGTCGATTTCAAGAAGGAAAAGGTCGCAGGTGGATTCGAGCCCGGCGTCAAAAACCCTCGGGCCGCTGCCGCTGACCTCAGTATCGACTCGGGCCAGGGCATCCGAGCGCGACGGGTCGACGTCAAAAACCTGCCCGGGTACCGTCCAGAGCACCGGGGCGGCCCGTTTGGCGGGCTCCGCTGCTTCTGTCTTGTAGAGCTCCGGCTTGTCCGTGAGCAATAGGACCGAGCCCGTCAACGAGGAGACCAGGGTCGACCTGTAGCGGTCCGCGTTGAGCTCGATATGGTCCGGATCGTTGCGCCACACGACGTTATTCCAGGAATTGAATTGGGCGAGGCCGGCGTACGAGAAACCGTCGGTCCCTATCCGGCATCCGTCGATGAGGCCGATGAGCTCGGGCCTGACGCCCCAGCAGCCGAGAAGATAGACATCGCGGCCGATCTCGTTCCGGACCGTTTCGACGTACCTGCGAAAGGTCTCGGTCAGGTCGGCATTCTTGCGGCGGAAATAGTCGGCATGGGCGTTATAGCCTTCGTACCGCAAGTGGCGAAGGGCGTCCACTTTGAAATAGTCCCAGCCCATGTCCCTCAGGCCCCGGTAGACGGGCTTTACGAGCGCCTCGAGGGCCTGAGGGTCCGACGCGTCGAGGCTGAACTCGACCCAGTTCCCGCGGGCCGGACGGCCGGACGGCTCGGTCACGAACCAGTCCGGGTGTGAATCGGCGAAATCGGCCTGCTTGAACGCCGCGTTCGTCCAGAGACCCGGCTTCAGTCCTTTGCTTTTGATGTATTGCGTGAGGAAGGCCAGGCCTCGCGGAAACTTCGCGTTGGTGTTCAGCCAAAGATCGGGAAGGCCCTCCCCTTTTTGATAGCCGTCGTCGATCTGGAGGTATTCATAGCCGTAGGGCAGGAGGACGTCCGACAGGACATCCGCGGTCCGCACGATATCGTTCTCGGTGACCTTGTCGAAAAAGGCAAACCAGGAGATCCAGCCGGTGACGGACCGGGGCCAGACGGCGTAAGTCCAAGGCTTAAAGAAGCGGAGGCCGCGATGGACGCGGTAGAAGGCGGGCCGGAACCGGAGGACGATTTCGCGGCCTTCCGTATCGATCGTGAACGTCCTCGAGCCGGCGTCGGCGCGGAGCGGTTCGACCGCGGCCCGGGGACCCGCATCCACGGAAACCAGCCAATCCTCACGCCTGTCGTAGACGGCCCTGTTGAGGAGGCTCCGGCTCAAGCCGGACGCATGGCGGACAACCGCAAGGCCCTTTTCGCGGCGGTCGGCCTCACAGGCAAACGATTCCGGACTGCCCGTTACCGCGCCGGAAAGCCGGAGCCGGCCGTCACGGCAGGTGAACAAGACGGCCTGGCTGATTTTATCATTAACTCTATAGGTATTGACCGCCGCATCAAACCGTTCTCCGCCGGAGGTGATCTTCCCGCAAAAAACCTGGCGCCCGTTGTATTCGATGCGGACTGTTCCGTCGATGACCGTAATCGCCGCTTCTTCGTTCGGGGCATGGCTGGACGGGCGTGAGGCACGACCGCACGTGCCGGACAGAAGGACGGCCACAAGGCAGGATAAGGCCGCGACCCTGTGCGCTTTTTGGCGATTCTTGGTCATGTGACCCTCCTCGCGGATGTGCGGGCGGTCTGTCCGTTTCGAGACTCAGATGCTTTTGCTCTTCTCGAAGAAGTAAGCGCCGAGGACGACCATCGCCGCGGAGATTCCGGTCATGACAGCCAAGTCGAAGAGGAGCGGCATCGACGACATGCTGATGAGTGCGCCCCGGAGCCCGTCAATCCCATACGTCAGAGGATCGATATAGGAGAGGACCCGGACCCAGGGGGGCAGGTTGGCCACGGGGTAGAGCGCGCCGGACAGGAAAAAGATCGGGAAGATAACGAAGTTCATGACGATGCCGAAGCCCTGCATGTCCTTCATCCAGGAGGCGAAAATCAGGCCGAGCCCGAGGAAGGCCGTCGCGATAAGGATCAGAAAAACGAAGGCGAGAAAATAGGAACTCGGACGCGTGACCCGGAAGCCCGCAACCGTGGAGATCGCGAGGATCATGAATCCCTGGATGAGGGCGGTCGTCGTGCCCCCCGCGATCCGGCCCAGGACGATCGAGACCCGTGAAACGGGGGCCACCATGATCTCCTTGAGAAATCCGAACTCCCTGTCCCAAAGAACGGACATGCCGCCCATGACCGACGTGAAAAGCATAGTCATCCCGATGATCCCGGGGACGAGGTACCGGACATACTGGACGCCCCCGGGCATTCCCGGAATGCTCATGCGGTTGAAGCCGAGGCCGAGGAAGGCGAGAAAAAACAAGGGCATGGCCAAAGCGCCGAAGACCCTCGACTTGGCCCGGACGAACCTCTTCATCTCCCTGAGCCAGAGGACGTAGATCGCGGTCGGGTTGATCACCATCGTCATCTCCTCGTGTGCGCTCTCATCATGGCCCGGCTCCGGTCATGCGGGCCCGCTTCCTCCTCCCGGATGGTGCGGCCCGTGAAATGGAGGAAGACGTCCTCCAGGCTGGGCTTGCTCAGGTGGACCGCGCTCACGGTGACGCCAAGGCCCTGGGCCGTTTGGATGAGTTCGGGGATACGGCGCTCGCCCTTTTCCATCGTCAGGCTGTAGACGCCGTTATGAATGGTCAGGGTCCTGACCCATTCCGTCGCCCGCAAGGAGGCCTCGAACGCCGCGGCGGGGCTCTCGACTTCAAGAGAAACGACGTCGCCGCCGAGAACATCCTTGAGCCGAGACGGCGTGTCGAGCGCCACAAACTTGCCGTGATCCATGATGGCCACACGGCCGCACAGGTAATCCGCCTCTTCCATGTAGTGCGTCGTGAGGATGATCGTCACGGCCTTCTCCTGGTTGAGCTTCTTGACGTAGTCCCAGATGTGGCGGCGGGTCTGGGCATCGAGGCCGAGCGTCGGCTCGTCCAGGAAGAGGACGCGCGGCTTGTGGATAAGGCCGCGGGCGATCTCCAGCCGTCTCTTCATGCCTCCCGAGTAATTCTCGACGAGGACCTTGGCTTTGTCGACGAGGTCCACCAGCTGCAAGACTTCATCGATTCGCGCGGTTCTCTCCGCCTTCCCCATCCCGTACATCATGGCGTGAAACGTGAGGTTTTCGCGGCCGGTGAGCTTGCCGTCAAGGGCGGGGTCCTGGAAAACGACCCCGATGCTCCTGCGGACGCTGTCCCTGGCCGCAGCGATGTCAAAGCCGGCGACCTCAGCCCGGCCGGATGTTGGCGGAAGCAGCGTCGAGAGCATGTTGATCGTCGTCGTTTTGCCGGCGCCGTTGGGCCCAAGAAGGCCGAAGAGTTCGCCGGACGCCACCGCGAATGCGATATGATCGACGGCCGTAACGTCGCCGAATTTTTTTGTCAGCCCGTCCACGCGGATGTCATCCATGATAAGCTCCATAGACCCGCTATTGTACCAGATGCCGCCTGTTCCCCCAAAAAAGCGGTGATCCTCGACCACGGGAACCCCGATCGCCGGACGAGCGGCGGCCTCAGAACCGATTTGCCGATGAGCCGCCCCTCCCGCACTTTCGGCCGGGCAGCCATAGTGATACAATCCCCCTGACCTTTTTCGACCGCGGAGAGGGCGCCATGAAAAGAATCGTTCTCCTTGCTTCAGCCGCACTGCTGTTCGTCGAGCTCGGGTTCGGGCAAGTCACGAGCCTGTCCCATCTGTTTTCTCCGGGGAAAACGATCATCGACCTTGACGGGGACGGACTCGGCGAAAAGCCCCGCCTCTCGATCATCATCCCGGACAACCCGACCGCCGCCGAGCTCGCTCTCGCGGCCGACATCGCCGCCCGGGCCAATTTCGAAAGCGTGGCGATCGACTTCGGACTCGTCCGGCGCGAGTCCGAGGCCGGCGATCTCCGCACCTTGCCTTCTCCGATCCTCATCGGCGGCCGGCTTCGCTCGGTAAAAGAGGCCCTGCGGGAGCAGCGAATCTCCCCCGACTCTTTCGCTCCGAACCAGGGTCTCGTTTTCTTAGTCGGGCAGATGACGTCGCCGGGCATCGCCTGCGTCGCCGGTTCGGACGAAGCGCTGCTCGAAACGGGCCGGGCTTTTTTCCTGCGCTGGCCGTATTTCTGGGAGATTTGGGGCCGCGAGACAAGCGCAACCTATTTTTCACTTGAAAACGACGCGGCCAAGTTTTTCAAGCACGCCTCCGTCTCCCTCGACAAGATCGTCGTCCGCCAAGCACTCTATGAATTCCCGGTGCGTCCGGCCCAGGCCGATGCGCTCCAGGGCCTGTCGTGGAACCAGGGGCAGATCAAGAACCTAACCGTCGAGCTGCATTTCACAAATGATGCGGACCGCGACAAAGCCCGGAACGCCCTGCTCATCCTCCAGAGGCAGCAAAGGACAGGCGATCAGACCGACATCCTCTGCCCCCCGGCCTGCAGCCAAATGACCTTCGAACTTTGGGGAGACAAGATGCAGGCCGAGATCGTGCTGCCCCGCATCGGCTCGACGAGACGGCTGCTGACGCCGTCCTTCAAAGAACGGCCGGGAAGCGAACCGGCGGGCAAAGATTTCGACATCCTCAGTCTGGCCACGGTCAAGGGCTTTTACTCCGACCAGGACCACGACGGCATCATGGACAATCTCGATTCGTCGATTATCATCCCCAAAGAGCCCGCCGCCAAGGGCGTCGCGGACCTTGCAACAAGACTCATGCTGGCCACGGCGGGCGCTTCGTTCCCGGTCGTCATCCTCGACTCGGAAGTGGAGAGCCGAAGGGCGCTTCCCGCGCCCATCCTCGTTGGCGCCAACTCCCTTTCCCGTGACCTCATCAAAACCGGCAAGCTGAAAATGCCTTCCCTCGAAAACGGCTGGGGACTTGTCCGGGTGGTCCCCAAAGCCTTCGGCAAGTCGAGCGTACTCGTGATCCAGGCCGCGGAAACGCCGGGCCTCGAGAAAACGCTGTCCTATTTTTCCCGGACTTTTCCGTACTTCGACGATTACGCCGACGGCAGGCCCCAGTTCCGCGACGTCGCCGCCGATTTTGAAAAGTTTCTGAAGGGCGAGAAGGGAGCGGCGGAGGCGTATTTCTTCGGCCAACTGGAAAAAACGGCGGCCGCATACAGAGGCAAAGAGTTTGAGTCCTTCGATGTCAAGATTCTCCTGCCGCGGCCGAACAAGAAGTTCGAGAAAGCGGTCCGCGGCTTCCTGGAGGGCGCCGTCGGGGCCGCCCCTCTCACGGTCACAAGCTCGACGCTTCGAACCGGGCTGACCATTTTCAACAAGGAAAAGTCTTTTTCGTGGGAAGCGGATGACGCCGTCGCTCTCATTAAAGAGAAAATCCAAGGACTCAATCCGCCGGCGGCCGGGCCGGCGTCTCTTAACGTCAGTCTCGGCATCAGCGAATCTCCCCCCGTCCGCCAGAAGGTCCGTGAAAGCGTGCGGGAGGCGCTTGCGGCGGCCGGTTTTCCCGGCGCCGAAGTGAGCGTTCTCTCCGCCTATAAACCGGGATTCTCCTGGCTGACGGAGAAAATCCTGCCGGCCCTCAAAGGCAAGGCCGTTCATCATCTGGTCGTCCGTTTTTCTGAAAAAAAAGAAGACCTGACGCGGCCGAAACGGACTTACGCTGAGCCGGCGCGCTGGCTCCAGGAGCTCTATCCCGTCGACGAAATCCTGGCTCGAGAATTGTCCATTCCGCTCGAGCGGATCGAGTTCGAGATGAAGGAGCCGGGCGGGCCCACCTATGAGGTCAGAGCCTTCGACGAAAAAAACGGGCTGCTCCTGGAAGACACTTTTACGCCGAGGACTAGGGAAATCCTCCTCGCGAACGCCCTGCCGGAGTGGGGCCCGGCCGAAGTGACGGAAGGCTGGTTGAAGATAAAGTCCGGAACGGCGGTCTTTTTCGATACGGCGCTCCAGACCGACCTCGAAAAGTTCTGGGGTTTCTACCAGAGCGAGGTCTTGAAACCCCTGTGTGCCTACGTCCAAAAGAAAACGGGCAACGAACCGACATTTTCCAAACAGCCGTATTTCAAGCGGCTTCAGGTGGAGCTCTGGGCGAGCGAGCCGGACTACAGGCTCGGACTCGATGAAGAAACAATCAGCTCGCTCGAAGCCCTTCACGACGAAATCTATTTCAACACGCTCGACATTCTGAGGGGAATCACGCGTTATGACCCGGAGGACAAGGAGCTGCCGCAGGAGGCCTCCCGCTCTTCCGCCCCGGGCAATATCCTGCCGGTGCTCCACCCCTCCCTCGAAGGCGGGGCGCCGCGCGTCAAGGTGACCCTCGAGGATTGGCCGGGCCAGTCCCCCGAGATGACGCTGACCTGGAAGGAGAAAGGCGGAAACGAGGCTTCGAAAAAGATCAGCTTTCCGACCCTCAAGCCCAAGGAGACGCGGTTCCCGGGCTTCATCTACGACGGCCAAGCCGAGAGGGTCGAAAACCTTTTCATCGAGACCGATTGGGAAAAAGAGGCCGATTATCTGACCGTCCTTGACATCCTCGACGCCTATCGCCGCATCAGTGAAAAAGCGTGGGTCGAAGACCCGTTCAATGTTCCCAAGCTTCACCAGATCATCGTGCGGCTCAGGGTTCAGGACCAGGAAAAGGAGGAGCGCCTTCCCGTGGTTTTCACTGCGCCGCAGGAAAAACCTCCGGCCGCGCCGCCGAAGCCGGACGAGGCCATCGTCACGACCCACGAGATCATCTCACCGGATATGGCGCTCGACGACGCCCGGAGGCTCGGCCAATTCAAGTTCGTCAGGAGCTGGGTCGGCGGAAAATCCTACGAGGGACGCGATGTCCCGGTCCTCGAGCTTTACCTGCCTCTCGAAAAATACGTCTCATTGCCCCGCCTCGTCACGTTCAAGCCGACGCTCCAGATCTCGGCGCGCCAGCACGCCAATGAGGTGTGTTCGACGAACTATCTGCTGAGGTTCGCTGAACGGGTCGCCCGGGACCGTTCCACCCAGGAGTTCCTGAAGAATGTCAGCCTCGTGCTGGAGCCCATGGAAAATCCGGACGGAGCCCAACTCGCCTATGAACTTCAGAAGGTCGAAGGCTTCCACAGCCTTCATGCCGGCCGGTACGGCTCACTCGGCGTGGATGTCAGCGCTCCGATCGGGTCCAAACCCCTTCTCCCCGAAGCGGCGGTCAGGACGAACCTCTATGACAAATGGCTTCCCGACATCTTTCTCAACCTCCACGGCTATCCGTCCCATGAATGGGTTCAGCCGTTCTCCAACTACACGCCCTATCTCTTCCGTGAATACTGGATCCCTAAGGGGTGGTTCACCTATTTCAGGACGCTGAGCCTGCCCATTTACGATCAGTACAAGGAAGCCGGCGAAGAGCTCATGGGATTCATCGTCCGGGAGTTGCAGGCGGACGAAAGGTTCAAAGAGTCGAACCGCAGGTTCGCCGCTCGCTACCGACGCTGGGCAACCCGCTGGGCGCCCCAGATGGACGCTTTGGAGATCCATGACGGCCTCGACATTTATGCCAAGAGGCGGGCTTCGACGGAGGTTATGCTGACACCCAGGGCCCAGACGACCTTTGTCGAGGAAACGCCGGAACTCATGGACGAAACCGCCACCGGCGACTGGCTGAACTTCCTGTGCGAGGAGGGCTTGGCCTACCTCCGGGCCCACGTGAAATACTTGACGCAGGCGAAATTCGAGGTCATCCGTCTCGAGGAGGAAAGCCGCGACCGGGTCCGTATCGCCTTCCTGCGCGGCCGACCGGCTCGTTCCAAGAGGCCAAGTTAGTCAACAGAATTCCATTGTCAAAGGCAGGCGAACTTGCTAAGATGAGGGAAGCCGCCGAGGAAGGGGCACGGGCTCATGAATACGCAGACGAATCTCCTTATCATTTCTGACGATTTCGCGCTCTACGAAGCCTTCAAGAAAACATCCGCGGCCGGGGACTTCAACCTCTATTTCACCCAGGCAGAGGACGACACCGTGGGCGTCGTCCGGGACAACGCGATCCGGGTCGTCCTCATCGATACGGCCGAATCGATTGCGGGCTCCCTTGTGATTCTCAAGAAACTTAAGAAGTTTGACCCTCTGCTCGACGTGCTCGTCGGGGCCGAGCCCTTGCAGAAGGACGCCATTCTGGACATCATCCACGCCGGCGCGACCGACGTCATCCCGAAGCCTTATCGCGACGATATCCTCCAGGAGATTTTTGGCAAGATATCGCAAAAACGGGAGCTCCGCCGGGAAACGTTCCAGCTCGAGCGAAAACTCGAACGCAAGTACGTGTTCCAAGGACTGGTCAGCCGGAATCCCTACATGCTCGAGATCTTCGGGCTGATCGAGAACATCGCCAAGTATTTTACAAGCGTCCTCATCACAGGGGAAACGGGCACCGGGAAAGAACTCGTCGCCCGGGCAGTCCATGGGCTGAGCCCGTTCCGTGACAAGGCCCTTGTCGTCTGCGACTGCGCGTCGATTCCGGAGAACCTGTTCGAATCCGAACTCTTCGGCTACAGGAAAGGCGCCTTCACCGGGGCCGACAAGGACAAGCCGGGTCTTTTCGAGGAAGCCGACGGTGGCGTCATCTTTCTGGACGAGATCACCGAGGTCCCGGTCGGCGTCCAGGCCAAGTTGCTTCGGGTTCTTGAGACTCACCAGTTCCGCCCGCTCGGCGCCAACGAGAACGTGTCGATCGAGGTCAGAGTCCTGGCGGCCACGAATCGCGACTTGACCGAGATGGTCAAGGCCGGGACGTTTCGGGAAGACCTGTTCCACCGGATGAACAAAGTCGTCATCGAGCTGCCGGCCCTGCGCGAGCGCCCCGAGGACATCCCCCTGCTCGTGCGGCATTTCCTGCAGGGTTTCAACAAGAAATTCGGCAAGAGCGTGCGCGGGGTTTCGCGCGAGGTCCAGAAGCTTTTTCTTAAGTACCGCTGGCCGGGGAACGTCCGCGAACTGGCCAATGTCCTCGAGAGCGCGGCCATGCTCTGCAAGAAGGATTTCATCGACGTCGCCAATCTGCCCAAGCACCTTCGCGATTTCATTCCGCCGGAGGGCGCCATGGCCTTCGTCAGCCGGGAGCACCTGTCCTCGCTCGACGATCTGGAGCGGGACTACATTCGGTATCTTTTGAAAGTGACGAAAGGCAACATCCGCCAGACGGCCAAGATCCTCGGCATCTCACGCACGACCCTTTACAATAAGATGGAAAGATACAAGACCGCGGCCTGACGGGCGCGGCTTTTCGGTCAAGCCCCCGGTGCGGCCGCCCCTTTTGTGGCTGCCTTGTCTCCGTACATCGCTTTGTCGGCCAGGGCGACGAGCTCCTGGATCGTGCAGGGCTTCTTGGGGTCGTAATAGGCGCAGCCGAGGCTGACCGATAAGGGGTAGCGCCGGGCGGTCAATGCGTTCCAGGCGACGAACTTGTCCTTCAACCTCTGTTCGATGGCTTGGACTTTGTCTTCCCCGGCATCAACGGCCAGGACAACGAATTCGTCCCCGCCGATCCGGGCGATGATGTCGGACTCCCTGAAGGCCTCTCTCAGGATGGCCGCGGTCTCGACGAGAGCGACGTCGCCTTCCTCGTGGCCGAAGGTATCGTTGACCCTCTTCAGGTCGTCGAGGTCGGCATAGAGGAGGAACATCTCCTTCTTTGAACGGTGGGCCACTTTGAACTGTTGTTCGGCCAGGGCCATGAAGCCGCGCCGGTTGTAGAGTTTCGTGAGTTCATCTTCGAGGGACAGATCTCTGAGGTTCTCCTCCGCCCGCATCCGGTCGACGGCCACGGCGTAGAGGGCGGCCAGCCCCTCCACGGCTTCCAGATCTCGCTCGGAATACAGGTTGTCCGAGTTCGCGGCGGCGATGAGGCCGACAAGATTCCCGGACATCACGGCCGGGGCGATCAGAAGCTGGGTGACGGGAAAATGCCAACTCGGCAGGCCCGTGAACCTTGGATCAAGGGTGGGGAGATTGGTCAAGATCGGTTTCTTGTTGGCGAGGACCCAATTCCAGAGGGCCGAGCCGTGGTGGGCGTCCGAGGCTTTGTCGGGCTGCTGAACGATCATCTCTCGGGCATCATCGGTTGCCGCGGCCGTAACGAGTCTCCCGTTCCGGTGGTCGACGTAGCCCACCAAGCACGTCAAGCTCGACGTCAGCCGCCGGACATGTTCGAGCACGAGCCCGGACATCTCTTCGATGGAGGTCGGCGAAAGGAGCCGCGCCGAGACATCCGCCAGGGACGTTCGCAACTGCAGGTTCCAGGAGAGGACGGCGTCCGTGTGCTTCCGTCGAGTGATGTCCTCCAGGGCGCCGTCGTAAAAACAGGTCTGCCCTTTCTGGTCTTTGACGGCCCGCGCCGTGTCTCGGACCCAGATGAGGGTTCCATCACGCCGGCGAAGCTGCGTTTCGAATGTCTCGATCAAATGACTGCTGTCGAGGACCGTCAGGCACGATTCCCGATCGGAGCGATTGAGATGGAGATCCCAGCAGTTGACGGCCTTCAGGGCGGCCGGATCGGGGTAGCCGAGCATGCGAGCCAAGGCAGGATTGGCATCGACGATCTCACCGGACGGCGTCGTCCGGTAAAGGCCGACCGGGACGCCTGAGAAAACCGACTGGATTTTCTCTTCGCTGACCCTCAAGGCGGCCTCGGCGGCTTGGGCCCTGTTCTGCTGGTCCTGCAGTGACCGGAACGAACGGGCATTGGCCAGGGCGAGTCCCATGACTTTCGCCAGTGCGAGCCCGAGGCCCAGGTCATGGTCCTTCCGGTTCGGCAGGGCGAGTCCGACGACTTCCAAGATGCCGAGGGTTTCGCGCCCGTATGCCACCCGCAGATGAAAGCCGGTGCGGTCATCGACCCAAGCATAGTCGGCGTTGAGCGATAGAATTCGGTCTTGCGGGGAGTCCTCAGGACTCGGATTATGGGACAAAGAAGGAACGGGGTGGTAAGCGATTTTCTCAGGCGAAAGGAGGACCCGGAAAACATCCAGGACGGCCGAAGCCGCTTCCTCCTCGTTTTGAGCGTTGGTGACGCTTCCCAGCAAGTGGGCAAGCCTGGTGTAGTCGGCCATCAAGCGGCGGACGCCGTCCATTTGTTCCTCGACCTCTTCCCGCTCCTGTTCCAGCCGGCGCGATAAGGCCAACGAGCTCAGGTTCAAGCGCAGGAAGCCCAGCCCGACGGAATAGGTTTCATAGGGCAGGCGCAGGAACTTGGCAAAGCCCCTGAGATCGCTTTGCGCTTTGGGATAGACGCCCGTATCAAGGAGGACAATTTTTTTTGCCGAGTCACGGAAGAAGGCCTGCGCGTCCTTCCGGTTACTGGGCCAGCGGCTCTCGAGATGCTGTTCCCAGCTCTTCAGCCAGCCCGGAACGACAAGGAGGGACTCGCATCCCAAAAAACGATCGAGAGTGTCTTTATCGGCGATCCATTCAGAACACAGGCTCTTCTGGGCCGTCGGGCAAACGTCGGCCGGACCCTGCGTGCTGACGGCGCGGGCCAGGCAATAGCTGCCTAACAGGCAAACCGATTGGCCCTCCGTACGGCATTTTTGGAGGAGGTCCGGAAGGCCGGACCAAGTCGCATCGACGAGGTCGCAACGGGCGGGCAAGGTCGCCAGGACGAGGTCACGGAATTCGGGCAGGCCCGAGATGGACCGGACCTCGCGCTCGAAGTTCGAGCAGCTGACCAAACAAAGTTGACGGGCCATGTTTTTCGATCCTGCCTTGCCAATCCGGCCGCCGCCTCCCGGGCGCTAGGAGTCTGGAATCGCCGACCGGTTTACACAACAAATATGTCCTATTATTGGACATTATTATTATATCATCATTTTTTGTCATAAATCAAGTAAAATCTTCATTTGACAATTATTATGTGTCCTATATCGTTACATCATAATAACAATTCAGAATCCATTATTTGTCATATGTACTTTATTATAAATAGTTTATATATACAGAGATGAAAGTAATGTAAATTAGAGTTTTACAAATTACTTTTAATCGCCTATATAGCCTTGGCCACCGCAAAACATCTCAAATGCGCTGCCGGCGCCGAAGGGGCGTTCGGGACTCACCCTCCAGGCGAAACGTTCCTCCGTCTATAAAAAAAATAAAGCGGCAAGCCGAGGAGGATGATTCCCGTGCCCGCCAGAGACGGGAGGGGCGTGGAAATAAAGACATTGATGACGACCCCCGTCGAAATTAGGAAAAAGAGCAGCGGGACGATGGGATATCCCCAGGCCTTGTATGGTCGGGGAATGTCGGGCATTTTCCGGCGAAGGACAAGAAGAGCCAAGGCGGTCAGGGCGAAGAAGATCCAGTCGCCGAAGGTGACGTACCGGAGGAGTTGACCATAGGTGTTGGAGAGGAGAAGCGCGGATGCCCAAAGAGATTGGAAGAGGATCGAATAGTGGGGCGTCTGGAAACGGCGGTGGAGTTTTGCCGCCCAGGGGACAAAGGATCTCTCCTGCGCCATGACATAATACACACGGGCGCCGGTCAGGATGAAGACGTTGGTGATGCCGAAAGTGGAGATGATGATGGCGAGGGCGACAAACCGGGCGCCCCAGGATCCGGCCATGGCTCCCGCCGCGTCGGCAGCCAGCCGGGTGGAGCGTTGGATTTCCGCGAGTGGAAGAGCCTTAATGTACACCAAATTGGACAGAATATAGACCACGACGACGAGCCCGACTCCGGAAAGGATGGCCAGGGGGATATTCCGCGAAGGCCGGCGGACCTCGCCGCCCACAAAGTTGAGATTCTGCCAGCCGCCGTAGGAAAAAAGCGCAGGCATCAAGGCCAGCCCCATCGCGCTTAACACGCCGAGACCAAACCCGTGCGGAAAAACGGGTCCCCAGGTGATGGACGGAGGCTTATGGGCGAAGAGACCGATGCCGATGAGGACAAAGAGGGCTCCGATCTTGAGGCTTGTCGTCACGTTCTGGACCAGGCTGCCGGGCCGAATGCCGAGGACGTTAACGATCGACAGCCCCCAAATGATGGCGGCGGCCAGGAGGACGACGCCGGTGTTGCTCAAGGGAACCAGCGTGCTGACGAACCGCGCGCAGGTATACGCGACGGCGGCGATGGCGCCCGTCTGAATGGTGCTGAAGAGCGTCCAGCCGAAGAGGTAGCCGAGCCAGGGGGCGAAGGCCTTTTCAAGGAAGACGTACTGCCCCCCCGTCGTAGGGAACATCGCTCCGAGCTCCGCGAAACAGAAACCGCCCATCAGAGCCATGACCCCGCCGGCGATCCAAACGGTGAGAAGTTGGGACGAGGTCTGGAGAAACTTGGCGCTCTCGGCGGAGTTCATGAAGATCCCGGCCCCGATGATCGCGCCGCTGACGATCATCGTCGCATCGAAGAGGCCGAGTCGCCGGTCCAACGGCGGGGACGATGCCATAACGGGCTCTCCTTTTCGCGTCCATCTTACATCCTTCCTCCCGGGCCGCATACATTTTTATTGGCAAAAATATGAACTTTCCTTTAGAATACGGGTGGGCTTTTTTATTCCAGACAGATGACCTGTTTTAAAAGAGCAATCTAGGAGGAACTCATGAAAAAGCTATTCGCCTGGACACTGGCGGCCGTTATCGTCCTCTCGTTCGCCTCGTTGCCGGCAACCGCGCAGACTTCGAAGGAAGCCCAGGACGTCCTGAATAAGATGATCAACGCCCTGGGTGGACGGAAGAACCTGGATACGATCAAAGATACGACCGAGTCCGGGACGATCGAATTGACGTCGATGGGCATGTCCGGGACCGTTACGATCTATCAGAAAGAGCCCAACAAGTTGAGGATGGACATGGAAATCATGGGCATGGTCGTCACCCAGGCCTACACGGGCGAGAAGGGCTGGTGGACAAACCCGCAAACCGGAGCCACGGAAGACATGACGGAAGCCCAGAACAAAGACTTCGCCCGCCAGGCTATGGGCAATGGGGCATTCCTGAATCCTCAGAAGTTCGGCATCGTCTACGCCCTGAAGCCAAAGGCCAAGCTCGAGAACAAGGAATATATCGTCCTCGAGCAGACCATGGCCGACGGCCACAAGTCAACGATCTATGTCGACCCCGCCACCTATCTCACCTATAAGCTTGAGACAACGACCATGGGTCAGGCCGGAGCCGAGGTCAAGAGTGAAAGCTACCCGAACGATTACAGAAAAGTTGGGGAAACGCAGGTCGCGTTCGCAAGCCGGATCGTTCAGGACGGCGCCGATTTCGCCAAGATAACCGTGACCAAGGTCACGTTCAATACCAATCTCGAGGATTCGCTCTTTTTAAGCGGCAAGTAAGTTCCGCGTCCGCTTCGAGCGTCAATCGGGAGCGGCGAGGTCGTCCCTGTCGAGAATGGTGGCGAAGATCTCGCCTTCGGTAGCCACTTCGCCGTCAACGAGCGCCCTGCCTCGCATGTGGATGATGCGGCCCTTCAGCCTGATCCATTCCACTTCGAGCCGCACCTGATCGCCGGGCGTGACCATCCTTTTAAACTTGCACTTGTCCACTTTGCTCAGGACGACGAACTTGCGTTCCGGGTCCGGAATGGAGTTGAAGAGCAGAATCCCTCCGGCCTGAGCGACTGCTTCGATGATTAGAACGCCGGGCATGATCTTCCATTCGGGGAAATGTCCCTGAAAGAACTGCTCGTTGCAGGTCACATTCTTCAGCGCCACAATGGATTTTCCCGGCTCCAGGGCGAGCACCCTGTCGACGAGGAGAAACGGGAAGCGGTGCGGCAGGAATTTTAATATTTTTTCGATATTGATCACGGGCCAACCTCTCTCCATCGCCTCGCCGGGCGGCCGGAGCCGGAAAAGTTAGAACGTTGTGCCGACCGCGAACCGAAAAGCGAAGTTCGACGTATCCGTAAAGATTTTCTTGTTGTTATAGGCGAAGATCAGCCGGAATGGGACTCTCAGGGCGGGAACGAAAACGCGCGCCTCGAAGCCCGTGGAGGAGTACATGTCCTTCCAGAGGAATTTTTCGCTGTACAGAACGGTGTTGCCGACATCATAGAAGAAGATGGCGTACAGAGGCCCGCCGACCGGGATGATATACTCCGCGTTGAGCACGAGGGACTTGTCGCCGCCCAGGATGCCGCCGCTCGCAGTCCGGGGACCGATGGAGTAGACTTCGTAGCCGCGGATAGACCGCTCGCCACCCAGGTAGAATTTCTCCCAGTACGGGACCTTGCTGTCGTTGAGGGCCTTGAGGTACTGGTATTGCACATGGATTCCGATAGTGTGATTGGCGACAAAAGGCTGGTAATGGGCGAAATCGAGGGAAGGCTTCACCAGGTTGATATCGCCGCCGAAGAACGAGCCGGCGTATTTCAGGGAGGCGGAATAGGACGTGCCCCGCGACGGCGTCAGGGGGCTGTCGATCGTCGATCGGTAGATCGTCGGCGTGATGGAATCTTCGTGAAAAGTGCCCGTGCCGTAAAACAGGGTCGAATACGTCGGGTCATAGTTCGAGGAACTCGGATCGGCCGGGCTGCCTTCAGGGTAGCCGGCGTTGATGAACTGGATGGTGTAGGTGACGTTCGCCCGCCAATAGCCCAGGATCCTTGCCCCGAGAGTAAAGTCCACGCCTCTTGTCGTCTGGTTGTAGAGCTGGGGGTAGTTGATGTACCGGTCGTAAATGTTGAAGCCGGTCGTCAGGGGCTGATCGAAAATATAGGGCTCGGTGAACCCAAAGGAGAAATTTCTCACGCGCTTTCCGGTCTGCGCCGTAAAATCGAGGTTCTCTCCCGCGCCGAGAAAGTTCACCGTGGAGTAGCTGAAGGCGATGAAGGTCCCTTCGTAACCGCTGTAGCCCGCGGTGAACTGCAAGTTGTTCCGCTGCATCTCTCTGACGTTGACCGTGACGTCCATCTTGGTCGGGTCGTCGGCACTGGGCTTGATGTCGGGATCTTTGTCCACCTCCACGAGGCCGAGCTGCTTGATCCGCAGAACGCTGTCTTTGAACATGGCCAGGCTGAACCGGTCGCCTTCACGAAGGAGCATTTCCCGGCGGATGACCTTGTCCTTGGTGTAGTTATTGCCCCTGAACTCCAGCCGGTGGAGGTAGGCGATTTCGTTTTCGTAGACGTTGAACGTGACGTTGACGACCTTGTTCTTGGGGTCCAAATTCTCGACGGGCACGATCTGGGCATAGATGTAGCCGAAATTCTGGTACAACTCCCCGATATCCTTGATGGCCTTTTCACGGGCCTTGGTGCTGTAGATGTCCCCCTTCTGGATCTTGACCATCATCCGGACGCCCGGGCCCTTGAAGGCCTTGTTCCCCTCGATCTTGACCTCCCCGGCCCGGTAGAGATAACCGGGGTTGACGGGAATGACGAGGCGCATCATCTGCTGCTTTTTCCCAAGGATTGTCCTTCCCGAGATGGGTTCGACCCGGGCCGGGCCGACGGTCGCTTCCATATATCCGTGTTCCTGGAACTTCTTCTTGATCCCGTCGATGTCGTCCTTGACCTTGTTCTGTTTGTAGACGTCCTTGCCGGCGATCCAATTGAACAGCGTATGAGGCCGGTTGTCTTTCATGGCCCAGACAAGATCGCTCGCCGGGAGCTTGGTGATGCCCTCGAAGGCCACGTCTCCGACGCGGACTTTCGGTCCCTCGTCGATCCGGATCAGGACCTCGACGTCATTTTTGCCCTGCTTGCGGAGCTCCGTTTCCACCTTGGCGGCCAGAAGGCCCTTCTCGGACAGGAGGTCGTTGATCGTGTCCTTGATCTTTTGCAGCTTGTAGGGACTGTAATAGGAATAGGCCAGGACATTCTGGTCCTTTTCCTTGAGCTTGCTGACGATGTCGTTTTCCTTGAGGCGTTTTCCGGTTTTGTAGACGATCGACCGGACCATGGGGTTCTCTTCGACCGTGAACTTGAGGACGACCCCGCGGCTTCCCGACGTCTGCTCGACCTTGATGTCGGAGAAAAAGCCTGTGGACCACAGGACGCGAAAATCGCGCCGGACTTGGTCTTCGCTGAAAAAGCCTCCCTCCCTGCTCGACAGGTAGTAGGTGATGGTTTCCCGAGTGATCCGTTCATTGCCGACGATATCGATTTTCTCCAGGATTTCCTGAGCGCACAGAACGGCGGGGGTCAGCGCGAGCAGCAGGACGAGGAAAAACTTTTTCATAATGCGTTTCCTTATATCATATTGTCTGACATTTTTCAAAGACACCGCCGCCGTGGCCGGGCCGGTTGGAACGCGCGAGGGGAACCTCACTTAGACTTTAACTCGGAGGGAGAGACAAAAGTTTCAGTTCGCCCGCTTCCATCAGGTAAAGCTTGTGACAGTACTTGGCAATCTTCTCGTTGTGCGTAACGATGATCGACGAAAGACCCCTTTTCGCGTGGAGGTCGAGGATCAGCCGGAGGATCTGCTCGCCGGATTTCCAGTCCAGGTTCCCCGTGGGCTCGTCGGCCAGCAGGATGTCGGGTTCCGCGGCCAGAGCCCGGGCAATCGCGATCCGTTGTTGTTCGCCGCCGGACAACTGGCTGGGCCGGAAAGGCGCCTTATCCTCCAGGGACACCTCTTTCAGGATCGCAAGGGCCCTGTCAAAGGCCTCTTTCTTCCGCAGCCCCTGGATGAGGAGGGGAAAGCTGACGTTCTCCAGGGCTGAGAATTCCGGAAGAAGATGATAAAACTGGAAAACGAAACCGATGCGGCGGTTCCTGATTTGGGCGATCTCTTCCTCCGTGTGGCCGAACAGGTCCTCTCCGGCCAGGAGCACTTTGCCCTCCGAAGGCTTGTCCAGCGCACCCAACATGTTGAGGAGGGTCGTTTTGCCGACCCCGGAGGCGCCCATGACGGCGGCCAAGTCCCCTTTTTCGAGGTTGAAATCAAGGCCCTCAAAGACGCGGAAAACCCCCTTGGGCAGGGGGTAGGTTTTCCCCAGATTCTCGGCCCTGAGAACGATCTCACTCATATTTCAATGCCACGACCGGATCGATCTTGGAGGCGCGGCGGGCCGGAAAGAGCGTCGAGACAAAACTGATGGCCAGCGTCACGCCGACGATGAGCAGAAGGTCCAACGGCCTGAGCCTGAAAGGCACGTAGGAAATCTGATAGATGTCCACAGGGATTTTTATGAGCTCAAAGGTATTGGCCAGCCAGCACCAGGCCAGGCCCAGGACAACGCCCAGGCTCGTTCCGAAGACGCCGATCATGGCCCCCTGGTAGAAGAACACACGGCGGACGCTCCCGGGGGTTGCGCCCATGGCCATAAGGACGCCGATGTCCCGCGTTTTTTCCATGACCATCAGGATCAGCGTGGCGATGATGTTCAAGGCGGCCACGATCACGATCAGGGTGATGGTCAGGAACATGATGTTCTTCTCGAGCTTCAGGGCGGAAAACAGATTCCGGTTGAGTTCCATCCATGTCGTTACATAGACGGTCGGAGGCAGCGCGATCCTGATCCTCTGGGCGACGGCCGGGGCGTCGAAAATATTACGGAGCTTGACCTGGAGAAAACTCACCCGCCCTTCGAGGCCGAACAGCTTCTGGGCGGTGGGCAACCAGACCAGGGCCGTGGTCCTGTCGAACTCGTAAAGCCCGGTATTGAAGATTCCCGTGACGGTAAATCTCTTCCGCTTCGGGAAGAGGCCCATCGGCGACAGCGTCGATGAAGCGGTCACCACATCGATCACGTCCCCCACCTGGGCGCCGATATCGAAGGCGATTTCGCGTCCGAGAAGAATCCCTTCACGAGCGCCGCCGGGCTCTGGGATGCGCCCGGCCTCGAGTTGCCGCAACCAGAGGGCGGACGGCTTTTCCTTGTTAAAGTCCAGGCCCTTTAGGTAGGCCCCCGTCGTCTTGGCCGTGCCCGTGAGGAGCACGGTGTTATAGACGACGGGCGTCACGGCCTCGACGCTTTTATCAGAACGGACTTTTGCTTCGACGGCCGGAAAATCGGCCAAACCCTCTCCGGAGATGTCGGAGATCATGATATGAGATGTCGCCCCGAGGATCTTGGCCTGGACGTCCTCCTGGAACCCGGTGATCAGGGCAATGGCGATGACCAGGGCTGCGACGCCGATCATGACGCCCAGGACAGAGATGGACGTGATGACGGAGATGAACGCCTGCTTCCTCCTGGCCGTCAGGTAGCGCCGGGCGACAAACAACTCGAACGTCATAGGCTAAGCCTCACCGCGGCCTGAGGAGCGGGAAGAGGATGACCTCGCGGATCGACCTCCTGTTGGCGAGAATCATCGTCAGGCGGTCGATGCCGATGCCCTCCCCTCCCGTCGGGGGCAGTCCATATTCCAGGGCTTCCACATAATCCATGTCCAGGGCGTGGGATTCCTCGTCCCCCTTTTTTTTCTCTTTGGCCTGCTCCTCGAACCGGGCTTTCTGCTCGGCAGGGTCGGTGAGCTCGGAGAAAGCGTTGGCGATTTCCATGCCGGCCGCCAGGAGCTCGAATCGCTCGGCCTCCTCCGGGTTGTCTCGCGCGGCCTTGGCCAGAGGCGAAATCTCCTTGGGCGGATTCGTGATGAACGTCGGCTGGACGATGGCGTCCTTGACGAACCGGTCGAAGAGCACGTCGAGGGCCTTCCCCCAAGTGAGCGGCTTCTTGTCCGGAGCCAGGGTTTCGGCGAAAGCGATAACGCCCTTCCGGTCGTCAAAACGGCTGGGCGCGAGCCCGCTGTAATAGACAAGGGCCTCCATGAACTTCAGCCGCTTGTACGGACGCTTGAAAGAAATCGTCTGCTCGCCGAAGGTGACGTCCTCCTTGCCGAGGAGGCTGGACACCATCCCGGTCAGCAGCTCTTCGGTCATCTCCATCATGTCGCCGTAGTCCTTGTAGGCCTCATAGAATTCAAGCATCGTGAATTCCGGGTTGTGCTGCGCGTCGATCCCTTCATTGCGGAAGCTCCTGTTGATCTCATAGACCTTGTCCAATCCGCCGACGACGAGCCGCTTCAGATAGAGCTCGGGAGCGATCCGCAGGTAAAGCTCCAGGCCGAGGGCATTATGGAAGGTTTTGAAGGGCTTGGCCAGGGCGCCTCCCGGAATCGTGTGCATCATCGGCGTCTCGACTTCGATGTATCCCCTCGAGTCGAAGAAGCGCCGGATAAAGGCTACGATGGCGCTGCGCAGCCGGAAGACGTCCCCGACCTCGGGGTTCATGATGAGATCGAGATAGCGCTTCCGGTACCGAATCTCGATATCCTGCAGGCCATGCCACTTTTCCGGCAGCGGATGCAGCGCCTTGGCCAGGAACGTGACGGAATCGCAAAGGACGGTCAGCTCGCCCGTCCTCGTCTTGAACAGCGTCCCGCGAATCGAGACGACATCGCCGATGTCGAAAAGGGCAAAGAGCTCGTAGGCCGGGGCCCCGGCCACGTCTTCGCGGAGATAGGCCTGAAGCCTGGATCGGCCGTCGGAAAGGTGGAAGAACGTCGCCCGGCCCATCTTTCGAATAGACAGGATCCGGCCGGCGACCTCCACAGCCTGTTTCTTTTCTTCAAGCTCTTCCTTGGACAGCCGGGAGTACGCGCCGACGACGTTATGGATGGCCTGGGCGGGGGCGCCCCTGTAGGGGAAGACGGCGATACCCGCCTCGGCCAGACGGCGGAGCTTTTCACGGCGCGCGACTTCCTGGTCAGTGTCGTGCTCAGCGGGCGGCGCCGTTTCCTGACCTTTTTGGAGGGTCTCCTCTTTCTTGCTCATGATGTCCTTCTTTATCGTTTTCAGGCCGCGGCGAAAGCGGCAGCTTGAGGCGGCGGCTGACGGCATCGAGAACGCCGTTGATAAATGTCGCGGACTCCTGTCCACCGTACCGTTTGGCGATTTCGATGGCCTCGTTGATCACGATGGCCGGCGCCAGCGTCGGCTCGTAGAGGAGCTCGCTGACGGCAATCCGCAGGAGGGTCCGGTCGACGACGGCCATGCGAGCCAGCCTCCAGTTCTTGGAAGACGCCTGAATGGCTTGGTCAATCTCGGGCCGCCTGGCCAGGATCGTGTCCACGAGCCATTCTCCATAGGTCCGGACGTCCGGTGTGGTCTTCTGATGGGTCCAGTAGTCCTGGACGAGCTCGCGCGGGTCGGACGTGTTGAACTCGATCTGGAACAGGATTTGGAGGGCGCACTCCCGCGCTTTCCTACGTTTCCCCATGGTGCGTACCGTCGCCCGCGGTCAGCGGAGACCCGACTCCTTGATCAAATTCAGGGTCTCGACGAGGGCGAGGGCCGCGTCATAGCCCTTGTTGCCGGCCTTGGTGCCGGCCCTTTCGATTCCCTGCTCCACGGTATCGACGGTCAGGATCCCAAATGAAACCGGGACGCCGTCTTCCATGGCGATTTGGGCCAGGCCCTTGGTGACCTCGGCGCTGAGGAAATCGAAATGGGGCGTGTCGCCGCGGATCAGAGCTCCGATGCAGAGGATGCCGTCGGCGGCTTTAGCCTTGGCGATTTTCTTGGCCACAAGCGGCACCTCAAACGAGCCGGGAACCTTGTAGACGCTCAGGTCCGCGTCCTGAGCGCCCATCTTCTGCAGGGCCTCCATGGCGCCTTCGAGAAGGCGGTCGGAAATGAAACTGTTGAAGCGGCTGACAACGATTCCGATCTTAAAACCCTTAGCTAAGAGTTTCCCTTGAAATGTTTTCATATCCCTCACGCTCCTACGGGTGTGATTCTTTTCTCAAAAATCCGGTATTTCTTGTTGATAACGGCGCCGATCGAGGCCGCGAAACGGTTGATCGCGTCGTTGTCTTCAAGCTGCCAGGACAGTTCGCACCAGTGGTAGCCCTTGGCGAGGATCGATTTCTCGAACTCGTCGTACAAAAGGTACGCCAGGCCGGTGCGCATGTACTCAGGGATGACGCCGAAGACGAGGGCCCGAACCCCTGTGACCTTGCGCCGGCCGGCCAGGAACTTGAAAATCCCAAACGGAAACAGCCGGCCGTTCATTTTGATGAAGAGCTGGTTGAAATCGGGCAGAGCGAAGGCGAAGCCGATGGTCTTCCCTTCGTGCTCGGCGAAGAGGACCAAGTCCAGGTCGGCGAACTGACCCAGGTTCTTGGCCATATGCTTCATCTCGCTCTCCGTCCACGGCACGAACCCCCAGTTATTCTTCCAGCCGTCATTGTAAATCCTGACGATGTTCAGGGCGTCGGCCATGAGAGTGGCCTTGGTGACCTTGCGGAACGTGAAGGAGTGCGAGGTTTTCAGACGTTCCATGAAGTCGGCGGTTCTGGCCGATAGCTGCCGGGTCTCGCCCTTCCGGAAGGCATAAAGGTCCTTCGCCTTGGCCAGGCCGCATTGTTCCATGAGCTCGAGGTAATAAGGCGGGTTGTAGGGCATCATGACGACCGGCGGCTGGTCGAAGCCCTCCAGGAGAAAAGCGCACTCGTCGTTCAACGAAAAATTCATCGGCCCTCGAATGGTGTCCATACCCCGTTCAATACCCCAGGCCGCCGCCGCATCCAGGAGGGCGTGGGCGGTCTCAGGATCGTTGCGGCTTTCGTACAGGCCGAAAAAGGCCGTATTTTCGTGGTGCCGGGTGTTATGGCTTCTGTCAATGATCGCGGCGACGCGCCCCGTGAGTTCCTCGCCCCGAAAGGCGAGGAAATAATCGGCCTCGCCGTGCTCGAAAAAGGGGTGCTTGCGCCGATTGAGCTTGTCCTTCATCTCCATGATCAGGGGGGGCACCCAATTCGGGTCGCCCGCGTAGACCTGCCAAGGAAAACGGATGAAATTCCTGAGGTCGCGCTTCGACTGGACCTTCCTGATTTCGACGGCGCTCATCGTGGCATAACTCCGGGTTCGGATTGGCCTTATTTTATCAGATGTCGCCGTGTTTTGCACCAAAAAGAAAGGCTCCCGGGCTCGGCCCGGGACGGCGGGGCCGGGTTGAGGAAACGAGCAGTTTGTGGTAGTTTGATACGAGCAAGGGATTCCACAGAGCTGGGAGGGAAAGAGGATTATGAAAACGAAGACCGGCTTCCAAGAGCTCGCTGTTGATCGGCTGCGTTGGACCTGCTGCGGCGACGACATTCCCGTTTCTTCAAGCAATGAAGTCGAAGCGTGCTGCGACATCATCGGCCAGGAGAGGGCCCTCAAGGCCATCCAGACCGGCCTCGACATCAAGAGCCTCGGCTACAACATCTTCGTCACCGGCATGGTCGGCACCGGCCGGACGACCTCCATCAAGCAGCTTCTGGAACAGCTTGAGAAGGGTCAAAAGATCCCGGACGATATCCTCTATGTCAACAACTTCAAGTACCCCGACGAGCCGGTCCTGATCACCGTCCCGGCGGGACGCGGGAAGCTCTTCACCCAAGCGATGAGCAAACTCATCGACATGCTCAAGGTGGGCATCCCCAACCTTTTGAAGAGCCCCTATTACACGGAAAAGCGCGACGGATACATCGAGTCCGGCCAGAAAAAGGAACGTGAGCTGCTTCAGCACTTCGAAGAGAAAGCCGCCGAGGAGGGCTTTTCGATGATCCAGGTGCAGATGGGGATCTTCACGCGCCCGGACCTCATTCCCGTCATCGACGGGCAGCCGACCCCCTTCAACAAACTGGAGGGACTGGTCAAAGAAAAAAAAGTTCCGAAAGAAACCCTCGAGAAGCTCCGGACCCGCTACGATAAACTGACGACGGAGCTCGAGGACCTCTTCGAAAAGCTCAAGGAGATCGACGAAGAGACGCGGAACCTTCTCAAGAAGTGGGACGAGGAGTCCATCGCCCCGATCATCAAAGGCGGCATCGACGACATCCGAAAGGACTTTGCCTCGCCCAAGATCGAGGCCTACCTCTCCGAGGTGGAGCAGAACCTCGTCAAAACGATCGACCTCTTTAAAAACCAGAAAAAGGAAGAGAAACCGAAGGAGGAAGTCGACGAGCTCCACGACTACCGGGTCAATCTTCTGGTGGACAATTCGGACCTGAAGGGCGCTCCGGTCATTATGGAAACCAACCCGACCTACACTAACCTGTTCGGTTCGATCGAATACGTCTATTCCCGGATGGGCCTCGGGATGACCGATTTCACGATGATCAAGGCCGGCTCTTTCCTTAAGGCCAACGGAGGATACCTCGTCATCAACGCCCTGGACGCCTTGGTCGAGCCGGGAGTCTGGACGACACTCAAGAGGACGCTTAGGAATCAAAGCTTCGAGATCCAGAACTATCTCTCGATGTATTTCTTCTCAAGCTCCCGGATCAAACCGGAGGCCATTAAGAGCGACGTCAAGGTCGTTATGATCGGCGATGCCTTCATCTACAACCTTCTCTACTTTCAAGACGACGACTTCAAGAAGATCTTCAAGATCAAAGCCGAGTTCGATTCCGAAATGAAGAAAGACTCCCAGGCCATCGGGGACTATGTGCGCTTCATCAAAAAGATCAGCGACGAAGACAAGCTTCTGCCGATGGACAAGGACGGGATCGGCGCGCTCATGGAGTACGCCGCGAGGGTCACCGGGCGACAGGGGAAGCTCTCCACGCGGTTCCATGTGATCGCCGACGTTGTCCGCGAATCCAGCTACTGGGCGTCGAAAGGCGGCCGGACCGTCGTCAGCCGCGCCGATGTCGAAACGGCGGTCCGGGAGCGCTTTGCACGGGTCGGCCTGATCGAGGCCAAGATCCAGGAGATGATCGAAGAAGGGACCATCATGATCGACACCGAAGGCGCCGTGGTCGGCCAGGTCAACGGTCTTTCGGTATACGATATGGGTCAGTTCATGTTCGGCAAGCCGACCCGGATAACGGCCCGGACGGCCATGGGCCGGGCCGGCGTCATCAATATCGAACGCGAAGCCGAGATGAGCGGGCCGACGCACAACAAGGGCGTTCTCATCCTCGGCGGCTACCTTCGCGGCCAATATGCGAAAGATAAACCGTTCGCCCTTTCCGCCTCGATCGCCTTCGAGCAGTCGTACGGGGGAGTCGACGGCGACAGCGCCTCTTCGACCGAAGTCTACGCGATCCTGTCCAGCCTCTCCGGCCTGCCGTTGAGGCAGGACATCGCCGTCACCGGATCTCTCAACCAGAAGGGGGAAATCCAGCCGATCGGCGGCGTCAACGAGAAAATCGAAGGCTTCTTCGATGTCTGCCGGGCCAAAGGCCTGACGGGGGCGCAGGGCGTCATGATCCCTCATCAGAATGTCGATAACCTTATGCTCCGGTTCGACGTCGTGGATGCCGTCCGCGACGGGAAATTCCACATCTATCCCGTCAAGACAATCAGCGAAGGCATCGAAATCTTGACGGGCATCGAGGCGGGCGCGGCCGGGGCGGCCGGGACGTTCGAGGAAGGAACCGTCAACTTCCTGGTGGACCAGGAGCTCGAGAGGCTGGCCCTGCGCTGGAAGACCTTCGCGGAAGGCGAAGACCAGCGTAAAGGCGGCGCGGCGTAACGGGGGACGGGGCTACCGGCCCATCGCTCTGATCTTCTCCGCTTCTTTGGCCGTCAGCTGGCGCCACTGCCCGGACTTCAGCCCGGCGAGCGTCAGGCCTGCAAAATCGACACGGAGCAGCCGCTCGACGGGATGGCCCAGGGCTTCGAACATCTTCCGGATTTCCCGCTTCCGCCCCTCGCGGATTTGGACGCGCAGAATCGTCCGGCGCCCGAGCCGCTTGACGACGCGGATGACCGACGGAGCGGTTCTCCGACCTTCAAGAAAAATTCCGTGGCGCAGCTTGTCCAGGTCTTCGGCGGCCGGCTCCCCCTCGATGCGCACGTCATAGGTTTTCCCGATTTCGTGCTTGGGGTGTGTCAAGCGGTACGCCGTATCGCCGTCATTGGTGAAAAGAAGCGCCCCCTCGCTGTCGGCATCGAGCCGCCCCACGGGGTAAATCCGGGTTGCCAGCTTCGGCAAGAGGTCCATCACCGTCGGCCGGCCGAAGGGGTCCTTGACCGTGACAACGCTGCCCCGGGGTTTGTAGAGGAGAAGGTAGACGGGCTTTTCTTGCGCCGGCCGGACTTTTCGTCCATCCACGTCCACCCGGTCGCGGGAGGGATCGATTTTCAGTCCAAGTTCGTCCACGACGAGCCCGTTGACCCGGACACGTCCCGTCTCAATGAAACGGTCGGCCTCCCGCCGTGAACAGACCCCGGCGTGGGCGAGGAATTTGTTGAGTCGAACATCCATGAGAGAAACTCCCCACCGGCTCAGAAATAGATATTGAGCCCGCCGGTGATTGTCACGTGGTCGAGTTTGAGCGTCCCGATCTCGCCGCCCGTCAAATCGAAATGAACCGTGTGGAATTTTCCTTCGGCGACGAGCGCGAAGGTCCGTCCAAGCATGATCTCAATCCCGGCCCCGATATTAAAGCCGGCATCGCGTTTGCGTTCGAGCGACTCGAGATCGGCCGTATAGTAGCCGAGGCCGCCGGTGAGATAGGGATTGAGGAAGAACACGGGGATGATCCAGCGGAGATTGACGCCGACATAGTTATAATCGACGTCCCGACCCGGCCATGTTTGGACGGGGTTCGACGGGTTCAGGTTGTGGGCGACTTGGGCATAGGCGATTTCGACCGCCACAGTTGAGATACGGACGCCGGCCCTGACCCCGTAGATGAAGGACGTATCCGTATTGAACTGGATGTTCTCGAACTTCGCCTTCTCCTGGGCCCAGCCGCCCAAGAACCCGAGATAAAAGCCCGTTACGGCGAGCCCGTGTGAGGCGAGAAGAAGCACGAAAACCGGAACAGCGGCGTATCGAACGGCGGGCCGCATTATCTTAGCCATGGTCACTCTCCTTGAAATCCTCGTGGATCAGCGGGGCTTGGCCAGAATCTCCATGACCCTGAGGTCAAAAAAAGTCTGGGCATTGGCCGGCCGCAGGACGACGGCCGTATCGGCCCCCGTTCCGGTCCCGCCGATGGCGATGCAGGGCTCCCCCACCGGAACGATTCCGGCGTCGGCGGCCATCAGGCAGATTTCGATCGCGACCTTGGTTCCTTGCCCGAGCGTGCGGAGCGTCGAGGCCATCAGTTCGTCAATCTGATAGGTCCCGAACTTTTTCCGGACGGCGCGCCCAACGCCCCCGAACGCGTGCTGCGCCGTCAGAATCCGGGCCCCGGCCTCCTCCAGGCGGCGGCGGTTATCGGGCTCGAGTTCCTGGATGTTGGATCCCGAGAACCCGGCGGAGTGAGTCACCACGATGAGCATGCGCGGCTCGAAATGGGCCAGGGCCCTGACGCCCGTCGTCCCGGAGGATGTCGCCACGAGGACATGCGTGAGCGCGAGTTCGCGGGCTCGTTTGGCCGCCGCTTCGAGAGTCCGCTCGGTGTTCTGCGGCCCGGGGGCGGTAAAATAGACACAGGCGACGCTTATTTCAGCGGGTGATCCAGTCGTATTTTTGCCGGGCATGCTGATCCTCGTTTTTCGGGGAATCTGTTTCTTGCGGCTATTATCTTTCCCGCGCCCGAGGCTGTCAAGCCATTGAAGCCTTCCTTCATGCTGAACCTTTTATTCACGGCTCCGTATAATTCGTGTAGAATAGACAGTTAAACCATGGCTAAACTGCAGGTTCGAGAATCTCTATCCATGGCCTGGCTCTCGCTCAGGTCCAACAAATTGAGGACCTTTTTGACCCTGCTGGGAATCGTCATCGGGGTTCTGACGATCATCGCCGTCGTTTCCATCATCCAGGGATTGAACAACTACGTCTATACCAAGATGTCGTTCTACGGCGCGAACGACTTCTCCGTCCAGAAATTCTCGATGATCGGCACGTCTCTCAAGCAATTCCGGGAGCAGATGAAGCGGAAGGACTTGACCTTGACCGAAGTCCAGCTTCTCCGCGAGCGGTGCCGCTCCTGCGACCTCATCGGGGCCTCCGCAAGCACCGAGCAGACCGTCAAGTTCGGCAACCAGTCCTTAAAAAATACTGAAGTCCGCGGCGTGACCTACCTGGACCACGAAATCGGTTCGGTTCTCGAACTCGACAGCGGCCGCCACATTCAACGCCAGGACGAGACGAATTCGCGCGCGGTCTGTATCATCGGCGCCGACGTCGTGGAGAAACTCTATCCGACGTTCGACCCCATTGGACGCTGGATCAAAGTCGGCACCGAGAACTTTCAGATCATCGGCGTTGGCAAGAAGGTCGGCAAGCTTCTGGGCTTCAGCCAGGACAATTACGTCCGTATCCCGATCACGACGTTCATGAAAGTGTACGGTTCAAGGCGTTCTCTCAGCATCAATATCCACACGGCGTCGCAGGAGCAGATGGTCGCCGCCCAGGAAGAAGTTCGGACCATCCTCCGGGCGTGGCGAAAACGCTCGTACAAGGACCCCGATGACTTCTCCATCGCCACCTCCGAAACCTTCATCCAGTTTTACAAGAGTGCCACGTCGGGCATCTATTTCGCCATGATCGCGATTTCCTCGATCGCTCTCATCGTCGGCGGGATCGTCATCATGAACATCATGTTCGTGTCCGTCTCGGAGCGCACCAAAGAGATCGGGATCCGCATGGCCGTCGGCGCCCGCCGCAAGGACATCCTCTTCCAGTTCCTTATCGAGTCATCGGTTATTTCCGCGATGGGCGGCGTCTTCGGCATCTTCCTCGGTTTTCTGGCGGCCAAAGGCGTTTCGGCGGCCACGTCCATGCCGTCGAGCATCGAACCGTCGTCCATCGCCCTGGCCATTGTCATGTCGTGGTCGATCGGCCTGTTCTTCGGCATTTATCCCGCCAACCGCGCCGCCAAACTCGACCCGGTCGAGGCCTTGAGGTCCGAGCAATGAGACTCCAGCTCATGCGCGAAATCTTCGGCATGGCCGTCGACTCCCTTCGGACGCATAAGCTTCGCTCGTTCCTGACCACTCTGGGCATCATCATCGGCGTCATGACGGTCATCGGCATGGTCTCGGTCATCCAGGGTCTCAACCAGTCCTTCATGCGGGAGCTCCAGTCGGTCGGTTCCGACATCATCGCCATCATGAAGTACGAGCCGGCCCAGATGGGCCGCATGAGCGAGGAGATGCGGACCCGGAAGGATCTGACATTCGACGACGCCAAGGCCATCGAGAAGGGATGCTCCCTCGTCAGGGCGGTCACCGTCAGCGCCCAGGTCAGCGTTTTCCAGCCCGTCGAGATCAAGTTTATGAACGCCAAGGTCGACAACGCCTCGATCATGGGCATCGACGACAAGTGGCCGCAGGTCATGTCGGTCTTCCTGCCCAAGCTGGGCCGCTTCATCACCGAGGCGGAGATCACTCACAAATCACGGGTGTGCATCCTCGGCTCGGAGCTCGCCGACAGCTTGTTCCCGAACGTCACCCCGATCGGAAAAGACATCCGCGTCGGCCCGGAGAGTTTCACGGTGATCGGCGTCCTTAACAAAAGAGGCCAGATGTTCGGGCAGAGCCGGGATAATTTCGTCGCCTTCCCCATCACAACGCTCGCCAAGTATTTCGCGTATGAGAAAGACCGGATCGAGATCATCGCCGTACCGAAGGATTCCGGAACGCTCGACGCGACCATTCAGCAGATCACCGAAGTCATGCGCGTGCGGCGAAAAGTCAGTTACGGCAAGCCCAATGACTTCGCCATCATGACTACGGACACCCTGGTCAGCCTCTACAAGCAGCTGACGGGCGCAGCCTTCCTGGTTATGATCGCCATTTCGTCGATCGGCCTCCTGGTCGGCGGCATCGGGGTCATGAACATCATGCTGGTGTCGGTCAAAGAGCGGACCCGCGAGATCGGCATCCGCAAGGCCATCGGGGCGCGCTCGGCCGACATCCTCAAGCAGTTTCTGATCGAGGCGGTGGTCCTGACGGGTTTGGGGGGCCTGATCGGCGTCCTGATCGGATTCGGCATCGCCCTCCTCGTGCGGGTGGCGACACCGCTGCCGGCCGCCGTTACGCTCTGGTCGGTGTTCCTCGGTCTGGGCGTTTCGCTCGCCATCGGCGTTTCGTTCGGCATCTTTCCGGCCCAAAAAGCCGCCCGCATGGACCCGATCGTGTCGCTGAGATACGAGTAATCAGACCCAGCAATTGTCTCCAGCCCCGCGACATCCCTCCCCCGGGATTCAGCTTTTCAGACGCCGAAGGAATCCTCGCCCTAGGCTTGAGCAGAACTGAAAAGGGCCGCCCCGGCTGCGTTCATAACCGCACCCAGCGGGATTCCCGCAGAAACGAACGTCGACGGAATAGCCTTTCTTTTTCGCCGCGGCCCTCACTTCAGGCGCTGTTGTTCCGGCCAAGAAGCTTTTCGATCTCGGCTCGAGTCGGGGCCGATGGCTGGGCGCCGAGCTTCATCACCGAAAGCGCCGCGGCGGCCGAGGCGAAGCGGAGGGCAGCGGCCAGCGCCATCGGCTCGGCCAGGGCTACGGCCAGGGCGCCGTTGAACACATCACCGGCGGCCGTAGTGTCGATGGGGCGGACCTTGAATGCAGGCACCAGGCCTTCGAAATCCTGGCCTGCCGCGTAGCATCCCTTTTCCCCAAGCGTGATGACGACGAGGCGGGGCCCCCGGCCGCGGAGAATGGCAGCCGCACGCTTGGCGTCCGGTCCCTTCCTGACCTTGATTCCTGTCAGCAGCTCGGCTTCCGACTCGTTCGGCGTGAGGACGGACACTTGGCCGAGGATTTCGTCACCGAGCGGGCAGGCCGGCGCTGGATTGAGAATGACCGGAATCCCACGGCGCCTCGCAGCGTGGGCGGCAGCCCGGACCGTGGGGAGAGGGATTTCAAGCTGCATCAAGACAATCTCAGCTCCGGAAAACGCAGCCGCCGACTGCTTTATGTCGCCGGTCGACAGAAGCGCGTTGGCTCCGGAGGCAACGGAGATCGCGTTCCCGCCGTCATCGGCCACATTGATCAGAGCGACGCCGGACGGCGCCGCGTCGTCACGAATGACGAAACTCGTGTCGATGCCGTCGGCTTTGAAATTGCGGAGGGCCTGCCGTCCGAACACGTCGTCACCGACGCGTGCGACGAGCGTCACGCGCCCCCCCGCTCGGGCCGCCGCGACGGCCTGGTTCGCACCCTTGCCGCCCGGCGCCATGGAGAACTCGCCGCCCAGGATCGTTTCACCCGGCTTCGGAAGGTGCGGCACCCGGATGATCATATCGGTATTGGAACTGCCGACGACCACGATTTTTTTCATCGCCTGTTCCCTCTTTGTCACCAAACGCCGCGGGGCGGCGCGAGCCCACGGATCTTCTCAGCGCGTCCCCGGCTTCAGTTTTTCGTCGTGCACCTCGAGCCACGCCCGAGCCGCCTCGACCATCGGACCGAGCTTGTTTTTCTCGGCGGTTACGAGTTCCACAAGGGATGGTCCCCCGCCGCCCTTGACCACCGCCACCGCCGCGACCGGCGGGATCAGGCCTCGAAGGTCGGCGGTCAGCCCGTCGGAGCGGGCGAAAATGAGGTGATCCTGGTTCTCCCCGGCAACGCCGTAGAGGACCGCGAATTCGCCGCTTCGGACAACGTTGAGGGCCAGGAAGCGCGCCTCGTCCGGGGTCTTGTCCGACAGCACCTCGGCAATGATCTTGCCCTGGGCCCGGCGGATGATCTCTTGCGCGTCAAAGCCGGCAACCCGCTCTTCGAGCTTCTTGGCCTTTTTTTTCAACCCTTTGAAGTCGGCGGTCAATCGTTCCACCTGGCCCATCATGTCCTTGTCCGAAGAGGAAAAAAGCCCGGCGAGGCGGCGCAGTTCACGGTCCTTGTGCCTGTAATCGGCGAGGGCTCGGCCGCCGCACAGGAAATCGAAGCGGACATGGCCGCGGATTTTTTCCAGCCCCGTCGTCTTGATCAGCCCGATCTCTCCCGACCGGCGGCAGTGCGTGCCTCCGCAGGCCGAGTAATCGAAGCCGTCGACTTCGACGACACGAAGGAGCCCCTGCTTTTTCGGAGGCCGGCGAAGAGGCACTTCCTGAATTCTCTCCTCCGGCACGAAATAGGTCTTGATCTCCCTGTCTTCCCAGACAACCGCGTTGGCCCGGTCCTCGACTCCGGCGATGGCCTCGTCGGATATCGCGGCCAAACCGATTTCGAGCGTCGAGACCGCGGGACCGAGATGGAAGCCCAGAGTCTCCCCTCTCAGCACCTCGAAAAAGGCCTGGGAAAGGATGTGCTGTCCCGTGTGCTGCTGCATCCGGTCAAACCGCGTCGGCCAGTCGATCCGGCCGTGAACTCCGGGACCCGTCACATCGCGGGCGAGGACGTGGAGGATGACGCCGTCGATGTCGACCACCTCGAGGACCTCGACGCCGTCGATGGTTCCTTTGTCCCACGGCTGCCCGCCGGACTCCGGATAGAAACATGTTGCGTCAAGCACAAGCGCCGGCCGTTCTTTGTGTATCCTCTTGTCGAGGATTCGAGCGTCAAACTCCCGCTGATAGGCATCTTCGAAATACAGCCGGCGCGTCAAGGCCGGGTGGCGGTTCTCATCGCGATCATGCTCGGACATCGCTTTCTCCTTAAGCCAAAAGAGGACCGGGTCTAATTTCTGCAAAGATTCTTCAGCAGAAAGCCGACCTGACCCTTTCCTATTTTTCCGAGGCCAACTGGAGGACCTTTTGGGTCGTTTTGAAATGCATTTTGGCGACCTTGCCGAGGATGTCCGCGCCTTTGAGCCGGACGAGATCAGCCGCGGCCTTTTCCACGATGTCGGACGCGCCTTTCGGAAGCTCGGCGCCGACTTCGCGCGACAGGCTCCGCAATCGCGCCAGGAACTCCGCCCTGGCCAGAATGGAAGCGGCCGCGACGGCCGGGTCCTCCTCGGCCCGCGGCTGTTGGACAAGTTCTATCTCACGGCCCTTTTTGAGCAGCGCGTTGCGGACGAACCTCTCGTCGCCGAATTGGTCCGTGAGAGCCTTCCCCGCCGGCACACGTTCGAGGACGTTTTCGATGGCCCGGGCGTGCCCCCAGGCCAGAAGCCGGTTAAGGTTCCGGAACTTCTCGTAGAGTTCGTTATATTTCTCCGGCCCGATGGCGACAACCGAGCAAATGTACCCACTCCTGAGGACGCGGGCAATCTCCTCGCTCCTCCGGTCGGAGGTCCGCTTGGAGTCCTTGACGCCGAGTTCGCGCAGGACCCCGGCCTGGCCCTCGGGCATAAAAAAAGCGGCGATAACGAGGGGACCGAAGTAGTCGCCTTTGCCGGACTCGTCGGTTCCAATGTGCCCCGGGGTGTCGGGAAAGAGTTTGGTCCCGTCCATAGGATCCGAGATCACTCAGGTTCCGGAGCCCGTCGCCTGTTTCCGATAAACGACCCTGCCGTCAAAAACGGTCAGCCGGACCTTCGCTTCCATGATTTTTTCCGGCGCGATCTCGAAGATGTTGCGGTCGAGGACGACGAGATCCGCCAGCTTGCCCTCCTCGATCGAGCCCTTGACCGACTCGGCGAACTCCGTATAGGCGCCGTTCACGGTGTAGCCTTTGACGGCGTCCTCCAGGCTGATCCTCTGCTCCGGATGCCAGCCGCCGGGGTTCTTGCCGTCGAGCGTTCGCCGGGTGACGGCGGCGTAAATTCCGGTCAGCGGATCGAGGGGGGCGACCGTCCAATCCGATCCGAAGGTCAGTCGGCCGCCGGAATCCAGCAGCGACCGGAAGGCGTACGTCGTCTTCGCCCTCTCCGGGCCGATTTTCTTCTCGGCCCAGCGGCCGTCGTCGATGAGATGGTAAGGCTGGACCGAAGCAATGATGCCGAGCTTTCCGAACCTGGCGATGTCGGCCGGACTGAGATGCTGGGCGTGTTCGACCCGCCAGCGGCGGTCGCGCGGCCCGTTGGCCAGGATCGCCTTCTCGAAAAGGTTCAGGATGATATCGTTCGCCCGGTCGCCGATGGCGTGGACGGCGAGCTGCACGCCCGCCCGATCGGCTTCGAGAATTCTCTTTTCCATGGCCCCTTCGGGGAACATTTGCTCATTGAGCAAACCGCTGTTCTTGGGGTCATCGGCATACGGCTCGAAGAAGTAAGCCGTGCCGGAGCCCAGCGAACCGTCCACGAAACCCTTGAGTCCCGCCAACTTCAAATGCGCATTGCCGAAGGGCGATTTGATCTTCAGCCGGACGAGAGTGTCGACTTCCGTGATCGGAAGATAGACATAAAGCCGGGCCGTCAGTTTGTGGCGGCGGTCCAGCTCCTCGAAGACTTCGAAACTCGATGCGTCGGCCATCTCGTGGACGGAGGTTACGCCGCATTCGGCCGCATGGACGAGGGCCGCCTCCGCCGCGCGCAGCTTCTGCTCAAAGGACGCCTCGGGGATCTTGGCAAAGACGAGGTCCATCGCGGCATCTTTGAGAATCCCTGTGGGCTCGCCCGTCTTCGGGTCCTTGACAATCTCCCCGCCGGCCGGTGCCTTCGTTTCTTTCGTGACGCCCGCCGCCTTAAGGGCCAGGCTGTTGGCGAGGAGCATGTGCCCGTCCAGCCTGCTGACGCAGACGGGATTATCGGGTGTGGCGGCATCGATCCAGTCGTGTCGCGGAAGCTCGGGCGGGTCAAACTGTTGATGGTCCCACTCGCCGTTGACGATCCACTCGCCTTTCCCGAGCTCACGGGCCTTGGCGGCGATGAGGGCCGTAAACTCTTCGCGATTCTTCGCCCCGCGCAGCTGGACGCTCGATAGGGAAAAACCGCCGCTCAGAAAATGGGTGTGGCTGTCGATGAAGCCCGGCAGCACGAGCCCGCCTTCGAGGTCCATGACGGCGGTGCAGGGGCCGGCCAGCTTCCGGATCTCATGCGACGTCCCGACCTTGAAGATCTTGTCGCCGCGGATGGCGACCGCCTCGACCCACGGCGCGCCGGAATTTCCGGTCCAGATCTTTCCCTTGAGCAGAACGAGATCAGCCATCGCTCCTCCTGATGACGCCGGACATCCCTGCCACACGGCCGCAGCCGCGGCAAGGAGAGCTGCGTATCTCCATTTTATCGACTTTTCAGCCATCGTCATTGCACCGCATCACTTATATAAAGGAATTCCCCGGCGAAATCAAACAAAGGGCGAAACCGAAAGCCTTATTGTTAAGAGGAATTAGTTCGAGGGCAAACAAGAAGACTGAGCGAAGATTTGTCCCGAAGCGAGGCTACGAGCAAGATCAAGGACTTGTTCCACTATTTCCCTGCAATGCAGCTTCGAGTCATTTCGCCGAAAGGCAAGATCAAAGAATTGTTTCGAATATTTCCCACCGGTGAGGCCAAGAGGTAAGACCTGTTTAAGATATTTCTTAAAAGTGCGGCGTCAAGAAAGATCAAAGATTCGTTTCAGATATTTCCCAAAAGTGTGGCTCCGCGCCGCTCCGCCGCACTTTTGATGGTCGCTTCGAAGACTCCGCTCCCTGCCGCTCCCTGCCGGAGGGAACACCCCGAGCCCGATCCAATTCAATCCTGAGAGCCTATGGAGTGGAGCGCGGGGGTGCTTCGCGGATGAAGGCGTTGCCGAATAGGCCGCCATGCAAGGCGCCGGGGGATGTGGTAAAATAATCAGCTTAACGGGCGCTCGCTCGGGCCGCCACCGCAGGAGGAACAATGATCGACGCGACACAGATCCGCAAAGGGATGATCATCATCATGGACGGCACTCTGTTCAGGGTCATGGAGATGCAGCTCATTACTCCCGGCCGGTGGAAAGCCATGGTCCAGACCAAACTCCGCAACATCGCGAACGGCTCCCAAACCGAGCATCGTTTCCGTTCCGAGGAAAGACTCGAGCAGGCGTTCCTCGACGAGGTCGAAATGGAGTTCCTTTATAAAGAGGGCGCCGACTACTTCTTCATGAACCTGGAGAACTACGAACAGGTCACGCTCACCGCCGAGGCGATCGGCGACGGCGTCAAGTATCTCCTTCCTAACACCGTCATCAAGGTTCAACTGCATGAGGGCCGGCCGATCGGCATCGACCTGCCCAACTCACTGGACCTGAAGGTTGTCAGCACAGAACCGCGAGTCAAGGGTGCGACTCAGACATCCATGTACAAGCCGGCCGTCCTCGAAACAGGCGCCATCATCCAGGTTCCGGAGTTCATCAAGGAAGGGGACGTCATCCGCATCGACACGCGGGAGGAAAAGTACCTGGAGCGCGCCAAACCCAAATAACATCCCTCCGCTCGACCGATTCGCCCATGGGGATTGCCGACGTTTGGGGGCGGCGCTTGCCATCGTCTTATTCGTCGCCGTTGGGCGGCCTCTGAAAAAACCTCAGTCGCCGCGCGATCCCGGCCTCAGAAATTCTGGCGGTAAACGCCGACGTTGCCGTAACTATCCCTCACTCGAATGGTGATCAGGTTCTCGGCTCCGGCGGGAATTTTCAGGGAGAACTTGAACGCCTCGCTCCGCGAGTCGCAGATCCCGTCCACCGGGAAAACGACATGCCACTCGTCGGGCCTGATCAGGACTTTGACCTCTTGGATGTAAGAATAGTTGTCCTCGGCCTGGAATGAGACATCGAGCATTTGCCCATTCCTTGCGGCGGCGAAATTCTTGACGACCGGAAGCGAATTGTCGATAACCAGGGGCGGACTGACCTTCTCCGACTTCAGGTCGAGACCGAGAGGATTGGACGGAGAGTCCGACGCCGTGATCTTAAGGAAATAGGTTCCGTCCGGGAAGGCCGTCGTGTCGAAGGAATAGATCGTATCACTCAAGTCGTCCTGGAGAACGCGCCAATCGCTTTCGCCTTCTTTCTTTATGGAGATCGTGTAGGAGAGGGTGTCGCCATTTTCATCGGAAGCGTCCCAATCAACCGTCTGGAAGCCCTTGCGTTCGGCTTTCTTGGGAGTGATGACCATGCGCAGGTCGTCCTTTTTCGCGGCCTGATCGGGGAGGTTTTTCTGGACGCCCAGGATGACATCGTCCTGTTCGGGGATCTTGAGATAAACTTCGCCGGGCATCAGGAATTCCAGGCGCGTGACGACCGGAGCGATGTTGGTCTGGAGGTAGAACAACGTCAGCTTCCCGAGGGTCGGCGAAACCGTGCCGGACTGGGTCCTGAAAAGGGCTTTGACCTGCAGGAAGCGCGCCTTCGGGCTGACGATTTGTTCCTCCTGTTTCTGATACAAGGGCGACCAATCGCTCCACGTGGAGTTGGCGTCATAGGTGTTTCCTGTTCGCGTCTGGAGCTGGATCGCCGCGCCCATGCCGGAGGAGCCTTCCCAGACGAGGCGGCCCCATGACGAGAGGGTCCGCGCATCGAGGATCGGGCTGACGTACTCGCCGGAGAAGCGCTGCTCCGTCATGAGCTGACCAAGCAGGCTGGGGTTGTTCGAAAGCACATAGATCTTCGAGTCCAGCGGAGCGAGAAGGAAGATCTGCTCGGCGTTCTGCTGGAGGAGAAGGGCAATGTTGCCGGCCTTGTCGACGGAATAGATTCGACCCTTGCCGCCCGTGCCGAAAATGACCCTGCCGTCGCTGTCCTTTAAAACAACGGTATAGACCATCTCTTCGGTCGAACTCCAGAGCACCTTGGCGATGCCCTCATTCGAGATGCGGTAGAGCGCGCCCGAGTCACGGCCGGCGGCGGACTCAAGCTCAGGGGCGCTGACGGCCCCGGAGGAGCTGACCGTGACGGTGACGCCGGAGGCCCTGACGGGCTGGGCGGCGGCAGCCGGGATGACCAGCGGTGTTTCGCGCCTGACCTTTGCCGGCGTTCCCGAGGCGGCGGCATAGATCGCGCCGTCGCGGTCGACAGCCAAACTGCGGACCTCTTCATAGGGCGTTTCATAGATGACCGACGCGCGGCCCTCCGGGGAAATCCGGTAAACGAGGCCGTTGCCCCCGCTGCCGGCGATGACATCCCCGCGGCCGCTTTTTCTCAGGCAGAGAATATGGGTCTCTTCGGACTTGAAGATGATCCTCCCCTCACCCTGAGGGCCGATTGCGTAGATGCCTCCGGTTTCACCGACCGCGGCCCAGAGTACGCCCGACTCCATAAACAGAAGATCCCAGATATATTTTTCGGCCGGATTGAAGAACTCGTCGCCCTTCGCCTTGTCGGTAATTTTGTAGATCTTCCCGTTCGGCGAAGTCCCGGCGTAAAGCACGCCTTTGCGGTCCAGCGCCAGGCAGGTCACATCCATTTCCGGGGTCTGAAAATAGAGGTCGGCCTTGCCGTCCTTGCCGATCCTGTAAACCTTGCCTCCGTGCCCGGTGCCCAGGTAGGTGACCCCGTCGGGCGTCACGACCAAGGAGAGGTAAAATTCTTCCGTCGGGGCCGCCGTCGGCTCGATCTTGGGCGCGAGGGCCAGGACGCCGTCGTTGGAGACCGAGATGCCGTCGAACTTGCCCTTCAGAAAATCATCTTTCGTCCGCAGTTCCCACTTTTGCGGGACGACCGCCTGAAGGGAGACGGCCAGGATGGCCATTCCCAGAATGCCGAGAAGGCTGCGCTTTGTCATGGGGTCGATCTCCTATCTTCGAATTCTGACCGGGACGACGGCCGCGCCATGGAACACGAACGGAATCGGCAATTGGTACTCGCTGAGGGTTGAGCGCGTGAGCTCCGTGACGGATGCCGACAGCGCCCGAGACGAGCCGAACATGGACTTAAACGTCGGCGGCAGGTTGGGCATCTCCTCGCCTTTGAGAAAGAGTCCAGGCTTGGGCGCGAGAACCTTAAAATAGATCCGGTTGTTCTTCCGGAGGTTGCCCAGGATCCGGATCAGCTGGCTTAAGCTCCTCGGGACAAAGTCCTGAATTCTGTACTGCGAGCGCTCGACCTGCTGCATGGAGGCGGCGTCGCCGACGACGATCTGGAACTCGGTGCCCGGCGGCAGCGGGGGTGTGATCATTGTAACGTCTTCCACGAGGCTCTCCTCTTTCAAGGTCCTGAGGAAAACCTTGATCTGGATCTTCTCCCCCGGAGACACTTCGTACCGGTCGAGCAACACCTTCTCCAGGGCGCAGAGCCGGACCTCTTCCGCCGTCCGGACGTTGAGATCGATGCGATAGATGCCGATGTCGCTGAACTCGTTGTTGTTCAGGAAATAGACGATCGCCGCCAAGAGTCCCGACAGGCTGGTCGCGGACGTATCGAAGTTCCCGGAGAAAAGATCTTCCACGTGAACGCTCAGGCCCTTGTCGAGAAAGATATCGCCGTCGAAATCGAGGGAAAGGTTCCCATAGGCCCGTTCCTCCCCGGTGACCAAAGACGAGACGCACATGTTCACAAGCGCAGGCGTCAGGAACTTGTCGTCGGCCAGCTTGAGTTTGAACTCCCTCTTGTCGAGAGGTCTGCCCTGGATCGTGATGTTCAGCGGGATCGTTCGCGGCATCTTGCCGACCTCACCCGAAACACCCGATGACCTGTCCTGAGTGAAGCGGCCGATAACGGGTCCCGAAGCGGCCATTTTGAAGGAGTTTTCCAGGCTGGGAACGATCGTCAGGACCTCCGCCTTGGTCATGCCGTATTCCACGGCCCCAAGGTTGTAGAACGGGTGGCCGAACGCCAGGACCCGTGTCCCGTCGACGTACGTCACGGTCCCGATCGCTCCCATGTCCAGGTCGCCGCCGACGAGCTGTACGCCTACGGCATCCCCCTCGCGGAGTGAGGCCGGACCCGGCGCTGACGTGGAGATCGTCTGGCCGAAAGCGCCCGCGCGGACCGGCTCGAACCCGAGTCCCGCGAAGAAGGGCTTGGCCCGATCGAAAGCCCACGAGGAGAAGCCGCCGAACACCAGGGGAACTTTAAGAGGCAACGCGGACTGTCCCGAAGCGTATTCCGCCCGCTTGTCGGGATAGGCGGTCCTGTAGATCTCCGCCAAGTCCTCGATAGTCATGTTCTCCTTGATCGGGACATCAGCGCCGGAACCCGTCCGCGGCGACGGATGCGTCTTGTCGATGGCCAGCATCTCCTCGATCGGCGTGATCCCGGCGATGGCTTCTTTGGCGTAAGGGAAACTGTACGCAACGGCGCCGATGATCTTGCCGTCCACATAGACGGGGCTGCCGCTCATGCCGCTGATGACCCCCGACTGCTCGAGTCCCCGGCCCGAGAGCTTGGCCAGGATGACGCTCCGCTTCGGCGTAACGTTGGTCAAAACGCCGATAATCTCCGCGTCGAAGTCCTCAATCGTCGTTCCGGCGAAAACGCTCTTCCCCTTCCCCTTCATCCCGGGCTTAAGCTGGGAAAGGGGCAGGACGAGCGAGGCGGCTGAGGCCGCAGCGGAAAGAAGAATGAAGGCTAAGAAAAACCAGCCAATGTGTTTCCGTGTTATTTTCATGAACGAAACCCTCGATGGATTTGGCCGCCGGCCGGGACCAAGGCCCGTCGGCGCCGTCATATGATTCCCAGCGCCTTGCCGCATTTTTCGAAAGCCGTCAGGATCGCATCAAGCTCTTCATCCGTATGGCCCGCTCCATAGCTCGTGCGGATCAAGGCCTGTCCTTGGGGAACCGCGGGGTAGATGACCGGGGTCGTGAAGATTCCTTCTTCCCGGAGAAGCTTCCAGAGCATGAAACACTTCTCGTCGTCGCCGATATGGATCGGGATGATCGGCGTCTGGGAGGCGCCGGTATTGTAGCCCATCGCCCGGAAGCTCGTCCGGATGCGTTCCGTCACCTGCCAGAGCCGCTTCCGGAGCTCCGGCTGGGTCTCCAGGATGTCGAGAATGGCCAGAACCGACGCCACGGAAGCGGGGGTCGCGGCGGCGCTGAAGATGAGTGTCCGGGCAAAGTGCTTGATGTAGGAGATGACTTTGGCCTCCCCCACCACAACGCCTCCGATCGACGCGAAGGTCTTGCTGAACGTGCCCATGACGAGGTCCACGTCCTTCTCCAGGCCGAAGTGCTCGGCCGTGCCTCGGCCGTGGTTGCCGAGCACGCCGATGGCATGGGCGTCATCCACGAGGATCCGGGCTCCATACTTCTTGGCGAGCGGAACAATCCCGGGCAAATTGGCGATGTCGCCCTCCATGCTGAAAACCCCGTCCACGACGACCAGCTTGCCCGTGTCGGGGGACACTCCGGCAAGGATCCGCTCAAGGTCCTGCATATCGTTATGCTTGAACTTCCGCACGTCGGCGAAAGACATCCGGCAGGCGTCGATGATGCTGGCGTGGACCATGCGATCCGCGACGATGACATCGCCCTTCCCGGCGATGGTGGAAATGATCCCCAGGTTCGTTTGATATCCCGTGCTGAAGGTCAAAGCGGCTTCCCGCTTCATGAACTTCGCCAGCCGGGACTCGAGCTCTTCGTGGAGATCGATGGTGCCCGTCAGGAATCGTGAACCGCAGGTGCCGACCCCGTAGCGGTCGACGGCCGCCTTGGCCGCTTCCTTGGCTTTCGGATGGTCGGCCAGGCCGAGATAATTATTGGAGCCGACCATGATCATCGGCCGCCCCTTGACCTTGATACGGTTTCCCTTGGCCTCCTGGATGGGCGTAAAGTAGGGATAAAGGTCCGCCGCCTGAACCTCATCAGCGCGGGTGAACGCCAAGCATTTATCGAACAGGTCCATGCCGTCCTCCTTTTCCGTCGTTAAGTCATTCGCCGGACCGGGACGGCTCGTCCCATAACGGCCGGGCGCCGTTGACCGCCGGGCGTGAATCCCGTACAATCCGGCTCGTGAAAGTCCTCGTCACGGGTGGGACAGGATTCCTGGGAAGCCATCTCGTCGACAAGCTTCTCGAGGGAGCGGACGCGGAGATCTACGCTCTCGCCCGGAACCCTGCAAAAGCCCAGCGTCTGTCCTCGGCCGGGCGCGTCCATGTCCTCAAAGGCGACCTCATCGACGTCCCGGCTCTCCCGGCCGATCTCGACCTTGTGTGTCACCTGGCCGGCGTGACAAAGACTTTCAAATCAAGTGAATATTATACTGTAAACCGGACCGGAACGGCAAATCTCTTCCGCGCCCTGGCTGGTCTCGCCGGTGTACCGAAGATCATCCATATCAGCAGCCTGGCCGCGGGGGGGCCGTCCGTCGACGGCAGGCCGCGGCGCGAGGACGACCCGCCGCAACCCCTATCGCCCTACGGCCGGAGCAAGCTCGCCGGGGAAGAGGAGGCTTTGAAGTACCGCGACCGCTTCCCCCTGGTCATCTTGCGGGCGGCCTCGATTTATGGACCCGGCGACGAGGATTTCCTCGATTATTTCCGGTGGGTGAGGATAGGTCTCATTCCCGTCTTCGGACGGCGGACAAAATCCCTAAGTCTCTGCTATATCAAGGACATGGTCACCGCCATTTGCCGGGCGGCCCAGGCGGGGACACCGAGCGGAGAGATCTTCAACATCGCCGCCCCGCAGCCGGCAACATGGGAGGAGATCGGAGCCGCTGCGGCCCGAATTCTCGGTCGAAAGGCCGTTCGCATCCATATCCCGAACTGGATTGCCTTCCTGGCTTGTGCGGGTTCCGAAGGGATCGCCCGCCTCCGGAAGAAGGCCACCGCCCTTAACTTAAGCAAGTACGAGGACATGAAACCGGACGCATGGGTCGCCGACGTACGGAAGGCTTCGGAGATCCTCGGATTCCAGACGCAGTGGCCCCTTGCCGACGGTCTCCGGGAAACTCTGGACTGGTATGTTCGCAACGGCGTTCTTTAGCCTCGGCCGTCCACGTTTGTCTTTATTTTTCGGATTTCCTCCTCTATAATGAAATACGACATGAATAGACGTACGATCATCACCGGCACCGGCCATTACGTCCCGCCCAAAGTCGTCACGAACCAAGACCTCGAAAAGCTCATGGACACGTCGGATGAGTGGATCCGCCAGAGGAGCGGTATCGTCAGCCGGCATCACGCGGAAGCCGGAATCGGCGCTTCGGACCTGGGCTGCGGAGCGGCCCGCCGGGCCGTCGACGATGCCAAGGTCGACCTGAACTCCATCGATTTCATCGTCGCCGCCACCCTTTCTCCGGATTATTATTTTCCGGGAATCGGCGTCCTTGTCGCGGCCAAACTCGGCCTGGGCACGATCGGCGCGCTGGATGTCAGGAATCAGTGCAGCGGCTTTATCTACGCCTTGGCCGTCGCCGACCAGTTCATCAGGACCGGAACCTATAAGAGGATCCTGTTGGTCGCCGCCGAGCTCCAATCTTCCAACCTCGATTATTCGGACGAGGGCCGGGACATGGCCGTTCTCTTCGGCGACGGCGCCGGGGCCCTGATCCTGGAACCGAACGATTCGGGAGACGGCCGCGGGGTCCTGTCCACTCATCTCTTCTCGGACGGCCGGTTCGCCTCGCACCTCTGGATGGAGAAGCCGAGCTGCATCGACAAGCCGACTTTTCAGCAGGAGTTTTTCGACAAGGGCCGTTTCTTTCCCAGAATGGACGGCCGGAACGTCTTCGTCAATGCCTGCCAGCGCATGCCGGAAGCGATCAAAACCGGCTTGGAGCACAATCACCTGACGATCGACGACATTGACGTCCTCATCCCGCACCAGGCCAACGATCGGATCTCCGCCATGGTCGCCAAGGGTCTCAAAATTGCCGAGGACAAGGTCATCCGGAACATCGACCATTTTGGGAACACGACCGCGGCTTCGATTCCCATCGCGCTCGACGAGGCCCTTAAACAGGGCCGCCTTCGCAAGGGAAACTTGGTCGCCATGACCGCCTTCGGCTCGGGATATACGTGGGCTTCCGCGTTCGTCCGTTTGTGACGGCTTCTCCCATAAAGAGGGTCATGAAAGGGTTTGCTTCGGGGTGGGGTTTATGCTAGGATTCCGGAAATGACAAGCGGAAGTCGCAGAAAGGAGGCAACAATGAAGAAGACTCTCACGGCCGTGATGATTGTCACGCTCCTTGCGTTCACGGCGGGAACCCTTCGTGCCCAGAACGCGGAGGACGCCAAATTCAAGAAATTCGGCGATACTCTGTGGGACGCGTACTTCAAGTTCTTCCCCACGCAGGGCACGATTCAAGGCTTTGCCAAATACAACGATAGACTCGAGGATCCGAGCCAGGGCGCCATCGAAAAATTTCTGGAAACGGTCGACGGCTTCAACCAGGAACTCGTCACCAAGATAGACAGGACGAAGCTGTCGCCTGATCTCCAGATCGAGCACGAGATGGTCCGTGATTTTCTCGAGCTTCTCGTCCTGAAACTCGAAAACTCGGTCTTTCTGATCGACAATCCCCTGTACTACAACGACGTCATCATCAACTCCGTGCGCAGCCTGGTCATTAAGACCCCCGGCTCGCCGGCCATCGCCGCCCGGGTCAAGCTGCTGCCGGGGCTGATCAAAAAAGCCAAGGACAACCTGAAGACCCCGCCCCAGGAATACACCCAGGCCGCCCTCAAGCAGATGCCCGCGATCATCGATTTCTATAAAACCGAGGTCCCCCAAAAGGCCGGCTCGGCGCCCGGTCTGCAAGCCGTGCTTGGTCCCCTCGGCGCCGCTCTCGATGACTATCAGAAGTTCCTCCAGAACGAACTCCTTCCCAAATCCAGCGGCAACTTCCGGCTGGGGCCTGAAATCCATAAAAAACTGCTGGCCTTAACGGTTCAGGGCAGTCTGCCGATCATCGAGGATATCGTCCCCCGTTCCAAGGCCGACATCACCAACCTTCGCAATGCCATGGGGATGAACTGTCTGCCGTACTTCAGGGTGATGTACCCCGATGTCAACACCGACCAGCTGGCGGCCCAAAAAGGCAAAGATCAGGCCATCACTGCGGTCATCCAAGGTGTCCTCGACAAAATCAAGCTCGAACATGTTGCCGCCGACCAATATATCGCCCGCATCAGCCAGGCGGCCGCGAATATCAAGGCGTTCATCCAGCAGTCCAAGCTCATCGATCTGCCCGACGAAAACCTCCAGATTGAGGCCGCGCCTGCCGCCATGGCGGGGACAGGCTGGTACACCTTGACGGGATCCGGAGCATGGGAGCCGCCGGGACCCTATACGCAGTATATCCGGGGAATTCCCTCCGACTGGTCTCCGGAACAGGTGACCGGCTTTCTCGAAGAGCACAACAACTTCTACATCGACTTCATGACGGTCCAGAAGGTCTTTCCGGGCTCGTTCGTCCCGACCTACTTCTTGCACAAGGATCCTTCCATCATCAAAAAGATGTGCGCCAACCAAGCGCTCATCAACAGCTGGTCGATCCCGGTCGAGGAAATGCTCGTCTATGCGGGCTACGACAACTATGACCTGAGAATGCGGCTCAACCAAATCAAACTCCTTCTCAAAAACGTGATTTCTTTCCAGATGGATATCAACGTTCACGAGGGGACGTACACGAAGGAGCAGGTCACGGGATATATGATGCGCAGCGGCTTCATGACTCAGGCCGAGGCCGAGGGCCGCTGGAACCAGATCGTCCTCAACCCCGGCGAATCCACGCTGGCCTACATCGGCTATCAGGAAATCCTGGACATGATGAAGGACTACCAGAAGCTCAAAGGAGAGGCGTTCAGCCAGAAGGAATTCCTCCGGAAAATCCTGAGCTACGGCGCGATTCCGATTCGTCTGCTGAGACCGAAGCTGGCGCAGTAATCCCCGGAGCCGGACGTTACGAGCGAGTTGACCCCTCGAGTCCCCGGCATGAATGCCGGGGCTTGTTCGGGGTTAACCCTGAGCCTCGCTTCTTGTCCCCGCCCTGAAGCTCCACGAGCTTCCGTCCGTGGGATCCAACTTTTGCAGGCTTTGGAGCGCCTGCCCCCATCGCGGGATTCCGCGGACTCACGTCCGTGGAATCCCGCGATGGGGATTGAAAGGCGGGGCTTAGCGTCGGCGAACGGGTTGATCACCAGGCCTTCCGGACAGCCGGAGGGCCTGATTCTTTCCCCCCGGGTGCGCCGGGCATGATTCCATCCGTGCTCGCCCCGCTGCTGGTTGATTCCCACGCCCATCTGGATTTGCCCGAGTTCGACGCGGACCGCGAATCCGTCGTCCGAAGGGCCTTGGCGGCGGGAATCGTGGCCATTCTGTGTCCGGCCGACCTCACGGCGTCCCGAAGCCTGCCGACGATCCTCGAAACGCGGAAGACCTTCCCCGATATCCTCGTGGCGGCCGGCGTCCACCCTCACCAAGCCAAGGATCTCACGGATGAGCATGTCCGCGTTCTCACCGAACTCGCGGCCGGAGGAGTTATCCGGGCCGTTGGAGAAATCGGGCTTGACTACCACTACAATTATTCTTCGCCCGCCGAACAGCAGGCAGCCTTTCGCCGGCAGCTCGGCTGCGCCCGGGAGTTCGGGCTTCCCGCGATCATCCACAGCCGTCTTTCGGGTCCCGACGTGATCGCCGCCGTGGACGCGGAGGCCTTCAGGAACGGAGGCATCCTCCACTGTTTCACCGAAGACTGGGAGACGGCGCGGGCCCTGCTCGACCGGGGCTTCTTGATCTCTTTCTCGGGCATCCTGACTTTTGCCAAAGCCGAGGCGCTTCGGGATGTCGCAAAAAAAGTACCGCTCGACCGGCTTCTGGTTGAAACCGATTCACCATTCCTGACGCCCGCGCCGTTCCGGGGATCCGTGACCCGGAACGAGCCGGCCTTCGTCGTCGAAACGGCCATGGTTCTGGCCGGGCTCAAGGAAATCCCCTTCCAGAGGTTGGCCGAGGCCACGACTGGGAATTTTGCCGCTTTCTTTGCGTTTGAAAAAACGGCACGCTGATGCTAAGATAGCTGCGCCATGGGCCAGGATCATTCCTTTGATATCGTTTCGCGGGTCGACCTGCAGGAAATCAGCAACGCGGTCAATGTCACGCTCAAAGAGATCCAGAACCGTTTCGATTTCAAAAACACACGGGCCGAGATCAACCTGGACAAAGAACAATTGACTTTGGTCGCCGCAGATGATTTCAAAATCAAAGCCCTGCGGACGGCCCTTGAGGAGAAGCTTGCCAAGCGCAAAGTGCCTCTCCGGGCCCTCTCCTTCCAGAAAATCGAGGACGGGCCCAACCGGACGGTCAAACAGGAAGCCAAGATCCAGATCGGCATCCCCGTCGAAAAGGCCCGGGAGATCGTCAAGCTGGTCAAGAAAGAGAAATTCAGGGCCCAGGTCGCCATCCAGGGAGACGAAGTGCGCGTCTCCTCGGCCAAAATTGACATCCTCCAGGAAGTCATCGCCTATCTCAGAGCCCAGGAGCTGGGCATTCCTCTGCAATTCGTGAACTTTCGATGATCACCGCCGATTCCCTCAGCCTCTCGTCCTCATTCGACGTTCCGGAACTCCAGCTCGCCGGTCTCAGCCGGACCGTCCAAGCCGATCTGGACCGTGTCGAGGAGCAACTCGATGCCTGGTCGCGGTCGGTGAATCCGCTGACGGCTGAGGTCAGCCGTTATGTCCTCCGGAAACGCGGCAAGAGGCTCCGCCCGAGTTTGGTCCTGCTTGTGTCGCGGCTTTTTGAAGCGGACCGGAATGAAGCCGTGTTCCTGGCTTCGATCGTCGAGCTGCTTCATACCGCCAGCCTCATCCATGACGATATTGTCGACAAGGCGGATACTCGACGCGGGGTGGATTCGGTCCACACCAAATGGGGAGCCAACATCACGGTCCTCCTCGGGGACTATCTCTACATCAAATCGATCGGCCTCTCGCTCAATGCGCTCCACGGCCAAGTGATCCGCATCCTGGCCGATGTCTCGGCCCGCATGATCGAAGGCGAGCTCGGCGAATGCGCCGTCAGCGGAGATCTGGGAATAACCGAAAGCCAGTACCTTCAAATCCTCGAAAATAAGACGGCGGCCCTTTTTTCGGCCTGTTGCCGGATCGGCGCCCTTCTCGGCGGCGCCGGCCCCGACGAAGAAAGGGATTTGGGCGAGTACGGCCGGATGATCGGCCTCTGTTTCCAGATCATCGACGACCTCCTGGACATCACAGGCGACGAGGCCGCCATGGGCAAGCCCGTCTTCTCGGATCTCGGCGAGGGCCGGATAACGCTGCCCTTGATCCGGGGCCTCGACGGCAACGGCCGGCGCCACAGAGACCGGATCGCCGGCCTGCTCCAGCGCAAGGACCTCAGCCGGGACGAAAAAGCCTGGCTCCTCGAAGCGCTGTCGTCCGACGGCGCGCTCTCCTATACGAGGGCCAAAGCCCAGGAATATGCGGACAAGGCGGTGTCGTTCCTCAGCCGATTCCCGAGATCCGATGCCCGCGATGCTCTGACCCTCGTCCCACAGTTCTTCCTGTCTCGAAACCGCTGAGGCCTGCGTGCGGGACGGCCGAACGCTGAGGTTCAGCCTGGGAGAAGAAGGCCATGGTCGAAACCGAAGTCAAAATCCGGATCGTCGATCTCAAAGCTCTGAGGAATAGACTCCTGGCCCTCGGCGCGATCGTGAGTCGCGAGCGGCACGCCGAAGATAATGTCCTTTATGACTTTCCCTCGGGGGTTTTGCACGCCGCCCACAGCGCCCTCCGGCTTCGGACCGCCGGCAAACGAGCGGTTCTCACCTTCAAAGGAAGACCGGAAAAATCGCGTTCGTTCAAGGTCCGCCAGGAATTTGAAACGCCGGTCGGAAACCGGGGCGAGCTCAAGAAAATACTCCGCGGCCTCGGCCTCCAGGCGACGTTCGCCTACAAGAAGCACCGCACGGTCCTGAGGAAAGGGCGCGTGGTCATCACGCTCGACGAAACCGAAGCCGGCGATTTTATGGAGATCGAAGGAAAGCGGCACGAAATCACCCGGCTGGCCCGTTCCCTGGGATTGTCCCGGGCCGACTTCATCACCGCGAGTTATGTGGAATTGCTGCGAAGCGCAAAAGCCAAAGAGAAGGGCGCCTGACCTCGGCGGCCGGGATTACTCGTCTTTTTCTTCCTTGAGGATGTCTTCGACCTCCTCTTCGGATTCCTCTTCGGTCTCCTCCGGGGCCTCGCCGTTTTCTTCGGCGGTCTCCCCCTCAACGACGTCCTTGCCCACGCCGGGTTCATGATCGCCGCTGTCCTCGGGTATCGCGTCGCCGCCGACGAATACGCGATCTTCAATCTCGGGGGCTTCTTCCAATCGCTCGGGGATGATCTCGAAATCAACGAGGCCGGCTCTGACTTCCGCCTGCGCGATGCGGATCAGGTTCCTCGACTTGGCCTTCATCTTGGGCTTAGCGCCCTTGAGAAGCTGCTTGGCACGCTTGGAGGCCACGATGACGAACCTGTATTTGCTGTCGATTTTCCCAAAAATGTCTAACGTAATACGACTCCTCGCCGCAAGATAAGGGAATTAACGACTAAGGATATCAGAAAGAAAGGAAAATTACAACATGCCGGGCGAAACTATTCCATCGCGTCGGTGACGACCGGGGAAGGCCGCTCCTTGCCGAGCTCATGTTCCCACCGTGCGATGACAAGCGTCGCGAAGCTGTTGCCCAGGACATTGAGGGACGTCCGGGCCATATCCATGAGTTCGTCGATCCCGAGGATGATGAAAACGGGTTCGGTAGGCAGGTTGAACTGCGCTACCGTCCCCAACAAAATGACCAGCGACGCCCGGGGCACGCCGGCGACGCCCTTGCTCGTCAGCATCAGCGTAAAGACGAGGAGCAGCTGTTCGCCGAATCGCATGTGGACGCCGGCCGACTGGGCGACAAAGATGGCGGCCAGCGAGAGGTAGAGGCTGGATCCGTCGAGGTTGAAACTGTACCCCGTCGGCATAACAAACGCGACGATTTTCCTCGGGACACCTATGGCTTCCATGGCCTCCATGGCCCGGGGCAGGGCCGCCTCGCTGCTTGTCGTGGCGAACGCCAGCGTCACGGGGTTGGCCATGGCAGCCAGGAACTTCTTGATCGGGGCCCGGATGAGCAGGGCGATGGGCAGCAGGACGACGAGAAGGAAGACGACGATCGCCGCATAGAAGGTGGCCAGGAGCTTGAAAAGGTTGACGAGCACGCCGAGGCCCATGTGGCCGACCGTATAGGCGATGGCGCAGCCGACTCCGACGGGCGCAAAAAGCATGACGATGTTTGTGAACTTGAACATGACCTCCGCCAGGCTCTCCGTCACCTGGAGCAGAGGCTTCCGCTTGGCTTCCGAGATCATCGCCAGGGCGATCCCGAAGACAACGGCGAAGATGACGACCTGGAGGATCTGGCCTTCGGCCACGGACTTAGCTATGTTTTCCGGGAAGATGTGGATGACCATGTCGGAAGCCGATTGTCGGGCGGCGGCGATGGCCTCCGTTTTGGGGGCGGGAGGGAGGCTGATGCCTTTCCCGGCCTGGCTGATGTTGATCGCCGCGAGGCCGATCAGCAGAGCGAGGGTCGTCACGATTTCGAAATAGACCAGAGACTTGACGCCCATCCGCCCGACCTGTTTAAGGTTCGAATGACCGGCAATGCCGACGACCAGCGTGGCAAAAATAAGCGGCGCGATGATCGTTTTGATCATGCGGAGGAAAATCTGGCTTAAGACACGCAGGTTGACGGCCACAGCGGGAAAGTCGTAGCCGATCCCCGCGCCGATGAGCATGCTGACGACGATCCAGGTGGTCAGCGAGCGGCGACGCACCGCATAGCCGATAAAGAGAGCCGTCGTCAGCCAACGGGCGGCCAGGAGGACGACAGCGGGAACGGACGCGACCCCGAGGGTCCGCATCGCGACCAGGACGGCGGTAACGGTGATCGCGGCAAATGCCGGAACGGCAAACGGATTTGGCGGGCGGTTCGTCCGTCGCGATCCTTTTTCAGTCATGTCCATCACGGGAGCCCCGAATTCTAAAGAAAAACAAGCCGCCAAGTCAACCGAACCATTATTCTTTTCTGGCGTTCGGACGCTCTTTGCTCCATCGTGCGAAAACATCGTACCATCTTGAATTCCGCCCCGGGGTTATGCTATTGTACGTTTCCGGTCGCCAAGGAAATGGAAAAACGAATCTGGGCTGTAGGAGGAGGCAAGGGCGGTACGGGGAAGAGCTTCGTCGCCGCCAGTCTCGGTCTCCATCTCGCCTCCCTGGGGAGGGATGTGCTGCTCATTGACGCCGATCTCGGCGCCCCGAACCTCCATACCTTCCTCGGCATCAAGAACGGCCACCCCGACCTCGGCGATTTCCTGACGAATCACTTGTCCAGTCTGGACGAGGCGGCTGTCGGCACGCCGTTCCGGGGGCTCCGCATCATCCGGGGAGCGGAAAACGTCCTCTTCATCGCCAACCTGAACCATTATAAGAAGCTCAGGTTGCTTCGGCAGATCCGTCAGGCCGCCGCCCAGGACATCATCATCGATCTCGGGACGGGGAGCTCCTATAACAGCCTGGATTTCTTCTTGAGCGCCAACCCCGGCATCTTGGTGGTCACACCCGAACCCACGTCCATCGAGAACTCCCATCTCTTCCTGAAGTCCTGCATCATGAGGGTCCTCAAGCTCTACATGGACCACTATCGAATTCCGGACCTCCACCAGCAGATGCTGCAACAGATCGAAACCAACACGAAGTCCCTTTACGGGTTCTTTAAGTCCCTTATCGAAACCGATAAGTCCTACGGAACGATTCTTTACCGGGCCCTCAGGAATTTCAGGCCGCGCCTGATCATGAATAAGTCCCGGGACGAGAGGGACGAACTTCTGGGACGCTCAGTGGCCGACGTCGCCCGCAAGTACCTCCTCATCGATCTCCGGTATCTCGGCGCCATTCCTTGGGACGACGGGGTCCACTCCTCCCTGAAGGAACTTAGGCCTTTCCTCATCGCGCACAAGGAAACTCCCGCCGCGATAGCGATTCGGCAAATCGCTGAAGAGCTGGCCTACGCCGTTGAATTCACGAACCGGACACCCGAGGCGATCCGGCTTCCCGAGGTCGGATGATAAAAAAGATCGAGGATTGGAACTACTATGAACTCCTGGACGTCGAGCGGACCGCGTCGCCGGAGGAAATCTGGCAGGCCTACCAGGCGGCGCTGTCGGCCTATCACCCGGGTTCCCTGGCATCCTACGGGCTGGTGACGGACGAGGAAAGCGACCAGGTCATGTCCAGGATCCAGGAAGCCTATCAAACGTTGCGGGATCCCGCCATGCGGAACGCCTATGACCTGGCCCTGCTCCAGCACGCCCCCTATGTCCCCCCCAAGGCCCCTTTCCGAAAATCCGTGGGAAAAGTGGAAATCGAAGAGGCGCCGCCCAGGCGAACCCTCAAGGAAAAAATCCTGCGGATTTTTTCACGGCGCAAACGTTCCACGGCGTGAGGTCCGTTCGCGGCCGCTTCGGATTCATCCTCCTAGTAGTCTTTGGTGACGTCGTCGGCCGTATTCATTTGGCCGTCGGGACCCGCCGACCTGAGGCGGAAGGTTGTGTCGGTGAGTTTTTCGTAGCGAATCTCGCGGCCCCACGCGTCGAGAATCCCCGCCCCCAGGGGCCGGAAGCGTTGAATCTTGGTGAGATCGTCCGGGAGACCCTGCTCCCCCGCCGCAAAGGACTGGATTTCCCGGGCCAAGGTCGAAAAGTTCGCCAGGGTCAGCTTGATCTTCACTCGCTCGTACTGATCAATTTCCGTTTTCAGGCCCCCCTTATTATCTGCCACCTTGGCGAAATAAATGAAATAGACGACGACGACCGTCAAGAGGAGAATCCCCAGCAAGCCGCGTATCTTCATCATGTCCCCCTTCCGTGCGTTCTCTCGAAGGCATACGAGGCAATGCGTCGCGCGATTTTAAGGACGACCGCGTCCGGCACGCCGTCCTTATGCCGGGACTTGAGCCGCATGTCGCAGTTTTCGTTGACATAGTCGACGGTCAAAAAGCGCCGCTTCGAGTCCATGGCGATTTCCGTCGAGAAAAACCGCAGGCCGGAGATATCCGCGATGCCGCGGACGCACGTGAATAACGGAGAGAGACCATAGGCACTGATCTCTTCCGACAGGAGCTCGGTATAGAGATGCGTGAAGTCGTCCCACCAGGTGCAGAAGACTTCCCCGAGAACGTAAAATCCCCTGAACCAGAACCTTTTGCCGTCGCGCTCCTCGGGGACCACCTTTTCCTGGAGAAGATACTTGTCCCTCGGCAACCTCAGCCGCGCCGGCCACACCGCTTCGAGGCCGGCGGCATCGTGGACAACGCCAAGACTGCCTCCCGTTGTGTTGGCCGGCTTGATGATGAACGGCGTCCCGAGCGGCGCCAGGTCCTCACGGCGGAGAGACAAACTCTTTTGGGATTCATAGGAAGGCAGGATCAAGGTATAGGGCGTCCGGATGCCGTGAGCGATGAACTCCAGATGCATGGTGGCCTTGTCCGAGGCCCAGCGGAGCTTGTCCACCGGTTCGATCACGTCCCATTCCCGCTCCAGGGCCAGGTTCTGGAACGCCTGAAAATCAGGAGTCGCTCCCGACGCGCGGTCAAAAAGCAGACGGCAATCGAGATCGCCCAGCCGGAGCCTGCAGAGAATTTCGGCAATGTTCGAGGGCGAAACGGTCAGCGTCCTGAGGCCTGTCGCATGGCAGGCGGATTCGGCGAGGCGGATGAAGTCCCAGTCGTACTCCCAATCCAGGGCCAGGACGACCTCGCACGTGATGCCCCGCTTGACCAAAAAACTTGTCATGCGGATTCAAACCGGCAAAGACATGCCACCGATCCGTGCCTTCGAGAATCTTCCCGTTCGGCGGGCGCCTTCATCTCTTTATTGTATAAAAAATGCGGATGCAATATCAATTGCGGAACCGGGATTCTTTTCGTCTGAGAACACGCCCGTCCCGTCTCCGGGAGGAGCCGCCGGATCAGGCCCTCGTCTCGATGTAGTCCTTCAAGGCCACGGCGTTGTTGTGAGAACTGTCGGCCGCGGCGAAGAGCAATGTGACCGTTCCCTCCGAGACCTTTGTTCGGACAAACGCCACGAGGTCTTCGCGGCCGGCCAGCTCCCGGGCATACTTCTTCTTGAATTGCGTCCACCTGCCCGGCTCGTGGCCGAACCATTTCCGGAGCCCATCGCTCGGTGCGATGTCCTTCAGCCACAGGTCGACGTTCGCCTTTTCTTTGCTGAGTCCCCTCGGCCAAAGCCTATCCACGAGGATGCGCGTCCCGTCGCCGGGGGACGTCTTTTCATAAACCCGTTTTAAGAGTAACGCGGAGCGGGGCATGGACTTCCTCCTAAGCCTTCTTGAAGGCCCGGACGTAATATCGCTCGATATATTCCTTGGCCATGCGGCGGGTGGAAAACCTGGCCCCCGAGCCTTTGATGGACTCTTTCATCATCCTGACCCAAGCGGAGGGAACGACGGCTCCGGCAGTATCGTAATAGAGAGGGACGACCTCTCGTTCGAGCAGGTCATAAATCCGGGACGCATCAGCCTGGTCCCGTCGTGGATCGGCAGAGTCCGGATTGCCGGATCCCTCGAACGCCCAGCCGTTCTTGCCGTTGAACCCTTCCGCCCACCACCCTTCCAAGTTGCTCAAGTGCGGGATCCCGTTCACGGCGGCCTTCATGCCGCTCGTCCCGCAGGCTTCCTGGAACGGCAAGGGGTTGTTGAGCCAGACATCCACTCCGTGGACCATGAGCTGGCCCAGCCACTCGCCGTAATCTTCAACGAAGGCCACACGGCCGCCGAGCTCGGGGTTGCGGGCCGCGTTGACCACTCTCTGAATGAGCTGCTTGCCGGGGTCGTCCGCCGGGTGGGCCTTCCCGGCAAATATGATTTGGACGGGACGCCAAGGGTCGCCGAGGATTTTTTTCAGACGTTCAAAGTCCTTGAAAATGAGGTCCGCCCTTTTGTACGTCGCAAAACGGCGGGCAAATCCGATCGTGAGGAGCGCCGGATCGAGGAAGGCCCCTTCGGCGGCGGCCAGGGATGCGCTGACCCGGTCGCGGGCCCAGCGCAGCCGCGACAGTTCCCGGATGGAGGCAATGAGCTTGGTTTTCAGCCTGCAATGGGCCGCCCACAGCGCGTGGTCAGGAATGGCATCCACAAGGTCCCAGAGTTTGGGATCGTCGACCTTTTCACGCCAATCACCGCCCAAAAACTCGTCGAACAGCGATTGGAAGGCCGGGCTGACCCACGTCGGAAGGTGAACGCCGTTCGTAATGGGGTCGATGGGCACTGTGTCATCAGGCCGATCGGGCCAGAGGCTGTGCCACTGGCGCCGGGCTTGACAGGCGTGCTTCATGCTCACAGCGTTACAGAAGCCCGCCAGCCGGAGAGCCAGCGCCGTCATGTTGAAGCCGCGGGCGCTTTCGTCGGGCCGGAGGCCGAGCCGGAAAAATTCTTCGCGGCCTATTCCCAGGCTCGGCCAGTAGGAGCGGAAATACTTCTCGATCAGATTGAAGGGGAAGACATCCGTTCCGGAAGGAACCGGTGTGTGCATCGTAAAAACGGATGTCGTGCTGACCTCCCGCATGGCGTCCGCAAAGCTCATCCCGTTCGACACCCGTTCGCGAATGCGTTCCAGGAGAGCGAACGCCGCATGCCCCTCATTGAAGTGAAGGACCGCGTGACGGATGCCCAGGGCGAGCAGAACCTGTGAGCCGCCGATTCCGAGGACGATCTCCTGGCGCAAGCGGTGCTCGAGGTCGCCGCTGTACAAGCGCTGGGTGATTTTGCGATTCCACGGATCATTGACGTCGACATCGGTGTCCAGGAGATAGAGGGGTACGCCCCCCACATCGATCTTCCAAACGGCGACATGGATGGGCGGCTCCATGAGGGACATCGTGATCGTCAGGGGCCTGCCGTCCTTGTCGAGCACTTTAGTGATCGAGGCCGCGTCCCGGTCGAGAGCCTGATCTTCGCTTTCCTGCCAACCGTCTTCGCGGATCTTCTGACGGACGTAACCTTCGGGATACATGAAGCCCACGGCGACCACGGGCACGCCGAGGTCGCTCATCTCCTTGAGAAAGTCTCCCGCCAGGAAGCCCAGACCTCCGGCATAAAACGGCAGGCAGTGATGGAGTCCGTACTCCGCCGAAAAATAGGCCAACGGAAGGCGGCCCGGGTCCTGTTGGGTGCGGGCAAACCAGCCGCTGTCGGGTGAAACCGCCTGCCGGAAGGAGGCCATCACCTGCCCGAACAGCTGTTTCCATTCGGGCCGGGCCGCTTCTGTCCGCAGAACGTCTGCGGGAAGCACGCGGAGCATTTTAACGGGGTTATGGCCGCTTTCCTTCCAGGCCCGCCGGTCCAACCGTTTGAAGAGCGTCCAGGCTTGGGGATGCCAGCTCCACCATAGATTGCGGGCGAGTTCGCTCAACCCCTCGAGGTCGTCGAGCGGGCCGGTGAAACTCTGCGATGCTTCAGTCATGGATGTTCACGCCACCGTCGAGGTCGATAGAGAACGCAACGGTTCCGGAGGTCTGGGCAGAGCCCTCCCTCACGGGTGGGCGTTTTTCTTCATCCCCATGAACCGGGCGTTCAGGCAATCGCTGCAGACCTGGTTGAATTCGGCTACGCACCACCTCGGGAAATCATGGCCGCCCGAGTTGAGGAGCTGGCGGACCTCTTCATAGCAACGGCTCGGGTTGATCACCGACGTCGCACAGATTTCGAAGAGCTTGACGACCTCTTCTCCGGAATCCGGCCAGAACCATTTCTTGCAATCGACGCACTCCATCAGATGGCATGCCGTGTCATCCGAAATGCGCCGGATGGGCTGACCGACCGCGGCGATGTTTCTGCTCCAGCAAAACGGACACCTGGCATCCATTGTCCCCTCCTTCATTTACAAAATCAGCTGCCCGCCCGAGATTTGAAGAAGTTGCAGGGCCGCTTGCGATCCCGCGGGGCCGCCAGCATCATCATTTCCGCCACGCGATTTATCCAAGAATCGTGCCGTCATCTAGGCGCCTCCTTCTAGAGCGGCGCGAATCGTCTCGGCGATTTCTTTGACCGAGAAGGGCTTCATCACAAAGGCCTTGACCCCGGCGGCCAGCGCCGCCGTTTCGTCAATCATCTCGCTGAAACCGGTGCAGAGAATGACGGGCAGCACGGGCCTCAGGTTCCGCGCCACCCGGGCCAGTTGTTCACCGGAAACTGACGGCATCGTTAAGTCCGTGATAAGGAGGTCGAAGGCCTCCGGCTGGCGGCGCAAGAGTTCGAGAGCTTTCCGGGAGTCGCTTAGGCCGGTGACCTGATAGCCCAGGTGGGTCAGCAGCCGGCTCACGGCTCGGACCTGGATCTCTTCGTCATCGACAAAGAGGATCCTTTCCGTCCCCTTCGGCAGCGCGTCGCCCAAGTCGCGCGGCGGCTGCCGTTCCGTTATCCGAGGAAGAAAGATCTCAAACACCGTGCCCTTTCCCGGCTCGCTCGAGCAGGTGATCGCACCTCCACGGTTTCGGACGATCCCATGAACCACCGCAAGCCCCATGCCGGTTCCTTCACCGAGCGTCTTTGTGGTGAAGAACGGGTCGAACATGCGTTCCATGATTTCCGATGTCATCCCCCGGCCCGTATCGCTGACCGAGAGCACGACATAGGGCCCGGGTCCAAGCCCCGAGGCGCTGGGGGCTGCATCCGGGCAAATTTCCCTTTCCGAGAGCCTGATCTTCAGAACACCGCCCTCATCCCTCATGGCGTAGGCCGCGTTGCTGCAGAGATTGATCAGGATCTGATGGATTTCCGCGGGGTCGGCCACGATAACGGCTGATGTCGTTTGAAGTTCATCGACGATCTTAATATTTTTGGGGATCGAAACCCGCAGGAACTTCAGAGCCTCCGTCAAGATCGGCGTGATTTCGACAGGCCGAGCTTCTTGCTCCCGGGGCTGGGCAAATCCAAGAATCTGCTTGACGACCTCCCGGCCTCGCCGGGCCGCTTCGAGCACCTGCTCCAGACGACGCGACGCCGGCCCGTCCGTTTTCTCTTCCAGCAGAGCGAGTTCGGTATTGATCAAAATCGGCAGCAGGATATTGTTGAAATCGTGGGCGATTCCGCCTGCCAGATTGCCCAGGGCTTCCATTTTTTGCAGTTGCCGGGCGTGCTCTTGAAGACTGACCTCTTGCGTGATATCGCGCTGTAGGGCGGCGAAGCCGGTCAGGCGGCCCGAATCGGCCCGGACAGGAAACACGTTGACCTCGAGTCCGTACACGGATCCGTCGCTTCTTTCTTGCACCAGCCGATGCGTCCAGGCTTCCCCGGCGCGAATGGCCTCGTGCAGAGCCGACCCTGCCCCGGCTTCTGCAGCGGATTTCTGAAGGACATCGACATAGGAAAGGCCGTCCATGGCGTGGCGGCCGAAACCGAAGTGGGCCTCGGCGGCGGGGTTGGCGTAAAGAGTTCGGGCGTGGGCGTCCATTATGACGATCCCTTCACTCACCCGTTCCACTGCGGCCGCAAGCCCATATTCCTTTTTCCCGGAAGCGCCAGCGGCTCCAGTGGACTGCCTGGCGATACTCTTCCCACCACGCTCAGATAATGGACCTTTGCGGTGGGTCTTCTTCAGGTCCCGACTCGGCGCGGGTTTCCCGGTCACGGAATGCCCTAGTGTGGCCATAGGGAGTTTCCCGGGAGCGCAGGCGCGAACGTACGAATTCCGTAGAATTTTAGATGGGCGTTCATCGGCCCACTCTCGAACCCGGAACGACCCTGGCGAAGTCAGAATTCATGACTGCCAGCCTGCGCGTCGCTCCCTCGACCCATCGTCAACTGTCTTAGCACCGCAATGACGCTTGACACGTCGCGGTCGGAATAGGCGATGTAGGTCGGCAACACCTTGTGGGCAAGGGCCACGGTCTCTTTTTTTTGGTCCGGAAGAACGAGCAGGATGCGGGTTTCCTTCATGAATTCTCGCATTCCCGCGAGGGCCTGGAGCTCGTGCCGGGAGGGGTTGATGACTACGGCCACCGAAAGCGGGTCTTTCAGCCGCTTGGCCCGTTCTTCAAAGCCCTCTATCCTCTCGAAGACCTCCAGGCTTCCCTCGGAAATGAGCGAGGCCGCGGCAGATTGGAGCCGCTCCCCTGCTCCCGAGGGTTTCGAGGTCAAGAAAAAAACATTCATAGCCGCGGGCACCTTTGAATTACGCCGTCTATGGCTGATTCAAGAAATGTGCCAACCTCCTTTAGACGCTTGTAGAGCAACTTTTGGCTCATACTTGCTCCGGAAATGAGCGTTCGGCCGGCCCGGTGTCAACGGAAAGGGGCGATCATGTTCCGCTGGATGGGACGGAGTGCGCTAAAGTGGACGGCAGCTCGCGGGAATGACGGGCCTCCTGCCAGGCTAGGCTGACGGCGAGACCCGGTATTTCTTTAAAAGCGTATACAACCTCGACCGGGACAGCCCGGAAATCCGGCAGGCCTCCGGGACATCCCCGTGCGTCCTTTGCATCAAGGCCTGGAGATAATCCCTCTCGATTTTGGCAAGGCCTGCGTCGCGCACGTCTTTCAGGCTGACGATGTTTTCAGACATCACCGCGACATCCTCGACCGTCGGCAGCGAGGGCCTCTTCCGGAGTACGGAGGCCCGGGCGAGATCAACGCGGATATGCTCCGGCAGATGTTTGGGAAAAAGGACCGGCTCGTCCTTGGCGCTGACGACGGCTTTTTCCAAAGCCTGGATCAGCTCACGGACGTTCCCGGGCCACTTATAGGCGATGAGGATCTCGAGAAACTCAGGGGAAAAACCCTTCATCGGGACTTCATACTGCTCACAGAACTTGGCCAGGTAGTTGAGGACAAGCTCTTTGATATCCTCCCGGATATCCCTGAGCGCGGGAAGGTCCAGGACGATGGTCCGCAGCCTGAACAGCAGGTCTTCCCGAAATCCTCCGTTTTTCGCCATCGACTCGAGATTCCTGTTCGTGGCGGCAATGAGCCGGAAATCGCTTGCGATCTCCTGCCCTCCGCCGACGGGCCGGAACCGCCGCTCCTGCAGCACGCGCAGAAATGCCCGCTGAATGGACGTCGGCAACTCCCCGACTTCGTCGAGGAACAAGGTGCCGCCATGGGCTTGGCGGATGAGCCCGTCCCTGGCCTTGTCGGCGCTGGTGAAGGCGCCGCGGACGTGGCCGAAAAGTGTGCTTTCGACAAGCGTTTCTGGGAGAGCGGCGCAATCGAGCACGACGAAATTCTGGGCGGCCCGGCCGCTGTTCTTATGAAGGGCCCAGGCAAACATCTCCTTGCCGGTGCCGGTTTCGCCCGTAATCAGCACGTTGGCCTCGCTCGACGCGGCCTGAGCCAGAACGTCCAAACAAACCCGAAGCTTGGGGCTGTCGCCGATGATGCCTGCCCGTTCGAGGACGACGGGCTTCGCCTTGGCTTGTTTCTCTTCGCGATACTTCAGCACGCGGTCGATGCAGAGCATGACGTCTTTGACGGAGAGGGGCTTTTCGATGTAATCCCAGGCTCCTTTTTTAATCGCCAATTCAGCGCCGTCGGGGTCCCCGAAACCCGTGATGATGATCACCTCGGGCGCCGCCTCGCCGTGCCGCAGCTGCGGCAGGATGTCCAGCCCCGAGCCGTCGGGCATCCGGACGTCGCAGAAGATGATGTCGAACTTCTCCGTCTTGACTTTCTTGAGGGCTTCCGCCACGGAAGGGGCCGTCGATGACGTATGGCCCATTTTCTTTATGACCTGAGAAAGGGAGTCACAGACCAGATCGTCGTCGTCGACGATAAGCAGGTTGGCCTTGGCTGAATCTCTACTGGGACCTGGTTCCATGATGTTCTTTAAAGGCTATTATATAGCACGGACGTTTTTTTTATGTCAACCGGGGTCATCGTCTTGTCAAGGCAACCTGGGTCTTTCCCGCTCCGGGCAATGCGCATCGTTCCCGATCGTCTTTGTCTGGGCATAATAGCGGTAACCTCCTTCGAACGGCGTCCCCCGGAGATCATGCAGAGCCCCGCGGAGGGAGACGATGCCGGACGGCCGCACATCGCGAGATAGTATTTTTACATAAAAATAGGCGGTCCTGTAAAGCGATGCGCGGCAGACACTCCTGTCGCCTTGACAGGTCCGCATATCGCGCCTTATCATCCCCCGCGAGGGGAGAAGCAAAATTGAGCGATGAACATTCCTCAAACCGGCGGCGCAGTGAACAGGTTTCGGGCGGTCCCGATAAATCCAGAATGCCAATTTCCCCGGCCCGGCCGTCTTGTCCGGCGGATTCTGCTCACCACGGTCCTGTGCCTGGCCAGCCTCGCCGGCGGCTCGCTGTGCGCGGGAGACAGCGGAACCGGCGTGCTGCTGCCCAACGGTCGCGAGTTTGTTTCCTGGGAGCGGCCGCTCCGATTCACCAAGACCTATTACGTCGACAACCGGAATCCTCACGCTGCTGACTCGAACCCCGGCACGGCAGAATTGCCTTTTCTCACCATCGACAAGGCGGCGCAGGTCCTGCAGCCGGGTGAGCGTGTGGTCATCATGTCGGGCGTCTATCGGGAGCGCATCGACCCGGCGCGCGGCGGTTCCGGCCCCGACAAGATGATCAGCTACGAAGCGGCGCCCGGCGCAAACGTTGTCGTCAAGGGATCGAGGCCGGCCAAGACGGGATGGGAGCCCTCCACAGGTTTCAAGCTCGACCTGCCGGCGGCGGCCCGGGAAAACGTGAAAATCTACGCGCGCCGTCTGGATGACCTCGATTTCCGCGGCTACAATCCTTTCGGCATGGTCGACATCATGCAGGACCGCGTCTATTTGAAGCCCAAGCCGGAAGAGCTTTGGCGGCATCTCGCGCGGCGCGGCATGATCTTTGTGGATGGGCAACGGCTCGCCCAGGTCGAACTCTACCAGGACCTCGGCGCGAAGGCCGGGGCTTTCTGGTGCGAGCACGACGGGCTCACAATCCACGTGCGCCTTCCCGGTGACGCCGATCCCGCTCGGCACGAGGTGGAACTCGTGATCCAGGAGCAGGTCTTCGCTCCCCGGACGCGCGGGCTCGGTTATCTCCGGCTCAAGGGGATCACCTTCGAACATGCCGCCAACGCTTTCCCGGTCCCGCAGCGCGGGCTGGTGTCGATGAGCCGGGGTCATCATTGGATCATCGAGGATTGCGTGCTGAGGCACGCCAATGCGGTGGCGCTCGATATCGGCGCCCAGGATTGGGACATGGAACATCCTGCGATCATCGGGCATGCCATCGTGCGCCGCAATCAAATCGACGACGTGGGCGTATGCGGGATCGCCGGGATGGCGGTGCAGGACACCCTGATCGAGTCAAATTTGATTGAGCACGTGGGTTACCAGGACGTCGAGCTGGCATGGGAAACCGGCGGGATCAAGCTGCATGCGGCCAAGAACTGCCTGCTCCGCGGAAACGTCATCCGGCATACGATCCATGCGGAAGCCATCTGGCTCGACTATGAGAATTCGAATACCCGCATCACCGGAAACGTGATGGGGGACACGCTGGAAACGCTGCGGGGCGGAATTTACCTTGAAGCGTCGCACGACGCCAACATGATCGACAATAACATCATCTGGAAGGCGACCGAAGGCGCCGGGGGCGGCTCCTACAACATGCCGGGCCACGGAGGCTGGGGCATCACCGTGGACGGAAGCGACGACACGGTTATCGCCCACAACCTGATCGGTTACACGCAGGACGCGGCCATCAAGTTCCGCAATATCGAGAGCCGCATCGTCAGCGGCCGCGGGGGCACAACGCGCGGCAACAAGGTTCTCAACAATATCTTTTACCGCTGCGGCAAAGCCATCGATTTCTCGAATCAGGATAATAGCGCCGACGGCAACCTCTATACAAAAGATTGGGGGGGAGCGCGCGACGAGACCGAGTCGGTCGGACGCGGGCTCAACTGGATTCCCGATGCGGGCGCCATCCTGAGGCTCGATCTCGAAGCCTGGCGGAAATACTTCGGCTTCGACAAGAACGGCGCGTACGCGGACATGACCATCGATGTCGATCTCGACGCGCTGGCGATGACCTGGTCGATCTCGGGCGTCGTTCCGCAGGCCGCAAGCGCGAAGCATTTCGAGCGGGACCTCGTCGGCCAAGCCGCCGGCAATGTGCGCAAGCCAGGGCCGCTCGCGGGTGTGCCGGAATCGCCGACCAAAGTGAGTATCGACCCGCGGCGGTAGCCGCGGGCGGGGAATTTTCCCCAGCCTTTCAAGGATCGGGTTCGCGCGGAACCACCTTTATCTCGACGACGGGGGCGTGCTATGATTCGGGGCAGGGAGGGGAAGGCCATGCCGCAACAGTTATGTCAGCCGAAGACGGCCCGAAACATTGAGCGCGGGATTTTCAGCACGGCCTTGGCCGTTCTCGCGGGCGCACTCCTCCTCCAGCCAGCATGCGCGCCCCGAAGACCCGAGGTCGTCCCCGCTCCCCACCAAGTGCAATGGCTCGGCTTCCATGCCCTGGTCGAAAGCAAGAACAACGCCGAGGCCTTGCTCGCGGAAATCCCCTTTCTGGCCAAGCGGGGGGTCAATTTACTTTTCGCCGAGATCGATTATAACTATGAATACACGTCCCATCCGGAGCTCCGCGGCCCCGATCCCATCTCCAGGGAGACCGTCAAGAAGGTCGTCGCGCTGTGCCGGAGCCTGGGCGTCCGGCTGGTCCCGGAATTCCAATCCCTCGGCCACCAATCGTGGGAGAAGAAGACATTCGCCCTGCTCACTCGGTACCCCGAATTCGACGAAACCCCCGGGCAATTTCCGGGCAACAAGGATATCTATTGCCGGAGTTGGTGCCCGCTCCATCCCGACCTTCAACCCATCATCAACGACCTCTACGACGAACTCCTCGACGTCTTCGAAGCCGATGCGCTCCACGTCGGCATGGACGAAGTCTTCCTCATCGGCAGTGAGTTCTGCCCGCGCTGCAAGGGCAAGGACCCCGCCGAACTCTTCGCCAAGGCGGTGGAGGACGCGTACGATCACATCGTGGTCAAGCGCGGCAAGGAAATGTTCATGTGGGGCGACCGCCTGCTGGATGGCGCGGCCACGGGCTACGGCGAATGGGAGGCGTCCAAGAACGGAACCTTCCCCGCCGTCGACCGGGTCCCCAAGGACATCATCATCTGTGATTGGCACTACGAGATGAACGCAACGAACACCTATCCCTCGATCCCTTTCCTCCTTGAAAAAGGCTTCCGTGTCCTGCCCACGAGCTTTCGCGATCCCGCGCAGGTCAAGGCCCTGATCGATTATTCGCTGAAGTTCCCGGGGGACCGGATGTTGGGGCATCTGTGCACGATTTGGGGAGGCATGAAGAGCGGCAAAACGCGGAATTACCCGCCGCTGCTTGCCGCGGCAAAAAGACTCCGGGCCGCAGGCCCCCAGGCAGGGGCCTTGCTCCGGCCCGAACGAGGGAGGTAGAAATGTCCGCACGCAAGATCGGACGGGGAACGGTCCTTTTCGCGATGGTCGCCATGGCTTTGCCGGCCTGGTCACAATCCATCAAGATCCTTGTCAACCAGGTCGGATATGAACCTGCCGGCTCCAAGCGCGCCGTCGTCCAAGGCCGCGCGGGCGATACGTTCGACTCCTTCACCGTGCGCGAACTCGGCACCGGTTCGACGGTGCTCGCCGGAAAAGTCCGCTTCATCGGCCCCGTTATGAAATGGAAGGACTGGGTTTTCGGAACGATCGACTTCAGCGCCGTAACGACCGAAGGCCGTTTCGTCATCGAAGTCACCACCGGACGAGGCCGGGTTGCGTCCCAACCCCTGGCCATCCAGAAAAACGTCCTCGAGCGGAATACACTGTCGGACGTGATTTACTATTTCAAGGGCCAGCGGTCATCGGGCCCTCTGGACAAGGCCGACCGGGCGCTGCACTTCGAAGGCCGGGAGGGCATTGCGGATGTCCACGGCGGCTGGTTCGACGCAACGGGCGATTACGGCAAGCATCTGTCACACTTGTCCTATTCCACGTTTTTCAACCCTCAGCAGATCGGCCTGACCGCCTGGAGCCTGCTCGAATCCCTCCGAGAGTTGGAACGGCGGGCCGACCCGAACTTCGCCCAGTACAGGAAGCGCCTCTTGGACGAGGCCCTTTTCGGCGCCGACTATCTGGTCCGGATCAAAGATCCCCGGGGGTCATTTTTCATGTCGGTATCGGCCCGAGGTCCGGAGAAGAAGCCCGAGGACCGGCTGATAACGCCCAAGGCGTCCAAGCACATTATTCTGACGAGCGAAACCAAGGACAAGTTCCGTGATTACGGCCCGGAGAAAGCGTCCGGCCCGACGGCGTACGAGGCAGGATACAGGGAAGGCGCGGGCCTGTGTATCGCCGCTTTGGCCGCTGCCTCGACCCTCAAGGTCTCGGGAGATTTCACGAATGCCGAATATCTGCGCGCGGCCGAGGACGCGTTTGCGCTGCTAGAAACAGAGAATTCCCGGTATCTGAACGACGGCAAGGAGAATATTGTCGACGATTACTGCGCCTTGCTGGCGTCCACAGAGCTCTTTCGAGCGACGGGGAAGCCCGTCTACCGGGCCGCCGCGGATAAGCGTGCCCGCAGCCTCGAGTCCCGGCTGACGACAAGCGGTTCTCGCGCCAATTTTTGGAGGGCCGACAACGGCACTCGGCCTTTCTTTCATCCGGTCGACGCCGGGCTGCCGGTCGTGAGTCTCCTTAAGTACGCCGAGGTCGCCGCGGACCCCGAGCGAAGCCGCGTTTTGGAGGCGGTGCGCAAGTCCCTCGAATTCGAGCTCGCCGTCACCGCTGAGGTCGCCAATCCTTTCGGTTACAGCCGGCAGTTCGTTCAGGATAAGACCGGCGCCCGCCGGACGAGCTTCTTTTTCCCACACAATACTGAGACCGAGCCATGGTGGCAGGGCGAGAACGCGCGGTTGGCATCCATGGCCGCGGCGTCCCGGCTGGCGTTGCGATCATACAAAGGAGAAACCGATTTCCGACAAAAACTCGAGGCCTTCGGCCGCGACCAGCTGAACTGGATCCTGGGACTGAATCCCTTCGACAGCTGCATGCTCCAAGGAAAAGGCCGGAACAACCCCGCCTATATGTTCTTTAACTCCTATGAATACACCAACGCCCCGGGCGGCATCGTCAACGGCGTCACCGCCGGTTTCAAGGACGAGCAGGACATCGACTACGGCCTGCATGTCGACCAGACCGGGAAGGATGATGACTGGCGATGGGCTGAGCAATGGCTTCCCCATGCGGCCTGGTATCTGTATGCCGTAGCTTTGGGAATAGAGTAAAAAAGGGCGTTCCTTGCCTTCTCGAAAGCCGGGCGCCCTGCGGCTACTACAGCCTGAGGATAAGCTTCCGCCGGGTGGCCAATGCCGTGATGAGCAGAACCAGCCCGGTGAAAACCAGGGCATTCATCATTCCAGGGACGCCTCCCCTCTCGGCAAAAGGCCAAAGCCACTTCTCCAGGTCGCGACCCACGAGACTCGATGCCAGAGCAAGGATCGAAGCTATGATATCTGGGAGGAAATAGGCGAGCAAGGGGTTGGCGCCGACAGGCCTTAGGAAACCCGCCCAGCGCCGGGCCTTCAGGACGTCCATCACGAGATAGAAAACCAGGAACGCCAGGGCACACGCGCCCGCGGATGTCAGAGCATAGGATTCTGTCGCCCGTATTTTGCTGATGCCTTGAATCGGACGGAGGAGGAGGCCGGCGGCGTAGAGCCCGCCGCCGAAAAGGGACATGAACAGGATCTTTTGCCGGGCGGTCGACGGCCGAGCGTGCGGGGCGAACAAGGTGCCGATGATCAGGCCGGCCAGAACGATGGCGGAATGGCAGCTCACCATGGCCCGAGCGTCGTGAGAGCCGGCGGTTCCGAGAAAGTTCAGGGCGCCAAGGTGCGACCCAGCGTTGATGGCAATGAGCAGCCCCAGAATACCCATCAGGGCCGCCCGGCTGCGGCCGAAGATGAGGTACACGACACTGCACACGAAATAAGCCCAGCCGATCTGACCCAGAATGCCCCACCATGACGTTTGGATCCAGACTACGTCACCCGCCTCCGTGCGGCCGCGAAAGAGGATGACGAGGACGACCAAGACAGCCACGGACAATAGCCGCAACCCGGTATAAACTCGGCGCCGCTTCGGCTCGTCGGTCTTGGGATAGATATTCCACAGGCCGATGATCGCCGCGTAGGCGAGTAGGTACCAGAGAGCCCTGCTGAGTCCGGTTTCCGCAGCGGAATAGGCGTCCTGATTGACCTCGATTAAACCTAGAAAGACCAGCCCGGCCGTTCGAACCGCTATCCTGGCCAGAACACGCCCCAAAGAGCCGCCCGGCTGGATGCGCTTGCCGAGCGACAGGGGGATCGCAACCCCCACGATGAAGAGAAAGCCCGGGAAGACGAGGTCGGTGAGGGTGTAAGTGTCCATCTCGGCCGGGGCGTGCCTCAGAACAAAAGGGATGGCCCGCATCGCGGCGATGGCGTTGACGAAGACCATCACTAGGATATCGAAGCCGCGAAAGGCATCGAGCGAACCCAGCCGAGGGCCGGAGGCCATTGCCCCGGGCACAACCGCCGGACGTTGGGTCTCGTTCTTATTGATCATGAAATCCGGAAATCCATCAGAGCCCTTCCCCTCCCGCATAACAGATAAACCCGCAAGAGGGATTTGTCAACCGAGGTAATGGAAAAGCCTGGGATAGAAAAAGTGACCCGTGTAGGACTCGAACCTACAACCCGCGGATTAAGAGTCCGCTGCTCTACCGATTGAGCTAACGGGCCATGAAAAACGACAATAGTTTAGATGACTCCTCCCCTATTGTCAAACAATCTTCCCTCAGGGCGAGCCGCCCATGATGGTCGGAAGCAGCGTGCCTCTCCCCCGAAAATGCCAATCCATCGCGCCGGATGCTCCCCGGGCCTTGAAACGTCGCCTCAGGCAGAGGCGGACGTGATACAATAATGCCGGCGCGGGACAGAATGGACGAAGACAATCCGGTCAAAATCCCAATCGAAGGTGTCCTTGACCTCCATACCTTCCGTCCAAAGGAAATCAAGGACCTCGTCCCCGAATATATCGAGGAATGCGCGCGGAAGGGGCTTATGGACGTCCGTATCATTCACGGGAAAGGGAGCGGAACACTGCGGCGGTTGGTTCGCAGCCTGCTCGAGAAGAGCCCGCACGTGGCAGATTTCAAGGACGCCGACCTTGGCGGGGGCGGATGGGGCGCGACCGTCGTCCGCCTGCGCCACCGTCAACAGGATGGCCCGTGAATCGAGACGTGCTTCAGTCGAGGGGCCGAAGAGTTGAGGAGATAGTTACTTAGCCCAGTCTTTTGCAGCGCGGAAGAAAATATGGTGCCGGGCTAGCGCCGGTAACTTATAGCGACACCGACAATTCGCCGCTCGACATATGGGACCGGCCCCGTCCAATAATTAAAGACGACGCCTTCGCGGAAATACTTGTCGACGACAATCACCAAGGCATCGGCGCCCATCTGAGCGGCCTTTTCCGCCAATGTGCCTTCGACGTAGGCACGGCTCATCCCGGGATCCGGCTCCATCCACACTTCACCAAGGCGTATATGCTGGCGCTTCGGCTCATGCCTTAAGAGCTCTACGTTGGCGGGGTTTGTGGGCGAAAGTCGCGGGACCCCCGGGTAGAAATGATAGCCGGCCGGCTGATAGCACGAGGCAAGCCCGACGATAAGAATCCCAAGAGCCAGAATAGATATCCTTGTTCGCTTCATTGTTTATCCTTCCAGATGCGATTCGTTCACATTCGAGGATTGGAAAGTGCAAAAACTATACCAAGTACTGAGACGTGGAGGCTATCTTTGGCATCTCGTTATTAATGAATGAATTAGATAAGACCCGGGCGCAGAGAAGCTGTCCCCAGAGGCGAAATTGTGCCGTCCACGGCCGGCAACAATGTCCTAATTCCGGTACAACCGTCGCTTGGCTAACCCGGCCCCGGTCAGCGGGCGTGGAATTCCCAAGGGGGCCGCAAGGAAGGGCGGCGTGGCGATAGGGCCTTCCTCCTTGGACAAGGCCAGGTGGTTTTTGCCATCGACCGCGGGATCCCAAAACTGCCGTTTTTTACCTTGATAATAGCCAAATTGCCGCTTCAGGATAGTCCGTTATCCTCGCATAGAGATCTCGTTTCCGCAGTCTCTCAGCGCAAGACAATGTTGCCGGGCGATGAAACTTCCGCGGCCGCCGCCGTGCGAGTTCAGTCCGAAATCCACCACTTTTGCCGGAAAATGCCAAAATCCAGCCGGGGAACAATGGCACAATAATTGCAAAATTAATTACTGATGCGGCGCCCCGCCGGCGCCCGAAGGAGGAAGTTGATGAAGAAAATCGCAATTTGGGTGTTGGTCCTATCGGCCGGATTGGCTCTCGCAGGGGCCGTCATGTTCGCCGGATCGGCGGGGCAAAAGATGCCCGGGGCGAGCGCGGCTGATCTTTGGACCTACATTTCGAAAACGCACCCCTACCTCAAATGGCAACTTTGGCCGGGACATGAAGCCATGCATCCGGGGAACAGCCCGCACGGGGCCTATCTTAAACTCTACGTCAACGGAGTCGCTCTGGACGCTATCAAAAAGAAGATGGCAACGATGCCGGACGGCGCGATCATCGTCAAGGAAAACTATGCCAACGACATGAAAACGCTGGTGGCCTTAACGCCCATCTACAAGATCAAAGGGTTCAACCCGGACGCAGGCGATTGGTTCTGGGCCGAATACGGGCCGAAGGGCAACGAGATGGCCTCCGGCATAGTGGAGGCTTGCATCGCCTGCCACCAGATGCAGAAAGAGCGGGGTTACATTTACACCTGGGCAAAATAGATTTTTCCGGCGCGGACTCTAGCGGGCCCGGAAACGGCTGGACTCGCGGATCCTTGTGCGCAGGCCGTCGATCACAGCGGGGATCGGGTTATGCGCGACACCCCGGACGACGAAAACCATCATCGCGGCTTCGCCCGGAGAATCGAGGCTCGAAGTGATACCCACGCCTTGAATGCCGGTCTGTGTCATCAGGGTCGTCGCCTGCGATTCAACGACGCCTTTGGCACGGACGACTTCGCCGGCCGAGATCCGATAGACGATCTGAGTCGGGACGGCCGAACTTTCCAGCGAAGCGCTGGCGGCGGCCGAGAGTGAAGCGCCCTCCCCCGCGAAATTCCCGACAATAATGCGCGTGCGCACGCCGTCCAATTGGGCCGGAATATCCGAGCGCGTCCGTCCCTTCTTGACGAAGAGGAGAATCGCGGGCTCCGCCGCATTGTCGCGGCTCGCTCCGACGCCGACAGCGGCCACTTCGGGGCGCCCGAGCAGGTCCGAGAGATGAGCATCACGCGCGGTCGTCGCAGGCCTTAAGACGTCCTCCGGGAGGACCGGGATCTCCGTTTTCGCTTTCTGCGCCGCCACGGCCAGCGGCAGGTTGCACGCCGCGACCGGGTGGGGACCGACGCCCGCGTCTCCGGCGAAGAGAGGCAACTCTCCCGTCCCGGGATCGGCGAGCTGAGCGAGCACATCGGATACAGGATTCGCAATGGTGTCCGCGTCCGAGCCGGCGTAAAGCAAGCCCACGGGATCAGCCGTATCCTGCGTGACGATGAGAGAGCCGGAATCTCCGTTGGCGCTGAAACTCGTTCCTCCGACATCAATCTGATTGGTGAAGGTGGTTGTAAACGTCGTGGTGGAGACGCAGGCTTTCTGGTAATCCACACTGGCGGATACGTCGATGGCGATGATCGAGGAACAGGTCAGGCCCGTCGCGCTGCCGCTCTTGGAAACGTTCAAGCCGAGGCTGGGGGCGACGCCGGGGCCGGGATTGGGTGTGCCGTCGGTCGGCTGGCCGCCGTTTGCCGTGCCGCCCAGCTGCACGATTGTGCCCATGGGCTCGACGGCATTCTGCATGATCTCCGCCAAAGCCGCGTCCACGTGAGGGGCAACTCCGGTTTCCAGGTTGAAGAATTGCGAAAGGCTGGCCACCGTCCGCTCTCCCGCCATGCTGCAGTTATTGTCGGCCAAGCCGGGTTGGAGGATCGGGTCCCCGAGGGTGGCCTGGTCGCTTCGAGCCAGGATATGGTTATTGCTCAGAACATAGAGATTGCCGCCGCGTGAAACCAGCGCTCCGAGCGTCCCGCTGCAACAGTATGTCAGTCCTCCACTGTTCGACGTATCAGTCCCATTTCCCCCGGAAACCCCCAGGGGAATCGGCTCGGGATAGGCGCCCTGCTGCGGCGGCACCGCGAGCACGATGACCGAATCAGAGGCGGTGGAATCCGCTTGAGAAACCGCTGTGACGATTACGTCCGCCGCCTGACCATTGTTGTTCGCCGCGGTCGAAACCGGCACGGAATGGGGCGCGGTATAGACGCCCGCCGAAGAGATCACCCCTGTCGCGGCGGATCCTCCGACGACTCCGTTGACTTCCCAGATGACGGCCGTGTTCGCCGTCCCAGTGACGGTTGCCGAGAAGGCGTGGGTCCCGAATGTGGGCACGGTGATGGGTGAGATGAACTCATTGATGACCACGCTGACGGCCGAGCCGGCCGTGATGGTGACTGTCGCCGAATCCAATTTCGTCGCGTCGCTAAAGGAGACGGCCTTGACGGTCACGGTGGCCGGATTCGGGACAGAGGTGGGCGCGACATAAACGCCTCCCCGTGAGATCACGCCGTGCACCAGGTCGCCTCCCCGCGTGTTGTTTACCTCCCAATAGACGCTTTGGTCCGTCGTGCTCGTGACCGTGGCGGAAAACTGGGCCGTCCCGCCCCTGGAAATCGACAGAGTCTTCGGACTGATCGTCACGCCTGTGCTGGGAGGAGGCGGTGGAGGCGGGGTTCCGCTCGAGCCTTTGCTGCCGCAGGAGACGGCGGCCAGGATAAGTGCCATGTTGAAAGCGGTCAGGCCGGCCCGAAATCCCCATGACCAGAGAGACCTTCGGTTCCCTGAGAATAGAAGTCTGCTCTTTTTCATTGCCCGAAACCTCCCTTTGCCGGCTCTTAAAAGCATACCCCACGGCTCTGTAAAATTCCAGTTTCCGATCATTTCACTCCGCATCGACGACGCAGCGGAACCCGATGGTGCCTGAACGGTCGATGCTTGGCGCCATCAGCAGATACTTGCCGTGCTCGGTGAGTTTATAGGCCTGCGGAAAATACCAGCCGGACCCTTGCGGTTGATAATAGCTGCCGCCGCGTACGACAGCCGCACGCGTGTGTTCATCCACGTATTCATCGGTCCACTGCCAAACGTTGCCGACCATATCCATCACCCCGAACGGGCCGGCGCCCTTGGGATGGGAGTCCACATCCGACGGCCCCCGCATGTCTCGACGCTTGTCGGGGGCGGCGACCGCCGCGGCGTCCCACTCGTTGCCCCAGGGGAAGACCCGGCCGTCCGTCCCTCCCGCCGCATATTGCCACTCCCATTCCCGCGGGAGGCGTTTGCCGACCCAGGCGGCGAATGCCCGCGCATCCTCGAGGGAAACCCAGGTGACCGGCTTTTTCGCCCATCCTTCCGGGTACGTCCCGTTCTTCCAATCGCGCAGGAAATTGTGGTCGTCTTTCGGCCAATAGTGCGCGGCATCGAGGAACGCCTTGAATTCGCTGTTGGTGACCGGATACGTGTCGATGAAGAAGGACTTCATTGCTATGGGCTTTAAGTGGTGGCGGCGCGGCGAATCTTCCCATGGATACTGTACGTCCACGCCGACCTCGTTGCCGCCCTCGATCTCGATTCCGGAGACCCGGAAATCAAAATTTCCGGCCGGTATCCTGGCCATCCCTTTGGGCGCCGTTTTAGCGGCTGCCGACGGGGCGGACTCAACCATCCGCTGGGGAAGGAACTCCCATTCATGGGAGAAATCGTGGAGCGGCCGCCTCGCGAGGGCGGCCATTTCGCCGAGCAAGCGGAGCAACTCCTGCGGCGGCGCCTGCCCCTCCGTCGCCAGGATAGCACCGTAGCCGTGGGCCTCGACCGCGAAACTGAGGACGGCCTTCGCACCGTTTTGCTCAGGCTTCAGCTCCGTTCCATGCCAAACGTCATAGTAGTGGATGCCGTCCTTGTTCGGCAGCTCAATCTCGCGGCCCTCGACATCATACTCATTGCGGTTGACGATCGTCCACAGAGTCCGGCCGTCGCCGGGGAACTTGCTGGCGAAGACGCCGGTGCGGAGCATCGGCGTGTGGGGCTCCCAAGCCGGGCTCGCCAACAGGGGGGCGAACTCGCGTTCGATCTTCGAGATCCGGCGCAGCGCCTCGGCGTCGCGGGGTGTGAGCGCGTTCCAAATGCCCCAGATATTCTCCCAGCTTACGGTGCCGACACCGTTAAAGAAGGCGTGCTGAAGGTTGTCCGTTTTGTCGCGGCTCCAGCGTTCGCAGACGTGAACCTGATGGCGCGGCTCGAGCCATTTGAATTTGCTGATGGCGGGGACGAACGAAAATTCCCAGTAACCCCAGCTCATGGTGTTCCACGCCAGGGCTTGGTCGGCGAATCCTCCTTCGGGCTCAAGAGCCATGGGATGACCGGCCCGGTCCGCGGCGGACTCGAAGACGCGCGGGAAGCCGTCGAGGGTGTCGCCGTTGACGGCATCGGCCCCGATCTCGGCCAGCAGCCGCGCCGTCGCCTCCCAATTGGGAACTCCCTCGTCGCGAGTTCCTTGGTCCCATAGCATCACGGGAAGCAGCACCCGGACACCGCGCCGGTGGAAATCGGCGACCACCTGCTTGACCCCGGACAGGCCCCCGGGCATGTCGCGGACCAGGTCGTACTGATTCCGGTTGTCGATGCCGATATTGGGATAGTCCTGCCAGATGAGGACGGCGTCGATTCCGCCGTAGCGTTTGTCGAGATCGTCGAGATAGCGGTCGACCGTATAGCGCCGGGCGGCCGGGTCGAAGAAGGTGCGCTCGTGGATCATCATCAGCGGTTGGACAAAACTGGACCTTGTCCACTGGAATTCCGGCCGCGCATACATGGCGGCGTCGTAGCCGATGCGGAGAAGCCGCTCGAAGCGCCAATGCTGGATATCGGCCAACCAGGACGCGAAGTCCGAGGCCTGGTCCGGGCCGGGGATCTGCTCGTCCTTCGGCGGATATTTTGTGGCTTGGCCCGAAAGTCCCACCCAGACGAGAGTTGCGAGAATCAGGACCGCCAAACGTTTTCGAAGCATCATCTGTGCCTCCTGAAGAAGAGCCCGCCCGGCCGAATTTCCGGCGGATGCGGCCGCCGGATTTTGATGAGAATATAGATGGGCCGGCCTAAAAAGTCAAAGAGCGGGACGGCCCGATCAGTTGGAGACACAAGGCTTGAACGGCAGCCCGACTTTGGGTCCGGATTCGTAACATACCTGAGCGGGGATTTTGTTCAGGTTGTTGGGGTCGAATCCCGGTTGTTCCGGTGCGAACGGAGGCCATGTCAGCGAGCCGAACCAGACCGGTTTCCCGGACAGATAAAGGGAATCGGGAATCGCGTGATCGACGATATTCGGGTCCCACGTGATGCCGTTCGTGACGTAATCAAAGTTGCCGTGCCGGGTCAGGGTTTGGGCCGATATCGGGTCGCTCGGATTCCCCGTCGCGGAACAGCAGTTGTACCCGATCTTCCAGATGACGGGGTTGTTATAGGAGCTGCGGTAGGGAATCTGCTCGACGGCCCCGCCGCATCCCAAGGTGCCCAGAATGTTTCCGACGAACGAATCATTGTAGTTGTTGGCGTCGACGATGGCCGCGCAAATGTTGTCCGTAACGGGCGTGCCGGGGTCTTGCCGGGTCAGGTGATTTCTCAGGACGACCTGATTGCTGCCCGACCCCCAGTAATTGTCGAAGTCGATCATGCCGGCGACGTTCCCCTCCCACAGATTCATGTAGGTCTGGGCCCCGTGCGTCCCCATCGACTGGACAAACCAGCTCAACTCGTAGTGTTCCGTCCGTTCCTGGTAATTGTAGGCGATAACGTTTCCGGCCCCGCCGGCCTCGAGGGCCACCGCATAATGGAGATGGTACAGGATATTGTTTTCGATAAGGTTGTCGCTTGAACCCAGGTCGATGTTCACCCCGTAGCCCCGGTCGCTCGTAAACGACTTGGCGTCGTGGAAATAGGAATCCCGGACCTCATTGCTGTAAGCGCCCGACTGGATCTCGACGTGCTTCTTGGGGGTGTTGTTGCTTTCGACGCCCTTGACCCAGCAGTACGCACAATTCGCCATGAAGACGCTCTCGCCGTCCGTCGTCCCGGCCGCCGCCTCCATGTAGAGATTCTCGACGCCCGCATTGATGACGGGGCTTCCCGCGACCCGGACGAGCTGCGGCAGGAATTCGGTCCTGTAGGTGAAATAAAGGGGATGGACGAAGGTGATGGAATTGCCGCTGATCGCCTTGACCATTTTGAGTTCCCCCATCGCCCGTCCGCCGTTCGTCCCATAACGCCCGCACCAGGTGCATGGTCCGCCGACGCCGGTTGCCGTAACGAAGGACGGGTCGTTGAGCTCGTCGATGGAAACGACGTCGCCCACTCTGAAGGAACCGGCGTTGGCCACGGCCACGGTATCCGAGCCTTTGGTGATGCCCGAGACGACATCGGTCACGCTGCTGGAGCTGGAGCCCTCGATGCGGAAGGTATTGACCGACCCGTATTGCATGATCTTCGTCAAATCGGGGCCCTCTCCCCTGACGGCAATCCCTTTGCTGATGGAGAGTGTGCCGCTGATCCGATACGTGCCCTGGGGAAGAAGCACCGCCTGCCCGGCCGGACATGCGGCGATGGCGCTTTTGATCGCCGTCGTGTCGTCCGTGACGCCGTCGCCTTTGGCGTTATAGGGGGCGTTCTTCGCGTTGACTCCGACCGGGTAGACCGGGATTCCCTTGACCCCGCCCGCGAAAACTCCGGCGCTGCTCCAGTCGATAACGCGGTCGTCCGGGAAAATGCCGGAGGTGACGCCGATGCCGATCGTCCGGTTCGTGCTCTTGGAGCCGGCGCTGAAGCCCGCGGTCAGACTCACGGTATAAACACCGTCTGTCGCAAACGTATGGCTTGGGTTCTGGGCGGTACTGGTCGTCCCGTCTCCGAAGTCCCATTGCCAGGACGTCGGGGACCCGGTCGATGTGTCCGTGAACTGCACGGCCTGCCCGGCAGCCGGAAAGAGGGGACTGTAGAAGAAAGACGCCACCGTCGTGACATCGGCGGGCGGGGTGGAATTGTTCGAGCTTGAACATGCGAAAACCGCGAATGCAGTGACGATTGCCAAAATCAAACAACGAAAAAAGCCAAAAAATTTAAACACAGAAAACCCCCATCTAATAATCGCGGCCTTTTAACACAGGGGCGCGCTCCCGCTTCCTTAAAAATATCATGGCAGAAATATCAACGTACTTCTTATGGCCTGCCCACGTTGCATTTTATTATACCCCCAGGGAGGCCGAAGTTCCAAACCCGGACGCGTCGCGGGGCGCCCGGGGAGGCGCGGGGGGCGGATTTTTGCCGAACGGCGTCAGGCGGGTAATGAGGGACTACGGGCGATGTCGCCGTAAAGATGCTTGAGCAGCGTGAGGATCGTGTGAGACGTCAGGTCTCGGAACGTGACACCGATCTCGAACAGCTCTTGGCCGTCCTTGACCTTGAGCCATGTGACTTCACCGTCAACGGCGACGACCTGCCGCGTTCTGACGAGGTCTATGCGGATTCGGACCCGAGTCCCAACAGGGTAGGCTTTTTTTGTCAGGATCCTTGTCCCGCCTGTGGAAAGGTCATACGTCCGGCCTTTGATTCCGGTACCCTGATATTTATTCAGGGAGGTCCTGATAACAACCTCGTTGCACTCGACAAACCGGGATCGCTTGCGCCTGTTTTCCACGACAAACCTCCTCGTGAGGCGGTGATGATATTCCACGGACAATTTCCATCGGTGCGGCGCCTCGGGCAATCGCCTTTAGAGGTGATTCAGGGGAGGATTATGAAGAGTTTTCCTCCCGAACGGGAGCGCTACTTCTTCGCCGCCGCACCTTTGACGACCTGGGTCTTGTGCGCTCCCTTCGTCATGTGAATCAGGTAACCGTCGGTCCCGGACAGCCAAACCTCGGCCAGGACATAGACCGTGAAGTACTCGGTGTAGGAGGGCTCGAAGTTGCCCACCTCGTCGAAGACAAGCTGCGGGCCCTCAAGAGGGGGTTGAGGCTTGCCGAGTTTTTGGACGAAAGGCACTTGGATTTCGGCGCCGTTCGACTCCTGCCGAAAAGTGATTTGCCCTTCTCCCTTTATCCCCACCCAGTACTCGCCCGCCGGAAATTTCTTGCCGCCCGATTCGAACTTGAACGGGATCTTGAATGTGCTTTGGGCCTGAAGCGCGGCGCTCCCGGCGAAGAAAACAAAAACCAGTGCCGTGATCAAAACAGCGGTCGAACGTTTCATCGCCATCCTCCTTTTTTCACAGGACTCAAGCCGCTCGCGGCGGATCGTGCGAGCCGGCCGCGCACGGAGGTTTCCGCCGTTCCCGGTGACGGGCCGGCCCGTCCGCTACATGGTGACTTCGGCCGGGTAACCAGGGATCGGGTCCTGAGTATTCGGAACGCCGCTCTTGAGGGCGTCCTCCATGGCTGTGATGAACGTGTCGATCTCCTCGAGCGTCGTGTAGACGTTCGGCGAGATCCGGAGTGCCGTATAGTCGAAGACCGAGTTCGGCGGGGCGCCGCCGACGAGAGGCACGACGATGATCCGGTAATTGTCCATCAGAAACTTCGCCAGGGCCCGGACATCGGCGCCCTCCATAGAGACGGCTGCGACGCCCCACGCCTGCGCGGGCTCGCTGAAATCCGTCAGGACCTTGATACGCGGATTGCCCTTGAGAGCATTGATCCAGCGCAGGTTCAGATAGCGAAGCCGCGCCGCCTTACGCTCGCCGCCGATGGCCTGATGAAAGGCCAGCGCTTCGCCGAGCGCCGCCCGGATGGCCCACGGGTGCGTGCCGATGGACTCGAACTTGCGGATGTCGTTGTCCTGCTGTTCGGGGGCCGCCTGCAGGGGCCAGAACTTCGGGATGCTGTCCTTGCGCACGTAAAGGCAGCCGTTGCCGATCGGCGCCAGTACCCACTTGTGGAGGCTGACGCCGTAGGCGTCGCACTCGAGGTCCCGAAGTTTGAACGGGAATTGACCCAGGGCGTGAGCACCGTCGACGATGGTGACAATCCCCTTGGAGCGGGCCAACCGGGAAAGCCGCTGGACCGGGAACATCTGGGCCGTCAGGTTCGTGACGTGAGTAAAATGGAAGACCTTGGTTTTCGGCGTGACCGCTTTCTCGAACATCTTGTAGAGGAAGTCCTGTGTGGCCGGAACGGGGAACTGGAGGCGCGTGACTTTGATGCCTTCGCGCCGCATGCGTTGGTCCCAGGTCGTCAGCATGCGCGGATAGTCCTGGTCTGTGGTAATGACTTCGTCGCCGGCCTTGAGGTCGATCCCGTTTTGGGCGATCTGCAGGGACTCGCTGGCGCCGCGGGTCAAGGCCATCTCTTCGGGATCGCAGCCGAACTCTTTGGCCATCCTGACGCGGATCGTCTGGACGTTCCCGGAGAGCGGACCCATATAGTGGACAGGCAGCATGTTGACCATATCCATGTAACGCCACTCTGACTCGAGAGCGACCCGGGGGGTCGGGCAGGTGAAGCCGTTGTTGAGGTTAATGAGGGTGCGGTCCAGCTTGAAGGCCAGCTGAATCTCCCGCCAGAAGAATTCGTCTTTGGCGACCTCCTCGGGCGTCATGTTGGCGACCGATTGCGTCGCCTCCGTCACGCGTTCGAGGGCGTTGGCCTTAAACGCGAACGCGGCCGTCCCGGCGGCGCCCGCCAGGCGCAAGAACGATCTTCGACTCCACAACGTGGACCTCATTTCAGACCTCCTGATTCAGATTGATGGGTATTTGGTTTTCGGCGCCACCGGCCGATGGAGCATCCGTGCCGCCATTCTTCCGTCCAAACATCGTGGCGGATTGTAGTTTAGGATTCTAAATGTTGTCAAGGACGGAAGGAAAGGCGATGATCGTGCTGTCTATCGCACGAATTACCGGCAACGATTATTCAAAGCGCAATGCTTCGATGGGGTCGAGCCTCGACGCCTTCCAGGCCGGGTAGTAGCCGAAAACGATTCCAACGGTCGCGGAAACAGCGACAGCGACAATGATGGCGGCCAGGGAGGTCGATGTCGGCCAATGGAGGAGCCTCGTGATGATGACCGATGCCACGCGGCCGACCAAGATGCCCGCGATGCCCCCCGTCAGGCAGAGCACGGTCGCCTCGACGAGGAACTGCCTCATGATATCGACCTCCCGGGCGCCGACGGCCATCCGAAGCCCGATTTCGCGGGTCCGCTCGGTCACCGACACAAGCATGATGTTCATGATGCCGACGCCGCCGACGATCAGCGAGATCATGGCCACGATCAGCAGGAGATTGGTCATCACTTTGCTGGCGGAAGCCAGGGCCTCGGAGATTTCGGCAAGGTCGCGAATCCTGAAGTCATCGGGCGCGCCAGGCAGGATATGGTGCCTGTCGCGGAGCAGGCTTGTGATCTGACGAATCGCCATAGGGATGTTCTGCGGAGAGGCCGCGGAAACCCAAACGTCATCGAGATCGACGAACCGCATCAAATGCGGCATGTCCGCCGCCTGGATCGCCGACGGCAGCGGATAGAGCTGCGGCTGCTGGTTCGGATAAAGCTGGCTGAGGGTGTTGACCTGGCTGGCCGTCGAAGTGCCGGCCACGGACTGGACGGACTGCCTCGACCCCGTGACCCGGAACTTGATAGTGGTCCAAGGAGCCATGACGAAGTCGTCCTGATCCCGGCCCATCATATTCGCCCCTTTGCGGCTCAGGACGCCGATCACTTTCATATTGACGTTCCGCATCCGAATCATCTTCCCGAGGGGCGGCTCGTCGCCGAACAATTGGCGGACGATGGTTTGGCCGATAACGCAGACGGCGGCAGCGCTCCGCACTTCGTCGTCCGTGAACGACTCGCCGTTCGAGAGGTCCCATTTCCGGATGATGAGGAAGTCGGGGGTCGTGCCGAGGATATTGTTCGGATACCAATTGCGGTTGTGGTAGACGAGCTGCGCCCGGGCGTCGACGCTCGGGGCCACGTACGGGACGGCCGGGCATTCCCGGCCGATGGCTTCGGCGTCCGCCGGAGTGAGAGTCACCCGGCCGCCGCCCCCCGTGCTTATGCCCGCCACAAGGGCATAGTTAGGATCGATCTGGATGATGTTGGCTCCCAGGCTGCTGATCGTCTTGGCGATCGAGTCGGTCGAACCACGCCCGATCTCCATCATGGCAATAACGGAAGCAATGCCGATGATGATTCCCAGGCATGTCAGCACCGAGCGCATGATGTTCCGGCGCAGGGCATGCAGGGCCATCCTCAGGGCTCGGTATAAAGTCTTCATGACGCCTTCCTCCAGTCCGTTCGGCCGTCAGCGCCGCCGGATTTGCGGGACGAATGGATTTTGCGTAGCGGGCTGAGCGATCTCGGCGAGTTCGCCGGTTACGACCTCCTGGCCCTCTCCGAGCGAGTCGGCGGTGATGACCGTAAACATTCCGTCCGTTATGCCCAGCTTCACGTCCACAGGCCGGACAAACTTCCCGTCTTTCACCCAAACGATGCCGAAGCGCTCGACGGGGGCGTCGCGCCTCTCAGTCGGCTTGGGGGCGCTGACGGGTGCGCTTGCGCCCGGCGCGGGGTCGGACGACTTCGCCGGACGCGCGGCCGGTAACACCTGTGCCATGGTCGACGGGTACCACCGCAAGGCCGCGTTGGGAGCCAAAAGCGCATTCGACGCCCTGCCGACGATGAAGTGCACGTTGGCGGTTAGATACGGCAGCAGGACGTTCTCTGGGTTCTCCGTGTCGACTTCGACGGTGTACATGACAACGTTCTGGGTCATGGTGGCATTGAGGCGCACCTTGCCGACCGCGGCGTTGAATTCCTTGCCCGGGAACGCGTCACAGGTGAAAGTCACGGGTCCGCCTGGAACGATGCGGCCTACATCCGCTTCGTTCACGGCAACCCAGATTTGCATCTTCGTCAGGTCCTTGGCGATGAGGAACAAGCTGGGCGCATTGAGACTGGCGACCACGGTCTGACCGATATTGACGCGGCGGTCGATGATGATACCTTTAACAGGCGACTTTATGGTGCAGAAATCCAGATTCCGCTTCGCTTTGTCGAGCATCGCCCGGGCAATGACAATGGAGGCCTTGGCCTGGGCAATGGCCGCTTCGCCCGCGGAGACGTTGGCTTTGGATGTTGCAAAATTGGCCTTTGAAAGATCAAAATCCGTCGGGGCCAGCATTTTGGACCGGCTCAATGCCTGCGCCCGTTCCCAGTTGGCTGAGTCCATCGCGAGCTTGGCCTTCATTTGTTCGAGATTTGCGGCGGCGCTCAGTTGGCCGGCAGTGTCCTTTTCCAATTGCGCCTGGGCTAGGGCAAGGTCGGCGGAGTAAACGGAATCGTCGATCTTTGCCAAGACCGTTCCTTCCTCCACGATTGAGCCATAATCGATCGTATTACCTTTTTTGTCCTTCCCAAAAGAGCGGATGAGGCCAGCCACCTGCGCACCGACGTCGATGACCTCCACGGGCTCGATCGTTCCCGTGGAGTTGATCGTGGCGATGAGGTCACCCCGCTTCAGCTCCGCCACATTGAATACCAGTTTAGGGCTGCTTCGGGCATGCCAAATCCTGACGCCGATGATGACGGCCAGGGCCAAGACGAATATCACGATGGCCGGTTTTCTTATCTCATTCCATTTCTTCATTCGATCAAACTCCTCATCTGGAGACGGGGGATTTCTGCCCTTTGCGCCCCGCGCTCTGGCACGGCCAGAAAGACGCTGGCCGGGTTCCGGCGATAAAAGGACGTCCGCGCCCCCGGCGTCGCCGGGTACACTTCGCCCTTCCCTATCGACTCACATCCTGTTAGACGAAAGTATCGGCAAAAACTTCCCGGGGCACGATTCTCCGGCGCAAAAGCCGCTAGCCAACAAAGCCGTGATGGGGAGAAAAATCATGCGCCTGGACGCTGTCTTGCTTCTGCGGTCAGCCCGAAGTTGAATCCCAACGGGGGCTTCCCTGTTTCATCGTCAAAATCCTGAAACTCCATTGTAGCGGATTGGCTGAGATATGCCAAACGCGCCGTCGGCCGCCGATGTCGCAAGATAGACGTTCGGCTACTTCCTCAAGTAAACGAACACTCCCGAAGGTTCGATCTCTTTCAGCGACTTGACTTGGCCGTTTTCGACGACGAACTCGTAGAGCACGTCGGAGAAATCCTTGATCCTGAACTTCAATCCTTTGTAGGGGACGAGCTTTTGTTCGGATTGACCCGGAAACACGAGATAAAGATTGCCGTCCTCTTTCAGAACGGCCTGGAACTTAAACCCGTTCGGGGCCTCGTAGGTTCCAGTCAATTGGGCGAGCGTCTTGGCGTCGAGTCTTTCGGCCTTCCGGGTGAAAACGGCCTCGGCTTCGTCCAGGGACATGACGGCCTTGTCGACATCGCCCTGAGGATTCGTCTGAAAACTGACCGACCACTTGCCGAGCTCCTCGTCGTCGGGCGTGTCGAAACGGTCATAATGGTAATGGGTGAGCGGCAGAACGGCCTTGTGGAAATCGAACTGGAGAGAGCCATCCTTGAGCGAGATCTTCATGCTGCCGTAGGCGGGATGCTCATATTCCCCCGCGAAATCGGCCAGGGGGTGGGAGGGCTTGGTGCCGGGGACAAGATCGGCCCCGGCTCGGGACCTGGCCTCCTTGCCGGCCTGTTTTCCCTTCAGCCTTGTGTCCAGCTGACGGGCGCTCCAGGGAGTCTGGTCCATTCCGAGCAGGCGCTCGTACACATTGTAACTGATGATGTTGTAGAGTCCGGCGCAGTGATCGCCGATGACGAAGACGAGAACGCCCAGTTTCTCCTTCGGCAGGAACGAAACCTGAGAATGAAAACCGGGCAGGTCGCCGCCGTGGAACGCGACAAGATGTCCGCGATAAGAGGCCGTCCAGCGGCCCATGCCATAGACGGAATTCAGGATTTCGTAGTAACCGCGGGACTCGACTTCGGTGTTGGGAAGCGCGATGGCCGGAGCGAGCGTCGCTTTGAGCACGTCGGCCGGAAGCACCTGCGTTCCCTCGTACGTGCCGTCGTTCATCAAAGCGATGAGCCAGTGGGACATGTCCTGGATATTGGATACGATCGCGCCGCAGGGGGCGACACCGGTGATGTCCTCGTAATAAGGGAGCTTGTAAAGCTCGAAGGAATCCCGCCTTTCGGTATACGGGACCCCGGGTTCGGGCTGCTTGAGCATATCAGACACCGAGAATGACGTACTGTTCATCTTCAGGGGCGCAAAGATCCGTTGACGGACGAAGTCTTCCCAGGTTTTCCCTGATTGAAGCTCGATGATGTAGCCGACGGCGGCGTACATCAGGTTATTATAAAGGAAGGTCTGCCGAAGGGGGGCGCTGGGCTCCAGGTACCGAACGCGGTCGAAGAGCTCCTTGCGGCTGAAGTCCGATTTCCACCAGATCGTGTCATGGCGGGTAATCCCGGTCCGATGGGACAGCATGTCCCGGAGGGTGACCGTGTTGTTGAGCTCGTCGTTAAAGAACCGGATGCCCGGCACGGACTCCCGGACCGGCTTGTCCCATGTCAGCTTGCCCTCGTCCACGAGGATTCCCGCGGCCGTGGCCGTGAAAAGCTTGGTGTTCGAGGCGATCTGGTGCATCGTCCTCGCCGTGTAGGGCAACTTGTTTCCGTAATCCCGAGAACCGTAACCCTGGGCGAAAACCAGCTTGTCTCCGACCACGATGCCGACGCCGATTCCCGGGGCGTTCCAATCCTTGAGGATCTTGGCCATATAGGCATCGAAACCCACCAGCTTTTTGGCGATGTCTTTGTCCTGGACCTGAGCCATAAGGCCCGGTCCTGCGGCCAGAAGCAGAAGACCGACGAGAAAAAGCGCCAGGAGCGTTTTCGGGCTCTTTTGTCTTTGAACGAGATTCATGATGCCTCCCTATTTCAAAATACGAGCAGACTTCTGCCCGCTATCCGTGAAGACAAAATCCCAAGGGAATGAGTTGCCGGAAGAACGTGACGGAGAGGAAAATGCGGGGCTCACGCCGGAATCTTAATATTGCAGCGTAATAAACACAAGGTTGCGGAGTTTTTTCATCATCACCCATGAAAGGCTAAGGAGGATCTCATCGGAGGATTCGAACCTTTGCCCTTAGGATCCGGAGTCGGCAATCGCTGCAGGGTTAGCGCCGGGCGGACTATAAGTTTTCAGATCCGCTCGGCCCATTCGAGCTAAGAAGTCCTCTCCGGACCGGCCGGCGTGCCGGCTCCACTTGAGTGCTGGCCGGTGTGGTACTTACTGCGGATCTTTGCGCCGGATATCGGCCCACCCAGAAGAGCGCTGATAAAGCAAAGGTCAAACGCTCCGGCGCTCAACGGGAAAACACTCCACACCATGGACAGTACGCCGAGCGTGTGGCACCGATACATATAGCCGACCACCAGGAATCCTGTGCCGGCGACCAAGCGAAAAATGCGGCCCGCCGGACTGTTGATGAATCGCGAGAAACCCGATCGATTGAAGGCTTCTTCGAGCTTGGCCATGGAAAACCTCCTCTTCGACGCAACGAATGGATAGGGAATTTCTTTTTTGCAAGGCCAGAAATCGCCGGTTACGGGCTCACAATCATCCCCTCACGAGACCAGGATATTCCGGCCCCGGAGAGGTGTCAATCCGAATGCCCGGAAGCGCCGCTATGCAGATTGTCGGATAGGACGTTAATTCTCTCGGGTCAATAGAGTGAAATTGAATGGCGTGCCTGAGAGGATTCGAACCTCCGACCTTTGGATCCGGAGTCCAACGCTCTATCCAGCTGAGCTACAGGCACACACTATATAAATCAATGACTTACGTACAGGCCGTTATCGGCCGAATCCGGAACTGTGACCAAATTGTGACCATCTCCCCCGGAAACAAGGCGTTGCCGGTCCCTCTCTGGCATAAGCCCAAAATTCGGCCTCCATGCCCTAGATGATATGGGAAAACGGCCCTGAAATCAATCGGCTCAAGATCGTCATAGAATGGCCGCCCGAAAATCTCAATTCATGGGCGGTAAATTGAAAGAGGGGAAGGCAACAAAGAATTATTCGGTCCTCTGCAGGATCTTGCTGACCGCATTGACGACAAAGACAATGGGGGAACAGGACGACAAGCACCAGCATTCCAACCGGCCCCTGACCCAAGAATTTCCACTCGATCCTATCGCTCATGATATCCTCCGTATGCTTTGCGAGCTCGCCATCGCCCGGCCTGTTCCATAATCCCCATCCATTCCACTTTTCCCAATGGGCCAATTCCCGTTAATCACCGGGAGTGATAATAGCCTGGGTGAAAATTAGCAGACTGATATCATCTCAAGGGGTGAGAACTTTATGGGGAATCGAAACCGTGAGTCGCCGTACGGCCCTATCTCTCCCGGAAGCGGCTGGTTTCGCGGATCCTCGTGCGCAGGCCGTCGATCACCGGCGGGATCGGGTCGTGCGGGACGCCGCGGATGACAAAGATCATCAAGGCCGCTTCTCCCGCGCAATCCACACTCGAGGTGATACCGACACCCTGGACACCCGAAAGCCGCATCAGCCCCCTTGCCCGGGCGGAGTGAACGACTCTCGCGCGGGCAACTTCGGCATCTGAGACAGGATAGACAAACTGCGGAGGAGCGACCGCCCGCTCCAGCGCCTCGCTCTCGGCCGACGAGAGAGAGCCCGACTTCTCAAAAGACTCTCCCTCGATGATGCGTGTCCGGACCCCGTCCACCTGGGCGGGAATGTTCGAGCGCGGCAGGCCGCTGATAACGAAAATGACGATGACCGGCTCGTCCGGGTCATCGTAGCTCGCGCCCACTCCTACGGCCCGGACCTCGGGACGCGCTAGGAGCTCCGGCGCATGGGCATCCCGCACGTCGATCGCGGCTTGCCGTTGACTCGCGGATAGGTCGGATCTTCCCTTCATCAGGCTTTGCACCGTTCCGGCCATCGGCTGGGGCAGTGTGCAGGCCGCCACGAGATGCGCCCCGACGGCTGCATCGCCGGCAAAAACGGGTTTCTCTCCGCTTATCGGATCGGCGAGCTGCGAGAGGACGTCCGCCACGGGATTTGCAACCGTATCCAAGTCCGAGCCGGCATAGAGCAATCCCACCGGGTCGGCCGTGTCCTGGGTAACGATCAAAGAACCTGAATCCCCGTGGGCGCTGAAGCCCACTCCGGAGACGTCCACTTGATTCACATAATTCATGATAAACGTCGTGCCCGTGTTGCAGCCCTTTTGGTACTGGATGTAGATCGAGGCGTTGATGGCGAGGATCGTGCCGCATGTCAGCCCCGTGGCGCTGCCGCTTTTCACGACCTGGCGGCCGATCGTCGGGAGGACGCCGGGCCCGGGGTTCGGCGTTCCGTCCGTCGGCTGCTCCCCGTTCGTTGCGGCACCCAGCTGCGAGATGGTTCCCATAGGGTCGACGGCGTTGGGCACGATTTCGGCTATCGCGGCATCCACATTGGGCAGGGGCCCTGTTTCCAGATTAAAAAATTGAGAGAGGTTCGCTACGGTACTCGTTCCGCTGGTGCTGCAATTGGCGTAGATCAGGCCGGGCTGGGCGATCGGATCCCCGAGCGAGGCCAGGTCGCTCCGGGCGAGGACGTGATTATTGCTCAGGATATACAGGTTGCCGCCCCGCGAAACAAGCGAACCCAGCGTTCCGCTGCAGCAGTACGTTAGCGAGCCGATAGTCGACTTGTCCTTCGCGTTCCCTCCGGTCGTCCCCAACGGAATGGGCAGCGCGAAGCGTCCCTGCTGGATAGGTATCGGGACCGCGATCGCCGAATCGGAGGCCGTGGCATCCGCCTGGGAAACCGCGGTGACGATCACGTCCGTCGCCATGCCGTCGTTATTCGGGGCCGTTGACACCGGCACGGAGTGCGGCGCGTAATAGACTCCGGCCGCGGAAATCGTACCCGTCACGGCCGAACCCCCGGTGACCCCGTTGACCTGCCAGCTGACGGCGGTATTCGGAGTCCCGGTGACCGTGACAGAGAAGGGGTGAGACCCGAAAGTTGGGACGACGATCGGAAGGCCGGTCCCGGCGATGGCCACGCGGACACTCGAACCCGGCTGGATAGTGACGCTCGCGGTATCCGATTTTGTCGCGTCGGCGAACGAAACGGCCGTCACCGTCACGGTTGACGGGCTCGGGACCGTCGTGGGCGCGATATAGACGCCACCCTCGGATATCAGTCCATGCACGGAATCGCCCCCCCGAGTTCCATTGACTTCCCAATAAACCGTCTGGTCTGTCGATCCCGCAACACTGGCCGAAAACTGTTGAGTCGCACCTCGCGAAATAGTGAGCGTCTTCGGAGTGATCGTGACGCCGTTGGAGACGGAGACGATGGTCGCGGTCACGGAATCCGATGTTGCGGTATCTTCCACCGACGTGGCCGTGACCGAGATGGCGGGTACGCTGGGCGCGGCGGACGGCGCCGTATAGAAGCCCGTCGTCGAGATGGTGCCGCACGAGGATCCCCCACACCCCAAACCAGAGACGCTCCAGGTCACGCTGCTATCGATGGCGTTCTGGACAACGGCGGTGAACTGCACGGTCGTGCCGGTATCGATGAACTGATTTTGTGGGGAAACGGTGACGACTACGGCCGCCAGAATCGTGACCGTGGCGCTGGCTGACTTGGAGGGGTCGGCCGCGGAGGTGGCCGTGACCGTTATGGTGGCGGGGCTGGGCACGCTCGCGGGGGCCGTGTAGAGGCCGGTGTTGCTGATCGTGCCGCACGCGGCCCCGTTGCACCCGGTGCCGGAAACGCTCCAGGTCAGCGCGCCATTCGTCGAGTTATGCACGGTGGCCGTGAGTTGGACCGACCGGGTGACGTGCACGTTGGCGGTACTCGGAGTCAGCGTCACGCTGATCGGCCCGGAAGGTGTCGTTTGCCCGCCTCCGCCACAGCCCCATCCGAACAACAGAATGCCGGTGAGAAGGATGGATGTCTTTGACATGATTGACCTGCCCCCGTTCAATTAAACACCCCTGAAGCGAGATTTTCAAACATTGAACCTGCCGCCTGGCGTGCCCAATCTTTCAAGGACGAGGCCACCTCGGTTCTGGTAGCCTGTTTATAGCGGGGCGGTTCTTATGATATTTTTAATATTCATTGTTTGAATCCCTCAACCAATCCGCTCATCTGTTCATCAGGCTGTATGAGGTTGATGTTAATAAACCCGGCAGATTCGAGCGACGCCTTAATTTCTTCAAATGAGTAGGTGCCGCCCCCAGGGGTCCCAACAAGCATATTCACCGCGAAAAGGGCTCCACTGGCAGGCTGCGTATGGTCCGGACTCATAACGTGGTCGCGAATGACAAGCCGCCCCCCCGGTCGCAAGGCGCGATATATCTTGCCGCACAGTTCAATGTTCTGTTCAGGACTGTTTTGGTGAATGATAGCGGAAAGCAAGGCCAGGTCGTGACCGGCCGGCAGTTCATCTTTATAGAAATCGCCGGCAACAAATGTGATGCGATCAAGTACACCAGTATGAGCAAGACGCCTTCGTGCGATTTTAATGACTGAAGGGAGGTCAAATAATGTGGCCTTCATATCAGGAGAGGCTTCGAGGAAGGCCTCTGTATACGAACCTGATGCACCACCGATGTCGAGTAGTTTTTTGGCCGCGCCAGGTTTGATAGCGGCAACAATTCCAGGTGCTATTCGGCGGGCGATGGTATGCATCGCGCTTATGAATGCTTCTTGTTCGGCTTCACTGCTGTCAAGTACGAGCGGTCTGGCTTTTTGTGTGCCTTTGCGAACAATTTCAGTTAATTCCGACCACCTTCTCCATCCTCCAACTGTATGCATGATCATGGGCATTATTGAAGTGGGTGAGTCTTTCGATAATAATGAGGCGACGTCCTCCGGGCAATAATATTTCTCATCCTTTTTTTCTAGCAGACCCATAGGCACCAGCGCATTAAGCAATATGGTTAAGCCTCGCAATGTCACTTTTGTTTTGTCCGCGATGTCCCGGGCTGACATCGGATTCTTTGTTAGTAGACTGAATATATCTAGTTCAGCTGCGGTCAGGAAAATTCTTGATTCCATAAATTTCCTGCTCAAGCCGAGAATGGTTTCTGGTTTCGTGGGCATGTTCGATCTCCTTAAAATTTCTATGAGGCTAAATTTATAATATACCAAAATAAAAGAAAATCGGCCGTGCCACCTGGTGTTCGTAACCTAAAAGGCTTACCTCCACCCTGGGACAAAGCAGTCACAATTTGGGATGTCGGGGTAACGTATCCCCTCTGGGACGGCCGAGAGCACTGGATTCGGGGGCCGCCTATTTTAACCCAAGTGACTTTCCCAGCCAGCCGATTAGAAAATCTGCCGGAAGGCATAGGGTTACCCCCCAGTCAAATTTGTTTTTGGAAACTGTGGGTACTGGCTTTCCCTCACCGATGCCGTTTTTGATTATTTCGCCCACAGAAAATCCATCCTCGAGCTTTTGTGTCTCACCGTAGCGGAATAGGAAGTTTATCGAACAGAATTTGAAAGCATAGCCAGGCCCGAAATATATCCTCTTAAATATGGAACTGGAGAGCTCGGCGCCCAGGTTTAATTGAATGCGCTTGGGGGAAAACACCTGCCTTCGGGTTCAAAGCCAAAAGGATAGTAAGACGCGATAAAAACCATAGTTACTTTAAGCGAATTGTTTTCCGTGATCACGGCATCTTCTTGAGGGTTTAGCACACGCGAAAGTTTATTGTAGTACGCGAGGCTGTACTGCGCAGATTGTCTGAGAGGGACATATACCCCTATGTGCGAACCAAAGTGATAGCGGGCCTCTGTATGCAGACTCTCGGCAAAAATGACTTTTTCCTTTGCTTCTTTTGAAGGATTGTTATCATCTGTTATACGGGTAATCTCAATCTGGTATGTTGTCCCCGGTTTGTCAAGGAAAAAGGAGCAAGATTGCGGTTTCACTTTTTCCTGGGTTGTAACGAGCGGCTGGGAGCCCGGCTTCTCTGTTTTTCCTGTAAAAATTGGGATGAGTTCATACTTAGTTTGTTGGGGGATGACAACGACATTAAATTTATCATTTCCCCTTATGTCGGTTATCGTTATTCTTACCATGGTTCCAACGCCTAATCCGGCGCGTAAGACTTCTGGAAGATTGTACTCTGGCACGCCCACATTAAACGGATCTACGTATATTTTCGTATCGCCGTTCTGTCGATGATAGATCAGTTTACCTTTCCAGCATATCATTTCTACCTGTCCGTCACGATCCATTAAAATTTCAAACTCTTTGATGCCAGGATTATTCACCTTCTTATCGTCTTTTCCCTTGGCGGCGACAACCGATGACAAGACAATTAGGGCTAGCAAAAAAAGAATAAACTTTTTCATTGTACCCCCCTCATTATGCTTGATCATTTTTGTCGAGAGGTTTCAACAAAAATTAATAATAGTCGCAACGGTTATCGCTTACATTTGCGCGTGAGAATTTGTGCTTCCCTTTCCTTCTCTCCCTCAAAATCGGCCTTCCTATGGTTCCCGCATGAGCCTTCCTACCAAAGTAATTCGGAGACCTGGATTAGCGTACAGGTCACCCCGCCGAGAGTCAGTCCGGACGGCTGGAGTTCCATCCCGCCAATCCTTCTTACTCAAGTGAGCTTGCCCACAAGCTCGGACAAGAATGCGGCACAGGAGGCCTAGCGGCCGGGGCCTCGAACCATCAATAATCTAGGACCATCAGATCGAGCAAGCTGGAACAGGGATGCTGGTGAGCGGTGACGGCTAGAAAATTCGGATCTCCACCCGCCTTTGATTTTGTCCTGAAAACAAATTCGAAAGTCCCAAAGATATAGTCCGCCATGTCGTAGGACATGTACAGTCCCTGACCTGAGCCTTCCGACAGGAGGAGGTCGACGGGTATCAGGATATTCTTCTTGACGGAAAACTTGACATCGACCAACCCCTGGGCTTTCAGCGTTTTCCAGAAGCCGACGACGGCCTCCGACCCGTGATAGACTTTTCGGCTCTTCAGAAGAACGAGACTCGTATTCTCGGTCATCAGGCCGCCCACCGCCTTCAACTTGCCGGCCTTGAAAAGCCTCCCGAACCTGCTAACCTTGGCCAACGACCCTGCCTCGATACGCTTGGCCTTCTTTTTGTCCATTTTTCGTCTCCCCTTTCATCAGAATCCCGTGAGGCGTTCAATCCTCACATCTATGTTATAGATCGCCGTACTTTTCGAGCTTGGCGTCGTAGCGAGCCTTTTCATTCCGCACGACCGCTTGGAAACCCGGATCATCCGCAAGGTTCTTGAGGAACGGATTCGTGATGAGATAAGGATAAGGGTACAAATAATCCTTGATCAGGCGGAAGCCCTCTTCATTCCCCCACTTGATATTGCGAACGGCCTCCGCCTTCATCCCGAGGATGCTATAGATGTTCGTGATCTCCAAACGGTAGGGTTCCTTGTTGCCGCTTATCAACGCCAAGGCCCTTTCCCGGTCTCCCTTCAGGGCGAGAATTAGCGCCCTCCGGTAGATGATAGATGTCTGGTGGGCCGGTGACCGTGTCGCGACTCCCTCCAAGGCATTTAGTTCTTTTTCCGCCTCGGCCGGCCGTCCCGTCAGAAATAATAGCCGGGTGTACGCCAGCCGGATTGACGCATCGTCCGGGCGCAGGGCCAGCGCCTGTTTGAACTTCACTTCAGATTCTTTATAATCCCCGAGGTTGAGATAGCAGAGCGCGCTGAGAAAATAATTATCGGGCTCGAGCGGGTCGGCTTCCGCGGCCGTCTCATAATGTTTGACCGCAGGTTCATCCAAACCGACGCTCCGGAGAAAAGAGCCGGCATCACGGTTCGCCGCCGCGTCGCCGGGATCATAAGAGAGCGCCGTTTTGAAGGCCTTGTAGGCCTCATCGAATTTTTCCTGGTGGAAGTAGGCCCAGCCCAGGCCGGCATGAACCTGAGGAACGGTGGGGTCCAAATCGTAAGCCTTCCGGAAGGCCGCAATCATAGCCTCGAGGGCTGTCTTCTGTTCAGTGATGACGAGCCGCGCTTCGTAAAGATCGCCCAGGCTGCGGTAAGCCAGGGCGTATCCCGGGTCGAGGCCGATGGCCCCCCGAATGAGCTTTAGGGCCTCGGAGAAATCTTCCTCCCGCCGGTTGCTCGAGTATTGGTTTATTGCCTCCCGACCGTTGACGACGGCGATATAGGCATCCAAATTGGCTGTGCCGTGTTTCCGGAGCGCCTGCAACCGGTCCCGGCCGAGGGAAGTGTGTAGCTGTTTCGCGAGATCCATGGATATCTTGTCGGGCACCTCGGAATAGATCCCGTCGAGTCTTTCGTTGTATTCCCTGGCCCAGACGATCGATTCGCTGCCAGCGTCGATGAAGCTGAGGGAAATCCGGATGGACTCTTTTTCAAAGTGCAGCGTTCCCTGAAGATATCGGTCGACGTTGGCCTTTTGGGTTTCGACCGGCCGGCTCTGCGATTTTTGGATGACGTCGGAGGAGTACGGCGAAAGGACTCTCGCCTCTGAAATCGAAAGGCGCGTTCGGATACTCTCGGCGAGATCTTTTCCGAGGTTCGCGTACCTGGCGTCGGGGCTGTTGAGGTCAAAAGGCAGGATGGCGATGTACTTTTTGGATTCGGGGATAGCGGGAGACTTCGGCAGCGGTTTGTGGCCGCCCCCGTTATGAATGATAAAGTATCCGCCGGCAATCAGAATCGATAAAGCGACCCCGATACCCGCGACGCGATAGACACGCGTCCGCGGCGCCGCTAAACGGTTCTTCCGGTCCGTGTGGGTCTTGGCCTCGATGGCCTTCATCGTGGATGTTGGAATCAAGCCGAGTTCGTGGAGGATCTCTCCCTCATTCTGGTATCGGCGCTCCCTTGATTTCTCCAGGCACTTGAGGATCAGCCGGTTGAGACGCTCCGGAACCAACGGGTTGAGCTCTTTCGGAGGCCGCGGCCGTTCGATTTCATGTTTGCGGAGGATGCTGAGAGTCGTCTCCCCTTCAAAGGGGACTTTCCCGGTGACCATCTCGTAAAGAACGACCCCCAGGGCATAGATGTCCGTCCGCTGATCGATTTTCTGACCTTCCGCCTGTTCGGGAGACATGTACTCGGGTGTTCCCACGGCAACGCCCTGGTCCGTCTGTCCCGTCGGCTGGACGGAGCGGGCGATGCCGAAATCCATGATGCGCACCGTTCCCGTCGGGTCGACCATGATATTCTGCGGCTTGAGGTCGCGGTGAATGACGTCCCAGCGATGGGCTTCCTCAAGGCCCTCGCAGATTTGCTTGGCATAATGAACAGCCGTGGGGATGCTGAGCGGTGCCGTCATCCGGATGATGCTTTTGAGATTCTCTCCCGGGACGAGCTCCATCGTGATGTAGTGGATACCCGCATATTCTCCAAGGTCGAATACCCGGCAGACATTTTTGTGGGCGATCCGGCGGGCCAGGCGGATTTCCGAACGGAAGCGTTCAATGGTTTCTTCGTCAAACGCGATTTCCGCCTTGAGGAGCTTGATGGCGATCTTTTCCCGGATCTTCGTGTCGAACACCTTATAGACACGCCCCATCCCGCCGGCTCCTATTTTTTCGACGATTTGATAGCGGCCGGCGAAAAGGGCCCCGGTTTCGAGCTCGAGGGCAGGAGGCATGGTCCTGGTCTCGACGGAGCGTAGGGGCTGGGGCTGTTGGACCGGAGTGAGGGTCATTCCGCAGCCGGCGCAGTACCGGCTGGCCGGGGGATTCTCAGCCTGACACCCCGCGCATTTCATGTCCAACCCCATATAGAGGCAAGATATCCTGAAAGGCCGGAAACCAGAGCGACCCCCAAAGTGCGAGAAGGAGAGGCCGCGATGGTCTGAAGAGCCTATCGGACCCCTTAGCTGATGTTGAATATAGCCTTGAAAGCCACGCAAAGTCAACCCCTCGAGTCCCCGACATGAATGCCGGGGCTTGTTCGGGGTTAACCCTGAGCCTCGCTTCGTGTCCCCGCCCTGAAGCGGGGGTTTCGCTATTCCTCCGTCCCGCGAAGGGGATTGAAAGGCGGGGCTTAACGTCGGCGAACGGGTCAAGGGTTTGATAATGGGGCGATCGGCAAAAGATGAGGTCCGCGTTCTTAGTTGAGTAGATACGCCGCAGAAACCCTTGACGGCGTTATTTGTAGTTTCCGATCAGAACGAACGGCGCCCAGTAATACGGATGAGAATAGCCGGCGCCTTTTGGCGCTGCGGTTGAGCCCCCCGCGATTTTGGCGCCGCGATCACTTCCCGTATTGGAGGACACATCGGGCCCTCGCAAGAATGCCAGCTGTGCCTGGCGCAGCGCCTCCGCTTTTCCATCGGCGGGGGCCTTGACCCATCTGGCATAGAAGTCGCTCATGATGCGGCTCGTACTCGCGTCGTTCACGTCCCACAGCGTGGCCAGCACAGCTTGCGCATCCTTTTGCTGAGCGATCATTCCCAGACTATCCATCTCCAGTCCGTCTTTTGCCACATCGCTTTTCGCCGTACTGCAGGCCGAAAGGGTTAAAAGTCGTGTCCCGTGAAAACTGATGGCGGAGTCCTCAAGTCTTGACAGAGTCAGTGGATAGCCTTCCGGTGCGCCGGAATCTTCTCCCCCCAGCATCAGATAGGGCTCCGTTCCACTTCCGGTCTCCAATACAAAGTGACTGGCAATGTGGACCACGGGAAAACTCGACCCTGCGCCGAGCGCTGTTTTCAAGGCCGCGTAAGTGAACCGCTCATCAGAAAGAAGGACCCCATCCATCGGGCCATGGGACCCGGGTACGGCAGGGTCGTGCGCCACGGCATCCAGCTCCGGTATCACGCCGGGCAACGCCGGCAGGCCTCTGTAACTCTTCGACAATCCCATCGCGAGCACGCGGAGGGCAGCCTTGTTTTCGTCGGAGGAGGTCGTCATATGCCCGTAGCTCTCGGGAGTAAAGAGGATATTAGTAAACCGTTCGGCTAGGTAGTGCTCGCCGTCATACATCGCGGCCATCGGCAGATAGCGCATGGCGCCGTCCAGCGACCACAGGAGTGCCGGAACTCGGCCTTTTTCTTGATCGCTCTTCTCCAGAGCGTTCAATTCGTCTCCAAATGGTGCGACGGCCATAGCGTACAGCTCCGCCAGATGCGGCTTGGGATCGGACGCAGGACTGCGCAGATCGTCCCGCACCTGCAGCACCTTGCTGCGCAACTCTGCCGGAGTCGCCTTGAGCTCGAACTTCTTGCGTCCCTGTGCCGTGACAACGATCGCGAACGCACGCTCATCGCCCAGCAGCAGCCTTATGCCCATCACGTGCGGTCCCAGTTCCGCCAGCGTATTCTGCAAGCGGCTGACATCCGACTTCTCTTTGCTCAACAGGGCGTTCGCATCCTGCGTTCCGGCTTTCTGGGCCAGTTCCGGAAAAAGCGTCTTCCGGAAAAAGTCCGAGACCTCCGCATTTCCCGCTTCGATCTTCGCTTCCAGCGCCTTCAGCCGGGCGGCTTCTTCGGGAGTCCGTGCCGCCTTGGCCTGCAATTCCGTAAACTCCGCGCTCGCTTCCATCAGCGCCACCGCCGTCTTCTCCGGGACCTCAAGGTTATTCTGCGCGGCTTGCTGTGCGGAACTTAACTTCAAAGGCTCCACCCGCGCTGCCGGATTATCCGCCGCTCCGCGAACAACCTCTTTCAGCTCCTGCTCCTTCAGCAGATCCAGAACCTGTTCGGCTTCGGCGAGCCGGTCGGCCTGAACCAGCAGTTCCGCCAGTGTCCGGTAAGTCGCCGACTTCGACTGTGCAAACCCCGTCTGCATCTCCTTGCCCATCCCGGAGATATTCTTCCGTATCTGCTGGTAGCTGTTCACCGCCGCCATCCCGAACAGGATCGCTTCTTCCCGGCGATTCTCGCTGCGGAAGCCGATCATCACGGAAGATTCGATCCCGCCTTCGATGTCCGGGTCGCCCGCTGCCTTCGCCAGGGCCAACGCCGCCAGCTTGCTCGCCAACGCCTTGTCCATATCCTTCTGCACGTAATAGGCCGAGCCGATGCTGCTCAACGACAGGGCTTCGCCCCGGCGGTCCTTCACCTCGCGCCAGATGGCCAGCGCCCGGTAATCCAATTCGAGCGCCTTGCCCGCCTCTCCCAGGTCCGACCAGACTTTGCCGGCATTGTTCATCGCCGCCGCCTCGCCGCGACGGGCCCCGGTCTCGCGCCAGATGGACAACGCCTGGTCGAAGTACTCGATCGCCTTTGGGCCTTGGCCCATGTCGGCATAGGCCCTGCCGATATCGTTCAGCGCCAGACCTTCCCCATTGCGGTTTCCCACCTCGCGCCAGATGGGCAGAGCCTGGTTGTAGTAGTCCAGCGCCGTTTGCTGTTGCCCCAGGTCGCGATACAACCGGCCCAAGTTGTTCAAGGTGATTGCCTCGCCCTGCCGGTTGCCGATCGTGCGCCAGATCGACAACGCCCGGTTGTAGACGTCCAGCGAGTTCTGCTTCTGTCCCAGGTCGGCATAGGCCCGGCCCATATTGTTCAGCGTCAGGGCCTCGCCGCCCTGCTCTTGCTCTTTGCGCCAGATCGGCAGCGCCTGGTTGAAATAATCCAGCGCTTCCTTGCCCTGGCCCATGTCGGCATACGTTTTGCCCAGATTGTCCAGCGTGCTTGCCTCGCCGGCACGGCCGCTCGCATCCTTCAAGTTCGGCATCCCATCGCGCATGCGCTTCAGTGCCAGTAACTGACCAAGGCTGTGATGCGGCTGGCTCTGCCCGCTGCCGATGGCGCGCCAGATGGACAATGCCTCGTTCAAGTGCGTCAACGCCTCCTGTCTCTGTCCCAGGTTGTCAAAGGCTCTGCCCATGTTGTTCAGCGTGTTCGCTTCCCCCTGGGGAACCCCAAGGGTGCGCCACATCGGCAGCGCTTGGTCGAACAGCGCCATTGCCTTTTCCTCCTGCCCCATGTCCGTGTACACCCTGCCCATGATATTCAGCGTCTGGGCCTGGGCGAGTTCGTTCGCCGAATTCTTTTCAATGGGCAGGGCCTCGTTCAGGCACTCGAGAGCCCTTTGCATCTTCCCCTCTTGCCGGTACAGATAGCCAAGGTTAATCAGCTCCATCCCGACATTTATCGTGCTTTGTAACGCACGCGCCTCTGCGAGCTTTTTCTCGTGCTGGCCGATCTGTTCGGGCAACGGCGAGCTCTGCGCGCGGGCCGCTGGTGTCACCCCCAGCAGCCCGATGACCAGACACGTCGCAACGAGTATTTTTGCGGCCGGGTTCATCTTGCTCCTTTCGTCCTCTCCGGTCATCCCCGACTTCAACGTCCTCGTGGCCCGGGACGGAAAACTGAGCCGCGCTGGGTTGGACGATTCAGCCTGCGCGGTCCCGTTTGAGCCGCATTGACCGGCGTGTTCACCGTTCCTTTCACTCATGGGACGGCCTCCACCCAAGCTCTGGAGAGGGGCAGGAAATTCCTGTGTCCGGGCAACCGCCAGGCACGCAACCGCTAAGCCGATGGTCCATTGGACAATGCGTCACCTCGTCGCGGAAACGTTGAAGCTGGCGCACGATCGATCGTCAGGATCATCTTCCCCCTGAGGAGATGATCGACGTGGGCTGAACTTCAATTTCGAAGGCGACGTAGGTTATGCCCGGGAGAGTATCGGCAGCGGCGGCGTCGACGTCGGGCTGTTGGGTTTCTCTTTTGACTTCCTGCGGAACGACTCGGCCTTGGATGACGTGAAGATTCTTCAACTGGTCCACGGTGGGCGATCGATTGGCAGGGATCAGAATATAGGTCCCGCTTTTCAGCATGAGGCCGCTGACGGAATCCGGCGAGCCGGTCTTTTGAACCGCGTCCTGTGTGGCGAAGACGCGCTGAGGGTTGGACTTGATCACTTGCACAGGGCTGGCATGGATGGCGCCGTAGAGAGAGTTAAAGGATTGGAGCGCAGACATGGCGATGCCCGGCAGTCCGATCAAGGGCGCGAATTGGCCCAACCCTCCGATGAGCGTTTGCATTATTTTTTGGAATAAAGAATCCTTTTTTTGCGCTTCAACGTTCAAGGCCCAGCGGCCCTGGCCGCCGGGCAGGATGATATTCTGCATTTTTTGCCATGTTGGGTCGTCCGCGGCGCTGACGCTCTGAACGGAAGAAGATTTCCCGCCCGCGCCGGATTTCCCAGCCGACCCGGATTTCCCGCCCGCGCCGGATTTCCCACCGGCCCCGGAGGGCGAACTTTTCGGTTTCGAGGACATCATTCCCGAAACGAACGTGTAAGCCAACGGTTCAATCACCGACGGTATGAGCGCGGTCTTCTGGGCGACATCAACTCGGATTTGGGCATTTTGGAGACGGTCGAACGTGAGCTGGTCTTGAGGGGCAATTTTTATCGCCGAGGTGTTCACGCTCACGATGACATCACCTTGCGAGATGAGCTTGCGTGAGTCCAAAGCGGCGGCGTTCTTGAAACCGTCCTTGTCGTTGAAGTGCCAGAAAACAGGCTGAACATTGCTTTCCCCGCCTCGCCCACGCGTCGGGCGGAGGATAGGCTCAGCATCGGAAGAGAGAAAGCCGGACCAAAACTCGTGGGCCTTCGGATCATAATCAGGATTGACCTCTTGCGCGCTGGACGGATCGGCCAATATGGACATGACCCGCGCCGCAGCCGGAGAAGCGATAAGGCCTTGGGCCGCGCCGATGGCCAGCAAATCCCCAAAAAATGCCCTGCGAGTTTTAGACATGGGAAAGCCTCCTGGTGACCTTGGGAATAAAGATAGGAATCCTGTTGTTCTGCGGAAAAATGAATAGCCGCGGCGAATACTGCATGACGCCCATAATCGATAGCAATATTATGTGCCTTGCAGTGCGGTCCTGTCAACAAAGACGGCCGGGGATCCCATTCGTAAACGTGATCCTCTCGAACTTGGCCATAAGCCTCCGACGCCGGAGACTCTAAAACTTGAATATCTCACCTTCGAGGGAGTATATTGAAATGAAGAGCAGGTGAATGCTTAGAAAACGCCCCATCTTCAGCGCAGGGCTTGCTCTCTTTTGCATTTTCGTCATGTCTCTGACCGCGGGCGCCGAAACGCGGCGGGCGCTCCTCGTCGGAATCGACAAGTATGATCCTCCTCCGGACCAAAAATCCGGTCCAGCCAAGACGGCTCACGGCGGCATTAAAAGGGTCGCCGTAAAGGGGAATTCCAAACGGCAGCCGTTTGAATCGCTTGACGGCGCCGTGAGCGATATGGAGGCAGTGAAAACACTCCTGCTGGATAAGTTTGGATTCCGCGCGGACGACATCAAGACTCTCACGAATCAGGAAGCAACGGCGGATGAGATCCTGAGCGCTATCCAGAAGCACCTGATCGACAGCGCCCAACCCGGCGATGTCAGCCTGTTCTATTACGCGGGTCATGGCTCGCTCATGCGCAATCTCAGCACGCCTAAGTCATCAGGGTACGATTCGACAATTGTCCCGGCGGACTGGTGGCGAGGGACCCCGGACATTCGTGACAAGGAGCTGGCGCGTTTGTTCCGCAAGGCTGTGGAGAAAGGGATTGCCCTGACGATCATCGCCGACAGCTGTCACAGCGGCTCTCTCCTCCGAGGCGGGTTAAGGATGCGCGAAATTCCGGGAGATGCCGGATTTTATGTAGAGGATCCTCCCGACCGCGATCAAGCCGGCCATTCGCTTCCCAACCCTGAAGAGGAGGGGGCGCTGGTTCTTTCCGCCGCGCAGGACTATCAGAGCGCCGCCGAGATCGCAACGGACTCGGGTTGGCATGGCGTCTTCACCTGGGCGCTTGTGCAGATATTGCGCTATTCCCCGGAGAACGAGCCTATGTCCCGGGTATTCGAGCGGATCCGTGCGCTGGTGCAATCGGAGGAGCCGGTCCAGGAGCCGGTCATGGCCGGGAAGGGGCGCGCCGAACGCGGCTTATTTGGGCAGCCGGCGGACTTGACAAGGAGCATAACCGTTGCGGCGCGGAAAGTCACGGGAACAACGGTTGAGCTTCAGGGCGGCCGTGTGCTCGGGCTGGCGATCGGATGCGAGCTGGTGAGAATGCCGAAGTCATCGGACGAGGCGCCGGTCCGGATCGAGATAACGAATGTTGCGGGCCTGAGCAAGTCCGTGGCCCAGGTCCGTTCGGGGCCGCCGGAGAGCGTCCGCCCCGGGGACTTGTTTCAGCTCGACAAATGGGTGCAGCCGGAGGAAGGAATTTTGCGCGTGTACCTCCCTCCCAAGCCGCCGACGCTGGCGCGTGTGATGGCCGTGGCCAAATCGGTGGCCGCGCTGCAGCTGCCCGGCTGCGTGGAGGACCCGACCGTCACGCCGCCGGATTTCGTCATGAGCTGGAATGGATCGGAATGGGTGCTCGCGCGCAATGGGCCCGGCGGCGAAGCGATGCTCCGCTTGGGGACGGAACCCGACACTGCTCAAATCCGCAAACGTCTTGCCGATTCCCCGTCTGCCCGTCTTTTCTTGATGCTTCCGCTGCCGTCGGAGGTCGCGGAGCAGGTACGCCTGGGGGCAGGTACGGCACTCGACGCAATTGTCCCCGTGGACTCGATGGCGGGTGCGAGGTACGCCCTTGAGGGCCGGTATCGCGATGCGGGCCTCGAGTTCGCCTGGGTCGCGCCCAACGGAAGCGAGGAGGAACTCAAGCGGATGGCCATGCCGCCCCGGATGCCGCTGAGGACCAAATGGTTGACGCTCGCGGCAGGGATGGACGCCCCAAGGGGACTGGCGGCACAGGTTGAAGAGTACGCCGTCCGTATTGCTCGGCTTCGCGCCTGGATCGAATTGGAGCCGCCCCAGGACAGTACTCCCTTTCCGTACAACCTGGCGTTTCAGGAGACATCGTCGAAGCGCATGGTCACCGAGGGTGAAATGCGGAGGGGCGAGCGATACAAGCTTTACCTCAAATCGGACCCCGACCTCGTGCACCGGCTCGAGCAAGCAGGGAAGAAGGTGCCGAGGCAATACGTCTATGTTTTTATCATCGACAGCGACGGAGCGGGAACGTCTTTGTTTCCGGGAGCGCAGGGCAATGTCGAAAACTTGTTTCCCCCAGACCGGACTCCGTTGCCTGCTGAGATCCCGCTGTCAGGCCGTGATTACGATCTTGAGATATCGGACCCGCTGGGCACGGATGTGTATTTCATGATCGTGAGCGCCGAGGTCATCGATCCCATGGTATTCTCTTTCGAGGGCGTCCGCGGTGGCCCGGCGGGTATGCAAAGCGGAGGTCTGAGCCAACTGCTGCTTGGGATGGGATCGGGGCAAACGAGGGGAGGCAAGCAGCCTCCGGCTCCATCGCAATGGTCCATTGAGAAGCATGTCATCCGGAGCGTCGCCAAGTAGAAACGGCAAGTTTGCCTTGACACGCAATTCCGTTCTCGATAATTTCAACTCACTTCATATTAAATTCTCATCAATCAGTGAGAGGAGGACGATCGTGCCCAAAAATAGGCCGTTCTGCGTTTCCTTGGTTCTCTGCGCATTCCTGTTCGGGTGCCTTGCAACCGTGTCGCGTGCCCAAACACCGTTGAAAACCATTAATAATCCCCAGGGTGGAACAATCGTCTACGGCGTGGTTGCTGGGGCGACGAGCTCCGCGGCAGCTATGAGCTCCGTGCTGCGCATCGTGCACAACAACTGCGGGGAAAAGCCGCAGGTTGGACAAGTGTTCAGGGTGCGCGGCACGAATTCAGATGCGGTTTTCTTCACGGTGGTCAACCACCCCCAAGGAAACAAGCCGGTGGCAGGCCTCCTCATCGCCTCTCCGTCAGGCCCCAATAAGATGGAAGCGGCCCTCGTAAGCGACGATGCGACACGTTTTGGCTCAACCGTCAACCCCATGCTGAACAGGCTGTTCAGCGAGTGGCATCCTGGTGTTGCAGCATCGGCTTCCGGCCCCGCGACGGGCGCCACGTCGGCCCCGCCGGAACCGCTGCGCCGGGTTGTGATCCAAGACGGTTCGGCCAACCTTGCCATCCCCAACGGCTGGAGAGTTCAAGGCGGGGGGGGCACCGTAACGGTCGTCGACCCCAATTATAACGTCATCATCAACATCAACCTGGTCCGGGGAGCGACCAACCCCTCTTCCGGCCAGCCCTACGGCAAGGCCACAGGCATGGCCGCCAAAATGGTCTACCCGTCCAACATGGATCCGGTCAAGGGGTTTCCGGGTCTTATCAAAGAGTTTTATCGCGTCAACAACCAACTCATTGACTTTCGGATCGACCGCGCCGAGCTGGTGGCCGGTCCCCCCGGCCAACGCTGCGTCCATGCCATCGGGCACGGGATGCTTTTCTCGGCAGGCAAGGCGCCCAACATACAGGTGAAAGACTACTTTGAGATGGAGGCGCTGATGTGTACCACTGCTCCTGACCGGATGGGCAACTACACGGTCACGCTTTCCATCAGCGAGATCGCCCCACAGTTCGCCGACAAGGAGCGCGCTACCGTAGGCGCCATCCTCTCCAGTTTTGAGGTCAACCAGGCCGTGGTCGCACGGCAAGCCAATGCCATCGCTGCGCCCGCCATCGCGGCCATTCACAAAATCGGGGCGGATGCCACGGCGCGGATGAACGCCGTCGAACGAGCCAACGACGCCCAACACGCCGACTATAATGCCCGGCAGGACGCCAATGCCAAAAGCATTCAAGGCTTCAGCAACTACCTTCTCGATCAGTCCGTCATCCAGGATAACAACGTGCAGGGCAGCGGCACCGTCGGCCATAGCACCGTCTGGAATTCCAAGGCCGATGCGCTGGTGAAAGCTTTTCCCAATCGCTACGAAATCGTCAATACTCCCAATTTCTGGAAGGGCTGGGATTACTGAATCCAAAATGGTGTTTTCCGCACGATCTTGAAGACAAAGGCGTGGTCGCACGGCTTGGTCTTCGGGGTTTCGAGAGACTCTCCGGCTCAGCCTGTACCCAACACTTTGCCGACAATAAAGCCGATGAGGGCCGCCCCCATTCCGATCATGGCCAGCTGGAAACCTTTTTTCATCCAGTGCCCGACCGTCATGGTCCCTTCGATCGCTCCTGTGACGAACAAGGCGACCGCAGAGATCGCAAGGCCGAGGGCGATCGCCGGCTTCACCGGCAAGAAGAAGAACCCGGCCAAAGGGATGAGGGAACCGAACATCGACGCAAAGCCGACGGTGGCGGCGGACCTCGCCGGCGGTGCGGGCTCGTGCGAGAAACCCAGCTCTTCTTTGATCATAATGTTCAGCCAAGTGCCTTTATTGCCCGTAATGTGGCCGACGATATCGTCGAGGAGTCGGCCGCTGAAGCCTTTCGCCGCGTAGATATCCCGGATTTCCTTCCTCTCGGCCTCAGGCATTTTGTCGATCTCGTCCATCTCCCTGTTGCGTTCGCTCTCATAGTAATCCTGCTCGGCTCTGGCTGAAGTGTAAGCCACAGCGGCCATGGAGAACGACTCGGCAAACGCCGCTGCGAGACCGGCGACGATGACGAGGCGGGCATTGGCGGTGGCCGCGGCTACGCCGAGGATAACGCCCAAGACGTTCACCAAGCCATCCTGGCCGCCCAGGATGAGCTCCTTAAAACGGGCCCCTGCCGCCGAATGACGTTCGATGTGCGCTGCCGTTTTCGTGCTGGAGTTGTCAAGACTCTTTCTCATTTTCGCCGCTTTCTCTTCGCCTGCCGTTGCGCCGGTATTTTAGCGTCGGCGCGCCTCGATGGCAAGGATCAAGCCCGGTCCCCCTTATCTTAGGGCATGGTCTTGCTTCCGTTGCGTGATATTGGTATAAACGAACACGACGCGTCGCGGAGGCGAAGGTGAAAATCACGCTGGCTCAGGCGAACCCAACGGTCGGGGACATCGAGGGCAACGCCTCCCGCATGGCCGATGTCTGGTCGCGAAGCGCGTCGGATGGCGTCGACCTCGTCGTCTTCCCCGAACTCTTCCTCGTCGGATACCCGCCTAAAGATCTGCTGGAACGCCCCTGGTTCGTAGAAAAGGCCGCGGCCGCCGTCCGCGAATTCCGGCGGCTGTCGGAAACCCGGCCGGGAACGGGGCTCCTCTTCGGCACGCCCGTCGCCACCGGCAGGGAGTGCGGCAAGCCCCTCTATAACGCCGCCATCCTCATCGGCGAAGGCCGGATCCTTCTCGAGCAGCACAAGTCGCTTCTTCCGACATACGACGTTTTCGACGAGACCCGCTATTTCGCGCCGGCCGAAGAGATCCGGATACTTCCGTTCAAGGGCGAAACACTGGCCATATCGATCTGCGAGGACGCCTGGAATGACCCGGAGATGTGGCCGAAGGGAAGGCTCTACGCCACGGACCCGATCGATATTCAGGCCCGCCGCGGCGCAACGCTGTTCATCAATATTTCGGCCTCGCCTTTCCACGCGGGAAAGGAAGAGCTCCGATACCGCCTCATCAGGAACCATGTCCGCAAACATCACCGGCCCTTCCTCTTCGTCAACCAAGTCGGTGGCAACGACGACCTCGTCTTTGACGGCCGCAGCTTCTGCCTGGACCGCAACGGAGAGCCCTTTGCGGTCGGCCCGGGCTTCAAAGAAGACGTTCTGACGATCGATACGAACCTCGCCGGAACCCCGGGGCTTTTCGCTCCGGCCGATAGAACCGAGTCGATTTACGACGCCCTCATCCTGGGCCTCCGGGACTATATGCGCAAGTGCTGTTTCACGAAAGCCGTCGTCGGCCTCTCCGGCGGCATCGACTCCGCGGTGACTTGCTGTCTGGCCCGCGACGCTGTCGGCGCCGAAAACGTGCTGGCCGTCACCATGCCCTCGCCGTTTTCCTCCAAGGGCAGCGTCGATGATTCCATCGAACTGGCCGCGCGAATCGGGATCCAGTGCCTCATCGTTCCCATCACGGACATCTATCAAAGCTATCTCGCCACGCTCTCGAGTTCATTCGCCGGCCGTGAGCGGGATACAGCCGAGGAGAACATCCAAGCCCGGATCCGGGGCAACATCCTCTTCGCCTTGTCCAACAAGTTCGGCCATCTGGTCCTCTCGACCGGAAACAAAAGTGAATTGGCCGTGGGCTACTGCACGCTCTACGGCGACATGAGCGGCGGCCTGGCGATCCTCAGCGACGTCCCGAAGACAATGGTCTATGACCTCGCGGCCGCCATCAACCGGAAGTCCGAAGTCATTCCCCGGGCGATCATCGAAAAGCCGCCGTCGGCGGAGCTCAAACCCGGCCAAGTGGACCAGGACACTCTCCCCCCCTATCCCGTCCTCGACCGGATCCTCCACTATTATGTCGAGGAGCTTTATTCGATCGAGGACATCGTTGCTCTCGGCATCGATCCGGGGACCGTCCGCTGGGTCGCGGCGGCGGTCGACCGGAACGAATATAAAAGGAAACAGGCCGCCCCCGGCTTGAAGGTCACGACAAAGGCCTTCGGCGTGGGCCGCAGAATGCCGATCGCCGCGAAGTGGAGCCGCTGAGCGTCATGGCGCAGCCAACGACCAGACGAATCGAGTCCTTCTTGACGCACCTTGTCTCATTCGGCGGGACGGCCAATCCGCCCCGGAGCGGGCGCCCGGCGATGCCGCAGGGCTTCGTTGCCGAGTCAACCCCTCGAGTCCCCGGCATGAATGCCGGGGCTTGTTCGGGGTTAACCCTGAGCCTCGCTTCTTGTCCCCGCCCTGAAGCTCCGCGAGCTGACAGCCGGGGGATCCTGTTGGCCTCAACCCCCGCAGCCATCACGAGGCGCCCTCGGCAGCCTCGTGATGACGTCCGTGGGATCCAGCTTTTGCAGGCTTTGGAGCGCCTGCCCCCATCGCGGGATTCCGCGATGGGGATTGAAACGCGGGGCTTAGCGTCGGCGAACGGGTCAGGACTTCCCAAACCGGGGCCGACTTGGCACGTTTCTTGTACCCTGATCGGCAGGGGTGTGAGTATGGAAAAAAATGCCATCCAAAAGCTCAAGGATTTCGGCCAGAGCGTCTGGCTCGACAGCATCGGCCGCTCGATGATCAAGGACGGCACCCTGCGAAAGATGATCAATCAAGGCATGTCCGGGATGACCTCAAACCCGACTCTTTTCGAAAAGGCGGTCAGGACCGGCAAGGAGTACGCGGACCAGATTGTGAGGCTTAAAGGCATGGGAAAATCCACTCTCGAGATTTACGATGACCTCACGGTCACCGACGTCCAGGATGCCGCCGACGTCTTCCGGGATGTGTACGATCAAACCTCCGGACTGGACGGCTATGTCAGCCTGGAGATCAATCCGAAGCTGGCCAACCAATTCGAGGAAACCGTCGCCGAAGGAAAACGACTCTGCCGGAAAGTCAACAGGCCCAACGTCATGTTCAAGGTTCCGGCCACCAAGCCCGGATTTCGGGCCGTCGAGGAGCTCACGGCGGCCGGCATCAACGTCAACATCACCCTGATCTTCTCGACGCGTCAATACAAGTCCACCGCCGACTCCTATCTGCGAGGCATTCGCAGGTACATCCATGACAACGGCGACGCGCGGAAGGTCCGCTCCGTGGCCAGCATCTTCGTAAGCCGGATCGATACCGTCGTGGATACGCTTCTCGAGGAGGCGGCCCGGAAAGGGACGGATGAAAAGCGGAAAGCCCGGGCCCTCGCCTTGAGAGGAAGGGCCGGAGTCGCGAACTCCCATCTCAGCTATGGCCGCAGTCTGGAGATTTTCTCGTCCGAAGGGTTCCGGGATCTTCAGAAGAGAGGGGTGAACAACCAAAGAGTGCTCTGGGGCTCGACCGGCACAAAGAACCCGGCCTACAGCGATATCAAGTACGTCACGGAGCTTATCGCCGAGGATACCGTCAACACGATGCCGGAGAAAACATTCGAGGCGTTTCTCGACCACGGCACGATCAAAGAAGCGCTCGGGTCCGATGTCTCCGGGGCCGAGGAGGTCATCCGCGGGCTGGACTCGCTGGGCATTTCCATCGACTCCGTCTGCGAGGGACTTCTCCAGCAGGGCATTCAGGCCTTCGACAAGTCCTTCGATGAACTCCTCGAGACCATCCAACAGAGGGCCGGGTGAACCAGTCAAGGAAGCCGATGGTCGAGACGCCGGGGAAGTCCGCGGAGGGCGCGGGGTCCCTGGGCACCTGCGACGCGGGGCCCTACGAGTTCAATGTCGGCCCCTTTATGATGGTCATTTTCGGCGGGGCGGGAGACTTGGCCTGCCGCAAGCTCCTGCCGGCTCTCTATTACTTGAATCGGGACGAGCACTTCTCAAAAGACTTCAAGGTTCTGGGCGTCGGACTGCCGGCGCTCTCGGATGACGACTACCGCGCCCTGGTTCGATCGTCGCTCAAAAAATACTCGCCGGAGATCTTTGAGGCGCGCCGGGCCGCCCAATTCGCCGACAACCTTTCTTATATGTCCGGAGACTTGGCGGACGACGCCGTCTATGGGACCCTTTGTCAGAGACTGAAGAAGGCCGCCGAGTCCACGGGGCGGCGGCCCGCGAATATCACGATTTACCTGGCGGTGCCGCCTCAGCTCGTGCCCATGATTGTCGGACACCTGAAAAAGGCGTCCGTTTGCCGGAACATCACGGGGGTCAAGCTTGTCGTGGAAAAGCCGTTCGGCAAAGACCGGGTTTCGGCGGAGCAGCTCGACCGCCAGATTCTCGAGGGCTTCGATGAGCGGCAGGTTTTCCGGATCGACCATTACCTGGCCAAAGAGACGGTGCAGAATATTCTATTTTTCCGCTTCGGCAACAGCATCTTCGAGCCTCTATGGAACGCCCGGTTCATCGACCAGGTGCAGATCACGGTCGCCGAGGACATTGGGATCGAGCACCGCGGAGCGTTCTACGAGGAGGTCGGCGTCATCCGGGACATCGTCCAGAACCACTTGATGCAGGTCCTGGCCCTGGTCGCGATGGAACCGCCGGCGGCTTTCGACGCCGACCTCATCCGGAATGAAAAGAGCAAAGTCTTCCGCAGCATCCGGCATTTGGAAGGACAAAATATCCGGATGAATACCGTCTGCGGGCAGTACGGGCCGGGAAGAATCGGCCGCCGCGAGGTCCGGGGATATCGCCGGGAGAAGAATGTCTCAGCGCGGTCAAAAACGCCCACCTTTTTCGCCGGAAAACTCTACATCGATAATTGGCGCTGGGCCGGCGTGCCCTTCTATCTCCGCACCGGCAAAAGGCTGCCGCGCCGGGTGAGCGAGATCTACATCGGATACAAACAGCATCCGTTGCGGCTCTTCGGCAAGACCTGCGACTTCATCCGGCCGAACGGTCTCGTCCTGAGCATCCAGCCGCAGGAAGGGATCGCCCTGGGGCTGACCGTCAAGCGCCCGGGGATCGGCGACGCACCGGTCTCCGTAAGCATGGACTTCGACTACAGCAAGAGCTTTAACGTGAAGCAACACCCCGCTTATGAGCGGGTCATCGCCGACTGCATCAAGGGAGACCTGACCCTGTTCCCGCGCCGCGACGAAGTGGACGCGACATGGTCCCTGCTCGACCCGGTCATACGATTCTGGGAAACCCACCCGCCGGCCCGGCTTCCCAATTACGCGGCGGGAACTTGGGGCCCGGCCGAGGCTTTTCAGTTCATGGCCGCTGAGGGGCGGACCTGGAGACTCTCCCAGGACGATGCCGGAGCCGTGACATCGGGTGCGGCCTCGAGGCCGGCCAAAGGAAGACGCCGTTGAGCGCCGCGGCCGGACATCCGCAGCTCTTGTGGCCGTTCCTCGTGTATGCGGCGGCGGTCCTCGTGATCGTCGGAGGGATGGTCGGGCTTTCTTTCCTTCTTGGCCAGAAGCATCGAGAAAGACAAACCGGCCAGCCCTACGAATCGGGAGTCGTGGCCACGGGGACGGCCCGGCTGAGAGTGCCGGTGCTCTATTATGTGGTGGCGATGCTCTTCGTCGTCTTCGACCTCGAGGCCGTGTTTCTCATCGCCTGGGCTGTGGCCCTGCGCGAATCCGGCTGGGCCGGCTTTGCCGGCGCGCTGTTCTTTATCGCGGTGCTGCTGGCCGTCTTGCTCTATGAGATCCGGCAGGGCGGCTTCGATTTCGGGCTCAAAGGGAAGGACGTATTGAAAAGATACCGGGAGATCATCGATCGGGGGAAGGGCCGATGAAACCGTCGAACATATTCGCGCGCAGCGCCTCTCCGACCCTCGAGGCAGCGGTCGGGCGGAGCCTCTTTTTCGGAAAACTCCAGGAAATGGTCGCCTGGGGCCGGAAGAACTCCATGTGGCCGTTCAACTTCGGGCTGTCCTGCTGTTACGTGGAGATGGCCACGAGCCTGACCAGCCGTTACGACATCGCCCGCTTCGGCGCCGAGGTCATCCGCGCCACGCCGCGGGAAGCGGACGTCATCGTCATCGCCGGCACGGTTTTCATTAAAATGGCGCCGGTCATCCAGAGGCTCTATGAGCAGATGATGGAACCGCGCTGGGTGATCTCGATGGGCTCCTGCGCCAACTCGGGGGGCATGTACGATATCTACAGCGTCGTACAAGGCGTCGACAAATTCATGCCGGTCGACATCTATATCCCCGGTTGCCCGCCGAGGCCGGACGCGTTCATGGAAGGTTTGCTGATGCTGCGCGATGCGGTCGGCACGGAAAAAAGACCTTTGAGCTGGGTGGCCGGCACTCAAGGGATCATCAAAGGTCCACGGCTTTCCCAGAGAGACATAAAATCCGCCGGGCGCAAGAAGCGCGGAGACTTCTCGCCGCCCGACGGCATTTTCTAGAGAAGGAAGAGGCCCTGTAAATGGCTGTGGAAAAGGCGCCCGCGACGGAGAAGAGGGACTCGGAGAGACCCGGAGAATCCGCAGGCCCGCTTTCTCCGGCAGCCGGGAGCGCCGTCTTTGCTGAATTGGCGGCGGAATTCCCCGGCGTTCTCTCCCTCCAGGAAACGCGTGATGAATTCCCCACGATCTGGGCGCCGCGCGATTCGGCGGCGAACGTCCTGAGTTTCCTCAAACAGGACATCAAGGCGCCCTACCGAATGCTGTATGATCTTACCGCCATCGACGAGCGGGAGAGGCGGCATCGGGACGGCCAGCCCCGCGCCGATTTCACGATCGTCTATCACCTTCTCTCCTTCGAACGAAACGAGGACATCCGGGTCAAGGTCGCGCTCGAAGGCGAATATCCGGAGCTTTCTTCCGTGACAGGAGTCTGGCCGGCCGCCGACTGGTACGAAAGGGAGGTCTACGATATGTTCGGGATTCGCTTCGGCGGCCACCCGAACCTCCGGCGGTTGCTGATGCCGGACACATGGCGCGGCCATCCGCTCCGCAAGGACCATCCGGCCCGGGCGACCGAGATGGGTCCTTTCGAGATGCCGGAAGACAAGGCGGAAGCCGAGCAATCGGCGCTCCAATTCCGGCCCGAGGACTGGGGCCTGACCCGCCGCAGCGGCCAGAGCGAGTTCCTGTTTCTCAACCTCGGTCCTCAGCACCCCGGCACGCACGGCGTCCTGCGGGTTGTCCTCCAGCTCGAAGGTGAACGCGTCGTGGACGCTGTTTGCGATATCGGTTATCATCATCGCGGCGCCGAAAAAATGGGCGAACGCCAATCCTGGCACACCTACATTCCGTACACTGACAGAGTCGACTACCTGGGCGGCGTGATGAACAACCTCGCCTACGTCCTCGCGGTCGAGAAGCTGGCCGGGATCGATGTCCCGGACCGGGCCAAAGTTATCCGGGTCATGCTCTGCGAGCTGTTCCGCATCGCCAGCCACCTGGTGTGGTACGGGACGTTCGCCCAGGACCTCGGCCAGCTGTCGCCGGTCTTCTATATGTTCACGGACCGCGAACATGCGCTCGACATCGTGGCGGCGGTGACCGGCGCCCGCATGCATCCCAACTGGTTTCGCATCGGCGGAGTAGCCCAGGACCTGCCGAACGGCTGGCAAGAGCCGGTCGCGGCGTTCATCCGCTGGTTCAGGCCCCGGCTCAAGGAATATGACAGCCTGGTCTTGAAGAACCGGATCCTCAAGGCCCGGTCGGTCGGCATCGGGACATTTACCACCGAGGAAGCCGTCGATTGGGGCGTGACCGGCCCGGGGTTGAGGGCCTGCGGGCTCGAATGGGACTTCCGGAAGAAGCGGCCCTATTCGGGCTATGATTTCTTTGATTTCGAAATCCCGACCGGCCGCAACGGCGACTGCTACGACCGGGCCTGCGTGCGGGCCGAAGAAATGCGTCAGAGCCTGCGGATCATCGAACAGTGCCTCGGAAACATGCCGCCCGGCGATTATAAGTCGCGCCAGCCTCTCGCGACGCCTCCGATCAAGGACCGGACAATGAAGGATATCGAGACCCTCATCGACCATTTCCTCGGCGTCTCGTGGGGACCGGTCATTCCGCCGGGAGAGGCTTTTTTCGGCATCGAGGCCTCGAAGGGGAACAACGGGTATTACCTCGTCAGCGACGGCGGCATCATGGCCTATCGCCTGAGGATCAGGACGCCGTCCTTTCCGCACATCCAGATGGTTCCTTTCATAGCACGTGGATATTCCATAGCCGACCTGGTATCGATCCTGGGGAGCGTGGATTTCGTTTTGGCTGACGTGGACAGATAATGGACAGGAGAAACCGAAGGTGATCGGCGAGCAGGAAAGGCAGGAAATCGAGGCCATCCTCCGCGGCTTCCCGACAAAACGGTCGGCGTGCCTCGAAGCCCTTCAACTTATCCAAGACCGCAACGGTTGGGTTTCGGATGAGGACATCCAAGCCCTGGCGGTCGTCCTGGATATGACGGCGCACGAGCTCGACGGAGTCGCCACATTCTATAACCAGATCTTCCGAAAAAAAGTCGGCCGGCATGTGATTCTCGTTTGCGACAGCATCAGCTGCTGGATCATGGGGTATGAAAACATCCTGGCCCATTTGAAATCGCGCCTGGGCATCGGGCTCGGCGAAACGTCCTCCGACGACCGATTCACCCTGCTCCCCAGCGTCTGCCTGGGAGCGTGCGAGCAGGCGCCGGCGATGGTCGTCGACGGCACGCTTTACGGCGGGCTGACGCCGCAGCGCGTCGACGAAATCCTGGAGCGCCACACCTAGGCATAACCATGCCGTACCCTCTGACCCGAAACATCGTTCCCGGCCGGGAGCCGCTCGACATCAAGTCCTATGAAAATGCGGGTGGGTATCGGGCCGTCCGCAAGGCTCTTAAAGAACTCGCGCCCAAAGATATTATCGAGTCGGTGAAAAAGTCGAACCTCAAGGGCCGCGGCGGGGCAGGTTTTCCGACGGGCATGAAATGGTCGTTCATGCCGCCGCTCGATAAGGCCGGCAGCCCGCGTTACCTCTGCGTCAACGCGGACGAAATGGAGCCGGGAGCGTTCAAAGACCGTTTCCTGATGGAAGGCGACCCTCACCTTTTGCTCGAAGGGGTGATCATCGGCGCCTATGCCATCCAGGCCGACAAGGCGTACATTTTTCTGAGATGGGATTACAAGAAATCGGCCGCCCTCCTGCGGAAGGCCATCGGCGAAGCGTATGAGGCCGGATACCTCGGCGCCAAAATTCTGGGCACCGGGTACGGCCTGGACATCTATCTCCATGTGAGCGCCGGCCGCTACATATGCGGGGAAGAGACGGGCCTTTTGAATTCCCTCGAGTCGAAGCGAGCCAATCCCCGGTCGAAGCCTCCCTTCCCGGCGGCCAGTGGACTCTTCGGCCGGCCGACGACCGTCGACAACGTCGAGACACTTTGCTGCGTGCCGGCGATCATCTATGACGGTCCGCACGCCTTCCTCCAGCTGAGCCGGACGACCGAAGGCGGCACCAAGATCTACGGCATGAGCGGAAAGGTCAAGCGGCCGGGCGCCTGGGAGCTGCCGGTCGGGACAACGACGCGCGAGATTCTGGAGCGGGCGGGCGGCATGCGGGACGGCCTGACCTTGAAAGGCTGGCTCCCCGGGGGCGCCTCCACGGCGTTCATGATCCCGCCGCAACTCGACGTGCCGCTCGATTTCACGCATGCCAAGGAGGCCGGGAGCGGACTGGGAACAGGGACGGCCATCGTCCTCGATGACGCGACCTGTCCGGTCGGATTCGTCCTCGCTCTCGAGAGATTTTTCGCCAGGGAGTCGTGCGGCTGGTGCACGCCCTGCTGGGGAGGCCTGCCGTGGGTCGAGAAGACGCTGGCGGCCATGGAACGCGGCGACGGGCGGGCAGAGGATCTCGAAGTCCTCGAGCATCACACCCGCCAGCTCCTGCCGGGCCGCACCTACTGTGCGCTGGGCTACAGCGCCATGGAGTCGTTGCGAAGCGCGCTCCGTTACTTCCGAGAGGACTTTGAGAGACACATCAGGGAAAAGCGATGTCCCTGGAGATCGTAAGTGGTCACGATTTACATTGATAGCCGCCCGTATGAGGTCGACCCGTCCGACAACCTCCTGGCGGCCTGCCTGTCTCTCGGCTTCGATATCCCCTATTTCTGCTGGCATCCGGCGCTCGGCTCGATCGGGGCCTGCCGCCAATGCGCGGTCAAGAAATTCAAGGATGAAAAAGACACCGTGGGCATGATCGTCATGTCCTGCATGGAGCCGGTCGTCGACGGCCTGCGCATCTCCATCAACGACGCGGAGGCCCGGGCTTTCCGGGCGAGCGTCATCGAATGGCTCATGGTCAACCACCCGCACGACTGTCCGGTTTGCGACGAGGGCGGCGAATGCCATCTTCAAGACATGACCGTCATGACCGGGCACGACTACCGGCGCTGCCGCTTTCCAAAGCGCACCCACTGGAACCAGGACCTCGGGCCATTCGTCAACCACGAGATGAATCGCTGTATCCAGTGCTACCGGTGCGTCCGATTCTACCGCGATTATGCGGGCGGCCGGGACCTCCAGGAATTCTCGACGCGCGACAGGCTCTATTACGGCCGTTTCGGGAGCGGTCCCCTGGATAGCCCCTTCAGCGGCAACCTCGTCGAAGTCTGCCCGACGGGCGTATTCACCGACAAGACCTTTAAAAGCCATTACACGCGCAAATGGGATCTGACAACGGCGCCTTCGGTCTGCGTGCATTGCAGCCTGGGCTGCAACACCATTCCGGGCGAGCGCTATGGGACGCTGCGCCGCATCCGCAGCCGCTACAACGGCGAGGTCAACGGATATTTCCTATGCGACCGCGGCCGGTTTGGTTACGAGTTCGTCAACAGCGAACGCCGCATCCTCCGCAGCCGGGAATCGGGCCCGGGCCGTTCCCCGGAAATGCCGGTCGCCGGAGCGGAGCTCGTCGGCCGTCTCGCCGAGATCGTTCGCGCCGGACGGACGATCGGCATCGGCTCGCCCCGCGCATCGCTCGAGGCCAATTTCGCCCTGCGCGCCCTGGTCGGCGAGGACAATTTTTACGCCGGCGTCTCGGACGGGGAACATTCCTTGACCACACTCGCCCTGGATATCATGAAGAGGGGTGCAGCCCGGATCGCATCACTCCAGGAAGCGGCCCGCGCCGACGCCGTGCTCGTCTTGGGCGAAGATGTCATGTCGGCGGCGCCGATGCTGGGATTGTCTCTTCTGCAGTCTGTTTGCCAAAAGCCCATGCAGACGGCCGCAGCGGCACGGATCAACACTTGGGACGACTGCGCTGTCAGGGAGTTCATTCAAGGCGCGAAAGGCCCCCTTGAAATCGCAACCCCTTTCAGCACCCGGCTTGCGCAGGCGGGCGCCGAAGTGCTCTTGCCGCCTGATGACATCGCCGAGCTGGGATTCGACGTCGCGAAGTTGATCGGCGGCGTGGCCAAAGAATCCGGAGAACTACACGATAAGGATGCGGCGCCCGCCGCACGCATCGCCCGCGCCCTGGCCGGGGCCGCCCGGCCGCTCATCGTCGCCGGGACCACGGGCGGAACCGAGATGATCCTGCGCGCGGCCGCCGAAATCGTGCGGGCGCTCAACGTCTCCGAGCGGAAAGCGGCCCTGTGTCTGACCTTTCCTGAATGCAACTCCGTGGGTTTGGCTCTTCTCGAAGGCGGTCGGCTGAAGGATGCCATGGCAAGGGTCCGGAGCGGCGTAGCGGAGACGGTCATCATTCTTGAAAACGACCTGTACCGCAGGGCGGAAAGGAGCGCCGTGGACGCCTTCCTGGCGGCGCCGCGGACCGTGGTCGTGCTGGACCATTTGGAAAGCGAAACGACGGCCCAGGCGGATTTCGTGCTGGCCGGGGCGACCTTCGCCGAGTCGGATGGAACGCTGGTCAACAACGAGGGACGCGCCCAGCGCTTCTTCAAGGTCATGCCCCCGTCGGAGGAAGTGCGGGAGAGCTGGAAGTGGCTGCGGGACATCTCCGCCGCTGCGGGCGGGAAGGACGCGACGGGTTGGACATCCTTCGATCAGGTCGTTCAGGCCGTCGCCGCTTCTCTGCCTGCCCTCAACGGAATACCCGGCGCCGCGCCGGGCGCCGATTTCAGGATCCACGGCATGAAAGTGCCGCGCCAGCCGTTGCGATGGAGCGGCCGGACCGCCAACCAGGCTCACATCGATATCAGCGAGTCAAAGCCGCCCGACGATCCGGATTCCGCACTGGCCTTTTCCATGGAGGGCAGCCGCAGCGACCCTCCCCCGCCGCTTATCTCCCGCTTCTGGAGCGCCGGCTGGAATTCGGACCAGGCCGTAAACAAGTACCAAACCGAAGTGGGCGGGGGCCTTCGCGGCGGTGACCCGGGCCGGCGGATTATCGAGCCGTCCGGAGATCTGCCGCCTTTCCCGGCCGACCTGACCCCGCCTGCAACGCCTGAGGCGCCAGGCGAGGGCGGGATGTGGCTCGTTCCCGCCTACCACTTGTTCGGCTCCGAGGAACTGAGCGCCGCGGCCCGATCGGCCGTCGGCCTCGTTCCCGAGCCGTATATCATCCTTCATCCAGACGACGCCCTCGCGGCCGGCATCGAAGACGGGTGTCTCGTCGAGGTCCGGGTGGGCATGGAGAAAGCCGCTCTATCGGCCCGCGTGAAGCCGGACATCGCGAAAGGCGTCGCGGCCGTCCCGGCCGGGTTGCCAAGCCTTGCGGGGCTCGCCATTCCGGGTTGGGGTGTGATCAAGGCGGTGAAGCCGTGAGCGAAACCGTGCGCATGCTCCTGATCATCGTGGGCGTTCTCGGGGTCTCGCTCACCATGGCCGGCGGGTTGACCTGGTTCGAGCGGCGCATGCTCGCGTTTTGGCAGGAGCGATATGGTCCGAACCGCGTCGGGCCGTTCGGCGTGTTTCAGGTCGTGGCGGACGCCGCCAAGCTCTTTTTCAAAGAGGATTGGCTGCCGCCTTTTGCCGACCGAGTGCTCTTCGAGGCCGCGCCGATGATCATCATCGGCACCGTCCTGCTCATCTTCGCCGTCGTGCCCTTCGGCCCGCGCATCATGGTCGCCGACGTCAACATCGCGCTTCTTTTCTTTCTCGGCATGTCGTCCCTCGGCGTCTACAGCGTCGTCCTCGCCGCCTGGGCTTCAAACAGCAAGTATTCTCTCCTCGGCGGGCTGCGGGCCGCCGCCCAGATGATCAGCTATGAAGTGTTCATGGGGCTGTCGCTCATGGGCGTCGTGATGATCGCCGGTTCGTTCAGCCTCCGGGACATTGTTCTCGCTCAGCGGAAGGTCTGGTTCGTTGTTCCTCAGTTCTTCGGCTTTCTGATCTTTCTCATCGCGGGAGCGGCCGAGCTGCGGCGCCTCCCCTTCGACCTTCCCGAAGCCGAAAACGAGCTCGTCGCCGGCTATCATTCCGAGTACTCGGGCATGAAGTTCGGCATGTTCTACGTCGGTGAATATCTGGGCATGGCGTTGATGTCGGCCATAATCGCGACTCTCTTTTTCGGAGGCTGGCTGGGTCCGCGATTCCTGCCGCCGCCCTTCTGGCTTCTGCTCAAGATGATGGTTTTTATCGCCTTCTTCATCTTGGTGCGCGGGTCGTTGCCGCGGCCGCGCTACGATCAATTGATGAGCTTCGGGTGGAAGGTCCTCCTCCCGTTGGCTCTCCTGAACCTGGTCGGAACGGGAGCCGTCGTGCTCCTGACGAGATAACATGGAAGGGTATTGAGAGGCCGCCATGCTGAGCATTCTGAAGAGCATCGGACTGACGTTTCTCCACGTGTTCAAGGCGAAAGCCACCGTGCAGTACCCCGAGGAAAAGATTCCGCTCCCGGCACGCTGGCGCGGCCGGATCATCCTTAGCCGCGATCCCGACGGCGAAGAGCGGTGCGTCGGGTGCTACCTGTGCTCGGCCGCGTGCCCGGTCGGATGCATTTCGCTCCAGGCCGCAGAGGACAAAAACGGCCGCCGCTATCCGTTGTTCTTCAGGATCAATTTCTCGCGCTGCATTTTCTGCGGCTACTGCGAAGAGGCCTGCCCGACCTACGCCATCCAGCTCATCCCGGACTACGAAATGGCCGAGTACGATCGCCGGGATATGGTCTATGAAAAAGAGCATCTCCTCGTCGACGGCGAGGGGAAGTACAAAGGTTATAATTTCTATCGGGTGGCCGGCCTCGCGGTTAAGGGAAAGGACAAGGGCCAGGCCGAGAACGAGGCGCCTCCGGTCGATATCCGGGGAGTTCTGCCGTAGAAAAAGGAAAGAGGAAGCCGTGAACGTTTTATTCTACGCAGCCGCAGCGGTGGCCGTGATTTCAACCTTGATGGTCATCACGCGGTCAAATGCCGTTCACGCGCTTCTTTACCTCGTAGTTTCTTTCCTGGCGGTCGCCCTTGTTTTCTTCCTCCTCGGGGCGCCGTTCATCGCCGCCCTCGAGGTCATTATTTACGCGGGCGCGATCATGGTCCTCTTCGTGTTCGTGGTCATGATGGTCCAGGTCGGCGGGCGGCGGCCGCCGCAACAACCGTGGATGCACCTGAGGGCGTGGGCCGGTCCCGTTCTCCTGTCCCTCGTGCTCTTCGGCGAGTTCCTCTATGTCTTAACGGTGCGGGGGATCCATCCCCTGCGGCCGGCCGAAGTCCCGCCCAAGGTCATCGGCCTTTCCCTTTTCAGCACGTACCTCTTGGGCGTTGAGCTCGGAGCGATGCTGCTTCTGGCTGCCGTCGTCGGCGCTTTCCGTCTCGGCCGGCAGCGCCAGAAGCCCCTCCATAGATATTTCGCCGGGGAGGAGACCAAATGACGGGTGTGCCGCTCGAGGCCGGGCTGATCCTTGCGGGCGTCTTATTCGCCCTCGGGCTGGCGGGGCTGCTCGCCCGGCGCAACATTTTGTTCATTCTCATGGCCCTCGAGATCATGCTCAACGCGGCCGGCCTGGCCTTCCTCGTGGCCGGGGCGCAATGGGGACAGCCGGACGGCCAGGTGATGTTCATCTTCATCCTGGCCGCGGCCGCCGCGGAGGTCGCCGTCGGGCTGGCCTTGATCCTCCAGCTCTACCGGCACTTCAAGACGCTCAACGTGGATAGAGCCGATACGATGAAAGGATGACGATGCCGTTGCTGATCGGACTTGTTCCCGCTCTTCCGCTGGCCGGTTTTCTCGTCCTGGCCTTCTTCGGGCGCGGCATGTCCAAGAGAGCCGTCGCGCGGGTCGGAGTCGGCTCTGTCGGCTTTTCTGCCGTCCTGGCTCTGGTCACGGCCGCCGTGTTTCTCAAGGCCTCGCCGGGGTCGGCGCTGACCGTCACGTTGTGGCGGTGGTTCAGCGCCGGCGGATTGGCGCCCGTCATTTCCTTCCGCATCGACGCCCTGTCCATTCTCTTCGTCCTTGTCGTGACATTCGTCGGGTTCATGATCCATCTCTATTCCGCCGAGTCCATGGCCGAGGGCGAAGGGTACAGCCGCTTCTTCGCCTACATGAATCTCTTCGTGGGGTCCATGCTCATTCTCGTCATGGCCGACAACCTCGTCGTTCTTTACCTGGGTTGGGAAGGAGTCGGGCTGTGCAGTTACCTTCTCATCGGATTCTGGTATAAGGATCCGGCCAACGGCCGGGCGGCTCAGAAGGCGTTTATTGTGACGCGCATCGGCGACACGGCTTTCGCGATCGCCCTTTTTCTCATGTTCTTCCGGCTGGGCACCCTCAACATCCAGGGCATCCTCGGACAGGCCAATTCTCAATGGCCCGTGGGATCTTCCCTGGCCGTCGTCGCGGCCGCGCTGCTTCTGGGCGGAGCCGTCGGAAAATCGGCCCAGATCCCGCTCCAGATCTGGCTCCCGGACGCCATGGCCGGCCCGACGCCCGTAAGCGCCCTGATCCACGCCGCAACGATGGTCACCGCGGGCGTTTATCTCATTGCCCGCATGAACGTCCTCTTCACACTGGCGCCGGCTGTGTCGATGGCGGTCGCGGTGATCGGAGCGGTAACGCTCATCGTCGCGGGGACGAGCGCACTCGCTCAGACCGACATCAAGCGGGTCCTTGCCTATTCGACGATCAGCCAGATCGGCTACATGTTCCTGGCGCTCGGGGTCGGTGCGTGGTCGGCGGCGGTCTTTCATTTTATGACCCACGCCTTCTTCAAGGCCCTCCTCTTCCTTGGGGCGGGCGTCGTCATCCAGGCGCTCGACGAGGAGCACGACATCCGCAAAATGGGCGGTTTGCGAAGGAAGCTGCCGCTCGTGTTTTGGACGTTCTTGGCCGGGTCGGCTTCGCTTTCGGCCCTGCCGCTCGTGACGGCGGGCTTTTACAGCAAGGACTGGATCCTGTGGTCGGCCTGGTCGGCGCCGGGAGGCAGTCCGTGGCTTTGGGCGGCCGGGCTCCTTGGGGCGTTCTTGACGGTCCTCTATACGTTCCGCGTGGTGTTCCTCGTTTTTTATGGGCCGGAAAAACGGCCGGTCGACCGGCAGCCCGGGTTTCTGGTCAAGGCGCCGCTCGTCGTGCTGGCGTTCCTGTCCCTGACGGCGGGCTTTTTTCAGGTGCCCCGGATCCTCGGAGACCTGCCGCTCGTTTCGAATTTCCTGCGGCCCGTTTTGCCGGCCGATGCGGCCGCGCACGGGAGTATTTTCTCGGAGATCGTCCTCGAAATCCTAACCGCTTCGGTGGTCCTCCTGGGGCTCTATCTGGCCTACCTCGTATACCTCAAGAGGCCGGCGGGGGCCGGAGGATGGAGGAAGGCCGTGACCGGAATGGAGACATCGCGCTTCCTTCTCTCCGGTTGGAGATTCGACGCGATCTATGACCGCGTCTTCGTGCGGCCTTATCTCTGGTTGGCCCGAGTCAATAAGAACGACGCCGTCGATCTTCCCTATCGCGGCATTGCCGCCCTCAGCCGGGCCGGGAATCTCGTGCTGAGCAAGACACAGACGGGACGGCTGCGCTGGTACGCCGCAGTCGTCGTCATCGGTGCCATCATCGCCGTCGCTGTGGCGGTGTTCCTATGATCGCGTTCTGGATCGTTGCGGTTCTGGTCATCGGCGGACTTCTGGCCTGGGCCGCAGGCCGCTCAAAGCCTGCGGCCGCACGCTGGATCTCCGCGGGCGCCCTTGCAATCGACCTGGCGTTGGTCATCTGGGCCTGGCTGCGGCCGGCAGCGACGCTCAGCCGGTCCGGGGCAAGAACGTGGCTGGCCGATGTCGACTGGAGCTGGATCCCGCGCTTCGGCATCAGATTCCACCTGGTGCTCGACGGCCTGAGCCTCGTGCTTGTCGCTCTGACCGTCTTTATCGGCTTCCTCGCGGTCCTCGCTTCCTGGAAGGGAATTACGAAACGGGTGGGTTTCTTCCACTTCAACCTGCTTTGGGTCCTGGCGGGCATCGCAGGGGTATTCCTGGCCGCCGACCTGTTCCTCTTCTACTTCTTCTGGGAGCTGATGCTCGTACCGATGTACTTCCTGATCGGGATCTGGGGTCATGAGAATCGGATCTACGCCTCGTTCAAGTTTTTCCTTTTCACGCAGGCGAGCGGACTGGCCATGCTCGTCTCGATATTGGCGCTCCACGTTGTTCACGTCCGCGCAACGGGGATCGCCACGTTTGATTACACCCAGCTTCTCGGCACGACATTGACTCCCGCGGCCGGCCTGTGGATTACGCTCGGGTTCGTCCTGGCTTTCGCCGTTAAAATCGCCGTGGTGCCGTTTCACACCTGGCTCCCCGATGCTCACACGGAGGCGCCCACGGCGGGCAGCATCATTCTCGCCGGGTTGCTGCTGAAGACAGGCGCCTACGGCTTATTGCGATTCGCGGTCCCGCTCTCTCGCTCTGTCCCGGCGCCTTTCGCCTCAGTCATGATGGCGCTCGGCGCGGTGAGCATCCTCTATGGCGCCAAGCTTGCCTTCGCCCAAACCGACCTGAAGAGGCTTGTCGCCTATACAAGTGTCAGCCATATGGGCTTTGTGCTTCTCGGCGTTTTCTCCTTCAATGCCTTGGCCTTCCAGGGGGCCGTCATGCAGATCGTCTGCCACGGCATCAGTACGGGGGCCCTGTTCTTCCTGGCCGGGGCGCTCCAGGACCGGCTTCATACGAGAGACATGGCCGAGATGGGCGGGCTATGGCAGAACATGCCCAGGCTGGGGGCGGCCGGGATGCTCTTCGCCATGGCCTCGCTCGGCCTGCCGGGATTGGGCAATTTTGTCGCCGAATTCCTGGTCCTGGCCGGGTCATATCAGACCTCGCGCGTATTCACCGTCATCGCCGCGCTGGGATTCATCGTTTCAACCATCTACGCGCTGAGCCTGGTTCAGCGGGTTTTCCACGGCGAGACGCGGAGGGCTTGGTCTGTCGGGGATTTGGAGCCGCGGGAGCTCCTTGTCTGCGGTCTCCTAGCCGTGGCGATTGTTTGGCTGGGGATATATCCGCAGCCGGTGCTGGACACTATCCGCGCCCCGCTCGAAGGAATCATGGGCTATCCGGCTCAGCGTCCGACAATCACGGAAGCGCACGCCGTCCCCGGCTCGATTGAGATGAATGTCCGGGCGGTGCAATGGAGGGAGATTCCCGCTGGCTCAGCCGCGGCTGAGCCCCCCGCTTCCGTCTCGTCCGGAAAAACGGCTGGCAGGCCGGGAGTTTCCCTGCCTCACGTCGATGGCGCACAGCAGCCAGCCAAAACAAGCCCCGGCAAAGGGGGTCCGCCATGACGGGCCGGGATCTTTTTGCCTTGATGCCCTTCTGGATCCTTGCGGGCACGGCCGTCCTGATCATACTGGCTATTGCCATCAAAAGGAACCTCGCGTTGACGGCCTGGCTTGCGTTCCTCGGCTGTGCGGCGTCGTTCCTTTCCGTTTTTAAGGTCGCCGGACTTGCTTCCGTGGGAGGCGGGCCGCTCCTCGTCATCGACACCTACGCGCTCTTTTTCATGGGGCTCCTAGCCGCAGGCGGCATGTTCATCATCCTCCTCGGCTACGCGTATTTCAGGCCGCTCGGCGAGGATGGAGAGGAGTTCTTCCTTCTCGTCTTGCTGGCAGTCCTGGGGGCGGCCGTCCTGGCGGCGAGCCGTCATTTCGTGTCCCTGTTCCTTGGCCTGGAGCTGCTGAGCGTCGCTCTCTATGCGCTCATTTCTTATCGGCTGGACAGGGCCGAGGCCATCGAGGCGGGCATCAAGTACTTCGTCCTCGCTTCCGCTTCGGCGGCGTTCCTGGTGTTCGGCATGGCCCTCATTTATGCGGGGACGGGGACCATGGACATCGGCCAGGCGATTCGGGGCCTTGAAAGCGCGGCCGGATTCGCGCCCGTCATCTTCCTGGGGATAGCGCTGGTCGTCGTCGGAATCGGATTCAAGCTGGCCGTCGTACCGTTTCACATGTGGGCGCCAGACGTTTATCAAGGAGCGCCGACGCCGGTCGCGGCCCTGATCAGCACGGTTTCGAAGGGAGGCATGCTCGCCCTGCTCTTCCGGTTCTTTGCAGCCTCGCCGGTCAGCCGCCGGCCGGCTCTGCTTCTTCTCTTCGCGCTTATCTCCGGCGCGTCGATGTTCGTGGGGAACCTGCTGGCCCTGCGTCAGAGCCGGATAAAGCGCATCCTGGCGTATTCGTCGATCGCCCAATTGGGATATCTTCTCATCGCTTTCGCGACCGGCTCGGGTACCGGTGCGGAGGCGGCAGCGTTTTACCTGGCGGCTTACTTCATCATGATGATCGCTGCGTTCGGAGTCGTGGCTCTGCTCGACGCGGACCCGCGCCAGGGCGATGAGGGTTACGGCGAGAGCGGCGGCGACGCGGACAAGATCGAGGACTATCGAGGTCTGTTCTGGCGCCGACCTGGGCTCTCGGCGGTGCTGACGGCATCGCTTCTTTCACTCGCCGGAATTCCTCTAACGGCAGGCTTTATCGGAAAATTCTATGTGGCCGCGGCGGGCGTTGGCTCATCACTGTGGACCTTGGTCATCCTTCTTATCGTGAACAGCGCCATCGGGCTCTATTATTATCTACGGATCATCGTCGCCATGTACTCGCGGCCCGAAAGCGGCAAGCCGGAGGACCCGGAAAACGACGGGGACATGTACCTCAGGTACGTGTCCCCAAAGTCTCCTTCCCAGGCCGGGATTCCTGTCGCCGGCTGGCTCGCGCTTGTGCTCTTGACGATTCTCTTGATATGGTTCGGAGTTTTCCCGTCGGGCTTGATCTCCGTCATCAAGCTCGCCGCCGCGGCCCTGGCCGGGCCGACCACTATCCCATAGTCGCAGTGACCCCCGCCATATTAAGATTGGGGTGTCGACACCGATGGAGGCATCCTTGACATGCCATCGGCGCCCCGCTATATTCGATGCGGGGGAAAGCGATGAGCCGCCAAATCATCCAGGTCAACCGCGCGCCCGTGCTGACGCTCTGGGCCGCCGTGGTCGCCGAACGGATGGGCTATGACCACGATGAAGCCCTCTCGCTCGGCAAAGCCCTGGCCGGCCTCAATGCGCAAACGAAGGGCCGGAGCCTGGGCATCTACAAGCCGGCGGAGAAACCCGAGGCGGCAAGAAGAATCCGCCGGGATGAGGAATTCCGTATCGAGCTTCTCGGACGACCGGTGCCGGCGAAGAACACCGACGCCGGTATCCGTGCGCTCAACAAAGACAACGTGATCGACTCGGCCGGCGTCGAACGCTACCTCGAAGGGAAGTTCGGAGAAGGAATGAGCGCTGTCACAAAGGCCATGGAGACGCTGGCGAAAGCGTTCAAGCCGAACGAGCTGGCCGAGAAGGCCTACGCCCTCTACGAGCGTTTTCGCCCGGCGATTCCTGCGGGGGTCCAGGGCTGGGGGGCCAAGGGCGAGCTCGACCTGGGCCTCATTAAATCCCTCGCCGCGGGGCATTGAGCAAGGCGTGAGAGCAAGGTCCGATATGTTTTGTGCTCAGATTGAAGGCAAATGACGGAAGCCCGTTTCGCCAATACGCTCGGTCCCAGGGTGTTGCTGATCCTCCTCTCGTTCTTACCACTCCATGGCGCCGATCGCCCGACCGTCGGTCTCGTCCCGAATCCCGGCGTAGAAATCCCCGCCGACATCCGGTGCCTTAATGAGCGCGGAGAGGAGTTTCCGCTGCGCGCCCTCCTTGACCGGCCGGCCATCCTGTCGCTCGTGTACTATCGGTGTGAACACATCTGTCCGGAGGTCCTCGTGGGGCTGGGCCGGCTCGTCTCGAATCTCGACCTGCAGCCCGCGAAAGACTACCGCCTCATTACGCTGAGCTTCGACGCGGACGACACACCGGCGGCGGCGGCAGCGGCCCGCAAGAACTATTCGGCGCCGCTCGGACCTGCGTTCCCCGACGCAGCATGGACATTCGCCACAGCTTCGGAAGGCAACATCTCCAGGCTGACAAAAGCCCTCGGTTTCAGCTTCGAGAAACACGGACACGGATTCATCCATCCCGCGATTCTCGTCGTCCTCATGCCCGGCGGCCGGGTGTCCCGCTACGTTGACGTGTCGAAGTATAACTATGGGGTGGCGTATCCGGTCAATTTTTCCCCTGTCGAGATGAAGCAGGCGCTTCTCGCGGCGGGCCGGGGACGCGTTTCTTCCGCTGCGCCGGCCTCGCTGCTCTTCTGTTTTCCTTCGGAGCCGTCGCGCCAGGCGGGCTTCTTCCGCCTGACGGCGATCATGGGTTGGATCACTCTGGGCCTGCTGGCCTGCCTGTTCGTATTCCTCAGCGCCGCCAGGAAAAGGGCCAAGGAGGATTGACCGATGGCCTTTGACCGTACCCTCCCCGTCGAAGGGTCCTTCTACGAGGACAAAGGAAAATACCGCGGCCTTGCGGCCTGGATGATGTCGACCGACCACAAACGGATCGGCCTCATGTATCTCGGCGCCCTCCTGTCCTTCTTTTCCATCGGTGTCACGATCGGGTTGCTGATGCGCCTCAACCTCATCGCCCCCGGCCTCTTCATCAAGGCCCAGGGGTACAACGAACTCTTCACCGTCCACGGCATCATCCAGATTTTCCTGTTCATCATCCCCGGGATCCCCGTGGCGTTCGGCAATTTCTTCATGCCCATCCTGATCGGCGCACGGGACGTGGCCTTCCCAAGGCTCAATCGCCTGTCCTGGTGGCTCTATGTTTTGGGGGCGTTCATTATTCTGCTGTCGCTCGTCATCCAGGGCCGGCCGCCCGACACCGGCTGGACGTTTTACGCTCCCTACAGCATCAGGACCGCGACCAGCGTCAGCGTCGCCGTGCTGGGCGTTTTCGTCCTGGGCTTCTCATCCATCCTGACCGGCCTCAACTTCGTCACCACAATCCATCGCCTCCGGGCCCCCGGCATGGGCTGGTTCCGGATGCCGTCCTTCGTCTGGACGATCTATGCCACCGGCTGGGTCCAGATGCTCGCGACGCCCGTCCTGGCCATCGCCCTGGTCACGATTTTCCTGGGGAGGGTCTTCGGCGTCGGCTTCTTCGACCCGACCAAGGGCGGGGACCCTATCATCTTCGAGCATCTCTTCTGGACGTACTCCCATCCGGCAGTGTATATCATGCTCCTGCCGGCCATGGGGGTTATCAGCGAGATCATTCCCGTCTTTTCGAAGCGGGCTCTCTACGGCTACGTCGCCGTTGCGCTCTCGGCGCTGGGCATTGCCATCGTCGGGTACGCCGTCTGGGGCCATCATATGTTCACGAGCGGCATGAGCGACACGGCCCGCGTGATCTTCTCCTTCCTCACGTTCCTGGTGGCCGTCCCAAGCGGGGTCAAGGTCTTCAACTGGATCACAACCCTCTACAAGGGTTCCATCAGCATGGACGCGCCGCTGCTCTTCGCCTGCTCGTTCATCTTCCTGTTCTCGATCGGGGGGTTGACCGGCCTGATCATCGGCTCGCTCGCGCCCAATCTTCACGTCCACGGCACCTACTTCATCGTGGCCCATTTTCATTACGTCATGTTCGGCGGCGCCGGCTTCTCCATCCTGGCCGGGCTCCACTACTGGTTCCCGAAAATGTTCGGCAAAATGTACAGCCAAAAAGCCGCCAAGATCGGCTGGCTCGTTTTGTTCATCGGATTCCAGTTTCTCTATTTCACGATGTTCATCCTCGGATACAAAGGCATGCCGCGGCGCTATTTCGATTACCCACCGGAATTCCGGACGGGCAATATCATTTCGACGGTCGGTTCCTGGATCTTGGCCGCCGGCCTGATCATCATCTTCTCCAACCTCGTGCGGGCCTTCTTCAAGGGCGAACGGGTCGGCAGGAATCCCTGGGGAGGAAAGACTCTCGAATGGATGATCCCGTCGCCGCCGCCTCAGCAGAACTTCCGGAAGCAGCCTGTAATATCGGACACTCCCTATGACGACGATGCCGAGTAATTCGATCGCGGCCGGCGAGCGCCCGGCGCCTCAGCCCGCCGAGGCCCGCGAGGAGCCCATCGATTACGCCGGGAAAAAGATCGGCATGTGGTTTTTTCTTTTCACGGAGCTGCTCTTTTTCGGCGGCCTGTTTCTTCTCTATTCCATCTACCGTTACCGGTACCCCGGCGACTTCCACCACGGCGCCCAGGAAGAGAACCTCGTATTGGGCTCGATCAACACCGCCGTCCTGCTTACGAGCAGCCTGCTCATGGCGTTGTCGATCACGGCGATCCGGCGCGGCAGGGCGCGCCTTTCGATCATGCTTCAAGGCGGCACGATCGCCCTCGGCTATGTGTTCCTCATGATCAAGGCCGCCGAATGGGCGATGAAGATTGGCAAAGGCATCTACCCCAACGGGCCGGCGCTCAAAGCCATGCAGGACGGCGAGGTCCTCTTTTTCGGGCTCTACTACACGATGACCGGCCTTCACGCGCTTCATGTTCTTATCGGCATCGTGCTCATCGCCTTTATGATGCGCTACACCTGGCGCGGACCGATCTCTGCCGAGAGGTTTTCGCGCCTGGAAAATGCGGGGCTTTTCTGGCATTTCGTGGATATTGTCTGGATCTTTCTCTTTCCGCTTTTTTATCTGATCACCTAGGAGTGGGGCATGGACGACACGCTCGAAAAAACGGCGAAAGGGTCACCGCCCCATCTTGTCGGCACGCCGGTCTACGTCGGAATTTGGGCCGCCCTTTTGCTGCTCCTGGCCGCCACCATCGCCGTGGCCAAACTCCACGTCACGTCGTTCAGCGTCGTCATCAATCTCCTCATCGCCAGCGCGAAGGCCCTGCTCGTTCTGCTCTTTTTCATGCATCTTCGATACGAAAGCAAATTCCTGAAAGTCATGCTGGGCGTGGCCGTCGGGGCATTGACGCTCATCATTGTCTTGACCTTCAGCGACGTCTGGTTCCGGAGGTAACGGGATGTTCCACGGAGCCGCGCTTTCCTCAGCAAAAGTCGACAGCGCGTTCTTCTTTATCGTGGCCGTTTCTGTGTTCTTCTTTATTCTCGTCATGGCCGCCATGATCAGTTTTCTGGTCAGGTACCGCAAAACCCGGCATCCGGAGCCGAAGAAGATCAAGGAAAGCCTGGCCCTCGAAATCGTTTGGACCGTCGTCCCGCTCTTGCTCGTCCTGCTGATGTTCTATTTCGGCTGGATCAATTTCGAGTTCATCCGCAACCCGCCGAAGGGAGCCATGGAGGTCGAGGTCGTCGCCCGGCAGTGGTCCTGGCTTTTCCGCTACGCGGAGGGCAAGGAGGACGATGTGCTCAGGGTTCCCGTCGGCAAGCCGGTGAAGCTGGTCATGACCTCGATGGACGTCATCCACTCCTTTTTTGTGCCCGCGTTCCGGATCAAGGAGGACTGCGTCCCCGGTATGAAGACGCATCTCTGGTTCAATGCCACGGAGACCGGCGCCTACGAAATCTTCTGCACGGAGTACTGCGGCCAGGGGCATTCGCATATGCGCAGCCAGGTCATCGTGATGCCCGAGGCGGAGTTCGAGGCCTGGTACCAGAGCAAAGCGGAGGCCGGTGCGGCTCCGGGAGGTCTGGATCTTCTCAAAAGGGCCGGCTGCCTCGGCTGCCACAGCACGGACGGCACGAAGGGCATCGGTCCGACGTTCAAAGGCCTCTTCGGCTCCAGTCAGACCGTCGTCACGGCGCGCCGGAAGCGCACGATGACGGTCGATGCCGCTTATATCAAGTTCTACGTCCGCAACCCGAACAGCGATCGCATCCCGGGCTATGAACCCGTCATGCCCAAGCTGCCCGTGACCGACGATGACCTCGACAAAATCATCGCCTTCCTCGAAAGCTTGAAATGAGACAGCGAAAACCGGGCAGAAAAGTTCTGCGGGAATACGTCAGGCTTTGCAAGGTCACGATCTCCCTCTTCGCGGCCGGATCGGCTTTAGCCGGCTTCATCGTCCGGTCGCCCCGGCTCAACGCAAGGGCGCTTCTCCCCTGGGGTGCCGTTTTCATCCTGGCCTGCGGGGCGTGCGCCCTTAACGAATATCAGGACCGGAGGAGAGACGCGCAGATGGAGCGGACCAGGCATCGTCCACTGCCCGTTGCCGCGGTCGGGCCGGCAGGGGCGCTCGGGCTGGCCGTCGCATTGCTGGTGACCGGGCTCGCCCTCATGGCCTTTGGCGGCAAGGCGGCGCTTCTCCTCGGCGTGGCGGCCGTCATTTGGTATAACGGTCTCTACGCGTATCTCAAGAGGGTCACCGCATTCGCCGCTGTCCCGGGAGCTGTCACCGGCGCCCTGCCTCCGGCCATCGGCTGGGTTTGGGCGGGCGGAGGTTTGGATCAGGCCGGGATATGGGTCCTTGCCCTGTTTTTCTTTGTCTGGCAGGTCCCGCATTTCTGGCTTGTCGCCATGGACCACGGCCTCGAATACAGACAGGCCGGTCTGCCGTCGCTCGGGGATTCCCTTTCAGCGGACCAGATCCGGAGGGTTACGTCTCAGTGGGTTGTGGCCACGGCCGCGTGCTCGCTTCTCTTGTCTCTCTCAGGCCTTATCAATGCCGTGGCGACAAGATCGGTCCTCATCCTGGCCGCATTCTGGCTCGGGACGCGCGCGCTCAGCTTCCACGCCGGACGGCTCAGGCCGGGGGCCGCCCTGTTCCGGGAGATGAACTTCTATTTGCTAGGTGTGTCGTTGCTGCTGTGCTTCGATCACGTCGCGACGGCGCTTATTCCGTAGAGGTTCCCGGAACAACGCTCTTCCAATGCGCCTCCAATGTACCGGGGGTTAGGGGGGACATCCAGGGTGCTCTTCATCACCCGCCGGGGAATCGAAGACATCATCCTGCCTTGCGGGACAGAGTCCTATCCGGCGGGAAGGAATCGCGCTTTTCATCGGCACTTCATGGCCGGTGACGTCTACCTTCCGGCAAGGAATTTTTTCCGGGGAGGCACAGGAGTTGGCACCAAACTTGTATATAGAAGAAGCGGATGCAGCAATGAGACAGAAAAAAATTCCCGGCCACCCCAAAGCGCCCGCCAAAAGACTGATGGTCTTGGCGATCGAATCAGGAAGGGTGGCCGGGATTCATGGTCTCAGAGCCAGTCCGTTGAATTGAGCATTGTGGGGGGTTGAAGTGTGAGGCCCCTTATCGGGGCCTCACTCTCTTTTTATCCCGCCCCTTCCCATCGGCCGGCTAATCCCGGCAAACCCATAACAAAGCTTGGCGATAGCCATACTGCACCCCTCAGCGCTTCGATACACTTTCCCGGGGTGTCTTAAGGGCAGAAGGTTGTCCCCGCTATTTTGACAGAAAAACGACCGGGTCGACGCGGAGCTCGCGCCCAACGGAATCGAAAAGGGACAGCCAATCCCTGGCTGAGGCATCCCCCTTCTCGGCTCTCCTTTTTGTCGCCGCATAAATGGACTTGCCGATGAGGAAGTAGATATTCTGGCTCCGCCATAGATCAAGGTCCATCCCGAGCGGCCTCAGGACGGAAAGGAGCCGCTCGATCGTGGCCAGATCCGAGAGGTTCTCAGGGTGCTCCACCCAAGAAGCCATCATGGCATTGATCTTCTTGCTGACGATGTAACCCGCGGCCGCGGCATCGGGCTTAAACGACCAGATCGTATATTCCTCCATCAGCCCCTGAAGGCGGCCGAAATCGATGACGTCCCGGGTCATCACGCTGCGGAAGTCGGCGTTGAGGACGAACTCCGCCGGCGTGGATAAGGCCTCGGGCAGCGGAATCTGCAGCTCGATCAGAGCCTGCATAAGCGCATAGTTGCTTTCGAAAACCTGACGGAACACCGCTTCGAGACTCCGCAGATTGTCCTCAAGAATCTGGTTGAGGACCTTCCGCCTCTCATCCTTAAATAAGTGCCAGAGGGAGAAGCTGTGCGTCCCAAAGCCCTGGTCGATCAGCCGGAGGGCTGAAGTCATGTCGCTCCTGGTAAAAGCCTCCATAATGCTTTTACACATGGCCTGGAAGCGCTTCTCGTCCTCATGCTCTTTGACTCCGGCGGTCAGGTTCTGATCGCCCAAGTGCAGGACCGCATAGCTCATCGTCCTCTGTTCCCATGTGATTTCGGACTTGAGCGTCACTTTGCCGACGGCCATCTTTCTCTTTCCGATGACCGCCCTTTCGCAGACGTCTGCGCTGGCTTCATAGTGGGCGATTTTGAAAGCCTGGGGATATTCCTCAAATAGGGAAGAAACGGCGTAGTGCGCGGCGAGACGGGGAAAGTCGACAATGGCGGGCCTGACCAGCCTGTCAAAGATCCTGCCCCCGTTCCCCTGCTCGGGCAGGTTGCTCTGCGCCTTTTCGAGACGCTTAAGGAACCCGGGCTCGAGCTCTTCCCCGCTGACGTCCCTGGCCAGCTGCATCGCCCGGGCCGCGTACTGGATCACCTGCACCGTTTCGACGTTGGAGATGTCGTCGAAAAACCAGCCGTCGCTCGTGAAGATGAGCATGGCATGCCGCTGGATCTCGCAGAGCTTGAGGAACTTGACTTTGTCTCCGGGGGAAAGCGGGCGCCGGGCATGGCTTGTGAAAAAGGCCTCGATGTTTTGGGGGGAACGATCGAGGATGACGTGAATGTAATCATCCCTGACTGCCCACGGCTCGTCGGCGAAGTCCTTCATCCCCTGCTCGAAAATAGGTGCGGCTTTGTCCCGCAGCCATTCCATCGCCTCTCGGAGGGGGGCCCGCCACTTCTGGTTCCAGCGGGGATTGGCGCCTGAGTTGTCCCCGCAGTCGCTCCGCCAGCGCTCGACGCCGTGGGCGCAGCTCCAGGCGGTATTTTCGAAGATCTTGACTTCCTCGACCGGGGGGAACCTCTCGAGGTAGTCGCCGTAAACGGTGAGGTCCGCGAGCTTGTGCGATTCGAGAAAGTAAAGGCAGTAGGCCAACGCCATGTCGCCGAAGCGGTGATGATGGCCGTAGGTTTCGCCGTCGGTGGCGATGTGGACAAGCGCTGGGCCCGCACCATCCGGGGCAAAGGCCGCCATCAGCCTTTTCGCGAATCCCTCGCCGTTCCGAAGCACGTCGCCGAAGGCGACATCGTGCGCGATCGGGCCGTCATAGAAGAAGAGGGCGATCGCCCGCCCGGACGGAAGCCGGCAAAGGTAGGGCTTCTTCGGGTCGATCCGGCCGAGGCTCACGTCCGTCCATTCCCGCGCGGCCTGTTTCCTCACCTGGGCCGCCTGAAATGGGGAAAGGATCGTGAACAGGATGCCCTGTTCGGCCGCCAGGTCTAGGGTTTCCAGGTCGACCGCCGTCTCCGGCAGCCACAGACCCTCGGCGGCCCGGCCAAAACGGGATTCGAAATCCCTCAGGCCCCAGAGGATCTGCGTCCTCTTGTCACGGCTGTTGGCGAGAGGCATGATGATATGGTTGTATGCCTGGGCTATTGCGCTGCCGTGGCCGTGAAACCGGCCGCGGCTTTCGCGGTCGGCTTGAAGAATAGCCTGATAGACGTCGGGGCTGAATTTTTCCATCCAGGTCAGCAGCGTGGGACCGGCGTCGAAACTGATCCGGGCGTAGTTATTGACGATGTCGATGATCCTGTCCTCGATGTCGAGGATCCGCGAGGCCGAATTCGGCGCATAGCTTTCGGCGCTGACGCGTTCGTTCCAGTCATGATAGGGATGCGCAGAATCCTGAATCTCGATCTCTTCCAGCCAGGCATTCTCGCGGGGGGGCTGATAGAAATGCCCGTGAATGCAGATAAAGCGGTCCATGGTCAACCTCTCATCCTATCCCCGGTCTAGTCCATCTCTTTCTTGAAAACGAGCACGCTCAGGGGCGGCAGTGTCAGGGCGAGGGAATAGCTGCGGCCGTGGATCGGCTCGGGCCGCGCCTCGACGGACCCGAAATTGCCGAAACCGACGCCGCCGTACTCCTGGGCGTCGCTGTTGAGGAGCTCCCGCCAGAGCCCGCCGACCGGCACGCCGATGCGGTAGTCCGAGTGCGGCACGGGCGTGAAATTGCATACGACCAGGATCTGGTCCCGCGTCGAGCCGCCCTTCCGCAGGTAGCTGACAATGCTCCAGTCGACGTCGTTGAAATCGATCCACTCGAATCCCGCCTGGTCGAAATCGAGTTCGTAGAGAGCCGGCTCCGCCCGGTAAAGGCGGTTCAGGTCCCCGACCCAGCGCATTACACCCTGATGGGGCGCGTACTGGAGGGCGTGCCACTCCAGGCTCTCTTCGTGGGTCCATTCCCGCCACTGGGCGAATTCGCCTCCCATGAAAAGGAGCTTCTTCCCCGGATGCGTATACATAAATCCGTAGAGCGCTCTGAGGCTGGCATACTGATCCATCTCCGAGCCCGGCATCTTTCCCACGAGCGATCCTTTGCCGTGCGTGACTTCATCGTGCGAGAGAGGCAGCAGGAAGTTCTCGGTGTACGCGTACCACATGCTGAACGTCAGGTCCTTCTGGTAAAACTTGCGGTGGATGGGGTCCTTACTGAAGTATTCGAGGGTATCGTTCATCCAGCCCATCTTCCATTTGAGGCCGAAGCCCAACCCGCCCATATAGACGGGACGGGTCACCATCGGCCAGGCCGTCGATTCCTCGGCGATCGTCTGGACGTCGGGGTAGGTCCCGTATACGGCTTCGTTGAAGCGCTTGATGAAGTCCATGGCTTCAAGGTTTTCGCGGCCGCCGAAGACGTTGGGAATCCACTCGCCTTCCTTCCGCGAATAATCGAGGTAAAGCATGGACGCGACGGCATCGATCCGGAAGCCGTCGACGTGGTACCTGTCGAGCCAGAACATGGCGCTGCTGATAAGGAACTCGCGCACCTCGTTCCGCCCGTAATTGAAGAGAAAGCTCTTCCAGTCGGGATGGAAACCCTTCTGGGGGTCCATGTGCTCGTAGAGGTGGCTGCCGTCGAAGCTCTCCAGACCGTGTCCGTCGGTGGCGAAATGGGAGGGGACCCAATCCAGGATGACGCCGATGCCGTTCTGATGCAGCACATCCACGAGATACATGAAATCCTGCGGCGTTCCGTAGCGGCTCGTCGGCGCGAAGTAGCCGAGGGTCTGGTAGCCCCACGAGCCGTAGAACGGGTGTTCCATGACAGGCAGGAATTCCACGTGCGTAAAACCGGTCCGCTTGACGTGATCGGCCAGAAGCGGCGCGATTTCGCGGTAGGTGAGAAACCTGAAGTTCTCTTCGGGAACCCGCCGCCACGACCCCAGATGGACCTCGTAGACGGAAATCGGCGCGCGCAGGCCGCTGGCCTTGGCCCGCTGCGCCATCCAGTCCCCATCGTTCCATCGATAGTCAAGGTCCCACACGATCGAAGCCGATTTGGGCGACACCTCCCAGAGAAGGGCGTAGGGATCGCCTTTTTGGGCGGAAGAGCCCCGGATCTTGGATGTGATGTGGAACTTATAGACCAATCCCTTGGCAAGTCCGGGGATGAATCCCTCCCAGATGCCTGAACCATCCCACCGTGGCGCAAGGGAATGGCGGCCGGGGATCCAGCCGTTGAAGTCCCCGATCACCGATACCTTTTCGGCGTTCGGGGCCCACACGGCGAAGAGGACGCCCCGGCGGCCGTCGTGCGTCATGGCATGGGCGCCCATCAGATCATAGAGTCTGAAGTGGCTCCCTTCCTTAAACAAGTAGATGTCCTGCTCGGAAAAAAGGCTCGGTCCCTGGACCACCTCGCCGACGGTGCCGGCCTGGAAGCCGTCCTTGGCCTGGACACTTTTTTCGTCTGTCATGCTTGTCCTCCGGACCGGATGATAGGATGCCTCCGCACGGTCGGCTCAGGCCTGGCTTTGAGGCGCCGGGGGCACGCGCCTCGTGACCGTATAGATGACAACGAGGGCCGTCGCGGCGAGGACGATGATGTACGTCCAAGGCTCTGGAAACCGGATCCCAAGAGCGGCATCCAGAGAATAACGTCCAGGACCGATGAGTCCGATGACAAAAGAAACCGCCGCGAGGACAAAGGGATATTCAAACCCGCCGCCATGGTTCCAAAACCCTTTCCGCCAGTGGACGGAAATGACGGCGACGGACATAGAGCCGATCGGTCCGGCCGCCGCCAAAGGCGTCAACAGCCCGGCGGCAATCCCGAGACCGCCGAAGAATTCGCCCATGGCGTTGATCGCAGCAAACAGGCCGGACGGACGGATGCCCATCATCTGCATGAAGGCGGCATGTCCGGGAAGCCCATTGCCGCCGAACCACCCCAGCATCTTTTGGGATCCGTGCGCGGCGACAACGAGGCCGAGAACGAGCCTGAGAACGAGCAGGCCGATATCCGACAAATACCACATCGCCGACCTCCCCTGCTGGAATTACGAACCTTCCTCATTTTACCACCGACCCGCCGCGGCCGCCAATGACGGGCCGGGCAACGGCTTGACGGTATCCGACGCAGCCGTTCATTCAGCGCATGGTCCGGGAACCGGAATCAATCCTGATCCCGTCCCGCCTTGACAATCCGCGCCCACTCATCGCGGAGAGTCACCGTTCGGTTGAAGACCGGATGACCGGGCTTTGAATCGCGGCGGTCGGCGCAGAAATAGCCCAGCCGCTCGAATTGCCAGCGGCTCTCGGGCACGATATCCTTCAGGCACGGCTCGGCCTTGGCGGCAACGACCTCCATGGATTTTGGATTAAGCGTCTTTTTCCAATCCACACCTTCGGGCACGCCGGCCGGATCGCGCACGGTGAAGAGCGTTTCGTAGAGACGGATCTCCGCGTCGACGGCATGACGCGCGGATACCCAATGAAGGGTGGCCTTGACCTTGCGGGCGTCCGGCGAGTCTCCGCCCCTGGTCGCGGGATCGTAGGTGCAGCGCAGTTCAATCACCTCGCCGGTCCGCGGATCCTTGACGGCTTCCCGACACTTGAGAAAATAGGCATAGCGAAGCCGGACTTCCCTTCCCGGCGCCAGCCTGTAGAACTTGGCCGGTGGAGTCTCCATGAAGTCATCGCGCTCAATCCAGAGCTCCCGGGAGAACGGCACCTTCCTCGTGCCCGCGGCCGGGTCCTCGGGGTTATTGACGGCATCGAATTCCTCGAACGTCCCTTCCGGGTAGTTCTCGATCACGACCTTGAGCGGCCGCAGCACGGCCATGACCCGGGGCGTCGCTTGATTGAGATGCTCGCGGACGCACATCTCGAGCAAAGGCATGTCGACGATGCTGTTATCTTTGGCCACGCCGATGATGTCCGCGAAGTGCCGGATGGCTTCGGGCGTATAGCCGCGGCGGCGGAAGCCGGAAATGGTGGGCATGCGCGGGTCGTCCCAGCCGCTGACAAAGCCGGCCTCGATGAGCTCCAGGAGCCGCCGCTTGCTGAGGACCGTGTGGCTCAGGTTCAGCCGGGCGAATTCGATCTGCTGGGGGTGGTGGATGCCGAGATTGTCGAGAAACCAATCGTAGAGCGGCCGATGAACTTCGAACTCCAGCGTGCAAATCGAATGCGTGACGCCTTCGATCGAGTCGCTCTGGCCATGGGCCCAGTCGTAGGTGGGATAGATACACCAGGCATCGCCCGTCCGGTAATGGTGTTCGCGGCGGATGCGGTACATCAGCGGGTCGCGCATGAGCATGTTGGGATCCGCCATGTCGATCTTGGCCCGCAGAGTTTTGGATCCGTCCGGGAATTCTCCGGCCCGCATTCTGCGGAAAAGGTCCAGGTTTTCTTCGACCGACCGGTTGCGCCAGGGGCTGTCCCTGCCCGCTTTGGTTACGGTGCCCCGGTATTCGCGGACATCCTCGACGTTCAGGTCGCAAACGTACGCTTTGCCTTTCCCGATGAGGACAAGGGCCAACTGGTAGAGCTTCTCATAGTAGTCGGAGGCGTAGAATTCCCTGTCCTGCCAATCGAACCCGAGCCACCGAATGTCGTCTTTGATGGCGTTCGCGTATTCGATGTTCTCGGTTTCCGGATTCGTATCGTCCATCCTCAGGTTGCAGAGCCCCTGGTAATCGCGGGCCAGCCCGAAATTCAGGCAGATGGACTTGGCATGGCCGATGTGGAGGTAGCCGTTCGGCTCCGGAGGAAAACGGGTGTGAACGGTCGTGAACCGGCCGTTCCGGAGATGCTCGTCGATGATCTCGCGAATAAAATTGTTTCTAGGCTTGGTTGTTTCCATGGGCGGCACTCCTCAAACGCTGCAGCACGCGGTCCCGGCCGAGGACCTCCATCATTTCGAAGAGGCCGGCGCCCTTGGTTTGCCCGCTTACGGCCAGACGCGCCGGATGGATGACCTGGCCCGCCTTGATGCCGCGCTCCTGGATGAAACCGCGGAAGACCTCCTCGATCGCCTCGTGGCGGAAATCCGCGAGCGCGGCCAAGCGATCGGCCAGGACGGCCAGGTATTCCCGGCTTTCCGGTTTCTCGAGCTGGGCCCGGCCTTCGTCCTCGACGGGGTAATCGTCGCGAAAAAAACAATCGGTCATCGCCGGAAAATCGCCGAGCGTTTTGATTCGGACCCGGTAGAGGCCGAGGACGCGGGCCAGGTAAGGGTCCGCGATCGCCGCGGTGTCCATGCCGGCAGCGGCCAGCTGGGCTTTGAGGAGGGGCAGGAGCTCGGCCTCCGGCTTCCGCATGATGATTTCACCGTTGAGCCAGCGGAGTTTCTGCAGGTCGAACTTGGCCTGGACGTCGTTCATCTGAGTGATGTCGAAGACCTTGACGGCCTCGTCAAGCGGCATGATCTCCCGTCCGTCGCGCGGCGTCCAGCCGAGAAGGAACAGGTAATTGGCCAGGGCTTCGGGCAGGAAACCCTCCCGCTTGTATTCTTCGACCGAGACGCCTCCGTGACGCTTGGAGAGCTTAGACCCGTCGGCGCCGAGGATGAGCGGCATATGCCCAAACCTCGGCGGTTCGATCCCGAAGGCCTCGTAGAAAAGGATCTGCTTAGGCGTGTTGCTGATGTGGTCGTCGCCGCGCAGGATGTGCGTGATCCCCATATGGACGTCATCCACAACGCAGGCGAAATTGTAGGCCGGCGAGCCGTCCGACTTGATCATGACCTGGTCCTTGATCGTTTCCGTTTCGACTGTGATCCTGCCGTGGATCATATCGTCATAGGCGAGGACTCGTCCGGGCTCGACCTTGAACAGAAATGCATCGCCGTCTCTGTAGGCTTTGCCCGCGGCCGCGAGCTCTTCCGCCTTCGCGCGGTAAACCCCGAATCGCCGGCTCTGGAAGACAGGCTCTTCGTCCCAGCTGAGCCCGAGCCATTTGAGGTCCTCGAGGATCTCTTCCAGGAATCGGGCCTCGGAACGCTTTTGATCGGTGTCTTCAATCCGGAGGAGGTACCGGCCGCCGACGCTCCGGGCGTACAGCCAGTTGAAGATCGCCGTCCGGGCGCTCCCGATGTGGAGGTATCCGGTGGGGCTGGGGGCAAACCGTACACGAATCATGGCCGTTATCGACTCCTTCGGAATTTCTGATGATCGGAGATTCAACGGGACCGTGCCGCACGTCCCGGACCTCTCTACTTATATCACAGGAGAAAAAGGCCGGTCAAACGGCCGGCCCGCCTCGGGTCCGACGTTCGGGAGAAGAGAGGGCGTCTGACGAAACGGCGATGCAGGAGAGGAGGCCGCTGCCTTTCGGCCGCGATTCCTGTGCCTCCCGGTGAAAGGCCGCGGCGGAGAGCTCAGCCGAGCCGGTGGAATTCGAGAACGCGCTTCAGGAAATCCTCGAACAGGATGCCGCTCCATTGCATTTCGTCCACGATGGTGCGCGTGATGAGGAAGCTTGCGTATGGCTCCCACTTGCCCGGCGTCGTCGAGTTGATGGCGACCTGGAAGCGGATCCGGTCGAGCGCGTGGAACTTCTTATAGAGGGCCTGGATTTTCGGCGCCATCTCTGTGACCATGTCGTTGTCGATATTCAGCAGATCCGCATCGTAGTAGCGATACGAAATAACGAGGGCATCCTCGGTGCTGCTGCACTCCACGACGCCGGAGGCATCGTCCCTGGCCTCCCCGAGGACGGGCTTCAGGTCGGCCACCCTCAGCTCGTCCATGGCCCCCCGGATTTGCGATTGCGACCGAAGGAGTCCTGTGTCTTTCGCCTTGCATGCGGGGAGGCAGACGCACAGGGCAAAGGCCGCGAAAAATGCAGCGTAAAGCACCACAGGGCGATTTCGAAGTGTTTTCATTTCAACCTCCTTGAATGTCCGCTGACCCGTCATCACTTTAGCATTTTTCCGCGAAATGTCAAAAGCCTCGGGAACAGGCGGACAGGCGTAGAGTTTTGAGTTTTCTCGGGGAACTTGGTCCACCAAGTGGCCGACCCCCCGCCGGGTAAAGGCGGCACGCCTCGCGGACTTCGGCGCCAAAGGAGGCTCGCCGGTCCCGTTCGACAGGGCGGCCTTCGGCCCGTTAGGCGAACGGCTGTTCGATCGATGGGCTGGGATGCGTGAACCACTTCGCCCCGTCCTCGGTGATGTGCATGTCGTCTTCCAGCCGGACGCCGAATTCGCCGGGGATGACGATCATCGGCTCGTCGGTGAAACACATCCCCTGGCGCATGGGGGCCTTGTTCCCCTTCACAAGGTAGGTCCATTCGTGGCCGTCCATCCCGATGCCGTGTCCCGTCCGGTGAGGCAGGCCGGGCAGCTTGTAGCCCGGACCGAACCCTGCGGCCGTGAGCACGGCCCGCGCCGCCGCGTCCACCGCTTCGTGCGGGACGCCCGGCTTCGCCGCCCGGAACGCGGCCAGCTGGGTCTTTTGCTCGAGCGCCCAGATCTCGCGTTGCCGCGCCGTCGGCTTGCCGAAAACGACGGTCCGGCTGACATCCGACTGGTAACCCTCGACGGTGCAGCCGCCGTCCATGAGGACGACGTCGCCTTCCCGGAGGGTCCGGGGTTTGACGCTGCCGTGAGGGGAGGCTGTCTGCTCTCCGAAACTCGCGCTGATTCCGCCCGAGACGCCGAGAGCCCTGAAGGCGGCCGACGCATCGACGCCGAAATCGCCCTTGGTCATGCCTTCACGCAGCATGGCCAGCGCAGCTTTGTAGGCTTCAACGGTGATGTCGTCCGCCCGCTGCATCAAGGCGATCTCGGCCGGGGATTTGATGGAGCGGCAGCCGATGGTGACCGGGTCGGCGCTCACGAAATCGAGCCCGGGCGCCGCTTTCCGCAACCCGTCAAAGACAAAGAAGCGAACCCGTTCTTCGATCCCCACCCGGCCCGTCCGAAGGCCGCGGTCGGCCAGGGCCCTGGCGATCGCCGCGTAGGGGCTCTCATCCTCCTCCCAGGTCCGGACGTCCGTTCCAAAGCGGATGAGCTCCTTGGCCCTGTCCTCTTCAAACTTCGGACAGACCCAGGCCATTTCGCCTTTGGCAGGAAGGATCCACGCGAAAACCCGTTCGCTCATCCACCAGCTCACGGCGGTGAAATAGATGAGGCCCGTGCCGCCTTCGATGAGAATGGCATCGAGCTTGTTTTCTGCCATGAGTTTCCGCGCCTTGTCCACCCGGGCCAGGCGCTCGTCATCCGAAATCGGCACGATGCCCGCGGTCATCGGCTTCAGCCGGCTGATCGGCGTGTCTTTTTGGGACGGCGGCGAAACCGCCGGCCGGCCCTCCCCAGCCCGAACCGGCGCACCCGCGAGGCCGAAGACACCCACGGCCCCGGCCGACATCTTCAGAAATCTGCGTCTTTGCATGCTCATTCGCAATTCTCTCCTTTCGTCGCGCTGTGAGTTTTCGATTCTATTGCAGTCCCCGGGCAATTTCAACTGAGCGCTTATGGCGAAGCGGCGTTCTCTGATGGAGAGGACTCTCGGCGGCTCATCGTCGGCAAAGTCAACCCCTCGAGTCCCCGGCATGAATGCCGGGGCTTGTTCGGGGTTAACCCTGAGCCTCGCTTCTTGTCCCCGCCTTGAAAGGCGGGGCTTAGCGACGGCGAACGGGTAAAAACTCATCGGACGCACCGTGCCGCCGGGTGGGATTTTTGTGGCCTTAGGCGCGACGCCCTCCTTTCGCCCCGGTCGAGTGCAGCGTCCAGTGGCTAGCCTTTAGGGGTGGGAAATGCAGGCGGAAAACCGCCGGAAAAATCACCCCAAAAGGGGATTCCACCGCGTGTCTTCCGGACGCATCATAGGTTTGCGCAGAAACCTCTGGGAAGGCGCAGAAAGGGAGCTCGCGTGGACATGAAAGAAAGTAATAGAATTGTCCCGCCGAGAAGCGCCCGGGAAGAAACCACTGGTTTTCCCCTGGAAAAGGAAGAAAAGGCTTGCATCGAGGGGCATAACGCGATAGAATTTCAGGAGTATGTCTTTGTTTTTTAGGGGCTCGGAAAGAGGACGCATGGGAAATCGAATGCTGTCAAGCGGGTACACCACTATCGAAATCATCATCGTGCTCGGGATTATGGGCATCATGCTGGTGACCGCCTTTCCGGGCATCATGAATTCCATGGAAACCCGGAATCTCGACAATTGCGCGAGGAGTATTCAGTCGGTCATAGAGCAGGCGAAGTACCGCGCCGTAACCGACAAGGTCATTTATCGCGTCCATTTTGTCCAGGCGGGCGCCTATTGGAATATCCTGTTGGAATACCAGACCTCCGCCACCACTTGGGCCGCCTTCACCGGATATCACACGGTAGCGATCTCCCCGGGGTACACCTCGACCGCGATGATCAACTTGCCGACGAGCACCGATGGAGGCAAGGAACTCCAGTTTTCGCCGGTTGGGCTCGTCCTTGGATATGACAGCACCAAGAATACCGTGACGGTCCAGAGCACGAAGCTCCTGGCCAAGCATCAACCGGACCTGAGAATCCTCCAGATTTATGGGGGGGGCTCCATCCAGTTTCTTAGGACATCGAGCTGATAGAACGCCCATGAAGAGCATCAAAACGTTGATTGACGCGTCGAAAAAGAAAAGAACGGGGGACGGCGGGTTCAGTCTCATCGAAGTCCTGATCGGCATCTTTCTTGTCGCCGTCGCCGTGGCAGGAATGGCCCAACTCTACTTAATGTCCATGATGAACAACGCCCGCTCAAGCGAAATCGCCAACTCCCTGTTTCTGGCTCAGCAGCAGATCGATTATCTCCGCACGCTGACAAACAGTGAATTGACGGATTTCCCCAATTCCTCGCGGGGCGAGCAAAATGACGAGTTGATCGATACAAACTCCGACGGCACGATCGAGTTCCGCCGTCTCACCGTCTTGACGATCCAGAGCAACGAGTACGATGTCAAGGTCATGGTCTTCCCGGCGTCCCAAGCCCAGACATTGCAAAGTGATCTCCTCGCCGACCCCGATAATCACAAGGTTCGGGCCCGGATGGAAACGATCATCACAAGGTAATGACATGAATAAATCGAGCACGACGATGTCCGCACTCGGGAAGCGAAAGGCGTTCACGCTGGCCGAGATGCTTGTCGGGATAGCGATCATGCTTGTCGTCATCATTGCTGCGCTGACCGTCTACAGCCGGAGCAACCAGATTACCGTGGACCAGCAACAGTACACCGAAATCCAGAACGGCGTTCGGTCGGCGATGTTCCTCCTCATGAGGGACATCCGGATGACCGGCGTCGGGTTCCCGACGCAGTTCAACATGTACGCGATCCAGGGCGTCGACAACGAAACGCAGGGTTCGGCCACGGTCAAACCCGACCGGTTAAAGATCATCGGCAATATGGAGAATCCGCTGGGGGTGGCCATTTCCCAGTATGCGGGAAACTCGACAACCCTGACCCTCGCAGATTACAGCTTCGAACAATATCCGTATCTGGACACCTTCTACACCAATAAGTTCGTCCTCATCCTGCCCAACCCGGCATCAGCCTGCCGGGCCGGCGAAATGCGGATCATCGCCAGCGTCAGTCATCCCTCAGGCGGGACGGGCGAGACGCTGACCTTTTCCCCCGGCATGGCCCCCGGCCTTGTTCCGCCGGAGAATCTGTTGGGGACGTGCTCCGATTCGAGCACCTATGTCGGCGGCAGCGTCATGTTCGCGGACCTCAAGGAATACTGGCTCGATCTCACGGGGAATTACCCGGGTCTGACGGCCGGCCTCAAAGGCTACATCGGAGGAGGCGTCGGCGGCGTCTTTTATATGACCGCCAACGGGACCCACTACCCCATCGCCCAGAATGTTGAAAACTTCCAGGTCGAGTACAACGGAGATTTTAACGATGACGGATTGATGGAAAACTTCCAGCCCTGGAACGCGACCTGGACATTGGACAACATATCCCGTGTCCGCCAAGTGAGGATCTATCTCCTCGGCCGTACCCCCAACAGACTGGCGTCTCACCGGGGGGCGGCGCCGGCCGGCATCTTCATCTACAGGCGGCCGACCCTGTCTAATTCGGTTGGGGACACCACGGACGATATGCACCGGCGATTCCTGCTGGAGTCGAGCTCCAATATCAGGAATCTGTCGCTCAATCTCTACAACACGGGGCAGCGATGAGACGCACACACAAACCATCGGAACGGGGATCGTCGCTCATCATCGTGATCCTTGTCATTGCGTTCATGCTGGCTGTCGGGATCGCGCTCCTGACGACAACGGGGACGGCGCCGAAGATCTCCGGCAACGTCCGCGATCAGGAAGAGGCCTTTAATACGGCGGAAGCCGGCTTCGAGGCGGCCCGAGTGCAGATCTCGAACTACCTGACGACCGGGGTATGGGTGAACTTTCAAAGCAACTGCCTCAAGGTTCCCGCCGGGATCGATCTGCCCCTGGATGTCAATTATTTTAGGAAGCGCACGGATACGAACCTCGTCCAGTCGCTCATCGCGGGAAATACGGGTTTGATCTTCTTGGACCAGCCGTTTATCCATAAGCCCGACGGGTCACTCGACACCACCCGGACTTATACGGTTTTCCTCATCGACAACGAGGCGGGGGCGCCGGTGTCCAACTCTTCAGACGCCATCCTCGTCTGCATCGGCGTCATCAGGTCGGGCACGCGAATCCTGGCCACATCGCGGCTTGAAATCGTCCTCGGCATCCAAACCGGCGGGACGAATCCATAGGAATACAGCGGGGTGCGGTATGAACAAAATAGGGAAAAGAATCGTCATGACCGTTTTGGTGTTTGCGGCCGGATCGCTGCTTTGGAAAGTCCTGGCCCAAACCCAAACGTGCACAACGGGCAATGTGAACTTTACGGAAGATTTTTTCTCGAAAACCGTCACTGATCCCAGAGATTCTACGAAGTTGGTCGGAAAATTTGAGGACTATACTTACACATCCGTCTACGGATGGCCGCCCAGTCCGATCAAGCTCAACCAGGTGGGGCAGAATTTCTCGTTCGCGTCGCCTCAGAGCATGGGCGCGCCCATCTACTGCGTCGGTCAGGGAGATCTCAACGGCGACGGATATCCGGACCTCGTTGGGCTAAAGCTTACCGGCGCGAGCGGCCACCGACAAGACACGTCCCAGCTGGAACTTATCTGGAACACGTATCTCTCCTCGGGTGGACATACCAACTATACCCTCGACCCGGTCACCGACCACACGCCAATCGAATCATTCGGCACTTATATCGCGCCGGGCACGATCGTCGTCGGCGATTTCAACGGCGATGGTCTGCAGGACTTCTTCTTCATGAGGAACGGCGCAGACGAGATGGCCGGATGGACGAACTTTCTGGCCTGCCTGTATATCAACTGCGGGACGAAGACCGCTCCCAAGTTTTACGCGCATACGGACTCCCGCAACGTCAATTTCACGGCCGCGTTCCAAAATGCCCTGGACAGTCAGGGGAACCGGGGCATCTATCTGGATTGGACATCAAACCATCTTTTTGCCGTGGACATCGACAAGGACGGCGACCTCGACCTCCTCGTCGCCAGCCAGGATAAGATCTGGCTCGTCCGCAACCCCGGCACTGCCGGCAGCACGCCGGCGTGGAAGACCGTGAGCAATTGGGGAATCAACGAACTGAGCTATGACCAGCGGACGGGCTTCAAGGGAACGGGCGGGTCGGGCTCGGCGTATCCGGATGGATATACGGACAGGGGAACCTCGTGCATCGTCGCCGGCGACTTCAACCTGGACGGGAATGTCGACATCATCTGCGGCACGGTCAATACGGCGCATTATCTTGCCTATTACACCAATGACGGCACGGGACATTTCACCTTCCATCAGATCTCCATCCCCGACTCCCGATGCTATGGTCCCACGGGATTGGCGGCCACGGACTTCAACAACGACGGCCGAATCGACATATTTGCCGCGGGAGACGCGTGGAACAACCCCAATCAGCAGGGCTACCTATGGATATTGGGAAACACGGGGACGAATGGAAACCTGATCAACTGGCAATTCCAATGCCTCAACGCCTGCGGCCCCTATCCCTGGGGGCAAGACGATGATATGGTGGTCCCCGTAGACTTTAACCACGATGGCTTAATGGATGTTCTTCTTTCCGACGCCAACGATTCCGGCAACTACTACCTCGTCGTCAACAGCATGGCCCCGTTCTACGTGTTATACGGCCAGGCCCAGTCCACGAACATAACAACGGACGCGACACCCCCCATCGACCCGGACCTCCAGGCCGTCACCCGGATCCGCGTGGTCACTCTGACACAATCGTGGACGGGCAAGAGCAATTCAGGGCTGACCGTTTCGCTTTACTTTTCCAACAACGGCGGCGCGGCTTGGGAGCTCTACGGCACTTACGCTGGCAGCCAAATTACGACAATCAACAACGGAGCCAGCGTGCCGGACACCGATCACAGCTGGTATGATTTTCATAACTTCGGCTCCGACGTCAGGTTCAAGCTCGTCCTGACCGCCACAGACGACAATATTTCGGGATTCCCGAACTGTTCCTATGACACGCCGACGATCTCCAACCTCACCGTGCAATACCAGTATGTTTACAAACAGGAGTATTCACGGTCCTCGGCCGCCACGAGCATTACGACTTCCACCTCCTCGAGCGGCACCGTGATGAAGGAACTTCTCATCGGGACCTCGTTCGTTTACCCGGGCTGGCAGGGACAGCTCCGGGCCTACGACGTGACGAATGTCAGCTTCCAAGGCGGGCCCTATTCGGCTCTGAACACCGTGACGACCTCAAACCTTGATGTGTCTTCCGGGCGGAACCTGTACTCGGGGACCACTATCCTGTGGGACGCCGGCCAGATTCTTCAAACGACCAGCCCGGCTTCACGCACAATCTATACGGCCACCCGGGCCAACAAAATTCTGACCAATCCCTTGGTGAGGATGAATTTCACCGCGGCGAATGCCACGGCACTTTCCCAATTCCTCCAGGACACCAACAACGACAGCGCCGGGCTGATCAATTTCATCCGCGGCCAGGGGTTCGGGGCGGGCTCGAACTGGAAACTCGGGGACATCAACCATTCGACGCCGCTCATCGTCGGACCTCCCAATAAGGACCCTGTGCTGATGGGGTCCGGTTACGCCGCTTTCCTCGCGGCCAATGCCTCGAGAGCCAAGGTCCTCTATGTCGGGGCCAACGACGGCATGCTCCACTGCTTCGACGTGACCACCGGCGCCGAACTCTGGGGGTTCATCCCCTACAACCTTCTTCCCAAGCTGACCAGCCAGTGGCCCGTGGACTCGGTCAACCAAACGCGTTACTATGCCCACGCCAGCTTTGTCGACGGCTCGCCGTCCGTCGCCGACGTCTACTTCAGCGGCAACTGGCACACGGTTCTCCTCTGCGGTCAAGGTCCGGGCAAGGGAAGCACAATCGACGGCGCGTACAATTATTATTTTGCTCTGGATATCACGGATCCGACGAACCCTCAGCCGTTGTGGGAATTTACGCACAAGGATTCGGGCGGCAACTATACGACGGGCGAGACCTGGTCCGTTCCCGCCATCGGCCAGGTCAACGTTTCCGGGTCGCCCACGTGGCTGGCGTTCATGGGCTCCGGATACGATAACATCACTTCGGGCACAGTTCCGGGCAATACAAAAGTCGGAAAGAACTTCTATGCGGTCCGGATCTCTGACGGGACTCTGATTAAGACGCTGACCGTGACCAATTACGATACCACCAAGATTACCAAACCGAGCACCGCCTACGCCTACAAGGACATTCCGGACGCCATCGTCGCCTCGCCCACGGCCTTGGATCCCGACAGCGATAACCTCACCGAAGCCGTTTACGTGCCCGATCTTGACGGACGGCTCTACAAGTTGGATGTCACAAACAGCAACCCCAGCACGTGGACCCTGAGCACGCTCTACCAGGATTATCTCTACTATCCGATCATCACCAAACCCGCCGTATGGCTGGACGCCCTCACGAGCTCACCGGTACCCAGGATCCTTTTCGGGACAGGCGGCGACGACGCCGCCCCGGCCACGGGGAAATATGCGTTCATCTCGCTGATCGATAACACGCCGAAGAGTTCGGCCGCGGTCGAGTGGTACATCGGGGATCCGACGTCCCTCCACCTTTCCGCCACGCTTCAGGTCGGCGATAAGGTCAACGGCCTCGGGACCGGGTACAAGGTCTGGGCCGACCCCGTCATCTCGGACGCCATCATCTATTTCAGCACCCTGCCGGGCAGCATCGAGGCCGTCAACCCCTGCACCAACCTGACCGGAAGCGGAAACCTCTATGCCCGATACCTCAGGGCCGGGACAGGCTTCGCCGTCGGCGGCACGGCCTTCCAGTCGAGCGCCACCGTTTATCCCGAGTACCTCGCGATGCTGAGCAAGGCGCGCCGGGCGGTAACCGTCGGCGATGTCCAAAACTTCACGGGCGGCATCAACAAGAGAGAAGTCTTCGCCCAGCAATACAACTCGGCCATCCAGATGCTCGAGCAAAAGGTCGCGGCCGGCGTGTTGATCAAGTCCTGGAGGGAAATCTACCAGGTCATCCGCTGAACGCCGGTCGGCCGGAACCATGACCGGGCGCGGAGACCGGGGGCTCCGCCCCTTCGTCCCAAGGGCCGGGCGAGCTTGACTTCCCTCTTGGCGAAGGGGACAATAGCCGCGAGAGTTTTATCATGAAAAAAATTGTGGCCTTCGGTATTGGCATCGTGCTGGCGGGATCACTCTATTCCCAGAGTCTCGTCGAGCTTTCCCGGCAGGAGAAGGCCCGTCGGGAGCGCCTCAAAGCCGTCACCGGCCGGGTCGTCACGAACGCCGACTTAACCGCCATCGGCAAGACCCCCGCCGTTACCAGCTCGGCTGATTTCCCCGTTGGTTCAAACATCCCGCAAGGGGGAAATTTGGGAATGTCCGGCGGCCCTGAGCAAGAATCGGCAGCCCGTTCTTCCGACCGCGTGATGGTCCCCACCGTCCTTGAGAATGGGCCCGCCCTTCCGATGCCGGCCAAGAAGGGCGGTCAAGCGCCTGCGGGCGAAAGCCTCGAAGCCAGGCTGAAGGCAGCCCATGAGCAGGTCGACCTCTTGACGACGAAGATGGCCGCCCTCTGGCAAGAATTTTACAGCGCCAACACGATGGTCCCTCAAAGCGTTATCCAGCAGCGGATGGACGAGCTCAATCAAAAGCTGGTCGAAGCCCAGAAGGTGGAAAACGAAATTCAAGCCCAGATGGATGCGGCGAAGGGCAAGCGCTAAGAGCCCGCCGGCAGGCCCGCACCTTTTTCCCGGACCCTCCCCCCTCTTCCCTTCGCCGATCGGCGTCGAGCCGCGTCATTCGTACTTCGGCGTGATCCCCATGTTGTACAGCATAAAGGCCCAGCTGTCCGAATAAAGGTCAATGGCCTTGGTCACGTTGCTCGAGCCGTGCCCCGAGCGGGTTTCGATGCGGATGAGGACGGGGTTGGAACAGGCCTGCTTCGACTGGAGCTCGGCCGCGAACTTGAACGAATGGGCCGGAACGACGCGGTCGTCGTGATCGGCCGTCGTGACGAGCGTCGCCGGATAGCAGACGCCGGACTTGACGTTATGAAGCGGCGAATAGGAATAGAGGTACTTGAAATATTCTTCAACGTCGCTCGACCCATACTCCACAACCCAGCCCCAGCCGACCGTGAACTTGTGGTAGCGCAGCATGTCCATGACGCCGACATGGGGGATGCAGACTCGGAACAGGTCGGGACGCTCGACCATGACCGCGCCGATGAGCAGACCGCCGTTTGAAGCGCCCTCGATGGCCAAATAATCCTTGGACGTATAATTCTCACGGATAAGGTACTCCGCGGCCCCGATGAAATCGGCGAAGACGGTCTTCTTTTTGAGGAGCATGCCGGCCTTGTGCCAGGTTTCACCGTACTCACCGCCCCCACGGATATTGGGCTGGGCGAAGACCCCCCCGTTCTCGAGGAGGATGATGTTCGCCGGATTGAAGGAGGGCGTCAGGCTGATGTTGAATCCTCCGTAGGCGGTGAGGAGGGTCGGGTTCTTCCCATTGAGCTCGAGACCCTTCTTGGCGACGATGAACATCGGAACGCGGGTGCCGTCCGCGCTCGTGTAGAAAACCTGGCGCGTCTCATAATCCGCCGGGTTGAACTTGACTTCGCTCGTCCGGAACACGTCCGATTTCCCGGTCGAAGGGTCGAACTTGTAAATCGTTGAAGGATAGGTGAAGGACGTGAACGTGTAGAAGAGAACCTTCTCGTCCTTCTTGCCGCCGAACCCGCCTGCCGAGCCGAGGGCCGGCAGTGCGATCTCGCGCACGAGCCCACCGCTCTTGTCGTGCTGGTAGACCTTGGTGCTGGCGTCCTTCAGGTACTCGCAGAAAATGTAGCCCCCGGCCAGGGTCGCGCCGCTCAGCGGTACGTCCTTTTCCCCTACGATGTCCTTCCAGTTCTTTTTGTCAGGGTTGGCGGGATCGATCAGCACAAGCCGGTAATTGGGCGCGTCCACATTGGTATAGACCAGCACCTTGCCGTCCAGGCTGTCGACGGCCGCGCTGTCGAACTCGAAACCGTTCACGAGAAGGCCGAGCTTAGCCTCCTTTTTGGCGAGGTTCTGGACCATGAGCGCATTGCCGCTCGTGCCCTGGGAGATGGAGACGAAGAGCATCGTCTCATCCTCCGATACGTCGGCCCCGAAATAGAGGAGCGGGCGGGCTTTGTCTTCCAGGATCAGGAGATCCTTTTCCTGGGGCTCGCCGAGCTTGTGGAAGAAGACCTTCTGATGTTCGTTCTTCGCCGTCAGCTCCTGGCCGGGAGCGGGCCGGCTGTAGCCGCTGTAGTAGAAGCCGCTGCCGAGCCAGGCGGCGTTGGAGAACTTCACCCACTGGACGCGGTCCGAGAGTTCCTTGCCCGAGGGGATTTCCATGACCCGGATCTCCGACCAGTCGGAGCCGGACTCACCGCGCATGACGGCGGCAAACCGGTTGTCCTTAGAGACGCTGACGATGCTCTCGCGGATCGTTCCGTCCGGGGAGAGCTGGTTAGGGTCGAGGAAAACCTGAGGCGTCCCGCCCAGGCCTTTCTGGATATAGCACACCGATTGGTTCTGGAGGCCGTCGTTCTTATAAAAGAAGTAATAATCCCCGGCCCGGAACGGCGCCGAATAGCGGGGATAGTTATAGATCTCGTTGAGGCGCGCCTTGATTTTGTCCCGAAAGGGGATCTTGTCGAGATATCCCCCGGTCACCGCGTTTTCCGCCTGGACCCACTGCTTGACCTCGTCGGCATTGTCGTCCTCGAGCCAACGGTAGGGGTCCGTAACCTTTACGCCCCAATACGTATCGACCTGGTCGACCTTCTTTGTCACCGGATAGCTGAGTTTCGGCCCCTGGGCCGCCTGTTTCTTACAGGCCGGTATCACGAGGAACACCATCGCCAGAAATGCAACAGACAGATCCTTTTTCATCGATCACTCCTTTGCATGACGCTGCACACATTCTGGCACAGGGCTCAATTCCGGTCAAATCCGCATCCCGGCGGGGCGAGGAAGGCTGCCCTGAAGACCCCCGTAGCGGAAGGGGGCCCGTCGCCTCGATGGGGGAACCGCCGGGACTGGTTCCCGGGGGGCGAAGCGCGGGGGGAGAGGGGCAGCCTTCCTCGCCGCGTCGGGGCCGCGCTACTTGTTGCAGAAGTCGACGTCGTCGGGGAGTTCATTGACGTCGGTTTCCGGGTTGTAAGGAAAGTGGGCCGCCAGCTTGAGCCCGGCCTCTTCGATGCCGCGGACAAGGCCTTCGGTAAACTCTCCTTTGCGGAAGTGCTCCGACATAAGGGCGGCCAGCGATTCCCAAAAATCCTGGCCGACTTGCGCGTGGATGCCCTCGTCGCCGAGGATGACGAAGCGGCGGCGTGATGGGACGACGAAAAACAGAATGCCGTTCCTGTCCTTGGTCGCCGTCATGTGGAGACGCTCGAAGGCCTTTTCGGCCACGCGCCGGACACGGCCCCAGAAGAAGGGCGCCACGGAGACGCGGATCTCGCCCGAGGTGCGGCGCTCCGCTTCTTCGATGGCTTTTTTCACGCGTGCGACGTCGATCGTTTTCAAGAGCTTGCGCCGGCTTCGGAGCGTCATGTGCCGTCTCCTTCCTTCACCACGAACCGGAGGCGCCGCCGCCGCCCGAACGGCCGCCCCCGCCGCTAAACCCGCCCCCGCCAAATCCTCCTCCGCGCCCTCCGCCCCGGCCGCCGGTGAACATGCTGAAGAGCAGCCACAGGGCCAGGGTCGGGTGCGTGATGAAGAGGATGAGAAAGAAAATAGCGGCGATGATGATGAAAATCGTTTCGACGGCGGAACCGCCCCTTACCGACCTGCCCGCCCGGCCGGCCTGGGGCTCTCCCTCCTCGCGGCCGGAGACCATCGAGAGGAGACTCGTGACAGCGTCGGAAACCGCGGCGTCCTGCCGGCCGCTGCGCAGACCCGGCACCAGAATCTCGTTGATGACTCGGGATGCACTGATGTCGGGGACTTTGTCCTCAAGGCCGTAGCCCACCTCGATGCGGACCTTCCGGTCGTCGGCCATGATAAAGATGACGAGGCCGTCGTCGAGCCCTTTGCGGCCGACCTTCCAGGCCTCGAAGGCCTTGACGGCCCATTCCTCGATGCTCGCGTCTCCGGTCGTCCGGCCGATGTAAACGAGAACCTGGTGGCCCGTCTGCCGGTTGAACTCCGAGAGCCGCGAATCAAGAGCGGCGGCCGTGTCGGAGGAGATGAAGCCGGCCTCGTCCGTCACCCAATGCTCGGGCGCGGGCGGGATCTTGATATCGGCGGCCGCCAAAAGAAGCACGGCGCCGACGGCCAGGGCCGCGGCGAGTGCAAGAGGCCTGAAGCGGACGGACATTCTCAGGGCCGGGGGCTAGAATTTCACCTTGGGCGCCGTCTCTGCTCCAGGCTGCGACTTGAAGTAGGGTTTCTCCTTGAAGCGTTCGCCGAAAAATCCGGCGATGAGCACCGTGGGGAAGGACATCCGTTTGGTGTTGAAGGCCTGGGCCGACTCGTTGAAGCGCATCCGCTCGACGGCAATCCTGTTCTCGGTGCCCTCGAGCTGGGCCTGAAGTTCCTTGTAGTTTTCAGTCGCCTTGAGGTCGGGATACTTTTCCATGACCACAAGCAGCCGTGACAGGGCGGAGGACAAACCATCCTGAGCCTGCTGGAACTTGGTGAAGCTCTCCGCGTTGAGCTTGTCCGCCGTGACCTGGACCTGGCCGACCTTGGCCCTGGCCTCGGTGACCGCGGTGAACGTGTCCTGCTCGAACTTCGCGGCGCCTTTGACCGTTTCGACGAGGTTCGGAATGAGATCCGCCCGCCGCTGGTACACGTTCTCGACCTGACCCCATTGGGCGAGCACCTTCTGGTCGAGCCGGACCAGGGAATTATAAGTGCCGGCAACGGACAGCGCCACGATGATGGCGGCAATGACGAGAACGCCGAGACACCCTAAGACAAATTTTTTATTGGCCATTGTTCACTCCCGTCTCCCGAATTGATTCCCCGAACACGGGCTCCGGCCACCATTTTATGAGGATGGGCTCGAAATATCAAGATGCGACTTGCTGATTCTCCCTGGACTGACAGCGGGGGGGATAATGGCTTGAATCCCCGCAGTCATCAAGATGCAACCAACTGAGCCTCATCCCTCGAAGGGGATTGACATCGTCCCCTGAAATCTAATATTTTTGTCTCATATCCTATGAAGATGTGCGTTCGCCCGTCGTTTTCAATCCCACAATGAGAGGTATCCCAATGAAATTCCCGCGCCGCCTGCCTTTCGTTCTCGGCATCGTCCTGCTTGCCGTGATCGTCGCCGGCTGGTCCGCCCAGAACAAGCCGCCCGTCAAAAATCAAAAAAAGATCGAGAACACCGACACGGCCCAGCGGCTGAAGTGGTTCGCCGCGCACACGGCTATGAAGGACAAGTCCCCGTTCAAGGATCTCACCTGGCGGTTCATCGGTCCGTTCGACCTTGGGGGCCGCTGCACCGACATCGCCGTCCCGCTCAAAGGGAACCGCCGCAATGTGATCTACATCGGCGCGGCCACAGGCGGCCTTTGGAAAACGATAAACGCCGGGATAACTTGGGAGCCGCTCTTCGAGGACATGCCGACCCAGTCCATCGGCGATATCGCCGTATCCGAATCCGACCCCGAGACGGTTTGGGTTGGGACGGGCGAGGCCAACATCTTCCGCGCCTCGGAGCCCGGCATCGGGGTCTTCAAGTCTTCCGACGGCGGCAAGACCTGGGCGCATAGGGGGCTCGAATCAACCTACACCATCGGCCGGATCGTCATCCATCCGACCAATCCGGATATCGTCTATGTCGCCGCCCCGGGCCACGAGTGGACATACAATCCCGAGCGGGGCGTTTTTAAAACGACCGACGGCGGGAAAACCTGGGCAAAAGTCTTGTTCATCGATGAAAAAACGGGCGCCAACGACCTCGTCATGGACCCCCAGGACCCTGAAACGCTTTACGCAGCGACCTGGAACCGCATCCGGCAGCGCTGGAGCGACCCGGCGCCGGGCGGCGGGCGCGGCCTGTTCAGGACGACCGACGGCGGCAAGACCTGGAAGCCCATCAATAACGGCCTTCCCGACACGTCGTTCACCGGTCGCATCGGGATCGACCTCTGCCGGACGAAGCCGAACGTTATCTACGCGTACGTGGACAATCATGCGCCCGGCAGGGAACCCGCGGCGGGCGAACGGGATGCCTACGGCCGGCCGCGCCAAAGAGGGATCGTCGGCGCGGAAGTCTATCGCTCCGACGATAAGGGAGATTCCTGGCACAAAGTCAGCCCGGCGAATTCCCAGTTCGAGGAGTTCGGCGGCACCTATGGCTGGGTCTTCAGCCAGATCCGGGTGGATCCAAACGATGAGAACACGCTCTATATCATGGGCCTCCGCCTGGCCAAGTCGACCGACGGAGGCAAAACGTTCACCCCCCTCGCCGGTCGAAGTCTCCACGTCGACCATCACGGCCTTTGGATCGACCCGTCCGATTCGAATTACCTGATCAACGTCAACGACGGCGGTGCCAACGTTTCCTATGACGGAGGCAAGAGCTGGCGTGATTTCCACGACGGTATCCCCTCCGTGCAGTTTTATAACGTGGCCTTCGATTTTCAGTCTCCTTTCTGGGTCTACGGCTCCGTCCAGGACCAGGGGACCTACCGGGGGTTTGTCCCCCTTAGGAAAGCGGGCCAGCCGGTCGAGGGCCGGCGGATGAGATTCGGCGGCGCCCAGCCGAAGTGGGAGCCGGCGCCCGGCGGCGAAGGCACTCTCATCGCGGTAGATCCAACGGATCCGGCGACCGAGTATGCCTCGTCGTTTTACGGCCGCCTGATGCGGTCGGAATTCAAGAATGGCGGCTGGGAAAGCAAAGCGATCTTCCCCAAGCCCGGCCAGGGAGAACCGGAGTTCCGCGGCCAGTGGTTGGCGGCGACCATGATCTCTCCACATAATCCCCAGATCATCTACCACGGCTTTCAATATCTTTTCCGCTCGCTCAACCGCGGCGAAACGTGGGAGCGGATCAGCCCCGACCTAAGCTACAACAACCCCGAGCAGCAGGGAAAGTGGCCCTTCGCGATTCCCTTTGCCACAATCACGGCCGTTGATGAATCGCCCTGCAAGTTCGGCGTCATCTATGCGGGCACCGACGACGGCCGGGTCTGGCTCACGAAGGACAGCGGCGAGGCCTGGGCGGAGATCACGGCCGGACTGCCGTTCAACAAGCATGTCTGGAAGCTCGTGGCTTCGAAGTATGACCCGGCGACCGTGTATATAACGCTCGTCGGGCGTCAGGATGACGACTTCAATCCCTACATTTTCCGGTCCGCGGATTATGGAAAAACTTGGGCGAGCATCGCCGGCGACATCCCTGGAGGACCGGTCAACGTCATCCGCGAAGACCCCAAGAAAAAAGACATCCTCTACGCCGGGACTGACACGGGAATCTATGTTTCGACCGACGCCGGGAAGACGTGGAATGTCCTCGGCACAGGGCTCCCGACGACATATGTCTGGGACATCGCCGTCCATCCGAGGGACAACTGCATCGTCCTTGCGACCAATGGCCGCGGCATGTGGGTCATCGACGACCTCGCCCCCGTCCAGAACTCAGTCAAGTAAGGCGGCTCGGGGCATTCAGCAGGCTTCACCGCCCCGAGAGCGCGAAGGGGTGCCTCCCGGAGGAAGGCGTGTGTAAGTCGAGCGGCAGGGAGCGGAGTTAAGAAGCGACCAGCACTACCGCAGCTTTGCTGCAGTGGTGGCACGGTTGCTCATAAAGGCGGCGGTGATGCCTACCCGTAAGCCCCCGTAGCGGAGGGGGTCCCGGCGCTCGGCGACGGGGGAACTGACGGGACTGGTTCCCGGGGGAGCGCAAGCGCGGGGGCCAAGGGTAGGCTCACTGCCGCGGAGCGAGACGGGAACTCGAGCGGGTTTTACACGCCGAGGCAGACCCGCGACCTGACGGAGGAAACACCCCCCTGCGCTCTGGCAAGATGAAGTTTAGCCCGCGAGGACGTAATCGGCGGCGAGGCTGCCGGTGTAGAGCGCAGTGGGGACCCCGCCGAGGAACAGGTCCGAGGCGGCATAGATGCCGGCGGCCAGCAGGCCCGGAACCGGCGTCCGCACGAGCAGCCTTCCAGGCAGGCGTCCCGCCTCCGCCGCCGACCACGACCAGCCGGCGATCGAACCCTCGTACCGGCCGCCCCAATCCCTGTAAGTAAGAGGCGTCGCGGTCTCCATGATTTCGACGGCGGACGAGAGTCCCGGCAGGATAGTTTCGACGGTTCGGATGAGTTTTTCGGCTAAACGCGTTTTGTATTCCCGATATCCTTTCTTGCGCACCTTGTCGCCGAGTCTCCAACAAGCGAAGTGCCCGTATGGGATGCCCACGCGCAGCACGAGTGAAGCCCGGCCCGACGGGACTTGGTCCGGGGCCTTGCGCGACCAGAGGCAGATCTCGATCTCATGGTCGTCGAAGTCCTCGGGGTCTCCGCACGCGACGCCGCGAATCGTCCGCCGGTAAAAAAGGTGCTCGGCCCGGATCGCGCTGAGGTCAACCTCGTCCGGCCTCAGGCCCAGATAAACGCCGAGTTCTGATCCGGTATAGCCGGCCTCACGGATAAAACCAAGGTCCGCACCGGGGATATCTTTCGCATCGAGGAGTCCGAGGAATGTCGTCTTGAAGTCGGCGTTGGAGATCACCCAGCGGGACTCGATGGTCTGTCCGTTCTCCAGGATGACGCCGGCGGCACGGCCGTTGCGGACAACGATTTTATGAACGGATTCGGCGAGCCGCACCTCCCCTCCTGTTTCCGCGATCCGACACCAGAGAAGGTCGGCAATCCCGTGGACCCCGCACACGGGGAACCAGATGCCTTCCTCAGCCATGACATTCCACATCGAAGCCAGAGTCAACATGGACATCTCCGGAGGGCTGGTTCCAAGGGATCCGAGCAGATTCTTGAGCGGGACGCGGGCGATCAAACGGTCGAGCTCCGCAGCCGCCGGGACTAGAGAAAGTCGCCGGGCTTCGGCGAGCCGGGCACTCTCTTCCGGCGTTTCAGCTCGCGGCACTGGATTTTTGAAACGACCCGGAATAAACTCCGGCCGCCAAAGGTCCATGCCCCGGGCCACGGCGACGGCCGCGCGAAGCCGGCTGAAGAACTCGGCGAGACCCGGCACTTCAGCAGGGAATTGGCGCGAGAGTTCGCTTTGGAGATCCGGCAAGGATTGCGACATCATGAGGTCCAGATGAGGCGTCCGCAGCTCGAAGCCGTTCCGCCGAAAAGCGATCTTATCTGTCAAGCCCGCTTCATCGAGAAAGCCTTGCACGCGGTTCGGATAGCTGAACGACAAGGGCCCCATGGGAAACATGTAGCCGCCCCGCCGGAAAACATAGGCCGTGCCTCCCGGAAGCAATTTTTTCTCGAGGACAAGAACGCGCTTTCCCCGACCGGAGAGCTTGGCGGCGGCCATCAATCCTCCGATTCCGGCGCCAACGACGACCGCATCGATCATAAAGTTCATCATAGCACAACACCTGCGACTCCGATGCCTACCCTCGGCCCCGGCTTCTGCTTCGCACCCGCTCTCGGGGTGTTCCCTTCGTCAGGTCGCGGGTTTGCCCCTGCGAGTCAAACCCGCTCGAGTTCCGGCCTCGCTCCCCTCGCCCAGGGGGTGAGGGTCCGTGCCCGCTCGGCCTTCACACGCCCTCCTCCGGGAAGCACCCCTGCGGCGGGCGAGGGCTCACGGGTAGGCATCGCCGCCGCCGTGTTGAATTGAGCGGCCTGAGGCAAACGTTGACAGGCCCGGCCGGACCGGAATAACATTGCCGGTTGGGGAGGGATAAGGTGAATGACCCCCAACGACTGAATTTGGCGGCCATCCTCATCGTCATCACGGCCGGGGCCGCAACGGCCCGCGGCCTGATTCCGGCCCGCCGCGCTCCTGGACCGTCGACATTGGTCTACGCCGGCGTCCGTTCATCGAGCTACGGGATCAAGCCGTTCCCCGAACCGGCTGCCTGGCAGAGCGCGGTTGCCGCGATGACTTCCCGTTTCGAAGGATCGACCCCCTGCGCCGTATGGCTCGTCGGGGTCATGGCCAAGAAGGCCCGATACGCCCACCTCGATTTTCCACCCGCCGGGCCAGCCTATCCGAACGTCGAGTTCGACTCCGTCGACAAGCACGAGCGATACCTGGACTATTTCGATAAATCCGGCACCAAGGTTTTTCTCCAGGTCGAGCCGGCCAATGCCGATGTCCCGACGCTTATCGACCTCGTGCTCGGGCGCTACAAACACCACGCCTGCGTCATCGGCTTCGGGGTGGACGTCGAATGGAACAAGGCTTCCGACAGGCCGAAAACCGGCCTCGAAGTTGATGACGCCACGGCCCGCGCCTGGGAAGCCCGCGTCAAGTCCCACAATCCTGCCTACCGGCTCTTCCTCAAGCACTGGGACAAGCGCTGGATGCCGCCCGCTTACCGCGGTGATATCGTCTTTGTCGATGACAGTCAGATTTTTCCCGACATGGAATCTATGGTCAAGGAATACAGTGAGAGTTGGGCGCCGGCATTTTACCCGAATCTGGTGATGTTCCAGGTCGGTTACAATTCGGACAAGCCGTGGTGGTCAAAGCTCGCCGACCCGCCGAAGACCCTCGGCGACGCCATCCGGGCACGGGTGAAGCAGGACCTCGGCATCATCTGGGTGGATTTTTCGTTGCGTGACGTTTTGCCGATCACGGAAAAGGCGCCGCGATGAAACGCCTTCTCAGGTCCCGTGGACGTGCATGCGCCGCCGGCCTCGGGGCTCTGTTTCTGGTCGCGACGGCCCGTCCTGTGACTGCCGAACTCGGCCGCGGCCGGATGATCGGAGTCAAAATCTACGAGTATTCGGACAGCCTTCCGGCTCTCTTCGAGACCTGGCGATCGGCGGGGATCAACACGGCATTTGTCAGCGCCTCCCTCGCCGCCCGTTCCGAATTCATGGCCCTCGCGAAAAAAAGCGGCGTCGCGACGTTTATTATCTTCCCCGTTTTCTTCAACGCCGAAGAGCTGGCGCGGCGGCCGGACTTGTATGCCGTCACGGACTCCGGCGCCAGGGCCGAGGAGGATTGGGTGAAGTTTGTCTGCCCGACGCGGCGCGATTACCTTAACGAAAAGACCGTCGAACTCGGCCGGCTCATCAGGGATTCCGATCCGGACGGCATCAGCCTGGACTTTGTCCGCACTTTTGTTTTTTGGGAAATGGTCTACCCGAAACGCCGCTTGGACTCCCTGCCGAAGAGCTGCTTCGACGCCTCGTGCGTGGAAGCCTTCGAGAAGGCGACGGCCATCGCCCTCCCGACAACACTCAGCTCGACCCGGGACAAAGCCGGCTGGATCCTGGCCCATCATCTTCCGGAGTGGACGACCTGGAAATGCGGCGTCATCACCCGCGTCGTCGAATCCCTCGCCCGCGAAGCCCGCAGGCTCAAGCCTGGGATCACGGTCGACGTCCACACCGTCCCCTGGCGCTCGGCCGACTTCGGCGGCGCCATCCGGATCGTGGCCGGGCAGGACCTTTCCGCCATTGCCCATACGGTGGACTTCATCTCCCCGATGTGCTACCACCACATGGTCAAGCAAACGCCGGCGTGGATCCACTCGGTCGTGCAGGATGTCAACACGAGGACCGGGGCGGCGGTCATTCCCAGCATCCAGGTCAAGGAAGCCTACATTCCCGGGCCGGAATCCGCCGCAGAGTTTAGGGAGGCGCTTATCGAGGCCTTGAAACCGCCCTCACGCGGAGTCGTGTTTTGGAATTGGGCGGCTCTCGCGGAATCCCCTGAGAAGCTGGCCGCCGTCAGGGATGTGGTCCGCGGGAGAGGCTGACGCCACGCTTCAAGGCATCGTTCCGCGCGGCCTACGAAACGCAGTAAGACGCCAGACTTCTGTGTTAGAATAAGCGCTGTCGACCGTCATCGAACGAGGAACACATATGGCCAGTGTCGTCACGATCATCATGGCCGGCGGAGCCGGCAGCCGTCTCTTCCCCCTGACCAAAGTCCGGAGCAAGCCGGCCGTCCCGATCGCCGGGAAGTTCCGGCTCATCGACATCCCCATCTCCAATTGCATCCACTCCGGATTCCGCAAGATTTTCGTCCTGACCCAGTTCGCCAGTGAGTCGCTGCACCGCCACATTTTCTCGACCTACCGCTTTGATAACTTTCACAAGGATTTTGTGACCATTCTTTCGGCTCAGCAGACTCTCGAGAATCGGAATTGGTACCAGGGCACCGCCGATGCCGTCAGGCAGAACCTGACCTTCATCGAGGACGCCGGCGACCTCGTCCTCGTCCTCTCCGGGGACCATCTCTACCGCATGGATTACGGCAAGTTCACTGAATCGCATCTCGCTTCGGGCGCGGAGATCAGCATCGCCGTGACACCCATCGAGTCCGGCCAGGCCTCCGAGTTTGGAGTCATGAAGGCCGATGCCCAAGGCCGGATAACGGAGTTTTTCGAGAAGCCGAAGCAGGCCGCGGATATCAACGGGATGAAGGTCGAGAGTGATGTGTTCGCGAAATTCGGCGCCGCGCGGCCGGAGCGGACCCACCTGGCCTCGATGGGGGTCTATCTCTTCAACTGGGCCGTCCTCCGGGAACTCCTAGCCAACACGCCGTATAAGGATTTCGGCAAGGAGGTTATCCCGTACGCCATCCGCAAGCGCAGGGTGTTCGGCTTTTTTTTCAGCGGCTACTGGGAGGATATCGGGACCATCCGGAGCTTTTTCGACGCCCACATGGACCTGACCCGTCCCGTCCCAAAGTTCAATTTCTACGATGAGCAGAAGCCGATTTTCACGCACGCCCGCTTTCTGCCCGGTTCCAAGATCCTGGACGCCCAGGTCACGAACGCCATCCTCTGCGAGGGCAGCATCGTCTACCGGTCGCGCGTCCATGACTCCATCATCGGCATCCGCTCCCGCATCGGCGAGAACGCGCTGGTGGAGAGGACGGTCATGATGGGCGCGGACACCTTCGAGTCGGAATCGGACCTCCGCGCCAACAGGACGGCGGGCTGTCCCGACGTCGGCATCGGCCGTGATTGCGAGATCCGCAACGCCATCATCGATAAGAACGCCCGCATCGGGCGCGGCGTGAAGCTCGTCAACGCCGGCCGTCTCGTCAGCGCAGCCGCGGAGAACTACGCGATCGTGGACGGGATCATTGTCGTGCCCAAGGACGCCGTCATCCCGGACGGAACCGTTATTTAGGCTCCGCTATTTTGGCTCTGTCTGCGCCAACTCCATGAAGGCCGTTTCGAGATCGTGCGCAGAAGTCTGAGCGCCGCCGGGCCGGAACCGGCTTAGCCCGGACCGGGCGACGACTTCGCCCTTTCGCATCACGATAAAATCGTCGGCAATTTTGTCCAGCTCGGCGAGGATGTGGGAGCTCACAAGGATCGTTGTTCCCTTCTCGCGAAGTTCGGCAAATATCTCACGCAGCCGCTTGATGGACGGCGGGTCGAGGGCCGCAAAGGATTCGTCCACGACGAGCAGGTCCGGCCTGACGGCCAGGTTCTGGAGGTAGGCGAACTTGCGAAGGTTCCCGGCAGAATAGGTTGCGGGACGCCGCCGAAGCAGCTCCGTTGCGAAGCCGATTTTACCGCAAAGCCTGGGGACCTCGGTGCGCAGGTTTCCCGGGGAAAAGCCGAAGGCCCGAGCCGTTAAATCCAGCACGGAGGCGCCGGACAGCCAGGAAAAATAGGCGGGATTTTCCGGGATGTAGCCAACGCGGGATGCGTCGATTTCGACCGTGCCGGCGTCCCTCTCGAGAAGCCCGACGATCATCCTGAGGGTCGTCGTTTTCCCCGCCCCGTTCTCTCCGACCAGGGCCGTGATCCTTCCCCGTTCGAGGGTGAAGCTCACATTCCGGACGGCAAGGACCGGGCCGAAACTTTTTCGAAGTCCTCGGACTCTGAGCATCTGCTGACACCTATTTCCGAAGGTCCAACCGGCGCAGGAGCACTCGCTGGCCGGCCAGAGAAACGAGCATTCCTGCGGCGACAAAAACGGCGCCGGAGGCGAGCTTCCGCGCGGCGACGAGATTAGGACACACGGCCAGGAGACCGAAAAACAAAAGTTTCGAAGAAAATCCGGGGAACCGGCCGGCGACGAGGTTATCGATGAACGCGTTCCTGGCCGTCGCCGAAAAAAGGAGGGCCAGCGCGGCGGCCGCTTGGACAAGAAGCACAGCCATGACGTTGGCGCTCGATTTCATCCGGTAGCTCAGAGCGCCGGAGAAAGAAACATAATAGAGGCCGGCCAGGATGCCCAAGCCAAAACGGAGAGCCAGGCCGAGCTCGGATTTTCCAAGCGCCAGCCCCCACGCCGCCATAATGAGAAAAAGCCCAAAAGTGTAGATCCCGGCAGCCAGGGCTACGGCGAAGTTCTTCCGCCAGAGATAGTCCTTGTGCCGGCCTCCCAGGAAAAGCACGTTCTCGAGCCATCCGCATTCGATCTCCGTGCCGGCCATATCCCTGGCCGCCAGAAGAAAAGCGTATGGGAACAAGAACAGGAAGAAGCGGACCGCCGTTTCGTACGAATCGCTCAGCCCGATCCAAGCCAAGAAGGCCGGGAAACCCACCCCGGCGAGGATCGTCAATTTTGAGGAGCCGAGCTTCCCTGTCGTGAGCCGCAGCGTCAGAGCGAAAAGCGTTTTTTCAGCCATGAACGGAGATCCTCCCAGCGGCGGCTGTATTCGAGATACGGATCGTCCCGGTAGGCCGTCTCGCCGCCGATGAGTACGGCCTTATAGGGAACGGTTTCCACACGGAATTTCTTGAACAGCAGTTTCCGCCTGTCGTGGACCACAGGAAGCGTCCAGGCGTACTTGGCCAGAAAATGCTTGAGCTCATCCAAGGGGCCGGAGCAGATGCCGACAACTGTCACGGGCCAGCCGGAGGTCTCGACGGCCAGTCTGGCCTCGAAGAGCTCGTCATAGCACGATGGGCATGCCGTCGAAAAAAATACCAGAAGGAACGGCCCCGCTTCGGATGAGGACACTTCAGAGAGGGTCGCGCAAATCCGAGCGTCACCGGCGGTTTTGACGGCCGGCGTCATCGCTCCGGCCACAGCCAGCAGAATGAGCAGGGCGGCAAGTCGCTTCATTGGAGAACCCTGAAGATCCGGAGTGCATCCTCGGTGTCCAGGGCATAGATCCGGCCGGCCGCGACGGCAATGCAGACGACCTTTGAAGGCAGCTCGATGACGTCCTCCAGCCGGCCCGCGCCGTCAAGAACGTAAACACTGTGTCCCGGGCCCAGGTCATTTTCCTGAACGTATTCGGGAGCGAGGAAATAGAACCGGCCGCCGTCATAGGCGCTCGCCCAGCAGAATCCGAACAGGACTTTCTGAGGCCCTTTGACCGGAAGCGTCATGGGCTTGAACGCGCACCGCTCGTCCACACCGATCTTCGATAGACTCCGCCCATCGCGATTGAAGTGGAGGATGCTGCGGTCCTGGCTCCTGAAATTGACAAAGAAGTCGCCGCCCGCTCCGGCGTTCACGAGGATCATGTTGCGGAAAGTGTCGTAAACGGGATCGCCGGAGACCACGGCATCGAGCCCGTCCCAAACCAGACCGCCGGCTTGGTCATAGATGTGCAGCATCTTCTCGGGTCCCGGCCGGCCGGTCGGATTACGCGTGACGAGGATCGTGTCCGCCGCCAGTGCCAGCACCTTGTCCGGGGCGAAGGGAAGACGGAAACCTCCAAGGCTCCGGCCCGAACCGTCGAGCACTTGGATTCTGCGATTGAGCTTGTCGGCCACATAGAAGCGCCCGTCGAGGACGCATACGCCCGAGGGAAAATTGAGTTCGCCCGGGCCTTCCCCCTTCCTGCCGAGGGCTGACTTGAACCGTCCCGTTTTGGAAAAAATCTTAACGGCGCAGTCCTGGGCGTCCACGATATAGAGATCGTCGGCACCGAGGCTGAGATACACGGGCCGGGCCAGGAAAGCAGCGCCCTCGTTTGCGCCTTCCGGTTTCAGCTCCTCGACGCGAAGCTGCCGCAACCTGGAACCACCGAGCTCTGAGGCTTCTAATGGCGAGGCGATTGTCCAGGCCGCAAAAATGAGCATGAGAGCAAATTTCCAATCCGTTGTCTTGATCATCGAACCCTCCAGCGAGAATAAAGGCAGGGCCCTCCACGGAGGAGGGCCCTGCGGCTCCCGGCTACACGGCCAGGATGCACTTGCCGAGCGCGAGGTCGCAGAGCGTCAGGGTGAGCGCAACTCTTACCCAGGAAGCGTTCATATTGAACGCCAGCTCCCTGCACGTCTCGTGATTCCTGTAGCACTCGGCGACGTCATGGGCCGCCGCGGTCATGGGAAAATAGAGGGCCGCGGAGACCAGGATCAGGCCGGCCAAGGCCAGCGTCGCCACGCGTTTCATGGCTGCCTCCTTTCTCTGCTGAGCATAGCAATCGGCGTGCCATTCCGGAGCGCGAGCCGGCGATCGCTAAGTTGCTGATAGGAATTATGTTGCCAGGAGGGCGCGGCGACCGGGCCGGGAAGTGTGACACACTTTCATGTCACACTTTGTGCCAGGCCATCGTATCTTGTTTCTTTACAGCAGAAAAGTGTGACATGCCGATGTCACACTTTGTGCCATCGGCGCGCGGCGAAACCGGCGGGTCCGTCGTCGCCTATTTCAAAAGCGGGATTTTGATCCCTTTGTCCTTCGCGCAGGCGACGGCCTCCGGGTATCCGGCATCGGCGTGGCGTGCGACTCCAAGGCCCGGATCGACGGTCAAGACGCGTTCGAGCCGGCGGCCCATCGAGGCCGTGCCGTCCGCAACGATCACCATCCCGGCATGGATGGAGAGACCAATCCCCACGCCGCCGCCGTGGTGCACGGACACCCAGGAGGCCCCGCTCACGGCGTTGAGCAGGGCGTTGAGGATCGGCCAGTCGGCGATGGCGTCGGAACCGTCCCTCATACCTTCGGTTTCCCGGTTCGGGGAGGCGACGGATCCCGTGTCCAGATGATCGCGACCGATGACGATCGGCGCGCTGATTTTTCCTTTCCTGACCAGGTTGTTGATCACGGCCCCGAATCTGGCTCTCTCGCCGTAGCCGAGCCAGCAGATCCTGGAAGGCAGCCCCTGGAACTTGACTTGATCCCGGGCCTTGCGGATCCAGCGTGCGAGGGGCTCATCGTCGGGAAATTCCCTCAGCACCGCTTCGTCGGTCGCGTAGATGTCGGCGGGTTTCCCGGAAAGGGCCGCCCAGCGGAACGGCCCTTTGCCGAGGCAGAACAGAGGACGGATATACTCCGGCACAAATCCGGGGATGTCGAAGGCGTTGCCGACCCCCGCCTTCTGGGCCTGGCCGCGGATATTGTTGCCGTAATCAAAGGCCTGTGCGCCCCGCTTTTTCAGTTCGAGCATGGCGTCAACATGGACGGCCATGGCCGCATAGGAGCGGCGGATGTAATCCTCGGGATAGTCGCGGCGGAGCGTCAACGCGTCTTCGTACGGCAGGCCGTTGGGAACGTATCCGTTGAGCTCGTCGTGGGCCGAAGTCTGGTCGGTGAGCACGTCGGGCGTTATGCCCCGGCGGACGAATTCAGGCAGAACGTCGGCGGCGTTCCCCAGCAGAGCGATCGACAGCGGCTTGGCGTCGCTCATGGCAGCGCGGGCGAGCCGCAGAGCCTCGTCGAGGCTGTCGGTCATGGTATCAACATATTTCGTATCCAGGCGCCGCTTGATGCGCGCGGGATCGACCTCAACGACGATCGCCACTCCGTCATTCATGGTCACGGCCAGAGGCTGAGCGCCGCCCATTCCTCCGAGTCCCGCCGTCAGCACGAGCCGGCCGGCAAGCGAGCCGCCGAAATGCGTGCGGGCCGCGGCCGCCAGGGTTTCGTAAGTCCCTTGGAGAATTCCCTGTGTGCCGATGTAGATCCAGCTGCCCGCAGTCATTTGACCGTACATGGTCAGCCCCTTCGCCTCGAGGCGGCGAAATTCATCCCAGGTCGCCCACTTGGGCACGATCAGGGCGTTGGCGATCAGAACCCGCGGGGCTTCGGCATGGGTCCGGAAGACCGCGACGGGCTTTCCAGACTGGACGATGAGCGTCTCATCGTTCTCGAGTTTCTTGAGGCTCGCGACAATCGCGTCGTAACATTCCCAGTTTCGGGCGGCCTTTCCCGTCCCACCGTACACGATAAGGTCCTGGGGCTTTTCGGCGACGTCCGGATCCAGATTGTTCATCAGCATCCGGAGGGCCGCCTCCTGGGACCATCCCTTCGTATTCAGACGGGACCCTCGAGGCGCCCGAATCGAGCGGCCGGAAACACTTTTTATCGGAGCCATTGCGCCCTCCTTCTGCCGCCGCCGTCAGGGGCTGCGGCCCTTCCATTTCGACTATACCACACGGGACCGCGGCTTTTCAAAAGGCCTCCCGGGGCCCCAGGCGGGGCCCAAAAAAAGGTGTTGACGAGGCCCCTTAAAGATTGTAGATTATGGGTGTAGCGATCGGAGAGCCAGGGGCTCCGAAAGTGGGAAATTGGGTCGTTTTCGGGCATAAGCCAAGGTTTTTCATAGAAAGGAAGAGGGATGGAAAAGCCCCATCCTGCCGACGTGGTGCGGGCCGAAAAGCAGCCGTGTATCTTTGTCTTGAACCTTTCTGCCCCGGAGACGGAGCGCCTGGCCGGGCTCTGCCGCCGCTTCGGCGAAGTGTTCACGGCGGCTGACCTCGAGGGCATCGGATCCCGCCTGAGGGGCGGTGAGATCGCCCTCCTCATCGCCGATATCGGCCTGGGCCGCTACGCTTCTCTCAAGGAATCCTTTGATTCGACAACGGCGGTGGTCTTGACGGGCCCCGAGCAAGGTGCCCTCAACCAGGCCGCCGAGGAATGGCCTTCCTCCTATTATATCGATACATTCGTGCTCGCGCCCGCCGATTCGGGAGAGCGGGGGTTCGCCAAGGCCGTCGAACGCGCCCTCGAAGTCCACCGCGTGAAAGAAGAGGCCGCGGTCCTCCGTAAAGCGAGCCGCCAGCAGGAGGCAAAGGTCCGCGAAGTCTATGTCGAAATCCAGGAGATCAAAGGGCTTCTCAACGCCAACTTTATCCGGGAAGTGGAAAAGCGGGTCGCCATCGAAGCCAAGTACCTGTGGTTCCAAAGGGAGCGGCAGCGGCTGGAGGCGATCCTCAGAAGTATCTATGCCGCTGACGACGTCAGCAGCCTCCTCGATCTCGTGCCGGCAATCCGTGACATCGTCCGCGCCAAGAGCGCGACGGTCTACATCATCGAGGAGAATGAAATTCTCGGCCGTTACCTGAAGCCTCTCATCTGGGACAACGACTTCCTGACCCACTCCGACTTCTCGAAATACATCGCACCACTCGATTCCCAGGATTTCGCGGCGTCCGTCGCCCGGTACGGCCAGCCGGTCAATGTCGCGGACCCCGGCTCGGACCCCCGGCTCACCCTGCGCTACACGACCTATCTCAAAACTCCGCCAAGGGCCCTCCTCGCCGTGCCCATCATGCACGACCGCAAAGTCATCGGCGTCGTCGAAGTCTATGACAAGCAGGGCGAGGGCGCCGCGCCCCCCCTGAGTTTTAACCGTGAAGACCAGCAGATCCTGCAGGGCTTGTCCGAGCACATGGCCATCGCGATGATCAAACTCAATCTGATCCAGTACGACGCCTTGACCGGGCTCCTGCGGCCTGACCCGTTTTTTGAGAAAGTCCTGCAGAAAGTCAACGCGCTGAGCCAAAGGCGCCGGGAAGAGGGCGTCCTGGCCCTGGTCATGGGGGACGTGGATTGGTTCAAGGCTTATAACGACAGAAATGGCCACGAAGCGGGCAACAAGCTTCTCCGGGAGCTGGCCCATATCCTCAAAATGTCCATCCGCGAAGAAGACCTCCTCTGCCGGTACGGCGGCGAAGAGTTCCTGTTCTTCCTGATGGGCCTGAAGAACGATGAAGCCGCCGCCCAGCTCACGGAGCGAATCAGGAAGGCCGTCGAGGATCACTATTTCGATAACCAGGAGTTCCAGCCCGAGCGCAACCTCACGATGTCCTTCGGCATCACCGTCCTGCCGGGGAAAGAGCACGATCGGCCCCTGGCGCTGACGAAGGCGGACTTAAAAAGGCTGGCGGGCGAGGCGGACTTGGCCATGGCGGAGGCCAAGGGGAAACGGCGGCCTGAACTGAAATTTCTCGAGGGCGCCGAACCCATCCAGGCCAAGAACCGTATCTCGATCTACAGGCACGACATCGATGCGCGGAAGAGGGCCGAAGCCGGGTCCGAGCGGCCGTGGGTCTTCAGGGAGAAGCGGAAACACGAGAGATACAACGCTTCCGCCGTCCTTATCCTCAGAGAGGAGACCCGTTTCCGGGTTTCGAAGACCATCAATATGAGCCTGGAAGGCGCCCGTATCATATCGGACACTCGGCTCCCCCTGGCCAAAACCATGGAAACAATCCTGGTCCTCGGGGACAACGCGAGCGCGTTCAAGAGTGATGTGATTTATTCGGAAAAGGCGGAGGGCGAAGCGGCGTTCTTTTACTCGGGCCTGCGATTCAGAGAACAAACCCATAAGGATATCAAGGGGCTTGAAGACTATCTGGCCCAGTTCCGGCCAAAAGCGTCCGCCGAGGCCTGACGGCCGCGGCTCAGCGCGATTCGAGATCTATCCGCAGAGACTTGAGATACCGGCTGCGCGGTTCGATCCGGGCCAGGAACGAATTCTTCATCTCCGTCACGGCGGTCAAAAACGATGAGAATTCGTCGGGATTGCTCCAGTTCTCCATGCTCAGCCGCTCGAGCAGGTTTCTCAGGGTCGTCGCATTGAGGATTTCCGAGGTGTGGGACGAAAGCGCCCAGGCCTTCTTTTCGGTCATCTTGATGATCCTCAGGAAAAAGCTCCTCAATCCTTCCTGCCAGTTGATGAGCTCCTGCTTGATGAAGAACTGACCCTTCGGAGATTCCGTCATGCCGAGCTTGAGCGACAGCCGCTGCGCCTCGTCCATGGTCTTTTCGACGGCCGCGAAAATGCTCTCGCCGTCGAGGACGATCCGGCCGTCCTTTTCGAAATAGATGATCTCGCCGTTGCCGTTCGCCGGCTCCGACTTCCGCAGCGATTCGAGAGCCGCGGCGTCGTCCGCAACGGACTCCGGCCCGGCCGGCATGGGTTCGGCCGGCGGCTCCGGGACGGCCTCAGGGGCCGGCTCTGCTTTGCGTTCCGCCTCCGGTTCCTCGGGCGCTTCCTCGGGGGCGTGAGACGCCGCGATCAAATCCTGGATTTCAGGGATCCTGATTCCCTTGGGCTCGTCGCAGGGCTCGAGGGGTGAGAATGGCTCCTCTCCCCCGGCCGCCCCGGAGCCGATCCCAAGTCCCGCCGCCGCCGATTCGACCGCCAGCAGGTCTTTGATCTTCCGGAGCTTTTCGAGCTCCTTGTCAAGGTCAAGGCTCAGCGGCTTCGGGCCTTCGTCGAGCACGTCGGCCGAGATCCCGAATCGCTCCCGCAGGCTCTTTTTCAGGAACCCCGCTCTTTCGGCGGTTCTCTCCCGCAGGGATTCGATCTCGTGCTGGATTCCGTTGACGGTCTTGATTTCCTCGACCGTGGCCTTGGCCAAGCCCTCGATGTCCGCCTGCAGTTGGATGACCCGGTCGAAATGCTGCCGCGCCTTGTCGAGCAGAGTCTTCCGTTCCTCTTCGACTTCCTGAAGCATCGTCCGGAAGTCGGCGACGGTCTGGCGTTCGTTCTCGAACTCCTTTTCGATGTCTACCTTTTTCTTCCTGGCCGTCTCCCGTTCCTGGTTGATCCGGAATTCGAGGTCCTTTTCGATGTCGTCGACCCTTTTCTGGAGAACTTTCTCCAGTTGGCCCTCGATTTCCCGAACAACTTGCGCAGATTCCCTCAAGATGTTTGGTTCTTGATCCATGACGCCGCCTCCTCCTCGCTTCCGCATTTATATTATTATGAATAGCACAGGCAGATGTCAAGCGGGAAATTCACAAGACCTTCGAGGCTTGAACGTCTGGGGGAAAACGGGTATAAATGGCGTGGGCCTTCAGGCGCACCCCGCCCGGTCCAGGAGTTGAACAATGCCTTACGTAAGGATGATCCTTGTCGAGGAAAACGAAGCCCGCCAGCGGACCTTGGAATCCTTGCTGGCCCGCGTCGGCGCCCGGGTCGAATCCCGGACGTCTTTCGCGGGGATCTCTCTGCCGGCAGGAGGCGCTGAGGAGTTCCTCATCCTTGCCGTTTCGATCCCGGACGCCCGCAGCCGACTGCTCGGCAGCCTGGGCGCTTTCAAGCAGGAACATCCGGAGGTCCCGGTCATCGCCCTGAGTCCAGCCGAAGCGGCCCCGGGCATCGTGGCCTTCATCGAGCACGGGCTTATTGACCAGGTCTCGGCCCCGGACAACCTGGCCGGGATCTTGGCGGCGGTCAAGAACGAGCGCCTCAAGTCCGAGCTCACGCGGAAGGCGGCCGCCTTTCTGAAGGATATCCACCGCTTGAAGAAGGAGCACACCACTGACCTCCGCCGCGCCATCGAACTCGAGGAGATGTACGAAACGACCCTCGAAAATTTCATGGCCGCCCTGGACCTTCGGGACGTGGAAACATACGGCCACTCGAAGACCGTGGCCCGGTACAGCCATGTGCTGGCGGAAGCCATGGGCGTCGGCGACCCCAAGACCCTGGACAATATTCGGAAGGGCGCTCTCCTCCACGACGCCGGAAAGATCGCCATCCCCGATTCCATCCTGAAAAAGCCCGGCCCCCTGACGGATGCGGAGTGGGCCAAAATCAAGCGCCACCCTGCCCTCGGTTACGGCTTGATCAAGGACATCAAGCTCGTCAAGGAAGTCGGGAATATCATTCTCTACCACCACGAACGCTACGACGGCGCCGGCTACCCGAAGGGGCTCAAGGGGAACGCGATCCCGCTCGAAGCGCGCATCTTCGCCGTGGCCGATACGCTGGACGCGGTCACCTCCCACCGCCCTTACCGCGGCCGGCGCGATTTCGGAACCGCGAAAAAGGAAATCATCGAAAACGCCGGAACCCAGTTTGACCCGGCCGTTGTGGACGGATTTTGCAGTATGGACCTCGCCGTTTGGGAAAGAGTCCAGTACGAGACGACGCGGATCATGCCCTCCGTCGAAGCGTACCGCCACCTCGCAACCTTTAAGTAGCCCGGACGCCGAGGGGTGTTCTCGGAGCGAGCATAAAGCGGCAAGCCAATATCGTTTAGGATATTTCCCCCTAGTGCGGCTCCGTGGTGCTCCGCCTCACTAGTGTTGGTCGCTTCGAAGACTCCGCTCCCTGCCGGAGACGCCCCATCGGCTCCGGAGCGGGACGGCGTGAAGATTCACCGCAGCGAACGGAGGAGGATGCCCCGAGGCTTCTTAGGCGCGACGTGCGGTGATCACGCGGGGCTTGCCGGCCAGGTCCCAGGCCGTCTCGATCTCCGTCCAGCGCCGGCCGAAGAGGGCAACCACCGCGTCCCTTTGCCCATCTCCGATCTCAATGACGAGATGGCCGCCGGGCTTGAGAAAGGTCCCGGCCTGCCGGACCAGGCGGGCGATGAGCTCCAGGCCCGATTCGCCCGCGAGCAGCGCCCGGCGCGGCTCGAAATCGCGAATCTCCGGCGGCAGCACGAGCCAGGCCGGCCACGGTATGTAAGGCGGATTGGATACGATGAAATCGAAACGGCTCCCCGTCTTCCGGAACTTGGAAAACAGGTTGCTCTTCACGAAGTCGACGTTCCGCACCTTGTGGCGGGCCGCGTTCCGGCGGGCCAGCCTGAGCGCCCGCTCTGAAACATCGGCGCCGGTGACCTGGGCGCGGGGCAGCTCCCGGGCCAGGGCGATGGCGATATTGCCGCTTCCCGTTCCCACATCCAGGATGGCTTCCTTATCCCGATTCGAAAGTTCGAGGACCTTTTCCACGAGGATTTCGGTCTCCGGGCGCGGGATAAACACGGACGGCGAGACCATCAATGGGATCGACCAGAACTCCTTCGTCCCGGTGAGGTAGGAGAGCGGAACGCCGCTGATGCGTCGCTGGATGAGCCGGAAGAAATAGGCCTCGGCCTGGCACGAGAGACACCGGTCGGGGCTGGCGAAGAGTTCTTCGTCCGTCAGGGCGCCCGCACGCAGGAGCAGGACTTTGGCTTCAAGCGCCGGTGTGGGTCGATCGTGAAGAAGGGAAGCGCCGTGCCGCAGGAGTTCCTGGAGCGTCTTAGAGCCCAATTTCCCGCGCCTGGCCCGGGTTTGCGGCCGGCTCTCCGAGCGCCAGGGCCTGAGCCTGAAGGACGAGGTTTTCGAGGAGTCCATCCAGCTCTCCGTTCAGGATGTTCTCGAGATTATGGAAGCTCGCGTTCAACCGGTGGTCGGTGACTCGGGACTGCGGGAAGTTGTACGTCCGGATTTTCTCGCTCCGCTCCCCCGTGCCGACCTGGGAGCGCCTGTTCTGGGCGATCTCGGCATTCTGCTCTCTCTGAGCGCTATCCATGAGCCGCGACCGGAGGACCCGCATCGCCTTCTCTTTGTTTCGGTGCTGGGATTTTTCGTCCTGGCAGGAAACGACAATGCCCGAAGGTTTGTGGGTGATCCGGATGGCCGTATAGTTGCGGTTGACATTCTGCCCGCCCGGACCCGACGATCCGAAGGCGTCGATTTTGAGGTCCTTGGGGTCGATCTTGATGTCGATCTCGTCCGCTTCCGGCAGGACCGCAACCGTGGCCGTGGACGTATGGATCCGCCCTGCGGCTTCGGTTTTGGGCACTCTCTGGACGCGGTGGACGCCGCTCTCGTACTTGAGGATGGAATAAACGCCCCTGCCGCGGATATTCGCCACGGCCTCCTTGAAGCCCCCGATGGGCGAGAGGCTCGTGTCCATCAGCTCGAACTTCCATCCCTTGTGCTCCGCGAATCGCGAATACATCCGGAGAAGGTCCTGGGCGAAGAGCGAGGCTTCGTCACCGCCGGCCCCGGCCCGTATTTCCAGGATGACGTTCTTCTCGTCAAAAGGATCCTTGGGCAGGAGCATGGCCCGCAACTCGGGCATGAGGGCTTTTTCCCGTTTCTCGAGGAGCGAGATTTCGTTCTCGGCCATCGTCCGGAGCTCGGGCTCGGCGTCGGGGTCGGCCAGGAGATGGCGGGCGTCCTCCAGGTCCTTGCGGACCTTCTTGTATTCCTCGAACTTCCGGACGATAGGCTCGAGGTCGGACCGTTCCTTGGAAAGATCGCGCAGCCTTTGAGGATTGCCGACGAGAGCGGGGTCAGAAAGGGCGAGGGTCAGCTGCCGGAATTTCTCCTCGAGGGTCAGCAGTTCCTGGATCATTTGGCCGGTTTTTTGAGCCCGCCATATTTTTTCCGGAACTTCTCGACGCGGCCGGCGCTGTCGATGAACTTCTGCTTACCGGTGAAGAAAGGATGGCACATGGAGCAGATTTCGACCCGGATCTCCTTTTTGGTGGAGCGGGTCTTGAAGGTGTTGCCGCAGGCGCAGATCACGGTGCTTTCCTGGTATTCCGGATGGATATCCTTCTTCATGAATCAGTCTCCTTGGACGCGCTATTATAGCAGAAATCAGGCGCCGCCGCAAAGCGGAGGGACATCCTTGGATTTCTGTTCGAAATCGGCCCAATCAACGGTAAAAACCGCGCTTTTCTGGCAGGCCTTGACGATCTCACGGTAGGGCTTGGACTCAAAATACTCTTTGAGGGGCCGGGTCAGCGGATAGAGTTGTTCCTCCGCCGCCCACTCGAACACCGAACCGTCCTCCCGCCGGAGGCAGTTGAGATGGATGATCCACGCCAGCTGCTTGAGCGGCATGTGGCTGAACAACCGCCGGATGCCGATCACCTCGCCCTCTTTATAAGGGTTCCAGAACCGGAAATAGCGTGAGAAGAGGATGGCGTTATGGAAATAGGCCGGGAAGGCCAGCAAGCAGTCCTTGTGGCTGATCCGGCCGAGGTAGACGAACAGGTCCATAATTTTCGTGCCGATGCTCAGGCCCGGCCGCGTCTGGCCCGGCAGAGGCGTGTGAGACTCCGCGAACTTGGCCAGCGGGTTTTGAAGAGTCAGCCACTCAAAGGCCAGCGACTTCTGCGGGGGCAGGGGCGGGAAAAAAGCGGGAACAATCTTGGGCAGGAAATCGACTTCCCTGAACTTAAAATCGACAATCAGGTTTTCGGGCTTCTTGTCCCGGAAGAAAATCTGGAGCCGTTGCAGCGGATACTCCGAGGAATTGAGCTCGAAGGCCAGCGGCCAGAGGTAGCGTTTCCGGGCCTCCTTGAGAAAGCCCTTTTTGGACAGGACAGCGATGACCTCATTCAGCGAATAGCGGCCGAGGAAGAGGGAACTCCCCTTCCGGCCCTCGAGTTCGGCAAAAATCTCGCCTTCCTCGACGAGCGGAGGCTCCTGCCACAGCGGTGCGGCGCGGGATTCGTTTTTTTTCATGTTCCGGGTGCCGGTTTCCCTTGCAATCTCCCGATAATTCTATGGCATTTGGCGCGGCCTGGCAAGCGGCTTGGGGCGGCGGTGAGCCCCCCTCATCCCCTTTTGCACCCGCTCTCGGGGTGCTCCCCTCCGGCAGGGAGCGGAGTCTTCGCCCCGACCAGTCAAACCCAGCGCGGAGTGACTCAATGCCTCACTTGTGGGGAATATCGCAAAAAGATTTTTCGAGTTCTTCTGTACAGCGGTTTGCCCCGGCGAGTCAAACCCGCTCGGGGAAAGGCTTCGCAGCCATCGCCCTAGGACAGCGCTCCGTGCCAGCTCGGCCTTTCCACGCCTTCCTCCGGGAAACACCCCTGCGGCGGGCGTTAGAGCTTATGGATAGGCATCATCACCGCAGAGCCGCAATTACCTAGTGAAGTGCAAGCCTTTTTTGCGTCCGCCGATTTTATAGTATTTCCTATCGTGGACGCAGAGAATCCCAGAACTTGTAACCCATCTCTTGATTTCCTCGTCGATGAATCTCTTTATTCCCCTATCTCTGATCGATATCAAGTTCTCGATTTCGCTCATGCCATAACGTGTTCGGTACCGATGGTCGAGTCGCCTCAACCGATCACAGGGAAACTCGGCACAGTCACAGCAGAATCGACCCGTGCGTTTGTCACACAGTCGCAATCGGCATTGGGCGCGGGTTTTGGGTTTATTTTGTCCGGCGTCGTTGCAGCCATGGCACGGATTGTTTTGTCTCAAATGGGCTCTACAAATGCCGCAATTCATCCCGCAGGGCGCAATCATTTTGGAATCAAATTTTGCTTTGTTCACATCGCTTCAGGGGCCGCCGATCGGCAGGATAGCAAAAGACACTGTGCTATGCAACGATGCATCCGGACGAAAAACGCGGGTTTCTCGGCCAGGCCGAGGAGCATTCAGGCCGACGGTGATGTGAAAAACAAGAGGACGTCGTCGCCGAGGCTCACGGAACGCTCGAGGATGAAATCGCCGGTCTTGGGCCGAGTCTTGAAGTAATGGCGCAGGACGACCAGCCCCCCCGGCTTGAGGACCTCTCTCTTCCTGATCACGCGCAGCGGGTTTCTTTCTTCAAGAAGCGCATACGGCGGGTCCAGGAAGATGATATCAAAGCAAACGTGTTTCTTGGCGAGTTCGATAACGGCCCGGTTGAATTCCCTGTGGAGGATGACCGCCTTCTCCTCGGCCCCGCACGCGGCCACATTGCCGCGGATGACTTTCACAGCGGGATAGAACTCGTCGACGAAGACGACCTTCTCAGCGCCTCGGCTCAAGGCCTCGAGCCCCACCGAGCCCGTCCCCGCGAAACCGTCGAGGCAAACGGCTCCCGGCAGCCGGTCATGGATGATGTTGAAAAGGGCGCCTTTGACCTTGTCTTGCATGGGACGGACCGATGGACTCGAGACGAGCTTTAGCCGCCGGCCTTTGTAGATTCCGCTGATGATTCGAATCATGCAAGACCTCTCTCTTGTCGGGGCGGCCTTCATCACCACCCAAATTGTGGCCTCCGCTCTCTCCCTTGGCCCCCGCCCTCCTAATAACGGAGCGTCAGGGCGCCCGGCTTCGCGTCAATCTTCCGGATGCCGTAGGGCAGGTCGTACCAATCCTGCAGGCTCGTCGGCTGGACACCGTCCAGCCGGGAGACCATGGCGATGACGGCGTCGATCACGGAGGGCGAGAGCCGCTGGGTCCCGACGAACAGATTGTCCATGGCGATCCTGGCCCGGCCGTCCCGGGTCTCGACTCCGGCCGAAAAGAAGAGGCTGAACTCCGAAGGGAGCAGCGGGATGGAGTTGCTGCCCATGTTGATGAGGAGCTTGCCTTCGATCCGGTCCGTGCCGACGATCTTGACCTCGCAGGACTTCACGTACCGTTCGTTCGTGATCTCAATGCGGTAGGCGAGGAAGAGGTTGAGATCGGCCTCCGTGAGCGCGAGCGTCCGTCCCCGGCGGGCGTTCGGACGGCTCTGCTCAGCCTGGACGTTCTCGAGTTCTGCCACCAGCCGAACGGCCTTCAGGCGCATGTCCGGGGCCATCTGGGCATGGAGACTCAGGGCCATGGCGAGCAACACCGCGGCGAAGCGGACAACACGGACGGTCATTGGGCAAAACTCCGTCCCCATGTTAGCAGATTCACCGGGGGAAGGACAAACGGGGGCCGTTGTGAGCGTACCATCGGCTTTTGGAGGTCGAGCTCGGCGTGTTCCCTCCGTCAGGTCGCGGGTTTGCCCCAGCGAGTCAAACCCGCTCGAGTTCCGGCCTCGCTCCCCTCACCCAAGGGGCGAGGGTCCGTGCCCGCTCGGCCTTCACACGCCTTCCTCCGGGAAGCACGCCTGCGCTCTCCTCTTAATAAAACCGAGCTTAGGCCTAGACAGAGCTCTGCCCCAGGGGCGATCCGACGCCAAAGTTCTTGGGGGTTAATAGTGGGTGAGCGTCCCATCCCGCTTGGCCTTGCGGACGGCCATCCGGAACGTGACGATGCTAAGAGGCAGGAGAATGGCGTTGAATGCGGCAAGGACAGCGATATCCGGCAGGACTTTGACCAGTCCGGCAGACGACAGAAGGCTTTTCCGCATCCCGTCGAGCGAGTAGGTTACGGGCAGCAGATAGGAGGCCCACCGGAGCCAGGCCGGGAGGATGGCGACGGGAAAAACGACGCCGCCGAGCAGGCCTGAAACGCTGCTGAAAACCCAGCTTAGAGGATTTCCGACTTTGTAGACGAGGATGAAGCTCGCCGAGAGTATTCCAACGCTCAGGAAACAGAGCGCCGTCAGCGCGAACACGAGGACGACACCCGGCCAGTTGACGCGGCCGAGCCTCATGCCGAAGACGGCCATGGCCAGGACGAGATGGACGACGGTCCGCACGCTCGTGAAGGCCAATGAATAGAGCGAGGACCCCACGAGAATGGTGGGAATCGATGTCTGGGTTACGAGCAGGGCTTCGAGAGTCCCCGACATCTGGGCGTTCCGGATGACGGCCGGCAGCCCCTCCTGGAAGACGCCGAGGAGACTGGAAAAGGCCAATCCGACCATGGCGAACGAGAAATAGTCGCCTCCGTACGCCTTGAGCGCCGGCGTTCCGGGTGCGACGAGGCGCGAAACGAAGAAGAAGGTGGCCGAGGACATAAAGATGCCGAGGAGCGAATACACAAACGCGAACTTATAAGTTAACGCGTCTCGTACGTCCCGCTGCAGAAATGCCAGGAGCCGGGCCAGGAGATCGCCCAGAGGGCTGGGCCGCAACACGGCCGCCGGCGTGCTCATCGGCTCCCCTCCTGCATCGATTCGGCCCCGGGCTCGTCGGCATGTCCGACGGCATCGGCATAGACGGACTGCAGCGACCGACGTCCGCCGTCGGTCAGCTCTGCCGTCGCTCCCCGGACTTTGATCCGGCCGCCGGCGATGACCGCGATCTCATCGGCCACCTCTTCCGCCTCGGCGAGGTTATGAGTGGCCCAAAAGACTGTCTTGCCTTGCGTGCCGACAAGCCCGGACTTCAGGAATGTCCGGACGTCCGCCGCGGCCTGCGGGTCGAGGGAACGGGTTGGTTCATCCACGAAAAGAATATCCGCATCCGTCAGCAGCGCCCGGGCGAAAGACAGCATTTGCCGCATGCCGGTGGAATAGGTGTTGACCCTCTGGTCGGCCGCCGCCTCCAGCTTGGTGAACTTGAGCGTTTCCGCAATCTTATCAGCCAGCCGGCGCCCGCGCAGCCCGTTCAGCACGCCGAAGAACTCCAGGTTTTGGCGGCCGGTGAGCCGCCAATAGAAACTTCGCTCATCGTTGATCGCGAAGCCAACCCTGTCGCGGACGGCGGACGGCTCTTTTTCGACATCGTGGCCGTTGACGCAGGCCGTTCCCCCATCGGGGAGAACAAGGGTCGTGAGGATTTTGATGAGCGTCGTCTTGCCGGCGCCGTTCGGGCCGAGCAGACAGAAGCAGTGGCCGCGCGCCACCCGAAGGTCCACGCCGGCCAGCGCAACCTTCGTCTGTTTTCTCAAAGGATGGCGGAAAAGATCGCGGAATTGCCGGAAAATGGGATAGCGCTTGACAAGCCCGGAAGCCAGGATGGCGGGAGTTTCGTTCATCGCGACCTGACCAGATGTGCGCCCGCTAGTTTGAACGGCCGCCAGAGGCGCCGGAAGTATTGGAGGTACAGGCGCGGCGACGAGACGGGCACGCCGCGGACGTGGGCCATCCACCGGCGCGGCGGAAAAAAGATGCGGGCCAGCGTCCTCAAAGCGAGCGTGACGGACCTTCTTTCCCAAAGCGAAAAAAGCGAAGGCATGTAGTAAGGCCAGGATGTCTGCCCGGCACGCCGGAGAATCGACGACTCGGGCCAGAAAAGGCGCACGGCCGCCGCCTCCATGGGGCCGAAACGGAATCGTGACATCAGCCGCCAGGATATCGATCCCGGCCAGAGCGCATTGGCCAGACGAAGCCCGTGATACACAGGCGCCTGGATTCTTTCCGCCCTGCAGATGCTCATGATGCGGTCCCCATCGAGGTCCGAGTCACCGGCCAGCTCGGCGATGTCCGTGAGCCAGATGAGTTTCTCATAGGAATGCTGCTGGGCGTGAAGGCAGAGATAGCAGAGCTCATACTCGGGCGGCAGAACCGAGGTCTCAACCCCGCCGATGATTTCCGTTCCGATCGAAGACCAGAATTCCGCCTCGGAACGAAAGGGAATATGAAGGCCGATGGAGTTGAAATGAAACTCGAGGAATAGTCCCGACCTGTGAAAATACGGCGAGTACGTCCAGTCGAGGCGATCGTCGCGGCCGGCCTCTCCCCCTTTGAGCTCTTCATTTTCCCCAAATCCCTGATTGAGGAGGATCGCCCTGAGACCCGGCCAGTCCGAAGGATGGACGATGAAGTCGACATCCCAGAACGGCCTGAGCGCGATGTCCTTGTAGACCGTTGAAGCCAGCCGGCCGCCTTTGGTGAGGGCCACGCGCAATCCTGCTTCCCTCACCGCCGTCAAAAAAGGTTCCAGGGCCCTCAGGACATGGGCGTTTCTGATCAAGTTCGCCAGGTAGCCTGACTTCAAACGCTCGCGGGCGGGGCCCGGGACGAGGTCGGATAGGCTTCTCAGGCTATGGAAGAGGAGGGGCAGCGTTCCCTCCTTTTCGGCCCTGGCGATAAGGGCATCCCAATCGGGCTCCATAGCCAGAAGGCTGCGGATGGCTGAAACCGACTGCGGCTCCGGATGCAAGCGAGCGCACAGAATAAGAAGCCGGTTCAGGTCTGTGTTGTTCAAGCGAATCAATGGAATAAGCCGGAAGAACGAAAATTTGGATTCGGTAGTTGACAGCCAGGCAAGCCCGATCTCTCAGAATGGGACCGCTGGTGAGCCGATCGAGTCAGCTCTTGATTTTCGTCGGATTGGCCGGGGACACGGGCTGCTCTTCCGTCAGGCCGGTCAGCGTCGCGCCGCCGGTGATCGCGGCGATGCCGAGAGGGGCCAGGAAGAAGGGCGGGATTCCCCGCTTGCAGACGACATAAACCAGGTCGCCCGCGGCACACACCTTGGCGGACTTCATCACTCCCGTCTGGCCGGTCGTAAGGCGCTTGGTCTTGACCCCATCCATTTTTAGAAGCCTGACATCCTGAAAAAAGTCGGTGGAGACGCCCTTGACGCGGACGCGGTCTCCTGTCTGCAGGAGTCCTCGCTCGATGAAGACATCGGCCTCCTTGGCATCCGGGGCATACTTCACGACTCTCCCCACGAAGGATTCGCCTTTGTCCGTCTGTTCCTTGGCCACGGCCTGCGCGGCCTGAACGGATTGCGTATCGTACGGGTTCAGCGAAACGGAAATTTTCGCGGTTTCGTTGGGCATGATGCCCACGAAATCCTGGGAGTTGTAGCTCCCCTGCCCCGAGGACACACCGACGGCATAAATCCCTGCGCCCAGGGCCTCGATTTTGAAAACGCCCAAGCCGTCGGTCTTCATGCTCTGAAAAACGGCCCCCGACGTCACGTTCTTGACCATGACGACCGCCCCGATGACCGGGGTTGAACCGTCCTCCTGATACACGAATCCGAGCAGATTGCCCCGACCGGGCGTTTGGGATGTGAGGATCCGCGGTCCCGTGAACAGAATGAGGACGCAAGCCAGTCCCCAACAACCGATTACCTTGGCACCTCGACTCATGGGTTCCTCCTCAGGAACTTAATTATCATAAACGCTTTAGACCAGCCTTGTCAAGCTCCTTCTGCCCCCGAAGGGGCGGGGAAGCGAGGCCGGATCAGGCGTCCCTATCGTTTTTTCGTCGTTCCGGCCGCCCGTGCGCGGCCTGCGGCCGGCTTTATTCAGGTTTCGGCGGGGTGCGCACAACCTTCAGCAAGGTTACGGGCTCGTTTACCGCCGTCAGAATCAGCCGATTCTCCCCTGTTGTGGGGGTTGCCGAGAAGGAAAACGAACCGCCCGCCGAGTATCCGTCCCAAACCACCCGGTCGTTGAATACGGCAGTCAGGAGGGGGCTACGGCCTTCCTCAGCCGCATTGAAGTCCACCCTGAAGGTGGCAGGTTGGCCATCACAGTTCAGGGAGACAGAGTAGGTATGGCCCTTTTCGAGGGACCGGCGGCCGAGGTCGAACTCCTCGGGCGTCAGAATCCCCTCGATGGCCTGGCGGGTTTCCTTACGCCTCTGGTCATCATTCAGGCGTTCATAACACCTGAGGATCCTGAGAAGTGATCCCAGGTCATTGGGCTCGAGAGCCAGAGCTTTGCGGAAGAACTTTTCGGCGTCATAGAGAAAATCAAGCTTGAGGAACGAATCCCCGACAAGCTTCAGGATGCGGACATAAAAGATCCGGCCGGCCGGCGGGATGATCAGGGTGCTTGTTTCAAGAAGTCCGCCCGCCTTTGTGATGTCCTTGTAGCGGTTCTGCTTGAAATCGAGGGTCAGTTCGAAGGCCATGGTCTGCAGGTCCTTGGACAGTCCCGCGGTGCTCCCGTCTTCGCCGAGCAGCCCGCGCTCCCGGATGAATTGCTCGAACTCACCCACAGCCATGGCCTGGTCTTCGAGCGCCAGGTAGCTCTGAGCGTAGCCCTGGGGATCGGAGAGGTTCCTGGTCCGGTCGATCTCGTTCTCGGCGAGCAGTCGATAGACCGTCTTCAAGGTCTCCGCGTAGTCCTTCAGATCAATGAGTTCCTGGTGCGCCAGATTCTGGGAAAAGCGGAGGGAGAGCAGGGTCACGAGGCAAGCCGACAGCCTGTCGCCGACTCCATCGCTCTGGAAATATTCATAGTCCCTCTGGGCCTGATCCAGGTCGTTTTTCGCCTTGACGAAATCGAGCCATTCGCCCTTGGACAGGGCCTTCTCGCGGACCTCGATGGACAGGGATTTCTCGCCGAGGTAGTCGGCATAGATTCTGTACATGCCCGCATCGTCGGGAAGGATGCGCTCGATGACCGCGTAGTCGTGGCCGTGGAGGTACCAGACCTCGAGCAGCGCCGAGAATTTTTCGGCGTCCTTTCCGGCCAGCATCTTCTTGAGAATGTCCTCCGCAAATTCCTTCTCCTCCGCGCGCATGGATTCCCAGCGGGAGAGAAGGACCCGGCCGACCTCATAATAAATTTGGGTGTTGTGGCCGGTCAGGAGCGCGGCCTTCTTGTACTCGTCGAAAAAAGGAATCGGCGCGGGGAGGGCAGAGTAGGTCAAGAACTGCAGTGTTTGGGCCAGCTGAAAATGCGTCGCGGCCTGGCATGGGTTGAGACGGAGGGCGGCAAGGAAACTCTGCAATGAACGGCCGAAGGCCGCGTCGCGAACCTTCTCGTCGCCCAACGATTCGGAGCCCTGGTCGAAATAGGCTTTGCCGAGCTCGAGATACACCTTGTCGTTCCAGGGATTGAATGTGGCCGCGCGCTTCAGCCGCTCGGCCCTGTCGGCCGGCCCGGCCGTCGAGTCCACGGCCGCGTTAAACAGATGGACGTTCCAATAGAGCGATACTTGGACAAGGGCGAGGACGGCGAGGGCGGTGAGAAGAGCGGCTTTTTTCATGCGGAATCCTCAGGTCTTCCTGTAGAACGCCGAAGCGAACGTCAATGAAAGAACGACCGTAAACAGCAGCATGTTGGCCGGGATATGAAGGTTGAAGTCCGTGATCGTGTGGAGGCCCATCCCGGCCAGGGAAACGATGCCGCCGAGGGCGAGCCCCTTGGCCTCCGGATTCTTGCGCTCAAGCCAGGCCCGGAACGCCTGGACCGCCATGTACAGAATGCCCCCCAGGAGGAAAACCGTGCCGACCAGCCCGAGTTCGGAGAAATATTCGAGATAGTCGTTATGAGCATGGACCAGCAGGAGGTCGGGCCCTCCCCGCTTCTCATACGAAGGGTAGGCCGATACAAACGTCCCGAGCCCGGTTCCGAAAAGCGGGAAGTCGCCGATCATGTCGAGGGCATTGGCCCAGTACAACGGTCTGTCCTCATGGAGAAGGTTATCGAGCGCAAAGCGCTGGATCGTTGACCCGATGCCCGCGTAGAGAGCGAGGACAAGAGTGATGAGAAACGTGATGAGAACGAAATTCCTCAACCAAGGCTGCCGGAAACCCGCCCGGCTGAAGGCCAGTACGCCCAGGCCGGCGACCAGGAAGAAGCTGAAAAGCAGGACAAAGAGTCCGGCCCGCGAATGCGAGTTCACGATTCCCAGCCCCATCACCACGACCGAGGCCATGATCATCAGGTTTCCGACGACGCCATGGGACGTCCAAAGCAAAAACTTTTCCTTTAGCCCCTTGGCGCCGAACGAGAAAATATTCATCCTGGCGATGACCAGTCCCATGGCCAGGGGCAGGATCATCTCCAGGTAGCCCGAGAGATGACTTTGATTGACGAATGTCCCCGTCACCGAATTCGGGCTGAACACTTTTCGGTAAAAGAGAATGCGCGGCTGGCTCGTCGTCAGCTCATAGAGGCCGTACAGGGCTTCGAAAACACCTATCCCGATAAGGATCACTATGATGGCCCGGATCTGCCTGGCGTGATTGACGGTTTTGATGATCACGAATCCGAGCAGAAAATAGGCCAGCAGCTCCAGCCCCCGCGTGAGGGTCTGGGACGGGGCGACGGAAAGGGTCATGAACTTTATCCGGGCGAACCCCGGGTCGAAGAGTTTGTGGAAGTTGTATGTTCCGGGCGAAAGAATGCGGACGATTCCGGCCGGAAGGGGCAGGATCTGGAAGGCGATGAAGGCGAACAGACCGGCCACGGGGATCCTCATTCGCTTGAGCACCGGCTCCATGTGGACGTTAAGATGCGGCTTGGGCTCGAGCAAAACGTAGGCAGCGGCCAGGAGCGCCGCAGCAAGCTCGATGACGAGGATCGACCATTCGCCGACGGAAGCGGCGGGCAGCGGGCTGAAGATGAGCAGCGCGGCCAGGCCGTAGTCAAGCGCCTGGCGCGTGATTCGCCAGCGGCGTTCGCTCGCCGGCCCAGGCTCCGAGCCTGGAGAGTACAAGATTCGTGCTTTCATGGTCGTCTTTATTCGCAGGGCGACGGGATGGATCACTCCCCCGCTTTGAGGTCGAGTCCGGGTTTCTCCTTGGTCGTTGCCTCGGAGGGGCCGCGCTTGCGTTCGGTGCGGCCGGTTCCGAAGGTGTCGGCGGTGTGTTCATACTGATAATAGTGGTAGTAGCTGCCGTTCGTCCCCTGTCGGCCGACTTTGACCTCGTTGAAGACGGCGCCGATGATCTCGGCCTTGGCCTTGCGCACTTCGTTCACAGCCTTCGCCAGCGCCCGGCGCGTCGTCTTGCCGGCCCTTACGACGAAGATCGTCGAATCGACCATGGAACTGACGATAACAGGGTCGATGACGGCCAGGACCGGGGGCGTATCGATCAGGACCGTGTCAAAGCGTTCCTTGACCAGGGCCATCAGGTCCCGCATGCGTTTCGAGTTCAGGAGCTCGGCCGGGTTGGGAGGGTGCGGCCCGCTCGAGATGATCCAGATGTTTTCGATGTCGGTCTTCTGGACCGCGTCCTCGAACGCGGTCTTCCCCGTGAGAAAGCCGCTGAGCCCGCCCGTGTTGGGCATCTTGAACACCTTGTGCAGCCGCGGCTTGCGAAGGTCCGCGTCGATGAGCAGGACCTTGCCTTCGAGCTGGGCGAACGAGATGGCCAGGTTCGAGGCCGTGGCCGTCTTCCCCTCCTGCGGCAGAGTGCTCGTGAAGCTGATCGTCTTGGGCGCTCCGTCCGCGTGGGAGAAAAGGATCGATGTCCTGACGGTTCTGTAATCTTCGGCGATCGAGAATTTCGGGAACAGGAGGTTGATGAGTTCGATCTCGCTGACCTCGGGAATCGTCTCCTCCCGGATCTCCGTCTCGCTGCCGTACGAATAATCATACCGGCCGTAACGGTCGTAGCGCTTCTTGAGCCCGTCGGCGCTGAGATGAGGGATGACGCCGAGCGACGGGAGGCCGGTGAGTTTCTCCACCTCCTCAGGCGTCTTCAACGTATTGTCCAGGAACTCCACCAGGAAGATCAGCCCCAGGCCGCCGAAAAGGCCGAGGAAGAGGGCCATCATGAGGTTCCGCTTGGTGTTCGGCGTGAACGGCCCGCCGGGCACGAGGGCCCTGTCAACGATTTTGATGTTGCTCGTCCGCAGGCCGCCGAGCTGGCTCGAGACCTGGATTTCGTTCTGCTTGGCCACGAGCGTGCTGAGCAGGGTCTGGATGCTCTCGACCTCGGTCGCGAGGCTTTTGTAAAGGAGGGCGTTGTTGTTGGATGTCAGAACGTCCTTCCGTTGATTATCGAGGAGGCCTTTGAGATTATTCTCCTTGTTGACCGCGGCGCGGAAATCGGCCTCGGCGGCGTTGACGGCCTTGCGGATTTCGTCCTCGAGCTGGCCCTTGGCCGTTTCGAGCCGGGTCGAGGCCTTGACCATTTCCGGGAATTCCGGCCCGTAAATCTTCCTCTTTTCCTCATAATCGGCCTTGGCCACGGAGAACGCCGTTTTCAGGCTCTGGATCGTGGGATTGTTGACCGAATCGGGCAGCGCGTTGATGTTGAGGTTCCTGAGCTCGCGGTAGATCGACTCTTTGTTGTAGCGGTCGATCCGGGCGTCCGAATAGGCTTTGTTGACGTCGGCAAAGGTATTGACGACGGAGCTTTCCTTGTCGTTGAGGTAGAGGAGGTTTTTTTCCTTGCCGTAGCGCTGGAGGTCGTCCTGTTTGGCCTTCAGGTCCTCGCGCAGCTGGGCGATCGTATCGCTCAGGAAGTCGGAGGTCTGCTTCGTGGCCTGGTAACGGGATTCCACGGAATAACTGACGAACTCCTCGGCCAGCGTATTGACCGTATCGGCGGCCAGGGTCGGGTTGGTGGACGTGAAACTCACCAGCACCAGGCGCGTCTCCGGGATGGGGGCGATGCTCAGGCCGCCGAGCACCGTAAAGGCGTAGCCCGAATAGTCCGGACTTGGAGACGTGCGCGTCACGGGCGAAGCTGACGTCTTCTTCTGCGGGACAAGCCATCGGAACGACAGAATGCCCTTGATCCCCCGGATGATGTCGGGACTCGACGTGCGGCTCGCCCGGTATTCGGGCCGGGCGGCGAAGTTGATTTTCTTGGCGACCCGTTCGGCCAGCGACCGGCTGCTGAGGAGCCGGAGCTGCGTGTTGAAGTAGGTGCCCATGTAGTCGGGGCGGTAGTACTCGCCGTTCAGGACATCCTGGATGTTCAGCATGCTCGCGCCCGGCTCGTCGATGAGGAGCGAAGCCGTCGCCCTGTAGAGCGGCGTCGTGGTGAACGACAGCACGGCGACGAAGACGACAAGCACGGCGGCGAAGGTGACGAGCACCCATTTGCGCTTGACGACGACCCTCCAGTATTCGAGGAGGTCGATCTCTTTTCTCTCGCTTTTCTTGACCAGGGTATTCATGGCTTTTTCCCCTTTATTCTCTCCCGCCCGGTCGGGGCGGCCGATCAGAACAGGCTCTCCGGCACGAAGACCGTGTCATTCTCGAAGAGAGGGACGTCCCGCTTCTTGCCCTTGAGGATCTCGTTGGCGTTGGCGGTGAAATCAATCTCTTTGCCCGAGGCGTCCTTGCGCTGGATCTTGATGCTGCCTTTGGCGGCCCGGTCCGAAAAGCCGCCGGCCTGGGCGATGGCCTGAAGGAGCGTCGGCATGCTCGATTTTTTGACCTGCAGGGCTCCGGGGCTCTTGACCTGGCCGAAGACATAGATCGTGACGATCTTATCCACCGGGATGTTGATGATATCGCTCGGCTCGAGCGGGATGTTCAGCTTGGGATCGCCCTTGAAGAACAGATCGTCGATCGAGATGCGCAGAGAGGTGCTTTCGCCGTCGGGCAGCTGGCGGATGATGATGATCTCGTTCCCCGCGTCCCTCGTCAGCCCTCCCGCCATCGAGATGACGGACAGCACGGTCTGGCGGCCGAGGAGTTCATACGGCCCCGGCCTTTCGACGGCCCCGATAAGCGAAACACGCCGGCTCATGTACTCTTTGATGAAAACCGTCACCTGCGGATTGCGCACCCATTTTGGGTCGAGGAGCTGGACCAGCTTTTTTTCGACTTCGGTCTTGGTCAGGTTATTGACGTCCACTTCCTGCAGGAACGGGAGCGTGATCTTGCCGTCCTCGGAAACGCGAACGGCGAGCTTGTTGATATCCTGCACGTTGAGGACGGTGATCTCCAAAACGTCCTTGGGCCCGATCCGGTATTCCGTGCTGGACTGGTCGCCGTAAACTGCGGGCAGCCCCATCCCGACGAGAAAACCGATGACGGGAAGGATGATCTTTATCTTTCTCATAGCCGACTCCTTCGGACGCTCCGTTAAAAATCGTAGGTGATATACGCGCCGAGAAAATTCCGGTCGATATCGAAACCCGGCGCGTTCGAACGCCGCCGGTACAGGTTGTAGCTGACGCCGAGGCCGGTCGTTCCGGTGATCCTGACCGCCAGTCCCAGCGATGCGATGCTGTTGCGGTCCCTGCGCCGATCGACGACCACCGACGTCCCGTTGAAGAAAACGGTCTGCGGATCGGGATAGTTCCAGGCGCCGCTCTGTACGGTCCCTTCCAGCCTCAGAAACGGCAGGAGGTAGAACGACAGGCCGCCTTTGAACCGGTCTTCGATGTAGTAATAAGCGGTTTCATAGTACGAAAAGAAATTGTCCCGCACATATCCGAGGGCAATGCCGAGACGGCCGAACCGCAGCGAGAAGTCCGTGTCGGCCACCAGTCCGGAAAAGGTCTGCTTCCCCTCGGCTTTGGGCACAAACCGTTTGTAGCCGAGGGATATCATCCCTTTCGCCCGTCCGGTCAGCGGAAAGCGAATGCCGGCGACCCCTTGATAGGACGTGGCGTCCCGCCAGGCGGAAACGTCGTGGACGAAGGTGTAATCCTCGTAGCCGGCCTTGGTGAAGAAAACGCTCTGGGTGAATATGCGGTAATAGAACTCGAAGTCCAGCGCCCGCTCCCGGCGGTCGAGGGTATCGGCGTAGTAGGAGGACAGATCCGGGGCCGCGGGGTCCGAATACCGGTAATCGTCCAGGGACCCGGAGAAGCCGATGGCCGAGTCGCGGGCCGTCTCGAACAGGACGTGCCCATCGACCCCTTTCTGCGTGTCCGTGATGGGCATCCCGAACTCGCTGTAAGCGCGCCGGGTGTGCTGCCGAAAATGATAATCGGCCGAGACGGCGAGCGAGCGCAGCACGAGAAGCCGGATGCCCGGAGAGATGCTGTTGGTAAGAGTCCGGAGGCCTTTCTCCTTGGCATAGAACAGGTACTCGGGATTCTCAACGGCCGTAAGCATGATCGATTTTCCGACCAGCACATACCCCTTGACCTCCGGAGAGAGCGTGGCGGTGTAGTCGGAAACGGCCGCCGTCTCCCGGGGACTGTACAACACATTGTTGTCATAGCCGACGTTGGACAGATGGAAGGCCGGCACGAGACGCAGTGGCCCCACGTGGATGAGTTTGCGGCTGCTGATGTCGGTGTATTCATCGGCGAACGTCCGGTAGTCTTGCGCGAACAGCCGGCCGACGGCGGCGAGCAGCACCACGGCCCACACCAGCGTTCCGGCGACTTTCCTCATGTCCTGGTTCTTCCGTTTCGCCCTTCAGGTCGCGCAAACAGGCGGGTGCTGCTCATGAGAGGCTCTCCGGGCCCAGGTGCTCTTTCATGGCCTTGAAAAAGCCCATGAAGGACAGCCTCTTGAGGAGGGCCATGATCAGACCGCTGTGCCAATCAAAATCCGCGGTGTCCCGAATGATCGGGATGATGCCGTCGGTCTGGGCCAGGTGGAAGAGGCCCTCGACCTGCCAGTCGCTCAATCGTGAGCACATCTTTCGGGTGTACTGGCCGACGGTAATCTCTTTCTGGAGCGCCTTCCGCCAGCGGCTTTCATAGACGGCCAGCGACTGTGCCCCGAAGTCCGATTTCGCGAAGCATTCCGCAATCACCTCCGAGGCCAGGTCGGCGCAGAGAAGTCCGTAGCTGATTCCCCCGCCGGTCGTCGTCTTGATCTGGCCTGCCGCCTCGCCGACCGAGAGGACCCGTTCCGCCGCCGTCCGCGACAGCAGGCCCTGGGCGACGGCCTTTGTCCGGATCTGGACGTCGTCGAGGCTTGGAACGGCTTCCCGGAAGCGCTCGTCGAGAAGCTTCTGGAGGACGGCCTTCGGCTCCCTCTTGGTCAAGAGCCCCACCCGAATCTTGCCCTCGGCGGCGGGAACCGACCAGGCGAACGCGCCCGGGGCCACGCTCTTGCCGAAGAAGATCGAGGTCACGTCACCGGCCGCGTCACTTATTTCCGCTTGGGCGCCGTTCAAGAAATCCATCGGGTAGCCGAGCCCGACCTTCTTCTGGAGGGCGTAGTCGATACCCGAGGCGATGACGGCCACTTCGGCCTCGCACGTGACCAGGTCGTGCTTATCCGAGCGGGCGGTCACCGTGACGCCGGCCGGGCCGACAGCGATGTCCTGCACGCGGCAGTTGAGTTCAATCGTCGCGCCGGCCGCAGCCGCCGACTCGGCGATATGGCCGTCGAACGCTTCCCGGTCCACGACGAAAGCAAACGAGCGGGGGTGCTGATATGTGACGACCGTGGAGAACGGCGAGACAAGCCTCACGGTCCGGATCTCTCTGATGATGGAGGCCGGGTTCAGGCCGAATTTTTCGAAAACTTCTTTCCCGACGATTCCCGTGCAGATGACGTTTTGTCCGATGCGCGGCTTCCGCTCGAAGAGACGGACGTCGAGTCCTCGCGCCGCCAGCCGGCCGGCGGCGCGAAGCCCGCTCGGTCCGCCGCCGATAACGACGACATCGGCACGTTTCGCCGCGTTAGTTATTTTCATTTTCGTTCGTTGTGTCCACAGGCTTTATATCTTGTCTTCTCTCGATTCCCATTTGCCTCGAAAGGTGATCCAAAACGACAGGAAGACGAGTTCGAGGTCCAGCCAGAAACTGCGCTTCCTGATGTAGAGCGCGTCATAGCGGAACTTCTTGCGCCTCGGCGTATCTCCGGGCAGGAACACCTGGGTCAGTCCCGTCAACCCCGGCCTGACCACATGGCGTTCACGGTACCCGGGGATGGCTTCGATGGACCTCTCGTCCGGGTCGCCGTGGACTTCCTTTTCATTCGGCCGCAGGGCGCGCGGCCCCACGAAGCTCATGTCACCCTTGAAAATATTGATGAGCTGGGGAAGCTCGTCCATCGCGGTGCCCCTCAGGATGCGGCCGACTTTCGTCACCCGCGGGTCCTTGTCGACGGCCTGCACGGGGCCGTGGTCCTTCTCGGCGTCACGGATCATCGACCGGAATTTCAAGGCCTTGAAGATCCGGCCGTTCCGGCCGACGCGTTCCTGGCTGTAGAAGACCGGCCCGCCGTCCTCGATCCGGATGGCCAGCGCGATCGCGGCCCAGAGCGGCGACGAGAGAATGAGACCCACGAGCGAGAGACCAATGTCGAACGGTCTCTTCAGGAAAAGGGCCCGGCTCAGGGATTTCGGACCCGGGGGCGGAATGAGCCCTTGGTCTTTTCTCTTCGCACGCCACGCCGTCACGCTCAACACCAGGGCTATCCCAAACGTGTCCACGGCCCAATCGATCGGGCTGCCGGTCCGGTTCGGGACGAAGGATTGCAGGAACTCATCCAGGAACCCGTAGGTGACGGCCGCGGCGCCGGCCCGGATAAACCAGGCGGCCCTGGCCCTCGGCCTTCTCCCGGCCCGGAAGGCGTAGGTGAAGAGGTAGGCCAGAAATCCGTATTCGATGACGTGGAGTGTTTTTCGGAAGATGACATACGCCATATCGACGGCAGGCTGTGACGTATGAGGCACAAGCCACCTGAAAATGGCCGTAAAGACCTCGTAGATCCGGGGGCTGCCGAGAGCCCTGTTCCATACCGGGAAAATGAAGGCCATCCAAAGGAGTGGCGGCAGCCAGTATTTCAAGTACTTCTTCATAACGGTCTCGCCATGTCCTCAGGCCATCGACCTCAGGAGGTCGTCGTATGCCCGGAGGATCTTGTCCTTATCAAAATGGGCTTTGACGTAAGCCCTGCCCGTCGCGCCATAAACCTGCCGCTTGCCCGGAGCACGCTTGAGAGCCAGGATCGCTTCAGCCGCTTCGGCCGTGTCCTCGGGTGAGACGGCCAGACCGCAAGCATTGTCCCGGATGATGGCGGCGACCTCCGATTCGGGGGTCGCGAGACCCAGGATCGGTCGGCCGGCGGCCATGAAATTGTAGAGCTTCGAGGGAACGGAGAGACGCGACTTTTCACTATCGAGCGGCACCAGAAGGACATCGCTCGACGCCAGCAGGAACGGCAGGTCGCGGTACGGCTGGAACGGCAGGAACCTGACATTGCCGAGACCCATGGCGGCCGCCCTTGCCTGGAGCGATTCTTTCTTGAGCCCTTCGCCGGCGATGACAAACACGATATCTTTCTCGGCGGCGAGCAGGCGGGCCGTATCCAGGATTTTTTCCAGCGCCACGTTGCTGCTGATGCTGATCGTGCCTGAATAAAGAAGGACGAACTTATCGTGAAGGCCGTGCCTTCTCGACAAGGGGTTGTCCTTCGGCCGCGGCGCCATAACGGCCGTGTCAACCCAGTTCGGGATGACGTCGAGCTTGGCGCCGGGGACCCCCTTGCCCAGGAGGTTCTGCTTGAACCCGTCGCTGATGACGACGATCCTGTCGGATAGGCCGTAGACCCATTTTTCGAGCGATTTGGCGAACCGGATGCCGGCCGGGTTCCGCAGGATGCCGGATTGCATGGCCAGGTCGGGATGGATGTCCTGCACGTTGAGGAGAACCCGCGCCCCCCGGAGCTGCCGGGCCCAATAGGCGGGAAAGCCGAGTTGGAGCGGCGGCGTCCTGACGAAGAGGACATCGCCCTTACGGCAAGCGGCCAGATTGAGAAGGGCCCCGGCCGTGTAGATGTTCCAGGCGGCCAGCCGGCCGATCGGGTGGGGCGTTGCGTTCGTCCAAAACCTCTTGACCGTAAAGCCGTCCTTCCGGCGGCACGAATACACAAGGCGTGCGAAGTCGGCGCCCCGCCGTCGCGGCAAGGTCGTCACGACCTCAACCTCGTGGCCGCGGCCTGCCAGGTAGCCGGCGAGTTCGTTCATCAGGATCGGCGCGCTGCCGAAGTCCGGCAGGAAGTACATCGTATGGATGGAGATCTTCATGAGGCAACCGCCTGTCCGTTCGCCCCGCCTTTGACGAGTGCTGTCGCCACTGCCTCTTCGGATTCCTCCGGACCTTCCGGCAGAGGATTCAGCTGGCACCAGATCTGAATGTAGGACATGCACGGCACGAGAAACAGAAGATCGACGCCGTAGAAGGCGGCGGTCGATTCGAAGAAGCTCCTGGCCGCCAAAAAGCCCGTGACGGCGATGGACTCCGTGAGGAGCAGGTTTTCAATCCCCTCGACGAAGGCCAGGCGCAGCAAAACCTTGTTCTTGATGATGATAATCCAGATGCCGATGACGGCCCCGGCAAAGAAGATGGCCCCAAGGACGCCGCTCTGGATGAGGCTGTGGAGGTAGGCCATATGGACGTGCTCGCCTTCGAGCATCAGCCTGTCGGCATGAAAACCGTGGCCGAGAAGGGGTGAGCGCAGGGCCACGTCAAGAGCCTTGCGCCAGGTGCCTTCCCGTCCGGTGAGGAAGAACGCGTTCTCGAAGCTGCCTTTGAATCGCCAGACAAACCAGGCCATGTAGAGAAAATAGAAAACTCCCGGGATGCCCAGGATGAGCCACGAGAATTTCCGGTTGGCGACAACGAGCAACAGCGAGCCGACGACGAAACCGAGGATGGCCGTCCGCGACTCGGACAGGCCGAGCGAGACGACCGCCATCACGAGAAGACCGATCCACATGACGCGTTGGAAGATCTCAGGCCGGCGCAACCGGGAGAGCGCGATCAGGGCCAGGACTCCGGCGAACCGTCCGACGCCGTTCGCGGTCTGAACGCCCAAGCCGAACGGCAGCTTGTAAAGGCGCGGATTGGGCGCGCCTCGCAGGATCGGCCAGAGCGGCCCAAGGAAGTAAAAGAAGACGATGACCACGATGATCGACGCGTTGATGTCCATGAGCAGCTTGGCCTGCCGCTCCGGGTCTTCCTGGTTGACAAGCGTCCAGGCGACGAAGACGACCGAGAGGAAGAGGGCCGCCCAGTAGATCGAGGTGAACGGGTCGGGCGAAAGGAAAAAGAAAAACGCTCCCGTAAGACCGTAAAGGCCGAGGGCCAGGATGGGCCCCCGTGAGAAGGCCAACGAAACGCGTTCGCGCCTGGCCAGCATCACGACACAGGCCACGATGGCGATGAGCGGCATCAGCGGCCGCAGTGTCAGGACCATGCTCATCGGGCTCTGGAGGAGGTTCTCCCAACGGAATTTCGAGATCTCGCTGTACATGCCGGCCCAAACAAGAATCCAGAGAATGGCAGAGAAAATCATGTTTCGATCTCAGTCGGCGGCGAGCGCCTTCTTGTAGATCTCCTGAATCCGTTCGCCGTGTTTGTCCCAAAGATAGAACTCTGCGGCGCGCCGCCGGGCGGCCTCGCCCATGGTCCGCACCAGATCCCGGTCGCGGTAAAGCTTCTCCAGGGCCCAGGCGATTTCCTCGGCGACATAGATGGGATGGCACGGCTCGATTTTGAAGCCCCAGCCCGGTTCGATATGCAGGCCCGGCCCGCCGGAATCAAGTCCGATGACCGGCTTGGCGGACGCCATGGCTTCCACGACGACCGCGCCGCCTCCGTCGCGGAAGCTCGGGAAAAGAAGCACATCGGAGGATCTCATCTCGCGGAGCAGGGCCTGGCGCGGCAGCCATTTGACCATCCGGATTCTTGACTCGAGCCCGCGCTCGCGAATGAGCCGCAGCAGGTTATGCTCTTCGGCGCCGTTCCCGATGATCACGAATTCGGCGCCGGGGTTCCGGCCGGCAAAGATTCCAAAGCCCCGCACGGCCAGGGCGAAGCCTTTGAGCCTGTGGAAACGCCCGGCCATGAAGACGCGGAATGGACGAGGTTCCGGGCCGGGGTTGGAGCCGACGGCGAAATCCTCGATCGAAACTCCGTTGACCGGGAAGAAAACGGATTTTTCCCGATAGGGCTTAGGAACCTTGTTCCGGGTTTCCTTGTTGCACACCAGAATGGCCTTGGCCCGGCGAAGGCAGAGCCGCCGCACCGGGTCATGGCGCCCAAACCACTGGGCGGCGTTCCTTCCCCACTCGGAGAGCCGGCCGCCGAACGTGTATTCGCACATAAGGCCGCGCGGCGTCCGCTGCCCGCCGCCGACCGGCCCATGAACGTAAGGCACCGGAAGGAAGGCCCCGATGTAGCTCGCGAGCCAGTCGTTGCCGAACGTCACGTGATGAGCGATGTCGAAGCCGATACTCCGGTGGAGTTTGCGCGCCTCGAACCAGGCTTTGATCTGCCAAAGGTAATAGTAGATCCGCTGCCCGAACTCGATCTTGTAGAGACCCATGAGGGGCCGCGGCAACTCGACGAAATGGAAATGGACAGAGGAGCCCGGCGCCGTCTGAGATGCCGGGTCGATGCCGCGTTTGTTGTAGCTGTGCGTCAAGACATGGACCTCGTGGAAGCGGCCGATTTGATGAACAAGACGCCAGCCGGTCAGGTCCTCTCCGGGATGAAGCTCGAGCGAGCCCATCGGATTGCAGGCATAGGCCGACACCAGGACTTTCAATCGTTTCATGCCGGTCTCCTGAGTCGTGTCGTCCATTGGGTTTGCGCCTTTACGCCTTCACCGCGGCTTTGTCGGGCTGCGGGCCAGGGACCATCCGTCCCAGCGCCATGGCCAGGCCGACAACATTGCCGACGGCACGTTCGAAATAATAGGGGCTCGTTTCCCCGAACGCCAGTATGCCGTTCATCAGGAGCCTCACGCTGAGCGCCAGGTAGCACCGGCCGAGTGAAAGCTCACGGTGTTTGCGCACGAAATACACGCGGTGCAGGATTTCGCGCACGCCGAACCGGTAGCCGTTGCCGCGGCCCGATCCGGCGGGAAAATGATAGTATCCGGCCGGCGCGACCACGGCCAGCCGGCAGGCCTTGCCGACGCGGTAGCTGAAATCCAGGTCCTCGAGGTAGCTGTAGCCCTGGAACCACTCGTCGAAACGATACCGGTCAAAAATCTTTCGCCGCCAAACCGAAGCGCCGCTCGGCAGCCAGTCGCTCCATTGCGTCGTCTCGATGCGGCTGATCATGGTCTGGAAACCGGCCGGCGATACGGCGCCGCGCCGGCGCGAATAAAGGCCGACGGCTTCGACGAAGGAAGTCAGCTTGAGCGCGGGCCAGGCGAGCGGCGGGTGGTTGAGCATGTTGAAAGCGGCCCCGCCGACGTCATCTCCGGCCTGGGTCCAAAACCGCTGCATCTCTTCGACGGCGGTTTTTTCGAGGACGACATCGTCGTCGAGAAAACCGATGAGCTCGGCATCCGGCCGGACGGCCGCGATCCCCCGGTTGCGCTGCCGCGTCGCCGACGGTCTGGCAACTCTGAGGTAGGTAAGCGCGATGCGGCTTTGATCCATCTCGCCGAGCGGCGCCGGCGCCGTTCCGGCATCGACGATGACAACCTCGCGCGGCGGCCGGGTCTGACCATTCAGGCTTCGCCACATCCGGACGAGTTCGGACGGCCGGTCTTTGGTAGCAACGACGAACGAGATCTCAGGCATGAGCGCCTCTGCTGCCTTCCACAAACTCCCGGATGAGGGTATGGACTTCACGGACAAACCTGTCGGCCGAGAAGGCCTCGGACCGTCCCGCGAGATGGCTCCGGAGGGCCGCTTCCTTCCACGGGTCGCCGAGCACGGCCAGGATGCTCGAGACAGCCTGGGCGTTGTCGGCGTAGATAAGGTCCGCTTGATCGACGATCTCCACCTGTCCCCCGCCCTCGGGCACCCAGACGAGGCACCCGGCTTTTGCCATTTCAGCCACCGCGACGCCGAACGCCTCATTCCGGCACCCGGAGATGCCGTACTTGTGGCGGGCGAGAAAGGCCGTTTTCTCCGGCCCATAGATCCCGCCTTCGAGGCGGACCCATGCGCTCCGTTCGCAGGCGAGCGCCTCGATCCGCCTGGCATACACGGGGTCGTCGCTCCGGCCGAGGATATGGAGATGGACGTCTTTGTGACGCCTGACCTCATCGAGAATGGCGATGACCGACTCGATCCCTTTTTCAGGCACGAGACGTCCCATGACGACGAATCCATCCTCCCGCTCCTCCCAGGGAACATCGGCGACGCCGTCATGGACCGGCGGATAGACCACGACCGAGTCGAGGTCGAACCGCTTCTTGAGGAGGTCTCGTGTCCAATTTGAATTGGCGGTCGTGAGATTCAGTTTCCAGCCGGCTTCCGTCGTCCCTGACAAGGCCCGGCCGAGCCAGAGATAGGCGGAACGCCAAAGCGAGTCCTGGTAGAGAAGTTTTCCGCCGACGCCTGCTTTCGGGAACAACCCGCGCCGCGATGGGTCATCGAAGGAGAAATCGCCGATGCACTGGATGCCGCGCCGTCCGAAGTCCATGACGTTGTAGGCGGAGATCAGCACGTCAAAATCGCCGGCATGCTTGCGACAGTAGCGGGCGAGCCGGTAACCGCGCAGGGCCGCAAACCGGCGGCGCGTCCCGGCCGGAATCGGGAAAGAGCGGCAAGTGATCTTGGCATCGTCGATGCTCGTGCCGTAGGCTTTGTTCAGCGAGGCAAAATCGGGATGCCCCATGGTGACGAGCGTCAGGCGGTAGTCGTGCTGGAGTGCGTGGAGCAACCAAAGGGCGCAGGCCTCCGACCCGCCGCCCTCGACGAGCTGAGGATGGACGAGCGCGATGGCCGGGCGTTCTTTCATGCTCCCTGTCTCCGTCTTTGCGCTCCACCCAGGACGTGGGCGAGGCCTGAGCGCAGCCAGGCGATTTCCTGTTTGGTCAGGACAAACGCCATGCACAGCACGAGAAACACCGCGAGCGGTGCGGCGATCGAGTAGGGCGTCACATGGAGGCTCAGGATGAGCCAGCCGCCGAAACCGAGAAGGGCCAGGGCCCCGATTCCCTGCGGGATGCCCCTCTCAAAGAGTTCGCGGGCGGTGAATCGCATTTTGCCGACTCTCCAGGCCAGCGTGTAAAGCGCGATGAGGTCGAAGGTCACGCGCAGCCCCCAGACTGCCGCGGCGCCGGTGATGCCCCAGGTCCTGATGAATACCCAGGCCAGCGGAACAAAGAGGACAAGCTCGACGGTGTGGATCTTGGCGGTGAGGTCGGGCCTGCCGATCCCCTGGATGAAGGCCAGGCCGACATCCGCGAGCGACGTGATGAGAAAACCGGCCGCCATGATCTGGAACACGGGCGTGCTCCTCGCGGCGAAATCGGCGCCCAGCCAGATCCGGAGGATGGGACGGGCCAGGAAGACGAGCAGAACCGATACGGGCCCGATCCCGATGATCAGGTATTTCACGGCGTAGCTGAAGAGCGTTTTCGTCCTCTCGTGCTCGTCGCGTCCCTGGAAATGACTGAACGAAGGGAAGAGCGTCAGCACCAGGCTTCCGGGCAGGATACCGGCCTTGGTGATGATTTCGTAGGGGGCGACGTAATATCCAACGGCTCTCATGTTCACGAGGGACCCGATGAGGAATCTGTCGAGGTAATTGAGCACGGGCTGGACGACGTTGGAGACCGTCACCCAGCCGCCGAACTTGAGGAGAACGGGAAGGTTCTCTTTCCGGACGGCCATGTTCGCGCGCAGCGTCGGAAACGTTTTCATGCAGAGCGCGATCCAGGCCGCGAGGATGACGATCCGCGACGCCACAAGAAGGGCGACGATGCCGCGCAGGTCGAAGCCGAGGGCGATGCCGGCCAGGGGCAGCAGATAGTTCAACGTGCTCGAGGTTCCCTTGACGATGTTGACGAGATCGAATCTCTGGCGGGCCTCAAGGGCGCCGCGGAAGGACGCCGAGGCCAGGACGACCGGGAGGGAGACGCCGATCAGGATGAAGGAAACGCGGGCCTCAGCGAGGTAGCGCGGATCGATGTGCAGGAAGCGGTCGACGAGAAGGGGCGTCGCGAGGGCCAGAATGGCCGTCCCCGCCAGGCCGAGGAGCGTCTGGAAGAAAACCGTTGTCCAGAGAATCCGGGAGACCTTCTCGGTCTCGCCGCGGCCGAGCGATTCGGCGATGAATTTTGTCGTCGCGCGGCCGAGGCCGAGGTCGAAGAACGAGAGGTAGCCGACGACGACCCAGACGAGCGAAAGGATCCCGAACCGTTCCGTGCCCAGGAGGCGGATCGTAAAGGGCATCGCCAGGATGCCGACGACCATGGGGAGGCCGAGGCCGATCATGTTCAGGATCGTGTTCCGGGCGAGAAGGCCGGGCTTGATTTCGAAAGCAGGCTGCGGCCGGTCGGCGCCGGGCTGGGGCGATGTGTTTTGGGTGTCAAACGGCTTCATGCAAGGGTCCATTTTTACAAGCTACCGCCGATGGACAAAACGCGGCTCTTTGCGTTTAAGTTTTTCTTAAAAATCAGAGGCTATTGCAAAAACAAACCGGCGTAATGGTCACCTTGCGGTCGGGCGTAATTGAGGGCCGGTATACTGGTCGCATCTCGGGGCCATGATAGGTCCCGCCGCCTATGCTGGCAATCGTCCGGCCGGATGAATCCCAGGGTGAATTTCCCCTGCTTTTCATCACCCTTTGGGGTGAGGAGCGATGAAGCAGCCTCACCCCCATTTTTGGGCGGGAATGTTGAGCGGGGCCCCGTCCCCGTGAATTTCCGGGGGAATGCAACACCATCAGCTTATTTTCCGGGGTGCTGCCGGGGGAAAAGCGATCGGGCCGCGCATTCCGGCGCACGGCGCGCACCGTGGCCGTTTTTGGCAAAAAAGCACGGAATTACTATAAGATTATTGGGAGTTTTAAGCAAGAATAAGAAGGGGCCAGGTCTACTTTCTGCTACTTTTTAGCAGAAAGTAGACCTGGCCCTTTCTTGACGCCCCTATGTTGACAGTCTCCGGACCCTCATTTATACTTGGACTTACTCCAAGAAAGCAGCCCCTGGAAAGACTAAACATGACGCAGATCGAACAGGCAAGGAAAGGTGTCCTCACTCCCGTCCTGAGGCAAACCGCCAAAATCGAAGGAGTCGCGGCCGCTTCTCTGGCCGAGCTCGTCGCCGAGGGCAAGGCCGTCATCCCGTTCAATCCCGCCCATTCCCCCGCTTCCCCGGCCGCGATCGGCTGCGGCTTGCGGACCAAGGTCAACGTCAACCTCGGCACATCGCGCGACTTCCCATCGCTCGCCGATGAGCTCAAAAAGCTTCGTCTCAGCCTCGAATACCGTGCCGACGCCGTCATGGACCTCAGCACCGGGGGCAACCTGAAGAAAATCCGCAAGGCCATTCTTTCCCGCTGCCCCGTTCCGCTCGGCACCGTCCCGATCTACGGCGCGGCCGTCAAGGCCATCGACCGGCACGGCAGCATCGTCGACATGACCGAAGATGAGCTCTTCGACGCCATCGAATCCCAGGCCGCCGAGGGCGTCGACTTCATGACCGTCCACGCCGGCTTGACTCTCAAAGCCATCGATCGCCTGAAAAAGCAGGGCCGCGTTGCCGACATCGTTTCGCGCGGCGGCGCGTTCCATCTGGCCTGTATGCTCCACCAGGGCAAGGAGAACCCCTTCTATGCCCGCTTCGACCGCCTCCTCGAGATCGCGCACCGCCACGACATCACCCTCAGCCTCGGCGACGGCCTCCGCCCCGGCTCCATCGTCGACGCCACCGACCGCCCACAGATTGAGGAGCTCCTGACGCTCGGGGAGCTCGTCCGCGCCGCCTGGGACGCCGGCGTCCAGGTCATGGTTGAGGGCCCCGGCCACGTCCCTCTCGACCAGGTTGAGATGAACATACGCCTCGAAAAACGCGTCTGCCAGGGTGCGCCGTTCTACGTCCTCGGCCCGCTCGTCACCGACATCGCCCCCGGCTACGACCATATCGTCGCGGCAATCGGCGGAGCCATCGCCGCTGCGGCCGGCGCCGATTTCCTCTGCTATGTAACCCCGGCCGAACACCTCGGCCTCCCCACCCTCGACGACGTCCGCGAAGGTCTCATGGCCTCGCGCATCGCGGCCCACGCCGCCGACATCGTCAAGAAAGTCCCAGGCGCCGTCGAGCGCGACCGCGCCCTGTCCAAGGCGCGCAAAGACCTCGATTGGGAGGCCCAAAAGGCGCTCGCCCTCGACCCCAAAAAATTCGGCGCCGTGCGCAAGCTGCGAAAATCTCGAACGAAGGCCTGCTCCATGTGCGGCGAGTTCTGTGCCATGCAGATCGTCAGCCAGTTTCTGGGATCGAGTGGAGAGGCCGATGCTGATTGCTCCTAGGCGCCTTCTCTTCGGTACCGCCGGCGTCCCGATGTCCGCCGCCGACAACTCGACACTCCGTGCCCTCGACCACATCAAGGAGCTCGGCCTCGACGGCCTCGAAATCGAGTTCGTCCAGGGCATCAAGATGGGCTATGAAACGGCCGGCGCCATCCGCGCCCGCGCCGCAGCGCTCGGCCTTCGCTTGAGCGCCCACGCTCCATACTTCATCAACCTCAACTCCCCCGATCACGGCAAGCGCCTCCAGAGCCAGGACCGGCTGCTCAACACGGCCCGCATCGGCGCCGCCTGCGGCGCGGTGAGCATCGTCTTCCACGCCGCCTTCTACGGCCAGGATTCCCCGGAGCGCACCTACGACAACGTCAAGCGCGAACTCGCCGCCGTGATGTCGATCATCCGCACCGAGCGCATTCCCGTGACACTGCGCATCGAAACGATGGGCAAGCGCTCACAGTTCGGCGGCCTCGACGAGGTCCTCCAGCTTTGCCGCGACGTAGACGGGCTCAAACCCTGCCTCGATTTTTCGCACATCTACGCCCGCGAGGGCCGCGTCAACTCCTACCAGGAATTCCACCGCGTCCTCTCCAAGGTCGCCAAGAAGCTCGGCCCGTCGGCGCTCAAGAACGCCCACATCCACATCGCGGGGGTTCAGTACGGCGACAAGGGGGAGATCAAGCACCTGGACCTCGCGGAAACGGATTTTCGATATGACGATTGGGTCGAAGCCCTGCGTGACCTCGGCGTCGAAGGCATGGTCATCTGCGAGAGCCCCAACCTCGAAACCGACGCGCTGATGCTCAAGCACCTTTACCAAGCGCAGCGGATGAAACGACAGCCGTAGTTCCTAGGATCTTTCGATAAGGGAGACCGTGTAGCGTTTTTCGTTGCGCACGTAGGCCTTGATACGCTCGACGACGACAGGAGGCCAACGCCCTTCGGCCACGGCCTTTTCGAGCGCCGCCGTATCGAGCGTGGACACTTCGTCCCAGACTCCCGCCGCCCTGAGCTCTTCCTCAAGCGCCATCCGCTCCGGGCTCGCCTTGCCCGGAGAGACCGTTTTGTCTTTGCCCGTCACTCTGAGTCTCGCTTCCGTGCCCGCGATCACGGTGACGCCTTCCCTGTCCGCGAACGCGATCGCCGCCTCCCGCACCTTCTCGAGCTCCCCGTCGAACTCTTCGATCTCCGCTTCAAGCCCGCGCTTCTTCGCCACAAGCTCGGCGTAGGCGTCGACGATTTTCACGCCGGGCTCTTCCTTCCAGCGCTCCCCGGTCAGGCCTTCGACCTTCAGCAGATGTTTCTTGGCCGGGCAGAGGTCCCAGTACGCGCACCAGGGACAGAGCGAGGTTTCGTTCGGCTCGAAGACCGTCGTTCCCTCGATCCGGTCGATGAGCGCGGCGATGTCGTTTTTCAACGCTTCGAGCGCCTCAGCGGTCCGGGCCGACGTCATATCGACGTCAAAGGCGACGTAGTGCCAGACGAGCCTGACGTCCTTCGCCTCGGGCCAGAGCTTCTGGACGCCGATCTGGTAAAGGGCGAGCTGCCGGTCCTTGTCGAGCTCCGACTGCTCGGGCAGGTTCGAGCTCGTCTTGTAGTCGTGGATCTCGATAGCGCTGTCCGAAGCCAAAACAAGCCGGTCGATGATGCCCTTGAGCTTATACCGGCCCGCCGCATCGAGCGGAAACCGGATGTAGCGCTCAAGCCCCAGCACGCGGCCCTCTTCAAATGGTTGATGGCGCCGATAGTAGTCCTCGATGAAACGCCGGCCGAGGGTGCGGTAATCGTCCTCCGTCCGGTTTTCCTTCGTGATCTTTACGTCCGGACGCCAGCACCCCTTCCATTGCTTTTCGTAATAGTCCAGCAGCTCCTCGAGCGGCACGACGCGGAACCGGCGCTCGGCATAGAGCCATTCCATCGCATCGTGAAAACGCTGGCCGAGGAAGGCTTCGACCCCCTCCTCGTAGCGTTTGATCTTGTCCACGTAGATGAAGCGGTATTGCAGCGGACACGTCTCGAACGTGCTCAGTTGGGAATGCGAATACTCAGGCATGGCCGGCCTCCTTATTGGCGGTCGAAAATCTAGCGGATCGCCGATCCTCGCTGACGGCGATTTTAGCTTTCAGCGGCGATAATAACGCCGGGCCAAAAACGCTGTCAAGGAAAGGACTGAAGTCCGACCCCAAATAAACTATTCGCGGTAGACGTCGAGACCGGCGACTTTGCCTTCCGCCGTGAAGTAAACCGAGAGGTATATCACTCTCTGCCCGGTTTCCATCTTGAAGGTGAGCGTTCGGCTGACCTTGTCGCCACGGGATATCGTGCCTTGGTTCGTGTTATCGTCCTTCACAAGAAACGCGAAAGTCTTTTCGTCCTTGAGCCAGCCTGCGATCGAGGCTTGGACGCCGCCGCGGGCCGCCAAGCTGCGCATCCCCTCGGTCATGAGCGGTGAGCCGGTCACGCCCCGGGAGATGTCCGAAAGCAGGCTCTTGATTTTCTGTGTCATCGCCGGATCGGGATCGCGCCGGGGCTTTCCGGTCTCCTCATCGCCTTTGGCGATTCCATCGAGGGCCATGAAGCGAATGACCGTGTCGTCGGGCGCGGCAACGATGGCTTTCTTGAAGACGTCCCGGTTTCCGGCCGCATCCCAGGCACGGAGAGCCTGCAGAGACGCGCGGACGACGTCATAGATCTCCTGGTCGTTCACCAGTCCTCTGAGCATCTGGATGTCGGCTGGGTCCTTGGGCAGCCGGCCCAGGGCCCGTATCGCCTCCATTCTCCGCGGGACGTAGGCGTGCGATGCCTCCTCGCGATAAAAGGCGCGCATGTCGGCCCGGCCGAGGTCCGCAAGCTTTTGGAAGGAGCGAAAAACCGGGTACTGCGTCTTGTCAGCGCGCAGAATTTCCACGATGCCGCGCACGGTCTCGTCGGAGGGAGATCCCCCGAGAAGCCGCGTCATCGCTTCCTGCCGGTCCACCGCGTTTGGGGCGTAACTCAGGATATGCGGGAGCTCTTCGGCAGCCCAATGGTATTCCGGAATCTCGCGCAAGAACTCATGGTCGGGGTCGAGCAGAACGGCATCCGGCTTGGCAGGAGCATTGATGCGCAGTTCCTGTTCGGTCTGGCCGATCTTCACTCTCTCGCGGGTGAGTCGGCCGCCTGAAATCATCCCGACGGATGCCCCGATGCTATAGACCGGCGTACCGTCCTTGACGTCTTGCGTCTGCTTGACCACGAGAGCAACCTGCTTGCTTCCCTCGTCCCATTTCCAGGAATAGTCGAGGACCGGGTGGCCCGGTTTGTAAACCCACTGGTCGAAGAACGGCTCGACGTTCGTCCCCGTCGCTTCGGTCATCGCCACGCAAAGGTCATGGCTGTCGACGGGCTCATTCCGGTGCTTGGTCAGAAAATAGTGGACGCCCCGCCGGAAGGCGCTGTCGCCGAGAAAGCTCCGCAGCGTGTGAAGGACGAGCGCACCCTTGAGGTAGCTGTGATTATCGAACATGTCGTCGGGGGATGCGTAGAGGCGGGCCGATAGGGGCCGCTTGTAGCGGCGGCTTTCTGAGAAGTAGCCCTGCGAGTCGGCCTCGAGCTGACGGTCGAATTCATTCCGGCTTTGCCAATGTTCGGCGTAGAGAATCTGCCCGAACAAAATGGCGAAACCCTCGCTGAGCCAAACCTCACCCCAGTTCTTATAGGCCACGAGGTCGCCGAGCCACTGATGGACAAGCTCATGGGCGATGGCCGGCGAACTGCGCCGGAATCCCGCTCGCTTATTGGACAGGAAGCCGTAGCTGAAGAGGGTGGCGCTGACGTTTTCCATCGCGCCGCCGCCTTCGTACATGACGGACTCGGCATATTTGGGCCAGGGATAGGTGACGCCGAAGAGGTCCGAATAGAAGGTCAGCATCTCCGGAGTCTCGCCGAAGGTGTCTTTAAGCAATCCGCCCTTGCCTCGCGGAGCGCTGTAGAGGAGCGGCACGCCCTGCCACGTGTCTTTGACAATGTCGAGCGGCCCGGCCGTGAGCGAAAGGAGGTAGGTCGCACAGGGCTGGTCCATCAACCAGTGGAATGTCCGCGTTTTGCCACCGGGGTCGATCGTGTCCGACTGAAGAGAGCCGTTTCCCACGACGTACCACTCGGCCGGGACCGAGACCTTGGTTTCGAAGACGGCGAAATCGTTGGGATAGTCCCAGGTCGGAAACCACGTGCGGTTGTGTTCGGGCTGGCCGATCGTCCAAAAGCCTTTGCGCTGCGCGTCCGCGGATGTCGGCCTGAGCCAATGCAGTCCATCGCTGTTCTCGTGGACGGAATAACGGACTTCCACGGCGAGCGGTTTGCTTATTTCGAGAGCCGCCGCGGCCGGGATCTTGAGCTTATCGCCCGAGCGCGTGAATGCTGACGGCCGCCCGTCGATCGCGCACGCGTCGACGCGGAGGTTCTGACCGCAGTCGAGAACGATCTCCGTCAGCCCCTCGCGAAGCGGCGCCAACCGATTGACTGCCGTGCCGGAAAGAGTCAGCGTCTCATAATCGACGCGGAGATCGAGCGAAACCTGGAGCAGGTCATAATCCCTGTCCGGCGCATAGTGGATTTTCGCCTGGGGTGACGCGGCCTGTTGGGGTTGCTGTTGCTGCCCGATGCTCCGCGAGCCGAGAACCAGACAGAATGCAAGAACAATCGCGTATTTTCTTTTCATCGGGCCGGTCTCCTTTTTCTATTAGACGGCCGCACGGCGCCCAAGGTTGCGTGACCCGGACAAAAGCTCTGCTTAGTCAGCGATCCTCAGGGCCAGCTTGCCAAGGTGATGCTTCAGGACGTCTTGATGCGCCTGAGCCGCTTCCTCGAGCCGGTAGGTCCGGCTGATCTCGACATGGAAAGGACCCTGGGCGATAAGGCTGTTAAGACGATCGAAAACGTCAGGGCTGGGGAGGCCGTCATAAGCGCTGACCTCCACTCCGGCCATACCCACGGGCTCCGGGTCCACCCCGTTCGGATACGCGATGCGTCCGGTTTTCTTCACTTGTTTCAGTGCGTCCTTCAGGACATCTTGATAGGAGAAGGCCAACACGGCGTCCAAACCGTTCGGGGCGAATACCTTTACCGCTCCCGACCACGTTGGGATTGCGCCCGTTCACAGCCTGGTCCGCTCCGAGTTTCCGCACCAGATCGACGCCGTCGTCACCGGATGCGATGGCCAACAGCCGCGCCCCTATCCGCTTGGCCAGCTGAAGCGCCACGTGGCCGACGCCGCCGCTGGCCCCCAAGATCATGAGCGCGCAGTCCCTTCTGACCTTCAACACATCCAGGCCCTGAAGGGCCGTTATCCCGCTGGCCGGAAGCACGCCCGCTTCCTCCATGCTGATGTTGCCCGGAATCGACGCTACATTGTCCTCGGAGACCGCGGCGTACTCGGCATAGAAGCCGCCCTTTGGGCTGTCATACGAAAAACCGCAAACACGGTCGCCGACCTTGAACCGGCGCACGTTCGATCCGCACGCCTCTACGGTTCCCGCTCCGTCGGTCCCAAGAACCTGCGGAAAACCTTCGACGCCTGAGCCGCCTTCACGCAGCCAGGGGTCCCAAGCGCCGATGCCGGCGGTGTGGACGCGGATGAGGACCTCAGCGTCGCCAGGCTCCGGAACGGGAATGGTCGCAACGTGAAGAACCTCCGGACCGCCGAACTGGTCGATCACAGAGGCTTTCATCGTTTTCGGAATGGATGGATTCATCTTCGGTGTCCCTTAATTGGATTTCTAACAGTATTTTGTCAGAAGAGACGTTCAAAAGCAACGTGCGAAGCCCAGATATTCCATTCTTGAGAAAACTCATTCCGCCAAAGCGTCTTCCTGATTATCAATTTTAATAAATAGGCATTGACAATAGTATCATTAATGGTATCATCATGACAGGCCATGACGAGACAATTCTCAGGGGAATGACGGAGAGCCCAAGAAATGTTCGCTTCTCCGACTTGTGTAAGATCTGTAACCGATACTTCGGAATGCCCAGACAGAAACGAAGCAGTCAACCCCTCGAGTCCCCGGCATGAATGCCGGGGCTTGTTCGGGGTTAACCCTGAGCCTCGCTTCTTGTCCCCGCCTTGAAAGGCGGGGCTTAGCGTCGGCGAACGGGTCACAGGATTTATCGAACCCCGTGGATTGGCGATCCACGAATTAATATACAGAGCCATAAAGGAAAGGCAAAGGCCTATCAGGTAAAGCAAGTGCTCCTGGCAATTGATCTCCTGGAGAAGAATAATGAGCCTGAGGGATGACCGGTACACCTATAGAATTACCTGGTCTGAGGACGACCGGGAATACGTTGGACTCTGCGGCGAGTTCCCGAGTCTCAGCTGGCTTGCCAAAACTCCGGAGGCCGCCCTTCACGGAATACGGAATATCGTGGATGAAGTCGTTGCCGACATACGCAGCAACGGAGAAACTCCTCCTACCCCGATGTCCAGCAGGTCATTTAGCGGGAAGTTCCTCGTAAGGGTTCCACCCGAAGTGCACCGTGAGTTGGCGATGAAGGCCGCCGAAGAGGGAGTCAGCCTAAACCGGCTCGTCAGCGCAAAACTGAGTCATTCTTAGATCGCTTTAGCATGTCCGCACATTTTTCTCCGAACTTCGGTTTGCATCACCCGCGCTTTTCGGAGAGAATGCGGCCGTGATGGAAAAACGCGCCGGGGCGCCGCGCTCGCGTCCTTCCCAGACATCCCGCGAGTCAGGCGCACGCCAAACGCCGCGCACACCTCAAGCGCCGAAGACGCCGCAGACTCCCCAAGCATCCGGCGCATTCAACCCCAACGCCGTCGAGATCAATCCCGGGTTCCGCCACGCCCTCGACATCATGGAGGGAACGGACCGTCACGTCTTCATCACCGGAAAAGCCGGCACCGGAAAATCGACGCTCCTTGAGCTCTGGCGCTCGCAGACGCTCAAGCGCATCGCCGTCCTGGCGCCGACCGGAGTCGCCGCGCTTAACGTCCGCGGCCAGACGATCCACTCGTTCTTCGGCTTCAAGCCCGACATCACTCCCGACGCCGTCCGGAAGCTCTCCAAGTCCAGGGGCGCGGCCGCGGACCGCGGCGCGATCTACCGGAACCTCGACGCCATCGTCATCGACGAGGTGTCCATGGTCCGGGCCGACCTCCTCGACTGCGTCGAAAAGTTCCTGCGCCTGAACGGCCCTCGCCCGAAAGAATGGTTCGGCGGCCTCCAGATGATCTTCATCGGCGACCTCTACCAGCTGCCGCCCGTCGTTACGGGACGCGAGAAGGGCCTTTTCGCCGGCGCTCCGGGTTTCGGATCCGGAGGCTTCCGTTCAACTTCCGGCGACCGAGGCACTTCTGGCATCAACGGCTCCTCCGGCAATTCCGCCGGCCTCTCCGCCCCCGCTCCCCGCTACGAGTCGCCGTACTTTTTCTCGGCCAAGATTTTCGGCGAGCTGACATTCGACATGGAGTTTGTCGAGCTTGAAAAAGTTTACCGCCAAACCGACCCCGCGTTCATCACCCTCCTCAACGCCATCCGCAACCGCTCGGTCGACGACGGCCAGATGGTCCATCTCAACAGCCGCCTTCGGCCCGACTTCACGCCTCCCGACGGCGAGTTCTACATCACCCTGACGAGCACGAACGACCTGGCCGCGGCCCGCAATCGCGAGAAGCTCGCCTCCCTCCCCGGCCGGGGAAGCCGCTACGAGGGATTCATCGAAGGCGAATTCGACCGCTCCTCGCTCCCGACCGAAGAGGCGCTCGAACTCAAGCCCGGGGCGCAGGTCATGCTCTTGACGAACGACCGCAAGGGCCGCTGGGTGAACGGGACGATCGGCCGCGTCGCCAAAATCGTCAAGGTCCCGGACGGCGACGATATCGTCTCCGTCGAAATCCCCGATGCCGGCCGGGTCGAACTCTCGCCCAACACTTGGGAGCTTTTCCGCTTCCGCTACGAGGCCGAGGGAGACAGGATCGAGTCGGAGTCGGTCGGATCGTTCACCCAGTATCCCATACGGCTGGCCTGGGCCGTCACGATCCACAAGAGCCAGGGCAAAACCTTCGACCGGGTCGTCATCGACATTGGGCGCGGCGCCTTCGCCCACGGCCAGGTCTACGTCGCGCTCAGCCGCTGCACGAGCTTCGAGGGCATCGTCCTCAAAACGCCCATCAGAAAGAGCCACATCTGGATGGACTGGAGGATCATCCGTTTCTTGACGCGCTTCCAGTACAAAAAAGCCGAAGAGGCGCTCCCCGTCGCGGACAAGCGCGCCCTCGTCCTCGAGGCGATCCGTGCCGGCCGCGAGCTCGAGATCGTGTATCTCAAGCCCGACGACACGAAATCACGGCGACGCATCCGGCCTGAAGCCGTTGAGATGATGGAGTACCAGGGCCGGACGTTCGAAGGCGTGCGGGCCTACTGCCACAAGCGCGGCGAACTCCGCACTTTCCGCCTCGACAGGATGCTCGAGGTCAGCGAGGTCTAACCGGCAATCCTATCGAGCCCTGCTGGAACCCAGTGGGAATCCAGCCGGGACATGTACCTCAGGTACGTGTCCCGCTTCTTTTTTCATCAGCAAAAAAACCAATTCTTGAGTCAATTGCTACGCGATCATCTGTTACCCTTGACTTGTGGCTCTAATATGTTACAATTGACTCTATTTGGTTACAGAGGCCAAGCGATGGACTTTCATTCTTCTCCCTTAGCATTCCTGTTCTCACCGGTCAGGCTTAAAATAGTCAAATTCCTCATACACAATGAAGCCCTCATGAGCGAGCGAGAAATGTCGCGGATCCTGAGCGTCTCTCATATGAGCGTGAATAGAGCGATGAGAGAACTCGAGGCCGTGAACTTGGTCAATGCGGCAAGAGCAGGAACCGCCGTCCTTTGGAAAACGAATAGACGGAGCTATGCCTTTGAGGTTTTCTCGAAAGCTCTGGTGTCCATCTCGGATATTCCAACGCCTTTGGAGGAGCTGAAAACGGCCATCCGCCAAATCCTGCCGCTTCCGCAGATTGAGAAAATCTCCCTCTTTGGCTCCGTCGCCAGGCAAAAAGACAGACCCGGCAGTGACATTGATCTATTCGTGCTTGTCAAGGGAAAAGTGGAAAAAGCGAAAGTCGAGGCAGCCCTCGAGCATCTGAGCATTATTTGTTTAGAAAAGTTCGGCCATCCTTTATCCCCATATCTACGAACGAGATCTGAGATAACAGTGAGGGGCCGCCTGAGGCTCGACGACGAGATCGAGGCGGGAATTGTCCTTCATCCCTTGGAAGCCGTCCCCTGATATCGTGACAGCGAAACTTCGTACGCAGAAAGTCGATCGCTCATCTTATTCGAACTATCTCAAGAAAGGCTTAGAATGCCGTCGAGCGGCCGCACAGAGCTTTGCCCGCGGCGACTGGAATGCCGCCGCAATTTGTGCGATCCATTCCTGCATATCCGCCTGTGATGCTCTATGTGCGTATGCCTTGGGTCTCCGTCATGCGGGAGAACGCCATGTTGATGCCGCTGCCCTTCTTCTGTCTGTCAGTCCCACGGACGAACGATATAAGGCTAACAGCACTCGCCTGCGTCGCGTCATTGACATCAAGAACATGGCCGAGTATGAGGAACGCCTCGTATTCCGCAAAGAAACTGAAAAAGCCCTAAAGGACTGCGAGCGGTTTCTGGCATTTATCAGCGCGGAGTTGCCTCAAACTAAGCAATCATGAGAATACCGCTTTACGCTCAGTGCGCCCCGCACCTTCCGCCTCGGCAGGATGCTCGAGGTCAATGAAATAACCCCGCCCGGGCGATAACCCCGGCGCTTGACAGCCGGAGTCAGCCGCGGATATAGTCCTCCCCAAGGAGCGCCGGTTCACATGCAGGATCTATACAAGAAAAAGAAAAGGAACCTTATCATTACCCTTGCCGTCGGGCTCGCCTGTTGGCTTTTCGCGATTGCCAATTTTTCCGAAATCGGCCGGCTCGAAAAACTGGCCGCGCGCGATGCGTCCCTCATCGCGAAGGCCATGACCTCCAAATCCGCCGATCTTCAATCCGATGCTGCAAAACTCGTCAAGGACATCGATGCGAGAATAAAGCGCGCCCGAGTCACAGGCTCTACCCTCGCCCTGGCCGGGCTCATTCTCGTCGCCTTCGCCGGCGTCGACACCCTCAGGCTGAAAAAGTTCCGCCCGCCGGCGAGCCCCGCACGAGGCTGAGAAAATAGACTTTTGCCCGCCGTCTGAATAACCGCTGAATATTGAATCGAGTAGTTGACATGGCACTGTGATGCGTTTAGAATACAATTGCATCTTATCAAAGGATTTCGCATCATGAGCAAAACGGTCACACTCCGCATCTCCGAGGATAATTACAGCCTCCTCAAAGCCTACGCAAAATCGGAAAACCGGAAACTTTCGAACGCCGTGGAAACACTGGCCATGAAGCGCCTCGAAGAGGAACTGTTCGTCGACCGGTATGAGATGGACAGGATTCTCGCCGACGAGGACCTTCTCAAACGTCTTAAGGCCGGACATCTCCAGGCCAAAAAGGACCGGGGGCGCTTCGTTGAGTGATTATCGGGTATTCGAGACGGAACAATTCCAGTCCGACCTTCGGTTGAATCTTGGGCCGCGGCGTGAAAAGGTGATCGCCCGGCTTAACGAAGACGTCTATCCTCAGCTCCGGACGCAGCCTTTTTTCGGCCGCAACATCAAAAAGCTCAAAGGGTACAAGCCGGAGACATGGCGGTATCGGATCGGCGGATTTCGACTCTTTTACGAGATCGATGACAACCGCAAGATTGTCTTCATGATCGCAGCCGACACGCGCCAGCAGAGCTACTAATTAATTAGGCTCCCCACGTTGCTGAAGAGTTCTTAAGTCCTTTCCCAAAGCTTGTAGCCGCGAGGCGAAAGTGGTGCAGGGTTCTTGCTGACCGCGTTGACGATCAGGACAATGGGGACCAAGGCGACAAGTACGAATACTCCAAGAAGCCCCTGACGCAAGAATTTCCAGTCTTCTTTCATGTTCATGATGTACTCCTAGCCTGTTCCATCGTCCCGTCCATTTTAGTTTTCCCGATGCGGCAATTCCCGTCAATCACCATGAGAGGCTATTTCAAGGGTGAGGATACCATCGCAAGGGATGAGAACCCCCATGGCCCCGTCTCCCGCTCGTGCGGCAAACCAAGGCCGACTGGTGGGGTCCGACCCCAATTCGCCACTAGCGCTGCTGTTTTCAGGAGGCAATTCAGTAATGATACCGGGCCTGGAGGAAGTCAATCCTGTCGTCGCGGACAAGATACACGACCCGATGCTCGGCGCTCAAGCGCTTTTCGATGGACTTCAGTCTACGTTCTATAGATCTCCCGCCTATTCCCGATCTTATAAATCTTGACAATCCGCTGCGAATCGTCAACCGCATAAACAATCCGGTAATCCCCCTGCCTCAACCTATATCTATCCTCGCCTGAGAGTTTTCGGCAGCCGGAAGGCCTCGGATTCTGCCCCAGGGCCCGGATGCGCCGGACGATCTTCTCGAGGTCCTTCCTCGGAATTTCGGCAAGCTCTTCGGCGCCCGACTTCTTGATAAGGACCTTATAGCTTTCCATCCTTCCGCAGCTTTTGGAGAACTTTTTCGAAGGCGATTGATGGCTCGCCGGCGCGGGTCTCGAACGCTTCCAGGTCCAAGGCATCCTCGCGGAGAGCATTCTGCACGGCCTCGTTGATGAGTTCGGAGACCGAGTATTCCGTTTCGGCCGCTTTGACCCGCAGGGCTCGATGGTATTCGGGTTGAAGATAGACGGTGACACGCTTGCTGGCTTTTTCCATTTTATCGCACCTCGCTACACCAAGGCATTATAACGCTATAACGTCATAACGTCAATTGCTGAGTCTATTGGGTGAGTCTATGGGGGTCGGACCAAGTTATGCAGAACTTAAAGCGGTTTGTTTTGCCTTTATGGACCTCTTAGAGGCGCACCGTCCTTTGCCGGCTTCCTATCGATAATTCCGCACTACCCTGTCCCGGTCCTCATTCTTCTTGTCGCCTTTGAAATAAATCTCAATGAGTTCGATCTTATCCGATTCCTCAAAGTATGCGTAAATCAACCGCAGTCCGGAGTTGGCCCCGCTCCCCTTTAAGGCCCGGCAGGCGAATTTCTTGACCTTATATACTCTGGGCTTGCTAAAGGGCATGCCGGGAATTTCGAATACTCCCTTGTTATCGATCCCTAATTTATGGAAAAGGACGAGTTGCGTCTTCAGGAGCGTCGCCAGGTCCTCCTCGAGCGTCCGGAACCGTTTGGCCAGTCTCTTTAGGTCGCGTTCGAATTCGGGGAGCCGCGCGATCTCACGGAACGTCGGCGCCGATGTCATTGTTCCTCACCGAATAAGCAGGCGTGCGGTAAAAAACGGCCTCGTAAGAGATGATGGCACCCTCATCGGTCGTCAGCCAAGGGACATCATTATGGGAATACTCGCTGATCTGGCCGGCGTTCATATCGGAAAGCCTGTCGAGGACATGATCGATGACGTCCTTTTCCCTGGCGCTCAACTGAGCCAGGTCGGGATTTCGAAGCGGCAAGTATTTCGTCTGTGGATAATTGAAATACTTGTCGGGGATCTTTACGATTTCGTTCGCCTCCATCATTTGGCTCGTAACCTTGTGAAATTCTATGGGCGTTGGGCCATATTTATTCTTCTTGTATGTGGCGCCGATCAGCTGTTCTTCGTATCGCTCATAGTAATCGAAATCCATAAAATACAGCAGCTTATAAATCACCGTCTCGCCGACATTCGGCTTGGCGCCGACTTTAGCGATGATGTAGAGAAGGACTTCCTTGAACTTCCTGAGGTTTTTCCGGGGGATATCGATCCGCGTTTCGGTTTCGCTTTTCTTGTACTCCGCGAGCCGTCTCCCTGATAACAATCTGAGGCTCCCTCTTCTCGTCGAAAAGCGCCTCGACGGATACCCCGAAGAGCTCGCTGAGTTTCTTGATGTCCTCTGCGCTGACTTTTCTTTGGCCGTTCTCAATGAGCGACATCGTCGGCCTCGAAACCCCCAAGAGCCTGGCCAAAGCTTCCTGGCTCAGGTCCCGGCTCTCCCGAAACTTCCTGATCCGCAAGCCTAAATGAGCCATGGAATTTTGCCTCCCATGACTATTATACTGGTGTCCGCTTATATGTCAATGGTATGTTATAATTCTTAACGTTTCCATATTCTGGAGAACGGAAAGCCCACGACAAGGAGAACGCTAGGGCAAGTGCTTTTTCTCACCCTGCAAATCGATGAGCCGAATGATAACTCGCTTAAGCTCCTCTTCCGCCTAGTTTCTGATGATCTCTCGCCCTTGATGAGGACCTAAAACGGGCTATCTTTTGGATCTTATTCTTTTATTATCTTCCCTTTCCAGCCGCTTGGGCGCGAATAATGGCGCGCCGGCCGGACAGCGCGTTGCCGAATAGCGAACCGGCCATGCTCGCCCACACCCCGACCATGTAAAACCGCTCGAGCCCCGGAAGCGTCATGTCGCCCCCCGCGCCGCTCAGCCCGCTCCAGATCGTCGCCTTTCGCTTCGGGAAGTTGGCGAAGCCGTGCGTCCCGCCCATGTAGCGTTCCCACGTGAGCTGCGTCGGGATGTCGACGGCCTCGACCTCGCCCTTGATTCCCGGGAAGCGGCGCTCGAGGATGTTGATGACCTGGGCGGCCGTGCGCTCCTTCTCCTCCTCGTACCTCTGCCTGTCGCCGGCGAGCGCTTTCCAGTGCGAGTAATTGCCGACGAGCTCGACCTTGATGACCCCCTTGCCCTCCGGCGCCATCGCCTTGTCGAACCCGTAAATCTGCATCTCAAGGCTGTCGGCGGCGTGTCCGGCGATCGTTACCGGCTCGTCGAAGAGCATGATCATCGCCGACGGCTCCGCCGCGAGGTCGCGCCGCACGCCGAGAAAAACTTGCGCGGACCACGGCGTCTCGTCGGGCGGCTCTTCGCAGGCGCTCCGTATCTTTTCGTCGATGAACTTCCCGTCGAGCATCTGCATGATCGTCTTTCGGCCGTCGGCGTTCGAGATGACGACGTCGGCCCGGTGCTCGCTCCCGTCGGCCAGCCTTACCCCGACGGCGCGGCCGTTTTCGACCAGGATCTTCTCGACCCGCGCGCCGTACACCACTTCTCCGCCGAGGCTCTTGTAGCGCTTCTCGATCGCGAGCGCGAACCGCAGCGCCCCGCCGACCGGCCACTGGAGCGCATCGTTGAGGGCGTAGGCGTGCCGGACGAGGTGGAGGAACAACGGCGCCTTCGGCATTGAATAGACGAGGAGCGGGAAGGCTCGCCGCAGGAACGGGTCCTTGAACCGCCGGCCGAATTTCTCCATGGTCGGCGTGAGCCATCGGAGCTTCGTGAGCATGGCGGGGAGCGTCTTGAGCTTCGCGGCCGTCGAGCCGAGCATCATCTCTCCGAGGATGTCCTTTCCCGTGAACGCCTTGATGCCCTTGATGTACGCCTTAATGGCGCGCGAATCGGCCGGGGCGAGCTCGTTCAGATGCGATTCGAGCTGCTCGAGGTCATAGTAGTCGCGGAAAAGCTTGCCGTCAGGCGACAGCACGCTCGTGCACTCGGCCGGCTTCACCAGCTCACGCGGCATCGCTCCGAGCTCCTCCCACAGGCCGTAGATCTTGGAAGCGGGAGAGCAGCCGAAGAGGTGGTGGATGCACGCGTCGAAGGTGAATCCCGCGCGCTTCCACGCCGTGCACTGGCCGCCGGGCAGGCTGTGCAGCTCGAAGATCTGCGTGCGATAGCCGTTCAGTTGGCCGTAGACGCCCGCGGCCAGGCCGCCCATGCCCGCGCCGATGATGATGATCGATTCCGCCATGGTCGTAGGCCTCCAGGGAGAACATCTTACTATAAAACGCCCGGGCCGTAATTCACATTGGACAATCCGCGCCGCCTGTCTTAAAATTATCCCGGACTCACAGCAACAGAAGGTACATCGATGGCCACGAACCCCATCAATCCCGGCGGTCCAATCAACCCCGGCGATCCGGACGGCGCCATCCACCGCGTCGACCCCATCCTCCGGCAGCAACTCGTCGACCGCCGGCATCGGCTCGAGCAAGCCGCATCGGCCGGTGTCGAAAGCCTTCAAGTCAAGAACCTCATCCTCGAGGTCGACGCCGCACTCGACCGCATGGACGCGGGGTCTTACGGCCTCTGCGAAGTGTGCCATGAGCCCGTCGAGACAGACCGGCTGATCTGTGATCCCCTCACTCGGTTCTGTCTGGAACATCTGACGCCCAATCAGCAGCGCGCCCTGGAAAGCGACCTCGGGCTGGCGGCCACGATCCAACAGGGGCTGCTCCCCAAACCCTATTTCCGATTCGGGGGCTGGGAGGCGGTCTACCATTATGAGCCCGCCGGCATCGTCAGCGGCGACTATTGCGACCTGGTCACTGCGGCGAACGGCGATTTCTATTTCATCCTGGGCGACGTATCCGGAAAGGGAGTCGCGGCGTCGATGCTCATGGTTCATCTCCAGGCCATGTTCAGGACGCTCATTCCGATGGGGCTGCCGCTGGCCGAGCTCGTCGAGCGGGCCAGCCGGTTATTTTGCGAGAGCACTCTGCCGACCCACTACGCCACTCTGGTATGCGGAAAAGCCGGCGTTTCGGGCGACGTCGAGGTCTGCAATGCGGGACATCCCGCGCCCCTGTTGATCGCCGAGGGACGAGTCGCGCTCATCGATCCAACCAGCCTGCCCGTCGGCGCCTTTTGCGATGAGCAGTTCGCGACAAGCCGGTTCCATGTCGAGCCCGGACAGGCGATCCTGCTTTATTCGGACGGGCTATCCGAAGCTCGCGACGGCCGCGGCATGATGTACGGGAGCGACCGGATCCGCAATCTCGTCCTCGGGCAGGTGCAGCCCGGAAGCAGCGGGAACGCGGCCACGCCAAAAGACTTGATCGAGAGCTGCCTGAAGGACCTGGCGGCTTTTCGGACCGGCGTCCCGATGGGCGACGACCTGACGATCATGGCCGTCCGCCGCACCATGGAAGACGGGTGACCCGCCGGTCCGCCTGGGTTCGGACGCGCTGACCTCAACGACCCGGCGAGGATCGTCAACGCACTTAGAACGGCTTTGCACCCCTCATAGCGTTTGATCCCTTCCGCATTGATTAACTTATAAAGAGGCGCTAACTCCGCCACTCCCTAATTTCGAGAAGCTCGAGGAGTTCCATCGTTTTTTCGTAAGCGCGGCGGATGATAATCTCCCTTTCTTCTTTGTCGGCGATTTCCAAAAAGTCCGCGACCCACTTGGGGCCGATATGGTCAACCGAAGCGAACTTAGTTCGTATCTTGGCGAGTCCCTCTCGAACAAGAGAGTTCTTCGAAAACGGGGCGAATTCCCCGGCCAGCGCCTCCGGTCCGCCAACAAAATGCTCGATGCAGTAATAAATGTCATATGCGTCCTTTTCCTTCATGCGGTCAAACAAGGCCATCCCTTTCATGACAAGAAAAGGGACAATCCCCGCAACCTGAAAACTGGTCTGGTCTCGCCCCCCTCCTGGCCGTTTTCCCTGGATCGTCACGGCTACCGAATTCGCAAAAGCCAAGTCACAGCCCCTGGCTTTTCGGGCTTTCGCGTCTTGAATTCTCTGGGTCCGCCGCCCCTTTCCGGTTCCTCCGTATTCACCGGCCATGAGGTCTATTTCTACGATTATCTCGAAGGCATCAATTGTCTTCATCTTCCTATAGAATCGAAACGGTTGGCGCAGGTCCTGAACATAGTCGTTTTTCAGAAGTGCCCTCAGTATCGTCCGATACGAATCATCAGGAATTTCCTTGAAATCCAGAGCGATATCGATATCGAGGCTGCCGACGTGACGCTCCTCGGCCCGGGGAAATAGGAACGTTGGAACCCATCCCCCAATGATGACCATATGCTCCTTGAACTCACCCAGAACGTGAATGAGTTCGAGAAGAACGGACCGGCAAGCGTCCACTTCCCGCTCGTCGTAATCGCTTCGACTTACCACGACGGTTTTATCCTCTGTTCCAATATCGCCTGCGCCGCCTCCTCCCCCCTTGCCCCGTAGCTTCTCAGGTCAAGATAGAGCTGGATGTCCGAGACAACGTTCATTCCGCCCATTTCCCTAAGTCCCTGGAACACTCCGGCATCATAAGGCTCTAACAATGTCACGTTGGCGCCGCTCTCCACCTTTTTGAGCCGAAGAACCTCCGCGATGTCCGCAATGGGACCATCAACGTAAGAGAAGAATCTCGGGAATCGCACAAACGGAGCAACCCTCCTTGCTCCGGAAAACAGCGCAAGCCCATAACGGTATCCGCCTTTCTCGCATTCGCCTTTTACGGCTGTTTCCAGGTCCTGTTCGGAAAGTCCGCTATAAAACGAAAAAAGACGGTTTTTTTTATAGGTATAGTTTCTCGCCCATTCTTCCAGCAGCTCGAGGGGCTTGAGGAGAATGACTTTTCTGCCTTCTTCTCTGATCCACTCCTGAGAGAGGAGCGCCTGCTTCGCCTTTGAAGCAAGACCCAGGCTGATGCCCACGGCCCTGGATAATTCCTCGACATGCCATCCCTTCAAGCGGATCCGAGAGAAGTGCCCTCAAAACCCGGCTCGTTTTCGGAGAAAAGAGGGACTTCAACGGGCGTACCTCAATGAAAGCGTTCGGCATGCCGCCTCTTTCAATAAAGACATTGCCAAAAGACAAAAAGACATTGCCCGAGAGATCCATGCAGCCGATCCCGGCCTCTCGGCACACTTGAATGGCCGCCGGGCTGATGTACGGAGCGACGAGAATCCCGAAGCCATTCTCGATGTTTTGAATGCGGCTTTTGAATTGTAAGGCCGCCATTCTCGCGAAACGAGGCTCCGCTTGAGTTTTGACTTCAGCCACAAGTTTCATCGGCGTGCCTGATACAACGGCATCAAGCACGAGGTCGAACATATTGTCGCCGATTCTGACATTGGATTTGGAGCCCTTGAGTTCGATAAACGGAATGACGCCAAAGACAGAATCCAGTCTCATTTTGGCGGCAGATTCGAGGTCTTTTTCTAACCATTGTTTCATCATATTTATATTTTCACCATCCGGTGAAACTATATAATACAATGAAACAGAAGTCAACCGCTCCCTTGTCTCAGACGCTCGGACTTCCTCGAACGGCACGGCGCTCTCTAAGAATTCTTTATTCTTCCCACCGTTCATCATTATGCTGTTGACAACTTGCTCAAGCGGAGGTATGGTAAGAATGTAGGATTATAAGAATGTAAGGAGTATCCATGGAAATTATTGAAATAGCCACAATGACGTCCAAAGGACAGCTCACTGTCCCCGCCCCTATCCGCGATATTTTTAACCTGAAAAAGGGCTCGACCGTGATCTTCAAGGTCACGGACAAAGGGGTCCTGTTCATGCCGTGCGAAATCAAGGCCAAGAACTCTTACACGCAGGAGGAATGGGCGAAGATTGAGCACCTGGTCGCCGAGCGCGGAGAGATTTACGGGACCGCCCGCGCAGCACGCAAACATCTCAAATCCCTGTGAGAGGCGTTCACGCGTCCGTAAAGGACTTCTTAAAGAATGGCTGAGGCCCGACCCCAGAACTAATCGCCCCGGACGTATTTTCCGGTCTTTTTGCCGCCTACGCGGCGGATAAGCCCGGCCTCGATAAGCGGTTTCATCAGCTTCGCCGCTCCCTGGCGCGTTACGCCGAGGGCTTCCCAGATCTCGCGCGGCGCGAGTCCCTTCTCGACGTCGAGCAGGCGGAGCAGCTTTTCCTGTCTGGGTCCGAGGAAAACCGGCTCTTCACCATGACTCGCCTTGACCGCCTGAATGCGCCGCCAAAGATCGTCGAGAGTCTTCGCGATCCCTTCCGCCGCGTACTCGAGCCATCCGGACAGGTCGCCTCCGGCTCGCCGCACGCCGTCCAAGGCCGCGTAGTACCTGGCCCTGTCGTCCCAGTAGAATTCGTCCACGGCGAATATGTGGTGGGAATCGAATCCGCGGCGATAAAGCTCCCAAAGGGCGACGGCCCGACCGGTGCGCCCGTTCCCGTCTGCGAATGGATGGATCTCCTCGAAACGAAAGTGGAGGACGGCCGATGAGACGACCGGCGAATGTTCTCCGGCCCGGGCGTTCCACCATTCCAGGAGTTCGTGCATGAGTCCGGAGACATCGGCCGCCGGAGGGGGCACGAAACGGCCGACCCGCACGGCCATCGTCCGATATCTCCCCGCTTCGCCCTGGTCCATGACCCCGCCGGCGATGATCGCGTGCAACTTGAGGATATGATCGTGGGTTATGCGCTTCGCGCCGGCGTTCTTCTCGACAAACCTCAGGCCGGCGAAATAGTTGAGGACCTCGCGCCCGGCCCGGGAGCCCGATGCCGGGATGTCCCGGCCCTCCTCGAGGGCGCGGACTTCGGCAAGGGTCAAGGGATTCCCCTCGATCGCGGTCGAGCTGTGGGCCGTGCGGACCCGAGCGTCTCTCTGGAACCGCGGGATCCATGCGACCCGAACGGAGGCGGACAGGATCCGTTCGCGCAGGGCGGCGATTTCTTCAGTCAGGCCCAGCAGACGCGGCGTAATGGTGAAAACCGGCTCATAGCTCATAACCCGATCATAGGCGTATGTCAACCATAAGTCAACCCCTAAGTCAACCCCTCGAGTCCCCGGCATGAATGCCGGGGCTTGTTCGGGGTTAACCCTGAGCCTCGCTTCTTGTCCCCGCCTTGAAAGGCGGGGCTTAGCGTCGGCGAACGGGTCAACCACCATGACGCTCGCCGCCCGGCCCCGGCGGGAATCGCAGACGAGCCGGCACCTTCGGCTGAACTCATAGCTCGAATATCGCTCAAGGCTGCCCATAGCGCCCGCTTGTCGAAGGACAATGTCAAGAACGCGGGCTGCGTTCCTTCTATCAGTTTTTATCCAGTGCTGAAGGTCCTTTAACGAAATCCACTACACTTAATACATCATTCTTCCCCAGAGAAAACGTGTTTTACTCAACGTGCTGAGTTTGCCTTTACTCAGCCGGGCAAGGTGCACGCCTTCCGCCTCGACGGGAGGCTCGAGGTCAGCAGGATAGACTACGGCCAGAGGCTGGGGAATTCAGCCACAATCCAAGCTTCAGTCGTTTTTCGAAGGTCGTCAGCCAGGGCAATCATTTCGTTCAGTTCGATGGCACTAATGGCCCCAGCGTGATTGTACTCGCTGATATTCCGTTTCTTTCTGAAGGCGTCGAGCTTCCGGATGATCCTATCCTCAGCTTTAAGCGTGAACTTGAGCGATTGAATCACCCGATAATGGTTGGCGTCCTTGCCCGCTCGGAACCCAGCGGCGGCCAACGCCGCTTTGGCACATTGGAGAGCCGCATTGTAGGCAATCAATTGAAACGCCAGTCGACGCTCAGGCTTGAATTGCGGCAATCCACTAAGTCGCGATCGACAAGTCGCAGGAGATGCTGGATCTCCTGACGGCTTGTCTTGTGCTCAATGAGCCAGCCGTTTTTGAGCCACTCGGCCAAGCTCAAGCGGATCTCCTATTACTTGAATCAAAGGGGACTTCTGGACAGTAGCGAGAAAATGGTCGTTTTTTGACATCCGGTCCCGGAATTCCGCGAGTGACATGACCATGGGGTTGATCTCACGCCTCAGGATACCCTGTGCTCGGGCGACGTTTTCAACGACATCTTCGAAACTCACATCTCCGACAACGAGGAGGTCGATGTCGCTGTCCTTGCCAGCTCTCCCCCGAGCGACTGAGCCATAGACGAGAGCGATGGACAGGCGTCCGGCCAGCGGTGCCAGCGACTCACGGAGAACGTCCACGACCCCGGCTGTTTTGGTAATAACGCTCTTAAGTTCCTCGAAAATCGGGCACTGGGGATTCGCTTGAAAAAGGACCTGATTTTCTTTGACCGTGCGAAGGATAACGCCCGACTCTGAAAGCCGTTTCAGTTCCCTTTGACCCGCTCCTGGCGAAACATCGGCCAAGCGGAGGACTTTCCTCAGATGGAACGCTTCTTCCGTATGACTGAAGAGCAGGGCCAAAATCGAGCGCCTAGTTTTCCCGAACAATGTTTCCAAAAGCCCTTGAGTAAGCTGTTTCGTACTCATAATGAGTACGATTGTACCCATTTCGGATACGTTTTGCAAGGTTCTTTTTTCCTCTATCTGCAAGGACGCGAGAGGCCGGACGGGATTCTCAGGTATTACGCTTCGTCCTTAAGACTCCTCTTCAGAGTATTGACCTTCGCCTCCGGCCGGCTTTATGATTGGGCCTCGACTCGGCGCACTTGCCGGAAGGGACAGTACATGAACAAATCAATGGACGACCTGATTCGCGAACTCAGCGCATTCGCCAAAGAGCGGGACTGGGACCAGTTCCACTCCCCCAAGAATCTAGCCATGGCCCTCGCGTCCGAGGCGGGCGAGATCCTCGAGATCTTCCGTTGGCTGACGCCGGAGGAAAGCCGCTCGCTTCCGGCGGACGAGCTGGCCAAAGCCAAGGACGAGATCGGCGATGTGCTGATATTCCTCGCCCGCCTGGCCGATTCCCTCGGCATTGCGCCTCTCGAAGCGGCATTCGACAAGCTCGAAAAGAGCAAAGAAAAGTATCCGGTTGAGATGTCGAGAGGCAACGCCAAGAAGTATTCCGAGTTTGAAAAATGAGATCTTGCGGCTGGAACCGCCTCGCAGTGAGTCAGGTTCCTTGAACCAAAACAAGTTCCCTGAGGGCGTCTTCTAGTTTCGATCCAACGCACTCTTTTTCTCTCCTCTCCCCCTTCCGCTTTTCCTTCCCTTCCCCTCTCCTTCCTAAACTTACATAAATTATCTAAACATGTTCACCCTCCTGTTATTTCTTAGATCCCTTTTCACAACATACCAGCAAACCGTAACCGTAAAACTCACCCTACTATTGTACTACTTAGTTAATAGAGATAAGAACCGAATACAGAGACTCAGAACCTTGAGAGCGTTTGCCACCGTGCACCGAAGCTTTGCAAATCTCAGCCCGTGACACTCCCGAAGATCACATATGACAGCCGTGCCGTCACCTCCCTGCTCACTTTTAGCACCACCACCAGAAAGAAATCATCCATACTTCCCAATCACCGTGATCCCTGATCACCTGAAGCGCGTCTGTAGTATTCAGCCCGATAGCGCTTAAAATAATGTTTATTCCTTCACCCCTACCCATTCCATCATTCTTTCCAGATATATCTGGCGCGCAAACGGTTCAACGCCGAATCTTGCTTTATGAGCCCTTCATGCTGCAGTCGTCCGACCACGATGCCGGCGGAAACGCCGACCTCTCCGGCAAACGCCTCAATCGCCGCTTCGCCGAGGTCCGCGTTCCGGACAAAATCCTCGAACCGCACTCGCTCAATCAGCGAATTCGCCGCAAAACGATCCGCCTCCTTTTCCTCCTGCGCCAATTCCGGCGAAACCTTCATATCATCGATGAACGTCCTTTTCTTATGGAGCAATATATGCCCGAGTTCATGAAAAAGGCTAAACCAAAAAACGTCCGCCCATCTTCCCCGAATGCTCATCAGCAGAACAGCCTTGTCCGGCTTCAGCCAGAACGTCGCACCGTGGGCATACGTCTTCGGGAAATGCGGGAGAAGCACGAGGACGACCCCGCACCCAGCCAGAAGCTTCCTAAGGACCGGCACGAATTCGTCCGGACTCTTCGCACTCAGGACTCGGATTTCGTTCAGAGACTTCCTCAACTTCTCTTTATCAAAGCCATCGGCCGGCAACTCGGCGGCCCGCATCTCCGCACACCTTAACCACGCGGCCAAGGCATAGCTGGACGCATCCCGCGCCCCGCCGCAGCGGAAAGATGCCTGATAAGCCTTAACCGCCGGCAAGTTCGCCAACGACGACACTCCGTAGAAGCTGTGCAGTTCCCTTATTTTGTGCTCCCGGTCGCGGCTCTTTTCCACGCACCCCAACTCGGTCAACTCCTTATAGGGCGTTCGTGCGAGATACGCCGTCTCCTTCTCAAGTTGTTTCCTTTCCTCCAGCCGGGCCTTAATGAGCTGATAGCGGGCTTCGAGCCCGGTCCAGATGTGGGCGGGCACGTCGAGGGCTCGTTCGAGTTGGAGAGCGGTCGCGGGCGTGATCGCTTTTTCGCCTTTGATGATCTCGTTGACTGCCTGGGTGGGACGCCCGATGCGCCTGGCCAATTCGGCCTGAGTCATCCCCTTGGCCCCCAAGACTTCGGCGAGGTAATTACCCGGAGGGATCGGCAAGTCAGAATAGAATCGTTTTTCAGTCGCCATAATGTTTGCTCACTTCCTCCACTCTAATAACATTGGCGCTTTGGCCTTCCAGCGTGAAAACAAGACGCCATCGGTCATGAAGCGTAACTGCATATTGCCCCTCCCTTCGGCCTTTCAAGGGATGGCAGTCCAATCCCGGAAGCCGGCGAATGACTTCCATATCCGAGGCATCCTGCAGGATATCGATCCGTTGGATAAACTTCCCGGCAATCTTCTCTCCCCATATGCGACAACCAAACCGAGAGTCCTCGTAGCACTTCTGGAGCTTCTTTGTGCGAAATCTGACTTCCACCTATTGCCTGCCAACGCACAATCGCCTATTCATCCCTAGGGTGAATGATATTATGATAAGCCGATAGGCGTCCGATGTCAAGCGTTTGTTCACCCTTAGGGTGAATTGACAGGCTGTCCTGATCCGCTAATATATTATGGCAAGTTTAATAAGGGAGGGCAAAGTGGCGGAAGAAGGTGCTCGCAGCGGCGACAATAAGCTTCGACCGGCTACGCAATTGCCGGAACCAATAGTGCAATTTATCGAGCAGACGCCGTGGACATTCGCAAAGACCTACGCGAAGACCTGGCCGCATGAGTACATTGTTCGGGAGAAGGTCGATCCGATGCTGTTCGCGGAATTTGCGGAGTACATCGATAAAAACGGCTATAAATCACACTTCTATAGGACCATGCAGATCTACTTCGATTTCTGCGGCTATACCTATTGGCACATGGATAACATCATTAACCGCCGCCCCGAGGCCGACACCTACCACAGGCGAGAGAAAGACGGCCGTCTCCCTTAACCGAATCGAGTAGAGAGTGAATTAGACAATGGCGGCAAATTGAGGCCTTTTATACATCATTTTCCCCCGAGAAAACGTGTTTTACTCAACGTGCCGAGTGCATTTACTCAGCCACGTTAGAAAATCAAGCACGCCGAAAATCACCAGGAGTGACGTGAGGTGACATAGGCTCTTTTCTCGCGGCGCAGCTGTATTCTCGGCGCTTTTTCCTGGAATTCCCTATATGCGGCAGAATCGATGTACATGATTTGCCTCCTTAGCACTCAGGGCCCATGCGGAGCCAATCGATCGTATGATTTGGCCCAGAGCCCCCGCTAATTTACTCCGAAGGACATCAAAAGAAGCGATCTTCTCGCCCGTCCTTTCATCCATGTACACGGCTCGGTTGACTTCGACCATGATCGAATGCACACGCCGGTCCTGGCGGAGAAAGGCGGCAGGAACGCTGGCGCCATTGTACGGACGGTTGATTTCTGCAGAATCGAACCGGCTACGGAAGGCTTGAGTCGCGGCAGCGACAAGCTGGTCCGGCGTATGGAAATCGTCTGTTCCGAAATCTCGATAAGAATCCCTACCGACTCCTTGCTTCCAGGCCATATTTCTCCCCAAGAGCGTCGACAAGCCAAGCGAGATCTTTGTCCCCGGCCATAGCGGCTATAACGTGCTGCCAAGTGCAGGATTGAAGGAGCGATGGGTTCCGCAGCCCCTCCTTCACTTCGCGAACAGGCCTGCCAACCCTCGCCACCTTCTTGGAACTGAGGATTCCGCTCATCGTAGAGCAAAACTGCATGGCCATCGGTCGCCGCGGGTTCATTCTCGCTGCCCGCCCTAGGCTTCATACAGGCGGCCAGCACATTACGCACTAACTGATATGTTCGGTTCAATGGACATGGATTATGATCAACCAGAGGGTCCCATTTGAAAAAGCTCGGTATATGTTCCCAATACCTAACGCCGATGTGTGTTAACGAGCATCGTTCCTGCCTGTTCTGCTGCCGGGCATAGCGACCATCACAATATTCATCGCAATAATCGGTGCGTTGCGGCGCAGCCTCGGCCGCGAGCAGGGCCCAACTTCGGTCTCAGTCAGTTTGCATTCCACAGCCACTTGGTGCGCGCCCCCAAAGAAAGCGTCTATCCTGGTTTTACGTCACGTCTCTCCCAAGTAGAGAATAGTTTTCTCCATTTCCAGGTTGCCACCGGTAGCTTCGCCGGTGATGAACAGCGGATTCCCGTCGTCTCCTAAAAGGCCTGATAGACAGCCCATTTTATCTTGAGCTTTAAGGTTCCCGAATACGCTTTGGGCCAAGGCCTGCGAGCTCGTCATACTAGTGAACTTTATGTGCCATTCTCTCTCGGGAATCAGATTCCGGACCTGCTCGATAACTTCCTTCCCAAGATCTTCATTAACGAGCACGTTCTCGTGGCCATATTCACGCAAGAATACAGGCGGCCTTTTCGGATTCTCGACGACGGTCTTTTCAAAAAGGTGGTTTTCCTCTCCGTAACGCGCTTTTTGAAAGGTCCAAAAACGTTGCACCAATGCCTCTTTATAAAGGCGCCATCTCTCCTTAACATCGATATCGGTTCCCATCTTACCTCCTTAAGGAATCAATTCGGTCAGTCTATCCCTCTCTATCCTGATTTGGATTGGCAAATATTGCCCACGGTTTGGCCATTCCTTATGTCTTCTTAAGCCGTTCGATGAGATCCGCGACGGCCTTTTTTGAAACCTTCTTGCTTCTGAATGTGCGAAAGATGATCGGCAGGCTCTTGATCAACTCCTTGTCTTCCATCAGCTCACGCGGGATGACCCCTTTGCAGGCCGCCGCCAGGTCAAAGAACTGGTACCATTCGTCGGTCCCATTCCTGAGCCCCAAAGCCGAGGCATATTCCTCTAGCTTCGCTTTTGACTCCGGCGGGGGCAACATCCCTCTTTCGAGTTTGCTGATGTTGCCCGGATCGAGATCAAACTTCCGGCAGAATTCCCGTAGGGTAAATCCCTTTTCTATCCGCTTTTGCTTAAAATACTCTCCAAAAAGAGGCTTGGCTTTCATGGTCTGTCCTTTCAACTCACTGGTGTTGTAATATTATTACAACACATTGCCCTTTTGTCAAGTCTCTTAATTAAAAGACGCTGGCGGGGCAGGCCTTTTCTCTGCTGCACGATGCAGAGAACCGAGGGAGCCTTATGTGCAGAATAAAGGTAATGTTAGGTGCTTGCTTTGCCCGACAGGCCAGCTATGCTCGTCAATATCTCATCCTTCTCCATCTCGCCCTTCGTGCCCACCACCCTCAGCACCCCGAATGCCCTGCTCACTGCAATATTCATCCGTACGCCGTACCGCTCAACCTCATGCTGGATGTCCGTGACGATGATGGCCGGGCGCTCGAGCCCCTTGTACCTCAGAAACGTGTCGCAGACGATGCGCCCGCCGATCTCGACGTCGGTGGCCATCACCGCCTCATATCCGCCGACATTCTTCCTGTGGATGATGCTCCCCGGGAATAGAAGCCCTCTGAGCGATATGACCGCGATCTCCCGGGGTTTGAACCCTTCAGCGATGAGCTTGCGGACCTCTTCATCCACGTCTTGATGGATTCTCCCCTCCTCACACGCCCGCACGCCGATAATCCCCTTCGCCAAGTCCGCCTCAACCGCCGCCGTATCCAACTCCTTCCCCAAATATGCCTCGGCCAGCGCCTGGATTCCCGGCGGGCACCGGTAGGGTTTTCCCAGATTGTAGAGGACGCAGCTTTTCCTGATAATCTCCGGAATCTTCCTATCCCCCCAAAAAGCTTGCCCGCTTCGGCCAGGTCGCTATATTCAAAAATCATTTCCCGGATTCCTCGGGCTGGACCTTTTCCTGATTGAAATCATTATCTGACAATCCTATCTTTTCGCTTATCTTAGCTATCATTAACGCCTTCCGCTTATCGATGAACGTCGTGAAGCATTTATAGTCCAACATTTCTCTATCAATTAGGGCTTCTTTTAGTATTTTATCATCGACATCTTTAAAATATTGAGATGGATGCTGGTTTGATTTATTCCGATTCTTGTTCTTAGCGAGGATCCAAAAATTCGCAAAATGGTTTATAAGTTCCTCGCTATATTCCTTATCCCTCAACACAGATCTTGGAAAATATGATCGATTTCGGGTGCATGGCCGTCATACTGTATTTTTTGACCTCTTAAGCCTTGGACGAGATGGAGCGTAAGCAGATCATTCTTATCAATAAGTTTCTCGACATTATCGGTTCCCTCCCAATATTTAACTCTCTCAATCGACTTCTCCAAAGGATATTTATCGTCCTTCTTATCTTTCAACGGTTTTAGGTATTGTCTTATATAAGCGCCTATTCTGCTGTCGGCATACCTGGAAAAAGGCTTAGCGAATGCAAATATAAAAAAGGCTTTTCTTACATCTGATAGCTGATCATTCGGGATCTCATATTTTTTCTGATAGGAGAGATAATAGACAATGGGGATAAGCGTAAATAGCCCCCCAATCAGCCTGTCGTTTTGACACCAACAAAATTGCTGAACAAAATCCACGGTGGATTTAATGGCGTCGCAGCACATATTATAATTTTTTCTTAGAACTTCGACGTTCTTCTTGTTTCTCAGCAAATCTACATCAAATTTAGTTCCGAGGTCAGAAACGGCGAAAAGGCATCGGATCACAAAATCGGCATCAATATTTAAGGCATTCCCCTCCCTAATCTTCCTGACAAATTCAGGCATTTCATTAGCTGACTCTTTCCAGTTCAGCTTTATCATACTAAAAATTAAATCTGACCGACTTAACGGAGTGCCCTCCCGGTTGATCCTGACAAATATTTCGAGTACATCTGATTCGGTCTTTCTCTGCGGACTTCTAACATGCAAATTCTCGTCAATAACTGACACCTTGAGAATATTCTCGTCTTGCGAAAACACTTCGTTAAACTTAGATAAATTGGTGTCTAGCCTCTTGATGTTATTTTTTTCTAGTTTATATTTTTCAATAAGAGTTTCTTTTAGCTCTATTTTTTCTTCTGTTGGCATAATAAAGAGATCGGAGGCTTTTATAAAATATATCCGATTCTCCTTTGCTCCGTTGTACGCGGGTCGTTTTATATCCGTTGCTTGTAATGCGGATACGTTTTTTAATTCGGCTTCCTTGTCCCGGAAAAAATCGAACTTAAATATTTCCTCTGCTAAGTTATCTGTGTCCTGTCCACTTAATACATTAAAATATAGTGCCCTATCTTTATGCTTTCCATAAAGGGCCAGATAGAGTGATTGGAGTCTTTGCTGCCCGTCTAATACTAATCTCCGCTTTGTTTCTTTGGCATTATCAAGGAACGTATAGATATCACCGCCATTGAAGTATTTATCAAAGATCCGAAATTGAATATTGTTATAAGTTTCCCACATGAGGACTATTCCAATCGGATATTTCCTCATGATCGAATCCATCAGCCTTAATATTTTTTCTTCTTCCCAAACAAAATTGCGCTGAATTGCCGGCAGAACGATTTCCTGGCAGTCGATTTGGTTGAGAACAGATTGAATGGTCATACTAACTCTCCTAAGATCGCAAAATGACGACAATAATCATAGCGGCCAGCCTGCTTTGTACGACCTTTTTATGGCCCGAGTGTCGTTATCCGATGCTCCCAATAACTAAAAACCCCGCACTTCCCATCCCAACTGTGCAAGCCGCGCATCTGCAGAAAAGAACGATTGAGGCAAACTCGGAATTCTGGGAGAGTCCAGGCATTAGTTCCCGATATCCCGTCTTTGCACATTCTCTAGGCTCCCTTATAAGAACAGCTTATCCGTCAGCCCCACATCGCCTTCATAACCGCTCGGTCTATGTCGCCATAAAATACGATAT
>CAVSEQ010000001.1:0-156829 GCA_963727095.1 Candidatus Aminicenantota bacterium | reverse complement strand
GGAGGCATGAAATGAAAGCCAGGCAACTCCTATTGATCGTCGTGCTTGTTCTCTTCCTTCAACCTCTGGCCAGAGCACGGGACGTTATTTATGTCGAGTTTCTCGGCATGCATGCGGACAAGAGTACGCTTACGTTTATCTGGGGCCAAAATGAAGAAAATGTCGCCGTTAAAGTCTCTCTGGGCAACGCATTCGCCGGCGCGCAGGTCGGCATCGTGTACGCCGAAAGAACGACTATGGACAACACGAAGATTGACGGCGCAAAGTCCAGGCTCCAGCAACTGCTCCGATCCGATGTCTCTTCGATTTCGCTGGAGGATGTCACCAAGAGAATCGGACTGACGTTTCTAAAATTTGTAGAGCCGGATGAAGTCCGTCGTTAAACCCCGCGACAAGAGGCCCCGGCGAAGCCGGCTTGGTTGGGGGCAGATTTAAAGCCTAACAGCCCTCAAATCCGGCCAAAGCGGCCTTGAGAATTAAAGCCGGATCATGTCCAGCCCGGGTGAATCGACCGCGAGAAAAAGCAGCAGGTAGTCGCGGAGCTGGCGGGTCATCAGGAAATTCTGTTTGACGTGCTCGCGCCCGTTTTCGCCGAGCTTACGGGCAAACTCCGGCTCGTTCAGCAATTGCTTCAGCCAGTAGGCCGTTCCCTCGACCGAGTGGGTCAGGATCCCGGAGTACTTGTGGGCGATCTGCATGGGAATGCCGCCCACCGCTCCGGCGATCACCGGTTTCCCCTTCCAGAGCGCTTCGGCCACGGTCAAGCCGAAACCCTCGCGAAGGGATTTCTGCAGGACAACCGTTGAGGCCCGCTGGATGGCGTTGATTTCGAGGTGGCTGGTCGGCGGCAGGCATAAGACCATGATATCCGGATTCTTGTGGGCCTTCTCGCGCACTTCGGCCAGCACCTGCGCGCCTTCAGGATCGTCGTCCGCCGTACCGCCGACGAGAAGAAGGCGGGCATCGGAATAGAGACGGGCACGCTTAAACGCCTCGATCACGCCGAGGGGATCCTTCAGCCGGTCGAACCTCGAAACCTGGGTCACCAGTGGCTTGTCGCGGGGAATCTCGAGCTTGGCGAGGACCGCGTCGACCTCCGCCGGGCCCAACTCCCGGTTCTTGTCGCTCAGCGGATCGATGGACGGAGGGATCAGGGCCTGGAGAATCGGAAGTTCCTGCGAGAACGACGGCGCCGAAAAAACGCAGGCGTCGTATCTCCGGACGAATGCCTTGAGATACTCCCAAAGGGCCTGGTCGGGACGAGACAGATCGATGTGGCATCGCCAGATCCAATGGTTTTTTCCCGGCTGCCGCGCTTTCACAAGCCCGGCTGGCTGGGGATCGTGGATGAACACAAAGTCTGCATCCAGGGCCATGGACGCCAGGTTTTCGGCCTGGGTTTCTTCATAGACCTGATAGTCCCGGGGCGAAATATCGGCCGATTCGCCGTGCAGGGCGTTGTGGAACTTTTTCGTGGCCGCGTAGAACGCATCGCCGCCTTTGATAACGTCCCAGCGGGCCTTGACACCCAGCTCGTTCATTAAAGGAACAAGTCGGTTCAGGATCTCGGCGACGCCGCCCCCGACCGCGGTCGAATTCACGTTGAGGACGGACCTGCCCGCCAAGCGGCGGCCCAGGAGAGTGATCTCATCGATCGTGTCCGATCCGGCGAAAGGGCGGTAATCGTCAAGGCCTGGCATGATCAATCTCTTCGATACGGGTTTCCACCATGGCCGCGATCCTTCGGCGCAGCCCCTCCATGGTCTGCGTATAGGGGTCCAGACGGCCGACCGCCTCGGCCAGGCGCGTTTCCCCGAGCTCGTTTTCGAACCAATGGGAAAAATCGTTGACGCCAAGGGGCGGCCGCATCTTGGCCTCGAAGATATGGAGATAAAGGCTGGAGATGCTCACTTTGTTTAATCCCTCGAGGAATTCCCGGAGGTCGCGGGCGTAGTGATCCGTCGGCAGGGAAAATCGTATCGTCCGCATGAAATGAAATTCCTTGCCCTCGGGTGCGGCCAGCCGCAGCCGCGTGCCTTCGAGATAGCTGGAAATAGTCGAAACGAGAGCGTCCCTCAGCGCGAGCAGCGAGTTGAACTGCACCGTGTCGACCGCGGCCAGCCGCTCGCCGAGCTCCTCGTCGCGAAGGGAGTTTGTCACCCAAAAGGCGAAATCGTTCGGCGGTTCGGGGACCAGAAACTGGTGCTGCTGGAGGAAGCGATGCGTGTGCTGATAGATGACCATCTCCGGCGCGACCCGCAGCTGGTTCAGAAACTGCCGAAGGGTTCTCGCTTTTTGGCCGGTCAGGACCGTCAGTGTTTGGCGCGAAAAAAAGCGAAACGGCTCTTTGGCCCGAACTAGCATCGGCCTCGTCCTGTCAGGCATTTTTCCAGAGCGCCCAGAAAACGATCGGTCTCCGCCTGCGAGGACAAGCGGTAAACGGCCTTGGAGGCCTGCGCAGGACCTATCCTGACCGTGATCCCTTTGTTGCCGAGTACGCCGAACATGTCTTCATCGGTCCTGTCGTCGCCCAAGGCCACGGGAAAGGGACGCCCGAGATAACGGATGAGGTAGAGGGCCGCGCAACCCTTGTCCCATTTCACCGCAGGAACAAGTTCCCAGACTTTATGGCCCTTGCGCCACCTGAACGGCAGCCCCCGGGTCTCGGCTCTGGACAAGCGCACGACGTTCTCCAATTCTTCGAGCCGCGCTGCGGGAAGCTTCCGGTAATGGATGCTGAGCGTCATCCCCTTATTTTCCACAAAGACCCCGGGCAGAGCTCGAATTTCCCTCCTCAGCGCCCGGGCCAGATCCTGCAAAGCCGGTTTCAGCGCTGCGGCCACGGGGTGCTTGAACGAAAGTCCGGGCCCTTCGATTTCCAAACCGTGATTCCCCGCGTAATACACCGAGCGGAGCCCGACGCGCCTTCGGATATTCGAAACCGACCTGCCGCTCACGATCGCAACCTCTACGCCCCGCCGGGCACGCAGTCTCTTGATCATGCTTTTCGTCCGGACGGGCAGCTTGGCCAGCTGGGGAGCAGATTCGAGAGGCGCCAGCGTTCCGTCGAAATCAAGGAGCAGGAGAATTTGGGGCCGTGACGCGAGTTCCTTGGCCAATTTCTTCCAATGGACCCACAATGAACGCATGCTACTTCTGTGCGCCCGCCCCGCCGCCGATCTGTATTTGCGTGAGCTGCTCGATGAGTGTCCCTGCCCACCAGTAGATATTGTGCTCTCTGACGGTTTCTCGCATCCGGTGCATCCTCGACGCCCTCTCCTCCGCCGACATCTCCAGGGCATGGCGGATGGCATCCGCTGTCTGGTCGATATCATAAGGATTGATGATGAGGGCGTCCCGCAGCTCGCGCGCGGCGCCGGTGAAACGGCTCAGAATAAGGACGCCGCCGTCGTCCTCTCTTTCTGCGACAAACTCCTTCGCCACCAGGTTCATCCCGTCGTGAAGCGACGTGACCATGCACAGGTCGGCGCTTTTGTAGAAGGGCAGAATTTCCTTGTGGCTGTGGTGCTTCTCCAGGTAGACGATCGGTTTCCAGTCTCTCGTCTTGAATTTCGCGTTGATCCGCCCCACCTCCCGGGCGACTTCCGCCAAAAAATCTTCATAGCGCTTGATGGCTGTCCGGCTCGGCGCCCCGAGCTGGACGAAAACGAACTCGCCGAGGTAGGCACTATTTTTCTCCAAGAAACGCTCGATCGCCCAAAAGCGTTCGATGATGCCCTTGGTGTAATCCATGCGCTCAACCCCGACGCCCAGGTATTTGCCGCTGACACCCAATTCCTGAAGCAGGGCGGCTTTGCCTCGTTTGGTCTCTTTTCCGTCGAAAACATCCAGGAACGCGCCGGGAAAGGCGACACTGATCGGCAAGGGCTTGACCAGGGTGGTCATTCCCTCTTTCATGACGGCGAAGCGCTCCCGATCGATTCGGGCTTCCAGGGTCCGGTCGACGGTGTCGAGAAAATTATTGCAGAAATACTGGGTTTGAAAGCCGACCAGGTCCGCCCCCATCATCCCCAGCAGGATCTCCTTCCGCCAGGGACAGATGCCGATCGCTTCGGGATTGGGCCAGGGGATGTGCCAGAAGAGGGCGATGCGCGCGTCGGGCCGCTCCTCTTTGATCATGCGGGGAAGCAGGGCGAAATGATAGTCTTGGATGAGGATGCAGGGCTCCTCCACATCCTTCATTTCCTCCAGAGCGGTCCAGGCGAACTTCTGGTTGACGTTCTGGTATTCCGCCCAATCCTCGGCGCGAAACGTCGGCCGCGTATGCGCGATATGGCACAGGGGCCAGATGCCTTCGTTGGCGAAGCCGTAATAATAGCCCGCCTCCTCCGGCTTGGTGAGGGCGACGCGCCTCAACGTATAAAGCGGCTCATCCGGCGGCACGCGGATCCGGTTCCGCTCATCGACCACGTCAAAATCCGCGTCGCCCGCCCCGTGGGCGATCCAGGTCCCGCCGGCGGCCCGCAAGACGGGCTCCAGGGCGGTAACCAGCCCGCCCGCCGGAACGATCACCTCAGTCTTCCGATCGCGGCGCACGTGCATATAGGGTTCGCGGTTGGACACGACGAAAAGCGGCCGGCCCTTCAGTTTTTGTTTCACGGACTCCCTGAGCCGGTCGGGCGTCCAGAGTGACTCGGCGGCCTGTCTCAGCCTCGCTTCTTCTTCCGCCGCGCTCTTGGCCACCGTAAGGTGGCGGGCCAGCGTCTTGACCTCGGCGGCAATCGGCGCGAACAGACCCGTTTTCGGCACGGCGGCATCCTCGGCCGTGTTGGATCGCAGCTGTCTCATCCAAGCCGCCAGCCTAGCCACGGTGCCCGCGATGCTCCAGCGCACGACGACAAGGGTGACAAGACAAATCAGCAGCGTTTGAATAAGGACGCGCCCGAGAATCTGCAGCCATATCCGCGCAAGTTGCTGCCGGACGGCAGCGGCATTTTGAACGATAACCACGGCCCCGATCGCCGAGCCCTTATCAAGCAGGGGCCGCGCATAGAAGTGGATGTCCTTTCCGCCGATCCGATCGAACTGGCTGACATCGCCTCTCTTTTTCAAGCTATCGGCGAGCGCGCGGGGGGCGACCGCCAGGAAGGAGCTCAGGCCCGGAGTCATGGCCACGGGCTTTCCTTGAGAATCATAGACGGCGACGCCGAGGAGCTGTTCATGAGCCTCGAGCCTGCCGACAAGCCCGCCCAGCTCTGATGAATTTCCGCCGGCAAGAAGCGGCACGGAAGCGTTGCCCACCTCGCGGGCCAGGAGATAAGCCCGCTGTTCGAAATCACTCCGAAGCCGGCTCCTGTCCTGGCTGACCTGAAGGTAAGCGGAACCGACGGCCACCGCCGCTACGGCAATGATGAGGGAAAGCGCCAGTCTCAGAGTGATCCGCATGAGTGCTCCGCGAGTTTGGCCGAAGTCTGATCGCCTGTTCTGGGACCTGCGTAAATCCGGGGCCTCGCTCCCAACTTCAGCTTAAACATACTCTCACACACTCTTCAATCTTGGCAACAGGCGGCCCGACCTTTATGACCATCATGGACCGGACCGCTTCAGACAAGTCCGTGGTTTAACCATAGCAGATGGGGGAAATATGGTCAACCCCTCGAGTCCCCGGCATGAATGCCGGGGCTTGTTCGGGGTTAACCCTGAGCCTCGCTTCTTGTCCCCGCCCTGAAGCTCCACGAGCTTGCGTCCGCGGGATCCAACTTTTGCAGGCTTTGGAGCGCCTGCCCCCATCGCGGGATTCCGCGGACTCACGTCCGTGGAATCCCGCGATGGGGATTGAAAGGCGGGGCATAGCGTCGGCGAACGGGTCAACAGCCTGGCGCCTCGCCGGACACGCGGCTGAGCGCCCCGGCGGGCTATTTTCGAGGCTTCTTCGGGAAGAACTTGATAACGTAAACCAGGCCCAGAAGGAGGAGGAGCGCACCCCACCAGACACCGGCGTGCAGGTTGGCCAGGACGACCTGCCGGGCTGGAGGAACGATGAGGCCATAGATTCCGGCGCCGAAGATCAGCACTCCATAGACAACGAGGACGATGCCGATGAAAAACCAGATGGATATCGCTTGGGTTTCCGGATGCCCGTGATGTTCGAGGGGTTCCTGTTGTTCCATGGTCCTGTCTCCTACCAGAAGATGATGTTGAGGACAATAAACCCGGCGAAGACGACGCCCGCCCAGAAGATGGGCCGCTGGTAGAATTTCAAGTGCCCTTCCGACGGCAGCTCCGTGCAGCCCCGGACGAGCCCGACCAGCTCGCTTTCGGGCTTGGGTTTGGTCGCCCAGCTGACCACGATCGTGACCACAGCGGCGATCGTCCACGACCACAGCGCCCGGTACATATTTTCCGACATGGCCTTGGCGTTGGGCGAAAAGGCGATGATCGCGAGGGCCTTGGGGCTGAGCTTGACCCAAAGCCACATGCCGATCGAGGAGACGGTCCCCACCAGCAGGCCCCAGAATCCGGCGGCCGGCGTCGCCCGCTTCCATAGCATGCCGAACAGGACCGTCGCCAGCAGGGGCGCGATGAAGAAGCTGAAGAGCGCCTGGACATAATCCATGATGCTCGCGAATTGCATGACGAGGTAGGCCGTCCCGATGCTGATCAGAACACCGAGGATCGTGGCCCAGCGGCCGACTTTGACGAGGTGGGCATCGCTGACCTTTTTGCGCAGCGGCCTGTAGATGTCGTAGGTCCAAACGGTGGCGAAGGCGCTGACGTTCCCGGCCATGCCCGACATGAAGCCGGCGATGAGCGCCGTAATGCCCAGCCCGAGCAGTCCCGGGCCGGCATAGCGGGCCAGCATGAGAGGCAGGACCTCGTTATAGCTGTGGCCGCCGGTGGCTACCGCCTGCGATTCACCGACGAGCCCCGGCATGACGGCCAGGGCCAGAAGTCCAGGCACGATGACGATGAAGGGGACCATCATCTTGAAGGCCGCGCCGATGATCGGGGCCATCTTTGCCGCCCTGAGGTCTTTGGCTGAGAGGACGCGCTGAACGACCAGAAAGTCCGTCGTCCAGTACCCGAACGAAATTACAAAGCCCAGGCCGAAGACGATGCCGGTCCAGTGGATGCCCATCGGATTCGTGGAGAACGAGCCGATACTCCGCCACAGGTGGGTCAGGTCCGCGCCGGCGAAGTTGTGCTGGATTTTGGCCACCATCTTTGTCCAGCCGCCGGCCTCGATCATGCCGACGATGGGGATAAGCAGCGCTCCGGCCCAGATAAGGACGAACTGCAGGACCTCGTTGAAGATGGCCGAGAGCAAACCGCCCAAGGCCACGTAGATAGCCACGGTAATGGAGGATACCCAGATGCTGAAGTTGATATCCCAGCCCAGGACGACCTTCATGACGAGGGCCATGGAATACATGTTGATGCCGCTCATGAGGACGGTCATGAAGCCGAAGGACACCGCCGATAATGTTCGACTGGCGTTCCCGTAGCGCAGCTGCAGGTATCCGGGAACGGAGTGAGCTTTCGAGATGTAGTAGAACGGCATCATGATGATGGCCAGGAAGAGCATGGCCGGAATGGCGCCGATCCAGTACCAATGGGTCGCCAGAATCCCGTACTGATACGCCGAGGCCGACCAGCCCATGAGTTCGAGCGCGCCGAGATTGGCAGCCAGGAAGCTCAAGCCGGCGATCCAGGATGTCATCTTGCGGCCGGCCATAAAGAAATCGTTCCCGGTGCGGGTGAAGCGTTTTAGGTAGAAGCCGATGCCCAGGACGAGCAGGAAATAGAACGCGATGATGGCAAGATCGATCGACCCTAGTGAAACGATACGCGTGGCGCCTTGCATGCGGTTCTCCTCAAGTAGGAATGCTCGCCGGGACCCTTATGACGGGTGAGCCGGAGGGAGATGTTTTGTGAGGAATGTCGTCTATTCGGAATGCGGACGCGAAAATCATGGCCCGATTATCCGAGCCAATATATCCTCTAACGCGGCGCGCTGTCAATAACCGGCCAGATACGCGAGCCTAGCCCGAACCCCTTCGACAGGAGAGAGCGGTCGAAAACGGGAAGCACCTTCAGGCCCTTGGGATTGTCGCGGATGATGTTGACGAGCCCGACCTGCAGGCCGCGCTCGAGCTTCCAGGCGTAGTTGACGATTCCAAGAGACAAGCCGCCGAGCCGCCGTTCCTGCCGGGAAATGGGTTATAATAGGCCGAAATCATGCGAAATCATGAGGAAAGGATGGCCGAACCATGAGCGAGAGGATGAAATCTATCGAGGATTTCCGGAAGAAAGACGACCTTATCGTCGTCACAGGGGCCGGCGGTTTCATCGCCGGGTCGCTCGTCCGGTACTTCCATGACAAAGGTTTTAAAAGAATCCGGGGCGTCGACAAGAAGCCTCTTCCCGACTGGTATCAAGTGACTCCCGGGGTCGAGAGCGTCTGCCTCGACGTCAGCGAGCGGGACAACTGCGTCCGCGCCTGCGAAGGGGCCGTCGAAGTGTACAATCTGGCCGCCGATATGGGCGGGATGGGCTTCATCGAGCGATTCCGCATCGAGTGCCTGCGCAGCATCCTCATCAACACGCATATGATCGAAGCGGCCTGGCGGGCCGGCGCCGACCGTTACTTCTTCTCGTCCTCCGCGTGCGCCTATAACACGGACCTCCAAAAGGACACCAATTCCAGGGCTCTCAAGGAATCGGACGCTTATCCGGCCATGGCCGAACGGGGCTACGGATGGGAGAAGCTCATGTCGGAGATGTTCTGCCAGGAATATTGGGCCGAACGGGGCTTCAAAACCTTCACGGCCAGGTTCCATAACGTCTACGGGCCGAACGGGACCTGGGACGGCGGACGGGAAAAGGCGCCGGCCGCCCTGTCGCGCAAGGTCATCGAGGCCCGCGACAAGGGAATTCACGAGGTCGAGATCTGGGGTGACGGGACGCAGACCAGGAGTTTCATGTATATCGACGACTGCCTCAAGGGGATCGATGCGATCATGCATTGTGATGAGCTCATCGCGACCCCCATCAACCTCGGCTCGAGCGAGCTCGTTTCGATCAACGGCCTCCTCGGCATCATCGAAGACATCGCGGGGTTCAAGGCCAAGAGGAGCTATGACCCGACGGCGCCCAAGGGAGTCGGAGGGCGCAATTCCGATAACACTATGATCAAGGCCGTCCTCGGCTGGGAGCCGTCGACGCCGCTGCGCGTCGGCCTGGCCAAAACATACGCCTGGATCGAGGAGCAGTACAACCTGCGCAAAGCCGGCAAGCGGACGGTGATCTGATTGATCCCTTACCGTCTGGCCCTGGCCGGAGGCTGGATCGACCAGCCGTTTATATCGCGATGGAATCCCGAGCCGCCGGGTTCGATGGTCGTAGTGTCACTCGAGCCGGACCGGGAGTTCATGGATCGGAGCGGCCTGGCCACGAGCACGAGGAAAACGGCCGAGCGGCTGTGGGGCGGCGAGCAGCCGGCCGGGGAACCGGCGGAGCTGGTGCGCGAGCTCTACGCGGAAGAAAACGCGGGGAGGCTCGAGCCGTCCGGCTCTCAGGACATGGCGGGATTGATTTATCCGGGCGTGAGCCGGCTCGATTACGATTTCCGGGTCGAAGGCGGCGTTTTCCCGGCGCGCGTTGTGTCCAACCGGGACCTGCGAATCGCGGAATGGCTGGGGCGCGTGATCCGGCTTGTTCCGGTTGCGCCGCGGCCGGAAGGTTATAATCCGCTCGGCGCAAAGAACCTCCGACCTGAATGGATTAGGCGGCTTGGAAAGTCGGGGAAGGATTGTTTCGACGCCATATCGGCCGCTGATCTAGGCGGCCTCGGCGCCTCGATGAATGATTGCATGCGGTGCTGGGAAGCCATCCTGCCGCAGACGGTCGTCCATCCGGCGCTTCGGCATGATTTAAAGGCGATCCTCACCGATTACCAGTCGCGGTTCGCCGGCGCTATGTTTTCGGGTTGCGGCGGCGGGTACGTGATCGTCGCATCAGACAAGCCCGTGGCGAACGGCTTGGCAATTACGGTCAGACTCATCGCGGATGGAGACCGGGGACACGGGGCCAAGGTCCCTGCTTCCACTGCGTGAGCAAAGCGGCGGTGATGTCTACCCGAGAGCCCCTCGCCCGCTCTCGGGGTGCTCCGGCAGGGAGCGAAACTGAGCCCAGGGCTTGGTTGACGAGCCCTGCGAGGATGCGTATGATGGGGACGTGTTCGTCAGCAAAAACAACCATTGGAGCTTTTGAGACTGATCTAAACCTTTCTCCCTTTCGAGGAGTCCGCCCATGGAAAATAATCCAGACAGAAAGAGTCCCGGCGGTATCAGCCGCAGGGGTTTCATCAAGGGCATGGGTACGGGGGCGTTGGGGGCCGCGGTCATCCCCAGGCTCTTCGGCCAGGATGCCATAAAAACCAAGGCGGGCGACGTACCCGTTTACGAAAAAAAGTCCGTTAGCATGACCGTCAACGGCAAAGCCGCGACTTTAATCGTCACGCCGAATGAAACGCTTCTCGACGTTCTCCGCGACAGGCTCGACATCACGGGCCCGAAGAAAGTCTGCGACCACGGCCAGTGCGGCGGCTGCACGGTGCTGCTCGACGGCACGCCGATCTATTCGTGCATGTTCCTGGCTATCCGGGCAGACGGCCGATCGATTACAACCGTCGAAGGGCTGGCGCAGGGGGACAAACTCCATCCCCTCCAGGAGGCTTTCATCGAGCATGACGGCTACCAGTGCGGCTATTGCGCGCCGGGATTCCTGATGGCGTCGGCAGCATTCCTGGCCAAAAATCCGAGCCCCAAGCCCGACGAGATCAAGCTCGCGCTTTCCGGGAATCTCTGCCGCTGCGGCAACTACGTCAAGATCTACGATGCCGTCGCCGCGGCCGCCGCGAAGATGAAGGGGGCCTGACATGTCCGGCACAAATCATCCCATCGATAACGATCTGGCCGAGATCGCCTCCGGCAGCGCCCTTTATAATAAAGAAACAAGCGGCGCTGGCCAGCCTATGACAACGGGCCAAGAGGGGCCGCCGCCCCCGTCGAAGCCGGCGGAGTTTCACGCCATCGGAAAGCCCGCAAACCGCATCGACGGCCGCGAGATCGTCACCGGCCGGGTCCGGTACACGCACGACATCAAGCTCCGCGACATGCTCATCGGCAAGATTCTCCGCTCGCCCCATGCCTGCGCGGAAGTCGCATCGATCGACCTGAGTCCGGCCTTGGCGGTGCCCGGCGTCCTGGCGGCAGTGAAGCTCGCCCAGGCGTCGGTCCACTACGCAGGCGATCAGGTCGCGGCCGTGGCCGCGGTGGATGAGAGGACGGCGGAGAAGGCCCTGGCGTTGATCCAGGTTGACTACAAAATCCTTCCCTTCGTGGTCGATTGGGAGAAGGCCAAGGAAACCGGAGCCCCGCAGGTCCGCGACGGGAAATCGAACGTCGAGAAAATGAACGATTACGCCAGGGGCGACGTCGCCAAGGGCTTCGCCGAGGCGGATATTGTCCTCGAGAGAACCTATGCCACGGGCTTTGAGATCCACCACCCGACCGAAACGCACGCCAGCATCGCCACGTGGGAAGGGGACAAGCTTACCGTCTATGATTCCACGCAGGCCGTTCACAGCACCCGCGACGGGCTGGCCCGCATGCTGAAAATCCCGGCCGCCGACGTTGTTGTTATCTCCGAGTACATGGGCGGCGGATTCGGCAGCAAGCTCGGCGCCAACGAGCATACGGCGGCCGCCGCGCGGCTTTCGCGCGAGGCGAACCGGCCGGTCAAGATCGTTCTGAGCCGGCAAGACAATGCCATGTGCGTCGGATACAGGCCGTCGACGTTCCAAACCTACAAGGCCGGCGTCAAGAAGGACGGCACGCTGACGGCGCTCAGCGTCGTCAACTACGCCAGCGGCGGTGTGGGCTACGGAGACGAGGTGGCCGAGCCGGTCAGAGACCTTTACACGTGCCCCAACTGCAAGGTCGAGGAATACACCGTCTATACCAACACGTGCGCGTCGCGCGCCATGCGGGCGCCCGGGAATACCCAGGCCGCGTTCGGCCTGGAGGGGCTGATGGATGAGCTGGCCGCGGCGATCGGCATGGATCCTCTTGATCTCCGCCGGAAGAATTATTCCACGAAGAACCTCGGAGATACCGGCCTCCCCTATTCGACGAAGGCCCTCGACAAGTGTTATGACGCCGGCGCCAAGGCGATCGGTTGGGGAAGACGGAACAAGACGCCTGGCCAGGGCCGCGGCGACGTTCGGCGCGGCATCGGCATGTCATCCAGCATTTGGTGGGGCACGGGAACGCCGGGCACGATGGCCGACATCGTCGTTTATCCCGACGGCAGCGTCGAGGCCGTCTGCGGAACCCAGGACCTCGGCACGGGGACACGGACGCACATGGCCGTCGTCGCCGCGGAAACCCTGGGCCTCGAAACGAAGGACATTATCATCCGGATCGGCGATTCCGAGTACCCTTGGGCGCCGAGCTCGGGCGGGAGCCAGACGACGCCGTCCGTGGCGCCGGCTGTCCGCGACGGGGCCCTCAAGGCCCTCGAACGCTTGAAACAGATCGCGGCCCAGAAGCTCGGCGTCAAGCCCGATGAGGTCACCGCCGAAAACAAGACATTCAAGGCCGCGGGCGCGGCCGGAAAATCCATCCCTTTTGCCGATGTCTGCCGGGATCTCCGCCGCAGAAGCGTCTTCCACGGCGAACGGTCCGGCTTTGCCAGAGACCAGTTCGCTTTCAATACGTTCGCCGCCCACTTCGCCGAGGTCGAGGTCGAGCCGGCCACGGGCCGGATACGCGTGCTCCGCTACGCCGCGGCCCACGACAGCGGCCGCATCATGAACCCGTTGACCGCCGAAAGTCAGGTCATCGGCGGCATCGTCCAGGGGTTGAGCGCCGGGCTTTTTGAAGAACGGATCATGGATTCGACGACCGGCAATCCCGTCAATCCGAACCTCGAGGACTATAAAATTGCGACGGCCCTCGACATGCCCGAGATCTCGGTCCAATTTGTCGAAAGCACGGACCCGCGGCTCAATAACCTTGGAACCAAAGGGCTCGGGGAGCCGCCCCGCATCCCGAGTTCCGCGGCCATCGCCAACGCCGTCTACAACGCCATCGGCGTCCACGTCCGCTCGCTGCCGATGACCCCGAACCGGGTGCTCGAGGCCCTCAAGCGAAAGGAGCCCGGATCATGAGAAACTTCAGAATGGCCCAGCCGAAAACCGTTGACGAGCTCGCTTCGCTCCTGGAGGAAACGACGGCGAAGGCGGTCATCATGTCGGGCGGGACCGACCTCCTCGATCGGCTCAAGAGCGGCGTCGCGTCGCCCGACATCGTGGTCGATGTCCAGGGCATCGAGAGCCTGGCGGGAATCGCGAAAATCGGCGATGGGCTGCGGATCGGCCCCATGACCCGCGTTGCCCGGCTCATCGACGACCCGCTCATCGCGCGCGATTATCCCATCCTGAAACAAGCCGCGCTGTCGCTGGCCTCGCCGCAGCTCAGGAATATGGGCACGATCGGCGGAAACCTCTGCCAAAGGCCGCGGTGCTGGTATTTCCGCGACCCGCAGGTCACCTGCCTGAAAAAGGGCGGATCCGACTGCTACGCTTTTCAGGGCCGGAACAAGTACCACGCCGTCATCGGCGGCGGCCCCTGCTATATCGTCTATCCCTCCGACCTTGCCCCGGCGCTCATGAGCCTGGGAGCCCGCATCACGATCGGAAGCGCGAAAGGCGACAAAACCCTGCCGCTCGAGCAATTCTACCAGCCGCCTTCGGTCGACGTAGAAAAGGAAAACGTGCTCCTGAAAGACCAGTTTCTCAAGGACATCGTCATTCCCGCTGCCAAACCGGGGCAAAAAGGAGCTTACGTCAAGCTCAAGGAGCGGGCCACATGGGACTTCGCCATCGCCTCGGCCGCGGTCACGGGCGTCCTGCGGGGAAAGACGTTCTCCGAGATCGTCGTGGTCATGGGCGGGATTGCACCCGTCCCGTTGCGGTTGAAAAAGGCTGAGGACACTTTGCGCGGCAGACCTATAACCGACGCCCTTCTCGCACAAGCTGCGGGCGAGGCTCTGAAGGACGCCAAGCCTCTCGCCGAGAACGCTTATAAGCTGGATTTCGCGGCGGCCGCGATCAAAAAGGCGGTCATGTCTCTTCTCTGATACATCGTCCTTTATCATGATGGTCTTGAACCTGGAATTAGGGAATCGGCCCGGCCCAGAGGCTGGCGGCCATGATTGAACTGGAACACGGACGAAGGTACGGACTGCCGGAGCTGCTGGCGATCCTGGCCGGCCGGGATAAGCTCGCCCTCGCCGAGATTATTGACGCGGCCGGCTCGACGCCGCAGGTTCCCGGCGCGTGGGCGGTTTTCAGCGGGCTCGGACTCGAAGCCGGAACCGTCGGCGGAGGAATCGTCGAGGGCCGGGCGCAGGACATCGCTCACCTCTGCCTCACCGATCGTCGCCCGCGCCTCATTGATTTCCGGCTGGACGCCGACCCGGCCGATGCGGAAGGGGCCATCTGCGGCGGGACGCTCACCATCCTCGTCGACCCGTGGACCGACCAAGCCAGGGCCGTATTCGAAACGGTTGCCGGGAGCTTGCAAAAGCGCGAGCCCGGAATCCTCCTGACGATGATCACCCCCGTTGCGGGTGAGTTCGCGACAGTAAGCCGTGGATGGCTGTCGGGGGCGGATCTCGCCCGCGCGGCGCAACCGCTCGAAGGAAAGTTGCGGCCCGAGGAGCTTCGCGGCATTCTCGACGAAGGCCGGCCGCGGCTCCTGAGGCGCGACAATGACATCGTTTTCGCCCGACCCGTCCTGCCCCTGCCGCGCCTCATCGTCGCTGGTGCGGGGCATGTAGGGCGGGCCGTGGCGCGCCTGGGGCGCCTCCTCGACTTCGAGGTCACGATCATCGACGACCGTCCCGAATTCGCGAACAAGGAAAACGTTCCGGAGGCGGACATCATCATCGCCTCCAATATCGCTACGGCCCTCGAAGCCGTTCCCGGCTCGGCCGACGACTATTTTGTCGTCGTGACGCGGGGCCACAAGAATGACGCCGCAGCCCTGCGGGCCTGTATCAGGCGCAAGGCCGCCTATATCGGCATGATCGGGAGCCGGTCCAAAATCATGGTGGTGCGCCGCGAGTTCCTGGACAACGGCTGGGCGACCGAGGACGAGTGGACCCGGGTCCATACTCCCATCGGGATCGATATCCACTCCAAGACGGTCGAGGAGATCGCCGTCAGCATCGCCGCCGAGCTCGTGCTCGTCCGCGCCGAGCGAACGGAAGGGGCGGCGCCATGATCTGGGCGGTGATTCTTGCCGCGGGCGAATCGAGGCGCATGGGGAGCCAGAAACTGATCCTGCCCTTCGGCACAAACACGGTGATCGAGGCTATCGTCAAGACCGCCCTGGATTCAAGCGTCGACGAGACCCTTGTCGTTCTCGGAGCCGCCGAGGACGACGTCCGGCGGATTCTTAAATCCTATCCCGTACGGCTGACGGTAAACGAGGATTATCGGTCGGGCATGCTCTCGTCCGTCCAGGCCGCGTTCAGCGCGCTTCCCCTCGAGGTCGCCGCCGCCGTCGTCATGCTCGGAGACCAGCCGTCGATTCCCGTCTCGGTCATCGAGGATATCCTCAAAGCGTACAGGCAAACGGGCAGAGGGATCATCATTCCGGTGAACGAGGGCCGGCGCGGGCACCCGCTCCTGGTCGATATGAAGCACAGAAGCATGGTTTTAGGGCTTGACCCTGACGAGGGGTTGCGGCATCTCGTCCGCAGCCACCCCCGGGATGTTCTCGAAGTCGAGGTCTCGACGCCGGCCATCCTCAAAGATTTGGATGAACCCCAGGATTATGCCGCCGAGATCCGTGACGCGGCCAAACGACCCCGGCGGATATAAAACGGCCTTCGGCCGGGTGTGGCACGCGGCCGGTTGACGCGCCAAATCTAATTTGTCATACTCTCCCTCCGCTCGGGATTCAGCCTCGCGCGCCGGATCGGCATCTTGATGAAGCTGTCACGGACCCGAAGGGTCAGACGCAGCAAAAGCGTGGAGGAAGCGATGATCACACCGGCATCGGGGAATAAAACCTGGAGTTGGATCGCGTCCGGAATCTTCATCCTCGGCGCGCTCGTGACCAGCGCGTTCACGGGGCTTCGTGTGGAACCGGGCCAGGCTCTCGTGCGCGAGCTCCCCTGCCACCGGATCCCCAACCTCGGCGAAGCGGCCGAATGGTACTTTTCCCCGGACGGGCGGTACCTCATCGGCGACGCCAAGGGCCCGGGCGACACGGCGTATCATGTCTATATCGCGAGCTTCGACGGTTCCGATGTCCGCCGCATCAACGACAAGGGCGAGGACGCCTGTACGTTCTTTTTCCCGGACGGCCGCCGCATCCTCTGGACCTCGACGCGAGACTGGCCCGGCCTCCCGAAGGGGAATTTTTCCGACCCCAATGACTACCCGCGCGGCGCCGAGATTTATTCCTCGGACCTGCGCGGCGGCGATATCAAGCGGCTGACCAACAATCAGGTGTACGACGCCGAATGCGTCACCTCTCCCGATGGCACGTGGATTCTCTTCAGCCGCCAGATCGACGGCAAGATAGACCTTTGGACGATGAAGCCCGACGGCTCCGAACAGAAACAGATCACGTTCACGGATGATTGGCAGGAAGGCGGGTCCCAGATCCTCCCTGACGGCGAGACGATCATCACCCGGGCCTGGAAGCGCCAAGACCAGGGGCGGGGCCGCGGCATGATGCCCATGCAGATCTTCCTCCTCAAGCGGGACGGCTCCGGCCGCAGGCAAATCACAACGGACGAAGGAACCCACTGGGCGCCGTTTCCCGCGCCGGACGGCCAGCACTTCGTCTATGTTCGCGTGCTGACCGAACCGAACGGGCGGCCGAACTGGGAGATCTATCTGCGGGACATCGCAACGGGCGCCGAGCGGCGGTTGACCTTTGACCCCGCGTTCGACGGATTCCCTTCGATCTCACCCGACGGCAACTGGATGACGTTTTCATCGAGCCGCGGCGGCAAGCCCGGCGAGCGGGCGCTTTATCAGTACCTCATGGATATCTCGAGCCTGAGGATCGGTCCGCCCGCCAAACACAAAAAATAGACGGCCGGTTCAGCGCACCCTTTCCCAGCCGATGGCCCATTTCACCAGGCGGTCCGGCCTGACCGTCACCCCGATGCCGGGTCCGCTCGGAATTTCGATGAACCCATCGGGCCGGAGGACGACGCCCGGCTCGACGATATCCTCGTCAAAGTAATTGCTGGTTTCCGACGTATCGCCCGGCAAAGTAAATCCTTCCGCCGTCTGGAGGTGAATGTTGACGGCCCTCCCGATGCCGGTTTCGTCCATCCCGCCCGACCAGATGTCGATGCCGCGGCCGGCCGCGGCCCGGGCGATCCGCATGGACTCCATCAGTCCGCCGACCCGGCCCTGCTTGATATTGATGATCCGGCAGGCGCCCAAAGCGATGGCCGTCTCGGCGTCGGCGAGACTGTGAATCGATTCGTCAAGGCAGATGGCCGTCTTGAGCTGCTTCTGGAGTTCGGCGTGCTGGAAAATGTCGTTATAGGAGAGCGGCTGCTCGATCATCATCAAGCCGAAGGCGTCGAGCTCGCGAAGGCGCGGGGCGTCGGCCAGAGCGTAATCGCCGTTGGCGTCGACCATCAGCCGGACCGAGGGAAAGCGCTCCCGGACCGCCCGCACCCAATCGACGTCCTGGCCTTTTTTAATCTTCATTTTGATGCGATGGTACTTCTTGGCCAAGGCGTTTTCCACAGCCTCGATGAGCTCGGGGACGGACTCCTTGAGACCGATGCTGATGCCCGACATGATGAGCTTGCGGGGCCGGCCCATGAGTTCGTGGAGCGGAATCCCTTTCTGTGTCGCGATGAGATTCATGAGTCCGTTCTCGATCGTCGCTTTGGCCATGCCGTGGCCGCGCACGTGACGGAACTTTGCCTCGAGCTCGCCGAGCGTCAGGCCGGGTTCGACGAGCGGCAGCAGGAAGTCCTTGATGATGTGGCGGGCGGTTCCGGTCGTTTCATGGAAATAGAACGGGTCAGGGTCGGCGACGCACTCGGCCCACGCCGTCACTCCGGCGGACTCGAGACGCATGAGCAGGGCCTCTTTGTGCGTCCAGACATAGACGCTCGTCCCGAACGGCGCGACGAACGGCAGCTTGACGACGACGAGGTCGAGGCGGTCCAACTTGGGAAGGGAGAGCTTTTCGAGAGCGGCGGTCGGCGATGGATGTCCGGTCATGCGAGCCTCCACGAAAAAAGGATCAGGGCGCGGGAATGGTAATGCGCCGCCCGCCGGGCTGTCAAGGCCATAGGCGGGCCGTTGTGCCGTTGCCCGTTTGCGGCCGTGAGAGAGGAGCGGCGACACGGCCGGAGAGAGTTTTTGTTTTCCCGCGAAGCTTGTGCTATATATCCGGGCTGAAGGAGCAAAGGGAATGATACAGAAAGAGAAAACGCGCCTGGAGTTTGGAGTGTGCGTCTTCACGCTCATCGCGATCAGCTTGGCCTCGGGGTTCTCGCACACGGCACGGACGCAGGAAACCGCGTCACTGACGGCTCAGGGCGACGCCCTCTACGAACAGCGCGGCGATCTCGCCAAGGCCAAGGCAGGCCTGGCCAAATATCAGGAGGCCCTTCTCAAGAACGAAGACGAGTACGGCGTCTATTGGAGGATGGCGCGCATCGAATACTGGATCGGCGACCACACGGCCGACAGCACGGCCAAGAAACGCACCTTCGAGCAGGGCATCTACCACGCCAAGAGGGCCATTCAGATCGCCGCGGACAAGCCGGAAGGCCATTACTGGCTGGGCGTGAACTACGGGGTTTACGGAGAGGCCAAAGGCGTCCTCAAGAGCTTATCCCTTGTCAGCCCCATCAAAGAAGAGATGAGCAAGGTGATGGCTCTCGACGCCTCGTTCGATGACGGCGGCGCCGACCGCATCCTCGGCCGCGTGTACTACGAGCTCCCGGGCTTCTTCGGCGGCGACAAAAAAAAGAGTCTGCATCATCTCCTAAAATCGCGCGAGCTCGGCCCCCGTGTCGGACTGACCCGCATCTACCTCGCCGACACCTACCTCGCTTTGGACAATGTGCAGAAGGCCCGCGAGGAGCTCGAATTCGTTATCGCCATGGAGCCCGACCCCAAGCTCATCCCGGAGACAGCCGAGGAGAAGCAGATGGCCAAGGACAGGCTCGCCGGGAAGGAGTTCCGAGCCAAAAAATGACGCGTCCCAGATCAGGCGGCCGCGAGGTTGTCGAAGACACTTCGGGAGGGCGCGGCGCCGCCGGCATCTCCGGGCCCGGGCCGGCCGTGCGTGTCCTCTTTCAAAACGACGACGTTTTGGCCGTCGACAAACCCGAAGGGGTCGTTTCGATCGGCCAGGTTGACGACGGGCTGCCCGTTCTCTTGAATGATATCTTTCCGGGGAGACTCTTCCCGGTCCACCGTCTCGACAAGGAGGTCAGCGGCGTCATCCTCTTCGCCAAGAACGCCGAAACGCATCGCTGGCTGAACAGCGAGTTCGAACGGAAAGCCGTCAAAAAAACCTACCTGGCTTTGACCCACGGCATCATCACCAAGAACCGCGGCCTCATCAATGCGCCGATCAGGGAATTCGGGTCGGGCCGCATGGGCGTCGACGCGAAGCGCGGCAAACCCTCGGTGACCGAATTCAAGGTCGAGAAGCGGCTCAGCGCCTATACGCTCGTCAGGATTTTTCCGCTCACGGGGCGGCGTCACCAGATCCGCGTGCATCTCTACCACATTGAGCATCCCATCGTCGGAGACCTGAGGTACGGGGATCGCGCCCGACAAAAAACGTTCCCTCGGCTGATGCTCCATGCCCTGTCCATCGAATTCGGACTGGCCTCCGGAGAGCGGCTGACGATCGAAGCGCCGGTTCCGGAATCATTCGCCGCTGTCGTCGAGTCTCTCGGCAAGGGAACGCGAAGCAAAGCCTAAGATATTTACCAGACGCGCGGATCCGAACTACTCCGCCGCACTTCTGCTCATCAAAGCGGCGGTGAGGCCCCGGGGAGCGAAACTCAAGAATCAATTCAGATATTTCCCGGCACTGCAGCTCCCAGCGCAATTAATAACCTGTTTCGGACATTTCTCAAAAGTATGGCTCCGCGCTGCTCCGCCACACTTTTGTTGGTCGCTCCGAAGACTTCGCTCCCTGCCGGAGGGAACACCCCGAGCTCGAGCACGAAGCGAGAGCGTAGGGACATCGTTCATGGGTATAACGGAACCGCGACCGCTACTAGAACAGGTGGCCGAAGTTGAAGTAGATGCCAGTCCCTTCGCGGCTGAAACCCATGTCGAAGCGGACCACAAAATTGGCCAGGTAGTAGCGCAATCCCCAGCCGGCATCGAAGGGGGCCTTCCTGAACGAAATCGCACTCCAGGACGGCCAGACCTGCCCGCTTTCGGCGAAGACGTTTCCGCCAATCCGTTTCCAGATCGGGAAGCGATACTCCACAGCGGCCAGGAATTTGCCGTTGTCCATGAACCGGTTGAGGGCATAGCCGCGCATGGCGGTCATGGTCGACCCGCCGCCGAGTGTTGACAGCTCCCAAAGGGGAATGTTTGAGCCTGAGACGTACTGGATAAGGCCGCGCACGGCCAGGACGGCCTTCGGGAAGAAAAGCCGCGTGTAGGACCGGAGGTCTAGAGTCATTCTGTAGTATTCCCCGGCTTTGTTCCCCACGGCCCGGCCGGCGAAATCGTTCTCGAAAAGAAATCGGACGCCGCGTGTAGGATGAATCTGGCTGTTCGAGGTGTCGTAGCGGAGGTTGAGAAACACATACGGCGAGAATTTCCTGCCCTCGGCTTCGAGCAGGCTGGAAAAGGGCCGGTCCGGTTCAACGTTGAAGGTCTTGTAGTTCCGTAGAATATAAGCGCCCTCGAGGATGAACACCGGGCTGAAGCCGTGCCCGAACGTCAGTCCCAGCTCTTCCTTCAGGTACGAAGCGGAGGTGACGTCATCCTTTACGGAGCCCCGGCCGATACCGTAGAAGTTGTACTTCACGTATTTGTCGTATTCGGCCCTGAGGTCGAACGAGAGGGCGTAACGCGTCCCCTGGCGGATCTCGGTATCGGGGATAGAGAAGGTGAAGACGTACCATCGCTCGCCCTTGGTCGAGTTGAAGGCGATGAGGTCGAGAGATTCCCTGCGGCGTAAATAATTGACGAACTTGACTTTGCCGCCGTAGCCGAAGCCGATGTCCGAATCGTACATCAGGATCGGGAAACCGCTGAAGGATTTCTTGGTCCCAGGAGCGGGGACGGACCCGCCGGAGGAGGTCTGAGTGTGAGCGGGGGGGAAGACCCGACCGGGGCCCGAGGCGACGGCCTGATCGGACGTTGAGGGGACGGTCAACCCCTCGAGTCCCCGGCATGAATGCCGGGGCTTGTCCGCGGTTAACCCTGAGCCTCGCTTCTTGTCCCCGCCCTGAAGCTCCACGAGCTGACAGCCGGGGGATCCTGTTGGCTTCAACCCCCCCGCAGCCATCACGAGGCTGCCCTCGGCAGCCTCGTGATGACGTCCGTGGGATCCAACTTTTGCAGGCTTTGGAGCGCCTGCCCCCATCGCGGGATTCCGCGGACTCACGTCCGTGGAATCCCGCGATGGGGATTGAAAGGCGGGGCTTAGCGTCGGCGAACGGGTCAAGGCGGGGTCGTCAGCGGCGGCGCGGGCGGGCGGCGGCGCAAGCACGAGAGAAAGGAGGATGGAGAAACCAAGGAGGAAGACAAGGAAGGGGGAGTCGAGGTTTGGGCCAAAAAACAGACCCCCCGCCTGTCCGGTCCATTCTGCCATATTTTCCCTGCCCCCAGTGTTTATTGCGCCTCCTTTATAGCTCATAATTCGGTGACACACAACACATTGCAGAAATTGTCGGCCGAACATCAATTGGAATTGATTCCCAGGGCGGTTTGGTTTATCCTTATGGTCTATGACGCGTTTAGCAGCCGTCTCGTCGATGCCCGACTCACCCATCCATGGACGATAGAACCCTGACCGGCCCCCAGCTCAACGGCCCCGTCATCCTCGACCGCGGTCATCACCGTCTCTCGCGCCGTGACATCGACCCCGACGCTCTCAAAGTTCTCTACCGCCTCCACGGCAGCGGCTTTACCGCTTACCTCGTGGGCGGGGCGGTGCGCGACCTGCTGGTCGGACGCCGGCCCGCGGATTTCGACATCGGGACGGACGCCCACCCCAACCAGATCAAAAGGCTGTTCCGCAACGCCTTCCTCATTGGGAAACGCTTCCGCCTGGCTCACATCAGGTTCCAAGGCGGAAAGATCATTGAAGTCTCGACCTTCCGGAGAAAGCCGGACGAGGAGGAGCTCCAGGAGGAGCGGCGTGAAGCGGAAGTGGCCGAGGCGGCCGTCCTCGGCTCCGGCGATTCCCGGCTGGAAGCCACTGCGGGCCCCGCAGACGAGCCCCTCGATGCTCTTCCTGCTGAAAATCCCGCTCAAGTGTCCGAGGTCGCCGGAGTCCCCGAGCAGCCGCCGACCGCCGCGCCGCCGTGTCCACGGCCCCCCCTCAAACCGATCGCCTTCGGCACGCCGCGTGAGGACGCCTTCAGGCGCGACATTACAATCAACGCCCTCTTTTATGACATCGCCACTTACGCCGTCATCGATTACGTCGGAGGTCTCGACGACCTCGAGCACGGCCTCATCCGGACAATCGGCGATCCGGAGGAAAGCTATCAGGAGGACCCGGTGCGGATCTGGCGTGTCCTCCGGCACGCGGCCAGGCTCAACTTCGGCATCGAGAATGCGACCGAGAGAGCCATCCTTTCCAGGCGCGACCTCCTCGCCGTCTGCGCGCCGTCCCGGCTTTTCGAAGAGTTCGGCAAGGATATCAAGTCGGGCGCCTCGCAGCCATTTTTCGATCTTGTCCGCCGCCAGGGAATTCTGCCCATCATCCTCGGCGGCATCGGCCGTTTGTACCAGGACTACGACGCGATGTTCCGCAGGCTGAGCATCTTTCTTGCCGCCGTGGACCTGGCGGTTCGTCGAGGGAGAATCCTGCCGCCGGAAATCTCCTATTCCCTCTTCCTCTGGCCCTGGGCGGAGGACGTGCTCGCCCACGCTCAAGGCGATAAGGCCAAGGTCCTTTACGACGCCTTTCGCGAGGCCGGGCCGGCCGTCCAATTCCCAAAGAGCCTGGTTCTGAATGTCTTCCAGACGCACGTCATCGTCGAGCACATGCTCAAGGCGCTCTCCACGGGCCGGATGAAATGGGCATTGAAAAAAAGAGCGCACTACCCCGGAGCGGCGAGGATCGTGTCGCTCATTGCGGGCGGAGTTTTGGCTGATGACGAAGGGGAATTCGACCGTCTCTTCCGGGAGAGGTTCCCGGGCGGAAGCCAGGAGAAAAGACGCCGGAGACGGCCGCGCCGGAGAATGCCGCCCGCGGGATTCACGCCGCCCACTCCGGCCGCCGGAACTCTATAATGCCATGTCCGGCGCCGTCGTCCGGAATCGAGGAGACAGTTCATGGACAATCAAAAGAACAGGACCCTGACCCTCGGCGGGCTGACCGTTCCGAGGGTGATGAGCGTTTTCGCGGGATGCGGCATGATCGCCGCCTCGGTCCTTACCATCCAACATTTTTTTCTGGCCAACTACCCGGCCACGATTTTCACCGGTTCCTTCTGCGACATCAGCGCCTTCTTCAATTGCGACAGCTCGGCCTTTTCATCCATCTCCCAGGTCATGGGCGTACCCCTCGGCTATTTCGGGCTGTTCATGGGCGCGCTTGTCGTGCTCGGCGCCGTCCTCCCTTCGGAGGCGTTTGAACGGACGAACAAGTCCCTGGCCCTGCTCAACGTACTGGGCGTCATCGGCTTGTTCCTCTACTCGGTGCTCGTGCTCGGCAGTCTGTGCCTGTTTTGCACCGGCTATTATGTGTTTTCCATCCTGAGCTTCATCCTCTTCTGGCGCTGCGGAATCGACGGAGACAACAAGGGCCTCCTGGCTCGCTGGGCCAGGCCGTCGTTCAAACTGATCGCCGTGTTCGGCATTATCGGCCTGGCCGGAGCGTATGGTTTCATCCAGTACCACGACGCCAGGAAAGAGGCGCAGACGGGAACCGCCCTCAGCATCGTCGAGCAGTTCTACGGTCTGCCGAAGGTGGCATCCCCCAGCTATCTTTCGCCCGACTGGCCGGTGAGATCGACCGAGAAGTTCGATGATGCGCCCATCCAAATCGTCGAATACGCGGATTTCTTGTGCCCGGACTGCCTCTACCTCGCCCAGCAGATGGACAAGTTGAAGAAGGAGTTCGCGGGCAAGATCAATGTCGCTTTCCAGTTCTTCCCGCTCGACAAGTGCAATACCACCGTCGCCGAGAAGCGCAACCTCCACCCCGGCGCCTGTGACATCGCGACGATCGCGGCCGCCGTCGAACCCTCCCGCTTCGCCGCAATCCATGACGAGATATGGGCCAATTATCGCTCGGCCCGGAATGCGGAGTGGCGGGCCGCCCTGGCCAAAAAATACGGCGTTGAAAATGCGTTGACCGATCCCAAGGCCGCCGCCCTCGTTCAGAAGACCATCGAAACCGGCGCCGAATATGAAAAGACCTCGGAAAAATTCGCCCACGGCATCCGCTCGACGCCGACCCTCATTATCAACAACCGGATGATCATCGGCACTCTCCCCTACGGCCATCTCAAAGCGATCTTTCAGGCCCTTGTCGATGAGCACGAGGCTGGCCAGAAGAAATTCATCGAGAACTGGGTGCCGCCGGTCCGCAAGAAAAAATAGCGGAAGGGGCTGCGCCGAGACGGCCGCACGCAAACGGCGGCGGGTGGAAAATCCGGGAGCTACCTGTTGGCCTCGATCTCGGCCTTGAGCGCCGCGTCCAACAGTTCCGGATGACGCCGGCAGTGGAATTCGATCCGGCTCGCGGCATGGTGCGCCCGATTGTACGGCCAGCCCTTTGACATCAGACGCCGCTCGTAAAGCTCATGGAGCAGGACAAACCGGCGTTCTTCAGGCATGAGATCGTCATCGAGCCAAACCTCTTTCTCCGGCACGAACTTGTAGACCTTGTCATGCCCGCCTTCGGTAAAGTCGATGAAGAGAACGTCTCTCACGAGCTCGCCGTCGACAACCCAGACCTTAACGTCCGTGCTGTATTCCGCGAGGGGCTCCTTGTGGATCTTCGCGAGAAGCCCGGCGTAGTCATGCACGCCGACGAGCGCCTCCCCTTCCCGGCCCAACGCCGAGTGCTTTCTTTCCCCGAGCTCCACCCCGTCGGCCAGTTCGAGGGCCCATGCGTACGGAATGCCTTGGGCCATGAGCTTGTTTTCGAGCAGAAGATGGTCGATGAAGAAGGCCGCCTCGCCGGGCGTCCTCTCGCGGTCCAGCCAGAATTCTCGAACAGGAATGAAGCGGAAGTTGAAGTGCTGGGCGAAGTTCGTGAACTCCTCGTTCAGGTTTTCCCGGACATACTGTCCGTCGACGACCCAGACGTCGATTCCGTCGACGCGGCCGGCGAAACTGACATACGGCTTGCCGGGAGTGGACGGCGGCATGATACGGGATCCGGCCGCTCCGGAGCAGCCAGCCGTGGCAGCCGCCGCCAGGACCAGACAGGCCGCCGCCAATCCGCGGGCGTAACGGCCCGCGCGTCGCAACGAGCGCCGTGGGCGGGGTCTTCGTCGAGAGTTCTCATCCTTCATTTTGTAATGTCTCCGGCGCTTCCCTTCGGACACGTTGCTGGATTTCTTTGAGGGATGTGTAGCTTTCCATCAAGTCCGGCAAATACTCCGTGCTGGTCACAAACGTCCAAAGATAGGCGACCACCGAGTAGGTCTGTCCCGTCGAGAAGCTGTCGATATCGATGGCGATGTAAAGGACGGAAAGAAAGATGCCAAGCAGGAAGAGCCGGATCATCCCGAAATTGAAGGCGCCCCAGTTGGCGATTTTCTTCTGGGGCGTGGCCATCGCGTCGTAATAGGCGCGAATTTGCTGGATATCTTTAAGGGCAAAAATGTCGAAGACACCTTCGCGCAGGTCGTGGAGTTCCCGCTGAAAATGGATCACCTTTTTATTATAAAGCCGGTTGGTGACCAGGATGGGAAGCGCGATGAACAGGCAGGTGAGTGAAATGCGCAGGTCGAACAGCGCCAAAGCGATGGCCGTGCCGCCTAGGTCGAAGAACTGTTCGATGAAGTCCGGGACGCGGCGTTTCAGGAACGTCACATATTCGCGGGACAGCTCGACGCGGGAAGCCGTCTTGGCGACGTCGAGCCCCTTCTCGCGGCTCGTCTCCGTGACCTGCACGGCGATGTTCGTGAACATCTTCAGGTAGATTCTCTCGTCGATGGAGCGCCTGGCCGCGCCGACCCCCGAATTGATGGCGAAGACGCCGATCCACAGGATCAGAGGAACGGCATAGGAGACGTGCTCCTTGGCCCCGAAGATAGCGATGAGCCGGTCGAGAAGCCGGCCGAACAACGTCGGTTCCAGGATCCACGCCAGCTTCTCGATGACGACGAGGGATATCGTAAAAACGAACACCCAGCGATAGCGGCGGACAATATCGACGATTCTCACGAAACTCTCGCTTCCGACGTTCTCGCCGCGGCATGCGGCGAGGGCTTCAGGTCCTCTTTCTTTTTGACGTTCATTCAAGAGAACTCTTCCGCATTTCTTTTGATGGTCATGGTGATTGAGGCCGCCCGTACGATGTCGCCGAGCAAAGGATTATATGCCCTGTCCCGGCTTGGGTCAAGGCGTCTGCCGCCCCGATATTTGTGTATTTCCAAGCCTCTAGCAAGCCGGAAAATGCCACGAAAAGAACAATCGTTTGTTCTATTCCATGTCATCCATCTTTTTGAACGTTAATCCAAAATAGTGAATAATCGGGGAGCGATCTTCCGCCGATGTTATTATTATTTGTTTATTATGAATGAGTTACGTCTGAGAATTTCCTGGCATAAAGATTGCACCTACCATAGTCAGTAAGAGCTATGAAAAGTCTAATTTCCAAGAAATATTTGAACAAAGGAGGTGAGAATTCCGAGCCAGAGCAAGCCAAAGAGCTGAAGCGGAGTGGGAATGCCCTCTCCAAGGATAAGGAAAGCCTTTAACCCCGTCATCGTGACGGGGGTTAGAAGGAGGTCAATTTGCGCAAGGCTTTAATCACGATTTGCGTGCTCGTCTTCGCTATTTCCTTGAGCGCGCAGGTCAGAACAGGTAGTATTTCAGGCAGGGTTGTCGATCCTCAAGGCAACCCGCTGCCGGGCGTTTCGGTGACGCTGATTCCCAGCGCCGGCGCTCCCATGGTTTCGATAACCGGCGCCGAAGGCGCCTTCCGGTTCATGTCCCTCCCGCCGGCCAAAGATTATAAGATCAAGGCCGAGCTGACGGGATTCAAGACCCGGACGGAAGAGAACATCATCGTCAACCTCGCTTTCAACACCAACCTCGAGATCCGTATGGAAATCGGCGTCCTCGAGGAGCAGGTGACCGTCACGGCCACCAGCCCCATTGTCGACTCCAAGAAGACCGCTGTCGGCAAGCAGGTCACGCAGGAAATCCTGCAGTCCCTGCCCACGGCCAGAGACCCCTGGGTCGTCATGCAGATGGCGCCCTCGATCATCATGGACCGTGAGAACGTCGGCGGCAGCGAGTCCGGCCAGCAGGCAAGCTACGTGGCCAAAGGCGACGCGAGCAGCGGCGGCAACAACGTGTGGGCCCTCGACGGCGTCGTCGTCACCGACCCGGCGGCCATCGGCGCATCGCCCATTTACTGGGACTTCGACTCGTTCCAGGAAATGAACATCGTCACGGGCGGCGCTGACGTCACGATTCAGACGGGCGGCGTCGGCCTGAACATGGTCACCCGCCGCGGCGGCAACAAGTTCAGCTTGGGCGGCCGTGTCTACTACACCGACAACTTCTTCCAGCTCAACAACCTGACGCCCGCTCTCCAGGCCCAGGGCGTCGTCGGCATCAACAAGATCAACACCATCCGGGACTACGGCTTCAACGTCGGCGGCCCGGTCGTCAAGGACAAGTTCTGGTTGTGGTTCTCCTACGGTACCCAGATGATCGACACGGTGTCCATCGTCGGCACCCCGGTCAAACCGACCCTGACGGACTATACCGGCAAGTTAAACCTGCAGCTCATCCCCTCGAACCGTTTCGAGGCCACGTGGGTCGGCAGGCGCCAAGCAGTTTATCGGCCGCTCCGCGAGCCAGTCATTGCCTCGGGGCCTTGATCAGGACAGCCCATTCCATTTCGGCTCCCCTATCGCTAAGTTACAGGACGAGCAGACGATCGGGGACAACCTCCTGATTTCGGCCAAGTTCGCTTACATGAACGCCGCATTCAGCATGGTGTCGGATGAGAACCCCACGTCCGACAGGCTGGCCACTTACGATTACGGCAAAGACCTGTGGTCGAATTCCTACCCATACTACATTACGGCCCGGCCGATGTACGACTACAACGGCTATGTCAACTACTTCAACGACCACCTGTTCGGCGTCAGCCACGACATCAAATTAGGTGTCGAGTATTCGAACCGCCAGGTCACGACGGACTCTGCATATCCCGGAGACATCTACCGAGGGATCGACCTGACGTGGGCCGTGTTTGATACGGCGGCCACCGGCAACCCCGCATTCGACCCGTCCGTGAGCTATTTTTACAACAATCAGCAGGTCAATCTCGACTACGGCGTCAAACAACTGTCGGCCTTCGCCCAGGACACCATCACCACGGGCCGTTGGAACTTCATCCTCGGCATCCGTTATGACCACCAGACGCCCAGCATCATCAGCAGCGTATGGAGGGGCAACCGGCCCGATGTCGGCACGACGTGGTCGCTCTTCGATGCGACGAGCATTTCCGCCATCGGCGCGTTCTTCCCCTCGGGGGTCATGCCCAATGTCAATCCCAACTATCACTGGAACAATTTCGTTCCGCGCATCGGCGTGACCTATGACCTCTTCGGAACCGGCAAAACCCTGCTCAAGGCCAACTTCGCCATGTACTCCGACTTCATGGGCACCGGTTCATCCTCCTACCTCTTCACCCCTCTGGGCATCGGAACAGCCTGGATGGACTACTATTGGAAGGACGGCGGCTTTGCCGGGACGCCGGGCTACACCGACGGATCCATGGACGGCAGGATACAATTCAATGAGCTCTATATGGACGACCCGGTAACCGCCGCTCCGATCCCCCTCATCCTCAGCGGCGCGATCAATCCGGCAATTTCCACCCTCGAATCCAATCAGTACGGCTGGAACTGGGGCGGCTTCCAGCCCGGCGTCATCGGGCTGTCGCCTTCAAAGTACACGGTTGATGCGAATGCCACCAGTTCACACACGATGGAATTCCTGGCCTCGATCGAGCACGAGCTCATCACCGACTTCAATCTCGGCCTCTCCTTCACCTACAGGCGCTACAACCACTTCTCCCAGGACGTCCCCTATTACCCTGATACGGGCGCCGTCAGAACACAGGCCGACTATTCGATCGACACAACCGTTCCGACCAGCATCACCTACACCAACAGCAGCGGCAACCCGGTCACCGTCGACCTCGGCACCGGCGGCGGCAGAGTCTTCTACCTGTTGACGCCCGACGATCCCAATACCGTACCCACAGATTTCACTCGTCACATGCTGGACATGAGCTACTATGGCTATTGGGGACTCGACCTCACGTTCAACAAGCGGCTGTCCCACAACTGGATGTTCGACGGTTCGGTGTCCTACATGGATCAGTGGCGGCATTACTCCACGGACACGCTCATCGACCCGACGGTCCTTTGGGCCCTCCAGGATCAAGTTTGGGCGCCCAACGTCGGCGGCGCTTCGGGCAAAATCAACCAATACATCTTCTCTCACTGGATGGTTAAGCTCGAGGGTCTCTACCAGCTGCCCTACGGCTTCGACATCTCCGCCACATTCAACGCCCGAGCCGGCCATCTGATCCCCCACTACATGACGGTCACGGACCGCGCGTGGGCGAATCCGTACGGCCGCAGCTCCACCGTTTGGCTTGACGTTTTCGGCACCACCAAGCTCCCCGCCTTCTATCAGCTGAACCTGCGCCTCGAAAAGATGATCAGACTCGGCGAAGGCCGCGTTTACCTGATGGCCGACGTCTTCAATGCCCTGAACAGCGCCATCATCAACAGACGGTACGACAAGAGCGAAGGGACCTACACCATTTACCCGGACGGCAGCACAAGCTTCGTGCCCTATGCCAACAACTACGTTGTCAATGAAATCCTGAACCCCTTCATCGCTCGCTTCGGAGTCCGCTTCCAGTTCTAACAGTTTCGTCGCTCTAACAGAAGCTCAAAGCCCCTCCCCCCGGCGGGGGGAGGGGCTTTTTTTTGTCCGTTCATGATAAAATGGCAATGGAAGAACGAGAAGAGCTCAGATGAAGCATCGATTGGGAAAGGCGTTTGCCCTGCTTTTGGCCCTTCCGGCCCTCGCGGCGGCCGCCCCGAAGCGGCCGAATCTCCTCCTCGTGACCATCGACACGCTGCGTCCGGACCGTCTCGGCTGCTACAGCACCCGTTATCTCCAGACGCCGGCCATCGACCGGTTGGCCGCGGCGGGCGTCGTCTTCACGCGGGCCTTCGCCCACAACCCTGAGACCCTCCCGTCGCACACCAACATCCTCCTCGGGACGACGCCGCTCCAGCACGGCGTCCACGATAACGGCATCTTCAGGGTCCCCGAAACGCTTCCCAACCTGGCCAAGTACCTGAAACAATCCGGCTACGCCACGGCCGCCGCCGTCGGCGCCTTTCCGCTCGATTCGCGGTTCGGACTCAACGCCGGATTCGATATGTACGACGATAAATACGGAGCCGGCGCTTCGCTCGACTTCCGGTTTGTCGAGCGCAAAGCGGGGGCCGTCGTGGAAACCGCCCTGGCCTGGCTCAAGGACAAGCCGGGACCGTGGTTTCTTTGGGTCCACTGCTTTGACCCCCACCAACCTTACGAACCACCCGAACCCTATGCGACAAAGTTCAAGAGCGACCCGTACAGCGGCGAGGTGGCCTACGTGGACGCCTCCCTGGCCAAACTCTTCGGTTATCTCAAGGACTCGGGAAGCGCGGAATCTACGGTCGTCGTCATCACCGCCGACCACGGCCAGTCACTGGGCGAACACGGGGAGACGACCCACGGCTATTTCGCCTACAATTCAACCCTCTGGGTGCCGTTGATCATAGCCGGGCCCGGAGTCAAGCCGGGCCGCGTAGACCAGAACGTCTGCCACATCGACATTTTCCCGACCGTCTGCGATCTCCTCGGTCTGCCGAAGCCGGCTTATCTCCAAGGCGTGTCGCTCCTGCCGGCGGTCCGCGGCAAAGAGCTGGCGCCCCGGTCGATCTACTTCGAGTCCCTTTATCCTTATTACCGGCGCGGCTGGGCGCCTCTCCGGGGCTTCATCGCGGGCCAGAAGAAATTCATCGACCTGCCCATTCCCGAAGTCTATGATCTCAAAACCGACTTCGGCGAAACCAAGAACCTGGCGGGAACGGATCTCGAAAATGAAAAGGCTGAATTGTCCCGGCTGATCAAGGCCGAATCCGGAGCTCAAGCGGGCGCCGCGGCCACGCCGGGCCTTGATGCCGAAGCTCGGCGCAAGCTCGAGAGTCTCGGCTACGTGGGCGGGTACCAACCGCCGGCTAAGAAGGACTTCACGCCTGCAGACGACCTGAAGACCCTGCTGCCCTTCAACCGCAAGTTCGAGGAGGCCCAGACCCTCTTTTTCGGCGGGAACGCCGACCAGAGCATCGCGCTGCTCCGAGAGATGATCCAGGAGCGACCCGACTTCGACAATCCCTACCTTTTCCTGGTGACGATCTTCGACAAGCAGCACAGGCGGCCCGAGGCCGAGGCTGTGCTCAAAAAGGCCGTTGAAAGCAATCCGCACAACTACAAATTGGCTATCGAATACGGCATCACCCTTGCCGAGCAGAACCGGAATGACGAGGCCATCGTCGTTCTCACAAAGGCGGCGGGGACGATCGACTGGGACCCCGAGCTGTGGAACTTTCTCGGCGTCGCTTTCTGGAACAAGGGCGAGATCGAAAAAGCCCTGACCGCCTACGAGCGGGCGCTTTCGCTCGACCCGAAGTACGCCGTCGTCCTCACGAACCTCGGCACGGCCGAAGTGTCTCTGGCCAGGAAGAACAAGGACCGGGGCGCGCTCAACAAGGCCATGGACTATTTCAAGCGGGCTATCGAATCCGACTCCCGCTATGCTTCGGCGTACAACGGCCTCGGCGCGGTCTACCGGCTTGTGGGGGACCTGGATGGCGCCATCTTCTGCTGGGACAAGGCCGTGGAAATCGACCCCGGCCACAGGTTCGCACTCTATAACCTCGGGACGGCCTACCTCGACAAGGGCGACAAGGGCAAGGCCTTGCCCTGTCTGACGAAGTACAAGGACCTTTACTACCGCAGCCTGTCTCCGGCGGATAAGGCCTCGCTCGATGCCGACATCGAGAGGTGCCGGAAAATACCTTAAAGCCTGGGCAGCCTATTTTTCTCGTGCGATTGTAAGCTCGAGCCAGAAATCGTGTTTTTGGGGACCCCGTTGCATCCCTTCGAATGAGCCCGAGGGCGTTCTGGCTCCGGCACTCTCACCCCCGCCGCGAACGGAGGCGGCAAAATCGCTGTTTTCGCTGGTGGCCCTGGCGTTGCGGTCGCCGATTTCGCCGGCGCGCTTCCTGCGCATCTCGTTGGTCATGCCGCCCCATTCAAACCCGAGAGTAACAGGCTTCGAGGCGTCCCACTTGCCCTCGCCGGCAGCGGCGCTGAGGAGCGCTACAGGGACGAGGAATTCATAGGTCGTAATCTTGCCGGACCTGGCTGAACGGAACAGCCCGCTGACCGAGCCCGGGTGCGGGGTGACCTGGCCTTTCTTGTCGACGAGGTCGCAGGCGAAAACGACATACTGAGACTTGGCCTTAATCTCCTGCTTCCTCTCATCGGTCAAGGTCTGGCCCCGGCTCTCCAGGAACGCAATGAGTCCGTCCGGCGTAACGGTTTTCAGATAAAAGTGGATGCCGGAATTGCGCGTATCCTTGCCGTCCGCGCTGACCCATAGGGTTATCCCGGTGGCGGCGATCGAGCTCAGGTACTTCGGATCGTTGAAAACGAGCATGCAGAAAAGGTTCGAGGCATCATTCTTGAACGCATAATCGACGTCGACCGATTTTTGCCGAACGAAGGATTCCGGCTCCCATTTGGCCTTGTCGGCGTCGATCGGAACCGGCGCCGGCGTCCAGCGGCTCTCGACGAGGGTGTTCTTGGAAAGCAGAGGGAGGCAGACGACAGCCATCGCCGCCGAGATGAGCGCCATTCTAAGACTTTTCATCGAAAACTCCTCCATCAAAAAGCCCTTCACGGGGGGCCGCAATGAACGGATGGATATACTAGTCCTCTGCAGCGGGAATATCAATTATGCCGCCTCCTTCCAGGGGAGAAGGGCGTTTTCGCCCATCGGGACCGCCGTTCCGGAGCGTTGCAAAACAGCGGCAAAAGCGGTAAAATGAAGTTTAATTCAGGAGGACTGATGAGAAAACTTGCTCTGCTATCTATTATATTGCTCTCGGTGCTGTCCCTCGCCTACGCCCAGGATTATAAAGGCAAGGGACGCGCCCAGGGGACGGTCACCGATACCCAGGGGAAACCGATCAAAGGCGTCAAGGTCAAACTTTTCTACCCCAAGGCCGCCGAGGGGTTCGATGTCTCGACCAACGCCGAAGGAAAATGGACCGCCTCCTGGCTCAGGGGCGGCGACTGGGATCTCGACTTCGAGAAGGCCGGCTTCATGCCGAAGAAGATCAGCGCTCATGTGAACGAGCTCTCGAAAAACCCCCCGATCGACGTTAAGCTCGAAAAAGTGGCAGGCCTCGTTGTTACCGATGAACTCAAGAAGGATCTCGTTGACGCCAATGCCCTCTATGACCAGGCCAAATATTCCGAAGCGATCGAGGCGTACAAGGTCATGGTCACCAAGTACCCCGATGCCTACGTAATTGCCAACAATATCGGCAACTGCTATTTCAAGCTGGAAAAGTACGACGACGCCGAGCAGTGGTACCAAAAGGTCCTCGAAAAGGACCCCAAGAACGTTGAAGCCATTGTCTCCATCGGCAACTGTTATGCCAACCGCGGCGAGAAAGACAAAGCCTTGGAATGGTACGGCAAGGTTGAGTTCGACAAGATCACAGACCCCGTCGTCCTCTACAACATCGGCACGAATTATTACAACAACTCGAAATACGACGAGGCGCTCAAGTACTACCAAAAGGCCGTCGAGCTCAAGCCCGACTTTACCGATGCCATCTACCAGCTGGGCCTGGCGTATACCACCATGGGCAACAGCCCCGAGGCCATCAAGACTTTCGAGGGCTATCTGAAACTCGACGCGGATTCCCCGCGGGCCGGTCAGGTTCGCGGCTTCCTCGACTACTTGAAGAAGAAGTGACGGCGCCGGCCGCGCGGACATCCCCCGCCTTCTGCATGCAACGCCGCGAGCGATCACTCGGTTAGAAAATCAGAGAGGGCTTAAGCCTATGAAAAAAAGAATCCTGTGTCTCGTCATCGTCGCGCTTTGGGGGGTTTGGCCGTTGGCCGGCCAGCCCGCCAACGCGGGCAAGCCGGCGAAGCCCCAGAAGGTGGATATCAAAACCCTGCCCCAGAAATACAGGGATTGGCTCGACCTCGTCACCTACATCATCGTTCAGCAGGAAAAAGACGTCTTCCTTGCCCTGACCAACGACCTGGACAGGGATATTTTCATCGAGAGCTTTTGGAAGCAGCGGGACCCGACACCCGGCACGCCCGCCAACGAATTCAAGGAAGAGCATACCCGCCGCTTCCAATATGCCAATGAACACTACCACCGCGGCTCCGGCCGTCCCGGCTGGATGACGGACATGGGGCGGATTTACATCACCCTGGGAGCGCCGGTCAGCATCGAGCGCTGGGAGGGCACCCTGGGCATCACTCCCTGCGTGGGCTGGTCCTATTACGGGGATGTCAGCAAGGACCTCCCGGGCAATTTCGTCCTCCTTTTTTATCAAAAAATCGCCGGCGAATACAAGCTCTACAACCCGGCTTTCGACGGCCCGTACGAGCTTATCCAGGATAAGCGGGGTGTCGACCCCTTCGATTACGAGCTGCTCTATGACAACCTCAAACAGAAAGCGCCAACGCTGCTCCAGGCCGCCTTCTCCATCGTTCCCGGGGAAATGAACCCCGATTACAGCCCGACGGTGCGGAACAATATCATTCTGAAGAGCATCCTGGAATCCCCGAAAAAGAACATCAATCCCTCCTACGCCACGCACTTCCTCCATTACAAAGGGCTTGTCAGCACGGAATATCTGACGAACTACGTCGAGACCGAGGCCGATATCTCCCTGATTCCGGACCTGGTGAGCGGCGTCCAGTTTCTTAATTTTTCCATGGTCCCCCGAACGATTTCGACGGCGTACTATGAACCCAAGGATCAGTATTATTGCGACTTCAAGGTGGACGTCAGCCTGCGCGTGGGCGAATCCATCATTTTCCAGTACAGCCGCGATTATCCGTACTACTTCAAGGAGGGGGAGGCGCCGCGCGTCCGGGCCAACGGAGTTTCGATCGAGGATTCCTTCCCCGTCGTCGAGGGCTCGTTCCACCTGATCATCCTCGTCCAGAATCCGGTAGGCAAGGAATTCAGTATTCTCGAGAGGGACATCGTCGTTCCCGGCAATTCCACAGCGCCCCATCTCGAAGGTCCGTACCTGGGCTACAAAGTCGAAAACTACGCGCAGGACGTCCATATCCCGTACAAGATTCGGGAAAAGAAGCTTCTTGTCGACCCCAAGAATACCTTCTCGACAGGCGACCAGACGGCCTACTCGCTCATCGTCGCGGGATTGGAGGAAAGTCTCTGGAAAGACGGGCAGGTCGCCGTAACCGTCAAAGGCCTGCGGGAAAACGCCCCCATCGCAAAAACCATGTCTTTCAAGCTCAGCGATTTTCCTTACCACAGGGCTCTGGCCATCGAAGAGCCCCTCGACATCAAGAACATTGCGCCCGACTACTACGAAATCCGATTTTCTTTGCAGGATGCGGCCGGTCATGTGCTTGATGAGAAGAGCGGAACCTTTGTCGTCTCCGGGGACATGGCCGTCCCCCATCCGATCGTCAATACCAGGGGGACGCCTCCGGCGGCCCAGTTCCTCTACACGTACATGCGGGCCCAGCAGTATGACCGGCTCGGCCGGAACGACAAGGCCGAGCAGGAGTACCAAAAGGCGTACGAGCTCAATCCGGCCTACAAGGACAGGCTGGTGGACTACGCGAATTTTCTCGTCCGGGTCAACAAGTTCGACAAGGCGCTCGAGATCGTCGAGAACTTCAAGGACGCCTCGAAGCTCCGATTCTCCTATTTCCTGATCAAGGGAAAAGCTCAGGCGGGGAAGGGCGCTTACTTCGATGCCATCGTCAATCTGCTCGAGGGGAACAAAATCTACAACTCCGACACCGACCTGCTCAACACGCTCGGCCTTTGTTATTCCAAGACCAACCAGAAAGACAAAGCCGTCGAGGTCCTGAAGGCCTCCTTGAGCCTGAACCCCGATCAGAAGGACGCCAAGAAGCTTCTGGAAGAGATTGAAAAGAAATAGGATTCTCCGGCTTGGTGACGGAGAGCCGTTGTCGGCCGAACCAACCCGTGATCTATCGCTTGGCGGCGGGATTATAATGATGACGGTCGAATTCCGAGTGCCGCTGTGAGCGTTGTCCGGCGGACGGCACAGGTTGACTCCATGAGACGAACCGGAATCGAAAGCGTCATGCAGCGACCCGAAGATCTGCAGATGATGCTGGCCCGCATCACGGATCATATCATCGCCTTCGACAAGAACTGGCGCTACACCTACGTCAACGATTCCGCCCTGACGAACCTGAGGAGGACGCGCGAGGAGGTCATTGGAAAGGTTATCTGGGAGGTCTTCCCCGAGGCCGTGGGGACCATTTACTGGGACAAGTACCACGAAGCCATGGACAGGCAGATCCCGGTCGAGTTCGAGGCCGCCTACGAGCCCTACGGGATCTGGGTTTCCGTCAAGGCGTTTCCTTCTCCGGAGGGATTGACGCTCTATTATCGTGAAATTACGGAGCGCAAGCAGGCCGAGAACGCTCTCCGGGAGAGCGAGCAGAGATTCAAGGTGATCTCCTCGAGCACTCCGGACCATCTCCTCGTCCAGGACCGCGAACTGCGCTATACGATGGTCATCAATCCGCAGCTGGGATTGTCGGAACGGGACATGATCGGCAAAACCGACTTTGATTTCCTGCCTCCGAATGACGCCGCCAAACTCACCGAAATCAAACAGCAGGTGCTCGAAACCGGCCGTTCGGCGCCTGTGGAGACGGCTCTCACATCGCTCGCCGGCGACCAGCAGTTTTTCAGCGGCGCCTATGTGCCGAAGATTGACGACAGGGGTCGCGTGGACGGCCTGATCGGGTATTTTCGGAACATCACCGCGCAAAAAAAGGCCGAGGACGAGTTGCTCCGCCAGCGGGAATGGCTGCGCATCACCCTGACCAGCATCGGCGACGCCGTGTTGACGACCGACACCGAAGGCCGGATCACATTCCTCAATCCGGTCGCCGAAGCCCTGACGGGATGGCCGGAAAAAGACGCCCTGGGCCGGCCCGCCATGAGTGTCTTTCGCGTCATCAATGAGGAAACCCGCCGCACATCCGAGGACATCATCGGCCTCGTTTTCCGCGAGAAAAACGTCGTTACCATGGGCAATAATACCGCGCTGGTCTCGCGGGACGGCCGTGAAATCCCCGTCGAGGACAGCGCTTCCCCGATCAAGGACGCGGCGGGGAATGTGACAGGCGTTGTGCTCGTCTTCCACGATGTGACGGAAAAGCGGCGCTCTCAACACGCACTCCGCCGGGCAAAGGAGGACTGGGAGCGGACGTTTGATTCGGTTCCGGACCTCATCGCCCTCCTCGATAAGGAGCATCGCATCATCCGCGCGAATCGGGCGATGGCTGAGCGTCTCGGACTTGAACCTGGTCAGTGCGCAGGGATCCCCTGCTATGAAGGGGTTCACGGCCTGTCCCAACCGCCGCCCTTCTGCCCGCATTCCCTCACCTGCCTGGACGGAGGGCAGCACGTCGCCGAAGTGCATGAGCCGCGCCTCGGAGGCGACTTTCTGGTGAGCACGACGCCGCTCGTCGACGAGAACAATGCGGTGATCGGCGCCGTTCACGTGGCGCGTGACATCACCGGCCGCCGCCGGCGGGAAGACGAACTGGGCCGGCTCAACCGCATCCTCACGGCCCGCAGCCGGAGCAATCAGGCCATGATGCGCGCCGAGGAGGAATCGGCGTATCTCGGCGAGGTCTGCCGGATCATCGTCGAGGACTGCGGCCATGCCATGGCCTGGATCGGTTACGCCGACGACGACCCGCTCAAGACCATCCGCCCGGTGGCCCACGCCGGTTTCGATGACGGATATGTCGCTTCTCTGAGCCTGACTTGGGAAGATACCGAGCGCGGGCGCGGCCCTACGGGAACGGCCATCCGGTCCGGCCGCCCGTCCATGTGCAACGACATGCGCGCCGATCCCAATTTCGCGCCGTGGCGCAACGAAGCCCTCAAGCGCGGCTATGCCTCCTCGCTCGTCCTGCCGCTTCTCGACGAGGGCAGGGCGTTCGGGGCGATCACCATTTACTCGAGGCAGCCGAACGCCTTCTCGCCGGATGAAGTCAAGCTTCTCGGCGAACTGGCCGACGATCTCGCGTACGGGATCAATTCGCTGCGGCAGCGCCGGGCACGGAGCCGGGCTGAGGAAGCTCTGAAACAGCGAACCGAGGAGCTGCAGGAGTTAACGAAGATATTGAACCGTCGGGTAAGAGAACGGACCGCCGACCTGGCGATGACGAAGGGGCTCCTCGAAGGAGAAACCGCCGAGCGTCTGCGGCTCGTCGCAGCGGTGGAGCAGGCTTCCGAAGGAATCGTGATCACCGACGAGACAGGATCGATTCATTACGCCAATCCGGCGTTCGAGAGGACGAGCGGCGGCCGGAGCGAGGAACTCATCGGCACGGGCTACGATCGTCTCCTTATCGGCCAGGGCGTCGACGAGAAGGGCGTGACCTCGATCCGGAGAGCCATTCAGCACGGCGAGGTCTGGAGCGGACACGTTACGCGCCGGGGCAAGGACGATCAGCCGTGCGAGCTCGACATCACGGTCTCCCCCATCCGCGGCGCTTCGGGCGACGTCACCAATTACCTGTCTGTCGAGCGCGACGTGACGCAGGACGCCCGGCTCCAGCAACACCTCAGGCAGATGCAAAAGGTGGAAGCTTTGGGAACACTGGCGGGAGGCATTGCGCACGACTTCAACAATATTCTGAACCCGATATTCATCAACACGGAACTGGCCCTCATGGACCCGGGCGTGGAACCCGAAACACGCCGACAGCTGAGGATCACCTTGAAGGCGGCGGAGCGGGGACGCGATATGGTCAAGCAGATCATCGCCTTCAGCCGCCAGAAAGAAGGCGAAAAGAAGCCCACGATGGCTTCGCCGGCGGTCGCGGAAGCCCTGAAACTCATTCGCGCTTCGCTGCCTCGGACGCTCGATATCCGAGAGGATATCCGGAGCGAGGCCGGGTTCGTCCTGGCCGACCCAACCCGAATTCATCAGGTCGTCATGAATCTCTGCAACAACGCCGCTTACGCCATGAGAGACCAGGGCGGCGTGCTCGGCGTGAGCCTGGCCGATGTCGAGGTCGACGAGAAACTCGTCCGCCGCCAGCCAAGCCTCAAGCCCGGCCCGTACGTGCGCCTGACGGTCTCGGATACCGGGACGGGGATGACGCCGGACGTCATCGAGAAGGTCTTTGACCCGTTCTTCACCACCAAAAAGCCCGGCGAGGGATCCGGACTGGGCTTGGCGGTCGTCCACGGCATCGTCCGTGACAGCGGAGGCGCGGTCATGGTCCGGAGCGAAGTCGGCAAGGGATCTACCTTCGATGTCTTCCTCCCCCGCGTCGAGGCTGTCCAGCCGGGCCCGGAAGACGCCGCGGCAAAGATCATCGGCGGCCCGGAGCGGATCCTCATCGTGGACGACGAGGCGGCTCAGGTCCAAAGCGTGAGGGCGATGCTCGAACGGCTGGGCTACACCGTCACGGCAAAAACGGACAGCGGCAAAGCCCTGGCCGCCTTCGAGAAAAACCCCGGCCGCTTCGATCTCATCATCACGGACCAGACCATGCCTCAGATGACGGGCGTGAAGATGGCGGAAATGTTCCTTCGTATCCGGCCGGATATCCCCATCGTGTTGTGCACCGGCTTCAGCGAGAACGTGGATGGGGCGAGCGCTCGGGCGGCCGGGATCCGTCAGTTCCTCATGAAACCTTTTACCATTCGAGAAATGGCCGAAGCCGTCCGGCAAGCGCTGAAAAGGAACCCCTAGCCGGTTCTAACGCCGTCATTCCCGCGGCCGGCAGGGCCGAAAATCCTTCTTATTTTCCAAACTCAAGAAGCATGAACGTGCCGGGCACAATGGTCGGCCGCGGCCGAGGCTGCTCTTTGGTCGGGGCCGGCGCGGGACCGAATTCCGCCGTCACGAGAAAAACATGGTGCGTCTTGAGATCCAGCTCCATAGTCCTGGCGCGGGGGGCCGTCTTTACGGTTTCGAGGACCATGTAAACGTCGGGCGATTCCTGCCGGACGATGGTCATCGTGCCGTCGCCGTTCGACGAGAAGATGAGGCCGGCGCCGGGATCGTAGCGGACGGCGTCGGGGCCGTTGCCGATCGGAACGGTGGTGACGAGCTTGCCGTTCTCGTAATCCGAAACGGCGAGCACTTTGTCGCAGACACTGAACAGGCGCTTTCCCTTGAGGTCGATGGCCAGGCCGCTCGGCCCTTCACCGGGCGCGACCGACCAACGCTTCTTGATCTCGAGGGCCTTCGCGTCAAAGGCGATGACTTCGCTCTTGTCTTCGTTATTGACGAAGATCGTGCCCTCGCCGTCCGTGGCTGCAAACTCCGGCTTGCCGCCGAGGTCCAAAGTCCCGACGACTTTCTCGGTGGCTGCGTCGATGGCCGTAGCGTTGCTGGTCCGGCCGTTGAACGTGAAGACGCGGCCGGAAAACTTGTCATAAAGGATAGAGTCGGGGTTCTTGCCCGACGTCGGGATTTCGCTGAGCGCCTGGTGGCTTTTGAGGTCGAAGACGGTGACGCTGTCGCCCCGCCCGTTCGAGATGTAGCCGCGCCCTCTTTCATCGGCAAATGCCACACCGTGGACTCCCTTGAGGCCGCCGATCGACCCGACTTTCACGCCCTTGTCCACGTCGACGATCTCGACCGCGCTGCCGTGCGTCACGTAAAGTAAGCGGGACGGAGCGTTCAAAGCCAGGTAGTCCCAGCCGCCCTCGCCGCCCAGCGTGATTTTTTTGATCAAGTGATACCCGGACGGGTTTTGGGCCTTGGCCGCGATAAAGCCGGTCGTCAAAACGGCCGTGGCCAACAATCCGACCCACAAGACTCTTTTGATGTTCATGGTGCAAATACCTCTTGGCCTTATTCTACTCTCATTGAGAGCTCGAAGCCATGCGTCCGTTGACCCGTTCGCCGACGCTTAGCCTCGCCTTTCAAGGCGGGGACAAGAAGCGAGGCTCAGGGTTAACCCCGAACAAGCCCCGGCATTCATGCCGGGGACTCGAGGGGTTGACTTGGACACCGGGCCCGTATATAAATCCCTCCGAGCCGGCACTGGGCGTTCGAAACAAACGCCTCGTGCGGACGTCGGACGCAGAACGAATCATCGAGAAGGGAGGTTCCCCGGATGTTTAAGAATATCTTTGCCGTCATTCTCGCCGCTGCGGGAGTTTTTGCCATGAGCGGCAGCGCCGGGCAAAAAGAGACCATCGCGGCCAAGCCGGAGACCTGGGAGGCGAAATTCCTGCGCGACCTGCCCGCCCTCGGCCACCGCAATTGGATCGTGGTCGCCGACGCCGCTTTTCCGCTTCAGATCAGTCCCGGGATGGAGGTCGTCGTATCGAATGAGGACCATTTCGCCGTCCTCGAAAAAGTGCTGAAGGCGCTCGACGCGAGCCGCCATGTTCGGCCTAACGTTTCCCTCGACAAAGAGCTCGACTACGTGCCCGAAGGACTCGCGCCCGGAATAGACGCCTGCCGGGGCCGCCTCAAAAAGATGCTCGCCAAGTACCCGGTGAAATCGGTGCTCCATGAGGAGCTCATCGCCCGCCTCGACCAGGTCGCTCGGACGTTCCGCATCCTGATGATCAAAACGAATCTGACGTTGCCCTACACGACGGTTTTCATGGAGCTTGATTGCGGCTATTGGGGCCCGGAGGCCGAGGCCAAGATGCGAGAGAAGATGAAATGAACTCCCGCGGGAGTTGGCGAAAAATCTGAACTTTAGGGGACGCGGCCGGGCCTCGGCGCCAGCATCGCGCCGTCGCCTCATCTATCGCGCTGATATCAATAGATATCCGTCTGTCGCTGTTCTTCGGCGGCCGCCGTCCTGAGATAGAGCACCGTCGCTTGGGCGACGACAAAGACGATGAACCCCATGATGATCAGGCTCATAAGAATCAGCGCCGCCGCCTTGAGGTTCGACACTTTGATCGCCAGACCTTGGGGGGAGAGGGCGTCGAAGGCCCACTTTCCGACAAATGAGAGAAGGATCAGGAGGCCGATGGCGAGTCGGTAGCCGTATTCCTTCCCGTGGGCAAAGCTCGAACGGTCAATATGGAAAAAAGGCGAGACGAGCCAGACCGCAAAGACAAGCAGGATCACGGTCACGCTCAGTCCGATCAACCGCTCCTTTTTGGTGGGAACATTCATAGGTCTTCATTTTACGCTTTTCCGGGCGGGAAGAACAAGTCCGTGCGCATGACCGAAAGGACGTGGTTACCTTACGGCTTTCCATTCTTTCGACATTGAGCGGCCAAAAAGCGTGACGCAAACCGAATTGAGAGTCCATAAACCCAAGATTCGTAAATAGCCGTATTTTCTAAATCTGCGGGGGGACTCAAAAACCGTTATTTCTCTTGCAAATTTAATTTTCCCCACCTTAGAAATTCTATGATAAAGATCAAAATCCTCGCCGGCGACAATCCGAGCGTTATAGCCGCCGACGTTATTAAACAAACCGGCTTTGACAATCTGGCATTCGCCCCTGCCCATACCGATTCCCAACCCGTTAAAGGTTTGGACATAGAGATTATGTAAGTTATAGAATATCTTGTCTTTAAATAAGATTTCATCCGGCGCTATGTAGACCGAGCAGGCCAGAGCATCGCACTCCGTTTCCTTGGTGTCGCCGTCTGCCCAGCGGCTGATAAAATTAAAGAACTCATCGGGATCTTTCGGAACAGTATCCCCGTTGATAAAAACATAAACCTTTCCGCTGGCGACGGCTGCTCCTGCATTTCGCCCTTCCGCGATTGTCTGCCTATGATCGGATGTATGCCTAACAACCTTATCAGCATAATCTCCGGCTATTTTCATCGTCCCATCGACGCTGCCGCCATCGCTGACGATTAATTCAATATCGTATTTTTTGCGTATCTCCAACGTATAAACTTTTAAAGATTCCTCCAGAATTTTCTCTTCCTGGTAAACCGGAACGATGAGACTGATTTTCGATCCTCTGCTGTCGCGCCCGATCGAAGTGTGGGCGGAACCCTCGACATTGTGCGCGGCTTGGTTATTACCCGGATGCGCGGGAATTTCCCTAGGATCGTAAACGGATACGGAATTGCCTTTTCGCGGCACGCGTGAAGTCAACCCCTCGAGTCCCCGGCATGAATGCCGGGGCTTGTTCCGGGTTAACCCTGAGCCTCGCTTCTTGTCCCCGTCTTGAAAGGCGGGGCTTAGCGTCGGCGAACGGGTCAAGCCTCGAAACTGGGAACGGGTTTCCGCCATAATAAAGAGGATGATAGGGCGTGCTGCGGGTTCCTGTCAAGGACAAGGATATGAACTCGGCCGGCCGGCTGGACGCGCTTCCGAAATAGCCGTACGTTTCCGAAGGCGAGCGGCCTGACAGCTCCTGCCTCAAAATGGGTTGAAGGGCATCGCGCGCCGTGATGTCCGAATAGGAGCATTCGGCATGGGCGTCGCCGCGCATCCGCAACAATCGCGAGGCACGGCAGCGCTGCGGGAAGGTCAGCCTTCAGGCACGGTTTTCGGACCACGCCTGCCACCCCCGACCGCGGTTGTGTCGGAGGCCAAAGCCCAGAGCGAGCCGTTCCGGCGCCAGGGAAGAAGACCGAGCTTGATCACCTTATGATTGAGCGTCGTGTATTTGACGCCCAGGAGCCGGGCCGTTTCGCGCTGGTTTCCGTGGGTTTCAGCAAGCGCGTAGCCGATGATCTCTTTCTCGAACTGCTCGAGCAGAGCTTTCAGCGGGACCGACCGGTCCAGGCAATAATAGCGAACGACGAGCTTCAGGAGCTCGGAAGAAAAATCGCCTCTGTCCGGGGTACTCGCAGGGTCCGCCGCCGGTTCGCTTCCCCGGTCGCGGGCGTGCCTTTCTGCGGCCGTATCAAGTCCGCCCGGTTTTGTTTTCAGAGCAAGATTTTCACGATTCATAAATACCCCCTGGCCGACCACCGTAAGTCCATATCCGCGCCCGCCGGCGCCAGGACAGCGGCATGTTTCGATGCCTTATAAACGCCGCCTTCCAGGTAATCTATTTTACACCCTGGCCGAAATCTCGGAAATTTATCCCGTTGAGATTTTGGCCGTTCGCGCATATAGTGAAGGCCGCGCGCTGGAATAATCGGCCTGCCGGCCCGAATCCGGAACGCCTGGTTTTGGGACGTATCGTATTTGCAGATGGCGGCCAAGCCGCCGGTCAAGCCCAACAAGGAGGTCGTTATGCACACGTCATCGGGACTGCGCAAAATGTTCACCATCGCCGCGGCCGCCACACTCTTCGCCGCCTTCCTCGCCGCCGATGAAACCACCGACAAAGTCGATAGGCTGTTCGCCCAATGGGACAAGACGACGTCTCCCGGCGCGGCCCTGGCCGTCGTCCGTGACGGCCGGATCATCTACAAACGCGGCTACGGGATGGCCAAGATCGAGGATGGGATCGTCATGACCACGGACAAGATCTTCGATATCGGCTCCGTCTCCAAGCAGTTCACGGCCACCGGCATCGTCATGCTCGTCCGTGACGGCAAGATTTCCCTCGACGACAACGTCCGCAAATACATCCCCGAGCTCCCCGATTACGGAATGCCGATCACGATCCGTCATCTCCTCCACCATACGAGCGGCCTCCGCGACTACAACGCCCTCCTCGAGCTGGCCGGCTTCCGCGACGACTCCGATTGCCCGAACGTCGATGAGGCCCTCGACGTCATCTGCCGCCAGAAGAAGCTCAATTATCCTGTCGGCGAGGAATACTCTTACACCAACACGGGTTATTTCCTGCTCGGCCAGATCGTGGAGCGTGTGAGCGGAAAATCGCTCAACGCCTTCGCCCAAGAGCATATCTTCAAGCCCCTGGGCATGGAGCATACCCTTTTCCAGGAAGACCATACGCAGATCATCAGGAACCGGGCCACGGGCTACGATCCTGCCGGGCAAGGCTTCAGGCTCGATATGAGCAACTGGGACGAGACCGGCGACGGCAACGTCTACACCTCGGTCGAGGACCTCTATCTCTGGGACCAGAGCTTCTACAACGGCAAGCTGGGCAAGGACATTATGGACATGCTCCACACGACGGGCACCCTGTCAAGCGGGAAGAAGATCGATTACGCCTTCGGCTTGGTCGTGACCGAGTACAAAGGCCTCAAGGTCGTCGAACACGGCGGCTCCTGGGCCGGGTTCCGGGCGGGGATCGTCCGCTTCCCTGAAGAAAAATTCTCGGTCATCTGTTTGGCCAATTTGGGCACGATGGATCCGTCGGGCCTGGCGTTCAAAGTCGCTGACATCTACCTGGCGGGAAAGCTCAAGCAGCCGGAGAAGAAGGAAGAGAAAAAAGCCGAGGCCGTTGCCGTACCGGAAAAGGACTTGGCGCCTCTCGTCGGCAACTACCAGGACTCGAAATTCGGGGGGTGGCTCGAGATCAACCTCAAGGACGGCAAGCTCTTCGCCGGCACCGGAAGAAGAGACCGTGCCCTCGTCCCGATCGGGCCCATGACGTTCGAGATGCAGACGCCCGCAGCGAGCGTCAGGCTTGAATTCAAGCCGGCGGCGGGAGGACGGCCTGCCCAGCTCAGAGCCGTCTACTCCGGCGAAGATGCGGTCCTCTATGAAAGAGCCGCACCTCTCCGTCCCCTCACACCCGCCCTGCTCAGTGAATACACAGGCTCGTTCGTCAGCTCCGAACTACTCGACGCACGCTACGGGATCTCGCTCGACAAGGACAAGCTCGTGCTGAAGACGAGGGCGGTTCCGCGGTCCGAGATGAAGGCCATGGCGCCGGATAAGTTCATCGACTCCGATTTCGGGGCCAACATCGAGTTCCTCCGTGCCAAGGGTGGAAGGGTCACCGGCTTCAAGCTCGCCGTCGGCCGGGCCGCCGGCATAGAATTCTCCAAGAAATAAAAACAGAGGGGACGAGATCCGCTTTCTTCCACTTTTTCGATCCTAAAGAAGCGAAGAAAGGAGCAAATGCCTGTCCCTCATGAGGGACGTTTCTTTGGGTAAAGAAGCGGAAGAAAGCAGACTTGACCCCTGCTTAAGCTATTTGAGGAGCGCAAATGGCCGAGATAACAATGCTGGGAACGGGGCTCATCGGGAGCTTTTATACCACGGCCCTCCAAGGCCTGCGGAGCCGCGACAAGGTCGTCAACGTTTATTCACGAAATCCTGAGAACGCCCGGGCTTTCGCCAAAAAACACGGCATCCCCCGCTGGAGCAACAGCCTCGATGAAGCGATCCGTGACCCCGCGTCCGATGTCGTCGTCGTCGGCATCCCCAACAATGTCCACGCTGACGCCGTCATCCTGGCGGCCGAAGCGGGCAAAGCCGTGCTCTGCACCAAGCCCCTCGGCCGGAACGCCCGGGAAGCGCTCGCCATGCTCAAGGCTGTCGAGAAAGCCGGCGTCTTCAGCGGTTATCTCGAGGACCTCGTCTATACTCCAAAGACCCTCAAGTCCATCGCTTCAGTCCACAACGGCGCCCTGGGACGGATCCTCTGGACAAGGTCCAGGGAGACTCATCCCGGCCCTCACAGTGCATGGTTTTGGGACCCGGAACAGTCCGGGGGCGGCGCCATCATCGACATGGGCTGCCACTGCATCGAAATCGGCCGCGCCTTCATCGGCAAGGACGTCCGGCCCGTGGAGGCCTTCTGCTGGGGCGCGACGCAGGTTCACCCCATCCCCGCCGAGGACCATGCGATCGGCCTCGTCAAGTACGCGAACGGTGCGATCGGCCAATTCGAAGTGAGCTGGACGTTCCGCGGCGGGATGGACCTCCGTGATGAAGTCTCGGGGACCGAAGGCGCCATCCGGCTCGATCATTTCCTCAGGACCGGCTTTGAGATGTTCACGGCCGCAGGCGAAGGGGGCTACGTTGCGGAGAAGGCCGAGACGAGGACCGGCTGGCTTTTCCCGGTCGGCGATGAGGTTTACGAGCTCGGCTATGTCCACATGTTCAAGGACATGCTCGACGCCATGGACGCCGGAAAGCCGCCGACGGAAACGTTCTATGACGGCTACGTCGTCAACGCGGTCATCGACGCCTGCTACCGGTCGATGAAGTCGGGGCGCTTCGAACCGATCGCCCTCGACGTGTGGCGCGGAGGCGCAGCAGACGCGGTCGACATAGGCGACGGACATGGAGAAGATGGCGGCATGATTCTCATTAAAACCGAACAAATGCCCGATGGCCGCACCAAGCGTCTCTTCAAAGACCGAACGAGCGGCCGGATCATCGAGAAGATCGAAGACTGATTCAAGGGCCGGGGGCCAAGGGTAGGCTCACCGCCGCAATGCAAGGAGAGCGCGGGATTCCGAGCTTCAGCGCGGGGGCGCCAAGGCGATCAGCGCACGAAGCAGCCTGAAGCCCTGAACGTAGTCGTCGGCCGTGAAGGCGACCGTCCTCGCATTCAAGCGTTGCACGGTCGGCACCAGGGCGGCCATATCGGCCTGGGCCGAAACAAAGAACTCAAGCTCGAACTTGCAGGGAGCCGCGATCTTGAAGGGCTTGAACTGGCCCACCCGGCGCAGCGCGTCGGCAACCCTGTCCCTGATCCCCCGCCGGGCCTCGGTCATCGGGACGAGCCTGGCGGCGGTCCGGCCGATTCCGTCCTTTACCGGCGCCGTAACGACTTCGCTGCCCAAAACCGTCTTCGCCTGCCGGCAAACTGCGGCATCCCCGCTGACAAAGACGACGGGGACGCCGTAGGCGCCCGCGATGGCCGCATTGAGGCCGAGCTCGGGCAGCTCGACGCCGTTGACCTTGACGCCGCGCACGACGCTCCCCGAAATCGTGTGATCCAGGACCGCGTCCGCCGTGCCCGCGCCGGCGTGGTAGCCGACAAAAAGGACCGCGGAGTAGGAATCGTCGATCCCCTGCATCATCGACAGGGGCTTGGGAGAGCCGGAGATGAGGACGGCCTTGGGATGAAGGTCGGCCGGGTCGATGTTCCGCATGCTGCCATGAGCGTCATTGACCACGACATCGGTTGCTCCGGCCCTCAGAGCGCCTTCGACGGCGGCGTTGACGTCCTCGGCCATCCACTTGCGGGCGGCGGCGTACTCGGGCGTCCCAGGTGTCGTCTGATCAGCGTTCACGACGCCGGTGATTCCCTCCATGTCGACCGAGATGTAGACTTTCAACCTCGGCGCCTGCTGCCCAGCGGCCATAAAACCGCACACGGCGCCGGCAAGCAGCACCCGGAACAATGTTCTTTTCATGCACCCTCCTCCGGCTGGCCCTATCGGAGGCCGGCCATTTAATAAAACTCCATGGGATCCGTCGCTCGGACGGCGTGTCCCGAACTCTCAGCGTTTGCTGTTCAGCCCGTACTTCCCCGCCAGAGCGGCATCGCAAGGTTGTCTTCTGCCCGGACAGGCCTGCCGCTCGCACAGCTGGCACGAGGAAAATCCCTCATCGGACGGGAAAAAGATGCCGGAAATGGATTTCCGCGGAATCATGAGCATGCTTTCCGTCAGTTTCACTCCGACAAGCCGCTCCGTGTCGCCGAAAATGGAGAAAAGTTTGGACTGTTCTGTGATGGGCCAGTCCTCGAGGGAGCCGGGGTCCATGCTGCTCAGTCCGGAAAAGCCCCAGCGATCCGCGAGCCTTGCGGCCAGCCAGGCCGCCCCCTCCACGAGGGCCAGGTTGGCCATCTCCTCGAGGTAATATTGTTTGAGGAGATCCCCGGACCGGGCCGCCTCCGCTTCGAGCCTGGGCCCCGCGGTCATGATGAAAGGGAATACTTTGCGCGCCGGATCGAGATTCTGCCGGAGGACCCGGCTCTTAAAAACGACGCCGGCGACCTCGACCGTATCCTCTCCCTTCGCACCCGTGAAGCTGACCTCATAAACGGCCCGGAGTTCGATGAGCGAGGACGCCAGGCCGACGAGCTCGCCGAGGCTGGAAAACCCCGACCGCTCCGGACTGAAGCGGAGGTGCTTGGCGACGGCCTCGGTCTCGAATTGGAAGGGAATGCGGTCGATCGTCTCCATGGCGGCCCTCCAAAATTACTCCAAATGGACAGGAAGAATCAAGGGAAATCGCCCCCGGCAAAAGGCGGGAGAAGGTCGGTCAGCCGCTGCGCTTCGACAGGGCTTCGGCCGCGAGCGCTTTTCTGTCGATCTTGCCGCTCGAAGTCATCGGCAGGGACTCGCGAAATTCGATGGACTCGGGGACCATATATTTCGGCAGATAGTTCTGGCAGAACGCGGCGATCTCCTGGGCCTCGGCATGCGCGCCTTCGACGAGCGAGACGTACGCGATGATCGCGTGGCCGATCATCTCGTCGGGAACGGCGACGACCGCCGCATGCCGGACAAGCGGGTGGCCGGCGATGACGTGTTCCACCTCCGGAAGTTCGATACGATAGCCCCGGCTTTTGACCATGTGGTCTTTGCGCCCTATGAAATAAAAATTGCCGTCCTTGTCGGTCCTGGCAAGATCGCCCGTTTTGTACACGCGGACGTGCGAATACGGGTTCCGGGGATCGGGCACGAATTTCTCTGCCGTCATCTCCGGCTCGCGCCAATATCCGGCGGCCACGGTCGAGCTCTTGACGTGCAGCTCGCCGACCTGGTCGGGCCGGGAAACGACCTCGTTGTCGTCGGTCATGGCGAACACTTCGAAATTCGGAAACGGTTTGCCGATGGGGATCTGGTGGACGTCGCTCGCTGGGACATCGGTGACGCGGAAGCCGAGGGAGGAATTCGCTTCGGTCTGACCGTAGATATTGAAAAACTGGGCGTTGGGCATCAATCTCTTGTAGACACCGAGGTACTTCAAGGGCAGGACGTCGCCGGAAAAGTGCACGAGCCTCATGTCTTCGAAGACGAACCGTTCGATCTGACCCTTGGAAGCGAGAAGGACGAGAACGGAGGAGACGGAATTCCAAACGGAAATTCTCTGGTCGCGGATGAATTCGACGAGCCTCACGGGGAACGCGGAGAGATGCTCGGGGACGAGCACGATGGCCGCCCCGAGCGACACGGCGACATAGATGTCCAGCACGGAGAGGTCGAAGTGGAACGGCGCGTGGCTGGCGAAACGATCGCGATCTGAGAGATCGAAATACGAGGCCGCCATGTCGACGAAGGCCAGGGCGTTGGCGTGGGAAATGACGACGCCCTTGGGAACGCCGGTCGATCCCGAGGTGTAGAGGACATAGGCCGGGCTGACATCGGACATCGGCACGGACGGCGGGACAAGAGATGAGTCCTGGATCAAATCGCCGAGGAGTGCGGCTCCGGGCGGCGTCGCTTCGGGGCCGGTCCGCTCCGGGCCCTGGTCGGCCAGGATGACCGAGACCGGATGGACCGCGCCGGGACCCTCGTCCGCCGTGAGTTTCGCGAGAAGCGCAGAGGACGTGATCAACGCCCGCAACTCGCAGTTTTCGATGATGAACCGGGCCCGGGCGGCCGGGATTTGAGGATCGATGGGCACATAGGCGGCCCCGGCTTTGAGAATGCCGAAAAGCGAGACCAGAGATTCCGGCGATTTATTGAGCAGGATGCCGACCCGATCGCCGATCTTTGTCCCCGAGCGGATCAGGAACGCGGCCAGCCTGTCCGTGGCGGCGTCGAGGTCCGGCATAGCTCATCGTCCGGTCGCGGAAAACGACCGCGGTCTTATCGGGTGTCCGGGAGGCCGTCGCTTTGAGCCGGTCGTGAAGAAGAAAGCCGGTCATGGACGTTCTCACGCGTCCCGCCTCAAAGGCCCAGCCAGCTGGCGATGGTATTGCGCTGGATTTCCGAAGTCCCCGAATAGATATTTCCGGCTATGGCATCGCGCAGGTAGCCCTCGATGCCGAACTCCGTCATGTAGCCGTAGCCGCCGTGGATCTGGATCGCGTCGAGGCTCGAGCGCACGAAACTCTCGCTCAAGTAGAGCTTGGCGATTGCGGATTCGAGCGGCGCCCGCTGCCCCTGGCTCTTGAGCCAGGCGACCTTGTAAAGCATCAGCCGGGCGAGTTCGATGCGGACCTTCATGTCGGCCATCCTGTTGGCCACCGACTGAAATTTGCCGATGGGTGTTCCGAACTGCTTCCGTTCCTGGGCGTACTTGACACAGGCCTCGAGCTGCGCTTCCATGGCGCCGAGGTGGCAGGCGAAGAGGCAGCTCCGCTCCCATTCCATCTCGGAATTGAAGATGAAAGCGCCCTGCCCTTCCTTGCCCAGCCTGTTTGTCTCGGGGACCTCGCAGTCTCTCAGAATGACCTCTCCCGTGGGGACCGCCCGCAGCCCCATCTTTTCCAGGGGATTGCCTACGGAAAACCCCGGGAACGTTTTTTCGACGATGAAGGCCGTGACTCCGGCGAACCCCTTCCGGTCCCCGGTGCGGGCAAAGATCAGCAGCACATCCGCGATCGGAGCGTTGGTGATGAACATCTTCGTGCCGTTTAGGATGTACCGGCTGCCGTCCTTGACCGCCTTGGTCGTGAGGCTGAAGGCGTCGGAACCGGCGTCGGCTTCGGTCATGGCGTGGCCGCCGATCCAACGGCCGGCGGCGAGTTCCGGGAGGTACTTCCGCTTTTGCTCGTCCGTGCCGTAGGTGCCGATGGGGATCTCGCAGGTCAGCATGTGGGAGGCGAGGGCGAAGAGCAGGCCGCTGTCGCGGCAGGCGTAGCCCAGGCCTTCCATGACCAACAGGCAGGTGACGATGTCTTTTCCCATTCCGCCGTAGGCCTCCGGAACCGGCAGGGCCTGAAGCCCGAAATCGGCGCACTTGCGCCAACCGTCCCACGAGAACTCGCCTTTTTTTTCGCGCTCGATGACATCGCCGTTGAGTTCTCGGCGGGCAAAAGCCACAGCGGATTCCTTAAGGCTTGTCTGGTCGTGATCAAAAGAAAAATCCATGGTCTCCTCCCTCTCGGGCGTCAGGGTCCTTCAGGATCTCGGATATCCCGGACGTGCATAAATCCCGCGATCAGGACTTGGCGGGGGCCCGGCCGGACTTGGCTTTCCCGGCTCCCGGCGCGGCTCCTGCGAGCCGGCCCTTCCGGGCGGCCAGACCGGCCATGGCGTGGATCATGGCCCAGGCGGCCAGATGCGACGAAACGGACCTCGGGTCGGACAGCGGATAGACCTCGACATAGTCGAGCCCGTCAATTCCTTGCGCGCCAAGCGTGAACAGGGCATCGAAGAGCTCGTGAGGCTGGAGGCCGTTGAAATCGATCGGCCCGCCGGAATTGTAGGCGGCATCGAGGCAATCGCTGCAAATGGTGACATAGACGCCGACGGTCCCCTTCCGGGCGATGCGGATCGCTTCGGCGGTTACCGCATCCATGCCCATCCGCCGGACCTGCTTCATGTCAAAAACGGTCGCCCCGATGTCTTTCGCGAAGTCGTATTGGGCACGGGAATTGCGCGGGCCGCGGATCCCGATTTGGACGATGCTCCCGGTCCTCACGCCGCCGAGCTGGGATATCCGATAGATCGGACCGCAACGGGGAACCGGATCTTTGCCGAATTCCTTGGAGTTGTCGAAGTGGGCGTCGAAATGAATGATGCCGATTTGACCCGATCGATGTTCGCTCAGGGCCTCGACGATTTCCGGTGTGAAGGAATGGTCGCCCCCGAGAGTGAACGGGATGGCGCCGCTTGTATAAACGGCCCGGGCCATGGCCAGGACGCCGGCCATCGTCTCCCGCGGCCGGGTCGGATTGACCGAGATGTCGCCGACGTCGCCGACGCTGAGGTGGTCGAAGAGGTCGATGGCATATTCCGGCAGGAACCCTCCGTAGCGGGCGGAGGCGTGGCGAATGGAGCGGGGCGCGAGTTCGCAGCCCGAGTAGCTTCCCCAAGTCACGGCGCCCTCCCAGGGCACTCCGGCGACGACGACGTCGCACCCGCGGGGCAGCCGGTTCAGGTCGAGGACGGGGACGCCGAGAAAGGATGGGGTGTCGCCATAGACGGTCGGCAACTGGGATTTCCGATTCTCCACCATGGGAATGTTCTTGTCACGCAAATGATCTCTCCTTCTGTCTCCGCACGTTCTTGGCGGAAAAGACGCCCGTTACACTTTGGCCTGGATGAGACGGGCGATGGTCTCGACGGTGTCGAAGTTTTCCGGAACGATATCCTCGTCGCGGAGCTTGATGGAAAAATTAGACTCGAGGAAGGCCAGGAGCTTCTGAATACCCAGGGAATCGATGATCCCGGCATCGATCAGCGAATCCTGGTCGCCGATGTCCGGACCGCCGGCGCCGCCGACGAGCTCCGTCCGGATGAAGTTGCGAATCGTGGTCTTAGGGTCCATCAAAACCTCCGCTTCCTCGCCGCTCGTTTCCTTCCCGCAAAAATTCTTGTACCCCCTGGGCTCACGCAACGCATGGGCTCAGATTCTCGCGTTATCTTAATATGGCCCGCGCGTTCTTGTCAATGATTCGAACTCGCCCTCTTTAAAGGGAAAGAGCGCAGGGGCGCTTCCCGGAGGAAGGCGTGGAAAGGCTGAGCGGCAGGGAGCGGATTCTAAAAAGCGACCAGCACTACCGCAGCTTTGCCGCAGTGGTGGCAAGGTTCTCTGTCTGAGCGGTGGTGATGCCTGCCCGTAAGCCCCCGTAGCGGAGGGGGAACCGTCCCGTTCCAGCACGGAACGGGATGGGGGAACCGCCGGGACTGGTTCCCGGGGGAGCGATAGCGCGGGGGCCAAGGGTGGGCTCACCGCCGCGAAGCAAGGCGCCGGGGCCATAGTCATAAGAATCATTCCGGAGATTTCCCAGCAACGTAGCTTCGAGTCACTTCGCTGCGTTGCTGATGGTCGCTCCGAAGACTCCGCTCCCTGCCGGAGGGAATGCCCCGAGCTCTTACTCGTTAAAGGGAAAGAGCGAAGGAGTGTCTCGCAGAAGAACGCGCCGATTGACTCTTTCAGCTGAGGTCGAGGAAACGGTACATGACACGCCGACGGTCGCCCTTAAGGGACCGCCGGGTCACGCTCCCCAGCCGATGCATCTTCAATCGCCCCAGTTCCTTGTAGCCCATGATCCGGTGGACCCACAGCGCGGGAAGGTTGTCGATGGTGCAGTATCCGTAAACCCGCTCGATGCCTTTGTCCTTCAGCGACTTGAGGGCGTTCCCGTGCAAGAGGTTGACCAGGCCGCCGCCCCTTTCCTGGGGCTTGACGTACATCTCAAACATGCAGACGTCCTTGTCCCCGAGCGTCACCCCAAACCACGCGAACCATTCCAGGTCGGGATGCCGCCGCATCGCATCGGGCCCTCCCCCTGTGCAATACCACATGTCGCCGAGGACCTCGTCCCCTCTCACGACGGCGAATCCGCGATAGCCCTTCTTCAGGTTCTTGCCCACCCTCATGGCCCGGCTCTTCGTGGGGAACTTGAAGCCCCGTTCGGCGAAATGTTCGTCGAGAATCTCCACGAACGCGACGTCCGACGTTTTGTCCGAGACCTTGACGGCCGCGAGGTGCGAGAGGTCCTTCACGGCGGGAATGACGGTCTTATTAAAGAAGAAGGCCTTCTTCCGGACGGACGAAAAGCCTTCGGACTTCCACGTTTCGAAGAACTGGTTGAGGCGGACTCTGACGAGCTTCAGCATATTCGATCCCTCTCCCTTTGGCGGCGCCCGCTTCCACGGCCGGATGGCGTCACACGCACCTCAGGCCTTAGCGATGCCCAGGGTATCATAAACCTCACAAACCGGCTTGATCACGGCGGACGAGGCGACGGCGCATTCGACGATCTCCTCGAATCTCCGCGGAGTACACCCGTGCGGGGTCGGATCGGGCGCGATATCGTGCCCATCAAGGATGAGCCAACCGTTGCGCCGGGCGTTCTCTTCGATGAGTCTCTGGAAATAGTCCAAGTCGTCCCGGGTCCGGTAATCGATGAAACACGAGCGCAGGAGGTTCAGATCGATCGGCCCTTCGTTGATGGTCTGCCCCCCGCCCCGGCTGCACCGGTAATACTTCCCGGCGATCCTCTTATTCCTAGGGTGCGGCTCGCAGAAGGGATAGGACAATGTCCGCATCCTGTAATCGGGGAAGTGGGTCCTCATCGCTTCCTGGTTGAGCACGACGGACCTTTCGAAGGAGGCAGCGCCGGTGAACCAGGCGTTCATATGATCGAAGGTATGGCAGCCGATCTCATGGCCTCGCGAAATGGCCTCGTGCAGATCCTCAAGCGTGAACATGTCGCCGGCCGGCTGCGGTTTTCCCATGAAGCCCAGGGAAGCATAGTACGATCCACGGATCCCATGCTTTTCGAGGATTGCCCCGCCCGTCAAGAAAGCGGAACGCGGAAAATCATCAAAGGTGAAAGAAATATGCGGCTTGAGACCGGGCCATTGGACAGGTTTTCGGGCAAAATAATAAGACCGCCGGCGGCGGACGGCGTCGGCCAGCCGGGACAGAAACGGGCCGGTACTCCTCTCCATCGCCTTTTAGCCTTCCTTCACGGAAGTGCTTGAACCGATCATCCCTTGGTCTCCCTTCCCCTCCGGCAACCCGGCCTGGGAAACGCTTCAAAAGCTCCCGCCGTATCGGCGCGGTCATTATCGCGAATCACCGGCGGGAAATCAAGACCGCGGCGGAAGAATCGTTGGGCCCTGACGGCGGGATTCGATCCTCTGGATGTTCGTCAGGAATCCGTCGAACATCCCTTCGATGGATGCGTTGGCCCGAAGATCCGTCCTGGCGTTCTCTCCGAATCGCCGACGTGTTGCATCGTCCTCGAGCAGGCTCACGACCCTCGCCTTGAGGGCTTCGAGGTCGTTGTCCTTGACGACGTACCCGTTGCGTCCGTCGACAAGGGTATGGAATTCCGGCGGCTGGTTCCCCTCTTCCGTCACGACGGGCAGCCCCCAATAAAAGGCCTGGTTCAGACTCAGCCCGACATGGCCCGGCATCAGGAAGACGTCGGCCATCCGGAACAACTGACTGATCCGGCTGTTGTCCGGGTCATAGATTTCGCCCAGATAAAGCATATTGCGGGGATCCAGGGACCGCTTGAGCTCTTCGCTCATGCCGGAGCCGACGAGAACGAGACCGTAATCCGGATTCTCCAGAGTGCGGAAGACCGCGATGGCGTGATCGGCCTTCTTCCGTCCCCGGACGCTCGCGTCCATGCGGCCGACAAAAAGGGCGACCTTTTTAAAGGGGATGTGGAATTCGCGCTTGATGTCGTCCCGGGACGCCGTAATCACAGGATAATCATAATAATTCACGGTGTTGTTGGCGAACGTGACTTTATGGCGGTTCTTCTCTTTGATGAGGCCGAGCTCCTGAGGCGAGTAGAGAATGATCCCCGTCGCAAGGTTGTGGATGTAATGGAAGAGCATGGCCCTCATCCGGCTGTCGGGCTCATCGAGATTGGCCCCCTTGGTCCAGAAGATGACCGGGATCTTCTTGCATCGCAGCCAATGGATCAACGGAAAAATCATAAGGCCTTTCAAGTGGAGAAACAGGATGACGACCGACGGCCGGAGAGCCAGGACCTCACGCCGGTAGCGGAAGAAGCCAAAAGGCGCTTCCTGGAAATCAAACTTGATCGGGTAGGGGTTTTCCTTCTGGAGTTCATCGCTTCTGACGACGAAGTTGTAATCCAGGGTCCGGAACCTCTCAAAAAAATAGTTATAGATGCTGACGCGATAGTGCATCACGCGGCTGGATATGAGCAGCACGTTTTTCACGGGATTCGCTTCCTCCTTCCGACAGGGCCTTCGCCGCTCCGCCTAATTGCCGTATTGGGGGTCGAACGGCAGCCCGAGCTTGGGGCCTTTTTCGAAGTGCAGTTGGGCCGGTATCTTGTTGAGGGCGTTGGGATTGAACCCGGCCGCCTCGGGCGTGAACGGCGGCCACACCAGGCTCCCGAACCAGGCCGGCTTGGCCGGCAGATACAACGAATTGGGGATCGTCCGGTTGGCGATGTTCGAGTCCCAGGTCAACGCATTGGTGATGTAATCGAAGTTGCCGTGGCGGATGAGTGTCGCACCGCTTTTCGGATCGATCGGGTCGCCCTTCGCCGAACAACAGTTGAACCCGATCTTCCAGATCACGGGGTTGGAGATGCTGCGATACGGGATCGCCTCCACGACTCCGGCGCTGCCCGGCGAGCCCAGGATGTTGCCGATAAACGTATCGTAATAATTCTGGGCGTCGACGATGGCGGCGATGACGTTGTTGGTGACGGGCGTCCCGGGGTTTTCGCGGGTCAGGTGGTTCCGGAGAACAACCTGATGACTGCCGGAGCCCCAGTAGTTGTCGAAATCGATCATGCCCGCGACGTTGCCTTCCCACAGGTTCATGTACGTATGCGACCCGTGCGTCCCCATGGCCTGGATGTACCAGTCCGTCTCGTAGTGTTCGGTGCGCTCCTGATAATTGTAGGCGAAGACATTGCCCGCGCCTCCCGCTTCGTGGGCGATGGCATAGTGGAGGTGGTAGAGAATGTTGTTTTCGACGAGGTTGTCGCTCGAACCCAGGCTGATGTTGATGCCGTAGCCATGGTCACTCGTGTACTGGTGCGCCTCATGGATATAGGAATCACGCACCTCGTTGCCGTAAGCGCCGGACTGGAGCTCGATGTGCTTGCGGGCCGTATTATAGCTTTCGACGCCTTTGACCCAGCAGTGGACGCAGTTGGACATGAAGACCGAGTGGCCGTCCTTGCTCACGGCCGCGGCCTCCATATAGAGATTCTCCACGCCCGCGTTGCGCACCGGATTGCTTGAAATTGTGACGATCTGAGGCGCGAGCTCAGCTTTATAGGTGAGGTAGAGCGGGCGGGTAAAGGTCACCGAGTGTCCGCTCGCCTGCTTGATGATCTTCAGCTCCCCCAGCGTGCGTCCGCCGCTCGCCCCGTAGCGGCCGCACCACGTGCACGCCCCCCCGGCGCCGTGATGGGAGACAAACGTCGGGTCGTTGAGCTCGTCCACGCTCACGACATCCCCTGCACTGAATGCGAAGGCGTTGGATACGCCGACGGTATCGGACCCTTTGGTGAAGCCGGACGTGATGTCGGCCATGGAACTCGCGGCGGTCCCCTGGATGCGGAAGATGTTTTTCGATCCGTATTGGATGATTTTGGTTTTGTCGGGGCCTTCTCCCCTGACGACGATCCCCTTGTTAATCATCAGGGTCCCGCTGACACGGTAGGTGCCCTGAGGCAGCAGAACCGCCTGGCCGGCGGCACAGGCATTGATCGCCTTCTGGATGGCCGAAGTATCGTCGGCCGTTCCGTCTCCCTTGGCGTTGTACGGCGCGCTTTTGGCATCGACGCCCACGGCGTACGTCGGGATACCCTTGACCCCGTTGACGTAGACGCCGGCGCCGCTCCAATCGATCTGGCGGTCGTCCGGAAGAAGCGGCGTCGAAAGAGAATGGGTCGCGGACGGCGTGGTCACGGTCGTCTGAACGGTGCTGCAGGCGGCCGGCATCAAGATGACGAGAAACCCGAGAGCGTATCGCCGGATGAGAGAAGGTGTTCTCATCAGATCCTCCTTAGTGCCCGATCCGGCCTCTCCCGTCTGTCGACTCCGTCCTCGGCTCGCAAAGTCGCCGGAGGCCTGCCGAACGGATGTGATCATACTCCAGCAAAAGACGGGCGCGCAATCATATTTCCCGGCGGCGGACCAGGACAAGATGGGCGAGGGCCTTGTGCATGGTTGCCTGCCCCCAATGGATCATCGGGGCTTTGTTGGCGATCCCCAGCGGATAGCGGCGAAAGTAGAAATGACCGTCCCGGCCCTGCATCCGGTCGATCGTCCAGACGGCCGCCTTCGCCGCCATGGCCAGCCCGGCCGGGTGGGTGTCGGAAAAGAGGGCAAGAGTATCGATGGCCTGCGAAGCGCATTGGATGTCGGTCGGCGGCGCCTGATTGAAGTAGTATTTTACCCGGCCGCTCGGCTCGAAAAAGCTGCCAAGGAAATACTCGAATCCTTTGGTCAGCTGGGACGCCCACCGGGCGTCCTGGCTGAAAGCAACATAGCGTTTCAGGCTGTCCAGATTGTAACCCGAATGGAAGACATCCACCCATTGAAATTTCGGATCTTCCCCGTAGTACCAGCTGCCGTCGGGACGCTGCCGGGTGCAGCTGTACTCCATGGCCTGCCGCGCCACATCCAGGAGTTCCGTCTTCCCCAGGACGCGGGCCGCCCCGGCCAGGAAAGCGGCGCCGATCATGTTGGAGTTGTGAACGGACATCTGATGGGGCATGACATAGCTCAGGCACAGCCCCCGATCCGTCTGTTCCCTGGGCAAGCTCATGATCCATTCGGCGATGCTGGCGATCGTCTGCCGGTGGCGTTCGTCATGAAAAAGCTCGAAGGCCTCGAGATACGCTTGGCCGATGAGTCCCGTCCAGACAATCGTTGATTCGAATCGGGGGGTGTAACCGGCCCGGCTGGCATAAAAGAAATGGTTCCCCCAGCTCCTCTGGGGATAGAGGGGAGACGGATTCTCGTCGAGCCAGTCCAGGCACGCCAGGGCTTTCGCTTTATGGCGCTCGTCCCGGCTCGTCTGGTAGCGCTTCAGATAGCCCCAGGCCATGAATCCCCGGCCCTTGGTCGAATCCAAGGGCTTGATCCCGAGGATCGGCCGGAGATTTATGGGGAAACGCCGGACGGTCTGTTGCAGCACCTGACAGGCGAACCGATTTTTAAAGGTCAACGGATAGAGGTAGGACGTCAATCCGTCGAACGGTTCATAGCCCCGATAATTGTGGTTTTCGACCCAGGCTTCGACCCGGTCGAGACTTTTTTCGATTTTGGCGATCGGTTCATCCATCGGTGGTCCTTCCTTGCGGCAGCCGGGAGCCGGGCCATGCGCCCCTTCGCGGCCGATTCGGGATTCCGGGACGGCCCGGCGTTCAGGCGCCAAAAAGCCGCCGGTAAGCCTCTTTCAGGCGCTCCTTTTGCTTGGCCCATTCCAGGCTGGCTTCGACACGCTTCCTTCCGAAGGCTCCCATGCGCCTCCGCCGCTCGGGGTCGGCCAGCAGCTCGAGAAGGGCGTCGCCGAATTTGTCCACCCGGTTCTCCCGGACGGAAACCGCCGCCTCGCCGGCCGAATAATCGCCCTCGGTGGTGTAGAACTGGACGACCGGCCTGCCGACGGCCATGTATTCCATGACTTTCATCATCGTCGATTTGTCCGTAAACGCGTTGCCGAATTCCGGGTTGATGCAGACGTCGGACGTCGCCATGATGTCGTAAAAATCCCGATCGGGGATGTATCCCGTGAATTGGACGAAGCGTTCGAGCCCCATGTCGCGAGACTTTTGCATGACATGCTTCACGTCGGGTCCCGTGCCGACGATGACGAACTTGATATCCTCCCGCTGCCTCTTCCGCACAACATAGTCCGCGATATCAAGGATATTCTCGACTTGGTCCTGGCGGGCGATGACGCCGACGTACCCTACGAGATAATTGAAGCCGTCCCGCAACTCGGGCTTGGCGGAGACATCGTGCAGCTGGGTCAGTGTTGGGCCGTTGCGGACCACGACCACCTGGTCCCGCCGCTTGCCGCCTCGCTCAAAGGCGACCTGCTTATAGCTCTCGTTTGTGGTGATGACGAGGTCGGCGGTCCAATACGTCAGCCGCTCCATCATGAGGAGCAGCCGGAACAGCATCCCGCGCTTCCCGAATTTGGCGACGTAGGTTTCCGGGGTGAGGTCATGATGATCAAAGATATACTTGACACCGAAGAGCTTGAAGGGCAGGGCGATGAGAAACACGTGATCCGGAGGATTCGCGCTGTGGATGGACTGGAACGGATGCCTCAGGAACAGCCGGACGCTGAGATTCAATTCCCAGAACAGAGCGTTCGCGTATTCCTTGATCAAGGCCCAGCGTCCGTCGTCCTCAGGCGGCCGCGGGTGCCGATAGATGCGGATGCCGTCGAGCAGCGTGGCGGTATCCCGGCCCCGCTCGTCCACCGGGCAGATGATCGAGACGTCGTAGCCGAGCTCCTTGGCGGCGCGGGCCTCGTTCCAGACGCGGGTGTCCCGCGGAACGGGATTGTTCTCGACGATGAAGAGGACGTGCTTGTGTTTCACCAGGCGATCCCCGCATAGTTGGCGCGCTCGGCCTTGCCCCGAAAATCGATGTTGACGAGGTCGAAGACGATCGTCTCGCTCGGTAGATCCTCCAGGATTTTGGCGAAACCCGCTTCTTTATTGACCACCACGATGAGGTCCGAGTTCATGACCACTTCGGCCGCGTCGCCCTGAATGAACCGGGAGATGAGGGGGATGCGCTGCATGATAAACTCGCGGTTGGCGCCGACGAGCTTGGAGACTTCGACGTTCTTGTCATAGATTCTAATTTCATAACCTTTACCCAACAGCTTTTCCAAGATATCAATTATGGGGCTGCTCCGCAAATCGTCGGTTCCCTCTTTGAAGCTCAGGCCGAGGAAGCCGATGCGCTGCTTGCCGAAGCTCAGAATGCGATCCAGCACGGCGTTCTTGTGCGCTTCGTTGCTTGTTTCGATGTTCTCAAGCACCGGGCATTTCAAGTAATGGTCATGGGCGATCGTGGCCAGGGCCTTCAGGTCCTTGGGCAGGCAGGAACCTCCGTAGGAGAAGCCGGGCTTGAGATAATAGGGCGAGATGTTCAGTTTCGTATCGCGGCAGAAAATCTCCATAAGCGCGTGGGAGTCGATGTCCAGTTTCTGGCAGATCGTGCCGACCTCGTTCGCGAAGGTGATTTTCAGTGCGTGAAACGTGTTGTTGACGTACTTGATCAGCTCCGCGACGCGGATGTCCGTCAGGATGACGGGGGCGTCGATCCCCCGGTAAACCTCGGTCATCACTTCGAGGGCCCGGGCATCCGGAGATCCGATCAGCGTGTAGGCCGGGTGAAAATAGTCATTGACCGCGGTTCCTTCCCGCAGGAATTCCGGGTTGGAGACGACGGCGAAATCACGGCCGGCCGTCTTGTTGGATTCCTTTTCAATGATCGCCGTAACCTTGGCGTTTGTTCCCGGCAGGACGGTGGACCGGATGGCGACGACATGGAAGTGGGATGTCTTGGCGATGCCCGCGGCAATATTGCGGGCGACGGCGAAAATGCCCTCGAGGTTCAGGTGGCCCTGGCTCGTCGACGGCGTCCCCACGCAGATAAAGGAGACATTGGTCTCGCGGACGGCCGTCTCGAAATCCGTCGTCGCGGAGATGGCGCCTCGCGTCCTCTGCTCCGCGATGATGCGGTCGAGATCCTTCTCGACGATGGGCGACTGGCCCTGGTTGATGCAATTGACCTTGGCCTCGCTGACGTCCACGCCGACGATCGTGTGCCCGTTCTGGGCCAGGCATCCGAGACTCACGCTGCCGACGTAACCTAATCCGAAGATACTGATGTTCAAGGTCGTCTCCTTATCCCGGACCGATCGAACGCGTGCTCGCCCCGCATCAGGCGCCCTGCTTTTTTTGTTCCGAGCCGCCTGCTTCCGCCTCACGAAGGACAAAACGAGCGACATCGTACGGAAGCGCATTCCAGTATTGGCCTCGATAGCTCTCCAGACAGTTAGCGAGAAACTGCCGGTACTTGGCGATCGAATATTTTCCACCGGCCGGCTTGGCGCCCGTGAAATCGATGTAGTCGGGATGGACATTCAACAGGGCCATGCCGCCGTGACGGACGATCCAATCCAGCTTGGTCTTCCACAATCCCAGGGTCTTTTCGCCGAAGAGGATGAAGACGGTAAAATCCTGGGCGAGCGTGTAGGGCAACTCCACGTACGGTTTCCCGTGCTTGCGCGGGACACAAAACGGAAAAATTGTGCCGATGCCGTCGGGTTGCGGCTCGAAGGGATCCGTGTCGAAGGTCGAGGCGTCGTACTCGACATCCAGATGGCCGATCCATTCGAGGTTATGGTGCATGGCCCCGGCCCGGAATCCCTTGGCGTTCCATTCCTTGAGGTAGCGGTTGATGGGTTTGGATCCTTCGAGGAATTGTTTGGCCGAGGAAAAAAGCCGGCCGTCATGATTCAGATCGTGGACACCGACCTCGAACCCGTTCTCGATCAGCCATTGCCGGAGCTCGGGTGATACGTCGTACCGTTCCGGGACGAAATTGAAGGAGGACCGGAATCCGAGTTCGATTTCGAGGGCGGCCAGTTGCTTGACCTTGTCCTGGCCTTTGGCCGTCTCGACGTCGTGGGTCAGAACCAGGGCGAACTTTTTCCCATCCGGCCATCCCCGCCAACCCTCCGGAAGGCGGCCGCAGCTCGGATCGATGGGCCAGACATGGGCATATTTCATTTTCCTCAGGAGAGCGAAGGACTTGCGCAGCCTGATGAGCAGGGCGCGCGGGAGGTAGGGCTTGACGAAATAATAAACCTTCCGGACTTTCCGGCTCATCCCTCCTCTGGGATGGGAGGCATGGGAAGACCGCTCGTCCCCTGAGCGGGAGGCGCCTGATCGGGCGGCAGACGGCTGGATCATCGGGAAACGAGCTCCTTGGAGATCGACCGGAGGAGCGTAAACGGTTCCGGCCCCCGGAACAAGATAAGAATAAGGACACAATAGATCCCTAAGTAAACAACGGCGCTTAAGCCGACCCGGAAGAACGGGGCCAGATGATGATAGACGACGCTGGTCAGCGGGATGACGCGGGACAGCAGCCAGTACAGGCCGCCGGAAACAAACGCCGCGGTCCAGTACTTCCAAAGAATGCCGAGGTGGAAAGACGTCTTGATGTCCATGGGCTTCCCTGCGTACCGAAGGGCCGGCAAGAGCATGATATAAAACAGAGCCGAGTAGGAAACCGCGACGCCGATCGGCCCGTAGATCTTGCCGATAAAGAAGGCCGTGATGGCTGCGAAAAAGGCGAGGATGCTCCACTTGAACAGCCGGTCGGGCCGGCCGAGGGATATGTGGAGCCAGACGTTGCTGTCGTAGATGACCACGAGGCCGATGGCCGGTCCGAGGGCGGCAAAGATGTCACCGGCCTCCGCCCATCGAGCGCCCAGGAGAAGGATGATGAGATCCTTGCCGATCAGGGTGAGCAGGACGCTTCCGGGAAAGGCCACAAAAGAAAGAATCGAGAGGGCCTTGGCGTAATAGCTCATGAAGCGCTTGGCATCGTCCTTGAGCCGGCTGAGGGCGGCCACCCCCACTCCGGCCAGAGAGGCCGTCAATTGATTGGGCAGAATGGCCGAGAGCTGGTAGGCGCGGTCATAGTGGCCGAGCGGGACCTTGCCGAAGAAGCGCCCGACGATGATCCGGTCGGAATTCTTGCGGAAGTAGTCCATTAAGAAATATCCGTAGGTCCGGACGCCGAACTTGAGAAGGGACCCGATACGGGTGCCTTTCGCCGGAAGGCGGGGCAGCCACCGGCAAACGACCCAGGCGCAGATGGCCACGCCCAGGGGCTGAGCAAGGCGCCGGAGAACCAGCGACCAGTACCCCATGCCTTTCATCGCCGCGATAATGGCCAGTCCCGTGCTGAGAAGTGCGGCGAAGATGCTGATGATCGAGGTCAGGTGGAACTTCATGCTTCGCGACAGCAAGGCCCAGTGAATTGTGGACAGGCCGCTGAAGATGATCGAGAGCGACATGACGAAGCCGATCTTGATGAGCTGGTGTTCCTTGTAGAACCAGGCCAGGACGGGAGAAAAGGCGACAAACGCGAGGGTCAGGGCCAGCATGATGACAAGATTGACCCAAAAGAGCTTGCTGATTTGATCCTGGCTGATGTCGTCACGCTGGATGACGGCTTCCGTGAAGCCGTTGACGCCGAAGTTCTGCACGAGCAGGCTGAAGGCCGTGACCATGGCCACCAGGCCGAAATCTTCCGGGCTGAGGAGCCGGGCCAGAATGATCGTCCCGACCGTCTGAAGAGCATAGCTGATCATTTGGGCGGAAATGGTAAAACCCGCCCCACGAACGGCCTTCCTTTTTAAGTCCGTTTGGAGGTGTTTGGTATCCAGGAGGGAGCCATATTTGTCCGCTCCTTTACGTTCATCGTTCATAAATTTATGCCTCTTTGAAACCTTGGCCGCAAACCCCAATTCATAAAACGCAAGAAAAGGCCAGGGAAGAATATCGAATTCGCCATCGCCTGTCAAGTCTGCGCATGGAATCCCCCGAGAGGAAACCGAAAGCTAAGTTGCTGAATCAATTAAAATGTAGCCCCAGCCCCAAGAGCAGGAGCAGCGCCGTGCGGACGTTTTTCGAGCGTCCGGAAGGCCCCGGATTTGACATCGCGTATTCCGGCGGCTAACATGGCTTGTCGGGGCGGGGACAAACGGCAAACCCGCACCGGGCATTCTCATAAGTTTGCCGGACAGGACGGTATCGATCATGGGCGATGGCAATGAAAAGGCAATTGAATCTTTCCTGCCGGGCGGCCGGCGCCTGAATATCCGCGCCTCATTCCTTCGCACCGCCACCCTGGATTCCGAACTCCACGACGACATCGGAGATCCGTTCCCTCTTATCTCGGCGCTGCGGAGCGCCAAGCCTCCCGTTGCCGACCTGTTCACGTTCATGCAGCGCATTCCCGATACGACCCCGAAGTGGACCGGCCTGTTTATGGAATGGGATAACGTCGCGGCCATTCCGGTCACCACGTATGAGAATTGGTGGACCCGTCAAGTCAATGACAAGACCCGCAACATGGCTCGGCGGCTGGCCAAGAAGGGAGGTGAAGTGCGCGTCGTTCCGTTCGACGACGCGCTCGTCGCGGGTATCAGCGGCATTTACAACGAGACACCCATCCGGCAGGGCAAGAAATTCTGGCACTACGGGAAGCCGCTCGAGGCGGTTAGGAGCGAAAACGCGACGTTTGCCGACCGCGCCGTTTTTATCGGGGCCTATCTCCAAAACGAGCTCGTCGGCTTCATCAAGCTCGTCTGCGAGCCGGCCTTCGCAAGCATGATGCAGATCATTGCGATGATCAAGGACCGGGACAAGTCCCCCACCAACGCGCTGATGGCGAAAGCCGTGGAGGTCTGCGCCGAGCGCAAAATCCCCTATCTCGTTTACGCCAAGTACGTTTACGGCCGGAAAGGCGCCGACACGCTGAGTGAATTCAAACATCATAATGCGTTCGAGCAAATCAACCTGCCGAGATACTACGTTCCGCTCACCCTTCGCGGAAAGATGGCCCTCAAGCTCCGCCTGCACCATGGGATCCAAGAGCGCCTGCCGCACTGGTTCGTCGTCCGCCTGCTCGAATTCCGGGCGAAATGGAATGCTCGACGGACGGGTCGGGGCTGACCCGTCTGATCACTCCGCCTCCCGACCGCCCAAAGAACGGCCTTCCGGGTAAGGGGCAAAACTGCGGTTGTCCGGGGCCGGAGGCGCCTTGACTTTTCGCTTGAAAATGACTAGATTTGATGCGCATTATGGAGAGGATTTGAAGAGGAAAAGGAGCGGAGCAGAGAAGCGTCGCTGCCCCGCCGTCATCCTATTTAATCAGAGTGAAATCCCTTTTTCCGTGCTTCCGTTCCATTCGTATGCTGAAAATTAGCCGAGAGACAAGGCCCGTTGGCGGCAACCCCGCTCAGGAACGGGGCCGCCGTCTGCCCGAAATCTCATGAACCCGCCGAACGACCACATCAGCGTCTGCGTGTGCACCTTCAAAAGGCCGCGCATGCTGGCCCATCTGCTGGAAACCCTCGGCAAGCAGGAAACGCGGGGTCGCTTCAGCTATTCCATCGTCGTCGTCGACAACGACCGCGCCGAGTCGGCCCGCGATGTCGTCGAGCGAGCGCGCCGGGATTCGTCCATCGCGATTCGGTATGAGTTGGAGCCCGAACAGAATATCGCCCTGGCCAGGAACAGGGCTCTCACAGCCGCCGACGGCGATTTCCTGGCCGGCATCGATGACGACGAATATGCGGACGGTCCATGGCTTTGCGAGCTTTATGATGCCGCGAAAAGTTCGGGCGCGGACGGCATACTCGGGCCGGTCGTCCCCGCCTTCGAAACGCCGCCGCCCGCCTGGGTGACCAAGGGCGCCGTGTTCGAACGGAAGGCGTTTCCCTCCGGGACCATCCTGAAGAACCCCAGCGACACGCGATGCGGCAATTTTCTTCTGTCACGGAAGGTCGTCCAGACCGAAGATCTGTTCAACCCGGAGTTCGGCAAAACGGGCGGCGAAGATGTCGACTTCTTCAAACGCATGATGGAACGAGGCTTCACATTCCGCTGGAGCCAGGAAGCCAAGGTCTATGAAACCGTGCCCGCCGGGAGGCTTCGCCGGACGTACCTCCTGAAGAGGGCCCTCCTGCGGGGAGTCGTCAGCGCCAAACGGGCTCCGCTCGTCAGCCTGGACTCTCTGAAGTCCGTCGTCGCATTCGCAGCGTATACCGCCGCCCTCCCCTTTCTCTTTGTGCTGCGGAATCGCTGGTTCATGCGCTATTTGATCAAGGATTGCGATCATATCGGGAAGGTGCTGGCCCGCTGCGGCATCAAAGCCGTCAAAGAGCGGCCCGGCGCCTCGGGCTCCGGAGCGGATGACGCGGGCTCGGCATCCGCCGGTGCAAGCCCGCTCGCCGGGGGACGCCGATAATGCGCGCGATCGCTCTTCCCCTCGGCCTTATCTTCATCTTTTACCTCTTGCGCAAGGACATCAAGGAAAGTCCTCATACCTCGGCCGCTCTTTGGATCCCGTTCGTTTGGATGGCGGTCGCCGCGTCGAGGCCGATTTCTCTTTGGCTGCGTCCCAACAACGCGGCTTCGCAGGCCACTGACTTCAACTATCTTCAGGGGAGCGCCACGGAAAGAAATTTCCTGATTGTCCTGATCTGCGCCGGTCTCTTCGTGCTGATCCGTCGGCGCCACAAATTCGCCTTTCCCTTCCGCCAGAACTCTGCGCTTTACGTCCTGTTCATCTACGCCATGCTGAGCATCAGCTGGGCGGATTACCAGGGGGTCGCGATCAAGCGCTGGATCAGGGGGATCGGGGACATCATCATGATCCTTGTCGTCCTCACGGAAGAGGACCAAAGGGAGGCCGTCGAGCATGTCCTGCGGCGCTGCGCCATCGTCCTCATCCCCTTGTCCGTTGTCTTCGTGAGGTGGGTGCGGAGTTTCGGCGTCGTTTTCCATCACACCGGATCGCCCATGTGGGTCGGCGTGGCGACACACAAGAACAACCTGGCGCTTCTCTGTTCATTCGTGGGTTTGCTCTTGATCTGGCGTATGGTCAAGGCCTGGCCCAAGCCCAACATCTGGGATCTGTTCCTCTTCGTCCTCACTCTCTATCTTCTGCAGGGAGCCAGAAGCGCGACTTCTCTGGTCGTCCTTCTCCTCGGCAGCCTCGTTCTCGCGATCGAGGCGCTGGCGAAGGGAAATCCAAAGCGACTCACCGCCCTCGTCCTGGCCTCGCTCGCGGCGCTCATGATATTCCAGGGAATCCTAACGAGCATCGGCAGCGATTCCATCAGCGGAATATTTTTTTCGGCGACCGGAAGGAACACGACGTTCACCGACCGGGTTCCTCTCTGGCAGGAGCTGATCCGGATCGGCAGCCGGAAGCCGATCCTCGGCGCGGGCTTCGGCAGTTTCTGGATGGGCGGCCTGACCTACGACCTGTGGAGCAAATTCCAATGGAAGCCGACGAACGGACATAACGGCTACATCGACACGTTCCTGGAACTCGGTCTACTCGGGCTCGTCTTCTTGCTATTCTTCATCGTTCAGACGTTTATCAAGGCCAGAAATTCGGTCGAGCCCGACTGGGGCATCGGACGGCTCCAGTTTGCCTTTGTGATCATGATCCTGCTCCATAATGTCACGGAAACATCCATGGCCATGCCCACGAGTTTCCTGTGGATCCTCTTCCTGATGGCCTCCATGGTCGTGATCAAGAAGCCCGCCGGCGGCGAGGTTGAAGCCCCGCCGCCGACTCCCCCGCTTGTCTCGTGAGCTCCGGAGCTCCGACCCGCCGGTCGTCCGCAAAGCCGCTGAACGTCGGGACAGAGACAATCTCTCGACGGTCCACGCGACTAATCTTCCGTGGTGATCCTCAGGGGTGACCCCGTCGTTCAAAGGCCGCCCATCACAGCCCTGGGGCTCTGCCGAATTAATGGAAAGAAGACCCGGAGATGGGCCGAGGGAGTTCGCGCTATGGAAAAAGAATTCGCTGAGATCAGCTGGAAGGGCAGATTCGTCAGGGTTCCGGCGATCCCGATCGGCGGCCTGACCGTCATCGTCCAGGGGAAGTGGATCAGGAAGGCCGGCGTCAAGGACGAGAACTGGCTGCCCGGAGACGTCGTCGGAGACCCCGAGGCGATCATGGCCGAACTGAAGCGGGAAAAATCCGGAGTCGACATCTTCCGTTTCGCTCAGAAGACGCCCGGGGCGACACGGGCATTTCCTTATCCCGTCGAGCAGCACAATATCGCCGCTATTCCCATCGTGAGTTTCGCCGACTGGTGGGAGGGTCTCTCGCAGGGCACCCGCCGGAATGTGCGGCTCGCCGAGCGCAATGGGGTAACCGTCCGCCGGGTGGCCCTGGACGACGAACTCATCAAGGGCATCATGGCCATCAACAACGAAGCCCCCGTCAGGCAGGGCCGGCGGTACTGGCACTACGGAAAAGGCGTGGAGGAAGTCAGGCGGGACTATTCGGACCTCCTGGATCGAAGCGAGTTCTTCGGGGCCTATTACGAGAATCGTCTTATCGGATTCTTGAGGCTCATCGACATGGGGGACATGGCCGGCATCATGCAGCTCATGTGTCTCCACGCGTATTGCGACAAACGGCCCGCCAACGCTTTGATCGCCAAGGCCGTCGAATTCTGCGCAGACACGGGCAAGAAGTACTTGACTCATCATCAGTATACGTATGGCAATAAAGGCGAGAGTTCGCTGACCGAATTCAAGCGGCGCAACGGCTTTGAACAGTTTTTCGTGCCCTCGTACTGCATCCCCCTGACTTTGAGGGGCCGCATCGCCGTGTCGATGAACATGCACAAAGGATTCAAGAGTTTCATTCCCCGCCCCGCATTAAACCTCGCGAAGAAGTTGCGGGCCGGGTTTTACCGGCGGACAAAAGCGGAGACAGTCAATGGAGGCATGGCGTGAGAGCTCAGCGGCCACCCAGGATCCCCTGTTCCGAATGCGCCGTCGTATCCGCCGGACGGCGTGAGGCGCATCGTTGGACGGACGGTGTTGCCTTCGCGCTCGGACTCAATCCGAATTATAGGAAGAGAGCATGCCAGGAATAGCCGGAATCATCGGACCCGGGAAGCCCGGGGAAAACGAGGCGATTCTCCGCGATATGGCGCAAGCCATGACGCACGAAACGTTCTACTCGGCGGGGAGTCATTCGAACGAGGCGTTCGGGATCTCTCTCGGCTGGGTCAGTCTGGCCGGTTCCTTCTCCGACGGCATGCCGATCTGGAACGAGACTAAGGACATCGGCCTCGTGTTCACCGGCGAGGATTTCACGGACGCGGCCGAAATCGAACGCCTCAAGGCCCGGGGGCATGCGTTGGGGAAGGAAGCCGCGGCCTACCTCGTCCACCTCTACGAAGATCTCGGGGATCGCTTCGTCGAGAAGCTCAACGGCCGGTTCAGCGGGGTCCTGATGGATTTCCGGGCGCCGCGCATCATCCTCTTTAATGACCGCTACGGCCTCGGCCGGGTCTATTATTGCGACAGAGGCGGAAAGTTTTATTTCTCCTCGGAAGCCAAGGCGCTCCTCAAGGCATTGCCCGAACTGCGACGGCTGGATTATGAGAGCCTGGCCGAGACGTTTTCCTGCGGCTGCGTGCTGCGGAACCGGACATTGTTCGCAGGCGTATCGCTCGTACCGGGAGGGTCGGCCTGGACCTTCGTCCCCGGCGAGAAGAGGCGGGAGCGCGCCTATTTCCGACCGGACGCCTGGGAAAACCAGGAACCGCTCGGCGCCGCCGAATATTACCAACAGCTCAAGCAGACTTGGCAGCGCATCCTGCCGAGATACACGCACAGCCGCGAGCCTCTGGCCGTCTCTCTGACCGGAGGGAAGGACAGCCGCATGATCCTGGCCTGGGCGCCGTTTCCGCCCGGCACCGTGCCTTGCTACACGTTCGGCGGCATCTACCGCGATTGCGGCGACGTAAAGCTGGCGCGGCGGGTGGCAGCGATCTGCGGACAGCCGCATCAAGTGATCCGTGTCGACAAGACGTTCCTCGACGCCTTCCCCGAATTAGCGGCGCGGACCGTTTACGTGACCGACGGCGCCATGGACGTGACCGGCGCTCCCGATCTCTTCGCCAACCGCATCGCCCGCGGAATCGCCCCGGTTCGCCTGACCGGGAACTACGGCCAGGAAATCCTGTACGGCTCGGTTGCCTTCAAGCCGGTTTCTCTCGATAAAGGGATCTTCGAAAAAGGCTTTGGCGCCCTCGTCGACGGGGCCGCCCGGACATATGCCCAGGAGCTCGGCGGCCATCCCAGGAGCTTTATTTCCTTTAAGCAGGTTCCGTGGCACCATTATTCCCGCTTGGGCGTGGAGCTTTCCCAGCTCACGCTGCGCTCACCGTTCCTGGACAACGACCTCGTCGGCTTGACGTTTCGAACTCCGCCCGAACTGGCCACGGCGGTCGATGTGCAGCTCCGCCTCATCGCGGAGGGGAACGCCGCGCTGGGCCGGATCGGGACCGACCGGGGGCTTCTGCATCAGCCCATTCCGCTGCTAACGACGATCAGGCACTTCGCCCTGGAATTCACCTTCAAGGCTGAATATGCCTACGACTACGGCATGCCGCAGTGGCTTGTGAAATTCGATAGTCTCTTCAAGCCGTTTCATCTGGAGCGGCTGTTCCTGGGCCGGCACAAGTTCTATCATTTCCGCGTTTGGTATCGGGACGCTCTCGCCCCGTATATAAAGGAGGTTCTCCTCGACTCGAAAACGCTCTCCCGTCCCTACCTCGACAGCAAACGCGTCGAAAAAATCGTCACCAGCCACACGGAAGGCACGGGCAATTTTACGTCCGAAATTCACCGGATTCTGACCAGCGAGCTTATTCAAAGATGCCTTATCGAATAGAGGAAATTGGGTCCACTGAGAGCGTCGCTCGGCCGGAGTGTGTAGTGTTTTTGGACACATCGTTTGCGGCTAGCCGCCGAAGAGGTAAGGGTCGAAATCTCATTCTCCCCCATACGGGACGGAAGTTTTGGGCCCTGGACTTGACTTCTTCAGGCAATATTTGTAAACTTCTATTCGCTAGAGAGAGGCGCGAAGGAGAACGAGGAAAAGGAGAAGCGAGGCACCCATTGCGAGGTGCCTGTCGCTCGATTGCCTTTTCCAGACGGCGTGAGGTTATATGCGTTTTAACCCTCGCGCCTGGGGGGCGGGAAAAAGAGCGGACGGTCGAAGACCGGGGATTGGTTTCCCCAGCCCCGGAGAGAGTTGAGGAAAGATTTTAGGAAGAAAGGACTTGAAGCTTTCATGATGAATGTTCCATTTGTGGACCTTAAAGCCCAGTACCAGGCGATCAAACCGCAGATTGACGCGGCCATTCAGGCCGTGATCAACGAAACGGCCTTCATCGGCGGCAAGTATGTGGAGGCCTTTGAGCGGAATTTTGCGGCCCGGTTCGGGGTTAAGCACTGCATCAGCTGCGCCAACGGCACCGACGCCATTTATATCACGCTGAAGGCCCTGGGCATCGGCCCGGGCGACGAAGTCATCACCGTGGCCAACAGCTGGATATCAACGTCCGAGACGATCACGCAAACCGGGGCCAAGCCCGTCTTTGTGGATATCGACGATTACTTCCACATCGACCCCGGCAAGATCGAGAAAAAAATAACCCGGAAGACGAAGGCGATTCTCCCCGTTCATCTTTACGGCCAGCCTGCGGCGATCGATGCCATCCAGCGTATCGCGGAATCCCGCGGGCTCTTTCTCGTTGAAGACTGTGCCCAATCCCATTTCGCGACGTTCGGCGGCCGGAAGACCGGGACGTTCGGAATCGCCGGGACATTCAGCTTCTACCCGGGGAAGAACCTCGGCGCCTACGGCGACGCCGGCGGGATCATCACAAACGACGACACATTCGCCCGGAAGGCGCGGCTCTTCGCCAATCACGGCTCCCTGCAGAAGCACATCCACGAAATCGAGGGCATCAACAGCCGTATGGACGCCATCCAGGCCGTTGTGCTGAACACCAAGCTCGAGCACATCGAAGATTGGAACCGCGCCCGGCATGACCACGCGCTGAAGTTCAACGCGCTCCTCGCGGACGTTCCCGGGATCCGGTGCCCGATGCTCCGGGACGATGCGTTTCACATCTTCCACGTTTACGCCATCCGGACGAGCCGGCGGGATGAACTGGCCGGCCATTTGAAGTCCAAGGGAATCGCGACGGGGATCCACTACCCCTTCGCCCTGCCCTTCATGCCGGCCTACGGTTACCTCGGGCACAAACCGTCCGACTTCCCTGTCGCCTACCAATGCCAGGGAGAGATTCTGTCCTTGCCCATGTATCCGGAGTTGACAGACGAGCAGATCGTCTATACGGCGGACGCGATCAAGGGGTTCCTCGCCGGTTGAGGCGCCCGGAGAAAATGCGGCGATGACCTTGAAATGCGATTGTGATATGATGAAAGCAGTAGCCTTATAGAGGAATCCCCAGGTCCTTTTGCCAAGGAGGACAGCGGGAGATTGCTGCTGAAAGGAAGCGGGTATCATGATTAACGTAGGAATACTCGGTTACGGGTATTGGGGACCCAACGTGGCGAGGAACTTCCATGCCACGGCCGGGGTCAAGTTGACGGCCGTCAGCGACCTGAGCAAGAGCCGCCTGGACCTCGCGGCGAACCATTATCCATTTATCCGCACTACGGCGGATCCCATGGACCTCATCCGGTCCAAAGATATCGACGCGGTGGCCATCGTTACGCCGGTGTTCATGCACTATGAACTCGCCCGACTGGCCTTGGAGAACGGCAAGCACATCTTCGTGGAGAAGCCGTTCACGTCGAGCCATGTCCAGGCCGAAAAGCTGATCGACCTCGCGGCCAGGAAACACCTGAAAATTATGGTCGACCATACCTTTTTGTTCACCGGCGCCGTGAAGAAAATGAAAGAGGTCATCTCGTCAGGAGAGCTCGGCAAGCTCCTGTTCTACGATTCCGTGAGGGTGAACCTGGGGCTCTTTCAGCATGACGTCAACGTCGTGTGGGACCTGGCGCCGCATGACTTTTCGATCATGAGTTACCTCATCAACGATCAGCCGGTGGCCGTCACGGCGCAGGGGTCGGTCCACTACGGCGGAGATTTCGAGGACGTCGCTTATGTCGGCCTCCACTTCGAGAACGCGAACTTCATCGCCCATTTTCATGTCAACTGGCTGAGCCCAGTGAAGATCCGCAGCACCCTGATCAGCGGTGACCGGAAAATGCTTGTCTGGGATGACCTCTCGTCGGACGAAAAACTCAGGATCTACGACCGGGGGGTTGCATTTAACGACCAAAATGGTAAAAATGGTATCCATAAGCTGCTTGTCAGCTACAGGTCCGGCGATATGTATGCGCCCAAGCTTGATAACGCCGAGGCCCTGAAGAGGGAGGTTGAGTATTTTGTCCACTGCCTCGATCACGATGAGGAGCCGTTTAACAACGGCGAGGCGGGACTGAACGTCGTCCGCCTCCTCGAGGCCTCGGACAAATCGATCAAGAACGGCGGCCGCAGGATCAGGCTGTGAGGAGATGGCGATGGACAACTGCCGCATTGCCCCTGACGTAAAATTGGGCAAAGACGTCAAGATCTTTGCCTTCGCGAACCTCTACGGCTGCACAGTCGGCGACAACAGCAAGATCGGGACCTTCGTCGAAATCCAGAAGGGGGCGGCCGTCGGCCGCAATTGCAAGATTTCGTCGCACACCTTCATCTGCGAAGGCGTCACCATCGAGGACGACGTCTTTATCGGTCATAACGTCACGTTCATCAACGATCTCTACCCGCGGTCCACGGCGGACGGCGGGGCGCTCCAGACGGAAAAGGACTGGACCGTCGTCCCCACCTTTATCCGGAAGGGCGCATCGGTCGGATCCAGCGCGACCATTCTCGCCGGCGTAACCGTCGGCGAGGGCGCCATCGTAGGGGCGGGCGCCGTCGTGACGAAGGATGTCCCGTCATGGACGATCGTGGCGGGAAACCCGGCGCGCGTTTTGAGGAGTGTTAAGGCGGGGCAAAAGTAAAGGACTCGGAAGCGGGGGGGGCCCGCGGAGGGCCCGGGGAGACAGGAGATGTTGAAGGAAAAGGAAGCGGTTGTCAGGAATTCGCTGATCTTTATCGACGGGGCGGTCGTCTCGGTGGCCTATCTTCTCGCCTTCTTTATGAGGCAGTGGATCGACCCGGACCTGATACTCAAATGGTTCCCGTCGTGGTCCTCGCTCGTGTCCGAGCCGAAACTCACTCTCAATCAATACCTCATCTTCCTCGTCATCGTCGCTCCGTTGTGGTGCTGGATCCTTTACCGGAACAACATGTACCATTCCCTGCGGACGCATTCGTATCTGCAGGTCGTCTGGACCGTCTGCAAGTCTTCCGGCATGGCGTTCCTGAGCTTCGGCACACTGCTGTTCGTCGTCAAAACGACGTTTATGAGCCGCCTTTTCTTCTTCTTGTTCGCCGGTCTCGGCTTCTCGCTGCTTTTCGTCGAAAAGACGGCCATGTACATCGTCATGCACAGCCTGCGCCGGGCCGGACGGGTCGACCGGCGGCTGCTCATCGTCGGGAACGGGCCGCGGGCGGGCGCCTTCATCCAACGAGTGCGGAGCCATCCGGAATGGGGTTTCCAGATTCTGGGAGCGATCGACGACGAGCCCGGCCGGGGAATCACAAAGGTGAATGGTGTGGATGTCATCGGGACGCTCGAAGACATCCCCCGGATCCTTCACAATGACGCCGTGGACGAATGCGTCTTCGTCGTCCCGAGGTCCCGGCTGAGTTCCCTCGAGGGCGCCCTCCACGACTGCGAGATCGAGGGTGTCGCCACGACCATCACCGTCGACCTGTTCGACATGCAGATCGCCAAATCCGGCGTTTCGGAGATAGACGGAGTTCCGCTGCTCCGTTTCAACACGACAAAAATCAATGAATGGCAGCTCTTCGGCAAGCGGCTCATCGACCTCGTCGTTTCCGGATTGGTCATCATCCTGCTCGGGCCTATCCTCGCCCTCGTCTCCCTGCTCATCAAGGTGACGTCACCGGGACCGGTTTTCTTCAAGCAACAGCGGTTCGGCCTGCACGGCCGCCGGTTCACCCTCTACAAGTTCAGGACCATGCGTGAGGGGGCCCAGGACGTCCTGTCCAAGGTCGACGACCTCGCCGAAATGACGACCCCGGAATTCCGGCGCAAGAAGACGATGTGGATCACGCCGCTGGGCCGGATCCTGAGAAAGTTCAGCATCGATGAACTGCCTCAGTTCTTCAACGTCTTTGTGGGCCAGATGAGCCTGATCGGGCCTCGTCCGACGGTGCCGGACGAGGTCGATAAGTACCAGACATGGCAGCGCCGGCGGTTCTCGATGAAACCGGGAATCACCTGCTTGTGGCAGATCAAGGGGAGGAACAACATCGCCTTCGAGGACTGGATGAAGCTCGACCTCGAATACCTCGACACCTGGTCGTTATGGCTGGACATTAAGATCCTGGTCAAGACAATCCCCGTCGTCCTTTTCGGAGTCGGCGCGTATTGAGACGCCCGGAGAACACAGGACAGGCAGCGGAAGTCACGCGACGATGAACATCCGCAAACTGCATCCCTGGGCATCGCTCCTGCTGGTCTGGGCTCTTCTGGCCGGAGCAGACCGGGCGTGGGGCTGGGGGTCCACCTGGTTGGGGGCGAACCTCGAACAGGTCATGAGCGCCGCCCGATGGAGAGTGGGCTCCCTGAGGGTCTTCGCTTCCTTTCGCCTCGACAACGTCGGTTATGACTCCGATCTTTACTACGGCAACTTGGCTGCGCCGGTCCCGGATTACACGGCAACCGCCGGCCCGCAGGTGCACCTGTATTACCCCGTGCTCAGATCGCTGGTCCTCGAGGTCTATGAGTACCCGCGATACGATTTTTTCCTCCGCACGAAGAATGAACGAGCCTGGGGCAACCAATTTAACGGCCGGGTCCACTTTGTCCTCGACAAGTTCTACATCGAGGTCGGCCAAGGGCTGTCCAACGCCCGGCAACGTTTGAGTCAGGAATTGGGCATCCGGGTCCGCGGCGAGACGGATGACTTCAACAGCCTCATCCTGTGGCAGGTTTCCCGCGGAACGTCGTTCGCAGCCACCTACCGGCAACTCAAGTACGATTACGGGAATCTGACGTTCAACTCGATCAATATCGGGCAAACGCTGAACAGGACCGAACATTATGCCGACGTCATGGCCTACTTCCAGCAGGCCACGTTGACGCGGTTTTATCTCAACGGCCAGTACGGCGACTACCGATTCGCGGAGAGCGCCGCGACCCCCCGGGACTCGCGGAGCTATTCGGCGTCCGGCGGGGTCGAGTTCCTGCCCGCCGTCCTGGGCCAGGAGCAAACGTCGGGAATCCAGGGGCGGTTCGACATCGGATACAAACGGCTCGTCAATATCCTCCACGTGTTCAGCCCCTATGGAGGCATCATCGCCAACACAAACGTGACGGCCGGCGTGTTCCCGCTGACTCTGCTGAGGGGATTTTTCTTGAGGGACATCCAGTTCTCCGCCTTCTCTGATTTCAACTATTACATTCGGTCGCTTTATGGGGTCGGGTTGACCTATTTGGTGTCGAAGCGGCTCGATGCGGGCTATGAGCTCTCCCTGGGCCGGGACCATTATCCGCTGGCCGCCGTGACCGGTGGGGCGGCGTTCCGGAATGACGACACCAGGTCCCATACCTTCCAGGCCGTTTATAAGGTGAGGCAGGATCTGCAAATCGGCTTTACGGCGAGCCTGGGCAAGAGGACGTCCTCCCTGTTCGGCTTGTCCAGGAATCGGAACTTCTTCGGGCTCAATCTGGTCTATGGCTATGCTCAGCCCGACAACCCCCTCCTGACATCGCCCTTCACGCAGTACTAGATTCCGGAGATCGAGCTCAGAAAATCACGGATGAATGGGCCGAACTGAAGGCTGGACGAGGGGCAGGCAAGTCCGCGGCGAGGGACGGCTGCCTCGGCGAGGAGCGAGTGCTGGACATGGGGCTCGGCATGAGCTATGATAAACGGGGTTCTTTAAGAGGCGGCGGAATGCCGACGCTAAAGGGAAACGCTCATGAGGAGAATTCTGACAATCATTAAAACAATGGACGGCGCAATTCCACGCTGGACTCGCGGGGCCATGCTCGTTTTCCTGATGACCGCGATTCCCGGTTGGCGTGGTTTCGCTTTTCAGCAACAAGAGGACAGGACCGGCTTGGTCGTCGACTACAAGATCGGCGCCAAGGATGTGCTCCAGATTACCGTCTTCGAGAAGCCGGAACTCAACCAAACCGTCCGCGTTTCCGAGGACGGCTCCGTCTCACTGTTGCTGATCGGCAAGGTCAAGGTGGCCGGACTGACCGCCCAGGAGCTGGAAAAGAACCTGGCCCAGATCCTCATCGAAAAGTATTTGAACGCCGCGCATGTCACGGTTTTCATCAAAGAATATCAGCGCGTTTCGGTGATCGGCGCCGTCGCCAAGCCCGGATCGTACGAGATTGTGGGACCCACTACCCTGCTCCAGATCATCGCCGAAGCCGGCGGGCTCACGGCTGAAGCCGCCAACGAACTCTATGTCATAAGACAGGGCGCGGACGGGCAGAAAGACAGAATCCCGATCAGCCTCACGGATCTCATGAACAAGGCGGACCAATCCCTCAATATCGATCTTCAGGCCAAAGACGTCGTCAACATTCCAAAGGACCAGGCCTGCACGGTTTTCGTGAACGGGGAGGTCAAGACGCCGGGGGCGATCCAGTTCAAGCAGTCCCGGCGACTCTCGCTGCTCCAGGCGATCGGCCAGGCGGGCGGCTTGACGGAATGGGCCTCCAAAACCAAGGTGGTCATCAATCGCAAGGATTCGAAAACGGGGAAAGAAATGAGAATCCCTGTCAACCTCAATAAAGTCTATGACGGCGTCGTCTCGGATATCTTCCTCGAAGATGGGGATGTCGTAGTGATCCGATGATGCCGGCGGCACGCTAAAGAGGCTCTTATGACGCTATCAACCCCTGAGACCAAAGACGACCCCCTTTCCATCGTTCGGCAATACTGGCACATTGTCCGCAAATGGAAGTGGACGGCGCTGACCTTCGCGTTCATCATCTTCGCGGGCGTGACCGTGTTCGCCTTTCTGAGAACCCCGGTCTACACCTCCACGGGAACCGTCTGGATTGAGAACGAACCGAACATCCTGCCCTTCCAGGAAGTCCTTCAATATGAGGCCGCCAGTTTCCTCATGAGCCACTCCAAGCTGCTCCAAAGCCGGGCCCTGGCCGCCGAGACCATCGACAAGCTGCGGCTTTACGAAAACCCCCATTTCGTGCAGAAGCTGGCCAAGAAAAGCAAGGGCGCCGGACCGTCGGATCCGATCTTCCGGGAGAAGCTGATTGAGGAGTTCCTGAAGAGAATCTCCGTCGAGCAGGTCCAGCAGACGCGTCTGATTCAGGTGAGGTTCACCGACCGCGACCCGAAGTTCGCCGGCGACACCCTGAACGTCCTCTTCGATCAGTATATGGATATGATCGTCCGCCAGAAGTATGTGGCGACCGAGCAAGCCTCGCAGTTCCTGAACGCCCAGATCGAGAAGGTCCGGACGGAGATTCAGGACAACGAACGGAGGCTGAACCAATACGGCGCGGACAAAAACATCCTCCCTCTGACCGCGACGGAGACGCCGACCATCGTCAGGCTCAACGATATCAGCAAGAGCCTCACCGAAGCCACCATCGACAGGATTAAAAAAGAGGCGAACTACAACGAGATCAAGTCGGCCGCATCCGGAACGATGGACTTCCCCGAGATTTCGAACAATCCCCTTATCCAGAGGCTCCGCGAAAACTATGCGACTCTCAGCCGCGAATACGCGAAGCGCCTGGCGACCGACAAGCCGGAATACCCGACGATGCAGAACCTGAGGTCCGAAATGGACGCCGCCCAGGAGCTCCTCAAGACCGAGGTCCAAAACATCGTCAATGTCTCCTACTCGGACTTCCAAACGGCCCTCAAGAAGGAACAGTCCCTCCAGCTGGCCTTCGGCACCGAAAAGAATGATGCCTTCAAAGCCAACAACAATTCCATCATCTATAACAGCCTGAAGATCGAGATCGACAACAAGAAGAATATCCTCGAATCGCTTCTGAAAAGAGAAAGCGAAACGGATGTGACGGCCAGGATGAAGAACCTGAAGCCCACGAACGTATGGATCGTCGACCGGGCCGACTATCCGATCCGGCCCCGGTCGCCCCGGAAATCCGTCCTCATGCTCATGGGCCTGCTCATTGGCCTCGGCGGCGGCCTGGCCCTGACGATTCTGATCGAATACATGACCGGCTACGTTAAAACCTCCAAGGACGTCACCAAGACCACGGGGCTGCCGACTCTCGGCTCCGTTCCATCGTTCGAAGCGGAAGAGCACTCGAACGGCCCCCGATCCGAGTTCACCCGGCTCATGGGCATTCTCCAGGGTGAAGACGGGGCGCGGAAAATCGACTCACCCGGTTTCCGGGGCTGGCTGAATACCAAGCTGAAAAAAACAAACGACACGCCCAAGCCCATGGAAGAGACCAACAGAAGGGTCATCGAACTGATCGCCTCCCGCGAGCCTCAATCGATCCAGGCGGAGAGCTACCGTTCGATCCGCACGACGCTTCTCGTTTCCTCGCCCCCCGGCAAGATCAAGTCGATCCTCTTCACAAGCCCGCTGGCCCGGGAAGGAAAGTCGGCGACGATCTCCAACCTCGGCATCACCCTGGCGCAGGCCGGCAAGCGGGTCGTCATCGTGGATTCGGACCTGCGAAAACCGAAACAGAACAAGATTTTCGACATCTCGCGCGGGACCGGTCTGACACACTTCCTAAGTTCCAACATCGACCGGGTGGAGGTCGTGAAACCGACACCGTTCCCGAACCTGTTTATCGTCGGCAGCGGCCCCATCCCGGCGAGCCCCATCGAGCTCCTGACGTCGGAGAGAATGGACGATCTCGTCGCGTTCCTGAAGCGGAGTTTTGATTACGTTCTGTTCGACGCGCCTCCCATCCTCGTCGTCTCCGATGCCATCGCCATGGGACCCATGATCGACGGAGTGATTCTTGTCGCCCGCGGCGGCCAAACCCCGCTTCAAGCCATGAAGCAGGCCAAACAAAAGCTCGACGCCCACCGGCTCAAATGCCTCGGCGTCATCCTGAACAGCGTCGATCTCGTCGAGCAGGACGGGTACTACGCCCGCCAGTATTATAAGTATTACCACGCGTGAGCTTGCAGCACTAATGGTGCTACCGCGCCTGATGGGCCATTACCCTAAGCGGTGCCAGGCATAAGGCGGCCTTACTCATAGAATTTCTTCGCCCGCTTCCCTGTGACGGCCTCTCCGCCCGGTTTGTCCATCCCCTTTGCATCCTCGCCCTATGCCCGCCAAGGATGTTGCTTAATACCGTTGTTTCGTGGACAATGAGCCGATGAGACGATCCCCATTCAGGAGGAACCGCATGAAGACGTCGAGAGTTTTCGTCACCCTGGCTCTGGCCGGTCTCGCCGCTTTTTCCGTCCTTTCCGTCCTCTCCGCCCGTCCGGCCTCGGAAACCGCTGCGGAGCGCGGAGCGCGCCTGGCCTGGTGGCAACAGGCCAGGTTCGGGATGTTTGTTCACTGGGGGCCCGTGAGCTTGAAAGGCACGGAGATCGGCTGGTCTCGCGGGGCGGAAGTGCCGACTGCCGAGTACGACGAGCTCTACCGGCGTTTCAACCCTTCCGGCTTCAACGCCGAGGCCTGGGTCCTTACCGCCAAGCAGGCGGGTATGAAGTACCTTGTTCTCACCTCCAAGCATCACGACGGCTTCTGCCTCTGGGATTCGAAGCTCACCGATTACACGATCATGAATACGCCGTTCCACCGTGACGTCGTCAAAGAGTTGGCCGCCGCCTGCCGCAAACACGGCCTCGTCTTCTGCACTTATCATTCGATCCTCGACTGGCACCACCCGGATTACCCCCTCGGCAGTCCCGGTGGCAAGACCGAAAAGCCGGGCGCAAACATGGACCGCTACAACGCCTATCTGAAAGGCCAGGTCGCCGAACTCATCAAGAATTACGGTCCTCTCGGCATCATGTGGTTCGACGGACAGTGGGAAAAGCCCTGGACGCCGGAACGCGGCCGGGACCTCGAAGCGTGGGTCCGAGGCCTCCAGCCGGGAATCATTCTCAACAACCGTACCGGGTCTGATAAGAACAGCGCCTTGGCCGGCGATTATGATACTCCCGAGCAGACGATCGGCACGTTCCAAACCAACCGGCCGTGGGAGTCCTGCATCACAATTTGCGAGCAATGGGCCTTCAAGCCGGACGACCGGCTGAAGTCGCTCAAGGAATGTCTGCAGACGCTCATCCTCTGCGCGGGGGGCGACGGCAACCTGCTGCTCAACGTCGGGCCGATGCCGGACGGCCGCATCGAGCCCCGCCAGATCGACAGGCTCAAGGAGATGGGCCAGTGGCTTGCAGCCTACGGGCGCTCGATCTACGGCACGCGCGGCGGGCCGTTCAAACCCGGCGCCTGGGGAGCCAGCACGAACCACGGCAAAAGCCTTTTCGTGCATGTTTTCAAATGGCCGGAGGGAGCCTTGACCCTGCCGCCTATCCCGCAAAAGATCGTCGCCTGGAAGGTTCTGACCGGCGGTGACGGCCGGGTCGTCCAGGACATCCATGGCGTCCGGCTCGATGTGCCCGCCGCCAGCCGTCAGGACCTGGATACCCTTATCGAACTCGAACTCGACGGTCCGGTCGCAGCCATCGCTCCCGTCGAAGTCAACCCCTCGAGTCCCCGGCATGAATGCCGGGGCTTGTTAGGGGTTAACCCTGAGCCTCGCTTCTTGTCCTCGCCCTGAAGCTCCACGAGCTGACAGCCGGGGGATCCTGTTGGCTTGAACCCCCGCAGTCATCAAGAGACTGCCGAAGGCGGCCTCTTGATGGCAGCCGGGGGATCCGTCCGTGGGATCCAACTTTTGCAGGCTTTGGAGCGCCTGTCCCCGAAGCGGGGGTTCGCTATTCCTCCGTCCCGCAAAGGGGATTGAAAGGCGGGGCTTAGCGTCGGCGAACGGGTTAAAAACCTGCAATGAGGGAGGCCGCCATCCGCCTCCGACCCCAAGAATTGGTCAGGCAAGAGGCGCGGCCTTCGAAGCGACGAGCAGAATCCTACGACGGCCAATACGCCGTATGCCCGCGGCCGCTGAAATCGGCAATGGCCTTATAAAACGCCTCGATATTGTCCAAGGGGGTTCCCGGCGCGAGATCGCACCCGGACGAGATAAAATAGTTTTCATAGTCCTTGGTCGCCTCCAGAAGTGCGAGGGTCGCCGTTCGCACGGACTCCGGTGTCCCGTTATGGAAAACGGCGGCCGGGTCGAGGTTCCCGCCCAGGATGACTCGCCCCGCGACCCGCTCCAAAGCCTCCACCATGTCCATCGGCGCGCCGAAATGATAGATCCCCGCGCCCGACTCGAGGACTTTGTCCAAGTGAACCAGCTTCGCGCCGCAGTTGTGGAGGACGATGGCAAAATCCCGCGTCTGGACTTCCTTGACGATCCGCTTGACAAAGGGCGCCGAGAAGCGCCCCAGCCCGGCCGGCGAAAGTAACCCGGCCGCGGGTTCGGCCATGACGACACCCGCAATTCCCGTTTCTCTAAAGGCCTGGGCGTACGCGATCTGAAAATCCGTCACCTTTTCGAGAAGCCCCAGGACGGGCTCCGGATCCAGGGCGGTCGCCTCGAGGGCTTCGCTCACGCCGAAGATACGGCCGGCGAGCGAGAACGGGCCGATCATGCAGCCCAGGACAGGCGAAGCAGCGGCTTTCTTGAGCCGCCGGGCCGCCTCGATGGGAACATGCGTCCGGCCGTCACCCGGTTTCGGCGCCGGCAGGGAGGCGAGATCCGCCGGTCCGGTGACCTTTCGGCCCAGAACCGTGGGGATCTCACCATCGGACATCCGAATCTCGCAGCCGAAGGCCGAGGCCTCGACGCTGAGGTCCATCGCCGTCATGAGAACGGGGGTCCGGAACCGCTCGTGGAGCGCCAGGACGGCATCGGTTTGAACGTCGGCCCTGCTGACCGCGTCCCGCACCGTGCCCCCGATGAGCTCCAGCCCGGCGTAAACGCCTATCGGGACGGCCAGCCGGTCCGGGCGGTTCAGGATGAACTTGGCAAATTCGGTGATCATTCCAGACCTCGATAGACAGACTGCGTTTTGCCGGCGATCGTTTTTAGAGAGGTCATTGGGCCTCGGCGAAAAGTGCGATCGGTCCGCTAATATATCGTCCGAGCCGCCGGCTGTCAAACCAGCACGGCAGCGGCCGGGGCAAAGCGAAGGAGGCTCGATCCCCCATTTCAAACCGGCATCCTCGATGCGCGGCCGCACGGTTCGAGTCAATCAGGCGTGCCTGCACTCTTCCGTGCTCAGCGGCTGTTCGGATTGTCGAGGGCGGGCCGAAGGAGTGAGAAGGCGCCGGCCAGCAGCAGGCATGTGGCGGCGCAGCCGATCCAAACCGCGTCGCCTCCATAGCGGCTGTAGACCGCGGTCCCGGCCGTCGGGGCGATGATGAAGGCCACGGAGAAACCAAGGCTGAAAATTCCCATGTAGCGCCCGCGCGTCGCATCATCGGCCCTGGCGGCGATGAGAGCCGTAATCAGGGGCATACTCAGCATCTCTCCGAACGTCCAGACGGCCACGGTCATGGCGCCGAAAGCAAAACTGCGGCCGAGCGGCATGATGCCGAGTCCCGCGCCGAGGAGGATGAACGATAGGTTGATCATCCGGGTCGACGGATATTTCCTGATCTTTTCCATAAGGATCATCTCCAGGAAGACGATCAGGATCGTATTGACGGCGAGGAGCTGGCCGATCCGGTTTTCGGCCAGGCCGTAAACACTCCGCATGTAGAGAGGGAACGTCGTGAAGACCTGGATAAAGACCGAGCTCCAGACGATGTAAAGGACCGTAAGAATGAGATACGGGCGATCGCGCCACGGCGAACGCCCGGCCGGCGCCTTCGGTGCCGCCGGTGCCGTTGCGGTTTGTGCTTCGCCATTCGTCGTCTTCCATAAGAGTGCGAAAACGGCGGCGGCGGCAAGGGACGTCAAGCCGTCACCCCAAAAGAGAAGCCTGTAATCGTGCAAGGCCAGAAGACCGCCGACAGCCGGGCCGATCGTGGCGCCCAGGTTGTTGGCGAGCCGGTTGAGGGCGAAGCCTTTGACTCGGAGGTCGGGCGGGCAGATGCGCGACATCGAAGTGGCGTTGGCGGGATAGAGCGAGCCGGAGGCGAGCGCCAGAAAAAAAAGCAGGGGAAAGATGACGGATGGCTGACGGACCTGACCGAGGACGATGAGAAGGAAGCCGGAAATGATAAGACTGGCCTTCTGAACCGTGATCGAGCCGAGGCGGTCGGCCAGCCAGCCGCCGAGATACGCGCCGCCCAACGATCCGAATCCGTAGAGGCTCAGCGCTTGTCCGGCCCGGGCCGGGCGAAAGCCGAGCTTTCTGGTCAGGTACAGAACAAGGAAGAAGATGACCATCGTTCCCGACGAATTGACGAGATTGACGGTAAAGAGAATCCAGGCCCGGCGCGGCAGGCCGCTATAGGCCTGGCGGTATGTGTCCCTGACTTGCCTGAGCATGGTCCCTGTTGAGGGCTATTACACCAAAACGGTCGAGAAGGTCAATGTGAGCCGTCTCCGCCGTTGGTTGTGTGGATTGACGATGGACGGAAGCGCTGGCCGGCGGTCATGGCAGGCGAACGGCCCGCCGGAGCGAAGGGCTTAAACGTTGAAACGGATGCTCAGGATGTCGCCGTCCTTGACACTGTAATCCTTGCCGGCGAGAAGGAACTTGCCCTTATCCTTGACGGCCTTTTCGGAGCCCCAGGCGATCAAGTCCTCGTACTTGAAGCATTCGGCGGCGATGAATCCCCGGGCCAAATCGGAATGGATGGCGGCCGCGGCCTCGACGGCGGTGGCGTCCCGCCGGACGTTCCAGGCGCGGACCTCATCGTCGCCCACCGTGAAGAAGCTGATGTAGCCCAGAGCGGCATAGGCCAGGGCCGTCAGCCGGTCGCGGGCCGACTCCTTGATGCCCAGGTCCTCCATGAACGCCAGTGCGGAATCCTCGTCGAGCTGCGAGAGCTCCATTTCGAACTCGCCGGCGAACTCCACGGCCCCGTAGCGCGCGCCGATGGCTTCGAGGGCCGCGCCGTTGCGGCCGAAGAGGGCCTCGTGCGAGTTCAGGATGACCAAGACCTGCTTCATTGTCAGGAACTGGAAGCCTCGGACAAGGGTTTGGGAGTCCGGGTCCAGGTCCAGGTCTCGGACCGGACGGCAGGCGTTGAGCGCCCCGGCGATCCGGCGCAGGACCTTCTCCTCGGCCTTCAGCGCCACAGACCCCAGTCCCTTTTTAAGCCCGGCCTCGATTTTCTCCAGCCGTTTCTCGACGATGATGAGGTCGGCGATCAGAAGCTCGTCCTCGATTTTTTTCAGGTCTTCGAGCGGCGACGGTTCGCCCTGAAGGTCGTTTGCGAACACCCGCAGGACGACGGCCACCGCGTCGCAGGTGCGCACGAGCTTCATCATGTCCCCGGAGAAGGCATCGGAACGCGCATCGCCCTCGCTGACCCCGGCGAAATCCACGATGTCGATCGTCGGGTAGACGATCCGCTTCGGCCGGTAGATGGCGGAGAGCTGCGTAACGCGGTCGTCGCCGACCTTGACGGCGGCCAGATTGGGACCGACGCGGCCGGACGAATACGCCGAGACCGCGGCCGACGATCCCGTCAGCGCGTTGAACAGCGTTGTCTTTCCCGATTTCGGGAGTCCAATAAACCCGATCTTCATGTCTCCTCCGGCCGGCCCGCGGTTTCCGCCTATGCGCCCTCACGAGCCGGAACGCCGGTAAAATCGTATTCGCCTTTTTGACCTCTTGGGTCCGCCGGAAGGCGGCTGAGGGCGAGGCTCAAATGCCTCAAACGAATGGACTTAGTATACCAGAACCGCCGCGGTCTGTCGAGCCGGAAAAAAGAGCGGGGCCCTATTTCCGCACGGGCTTGAGCAACAGGTCCTGGAAATCGTAGCTGAAATCGACATCCGGCGAGGCCGGCACCATTTTGGCCTGGTTGATGCTGCCGTCGGGATTGAGCGCAAATGTGACGTACGCATCGGCCCGAAGCTCACGGTCGCGCCAGCGGACAATAAACGTATCGTACTGCCAGTGCTCCAGGTCGCCGACGAGGGCCGGTGACTTCGTGAAGCGCATCACAAGCTTGCCGCTTTCGAAGGCGATATCGATATCGCCGTACCAGGCGTCGTTGTACTTTCCTGCGTATTTCTCGAGTGCGAGGGACGGCTTAGAATTCGCGTCGCGCCCCGCGCCCGCCTTCTTCAGGACCTCGGCCGTCCGGGCCTCCTCCTTCGCCCTGACCTTGAGATAGGCGTCGAGCCAGTCCATCTTCGGCGCTTGCAGGTAATAATCGGCAATGAACAGCGTCAGCGCGGCGAAGGCCTCATCCGATTCCTGGTTGGTGAGGACGGTGATTCCGAGGTTCACGTCGGGGATGAGCCAGACCTGGGAGACGTAGCCCGCGAGCCCCCCCGTATGCGTGACGACTTTCAGGCCGCGGTAGTCCCGGATGTGCAGGCCCAACGCATAGCCGTTGAAGTTCATCTTCGCAGGCGCGAGCTCCGGGGGCGGGTTCCCGAAGGGCATGGGAGTCACGATGGTCGTGAGCTCACGGTACGTGCGTTCGCTGTAGAGCCGCGAGCCGTCGGCAAGCTGCCCTTTGCGGAGCAGGACCAGCATCCACTTGGCCATGTCCTCGGCGCAGGAATTGATCCCGCCCGCCGGGTTGGTGTTATCGTTCGTGGACGGCTTGACGATCCGGAGGACGCCGTCAACCTCGGCATGCGTCGTAGCGACGTTGCCCGCTTCGGCCGCCGCGGAATGCCGGACGTTGCTCGACAGCATCCCGACCTTGGACAGGATGCGTTCGGAAACGAAATTCTCCCAGGTCTTGCCGCTGACGGCCTCGATGACCTCCCCGGCCACGGAGTAGAGCAGGTTATCGTAGGCATAGGCGCTGCGGAATGAGGTCGCCGGCTTCATGTAACGCAGGCGCCGGACAATCTCCTTCCGGTCATATGTCGTGGGCGGCCAGAAGAGCAGGTCGCCCTCGCCGAGGCCCAGTCCGCTCCTGTGGACGAGGAGATCGCGGACCGTGATTTCCCGCGTGACAAAAGGGTCGTACATCGCGAACCAGGGCAGATAATTGATGACCGGCGCATCCCAGGCCAGTTTGCCCTCTTCAACGAGGAGCCCCAAAGCGGTGGCGGTGAAAACCTTTGTGTTCGAGGCAATGCCGAAAAGCGTCTTGCCGTCCACAGGCGTGGGTTCGCCGACCTTGCGCACCCCGTAGCCTTTAGCGACCACGACCTGACCGTCTTTGACGATGGCCAGGGAAATTCCCGGAACATCGAAGGCCTTCATCACCCGCGCGACCAAGGCGTCGAGGTCGGGCGGCGCGGCGGGCTTGGACGGCTCCTTGGCGGCCGACAGAAAAGCCGCCGCGGCGAGAATGAACATGCCAAGAACGATCGTACGATATCGGCGTAAACCGGACATCGATAGCCTCCTTGCGGGGATACTGGCCAAGGCAAAGCTCAGAAATGCTTTATACAACAACGCTGCGGTAAAGAAAAGCCGGCTCCCGCGCCGCCCCGTGCTTGCGGCAAAAAGCCCCGTCAGTTCGACGCAGCAGACTGAATCGGATCGAGGCGGACCGTGACCTTGCCCGTCATGCTCTTGCCGCTGATGGTCAGCTTGACGACATAGGCGCCCGGCTCGGCCGCCTGACCGCCCATGCCCCGGCCGAATCCCATGCCGCCGAAACCGCCGAATCCCATCCCGGCGCGGAGAATCGGCATCACGCCGCGCTGGACCTCCATGACCTTCCTGAAATTCGTCCCGTACTGCGCGAGGACGGAAACGGCATTCTGAAGCGTCGTTTTCTGCTCGGGCGTCAGGTCCGCGCGCAGCAGGGCTGCGTCGATCTGCTTCTTCAGGGTCGCGGCGATTCCCTGGACGGTCTGCTGGGGCGGGTCGAATCGCAAGTCCCACGCGATCCGGTTGATGCCGGAGTCGGCGGCATCGAGGATGTAGGTCGTCTTGTTGACGCCGCTGATGTCGGAAATTTCGAGCGTGCCCGGCGTCGCGGGCTTGGCCCTGAGGAAGAAGTGAAGGAGGGCGCCGCTTGCAGGATTTTCGCCTTTGAAAAAGAAATCGCCCCGGCCGTAGCCTCCCCGCTCGATCCTGAGCCAGCGTGTGCCCGGCTTGGTCTGGTCGAAGAGGACGGCATCCTGTCCGAGGACACTGTCCGTCGCCTGCCTCAGGGCGGTGATGTCGTCCATGACCCAGATGCCGCGGCCGTGAGTCGCTGCGATCAGGTCATTGTCCCGGGGCTGGATGAGAAGGTCATGGACCGCGACCGTCGGCATGTTGAGCGAAAGGCTCATCCAGGTCTGGCCGCCGTCTCGGCTGAAATAGGCCCCGAATTCGGTGCCCAGGAACAGCAGATCCTTGTTTTTCAAGTCTTCCCGAATCACGTAAGCAGGATGGCCGTCAGGGATGTTGTTGGTGATGTCGGTCCACGACTTTCCGTAATCGGTCGTCTTAAACACGTACGAATGGAAATCGTCGCCGCGGTGCCCGTCAAATGTGACAAAGCAGGCGGCGGGGTTGAAATGAGACGATTCGACGCGGCTGACCCAGGTCCCTTTGGGAACCCGGGGGATCGCCAGCCGAACGTTGGTCCACAGGGCCCCATCGTTCCGCGTCATCTGAACGTTGCCGTCGTCCGTGCCGACCCAGATCAAACCGGGAACAAGCGGCGATTCCGAAATCGTGATGATCGTGCAGAACGTTTCAGCACCGGTCACGTCCGGAGTCAGGCCGCCGGTAGGCTTGGCGGGTGCGTACTTGGTCTTGTCATTCGTGGTCACATCCGGGCTGATGATCAGCCAGTGGTCGCCCCGGTCCACAGACCTGAAGAGATGATTGCCGCCCATATAGACCGTCCGGGGATTGTGCGGGGAGAGAACGATGGGCGTGCTCCAATTGAACCGGAGAGGTCCGCGCTGCTGGGCCATGCCCATCATCCGCTCTTCCGGCGAAGGCACGCCTTCGGCCGCAGCCTGGGCTTTGGCCCCCGGCTTTCCGGCGGGCTTGGCGGCCGGTTTGGCGGCCGGCTTCGCTCCCGGCTTGGCCGGGGGAGCCGCGGCTGCTTCGGGATAAAAATCTTTATAGTTGACGATGTTCGCCGCCGTCGGACGGATGCCCTTCGACTCCCGCGTTTCGACATCCATGCGGAGGGCGGAGCCGTTCTGGCTCTCGCAATAGGCCGTTCTCCAGTCGGTCGGGTCGTTTTGAGTATGGAAGCCGTCGCCGCCCCCGATGTTGAACCAGAAATCGGTCAGGATCGTGCCTTCGCGGCTCATCGACGGCCCGCCCCACGTGCCGTTGTCCTGGAGCCCGCCGTACACGTAGTAGGGATCCCGCATATCCGTGCTCACGGCATAGAATTGCGCGAAAGTGATATTGTCATAGAAAAGCCACGTCTTGCCGTGGTCATACGTGAGCGACGCTCCCCCGTCCTGCCCGACAAAGAACCGGTCCCGGTTCGTCGGATCGAGCCACATGGCGTGAAAATCGGGGTGGAGACCACCCATCGTTGTCCAAGTCTTGCCGCCGTCGTTCGAAAAATTCAGGTTCGTCGTCAACAGGTAGGCCCACTTGTCTTCGACGGGGTTGATGAAGATGTGACTGTAGTAGAACGGCCGGTTGTTCGTCCGGCTCACGAATTGCCACGTCCCTCCCCCGTCCTCGGACCGGTAGATGCCGGTGCCGAGCTTGGTCATGTCGGAATAGTCGGGATTGGGCTTTGTCTGATTGTCGGGAGTCCTGATCTGGGCTTGCGGCTGGAAGGCGGCCTCGATAACGGCCATAAGGACCTTGGGGTTGGAACGGGAAATGGCCAGCCCGATCCGGCCCAGGTCGCCGGACGGCAGGCCGGCCGTGAGTTTCGTCCAGCTCGCCCCGCCGTCGGTCGTCTTGAAAATCCCTCCGTTCGGCCCACCCGAATCAAAGCGCCAGGGCTGGCGCAGGCGCTGCCAAAACGACACGAATAGGACATCGGGGTTGGCCGGGTCCATGATAAGATCCACGGCGCCCGTCTTGCCGTCGTTCGGGAGTCCATTCGTCAACTTGGTCCATGACGCGCCGCCGTCGGTCGTCTTAAACAGGCCGCGGTCTCCCGTGTATCCCCAGGGATGCCCCGACGCCGCCACATAGACGATGTTGGGATCGGTCGGGTGGGTGCGGATGCGCCCAATCGTTTGGGTCGTTTCGAGCCCCATCCGCGTGAAGGTCTTGCCGCCGTCGGTCGATTTGTAGATCCCGTCACCCCACGACACGCTGTTGCGGACGCAGGATTCGCCCGTGCCGACCCAGATGATGTTGGGGTTCTTCTGAAAGAACTTGACGTCACCGACCGAGGCTGAGCCGTACTTGTCGAAAATCGGCTCCCAGGTTGTCCCGGCATTGACGGATTTGTAGACGCCGCCCGAGGCCCCGGCCACGAGGACATGCGTGAAATCAGATTCCAGGGCTTCGAAGCCCGAAATGCGGCCGATCATGTTGGCCGGCCCGATGCTGCGCCATTTGAGGTGACGCGTAAAGGCCTGGGTTTGATCCTGCGGCGCGTTTTGCGCCGAAAACGGCCCGGCCAGGACGACCACCAGGGCCATGAAAAGTGATACGCGGCCGAAAGTTTTCAAACGTTTCATAAGGGGAACCTCCCGGGGAATGGAATGACGTCCAGCGTGCCGAGCGCTGCGGCCTTCGCACAAGACGGATGGGACATGCCCTGAGGAGGACGTGTGGCGCTGCGAAAACGAGCGCCGCGGCCGCAGTCCGGTCTGAGGGATAAGGAATGTTGGCATCTCCGCCCGGACTCGCATCGCATGGACAGGAGACGGATTATATAGGAACGAGGAAGCGCAATCAACACGTCCGACCGTCTCAGCCGTTCGCCTGCCGGGGAAAGGCGGCCGTCATCCGGTCTTCAAGTATTTCATCAGCGCTTCAAGCGTCTTGAAGTCGGGCTGGCCCTCGGCGGTTTCTTTGCCGGGCGCCAGTGACGCATAGGTGAGGGGCGCGCCGAGGAACGGGGCCGCAATCCGCGTGATGATGCCGAGCGATCCCATGCCGAGCGCGATCACGTTCTTTCTCGTCTCGTAGAGCGAGAGCATGCGGACGCAATCCTGTGTGCTTTGGACCTGGCAGACGACCTTGGCGATGTCGGCGCCGTTGTCGAAGCATTCCTCGATCTTGAGCAGGAGGACTTGCCTGAGGGGCGTTTCCTTGAAATTGAAATAGGACAAGATGACATGGCACTTGCGTTCGCGGGCGGCGGCGATGACCGCCTGCCGGTATCCCGCCGGCGCTTCGATCTCGATATCCACGTAGGCGGCGCCCGCGGAGATCGCAGCGAGAAGAAGCGCCAAGCGCTCGTCTTCCGTGCGCGTACCGGGCCGACAGGTGGCGATGAGCTTGAGGGGCGAGGCGAAGAGGGTTTTGACCTCATCCACCGTCAAGTTGGTTTTGTCCAGCCTGAACTCGGCGAACTCAAGCCCGTTCAGGGCGGCCAAGCATTCTGCAAGCGTCGGTTCGGCGATGCTGACACAGATCATGGTTTCCCTCCCGGGCTGCCACCGAAGTTTCCTGTGCCAATGGTCGGTCCAAAAGTCCGGGCTCGAATTATATCACAGCCGCGGCGCCGGAGACAGGTCTCTTTACGACTCAATCTCCCGGTAGCGCCGGTCGGCGAAACCGATGAGGAATCGCCAGCTCAAGACCGAGAGGACCGCGAGCGCGGTGAAAAGGAGAGCCAGGGCGCTCGTCCCGGCCACCCCCGACCTGATCAGCAGTTTCAGGAGGAAGAACAGCGCCGTCAGAATACCGATGTCGGCGAACAAGGCCAGGAGGACATTCAGATTCTGCTTGATGGCCTTTTGCGGATTGGTCCAGTCGAGGAGCGGCCGCGCCAAATCGATGATCATGCCGGCGGCGTCAAGCGGGATGGAGACGAGCAGGGCCAGGGCGATCGCTGCGGCCAGGACGCCGGCCTTGAGATGAAGGACCAGGACGGAAACCACCGATGCCGCCACGACACCGAGACCGGAGATGAGGTAGGAGTGCAGGAATTTGGCGGCGACCTGGTCGCGCGGCGCCACGGGGATGACACGCGAGATCCAGAACTGGCCTCCTTCGCGGGAAAACGTCGAAGAGGCCGTGCCGTTCAGGCTGCCGCAGGCCGTCATGAAGGCGGCGGCGGCCAGGATGACATAGAAGGAATTTCCCGAAGTCATGACTTTCATCACCGCGGCGGTGTCTCCCCTGCCCGACCCCATCGTCGCCATGAGGACGAAGACGACCGGCACGATGATGACGACGAGGACGCCGTTCAGCAAAAAAATCGGGGTGCGGTTCATGATGCGCCACTCGCGGACGAAGATCGCCCTTACGGGGTGGCGGCCGGACGACATCCGCCGGGACATCTGGGCCGCCGAGAGGGAACGCCGCCGGCCCGAGACTTCGCCGACGCCGATCAGGCCCCGGTAGAACAGTTTCTCGGAAAGGACGAGCATGGCGCCCAGGAGGGCAACGGAAACCCCCAGAAAAAGGGCGAGGTTCAGGAGCCCGCTGTGGGAAAAGCCTCCGGCCAGGGCCTTGGCCGCCCAGACGCTCGGCGGGAATTTGGCCCCGACCCGGTTGAGAAGGCTGTCGGGAGAACCGAAAAAGGCCGCCATGGCCTGGCCGTCCAAGTGCTTGTTGCCCGCCCGTCCTGCCGCGAACTGAAGCGCCATGGAGGCCGCGATCAAGACGATGCTGCCGACGAGAATGAGCGCGTCTTTTTTCCGGCTGATGTTGATGAGGCGCATCATCGCCACGACCAGGATCGAAACGATGGCCAGCGGGATGACGGGCAATGTCAGATAGACGAGCACCGCGCTCACCCAATAGACGGGGCCAGCCCCGGCCATGACGCCGAAAACCGCCAGGACGGGCACGACGATGACCATGACCGTGAGGTACTCGTTGATCAGGATGATCGTGAATTTCGAAGCCATGACCTGGACCGGCTTGAGCGGCAGGGGGATGAGGAGTTCCAGGTCTCTCGAGAAATAGAAGGCCGAGATGACGTAATAGAGCCCGAAGAGGAGGACGAAGAGCTGCCCCGCGAGGACGCCGAAGGAGAGCAGCGCCCGCTCCTGACCGAAGGGTTTGAGGGCGAGATAGACGTTCTGCACGAGAAGGACAAGCCCGTAAAGGGACGGCAGAACGGCCAGACCGGCCAGGACGATGAGGGGGATAAGCCAGATATCCTTCTTTTCCTTGAAGATCCGGTACCGGAGAAGCGCGAGCCCGAAGTTCGCCTTCAGGCCGACGCGGACGAGAGTCGTGAACTTGCTCATTTCTCCGTGAGCTCCAGGAAGATGCCTTCAAGCGACTGCTCGGTCTTGTCGAGCTGCCTGAGGTCTTCCATTGTTCCGCAGGCGACGAGCCGGCCCTTGTCGATGATGCCGATGCGGTCGCAGAGCTTTTCCGCGACCTCCATGATGTGAGTCGAAAAGAAGAGCGTCTTGCCCTGGTCGCAATGCTCCCGGAAGAGCTCCTTGAGCTGATGGGCGGCTCTCGGGTCGAGCCCGACCAGAGGCTCGTCGAGAACCATGACCCGGGGCGCGGGCAGTAGGGCCGCCGTGATGACGATTTTCTGCTTCATGCCGTGGGAGTAGCTTTGGATGGGGTTGGTGACGGCCTGGCTGAGTTCGAAAACTTCGAGCCACTTGCCGATTCTCTCCAGGCGCTCATCTCTTGGAACTCCGTAAACGTCCCCGATGAAATTGAGATACTCGAGCCCCGTCAGGCGCTCATAGACGGCCGGGTAGTCCGGCACGTACGTGGTCAAAGCCTTAGCCGCGAGCGGATCGCTCGCCGTGTCGATGCCATCGACCAAGATTGTTCCGGAATCAGGCCTGAGCAGCCCAACGATCATCTTAATCGTGGTCGTCTTGCCGGCGCCGTTGGGCCCGAGAAAGCCGAAGATCTCGCCGGGCCGGACGGTCAGGCTGAGATTGTCGACGGCTTTAATCTTCCCTTTATTATAGCTTTTGGAAACCTGGTTGAGTTCAATCACGAGTCTCTCCTTGAAGGCTCTTTTATAGCATAGAACGGGGGAAGGCCCCAAGCCGCCAAGGGAAAACCGACAATCACCTCTCGAATCACCCTTAAAGGCTATTCCCCGCCGACGGTCCCCCCCAGGATAATGAGGGCGTTAAAGAGACAATTGCGACGGAGGGAGAGGCCTGGGATGGAGAAACGTAAAGACAAACGATTCAAGGAATGGAACAAGGTCGTCCTCAAGTCCGGGGGCCGAAGTGCCGATGGCCCCGGTCCTGACATCAACGCTTACACGTACGACCTGTCGATCAAGGGAGCGAAGATCTATAGCGAACAGTCGTTTTCCGTCGGCACCGTCGTCCGGATCCAGATCGATCTGGCCCGGTCCCAGCAGGCCCTTCGCCTCGACGCCGAAGTGCGCTGGATTGAGTGGAACAAAGAGGAGAAGGTTTACGAAATAGGTGTCGAGTTCCTGCACGAACTGTCCCAAACGATCATGGCGCTCATCAAGCACCTGTACGGAGAACCCACCGGTCTCCCCGCTTCGATGTATTAGCCTCCGATTGAACGGCGCCCCTCCCCCTCTTCACGCCGTCTCTTCCGGCGCCTGTTCTGAAAAATGAATGAAGGAAAAGCACTCCGGGATATGGGAGTCGTAGACGCCGTGACGGTTGAGCGCCCAGCCGGGATGCGGCTCGGCTTTGACGCCGCAGTACTCAAGAAGCTCGAACCGTGAGAAATCCATCCGCCACACATCGCCGTCGCGCGGCGGCAGGGAGCGCGTCCCGGCCAAGGCCGTCAGACCCTTCCAGGGAAAGGCGATCTCCGCCGTCCAGCCTCTGTCGATATTCGACGGGTCGTTGATGGTTCCCTGGACGCTCGCCGCGGCTTTGAGGCCGGGCAGGTCCCAGTCCATGAAAGCCCAGCGCCGGCCGCGCCGGTGTTTGCCGAACCGCATCGCGTCCTGAAAGCCGCCCAGCACATCAACCTTGCGGCCGAGAAGGTCGAATTCCGGAACGTCGAACCGTCCGCCTTTGACGTAGGCGTCCTGCCAAATATAGAAAACCTCGTAGATCGTGCCCAGGGCGTTCAGCTGGAACTCGTAATAACAGTCCTCGCCCCCGATGAAAACCTCGACATCGTTCTCCGTCCAGACGAATGCGTCGCGCTCGGTGAGGCGCGCCCTGACGTTGGGTTCTTCCACCCAGAACGCAACATAGAGGTTCTCGTCGTCCCAAAGCGCCGCCATCCGGGTTTCGAGAAAGCCCGGCACTCCGCTGACGAGGTCCACGAAACGGCCCGACTTCGCCGCCTTTTGCCAAGCGGGCTTATCGAGCCGGCCGTCGACCCCGATCCGCTTCGGGGTCCTGAAGCACGTGTAATGGGTGAGGTCTTTCTCGGGACAGCCGTAGCCGGTGATCATCATCCCTCCTTGCGTCCTGGGCGGGACGCAACGATCAGGCTTCCGAAGCCAGAAGGCCTTTGACTTTGGCGAATGTCTCCAGGATCCGGTCCACCTGGGCGTCGGTGTGGGTCGCCATGTAGCTCGTGCGCAACAGGGAAAGTTCCGGGGGAACGGCCGGGGGCAGGGCGACGTTGGTATAGATTCCTTCCTGAAAGAGGATATGCCAAGCCTTGAAGGTCTTCATCATGTCCCCGATGATGATGGGGATGACCGGCGTCTGGGAAGCGCCGATCTCGTAGCCCATCGCCCGGAGCTCCCGCCGCACCCGTTCTCCGATCTGGTTGACACGGGCCACCCGCTCCGGCTCCTGCTCGATGATGTCGAGGCAGGCCAGCACGGTCGCCGTATTGGCCGGAGGCAGGCTGGCGCTGAAAATGAATGGGCGGGCGAAGAACTGGATCCACTGGATGACTTCCTTCGGAGCGGCGATGAAGCCGCCCACCGAGGCGAACGACTTGCTGAAGGTTCCCATGATGAGGTCGACTTGGCCGTCGCAGCCGAAGTGATGGGCTGTGCCATGGCCCCCGCCGAGGACCCCCAACGAATGAGCGTCATCGACCATGAGACGGGCGCCGTACTTCTTGCAGACCGGAATGATCTCCGGAAGAGGCGCGATATCTCCTCCCATGCTGAAGACGCCGTCCACGATGACGAGTTTCCCGGCCTCCGCCGGCAAGGCTTTGAGGATCGCCTCAAGGTCCGCGGCGTCGCTGTGCTTAAAAAACCGGGCTTCTGTCTTTTTCTGGGCCCTGGCCATACGGACGCCGTCGACGATGCTGGCGTGGACCTCCTTGTCCGTGATAAGGATGTCGTCCGCCTCCATCAAGGCCGGAATCGAACCCAGATTGACCTGGAAGCCCGTGCTGAAGACCAGCGCCGCCTCGAGGCCGACGAACTTCGCCAAGCGTTGCTCGAGGTCGATGTGCATCTGCAGCGTGCCGTTGAGAAAGCGCGAGCCGGTGCAGCTCGTGCCGTATCGCCTGACCGCCTCGATCGCCGCCTCCTTGACCTTGGGGTGGTCGGCCAGGCCCAGGTAGTTGTTGGAGCCGATCATCAGGAGTTTGCGGCCTCCGATATAGGCCTCCGGGCCTTCCGAATGGTCGATGGGAATGAAGTATGGAAACATGCCCAGCTTCTGGATGGTGGCCGGATTGGTCGGGTAGCCGTATTTTTGGGCAACAAGAGGGTCGTTGTAAAAACCGAAACACTTCTCGAAGAGGTCCATAGGCGGCTCCTTTTGTGGGGCTAACGCCGGACATTTTACAAAAATCGGGGCTTCGGGGCAAATGTTCAGTGATCGCCGGCGCAAACGCCGCGATATTTCAGGCGTGCCGGAAGCCCGGGACGTCCGGTGTCAGGCCGTTTCGCTTCGTGCTTTGCGGAGAATCGCTTCCACGACGCGGATGGCCTGCTCGACCTCCTCGGGCGAAAGATAGTTCCAATCCCAACCGACCATGCACTCCTTGGTCCGCTCGAGGTTCTCCAGAGCATCCCTCAGTGTGCCCTCGATGATGCCGCAAGTCCGATCTTTAGTGAGCATAGTTGCCGACCTCCATTTTGATCAATGTTGTCAATCATCAAGCCGGTGTTCGCCGGGCGCGGCGGCAAGCCTGATATCGGCTTTCCGCGAGTGGATCCCCGTGGCGCCAGACGGGTGAGGCGGCCGGGGTTCAGCGTCCTGCAGGACGCCGCCGCCGTCGTAAGCACGGACGCGGAAGATATGCTTGCCGGGAACGGCCTTCCAATCGGCTCGCCACTCGACCCATGTCAAAGGCCCGAGCGAAGGCGTCCGCAGTTGCACCGCCTGCCACGGGCCGTCGTCCACCTGAAGCTCGACCTTGCTGATGCCGCGGGCCCCCGCATAGGCGATCCCGCCGACAGGCACAAGCCCTTCCGGAACAGAGACCTGGTCCGCGGCGACGGCGTCGATGACCGAGGTGGTTTTCACGATCGCCCTCTTATCCCAGCCGCGGTCCACCCAGTAGCCCGGTCCGTCCTTATCGATGGCCGTCAACCGCGTGATCCATTTCGGCTGTTTCATGCCGTAGTGGCCGGGAATAAAAACGCGGAGCGGAAATCCGTGCGCGACCGAGAGCGGCTCCCCGTTCATGGCATAGACCAGCAGCGTGCGCGCATCCATCGCTTCAGCGATCGGCACGCTCTCGTAAAAGCCGTCGGCCGCTTCGGCGGCGATGTCCCGGACTCCCGGCCGCAGGCCCGCTTCGGCCAGGACGTCGCGCAGGGGAACGCCGGTCCAGACGGCCGTGCTGATGAGGTCGCCGCCGACCGTGTTGGAGATGCAGGACAGCGTGATCGTCTGATTGACGGCGCGCCGCGAACGCAGATCGGCAAGCGAGAGACGGAGCGGGCGATCGACGAGGCCGCCGACCTCGAGCCGCCAAGTCGCGCCGTCCACCGCGGGCGGCATGATGTCGATGTCGATTCGATAGAAGTCCCGGCTTGATGTGAGCTCGGACCGAGTGCCCGGAGCCGGTTTGATCCTCGCCTGGAGCGTTTTCCAGGCGGGAGACGCGGCGGGGCCCTGAGGTTTGATCCGACTCCAGAATCCCGGCGCCGGGAACTTCCGCCTGGGCGGGTGCAGCCTGCCCCTCTTTCCTCGATAGAATCTTCAAGCCGAGCGCACCGGCACTGACCACAAAGGAGCCCACTCCGACGAACCAAAGGAAACGCCGGCGGCCCCGGATGCCGACGTCATCAGCGGGGAGCGCAACGGCTTCGACAGCCTGTCCCAAGACGGTTCCCCAGCCGACGAAAACAATGACCAGCCACAGGATGCTGACAAAGGGGCCGGCGGCCGGGAAACCCATCGAGAACTCAGCGACGAGTCCTACGGCCAGCAGGACAAGGCTGCCGGCCGCTCCGGCAACGGGAAGGTGCACCCCGCGGCGGCCGCTGAGCCAGCCGAGAACGCATCCGAAAACGATCCCCGCAACGACGAGTTGAGCCATGGCGATCAGGCCTTCGGCCTGTTTGGCGACGGCCGCCGTCGGTCCGAGCTTGAGGGAGCTGATGAGCTTGACCATGATGTCGATGCTCAGGCTGATCACCTTGCCCGGAAGCACGCGGGCCTGCCAATCAAAGACGTCGAACGGCACAAAGGGCAGCTGCACCAGCCGCTGGCCGAGATACGTCAGGCCGACGACCGCGAAGCCGGTCAATCCGCCCAGGAGTCCGCCTGTCATCACGGTTTTAGTTTTTGTTGTCACTTGGCTATCCTTTTTTTCCCTAACGGCGCGAGCCCCGCGCGATCGAGAACATGGCGGTTGTCAATGAGCATGAGCGTTCGTATGGGCTCCGGCGACAACGTAGCGGCAGTCGGCGAGCGCCCGAAAATTGAATCGCTCATCGGGCTCGAGGGACACGGCCTGTTCTTTGGTTAGAGGAATGTTGCGCCCCCCGTCTTCAAGCACGGCCTCCCCGGAAAGAAGGAAGAGGATCTCGTCGTGCCCGTTCGGAGCCATGGCCCGCGCTTCGCCGGCCGGGACCTCGCCATAGACCAGGTAAACCGTGTGCTTTCCCGTGGCTTTCGTCCCGATGATGAACTCGTCAAAATCCGCATCGAAAAAATCCCTCATCCGAAAAACTTTCATCGATCCTCCTTCCGCCGCACTCTGAAATTAAGACAAAAAGGCACCCCTTTGCCGGGTTCGACGTTCGGGAAGTCCAGTCGACTGCTCATCGTGTCCAGAACGAATCCGGAGTGGGAGAGGAGGCTCCGCACGTCATCCAGGGAATAGCCCCAAACTTCGAAGGGCTGGACAAACCCGAATTCAAGAAAATATCCGTCCATGCGGATCTTGCCCGTTTCTCCCTCCCGCGCCCTCTTCCAAAAGATCTTGTGTTTTTCGTCGCGGATATCCCGGAGGAACGGATTGTCCGTCATCAAGAGGTCGAAAAGGAAAACACCTTTGCGGTTCAGGCAGGCGTGAATCCTCGCCAGGACCGCGGGCAGCAGGCCTTTCTCGATGTGGGCCAGAACGTTGCCGAGGCTGTACACGAAATCGAACGTGCCCAGAGATGTCAGGGAATCGCGGCTGAGGTCTTTCACCGAAAAAGCGACGGCCGCCCCACTCTGCCTCGCCCGGCGGCTGGCCCGCTCGACCGCCGCGGGCTCGATATCAAGGCCGGCCACAGAAAAGCCCCGCCGCGCGAACTCAAGGGCATGGAGCCCCGTGCAGCATCCGGCGTCGAGAACGCGCCCGCCGCGGCCGTCGTACCACGAGAGGATCTGCTCAACCTCGTCGACATGTTCGTTCCGGGCATAGTGGGACCGCTCATAAATGTCCAACCCTCGAGAACTGTATAATCCAATCATCGGCTGAAAAACGCAAACCCGACACAATCACATGCCCGAGCCGGGTTTCTCGGGCCCCCGACAAAAAGCATAGGCCGGAACGTGCGGGCTGTCAAGGCGACCACGGGCGTTCATGTCTCGCAAATATCTTAATTGAGTTTTGGAGCCAGGAGTTAGCCCGTGTCGCCGCCCGAAAGGTGCTCGCCGCGCAGACCCGGTCAAGCGAGCCGGCGGGCTTGACTTAGGTCCGCGATTGCACCATTATTCTAAAGGGAATCAATGTAACCGGCTCAGGGAGGCGCAGATGTCCCGGCAACTGGGTTGCCCGCGGGCGCGGCGCTTGATCCTTGCCTTCTGCGGGAGCATCCTGCTCGTCTTCGCTGCGATGCCTCGGTCCCTGCGACCGACCCAGCCCGTCGGAAGCGGTCCGGATTCCTACCGCCGCTTTCTCGAATCCCAAGAAACCGACAAAATCCCCAAGCCCCTGCAAAATGAAGTCACGGTCACCCTCAAACTCATTCAGGTCGTGGTCACCGACAAGAAAGGAAATCCCGTCACCGGCCTCAAAAAGGAAGATTTTGTCATTTACGACAACGGCAAGCGCCAGACGCTCACGGAATTCGAAAGCCACGAGCTCCGCGTCCCCGCCGCGAAGCCGGCGCCCGCCGATGAGAGCATCACTGTCACGCCCACCCCTGCCTCTCCCCTCTTGGACCGCAAGTTCTTCCTTTTCTTCGACTATACTTACACCGACCCGGACGGGGCACGCAAGGCGGCCAAAGCGGCTGTGCGGTTCATCGATAACCTCCTCCCGTCGGACGAGGTAGCCGTTGTCTGCTGCACAGGGATGCGGCGGCTGGAGGTCCGGGAGTTCCTGACGAGAGACCATGACCGAGTCCGCCGGGCGCTCGGGGCCTTCGGGCTGGCCGCGACTCAGGATACCTTAACGCACCCGGCTGACGCCTTACAGCAGAAGGTCGCGGCGGGCGCCTCGCCCGAGGCTCAGGCCAGGGCGACTATTTCCGATAAATCAGCACCGGGGCGCGATGCCGACGGATACCACCTCGCCGGGGAGCAGAGGTGGCTGGCCAGGAATTTTATGTGGGCCCTGGAAACCTTGGCCCAGGCCCTGCGCTACATCTCCGGGCAGAAGACGCTCATCCTCTTTTCGGAGGGAATCCCGGGCAGCTTGATCAATCGGGAACCGCCGTCCAAGGGCCTTCCATCCACGGATTGGAGATTCGCCCCGAAAGAGGACATGAATATGGACCTGCGCAACGCTTTTACCGATCTCTGCCGGGTGCTCGCGACGGCCAATATCGCCGTTTTCCCAGTCCAGACGACAGGACCCAATGCGGCCTCGGAGGTGAAGATCGGGGCGGCCACACTTCGCGAGATGGCCGAGGCGACAGGCGGCAGGTACTTCGCCAACGTCTATTTCGCGGACAAGCATCTCAACACGATCCAAACCCTGACGGCAACGTATTACGTCGTGGGATACCCGATCAGCGCGACATGGGACGGGAAGTATCACGAGATCCGGGTCGAGGTGGCGCGCCCCGGCTGCCAAGTCCGCGCCCAGGCCGGCTACTTCAATCCCAAGCCCTTTGCGTCATATTCAGACGTGGAGAAACTTATCGATCTCGTCGATCTTGCGCTGGCTGAGCGGCCGCTGTCGCAGGCGCCGGTTCGCTTCGCCATGCAGGCCCAGCCGGTCGGAGCGGCGCCGGCCGCGAACCTCGCCTTCATCGCCTCCGTGCCGGTCGAGGAACTGGGCGACGTGGCCGGTCCGAAGGTCGAGGTTCAGAGCCTTATCTTCGACCGCGCGGAAAACATCATCGATTCCCGGCGGGTCGTAACCAGTCTTTCGGCGTCGGAAAAGAAGCCCGTTTATCTCTTCTCTCTCCTTTCCGTCCCGCCAGGAAAATACAAGTGCCGGATCGTCCTAAGGAACGCGGAAACCGGGCGGGCGGCCGTCGCGGGGGTTTCGGCGGTCGTGCCGGAGAAAGCGGCCGGCGATTTCATGATCTATCCACCTCTCTTTCTTGCTCCAGGAAAGGGCGCGAGATATATCGGAGACAATCCCGCCGGGACTTCCGAAGAAAACAGCGCTGAAGCACGTCTCGCCGAAATCTTCCTTTTGGATTCCGGCGCCTTTTCGCCGAGCCTCGAAAAGACGATTGAAGGCGGCGCCGACATAACGGCCGCGGTCAGAATATCCGGGCCGGGGGCGAAGAGGGCGACTTTCAAGTTAGCGTCCTTCCTCGTTGACAGCGCTACGTCCGAGCAAGTCCCCGTTGGGCTCGACGTGATCAAAGAAAAGAACGGAAAGGATATTCGGATTTATCTCATCAGGCTGCATATCCCCGAAGTCGAGCCGGACATCTACGGCCTGCATCTGGTTGCCGAGGACACGGCGAGCGGCGCCGTATCCCACATCTCCTCGGACTTCACGATCGTAAAAAAAAGGGACTGACCATGCGGTTCATTCCGGACTCTGCGCGTTTGACCCGACATGGTTTCGGAACCTGTAAACGGTGGATAACGGTTCTGGCATTTGGAGTCCTGCCGGCGGCGTTTCGCACCCCGGCAAAGACCGCAATGGCCGTTCCAACGACAGAGTCGCAAGGGCCCGTCCAGGCGTCTCAAAGCCGGGGAACCGTCCCGGCCCCCGATCTCGGGCCGCTCCTCGCCAAGGCTGCGGAATACTGCGGCAAGCTCGAGAACGCCGCCTTCGATTTCGTTTGCCGCGAAGAGATCAGCGAGACGATCGACCCCTCCCTCGACTTCACGAAACGCCCGGACCTCATGGGCGGCTGGAGCTGGAGCTCGGGCGGAAGTTCGAGGTCCTACGTGATATGGCGGGATGTCAAGCACACGTACGTCTATGATTATCAGTGCGCCCGCGCCGGTCGCGAGATCCGCGAGATGAGGACTCTCCTTAAGGAGAATGGAAAGGACATGAACGAGTCTAACGCCGCACTGAAAACGTCCGTCGTCGTGTTCGGTACGGCGCTCATAGGTCCGGTGGGACTTTTGGGAGAACGTTTCCAGCCCGACTATGATTACACCGTCATCGGTCACGACAAGATTGGGAAAACAAAAGTCCTCGTCATCGACGCCCATCCAAAACCGGGTGCTCCCGAGAGCCGGAACCTCTATGGCAAGGCCTGGATCGACCCGGTCACCGCCGACATCCTCCGGATCGATTGGAGCGACAGCCGGGTCGGGCGTTTCGACGTCTTCAAAAAACGAGGCGAACACTACAAGAGGACTCCCCGGCTCAACATCCGGTCCGAGTTCAGCGCCGAGAAAAACGGCATCCGCTTCCCGAGCCGTCTTTACATCGAAGAGGCCTATCTAAACGATGCGGGCCGGGCCGTGGTGCGGTCGAAGACCGACGTCCGATACAAAGACTTCAAGTTCTTCAAGGTCGCGGTCGAGGTCACCTACTGAGAGCGCTACGGGATGTCCCGTCTGAGGAAACGCCATAGCGCGAGCGCAATGCCGACGGCGCCGACGGCGAGGAGCATGGCGACCGATCTCGCCGCGAGTGCCTGCCGGGCCAGGATTTGCGGCGGAGAGTAATAGGCGTTGAGCGAATATGGAAGGAGAAACGCGGCGCGCGGCCAGAGCTGCGCGATGACCTGGACAAGGTAAGAAACGAGGGCGAGAAAGAAGCCGCCGAACGCCACGCGGCCCGCCTCGCGGCCGAAGACGGAAAGGACAAGGGCGGCGGCGTACCAAGCAAACTGAAGCAGCAGATAGTTCAAGGCGAGCAAAAGCACCGTGTGAACGGTTAAAGCGTGGAGTGCATACACGCGCTGGCCGAGGAAGGTTCCGAAGGCGCCGGCCAGGGCCAGGGCGGCGAGCGCCGCGAGCGCGAAAAGCGCCTGCCCGGCGAAATATCGCGGCCGGGATATCGGCTGGCTCAAGACAAGCTCGAGGACACCGTTCTCGATTTCCCCCGCCACGGCGCGGGCGGCGAGGACGATGGCCACGGCGGCCCCGACGGCCAGCGCGATCGGGTGATTCCAGCCGAAGGCCAGCAGGTCGGCCGCGCTGAAACCCCCGAGATACTGTTGAATAAGGGATTGCATCACCGGCGGAACGTTCTTCAGTAGCCCCGACAGGATCCCCGGGATGTCGATGGTCGAAACGACCGCGCAGATAAGGAATTGGAGACCGGCCATCAAGCCGGCGCCGGCCGCAAGGACCAGCCTGTGCCGGACGAGCAGGCGTTTCAGCAAGTTACCCATGACGTCTGCGGCCCTATCCCCTGCCGTCCCGATAGTACGTGAGAAAAATATCCTCGAGCTCGGGCTCGGGAAAGACAAATCGATCGACCTCGGACTGGGAGATCCGGCGGAGAACCTCGTTCACGTCGCCGCGCACCCAAAGGGTGACGTCTCTTCCGGCCGCCTGAAATTGCGTGACGCCCGGCAGACTGTCAAGCCCGGCGGGAACGTTTGAACGGAACCGCGCCTGCAGACGCCTCACCATGCGGCTTCGAAGATTATCGACCGACTCCACGGCCACGAGCTCTCCGGCGCGCAGGATGGCCACCCGACCGCAGACGGCTTCGACCTCGGACAGCACGTGGGAGGAGAAAAAGATGGTGCGCCCGCGGCGGGCGAAATCCAGCACGAGGTCGCGGAACGTTTGCTGGACCAGCGGATCGAGGCCGGTGGTCGGCTCATCGAGCAGGAGCAGCTCCGGGTCGTGCTGCATGGCGACGATCAATCCGAGCTTTTGGCGCGTTCCATGCGATAAGAACTTGATCCGTCTCGTGAGGGCCGCCGGATCGACCGCGAGCGCCTCAATGAGTGCCGGGCGCAGGACCGGCGGCCGCAGCGGCCGGAACCCCGCGAAGTAATCGAGCAGTGTGATCCCCGTCATCTCGCCATAGAGACGGAGCTCTCCCGGCAGGTAGCCGACGCCGGTCCTTGCCCCCGCGCATGACTGATCGCTGCCTAAGACAGTGACCCGGCCGGCCGTCGCCCGCACGAGCCCGAGAACAACGCGGAGTGTCGTCGTCTTGCCGGCGCCGTTCGGCCCGAGGTAGCCGAAAACCTCCCCCGCCTCGACCGAAAAGCTCACACCGCGAAGAGCACGGACGGCGCCGTAGTGCTTGGTGAGGTTGTCGATCGTCAGAGAAGCCACGCGTTGTCCCCCAGGTTTCGGCACGAATGTATTGGAAAGGGAGCGGCCTGTCAAGGCGCGCCGCCGCTGCGGGCAGCCGCTCCTCAAGAACCTCGGAGTCTCACAAGCCTCTCGAACTCCTTTTCGTCGATCGTCCTGACCCCGTGCGCTTTTGCCTCTTCGAGCTTGCTTCCCGGGTCGCGGCCTGCGACGACGAAATCGGTTTTGGCGCTTACGCTCGAGGTGACTCTGCCGCCGAGTTCTTCCACCATCCGCTGCGCCTCGTCCCGCGTAAACCGTTCCAGGCCGCCTGTAAAAACGAAAATCTTGCCGTCAAGCGGGCCCGGGCCTCGGCGTGCCGGCATTTCGGAAATAGCGAAACCGGTTCTACGCAACTGGAGCCAGGACACGGCGATTGTCCTTGTCTCGGAAGAACTCGGAGATGCTACGGCTCGTGGCGGCGCCGATGTCTTTCGCCTGTCGAATCTCCTCGGGCGACGCCCTCTCCAGCGCGTCTATGTCCTGAAGTGAGCGGCCACGGCCTGAGCGGCATGCTCTCCGACGCCTGCGATGCCGAGGGCGTAAAGGAAGCGGTCGAGGCGGGCCGTCTTGGCACGTTGAATGGCCGGTAGAGTTGATTCGCTGATTTGTCCGCGAATCCTTCCAGCCGATTGATATCGTCGACCGTGAGACGGTACAAGTCTGCGACAGATTTGATCATGCCCTTGTCCACCAGCTCCTTGACCGTTTCGCCGCCAAGGCCTGCGATGTCCAAAGCGCGCCGGGACGCATAATGCGCGATCCGTCCGATGAGCTGGGCCCGGCATGAGAGCGCGTTGGGACAGAAATAATAGGCGCCCTCGCGGACGACCTTGGTGCCGCAACTGGGACAGGTCTTGGGCATGACGAAAGGCTTGCCCCGGCCGCCCCTTGGCCGGCCAATGCGCTCAACGACTTCCGGGATGACATCCCCCGCCCGCTCGATGCGCACGGTGTCTCCGGGCCGGACATCCCTGCGCCTTACTTCAGCCTCGTTGTGGAGGGTGGCCCGGCTGACCGTGACGCCGCCGACGTTCACGGGGTCAAGAAGTGCTACGGGCGTCAGGATTCCCGTCCGGCCCACCTGGACGACGATGTCCCGCAGGGTCGTGATCTCCTGCTTGGGCGGAAACTTCCAGGCCAACGCCCAGCGCGGGCTGCGCTGACGCATGCCCATCTTCGCCCTTTGCTTGAAATCGTCGAGCTTGATGACGACGCCGTCGATTTCGTAATCGAGCGAGTCCCGGGCCTCGGCCATGTCGGCTCGGTATCGTTTGACCGCATCCAGGCTGCGGCACAGGGTATTGTGCGAGTCCGTTTTCAGTCCCCACTTGGGAAGCTGTTTCAGGACCTCCCACTGAGACGTAAAGTCGCGGTCACGGACTTCGAGAAGGTCGTAGAACATGATGTCCAGGGGAATTTCGGCTGTCTTTTTCGGGTCCAGCTGACGGACGGCGCCGGCGGCGGCATTGCGGGGATTCGCGAACGGCTCATCGCCGTTTTCGATCTTCCGCTTGTTGAGCTTCTGGAAGTCGCTCTTGTGCATGATCACCTCGCCGCGCACGGCGAGAAACCGGGGCGCCCGCGCGCGGCCGTTCTTCAAGCGCGGCGGCACGGACTTCATCGTCCGGATGTTGCGCGAAATATCCTCCCCGGTCCGCCCGTCGCCGCGCGTGGCGCCCCGCGCGAAGACGCCGTTTTCATAGACGATTTCGACGGACAACCCGTCGAACTTGGGCTCGGCGGTGTAGACCGGCTGTTTCGAGCCGGCCGCGCGCCGGACCATGACGTCGAAGTCGTCGACTTCCTTATCTTTGTAGACCGAGTTCAGGCTGAGCAACGGGACCGTGTGGGCGACTTCCGCAAGGCCGGCAGCAGGGTGGCCCCCGACGCGCCTCGTCGGAGAATCCTCTGCGGCATACTGGGGGAAAGCCCGTTCGAGATCCTGGAGCCGCCGAAAGAGTTTGTCATAAGTTTCATCGGAGATGGCCGGCTTGTCCTTGACGTAGTACAAATTGTCGTGATAGGCGATCCCCGCACGGAGAGCCGCGATTTCCCGACGCGCCTCCTGCGGCCTAAGCGTTTTGATGTCCTTGAAAACCGTTCGCGGGTTCCTCTTAAAATCCATGTCTTATCTTCCGTTCATGACGCCGCTGCGGCCGTCGGAAATCCCCATCCCCCTGAGCCCGAACAAGCGCCCAGCTGCACGTGCCGCGTCCCCCGGAATGGGAGTCATGATCAGCGGGCATTCCGGCCCTCGGTCCCGCCCCGGCGTCCCATCACGCAATCGAGACAGGCCAGCCAGAACGCCGCGTATGATTTCCAAAAGACGAAGTTCAGGCCCCAGTGCGGTGCGGGATCGGAGGTGTAGGCCAGAACGCGGCCTTTGCCAAGAGTCCGCACGGCCACGAGCGGATCGCCCGTTTCCTTGACCGTCAGCAGGACCCGGCCCTCGTCGATCGGGATCGTCTTGTTGTAGCCCAGGATGGGAGGCATCGTCTTGAGATCAATTCCTTTGAAAACCTTCTTCCCCGCCTCGGTCGCGGCCGGCCGGTAGCCTTCGGTGCTCTCTTCGAGGTCCTCGAAATCAAGGCACCGCACGGGCAGCATCTCGCGGATGCGCGTCCGGCCCCAGCCGCCCTTGCCGTGCTCGCCGGTGAAAGAATACCAGCCGCCGAGAAACATAGCGGCCTTGCCCCCTGTAATGGCTTCGATCGTCAGCCGGATCCTGTCGGGGAAGGTCAGCACCTTCTTGCCGAATTTCTCCCGGTCGAAGAAGTTCGGAGCGAGCTGGAAGAGCTTGGCGTCGATGTCGCTGAAGACGAGGACATCATAATCCTCGAGAATCTTCTCGTAATCCCCCGGCCCGAGCTTGTTGTAGAACTCCCAGGTCGGAATCGAAGCCACCTGATGCTCGCCCGTCGATTCCAGGGCGTTCTTGAGCCAGACGCCGTAGTTGAAGATGTCGAGTCCCTTGTGAGAATAATAGAATGGAGTCTCGGCAAAAACCGGGCCGGTCAGGACGGCCCAATCGCCGACATAGTACACTTTGGCCATGGATCGAACCTCCTCCACAATAGGTTGCAGCGGCCCTGGTGTCACCCTTGGCCCCCGCGCTATCGCTCCCCCGGGAACCAGTCCCGTCGGTTCCCCCGCCGCAGGGCGACGGGGCCCCTTCCGCTACGGGGGCTTACGGGTGGCACCAGGGCCGCCGACCATCATATTGCCACGTCATTCTCCCAGCGTGGTATAGAATAGGTGAAAAGCTGGCCGTCCACAACCGTCAAGCTTTCTTTTCCCCACTCTTTCATCCGCCTGGATTTCGCGGGACAACTTGGCTACAATTCCAGCATCGTGAGCGCGCAACCATCGCGGGAAGGAAATCCGCAGCATGATCGGGATTGATTGGGTCGTCGTCGTCGTCCTTTGCATGCTCTCGCTCGGCGTCGGGCTCTATTTCACAAAGAGATCGGGCCGCCAGGGCGCGACGGGATATTTCACGGGAAACCGCAGCCTCCCCTGGTGGGCCATCGGGCTCTCGAATACGGCCACGTACTCCTCGGGCGGCGGCGGATTCGTCATGCTCGTCCTCGTCTTCGGCCTCGTCGGCAACTGGTTCTGGTGGGGCGCCTGGATCATCTGGATGCCGCTCGTGGCCATCGTCTGGGCCAGGATGTGGCGGCGGATGCAGATCGTGACGACCGCCGAGCTCATCACCCTCCGCTACGGCGGAAGGCCGGCGCTCCTCGCCCGCAAGGTCTACGCGTTCCTGCTTTTCTGCTTCGCCGTCCTCATCATCGGCTACGTCACGGGCTTTTTCGCCAAGACCATCAAGCCGCTGGTTCCCCTCTCGGAGGCACAGATTCTCCTCGTCTTCGGCGGGATTACCGTAATCTATACCGTTTTCGGAGGGCTTATCGGCGTCGTCTTCACCGATATCATGCAGTTCTCGATTTTCCTTTCCGGCAATCTCATCTTCTTCCTGATCGCCGTGCCGCGCCATGGCGGCTGGGCCCGGATTCTGGCGCGCGCGGCAAGCGTCAGGCCGGACGTTCTCCAGCAGATCCCGCCGACGCCGCTCATTCCCGTCCTGACGGTCGTGATGCTTGTCGTTCAAGGCCTGTTTTTCGCCGGCTCCCCGACCGCCGGCGAGGGCATGACGGCCCAGCGTTTCATGGCCGCCAAGAACGAGCGCCACGCCATGGCCGGCCAGCTTTTCAACTCCTTCCTGGCCCTTTCCCTTCGGACGATCCCCCTCATCGGGCTCGGCGTCCTTGCCTTTTCCCTCTTCTGGACGAAGGACCTCATCACGCAGGTCGGGCCGGCCCCGCAGGGGATGAAAATCCTGGCGGACCCGGCCTACGCTTGGGGAGAGCTCATCAAGGCGACCCATCTCCCGGCCGGGTTCGTGGGCGTCCTCGTTGCCTCGGAACTTGCCGCGTTCATGTCGGCCCTGAGTTCCCTCATCAATTGGGGCAGCTCTCTCGTCGTCAACGATTTTTACCGCTCGCTCCGGCCGAACGACCCGCCGAAGCGCCAGGTCATCGTCAGCCGGCTGACCGTGCTCGGACTCTTCATCTTCGCCGCCCTCGTGTCCATTCTGTGGGTCAAAGGAATGGTCAGCTGGTTTCTCTTCATCAACTCGGTCATGGTCGTCTTCCTGCTTCCCCTCTCTTGGCTTCGGTTTTTCTGGTGGAGGTTCAATGTTTGGGGCGAACTAGCCGCGTTTATCCTGGGCCTGCCGCTCTCGATTCTCGTCTGGTTCATTCTGGGCTATCAGTACAAACCCTTTTGGCAGGCGACCGGCTTCCTCTTCCTGCTGAGCTTCGCCGTTCTCCTCATCGTCACCGCGCTGACGCCGCCGGAATCCAAAGAGACGCTTGTCCGGTTCTACGAGAAATGCCACCCGCCGGGGTTCTGGAAGGGAATTCGGGAATCGGCTAATGTCCCGCCTAACGACGACCCGCCCACCGGCCGGCTCGTCGTGGACTGCGCCATCGGCGTCCTGGCCTCGTTGGGATTGGTCGTGGCGACGAACGCCGTTTTCGCCCAGGCCTGGATCACGGCGGGGCTCGGCGCGGCGCTGGCTGTTGTCTTCAGCTGGATTCTTTTGAGGCGCGTCCTCGCTGTCAAGAAAATCGACACGACCGGCAAAGGCGCCTAACGGGAAAAGGATTGGAGGAGTCATGGCAAAATTGACGGCCGGGTACGGAGAGACACTCATCACCCCGCCCATAGGCGTCGAGCTTTCGGGATACGGCTTTTATCTCGAAAGGAAGGCTATGTCCGTCCTCGACGATCTCAAGGCCCGGGCCCTTTATCTCGAGAACGATGGGCAGAAGCTCCTTCTCATCTCGTGCGACCTTGTTGGTTTCACGGTGGCCGTCGCGGATGCGATCCGGGGAAAGATCTCGAAAGCCGTGAAGGTTCCGAGTTCAAACATCCTGCTCGCGTGCACGCACACACACACCGGGCCGGCGACCATGCCGCTTCCTGGAATCGGAGAAATGGATCCTGGGTATATGGCTTCCTTGCCTGCGGCGATCGCCGAAGCCTCTGTGCGAGCTGTTTCGGACGCCTCTGAAGCCGCATTTTCCTACTCGTTTGAGGCCCTCGAGCCGCTGGGATACAACCGCACGAACGTCACCTTTGAAGGCATCGATCCCACCCTCAAGATCGCTTATTTCGAGCGCGAAACCGAGGATATTCTTTTCCTGTCCTATGCGTGCCACGCCGTCATCCTGGGCCGGAGCACTCAAGTCTCCGCTGATTGGCCCGGCGCCGCGGTTCGCGCACTCGAAAAGACCGGGAGGCGGGCGATCGTCTTTCAAGGCTTCTGCGGCGACATCGACCCGGTGACCCAACTCAATCGTTGGGGCGAGGGGACGCCGGATGACCTTGCCCTTTATGGCTTCATCATCGCCGATCGGGCCCGGAAGAGCCGCTGCTACGCGAAGACGCCGACTGACCCAACTATCAGGACCGTCGAACGCAGGATCCGCGTCCCCCTCGCCGTGCCTCCCGAAGACAAGATCGATGATGTCGCCAATCTCTTCCTCGAAAAGAACAGCGGCTTTCCCCTGGCCGACAGATTCGCCGAAGAATGGAAGAAAAAGGCGCGCTCGGAATATGGCGGCCTCATGAAAGAGCCCTTTGTCGCCGGGGTGCCCATCCAGGCCGCGCACATCGGTGGACTCGAGATCCTCGGCCTGCCCGGGGAGGTCTTTTCCCAATTTGGGCTGAATCTAAGGAAGACCCATCCGGCTCTCGTGCCGATCGGTTACGCGAACGGAGACATCGGCTATTTCCCCGGCAAAGGCGCTTTCGCCGACCTCGGGGATTACGCTTGTTATTGCGCCCCGATGTTCTATACGGTGTTCCCGTTCACGCCCGACCTCGAGGAAATCATCACTGAGTCGAGCCTGGCCGTTCTCGATGAGTTGAAACGGACTTGAGCGAAGCCGCGGAATGCGGCGGTCTCAGCGTTGCGCTTACCGTCATTTGATCGAACCCGGCACGTCGAGCGGAGGCGTGATGTCGAATTTCCCGCTGTCCAAGTCGATCATCACCGCCGTCCCATCGGCATAAGTGAAGCGCTGCCGGCGATATGACCCATCCAGGAACTCATGCTTGACGAGCTCGAGAAGTGCGACCCGGGCGTTAAGCGCGCACATCGTCTTGACACGTATCAGTTCCTCGTCTGAGGGCTCAAGCGACAGGTAAGGCATTCCGGCATGGCCGAGTCCGTGCAGGAACCCGAGGTCGGTCTCCGGGATGCCCCACGCTCCTTTTCCGAGAGACCACGGCAGCAACATCGCGTCATGGTACACGAGGTCGAATAGCGGCACGGGAATGCCCATGGCCGGTCCATGCCCCGGGTCGGGGTCGAGAGCAAAGGGGCCGTGGTGGACGAGGTCGATGTGCGGCACGGCCCAGTCGGTCGGCTCCTCGCTCGAAACGACGCCGCCCCAGGAGCGGACGAAGTCGAGACCGGCGGCCCTGTCGGCCAGACACTCGGCCCGAGTGACGGGATGCTCCAGGCTGTAACATTCGTCGGGCGGCACGACGGAGAAGACATCGAGATAAGCGCCGTGCATCTTGACGCCGTGGGCGAGGATCGCTGTGTGGTTTTTCGCCACGTGCCCGGCAATCAGACTCGGACAGAGATAGGTCTGCGCCCCGCCGAACCAGGTGCTGTGAAACGACATGCCGTCGCCGTCAACGACTGCGTCGTTGACGACGGCGTTTCTCGGATTATAGGAGGGGGCGTCGAGGTAATAGTCGCGGTACTGGTCGTGGATGGCGAAAACGAATCCGAGGGCGTCGCAGGCGTCGGCGAACCGCTTCATCCCGTCCCAGCCTCCCGCTTCCGGGCAAGGCGGCAGCGGGTCGGGGTGGAGATTATCGTAGCCGCGGAAGCCCCAGCCGTCGAGGTGGACATAGGCGCGGCCGATCCCTTTGGCTGCCAAAGCACGAAGCTCCTCAACCCGTTTATCGAAGGTCACGAGCTGGTGGTTCTTAGCCGGGTCCTTCTTGTCGAAATAGCTCGAGGCGGGCTGGATATGGTAAAGGATGCTGGTGTGGACGACGGGAGCGCCGACGAGTTTTCCGACCAAGGGATTGCGGGCGATCTTTTCTTTGAGCGATACGAAGTTCCCGGTGGCAACGGCGTACTGCCTGTAACGCTTGGCGAGGTCGACGTAATTTCCACGATCGATGAACGAGAGCCGGACTCGGCGCGGATACGACCAGCGGCCGAGAGAATGGACCCAGCGCACGTCGATCCGGGTCGGGCCGCCGGCCGGATGTTCGAAGGAGCAACCTGCGTCGTCGGGAGTCTCGAGCAGGACGAGCGCCGCCGCCCCACCCTGTTGGTATCCCCACCAGGGCATGTAAAGCCCGCGGCCGTACGAAAGCTCGTCGTAGAGCCAGACCTTGCGCGTCCAGGCCTTGGGAAGGAGCATGCCCTGCATGAACGGGACGACCGTGGCGTCGAATGCCGGCGGCTCGAATCCAGCCGGCCAGCGGAGCTCCCGGACGCGGTCGCTGCCGTCCGAAGCGATAATGCGGCAGACGAGGTCCTCGTCCTTGCCGTCGAGCCCGACGAAGAGCTCAAGATGGAGGTCGAGGGGCTGACCGGCGGCGCGGTAGCCGGTGAGCTCGATCGAAACGCCGGTCTGGAATCCCGTCCGGAACGGGAGAATCTTCACCCCCGATGCGGAAGCGAGGGCAAGCTTGAAATCGCGGCCGGCGTGCCGCACCGTCAAATCGCCTTCGGAAGAAGCGAAGGTCGACCAACCCACGTTCCCGGACTTAATCTCCAGGCGTAGGCCGGCCGGATCGACCTCGACCGTCCTCCGCTCTCCAGCGATCTTCCAGCGGCCGCCGTCCATCGCGACGCGGACGGGAGGTTCGGCCCAGCCCGGTTGAAGAGCCGGCCGCTCGACGACGCGCCCATCGGCAAAGGACAGCCACTCGATGCCCGAAACGCTGGCCCGGAATTTCCGGGCCCGGATCTTCGAGCCCACGCCTTCTTCATAATAAACGATCAGGATCGAACCGTCCTTGAGCTCGACCATCGAGGGATAGGCGCCGATGACGTCATCCACGAGAACGTTTTCGCTCCACGTCCGGCCGTCGTCGAGGCTCCAGTGGAGGGATGTCTGCGGCAGCCGATGGGCCAGGAGAAGCATGCCGTCGCGAGTTCGCAGGAGATAAGGACAATGCCCCGGGAAGCCGAGCGGCTTCGACACGCTCCAGGTCCGGCCGCCGTCGCCTGAGACCGAATAACACATCGTGGTCCCGGGCTCCCGTTCGACCGCGAGTATCGTTCCGTCGCGTCGGGCGATCACGTCGGTTTCGGCGTCGAGCTTCCAGCCGCCGTTCGGAATGTCCACGACCGGCCCCCACGTTTTGCCGCCGTCCGCACTCGTGATGACCGCTCCCCAGCTCTTGTCTTTTTCCTCGCGGTAAAGGCCGAGCATCAGCCGGTCATCGGGAAGCACGCGGATCGGGGAGCTGCAATAATAGTCGGCCGTGATCTGCCGCGGGGCGGACCATGTCTTTCCGAGGTCATCCGACTCGATGAGCCATGATCCCAACCCGTCAAACGCCGCAGGGTCACCCTTCTTTTGTCGAAGGGAAAAGAAACTGCAGAGCAGCTTTCCTGACCGAAGCTGGACGATGGACGGGTCGCGGTCGTCGTAGGGCCCGTCATAGAGAACTCGTGCCCGGCTCCAGGTGCGGCCCTCATCCCCGGACAAACTGAAACAAATCCTTCCGCCCTTTGGCCAGGCGACGCTGGGAAGGCTGACGTGGGCGTATCCGGCATAAAAGACACACATCAACCGCCCGTCATTCAGGCAGCAGACGTCCGGAAACGCTTCATAGCCCCCCGCACGGGCGTCTGTACAAATGTACATATAATCGCGGCCGTTCTTCCCTATCGTCGCCGGAGAAATCGCAAGGATCGTAGGACACAGGCTTGCCAGGACTAATACCGAAAGCAGGCAGGGAAGAATGCGAAAATTATGGGAAACGCCTTTACGCATGAATCACCTCTCGACCAATCCAGCAAATATCACTGAAGCTCTACAGTCTCACATCCATGGAATCCCGCAAAAGGGATTAAAGTGCGATTGCCGGGGTTCGCCAAAGAGAACTCTCGAGCCCGCAAAGCAGGCCTGCGAAGCAACGGCGCCGGATGCTCACGCCGGCCCTCGTGCTGTGCGCCTTTCGAGCCAGGCATCGTAGAGCGTCACCGGCCCGGAGAAAACCACCCGGTAGTCGCCGTCCTTGAGATCGACGGTGATACGCTGCGAGGCGCCTTTCGCGATGTGCTGGCTCCTCCGGAGGACCCTGCCTTCAAAAATGTCCAAGCGGCCCTCGCCCTCCGAATCCACGGCCACGGTCAGTCTCCAGCGTCCGGCGTAGGGAGGCGCCGCGATGGACAGCGCGGCCCCGGGTGTCCCCTCCCGGTAGTTCAGCCCGAAGGGGCCCTTGAGCTTCCACTTGCCGTCCGGCACGAGACTCAGGCCGGGCATGTGCATCGTTTCGCACGTATCTCCCGACGAACCGGCCCTGAGATGGAAAGTCGTGGCCGGGGGGAACGCCCAGATCTCGAGAATCTCCACGCCGAGGCCGGGCCTGAACTTGATTTCGTGGCTTTTATCGGGCAGGGCTTCGCTCCACATGACCTTGCCCTCCGTGCCGGCGCGGATCGTCCGCTCGACCCCGCCCATGGCGCCTTTGCCCATTGTCAGGCTCGCCGCTTTGCCGCTCCGATTGGCGACTCTCACGCCGACGGTCATCTCGTCGAAAATGTTCGTGAGCGCGAGGAGGCCGCTGCGGATGTCGAGGCCGATCTCCGCCTGCATCGGCTCCCGCCCCTTCAAATAGTGAAAGACGGAATCGTCCGGCCTGGCCCATCCTTCGAAGAGTGTGACATCGCCCGTGAATCTCAGCGGAACGATGAGAGGTTTTTGCGGATCCCAATCCTTCCGGATAAACTCCTTCGGAAGCTTGAAGTATCCGACGTGCGTGTGCCGATCGGACCGCAGCCCTCCGAGGGCAAGCCATCGGCCGCCGGTTTGGACCTCCAGCCGACAGATGCTTTTCGACTTGTATCGGAAAATGATCAGGTAGTCCTTGTCCGGATCGGGCTCGACGAGAAAGACCTGCTCGGCGTTGTCCAGGTTCCGCCGCTCCGGGGGACGGGACCAGCTGCCTTTGTCAAGCCAGAGTCCGATGCGGGGCTTGTCTCCAAAATCCATGTCGCCGGCCATATCGGCGAAGTTGCCGGGATAAATAACGTTTTTCGGCAGATACATGCCCCGTGTATACCAGTAGAGGTCGTCATAGATCGACCTCTCGACGGGGTTCCGGCTCTCCCCGCACGCGATGTAGCCCTTGTACCCGTCATAAAAAATGGTCGGCTTACCGCTGATGCCGTACACACCGGCGGAATTCAGGTAATGGGAGTAACGGCCGAGCTTCCAGCCCGACGCGTAAACGCCGTGGTCGAATTCCATTTCGACACCCGCCCCCGCGGATCGGGCGAAGGACGCGGTATCGTCCAGGTCCTGCTCGTCATAGTGATTGGCTCTCTCGGCCCAGAAAAAGTTCGGTTGGAGCCAGAGGCCGTCCAGCCGCAGCGTGCCGGCCTGCCAATCCTTGACATGCTTTCTGTTGGTGTGGCCATTGTCAAAAGGAATCCAGTAGAGGCGCAGCCCTTTGTCATGGAGATGGGCGTGAAGCGCGTTGACGAGCTCGCCGTCCTTCCCCTCGACACTTTCATAGAACCAATAAAATCCGTCGAGCACGAGATTCCTGAAATTCTTCGCAGCGAACTTCTCGATGCAGCGGTCCGCGAAATTCCGGATGACGGAGAGCTGTTCGGAATGGGTCGATCGGACGGGCGGCCGCGGCACGGAGATGATGATTTTTCTGGGCCCGGGGTCTCCGAGAGAGCCTTTGAGGACTCCGGCATCGTGATCCAGAGCCTCAAGTTGTTCGTTGTTCGCGAACAGGCGTTCGAGCCACCAGTCCCAATCCTCCGGAGTGGCCAGGCCGTCCCAGAAGTTGTTCCGGGACGGCGCCGCGATGGCCATGAGAAGGAACCCGTCAAAAAGCCAATCCTTCGGAACGCCGTTCCGGTCGATGTAGGCGAGGTAATAATTGAAGCTTCCGGGGGTCCAGGTCCGGTCCGGATCGCAATAGACGAGGATGGTGTTCCGGAAAGACGGCCCTTCCGCCGCGGCGGCGGGGAGTGCGCAGAAGAGCAGGAGCGCCGCGGTCAGCCAGAGAAGCGCCCCGGCCGTACCGCGCATTGTTCGGTCGGCTGTCCTGTTCATAGTCTAATTCTCCGGAGCATCGTGTCGGTCATAGGCGATCAGAATATCACCAGTCCCGGCCGCGGTCAAAGACCCCGTATCCGCGCTGCGGCGGGCCGGCAAGAGATTGATCGGCGATGTATCCGGCGCCTGCCTGCGTCCGAATTCCAGGCCCACTCATAGGGCAATGTCGCTCCCGTCGTCAGCCAGCTCCACGCGCGCCTTTTGAGGTCGGCCCCGCCGTCGGGGTTTTGTCTTGGTCTTGTCTCTCGACCATAATCGGACGCCTGATAAATTCTTTCTCATTAATTTTATAGATGCAAGATTCCTCGTCGAGAACGTATAAGGATGATCCCAACGCTCTGATATCGACCGGAAGCGCCTGAAGTAAGGACGAGGCCAATTCCCGAATCCGGATATCGTCGCCTTGAGAAATCAACTCGACCACTTTACGCCCGCTCGTAACGGCCAGGCATCGCGATGATACCGGGTCGATGGCAAAGGAACAAAGGTCTTCTGAGAACGGTTCCCAATCGACGCGATCGCGCAGGGAATAATAAACCCTTCCTCGCTGATTGACGATATAGAACTTTCCCCATTGGGCCACTCGCAAAAACCGATTGTCGGAATAGGCCATTTTGGGAAAATCAGCGTTTCTCTGACGGAGGGGAGTGGTGATTTTTTCAAAGGTCCGCCAATTGTCGCGAGTTATGCACAAAGCGTCTGCCAAAGCGCCGGCGATCCCTGAGCGAGAATCGGTCATAAAGATGGAGTTCATGCGCGTCTGAGGATCGAACGGCGAGTTCCTCTTTTCCCAATGCCTGCCGCCGTCCGGACTATAAAAAATCTCGCCCGTCGACCCGCCCATCCAGCCTTCACCCTTAGCGTTGCTGAAAACGTCATAGATCGTGACCAAACTTCCCAGAGGTTTCGGATTCCAGTTTTTCCCGCGGTCCTCTGTCACCTTGACAATACACCTTCCGTCATCGAAGAGGCTGCCCCAAGCAACGGCCTTCTGGCCGTCGAACCAATGGATCGCTGTGTAGACGTTGCGGGGGAAAACTCTGTCTTCTTTTTCGAGAGGGAACGATTTCCAGGCCTTCTCGACGCCCTCGGTATAGAAGACCGTTCCGATGGGAACCACGAGCCAGATCGAGCCGTCCCGGCTGACTTCGATTCGATGGCCCTTCGCCGTCGGCCCCCATCTATATGCCTTCGGCTCCTCTGATGCGATCCCCCGTTTTGTCAATGCGACTGGAAAATTCCGGCCGCCGACAATGCGCGAGATGTCCATGGGTGTGGAGCCAGCCGGGAACTCCCAACGTCTCCAATCCTTGAACACCGCGCTCGTATTTGCCTCGAGGTTTCCGCCTCTGTCGAGGATCATTCCGATTGTCTCTTCGTCGGCATCCCAGAAAGCCGCTTGGTGCAACAGGGTCCAGCCGTGCTCGTCTCCGACGTTGATATCCGAACAGCTGGCAATCAGATGTTTGCATAAATTCCGATAGCCGTAAACGCGCGTATAATAAAAAAGCGCCACGACCTCATGGTCGAACTCCTTCCTGCTAACCTTTCCCATAATCAGATCAGTCATCGGGCTGTCATTATTCAACACCGCAAAATAGAGAGGCGTGGAACCGTCCGGGAACAGAACGTGATCCTCGTGGCGTTCCCAGGTTTCCTTCGACCTGATGTTCAGTGATGCTCCTCTCGCAATCAGGTGTTCGGCCAGCGGAATGTTCTTCTCAAGCACGGCGATATGCAAAGGAGTCCAGCCTTTCGGGTCCTGAGAATCGATCGATTGCCCAAGCTTCAGGCATGTCTCAACCAAATCGATTTTCCCGCCGTATGCAGCGCTGTGGATAAGATAGGGCCCGTCCCCAAGCCGCCTGTCACTTTTCAGCAGGAAATCGACCATTTCCCGATGGCCGTTCTGAAGAGCCCGGTGGAGAGGACTCTCGTTCTGGCTGTCCCGCACGTCGAGCGAGAGGTTCTTTTCCACCAGATACGTCATAATCTCCACGCTCCCGCCGGTGGCGGCCTCTAAGACAAGCCACTGGGGGGACTTCAGGGTTGCCCCCTTGCTGATCAACATGCGGAAAATTACGGCGTTTCCCCTGCCGCAGGCCAGCTCCAACGGCGTGACTTTTTGATAAGAAGTCTTCTTCTCGAAATCGCTGCCCGCATCCAGGAGAATCCTCACCATCTTTTCCCTTTGCAGATCGACAGCCCAGTGAAGGAGAGAGTATCCGTAGTGACCGTCAACGCTGTTGAGGATTTTAGGGTTCCAGATCAATTCCTGGAGTCTGGGGAGATTGTTATTGCGAATAGCCTTGATAGCCTCCCCGATCTGTTCTTCTTCGGTGTTCTGAGCGCACAAGGTCACGCACGCCATGAAAACCAGGACAGATACACATGTGGCTCGTCTCATCTTCAAACCCTCCGCAACTTTCCTAGAGCATATCAATTCCCGGCACTTTTTCAAATATCCCAAATCCTACCGCAAAATGCGGGACAGTCGTGGTCTTTTGCGGACAAGCCGGAAGAGCATGAAGGCCTGCGACCAACTCATCGTGCTAAAATGGGAGCGGGTTTAAGCGTTTTAGATTCGGGAAAACTTGTGCTAAGTTGGTGATGCGCAGGCAAATGGCAATGCATTTGAAATCCGAGCAATGGCGGCGTGCCTGGCTCCCGGGCGCATCGAAGCTCAAAGCCGAAAACCAGGGCGGTTCCCTATTTTCGGACCGTTCCCGTTATGCAGACGTTTCGCATTTTCCTGTGCCGATAACCAGGACCGTCCCCTATTCTCGGACCGTCCCGATTTTGCTTATTCTCGCCGCGATGTTTGCGGCAGGGGTGATCTGCGTGTCATGTGCCGCCGGATACAAAGCACCCGCGGCGCTGCCCGCGCCCGCCAACCCCGCCGAACGCATGGGGCCTTGGGACATCACGGTTGCGCTGTACGACCCGGCCCTGTTCGGTCCGGAGCGTCCGCTGGCTGATCTCGTTGCAGAGGCCCGCCTCCCACTGGATAAGGGTAAGCTAAAGGACGCCAGGCTTCTGGCCAACAAGGCCCAACGGCGGCTCGAACTCTGGGTAGGAAAGGAAATGGTCAAGGCCTATAGGGTCCAGCTCGGGATCTATCCTCACGGGCCCAAAACGCGCCGCGGGGACAAGCGCACGCCTGAGGGCATGTACTTTATTTGTGCCCACACGCCTTCCGAATTCTATCTCGCGCTGTGGATCTCCTATCCGAACCTCGACGACGCACAACGCGGCCTCAAATCCGGGTTGATCGCGCCGATGGAGCTCGAGGCCATCGCCGCCGCACTCAGCCGGGGCAAGTGTCCGCCCCAGGGCACAAACCTCGGCGGCGACCTCGTCATCCACGGCGAGATCCAGGCCGGCAACACCGATCCGGCGCGGGTTCGGGAATATCAGGATTGGACGGACGGCTGTATTGCGCTCTTCAACCCGGACATGCGCGAGCTCTACGAGTTTGTTCCCGACGGCACGCCGCTCGTGATCGTCGCGAACGGCCCGGTTACGGCGCCTCTCGCGGTCGCCGTTGCAAGGCCGAAAAAATAGGACTCTGCGCAGGTTAAGAGTGGCGGCCACGTCCGTGCGGCGGCATGAAATCCAAAAGCGGCGGCCAAGCTGATCAAAGCCCGCGAATCTCGTCAGACATGAAGGTCGTTCTCGGAGCCGAGACACATACCATCAGGACCCTGGTAGGTTGTGAAAGCAACCTAAGAGGCCGCTTATCCGTATAATAGAATATGCTGTTGATTTCTGTCACACAGCCAATCCCACAGAGCAGGAGGAAAAGTCATATGAAAGCTTTCCGTCGGATTTCCGTGGCGTTATTTCTGGTTTTGCTTTTGTCGACCCAAGGCGGTGCCCAAACGTCGACCCCGGCCCCGACGCGCCTCCTGCGATTCCCCGACATCGGACGTGACCAGGTTGTCTTCGTCTATGCCGGCGACCTGTGGACCGCCTCGACAAAGGGCGGCCCGGCCCGCCGTCTTACGTCGCATCCCGGAGACGAACTCTACCCGAAGTTCTCGCCGGACGGAAAGTGGATCGCTTTCACCGGACAATACGACGGCAACAATGACGTCTTCGTGATCCCGGCCGCCGGCGGCGAGCCGAAGCGCCTGACGTTCCACCCGTCGAACGACATGGTTTTAGGCTGGTCCCCGGACGGACGGATCCTCTTCCGCTCCAACCGCGCGAGCGACCTCCCCGATTTCGACCGGCTCTTTCTCATCTCGCCCGACGGCGGCATCCCGGAAATGCTCAACCTCCCGCGCGCCTCGCTCGTTAGTTTTGCCCCCGACGGCAAGCGTATCGCGTTCAATTATACGTCCCAGGAGTTCCGCACCTGGAAGCGGTACCGAGGCGGCTGGAAGAGCCCGATCGCCATCTGGGACCTCGAGAAAAAGTCCTACGAGGCGCTGCCGACCACCGAAGCGATGGACATGTTCCCCATGTGGCACGGCAACGCCGTCTATTTCATTTCCGACCGCGACGGCGTCATGAACCTCTATCGGATGGACCTGGCCACGAAACAGGCCGAAGAGCTCACCCATTACAAGGACTATGACATCAAGTGGCCGAGCCTGGGGACCGACGCCATCGTGTATGAAAACGGCGGGCTCCTCTACGCCTACGACCTCAAGACGAACGAAGCCCGCAATATCCCCGTCTCGGTCGCAAGCGACGACGTCGCGGCCCGGCCTGAGTTCAAGTCCGTCGGCAGCCGCATCGGCTCATTCGACATATCCCCGACCGGCGCCCGCGGCCTGGTCGAAGCGCGCGGCGAGGTCTTCACTCTCCCCGCTGAGCACGGCGGTCCGCGGAACCTCACCGACACCCCCAGCGCCCACGAGCTGGATCCCGTGTGGTCGCCGGACGGGCGGTGGATCGCCTACTTTTCCGACCGCGGCGGCGAATATGAGCTCTATGTCGAGCCCCAGATGGGCGGAGACGCTATCAAGGTAACCTCGAACGGCGCCGACACGCGGTATCTTTACAATCCCGCCTGGTCGCCGGACTCGAAGAAGATCGCCTACTCCGATAAGCAGCTCCGGCTCTGGTACGTTGATATCGATCAAAAGCAGCCTGTCCTCGTGGACAGCGCCGAGTACGATACCCGCATGAGTGCGTCCTGGTCTCCCGACAACTTATGGCTCGCCTATACGAAACCCCTTAACGGCAGCGACAAGGGATTGATTTTCCTGTACTCGATCGCCGAGAAGAAAAGCCATCAGGTGAGCGACGGTTTTTATGACGACGTGAATCCGTTATTTGATCCTGACGGCAAGTATCTTTATTTCCTCTCCGCCCGTTTCTTTATGCCCGTTCAAAGCGCCTTGGAGGCAAGATTCGGATACCACAACTTGGCGGGAATCTTTGCCCTGACCCTTAAGGTGGACGAACCGGCGCCCTTTGGGCCTCAGAGCGACGAGGAAAAAGCGGCCGATCCCTCCGCTGAAGCTCCGGGGCTGAAGCCCGGCACTTCCGCTCAGCCTCCAGCAGCGAAGACGGGCGAGAAGAAGGCGGACACCTCGGCCGAAACTACGGCACCGAAGCCAAGCAACAAGCCCTCCGTAAAGCCCATTCAGATCGACTTCCAGGGCCTGGCGGGCCGTGTTTCGCAGGCCCCAATTCCGCCTGGAATGATCGGACATCTCGTCGTCCGCAAGGACAAACTCTTCTACGTGACGATTCCCATGGAAGCCAGGCAGCTTGCGTCGCCCGGACCATCTCCTGAGCCGACCCTCCATCTCTTTGACGTGAAAAAGCGCGAGGACAAGGTCCTGATGCAGGGTGTCGGCGACTTCGAGGTCGATAAGGAAGGCGCCAAACTGATTTATGCCGCAGGCGACACTCTCGGCATCGTCGATGCCGCACCCGGCAAGAAGGTCGGCGACGGCAAACTCAACACCTCGGCCATGCAGGTGCGATCGGACCCGAAGGTCGAATGGCCGGAGCTCCTGCGCGAAGCATGGCGCGTCGAACGCGATTTCTATTGGGATCCCGGCATGGGCGGCGCCGACTGGGCGGCCATCGGCAAGCGGTACGAGGCGCTCCTCCCCTGGGTGGCCCACCGGAGCGATCTCAACTACATCATCGGCGAAATGATCGCCGAGCTCGATACCGGCCACACCTATGTCGGCGGCGGCGACATGCCGGACCGCAAGCGGGTCGGCGTCGGCCTTCTCGGGGCCGACTTCGAGCCTGACGGAGGCTTCTTCCGCATTAAGAAAATTTATCCCGGGGAAAACTGGTCCGACTCCACGCGCTCGCCCCTGACCGAACCGGGACTCAAAGTGAAGGAGGGCGATTACCTCATCGCCGTCGAAGGGGAACTCGCCCGCGCCGACCGCGAACCCTACGCCTATTTCCAGAATATGGCGGACAAGCTGATCACGCTGAAGGTCAATGATAAGCCGAGCACGCAGGGAGCTTGGGAGATCCTCGTCCGGACAATCGGGAGCGAAGGGAATCTGCGCTACCTCAACTGGGTCGAGGGCAATCGCCGCAAGGTCGACAAGGCCACGGGAGGCCGGGTCGCCTATATGCACGTGCCGGATACCTCGGTCATGGGCATCGTCATGTTCGACAAGTATTTCACGGGACAGCTCGGCAAGGACGGTCTCATCGTCGACGAACGCTACAACCACGGCGGCTGGTCGCCGGACTTCTACACCGAAAAGCTTAGCCGCCGGCTGCTTCTAGCTCTGGCCCCGCGCGGAGGAAAGGACTTCGTGCCGCAGTCAGCGTATTTCGGGCCGAAGATCATGCTGGTCAATGAACGGGCCGGATCGGGCGGCGATCTCTTCCCGTATTACTTCAAGAAGGAAAAGATCGGACCGCTGGTCGGCACACGCACGTGGGGAGGCGTCATCGGCACGGGCGGACTTCCTCCCATGATGGACGGGAGTTCCGTCACGGCCCCCGGCTGGGCGTGGTGGGACCCGGCGCCGGGCGGCGGATGGGTGGTCGAAAACCACGGCGTCGATCCCGACGTCACGGTCGAGCAGAGACCGGACCTCGAAGTTCAGGGTCACGACCCACAGCTCGAGAAGGCCATCGAGTTGGCACTGGAAGGCCTCAAGACCATGCCGCCGCCGCTGCACAGACCTCCCTACCCGATCAAAGCGGAGGGCCCGGCCGCCCCGGTCAAGAAAGGCGGCTGACATCGGCTGACGTAATTATTGATGAGGTAAGCCTTTTGCGCTGGAAAGCGGATGTTTATGGTATATTAATCGCCCCGGACTGACGGAGGGGAGCAAAACCTGGTGCAATTAATAAAACAGCGGATGGCATTTCCGTTAACTGGGATTGTGCTCCTGCTTGTCCTCGCCGTCTTCCAGTCCTTGGCCTTGGCAGCCCAAGACAGCTCGATTCCCGCACCGGCCGGGAAGCTCAGGATTGTCGATCTGGAGGGAACGCCTTACCAGATGGGGAAGGTCCACGGCCAGACTCTCAAGATGGAAATTCGGGAGCTTGTCAAACGCTGGAAAGAGGATCTGGCAAAGACTTATCGGGCCACGCCGGAGGTTTTTATCCAGAACCTCCTGAAGAAAACGGATTTCAAGCCGGCCATTGCCCGCTGGACACCGGGCCTCCTCGACGAAGTCCGAGGCGTCGCCGACGGAGCCGAAGTGGATTTCGACACGATGTACGCTTATCAGCTCATCGACGAGATCTGGGCCATGAACGATGACCTGGGCCTCTCCAAGTGCACGTCCATCGCCGCCGGAAAAAGGAACGGAAGCCCCGCTTATGTCGCCCAAACTCTGGATATCCCAACCTTCTATCATGGTTTTCAAACGGTCCTCCGCATACGGGACAAGCGGGAGGATCTGGAAACCCTCGTCTTTACGATCCCGGGAGTTGTCGCCGCCAACGGGTTGAACAGCCGGTCGGTCGGGGTGTGCGTCAACGCCGTGACCCAGCTTGCCTATTCCCCGAAAGGGCTTCCCGTCGCCTTCGTCATCAGGGGGATTCTGCGCCAAAAATCCTACGCGCAGGCGGTGAAATTTCTCCAGGACATCCAACCCGCGGCGCCGCAGAACTACGTCATCGGCGGGCCAGCCGATGCCGCGGTCTTCGAGCGCTCGGCCGGCAAGATGTCCAGGTTCATCCCGTTCGAGGGCGCCGAATTCTCCTACCATACGAACCATCCACTGATCAACGACGATTTCAATCCGAGATTCCCGGAGACGTTGAAGCGCCAGGGGATGACGCTGGAAACATATCGGACCCTCTGCCCGCGATTCAATTTTCTCGGGAAAGCCCTCAAGGACAACTCGGTCACGATCGACCTCGACAGCCTCAAGGCTCTCTTCCGGAACCGCGCCTCGGGGATCAACAATGCAGGAACCTACGGCTGCACCATCATGGTCCTGGGCAAGAATCCCGAGCTCCACATCTCTCCGGGACGGCCGGACGAGGAGCCGTTCGAGGTTCTGGGCTTTGCGCTCCGCTCTGCTCGATAAGCATTCCCGCCCTCATCTGCAGGCCGAACAACCACCCTGTTCGGCAGCCGAGAATAAAGTCAGGCCGGAGAGGGGGGAACAGTCGTTTCCAGGCCTGCGTAAATGAAGGCTATTCAGTGCGTCAACTTGTGAGGTCAAATGGATTCCAATATAATGCAACTCTTGCGAGAGTTCATGATACCGAACATGAAGTTCTGAATATTGGTAACGATACTTTGCGCTGCAGCCTTGTCGTGGAGAAAGCCCAAAAATAAGGGTCTTAGGTTTTTCCATGCATATACCTGACGGCTTTCTCGATACCAAAACCCTCGTTGCGGCGTCTGTGCTGTCGGTCGCGGGCCTCGGGCGGGCTCTCTGGGTCCTCCGCACCCGGATGTCATCAAGAAAGGTTCCTCTGATGGGGCTCGCCGCCGCCTTCCTCTTCGTCGCCCAGATGATTAATTTTCCGGTGGTCGGCGGGACGTCGGGCCATCTCCTCGGCGCCGTCCTGGTCGCCGTCCTGCTCGGGCCGAGCGAGGCCATTCTCGTGATGTCGGTCGTCCTTATCGCCCAGGCCTTTCTTTTCGCCGACGGAGGCGTGCTCGCCCTGGGGGCCAACGTCTTCAACATGGGTATTGCGGCCGTCCTCGCCGGATATTTTTTCTATCGCGTCGTCGCGGCGGCGGTCCGAACCGACTACGGGACGCTTGTCGGAGCGGCCTTCGCGGCCTGGGCATCTACGGTCCTTGCTTCGATCTGCTGCGCGGGGGAATTGGCGTGGTCCGGGACCGTGGGTTGGTCCGTCGGCTTTCCGGCCATGGCCGGGATCCACATGCTCATCGGGGTCGGCGAAGCGCTGATTACGGCCCTCGTCCTCGCCGCCGTCTATAAAGCCCGACCCGCTCTGATGTTGACAAAGGACGGAGGGACCGCGGAGTCGTCTGCCAAGTCGTTCGCCGGGCTGCTGATTTACGGTGGGCTGGTCACCCTGGGCCTCGTCCTCTTCGTCCTGCCGTTCGCCTCCAAATGGCCCGACGGTCTGGAGAAGGTCGCGGCCGCGGTCGGCTTCGACGCGAAGGCGGTGAGAGCGCCGCTCGTTCCTTCACCGCTCGCCGAGTATCGGATTCCGGGCGTCGGTTCGCTGCCTGCGGCCACGGCTTTAGCCGGAATCATCGGGGCCGTTCTCGTTTTCACGGTCTCCTTCGTTTTGGCCAAAGCCCTCCATCGGAAATCGAGGAGGACCGCTCCGGACACCGGCCTGGATTGAGGATCTGATGCGCCACGATTATTGGGACCGATACAGCCGGATCGACAGCCCCGTTCACCGGCCGCCCGCCGCAGTCAAGGCGGCTTTCGCCTTCGCATTGATATTGATCACCGTCATCCCGCCGCACCCTCCGACTTATCTGTTCGCGGGCGTCGGTGCGATTCTCATTGCCCTCATCGCCGCGAGCCGCATTCCCGTCCTGTTTTTTCTGAAAAGGCTCCTCTTATTCGAGCCGTTCATCCTGGCGGTCGCGGCCCTTGCCCTGTTCCAGCCGGGCGGCTTGCCGAAGTTCGTCATGCTCGTCGCCAAAAGCACACTGAGCCTGGTCACCGTCATCCTGCTGTCCAATACGACGCCGTTCAACGATCTGTTGCGGGTCCTGCGCCGCGTTCGCGCCCCCTCCGCCTTCGTGACAATGATGGCCCTGATGTACCGATACATTTTCGTCCTGGTAGACGAAACGCAGCGCATGCGGCGCGCCCGGCAGAGCCGGACCTTCGGAAAGACTCACGAAGGGACCTGGCTGTTCCTTTCGCGGGTCATCGGCCAGTTGTTCCTTCGTTCGACGGAGCGGGCCGAGCGCATCTATGCGGCCATGTCCGCTCGGGGGTGGAAGTGACCATGTTCGCCGTTGAAGTGAAGAACCTCGGCTTTCGTTACGAGGACGGCCATGTCGCTCTGCACGACATCACCCTGGCGATCGCCGAAGGGGAAAGCGTGGGGCTGATCGGCCCCAACGGCGCGGGCAAATCGACCTTTCTCCTGCACTTGAACGGGATCCTGCCGGAAGACCACAAGGGCGAGCCGGCGGTGTGGATCCACGGCGTGCCTGTGATCAAGGCCAATCTCGCGCGCATCCGGCGCGATGTCGGGCTGCTCTTTGAGGATCCCGAGGACCAGCTCTTCTGCCCCACGGTTTTCGAGGATGTCGCCTTCGGGCCGCGGCAGTTCGGAATCGAGGACGGGGATGTGGAGGACATCGTCCGACAGGCCCTGGCGAAAGTCGGTCTCCAGGGATTCGAACGGCGGTCTCCCCATCACCTGAGCAGCGGAGAAAAGCAACGCGTTTGCCTGGCGGGCCTCCTGGCCTGCCGGCCGAAAGTTCTCGCTCTGGATGAGCCGACGCGAGGCCTCGATCCCCGGGGAAAACGGGTCTTCAAGACCCTGCTCCGCACGATCGAAGCCACGAAGATTATCGCCACCCACGATTTGGAGCTCGTGGCCGAACTGTGCACGAGGGCCGTCGTCATGGACGAGGGGACGATCGCGGCGGACGGGCCTGCGCTCTCCATCCTCGCCGACGAAAACCTGATGCTCAAGCACGGCCTCGAGAAGCCGCACATTCTCCGGCATTCCCACCCGCACTGACCGCATTCGCGGGGTATTCTTCTCACCCGGTGGCGCCCTATTTATTGGCGGGAGGTCGCAAGGGAAGTCCCAGCCACGCGAGACCGACATCGCGGCGCATGTGACTCTTGGAGTCGCCGCCGGGCGCCGAACTCGTCACATTCCTTGGGTCCGTCGCCATGCTTCATCACCACGCCTTGGTCTTTGGCTTCCATGCGCAACGTCGCTGCCGGCCGCCCATCCGGATAATCGGCCTGGAGCGATGCCGCGGCGGCCAGAGCCATGACTATGACAACGGAAATCCGCACTTTACAACCACTTGATTCCGGAGCTCATGTCCGGGCGCGGCGCCGGGGGCGGATCGGCGGCCGGATAGCCGACGGCACAGCCGTCAATGACATAGTCGCCGAAAGGCAGACCGAGGAGACGCACAAACTCCTCGTCTTCGGCCATGGTTTCCGTGACGCTGATCAACTGAAAGGCCAACCCAAGGGCCGTGGCCTTCAGCCACATATTCTCAAGGACATGGGCCAGGGACTGGAGCCCGGACGGAGGGACACCCTGATATTCGGCGACAACGATGTAATACGGCGCCGTGGCCAGTGACGGATGGCCGTTGTCCGCCATCATCTTCAGCCTGCCGAGGTAAGAAAAATCCAGGTCTCCCTCGACCGGCATCCTGCCGCCTCGGGCTTGAAGCATTTTCGCGAGCCCTTTCTGGGCCCGGAGCTGAATGAGGCGGGCGGCCTCATCCCTGGCCGGCTTTCCCCTCTCGAGGATAATGAACCGCCGGAAATCGGCCCGCCCGGCCACGGCGAGTGCCGCATACGGCGCCAGGGAGCCGGCCTTGATCAGTTGCTCCATAATCTCTTTCGCCGGGGTCTCCTTGGCGAAGGCTCGGATCGACCGGCGCGCCTCGAGAATCTTGTCAAGAATCCTATTGGCTTCTTCATCAAATTTCTTGACCATGACCGGGCCCCCTAATTTTTCCCCGCTTCGAGGCCGTATCCGATTACGGCGTCCACGAGCAGAGGTTTCGTGTCGATATTGGTGATCCTGATCTTATTCACGCCGGTATTGCCCCACCATGTATAAAAATAGCCCCCGGAAGATAGAAACGTAAAGCGGCTTGGAGACAATCGGTGGATATCCATCCACTGGTAGTTCTGCCGTTCGTCCTGAGTGTCTTGTATATGAAACCAGCCTTCGAGATTGAACTGCGTTTCTCCCTTGTAAACGACTGAACCGCTTTCGATAAAATTCTTCTCCATGATGAGAACCAGCTCCCCGCCCGGAAGGATTTCGGCAAAGTGGCCGTCCGGCGCACCGAGAGAATCTTTCGCGTTTTGGACATTCTTTTCAGACTCAACTCGGACGGCATAGAATTTCGATTTTTGCTCTTCTTCCTGGTCGTGCCGGCGGGAGGACGCCCCGGCCCCGACGATAATTCCTCCGGATAGGCCGAGAAGAACCCCCGCGGTAATAAACCCACTTGTTTTCATCGCGCCCTCCCCTTGCATTATAGTCCACTTGATCTTGCGAAAAGAAGCTGAAGCTTGAAAACCTCATTTCACAGGTGATACATTCAGAGGGCGCAGGCCAATCTCGAGGAGACAGCATGAAGATATGGGGTTTGTTTGTTGTATTGGCGGGTTGCCTGCTGAACCTGTCCGCCGAAATCGACTCGGCTTCGTATGAATGGAAAATGATTTCCAGGGGCGACAACCGGCCGGATTTCGATCCCAACGAAAAAAGTCTCAAGGCCCTGATCGTCTCTCTGCATCAGGACATCCCGCCTGCCGAATTCCAAAAATCGTCCGGGATGAACCCGAAAACATATATCGAGATGATCCATTACCTGGAAAGCAAAAACTTCCTCTATGAGAAGGAAGGGAAATGCCGCCCCAGCTGCATGGTGGTCTCTGATCAGGAAGGAAACGAGCTTTTCAGGCGGGCTGAGCCTCTGGCCCGAAAAATCGCCGACACTATCATGGCCAATCTCGATGTCTATAAAAGCGAATATAGTAAAACGACCCTAGCCCAAACCACCCCTTTTGAAAAAGTCGCCTTTTTCCTTCTCAGTGACATCCTGTTGGACAGTTGGCAGATTTCAAATGTGGAGAATGAATATCTGGCCCATGAGAGGCCGCTCCGCAACGGGAAGAATTACTATTGCGCTTATTTCCAGAACCTCCATCCCCAGAGGGAGTCGTTTGGCATCTATGGGAATGCCGGTTTCAACGGCTTTTCGGTTTACGGGAATAATCGGAAACATATTGACAGAAACGCGGCCTGGGAAAAGTTCGAGCAAATGGCTTTCATCACTATGGATGACAATGCCATCTTCGAAAAGATGGCTTCCTTTTATAGGCCCATTTTGATCGAAATTCTGAAAAAGAATCGGAGCTATGCTGAAAGAGCCTACGCGGAGACCCGCTATGCGCGAGAAGTCTCCTTCGAGGAGTTTTTCATTTGGTGGTACCATTTCATTTATACGAGAGCCACCGACATCCTTGCGGAAAAATCTTGCCTCACGGTGCCCGAAAGCGGCAATTTTTATTATCGATTCGATTCTCACCCCGGCCGCTAAAGACCCCCGCCGGAATTATTTAAAAACCGTGCGGGGATCGGGCTTCAGCGTAAGCGGTTGAGTATAGGTCCTGCCGTCGACCGTGAGCCTGACCGTGTAGGTCCCGGGCTGAACGGAGACGCCGCCTCCCCTGCCGTATCCTCCGCCGCCGGGGCCTCCGCCGGGACCCGCACCCCTGGCGCCGCTTCCAGTGCCGGCCGGCGCGGGCCGGCGCAGGTCCCATGCCCAGCGATGCATCCCGGCTGCCGCCGGCAGCGGCTCGCGCTGAGGCACCCATACGGCCTGGACGGTGAGCGAGTCCGGATTGACCGAAGTGATCTTATCGTCGCTCGAGAAGCGCCGCACCGATTGGCCCGCCTCGTCCAGAATCTCGAGCGTGACGGGACCGGTGGCGGCTGACTTCAGGAAGTAATCAATCATGGCGCCGTACGGAGGATTTTCGGCGAACGGCTCGTCTTTAGGCAGCGGCGTGCCAAACTCGCTCCCCGGCGGCATATTGACGGCGTCGGCCGGCTTGAAAAGGATCGCCTCGGTGTTCGCGGCCGTGCTGTCGATCTGGCGCAGCACGGTGATGTCGTCGAGAACCCAGAATCCGCGTCCGTGCGTGGCGACGGTGAGGTCGTCGCCGCGTACGGCGAAGTCTCTCATCGACCCCGGAGGCAGGTTCAGTTGCAGGGACTGCCATGTGTCGCCGTCGTCAAACGACACGAAGACCCCAAGCTCGGTCCCCGCGAAGAGCAGGCCCTGCCTGGCCGGGTCTTCTTTGACCGTCTGCACATACACGCCCGCAGGCAATCCGTTGGTAATCTTCTGCCATGTTTTGCCGCCGTCACGGGTGCGATAAATGTAGGGCTCGTAATCTTCGAGCTGATGCCGCTCCGCCGCGGCGTAGGCTTCATCCGGGTCAAAGTGCGAAGCGTCGATCATCGTCACCTTGCTCCACGATGTTAAATCCGGCGGGGTCACATTCTGCCAGGTCTCGCCGTCATCCGGCGTAACCTGAATGACGCCGTCATCGGTACCGATCCAGACGAGCGGCGCACGCACCGGCGACGGCGCGATGGTGTAGATGACGCCCCGGCGAGTGCTCCCGCCGGGCGGGGCATCCGCCGCGGCAGCCGCGTCCAAATTGGGCGGCACGCCGGGGTCTTCCCGCGTCAGGTCAGGGCTGATCTGCTTCCAGCTGTCTCCTCCGTTCGTCGTTTTGTAAAGATACTGATTGGCGAAGTACAGCGCATGCGGATCGGCCGGGGAGAAGACCAGAGGCTGGGTCCAGTCATGCCTGAACGGTCCTCCCGCAGCACCTCTCTCCGGTGAGACGTTTTGGGATGCGCCGGTGACGCTATTCCAGCGAGAGACCATCCCTCCGTACAAGATCTCGGGATGCAGCGGATCGGGCGCGGTGTAGCCGCTCTCGCCGCCGGCGCCCACGCCTGTCCAATCATGCATGGAGATCACGGAATGGGGGCTGCGCACCGGCACGCCCACGGGGCCGCTGTCCTGCTGCGCGCCTGTGAGCCAGTACGGAAATCGATAGTCGGCGGCGACGTGATACAGCTGGGCGGTCGACTGGTTGTACCACGAGCTCCATGTCAGCGCGCCATCGACCGTGACGACGGTCCCTTGATCGCTGGCGACGATCATGCGCTTGGGGTCTTCGGGAGCAATCCAGAGCTGATGATAGTCATCCCCGCCGGGAGCACCCTTGATCGGGACCCAGCTTTTGCCTCCATCGACGGACTTGTAAAGCGCGGTATTGGACACGTAGACGACGTCCGGGTTCTTCGGGTCGACCGCGAGCTTGCCGAAGTACCAGCCGCGGCCCCAGATGCGATTGTCGCCCGAGATCTTTCGCCACGCCGCCCCGGCGTCATCGGAACGGTAGAGCCCGCCGTTCTTCGCATCAATGATGGCGTATACCCGCTTGGGATTTGTCGGCGCCACCGCGACACCGCTTCGCCCGTAGTTTTCGGACGGAAGGCCCGCCAGGAGTTGTTTCCATGTCGTTCCCCCGTCAATCGACTTGAAGAGACCGCCTCCGGGGCCGATGGATGGTCCATAGACGTACCACGGGGGACGGCGGGTGGCCCACATGGTCGCGTAGATGACCTTCGAATTCTTCGAATCGAAGGCCAGATCGGCGGCGCCGACGCCGTCACTCCGATAGAGGACCTTTTGCCAGGTCGCCCCTCCGTCGCGTGAGCGATAAACGCCGCGGTCCGGACTTGGTCCATAGGCATGGCCCATGGCCGCAACGAAGACAACCTCAGGATTCTTCGGATCGACCACGACGCGCGCGATCTGACGTGTCTTCTCCAGGCCGACAGGCTTCCAGGTCTTCCCGGCGTCTGTCGATTTGTATATCCCGTTTCCGAACGAGATCGAGTCACGCATGTCGCTTTCGCCCGTGCCGACGTACAGGACGTTCGGATTCGACGCGGCGACCGCTATCGCGCCGATCGAGGCGGCCGGCTGCCCATCGAATATGGGCGTCCACGTGCGGCCTGCGTTCGTGGATTTCCACACGCCTCCGCAGACCGAGCCATAGTAGAAAGTATTGGGATGTCCGGGCACCCCGCTTACGGCGTTCACCCGGCCTCCTCGAAATGGTCCGATCAACCGCCACCGCAACCCCGAGAAAAGACTCTGGGGAAGGGGCGGCTGGGCGAGGACATCGATCGCTCCGTTAGCAGCGACCAGCACGATCACAAGACAGGCGGCCGTCACGATTCGCCGGAAAGCGGACATTGTCGATTCTCCTTTCGTGCGGATCCATTCTCATGCGCCACACTCGGGCTGTCAAGAACCGCTGGGGGCTTCCGCAAATCAATAGTGATCAGGGCTCCGTCGAGGGAACTCCTTATGCGTTTCCGGCCAAGGCCGCGGCGCTACGGGGGTTGTGTTTCAGACCAGCAGGAAAGGAGCCATCGGCTGCCATTTCTCTTTCCAGTCAACCGGAAGGAGGTGCCACGGCTCGACCGGCGGCAACAGATCCGATAGACGGGAGCGTTCTTTCTGCGGCAGGTTGAAGAGAGTGAACGGCACAACGAGATAATCCGGGCCGGAGTGTTTCTGATTGGCGTCGCTGATCTGCGCCAGGAGACGGGCCTGTTCATCGGCGCTCATTACGGCATCGATCTTTTCCGGAGAGAAATGGGTCTCCTCGATCGCAATGTGCGGCCCCCAAATCTCCGCCAGTCTCTCCAGCAAGTTGCCGATCCTGCCTAAAGGCGCACGCGGCTCCGGATTGTCGGCGACCCGCCCGATCTCCAGTCGGAGGTCATCGACGATAGGAATCAACTCAAGATGTTCGTTGGTCAGTCGCTCATAGGGGGCCTGTGGCAAAAGCTCCTTGAACAGCGGGAAGGCCAGCTGGTCTTCCGCCAGGCTGTGGGCATTCAATACGGATACCAGACTCCGGACATAATCGATGAACCCCGAATGAATCTTCCCGAGCGGAAAGCCGGCTTGGGCGAAGATGCGGCCGTAAAGTCCGGCCATGTGAACCCCACGGCTTATGCTCTGATGGATTAAGCGAAAGGCATCGCCAACTCGAAATTGACAAATCCCGTTCATGGTTGCTTTCTCCATATCAAAGAAAGCTGTGCAAAAATCATACCAAAATGCACATCTTCCAAGGTTTCCGCCCGGGAACTTCTTCAGGCGTCCCGTCTCCCTGCCATTTGAAGAATTTTTGGCTGGCCGGGTGGTTGAAATGACGACGTCCGCCCTCGGCAAAGTCCGTTTTCCCAGGACCGCGTCCTTTCTTCCGGCACATGGTTTCTGAGACCGCAGGGCATGCTGGAACATTTTCGGAATGATTAAACTACACGAAGCGCTCTTGGTCCGGCTGAACCGTGCGACGTGCCGATAAAAAAACTCTTGGTGTCCGACGCCTATTCGAAGCGGAGCGCGTCGGCGGGATTTGTATGGGCCGCCCTCAAAGCCTGGTAGCTCACGGTGAGCTGTTCGATGATGAGAGCGGCGGCGCCGGCGGCTGCGAATATCCAGAGGCTGATGCCCGTCCGGTAGGCGAAGTTCTGCAGCCAGCGGCTCATCGCGTAATAAGCGATGGGGAGTGCGATGGCGGCCGCCAAAAGGACGAGCCTGGCAAAGTCCTTTGACAGCAGGGCGACGATGCCCGAGGGCGTTGACCCGAGGATTTTCCTGATGCCGATTTCTTTTGTCTTAAGTTCGGTGACATAGGCTGATAACCCGAACAGCCCGATACAGGCGATGACGATGGCCAGGAGCGACAGTAGGCCGAATACCCGTCCCGAGGTCCGCTCGTTGGCGTACATCCGGTCGAGCCCGTCCTCCAGAAAGACGTAATTGAATGGCGCCGTGGGGCTGAACGATTTCCAGAGAGCGCCGATGGCGGCCACGGTGGCCGGGCCGTTTTCCGGCCGCAACCTGATGCTCAAGTCTGTGAACGCCCGGTTCGGCACATCGTAGCAGAAATACACGAACGAATTGATCGGGGAATGCAGGGAATTGTAATGGAAGTCTTTGACCACGCCCACGATCGTGTACTCCCCCGTTGGCTCGTCGGGGCCGCCCGCCCGCCTGATCTTCATGCCGATTGGATCCTTCCAGCCCAGCTCTCTCATGGCAGTCTCATTGATAATCACGTTGCGCGATTCGTTGAACTGGCGCGAGAATCCCCGTCCGCGCGTGACCGTCAAGCCCAAGGCCGGGATAAAGTCTTCGTCGATGACCATGCCGCGCGTCGTCTTGACTTCCGGATTTGCCTCGGCTTGAAACATGACGCCGAAATAGTACCCTCCGGAAACAATGGTCGACGACCCGGCCGCGGTCACGACACCCGGGAGGCGGCGGACCTCCTGCATAAAAGCTTCGCCGCGCGCCTGGATCGCGTAGGCCCGTTGCACGATAACAATGTGGGCCGGGTTGAAGCCCAGGTCCTTGGCGCGCATGAACTCCAGCTGCCGGTGCACGAGAAGCGTCATGGCGATGCAGATAATCGAGATCGCGAATTGCATCACGACCAGGGCGTTTCGCACCCGGATACCTTTTCGGGAGCCGCTGAACCGTCCTTTGAGGACGGTGACGGGGAGAAAAGAGGAAAGGACAAAAGCGGGGTAAAGGCCGGCCATCAGGCCCACGGCGATACCGATGACGAGCAGCAGGGCCGGCTGAGACGGGTCTTTGAGATAATGAATGAGAAGCTGCTTTCCGGTGAGTTGGTTGAAGACCGGCAGCAGCAGCTTGGCCAGGGCCGCGGCCGCAATCAGACTGACGGCGCTTACAAGAAGAGATTCGAAAAGAAACTGGCGGATGAGGGCGCCCCGTGTGCTTCCGACGATCTTGCGGATGCCGACCTCCCTGGCTCGGGCGGTGGAACGGGCCGTCGCCAGGTTGGTAAAGTTGATGCAGGCGATGATAATCAGGAAGGCCGCGATGGCGATGAGGATATTGACGTAAGCGATATTCCCGTTGGGCTTGAGCTCGGTCTCCAGGTTGGAATGAAGATGGATGGAACGGACCGGCTGCAGGAAGTATCGGTAGCCGTTTCCGGCCGCCGTGTAGGCCTTGAAGGACTGGCCGGTGTTCTGCTGGATCTGCCCGGCGGCGTACTTTTCCACAAGGGCGGGCATCCTGGCCTCAACGGAGCGGGGGGATGCGCCGGGGCGGAGCAGAAGATAAGTGTAGACGGAGAACGAAACATAATTCGGCTGGTTCTTGAAGTTTAAAAGGTCCAGGGGTACAAGCACCTCGAACTCCAAATGGGAGTTGCCGGGGAGGTCCTCGCAGACTCCCGAGACGAGGAAAGGTCCCTGCGGCGTCGTCAAGTACTTGCCCATCGGGTCCTCGCTCCCGAAGAACTTCCGGGCGGCCGTTTTGGTTAAAACGGCGGAGTTTTTCGACGAGAAGGCCGATTCCCGGTTCCCCTTAATGAGGGGAATGGAGAAAAGCTTGAAGAAGTCGGGCTCGACAAAGAGCAGCTTGTCCTCCTCGAACGTCTTCTGCTGATACCGGATGATGACGGGGTCCGGCATTTTCATGAGCCGGGTCATCCCTTCCACATCGGGCACGTCCGCGGTGATCGCGTCACCGATGGAATAGGGAATGATGGCGTAGAAGATCACGTTCTTTGGGTAGATCCGCTGCAGGGCGACTCGGTAGATTCGGTCGCCGTCCTTATGAAACCGGTCGTACGAGAGCTCGTCGCGGACGTTGATCATGATCAGGAAAAAGCAGGCTATGCCCACCGAAAGGCCGACGATATTGATCAGGGTAAAGAGTTTTGTTTTCCAGAGGTTGCGCAGAGCAATGTTCAGCAGATTCTTAAACATTCAGGCATTCTCCCTATCCTCTTATTATACGGGATCATCGGCATCCCGGTTGCACTGAAAAACGCTGGAGAGGACATCGGCTCCGCGTTGCTGCGATCGACGGCTGTATTCGGGCGGCAGTTTTCGTCTCCGCCGAAACGATCGAACCCTGGAAGCCGCCCGAAAGCCTTCGGCCTATGCTAATCTGTCATTCATGGTAGAAGCCGCCGTCATCCGTCTCCGCGACCTGAAGAAAACCTATCGCTTCACCGAGCGCGAGCCGGGCATCAAGGCCGCGCTGGCCAGCCTTGTGCACCGGATCGGTTGATTTCCGCGACTTTGTCGTTCAGGCCGTATTTCTTTAGCTTGAAGCGGTTGGCTCCAAACGTGTTGGTTTCGATGGTGTCCACGCGGCTTTGGACAGATTCACGGTGGACCTCTTGAACGATGCCAGGATTGGTCAGGTTGAGTTCGTCAAAACAGGCATGCAGGTGAATGCCCTTGCTGTAGAGCATGGTTCCCATGCCACTGTCGCCAAGCAAGACTCTCTCCGCAAGCGCGTCTAAAAATAAGTTTTTGATGTGCCGACTCCAGCATTCAGCGTATTTCTGCTGCGGTGCGATTAGAGGGAACCGTCTCGCAGGAAGTCAACCCCTCGAGTCCCCGGCATGAATGCCGGGGCTTGTTCGGGGTTAACCCTGAGCCTCGCTTCTTGTCCCCGCCCAGAAGCTCCACGAGCTGACAGCCGGGGGATCCTCAACCCCCGCAGCCATCACGAGACTGCCCTCGGCAGTCTCGTGATGACAGCCGGGAGATCCAACTTTTGCAGGCTTTGGAGCGCCAGCCCCGGAAGCGGGAGTTCGCTATTCCTCCGCTCCGCGAACGGGATTGAAAGGCGGGGCTTAGCGTCGGCGAACGGGTCAAATCGCTGCGCCTGATCAGCGACAAATATTTCTCCCGACGCGGAGGTCGGCAGTCCGGAATCTACGTTCGCCGTTAGGAGGGAGATTCTAAGGTCGGAGTGGGAACACCGATCAAGGTTCCGGCGGCCTAGCCCTTTCCGCCGGCGATATGGTCATCGAAGTTCTGGGTGAACAGCGTGTCGGAGACGTCCCGAAGATTGTCGATAAACCCGTTTTTCTCGGCGATGAGGGCCTTGATCACGTCGCGGCTCGAGATCATTCCGATCAACCTCTCGCCGGCAAAAACCGGCAGGTGGCGGACGTGATGGATGGTCATCAGCCCCATGCAAACCTCGAGAGACGTATCCGGCTGGATGGAGACCATCTGGGACGCTGGGGTCATGATGACCTCGACGGGGGTCTTGCTCGACGCCTTGCCCAGGAGGACGACCTTACGCGCATAATCCCTTTCCGAAACGATGCCGACGACTTTTTTCCCTTTGTCCCTGACCGGCAGGGCTCCGATGTTCTTGTCGCTCATCAACTTCAGCGCTTCGAAGACAGTGGCTGTCGGCGAGATCGACCAGACCTCCTGATTATTGGCTGCAAGAATATCACCCGCGGTCTTCATCTCTCACCTCCAAAATCTTTCGCCTTAAATAATACTAAATCTCTTAATCCTATTAGTCAACCCCTCGAGTCCCCGGCATGAATGCCGGGGCTTGTTCGGGGTTAACCCTGAGCCTCGCTTCTTGTCCCCGCCCTGAAGCTCCACGAGCCGACAGCCGGGGGATCCTGTTGGCTTCAACCCCCGCAGCCATCAAGAGACTGCCGAAGGCGGCCTCTTGATGACAGCCGGGGGATCCGTCCGTGGGATCCAACTTTTGCTGGCTTTGGAGCGCCTGCCCCCATCGCGGGATTCCGCGGACTCACGTCCGTGGAATCCCGCGATGGGGATTGAAAGGCGGGGCTTAGCGTCGGCGAACGGACCAACTAGGTAATGAAGGGTCACCATCCGAACCCGAAGATCTCCGAACGTCTCCCCAATCGGAGGCATGGGGCGGAACTAGGCACATTTAAGCACACTCTGCTCCATACGCACGGCAATTGCCCGAGGGGAGAGGCCCATCCGTGTTGCGGGAGAGCAGCGAGGATTATTAAAGTCCAGGCTCAGCGTCAAGGACACGGAAACGGCGCCGGCACTGAAAGCGGTATCGTCCCTTGCTTGATGCCGGCCGTCCGGAGTGGGATAATGGACGCCAACATGCGCCTCCGACGCCAGAAGGAAGTGATGAACGAATGATGGCCAGAAAAGGAAATCTGTGGAGCTTATTCCTGGCTGGTTTATCGGTCTTGGCGCTGACGTCCCTGTCCATCAGTCAGACACAAACCCCGGACCAGAAGTACCAAACGCTTCTGGGGACGTGGGATGTCCAAACGGAGGATGCCTCGTACACCTTCATTTTTGAGTTTTTCCTCGAAGACGGTCTTCTCAAGGGAAAGTATACGGGGTCGGGGGGCACCACGAAGATGGACAACCTGACCTTCGAAAACAACATCCTGCGGTTCTCGGTGACCGTGAACACGATGACGCTCGATTACTCCGCCGCGATCGATGGAGACAAACTCTCCGGCCAGGTCACTCTGCAGTACGGGCAGGCCAACATCAGCGGGCGGAAACGGAAAAAATTGGCTTCGGAAACGTCATGAAAATCAGGCTCGGCGTGAAGGCCGCCTACGTCGTTTTCTTCCTGGGCGTCGCCGGCCTGTTCTGGTTCGGACGAACCTATTATCTTGCCCCTCCCAGCAACAGAGTTCGCCTGCCCCTGCATTCGGTCCTCCGCCAAAGCGGTTCCGTCGGCCATTTCCTAGGCATCCTCGGGGCGCTTTTCATGGTCCTGCTCCTCGGCTATTCCCTGCGCAAGCGGCTGCGGTTCATGTGGAAATGGGGAAATGCGAACGACTGGCTCGAGGTCCATATCTTTCTCGGAATTTCCGGGCCTGTCCTCGTTTTGCTCCACACGGTTTTCAGGTTCTCCGGACTTGTGGGGATATCGTTCTGGTCCATGGTTTTCGTTGTGGCAAGCGGCATCGTCGGCCGGTACATCTACCAATCCATTCCTCGTTCAATCTCGGGAACGGAGCTCAGCCGGATCGATCTCGAAGCGGAGGAGATCGCCGTCACCTACGAGCTTAGAAAACGGATTCCCCGCGGCCACCCTTTCTGGGACCGGATGGCCGATTTCGAGAGAAGCCTCTCCGCGACGCCTTCCGGCCCTTTGCGCAGCCTGAGGGAAGGGTTCCGACTGCGGGCCACGTTCAACCGGGCCGTGAAGAAAACCGAGGCTGTGCACCCCGGTGAACGGAGGAAATTGCTGAAGCTCGTCTTGCGGCGCGAGAATTTGATGCGGAGGAAACAATTCCTTGATCGAACTCAGAAAATCTTGTACTACTGGCACCTTTTCCACGTTCCCTTCGTTATACTCATGTTCCTCATCCTGGCCGTTCACATCTACGTCAGCATGAAAATGGGCAACACATGGATACTCTGATCCCCGAGAATCTCTATCTTTTCGTGATCGGAGCTCTGCTCTTCCTTCTCGTGCTGTTTCCCTTTGTCAGGAAGGAGATCAAGAAAAAACGGATGGCGAGGCAGCTCGCCAACCGGATTATCCCCATTTCGAAGCTGACGAAGGAGCAAATCGGCCAAATCGAGAGCCAGCATCCCTCCGGGAAGAAGATGCATCCCGTCATCAACAAATCCCTGTGCGTGGGCTGCGGGACCTGTGTCCTGACCTGCCGGCGGAAAGGGATCCTCTTCGTCATCAACGGAAAATCGACTCTGGTCAATCCGCTGGCCTGCGACGGCTGCGGAGAGTGCGAAATAGCCTGTCCCCTGGGCGCCAACGTCCTGATCGAGTATGGGAAGGGGATAAAGATCCGCGTTCCCGACATCGACGATAATTTCGAAAGCAACGTCAAGGGGATCTACGTGATCGGCTCCCTGGCCGGCGCCGGGCTGATCAAGGAGGCCATCAATCAAGGCCGGGCTGTGTTGAACCATATCATGAAGGACGTCTTCCCGGACAAAGTTCCTCAGGTCTTGATCATCGGTTCGGGGCCGGCCGGGCTCTCGGCGTTCCTCAGCTGCCGGAGATTCGGCCTGCCCTCCGTCTGCCTCGAGAAGAATGACACGGCCAACACGATCAAGAATTTTCCCAAGAAAAAAGTCGTGATGGCCGAGCCCGCCGATATGCCGTTATTCGGCCCGCTCTGGATCGGGAACACAACCCGGGAAAAGCTCCTCGAGGTCTGGGACAAGATTCTAAGGACGACGAAGGCCCCGGTTACGATCGGGGCTAAGATGGAGTCAATCAGGGAGGACGGGGACCGGTTTGTCGTATCGGCTTCCGGCAAGGACTACGTCTGCGATAAAATCATCCTGGCCCTGGGAACTCGGGGTCATCCGCGGAGGCTGGACGTCCCGGGCGAAAACTCAGCCAAGGTCTTTTATGCGCTCACCGATGCCACGGAATTCGCCGGAAGCTGCGTTGCGATCGCGGGCGCCGGGGATTCCGCGCTCGAATCGGCCCTGGCTCTCCTCAACCAGCGGTGCCGCATCACTCTGATCGTTCGCGGGGACGGATTTCCGAAGGCCAAGGGCAGAAACCGGGAGAGAATCATGGCCGCCATCGAGCAAGGCCATATCCAGGCGTTCTTTGAAAGCGCCGTCCGCGAGATCAAGCCGAAATCTTTGATTATCGCCACATCCAACGCCGACCGGGAAATCGAAAACGACTACGTGTTCGCCATGGTCGGCGGAGAACTGCCCTTTCCCCTGCTCGAGAAGATCGGTATCCGGATCATCGAAAAAGAGATCTAGAAGGGCGCGGCCCGCCACGGTTCAGTAGATATCTATGGTCCAACCCTTGGTGGTATGGCAGTCCGTACAGTTTTGCTGTCTTCCCGGGTGCCGGGTTGAATGGCAATCCTGGCATTTGAACTTTCCGGCCGGCGTCTCTCTCAGACGCTTAAGATAAGGTGTTTTCGCGTTGTGGCAGGCGCCGCAATCCAGGCCGGAATGCTTTCCTGTCAGGGGGTAGACCGTCGTTCCATGATCGTAGGATTTGTGGCAGTCGGCGCACTTCGTTTCAATCGGCTTGTAGCGCGGCGAATCAACGACTCTGCCGGCCACCGTGACCTTGACCGGCGGGTGACACTTGTCGCAGGCCACGGCTTCGTGAAGGTTTTTCAGGGAGAACCGGGTCTTTTCGTGGGCGAACCCGGACGCCGGCTTGAAGCGGGCGACGTCATGGCATTTGCGGCAATCCGTTCCCACCTGACCGCCGTGAAAATCCGGATGGCAGGAAGCACAGTCCGCCGAGAGCGGCCTGTACCGGACGGCTTCGGCGACGCCGGTCGGGAATGGCGCGATCTCTTTTTTATGGCAGGCGTCGCATTTCAATGCCGCATGCGCCCCCTCCAACTTATACGAGGAGTCTCTCTGGTGATCGAAAGCGAGCGTCCCCCGGTCGAACCCCACGGTCGGATGGCACGACTCGCAGGCCTTGGTGAACTGCCCAAGATGCGCGTCTTTATGACAATCCGCGCACCCGGTCTTCAGCGGCTTATAGATGACCGGGCCCTTATCTTGCGCGGCAAAATGGCACTTCGCGCAGGCGACCGTAGCGTGCTTCCCAGTCAGCGGATAGCGGGTCGTCTGATGATCCATAGTCGCCGGTTTGAAGCCCGAGAGATCGTGGCAGCTTCCACAGTCTTTCTCGAACTGGCCTTGATGGGGATCCTTCGCGTGGCAATCGTGGCAGGAGGCGAAGGGGATTTTCTCCAGTTTGCCGTTCCGGTGGCACTGCTCGCACTTGACGCCACCGTGTTTCCCCCTGAGGGGGTATTTGGTCTGGTCATGGTTGAAGGACGTGGTTTTCCAGGACGTTTCGGTGTGGCATTTCGTGCACGCATTTCCCAGGGTCGGGTTGTGCGGATCGCGGTGGCAGTCCAGGCAATTCGCGTAGGGCATTCCCGCCCATTTTTTTTGGGGGTGGCATTTTTCGCAAGCGACGTTTTGATGCGCCCCCCTCAGCGGGTAGGCCGCCGCCGCGTGATTGAACTTGACGACCTTGAGCGGGACGTCCAACCCATGGCAGGCGTCGCAGTCCTTGGCGAACTGCCCCTTGTGGACGTCTTCGTGGCAAAATCCGCAACGGGTGCTCTTGATGAGATAGGTGCTCTCCGATTTCCCTGACGGAGAATTGCGGGCGTTGTGGCATTTGCGGCAATCCGTGACTTCGGCGTGCTTCCCGGTCAAGGCGTAGCCGGACTTCGCGTGGATGAACTCACGCGGCTGCCAATCGACAAGCAGGAAATCGGGGCCCTGGTGGTCCGGGTGGCACGTCGGGCAGCCCGTCTTCTTGTCCCGATGGAACCCCCTCCCCGCCGCGGTCCGCACGGCCAGCTCGTCATGGCAGGCCAGACACTTCTCGTCGACGGATTTCTTCCCGGGCGTATGGCATTTCTGGCAATTAACCAGGCCCGCGTACGCGGCGTGGGCCTTACTGAGCTTACCCGGAGACACCAGGAGGTCGGACTGCTGGGCCCTGAGGACGCCCGGCAGACACGCGAGGATCAGCGCCAGGAACGCCGGGAATAGACGCGTCCCAACGCGCGTGCTGGACATTCTCGTAAACTTCTCGTCCTTCAAAGTGCCGCCCCGGGCGCGACCGCCTGGCTTTATTGTACCATCCCGATCGGAAAAGCCCTAGGCGACATCGGCGGCGACGACCACAACGACATGGTCTGTCCCGAGGTACAGGTTATCCCCACTATGTTAATATATTATCCATGGAAGAAGCCGCCGTCATCCGCCTCCGCGACCTGAAGAAAACCTACGTTGTCACCGAGCGCGAGCCGGGCATCAAGGCCGCGCTGGCCAGCCTCGTGCACCGTCGCAAACTCCAGGTCCGTGCCGTGGATGGGATATCGTTTGACCTCGCTCCCGGCGAGATCGTCGGCTTCCTGGGCCCCAACGGCGCCGGCAAGACGACCACCCTCAAGATGCTGTCGGGACTTCTGCACCCGACCTCCGGCGAGGTTACCGTTCTCTCCTACGTTCCCTGGAAAAGGGACAAGGCGTTTCTCCGTCAAATCACCCTGGTCATGGGGCAACGCAATCAGCTCGTTTGGGACATTCCGGCGGCCGATTCCTTCGAACTCAACAGGGCGATTTATCGCATCCCGGCCGCCGACTATCGAAGCACGCTTGACGAGTTGACGGCGCTCCTCGAGCTGGAACCGCTGCTGGCCAAGCCCGTGCGCAACCTCTCGCTGGGCGAACGCATGAAGTGCGAGATCGCCGCAGCGCTCCTCCATCGCCCCCAGGTCGTTTTTCTTGACGAACCCACGATCGGGCTCGACGTGACCATGCAGCGACGCATCCGTGCCTTCATCGCGGAATACAACCGGCGCTACGGCGCTACGGTCCTCCTGACCAGCCACTATATGGCGGACGTGGAAGCGCTCTGCAAGCGCGTCATCGTCATCCATCACGGCAAGCTCCTTTTCGACGGCGAGCTCACCGGCCTCGTCCAGCGCTTCACGGCCCACAAGACGATCGTGGTCCAGCTCAAGGACTGCGCCGCCGACCTCGGCTCGTTCGGCGAGGTCGTCTCGTGCGACGACGGAAGGACCACACTCCGCGTTCCGAAGACGGAGACGGCTCGGGTCACAGAGCGTCTTCTGGCGGAACTGCCGGTCATCGACCTGACCGTCGCCGACCCGCCGATCGAAGAGATCATCGAGCAGGTCTTCGCCCAGGGGGCGCTGTGAGAGGCCTGGCCGATATCTATGCCCAGGAGCTCAAGACCGGCATCGCCTCGATGCTCCAATACCGGGCCACGCTCTTCATCTGGCTGATCGGCAATATCCTCGAGCCGCTCATCTATCTTGTCGTCTGGTCGACCGTTTCGCGCTCGAGCGGCGGCAGCATCGGGGGATATGACGCGAAGGGTTTCGCCGCCTATTATATCGTTCTCATGCTCGTCAACCAGGCGACGTTCACCTGGGTGATGTATGAGTTCGATTACCGGGTCCGGGAAGGGATGTTCTCGCCGGTCCTGCTCCATCCGGTCCACCCCATCCACGCGGACATCGCCGCCAACCTTTCCTCCAAGGTTGTCAGCCTGCCGTTCATGTTCGGCGCCGCCGTGGGACTGACCGCGATCTTCCATCCGGCATTCCGGTTCGCGGCCTGGAGCCTGGCCGTGTTCGTACCGGCCCTCGTCCTGGGATTTCTCGTCAGATTCCTCGTGGAATGGACGATCGCCCTGGCCGCCTTTTGGACGACCCGTGTGACCGCCATCAATCAGATCCATTTCATGGCCATGCTCTTTTTCTCCGGACAAATTGCCCCCCTGGCCGTTCTCCCCGCTCCCCTGCGGGTGGTGGCGACGATTTTGCCGTTCCGCTGGACCGTCGGCTTTCCCGTGGAACTCATCCTTGGACGCCTGACGCCGGGGCAAGCCCTCGCGGGATTCGGCGCCCAAGCGGCGTGGCTGATAGCGGCCGCGGTGATCGTGAAGTTTGCTTGGCGGGCCAGCGTCAAGAACTATTCGGCGGTCGGGGCATGAGATTCTTCCGGCTCCTCTGGGTCTTCGCGCGCGTCGGCGCCATGGGGGAGATGGCCTATCCGGCCAACTTCTTGGCTCACCTGGCTGATTCGGCATTGGAGCTCGGGACCGCTCTCGCGGGCCTGGCCATCGTCTTCGCTCATACCACAACCCTCGGCGGCTGGAGGGCGGACGAGCTCGTCGCCCTTGTTGGCGTCTATTTTTTTATGGGCGGAATCATCGGACTCGTGATCCAGCCGGGGATGGAGCAGTTGACCGAGGCGGTCCGCGATGGCACGCTGGACTTCACGCTGACCAAGCCCGAAGATTCGCAACTTCTCGTCAGCATCTGGCGCGTCGAGATTTGGAAGGTCATCGATGTCGGATTGGGATTCGCGGTGCTGGCGGTCGCTCTGGCGCGCCTGGGCGAGCGGGTTGGAGTTCGGGAAGCCTCGGCTTTCGGAGTAGCGCTCCTGGCGGGCGGTGTCATCGTCTACAGCTTCTGGCTGATTTTGGCAACCACCGCATTCTGGTTCGTACGCATCGAGAATATCCTGGTCATCTTCCAAAGCGTCTATGAGGCCGGCCGTTGGCCCGTCAGCATCTATCCCGGCTGGCTGCGCTTTGCCCTGACTTTTCTCGTCCCGGTCGCGTTTGCCATAACGGTGCCGGCCCAGGCATTGGCCGGACGTTTAGCATGGCGGATCCTGATCGGCGCTTGGGTGTTCGCCGCGTTTCTTTTCACGGCCGCGCGTGTTTTCTGGCGTATCGGAATCCGGCACTATTCCGGCGCTTCGTCCTGAGTCACAATATTTTACGGCCTCATTCCTTCCTAGGTCCTTCTCTTGTCTTCTTCCAGATCCTTTCCCGAAGTCAAAGAAACTTGACTTTTACTCAATATTGAGTAAATATTTATTCAAAACCGAGTACATCATGCTGGGTATTTTTACAAGATCTGCGATTCGGAGAAAAATCATACTGTTGTTCGTCTATAATCAGAGGAAGGAATTCTACTTAAGCGAGATTGCGCGTCTCGCGAAAACGACGCCGGGCACGGCCAAGCGGGAGTTGAACAAGCTTTTAGCCATGGATCTCATCGTCCTTATGAAAAAGGGCAATCTGAGCTTTTATAGGCTCAACGCAAGGTGCGCATTACTCAAGGAAATCGAGTCGATCGTCCGCAAAACCTTTGGGGCTGAAGTGGAGCTTAAGTCGGAGCTCGGAAAGATCAAGGGCGTGTCCCTCGCCTTTCTTTTCGGGTCGTATGCGAAGGATTCCATGAAGTTTGATTCTGACATCGACCTGTTTATCGTAGGCGACCCCGCTGAGGAGGACGTTTACAGAGCCGTACGAAAGGTCGAGGATCAGGTCGGCAGAGAGATTAACTATCACATCGCGGGCGAAGCCGAATTCGTACAAAAGTCAAAAACTGGTTCTTTCATTAAAGACATTATTTCCAGGCCTTTGATGATTCTGGGGAACGAACATGAACTCCGGCGCCGTCTTAGCTAAGCTCGTGCACGAAGGGAAACTCAAACAGCAGAAGGCTGATCTTGACTATCTGAATGACATGCTTGATGCCGCCCGCAGGAATTTTGAGGCCGCCAAGTTCGTGCAGGATAAGGTCGGCGAAGCGGCCTTTAAGCTTTTTTACGACGGATTGCTTCAGGTCAGCCGCGTTGTGACTCTCTTGAAGGGCTATAGGCCCGACGACGGCGAGCAGCATAAAACCACGTTTCTCGCAGCCGGTGAAATTCTGGGGCCTGAGTATGAAGAGTTTATTAATAAGATCCAAAAATTCCGTATCAAAAGGAATGGCTGTATTTATGACCCCAGAGGATTGATCGGAAGAAGGGAGGCTGAGGCGATCCACAAAACGGCAAAAGAATTCTGGGCGAAAGTCAGGTCTTATCTCGAAAAGGAAAACCCTCAGCTAAAGCTATTTAGGGAATTCTAGTGACTTCGGCCGTAGGAAAGGATGTCACTGAAGTCCATCTCCCGATAGATTTTCCCATGGAGGCCGTTTTTGGCCTCATTGATGTGCAGCTTAACCAGTAACGACTTTTTGTCCATCGGTACGTTGGTGCTTGTGGCGCCCGCTATTTTGTCCGGGGCGACGGTTGCCGTTCGCCGTCGTCGTACATCTCGACCAGCTCAATGACCTTGCCGCCCTTCACGACGAATTCGATGCGGAAAAAATCGAGGCCTTCCACAGCGAAAAGCGTTGCCGTCAAGGGAGTCAGCCTATATTTCGGGCCCGTCCTCTGGTACTGGAGAATGCTGTTTTCAAGGACGACTTGTTGATCTCCATAGAATCCGGCATAGGTCTTTAGAGTCTTTTCGTCGACATGCACCGGATTGAGCTTGGCCCGTTGTCCCGTAAGGGCCCAATCAAGTTCGGCTTTCCTCTCGGGATCGGAGGCCTTGGCGGCCAGTTTTTCCAAAGCCATTATGTAGGCCTTGTCAAACGCTTGCGGGGCTGGAATCGGAATGTCCGGAGTGACACCCGTTCCCTCCCAGTTCGTTTTGCTGATCGGATTGATCGCCCGGCCAGCGGGGACGTTGAGGACGAATTTCTCCTGGACGGGCATGGCGCGGGTAGGATGCGCCCCGCCGCCTGTCGTCTCCCCGATCAGAGTGGCGCGTTTCAGGTTCTTCATGTTGTAGCTGAATTCCTCGGCCCCGGAGAATGTGGCGGCACTTGTGAGGATATACAGGTCGGCGTCCACCGGCTTCGGGCCCGGGACATAGGGAAGCGTCCAGTAGTTTTCCGTCCTGTCTTCAGCCCGGAAATAGAGATCGTTGAGGTGCGCCGGCTCCCGGAAAAAGTAAGAGCTGATCAATTGAATCTGCGAGGGATCGCCGCCGCCGTTCTGGCGCAAATCGATGATAACAGCGTCGCAGTTGGCCAGGAAGTTCATCGCGGCCACGGCCGTTCCGCCGGCTTGCTCGGCTGACACGAAGCCCCGGAAATCAAGATAGCCGATGTTTCCTCCCAGGCGTTCCACTTTGCGAAAGCCGAAATTGTCGCGTTTCTCGGCCGCAAGCATACGTTCGCGGGCAGCCTTGGCTTCGTCCTCATTCCGGCTCTGCCTTCGTTTGTATTCAGCCACCCGCTCGGGGGCATAGGCAAAGGCCAGATGCTTGTCCTTGCTTACGGCAAAAAGGTCTTGTGAAACCGCCCGGGCAAATTCGCCGGCGTCAGCGATTTTGTCATAATCGCCGCTTTTGAGCTTGCCGCGGATGAACTCCTCCATTTTCATCGCCGTGTCCGGGAAGATATAGTACTTGTTCAGGAGACTCGAAACCTCGTCCACGATCGCCTGCTTTTGAGAGGCGCCGAGGGCCATAGCCTTCGCCTCTTGGCCGAAACTATGGGAAATCGCAAGAGCGCCGAGAATCGCTAAAACTAAAATCCTTTGGGCCTTTGTCTTTAACATAAGTGACCTCCGAGTGTCAGGATCGAAAACATCGTTTAGGACAATTTTCGTTATTTCTTCCGCACCATTTTGGCGCGTGCCGCTCAGCGATCTGTTTCATGATGACTTGTGAATAGGACTCTATTCTGGTCATTCCGCTCTGTCAACCCCTCGAGTCCCCGGCATGAATGCCGGGGCTTGTTCGGGGTTAACCCTGAGCCTCGCTTCTTGTCCCCGCCTTGGAAGCCGGGGCCAGCCATATCAGGGACTTGCAATGCGAGCCCCTGCTGGGTTAAAACGGGGACGTTCGAACCCGATCTTAGGAGTCCCGATGTCCAAACATGTTCTCGTAAAAACCGCGATCGTGCTCTGCCTTGCGTTTTTCGTTTCGAGCCTCGCCGCTGGCGCGGAAACCCCCGCCCAGCGCGAAGCCCGGATGAAATGGTGGACCGATGCCCGGTTCGGGATGTTCATCCACTGGGGGCTTTATGCCCTGCCGGCCCGTCACGAATGGGTGAAGAACCACGAAAAGATCACGGACGAGGCCTACCAGAAGTATTTCGACCGGTTCGACCCCGACCTCTACAATCCGAGGGAATGGGCCCGGGCCGCCAAGAACGCCGGCATGAAGTACATCGTCGTCACATCGAAACATCACGAGGGCTTCTGCCTTTGGGACTCGAAATACACGGATTACAAGGCCCCCAACACGCCCGCTGCGAGAGACCTCCTGAAGCCGCTGGTCGAGGCCGCGAGGGCCGAGGGCCTCAAAATCGGCTTCTACTATTCGCTCCTTGATTGGCATAACCCCAATTACACCGTCGACAGCTGCCATCCGATGTGGGGAAACAAGGACTTCATGGAGAAGGCCAAGGGCCGCGATTTCAGCAAGTACCAGGAATACCTCTACAACCAGGTCAAGGAGCTCATGACGGAGTTCGGGACGATCGACGTCCTGTTTATGGATTTCTCTTTCCCGGGCAAGAACGGCAAGGGCCGGAACGACTGGCAGTCGGAAAAACTGATCAAGATGATCCGCGAGCTGCAGCCGGGCATCATCGTCGATGACCGTTTGGATCTTCTCGACGTTCCGGGAGGCTGGGATTACAGGACGCCGGAGCAGGAAATGCCGACGGATTGGGTCCAGGTCGACGGCAAGCCCGTCCCTTGGGAAACGTGCCAGACGTTCTCAGGCTCATGGGGCTATTACCGCGACGAAACGAGCTGGAAGTCGGTCCACCAGCTCATCGGCATGCTCATCGAGACCGTCAGCAAAGGCGGCAACCTCATCCTCAACGTCGGGCCGACGGCGCGCGGGACGTTCGACAAACGGGCCACGGACAGGCTCCAGGCCATGGGCGAATGGATGAAGGTCAACAGCCGCTCGATCTACGGCTGCACCCAGGCGCCGGCAGAGTTCAAGGCGCCGAAGGACTGCCTCCTGACGTACAACGCAGCCGTGAAAAGGCTCTACGTCCACGTACTAAGCTGGCCGATCGACATCCTTCGCCTGGACGGCTACGCCGGGAAGGTGAAATACGCTCAGCTTCTGAATGACGCGTCCGAGATCCGGTACACCGAGGAGGGAATCGAGCCCGCGGTGGCGACGCCGGGCAATAAAGGCGTCAAGCCGGCGAACGTGCTGACCCTGCAGCTTCCCATCGCCAAGCCCGACGTCGAAATCCCGGTGATAGAACTATTCCTGAAATAAAAAGGGAGAGCGGCTCAGGCGTAGCGAGGAGCAACCCCGGGCTCAATGTACCGGCATTTCGAGAGCTCGGTCGCGATTATCGCTATTTCCAGATCATGGCGTAGCGCTTCACCTGCGGAATACCCTGGTCGTTTTCCGCGACCCTGGAATAGAGCTTGTCTTTCCGAACGGCGAAAACCATCTCACCCTCGGGGAGGCTGAACCTGGCCACGTAGCGGCCTTCGGCGTCGAAGACGTCGTGTGAGATCCACTCTTGTCCTGCCTTCGATTCATACGCGTAAGTACGGACAAACAGCCCATCGCGGTCATCGATGACAAAATTTAGGAGTGCAGGGTAGTGGTCGGGAACTTCAAAGGTGTAACCAGGCGGGATGCCCCGGTCGCCAAAATTGTCCTTGATCAATTTACTCTTTCCAGCCGCCGTAATCGCGGCGGGCGCCCAGTCTTTTATGATCTTCCTGAGGGCTTTGCCGTCCGGGGCCGCAACAGTCACTTCGTACTTATCGGTTTGCGTGACCGCCCAAATCACATTGTCTTTTCCGGTCACCGCAAGTGCAAGCGACGGCGAGTAGGCTTTTAGCACCTGCCCCGCTCTTTTTTCTTCGACACTCGCCAGCGTGCCCAACAGCTGGAAATCGGCGCTGAATTTCTTGATTTCCCAAGTCATCGAGTCCCCACTCGGCCCGCCAAAGGAGTAAATCGCCGCATAAATAGCGCCCTGAGAGTCCAACTTGAACCTGTTCAACGTCGAGAATTTTCCCATGAGGAGCTCTCGCTGCACAGTGCCGTCCCGCGAAAAATAGAGAAACTTGTGGTTTCCGGCATCGCTGAGAATAACTTTCCCGCCCGGCGCCGCCTCCAGACGACTGGGTGACCCGATTTCTCCCGGGCCCTGCCCCTTTTTCCCGAATGCCCGGAGGAATGTCCCGGTCTTATCAAAGACCTTGATTTTGACGTCCTTTCCGTCGAGCGCGTATATGTTCTCCTGATCATCGACGAGAACGTATTGGATGTCGGCGAAAATGTAATTCTCGTCGCCCGATTCCTGGCCTATGGTCAGGTCGAGTTTCAAGGTCAGCGATGTGGGGCCTCCTGCGGGCGGGGCGGGATCCTTCGGGTTATAGACGACCGGAATGCCGTTCTCGGTCTTGATGACGATTTTCTGCTCAGGCGACAAACTGGAGCTGGCCGCGGCCGCAGAGCCGGAGGGAGATCCGGCGCGGGAGCCGACCCCAAGCAGCCCGACCATTCCCGCCAACACGAAAAATCCCAGGATAGCCTTTGCTAAGGATTTATTTCTCACGGTTCCTCCATCGCTCGGAAGTCGTTCCCGACGCCCTTCACGAATGTTCCAGCGATGAGATCCCGCGGAGATGAGTCGGCGGCTCAGGCCCTTGAGCCGTGTTATTGCATCAACCGCCGTCCCGAATAATAAATCAAGCCACGGCGGTAAGTCAAGGAAGCCTGCGCTCGGGTGCTTTTTAGCGATGGCCGTTTAGCGCTTGTTTTTTTTATAGAGGGCGATCGCCTGGTCGGCCGTGGCGCCGTCGAGCACCATGGCCTTGATCGCCTTGAACGCGGCGACGGGGTTCTTGCTTCCCCACACGCGGCGGCCGATGGCGACGCCGCACGCACCGTGCGTCATGGCGGCGTAGACCTGGCGGAAGAAATCGAGCTCATCCGATGTCTTGGGTCCGCCAGCCATGATGACCGGCAGGTGCCCGGCCGCAACGGCTTTCGCGTAGCCTTCAGGATCGCCGTTGTATACCGTCTTTATGACGTCGCAGCCATATTCCAGGCCGAGACGCATGGCCATGGCCATGTCCTCAGATGTCGGCATTTTCTGGGCCGGGTCGTCATACTTGACCCTCGGGATGATCTCGGCGCAGAGCGGCATGCCGATCTGTTCGCATTCGGCGGAGATCGTGGCCAGCTTTTCGAGAAGCGCCGACTCCTCCTCGATCTCTCCCGTCCCGATATAGCAGTTCAGGACGACCATATCGGCGCCGAGCTCGGACGCTTCCTCGGCGTTGTGGAGGAGGTGCATGACCGTATCCGGCCCGGTCTTGTGGCACAGCGTGGCGTCGATCCGCATGATGATGCCGAGATCGCCGACCTCATCAAGACCGGCGCGCAGCGCTCCGGCTGTGACGAGGACCGCCGTCCCGCCGTTGTCCCTGGCCAGCGCCAGCAGCTTCCCGGGGTCTTCGGTTCCCGGCTGCACCCCGAAATAAATCGGATGGTCAAACGGCAGGACGAGCATTTTCCCGTTCCGGAAAACCCGCCGCAGCCGAAGTTTCTTTCCCATACTCGTTTCAATCATCGTCAACGTCCTTTCAATGTCGGCCTCAGCCAAAGTTTACCGGCCATCATACCACAATTCACCCAAACCATTTTTGCGGACCAGTACCAGAGTCGATCGATTCCCAAACCCAATGCGCGCGGCCTGCCTGGGATCGTATCGATTATCCACAAGGAGTCTTTTGATGCCGGCAGAATCACTGCCGCGCAAAGGGCGATCGACGGCTCGAAGGAAATGCCTCCCGCTTTCAGCGACAAAATCGGTGCCAGCCTTTTAGAAAAACTTGGCAGCCCGTTCGATTACCGCCGCACACGAAACAACGGCTGAAGCTTTTCTTTATGAATTCGCTTGGAAATGACCTCCGGCGAAACTTGGAATCTCGGACCTATTTCTACCGCGACTGCATCTATAAGGCCTTCCTCATCATCGCCGCCCATCGTCCTATACATCTCGATCTTCGGGGCGAGGGCCGCGATTTCCGATGCAAGGGCGGCTTTCGGCACCAGCAACCGTCCAGCGAACTCATAGGCATGTTGCTCAAACCAGTTCAGATCCTCTCGACGAAAATCTTCGTGAAAATGTTTCCAATCTTCCACAGTCCTGAAATCACATTTTTGAATTTCAGTTTTATGGAGAACCAAGTGGCCGATCTCATGCGCATAGGTAAAGCGGAGGCGGTTTTCTTTCCGCGGATTGAGATAAATATCCCGGTCAATACAGATGCTCTTCAAATCCCTGGTCAGGAATCCATCAATATTCTCATCAGAATCAAGGAGTCCGAAGATCGGGATCGGAATAAGCCCAAAGGTGATTTCAACTATTTCTACGATGGGCACGGGAAGCAGATCGCGAGGGGTTACATATTTTTCGCGAAACTCATCGGCCTTCTGCCGGATATATGGAAAGCTTAAATGCGGAGGTTCAATAAATATTGGTCGATGTTTCGGCAACTAGCTCTCCCGAATTTTTTCAATCAACCTCTCGAGTTCCTGTTTGCTAGGTTTCTCGCCCCTCAGAGTTCGGAAAAATAAAGGCAACTTTTCGACGATAGAATTATCGTTCAGGAGCTCCGTGGGAATGAAACTGATGCTGGCAAGCTCAAGAACAGTAAGAAACTCGTCTGATCCTTCATTTAGGCCCAGGGCTTTGGCTATTTCCTTGAGAATGGCTCGACTTTTCGGGGGAGCCTGGAGACCCCGCTCGACCTTGCTCCAGTTGCCGGGGTCAATTCCCGTTATTCGGCAAAATTCCCGGAGCGTCAAGCCCTTTCTGATTCGCGCGGCATGGACAAACTCTCCAAATTTCATGCCTCCTCCTTTAGTCTTAGGACTATTACTGTTGTATTTTCCCACAACAGCATGAGCTTGTCAAGGGATAAGACGGATTCCCAAGGAGTTTTTGCTCATTTGGAATCAATTTAGCATGGTCGCCCGGAGATATTGGCACTGTGCGAAACGGGCATGTTTACAAACCCGTGGGCCGAGAACGCGATGCGAACCCGAAAAGCAAGATCCAATCTCTTCAGCAGGCTGCCCCGGCGGCGCCCATGGCAAGATGGATGAGCTGCTGTTCCGTCGCGGTCTTCCCGTCGACCTCGCCCGCCAGCCGGCCCTCGTGCAGGACGAGGATCCGGTCGCAAAGCCCGATGAGCTCCGGCATCTCCGATGAGACCACGATGACGCCGTGACCGGCGCGTGCGTATTCGCGCAGGAGCCGATGGATCTCGACCTTGGCGCCGACATCGATGCCGCGGGTCGGCTCATCGACGATCAGCACTTTAGGCGCTGCAGCGAGCCAGCGGGCCATAAGCGTTTTCTGCTGGTTTCCGCCCGAAAGATCGCGCATTTCCTGGTCCGGGTCCCGCATGGTGATCCGGAGCTCAGCGCGGTAGCGGTCGGCCAGATCGCGGCAGGCATTCCGCCGCACAAAACCTCCGCTCGAACATTGGTCGAGCTTGAC